>JADKGC010000004.1 GCA_016717205.1 Candidatus Flexifilum breve
GGCAGTCGGTGCTGGCGCGCACGGGAAGCGGGTGGACGCCGTATTTGCGCGAACAGTGGTATCCGGTTGATGTGCAAAAGAACACGCTGATCGTCGAGCGTCCGGCGGGGCTGCGCTACGAGCCCGGCGACGTGGTCAGCTTAATCGGCGCGGTCGGACAGCCGTTCAAGTTCCGCAAAACTTTGCGCAGCGTGCTGCTGGTCGCCTATGACAGCGAACCGACCCCGCTGCTGATGACGATCCCCGCGCTGCTGCCGCAAAAAGTCGCGGTGACGGTGCTGCTGCTGGGCGATGCCCGCAAATACACCACGCAGCATCTGCCGCCCGAAGTCGAAGTGCTGCAAGGGGACAACGATTTGCAGTGGGCGAACCGTGTCACGACCGTCGGGTGGGCGGACCAGGTGTTTGTGACGACCACCGATCAGGATCATTACACGCGGGTCTGGCATCTGTTCCGTGAACTGCGCGCCGAAATTCCGGCGAATTACCTGTGGGGCGTGTTCCATCCGACGCTGGGCTGCGGGGTGGGCGCGTGTTCCGCGTGTATGGTCAAGACCAAGGACGGGCTGCACATGGTGTGTACGGATGGCGCGGCGCTCGACTTCACCAAGCTGACGTGGGGGACGTGATATGAGCTACCGCATCACGCAGTCCGGCAAGCACAGCCTGATCCTCGAAACGCCCGTCATGAACGCGGCGGGGATGCTCGGTTTTGGCGACAACTACCGCGATCTGCTCAAGTATGAGAAGCTCGGCGCGTTCGTCACCAACCCGATCACCTATGCGCCGCGCTCGCCCGCCAATGGTACGCGCATCGTGCCGCTTGATGCGGGCGTGCTCGTGCATACCGGCCTGCCGAACCCAGGCATGAATAAAGTGATCTCTGGCTACCGCGCGGTCTGGGAGAAGCTCGGCGCGCCGATCATCACGCATATTGTCGTGACCACGCCCGACGAGATCCGCCGCTGCCTGCAAGCCGTTGACCGCGAGGAAATCATCGATGCGGTGGAACTCGGCTTGCACGACGAGACGACCCCGCAGGAAGTGGAACGCCTCATCAAGGTGGCACGCGAGAGCGTCGAAAAGCCGCTGCTGGTGGTGCTGCCGTTCAACGCCGCGCAGGATATGGCGCAGGCGATCATCGCCGCGGGTGGCGATGCGCTGGTCGCGTGTTCGGCGCCGCGGCACGGCGCGCGACAGTTCCGGCAAACTGGTCGCGGGGCGGGTGTATGGTCCGACGATCAAGCCGCTCAATCTGCGCTATGTGGGGCAGTTGGCGCGCCGTTCCAGCATCCCGATCATCGGGGCGGGCGGCATCCATTCGGTGCAGGATGCGCGCGACTATCTGGAAGCGGGCGCAGTCGCCGTGCAGGTCGACGCGGCGGTGTGGTCGCTGCCCAAGCTGCTGGAGAACATTTCGCGCGAACTGGGCGGCATGACCGTCACCCAGCCGATTGACGCGCTGGATAACTGGGATTCTCGGCTGCTTGCGCAGAGAAATCAGACCTTGGCCGTTTGTAGGATGATGGAGCGGATGAATTTGCTATACTCATGCTTGTGCATGGATGGACGATTGAGGCCGACGTATGAATGCTGCGGTTGATTATTCTGCCGCTTTGGCGAAATTGAGCTGGCAAGACCCTCAAACGGGCGAAACCCGGGAACTGATCCTGCAAGAAGGGGCACGGGCGTCGATTGGGCGGCTGGAAAGCAACGATATTTGCATCCGGGAACAACATGTCTCGCGGCAGCATGCCTTCATCGAGTATCAGGACGGCGTGTTTTTCGTCAGCGATAACGCCAGCGCGAATGGCGTGTTCGTCAACGACGAGCGTATCACCGAGCCGTTCCCGCTGATTGCCGGAGATGTGATTCGTCTGTTTGTTCCGCTCATTCAGTTCAAAGCGGTAATTGGTGGCGAAACAGTGGCCTCCGGTGAACATCTCAGCACGGCGCACGGCGCGGTCGGGCGCGGTCGGCTGATTATGATGGGCGGCGCGCAGGAAGGCACGGCGATCCCGCTGCGCTGGCAGTCGCTGCGTGTCGGTCGCGCCACCGCCAACGCCGAATGGGAAGTGTGCATCCCTGACCCGTCGATCTCCCGCCCGCATGCGCGCATGGAATTCGTCGACGATAACTGGATTGTGTACGACCTTGGCAGCGCGAACGGCACGCTGGTCAACGGGACGCCGCTCAACGAGAAGGGGCGCATGCTGCGGGATGGCGATATGGTCACCTTTGGCATGTCGACGCTGCTGTTCCGCAATTCGTAGGTGTGTCATCTGAACCTGGTTTCGTGGGGCGCGATTTTCGCGTCGCCCTTCTGCAGACCCTCGCGCTTGATGCTCGGTTCCGCGATTCCCGGCTCCAACTATCGCGCTTGATCCCCCATAGGTCTCTTGGTAGAATCAATCTATTCTCCGGTTGTTAGTCAGAGGAAACACCAATGGGAAAGTCCCATCGTGGTAAAGGGTTGTACAAGATGCCCGCGCATGGCCGTGGCACCTGCCCGATCTGCGGTCGTACGCGCATTAAGCTGCTGTATCCCGTGAAGATCGAAGGGGCGCAGAAGAACGTGTGCAAGAACTGCCGCAACACCGACGCGACGTAGGCTCCATGCCCCACCCGGCAACATGAGGACGCTGTAGACTCTACGGCGTCCTTTTTTTATTGCAGGGCCGACTCCGCGATGCTGTCCGGCGCGAACGAGCCAACGAAATAGTGGATCGCCTGACGCTTGGCTTCTACGCTCAAATCTGGCAGCAAAAACACCTGCTCGGCAAAGCCGCCGATATCCTGCACCACCCAGGCCGCGCGATAGTAGATCAGCGCTTCCCGGTCGATCTCCGTTTGACCATAACCCGCGAAGAATGCGGCTTCCTGCTGCTCGGTCACAGCGGTGATCACGCGCCCGCCGCTGATGAACATGAGGTCGCGTTCTTTCGGCGCGATGACAGGCTGATCCCAATCGACGACGAACAAACCCCCTGTGCATCGACCAGCAGATTGCCCGTGTGCAGATCGGCATGGCACAGCCATGCGGCAGATCACGTCCGCGTAAATGCTGACCGTAGGCATCAGCCCGGCGCAGCAGTTCGGTGATCTTGTCATAGTGGGCGCGCCATGCCTCGGCCAGCGCGATCTGTTCGGGATCGGTGTACGTTTCGCGGCGGATGCGGGCGTGTGTTTCGTGGGCGATCCTGCGCCAGTCGGCGGAGGGCGCGAATTCCTCGCGGTGAAGCGTGACGTTGGACGGAAGCGGGGCGTCGTGGATTTGCCGCACAATCGTGCCGAATTCGACCCATTGCGGGTCGGTCAAGCCGATCTCCGAGGCGGTGTAATGCTCGATGTACGGGTAGAGGATCAGACTGAAATGCTCAACCGTCGTGATCAGTGAGCCGTCGCGGGCGGGGAGCGGCGTAACGATCTGCCGCAGTCCGCGCTCGTAAAGATAGCGCGGCACGATCACCGCTGGCGGGTAAATCGCACCCGTTTTCACCTTGAGGAAGTAATCGGCCCCGGTCGTCGGGACGCGGTAGACGCCCGCATTGATGTCGTAGCCGAGCGCGAGAAATTCAATCCGGTCACCAGTCCGTAGTGATCGCGGACGGCGGCGATCAGCGGCATCGGCGATAGCGGGTTTTTTTGAGCATGGTTCAGCTCCGGTGGTGGCACACCCGGGCGATGAACGCATCCATCTGTTCGTAGTGTGAGCCGCGCCAGTATACCTTACCACAGGTCCCGCACAGCCGGAACTCGTCGTAGTATTGCAGCGTGGACGGCAGCACGCGGTCGACGACCTCGGCTTTGGGGACGACGCGCAGTTCGCCGTTGCAGCCCGTGCAGCGCTGCGCTTTGGCCAGCAGATCGTACAGGTCGAAGCGTTTGATCAGTTCTTCGAGCTGCTGCCACGGATCGGTGGCGCGCACATAGTAGCCGCGCCGCACAATACTGCGCTTGAGCAAACCCCGATCCCGCGTGAGCAGAATGCGCCCCTCTTCGCTGGAGATGCGCGCGAGTTCCTCGTCGCGGTAGTCTTCGGGGAAGAGCGTGTCGAAGCCGAGCATGCGCAGATAGGCCGCCAAGCGCCCCAGATGCACATCCGCGACAAAGCGAAAGTCGCCCTCAGCGTCCGGCTGCAAGTCGGAGGTCAGTTCCGGGTGCGCGAACGGCGGGTAGACGCTGATGCGGTCGCCCGTGTGCACATTATAGGTGAAATCGACCGGATGGTTGTTGACCAGGATCAGTGCGACCTCGGTGTGTGGCACGCCGAGCGCTTCGATCATGTCTTTGACGGCGGGCATGCCATCAAAGCGGTGCAGGAATTCGAGCTGACGGCGGGAGGGGGCGAGAAAATCGTTCAGATGGGCGTAAAAACGCAGGGAGGCCTCAGGCATGGTCGACAGCATATCCAAGATAACGTGTCAATACGGACACAGTAATATAAAATGGCCCCGCTGTAAACAATTTGCTCGGAAAGGGTGGGCCTGACTGGAGGGCTTGGTCCTGGCGAATCGCGGTTGCTGGCGGGCTTACGATTCTTCCAGCGTGCCGCTGACCACGGCGGGTGAGGTCGGGCCGGGGCTGCCGCCTTCCGGCTCTTCGGTGACGCCCGCGCGATCATAGTCGCCAATGGAGCGCGGCGCGGTGAAGATCAGCGCGCCTTCGCCGTCTGCCGTGACGGTGAAGGTGCCGCCGCTGATGCGACCATCTTCATTGGCCAGCCACAACTGGTACACTTTGCCCGACTGCAATTCGGGGAAGTCGCGCGTGTAAATCAGCCCGGTGGTGGACTCTTTGTCCCACATGAGCATGGCGAAGCTGTTGGTGTTCTCGTTGGCGAGCTGCACCAGTTCCAGCGATTCGGCATTGCGCACGGAGAACGTCCCATCGCGGAGCTGCGCGAGCAGGGTGGTCGCATCCTGCATTTGCGTCGAGAGGCTGTTGACGCGGCTGAGCCAGTACACATTCGTGATAACCAGCGCGATCAACGCGGCGGCGGCGATCAATGGGAACAGCAGTGAACGCCGGATGACGCGCGGCTGTGGCGCGGTCGGCGCTGGGGTGGCGAGTGAGCGCGGCGCAGGCCGGATCACAGTTGACGGCGCGGGAACAGGTTCGGCGCTGATCGCCGCGCGTAAGCGCAGCGCCGAGCGTGGACGGCGGCGCGATCTCCGGCACATCCTCGCGCATGGCGGCTTGCATCTGGCGATATTCGGCCAACTGCTGCGCGGCTTCCGGGCAAGTGGGCAGCGCCGCTTCGACACGCCGCGCCGTCACTTCGTCGGTCAAGCCGAAAGCGTATTCGGGAATTAGTTCGAGGATGTCAGTGCAATTCGTTTGCTGCGCCATTTGTGCTGTGACCGTGCCAGTTCATTACTAGTATAAAACGCTTGCGCTGTCGTGTGCGGATGTCTATTTGAATATTTATACACAATTTAGATTCGGACTAGAGTCAAGATTTCAGACTTCACTGCTCAGCCACAATTCGCGCAAGCGCCTCAGCCCCGTGCGTAGGCGCGTTTTGACCGTGCCGAGCGGCATTTTGAGCGATTCGGCGATATCAGTGTGGCTCATGCCGTGAAAGAAGGCCAGGTCGATGAGATAGGCTTGCTCGGCGGGGAGCTGCGCGATCAGAATTTGCATGGTCGCGCCATCCTGCCACTGCGCGCCATCGGCCAGCATGAAGGTTTCGGCGTTGTCGTCGAGCGCGTCGGCGAGCACCGCGGGCTGCCGCCGCTCCTGCCGCAGGCGATCAATCGCCGTGAACTGGGCAATGGTCAGCAGCCAGCTCTTGAGGCGGCCTTTTTCGGAATCCCAGCGCGCTGTCTGATTCCAGACTTTGAGGAAGGTGTCTTGCGCGACCTCTTCTGCCAATACGGAATTGTTGACCACGCGATACGCTAGGCTGTAAACCGCTTTGCCGTAGGTTTCGTAGAGTTCCATGAGGGCTTGTTGATCGCGTGCGGCGATTCGCTGCATAAGCGCGATGTCGTCCGACTGCATAGGGATTACCTGCTCGTGAGCCGATGCACGCGATCAACTGTAACAGAGAACAAAGATTACTTCAACGTGAGGAACATGGCGCAGGTCAGCACGCCGCCGACCAAGCCGCCCGCGATCACCTGACTGAGTGTGTGCCGCTGCAGTTTGATGCGTGCCGCCCCGACCACGGGGATGAGTGGGCTGAGCACCAGCGCCGGGACGACGCCATACAGCGCGCCGGTCGTAATGACCGCGCCCGTGATACTCATACTGTGCATGCTGATTTGCCACTTCAGCGTCACGGCCAGCATGACCGCGATCTGGATGAGGCTGAACAGGGCGAACAGGGGGAGCAGTGAGGGCGCGCCCAGCAGCTGCAAAGCTTGCCACGCGAGCGCCGTACCGACAATCGAAACGATGAACGGGCGGATCCGCTGTTCGCGCACCTGCATATGCACATCGGTGATTTTGCCGCGCCACACCATCCACGCGATGTAGACAGCGGGCAGGAGGCACACAAACACACCGTAGGTGACCGCCCAGAGAATCGCCTGCTGAGTGGTTTCGGCGGCGCGGAAGGCAATCGGGAAGGCCAGAAAGCCCCAGACGACCGGCGGACTCAAGATGTTTGAGATCAACCGCGCCCACGATTGATGTATCTGTCGCTTCAACTTGCTTTTCCTTCTCCATTGCTGTGTCGCGTTACCAGTGTAACATAAACTCGCGGGATCGCTGGTTAAGTTACGTTGAAAATTTGGCGAGTGTTCATAATTCACCTGCTTCCGGGCGCTATCGGTTGGTGGGTGCGGCTAATGAGAGGACAGTTCACGATGAATGATGCTTTATCTGGGCAGTTGTGCGCTCGTTGGACGATTCCGGCGTATGCGCAGGACATGCTGTGGCTGACGGGGAATGACGGCACGGCGGCGCGCGTCGAAGGGGGCAAGGGGCTCTTCACGCTGGCCGCGCCCGCCGAGGTGCTGACGCTGCGCTGGGGCGGTGAAGACGGTGCGCCGCTGACGCAGATCCGCTGGCAGGTCGATTCGCTGGAATGGGATGGCGCGGTGCGCTTGGGCGGCTTCATCGACGCGATGCACATCACGACCATTGCCCAACTGCCCGCGCCCATCGTCGTGCTGACTGTCGGCGGGCAGCCGCTCAAACCGGGTGTGCGGCCGTTCTCCGGCGCGGGCGAGCGGAAGCGGACGCCGTACCCTGTGCCCGCGTTTGGCGATGGCATCGACGACGAGGTCAGCGAAGGTGTGACGACGTGGATCGCGTTTGAAGACGACGCGGCGCTCACGCTGGCGCAGGATGCGCTGGTAAGTAAGCTGCGCGTGTATATGTATGGGCGGCTGGCAGAGCAAAAAACGGGCCTGCACGAGCTCTTCGCACTGCCGATCACGCTGGAGGGCATGAGTTTGTTCGCACCTTAATAAGTCAGGGGATATAATAAGGGGAGGCTGATGCTGATGCATGGGCTGATCGCGTACCTTTCGCCTCCCCGTCTTGCTGGTACGAAGGATGATCCTCGATGAAGACGCTTCGTTCCCTGCTGTACTGTTCCCTCATCGTCGCGCTGCTGCTCGGCGCACCGCTCACCGCTCAAGACATTGTTTTGACCGAGTTTTATGCCCCCTTCAACGGCAACCTGAGCGCCTACTATCCGGCTGGCTTTGACCGCATTTTCTCGCACGGCGACATTCTGATCTCTAATGACCCGAGCGCGATGACGTGGTATGCCACTATCCCACTCAATTCGGGTGAAGTCGTCATCGTCCTGCGCGATCCAGTGCGCATTACCCGAGAGCTGGGCATGGACATCGACGCAGTGGCGGACGCGCTCAGCGCGGCGACGCCCATGCAAGAACGCAGCGTGCTGACCGTGCACGGTCAACCGGCGGTGCGCTTGGTCGAATCGGATGAACAGGTGCATGTGGTGTTCGATCTCGGCGCAGGGCAGGTGACGTATGCGACGCTCGTCACGTTCGCGGGTGAACGGACGGACTTCGAGCCGCTGTTCTTCGCCATTCTCGAACAGGCGGCGTTTGTCGAACCCCAAGTTGAACCAGCGCCGGAACCGGAACCGACGAACGTCCGCATTGACCATCAACTGCGGTCGCCGTTTAACGCGCATTACGACGGCAGCGTGTCGATCCCGGTCAGCTTTGATTACCCCGCCGACTGGAATATTGACGAATTCTTCTACGAAAAGAGCGTTTATCTCAGCAATGCGCCGTTTTCCGATGAGCAGATTGGCGCAGAGAATATGCTGGTGATGGTACAGGTTTTCCCACAGCCCATTGCCGATGTGCCTCATTTCCGCGACTTGATTCTGGCGCGCTACTGGGAGCACAACGGTTACTTTCAGGAAACCACGCTGTTCAGTCAGGCAGGCGTAACCGGGGTGTACGGCGTTCTCACTGGACCTGACGCGCGAGACTTCGAATTGAACTATTACCTGAACGCAGATCTCGTGTTTGAGAATGGCTTGGTGTATGTGGAAGCGTACGGCGGCTGGGCGCGCGACTACGACGAGGATGAAACGATCATCTTCGATCTCATCAAGTCGGTGCGCATTCTGGATTAAGATTCGTTGAATACTGCCGTCATGCTTGCAACTGAATCCTGCGCTATGATAAAATCGCAAGTGTTCGTCAATGTGTGAGGTAACACTTGGAAGACGGCAGTATTTCTTCAGTGCTGCTTTTAATCGCCTTGATCCTGTTTCACGGCGGTATGGAACTAACCTACGCGGTGTTAACTAATGTGCGCCGCAATGCCCTGCGTGAACGTGTCGAGTCCGGCGACCAGACTGCCAAGCGCATTCTGCGCCTGACCGAAAATGTCCCCCAGCTGTACATCACCGCTCAAGTTTTTTTGATGCTGGTCAAGTTTGCCATCGTCGCCATTGCGACGGTTGATGTGGCCGAGCCATTGCTCCGTGCGCAGGAAGCGGCGGGCAATCGGATCATCCCGGAATTGGGTTATCTGGCGGTCCTGTTCCCCATCGCGCTGCTCACCTACATCCTCGGCGACCTCGTCCCGTCGGCGCTCGGCAATGCCTACGCCGATCAGCTTGCGCCGCTGGTGGCGACGCCGCTGCGCCTGTTCACGCTGCTGTTGTCCCCACTGGTCAAGCTGTTCATGAGCCTGAGCGATACGATCTCGCGCATCACGGGCGGCGAAGAGATGGACAAGGCTGTCACCGAAGAAGAGATCATGACGCTCGTCGAAGATGGTCAGAAGGGCGGCGCCATTGAGGACGAAGAGCGCGAGATGATCTATTCCGTGCTCCAGTTTGGCGAGACGCTGGCGCGCGAAGTCATGGTGCCCCGCCTCGACCTGACCGCCGTCGAATGTAACACGCCGTTGAGCGAGGTCGTCAAGGTGCTGATGGAAACCGGACATTCCCGCATTCCGGTGTACGAAGAAGACATCGATAACATCAAAGGTCTGCTGTACGCCAAAGACCTGCTCAAGCTGTGGAATGATGGCACCTCGGGGACCAAGAAGGCGCGCGAACTCATGCGCCACGCCTATTTCGTGCCAGAAACCAAGCGTGCTGATGTGCTCTTCAAAGAACTGCAGGACAAGAAAGTGCATCTTGCCGTGATCGTCGATGAGTACGGCGGCACGGCGGGCATCGTCACCATCGAAGATCTGATCGAAGAGATCGTCGGCGATATTCAGGACGAGTACGACCTCAACGAGGAAGCCGAATATACGGAAGTGGGCGAAAATGCCTACATCGTGGACGGCGGCATGAACCTCGGCGATCTGAACGAACTGCTCGACATCGATTTGCCGACTGACGAAAATGACTCGATTGGCGGGTATGTGTACAGCCAACTCGGGCATGTGCCGGATGTGGGGGAGACGATCACCACGCCAACGCTGCACATGCGCGTCGACGAAGTCGAAAATCGACGCATTCGCAAGGTATATATCGCCCGTGTCATTCCGCCTGCACCAGAAACCGATGATGCGCCGGAGGAAGCGCCGCGCACCCCGAAGAGTACTCCGGTCGTCACGCCGCAGGCCAAAACCGCCTCGTAGTCTGACCGGGTACGTTCAAAGTCTGTGGACTGACGGAGGCCGAAGACGCCTCCGTTTTGATTCCCATTCCGGCTAAAGCCCCATATGCCCCGCTCCACCTTAGTTCCACACAAAGGCGGAGGACTGAAAGATCAGCTTGACCCATACTGATCAACATGGAGCAGAGAAGTCTGTCTTAGTTGAGAGGTGGTAACACCATGTTCCGCAAGCGTAGTTTCATTTTGCTGATCGTGTTGGCTGGAATTATTTCGATCGGGGCAGCGAGTGTGTCTGCCGCTGATTATAGTTTCACCGGAGATATTCTGTCCGGCACGCAGTATGACCTCTATACCGTCGATTTGATCGCCGGTGAAAACGTGGTCGCGACACTGGTCTGCAACGAGATTGCGCCGGGAGATCGCCCGCTTGACCCGGTGCTGTCGGCGTATTTCCCCGGCGTTGACGCAAGCGATACCATCAATGCGAATGCCTACAATGACGACGGTTTTGGGTTGGATGACGATCCCAATGGTGTCGACTGCAATGCATTCGACAGCTCGCGCCTTCAATTCACTGCGCCGGTGACGGGGGCCTACACTTTCCGCGCCGAAGGCTTTGGTTCTGCCACTGGTCCCTACAGCCTGGTCATTCGTACCGGGGTTGGCTTCTCGGATGGGCGAATCAATCCGCAGGACGATGCGCCGATTGTGCTCTACTGTGATGGCAGCGCGACCGTTTTCTACTCGGTGACGGGTGTCCCGCTGGGGACGGTTGAAAATGGCGGCAGCGCGACCTTTGGGTCGGCGACGGTTGGCCCGACGGCCGATGGTCGGATGTACGTGAACGCCGCGTTCTCCGACGGTAAGAGTTACTTGTTCGTGTGGAGCGGTTGCGCGCACGGTTCGTTTGAGGCTTACAACGTCAACGGCGGCGTGCCGACGCTGTACTCGTCTGGTTCATACTAACGAACCTGCATTGAGTGTGACGGGAGCAGTCTCACTACTGCTCTCGTTTTGATTCCGCTAGGGAGCGAGGGATGCAGACTTGGGCCAGCGCTGGAAATAAAAACCGGTGGTGACATCAGTCACCACCGGTTTTAGAAGCGGATTTAGGTCAAACCGAGGTACGTGCAGAATTCCGGCGGGGCGTCGACACCGCAGAGCGGGATGACCGGCTGGAGCGGACGCACCGAGCTGAAACGGAGCGTCTCCTGCACATCACCCACACCGGACGCTTGTCGGATCGTCGGGATGAGGATGGGGCAGTAGCCGAAGTTCTGCGGAATGCTGCGCAGGAAGGTGAGGTTGGCGAGATCTTCAGCCGTCAGCGGTGTGATCTCCGACCAGTCGCCGACGCGGTCTTCCGATGTGATCGGTTCGCCGAAGTTGAGCGGCGCGGTGACCGAGTAGCCGACGGGGACGGTGATGCGTTCCGTCACGTCGCCCGGCTCGGCAACGCCGTCGCTGTAGACATCCGGTTCAATGTACACGAGGCCGTAGATCACCTGGACGTTGATGAAGCCGGTCTCGCCACCGCCGGTGATGACCGCCGCGCCATCAATCGTGAAGTTCACGCCTTCCGCGCGGAACTGGCGGGCGTCGAAGTCGCAGTCCGACTGCACGAACAGCGTGGACGGTGTATCGACGCAGGCGTTTTCCTCAGCAGTCGCAAACACAAACGACTGCAGCGGGGAGAACGTGGCGTCGGGCTCATCGGTGTCGGCGATTTCCACGCCACCGAAGAGGATATAGCGCAGGTTCGGTTCGGAAGCGTTCACATCAGGCAAGCGCAGTAAGCTCAAGCCCCACTGGTCATCTTCGCGGCTGTACGGCTGGGAAGTGATCGATTCAATCTCATCAATTGCGAGTCGGTCGCCGAGCGTGAAGTCCTCAATCGGGGCGTTTTCGGCCTGGGTGGCGACGACGCTGTTATAGCCATAGCAGTATTCGCCCGCTTCGGTTCCGGCACAGGCGGTCGAAAAGCCGTTGAAGGCCTGCCGCTGGAAGGTCGGGCAGACGACGGAATCATCAGTTTGCCCTTGCAGTCCGGCCACTGAGAGCAGACTGAGTAAGCCCACGAACAACACCAGGTGTAGCATCCGCTTCATCATTGACTCCTACGTGTCATTAATATCTGGTTGTGCTCGGAGTCCAGATATACTGTCAAGGATAACATGGGGCAAGAAAACCCCGCAAACCAATTCCTTAAGAAATTTCAACGCGACTTTAGTCCTCAACGCCGCCGCGAACGCTGCTGGTGAGCCAGATGCATTGACATCCTAGTCTGCATTCTATACTGATTCGTCGGAACGTGTCGATTTTCCCCGCGAGTTTTCCACAGGCCGCGACATAGTACATAAGTTCCAACGTATGCCGGTCGTTTGATGGGATGATCCGCGGGGACAAAAGTGCCAAAGGCCGCTTTATAACCGGGCTGAAAGGGGGAACAGCGCTGGGGTTTGGGTAATGTTAGAAACTGGTTTAACTTGGATCAATGAACAATAGAGGCCTCAATTATTATTCCGTTTATCTAAATAAGAAATTTATGTTGTTAGGGATTTTTGACGTTACCGTCTCTCGGATTTCTCCTATAATGAACGAAGTGGACAGCGCTAAGACCTCATCAAGCGCGAACTTACCATCTACTGACTTATGTCTTCTGCCACAGCCGAATGCAGCGTAGTGACAAGGTGAACTTCATGTGGCTCCGATTCCGTAATTATGCGATCGGAATTCTCCTGTTCCAATTTCTTATTGTCTTGTTAGGGTCGGTTCTGGCCATTAACATGACGTGGGCTGGCGAACGCGTGGCGAATGCGCTGAAAGCGCCCCCGCCCGCGAGCGCGGCTGAACTGCTCGTCTTCTGGTTAGAGGCGAATGAACCTCTGCCGCCCATCGAGACGGTCTCGCGGTACTATGATGCGGCGATCACCCAGCAGGTGGTGCTGGTGCAGGATGTGAGCGATAGCCAGTTTGAAGACACGCGAGCGGCGCTCGAAACGTATGGCATTCCGGTGCATCACATTGTGGATGTGCGTAACGTTTCGACGATCGCCCATGACCTGAACGCAATTTTCGCGGCGGCTCCGGTCGCTAATGCGGTTGTCGTCTCGGAATGGTTCCACGGGCGGCGCAGTGTGTGTGCCGTGCAGGCGGCGGCTGCGGGCGGCGTCCCGGTCAGCTTCGTCGGCGCGCAGGCTGATTTCAGCGCGTCGAACTGGTGGGCGTCGGAAGCGGGCGCGGTCGGCATTGCGACTGAAATCGCGAAAACGGCTTACTCCACACTGATTTACGGCATGCCGTTTTCGGGCTGCTGGTCGGGCGATTTTCCGTTCACGTTGGTGACGGGCTATACGCTGGCCGCGTTCCTGCTGAGCGGCTTGCTCGTCGGCACACTGCGCTGGTTTACGATCCGGCGCAAACTGCTCGATGTGGCCAACGAGCGCAGCATGCACAAAATTCCGACGCCGCGCGGTGGTGGCATCGTGATCTCTCTACTCACGCTGATCATGCTGATCGTCGTGGCGATCTTCTTCTCCGATTTGAAGCCGCAGCTCCTCATCGTCTATATCGTCGCCGCGCTGGCGCTGACCTTCCTGAGCCTGTACGACGATTGGGTGAAGGCTGTGCCGATCAAGATCCGTCTGCTGCTGCATCTGGCGACCGCCGTGGCTGTGGTGATCAGCACCTTCCTCATCCAGCCAGCGGAAATCCGGCTGGAAGTTCCCGGTGTGATCACGCTGATGGTGACAGGAATCTTTGCGGCGGGTGCGCTGATATTGTGGATCACCGGTTTCACGAACATGTTCAACTTCATGGATGGCATCGACGGGATCGCCGGGCTGCATGTGGTGCTCGTCGGGGCGGGTTGGGCGCTCTTGTTCTTCCTCGAAGGCGAAAGCACCCTCACGCTGATCGGCGTGCTGATTGTCGCGACGAGTGCTGGTTTCCTCGTGCATAACACCGCGCCCGCGCGCATCTTCATGGGCGATTCGGGCAGCGTGTTCCTCGGTTTCACGCTGGCGGCGCTGCCCGTGCTCGGCTATGTCGGCACGAGCAATGCGGATATGTTCATCGTCGGCGTGATGTTTGTGCTGCCGTTCCTGTTCGACGCGACCTATACGATCATCAAGCGCTGGCGCAACGGCGAAAACGTGCTGCAAGCCCACCGCAAGCACCTGTATCAGCGTTTGGTGCTGCGCGGGCAATCGCATGGCGGGGTGACCGGGTTATACGGTTTCATGAGCGTCTTCTGTGTGGCGAGCGGCGTGCTGTACTATACGGGCAGTCCCATCACCCGCGGCATTGCGCTGATCGTGGTTATTCTGCTCATGGCGACGTACGCGCTCGGCGCGGAAACGATGCTGGCGGCCAAGCCTGTGGGTTACGCGAAGACTGTCGGCGCCGATATGCAGGTGGATTAGCGCGGTTCGATAAGATCAAGCAGTAAGCTGAAAGACGAGGCTGACCGCCTCGTCTTTTTATTGCCCGAGTTCCGCGACGGTGCGCCGCCAACCTTCTTCCAGCGTGATTTGGGGTGCGAAACCCAGTGCGCGCAGCCGAGCACCGCTGTAGGTCTCGCTCTGCGTGAGCTGTGCGATGCTCTCACGCGTCAGCGGCGACCGCTTGCCGACGAGCCGGAAGACGACCTCCGCGAATCCCGCGCCCGTTTCGACCAGCGCGGCGGGCAGATGCACAGCAGGTCGACTCTTACCGCAGGCGGCGTAGATTGCATCAAGCACACTGTGCATGGGTACGGCATCATGCGCGACGAGGTTGACGGTCGCGCTGGCGGGCTGTGCCGCGACGAGCACGGCAGCGCGCGCCGCATCATCCACATGGGTCAGGCTGCGTACGTTCTGCAGGCCGCCAACGGGCACAAACACCCCACGCTGAATCCCACGGACCAGAAAGCGCCACGACCCACGCAGGCGCGCTGTAGATGGGCGAGAGGCGCAGCACGCTCGTGTCGATGACCTTGTGCGTGGCGCGTTCGCCGTCGAGTTTGCTCTGCGCGTAATCGGTCTGCGGGTTGAGCGGGTGGTCCTCGGTGACGGGCTGCGCGCTGTGCGTTCCGTAAACTTTCACCGTGCTGAAGTAGATTAAGCGCTGGGCGCCTGCGCGGGCGGCTTCCTCCGCGACGATGCGGGTCGCGGCGATATTGACGCGCTGGTAGTCGGCGCGCAGTTCGGGCGGCGGGTTGGTCACATGCAGCAGCGCGGCGAGGTGATACACCTGCTGGACGCCCGTCAGCGCCGTGCGTACGGCGTCGCGATCACTGATGTCGCCGCTGTGAAATTCCACGTCGGGCGGGAACAACGGTTCGAGCGGACGCTGGCGGCTGAGCACGCGCACACGCTGCCCCTGCTGCCGCAGTTCGGCGACGAGCGCCGGGCCGACCGCCCCGGTCGCCCCCGTGACGAGGACGAGCGCCGACTCGGTCATCGGTGCTAGCTCTCCGTGAGCTGGCGCATGAGTGCGTGATACCGGGCGCTGACCGCTGATCGCGAATAGTGCTCCTCGATGTAACGCCGACCATTCATGCCGTAGGCTTGGAACTGCTCCTGATTCGCGTAGGCCTGAAGCACGGCCATTTCCAACGCATCGGCGGTATCGGGCGGTGTCCAGAGACCACAGCTCGCCGTCTCGACCAGCGCGACCAGCTCCGAGTCATGATCAACCGACACGAGGGCTGGCCGTCCGCTCGCCATAATCGTGTAGATCTTGGAGGGAATCGTGGTTCTGGCCGTTCCGGCCATGAGCGGCACGAGATGTAGATCCCCGGTCGCATAGATATTGGGGACGACCTGCCGCCGCTGGTAAGGCAGCATGGTGACATTGGTAGCGCCGAGCTCGCGGATGACCTCGTCCACGTAAGCCCGGCGCGCGCCGTCACCGACGATCAGAAAGTGGATGTGCGGGTGAGAAGCTAATCGGCGCATGACCTCGACGATCATGTCGAAACTCTGGGTCATGCCAATATTGCCCGCATACAGGACGACAAATTTGTCCACCAGCTTCAGCTCGCGCGCGAGTGGATTATCTTTGGCTTCCGGGCGGATGAAGTCCGTGTCGACGAAATTAGGGATGGTCACGACTTTTTCGGCGGCGATCTTCTCGGCGACGATATGCGCCTTAAACATATCAGAGATAGGGACAATGATATTGGCGCGGCGGTAGACAAATCGTTCCAGCCATTTGAGAACTTGGTACAAGCGGGTGTCTTCCGTAATCATCCCCATTTGTACCATGAGCGCCGGATAAATCTCCTGGACGTTGTAGACGAACCGGGCACCTTTTAGTCGGGCGAGCATCCACCCCAGCACGCCGATGGTCAGGGGCGGTGAAGGCGCGAGCACGATATCCTGACGACCGATGAGCAGCAGACCGAGAAGCAGACTCAGCGTGTGGAACCACAGGTAGTCGCTGAACCGTCCGCTAACGCGCTCGCCTTTCCGCCGCATGCGCGTATGGATGACGCGCATCCCATGATATTGGCTCGTGTAATAGAGTCCAAACCAATGTCGTTCCAGCGGCTGGCGCCCTTCCGCATCGAGATCGCGGTTGTAGTGGGGCTGAGTCGTCAGAACGACGATCTCATGCCCCGCTGTGCGTAAATCCTGCGCCAACTCGGAGAGCAGTTGGGAAGTCGAGACGCCATCCGGCGCGAAGACGAGTGTGTGAAGGAGGATGCGCGCCATGAGGCTTACGCGCCCGCCTCTTCCGGTTTGGTGCAGAAGAAATTCCCCAGCACGAGAACATCCATCTTGGTGCGCAGGTAGCAGTCGACCGCTTCATCCGGGTTGCAGATGATCGGCTCGTTCTCGTTGAAGCTGGTGTTGATGAGCACGGGCGTCCCCGTACGTTCGCCAAACGTCTTGACCAGATCGTAGTACAGCGGATTCTCGTCGCGCGACACCGACTGCAGGCGCCCGGTATCGTCGACATGGCGCACGGCGGTCAGGCGTTCGCGCCATTCCGGGCGAATCTTGTAGACATGCAGCATGAACGGCGACGGGTGGTGATACTCGAAGAGTTCGCTCTGCCGTTCCGCCAGCACGACGGGCGCGAACGGGCGGAACCATTCGCGGCGCTTGATGCGCGCGTTGAGGATGTCCTTCATATCGCTGCGACCGGGATGCGCGAGGATCGAGCGGTTGCCGAGCGCGCGCGGCCCCCATTCCATACGCCCCTGAAACCAGCCAATGATGTTGCCCTGTTCGATCTGGTCGCTGGTCGCGGTCAGCAGATCGGCGCGCGAAAGTTCGCGGTACTGCACGCCGCCTTTGTCGAGCGCGGCGCGCATCTCGGTGGGGCTGTATTCCGGGCCGAGGTAAGCGTCCTGCATCACGAAGCGTTCTTTTTCGTGCAGCACGGACTGGCTGACGTAGAGCGCCGCGCCGAGCGACAAGCCCTCATCGCCGGCGGCGGGCTGAATGCAGGTTTCGCGGAAGGGCGTCTGATCAAAC
This sequence comes from Candidatus Flexifilum breve, assembly GCA_016717205.1. GTDB lineage: Bacteria > Chloroflexota > Anaerolineae > Aggregatilineales > Phototrophicaceae > Flexifilum > Flexifilum breve. The sequence continues at coordinate 17,492 of JADKGC010000004.1, forward strand.
ATTTTGCCGTTGGCCACGCTGTTGAGCACGACGCCGCCCCCCATGACGATCTTATCGGTCGGCACCTGTTTGTAGAGCACGTTGAGCAGGTGCATGTACACGTCTTCAAAGCGTGCTTGCAGGCTGAAGGCCAAATCCATGTCGCGCTTGGTGATCTCTGTGTAGGGTTCGCGCGGTTTGCCGAACAGCTCGACCATGTGATCGGCGTAATGCTGGAGGATGATCATCTCGCCTTTGTCGTTCATCTCCACGCCCTGATTCGAGCCGAACGGCATGAAGTACTTCGGGTTGAGCTCGAAGGCATCCTCTGTCAGCGTGATCATGTCCTTGAAGATGTCGGTATAGGTCGGCTCGCCGTAGGGCGCGAGGCCCATCACCTTACCTTCGTCGCCGTACTTGCCATAGCCGATGAACTGGCAGATCATGGTATAGAGTGAGCCGAGTGACTGCGGCACATAGACGCGCTGCTTGATCTTGATCTCCTGCCCGACGCATTCCGTCAGCATGCAGGTGACAAAATCGCCGGAGCCGTCAATGCTGAACCCGGCGGCGTGTTCCCACGGGGAGATGTAGTAGGCGCTGGCGATGTGCGCGAGGTGATGTTCGACGTTGACCTGTTCGAAGCGCAGATCGGCGGGGTTCGCGCCGCATTCGGTGACGAGGAGCGTTTTCAGGTCGTCGAGCGCTTCGCGGGCGGCACGGATCTTCAGCAGGTTGAGCAGCTTGGTCGGGTTGCGCAGGACGAATTCGACCTTCTTGGCGGTATTCGTGCTGGGGTCGCGTCCGATGGCGACATAGTCGATGTCTTTGAAGGTCACGCCGCCAATCTCCATGACCTTGAGGATGCTCAAGGTGGGGAAGCCCGCGTAGTACTTGATGCGATTGAGCCGTTCTTCGGCGATAGCGGCGACCGGTTTCCCGTTGATGACGAGCGCGGCGGAGGAACCCGCGTGGTGGGTGTTAACGCCCAGAATTACTGCCATTGATTTTCACCGTCTTATGAGCAGAATGGATGAGCGGAAGGTCGCATGACTGACCATCCGATTTGCAGGTATTATAACGTTCTTCCGGGCTGCGACTTGATCAAGGTACTTTGAGCCTATGCTAATTCAGAAAGTGTACGCCGGTTTTAAGCGGCTGCTCCCCACCGCACTATCGAAACCACTCCGAGCCTTGATGACGGCGCTGCTGACCCCGGCGTATTTTAGCTGGCTCACCGGGCACTGGCAAAGCGCCTTGCGCGGCAAGCCGCTTAACCGGGCGGGCGCGCCGATACCGTGGTATACCTACCCGGCGATTCAGTTGGTCGAAAACAAAGATTACCGCGGACGAACGGTGGCCGAATTCGGCGCGGGTAATTCGACGCTGTGGTGGGCGCAGCAGGCGGCGCAGGTGGTCGCGTTTGAGGAAGACGAGCAGTGGTTTAACTACCTGAAGTCACGGGTGCCGGCTAACGTCGAACTACACCATCTGCCTGTGGATCTCACGGGCATCGACACCAAACTCGGCGACCGTCGCTTTGATGTGGTGATCGTTGATGGGCTGGATCGCTTTAAAGCGGTTGTGGTGGCGCGGCGCATCCTCAAGCCGGGCGGTCTCATCATTGTGGATAACGCCGAAGGCTACTGGGGCGCGGAAGGGACTTATCCGATCATGGATTTCATGCGCGCGGAAGGCTTCCAGCGGCTCGACCTCTACGGTTTCGCGCCGGGGGTGCTGCTGCCGCACTGTACCTCAATCTTCTGGAAAGATGCGACGTTCGTATTTGCCGGGCAGGAAAATCCAAAAAACTACGTGCGCGCCGCCAGCTAAGGATCCGTCGTGACGACAGCGGTTTTGCCGATCTCCGTGGTCTTTCTGACCTATAACGACGAACAGCTCATCGAAGACGGCTTGAAAAGCGTGGCCGACTGGGCGAGCGAAATCATCGTCGTCGATTCGGGCAGCACCGACGGCACGCTCGACATTGTGCGCCGCTACACCGCGCACATCGCGGTGCATCCCTTCGAGAATTACGCCGCGCAGCGCAACTGGGCGCAGGCAAATATTCCGCTTGCCAATGAGTGGGTCTTTCACATCGACTCCGACGAACGTGTGACGCCCGAGCTGTATGCGTCGCTGCGGCAGTTGTTCACCGGGACGCAGCTCGACGATATCGACGGCATTCTGTTCCCACGGCGCACCGTTTTTATGGGGCGCTGGATGCGGCATGGCGGACATTATCCGGTCTATCACCTGAGGTTGTACCGCAAAAGCCGCGGTCAGTGTGAGGAACGCCTGTACGACCAGCACTACACGGTTCCCGGCGCGGTGATCAAGGCGCATGGTGATCTGATCGACGTGATCAGCACCAGCCTCGACGCGTGGATGCAGCGCCATGTGCGTTGGGCCGGGCTGGAGGTGCAGCAGCAGTTGCGCGCGGAGGTCGTCGCCACGCAGGTCGAGGGTAAGCTCACCGGGACGCCCATTGAGCGGCGGCGTTGGCTCAAGCGCTTTGTGTTCGGGCGCGTGCCGTTGTTCACGCGGGTGTTCGCTTATTTCTTCTATCGCTACTTTCTGCGCCTTGGCTTCCTTGATGGCACGGAAGGGCTCATCTTCCACTTTTTGCAGGGCTGCTGGTTCCGCTTTTACATCGATGCCAAGCTGTGGGAAGCGCGACAGGCGCAGAAGCAGGCGCCGTGATGTCCAAACGCGCGCTGCTCGTCATCACCGGAGCGTTTGCCTACAGCGGCGGGATCGCGGCATCGACCCGCCTCGCCATCCGCGCCCTACTCGACTCCGGTTACGAATTGGACATCTTCGCCTTCAATGAGACACCCGACGCCGCCAACAAGTATGCGGCGCTGCCGGGGGTGCGCTATCACGCGGGGAACAACGCCAAGCTCGGCTTTGCGCTGATGGTGTGGTGGGCAGGTCTGACGCGGCGCTACGCCTGCGCTTTCAGTGATCACATTAACGTGGCGTCGATCCTCGCGCCGTTGGCGTGGCTGCGGCTGGTTCGGTATATCGTGCGCGTGCATTTGATCGAGGCGGTCGCGCCCAACCCCGATGCGCAGGGGCGCCTTGGTTTGCGGGCCGCGTGGCGTATTCATGCGTCCGAATTTGCTCGCGCCGAAGTGCGCAAAGCTTTTCCCGATCTTCAGATCGAGGTGGTGCCGCTCGCGCTGGACCCGGATACGCACTTCGACCTGCCTACGTTGCCCCCCACTCAGATGAATCTGCAGGCCGTTGCTGGTCAGGAACGCGCACTGAGGGAGCGGGTGGTGCTGCTGGTGGGACGCATGGCGGCGGGCGAGCAATACAAGGGGCAGGATGTGCTCATCCGCTCCCTACCGCTGATCCTTGAACGCTGCCCTGATGCGCAGCTTGTGCTGGCGGGGCACGGCGACGACTATCCGCGCTTGTTGGCGCTGGCACACTCGCTGCCCGCTGCTGCACAGGAGCGCGTCTTTATGCCCGGTTATGTCAGCGCGGACCAGCTCGAAACGCTCTACCGGACATGCGCGGTGTTCGCCATGCCGAGTCGAGGGGAAGGCTTCGGCCTGGTCTATCTGGAGGCGATGCGCTGGGCCAAACCGTGCGTCGCCAGCCGTGCCGACGCCGCGCAGTTCATTGTTGAGCACGAGCAGACGGGACTGCTGGTGGATGATCCGCAAGACGAACGGGAAGTTGCCGCGGCGTTGCTGCGTCTGCTGACCGATCCGGCGCTGGCACAGGCGTACGGTCAAGCGGGCTATGAACGGGCGCGCCGCCTATACAGCTTCGACCAGTTCCGCGCACGCTTCATCGAGGATTTGACCTGAGCATGTCCAAACCCACGATCCTCATCCTGATCGGGCACTATCTGCCAGGGACGCTGACCGGTGGCCCGGTGCGCTCGGTTTCCAATCTGGTTGACTGGTTAGGCGACGAATTCGACTTTCGCATCCTGACCGCCGATCGCGATCAAGGCGACAGCGCGCCGTACCTGCAGGTGCGCGCGGGCGAATGGTATTCGGTTGGCAAGGCGCAGGTGCGCTACTTGACGCCTGCCGAACGTCAGTTGTTCGCACTGGGCGCGGTGCTGCGCGCAACGCGGCACGACCTGCTGATCGTCGAGTCGGTGCTGGCGCGTACGTCGATTTTCGCACTGCTGCTGCGTCGTTTGGGGCTGCTCCGCCGCGCGCCGATTCTGATTACGCCGCGCGGGCATCTCGGTCAAGGTGCGTTACAGCAAAAATCCGCGAAGAAAACGCTGTTTTTGCGCGCGGTGCGGCTGCTCGGCTTGTATCGCGGTTTGGAGTGGTGTGCGACCAGCGATGGCGAACGCGCCGAGATCGTGGAGCAGTTTGGTCAAGGCGAAGCGCCGCGCATCCACGTGATTCCTAACTTGCCCGCGCGCGCGGTATCCACCGGAAGCGTCACACGCCCCCCAAAACGCGCCGGGGCGCTCCGACTGATCTTTCTGTCGCGTATCTCGCGTAAAAAGAACCTGCACTTCGCGCTGGAAGCGCTGCGCGGCCTCACAGGCGAAGTCGAGTTTGACGTGTACGGCTCACTCGAAGATGCGGCGTACTGGGCGGAGTGTCAGGCTATCAGCGGCAGCCTCCCGGCGCATATCCGTGTGTGCTATCAAGGGGTCGCGCCGTTTGACGGTGCTGTCGAGGTGTTGGCGGGGTATCACCTGTTCTATTTACCCACGCTGAGCGAAAACTTCGGGCATGCGATCTGGGAGGCGTTGGTGGCAGATTGCCCCGTGCTCATCAGTGACCAAACGCCGTGGACCGACATCAACGCGTACGGGGCGGGTTGGGCGCTGCCGCTCGACTCGCTCGCGGGTTTTACGCACGCGCTCCAGCAGGTGATCGACCTGGACGCCGCCGCCTATGCCGCGCTGGTCGCCCAGGTCAGCCGCTACCGGGAGCACTATCAAGCGCGGGGAAACCCGGCGGACGCGCTCCGTGGGCTGCTCCGCGAACTCAGCGGCTCAACGCCTTAAGCTGCTCGATGACGGGCGTGAGTTGACGAGCGTAGTTGAATTCTTCTTGAAACGCACGCCGACTACCTGCGGCCAGCGCTGCCGCGCGCTGTTCATCGCCCAAAATCTGATTAACCCCCGCGGCAATGGCCGCTGGATCGTCGTAGGACACGATCAGCCCATTGTCGTATGCGTCGACCAACGCGCGGTTGCCCTCGCTCTCGCTGAGCAGCAGCGGCAGTCCAACCGCGATGTATTCCATGATCTTATTTGAGGCCGTGGTGATGAAACGGTTGTTGACATGGATCGGTTCGTACAGTCCATGCCCGAGATCCGCGCCGCTTGCATATTCGAGCACCTGCGTATAACTGACCGCCGGAAGAATCACAAAGCGATCCGCCACGCCAACTTCGACCGCCAATTGCTCTAACCACTGGCGATCCTCATCGGGGCATGGACCCATGACAACGAAGCCCCAGCGCGGGTTAGCCCACAGCGGAAGCGAGCGGATTGTGCTGTCAAGCGCGTGACCGCGTCCCACCCGACCGGGGCGAAAGACAACTTTGTCGAAGTGATAACCGCGTTCAGCCAACGCCGCCGCCAATCGATCGCTGGGTTGAAGCGGAGCGTGCAGTGCCGCGTTGGCGACAATCACGGGTGGGGTGGGTAGGTTCAACTCGCGTGCCATCAGGTCGGCGCGGGCTTGATCCGGCACGATGACGAGATCGGCTGTGCGCGCAAACAGTCGTTCAAACGCCTTGATGAGGCGCGTGCTCAACGTGTGGGCATCACTGTTTTCCAGATAGTCATGGCTGTGATAGGCCAGCCGTTGGCGGGACAACCACGTCGCGATGCGCGCGGGCACCAACGCATGCATGTTGTAGGCGATGAGCCAGTCGGCGGTGCGATCAGTGTGCCGCAGCGTTTGTCCGCAAAAGGCGAGATACTTCAGAAACGAATTGCTCACCCGCGGCCTGAGGCGCACAACCTGCGTACTCGGCGGATAGTTGATCGGCGGCTGCGGCCAGATCGCCGACGTGAAGTCGAGACAAATCAGCAACTGCCTGACATGCTGCTGGTGGAACACCTCCGCCGCGTTGATCATGGGCGGGTAGTAATCCGGGTTGCCGTAAATCATCGATTGCAAGTACACTGCGCACTCCGCCCTAGGGATTCCGCCAGACGCGCGGCGACAGCGGCGGCGTTTTTTTGCGTTCGCGAATGGTGATGGTGGTGCGAATGACCATGTTGACGATCACCGCGCTGAGGATGCCAGCCACCGCCGCCCCGACCACCGTGAAAATGTCATCTTGGACGAGGATCAGCCCGAAGATCGGCAGCATCCAGACCGCGAATTTCAGGTTGTCTCCCCGTTTCAGTGCTCCCGCGGCAGCGTAATCCAGCGTCGCCATGACGATGCCCAGCGCGAGAAAGCCGATCACCACACCGATCGTTTTGTAATTCGCGTACAGCTCGACGACCGGGCTTAAGCCCACCGAAGTCGAACCCAAGATGGGGATGCCCGTATAGTACTGGAACAGCACCGAACCGCCGACGATGATCGGCTTTTCTGGCCACAAGAGCCGCGGAATGAGCATCAGCATAGCATTTTCAATCGTTCGCCCGTTACCCATGGGAACAATGCCATCGTCGATGCGTTGAATCACTTTTCCGAGGGGGTAATTGAAACCGAGGCGACCGTCAATCCACGTAAGCTGGCTCGGATCATTCGGGTCGAACCACCGAAAATTGAAGTTCAGCGTGTTATACACGTCTTCCAGGGGGCTTTGCGTGTATTCGCCGGCCCACACAATCGCCCGGACGGTGCCGCGTGACTGGAAATAGACGGCGATGATGCTCAGGACCAGATAACCGATGACGATGGAGGGTATGATCAGCATCCACACACGGCGCACCCGCAGCGCGATGAAGAGCAAAACGACGATGGTCGGCACAAGACCGAAGCCGAGAAACCCGTCGCGCACGACGGTGAGGACTGGCCACAGCAAGAGGATGCCGGCGAGGATCGGCAAAGCGCGGACGGGCTTCTGGCCGTGCAGGATTTCCCACAGCCAGATCATCGAACCGACATGCCACAAACGCGTCACCGAGCTGGTGAAAGCCTGTGCCGTCGGAATGCCGCGCAGCAGAATGCCCAGGAAAAAATAACTGCCGATGCCGATGGCCGTGTAAAGATAGGCGAGCTTATCCTGCGCGTTGAAGGGAATACGTTGAGCGGGCACGGTCTGTGTTTGAAATTTGCGGTTGAAGCGGCGTAAAGCCGGGTACACGATCACTGCGCCCGCTGCAAAACACACCAGCGCAATAGTAGCTTCGGTGAAACCGAGCAAGATAATCTCGGGCTCAAAGCGCGGCGTATAGTTGGGATAGATGTAGGTGATTGCTTGGAGCAGGTGAATCATCGCCAGAAAGATGACGAACGCGAGAATGCCGCCTACGTTCTGTTCCCGGCGCTTCCAGCTCGATACGGCCATCGCGCTGATGACCAGCAGCCAAATCGCAATCAAAATGGGGAAACTTAACTGCATAAGGTCGCTCTAGCCTTCACTCACTTTGTCCAAACGGGATACAACAGTGCGCTGTATTGCATATTGTGCGGCAAATAGCGCATCTTGTCTGTATGAGAAATCACGACGCCGTTCATGCCAGATCCGACAGGATGGCGCGCAGACGATCCGTATACGTGTGACCTCCGCCTGTGATGCGCTCCAATGCGCGCCGCCTATAATCTGCGCGGGTGGCGGGCTGGTCGATCAGCTTGCGGGTTTGCACGATCAGGCTGTCGGTTGAGTCGAAATAGGGCACGGTGTCGCCCAGTAGATCGCGATGCTCGGCGGTGTCTTCGGCGAGCAGGCATGCGCCCAGCGCCGGGGCTTCAAACGTGCGCATCACGTGACCGTCACGGTTGGCGCGGCGTACCAGACACAGCGTGACGCGCGCCCCGGCTACGGCCCACCGCAGGGTTTGCGCGTCCGCTATGCCGCGATACGCGGCGCGCGTATTGACCGAACGATCCCAGTAGCCACCGTACAAATGTACCTGAAAACCCGCGCGGATTAACGCCTCAATTGCCGGAAAGCGATCCGCATCGGCGCCGCCATAGAACAGCACATCACACTGGTACTGGGCGGCGACCGCCGGGGGCGGTGCTTCGACGTAATGCACAGCCGGATTGTAGGCAAAGGGGAGATAGGAGGCCGAACAGCCCGCCTGCGCCAGATCGTCGAGGTTGCTGGTGCGCGGCGAATAAATGTGCGCGTAGTGCGGGAGCGCCGCGAAGAACCACGGCGTATGATGCTGGCGATTCCACGGGTCATCGGTCAGGTAGTTGACGCAGCGTATGCCCTGCGCTCGCAGTGCGTCGAGAGCCGCCGCGCTGGGCGGAATGATCCCCGTCACGATCACCACCTGCGGCTGGTATTCGGCACAGCGCCGCAGCACCTGATCGCTGAACGTGTCGAGGTGAGTCGGGCGGTGACCGCGCAGCCGCCAGTTGATCTGCGCGAGCCAGCGGGGCGCCGCATAGGCGCTGGTCACGTCCAGCAGATCGGCTTCCGCGCCCAGTGACTGTGCCGCGCTCAATAAGTGTGCGCCGACGTGCACCGCCGCGCCGAGGCCGATGATCAGCACCCGCGTCATGGGGCGGTGACCTCCGCGTAGGCTTGGGCGAGGCCGCGCGCGGCTGCTTCGACGGAATACTGTGCCACGAGGGCGCGGCAGCGGTCGGCGGTGCCGGGTTGATCGAGCAGACGGAACGCGCGGCGCAGCGCGTCGGCGAGACTGTCTACGGCATCGGCGGTGAAGATTTCCCCAGTGATGCCCGGCTGAATCAAGTCGGGCGCACAGCCGACGCGATCCGAAACGACACACGGTACGCCGTGATACAGCGCCTCGTTGACCACCAAGCCCCACGTTTCGCCGCTGCTGCTCGGCAGTACGAGCAAATCGGCGGCGTGGTAGTACGGGCTGAGTTCACTTTGATTTTTGAAGCCGACGAAGCGGGCATCAATGCGCGGTTCAGCGTGGACGGCGGCTTCGAGCGTTGGGCGCAGTTCACCGTCGCCCAAAAACAGAAGCGTAATCCGCGCGCGCTCGGCAGCAGGTAACTGCTTGAGGGCAGCGATCAGCTTGTCCGGCGCTTTACGCGGCACCAGTTTGCCCGAAAACAGCAGCACAATCTGATCGTTCGGCAGATTGAATTCAGATCGGATGGCGGGCGCGCCGCTGGCGGGCGCAAACACGCTCGTATCCACGCAGTACGGCGCGAAGATCAGGCGCTGTTCGGGATAGCCGAGGCGGCGGTAATGCGCCCGCGACTCCGCGCCGATGGTCAGGATGCGCGCGAACTGGCGGTAGAAACCGCGCAAAAACGTGTCACGAACCACCTGTTTCCCAGAGGATCGCGCGGAATTGCGGTCGGCGGCTTCGGCGCGCAGCAGCAGCGGCACGCCCGTGCGTCGCGCCGCCCAAAAGGCATCGAGATGAAAGCGCGGCTGGTAGCCGAGGAGAAGCACGGCGCGAAAGTCGAGCTGTTTGAGCAGCGGCGCGAGCCCCGCCGCCGTGACTGTCGCGTAGGACTGTGGCCCGCTCGTAGCAACCCGGGAGAGGAAATGGGAGGTATAGCCGCTCAGTAGATCGGTATCCCACGCGAAGCTGGCGCCGAATTCGCCGTCACGGTAGCCGCTGATGCTGAAGTCGGATGCGTAGATCACCGTCGTCGGCACGCCGAACTGCTGCTGCACCGTGCGGTACACGGGCGCTTGATACTGAATCGGATGGGTGGAAATCACCAGCAGCGTCATCGGTTACCGTCCGGCCAGCGGGGCATACAGGGTAGTCATCTCTTGGGCGACATCTGTCATTCGGCGCGGCGGGCGGACGTTGGCGCGCAGCGCCGTGAGCAGGTGCGGCGCTGCCAGCAGTTGCTGGAACATAGCCTGCCACGCGCTCACCGAAGCCGGATCGACGAGCAGGCCGTCAACGCCGGTCGTGACCAGTTCCGCGATGCCGCCGAGATTCGAGCCGATGACGGGGATGCCTGCCGCGAACGCCTCCAGAACGACGAGCGGCCCGGTTTCCAGCACCTGGGAAGGCGCGACCAGTGCGTGATACTGCCGGAGCGTGCGTACCATCTCGGCGTTGGGCAGCGGCGGGCAGAAGTTGATGCGGAGATCATTCTCGGCCAGCGCGCAGTTGTTCGCGGTAAGTTTCGTTGCCCGGCTGCGTGACGCCGTAAATGTCAAGTTGAATGGGCGCGGTGAGCAGATCCCGCATGGCGCGCACCACGACATCCACGCCCTTGACCGGATCGAGCCGTCCGAGATAGGCCAGCTTGAGCGGGCGCGCGGGTACTTCGGCGGCGGGGCTGATGTCCTGGGGGAGCGCCGCGAGGCCGTGCGGCGCGACATACACTTTGTCGGCGGGCAGACCGTTGGCGTGCAGCAGCGCCTGTGTCCAGCGGCACAGCACGACAATCTGATCGACGGATTGCAGAAATTCATGGGTGGTCGTGTGGCGGATGTCGACTAGACGGCGCATCTGGAGCGCAGTCCAGACCCCGCCCTGTCGTCCCCGCGCCCAATCGGTGAGCGCCGGGGGCAGCGCGGCGATCAGCGTATTGAACGGCGGCTTGAGGCCGTGTTTGTGCAGCAGGCACTGCGTACACAGCCGCGTATCCATCTCGCCCGCGCACAAGTCGGTCCCCCAGCGCAGGAGCGTGCCGCGCATACAGGTCACCGTCGGCGTATGGTAGGTGAACACGACGGGCAGGCGGCGCTGCTGGCAGGCGCGCACGGTGCGCAGTGAGATCGCGCTCGTGAGCGCGTGCAGATGCACGACATTCGGTTGGACGTGATCGAGCACCGCGGCGAAGCTGGCTTCCGCCACCGGATCGCCTGTGCCGTACAGAGCGTCAAGGTCGGTCAAATTCGGCGTGATGGCGTAACGATACACGTCGAGGTCGGCGTGTTGATAGTGCGTCGACTCCGGCCCCGGCGCGGCGATCACGTTGACCGTGCCGAGCGCCGTCAGTTCGCGCGCTAGAGCAGCGACGTATACTTCCGTCCCACCGACCGCATCCGGGTAGTAGCCAAATGGCACATGCAGAATCTTCATCGGCGCAGCCGTGCTTTGAGATCGCGGTAGCGAGCCGCGACGGTTTCCGCGCGGCGGTAGCCGACCAGTTGGGCGAGCACGGCCAGCGAACGCGGTGCGGTCGGCACATACCGCCCATTCGGGGTGAGTTCGGTGAGCGCGCCGTAGGCCGCTTCAAAGGTTTCCGGGTCGACGCGGAAGCTCGCGCGGGCGATGTGAGCATAGCTGGCGATCAAGACCTGCCGCCGCGCCTCGGTCAGACGATCGGCTTGCAGCAGCCAGTCATGCAGTGTGCGCGCATTGGTGAGCAGATCGCGCCCGAATTCACGCGCACTACGCCGTGAGAGCGACCCGTCAAGCTGGCGATAGTAGGCAAGCGGCGCGGCGGAGGAACACGGCTGAAACGTGCCGCCGGCCAGCGCGATCCGCAGCAGCAGATTGACGTCCTGAATGATGCCGATGCATTCGTCAAAGCCGCCGACGCGCGCCAGCCAGTCACGCCGGAAGAGCGCCGCGCCCAACTGAATGAAACTGCCGTCGCGCAGCACATCGGCGGGTGGATCGACAAGCGCCGGGGCGACGACTGCGCCCAGTGGCTGCCACGCACCCGCGCTTTGGCCGTAACGCTGCCACGCACCATAGACCACCGCCGTATCGTTGTTTACAGCGGTCACCTGTATGGCAATTTTGTCCGCCACGAGCAGATCGTCGGCATCGAGAAACTGAATCCAGTCACCCTACGCCGCCTGCCAACCGACATTGCGCGCGCGGCTTGCGCCGCCATTCGGAATCGACAGGCAGCGATAGGGGATGGAAGCTGTCTGCAAGGTGGCAGCGGCGACGGTTGGGCTGGTGTCAGTTGAGCCGTCGTCCACGACGATGATTTCGAGCGGACGGTAGGTCTGCGCGAGGCAGCTCTGGAGTGTCTCCGCGATCCACGGGGCGGCGTTGTAGCACGGGATGACAAGCGAGACGAGCGGCGCGGTCATAACGGCTTAACGCACCGGGGGACGCGCGGCGAGGTAGTTTTCGAGGTACTGCCCCTCGAAGTAGTGCAGCTTGCCCGACGCGCGCCGAATATGGGTGATGGTGTAGCCCGCATTTTCGAGCAGCGTCGTCAGCGCCGTGTTGAGGATGACGCCCTGAGGGTCACATGCGGCTTCAAAGACGATGGCATGCGGCGGGGTCGCGTCCAGTAAAGCCGCCGCGCCGCGCAGCACAGGTTCTTCCCAGCCTTCAACATCGATTTTGAGGAGCGTCGGCGGGGTGACTCCGCTGGCGATGAGGTGATCGATCGTCTCAAGCTGTACGTGCACGTTACCAGCATGATGCTCGACATTGAGTGATGAAATATCCGACTGCTGGTCTGGACCGAGATGAAAACTCGCCGTGCCGACGGCTGCGCCGAGCGCCAGCGGGTGAATGACGTAGTGGGCGCCATTCAAACGCAAGTTGATGTCGAGGATGGCGGCGGCTTTGGGGTTCGGTTCGAAGCAGTGGACAGCGCGGATGCGCGGATCGCGCAGCGCCTGAATCGCCACGGTGCCGATGTTCGCGCCGATATCCCAGAAGACTGCCTCCGGGGTGATCTGCGCGGCGAGCGCTTCCCAGACTTCGGCCTCGTGCACGCCGTGATACCACACGTAGCGTTCGATATTTTCGCCTTCATCGTCTACGGTGATCCAGCCATCGCGCCCATAGGGTAGCGTCAAGCGGGGACGCCCGGTCAGCGTGCGCAGCCAGTGAAACAGGCGGCCTTTGCCGCGAAAGTAAGGCGACCCGAAACGGAACCGATGCAGACGGCGGGAAATCTGCTGACCCCACACGGTCATAGCGCCTCCCCTACCTTCGGCTCAACGGTGAGTGCGAAGGTCGCGGGTTGATTCAGTAGGCCGTGAAAGCGTTCCATCGGGTGTGTGTAAAGCGGCGTGCCGACGATGAGCGGTTGTTCGGCGTGCCATTCGTCCAGAATCTGCTCGTGCAGCTTATCCCAGAAGGTCATGTACCACGAATAGACGCCTGGTTTGAGCGGCAGCGACTGGAACGAGTAACGGAGTTGATACACACCCGGCGCAGGCATGACGATCTCGTCAACTGCCGTTGACCACGCCACGCGGCCTTCATCATCATATAGTACGAGGCCGTGATGCCCTTTCGAAAGCGCCATTTTGACTTCTAGCACGAAGACGATGTCAACCGGGCGCAGGTCGTTGACCTGATTACTGGCCGATGTCGGCTGACCGTCGACGTACCAGTCCCGAAAGCCCTGCTTACCCGTCTGCTGCAGCAGGTCTTCGGCCTGAATGCGCGTCGATGCCTCATATTGGGCGGTGATCAATTGGGTTTCCCCAATAGCCGTCACCTGACCGTGATTGAGCCAGACGACTTTTTCGCATAAACGGCGTACTTGATTGAGGTTGTGGCTCACGAAGAGGACGGTACGTCCTTCCCCGGCGACCGCGCTCATCTTGCCGAGGCACTTCTTCTGAAATTCGGCATCGCCAACGGCGAGTACCTCGTCGACGACGAGGATCTCCGGTTCGAGATGCGCGGCGACCGCGAAGCCGAGGCGCAGCCCCATCCCGCTGGAATAGCGCTTGACGGGCGTGTCAATGAACTGTTCCACGCCGGCAAAAGCGACAATTTCATCGAACTTGCGGCTGATTTCCGCGCGCGTCATGCCAAGAATCGCGCCGCTTAAATAGATGTTCTCGCGCCCGGTCAGCTCATGGTGAAAGCCGGTGCCGACTTCGAGCAGCGCACCCACGCGCCCCTTCAAATAGACCGCGCCCACGGTGGGATCGGTGATGCGCGAGAGGATTTTGAGAAGCGTGCTTTTGCCCGCGCCGTTCCGCCCGATAATGCCGATTACTTCCCCGCGGCGCACCTCAAACGAGACATCTTGGAGTGCCCAGAAGGTGTTTTCGGCGGCTGGCTTAGAGAAGCGCGCGAGTGGAGCACGCAGCCTTTGGGTGAACGTTTCCCGAAACGACTTGTAGAGCGAATGTTTGCCGCCGATGCGGTAGCGCTTGCCGACCCCGTCGACGCGAATCACGACATCAGCCATCACACCACATCCGCGAAGTTCTTTTCCATCCGGCGAAAGTAGAGTGCGCCCGTCACGAGCAGCACCACGGCGGCCACTGCCGACAGCCCGAGCAGCGCGCCCGGCGGCGTCGCCCCGAGCAGCGCCCAGCGAAAGCCCTCGATGACGCCGACCATCGGGTTGAGGCCGTACAGCGTGCGCCACGGTTCTTCGAGCAGCGTGCTCGAATACACGACAGGCGAGGCGAACATCAGCGCCTGCACGAGGAACGGCACGGCGTAGCGAATATCACGGTATTCGACGTTGAGGGCGCTCAGCCACAGACCCGCCCCGAGCGCGGTGACCAAGGCGAGCAACAGAAAGAACGGCAGCAAAACGACCGCCGCGGTCGGCAGAATACCGTAGATCAGCATGAGCAGCAGCAGCACGACGAAGGCGATGCCGAAATCGACAATGCCGCTAATCGTGCTCGAAATCGGGATCACCAAGCGGGGGAAATAGACTTTACTGAGCAGGTTCGCATTGCCGACCAGACTGTTCGAGGACTGCGTGAGCGAGTTCGCGAAAAATGTCCACGGGAGCAGCGCGGCATAGCTGAACACGGGGTACGGCAGTCCGTCCGAAGACACTTGCGCGAGGCCGCCGAAAAACACGCTGAAAATGATCATCGAGAAGAGCGGTTGAATCACCGCCCACGCGATGCCGAGCACGGTCTGTTTGTAGCGCACGGAGATGTCACGCCACGCCAGCAGTGCGATCAGGTCACGGTAGTTCCACAGTTCGCGCAGATGCAGCGCCGCCCAACCTTGGGAGGGGCGGATGATGGTCGTCCATTCATGGGTTTCGGGGGAGGTGTTGTTCGGCTGATTGGACATGCGTTTCACTTTAGGAGGCGCGAATAAGCCTGAATGGAACGCTCACCGTATTCATCCCATCCGCCAACGGATTGCACGCGTCGCAGCGCCGCCTGAGCCATCTTATCACGCAACTCGGGATTGTGGTAAAGATGCAGAATTTTTTCATGAATCGCCTGCGGGCTGCGGATAGGAATGATGTACCCCTCCACGCCATCGGTGAAAAAGTCGCTGGCCGATGTGTTCGTGGTGGCGATCACGGGGACGCCGCATGCCATTGCCTGCGCCTGCACATTGCCAAAGCCTTCCTCAATCGAAGGCAGGACAAAGACGGAAGCCTGCGAATAATACCTATGAAGTTCGGCGCGTGGCAGCACCCCCACATAACGAAAGTGACCAGCATACTTGGCGAAGATCGGTTTCATTTCGTCCAACAGCGACCCGATGAGCACCACCTCAAAATTGGGCAGATTGAGGTTAGCAACGGCCTCCAGCAGATACTGCACGCCTTTGCGCAAATTCATCATGCCGACGAACAATACCCGGAAGGTGGTATCGGTTTTGGGCACAGGGTGAAATAGCGATAGATCCACCCCCAGCGGCGCGGTGAACAGTTTGTCCAGCGCGACCCCGTACTCGACAAAACTGTCGCGGGTGAACGTGGAAGTCACCTCGATCAGATCAGCCGTTTCGTATTCCTGAAGTTCTTTCTCCAGCGCCCAGTCTGGGACTTGCGGTTTGGTGATGCCGTGCCGGGCATATTCTTCGTGCAAGACCTGCTTTTGATACGCGATATGGGTCGAACCGCGCAAGCAGACCGTTTTGATACCGCGCGCTTGGGCGCGGCGCAGACTGTGCAGCCCCGACTGCGACTGTATGACCAGTACGTCGGTATCCAGCGTTTGCGCGGCGACCCAGCGGTCAAAGGTATTGCAACTTAGCTCGGAGATGCGATCCGCGAGACTCGTCCAGCCGTAACGCGCCAACCCCATTTGCGGGACTACCAGCCAGGGGAATGATCGACTGTGCGGGCGCAGGTCAGGCTCAATTTTCCGCAGGGGATATCCGGTGTACAGACAGCGCAAATGATCATGTTTGAGGAGCTGTCGCGCCAAATCAAAGGCGTGAAAGCGTCCAACCGTCGAGACCGTGACTTTCAACCGCGGCTTCCTTGTGCGTAGAGATTTGGGAATACTGTACTCTAATTCAGGAGTTTGCGATACGCAGTCATAGCCCGCTGCCCGTAGCCCGCCCAACCGCCTTCGGCCTGAATGCGGCGGAGCGCTGCCTGACTCATTTGCTGCTGCACGTCCGGTTGTTCGTATAAGGAGCAGATCTTCTCGCGCAGCATTTCCGGGCTGCGAATCGGCACGATGAAGCCTTCGACGCCATCGGTGAAGAGATCCCGCGCGCCCGTGTTGGTCGAGGCGATCACGGGGAGGCCGCAGGCCATCGCCTGCGCCATGACCATGCCGAACCCATCTTCCACGGAGGGCAGCACGAGCACCGAGCCGTTCGAGTAGTAGCGGTAGAGTTCGGCTTGCGGCAGCACGCCCGTCACCCGCACATGCTGGGGTAGATCGCGCAGCAGCGGCTTGACCTCATCAAGCACCGAGCCGGTCAGCACGCATTCGAAGTTGGGGAGCTTGAGCGGGCTCACGGCGTCGAGCAGGTAACGTATGCCTTTGCGTACACTGAGGGCGCCGACATACAACACGCGGAACACGCCATCGGTTTTGGCCACCGGGCGAAACCGGGAGAGATCGGCACTGAGCGGCGAGATCGACAGCTTTTCGGCGGGGAAGCCGCGCGCGCGGAAGGTGTCGTAGGCGTAGGTCGAGCACACCTCAATCAGATGCGCTTCGGCATACTCCTGGAGCTCACGCTCGATTGTCCAGCGGTTGATACCGCCATATGGATGACCGTGCCGCGCGTATTCCTCGCGCAGAATGCGATCTTGTTCTTCGATATGCGCCGAGGTGCGAATGCACACGGTTTTCAGGCCGCGCCGCTGCGCCTGTCGCTGGCTGTACAGCCCGAACTGCGACATGAACGTAAAAATGTCGGCTTCGGCGAGGTTGGCGCTGACCCAGCGGTCAAATGTGCTGGTCGCCAGCGGATTGAGGCGCTCGGCGACGGTGGGAATGTAGCGTGAGAGCGCCATTTGCGGAACATGCAGCCACGGAAAGGTACGGGTGTGCGCGTGCAGTTCCGCCGCGATCTTCCAGCGTGGGTAGCCGGTGTAGAGCCGAGCCAGCGCTTGCTGCTGCAGGAGCTGCTGCGCCAATTCGAACGTATGGAAGCGACCGAGGCTCGAAACAATGATTTTCATGCGGGTGTCCTCACACGACGGCACTCAGCGCGGCCAGCGCCCACGGTCGCGACCAGTGAACCTGTCCGCGTGTGAACTGCTGATGCGTGTCCTGCACGGCTGACGGTGTGAGCAGCGCATTGAGGCGCGTTTCCGCCGTGAGCTGCTGCAAGCGATCGGTGAGGCCGCGGCGCAGCCAGACATCAAATGGGAAGGTGAATCCCTGTTTGTCGCGGCGCTCCAGAATCAGCGGCGGGAGCAGGGAGCGCAGCGCCTGATTCAACAGCGGCTTGGGGCGGCCATTGGCTGAGGTTTTGAGGCGCGCGGGCAGCCGCAGCACATAGTCGACCAGCCGTTTGTCCAGCAGGGGGACGCGCACTTCGAGCGAGTGAATCATGCTCATGACGTCAGTGTCGCGCAGCAGTTGGTGATGCGTATACGTGCGCAGTTCCGCGCGGCTCGTCCACGCGAACAGATCGGCGCTGTTGACACCCGCCTGAGCGTCGATGTGACGCACGAGGTCAAACTCTGCGACCGCCTGCGTCCACACTTCCGGGCGGACGAGCTGCCGCACTTCCCACGCGGAGAACAGACCGCGGCGCGCGGCGTAGGCGCTGGCGGGCGCTGCCGAGCGACCGAATGCATCCCGCAGACGCCCCCAGCGGCGGCGCTGCGGCAGCAGATCGAGCGCGTGCTGCGCCAGCCACCCGCCCGCCGGGACTCGGTGCGCGGTTTGCAGCCAGCCCAGCGTCTGCGGGACGCCCGCAAAGGTGCTGCCGTAGCCGCCGAAGAGCTCATCCCCGCCCAAACCGGAGAGCGCGACCGTCAACCCGGCTTGCCGTGCGGTCTGCGAGACGAAATAGGTGTTAACGCCGTCGACCGAGGGCTGGTCGAGCGCGTACAGGATGTTGTCGAATTCTTTGACCAGATCGTCCGCCGTGATCACGCGTTCGAAGTGTTCCGCGCCGACGTGTTCAGCCATGGCCCGTGCATACGGCGCTTCCGAATACTCGGCTTCCGCGAAGATCATGGAGCAGGTACGGATCGTTCCGGTCGTGGCCTGCCGCATACAGGCCACGACCGCGCTCGAATCCAGCCCGCCGCTGAGGAATGCGCCGAGCGGCACATCGCTCACCAGTCGGATGCGGACGGCTTCCGCCAGCAGCGCGCGGGTCTGCTCGACCGCTTCGTCCAGTGCGGTGACTGCGCCGAGCGTCGTCGGCAGCGACCAATAGGTCACGGGCTGGAGCGGGGCGGTGAGCGGCAGCGTCGCCTGCAGGTAGGTGGATGGCGGCAGCGCGTGCACCTGCGCGTAGAGCGTCAGCGGATTGGGGACACTGCCCGTCAGCAAATAGCCGACCAGACCCGCGGCACTCACATCCCGGCTGATCAGCCCGGAGGCGAACAGCGTTTTGAGTTCGGAGGCAAAAACGAAAGCGGTCGGCGTCTCCGCAGTGTAAATCGGCTTGATGCCCAGATGATCGCGCGCGAGCAGAAATTGCGGCGTGCGCTGGTCGTGAATGGCAAAGGCGAACATGCCGCGCAAGCGGTCGACGACGGCGTTGCCCCACGCTTCATAGCCTTTGAGGATGACTTCGGTATCGCTGGTGGAGCGAAAAACGTAGCCGAGCTGTTCCAGTTCCGGGCGGAGTTCATCCGTGTTGTAGATTTCGCCGTTATAGGTGATCCACACGGTCTGGTCGGCGTTACTCATCGGCATGTGCCCGGCTGGGGAGAGATCGCGGATCGCCAGTCGTCGATTGACAAAACCGACACGACCATCGGGTGAGATGTATAGCCCTTCGTCGTCGGGGCCGCGATGCTGCATGCTGCCTGCCATCTGCTGCAGGCGATCACGCAGGTCGGGCAGGTCAGCGTGCGGGCGTAGAAGTATTCCTGCAATGCCACACATTCATATCATCCTAAGTCGGGCACTCTGCGGAGCATTGTAGCGCAATTGCGACCGGGCGGCGCGGCGTTACTCGGCAGATTTACAAATTTCGTATGAATTTTCGGTTTTCGCGCCCGCCGTAAGTTGGAAAATGAATACAATCGAATCGATAGCATGGTAGAATTCGGTGTTCGTCTAGTCGGAACTCCGCTCTCAATCCATCATTTTGGCTGTGCAAACGCTTTAAGGCAAAGACATTCATGGAACTTGCTCCATATATCCAGATTTTTCGCCGATGGCTGCTGCTGATTGCGCTCGTCGCCCTCGTGGTCGGGAGCGTCAACTTCATCAACGGTGTGAATCGTCCTCCGTCCTACGAAGCGCAGGTGACGATCTCGATCGGCCCGTCGCTGCTCGACCAAGCGAATCCCTCGTCGGCAGACATTTATCTCGGCATGGATCTGGCCCCAACTTACCAGCAGTTGATCATTAGCTACGAAATTTTGCAGAGCACAGTCGAAGCGCTGGATTTGCCGATGGCCCCGGAAGACCTGGGCGGCTACATCAGCAGTGCGATTTTACCGAATACGGCGCTGCTCGTAGTGTCGGCGCAGTATGATGACCCGGTGCTGGCGGCGGACATTGTGAATACGCTCGCCGAACAGCTCATTTTGAAAAGCCCAACCAACTTGACGCCGGAACAGGAAGAACAGGTGGCGTTTGCCAATGAGCAGATCGCCGAACTGAACATTCTGCTCCAGCGCTCACGCGAACAGTTGAACCGGCTGGATGAGGAAATCCTCGCTTCGAATGAGCCCGCGCGCGTTACTGAGCTGACGCAGCAGCGCAATGATACGGTCGAGCAAATCAACCTGGCGCTGGCGACGGTTGCCGAATTTTCCGCGACGATTTCGACCATTCAGCAGCGCACCAACGCCATCGACATTGTGGAACGCGCCCGCGTGCCGCAGCAGTCGATCAATGTCGGGCCGATTGGCTCGGCGATTGGCGCGGGCATCCTCGGCGCGATCCTTGCATACGGGGTGGCGCTCGTCTTCGAATACTTTAACGACACGCTGCGTTCGTCCGAAGAGGTCACGCGCACGCTGCAATTGCCCGTCTTCGGCGCGATTACGACTTACGGGAATCGCAAGAAGCGCGACAGCGAACTACTGATCACCAACCACGAGACATTTTCGACTATCGCCGAGTCGTATCGCAGTTTGCGCACGAACGTGTTGTACGCGCTTGGCGAAAATCCGAAAATTGCGCCGGTGATCGTCGTGACCAGCCCCGGCCCGGAAGAAGGCAAAACCCTGACCGCGTCGAACCTCGCGGTGGCGATGGCGCAGGCGAATTTGCGCGTGCTGCTCATCGACGCTGACCTGCGCCGTCCCAAAGTGCATACGATGTTCGGCCTGCCCAACAATGTCGGCCTGAGCACGCTGCTGCGCGCCGATTTCAATCATGGGACGCCGGAAGAACAGAATCGCCGTCTGCGCGAATGCTTCCAGACCTCCGGGATCCCCAAGCTGCGCATCATCACCAGCGGGATCATCCCGCCGAACCCGGCGGAACTGATCGGTTCGCCGCTCACGAAAAGCTGGATTGATGCTTTCCGCGCCGCGCAGGATGTCGATCTGATCATCTTTGACAGCCCGCCGTGCCTGACGATCACCGATAGCACCATTCTGGTCGGTGGCGTCGACGCGAACGTACTGCTGGTGGTGAGCTGCGGACGCACGCAGCGCCGCGCGGCCATCCGCGCCAAAGAGGTCTTCACACAGGTCAACAAGGAGATCCTCGGCGTGATCGCGAACCGCGTCAACCCGCAGGAAGAAGCCTACAGCTACGGCTATCACCAGTACTATACCTACAGCTACGGCGGCGAAAATCCGTCGCGCCTTGGTCGACTCCTCCAATCGCTGCGTTTACGACGCGGCGCCGCAGAAAAGAAGTAGGTTAGGCGTATGAGTGTCATCCGGAAACCCGAGTCGCAGCCCACTGAAGACACGAGCGCGCGTAGAAAACATCGGCGGCGGCGCACCCCGCAGTGGCTTAAGCGTATCCGCCGCTTTGCGCAGGCTGTGCCATGGCTCAGTGTGCTGATCATCCTCATCGCCGCGGTGATCGTCACCGGCGCTGTGGTGAGCTCGGTGTTCTCGTACGCACTGAATCGCGTGCAGACCTCGCTTGGCGGCTTCCAGCGCGTGGTGCGTGATGTCGGGAATGCTGCGAATGGCGATTTCACCCTCGAAGATTTTGACCGCTTGTACTCCAGCGTGCGCGACCTGCAGGGGTCGCTCGGGTTCGCCAAAAGCCAGACGGCGCTTCTGCGCCCGTTCCGTACCGTGCGCCCGGAAATTGACGATACGCTCATGTTGATTGATGCGGCAGACGGGCTGGTCAACGCCGCCGATTCGATGCTCAACGGTATGCAGCCCGCACTCTCGGTGCTGTTCGGGCGCGGCGACGATGAAGTGCTGACGGCGCGCATTTCCCAAGGCGAACGCCTCGTCGAACGCATGCGCATTGGGCGCACCGCCTTTTTGCGCGCTAGCGAACAACTGCAGACTGTGCGCGGGTGGCTCGACGAACTGACGGCAGACAGCATCCCCGTCGATTATCTGTTTTACCTGAACCAGCTCAACACTTACTATGAGCTGTTGGAACAGAGCAACAGCGTTTTGCTGAGCGCGCCGGAACTGCTCACGGCTGCCTTCGGCTTAGGCGAACAGCAGGACTATCTGATCTTGTCGCAGAACAGCGACGAACTGCGCCCGTCCGGCGGCTATATCAGCACCTACGGCTGGCTGAGCGTGCGCAATGGGCGCGTGGTCGAATACGGGTACAGCCCGACGACGGCGACCAGCCCGAACCCGCCGCCGGAAGATGCCGTCACGGAAGTGACTGTGCCGAACTGGTGGATCGGCTATAACTCGCCGGTTTACGCGGCGTGGGACGGCAGTTGGTATGCTGATTACCCGGCCACGGCGCAGATGGCGATGTGGTTCTATGACACGGGGTTCAACCTGCACGCGCCGGTCGACGGCGTGATCGCGATTGACATTTTCGGCTTCGAGGCGATTCTAGCGGCGCTCGGCGATGTGCGCATTCCCGGCTACGTCGAAGCGGTGAACGCCGACAATTTCCGTGAGATGATCTACACCATCCGCGCGGAAGATGGCGAACACAAAGCCTTCCTCGCCGCGCTCTACACGCAAATCTTCTCCGACTGGCAGGACTCGATCTCGAACGCCGAGACGAATCAACGGATGCTTGGTGTGCTGCTGCAAGCGCTGCAAGAGAAGCACATCATGCTCTACTTCAACGACCCGAGCCTGAATGAGAGCGTGCAAATCCTCGGTTGGGCGGGCAATCAGGCGGTGACGCCGCAGCATGATTACCTGATGACCGCGGATGCCAACCTCGGCAATAAGTCGAACCGCTCGATCATCCGGCAGTTGGCGGCGAACGTGTACATTCAACCGGATGGCACGGCGCAGAACTCGGTCACCGTCGCATATGACTATTCCCGGCAGACAGCCGAGAACGATCCGGCGGTGGACGAAGCGTTTCACGGTCCGCTGGATTATCAAAATCTGCTGCAGGTGTTTGTGCCGCGTGCTTCCGTATTGACGGGCTGGGAAAACTTCGACTTCGACCCAATCGTCGATCAGACGGACACCTATACCAACTTCATCGCGGATATCGTGCTGGAGTACGACTCGTCGCAGCAGTACGAGTTCCGCTACACAACGCCGCTGGTGGTCGAACCCGTCGGCAGCTACCGCAGCTACAGTCTGCTGATCCAGAAGCAGCCCGGTACGCGCGGCGATCTGGTCAACGTGCAGGTGTTCTTGCCGCCGGGGGCGACGCTGCTGGACTCGTCACCCGAACCGACGGCCAGCTACACCATCGACCAGACGATCATCGAGTACGATCTCACCCTGCGCACTGACCAATGGATCACCGTCACCTACACGCCATAACAGGAGTCGTCGTTGATGTCCGGTTTTCACAAAGATGGCTACAGTGTTTCTAGTTTTGGTGGGATGGCGGCAGACCTGCCGCGCATTCAGGCGTACTCTGAGGCGCTGCGCCGCGTGATCACGCCGGAGAGCGTAGTTGTCGAAATCGGCACGGGGTCGGGGGTGATGGCGATGCACGCCTGCCAGTTGGGCGCGCGGCGTGTGTATGCGATTGAAGCGGAAGACGCCATCGAAACCGCCCGTGTCAGCGCGGCGCAGAACGGGTTTGCCGACCGGATTGTGTTCATCCACGATGTGTCCACCAACGTCACGCTGCCCGAACCCGGCGATGTGCTCTTCTCGGATTTGCGCGGCATTCTGCCGCTGCACAATGCGCATCTGGAAACGATCATCGATGCGCGCCGCCGCTTCCTCAAACCGGGCGGCGTGCAGATTCCCCAGCGTGATACGCTCTATGTTGCGCCGGTGAGCGCGCCGGATGTGTATCAGGATGTGGTCGAGCCGTGGACGAAAAACCCGTTTGGTCTGAACATGGACGCGGGGCGCCAGTGGACCATCAACCAGCGCTATCGGCGGCGCGTCCAGGCGGAGCAGATCGCGTTTCCGCCGCAGGTGTGGGCGGTGCTCGATTATGTGAACCTCACCGAGCTGAATTACGCGGCGACGTTCAACTGGACCGCCGAAGCACCGGTCACGGTGCACGGGTATCAGGTGTGGTTTGACGCCGTGCTGTACGACGAGATCGGCTACAGCACCGCGCCGGATCAACCGCCGATGGCTTACGGAACGACGTTTTTCCCCTGTGCTGAGGTGGTCACGCTGGCGGCCGGGGACACGCTGCGCGCCCGGGTGCGCGCCGATAACTTCAGCGGGGCGTATACCTTTTCGTGGCACACGCAGGTGCTGGATGGCGCGACACAGGCCGTGCGCCAGCAGCTGCAGCAGTCGACCTTTTTTGGCGACATTGAGTCGGCGCGCGCTTTGCACATGCGCTCGCAAGCGTATCAGCCCCGCCTCAGCCGCGCGGGACAAATCGACGCGGCGGTGCTCCAGTGGATGGCTGAAGGGCAAACGCTGCGCGACATTGCCCAGCACTTGATGCAGCAGTATGCCGCCGAGTTTCCCAACGAAATTGAAGCCATGACCAAAGCGGGCGACATGTCAGTCAAATATGGAGAATATCATGGGAGCTAGCGCGGAGATTGACTACAGCAAGCGCGCGGTCATCACCCTGGACGTGATGGCGAGTCAAGTGGCGCAGGAGACGGTGCTGCTCAACCTGAACACCGCCAGCTATTTTGGCCTCGACGAAATCGGATCACGCATGTGGCAGTTGGCCACGACTTCGGCCAGTTTGCAGGCGGCCTATGAAGCCTTCCTCGCCGAATACGACGTCGAACCGGAGATGCTGCGCGGCGATTTCACCACACTGCTGCAGAACCTCCTCGCCGCCGGGTTGATCGAGCTGCAATAAGTTCCGCATGAGCGGTATCACCGGCATCTTTCAGCGTGACGGCCAACCCGTCGACCGCGCGGTGCTGCACACGATGACCGAGGCGATGGCTCGCCGTGGCCCGGATCGCCGCCAGATTTGGACGGATGGCGCCATCGGTTTCGGTCACGCCGCGCTGTTCTCCACGTTGGAAGCCGAACGCGAACAGCAGCCCACAGCGCTGGATGGTGAAGTCTGGATCACCGCGGATGCGCGCATCGACGAATGGGATGAGCTGCGCCGTAAGCTCGAAGTCAAAGGCGAAACGCTCTCCGCCGCCGTCACCGACATCGAATTGATTGTGCGGGCGTACCGCGTGTGGGGGACGGCCTGCGTCGATCACCTGCTCGGCGATTTCGCCTTCGTGATCTGGGACAGCCGGGAACAGCGCCTGTTCTGCGCCCGCGATCACAGCGGCGTGAAACCTTTCTACTATCACCTCTCGGATCGGCTGTTTGTCTTCGGGTCAGAGATGCGCGCGCTGCTGGCCATGCCTGCCGTGCCGCAGCGCCTCAACGAAGTGCGCCTCGCCGACGCCATCGTCGACGAAACCGAAGGCGCGGATCATACCAGCACGTTTTATCTCGACATTCAGCGACTGCCCCGCGCCCACAGCATGGTTATCGACCGCACGAGCATGCAGCAGCGGCGCTACTGGTCGCTCGATGCTGCGCGCGAAATTCGCTTGAAATCGGATCAGGAGTATGCAGAGGCCTTTCTGGACGTGTTCCGGAAAGCCGTGATCTGCCGCCTGCGCAGTCCTGAGCGGGTTGGGTCAATGTTGAGCGGAGGACTCGATTCGTCTTCGGTGGTGGCGGTCGCGCGCCAGTGGTTAAAGGCGACCGGGCAAGCTCCGCTGCGCACCTTCTCCGGCATGCACACGGAGGATAATCTCGAAACCCGCATGATTCGGCAGGTGGTCGCGCAGGGCGATGTGCAGCCGCACTTCGTCAAAGTTGAGGAATTTGAACAGCTTCTGCCCGAATTCCACTCCTTTGACGAGCGCGGCGATGAATTGTTCGACTATGCGATGCATATTGTTCAGCTCATGGATATCGCCGCCCATCATCAGCAGGTGAAGGCGCTGCTGGATGGCATGCCCGGCGACAATATCACGGCGGTGGGCAGCAATTACATCACATGGATGCTGCGCGAGTTCAAGCTGATGAGCGCGATCCGCGAGTGCCGCGCGTGGGAACAGATGTGGGGCGAAAAATTCTGGAGCGTCTTTAGTCTGCACGCCAAGGCGGCGTATTTCCCCCAGTGGCTGCGGGCGATCAAGTGGCGGCTGACAGGCCATGACCCGCATCAATATGATGCGCTGATCGCGGAAACCTTGATTGACCCGGAGTTTGCCCGGCGTACCAATCTGCTGGAGCGGTTTACGGCCTACTATGCCCATGTCGATGTGCGCTGCACGACGCGCGAACAGCATCGCCGCTGGCTGGATCATGGCATGCTGCCCGTGGCCTATGAACGGTATGATCGCGTGGCGGCGCGCCATTCGATAGAGCCGCGCCACCCGTATGCTGATCGCCGGGTGATCGAGTTTTGTCTGGCGCTCCCTGCCGCGCAGAAGAATCACTTGGCGTGGGCGAAAGTCATCAACCGCCGCGCCCTCGCGCCGCTGCTGCCCGCCGAGGTGGTCTGGCGCTCCCAGAAGGATTCGCTGGACTTCGCGTTTGCGCAAGAACGCTACCGCTTACAGGCTGAGGAAATTTTTTACACTCTTCGTTCTCGAAGCGCAGAGCGCCTGTACAGCTATGTGGACAAGGGGAAAATGCAGGCGTTATTGGTGCAGCCGCCCGCCTTTACTTCCCCTCAGATTTTCCATATACTGATGTTGCGTAGTATGATGATATGGTTAGAACAGTATCGCAGCGGCTGACCAAAATCGGTACCACGATCCGAGTGGTCGACACCGTCCTAACCTGATAAGAAGCTCTATCGGCCAGCGCAGTTGGTGGAGCCGGGATGCAAATCGGATGATCCCGAGAGCCGCAAGTGTAGTTAGGCGGATCGTAGTATGATTGAGGAATACCAGTCGTCCGGCTGTGAGCAGCTACCTGAGTCTAGGAATAAGACCGATGTCCACCCAAGATACGAATGACCTCACCCCTGCGGAAAAGAAAGCCTATCGCGTTCCTCGCTTCACGCAGCATGGCACGATTCAGAATATGACGCTCGGTGGCACAGCCGGGCCGGTAGAGGGTAAGGCGGGAGTCTCCCTGATGAAGCAGCGCCCGTAGTCGCCGTTCTGCGTCTCAGGCTGATTTCGACAGGTGCGCTACCGAATTCTAGGTTTCGTGGTTGAAACCGATGTGGTACTTGATCTTGATCAAGTGCTTGAACCCGTCTTACCGGATGTAACGTTCCAGCAACTCACGGCTGAACTTCGCGAAGCAGTCGTCGTTTTTCCATTCCATACCCTAAAACAAACTGATGGAAGCTACTGGCAGTCGTGGTCAAAAAGTGAGCACGGCTACCGGCTCCAGTATTTTGATCACGGCGTCTTCTGGATTTCACCGGATGGCCGCCACATTCGCGGTTTTCTGTATCCCGAAACGCCCGCGAACACCTTTCAGCACATCCTGCTGGATCAAGTGCTGCCCTATGCGGCGACGCTCCGCGGTGAACGGGTGCTGCATGCGGGCGGGTTCGTCAGTGACGGTCAGGCGGTGGTGTTTTTGGGCGAAGGTGGGCAGGGTAAATCGACGCTCACCGCCAGCTTTGGGGCAGTGGGGTATCCCCTGTTAGCGGACGACTCGCTGCGGCTGCGCGTGGGCGCTGACGCAGTTTGGGGGATCGGCAGTTATCCGGGGGTGCGGCTGTGGGAAGATTCAGCGGACAGCGTCGCGCCCGCGCAGCCGTGGACGCCCGTGGCGCATTATACGGAAAAGCGACGTCTCTCTGCTGCGCCGGGTGGTGTGAGCTTCTACAGCGATCCCGCGCCGATCAAGCGGCTGTATGTACTGGACGCGGATACTGTTGGCTCCATGCAGATTGAACCCCTGACCGCCAACGAACGCTTTATCTATCTGCTCCGGCATTCCTTCCGGTTTGACATCACGGACCGGCAGCGCACGCAGCGGGAATTTGAAACGCTCACGCAGTTAGCCGTTCGCCTCCCTATTTACCGCCTGCGTTATCCGCGCCGCTATGATTTTCTGCCGCACGTTCGTCAAGCCATTCTGGATCATTTAGAGACTCACGACCACGACCATCTTGACCCTAGCCGCCAATCCCCGTCTACGCATCCTCTGCCAACTGATCACTGATCAGCTGGCGTTCGGCAGTGTGCCCGCTGACCAGTGGCCAGCCGTCACTGACCTGGCGGTGCAGCACAGCGTTGCGCCGCTGCTGTACTGGCTGCTCAAGCAACAGCCGCTGACCCTGCCGCCAGCGCCGATGGCGACTTTAGCGCTCGCTGCCCATAACAGTGCCATTAACCAGGCGATCCTCGAACGCGCGCGGCAGCAGGTGCAGTCGGCTTTCGAGCAGGCGGGCATTCCGTGTATCTGGCTGAAAGGCGCGGTGCTCGCCCGCACGATTTATCCCGAGATGGGGCTGCGGCCCATGACCGATATCGACGTGCTCGTCCCGTATGATCAGCGCGCAGCCGCGCTGCAGATCGCACAGACGCTGGGCTACGAATGGGAAGAAGGCACCGGCGATTTCTTCCCGGAAGCGGACGATGAACTCCATGGGTTCAGCGCGTCCAAGCATCATTACCGCCTGTACAGCCGCACGCAGTCGGGCGTGGCGCTGGAAATCCATTATCGGTTGCTCGGCGCGGATGATGATCGCTTAATGGCGCTGGAGGATTTGCAGTGGTTCTGGCAGACGCGGCAAACGCTCATGATGACCGACGGTAAGAGCCTCGATCACTTCTCCACCGAGGCACAGCTTCTGCATTTATGCGCGCATATTGTCTTGCAGCACCCCGGCGACGATCTGTTCCTGATTCGCTACCTCGACCTGCACCGCCTGATCACCCGGTCGGCGCTTGATTGGCCGACCGTCATCGATCAGGCCGTAGTCCTGGGCTGGACGTTCCCGGTGGAACTGGCGCTGCGGCGCACAGTCGAGTTTTTCGCCACGCCGCTGCCTGATCATGTGCTGACTGCGTTGGTCGAACGACGGCCAGCGTATGAGGACATCGGCCTGTTTCGCGCGCTGCAGGGGAGCGGCGGTCGTTGGGAGGCCTGGCGCGCGTATCTGGTCACGCTGCCGCCGCGTCAGCGTCTGGAGATGATGCGCCGGGCGTTGTTCCCTAGTCGAGATTATTTGCGCGAACGTTATCACGTCAAAACCGGAATTATGCTTTACTATCCGTATCGCTGGTTGGATCAAAGCCGTGTCATCCTGACGGCCGTGTGGCAGCGGCTCCGGGCACGCTGATCGGAGGCAAGGTGTCGGTTTTTGCGTTGTTGTGGCAGCGCGCTGCCCGCAGCGTGACGAGCCTGTGGCGTGCGCTCGGCCTGACCTGGACGAGCAGCCGTGGCTGGACGAGCGCGGCGATCGTGCTCACGCTGCTGCAAGGGCTGACCCCGGTCGCGCTGCTGTATTTGATTGGCGCAATGCTCGATCAGGTCACGGCGGTTATCCTGCAGGGGCGCACGGTCAATGATATCATCGGGATCGTCGTCCTCGCCGGAATCGTGGCTTTCATCGATATGGCACTGAGCGTGATCAGCGGCGTGGTACATGAAGGTCAAACGCTCGCGGTCAACGAACATGTCGCCCGCCTGATCCATTCCAAGTCGATTGCCGTCGATCTCGAATACTACGAGCAGTCGGCTTACTACGACCGCTTGCACCGCGCGCAGGGTGAAGCGAGCTATCGCCCGACCGCCATCATCAGTGATTTGACGGCTATCCTTCGCGATACGTTCACGCTGATTGGCGTGATCGGCGTACTCGTGTCGCTCAACGCCCTGACGCCGCTCATTCTGTTCGCCAGCGCGTTCCCGGTTGTGCTGGTGCGTTTGCGCTTCACACAGGTGCTCATGGACTGGTACATGCAGACCTCGGCAATTGAACGCGAGCAAGCCTACTACAACTATCTGCTCACCGCGGAATATCATGCCAAAGAAATTCGCCTGTTCAATCTCGGCGCGTTGTTCGCCCAGCGCTTCGATACGCTCTACGCGCGGCTGCGTTCGGGACGTATGGCAATCATGTGGCGGCGTACCATCTTTGAACTAGGGACGCAGGGACTGGGCGTGATCGCGCTGTTCGGCGCGTTTCTGCTCACGGTCGGCTACGCGCTGACCGGGGCGATCACACTCGGCGGTCTGGTGATCATGTTTCAGGGTTTTCAGCGGGCACAGGGGACGCTGCAATCGCTGTTGAGCAGTCTCGCCGGGTTGTACGAAAGCAGCGTGTTCTTACGCGACTTCTACGAATTCCTCGGGCTGGAGCCGTTGGTTAAGCCGCCGCTGCAACCGCAACCTATACCCCAACCTCTGCGGACGGGCATTCGCTTTGAAGACGTCAGCTTTCAGTATGCGCGTGGGACGACGCCCGTCCTCGCTGGCGTCAACCTGACGATCCAGCCCGGCGAGGTGATCGCGCTGGTCGGCGCGAATGGCGCGGGCAAGTCCACGCTGATCAAACTGCTGTGCCGCCTGTATGATCCGACCGCGGGACGCATCACCATCGACGGCATCGATCTGCGTGATTTCGACGTGGCTGATCTGCGCGCACAGATCAGCGTGCTGTTTCAGGACTATAACGAGTATCAGCTCAGCGCCTGGGAGAACATCGGCTTGGGTGATGTGACACAGGAGCGCGCAGCCATTGAGCGGGCGGCGCAAGCATCCGGCGCGCACGAGGTGATCACGGCGCTGCCGGACGGTTATGACTCGCGCTTAGGTAACTGGTTCGGCGGGCAGGAATTGAGCATCGGGCAGTGGCAGAAGATCGCGCTCGCGCGGGCGTTTTTACGCCGGGCGCAAATCGTGGTGCTCGATGAGCCGACTAGTTCGCTCGATGTGCTTTCTGAACACGAGGTGTTCGAACGCTTCCGGCAGGTCGTCGCTGACCGCTGCGCGATCCTCATCAGCCACCGCCTCTCGACTATTCGGTTGGCGCAGCGCATCTATGTGCTCGATCAGCAGCACATCGTCGAAAGTGGCACGCACGACGAACTCATGGCGCAGGGCGGGCTGTACGCGACGTTGTTCAACACGCAGTCGCAGTACTACCGCGCGGACACCCCGGTGTAGATCGATGGATTTCCGCCACATCGTCCTCGCTGTTCAAGCCCGCTCACCCGCTGAACGGCGCTTGCTGGCTGAGACCGCCCTCAATCTGGTGGCGGCGTGGGTGCTGGTGCGCGGTGTGCCGTTCACATGGTGGTCGCGCCGCTTAGGTGATCGTAGAGCGGAGTCGTCCGCGAGCGAACAGACACAAACGCTTACGCTGATCGCCGGGAGCATCGCCGCCGTCGCTAGTCAGCTTCCGTGGACGTCAACCTGCCTGATGGACGCGCTCGCCGCCAAGTGGATGCTGAATCGGCGGGGTGTTCCCAACACGCTGTATTTCGGCGTCCGCACGGAAGAGAGCGCCGGGAAAGATCTCTTCGCGCATGCGTGGCTCTGCGTCGGGATGCAGTTCGTCGCGGGTGAGGTTGGCGCAGAACAGTATACCGTGATCGTGAAGTTCACCAGCCCCTGACTGAGGTTGACAATTTGTGAGGTTTCTGACGGAGAAAACAAAAATCGGCGGGCTGGTATGCCGCCGATTTGCTGTGACCCTGGGGGGGCTCGAACCCTCAACACTCGCCTTAAAAGGGCGCTGCTCTGCCATTGAGCTACAGGGCCAATGCAAAATATTGTAGCAGAGCTTATGTCTTTTTCAACCCGCAAGTGCCACTTCTAATAGGGGGCTCATGGCTGGGTGCGCCTCTCCTCCCACGTACTGATCGGCCGTTGGCACATGCTCGGCGCTGAGGTAGCGCACCGAATGGTCGTCAGGCTGGTAGAGCGCATAAACATCCGTAAAGGTCGTGGCGTTTGCCTGCCTAAATCCTACGCGTACGCGCAGCAGACGCTGCATATCGGCTGAGACCGCGATCAGGTCAAATGGGGCCGCCCAGCGCTGCGGACTGCACGTGTACCAACCTTGCTGGAGCAGATCAATCTCAACATGGGCGATGGCCAATTGGATTGGTTCGGTAAGGCTGCGAGGCGAGCATTCTATTTTGTATGCGCTGTTCGCTATGCGATATGGATCAAGGTAATTCTGGGCTAGCCAGATCCCTTTCTTTTGCCCATTCTTTGGCGGTGTGACGCGCATGCGCAGTGCCACGGCATCGGTGGGGATTTCGTCGACGCGCAAGTAGTAAACCGTGTCAGTTTCGGGACAGAAAGTTGCATAGGCATCCAATTGGCTTAGGTCAACTTTGACCGTATAGATGCGTTTGGAGTTGTAGTAATTGGAACGGAAACTGAACGGTACAAAGCCGTTCTCTAACGTCCGGTATT
This sequence comes from Candidatus Flexifilum breve, assembly GCA_016717205.1. GTDB lineage: Bacteria > Chloroflexota > Anaerolineae > Aggregatilineales > Phototrophicaceae > Flexifilum > Flexifilum breve. The sequence goes on from JADKGC010000004.1 coordinate 49,639, forward strand.
TCACCTGCACGCGTTTGAGCGTGACCATGTCGGGCATGACAGCGATCAGGTCGAACGGGAGATGTTCTGAAAGGGGCAGACACACATGGATGCCATGCTCCAACAAATGCGCAATCGCTTTGGCGACCGCCAGATCGCCTTTGTCCTTGGTGAGGTGCGCCATCTCGACTCCCTTTTGCGCGGGCAGATCGCTTACCTGAGCAGCATAGCACAAGTGCACCTTGGGTGATCCGCCAGGTCAACGCCGGGCATATGTAGTTTTGGTTCGTAGCGCCAAACGGTTAAGTGTTGGGCTGGTGTTCGCTGAGATTGGCGACGGCGACTGTCATGGCAGCGATTCCGTCTGCGCGCGAAGTAAACAGCGGCAGCTGCTGCCCACCGAACTGCTGCTGCCGCGCCGCATCGACGTACAGCTTCACCATCAGGTCCGTGCCGACAAACGCGGGCAGCACCACAAAGGGCATTTTGGCGGTATTGCGCGCGTTCCGGCGGCTTGTCGATTGCAGAATTTCCAGGATTTGTTTGAAGCTGCTCGTGGCCTGCGTGGTGTCGAAGATCAGCGCAGTATTGACCGGGTATTCGCCGAGCAAGCGAATGACCTGCAGATCGGCTTGGGCAATCGTATCAGCATCAACGGATCCGGTGAGGGTGACCAGAATGATCGGGGCATCGGTGAGACGTTCGACGGAGAAGGGCATGACGAAATCCTCGATGAGACAAAAATAGACAATAGACTGGGAACGCTCCCAATCTATTGTCTATTATCGTAGCATCGAGTGGTTTTGTCGACGCTTAACGCACCAGACCGGAGGCCGAATTGGTCACTGCGCCGTCATCGGCCTGCGCGGTGAGGCGCGCATACTTCGCCATGACGCCGCTGATGTAATGCGGCTTCGGCGCGACCCAGGCAGCACGCCGGGCGGTCAGCTCTTCAGCGCTCACTTCCATATTGATCGTCCGCGCGTCGATGTCCACAGTGATGATATCGCCTTCGTGCAGCAGGCCAATCGGTCCGCCGACCGCGGCTTCGGGCGCGATGTGCCCGATGCACAGCCCACGCGTAGCACCGGAGAAACGACCATCCGTGATCAGTACCACATCCGCGCCTAACCCCTGACCGACAATCGCTGCGGTCACTTGCAGCATTTCGCGCATGCCGGGGCCGCCGACCGGGCCTTCATAGCGGATCACGACCACGTCACCCGCGTTGATCTGGCGGTTCTGCACGGCCTGGAACGCCTCTTCTTCTGTGTTGAAGACCCGGGCGACGCCGCGGAAAGTGCGCGGTTCCGTCCCCTTGAGCTTGATCACGCTGCCGTTCGGCGCGAGATTGCCCTTGAGGATGTGCAGCCCACCGTTTTCGTAGATCGCATTATCCCACGTACGAATCACGTCCTGACCGGGCGTTTCGACCGCGGTTGCCGCTTCCTGAGCGAGTGTCTTGCCCGTCACCGTTAGCGCGCTGCCGTCGACGTAGCCGCCTTCGACCAGACGCTGCGCCAGCAGACGCACGCCGCCCGCGCGGTACATATCGGTGGCGACATACTTGCCCGTCGGCTTGAGGTCGCAGATCAGCGGGGTGCGCTTGCTGATCGCTTCGATGTCGTCAATCGTGAATTCGATGCCCGCTTCACGGGCGAAGGCCAACGTATGCAGCACGCCATTGGTGCTGCCGCCACTCGCCGCGACCGCCGCAATCGCATTTTCGAGCGCTTGGCGCGTGACGATCTTGCTCGGGCGCAGGTCCTGTTCAATCAATTGAATCATCAACTGCCCGGCCAGCAGCGAGACATCGTCTTTTTCCGTCGCCATTGCCGGGATATCCGCCATGCCCATCGGGGAGATGCCCAGAATTTCGCCGACCATGCCCATCGTGTTCGCCGTGAACTGGCCACCGCAGGCGCCGGGACCGGGGCAGGCTACGCCTTCAATTTCATGCAGTTCGTCCAACGTGATGCGACCAGCGGCATACGCGCCCATGGCCTCGAAGACTTCCTGCACGGTGATATCCTTGCCGCGGTAATTGCCGGGGGCAATTGAGCCGCCGTACAGCATGAGGGAGGGCACATCGAGGCGGATGAGCGACATGATCGTGCCGGGCATGGTCTTGTCGCAGGCGGCCAACGCGATGATGCCGTCGAAGAAATTGCCGCGCGCCACCAGTTCGATGGAGTCGGCGATGATTTCGCGGCTGATGAGCGAGGCCTTCATGCCTTCCGTGCCCATCGTGATGCCGTCGCTGATGCTGACCGTATTAAATTCCAGCGGCGTTCCCCCGGCGCGGCGAATCCCCTCTTTCATCTTGGCGGAGAGGCGGCGCAGGTGGAAGTTGCAGGGCCCAATTTCCGTCCACGTATTCGCAATGCCGATCAGGGGTTTTTTTAGGTCTTCGTCCGACAAGCCAATCGCCTTCAACATGGCGCGGGCGGCGGAACGGTCAACGCCTTCAACGAGTGTACGGCTGCGGCGATTCAAAGCCGCCAGCACTTCGGGAGAGTCTGCCACAGAAATAAGCTCCTTGCTTTCAATGTTCGTAAGGATTGTAACGCCGCCGTCGGGGTTTGTCACGTTCACGCGCTGCTCATGTATTACAAATAAAATGAACGCCAGACGTGAGGAGGATAGCGATGCTCGGGTTGATTTTGAAGGTGATTCGCTGGTGGGTACTGCGCCGGATTTGGCGGCGAGTATTTCGCGGTCGGTGATTGCGCCAACGGACCGCTAGTTCACTATGTTGTCACCATGCAAAAGGTCGGCGATCCGCGCGGATCGCCGACCAAGCTGGTCAGTGCTCGTCTAGTCGACGATGCGGGTGGGCAGCGGCGTGCTATACCATGGCGCGCCGGGGGTCGGGACCATCAGCGCAGCCGGGACCCACAGGTAGCCATTCGCCAGCACGATTTTGTAGTACGCCTCCGTCGTGTCGAGGCCGACGACCCAGAAGGTCTGCCCCGCGCGCAGCGTGATGTCGGTGCTGAGGCCGGGGGCGTAGCTGACAAGCGTGTCCGCGGTCAGCAGGCCGACAACCGAACCAGAAGGGATCACCGTGCCGGGCGTGCTGCTGACGGCCGGCGGCTGCGGGCTGCTGGTCGGCGGTTCACTACCACCCCCTCCGACCGAGCCGTAAGTCGGCAGGCCGTCACAGTTCCCGGTTGCCTCAAAATCGATTTGCAGGGGCAGACCATTGCCTGCCGCGCTGCTCAACTGCCAGCGGATCGGGTTGTACTGCGGCGCGACATCATAAGGATCCGAGCCGATACCAACTGCATAGGTGCCGAGTACATTGGTAAAGCCGCGGGAGTAGAGGAGCGTGCCCGCGCCATCCCAGATGTTGATGAGAAAGTTTTCCAGATTGCTGCTCAGGTTATTGCGGTCAAGGATGTGCGACCCGGTATTCATAGCCGTCCAATCGGTGCAGGTGAGCACGACCGTGCCGTTGTAGACGCTGGCGTTGACCGCGGCGAGTCCTAACACGAACACGAGGACGAGGATGAGCGGAATTGAGAACAGTTTCTTCGGCATGCTTCACTCCTTAGATGCTTGATGGATATACACAGCATAGGGAAGCAGCGTCTAGAGATCGTGTATTCAGCGTGTAGCAGTGGGGGAAAGCGGGGCGATCCGGGAAAGATCGCCCCGAAGTTGGAGATCGTCTCCGCCTTTAGTTGGAGACGAGGTCGAGGCTCATCGAGTTGACCTGCCCCGTGATCAGTTCGATGAACTGGTCGAGTGGCATCGCGCCGAGATCGCGGTCGTCGCGCAGGCGCACGCTGACCGTGCCGGCGGCTGCGTCGCGGTCCCCCATGATGAGCATGTAGGGGATCAGGCGTTCGCGCGCGGCGACGATCTTGCCGCCCATGCGCGCCTTGCCCTTGTCGATCTCAAAGCGGATGCCAGCGGCCTTGAGCTTGGCGGCCACCGTTTCCGCGTATTCGATGTTGCGATCCGTGATCGGGATGAGCACCGCTTGCACGGGGGCGAGCCACGTCGGGAACGCTCCGGCGAAATGCTCGATGATGATGCCGATGAAGCGTTCCATGCTGCCGAACGGCGCGCGGTGAATCATGACCGGGCGCTGACGCGTGCCGTCTTCCGCCACGTATTCCAGCTCAAAGCGTTCCGGCAGGTTGTAGTCGACCTGCACCGTGCCGAGCTGCCATTCACGCTTGAGCACATCGCGGAAGATGAAGTCAAGCTTGGGCCCGTAGAACGCCGCTTCGCCCTCTTCGACATGGTACGGCAGGCCGAGTTCATCGCACGCCTGAATGATGGCGGCGGAGGCTTTCTCCCACAGCGCGTCGCTGCCGACATACTTCTCGCTCTTCGGGTCGCGAATGCCGACGCGGGCGCGGAAGTCCGTCAGGCCGAGCGTATTGAAGATTTGCTGGATCAGCTTGACCACGTTCTTGAATTCCGCGAGGAGCTGTTCCGGCGTGACGAACAGGTGCGCGTCGTCGACCGTGAAGCCGCGCACGCGCGTCAAACCGTGCAGTTCGCCCGACTGCTCGTAGCGGTAGACCGTGCCGAATTCCGCGAGGCGGACGGGCAGATCACGGTACGAGTGCATGTCACTCTTGTAAATCATGATGTGGTGCGGGCAGTTCATCGGCTTGAGCAGGAATTCTTCCTCGTCCACCTTGATCGGCGCATACTGGCTGTCCTTATAGTAGGGGTAGTGCCCCGACGTGCGGTACAGGTTCAGGTTGCCGATGTGCGGCGTCACGACGGGCAGATAGCCGTTTTCGATCTGCGTCTCGCGCAGCCAGCGTTCGAGCGTGTCGCGCAGCGTCGCGCCGAGCGGCTTCCACAGCGGCAGCCCCTTGCCGACCAGCGGCGTGAACGTGAACAGGTTGAGCTTTTCGCCGACGACGCGGTGATCGCGGCGCTTGGCTTCTTCCAAACGGAACAGGTAGTCCTGAAGCTGTTCCGGCGACTCCCACGCCGTCCCATAGATGCGCGTGAGCTGCTGGCGGTTTTCGTCGCCGCGCCAATACGCGCCCGCGGGCTTCTTGTACGTCACGCTGATCGCTTCCGGGTTGATTTCGCGCGTGTTGACGACGTGCGGGCCGCGGCACAGATCCGTGAACGTATCCTGCGTATAGAACGTGATCTTCTCGGCGGGCGCGGCGATTTCGTTACCATTGTCGTCCACGCGCCCCGCGACCAGATCATTGATCAACTCGACCTTGTACGGCTGATCCTTGAACTGCGCGAGCGCTTCTTCCGGCGTGACTTCGCGCACTGAGAAGTCGACATTCTTGCGCATGATCTCTTTCATGCGGTTTTCGATCCACTGCATGTCTTCGTCCGTCAGCGGACGGGGCAGTTCGAAATCGTAATAGAAGCCATCTTCGATGGGCGGGCCGATGGCGATCTTCGTGTTGGGCAGGCGGTCGAGGACGGCCTGCGCCATGATGTGCGCCGTCGAGTGGCGGATTTTGTATAGCTGGCTGCCTACATAGTCAGGCATGATCTACGCTCTCCATGTGAGTCTTAGCAGGTCGGAATTATAGCACGCCGAACCGACAGAGTCGGTGACCTGTAGGGGCGAACCTAGGTGTTCGCCCGTCGGGCAGACACACAGGTCTGCCCCTACGAGTTCGGGTTCGACGCGCTGACGTCAAAGCGCCCGGCACGACTGCCGGGAAAATGTGCAGTTGTTGGTAGGTGAGGAAATCTATTCGCCGCCGTCAGGCGACGGTAGTGGGAGTGTCTTCCGTAACCATGAGGACTTCGTTGAGGACGACCGCGGCGACTTCCTTCGTGGCGAGTTTGCCCGTCCGGCTCGGAGCAACTTCTGCGCCGTCGTCTTCTGTAACGCGCGTGAACAGGTTCTCGAAGATGTCCAGCGCGAGGAGGTTGTCAATCGTATCTTCAATCGTGTCGCGGTCGAGGTTGGGCACAATGATATGCGGCGTTTCGAGCGCGGCGTAATGCACGGGCGGGTTATAGGGAATGCCCTTGCCGACTTCGTAGCTCAGGTCCATCTGGCGCGCCAGATAAGGCAGCGTGACGAACACCGCCGTGTGCAGCGTGTCGTCTTCCATCTTGACGATCACATCACAGGCGTCGGGGTTTTTACTCTCAATATCGTGCTTTTCAATCCAGATGCGCACGGGAATCTGCAGACTTGCCACCATGATATTTCAACCTTTTTTAGGGCTAAATTTCTACATCAGCCATAACGCTAAACCGTCATTTAAATAACTTTAATCGTTCACAGGATATGCCAGAATCGATTCCAATGTCAAGTCATGGATTGGTCTGTGATCACCCCGCAAAATGGCGAGATCACGCGGTTACCCTACGCCTCCCCCGCGGCGATTTGACAGGGGAAAGTTCCCTCCCTATACTTCCACTATGTTATAATCGAGCTTATATTTAGGCTTCCTCACGAGGAGGACATCGTATGATCCAAGGCGGCGAAAACTTCCGTCTGGTCGTCCGGCGGGGTCCACAACCAAATCAGAGTTACGACCTGAACAAGGATATTGTGACGCTTGGACGCGATATTACGAATGACATCGTGATCAACGACCCGGAAGTAAGCCGCCATCACATGCGGATGACTCGCGGCGCTGGTGGGTTCACGATCGAAGACCTTGGTTCGACCAATGGCACGTTCGTCAATGGTCAGCGGCTGACAGGCGCGCGTCCACTCCGCCCCGGCGATATGATTGGCCTGGGCGAGACGGTGACGCTGGCCTACGAAGCGTTTGGCGCGGCGGGAGCCGCCCCGGACGAAGGCGTGCAGGGAACGATGCCGAATCAGGCACAGCGCGGCGCAGCGCAGGTCTATTCATCGCCCGCGCCGCAGCAGCAGCCGATGATGCAGCAGCCCCCCATGCAGCAAGCCGCGCCGCAGCAGCCAAGCTACAGCTATTCGCCACCCGCCTACAGCGCTCCCCAGCAGCCTGCGGCTGTGCCGCAGCAGCCGGGGTATCCGCAGCAGGGCGACTACGATCCCTATGCCGCGCGCGAAGACGAACCGCGCAGCAACACGCGCTGGATTTTGATCGGCTGCGCGGGGCTGTCGCTCTTCTGCTGCTGTTCCAGCGTGGTCGGTTTGGTGCTGGTCGATCAGGCGTGCTTGTGGAATCGCATTCCGATTGTCTACGATGTGATCCGCGCATTTGGCTACACGATGGTGTGCTCGTAGTTCCAGACACAGTTACGATGCAATAACGCCCGGCTCAATGCCGGGCGTTTTGTTTTGTCCGACCCCACCCCCTGTCAGGGGTAGGTTTTTAATTGTAGGGACGAGGCATGCCTCGTCCTCGGTAGAAAATCGCACCAGAACCGCTCCGCGTAATTCGGCTATGGTTTTCCTCAGCCAAGCCAAATAGATGACGTGGGGCGGGATTGCCCTCTCCAGACGACAGGACAAGGCATGCAGGGTCCCTACAGATCATTGTCGAAGGATCCCAGGTTCCATTGGGACCGAAAAACCTACCAGAGGACCCAAGGCCTGCCTTGCCCCCAGAGAGGAGCCGACATCGCCCGCCAGACCAAATTGGTTTTCGTAGGGACGCAATTTATTGCGTCCGCCGATGTGTTGCAAAGCGTCATGGAGTGTTTTCAGCGTTTGAGCGCCTGCTTCAATCCCCACTGAAACCCCGGTCCGGCGACCGCGCAGTGATCCTGCTCCATGAAGATGTGCTTCTTGAACGTCAAGCCCGCGTAACGGCGATTCTCGACGATAGCGGCGAATTGCAGCGTCGTACTGAGCGTGCGGTAGTGCAAGTCCTCTTCGTCTGCGCCGACTGACCAGTAGACCGTCGCCGGAAGCTCTTGATGCGCCTGCGCATAGGCCGCTTCGTATTGAAACGCGAACCGTTCCCCGTAGCCGAGCGACGGGCTGCCGATGATGTAAGTCTGGAACAGCGTCGGCGCGGTGAAGAGGCTGTAGGTGGTGAACAAGCCGCCGTAGGAATGCCCCATCAGGATGTGGCGCGCCGGATCGACGCGGTACTCCCGCTCAATCAGCGGGATCAGCTCGTGCTGGATGAAGCGGTGGAAGTTCGGGGCGTCGCCGCTGGGACAGGGCAGACCGTGCCGCGCTTCCATCTGCTGATCGATGGCGAGATCGGGCACGGGGGTGAGATCATGGTTGCGCCGCGTAAACGTGACGCGGAAGGCGTCGATGGGATCTTCCGGTTCGGGGTAGCCGATGCCGACGACGATGGCGTCGGTGGTGCCGCCGCACCACGCCATCCGCCGAATGGTGTCCGTCACCAGCCCGAAGTACCAGTTGCCATCCAGCACGTAGATGACCGGCCAGCGCTCGGGCGTCGCGTCGAACGGCCACGCTTCATCCGGCGCGCGGTCATAGCCGAGCGGCAGGCCAACGTTGATCTGATAGCTGCGCCCGGTTTCTTGGGATTCAAGCACACGCGCGGCGCTGCCCAGCACGCGCACAGGGGGGAAGGTCATAATGGATTACCTCGATTTGTGGGAGAGAAACAAAGGGACGCCCCGGAGGGCGTCCTGATAAACATCGTTGATTAAGCGGGAGCGAGAATTGGGTCAGACGCCCCAGCCGTCGGCGACCATTTCCTGCGCGACCGCGCTGACCGGGTCGAACTGACTGCTGACGATTTCCACGATCACGCCGTCTTCCGCCCAGTTGTAGAGCAGTTCCGCGTTGTCGTTTTGCGCCATGACGCAGCCGTAGGTATACGGACGACCGACATTCCCGTCCCCAAGATACTGTCCATTGGGCAGCAGCACGCCGCCGTGGAAGCCGTTGACCAAGCCGGGGAAGACTTCGTAGATGCCCATGAACCAGTACATCTGCCACTGACTGCAGCCGTACGCGCCGCACAGTTCGTAGCTGCCGCCCGCCGCGACAGGGTCGTGATTCAAAATCTGGAAGATCCCAGGCGCGGTCGGCGCTTGATCCATGCCCGTCGAGATGTCCCAGTTGAAGACGATCTCGCCGTTTTCGTAGGCGACCATGTACTGCGTGTCGATGTTGACGACGATGCGCTTATTCGGGATCGGATCGAGCGGGAGGGTGATGTCGCGCGAGGGGAGGTTCATCGTTTCGCCGACGACCAGCCCCTGTTCCCAGTCACGTCCCGGATTCGCCAGTTGAAGCTGGTAGAAGGGGATGCCGTTCTTGGCCGCGATGCGATAGCCGGTATCGCCGGAAACAACCGTGTACACGGCGGATTGATAGCGAATGCGCAGGTAGACTTCGCTGGCGAGATCGCTGATCGCTTCCTGCATCTTCTCCATCGTGTCGACGGGTTCGAGGTAGCGCAGCGCATCGGTTTGCCGCAGCGTGTTGGACTGCGCCTCGACAAAGGTGGCGAACTCGCCTTCACGCAGGTTTAACCCGTCTTCGCCCGCTTCCAGCCACGAGGTGAGCGTGTTGCGGTCGGTCGTCCACGAGATTTGCTCATCGCGGATCGGGTCGTAACCGTGCATGATGAACTGCTGCAGCGTGGAGGCGCGCGCTTGTTCCAAATACGGCGTCGGATCGATTTCATCTGGCGGCATCGGGTCCATGATCAGGCTGAAGCGCGTTTGATCCGCTACATAGGCCAGATTTTCGCGCAGAGCCGACATGGTCGCGGCGATGTTGAGGAAGCGGCCATCGGAGCCCGGCACGCCGACGAGCTGTTCACCTTCCCAGCGGTACCCTGCGTTATACGGCAGAATCTTCGACCATTCGGTCAGGTCGAGGAAATAATCCTGCGAGGCAAGTTCGTCGAGCGCGACGACGGGCTGCACGCCGTAACCAAAGGGCACGCCCGAGAGCCCGATACTGCGAGCGGTTTCCGCGGTGGCGCGGGCATCCAGCGAGAGCCCCATCTCGGCGGGCGTTGCTTCCCACATGCGCTCCTGATCGTACAGGCGGATGGTTGCGCTGTTCGCCCAGTAATCCTGCAGGGCGGCGGTCGCTTCGTCGACGGTCAAACCGCCGATGTTCAGGCCGAGCGCCCACACGTTCGGGAAAATGCGCCCCCCGAACACGAACGAGCCGACCCACAGCAAACCCGCGAGCGCGATGACGGCGAAAATCCCCGCCAGCACGACCGGCTTGTTCCGGGTGTGCCACAGCAGGTCACGGACGAAAATATTCGCTCGCCCAACCCACTCCGCTGAGCGGCTCGGTTCCTGCGGCGACCGCGACATGACCGGGCGCTCGCCGGCGAAAGTGGGCGTGGTCGTCGGCGCGGTGACATGGCGCTGCTGCCGCGCCGCGTGCCGTTCGCGTGCCCGGCCTTTACGCCGCCGTTCCTCGGGTTGATAGATATCCATAGCACAAGCCTCACAACTTACAATGACGCCTTCGTTCCGCAGAGACGGAGTCCACCGTGTGGAGGATACCCTCTATTCTATGGGAAATTTGCTCACAGCGTAAGTTATTTTGCTTCGGTTCGATAATCATTGCGCGGCGGCGAGAATGTGTCGATCACCAAACTGTCGACGAGCGCCCGCGCGCTGTGCCGGACGCCGCCGGGGACAGCATAGCTGCTGCCCGCTTCACAGATGCTCGTCTCCCCGTTGATGGTGAGCTCCATCCGCCCATAGATCACGTAACCGACCTGATCGTTCATGTGGTTGTGGTCGGGGACGACCGCGCCCCGAACAAGAAAGAATTCGCAAAGCATGACTTCATCAGTGATGCCCATGGTGCGCCGATGCACGCCCGGCAGCATTTCTACCTGTGACGCGGCTTCTGGTGTGATAAAATATCCGTCAGGCATAGCAACCCCTAGCATTTTGCATGTGTATTATGGCGACCAAGCCCCCCTTTGTAAATAAACATGGTATCAAGATTGTTTAATGGTGCATGTAAACGCTCCGGTGTTAAAATTACGATCATTACACACATAGGTAACTCGCTCCCGGTTTTTCAGAGGACTCCCGAGAACATGGCGGCTGATAAGCTGTTCGTCTATCAGATCAACACCTGGGTGTGGCTGAACACACTCAGTCGCAAGTACAAAAAACCCATCACCCTCAGTAATGTCCCCAATTCTGCCCTAGACGAACTGACGCGCACCGGCATTGACATGGTCTGGCTGATGGGCGTGTGGAAACGCAGCCCGTGGGGGCGCAAGAACGCTCTGCAATATAAACATGAATACGTGGGCGCGCTGCCGGACATTACCGACGACGATGTCATCGGCTCGGCCTACTCGATTGGGGATTACCGCGTCGATGAGCGTATCGGCGGACGCAGCGGCCTCGCCTCGCTGCGCAAGCGCTTGAAGGAACGCGGCGTCAAGCTGATGCTCGACTTCGTGCCGAATCACGTCGGCAAAGATCACCGTTGGGTGTACGAACCGGGCTATATTGTCGAAGGCAAACCGGAAGATCTGCGCAATCGCTCCTCCGACTTTTTCGCGGTGAAACTGCCCGATGGCAAAGAGAAGGTGTTAGCGCACGGGCGCGATCCGCTGTTCCCCGGTTGGTCGGATACCGCGCAGTTGAACATCTTCAACCCGGCGCTGCGCCGCGAAGTGATTTCGACCTTGCTGGATATCGCCGGTCAGTGCGATGGTGTGCGCTGCGATATGGCGATGCTGCTCATCAGCGACATTTTCGCGAACACATGGCGCGGCTATGTGGGCGCGGCGCTGCCGACCGAATTCTGGCGCGAGATCATCCCCGCGGTCAAAGAACTGCACCCGAACTTCATTTTCACGGCAGAAGTCTACTGGAACAAAGAATACGACGTGATCCAGCAGGGCTTTGATTTCGCCTACGACAAAGTCCTGTATGACCGCATCGTCGAGAACGATGTGCAAAAACTGCGCCAGCATCTGGTCGCCGGGCTGGACTATCAGCGGCACATGATGCGCTTCATCGAGAATCACGATGAGCCGCGCGCCTTTGCCCGGTTGGGACCGCAGCGCAGTTTCCCCGCCGCCACGCTGATCTGCACGCTGCCGGGGGCGACGCTGCTGCACGACGGCCAGTTCAACGGGCGCACAGTCAAATTGCCTGTGCAGATCACGCGCCAGCCCGACGAAGCTCCGGTCAAAGAGCTGGAAGCCTACTACCGCCGCCTGCTCGAAGAGACGCGCGACCCGATCTACCAAGAGGGGGAGTGGTATCTGTTCGAGATCCATCCAGCGTGGGCGGGCAATATCACGCATTTCAACATGCTGGGTTATGGCTGGCGCAACCCGGAGAGCGGCGCGTACCGCCTGATCGTCGTCAACCTGACGCAGTACCGCTCGCAGGGGCGGGTGCATCTCGGTCACTGGAAGTGGCTGGACGGCAAGACGTGGCGGCTGTTCGACGTGACCGACGGCGCGGAATATGACCGGCACGGCGGCGAAATGACGAAACAAGGCCTGTACATCGACCTCGAACCCTATGAGTCGCACATCTTCCGCTTCGAACCCGCGCCGGAAAAACGGAAACAATCCGCGCTGTCGTGATCGATCACACCCCTGACACGCCCGTCTATGCGCTGCCCACCCGGGATCGGCGCATCCGCTGGATTGTGATCCTCGCGGCGGCGGGCGTGTTCTTCTGGTTGAGCCTCGAAGATACGAACGTGCTGCCCGTCATGCTGTTCGCCGCTGGCCTAGCGCTGTTGAGCGCTTATATGAGCGTCACGGGGCGCTTCGGTGGTCGTACAGTCACCCGTTTCACCCTGCTGATCGGCGCGGCGCTGGTGGGCGCGGGGGTGGGCGCGGGCACGGCGTTGATCGCCGCGCTGCTCATGATCTGGAAGACGGGCATGCACGCGCATCCGTTCCCCGATTACCCCACGGGACTCATCCTCGACATGCTGCGGCGCGCGCCCATCTGGTCGCTGGCCGGGGCGCTCGTTGGCCTCGCGCTGGCGCTGCTCAAGCATAAACAGTCAGCGACTCCACAGGACTTCGAGGTGTAGTTTTCAGTCTACAGTTCACAGTTGACAGTCAAGAGATGAATTGAGGGAGGCGTCCCTAACATCTCTTGACGAAGAGACTACTATAACGTCAGTTAGGGATAAAACAGTCGAGTGGCGATGATTTTGCGTGACTGCCCTGTGTATCCGACCCCACCCCCGGCCCTCTCAGGGGTAGGTTTTTAATTGTAGGGACGAGGCATGCCTCGTCCTCCTGTGCTCACACAACCACCCTATCCGTTAAAACACCTCTTTTGCTTTCACAGACACCGATTCTTGCCTAATCCAGAGGAACCGGACGGCGCCTCGTCCCTACAGGTTCTCAGCGAAGAAAACCGTATTCGATGAGGAAGCATAAAAAACTTACCCCTGTTAGCACCCCCGACCCCGCCCCGAATTCGGGGCGGGGAGACAGATAAGTGCGTCTGTGTAGGGACGAGGCATGCCTCGTCCTGAGCGGTTTGGCGGGTGATCACAATGTGGGCGCAGGTGCGGATTAATCGACAAGCAGCTTATCCCTAACTGACGTTAATATAGGTTCTTGAAACAAATCCACGAAGGGATGTAGGGGCGCACCTGTGTGTGCGCCCAAAACCGGGCAGACACAGAGGTCTGCCCCTACACAGACCGTTTCGGCACCCTACTTACGCCCATGTCTTCAACTGTTCACTGAAAACTGTCAACTGTGAACTCATATGCTTTTCCGTAAGATACCGTTAGGCGGTGCGTCTGTATGTATGTAGAGGGGAACACAGCCTGTTTTGGGGGATTATCAATGCCCGAACCCATTATTTTGACGGATGCGAACTTAGACACGATTCTCAATGGCACGAAGCCCGTGCTGGTATTGATCACCACCGGGGACGGTCTGCGCGGCGACTTCCGTGTCGCCTATGACAAGACCTCGACGGAGAAGAAAGACATCGTGTTTGCCAAGCTTGACCCGCGCAGCAACCCGCGCGCTGCCGAAGTCTTCGGCGCGGGCGAGAAACCGCTGCTGGTCGCGTGGTACTGTGGCGCAGAACTGGCGCGCCGCCCGCGTCCGTGGGGGACAGATTTGCCCCTCGCCATTGAATTGCTCGAAAAAGCGGTGGGCGAAAATCCCATGCTCGCTGATGTAGTGGATGATGTGCAAGACGAACTGCCCCAAGAGGCAAAGGATACTCCAGTGACGGATCAAATGAAAGTTGTGTACGACGCACCTGTCAACGTGACCGATACGACCTTTGAAGACGAAGTTTTGAACAGCGATCTCCCCGTGATTGTGGATTTCTGGGCAGCGTGGTGCGGCCCGTGCCGCATGGTCGCCCCGATCCTCGACAAGCTGGCGAAGGAATTCGCCGGTCAGATCAAGATCGCCAAGGTTGATGTCGACGCGAACCCCGGTTTGTCGCAAGCGTTCCGCATTCAGAGCATCCCCAACCTGATGATCGTCAAGAGCCGCACGATGATCTTCAACCAGCCCGGCGCGCTGCCGGAAGCGGCGCTGCGCCAGCTCATCACGCAGGCGATTGCCATCGAAATTCCGCCGCAGCAGGCTGAACCGGAACAGCAGCAGTAAGCTGTCCTTCACGGACATTCAAAACGGGAGATCGTTGGATCTCCCGTTTTTGTTTGCCTGCGCGCTGTTTCCCCCACTGTAAGGTTGTAATTGTATTTCGTTTCAAATTACAGGATAATCAGCGGACTGGTTTATTGGAGACAAGTCTATGTTTTTCAGCCCCGACTTGAACGATCCGCGTAACCCGACGCCACCGCCAAGCATCGACCCACCACAGCCCCCTACAATCAACCCGCCCGGCCCGCCGACCATTGACCCGCCGCCGCCCCCCACAATCGACCCACCCGGCCCGCCGACCATTGATCCACCAGCGCCGCCCACCATTCTGCCGCCGCAGTAGCTGACCGCGGCGAGTTGTGAGCGTGTTGAAGAACGTCAAATTCTGAGCTTACCCCCAGTCCCTCCCCAAATTCAGGGATTGAGGACAGGACATTTCTCACAATCGAGCCATTGTAGGGACGCGTTTCTGCGCGTCCGTAGTCAGCGGACGGCCAGAAGACCGTCCCTACAAGTGGTCGCTTAGGGGAAATCTGTCTCGAAACATTAAAACTGTCCTGCCGCGAAATTCAGGGACGGGAGACCACCTTGCTCACCAAACCGAGTTCGTTTGCGTAGGGACGCGGTTTATCGCGTCCGCTCTGTGTCTCCCTTTCTCGGTCGCGGCATCACTGCTCCAACAGGGTGATGCCGCGCGCGCGTCCCGGTTCCAAGCGGATCAGCCGCGCATCTTCTAATTTGCCGAGGTTGTATTTGACCGTCGATTTGGCGAGGATGCACGCTTCCGCGATTTCCTGCTGCGTCGGCGGAAACGTGTGCTCCTCGATATACGCCTTGATGTAGTCGTAAACCGCCCATGCTGTAAGGTTCATACCGGAACTCCCGATGTGTAACAACAAACTAACCATCCATGATAGCAAAGTTGCGAAAATATGTTCTAGAACAAGCGGTACGAGTTATGTGTGAAAGCGGTTGAAATTTCGTTTAGATGAGTACAATAGGGGGCGATTTGACGAAAGGATGACGTTATGGAGTTTCTAAAGCGCATTTTTGGCGGTGGTGGAAGTGGGGGAGCCAAGGCGAGTGGTGACCCGAACGGGCTGTACTTCTACGTGCGCCCGCGCGGCTGTGAAGAAGTCGTGCGCGTCCGCATCGACCGCAACAACGACCTGAGCATGAACGATTCTGGCGATCAACTGTGGGTGCACAAGTACGTGCGCGGCACGACGTGTTTTCAGCAGGTAGAGCTGGATTTGTACTTCAACCAGAATCGGCAGCTGGCCAACAGCGAAGTGCAGGGCGGCGCGCTCGTGACAGAAGCCGAGTACCAGGCATGGATTGAGAAGTCGCAGCAAGCATGACAACCGCTGGTCGCGTGTTGGCGATGGCGGATAACCGGGAGTACTCCCCGCCCCACAAGGCAGGGCAGGGAGTCGATGCGGCGCTGCGGGTTAGTCCCCACACCAGTCGGCATTGCACAGTGTGACCTGTGTGCCTTCACTCATCTCCGGCAGCGCGTAGAACTGTTCGGTCGTGATAGAGGTCGTCAGGTAGTCGACGAAGATGCGGAAGTTGTTGCCTTCGATCAGCATCATGTTCGAGAACTCGACGCCGCTGCGCGAGATCGGCGCGAAGCCCGTGCCTTCGGGCAGCACCCCGGCGCGGTTGCGCGCTTTGCGGTCGTAGAAGGCGACCACGTAGTAGTTTTCGGCGCGGAACGGTTGGCGCGAGTTGAAGTCATTGAGCTCATCGGCGGTGGTGAGCAGCGGTGGCGGCTGCAGGATTTGACTTTCGACGAACTGCGCGATCTGGATCGGCAGTGCGTCGCACAGCCCGGACTGGCCGAAATCGATGTTGAAGCCGTAGTTCTCGGCGTTCAGCACCGTAATCAGCGCCTGGGTGGTGCGGTCGCAGCGCATCAGGGGGTCGTCGCCTTGCCAGCCGGCCGGGCGAATAGTCGCCGTGCCCATGACGAGATCTGCCAACAGTTCGAGGTCGTGCCGAATATCGCGCGCGAAGGCTAGCGGCACACTCACCACGCCGCCGAACCAGCCTTCCGGGCGAGCATCCGGGCCGAGACGCGCCGCCGCCAGCAGTTCGAGGTCGTAGCGGATGAGCAGCGCCAACTGCGAATTGTTCGGGTCGATCTCACCTGTCCATCCGGCGGGACGCTCCGCAAACCCGTAGATTTGTTCCGCCAGTAAGTCAAGGTCGACGCGGTCGCGCAGGAGTACGGGCAGCGCCTCCGTTTCCGCATCGCTGATACTAGGTGCAGGCACCAGCGTCGGCGTAACCATTTCCTGTGTTACCTCAGGCACCAGCGCGGGATCAAGCGTTGGGGTGGGCGACACCGCGAACGTCGGGTCCATCGTCGGTGAGGGAGCCAGCGGCAGCGTGGGTACGGGGGTCTGCTGCTGCGCCGTGACCGTCACGATGCCGAACAGCAGCGCGCACACCGCGCCGATCAGGGGGATCAGTCGTTTCACAAGAAGACTCCTAAGTTCACTAGGTTGATTCGTCCGCTAACAGCGACCGCAGCGCGGTGATAATCGCCAACGTATCCGGTTTTTCGTCCAGCCACAGAGTGGCAACCGGCAGTTTAAACCGCGGCAGCAGGGGCGTGCTGTAATCCCCATCCGCGCTCGTTTCAATGATGGTGTAGGTGCCTGTTTCATTCAGCCGATGAAACCGCGTGTCTTTGCGCTTGAGATCAAAGATCCAGTATTCGCGTACGCCGCCCTGCTGATATTCACTCAGCTTATCGGCATAGTCGCGTTCGACACTTTCAGGTGACACGATTTCAATGCAGATATCGGCTGCGCCTAACATAGCCGTGTTGGTCAACTCCCCCGGATTACTGTGCAGAATGACCTGCAAATCCGGTTCTCGGAAACTGCGGCCTAAACGCATCGGGAAAGGGGCGCCGACCACCCGACCGATTGGATGTAAGCGGAGATATTGTTTGAGCCAGTCGCGCACATAATCCTGGAGTGCATCATGATCAAGCTGCACAGGCGACATTGGGATGAGCTCTCCATCGACCCACTCATAGAAATCCGCAGCGTATTTTTCCAGATATTCCGCTTCGGTTACGCGGATGCTCGCTTGCTCGACCATACCCGCTACTCCTCCGGCAAACGCGGCACGGGTGGGGGCGGCGGTTGGCGTTTATCGCGTCGACCGGGGTCGAAAAACACCGGAATGCTGTCTGGCTTGAAGAGCGGCGCTTCCGGAACCTGGGTGGGCGGCGGCGCGAGATCGATGCGATCCTCTTCGGGCAGCATGGTTGGCGGCTGGATGACGGGCGGTGGCGGTGAGATGGTCTGCGTGTTGGCCGACGGCGACACTTGGGTAACGTCGAGGCGCTCCGGCACTTCGGGCGGCATGGGCTGCGAGGTGTCGGAAAAGAGGGGACGCAGCATCGGCGTGAGCGGCACCTGCTTGATGTAGCCCGTCAGCAGAGTGCGAACGAGCGCCGCGCAGTTATCGCGGATGGTGCGGTAGGTGTCGCGCGGCAGATCGCCGGCTTCCAGTTCTTCCATGACAATATCCAGCAGTCCGATCAGCTCGACTTCGCTGGCGTTTCCCTGCTTGGCGGCGCTGTACGGGGCGATATACCCCGCCAGCATCTCGATGACGGGGATGGCGTCGCCTTGCAGACCGACAATCGGCGGCACCCCGAACTCGTCAACGTAGAACGCCTGCACATTCTTGAAGGTCGGAAAGAGCGCCGACGCCAGCAGCGAGTACAGGGATTTGTAGTTCTCGACCCAGTCGCGGAAATGGATAGCGGCCTGCGTTTGCAGGCCGGGCGCGACATTGCCCACCATCACCAGCACGCCGTAGCCCGCCAGTTGATGCGCCAGTTCTGGCAGGGGCGCGCGATAATCCCCGGGCTGCCGCCATTCTGGCGGCGCCAACCGCGGCGCGTACCGCCGCGCGCACTTGACGAGACCGAATTCCAACCGTTGTGCATAAGTGGTCATACCGTGATCCCTTGAACGATCAGCGATAACCCGAACACCGCCAACACCAGCGCCAGCCCGACCAGAATCACCCGGTTGGCGCGGTCACTCAGAGTCCGCAGCCGATCTGTGAGCAGTATCAGGCCGCACATCAGGCTGAGGAACATGCCGTAGAACCCCAGCAGAAAGCCGAGGCCGTGCAGCAGCGATTGGTTCAGCCCTTGGATCAACAGCGGGCCGTTGATCGTGCCCCAGAAGATGTACGGGCCGGGACTCAGATAATTCATTTGCACAGCGCGCAGCAGCACTGTGCGCTGTGATGTGGGGGCGCTGCCGGCCTGCACTGCGCCGATGCGCACACCCCGCTGGATGTCTTTCCACGTGTTCCACGCCAGATAGAGCAGGAACACCCCGCCCGCGATCCGAATGATCTGGATGAACGCGGGCGGAAACTGCGCCAGCACAAACACGATCAACACAATGATCGGGATGTCGGTGATGAGCGGCGACAGCGCCACAATCAAACTGCGCCGCCAGCCGAGCAGCAGCGATGTTTGGATCACATAGGTTTGCAGCGGTCCCGGCGATAAACCAGCGTTCAGGCCAAGCGTCAGACCGCGGACGAGCAGTTCGATCATTAGCGAATCGGCACTTGGTACATTTCACCGCGCGCCGTCACCCACCGCGCATCAATCCAGCCGACGATGCCATTGTAGCGAATCTGATACCAGCGATCCGTCCCGGCTTGCACCGTGCGCCCGATCAGCTCCGCTTCGCCGCCCCACGGGATTTCCCCGATGACCGGCATACGTGTGCTGGGACGGGTGCGAATACGCATGGCCGCCCGCGGATACGCCCGCGCGCCAATGTCGGAGACGCCGTCGATCTGGTCGAACACGCTGCCCTGCACCGGAATCTGGTCGATGGCGACCGAGATGGTCAGGAAGCGACCGGAAGCCCAACCCGTGCGTTCGCCCACCCGCAGCAGATATCAGTTGTAGATACCCTCGTCGCGGTTGCGCGCGATGATCGGGTAGGCCGTTCCCGGCACAATCGCCGTGATGTACGACGCGCCCATGTAGGGGCCGGTGCGCAGCGCCAGACCGCGCGCGCCCGTCACCGTGGCCGCTGGCCCGGTGTAGACCGCGGTGCCGGCGACTGGCGTCGTGACGACCCCCGGCGTGGTCACCACGCCCGGTGTGAGCGTCGTCCCGCCGCTGAGCTGGAAGTACTGAAACTGCACCGCCGCCTGATCGACCAGTTCCATATACTCGACGGTGATGGCATGCGTCCCCGCCGTGATATTGAGCTGGAAACGATCCGTCGTGAGAACGCGCCCGATGAAACGATCCCACACGAGCGCGTTGTCGATCAGCACCCGGACGCCGTCGTCAGAAGAGACGACAAACTCATAGGTGCCCTGATTGAACAACTGGACGGAGGTAAAGCGCGCCGAGAAGTTGTCGACCGGAACGGCGGAATTTGGACTCCCGGCGCCCCAGTTGACATTGATCCCCGTTGGCAGCGATTCGGTGTAGACGGGCGTGCCTTGCAGATTAGCGTTATTGAAGTATTGGGCCGTCCAGCCTGTGCCGAATTCCGCCTGTACGACTAACGTCGAAAAGGCGGCAAACAGCAGAATAAACAGGATAGCCAGCGCGATCACCTTCTTTGACATTCATTCCCCCTATAAGGTGAAGGGTTTTCTTTTGATTATAGTCACACTTTGAAATGTCAGCGAAATAGCAATTTCGGGGGAATTTGTGTATAATGTTTTTTGAAATGTGCAACCTTTGACGCCCACTGTCCGTATAGGGGTATAGAACAATCGAAAGTGTCCTATCAGAAGGAGTGTCGTCGTCATGTCCGATATGAATAACATGCAGCAGAACAATCAGGATCCGAACAACCGCAACTTCTCGGAAGAACTCGAAGTTGCTGGCAGCCAGTTGGTTGACCGCGTCAAGGAACTCATCGAAGAAGGGAACGTCCGCCGTTTGATCATCCGGAATCCGGAAGGTCGTACGCTGGTCGAAATCCCCCTGACCGTCGGCGCGGGCGTGGGCGCGGCGCTGCTGCTGTGGCTCGGCCCGGTGATCGCCAGTGTGGCCGTGATCGGCGCGTTGATTGCCCGCGTGAAGATCGAAGTGGTGCGCGAAGAACCGTCGGCGACCGTCAACGACGTCAAGAACAAAGTCGAAGACGCGGCGCAGAACCTCAGTGATAAGCTGAACCAGTAAGTCGTCCCGGTATCGGGCGCTTGAACGGACGAGGCAATCGCCTCGTCCTTTTGATTCGGCGCCCCCGACTCTTCTCCGAAGAGAGGAGAAGGGAGACAAGCAGCGATCTTAAGTCCTCTCAGCCCCCGGAGAGGGGATGTAGGGGTGAGGCTGATGATCACCCTATGCCACACCCTGCCTAGCAATGATCGCGGCATCCCCCAAATGTCCCCCGATCATTGCGAAACATTTCGCTTGCTTGCACAGAGATTGCGCTATCATTATAATGGCGTCGAGATTATCCGCCGGGACGCGCACGTCCCGTCTTATTTTTGAGACATCCCGTTTGTCATTTCGGATCATTTCTCTGCGATAGGAGTTTCATCGTTGGCTAAATCACGGACTGAACTTTTGAATGCTCGCTTGCGCGATTTGCAAGCCAGTTCAGGTGATGTTGAAGCCGCCGCGATTGTAAGCGTGGATGGGTTAAGCATTGCGTCGTCGCTGCCGGCTGGATACGAAGAGGATCGAGTCAGCGCGATGTCGGCGGCAATGCTGTCACTCGGCGAGCGCATTGCGACGGAACTCGGTCGCGGCAGTTTGCAGCAAGTATACGTCAAAGGCGCGGATGGTTACGTCGTTTTGTTCGCCGTTGGAGAAGAAGCGGTGCTGCCCGTTCTCACCCGCAAGGATGCCCGGCGCGGCTTGAGCTTCCTTGATGTCGCCCGTCCGGTGCAGGACCTGGCCCAACTGCTCTAAGGCATGAATTAGAATCGAGCCGCACGCCGTGTCTCTCTATTATCCAAACCGCTTTGCAGGCGACCTCCTCCTCGCGATGGAGGAAGTGATGGGCAGGCATGGCTTAGATGCGATTCTAGCCAGCGCCGGCCTGACTGCGTTGAGCAGCAATCCGCCGCCCAACACCCTAGATCGCGCCTTCGACTTCGCGCAACTGAGCAAGATCAATGCTGCGCTGGATGATCTCTACGGCGCGCGCGGCGGTCGCGGCATGGCGCTGCGGACGGGACGCGCGTGGTTCGCCTTGGGGCTCATCCAGTTTGGCGCGCTGCGCGGCATCGCTGACCCGGCGTTTCGGGCGCTCCCACTTGAAGATCGGTCGCGAGTGTCTTTGAAGGCGCTCGCCGACATTTTCTCCAACTTCACCGATCAAACCTCCCGCGTCGAAGAAGACGCCAACGCCTTCCGCTTCATCGTCCACCCCAGTCCCTTCGCCCACGGGCGCACAACCGATCGTCCGGTCTGCCACCCGCTCGTCGGCCTCCTGCAAGAACACGAACGCTGGGCTTCGAACGGACGCGAATACGTGGTGCGCGAGACTCAGTGCGCCGCCAGCGGTGATGATCACTGTGTGTTTCTGATCAACAAACACGCTATCTCCTAGAAAGGGAAGCTATGAGCGACAAACCACGTATTCTGATCGTCGAAGATGATCTTGATCTGTCGGAAATGCTCGATGCTTATTTCCGCGTTCAAAATTACGACGTGGTGACTGCCGCCTGGGGACGTGATGCTCTGAAGATCAGCCGCGAAACCGACCTGAATCTCATCATGCTCGACATTCGCCTGCCCGACATCAACGGCTACGAAGTCTGCCGTCAGGTGCGCCTGCAGCGCAAAACGCAGGATGTGCCGATCATCTTCCTGACCGAAAAGCGCGACCGCGTCGACAAGCTGCAAGGTCTGGAATTGGGTGTAGTCGATTACATCACCAAGCCCTTCGATATTCAGGAACTGCGCCTGCGCGTGCGCAACGCGATCAACCGCGCGCGCCAGACCGGGAAGCTCAACCCGATCACCGAACTGCCGGAAGTGCAGGTGCTCGAAGAACGCGTCAACGGCCTGCTCTATTCGGACGCGCAGTGGTCACTGATGATCCTGTCGATCAATGGGTTGGGCACGCTGCGTGAGATGTACGGCTTCGTCGCCGCCGACGAAATGCTGCGCGCCGTCACACTGATGGTCAAGAATGCGCTGCGCGAATACGGCAACGAAGAAGACGTGATCTGCCATCTGGCCGCCGAAGAACTGGTGATCGTCACCACCGATGACAAGATCGCCAATATTCGCAGCCGCATCGAAACGCGCATTCGCTTGTCGCTGAACAACTTCTACCGCCGCCCGCACACCGAAGATCAGCCGGAAGACGCCGATTACCTCAGCCTCGAAACAGGCATCGTCAATTACGCGTCCGGCAAGTACGACGACTTCGAAACGGTGCGCAAAGCGCTCGCTGACGCCGTCAAAAAAGACGAACCCGACAAAAAAGACTAGGCTATGCTCAAACAATCCAACGACCAGTCAGGCTTCTGGCTGGTGATCGCCGCGGCGAGCATCTGGGGTACGATTGGTATCGCGACGCAGGCGATCTACAACGCGGACAGCACGACCTCACCGCTGTTCATCAACTTTGCGCGCATGGTGATCGCGGCACCAGCGCTCACGTTTGCCTGCTGGCGTGTGGTCGGGCGGGACATGTTCAAGCTGCCGCGCCGCGATCTGCTCATCATGCTGCTGAATGGCATCTTCATGGCGGCCTCGCAGGCCTGCTACTTCGTCGCGATTCGCTACACGGGTGTGACCATCGCGACCCTGCTGTCAGTGTGCGTGTCCCCGCTGCTGGTGACGGGTATTTCCGTCCTGCTCAAACTGGAACGCCCCTCCGCGCGCGCGCTGATCGCCGTGGCCTGCGCGCTGGTCGGCAGCGTGCTGCTCGTTGGCCTGAATACGCCCGCGGGGGCGCAGGACAATCTGCTGCTCGGGGCGGTCTTGTCGATTGTGGCGGCGCTCACCTATGCGGCGACCATCTTCTGGGGGCGCTTTCTCGCCGGGAGCTACCACCCGCTGCAGGTCATGACGTTCACGTTCGGGTCGGGGGCGCTGGCGCTCATCCCGATCAACTTGCTGAGCGGCGCGGTCGCCATTCACACGGGCGAAGGCTGGCTGTACGCGCTGTATCTCGGCTTGGTGCCGACCGCGCTCGCCTACTGGATGTTCCAGAAGGGGCTGCGCTCAGTCACGCCGACGACCGCCAGCGTGTCCACGCTGCTCGAACCGACGGTCGCGGCGCTGCTGGCGTGGGCGCTGTTCGGCGAGACGCTGCCCGGCACGGGTGTGATCGGCGCGGGCTTACTCATTCTGAGCATCTTCTTGCTCTCCACGCGGGGACGCAAACGTCAGGCAATCCTCGCCGCAGAGTGACCCATCTCTGCCTGTTTGCGGCAAAAATACCCTGGTCTGTATCAATGCCCTTAAGCCGCATATCACCCTCAATTTCTTCCATTTGTCACTATTCCACAAAGCCGCATTTGAGGGACAATAACCCTATGTTAAGGGGGTTTTACCTTCATTGACACGGTTTTAATGTTGGGATAGAGTAGTAGAAAGTAGACGGTGGAGTCGTATGACGCCGAAAAAACTCTTAAAGCGCTATATTCAGGTTCGGACTTCCTAAGCACGCGGGTTGTGTCAAACAACCGCGTGCTTTTTCGTTAAATTACCCAAAGCAAGAGAGGACTAAACGCTATGGATTACGGTATGATCGGCAAAATCGAGAAGGCCAAGCGGTACGCCGCCCAGCCGGAGCGTGTGACCTTCCGCAGCTTCAGCATCGATTTCAAGGGTGATAATAACAGCTATACGGTCACACTGGGTCCTGATGGTTGGGATTGCACTTGCCCCGGTTTTCGCGCCCATGCGATTTGTCCGCATGTGATGAGCCTCGAAAAGCTGTTCAAACCGATGCTCAAGCGCAACCCGCTGCCTTACGCGCCCGGTCAGAATGTCGTGAGCGATGTCGACAAGGCGCACCGCTATGCCGAGGAAACCGATCGTCTGCACTTCACCGCCTTTGATGTGGTGTTTGCGGGCGACAATGACGAACACCATACCAGCTATACGGATCACGCGATGCACTGCAACTGCTCCTTCTTCGCGAGCCGCGGCGTGTGCTGCCATACGATGGCGCTGGAAAAGCTGCTCAAAGGGATGATCACTTCGGCCACGCCGGAGGCGGAATAACCGCCCGGCGCCGGGGATAAACAACAAAAGGACGAGGCTTGACCTCGTCCTTTTTGATTCTGGCGCGAATCGCACTCCCGTGGAGTTTATAACATGCGAATGCGGCGGAGCGCGGCGCGTGCGACCAGCACACCCGCGACGAGCGTCGGCAGCACGCAGCCGCACAATTGGGCGGTCAAGCCGCCGCGGTCGCCAGCGTAAATCCACAGCGCGACAGCGCCGTTAATGACGAGCGTATACACGAAGTTCCATGCAGGGATGACCATCTGCGAAATCACCCATTCGATAGCGTTCTGCGTTTCGGCGGGGATGGTCTCGGCTGGAAAGCTGCCGGGGAGCGGCGTCGGGACGGCGACACCGGGTAAGGCGGTGGCCAGCACGGTGCCGAGGATCGGCGTGACCGTCGGCGGGAGCTGAAATTGTGGGGTAGCAGTGGCAAACGGGGCGGGCGTGATGGTCGGGTTAGCGGCGAGTGTTGCCGCGCGATTGGTCGCTAAATTGCACCCGATGGACGCGATCGCGGCGATCACGAGCAAACAGAGTGTGCGCTTCATAGAGGTTTTTAACGTCCTGTCGAAATCAACAGCCTTTAGCATAGCGTATTATAATTACAATTTGCATTATTAAAAGACTAGAAAAGTCGATCCTTGACACATTTCTGACTTTGACGATAATCTAATTAGATGTATAGCTAATTAGATGGGTATGAAAGTGAAAGGGCACCCTCATGCAGCCAAAAGTTATCGTGTGGGATGATAAGCGCCTGCGCGACATCCTGAAAATTCTCGCGGACGATACGCGCCTGCACCTGTTCCGTTTGCTCAACGAGCGTGAGTATGCCGTCGGCGAGCTGGCTGCCGCCGTCGCGCTGACCGAGCCGACCGTCTCTCATCATCTGGCGCGGCTGCGCGAGGTCGGTTTGGTCACGCTGCGCATGGCGGGGAATTCCCGCTACTACACGGTGAATGCCGTCGGTCTCGGTCACTTTAAGCGGTTGGTCGCCGAGGTGGAAAAGCTGCCGCCGCCGCTCGAAGATACGCCGTCGGACGACACGTGGATCGATGCACTGGACTGGGCGACGCCGGAAGATCGCGAAACGCTGCATGAATTCACGCACAGCGGTCGCTTGACGAACCTGCCGCGTCAGCAAAAGCGCCTAATGCCGATTCTGCGCTGGCTGGCGAGCAAATTTGAGGTGGATCGGCTGTATACTGAGCGGGAAATCAACGCCATCCTCAAAGACGCCTATGCACACGATTTCGTCAGTCTGCGGCGCGATCTGGTCGACTTCAAGTATCTGCGCCGCGAAGCGAACGGTACGAAGTATTGGGCAACCGGAAAGCAGGACTAACGCATGCCAGAGTACGCCAAGCTAGAAGAGGTACGGCAGGAATTTCTCGACCGCGCGTTTCGCGTGGTGTGGTGCAGCGTGTCGACCGTGGATACCAAAGGTCGCCCGCGCGCCCGCATTCTCCATCCCTACTGGGAACCGGATTTGACGGGGTGGGTCGGCACCTGGCGCGATTCGCCGAAGGCTAAGCATCTGGCGGGCAATCCGTATGTATCGGTGGCGTACATCGCCGAGGTGTTCAAGCCGTGCTACGCGGAATGCATCGCCGAATGGGATGACTCGCTGGAGACGAAGCAGCGCGTGCATGAGCTGTTCAAAAATGCGCCCGCGCCCATGGGCTACGATACGACGCAGATCTTCGGCCCCGTCGATAACCCCCGCTTCGGCATCCTCAAGCTGAAACCGTATCAGCTCGAAGTCTCGACGTTCCCCGGTCCGCATGTCGTGTGGCGGGCGGAGCGCGGGGAGTGATGACCTCACCCCGGTTCGCTGGCTTCAACTGCCCCTTGCTAGAGGGCGAGGGGCAGCTTGGGGACCAAGCCGGATGAGGTTAATGCTTACGCGAACAGCACGTAGCGTTTGAGAAAGTCGAGAATCTTCGTGTAGTAGTCCTCGACCGTTTCCGGTTTGCGCCAGCCGTGACCTTCGCCCGCGTACACATGGAATTCGTGCGGTACGTCGCGGTCGCGCAGTGCCTTGACGATGCTCTCGCTCTGGCTGATGGGCACGACCGGATCATCGCTGCCGTGGAAGATTGCCAGCGGATCGCGAATCTGGTCGGCGTGGTAGAGCGGGGAACGTTCGCGGTACAGCTCGGCGGCGTCCGGCAGCGGGCCGATCAGGTAGTCGGTGTAGTGGGCTTCGAATTTATGCGTTTCCAGCGCCGTCGTGAACTGGTCGGCGACCGGATACGCGGCGATCCCAGCGCGGAAGAAGCCCGGTTTTTGTACCAGCGCATACAGCGTCGTGAAGCCGCCCGCGCTCCCGCCGGTGATCACCAGCCGGCGCGGATCGGCCAGTCCCTGCGCGACGAGCTGTTCGGCGGCGATCACGCTGTCGTCCACATCGTAGACGCCCCACGCCCCCGCCAATTTGTCCATGTAGGCGCGCCCGTAGCCCGTCGATCCGCGGTGATTGAGGTCGAGAAAGGCGATGCCGCGCGTGGCGAAGAACTGCGCCTTGAGATTGAAACTGTTGGGCGTGTGCCCGGTCGGCCCACCGTGCACGTTGACGATCAGCGGCGGCGGGGCAGTGGGATCTTCAAAGCGGTCACTGGTCGGCGCGTAGTACAGGCCATAGATCGCTTCGCCATCGGGCGCGGTGAAGGTCAGCGCCTGCGCGACGGCGAGGCCGCTCAGCGTTTCCGTCGAACTGCGGGCGTGAATTTGATCGCCGCGCGGTGCAGCGACCAGCACGTTGAGCCCCGGCCCATCGTAGTTAAGCCCGCTGGGCGGCTCGTCGGCAGCGCCAAAGCTGACCACGCGCCGGGATGGTGCTGGAACTGGCAATCGTCGCAATCGCGTCATCTGATGACACGCTGATCTGGTCAAAGTGGGTGTAGTGCTCCGTACCGCGCACCCGTTCGCGGCGAGCGGTGCGCAGATCGACGCGCCACAGGCTCGCCGAAGCCTGCTCCACCCGGCGGTAGATGATGCTGCGGCCATCATGGGTCCACCCGTAGGTACGCAGCCCCTGTACCCACGCCGCCTGCCCGTGATCGGCGGGCGCGTCGGTGATGGGCGTGTGCTCCCCGGTCGCGAATTCGTACAGATAGAGCTGATTCCATCCGGTGGCGTCACTGATGTAGGCGAGGTGCTGGCCATCCGGCGCGAATTCCGGTTGGAAAACGCTGACCGTCGCGCTGCCCGCGATGGTTTCGACGCGTGCGATGTACGGCACGCCCGCATGATCGCGTTCCAGATGCGCGAGCTGGAGCTGCGCGCCTGTGAACGGCATCGCCGGGTGATTCCACGTCACGTAGGCGAGGTGCTGCCCGTCCGGGCTCCACGTCGGCTGCATGACAAAGTCCGTGCCATAGGCCAGCTTGCGCGGGAAGTGCTCGCCCGCCGCGTCGACCAGTGCCAGCCCGTCGACGCCTTCGTAGGACATGACGAAGACGATCCACTGGCCGTCCGGGGAGATCGCCGGAGCGGCAGCAGCGCCAAAGGCCGGGGTGATCGGGCGGGGGCGCCCCCCGCTCAAGGGCTGGCGGTATAAGCGGCCATCCGCGCTGAAGACGACGCCGCCGCCGCGCACGGTGAATTCACCGCCGCCATAGCCGACGCGCCCGCGCACCGAGATGGTCGGTTCGGTCAGCTCGCGGGGCGCCTCCAGCCCGGTCTGCGCGACGAGCAGCGACTGCGTGCCGCGCGTCTCCGACCAGACGAGCGTGTCGCCGTCCCATTGAACATCATTGAAGCGGCGCACCGCCGTCATCAGCTTGGGACTGATCGGGCTGCTCCATGTGCCGTACATGCGTTTGAGTTTGTTGGTCATCAGGTGTCCTTGGGTGAGAACGCAAAAAAAACGCCCCGTTGGGGGGCGTTGGTGGTCTTATGTGGGGCGAAAAAAGTTTATTTAAGAAGAATTTTCGCTGCCCCACATCTGTTTTTGTTTACACCCATAGAATATGAGAAAACTTCTCAGAAGTCAAACACCAGATTCGCCTCATTTTTGGAGGAAATGCTCGTGTAAATTAGAATTATCGTTAGTCCGTTAAATCACAATAGGAGTCAACAATTATTAAAAACTCGTGAATTTTAAGTGAAAACGTTACCATTGAGAAAATCCATTAGATTTTTCAAAAGAATCAATGTGACCACAAGGAACTATCTATTCTTAAATTGACTTTACAGCCAACTCATCTGTGATTAATTTCGTATACATTGCACAAATGGAATCGCAGATCATGGGCGGATGTGAGCAGCGGAGAGTAACCTTTCGGCCACTTATTCCATTAAACCATAGACAAAAGCGGTGATCATCCGACTTTTGACGGAATTGCATGTGAGTTCAATTATGAAAAATGGATCCGCCGGGGCAGGTTGCACAAGTGAGCGCTAGCCGATGTTAATCGGCGCGTCGCAGGGTCGCGATCTGCTTGATGAGGCGCAAACGCAGGCGTCGATTGCGCTGTTTAGGGTTGAGCAGCGCGTCGAGGTAGGTGAACACATCGGCGCGTATAAGCGCAGAACGCATCGCCCGCCGCCACAGGTAAACGCGGATGGCGAAGGCGAGCGGTCGTTGCCGCGCCAGCGCGATGAGGTTGACGATGTTGTGGTTGACCAGCGGACTCATGTCGGGAATGCGTCCCGGTACGTCGTCGACGGTGAGTACACGTTCGGGCAGGATGCCAAAACCCTGCTGGAGCATGAATTCGAGATCCGTGCGCCACGCGGCGGGCGCAAAAAACCACGGCATGCGCATCCATCCGAGCGCGAACTGGACTTCGGTGGCCGAGGCGGTCAGTGGGCCATAGTGCCGGATGCTGGGCAGCACCGCGCGTAAACTTTGAATGTGGGCGTGCCAGAACGTGAAACGCAGTGGTTCGAGGTCAGCGCCCGCGGGGAGCTGCAGCGCCTGCGTGAAGAAGTCACTCCACGCCGCGATTGCCCGGCCATAGGTCGGCGAGATAGCATAGCCACTGCTATCACCTCCCGGGTAGTCGAACACACTCACGCTGTGCGGCGCGCGGATGGTGACGGGCTTGACCACGCCCAGCTTGATCGCGGCGATGAGCGGAATGACGCTGAAGCTATAATTGGCGGCGCTCCACAGGCTGCGTGGGTCGATGCTGCTGGGCGGGGTATCGGCGAACTGCAAACGCCCGGAACGCCACTGCCACGCCAACTGGAACACATAGCCCCACAAGGGATTCAGTTCGTTATCCGCGCCGAACGCCCCGTTGACGTTCACCGCTTCGATCAACAGTTTGAGGATGCCCAAACGGTCGCAGTAGTCAAACGGGTCAATGGCGCTGTAGTAGGGCGGCAGCGTTTGCCAGTGTGCATAAAAATCCAAACGCGCTAGATCGGCGGTGAAAAACCGTCTCATCTCCTGCCCCAAACTCAGCGAGTAACTGCTGCCATTAAAGCATCAGTTTGAGGCGGGAAGACGTAAGAGGGAACGTTTTCAGACGTTTTTCATAGGGGGAAGACGCGTGCGCGTGCGCCTTCCCTCAGACCCGTTTTGGAGGCTATGCGAAATTCACATAACGAGGCTAAATTCCAACCTGACTCGATTGGATCAGGTTGACTTACTGCGCGACGGTTTCGGCGTCCGCACAGTCGGTGCACGTGACTGTATCGACCGTTTCACCCGCTGCCAGATCCGCGACCCAATCGCGCACGGACGTGGCGCCGACGGTGTAGGTGTAGAACTCCGGACGCGGCAGCACGCAGTGCAGTTCACCGCCCGCGGTATACGTGGCGAAGTTGGCGACCTGCGCCGCGATCTCGCTCAGGTTGGCGGGTAGGGCGTCGGCATACTGTACCCCCGTGCCGGAAATCCGCGCGAAATAGGTCTGCGTCTCATCAAAGGCCGTGTTGTACTGCGTGAACAGCGTGCCGGGGAACTGGAGCGCCGCGTTGATCCAGAACTGCTGGAACGAAAGCGACTCCAGCGTCATGTCGGCGTACTGTTCCAGATCGGGCAGCACGCTCAGCGTGTTCCACTGCTCGAACTGGGTGGTCTGATAACCCCGATAGCCGCCCGCTGAATCGCCGAGCACGGCGGCGCGCACGCCGTCATAGTGCGCGATGATGTTCGGCGCGTGGAAGCTCGCGCCGATGGACCCGGCGCTGCACCCGCTGATGAACACACTCTCGGGCGCATCGAAGTTGGCATACGCCCAATCAAGCGCGGTCGCCGCGTTGACGTAGCCGTTGTAGTGGAGGTCGAAGTCGCCATTCGCGTCGCTATAGGTGACGACGCTGTTGCCCAGATGCACATCGCCCGTGCAGTAGGGGACGAAGACGATGTCATAGTCGGCGAACGGGTTGTCCGGGTTGTTCAGGTTGAAGATGCCCGCGCCGTTGATGGCCGGGTTGTCGTAGTTTTCGGTTAGGCTGATCGAGTCGTCAAACGTGCCGTAGCGTTCGCTGCACGTCAGGTCGTTCCAGCACGCGCCGCCACCCTGAAAGTCGATGAGCAGGTTATCGCTGCGGCCTTCGCGGACATAGAACATATAGGGCGTGCCGCGTGCGCAGATCGTGTCGCCGCCCGGCTCAATCCGATTCCAGCCGTCGATCAGATCGGCGCGGGTGGGCACGTCCTGCGCGGAGACAGCGCCGCCCATGAGCAGAAACAGACCAAAGAGCACCAGAAGTCGCCGCATACGAATGTCCTTTGCAGATGAGGCGAAAATACGCTAATCAGCGGGCAGCAGCAGCTTACGATAGCTCACAAATTCGAGATACACGCTCATGCCCGCGCGCTCGTACAAGCGCAGCGCGCCCGTGTGATTCGCGGCATCGACGCCCAACCCGACCCACGTATAACCGCGTGCCTGAAACAGCTTGAACGAGCTCTTGAGCAGCGCTTCGCCGAGCCCACGCTGGCGGTGACTCTTGAGCACGCCGATGTCGCTCACCCACACGGCCTTTGGTCGGCTGACGAGCGCCCGGTTAAAACTGAAGCCGACCGCCTGCTCGCCTTCCCACGCCATCAGCCACAACGATTGATCGTCGCCGGGGAAGCTCAAGACGCCCTGCTGCCAGCTTTCGAACGATTCCGCTTGAAAGCCATAATGTTCGCTGAAGGCGGCTACGAAGGCGGCGTGAGCAGCGCGCAGGTCTCGTTCACGGTCGTAAGGACGCAGCTCAATGCCCGCCGGGATTATCGGATCAGCAACAGGCTGATCCAGCGTCATCGACATGCGGTAGGCCGAGCGTATGTATTCGTAGCCGCGCGCCTCGAAAATGCTGATGACGTCATCGGCGGTGCGGTTCACGCTAAAGCGGATATCCACGGGTCTAGCTGCTGTTTCGCTTACGCGCAGTCGTGCCCGCTCTTCGGCAAAGTCCAGCAGCGTGTGCATCACGTCGGCGCGGCGGTGACCGGGCGCGAACGTCATTTCACCCCAGAAAATACCGATTTCAGAGTCGTAGCTGAACGACACACTGCCGACCAACGCACTGTCGGCAGTAGTCATGATGTGCAGTTCGTAGTTCAGGTCGGTCAGCCACAACTTGAGATGCTCGGGGCGCACGCTGGAGTCGGTACCAAAGTCAGCGTAGGAGCTATTCATCATCTCGACGACGGCGGCCAGATCGTCGAAATCAAATGGGCGCAGGGTGTAGGTCATCGGCTTCTCACTCAAGCGTGTACGCCGCACTGCGCTCTACCCGGTGCTGGGGAAAGCGGTGCGCTTCGGTTATGACTGCCGCGTCGAGCGGCGCTGCGGCGGTTCTTCCTCTTCCTGCTCGGAGAGCAGATCGTCGAGGCTCATTTTTCCGAGGCGGTTTTCCGCCATCATCACGCGAATCTCATTGCTCAGTTCGCCATCCGCGTTGATGTGGCGGCGCATCGCTTTGCTGGCGCTCTCCTGCCAGCTAAAGCGGTGTTCGGCAATCACCACGCCGTCGGCGGTCACGCGCAGCAGCCAGTCATTGCCGGTCGCGCGCTGATCGTGGATCGGCAGGCGCGCATTCGGGCTGATCAGGTTCAAACCCTTCTGCAACTGCTGATTGTTTTCGTGTGCGAACACGGTATCGCCGTCCGCGTCGATCATCTCAAAGCGAATGCGCCCAATCGCCTTCGTTGGCAGGCGGAGCTGCACGAACGGCTGAATATAATCGACATCGTCCACGATGGGGATGTTGCGGTGAATGACGGGTTCGCGGTCGGCGCTGAAGGCCATCACGCCGATGTCGACGGGGAGCACGTGCAGCGTGGACGGGTCCAACCCGGCGCGGCGCACCGAGTCAAGCGCGTGCGGGTAGACCTGATCGGCGCGCGGTTGCACGGCGACGAAGGTCTCATCGTCCTCACCAACCTCTTCCTCAGGAAATTCGTAGCGGCGGCTCGGCGTGGACGCTGAGGATTGGAACAGGTCGCGCGCGCCCTCAAAGTTGCGGGAGATCAGCCAGAAGCCAATGGCGGCGAAGACGAGCGCGGCCACCCCAGCGCTGCCAATCGAAGATAAGCCCGCCAACAGCAGGAAAACGCCGATCATGATTTCGATGAAGCGGCGGTTTTGCGAGTCGTTCATTCCGATCCCTCTACTGACCGCGATCTTGCTGGTTGCGGCTGCGCAGCAGCTCTTCCAGACTCAGCGGTTCGTCTTCTTTCGGCGGCGGCGCGGCTTTGGGTTCGCTCAGGTTGTCACGCGCCTGCTCGAAGCGGCGGTAGCGTTCACGCAGCGACGGCGTCATGGTGAAGGTGTGGGCGGCGTGCAGCGCGCCATCGACGTACACGCGCAAATCCCAGTCGCCCGCGTCCAGCCTGACCGTGTTGCTGGCCAGCGGGAGGTGATGATCCGCGAGGATGTTCATTTCGCCTTCGCGCAGGTAGGTTTTCATCTCGTGGACGTAGCGGGCGTTACCGCTGCCGTCGAGGATTTCGTAGCGGATGAGCACCTGCTGATCGGCGCGTTCCGGCTGGACATGCAGCGTGATGAAGGGGCGCACGCCGTCGTCATCCAGCGAGATGGCGCGCGATTTGCGCATGACCATCCCTTCGGAGCTGGACTGCGACGAGATTAGGCCAATGTCGAGCACACTCAGGCCGTTGTCGGTCACCCCGGCGCGGCGGCGCGCGCGTTCGACGGCTTCGCGGGCTTCGGCGCTCATGCGCATCTGCGTGAGCGAGGAGCGCGAGCGGTCGATGAACTGGTTGGGCTGGAAATCTAACAGCGAGGCCGCTGCTGCGAAAGCGTAGAGCGTCAGCAGCGCCAGCGTCACCGGGGCGCTCGCCACGCCGGAGAGCGCAGCGACCATGACCATCGCGCCGAGAACCGCCAACCACGCTGTATTTTGTCGTCTAATGCGCATTGCCCAAGCCTTATCCTGTAGGGATTGTGTTTACGCATGATTATACGCGAAAACCGGGGGTGGGGTTGCGCTCTATCCCCGGCAGGTGTCGGGATGCCTAATGAGCGTGCGCGCTTCAGCCTCACCCCCAACCCCTCTCCCACGGGAGAGGGGAGATACAGAGTGTTTGGCTTCCCCTCTCCGTTCGGAGAGGGGATTGAGGGGTGAGGCTGTTGATCTACGGCGACTGCACGGAGGCATGATACCCCCGCGTGAGCGCCGCCCATTCCGGCAGGGAGAGCGTCTCCGCGCGGCGCTTGGGGTCGATGCTCGCCGCTTCGAGGAGCGCCACTGCCGCTTCCGCTTCGATGTGTAGGCCTTCGGCGATTGAGTTCTTCAACTGCTTGCGCTTCTGCCCGAACCCGGCTTTGACGACGCGGAAAAACACATCAGCATTCGGCACATCGACGGGCGGGCGGTCGTACACCTCAAGGCGGGCGACGGCGCTGTCGACATCGGGGCGCGGATAAAAGACCGCTTTGTTGAAGCGCGTGACGATCTTCGGTTTGGCGTAGAACTGCGCGCTCACGCTGAGCAGGGTCATATCGCCGGGTTTGGCGATCAGCCGTTCTGCGACTTCGAGCTGCATCGTCAACACCAGACGGCGCGGCGCGTGCGGTAGTTCCAGCAGCAGGCGGATGATCGCGCTGGTGATGTAGTAGGGCACATTCGCCACGACGACATACGGCTGATCGCCGAGCAGTTCCGGCAGGTTCACATTGAGGATGTCGTCGAAAATCACCTCGACGTTGCCGTAAGGCGCGAGCGTCAGCCGCATGATTGGCTCCAGACGGCGATCCAGCTCGACGGCGACCACGCGGCGGACGCGCTGTGCCAGCACGGCGGTCAATGCGCCGGTGCCGGGGCCGATTTCCAGCACGGTGTCTTCGGGCATGAGTTCGGCGGCATCGGCAATCTTTTCCAGCGCCTGCGGATCATGCAGAAAGTTCTGACCGAGACTTTTCTTCGGGATCACGCCGAAATGGTCAAGTAAGGCTTTGGGGTTAGTCATGGTGCATCCTCCGAAGATTGAGTTGAGGGCAAAAGATAAAAGCAACCTCACCCCCGACCCCTCTCCGAAAAGAGGAGAGGGGAGACAGGCAGACTCTTTTAGTTCCCTCGCCCTCGGGAGAGGGGATTGAGGGGTGAGGCTTGACTGACTGCGATTGCGGACGCGCAGAAGCGCTCCTAATCCGTCAAGAAATAGTCGATGGTGGCGGGCACGGGTGTGAGCACATAGACGTCGACATAGCCCGACCACGAGCGCCAATCGGCCTCGGTGTAGCCAAGGTCGACCCACAGCGGGTCATGGCGTTCCGCGCCCGTGTCTTCAATCGAGCCGACGCCGTAGCGCGGCACGTAGATCTGCGTGTGATAGGGCAAAATATCGGGATCTGCACCGATGATGCCCTGCTGCAAAACCGCGCCGGTCGCGGTGATGTTATCGCCATTGATCGGGTGGTAGCTGGTTGCATACATGCGCAGCTTGCGCCAATATTCGCGCGGACCCTCGGGCGTATCGACGGTGCGAATGACGACGTTCGTCCCGTAGGCGATCACGTGGTTGGCGGGTGGCTGCGTGACGACCGTCTCTTCGTCGACGCGTTCCACTTCGATGCCGTTCTCGTAGCGCACGCGCACCCGCGTCGATTGAACGCCGTTCGCGCCCGTTTGCAGCACCCGCCGCTGATCGAGTTCGAGCGTCGAGTCCGCCTGATAGATCGTTTCGTATGGGATCGGGGCGTCGGTGCTGGTGATCTCCTCAGTCACGCGGATGACGCGCACGGACATGCCCGGCAGCAGCGCCGTGTCTTCGTCGGGGATGGTGTAATCCAGTCCGACGAGCGTCACGCCCGCGTCGCTGAGCGCATCGCCGACGGTCGCGCCCTGCGTGCGCGTCTGGATCGTCTCGCCATCCGCCACAATATTGATTGGACGGGCGCGCTCAATGGTGATGCTGAGATCGTTCGTCGCGGGGGCGTTCAAATCCGGGTAGACACGGTCGGAGAGATACAGGGTGATATCCGCTTCGAACAGCGCGTCGCCGACGGTGAGGGCGGTCGTGCGCAGTGTTTGCGAGTCAGTGCCATCGTTGATGGTGAGATCGACCGCGTGGCGCACAGCCAACGCGCTCACAGGCACAGGCCAGCGCGCGAGATCGGCGAGCTGCGCCTGCGTGCCATCGATATCGATGCGGTCGTCCGCGCTGACGGTCACACGCGCAGTCTGCAGAATTTCGGCGGGATTGGTGAGCGGCGTCCACAGCGGCGTCGTGCTGCCATCGACGATCAGGAAGACGGTGCGCGCGCGGGCTATTGAGATGACAAGATCGGGCGCTAATGGGCTGTCGAGCGGCGGCGTGATGAGATCGCCTTCGTTGATGAGGATACCGCGCTCAGCCAGCACGCCCGCGACATCGACGGCACGGGTGGTGACCTGCGTCGCTTCGCCGTCGACAATGACCGTCACGGGCACGGTTGACATCAACAGGATGACTAAGCCGATCAACAGACCGAGCGAGGTGATCGCGGCGACACTGAGAGCGATGAAAAGAGGGAGCAGGGCGCGTGAGCGCAATCCGGCGGGGCGCCGGGGTTCGGTTGGGAGGCTGCCGGGCGCTTTGGGCAGCGTGGGAGGGGTCGATCGATCCACCGCAGTCACCCATAAATAAAAACAGGTTGTTGGCGCTGGGCTCAAACCGGGAAACCTACGGCACCCGGGTTTCAGCCCTTAGTGCTGCTGCCTCTCGACCCTGACACGGTTCGAACCGTCCCGCCGCGTAGGGCCCAGTTCGAGCCAACCGCCAACAACCTACCGACATAATCTTAGTATAACGGTCGTGACTCCCCTCGTCAATCCGCAACGGCGGGCGCATATACAATGCTTACGTGGCCTTAACCTCACCCCGTTGCGCTGCGCTCAACCGCCCCTCTCCATTGGGCGAGGGGCAAAAGCCAATTGGGTTTATCCCATTCACCGAATTGAGGGCTGCGGGGGCGAGGCTTGCCGGTCGCTACGTAGAATACTTTTAGAAGCAGCGGACGCAATAAATTGCATCCCTACGAGAAAGCGGTATTTGTGTAGGGACGCGATTTATCGCGTCCGCAAAATCTCAGAGCCAACCTGTAACCCGCTTTCACGGTATTTTACGCACTTACCCGGCAAGCCTCGCCTCAACAGATGCAACCCGAAAATCAAGTGTCCCCCTCAGCCGAGTGAAGAGGGACGATCTGTGCAGCAAGCAGGGTCGGGTCGCCTTACTCTTCCAACTGCCCTAAGAACCGTTCCCGATTGGCGCTGCGGGCGATCTTGCCGCTGCTCGTCTTGATCAGTTGGCGCGGCGGCAAGACTTCGACATAACGCGCGGTGACTTCGGTGTTGGCGGCGATGCGCGCGCGCACTTCGCGTACGATATCCCCGCGCTGCTCGTCATCTTCGGCCTGCACGTCGGTCTCCGCTTCCACCAGCACGGCGATATCTTCCGTGCCGAGCTGCGCATTGGGCACGCCGAACGCCACCACGCGTCCGGGATGTACGTTCGGCACATCGTTAAGCAGGTTTTCGATGTCCTGCGGATAGACGTTCTTGCCGGCCACAATGATCAGGTCTTTCTTACGCCCAGTGACGTAGAGCTCTCCATCCGCCAGATACCCCATATCCCCGGTCATGAACCAGCCGTCGTGGAACGGGTTGAGGTCGTCGCGCTTGTAGTAGCCGGAGAGCATACAGTCGCTGAGGATCTCAATCTCGCCGATGTGGCGATCCGGCAGCACGCCGCCTTCTGCGCTGACCACGCGCACCTGCGTATTGGGGAGCGGCACGCCGCACGAGACGATTTCCATACTGGGCGCGTCCGCGTCGGCGGGAGCGGCGATCTTCTCTTCGGCGAAGCGCTTGCGGTCGATCAGGTCGAGGCGCGGCTGCGCTTTACGCGGCGTTTGCGTGACGGCGAAGGTGTTCTCCGCCATCGCATAACACACTTTGAGCGCTGACTCACTCAGGCCGTAAGCTGCGTATTTCTTCAGAAACACGCGGTGACTGTCAGCGTAAACAGGTTCCGAGCAGTTGACCACCCAGCGCAACGCCTCCAGCTTGACGCCAGCGAGCGCTGCGTCGCGGATGCGCGTCGCCATGAAGTTGTAGGCGAAATTCGGCAGCCACATGTGGGTCGCATGGTGGCGGGTGATCGCCTGTAGCAGCATGACGGGCTGGCGCACCCACTCGAATGGCGACATGATCACCAGATGCACGCCGACTTTGAACGGCATGATGAAGGCGGCGATCAAGCCCATGTCGTGATACAGCGGGAGCCACGAGGCAATCACGCTCCAGTTGCCCATCACGTCGACCGCTTCTTCGTACTCCTGAATCTGATTGATCACGGCGCGGTGCGAGAGCATGACGCCTTTTTGCAGCCCCGTACTGCCCGATGAATGCTGCAAAAAGGCGGTCGCTTCGGGGTCGGGCAGGGGACGCGCGAAGTAGATCGCCGGGTCGCCTGTGGCTTGCAGTGCCTCGGTCGTGATGATTTCCACGTCTAAGCCATCCAGCGTCGCCCGCAGCTCAGGTTCAAACTTGGCAAAGGTGATCACCGCGCGCACGCCTTCGAAGCCGATCAACTGGCGGATGCTGCTGTAGTAGTGCTCAGCATCCAGCTTGTCGTTGATAAACGGGAAGATCGACGGGATCGCGCCGATCAGCAGCGCACCCCAGAACGCCGCCATCACACTGACGCTCTGCTCCATCACCAGCACGACCAGATCGCCGGCGGCGATGCCCGCCGTTTCCAGCGCCGCCGCGTAATCTGCCGCCTCGTTGAAGAAGGTCAGGTAGTTGTGCGGGGTTTCGCTCCCATCTGCCGCGACGAAGGTTACCGCCGGGTGGTAGGGATGCTCCTCGAAGTGGTAGCGCGCATATTCGATCAGCGTGCGGCGATTCATTTCGCCTGTTTCGCTTCGATGTTGCGGATGATGTGGTCGAGTGTGCGCATGTTGGCGACCGTGAGTTCCGGGTCGGCGAAGTGGATGCCAAACTTGTCTTCGATGAAGACGGCCAGTTCGGTCAGGCTGAACGAATCGACCAGGCCACCTTTGAAGAGATCCTCGTCATCTTTGAGCGGGTATTTCTTGTCGTGAATCAGGTCGGTTTTGATGAATTCTCGGATGGCTTCGCGCATGGTTTTTGTCCTTTTTTCTAACAAGAATGATACTACTCTAACCTTTACTTGCACGTATTTTAACCCTGTGCTACAGTGAGTTTGAATTTTGCAACACGAGTTTGAGGATTCCGACTTCGGGGCGTCTCATGAGCGAAAAGATTCTGATCATCGATGATGAACAGACGACGGTGAAACTGATCGAGATTCTGCTCCAGCGTCGCGGCTTTGATGTCATTACGGCGTACAGCGCCGAGGAAGGCTTGAAGAAAGCCTACCGCAACCAGCCCGATCTGGTGCTGCTCGACATCATGATGCCCGACATGGATGGCTGGGAAGTGTGCCGCCGCCTGCGCGATATGTCCGACGTGCCGATCATTTTCCTCACCGCGCGCGGCGAACTGCGCGACATGGTTTACGGGCTGGAGATTGGCGCGGACGACTATATTTCCAAGCCGTTTGAAAATGATGAGCTGGTCGCGCGCATCCGGGCGCATTTGCGCCGCGCACCCAAAGCCGTCATGAGCGAAGAGCTGATCTTCAATAACGGTGAATTTCGGGTCAACTTCATGAATCGCGAAGTACGCGTGCGCAATGAGGTTAAGCATCTGACGCCCAAAGAGTTCAGTTTGCTCGGTGTGCTGGTGCGCAACGCGGGGCGCGTCGTGCCGCGCAATGAGCTGGTCACCGAGGCCTGGGGTGAAGAATATGGCGACGCGATTGACAGCCTCAAGCTGTACATTCACTATCTGCGCCAAAAGGTCGAACGCGACCCCGAAAATCCCGATTACATTCTCACCTCTCGCGGCGTGGGTTACCGCTTCGCTAACCACTAACGTGAGTTAGGGATAACACCTCTCTGACCCCACCCCCGGCCCCTCCCCGAATTCAGGGAGGGGAGCCAACCAATGCGCTGTTCGTCTCCCCTCTCCCCGCTTGCGTGGGAGAGGGGTTGGGGGTGAGGGGACGCGCAAATGACGCTTATCCCTAACTGACGTCACTAGTTCTTCGCCTCACCCTGTTTCGCTGCGCTCAACCGCCCCTCTCCCTTGGGAGAGGGGCAAAGAACCGCTAGGTTCTTGGGGTGAGACGAAGGTTACACGTCCAACAGCACGGTCACATTGAGCACATAGGCGCGATATAACGCCGCGAAGAACTGCTTCAACTCGCGGATCGTGTGATCGTCGGCGTCAGTTGGCTGCAGCAGGAACGGGAAATCGCGTTCGAACTGCTCCGGCGTGAGCGAGCGATTCATGATCAGCACAACCTGATGCGCTTCGAGGTTGCGGCGAATCGCGCCGAAGAGCAGCAGCAGCATGCCCCCGTGGGAGGGCTGAACGTGACCGGTCAGGAACAGCATCTGAAAGACCTGATTGGCTGTGAGCAGAAACTCGACCATGTCGCGCCCCGACAGCTTGGACTCCTCGAAGATCGCCGGGTTTGTGCGCAGCGGCGCGACCAATGCGCCATCGTAGCCGAGTTCGATCACGCCCTGCTTGAGCAGCAGCCAGATGATCGGCTCGTCGATACCCGGCAGTTGATCGAGCAGCCAGCGTTCCGCCGCCAGCGAGATTGGGTACTGAATATAGTTCATACAGCCGAACGGTGCGCTGGCGACGTTCGCCGGGCAGCCGATGCAGTGGTGTTCCAGCGGGGCGAGGGCGTTCGCCTCGTCGAGCAGCTCCTGCACGACGATCACGCGCGTCTCTTCTTCGCCGTTAGCTGCCGTGCGCGTGAACTCAAAGCCCATTTCGATCGGTGGACGCTGATCGCCATTTTCGCGGAACAGCCGAATCACCTGCTGCGCCCGTTCGCGCGCCTTCAACCGGTCGAGAATGCCACCTGTACTGAGCGTCGTTTTCGGCACGCAGCCGAGATCGACGATGTAATCAATTGCCATTGCCGCCACAATCCTCTAAATGAAAGGACGAGGTCATCCCTCGTCCCTACGAAAATGCTGTCCGTAGGGGCGCACAGCCGTGCGCCCCTATCAATGCACACTTAGCCGACTGCGCCGAACTCCCACACCCGCAGTGTACCGTCAAAGCTGATGGACGCCAAGCGGGTACCATCCGGGCTGAAGGCGAGACCGTTGACCGCATCGGTGTGACCACGCAGCGTCGCCGACACATCGCCCGAAACCAGGTCCCACACGCGAATCGCGCTCGTCGCCGCATCCGGCGCGGACGGATCGCCACCAGCAGCGGCCAGCGCTGCGCCATCGGGGGTGAAGGCCAGCGCGCGGATTGGCGCGTCGGTGGTGAACGTGTGGACGGTGCTCAGGTTCTGCGGGTCGGTCACATCCCACACGGTGACGGTGGTTTCCGTGCCGACGGCCAGCAGCGAACCATCGTCGCTGTAGCTCACCACAGTGATGACGTCGCCCGTCGCCGTGGTGCTCGTGCCGGTTTCCGCCGCTTCGCCCGCTTCATAATTGACGAGCAGCAGCGTGCCTTCGACCGTGCCCGCAGCCAGTTCTGTGCCGACCGGGCTGAACGCCAGCGAGGTGATCGGTGCGGTCACTTCAATGCTGCGGATAAATTCGCCCGTGGCCGCTGACCACAGGTGAATGGCGAACAGTTCGCTCAGCGACGGATCGTTGAACGAGGCGTTCGCTGAAGCGATGGTGCTGCCATCCGGGCTGATGGCGACGGCGGTGACTGTCGCGCCAAACTGTTCGAAGTGCATGTTGAGCGGTTCGCCGAGCACGGGTTCGACCGGGGTGAGCGCCACCTGACCCATGCCGCCGCCCGTCAGCAGCGCGACGCCGTCACTGGAACTGACGTAGTGTAGCGCGGTTACGGGCTGCTCCAGCGAAATTGATGTGGGCAGCGCTTCGAGGTCGTCCGGGTTGTAGACGAGGATCAAGCCAGTGGCTGCGCCTGCTTCGTCGGCGACGCCTGAGACTGCCAGTGCATTGCCGGAGGGCGACCACGCCAGATACGGGTTAAAGCGTCCGGCGACGGCTGTGTATTCCCATGTGCCGCCGACAGCAGGTTCAGGCGTGCTTTCAGCCGTGGATGTCACCGCGCAGAAGGCCACCGTGCCGCTGCCTGTGGGCGCGCGGTAGTCGAAAATCTGGTCGTCAATGGTCAGCGTGATCACATAGCCGCGGGTGACGACTTGCGCATAAGCCATATCGGGCTGCGGACAGCCGAGGCTGGCATCGTTAAAGATTTGCTCGGCCCATGACCAGTTGTCCAGATCGTTAAGCGTATAACTGGTGCCGAGGCGCGTGTTCACATCCGCCAGCGCCACTTCGATTTCGGGGGGCGGCGCGGACTGGGCGCTCACCGCCACAGGGACGAGCAGCGCCAGAATGAGCAGGAATAGACGTCGATACATACCAGTACTCCCTTTATCCGGTTGGATGCTACATTAAAATTTTACTTGCATTACAACCAAT
Source organism: Candidatus Flexifilum breve (assembly GCA_016717205.1). Classification (GTDB taxonomy): domain Bacteria; phylum Chloroflexota; class Anaerolineae; order Aggregatilineales; family Phototrophicaceae; genus Flexifilum; species Flexifilum breve. The sequence continues at coordinate 92,223 of JADKGC010000004.1, forward strand.
TTTACAATGACCAGCGCAATATGCGCGCTATGCGCTCAACCAACGCCTCACCCACGCTTACAAACTGCTGAGAAAAGTTCACAGAAAATTAGACAAATTACCCATGTACTTTAAACTTGATTTAACATATACTTCAACCAAGCTTAAAACTAAGCGCGGACGTTCGCTTTTCAGAAAGGGGAGGACAGTATGTCATTTGCAGCGTTGGTGTGTATCGTGCTCGTGCTAACCGTCGGCTATTTCGTCGTTCTCCTCAGCGCTGAGGCAATTTCCTGGCTTGTCAGCCGGGTGAATCTGGCCCTGCATACCCGCCGTCTCCAGCCCCAAACTGCTCGACCGATGAGTCCGCGGCGCGTGCATCTGTCTTAACAATCTCCAAGTCACAATCGAACCTAATGGCGGCATCCCTAAAGCGTACTTAACCGGGATGCCGCTTTTTTGATCTCGTCGGTTTGTGTGTCACTAAACAGCACATAGACCAGCGTGTCCCGCAGGTCCCCCGCAGGATCGCGCGACTGCCAGCGCATGCGCACTTCCAGCTGAAAGCCGACACGCTCTGCGACTTTAGCGCTGCGCATGTTATGGGCGTCGCAGCGAATTTCCACGCGTTTTGCCCCGAGCACGCCAAAGGTCAGCGCGCTCAGTGTGGTGACGGCTTCGGTCATGTAGCCGTGACCCGCCATGCTCGTACGCAGCCAGTAGCCGATCTCAAAGCGCGGCACATCCCACGCGATGGTGTGCAGCCCGATATTGCCGAGATAGTGCTCATCGTCTTTGCGGAAGATCAAATAGTTGAGTTCTTCGCGGGTGCGAAAGCGCATAGCGGATTCGCGCGCGAAAGTCTCCGATTCGGCGATGGTTTGCCCTTCGCGCGCCCACGGCATCCACGGACGCAGTTCCTCCAGCGATTCGTTCACAGCTCCATTGATCAACGCGCCGTCGTTGTGGCGCGGGACGCGCAGCCGCAGGCGCGCCGACTCAAGTTGTTCGGGGATATGCGCTAGATACACCATGGCTTAACTTTCACCCACTTAGCAGACGATCAAATGCACGCAGTTGTGCCACCTTCAGCGATCTTGCCGCCCCCGGAAGATGGAGTCGAAGTTGGCGGGCAGCACATACAAGATCGGAATCAGCACGTCCAGGAGGTCGGCGGCGGCAATGCTGACGAATGAGACCAGAATCGCCAGAAAATACAGCGACGGGGCGAGCAAAATGCGCCGCCGCACCAGACGATCGACTTTGGCGTCGAGCGCATGCCCCAGCAAATGCCCGTCTCGGGTGGCATAGGCCCAATGCAAGTACAGCACCGCGCCCACGGCAATCAAGTTGAGGTTGTACACAATCAAGCTGAGGCGGTCACTGCCGTAGCGGCTGAGCAGCCCCGTGGAGAAGGGCACGAGCGCCACGAACATCATGTACAGGATGTTGATCCAGAGCAGCGTGCGGTCAGAGCGGCGGATGTAGAAGAACTGGTTGTGATGCCCCACCCAGTACACACCGAGGATGATGAAGCTGATCACATACGAGATGATGTTCGGGGTGAGCGCCAGCAGCGCCTGCCCCAAACCGACCGCGTCCACCTGCTCCTGCGTCGGCACGCGCATGTCGAACACGAGCAGCGTCATGACGATGGCGAAGACGCCATCCGCCAGTGTTTCGATGCGGGCTGTACTCAGCGTTGGCAGTTTGAGCGGCGCGGGCGTATTGGGTTGGTCAGTCATACGTGTGTCCTGAGGATGCTGATCTACTGCGGCTATTGTAGCGGATTTTTCCGCCGAGAAATATCGCCGCCCGTGCGTCCAAAGGCTTATGGTGACGCTCGGGGGATGGGTGTACGCTAGCAATAAATCGCGGCACCAGTCAGGGAAAGGCTGAGCTATTCGATCAAAGTGTACGAAAAAACTTGAAACTTTACGACATTGTGTACAATAGAGCTATAAGTCGTTAGCGAAAAGAGAAAATAGCATGATCATCGGAATCCCCAAGGAAATTAAGGACAACGAGTTTCGCGTCGCACTGCCGCCGGGCGGCGTCCGCGAGCTGACGCGGCGTGGTCACAAGGTCATTGTGGAGACGAACGCGGGCGCAGGCAGTGGTTTCACCGACAACGAATACGTGCAGGCGGGCGCGCAGGTGGCGCACACGGCGGCGGAAGCGTGGAATCGCGCGCATCTGGTGCTCAAGGTGAAAGAGCCGCTGCCTTCGGAATATGGGTATTTGCGCGACGACTTGATCCTGTTCGCGTATCTGCATCTGGCGGCCAACGAAGATCTCACCCGCGCCATGATGAACAGCGGCGTGACGGGCATCGCCTATGAAACCGTCGAAAATGAGCATGGTCAACTGCCGCTGCTCCAGCCGATGAGCGAAGTCGCTGGACGCATGGCAACGCAGATCGCGGCGTTCTATTTGCAGAAGCCGGAAGGTGGACGCGGTATCCTGATGGGCGGCGTCCCCGGTGTGCGTCCCGCGCATGTCGTGATCCTCGGCGGCGGTTCGGTCGGCACGAACGCGGCGCAGGTGGCCTTGGGCATGGGCGCAAATGTCACGCTGCTCGACCTGAACACGGAACGCCTGATTTATCTCGATCAGATTCTACATGGGCGGCTGACGACCATTTACTCGAACGAGATCAACATTCGTGAAGCGCTCGCCACGGCAGATGCGGTGATCGGCGCCGTGCTGGTTGCCGGGGCGCGTGCCCCGCGCCTGATCACGCGGGAAATGCTCTCGATTATGCCGCGCAGCAGCGTAATTGTGGACGTGGCGGTCGATCAGGGTGGCTGCGTGGAAACCACGCGCCCGACGACCCACAGCGACCCGACCTACGTGGTCGATGGCGTGCTGCACTACGGCGTCGCCAACATGCCGGGCGCCGTGCCGCGCACGTCGAGCTTCGCGCTGTCCAATGCGACGCTGCGCTATATCCTCAAGCTTGCGGGCGGAAATCTGCGCGATGTGCTGGACAGTGATCCCGACCTCGCCAAGGGGCTGAACCTGTACGCGGGTCAGGTGCTGCACCCCGCCGTCGCCGAGACGTTCGGTCTGCCGCTCGGCAGCTTCGATCAACTGCTGACGAAGGTGCAGTAGGCAATTCTTGGTAGGGGCGCACGGCCGTACGCCCCTACGCCATCTAGATCCCTGTTAGCATCTATACCCCGCTGTGTTCCCGCAAGAACGCCAGCAGAATCGGGTTGAAGACTTCCGGTCGTTCGAAGCTGGGGACGTGTGCCGCCCCGTCGATGATCGCTTGGCGCGTGTGGGGGATGCCCTGCGTCATGACTTCGGCGGCGCGCACGATCTCGGGATGATCGAGCGCCCCCGTGACGATCAAGGTCGGGCAGCGCACCGCGTCCAAACGTCCGACCGCAGGCGGATCGAGCGGGTTGATGGGCTGCATATCGGCGATGCCGAAGGTGCTGCGCTCGACTGGAAGGCGGTTCATCGCCAGTGCCTGCGCGCGCTGTTCCGCGTTGACCTGGTCCGGTTCACGGAACTGCCCGTCAAACCAGATACGGATTTGCAGTTCGTTGGCGGTGGCTCCGTCGCCCGTTTGCAGCGCGCCGATCATCTCGCCCATGTAGCGCGGCATCTCGCCGTGCATCTCGAAGCCGTTCGGCGTGGAGCCGACCACCGTCAGCGACGCGGCGCGTTCGGGCTGTTCCAGCGCGAGATCGAGCAGCAGTTCGCCGCCCATTGAGCAGCCGACCCAATGTGCGCGGTCGATTCCCAGATGATCCAGCAGGCGGCGCACATCGGCGCGGCGAGAACGCGGCCCGGTCGCCGGGCTGGACGCCCCGAAGCCGATCATATCGAAGCGGATCACCTGAAACTCACGCGCCAGTGTTTCCCACTGCGGATCGAACATGCGCCGGTCGAGAAACGCCGCATGCACCAGCACAACGGGCACACCCGCGCCCGCCACTTCATAGGCCAACACGCCATCGCCGAGATCCAATTGACCACTCATCGTCTGCATCATCACGTCACTCCTCGTGTCTCCACCTGATAGCTTTATGGTAAACTGCTTGGGTGACAGCTCATGTCATCCAAGTTGAAGGAGATTTCGAGTGCGGGCAGATCGCTTGTTATCACTGCTCCTGCTGCTGCAAACGCGCGGCCAGTTGACCGCGCAAGCGCTGGCGAATGAACTCGGCGTGTCGCGGCGCACGATTTTGCGCGACGTGGAGGCGCTCTCGCTGGCGGGCGTGCCGATCTACGCCGGGGGCGGGCATGGCGGCGGAATTGCGCTGGATGAAGCGTATCGCACTACGCTGACCGGGCTGCATGAGCCGGAGATCCGCTCGCTGATTATCGCCGGGAGCACGTCGATTTTGCGCGACATCGGCTTGGGCGAGGCCGGGGATCGACTGCTGCTTAAGCTGCTGGCGGCGCTGCCCGCGGCGCAGCGCCCCACCGTCGATCACATACGCCAGCGCATCCTGATTGATCCGGGCTGGTGGTGGCAGGATGCGCAGACGCCGCCGTTCTGGGATGACTTGCAGCAGGCGGTCTACGACGATCAACGGGTGGCGACCGTGTACGAGCACTATGACGGGACGATCTCCGAGCGGACGCTCGAACCCTACAGCCTCGTGAACAAATCGAGCCTATGGTATCTGGTCGCGCGGCGGGAAGGCGAACTGCGCACGTATCGCGTCGCCCGGTTTCACACGGTGCGGCGGCTGCCCGAGCACTTTGAGCGGCTGCCCGACTTCGATTTGTCGACGTACTGGCGCGATAACCTACAGTTGTTTGTGGAGAGCTTCAGCGGCTACCGCTGCATGCTCCGCGTCGCGCCGGAACGCGCGCCGTTCGTCAAATGGCTGCTGGCGGGACGCTGGGAGAGCGCTGGTGAGCCGGACGCAGAGGGTTGGATCACGCTCCAGCTCTCGATGGAGTCGCCACTGCTGGCGCAAATGCTGGTCTTCGGGTTGGGCGCGGACGTGCGCGTGCTGGAGCCAGCCGAACTGCGGGACGCAGTCGTGCAGCAGGCGCACGCGCTGATCGCGCGCTGGACGCCGCCACGCGAGTAGGCCGGGATCCGTTATGGCTTAGGTTACAGAATTGGAATATATAATGAAGATAGGCGCAAGCTGCCAGTCACATCTTTATGTTGTCTGCTGGCATAGGCGCTTGCCCCTGTAAAGAAAACGACTATGATGCAACCGTCCAATTCTGGCGCCGATCCGCTCAATTCGCCTGCGATCGATCAGCAGTCGGTTGAAGCTGCCCTCCGCGCCAGTGAAGAACGCTATCGAAGCCTCGTCAACAGTCTCGACTCCGCCGTCGCGATGTTCGATGCGCGCGGTTATGCGCTGTTCGCCAACTACTACGCAGCGCACGCCCTGCGGCGCACGCCCGAGACGATGGTCGGTCGCCATATGACCGAATTGTTTTCGCCGGAAACCGCCGAGTGGCAGTTGGCCGCCCTCCAGCAGGTGATGCAGACCGGACAGGGGCAGGTCTTCGAAGGCCCGACCACAGTCGGCAGTGAAACCCGCTGGTATCGCACCAGCGTGCAGCCCGTGCGCGACGCGCAGAACGCCGTCACCGGGGCGTTGATCAACGCGCTTGACATCACCCAGTCGAAACTCACCGAACACGCACTGCGCGCCAGCGAAGCGCAGTTCCGCGGCCTGCTGGAGACCGCGCCGGAAGCGGTGATCATCTGCGATAACAGCGGTGATATTCGCTTGAGCAATGCCAAGGCGCAGGCGATCTTTGGCTACAGCGCGGCGGAACTGATCGGGCAGAATATTGATCTGCTCGTGCCCGAAGAATCCCGTCCTCTCCACGCCGAACTCGTGGCGGATTATGTGCATCAACCCCGGAATCGGCACCTGAACTCGGGTTTTCAAACGAAAGCGCGCCGCCGGGATGGGACGTATTTTCCCGTGGAAATCGGCTTGGGGTATTCCCAATACGCTGATGAACTGGTCATCATGTGTTTTGTGGTCGATGTGACCAGCCGCCAGCAGGCCGAAGCGACACTGAAGTATCAGGCCAGCCTGCTGCAGCGCGTCTCCGATGCGATCATCACGGTCGATGCGGATAAGCGGGTCACGTCATGGAACAAAGCCGCGGCCTATGTATACGGCTGGAGCGAAGCCGAAGCGCTCGGTCAGATTCTGCCCGAACTGCTGCAGGCGGACTTCCAAAAGCAAACCCTGCCCGAAGTGTGGGCGCTCATTCAATCCGGCGCGATCTGGCGCGGGGAAATCGTCGAACGTACCAAAGACGGTCAGATTCGCTGGATTCTCTCCTCGGTCACGAACCTCTATGATGGAGATCAATCGGCGGGCGCGGTGATCGTGAACCGCGATATCACCGAGCGCAAACGGCGTGAGATTTTGCAGAAACGCATGACGCAGATTCTCGAAAGAGTCGCCATCTCACTGCCGCTGTCCGATACGCTCGACCAATTGGCGCGCGCTATTGAAGAATATGAGCCGGAGGTGCGCGCGTCGGTGCTGCTGCTCGACCCAACGGGTGAGCGCCTCTTGCTCGGCGCGGCTCCGAGCCTCCCCGAGGCCTACAATACGGCGATTCATGGTATTCGTATCGGTCCGCAGGTGGGGTCGTGCGGGACAGCGGCGTACGAGAAACGCCTCGTGCTGGTCGAAGATATCGAGACCGATCCGCTGTGGACAGACTACAAAGTGCTTGCCTTGGCGCACGGGCTGCGCGCCTGCTGGTCACAGCCGATCATGGCGGATGAGCAGACCGTCCTCGGCACGTTTGCGCTCTACTATGGGCAGCCGCGCGTACCGGGAGAAGCCGAACTCGAACTCATCGATTTGGCGGCGCATATCGCGGGCATCGCCATGCGCCGCGTGCAGATCGAAGCGGAAAAGCAGCGGGTGCAGGCCGCCCTGCAAGGCTCGTATGACCTGCTCGAACTGCGGGTTGGCGAACGCACGTCTGAACTGGAAAGCGCCAAGAATCAAATTGAGCAGCAGTACGAAGAAGCGCGTGTGATGCAGACCTATCTGCGCGCGCTCCATGAGGCGAGTATCGTGCTGGCGCGCACCGAGTCGCTGGATGCGTTCTACCAGACGGCAGTCCAGCTTGGGCGTGACTCATTTGGTTTCGATCGGATGGGGATGGTCTTGTCCGATCCTGAACATCAGCAGATCGTCGGTACCTATGGCTGTGATATGGATGGCAAACTCATCAATGAGTATCATGTGCGACTGCCCTTCGATTCATTGCCTGAAATCTATCAAACGACGATGGAACGCGGCGTACGCTTCGCCGTGAATGAGAGCGCTCCGCTCTACGACCGACCGAAGTTTGTCGCGGTTGGCAGTCAGGCAGTCGCGGCCCTGTGGGATGACGACTTGCTGGGTTGGGTATCGGTTGATAACGCGATTCAGCACCGACCGTTCAGCAAGGCGCAGTTGGAAGCGCTCTCGCTGTACGCCATGACAATTGGTTCGCTGCTGGCACGCAAAATAGCTGAAGAGAAAGCGATCTCCCTGTCGCAGCGCTTGAACATGGCGACGCAGGCCGGCGGTATCGGCATTATGGAATGGGATTTGCAGAAGCGCGTAACCACGTGGGACGAGCGGATGTGTATCATTCACGGCATCCCCAAAGCTGACGAACCCTTTCCTGAAGAGTGGATAAATAACTTCATTCACCCGGATGACCGCGCAGGTGCCGAAGAACGGGCGAAACGCGCCTGGCAGGAAAACCCCCATAGTGATGCATTTCGCATTGTGCGTCCTGACGGCGAAATTCGGCATTTGAATCTGCACAGCGTTACGCTGTTTGGCGACAATGGCCTGCCGACCAAAATCATCGGCGCGGCGTGGGACATTACCGAGCACAAACACAGTGAAGAGGCGCTGCGGCAGGCACTGGCCGCGGAGCAGGAACTGGGCGAACTGAAATCACGCTTTGTGTCGATGGCGTCACACGAATTCCGCACGCCGCTGGCAGCGATCATGGCGCTGGCCGAATCGCTGTCGATCTATCGCCACAAGATGGACGACGCGCAGATCGAACTGCGGTTGGAGAAGATTCGCCAGCAGGTCGACCACATGATCGCCATCATGGATGATGTGCTCCAATTGGCGCGGTTGCAGAGTGGGCGCATGGAGTTCGTACCGGCGCCGGGTGATCTGGATGCGCTGTGCCGCGACGTGATTGAAGAACTGGATATCCAATCGTCGAATCGCGGGCGCATCGTCTACACCGCGTCTGAGCTGGCGCCGGCGCTGAGTTTCGATGTGCGCCTGATGCGGCAGGTGATTCACAATCTGCTCGCCAACGCGCTCAAATACTCTCCGGCGGATAAAATCGTTAAGCTTAAACTGTCTCAGGACAATGTTAATATTTACTTACAGGTGATCGATGAGGGCATCGGCATTCCCCCCGACGATCAGAAGTACTTGTTTGAACCCTTCCATCGGGGGCGCAATGTCGGGACGATTCCGGGAACTGGTTTGGGCTTGAGCATCACGAAGCAATTTGTCGAGCTGCATGGTGGAACCATCAATGTTGCATCAGAGGTTGACGCTGGCACAACCTTCATCGTCACCATGCCCATCGACCCATTTGAGGACAGCGCAGATGGCAAAGATACTGGTTGTTGAAGACGAGGACGCAATCCGCGACGAGGTTACGGATTGGCTGGGCTTTGAAGGATACGACGTGAACAGCGCGCCCAATGGGCGGTTGGCGCTGGAAGCGATTCGTCGTGACCCGCCGGATTTGATCGTCTCTGACATCGCCATGCCCGAAATGAACGGCTATGACCTGCTGCTCACGGTGCGGCTCGAAACGTCGCTGGCGCAGACGCCGTTCATCTTCCTGACGGCGGCGGTCGACCGCGAAGCCGTCCGCAAAGGGATGAACCTCGGCGCGGATGATTACATCACCAAGCCGTTCACCAATCTCGAACTGCTCAATTCGGTGCGCACCCAATTGATCAAGCGCGGTGTGCAGCAGGAACAGCAGATGGAGCAGCTCACCATGTTGAGCAACGCGCTCAGCGAGGAGCGCGAACGACGGTTGCTCAAGTCCCGGCTGATCGCCATGATCTCGCACGATTTCCGCAATCCACTGGCGGCGATTCTCTCCTCCGCCGACCTCATCAAGAACTATGAAGATCGTATGACGCCCGCGCGGCGGCATCAGTATCTGGATCGCATCAACGGCTCGGTGCATCTGCTGCTGCAAATGCTGGACGACCTGATGATGGTCGCCGGCATGGAAAGCGGGCGTCTGGAATTTAACCCGGAACAGGTCGACGTTTTACGCTTCATCGACGGGATCGTCGACGAATTCCGGTTGATCGATCAGGGTGGGCATGAGATCGTCTTCGAAGAGCAGGTTGACGTGACGATTGAGGCCGATAGCAAACTGCTGCGCCAGCTCATCGTCAATCTGATCTCCAACGCGATCAAGTATGCGCCGACCGACACGACGATTCGCATTTGCCTCGCCGAGCAACCGACGTACATTGAGCTGCTGGTCGAAGATCAGGGCATTGGCATTCCGCCGGAAGACCTGCCCAATCTGTTTGAGCCATTCCACCGGGCGGATAACGCCAAGGGTTTCAAGGGGATGGGCTTGGGGCTGACGATTGTCAAGCAGTCGGTGGATTTGCACGGCGGCACGGTTTCCGTCGAGAGTCAGGTTGGCTATGGGACGCGCTTCGTCGTGCTGCTGCCCAAACAGCATGGTTCTACGCTGGAAATCGGCTTCTAGCGCCCTCCCTAATCCGGAATGACGCCCAACGGATGCCCTGACCCGGCATCCGTTTTTTATGTCAAATTCAGGGTCGTCACGGGCAGCGTGATGGTGAACGTCGTGCCGTGCCCTTCCTGCGAGTCGACGGTGATCGCCCCCCCGTGGAGTTCGATGGCCTGTTTGGTGATGCTCAACCCCAGCCCCGTCCCCGAAATGCTGCCGACATTCGACGCGCGGTGAAAGGGCTCAAACAGGTAGGGGAAGTCTTTCGCCGGAATGCCGATCCCTTGGTCGCGGATGACCAGCGTGACCCCTGTGCCGTCCTTGGATAATTGCACGTGGACCGGCAGCGGATTCTCTGAGTATTTGAGCGCGTTCCCGATCAGATTGGTGATCGATTGGCGCATGAGACTGACATCCAGACGCAGCAGGATAGGCGCGTCCGGCGCAGCATAGATCACCCGATTGTTCGTCGCTGGCCGGTTGTTAAATTCCTCGACGAGTTCGGCACACAGCGCTGGTAAGTTGGCTTGGGTCGGCTGGAATTCCAGCCGACCCGACTGCATGTGCCCGAGCTGAAGCACCTTCTCCATGATCCCCGCCATGTGACTGACTTGCCGCCGAATGTTGTCCAGACGGTTAGAAATATCGTCATCCTTCATGCGGTCACGGTAAAGTGTGAGCGTTTCCGTCGACGCGAGGATGGCGGCGAGGGGCGTGCGGAACTCGTGGGAGGCCATTGCGACAAAGCGTGATTTCAGAATGTTCGCCTGCTTCTCGGCTTCCAGCGCGAGACGCAAAGCTTGTTCGGCGCGCTGCCGGTCGCTGATGTCGTGGAAGCTGCATACGAAGCCGTCGTCGGTGATGTTTTGCAGGCCGATTTCGGCATTGACCACGCTGTGTTCCGCTTTAATCAACCGAATTTCGAAGCGGTGGCCGCTGCTTTCGGCGATCGCGTGCTTGACGAACTCGCTGAAGCGGCGGTGGTCGTCCACGTGCAGGATATCGAACATGGAGATCGGTTTGGTCTCATAAGCGGCAAGATTGACCAGCTTGCGGAAGGCCGCATTCGTCTCTACCAGCCGGAAATCCGCGTCGAGGAAGGCGATCCCTTCCAGACTATAGTGGAGTATGGCCTGGATGCGCTCGTTTTCCGCGCGCAGCTGGCGCGTGCGCTCCTCAACGCGCGTTTCCAGTTCAGCCGTATGCCGTTCAATGGCCTGCGTGAGTCGCATCTGCCGGATGGCGATGGCAATCTGCCCACCAACTTCGGCGGCGATCTGCTCGTGTTCGAGTGTAAAGAAGTCGGGCGTGGAAGCGATTAGGTTGAGAAGCCCAATGGTTTGTCCCTGCACCTTGAGCAAGATGTGCAAAATCGAGCGGAGACCCTCTTTGATGCCGATTTCATATAACGGATAAGGAGCGGGAACCAAGCGCATATCGCCAACATTCTTGACGCCGCGATCATCGAATTGCGCCAACCATGCTGGTGAGGGTTGTGCGGTGCGAACTCCTTCATACACTTCCGAGGCGGTTGAGTTGCTAGTTTGGTATACGCGTGCGTCGCAGGTCTGCTCATCATACAAAACTACGCCAATGCGTTCGCATGGAACGAGGCGGTTTAGATTCTCTATGCCGTTGGCGATCACATCATAAATATCCTGAGCACGAAGCAACGCATGATCAATCGTGTGCAGCACTTCGAGCCGCTGCGCATAGCGCCGGAGCGAACTTTCGGCCTGCTCACGCTTGGACTCCTGTTCCGCAAACTCCATTGCATATTCGAGATCGCCCGCCATCTCGTCGAGGAGGCGGAGTTCCTCCGTGTCAAAGAAGTTCGTTTCAGACGCTGACAGACTGAAAAGCGCGCGCACCGTGCCATTCACTTTGAGCGGATAGAACACCAGTGAGCCGATGTTATGCGCCAGCAGGACATTTTGGGCGCTGGCAGCCACTGCCAGATCCTCGCTTGTGCGTGTGTTGTTGATGATCACCCGCTGACCCGTGAACAGCGCCTGCAGCGCTGGGCGGCGGCGCTGGGGTTCTTCAGCGCTGATGCTCATGTCGAATTTATCAAATTCCGTATCGGACAAACCAGCCCACGCGATGGGGAGCATGCGCGTTTGATCTGCCGAAATTTCGGCGATCCACGCGGTATAAAATCCGCCTGCCTCCACGGCTATTTTGCATATCGTGCGCAGCAGGGTCGGTAAATTATGGCGCAGGCGGACAATCGCCTGATTGGTGTCGCTCAAGACTGACAACGTGCGGTACAGCTTGCGCCTCTGCGCTTCAGCATTTTTGCGTTCGGTGATGTCCTGCGAGAGGATGAACACGCCTTCGGGAACCGGTTGGACGCGAAAGGCATACCACGTCGACGGGCCATCCGGGTAGGAAAATTCGGTTTCGTAGTCGTTTGCTTTGCGTTCAACCAAGCCCTGGCGTAAATACGAATAGGCTTCGGTCTGCTCGAAACCGGGAAACGATTCTAATAGGGAGCGCCCGACCATTTGCTCGCGCGTGAGCCGACTGTAGCGCAGGCCGATCTCGTTGATGTAGAGACAGCGCCAGTCGAACCCGATGATCATGCAGCTTTCGAGCAGGTAATCAAAGGCCCGGTAGGCGTGTGCGACCCCAGCGGTCGAGAGAGCAGAAGGTTGGGCAGCTGCAAACTGTGTTTCGAGCTGGGTTACACGGTCTAGGGCGGCCTGAAGTTCATGACGGGCAGCGTCAAGCTGGGCTTGGAGCTGGGGAATATCATCTACCATCGGGATTAAACTTTACTAAATGCAGGAATTTTAAGTGCCTGCGAGGTTCAATGTGTTTATATCTTACATGATAATGCTGGCAAAATCATTAAGCTCGGTTGTTATTAATAGGCGGGGTGTGTCAGAGGCAGAAATGCCTTGTCATTCAGCTGTTCCTTGCCGTAGACATTGTGTCAAAAACAAAACGGACGAGGGGTTACCTCGTCCGTTTGAGACTCGGGGTCGGGCGGGTTACTGCGGTGCACCGTTGGCGATCCACTGCGTGAGCAGTTCCAATTGGTGGTCGGTGACCTGCGCGAAGTGCCCATCCGCCAGCACCTGCAGGATCAGGCTGTCGTCTGGCGCGCCGGGGATGATCACCGGGCCGCTGCTGCTGCCGGCGAGGGCGCTCTCATAGTCGGTCAGGCGTAGTTCTTTGGTGGGCACGGCCCCGTGACACGCGCCGCACAACTGCGTGAACAGCGGCTCTAAGACCGTGTAAGTCGGTTCGCCAGTGAAGTCTTCGAGGAGCGGCGGCGCTTCAACCTGATAGATGCCGAGGATCATCGAGAGGCCGGGGGCGTCTAAGCCCGCGTATTCCCACTGCCCGCCGTGGCACGCGCTGTTCGAGCAGAAGCTCGAGTCGTCGACGCCGCCGGGGTTCGACGTGGTGTGGCAGTTGGCACAGCTCGCGTCGAATTCGGTGCGGTGCTGCGCCAGCCAGGTCGACGTGAGGTGCGATTCCGGTTCGATTCCGGTCGTGAGCGGGATCATCGGTTCGATGTCGCCGGGGCGCACAACTTCGGGGATCGAGTGGCACAGATTGCATTCGAGCCGAATGACTTCGCCCTGTTCGCTGATGTGCTGACCGTCGTGGCAGCGGAAGCAGCCTGCCGAGTCGAGGTGGCCGACATTGTTCGGGTGCGTGTCGTACGAGAGTTCCTGTTCCGGGTAGTTGCTCTCGCTGTACATCACGTTAAGTGCAGCAATCGCATCCTGCACGAGGGGCGCGCCCGTCTCATAGAAGTCCGGGTAGTTGTCGCGGTAGTACTGGTCGAGCGTGGAGAAGGCGAACTGCGCGTCTTCCGTCGAGAAGTATTCGTCGGAGAGCAGGTCTTCGGCCAGCGTGCGAATGAACGGGATGTCGGTCGAGATGTCCCCGGCTTGCAGCGCCGCATTGATCGCGCGGGAGGGCGTTTGCAGCAGATGCGCGACGCGGTTATGGCAGGTCGTGCACTCGATCTCGTGCATTTCGTACTGGTCGAGGTTGCTGGTATCCACGGGCGAGTTGATGTCCTGATATTCGATGACCTCGCCGTCCGCCGTTTCGACGCGCACGTAGGGGATTTCCTGCTGTTCCGGGTCGAGCGCGATGTAGCTGATCGGGTTTTCGACGTGCCAGTGAATGCCGCGCCCCAAACCCTGACGTTCACTGCCGCCGCCCGTGTGCATCAGCAGGTAGGTGTCATAGGGATCGTTCGTGCGGTTCTCTTCGTAGTTGTGGATCACGCGCAGGCTGTCATCCGAGAACTTCTCGGGCGTATGGCAGACTTCACAGGTCTCGTTGGCCGGGCGCATCTCTGCCGAGCGGATCGGGTATTCGTAGTTTTCGAGCACCGTGTCCACGATCAGCCGCATGTGGCCGACCTTGCGCGTGAGCTGAATGAGGATGAGGTCGCGCCCGATATGACAGTCGACGCACAGAATACGCGAGTGTGGCGATTCCAGGTAGGTTTGATATTCGGGCGGCATCGTGTGACAGACGGTCCCGCAGAATTCGGTCGAATTACTGTATTCCCACGCGGGCGGCGCGGCCAGCAAGCCCACCACCCCCCCGAGGATCAGGAGAATGGGCAGGAAGACATGCATGGAGATTCGGTTGCCATCCCGATACAGTATTCGCTTGAACCATGACATGGACGAATCCCCTTCGATTTGGTGCGCGAAAATCAGATTGCGTAGCCGACTGTAGACTCTATCCACTACATTAACCGATTCACGCGCGCGAAAGATCATCCCCACGAATGATTAATAATCCATCTTGGGGATGATTGCGCTCGGCGGTGCTTATTTTAGAGTGAAGGTGGACACGTGACTCCAAAGGCAGCACACCATGCGTCGTGCGATTATTCTGGTACTGATCATCCTAGGGACTAGCTGTATTGGCCTCGGGCTGTGGCTGACGACGGCCACGCCGGTTGCCGCACAGGAAGGCGAACTGGACGACGCTGAATACGTCAGTTCGGACACCTGCAGCGATTGTCACCGCAATCTCGTGCGCTCGCTCTCCGAGCAGCCGCACGGGCTCGCTTTACAAGACTCTGAACGCGATAAAGATTTGATCCTTGCGGACTTCGATCAAGGCGCAGACCTGCGCATGGTTCAGTTCCCCGGTGAAGATGCGCCGCGCCCCTTTGACGAAGACGACATTGTGTACGTCATCGGCGCGGGCAAGTATGTGCAGCGCTACCTCTACGAAGTGGATCGCCGCGTGTATGCCGTGCTGCCCGCCGAATGGGATGTGGCCGCGGGCGTGTGGCGGCCGTATCTGCTAGCGGAAACGTGGCCCGACCCGGCCTACGACTTCACGACGAACTGCGCAGGCTGTCACGTTACCGGGCTGGATGTCGAGCGCGGACGTTGGGAAGATGACGGCGTGATGTGCGAAGCGTGTCACGGCCCCGGCAGCGTGCATGCCGAAGCCGCCGACGACGCGGGCGGTCGCCCGAATGACGAAGAACTTGTGGAAATTCACAACGCGATCGTCGTCAGCCCGGATGCGCAGGTGTGCGGTCAGTGTCACGCTCTCGGCAATCAGCCGTTTCCAGTCGATTATCGCCCCGGCGGCGTGCTCGTGCATGAGGACGGTTACGCGCTGGTCAGCGAAGAGGATACCTCCGCGTTCTATGGGACGGGGCATGCTCGCCTGAGCAACATGCAGTACAACGAGTGGATCGCTTCTGGTCACGCGACCGCTTTCGAGACGATGAGCGCCAGCCCGAACGCGCAGGCCGAGTGCCTGACCTGTCACAGCGGCGACTACCTGTTTACCGAGCGCATTCGCGGCATTTACGACGACGGCGACCTCTCCGGTCCCGTGCCCGACTCGCTCACGCTGGAGACGGCGAGCATGGGCATCACCTGCACGGTGTGTCACAGCCCGCATACCGCCGAAGACGAAGAATTCAACCTGACGAGCGCGCCCTACGAGATGTGCACGAGCTGTCACCGCAATACGGAATTGGTGAACCCGCTGCATCATCCGGTGGTTGAGATGTTCGAAGGGCAGGCGATCATCGATGGCGTGGTAGGTGTCCCCTCCGCGCACTTCAGCGAGGAAGACGGCCCGCGCTGCGTCACCTGCCACATGACCTCGGTCGAGGCGGGCGGCTTCGCGCTGGCGAACCACACGTGGAAGCCGATCATTCCCGGTGAGGACGACGCGCCGCCGGATAGCTGCTCCGGCTGCCATACCGATCTCAACAGCGCCGACTTGCAGTCGCTGGTTGACGATACGCAGGCCGATGTGCGCAGTCGTCTGTCGATTGCGTTTGCGCGTGGCCAGCATCGCCGCGCCCGCCGCGGGCAGCGACGCCGAAGCATTGTATCAGCGGGCGGTCGCCGCGCTGACCTTCGTGCAGGGCGATGGCAGTATGGGCGTGCATAACTACGCCTACGCCGATGCGCTGCTCGATCAGGTGTCGGTCATGCTGACGGAACTGAGCGTCCCCGGCGCCACCCTCGAACCGACCGAAGCGCCCGCGCCCACCGCGACGCCCTCCATTGACCGCGCCGCCGCGGTGGCCGTTGAACGCAGTGTAACGAGCGGTTTCCGCCCGATGACGGTCATTCTCATCGGCTTGGTCGCTTTCATCTTACTCGCCGGAACGTTCGTGTTCGTCCGTCAAGCCCGGCGTCAATCACAGGAGACGCTGCGATGACGATCAAGGTCAAAGTTTTGCTCATCCTCGGCTTCTGGTTGATCGCCGGTGGGCTGGGACTGCTGCGCTTCGGCGCGCAGGTCGCGGTTGCACAAGAGGCGACGCCCGAAGTGACCGAAGTGCCCGTCCTGATTGAGGCGACTGCCGAAGCCGCGACGGAAATCAGCGCGGAAGCGACGGCGGAAGCGCCCGTCGACGAAGCGTCGGATGCTTACTGTCTGTTGTGCCACAGCAAACCGGATCAGGTGTGGACGCTGCCGAGCGGCGAAACGCTCTCGGTGACCATCGACCCGGCGGTGCTGCATGCGTCGGTGCACGGCGCCTCCAGTGCGGAAGGGGCGTTAGGTTGCAATGACTGTCACCCGAGTTTCCGCTATCCGCACGAGCCGAGTACCATCCGCACGGTGCGTGATTTCCAGTTAGAGCGCTACGCAGTGTGCCGCAACTGTCACGAAGACCAGTACACCCGCGCGCAGGACAGCGTGCACGGCGAATATATCCGCGCGAACCGCGTCGAAGCGGCGGTGTGCGTCGACTGCCACGGCGGTCACGATGTGCAGCCGCCCAACGAGCCGCGCCAGCGCATTTCGCTGACCTGTGGGCGTTGCCACGGTGTGATCTTTGAAGAGTACAGCCAGAGCGTGCATGGTCAGGCGCTGCTGGGCGAAGATAACCCGGATGTGCCCACCTGCATCGACTGTCACGGCGTGCACGATATCGCCAACCCGACGACGGCGTTGTTCCGCACGCGCTCGCCGGAACTGTGCGCGCAGTGTCACGCCGACGCGTCGATCATGGATCAGTATGACATCAGCACGGAAGTCTTCGACAGCTACCTGACCGATTTCCACGGCTCGACGGTGGCCTTGTTCGAGCAGGAAACGGAAGGGGCGGTCACCAACAAAGCGGTGTGCTACGACTGCCACGGTGTCCACAGCATCCAGCCGATCGGTGATGGCACGGCGATCCGCGAAACGCTGGTCACGACCTGCCGCACTTGTCACCCCGACGCCAGCGCCGATTTCTCGAACGCGTGGCTCGGCCACTATCCGGCGACGCCGGAGCATCAGCCCGCGCTGTATACGGCGGGCATCGCCTACGATGTCGCACTGCCCATCGCCGCGATCATCC
This sequence comes from Candidatus Flexifilum breve, assembly GCA_016717205.1. Taxonomy (GTDB): domain Bacteria; phylum Chloroflexota; class Anaerolineae; order Aggregatilineales; family Phototrophicaceae; genus Flexifilum; species Flexifilum breve. Next base: position 109,747 of record JADKGC010000004.1, read on the forward strand.
CGCTGCTGCTGCTCGCCACTGAAGTTGTCCGCCGCCTGCGCTCAAGGGGGAAGTAGACGATGTCCGTCGAGACTAAACTGTCATCATCCCCGGTACTGCCCCGGCTGGAAACGCTGGTGTTCGTCGTCGCGCTGATCGGGCTGATCGTGACTGGCTTGCCGCAGAAATTCGCGGGCGAACTGTGGTCACACTATGCGTTCGTCCTGATGGGCGGCATTGAAAGCACGCGCATTCTGCACCGCTTCTTCGCGCTGCTGCTCATCGCCGCGGCGGTCTATCACGTCGCCGCGTTTCTGTACCGCCGCTTCGTGTTGAGCGCCCAGCGCGCCGATGTCGGCGGCAACGTGCTGAGCGCGGCAGTCCGGCAAATGGGGCGTAACTTTGGCGGCGGCGCGGCGGATTATCGCTTCGCTCTGCGCCTCGAATACTGGGTGCTCCTCATCAGTGCCGCGCTGATGATTGTGACCGGTTTGGTGTTGTGGAAGCCGGTCGCCGTGACGGGCGTGCTGCCTGCCGAGACTATTCCGCTGTTTCGCAGCCTGCACAGCGATCACGCGCTGCTGCTGGTCGTGTTTCTGGTGTTGTGGCGCATCGGCATTGTGCTGCTGTGGCGTCCCGGTCGTATCCCCGCGTCGACCCCGACTGCCAGCGCTGACCAGATTGCCAGCCGCCGCCGGGTGTTTCTCCCGGTCGCGCTGATCCTGATTGGCGTAGTGGTCGTGGCGCTGTACAGTTTCCTCACCTCGGCGCAGACGGCGATCAGCACGACGATCCCGCGTGAAGCGGTGATCTACGCGCCCCAGGCCATGCCTGAAAGCGGCGATCCTGATGTTGGAGCGGCGCTGTGGAGCACGCTGCGCTGCGCGTTCTGTCACGGTGCCGAAGCGCAGGGTGGGGCGGACGGTCAGCCGATGCTGCGCGGCACGGACATCACGCTGATCGATTTCTACGAGCAGGTGCGCAGTGGTCGCGGCGAAATGCCCGCCTTCAGCGCGGAAGACCTGCCGGACGCCTATGTGCTGCATCTCTATACGTGGCTAACGCAGCCCGGCGAATAGCCGAAATTTACACAGCTATTGACGGGACGAGGCCAAGCCTCGTCCCTTTTTGATTCCATTGGGGTAGCAATAGAAGCGGTTCGGAGAAGCCCTTCGGTAGGGGCGCATGGCCGTGCGCCCCTACCCAAATGCTCCAAATGTGCAAGCGGTTTTCACGCCGGCTCGACAATCGCCTTAATCCAGGTCAGGTGGTCGTGGTAATGGCGGAAGGTTTCCCACGGAAGCCACTGCAGCAGGGGACGTTCGTCGGTTGCCGCGGGTTGGTAATGACGGTACGGTAACAGGAGATCGGCTTCGGTCATGGTCTCAAGCTGCTTGACCAGGCGCTCGTGATTGCTGCGCAGCATGCGCATGACCTCAGCGAGTCCCGTGTCGTGGTAGCGCTGTTGAATTACCGCATTGATCGGATCATCATCCTGTTCCCAAACCTCCGGGGGAATGCTCATCGCCTCACGCTTTGATTTAGCCTGAACGAGCGCGAGGGCGGCTTTTTCCCATTCGGCAATGTGACTAACATGGTCTTTTGCCGTCCAGCCGACCGCATCCGTCGGTTGGGTGAGTTGTTCTTCTGTCAACGAGTCCAGATAGGCCAGAAATTCATTCCAAGTTTGTTCCAACTCGTGTAGAAATCCGTCACGAGTCAGGGAATTGGCGGAATCAGTCATCACACGCTCCTTCCGAGCCTAAGTCCAGCTCTTAAGTTTAGTACAAATGTGCGATTTTGGAGTGGACTGCATTGCGATAAGTGGGGTAAAAGAGAAGAGGTTGGGCAGTGCTGCCCAACCTCTCTCTAAACGGGGATTACGGATCCTCTACGAATTACTCAGCCGGAGCCACATACGGCGCGCGAGTGTAGGAGGACACGTCGCCACCGATGGCTTCGATGCTGTCGTACAGAACCTGGAGGATGTAATCGGGGTTATGCGCGAACGCACCGGGATCCTTCTGCACGTACTGGTAGTTGTACGCAGCGCGCAGCAGGTTAGGCGTCCACGTTGCATAGCGATTGTCACCGTTGACTTCTTCCGGATCCGCCACGCCGTTGCCGTTCGTGTCGATGAAGAAGTACGGGTGCGAGTGCGAGTCGTAAGCAATGCTGGTGCCGACCGTTTCCGTCGCATAGGTCTGGAGCGCCACGAGCAGAGCGTCTTCCAGCGCCATGATTTCATCACGGATCGGTTCTTCAGCGTCGCCGTCACCGTCATAGTCGATCAATTCGACATCTTCGGTGGCACGGATGAGCAGCACGTCTTCGGCTTCTTCGACGTCATGGCAGTCTTCGCAGACGTTGACCTGGATCGAGAATTCGTGCACGTCATGGCAGTCCGAGCAGACCTGCGGGGCATCTTCGTCGCCACCGTGGAAGTTACGGCCGTTGTATTCCTTGCCCTCATACTGATACGCGCCCTGCGCTTCGCCACCAAACAGCGAGGCACCGGCTGCGAAGTAGTGGACATTACGGAAGGTCAGGCGTTCTGAGACTTCGTCGTCGCCCACGCCCGCCGTCCCGATCACACGGTTGACGCTGACAGTCGATTCACGACCCTGATGGCAGGCCAAGCACAGGTTGGCTTCTTCGCCTTCGCCGAAGGTCAGGCGCGCGCCGCTCGGGAAGGTGACTGCGTCGAGGGTCATGACGGTGAACTCGCTGAGCGAGTCATGGCAGGTCGTGCAGGTCAGCGAATTGGCAATCGGCTGAGCGACGTTCGAGCCATTGTGGATCCATTCCGGCAGGCCGGTGGCGCTGTGGCAGCGCGCGCAGGTCGCGGGAACTTCGCCTTCAGCATCCCAGTGACGGAACGCTTCAGCGGTGACATCAAAGTGGCCGGGGTCGCTGCGCTGCGCGAATTCCATGTCGACCGGTTCGCTGATCTGGCCGTTGAGCGCCGTGATCGAGTCGAACAGGATCTGGATGGTGTACAGCGGGTTGTGCGCGAACGCACCGGGATCCTTCAGCGAGACCTGGTAGTTATAGGCCGCAGTCAACAGGTTGCCCGTGAACGACACATACTTGTTGTCGCCGTTGACTTCGTCTTCATCGGCTTCGCCGTTGCCGTTGGTGTCGTTGAAGAAGTACGGGTGGCTGTGCGATTCATAGACGATGTCCGCGCCCGCGATTTCGGTCGCGTACGCCTGAATGGCTTCGTACAGCAGTTCCTGCAAGCCCTGAATTTCTTCCGCGATACCTTCGTTGATGTCATCATCGCCGTCGTAGTCGTTGAGCGAGCCGTTCATACGGATGAACTGGAGATCTTCGACGCTTTCAGCGTCTTCGTGGCAGTCCTGGCACAGCGTCAGGTTGACTTCCAACGTGTGCGGGTTGTGGCATTCAATGCAAGTGTCAGCTTCTTCGACATGATGATTCTGCATCATGTAGACCTGACCCTCATACTGATAGCCGCCCTGCGCAACCGAGCCGTACAGCGTAGCGGCAGCCGCGTAGTAGTGAATGTTGATGAAGCCCAGTTCCGGGTTGACCGTGTCCATGTCTTCCGCGAGACCGAGATCCGTCAGCTTCGCGTTGACCGAAACGGTCGACGCGCGGCCCTGATGGCACTGCATGCAGCGAGCGGCATCGCCCGCGCCAGTCACTTCCGCGCCCGACGGGAAAACGACCGAGTCGAGCGTCATAGTGACGCTGTTATGGCAGGCATCGCAGGTGACCGTCGTGCCGAGGGCGGCCGGCGCGTTGACCACGCCGAATTCCGACCCATCCGCGCCGAGGAAATCCTGATAGCCTGGAGTCGAATGGCACTTAGCGCAGCTCTCCGGAATGGCCCCTTCACTATCCCAGTGAACAAACGCTTCGGCCGTCGCGTCCGCATGTGCGGACGATGCCCACGCGTCGTAGAATTCCGCGAGGAACGGCGGATCTTCCGGCGCATCTTGGGCGAGTGCACGTGACTGGTTGAGAACCATAAAGCCTACTGCCAGAAGCAGTGTGCCGATCACGGCGAGAAAACGTGACGCCTTCATAAAAAACTCCCTCTTTAAAGCTGCTGCGGTGTTCATGCATCGCAAATAAGCAGACGAGCTCTGCTTTTGAGAGTAACAGACAAGCGTTTTCCCGTATTCATCCCACGATATGAATTTGACTCATCCTCTGGGATGAACTTTGCGAAGCGCCTCAAGGTTCGGTCAGTTTGAGGGGAAATTGATGGAGATTTTGGGGACTGAATCGGGCGGCAGCTATTTAGAAGAGCGTGAAGTCGTTTTAGAAGCAGCGGACGCAATTATGCAGTTTAACTTATAAAGGCGGAGTACCAACCCCACCCCCGGCCCTCCCCGAATTCGGGGAGGGGAACCAGCAAAAGCGTCTTTTCTCCCCTCTCCCCGCTTGCGTGGGAGAGGGGTTGGGGGTGAGGAGTAATCCGTATCGTTTTCTTAAACTGCATCATTGCGTCCCTACACAAACACCGCTTCACGTAGGGACGCGATAAATCGCGTCCGGAAAACTCAAACACCGACCTGTAGACCGACTTCACGCTGTTCTATGCATTGACTGGCTTACTTCGCTTCTTCCGAACGGTCGGTGGCGGGCGGCGGCGTGGCGGAGAGCGTTGAGATTTCCGCGCGCCATTCCGGCGTCATCGGCACATCGAGCGCCGCCAGCGACGATTCCAACTGGGCGACGCTGCGCGCGCCGACGATGGCCGCGGTCACCGCCGGGTTCGACATCACCCACGCGACGGCCAGCGTCGCCGGGGTATACCCCTTGTCCGCCGCGTACTGCGTGAACGCCTCGGCAACTTGATAGTTATAGGTATCGCCATAGCGGATGGAGTACATCTTGTTCTGCACAAGGCGACCGTCTTCGGCCTTCTGTGTGGTCGTGTACTTGCCCGTGAGCAGGCCGCCGCCGAGTGGGCTGTAGGGGATGACGCCCAAGCCTTCGGCCTGAGCCAGTGGGAGAATCTCGACTTCCGCCTGTCGTTTGACGAGGCTGTACATCGGCTGCAAGACCTCGGCGCGCGCCAGCCCCTGATACGCCGCGACGCCGAGCGCCTTCATGATCTGCCACGCCGCCCAGTTACTGATCGCCGGATACAGAATTTTGCCCTGCTGCACGAGATCGTCGAGTGTGCGGACGACGGCTTCAATGGGCGTGTCGGGGTCGAAGCGGTGGATGAAGTACACGTCGATGCGGTCGGTGTTCAACCGTTTGAGGCTCTTTTCGACCTGCAGTTGGAGATGCCGCCGCGATGAGCCTTTGTCGTTGACGCCATCGCTCTGCGGGAAGCCAGACTTGGAGGTGATTACCACTTCGTCGCGGCAGTCGGCGATCAGTTTCCCGAGGATAATCTCGGAGCGCCCGCCCGCGTAGCCGTTCGCGCAGTCAAAGAAGTTGATGCCGACTTCACGGCAGCGGGCGAACATCTTGGCGGATTCGGCCTCGTCCGCGCTGTCGCCGAAGGTCATGGTGCCCATACACAGCGGCGACACGCGCACGCCGGTGCGCCCTAACAGACGATAGTTCATGCTGATAACTCCTGTGCGGTTGATGCACTTCGACTATAGCGCGGACAGGGGAACAAAGCGATGCTTCACTGGTGGGATATCGCGGAACACGATTTGGACTACAATGATTCTTGCTAGATATAAATTAGGAGAAGCTGCTATGCGTCGTTTCTGGACACGGTTCGCCGTGCTGGCATTGACTCTTGTGCTCATGCAATCGTTTATAACGGTCAGCGCCGAGGGGAATCAATATCGGCGCTGGGTTGATGACAAAACCTATAGCTGTACGACAGGCGCGGGTGTGGTTTATGCGAACCTGAATAATCAGAATGTCGAATTCAACAACCTGCCAGCCAGTGCGCAGTTCACGATCAACTACATCGACAATGGGGTTAACACGCCCGATGGCCCGTATCCGGTCGAGCAGACCAGCGGGACAAAAGCCTACGGGGCGTTTGCCGAATCTTTCCCGGCCTACCCGTTCACGTTCGAGTTCCGTCTCGATACCATCATTGATGGGCTAGTGGTCTATTCAAGCAGCATAACGATTAGCTGTTCTGGCGATACGGCGAGTACGCCCGTGACGCCCGTCAACGTGGATACCGGTTTTGCGTACCGCCGCTGGTTGAACAACAAGACATACAGTTGTACGACCGGGGCGGGCGTCGTCTACGCAAATCTCAGTAATCAGGATGTGGAGTTCAACAACCTGCCGGTTGGAGCCGAATTCACGCTCAACTACATCGATAATGGTGTGGTCACGACCAATGGGCCGTATCCCGTGGAGCAGGCCAACGGGACAAAAGTCTATGGGGCATTTGCACAGCCTTTCCCCAGCTATCCCTTCACGTTTGAGTTCCGGATCGATACGTTGATCAGCGGTGTGGTGGTTTATACGAGCAGCTTGACCATCAGTTGTACGGGCGATACGGCGAGTACGCCCATCACACCGGTCAGCGGGCCGCCCGGTGGGCCGGGGTCCAGCTCGGCATCCGCGCCCACCTGTTTGATTACCCTCCCGGCCAATGCAGTGCAGGGGCGCGTCTTAACGACCACGACCGCGCTGTACAGTCCCGATCCCGCCACAACGACGAACATTGTGCTGGAAGTCGGTAAAGCGTGGTGGGTGATCGGCGCTCAGGATGGTTACTATCGCCTGTGGATTGCCTGTAATGCAAATGCGCTCTGGGTTCCCGCGGAAGCGCTGGGGCCTAATTACGATATGGGTGGCGCGCCGCTGCCCGCGGCAGGTTAACTCTCGGAGCCCTGCGCCGGGCAGGCTGACCCCTTGCCCGGTGCTAGCTATCCAGTGGCAGCGTGATCGTGAAGGTCGTCCCACGGTTGAGCTTACTTTCACACGTGATGTAGCCGCCGTGCGTCACGATCACCTGCTTGACGATGGCCAAGCCCAGACCCGTACCGCCGATGCTGCCAACGTTGCTGGCGCGGTGGAAGCCGTCGAAGATGCGTTTCTGATCTGCCTCGGGGATGCCAATGCCGCTGTCGCTCACGCGCAGTACAAAGGCGTTCTTCTCAGTGCTGAGCGTCATGGTGATGCTGCCGCCCGCCGGAGAATACTTGACTGCGTTGGCCAGCAGATTGGTCAGCGCGCGCCGCAGCAGCGCCGGGTCGACCGGGTAGCGAAACTCCTCAATGCGTGTCTCAAAGCGCAGGTTGTGCTGTTCGCTGACCGACGCTGCAACGTCTTCGAACAGCGTGCGGCAGAAGCCGACGAGTTCGACCTGTTCCGGGCTGAAAATGCTCGACAGGTGTTCGATTTTGCCAATCATCAGCACATCATCGACCAGTTGGTTGATGTTCGCCGATTGGCGCTGCGCTGCGCTCAGTTTTTCGCGAATTTGGTCTAGGCTGAAGGTCTCCGTGTACTTCTCGATGAGCGAGAGGCTCATTTGCAGTGAGGTGAGCGGATTGCGGAAATCGTGCACGAGCATCGACACAAAGCGCGATTTGAGTTCGCGTAGTTCGCGCTCATGCTGCAATTCGGCGCGTAGCTCCTCAGCCTTCTTCTGCTCGGTCACGTCGATGAACGTGAACATCAGGTTGAGCAGCTTGCCTGTCGGGTCGATCACCTGATTCGCGGCATACTGCAGCACCATTTTCCGTCCCGCGCGCGCCGTGGAATGGAGCTCACCTTTAATGCTGCGCTGCAGAGTGAGATGCGCGAGCAAACGCTCGGTTTCAGCCGGCGCGCGCAGCAAGTCGCGCAGGCGCGTACCAATGACGCTCAGATCCGGGTCAAGCGACCAGAGATCCAGCACCGCCCGATTGATGAAGGTGATCACGCCGCCGATATCGGTCATCACCACCGCGTTGATTGACGTGTCGACGGCGTGCCCCAGCACGATCAACTGCCGTTCGGCGGCGCGCTGCGCCAAGCGGAGATTTTGCGTGCGCAGCGCATGGCGCACGGCTTCGCCCAGGCGACTGAGGCGATCTTTGAGCAGATAATCGGCGGCGCCCTGCTTCATGCAGAAGACCGCTGCTTCTTCGCTGATGCTGCCCGTCACGACGATGAAAGGAATATCGCGCCCGGTCTTTTGCAGCAGGGCGAGCGCATCCGGCGCGGTGAAACGCGGGAGGGTGTAGTCCGCGAGAATGATGTCTGGGTTGAATTCAAGCTGGTCGAGAAACGCTTCCGGGGTTTCGACGCGCACCCAGCGGACCTCGTAACCGTCCGCTTCTAGCTCAAGGACCATGATTTCGGCATCGTCCCGCCGATCTTCAAGGATGAGCACGTGTATGGGTTCTGGCATGAATCAACCTTAATGAGCGCCATAATCGAGTACGATGGTGAGACTTTGCCAGCCAAAGCCTGAGGCAGGGTGCCGCCGCTTTAGGTTTCCGCACAGCCGTTCAGCGTGGCCGCCGACCCGATGGTGAAATAAAAGGTCGCGCCTGCACCGATTTGACCCTCCGCCCACACCTGCCCGCCATGCCGCGTGATGATGCGTTTAACGATGGCAAGGCCAATGCCTGTACCGTCAAACTCCGCGTCACTGTGCAGGCGTTGAAAGATCACAAAGAGTTTATGCGCGTAGTCCGGGTCAAACCCCGCGCCGTTATCTTTGACATAGTAGGCCGTCTGGTCGCCTTTGATTATATAGCCGATTTCCAGAGTTGGGTTTGTCACTTTGGAAGAATATTTGATCGCATTGGTGATCAGGTTGATCCACACCTGCTGCAGCAGTGACTCATCGGCACAGCCGAGCGGCAGGGGCTGCACCGTGAACTGTACGTGTGTCACGTCGCTGTGCGCCCGCAGATCATTGAGCACGAACTCAACCAGCACGTTCATGTCGATGGTGGTGCGCCGCATAGGCTGGCGGCTGGTGCGTGAAAGCTGCAGCAGGTCTTCGACGAGCACATTCATCCGCTGAACGTTGGCTTGAATACGCTCAAAGTAGTGCCGGGCTTTGTCGGGGAGGTCAGCGGCGTGCTGGTCCTCAATCGCGCGCGTGAACGTTTCAACCGCCCGCAGCGGCGCGCGCAGATCGTGCGACACCGAATAGGTGAAGGCTTCAAGATCGGCGTTGAGCGTTTCCAACTGGGCGGTGCGCTGGCTCACCCGAGTTTCGAGATCTTCGTTCAACTGCTGCAATTCGGTGGCCGCGCGTTTGCGCTCGGTGATATCCTGCGCCGCCCCGTAGAACCGGACGACACGCGTCCGGTCTTGATTCCAGATCGGCAGTCGACGAATGTACAGCCAGCGTTTTTCACCGTTTTTCGAGATGATCTCATATTCACTGGAGATGGTTTGCCCGCGCAGCACCGCCTGAATTTCACTTTGGGCGCGCACTTGATCGGCTGGCTGGTAGAGCGAATACGGATTAGTAATCTGCGCCAAATCATCGCGATCATAGCCCGTCAGCGTTTGCAGTGACGCCCCGGTCGCCCATTCTCGCTGAATCTTCCCCTGTTTGTCGACGGTGTAGCCAAAAGCGTAGTCGGAGATGAGCTGCGAGATAGCCCGGTAGCGCTCCTCACTGAGGCGGATTTCGGCGAGCTGCTGTTCAGCGCTGCGCCGCGCCGTATCCATGATGAGGCGTCCGACCACGAGTCCGGTCACGCACAAGGCATTCACCAAGATGCCATAGGGCGCGAGCATGCCTTGCACATCTACGCGCAGTAACAGGATGACCCAGACCATGATGGTCGAACCGATGATCGAGCGGATGCCGCCCAGCACCAGGGCGATGATCGGCGGAAACAAGACCGCCTGCGCAATCGTGCGCACGACCATCTCGGGGGGGAGGGCGACGCCGATGAACAGGGTGGAAGCCACAATGAACACCGGGCGGATGAACTCCAGCCGCCGCCAGTAGAGCACCGTCAGCCCGGTGACAGAGACCGTCGACAGCTTGAGCAGGTCGGCAGGGAGGGGGAAATCACTGCGAAACAGCGTGTAGGCCAGCATCAACGCGAGGAGGGCGCTGCTGGCGACCATCATCGCGAGGGAGGCTTGTCGTTGGGTGAGTTGGGGCGTCATGGAGCCTCCTCGCGGTCGATTGGCCGCGCTGCCCACCCGGTGGACGCGGCACCGGAGAGGGAGTAGGTGAGCGAGCGGGTCGGCATGGGCACAGCGATAGGTTCCTCAGATCAAGGGCGGTGCTATATTTGCGGCAGGATGATCTCGAACGTGCTGCCCTGTCCCTGCATGCTTTCCAGAATGATGCGTCCATGATGCGCTTCGACGATGGTTTTGGCGATCGGCAGCCCCAGACCTGTGCGGCGATCCGTGCGCGCCTCATCCGCCCGGTAGAGCGGTTTGAACACTTTATCGATGGCCAGACTGCTGATGCCCATGCCGCTGTCCTGCACGCGGATGCCGATTTCTTCCGGATAGCGGATCGCGCTCACGCAGATGCGCCCACCCGGCGGTGTGTACTGAATCGCGTTCTTGAGCAGCTCGCTGAGTTCGCGGCGGATCTGCTGGCTGTCCACGCGGATGATGGTTGTCTGGTCGAGCTGCACCTCGAGCTGGAGCGTCTTGTCAGCGGCGGCGCTCGCGTGTTCGTCGATCACATCCTGAATCAGCGGGCGCAGGTCGACCAGGCTGTAGTTCAGCACCAGTTCGCGTTCCAGCGCGACAAATTCGAGGATGTCGTCCAGCATCTGGCTGATGAGGCGCACCTGCTGCTGAATGCGGCTGGATTGAGCCGCCCGTTTCTCGCCATCGTCGAGCCGCTGGAGCAGGAAACTGCTGGTGTTGATGACGGCGAGCGGCGTTTTGAAGTCATGCCCGACTTTGGCAATGAATTCGCGCAGCATGCCCGTACGCGCCTGTTCCAGACGCACGGCAAACGCTTGATCGCGCACGCGGCGGATCTGCATCAGATGCCCGACGGTGATGCCGTACATGCGCAGTAGTTCCGGCTCGTAATTCTTCATGGGTTGTTTGCGCAGCAGGTTGTCGACGGTCAGAATGCCGATGAGTTCTGCCCCGTGCTGCATGGGTGCGGCCAGATGCCAGCCGTACTCCACAACTTCTGAGCGGTCATTGAAGAGCGGGACTTCCTCATAGCGCGCGACCACTTCGGTGCGACCCGCCAGAAAGTCAGTGACGAAAGTGTCAGTAAACGGCCAGCGCTGATTATGCTCCGGGCGAATTGTGCCAGTTTCGTCAATCCCGTAGGAGCCGACCATCTCCCCGTTTTCGACATTACAGAACCACATGCCCATGCGGTCAAACCCCAGCCGTTCGACGCCCAGCTTGATGGTTTGATAGCACAGCGCGTCCTGCGCGTCGATGCGGCTGAGTTCCATGGTCAGTTCGTTGAGTGCCTTAAGCCGCTGCTGAAACTGAAACCCCGCGTCTTCGCGCCGCTGGAGTTCCCGCCACAGGCGGCTGACCATCGAGCGATCCTCAATGCGGTAGTACAGTACGCGGTCTTCGTTCTTGTAGAGCAGACGGCGGTGCACTTCGACTGGAATCAAGTGACCGCTGCGCTGCCGGTAGCTGCACATATAGACGTGTTCGACGACAGAGTTTTCGACATAGGTGCGCGGCGTATCGTCCGTGCCGATTGGCACTTCCAGATCTTCCAGGGGCAGTCCCACCAGTTGATCGCGGGTGTACCCGGTCATGCTGAGCGCATACAGGTTGCTGTCGATGATCCGGTGGGTGTCAGGATTAACATACAGGACGGCATGTCCGCCGAAGCGGGAAATATCGTGTCCCTGGGCAGCATAGTCGATGAGTTGTTCCAGCCGCTTGTATTCGGCCGCCAACGAACTGGAAGGGGACAGGGGCTCGGATGCCTGAGTCATGGTGCGGCGTTTGGCCTATCAGCAAGTTCATTCTAACGCTGCAATAGTATCACGGAAATTCTTCGCCTGCTGGCATTTTCACGAATTATATGGATTACAGCAAAAGTTATTTTCGCGGGGATAACACCAGTGGGGCAAGGCGACTGTCAGCGGGCGGGTGAAGGTGACGGGCTGGCGCGTGCGGGCGACGACGTCGCCGAGCCCCTGCCGTACGTGCTCGCTCAGTTCGATGATGCGCGCGTCTTTTTGGTCGGCGCCGCAGTGCCCACACTGAAAGTGCCGCCCATCCACGCTGATCGACAGGCGCTGCCCGGCAGGCGTGGCCAGAAAGTCGTGGACGACGGCGCGCACAGCGGAGTCCAAGCCGAGTTTGAAGCGCTGGTCGGCGGAGAGGCGGATTTCCAGACCACACGCGGAGAGCGGATTGCCGACGCTGTAGACGTAGACCGCTTTCCTGCAGCGGTAGCAGTGGGTGTAGAAGATGACGATCTCGCAGTCCGGCACGGTGTGAGCGTGTGCATGGTCGCACCAGCGCACCTGCCCGGTGAGCAGGTCGCCGACGAACGCGCCGAGCGCGTAAATCTCAGTCGCGCGCAGATCAGCCCCAAGCTGGCGGCGGAACTGTATTCCCGTGCTCTCGTCGGCGTCCACGCTCAACGCGAAGGCCGGGAGCGCTCCGTTCGGCTGGTAGTCGGGCGGCAGCGTGCGGAAAAACCAGCAGTCCCGCACGCCGTCGCGCTGATAGCGGGCGTGGCGCCGTTCCGTCTCGGCGAGCGTTTGCGCGCTCCACTGCACCTCGAAGGCGCGGCGGTCGCCCTCTTTCTCCGCGTAGACATCGGCGCGCCAGTCGCCATAAGGATATTCCAGCGTGACCGCGTAGCCGCGCGCCTGACACGCCCACGCGATCTCGGCTTTCACCCGTAAATGTTCGATGGTTTCGCGCTTGGCCGTTTCGCACACGGTCGCGTTGGGCAGGTGCGCGAAATGCCGCAGGCCGCGCGGACTCGTGCGGAGATACGCGCCGCCCTCGCAGCAGGGCAGCGTGAGCTGTTCCGCACCCGACTGGACAGCGGCTTGCAGCGCTGCCCAGTCAGCATCGGCGAGAAACGGCGCCAGCACAAGCGCCTGTGTGGTGGCGCGGCGCGCGGTCAGCGGCATGACGTTAGCGCCACCAGCGTCCCGGCGCATAGCCGAGCATCTGCCGCGCTTTGTCCACACCGAGCAGCGTATCGTGGTCGCCCGTGCCCGGTTTGAGTGGTACGCCGGGGAAGACTTCCGCCATGAGATCGGCATTGGTGCGCAGCATACACGTATCCGCCGAGGCGATGATGAACGCGTGACTCCCCGATAGATCGCTTTCGAGACCGAGGCGGCTGCTCTGCGCCACGTCGCGGGCATCAACATAGCTCCACAGATTCCATTTGCGCACACGCGCGTCATGCTGCCACGTCTGGAAGCGGTCGTAGTCGTGCGGTTCCATGATGTTGGAGAAGCGCAGGCCAATGATCGGAATGCTGCTCCAGCGGTTGAAGTGCCGCGCCATCTCTTCCCCGACAACTTTGGAGAGCGAGTAGGACGACTGCGGGTAGAGCGGGTGCTCTTCGTCGATTGGCGCATAGTGCGGCACAGGATCATCAAACGGGAGGCCGAGCGTGGTCTCACTGGACGCCCACACAATGCGCTGATGCTGATGCAGCGCCGCCGCCGAAAAGACGTTGTAGGTGCTCAAGGTGTTGATGGAGAAGGTCTGCTGGTCGCTGATGAGGTCGGGCGCGGGGATCGCCGCCAGATGCACAACGGCATCCGCGCCGCGCAGCGCCTCGACGGCCTGCCCATAATCGGTCAGGTCAACGCGCAGGAACGGCACGATCCGCGTTGCGGGCGGATTGATATCCACGTTCACGACGTCGTAGCCGTGATCCAGTAAATCCGCGACGACGGCGCGCCCGGCTTTGCCACTGCCACCCGTCACCACGATTTTGCGAATAGTCGAAGAAGCGCTCATAATTCTGCCCTGTGTGAACGTTCGAAGAAGGTCGATAGCTCGGTAAAAAGCCTGTGTTTGGCCTACTATGGTATGCCGCTTTGGTTGAAATTACGATTCCCACACTGCCCTCCACGCCACCCTTGCTCTCCAGCCTCCTTCAAATCGCCCGAGCCGGTCACCGGACTGCTGGCCGTTCGCAGGTCGGCGCCGTGCGCTGACAAAATGCCCGCTATCCGTATTCCGCGCGGCTAAGGTATCATGGGTAGTAATGAGAGCTGACATTTATCACGGAGGGAAAGCATGCGCGTCGTCGTCATTGGAGCCACCGGGCATGTAGGCACTTATTTGATTCCCCGGCTGGTCGAGGCTGGCCATGAAGTGATCGCCTTGAGCCGCGGGCAGCGCGGGCCGTATCAACCGCACGCCGCGTGGCAGCGCGTCCAGCAGATCAGCATTGATCGCGAGGCGGAAGAAGCGGCGGGCACATTCGGGGCGCGCATCCGCGATTTGCAGGCGGATGTGGTGATCGACATGATCTGCTTCACATTGGCGAGCGCGCAGCATCTGGTCGAAGCGCTGCGTGGGCAGGTGCAGCAGTTCCTGCACTGCGGCACGATCTGGGCGCATGGTCACAGCACGGTCGTTCCCGCCGTCGAGGAACAGCCGCGCCAACCCTTCGGCGAGTATGGCATCCAGAAAGCGGCCATCGAAGCGTATCTGCTCAACGAAGCGCGGCGCAATGGGTTTCCGGCGGCGGTGCTCATGCCGGGGCACATCGTCGGGCCGGGGTGGGCGCCGCTGAATCCGGCGGGGCACTTCAACCCGGAAGTCTTCGCCGTGCTGGGCGCGGCGAAGCGTTATGCCTGCCCAACCTCGGTTTGGAGACGGTGCATCACGTGCACGCCGATGATGTCGCGCAGTCGTTCATGCAGGCCATGGCGAACTGGAGTACCGCGTGCGGCGAGAATTTCCACGTCGTCTCCCCGGCGGCGATCAGCCTGCGTGGTTATGCCGAAGCGGTGGCGTCCTGGTTCGGTCAGCCCGCGCAGCTGACGTATCTCGGGTGGGAACAGTGGCGCACGACCGTCCCCGAAGAGGAAGCCCTCGCTACCTGGGATCATATCGCGCACAGCCCGAATGCGAGCATCGCGAAAGCGCAGCGTTTGATCGGCTACCGTCCGCGGTATACATCGCTGCAAGCCATCTATGAATCGGTCTTTGACCTGATCGACCGTGGCGTGATCCGCGTCGCGCGTTGAGGTGAGGCTGGCTAGCAAATCAACTTTGAGCAATCCGGACTGGCATCCGTGGACGTGCGTGGCGCGTATGCCAGTTGAACAATAACCCCGATGGAGTGAGCAGAGATGGCACACAGTCCGCGTCGGCGCTTGAAGAGGTCGTGGGCGTTCGTGTCTGTGGGAATGTCAGCGGTCTGGTTTTGGTCACAGGCAGGGCCACTGCACGGGACAGCGACGGCGCTCGCGCTGACCGCCGCTTTGATGATTGGTTTATCCGGCTATTTGCTCGCGCGCGCGGCTGGCCTGCTCACGCAGCGCCTGCTGGTCGTGCAGCTCGCCACGGTGATCACCGCCGGGGTGGTGGTCGCCTTGCTGCTCGGGAGCATCTTTCGCTTCACCGGGTGGCCGATCACGGGCTACCTCGTGGCGCTGCACACGCTCCTGCTGCTGCTGGCACTCCTGCCCGCGCGCCGACCGATCCCCCGGGTGCAGCTGCCGCCGCCCGGTCTCAGTTTGACGCTGATCGTGTGTACGCTGGCGCTGGTGGGGTTGGCGGCGACGACCGTGCGCTTCGCTTATGCTGGAGAATTGACGGATCGCGGCTATTTTGCCTCGGTCAGTCACTGGCTGTTGACGAGCAGCGGCAGTGAAGGTCAGCTCGCGCGGATCATCGGCATGGGTGCCGAAACCCGGCTGCGCGTCGAAGGGCTGACGGTATTCGCTGCTGCCCTGGAATACGGATCGGGCGTCACGCCGTTTGACTACCAATGGCATCTCCAGTCACCGCTGCTGATTGCCATGCTGCCCGTGGTCATGTTCGCGCTGGTGTATCGCATCACGCGGCGGCAGCAGACGGCGGCGTTGGCTGTCGTGCTGCTCACGCTGCTGACTGCGCAGACCTTCGACTATACGGCGTATGAGCAGATGGCCGGGTTCACCGGGCGGCATCCCTTGCTCGATTTGCGCACGCTGCGTGAAGTTGGGCTGGCGATTCTGCTGCCGATGAGTTTGTTTGCCTTCATCACGGCGCTGCGCCGTCGCGCTGTGAACTGGGTGCTGCTGACAACTGCGTGCCTGTTCACCTTGATCACCATCCACTTCACGGCGGCATTGGCGTTCATGTTGGTGGCGCTGGCGGTTGGAGGCGCACAAGTGCACCGGCAGCAGCTTCGGCTGAATTGGCGCCGAGGGCTGATCGGAGTCGGGATCGGCGTGCTCGGATTGGTCGTGATTGTCGGCTTGCCCCTGCTTACCTTGCGCGCGCGAATCCCGGAACTGCTTGGGCCGGTCGCGGAGCACGCGATGTGCACGGAGCCGGTCGCTAATGAGCTCGTGCAGTTCGTCGAACTGCCCGGCATTGGCCTGACCTATACCCTCGCCCCGCAAGCCATTTTGAGTTATCACCCCGCGCCGCTGGTGGCGCTGCTGCTCAGTTTGGTGCTGCTGGGGTGCTGGCGGCGGTTTAGCGTGCGCTACCTACTGGCTCCGCTTCTGCTGGCGGGCGTAGTGTCCTTCTCTCCGGCGTTCTTTCAGGCGCTGACGCGTCTCACTGGCCTGGATTTCTTCATCGGCCATCCCTGTTACGTAAATGACCTGTTCATCGACAACGTGGTGAGCAACCTGAGCGGTGCGCTCGTTTTCACCAGCAGTGTGCCCATCGCGTTGGCGATCAGTCTGAGCGAACTGCTGCGGCGGCGACGGGCGCTGCGGCGGGCGAGCATCTGGCTGCTGCCGCTGACAGTGACGCTGGTGTTGTTCGTCAGCGCGACCGAACCGATCCCGATTCCGTTCAGCTTGCGCGATCAAGTGCAGGCGATGGACGATGCGTTGGCCCATCTGAACACGCAGTCGGCGGAACTAAACTTGGCGAACGCGTTAAGTCAAGAGTTGGCACCGGATCGAACATGGCGCATTCTCGCACCGGATGAAACCGGCGCGGCGATCATTCAGCGCGTTCCGAACACGCTGCTGTCCGCCGCTATCGCTGGCCCGTTTGCGGAGACGACCACGCGCTTTTTTTCGGCGGCGGCCTTGGGTCTGCGCCGCTCCTCGACGCAGGCGATATCGAACTGCTCCAGTTGGCGCAGATCGACCTTGTCGTGCTGCGGTTGTGGGATACCCGGTTGCCCCAACTTTGGCTGGACACCGAACGCTTTGAGTTTTTGCTGGCGCAAGATGGATTCAGTGTCTTCAAAGTTATCGCGCCCGTGGAACGCACGCAGCAAGACGCGTGGTTCAGCGCCCTAAACGACTTCTACGGTCAGCATTTCGCCAGTACCTGGCAGGCGGGCGGCTGGAGCGAATTCAATTTGCAGCCCGTGACCGATCCTGAGGCGGAAGTATTGGCGCAGGTCGGCGCTGCGCTGCCCGAGAGTCTGCTGCGCGATTACGGCTTAGCGTGGTTAGCCGCCGTGCGCGGCGCGCTAACTCCTGAGGAGCATACGCGCTGGCAGACCCTGATCGCCGCGCAGCCCGCGTTGATCGGGCAATTTGCGTGGACGCAGCCGCCTGAAGAGGGCGTTCGGCTGCTGCTGGCCGCACTGGATCACCCGGCGACCGATGTGCAGTTGGTGGCCGCGCGCGAACTGCTGACCGAACGCTACATCTATCTGCTGGCGCCCGATGACGTGCGCCATGTGCTTGACCGAATTGAGCAAGCGAGCGTCGCGTGGAACAGCCTCACCCGCGATGATTTCAGCGCGTTGACGCTCAGACGCATTGAGCTGCTCATGGCGCGCGGTCAGTGGTCGACGGTTGTGGCGTGGATCGATCACCTGCCGGCGCTGGAAATTCACGCCGATGAATACGCCATGCAAGCGCTCGCGCTGCTTGCCCAAGGCGATATAACCGCGGCGCTGGCTCACCTTGAACGGACGCTTGACCCGGATTGGCTGCGGCCGCGGCAGCGTTTGCACCCGGATCGCTGGGAAGTGAACACCGCCGCGCAGTTATACTGGCTGCTGCAAGGTAATCTGGCGGAGCGCGCGGGGCAGGTTGAGGCGGCGCGGACGGCGTATACACAGGCGCAGGCGGCAGGTGATATCTGGGCGGCGCGTGTCTGGTTGGCGCAGCTTGACGGCGATACCACCGCGCTCGCCGAACTCGATCAGGCGTGGCGCACGGCCTATGCCACGCCGCTGCCGGAATTCGTTTCGCTGCTCACGATTGTGGAGAGCGGGCAAGTCGCGGTCAACCACACGCAGATCAGCCGGCAGGAGGCCGCGGAACTGCTCAGCGTGAGCACCTTGTTTGGCGATCCGTATGCCCGTCAGTTCCCGCCGCACATCTGGCACTATGATCTACGTACTACGGACACCGAGGAGGTGCTCATGCAGCTCGACCTGCCTGCTGTGCCAACGGTGCGTGGAGCCCTGCTGCGTCAGACGGTAGATGTGCAAGTTGACCCGAACCTGCCCGAACTCACACAGGCTCGGCTGTTCGTGCAGTCGCGCTACGATAACCGGGTAGTGTGGGGTGAATCGATCACGCCGTTGGTGCTGGCGCGCCCGGACGCCGCGCAAGTGCCTGCCGATGCGCAGGTGCTGGAGGCCGTCGCACTGGAGGCCCTGCACCTCACACACAGCCGCGTCCAAACTGAGGAGCGCCAGTTCAACCTCACCCTCTACTGGGAGACAAGTCAGCCATTGGGAGTGGATTATCAGGTGTCGGCACGCGTGCTGGATGCCGCTGGTACGACGGTATGGCAGCAGGACTCGGCCCCGGTGCATGGTCAGTATCCGATGTCGCAGTGGCGGGTGGGAGTTCCGATTGCCGATCCGCATTCACTGGAATTGCCCGCGGAACTCCCACCCGGTCGTTATACTATTGCCATTGTCGTTTACCCGCTGGATACGCTGGCGCCGCTCACCTTCCGACTGCTGAACGGCGAAGAAACTGATATGCTGGAGGTCGGCACTGTGGTGCGGTGAGCCGCAGCCTAGACAGGCAGATTGGTCGAATCTGTCGGGGAGCGGCGCGCAAGGATGCGGCGAGACCCGGCGCTAATCTGTGTCCACAGGCTTCGCAGCGTAGTGAGCGGCACAATGTTCAGGGCAACCAACAGCACGCTGACGCCCGCGACCCACCCGAGCACCTGAAAAGCCAGTCGTAGACCGATGAGCATCACCACGGCGGGCACGAGCGTGGCGATCAGCAGGCGGATGAGCAAGCCGACCTGCGGAAACGCGCCCAACCATTGGCGCGTGACGATAATTTTGGCGGCGAGAAGCAACACTTCGACAAAGACGTAAACGATGGCGATTCCGACCGCACCGAGGCGATCACCGAGCAAACTTCCGCCAACCACAACGACGGCGATGCCAATACCATCCAGCAGCGCTTCGACCGACGGCCGATTGAACGCGAACAACAGAATTCGGTAGAGGTAGTTCAGCGTGGCGGCGAACAGCCCGACCGCGAGTAGACGCAGGATATTGATCGCTTGTTCATAACGCCCGCCGACCCACAGGGTGAGCAGCGGATCGGCAAACAGGAAGACGCCCACCGCCATCGGGACGCCGATTAACAACATCAGGCGCACCATCGTCGCGTACAGGCGGCGAAACTGTTCGGTATCACCAGCACTCGTGCGTGCCAGCGAGGGGAACAGCGCGTTAGTCATCGCCATCGGTATCACCAGCAGCACGCTGACAATACCAATCGCAATCGCGTACAGCCCCAGCTGTTCGGGACTCGTCACCGACTGTGCGACGACGGTCGTGATCTGCATGTACGTGACCGACACGACGACCGCGACGCCAATCGCCATCCCATCCCAAATCAACTGCCGGAAAAGATTGGTGTCCCAACCGCTCGCTTCTTGATCAGTGCGCAGTCGTGAGCGAACCCACAACCAGGCGAGAAACGAGCGGAACAGATTGGCCAAAAACGCCGCTAGCAGGAGTGACTCAGCGCTGTTCCACACCAGCGCGGCCAGATTGATGAAGACGATGTACAGGAAGCGGTCGAGGATGAGGATGAGCGCCCCAATATCCACGCGCCCCTGACCAAAAAACACCCATGTGATCGGTTCCGCGCCAAACTGCGTCACCGCCACCAGCCCCGCAAGCATGAGCAGGCGCGTTTCTTCGTGCCACGGCGGGAAGACTTCCGCGACAGTGTAGAGCAGCGCGAGCGTCAGCGTTGACAACAGGACGCGCAAAGCTATCGAATGCCGGTAGACTTTGCGACTACGCTGAGGGGCGATGGCGATATCTTTGATGGCTACATAGCGGATGCCGAGTTCAGCCAGCAGCCCAAACAGCACGGTCGAGGAGGACGCGAAACCGAAGCGCCCCAACTCGTTGATGGCGAAGAGGCTGCCAATGCGCACGAACGCGATGAGCCCCACGCCCGCCGCGAACGCCTGCGCTATGATCAGCAGTACGATGTTTCGAAGGTCTTGTTTGCCGGTCAAACTCATGTGGGTGGTTGCCGTCCCCGAATTCGCGCGAAAAAGATGTCCCATTGACGTAAAGCAGCGGTTCCTCGGAGAAGATGGCGAATATAACCATAGATGTAGAGCGGACGCAACCACAGCCAGCGCGCACTGCGCTTGATTCCGTCGACGATGGTGTCGACAATCAGGCGCGGCAGACCCAGGATGAAGCGCCGCGGGCCGGCTATACTCAGAGACCTCCAGCGTGCGCGGAGGTTCTCCCGATATCCGGAGGTGATATCCCAGAACAGGCGCGCGGCGAGGTAGCTGAAGACGAAGAGGGCGATAAAACCGCGGCTGAAGCCCGCGAAGGCTGAATACCCGCGCCGCCGGTCGAGGTAGGTGCGGTAGACCTCATCCAGCCGGTCGACGGTGCACGCCAGCGTGAATTTCTCCAGCATCCACTGCCGTCCTGCCACGCCATAGGCGCGGGCTTGCGCGCGATCCGCTAACAGGGTGATGATCCCGTCGGCAAGCGAGTCGGGATCTGCGGGTTCGACCAGGACGCCCGTCTTACCGTCCACGACTGCGTCGACCATGCCCCCGGTGCGCGTGGCGACTGTCGGACTCTCCATCAACAAGGACTCGATGGTTCCGCCGAGATTTTCGCTCAGTGAGGCTTGCACGGAAACATCAAGCGTCTTCAAGATGTTGTTCACGTCCGTTCGAAAGCCCGTCAGCTTGATCTGTTCCTCGAGTCCGAGGTCGCGAATCTGCTGACGAACGCGTTCAATTTGCTGCTGCCCGGGTTCGCCCCAACCGGAACCGACGAGCACAAACCGCGCGTCGGGGAAGGCTTCGAGGATGCGCGGTGCCGCTGCCACCAGATCTTCCTGCCGCTTGTTGGCGCGGTTGTGCAGCTTCGGCGGCGTCCAGCGACTGGCGAACAGCACCGGATAGAAGTAGGCGACCATGCCCACCAGCGGCGTGTCGTCCGACCAGCCGTACTCCTGCCGGATCAGCGACGGCGTCACGCTCGCCGAATCAAATTTGCTCTCATCTGGACCATAGTACACGAGATGCAGGCGACTGGTGGGCACACCCGCCTGCTCATACAGCGTTTGCGTGTACTGGCAGGAGGGGAGGAGGGCCGTCTGCATCCACCATGTCGAAACATCGATCCATTGAGGGGTATGCGCTTCCAGATGATACGGCCCGGCAATCATCGCCAGCCGAATGGGCACGTCGGCCAGCCACGCGGCCAAGCGGGACAGCACCATCGAATCGAACAGATGCGATTGCACGATGTCGTAGCGTTCGCGCCGGAACAACTCGGCGAGCTTCAAGACACGGGTGAGGGCGCTGATGCCCATCCCTGCGACTGGAAATGAAAAATCAAACTGATGATAGGGGATATGCTCCGCTTCGAGTTTACGAAGCAGCGCGCCATCCCCCGTCGCGACAATGGCGGAAACCTCATATTGGTGGCGCTGCCGAAGTTCACGGAGTTGTTCGAGCATCCATGTGGCGCCCTCTGTGGTCGCAGCGACATGGCAAACTTTGATCGGCGTGGTTCTTCCTTTAGCCATGAGTCTCCAGAGCCGGGCTAAACCGCGGCATTCTGCGCCAGCTTGATGCTCTCACGTAACTGCTCACAAACAATCTCGACCTGATCCTCGGTCATCACGCTGGAGAACGGCAGGGCAAGGAAACTTTCACCGGCGGCTTCTGTATGCGGCAGATCTCCCAATTTCCAGCCATACTTTTCCCGGTAAAAAGGCTGCAAGTGAATGGGCGTGAAGTAAGGGCGCGACGGAATGTCGTGGTTGTGCAAGTGCTGCATCAGTTGGTTGCGGCTCACCCCGGCCTGACAGCGCACAACATACACAAACCAGCTCATCCGCGTTGTGTTCGGGTCAATATAGGGCGGTTCCAAACCATCAATAGCCGCGATCCGCTCGTTGTACCACTGGGCGACCTGCGCGCGTTTGGCGAGGAGTGCGGCGAGGCGTTGGGTTTGTACCAGCCCGAGCGCCGCACTCATTTCGTTCAGACGATAGTTGTAGCCCAGACGCGTATGGTTCAGCCACGCATCAAAGACATCGCGCCCCTGATTGCGCAAACTGCGGAAAATCTGGGCAGGTCCTCGTTGTTCGTGATGATCATCCCACCTTCACCCGTCGTCATCTGCTTGTTGGGGTAAAAGGCGAACACAGCCGCATCGCCAAACGTCCCCGCACGCTGACCCTTGTACTCCGCGCCAATCGCTTCGCAGGCGTCTTCGATGATGTACAGCTTGTGCCGTCGGGCGATCTCCATGATGGGATCCATATCGGCGGGCTGCCCAAAGGCGTGGACGGGCATAATGGCGCGGGTGCGCGGCGTGATAGCTGCTTCAATGAGCTGCGGATCCAGATTACCCGTCTGAGGGTTGATGTCGACGAAGACCGGGCGTGCGCGCTCATACACAACGGCATTGGCCGACGCGATGAAGCTGAACGACGGGGTGATAACTTCGTCGCCCTCGCCGATCTCGGCCGCGATTACGGCCAAATGCAGCCCACTCGTCCCCGAATTCACGCCAATGGCATGACGGACGCCGCAGTACGCGGCTATCGCTTCTTCAAACTGGACGATTTTCGGGCCAATGCTGAGATAGTTGCTGTGCAGCACTTCATTGACGGCCGCAATTTCTGCGGCCGTCAAGTCCGGCGAAGACATGGGAATTTTCATTGTAAATCCTACTTCACTAGCGTTAACGAGATATAGTTGCAGGCGCGGGTGGCCATGCTTGATTGGTACTGATGGTCCGCCCTGGAACGCCGACGACGGTCACATGGTCGGGAATATCTTTCGTGATCACCGAGCCCGCGCCGATCACCACACCGCTGCCGATGGTCACATAGGGGGTGATTACCGAGCCAACGCCGATCAAGGTTCCGGCGCCTACCTTGACGCCGCCCGCCAGATGTGTGCCGGGCGCGACATGGACATAATCACCGATTGAGCAGTCATGGTCAACTGTCGCGCCGGTGTTGATGATGACATGATCGCCGATGGTCGTATCCGGATTGACGACGCCCTGGGCTGCGATCAACACGCCTGCGCCCACTGTCACCGATTCGGCGATGACGGCGCGTGGATGGACGGCCGACGCCCACAGGACGCCGCTGGCTGTCAAGCGCTGTGCCAGCATATACCGCGTCTGGTTGGCGCCAATGCCGATGATGAAGGCGGCATCTGGATACGCGCTAGCAGTCTGAAGTGCGCCCAGAACCGGATAACCGAGTAGGTTGACGCCGATTTTCGCCGGGTCGTCGTCCAGATACCCGAGGACGGGGCTGCCAACCAGCCGAAAAATGTCGGCGGCGACTTTGGCGTGTCCGCCTGCGCCAATGATGATCACGCTCATCGCTGGTCTCCGTTTGAGGTGGTTTGCGAGCCGGTGAATTCCGTTGTCAGCGGTTCGGCGCGCCGCGTGACCAATGACATGAGCGCCATCAGAGCTGTGCGCCCAAGGATGTCCAGGTCGATTAACGGCGACCTATGGTCAACATACCACACATCAAGTTCAAACTTTTCGTCCCAACTTAACGCGTTCGCGCCATGAATCTGCGCCCACCCGGTGATGCCGGGTTGTACTTCATGCCGCCGCGCTTGGCGCGCAGTATAACGTTCCAGATACTGCGGGAGCAGCGGTCGCGGCCCGACAAGACTCATCTCGCCCCGCAGAACATTGATGAGCTGCGGCACTTCGTCGAAATGACTGCGGCGTAGACGGTTGCCGAGCCGCGTGATGCGTTCCGCATCGCTCAACTGGCGACCATTGGGAGTGGTGGGAGGAAGCATGGTGCGGAATTTGTACACGGTGAAGATCGCGCCGCCGCGCCCAATACGCGGTTGCAGAAATAGGATTGGTCGTCCCATATTCCAGCCAATGGCGAGCGCGCAGATGAGCATCACCGGCGAAAAGAGGATCAACAACCCACTGGCCAGCGCCACATCGAACAGCCGTTTGACCCGGTCACCAGACACGGAGATGCGCGCTGTGGGTTGGCCTGTCAGGTGTCCTGATTTCACGGCTGCGGATCCTCTTGTGTGGGAGTTTGCAAGCGTACGAGCTGCTCCAACTGCTTGCGAATGGTCTCGGGATCGGGCGTATCGATTAGGCAGTTCACCTGTGTCCAGAATTCGTCGGAAAACTCGCTTTTCCAGTGCTTCACATGCAGGATTTGCGGGTGAATGGTAGGTTCGGCTTCTTCGTGTTCCATATACAGAGCTTCATGCAGCTTTTCGCCGGGACGAATGCCGATGAACTCAATCGGGATGTCGGTATATGGTCGCAGACCACGGAGGCGGATCATACGTTCAGCCAGCTTGACGATGCGTACGCTCTCGCCCATATTAAGAACGAACAGCTCACCGCCATGCGTCAGACACGCCGCATGCAGCACGAGGTTGACGGCTTCGGGGATGGTCATGAAGAAGCGCGTCATGTTGGGATCGGTGATCGTCACCGGGCCGCCCGCATCGATTTGCCGCGTAAACATGGGGACGACACTGCCGCGGCTGCCGAGCACATTGCCGAAGCGGACCGCGCCGAAGCGCGTCTGCGATTCACTTTGCAGGTGATAGACGATGAGCTCGCACAGCCGTTTGCTTGCCCCCATCACGCTGGATGGATCAATCGCTTTGTCGGTGGAGATCAGCACGAAGCGTTCCGCGTGATATTCGCTGGCGAGCTCGGCCACATTCTTCGTCCCCAGCACGTTCGCCTGAATCGCTTTCTGCGGATAGCGTTCGAGCATGGGCACATGTTTGTAGGCTGCGCAGTGGAAGACGATTTGCGGCTTGAACTGCTCAAACACGGCGCGCATTTCGGCATGCAGCGTGACATCGCCGAGCACGGGCGTGACAGGCAGCTCAGGGTAGCGTGAGCGCAGGTCGATATGCATATCATGCAGATCGCTCTCGTTGCTGTCGAGCAGCACGAGGTGCGTCGGCTTGTAGGCCGCGATTTGCCGGGAGAGCTCCGAACCAATCGAACCAGCCGCCCCAGTCACCAGCACGAGCTTGCAGGTGATCGGCGTCATATCGACAATGTCGGAGCGCGTCACGATGGTGCGCCCGACGAGATCGTCAATGTTCACATCGCGCAGACGATAGTCGGTCGCGCTCGGGTTGAGCAGTGTGTCGACATCCGGCACGACCTTCAAACGCGCCGATGTATTCTCACAGTAGGTGAGGATATCCCGAAAATCGTCGCCCGCCGCGTTTTTCAGCGCGAGGATAATCAGGTCGATGCCGTGAGCCTGCGCGATGGTGGGAATCGCCTGGCGGTCGCCGAGCACCGGAGCACCTTCAACATACATGCCGTGCTTCGGCTGATCATCGTCGATGAAGCCGACGATCGTATAAGTTTGCAATGCGGCGGTGTGCCGCAGTTGGTAGGCCATGTTCTGCGCTAGCTTGCCCGTCCCCACAATCAGGACTTTGGTATGCGGGGGTTGAGCAGCACCGTTACTCGGGTCAGCGCGCCGAGCGCTGGGGAACATGCGCGACCGGTAGCGCAGTGCGACCAGACCGCTCAATGACAGCAGACTCCCAACGAGCACGACGCTCAACGGGATTGGGCGTGGAAATTGGAGCAAGCTGAGGACCAGCGTGATAATCGTCGCGGCGCTGACGGCCCGGACGATTGGCAGCACACCGTGTCCGCTCGTTTGATCCCACAGCCGTTTATAAACTCCAAAAATCCAGAGATTTGCAACGAGGATGAGCGCCGCGAGCAAGATGAATGTGATGTGGAATTCGGAGGAGGGCAGACCAATCAAGCGGATTGAAAACGTCAGTAGATAAGCACCAGACGCCACCGCAAAGTCTAACGGCGCATTGATCAGGAAGGAACGCGTCCTGTAATTCAATTATCTACTCCTCATAGATTGCTCAATTTCTCTTGTGGCAGCGTTGCCGAGCACATTAATTGTGCAGTATATCACAGCAGCAACGGGTAACGGAATGGCCGCCTAATACTGTTTTTTCTATGTTGGTTGTAACCATATAGAGTGCGTCAGGCGGCATGGCTGAGACTTGGAGCTGCGCCGTTACTACCTGACGCTCACTGTCCGTCGGCCACCTGATACACGCGCACGTAGTCGATCCACATGCGCTGCGGGAATTCGGTGGTTGCATCGGGATAACCCGGCCAGTTGCCCCCGACCGCCAAGTTCAGAATCAGATAGAACGCATGGTTGAACGGCGCGGGATACTCCCCAATTGGCGTCGACCACTCGGTGAGTTCCTGATACAGCACGCCGTCGACGTACCAACGCAGGCGCTCCGCTTCCCAGATCAGCGTGAAGGTGTGGAAATCATCGGCGAAAGTGCCCTCGGTCAGTGTAAAATGCGTGCCGGACTGCTGATGACCGGACTCCCCGGCATAGTGAATCGTCCCGTAGACCGTTTCCGGTTCGTGCCCGAGCTGCTCCATGATGTCGATTTCGCCGCTGTTCGGCCAACTGCCATACGTGCCTTGCGCGGGCAGCATCCAGAAGGCGGGCCAGATGCCCTGACCATAGGGCAGGCGCGCGCGGATATCGATGCGCCCGTACAGCCAATCCGCCAGCACGAGCGTTTGCAGCTTGGCGGAGGTGTAATCGTTGCCCCGATAGCGTTCTGCCCGGGCTTCGATGACGAGGCTGCCGTCTTCGATATAGGCGTTTTCCGGGCGGTCGGTGTAATGCTGGCGTTCGTTATTGCCAAAGCCATTCCCCCCCGTCGCGAAACCCCAGTGGCGGCGGTTGATCGCCGGATCGGTGAACTCGTCGTTCCACACGAGCGTCCAACCCTCGGGGACATCGTCGACATCGGCAGGCATGACAATATCGGTGGCGGGAGTGGCGGTTGCTTCTGGTTCATCCTGCGCCACCACGACTGAGGCGAGCAGCAGCAGCCCCAGCCCGATCAATAAAATCCGCTTCATTTTGATGGTTCTCCCAAAATCGCGCCCACTGCGGACGCTTGTCCGCTGCGCACCTGTGTAACTGCGGCGATCATACCCGCATCGCTGGAAAACAAAAACGCCCGCCACGGTGACGTGCGTCACGCGGGCGCGCTGACTTACTTCACCCAACCCAAACTGATGCGCCCGCGTTCCCGTTCGACGTTGAGAATTTCCACTTCGAGCACGTCCCCGACACTCAAGGAGTGGCCGCGCGGAATTTGGCTGCGATGCAGCAGCCCGTCCTGCTTCACGCCGATGTCGATGAACACGCCAAAATCGACCACATTGCGCACCGTGCCGTTAAGCCGCATGCCAGTTTGCAGCGCCTCTACCGAGAGCACGTCACTGCGCAGGATCGGCGCGGGCAAGTCTTCGCGCGGATCGCGACCGGGGCGGACGAGCTGTTCGAGGATGTCGGTGAGCGTCGGCATACCCGTGCCCAACTCGGCGGCTAACTGCGCGACAGTGTAGCGCTGAAGCAGGGCGTTGAGCGGTTCGGCGCGCTCGGCGGGCGGCGTCTTGAGGTCGAGTCCCGCGCGTTCGAGGACGGCGGTCGCAATCGCGTAGCTTTCTGGGTGAATGGCGCTGGCATCCAGCGGATTTTTGCCCGCCCGCACGCGCAGAAAGCCCGCCGCCTGCTCAAAGGCTTTCGGCCCCAACCCGGCGATCTGCTTCAACTCGACGCGGCTGTTAAAGACGCCTTCGCGGTCACGGTACTCGATGATGCGTTCGGCCAGTTTCGGACCGATGCCAGCGACGTGCGTGAGCAGCGCGACCGAGGCGGTATTCACATCGACGCCGACCCGGTTGACGGTCGCTTCGACGACGGCGTCGAGCTTATCGGCCAACTGCTTCTGGTTGACATCATGTTGATACAGTCCAACGCCGATGGCTTTCGGCTCGATTTTGACCAGTTCCGCCAATGGATCGAGCGCCCGCCGCGCAATCGAGACCGCGCCGCGCAGTGTGACATCGAGATCGGGGAGTTCGGCACGGGCCAGCGGGCTGGCGCTGTAAACGCTCGCGCCCGCTTCATTGACCATCAGGTAGTGGCGGTCGGCGTCGGTGAGTTCGGCGGCTAACTGCTCGGTTTCGCGCGAGGCCGTGCCGTTGCCAATCGCGATCAGCGTGACGTGGTGCGTGCTGATCAGCCGCTGTAAACTCTGCTTGGCTTCCCCCCAGCGGCGCTGCGGTTCATGCGGGTAGACCGTGTCGGTGGCGAGGACTTTGCCCGTGGCGTCGATCACGGCGACTTTGCAGCCGGTGCGGTAGGCCGGGTCGAGGCCCATGACGACGTGTCCCGTCAGCGGCGGTTGGTTGAGCAGGCCGCGCAGATTGAGCGCAAATACCTGAATCGCGTGCGTCTCCGCCTGTTCGGTGAGGGTGGCGCGCACATCGCGTTCGATGGCCGGGAGCAGCAGGCGTTTCGCCGCATCGGTGATCGCCAATTCGAGCTGTCCCGCCAGCGGTGAACGCGAATCTGGACGGTAGACGGCGTGAATGGGCATGAGCCAATCGCGCTCGGCAACTTCGACTTTCACGCGCAGGATTTTTTCGCTTTCGCCGCGATTGATCGCCAGCACTTGGTAGGGCTGCACCCGATCAATGCGCGCCTCATAGGTGTAGTAGGTCGCGTACACGTTCTTTTCGTCCGCAGCCTCGGCGATCTTTTCGCTGCGCAGCAAGCCCCACTTCAGGGCTTTTTC
Organism: Candidatus Flexifilum breve; assembly: GCA_016717205.1. Lineage (GTDB taxonomy): Bacteria > Chloroflexota > Anaerolineae > Aggregatilineales > Phototrophicaceae > Flexifilum > Flexifilum breve. Next base: position 138,862 of record JADKGC010000004.1, read on the forward strand.
GCGCACACCGCCGCGAATGCGCGCATGGTCGCTGATCGCTTCCGCGACAATATCGCGCGCTCCGGCGAACGCCGCGTCGACGGTCGGCACGTCGGCGGTGATGTACGGCGCGGCGATCTGCGTTTCTGTCTGGCGCAGGCGCGCCTGCTGGAGGATCAGATCGGCGAGACCCGCCAGTCCTTTTTCGCGGGCGATCTCCGCGCGGGTGCGCCGCTTGGGGCGGTAGGGCAAATACAAATCTTCGAGTTCGTTCAGCGACTGCGCGGCGGTCAACTGCGCGCTGAGTTCCGGCGTGAGTTTCCCTTGCTCCTCAATCGACGCGAGAATCGTTTGCCGCCGATCATCGAGCGCGCGCAGATGCGCCAACTGTTCTTGCAGGCGGCGAATTTGATCTTCGTCGAGGCCGCCCGTCATCTCTTTGCGATAACGCGCAATGAACGGGAGCGTATTGCCTGCGTCTAACAGTTCAATCGTGGTTTTCACCTGGGCGGCGCTGACATTGAGCGTTTGGGCAATAATCGTGGTGTGGCTCATGGGGTTTCAGTTCCTGAAGTTTTGCGGTAGTGTCGCTAACCCGTCGCCAAAACGCAAGCTGACAACATGAGGGCATATATCCCCAGCTTTCAGTGACTAGTCCAACGCGCGGCGACAATCAGTTCACTAGCGCAGCTTAACATCTGCCAAAAGTTCGGAAAGTTTCACCAGCGAACCGGGTGCACCATAGTTAAACTCTGACTTCCCCCAAGTATCAAGTTTGATAACTTGCCGAGGGGTCAAAAGTCCGAATATCTCTTTCCAATAAGCAATCTGCGCAAAAAATGTTCCAAGATTGATAATCCACGTACCAATACCATAGAGAAGAACAAACTGCGTCCATTGATCGAGCAACGTGGTTGATCTCGCTTGTCTTTCTAAGTCATGGATCTGGTCACTTGATCTATAATATTCGAGCCAACGGCGGAGGATGATGAGCTGAAGTTGACCTCGTACCGCTTGCGCTAGTGGCGGTTGAGACTTGACTAGTTTTGATCCCTTGGCCCAGTCGAGTAACAAACCATCCCATCCTGAGACTCTGACAAACGGTTCAAGACGTTTATAAAGATCATCATAGTACTGATACCAATCGAGAATGGTTGCGCTCTGCCCAAGTACTTCAAGCTGCGTAAAAGTGGTTCGCCATAACCGGCGCAGCTTCTCCTTTGTGTTCACTTCCGCCGCAATCTCAAGCTCGGGAACTGGTTCGGGGACTGAATATCCGAGGAGCGCAGAGGCAGGCAAAGCAAAGTGTTTCGCGACGCTTCGTAACTCGGGAGTGCTTTCAAGATTCAAGCCCCAGCGCCAGGAAAAGCGTTCATATTCGTCAATACTCAGCGCCTTAAAGAAGGGAAACCAGAAAGCGATTATCTCGTCGTCTGACCCTATTGACTCGCCCATTGGACTACCTCGCAACACTCAAGACTCATCATTCAGTTAGTCATAATTATAGGGCTGTTAACCAGACAAAAAACGCCAGTCGCAGTAACCAGCGGTTGATTTAGGGCGTGAGCTACCACAAGTCTGAGACGCTGATCAGTAACGAAGATGTATCAATGGTCATCATAGGTTCAAATTCAGTTCAGCCGATATAGTCTTCTCCTTCATCGTGAAAATTTCTCTACAAGGTTGTATATAAACGTCCCGGTGCGACGATGGATTGACGTTGTAACCCATGTAGATGGATATACCAGCTTTATAGGGAGGTTTCTATCGAAATCCGCAATACCGGGTATACCAAAATAGGCATTTTCTTCATTCTCTAGATCGATTACCCACTGGCCTCCCAGATGTTTTCGAAAAACCTCCCCTACATAAGTTCCGATAGTATCAATGGCGGCTAACTCATTACCGGATAGATCCGCCTGCACCTCTGGGTACTTCTGAAGTAACCATGTTTCTAGATGCTTCAACGAGTCAAGAGAAAAGTCTAAGTAGATGAGAAGTTCTGGTGGTATCGAGGCAAAAAAGCGCATTAGCCTTAAATCTTCATCATTTAGCCATTCATCGAATTGCTTCTGCGTTTCGAGTCGAAACATCAGTTAATCCTCATTTGCGGCCTATTGATTAAATCTGTCACTCAACAATGAGTTTATATTCTCAAGTCACGAGGTACACAAGTTTGGTCAAAAGAGGCTCCACTGTCGCCCGGGAATCACCTTACACGGTATTTTCTACCCGTCATACAGAGACGCAATGCCACTATAATGTGCATAATCGTGAGTCAAGCTTCACTTTTTGGTAAATTCTCGCTGAGATTCACGTTCAAGCCGTCTGTTAGGTAGCATTTGGGAACCCGGAATATCACTATGCCCTTCGTTGCTGACCCTCTCCGCCCGATGAATTTACCTGAGCCAGCGCTCTATCAACTGGTGGTGCAGAGCCTACCCGATCTCGCCATCCTCGTATTTGACCATGACTTGCGCTATCTGCTCGCCGAAGGTGACTTCCTCAAAACCGCCGGACTCATTCCCCAAGAGCTGATCGGACGAACACTGTGGGAGGTGTTTCCGCCGGACGCGCAGGCACAGCTCGTGCCCTACTACCAAGCCGCGCTTGAAGGACGAACTACCGAGTTCGAAGGTCGCCAAAACCAATTCATCTACCAAGCTCAAGCGCGCCCGCTCCGCGATCATCAAGGTCAGATTGTGGCGGGGATGATGGTGGTACGAACCATGACGGCGGCCAAACAGCAGGAGGCCGCTCGGCAGGAAAGTGAAGAGCAGACGCTGGTTCGGGACAGCACCGAACGCCAGCAGATGGTCGAAGAACTGGCCCAAGAGCGCGCCCTCCTGCGCACCTTGATCGACCATTTACCTGATTTGGTCTACATCAAAGACCAAGACAGCCGGTTCGTGATGATCAACCGCATCCCCCACGATCAGATGACGTTTACGCGTGAACAGATCATCGGCCATACCGACTTTGACCTGTTTCCGGAGGAGATGGCGGCCAATTTCTTCGCTGATGAGCAAGCCATCATGCGCACCGGGCAAGTGATTATGAACCAGGAAGAGTCGGTCATTGCGCCTACCGGCGACACTTTGTGGGTGTCCACCACCAAAGTCCCGCTGCGCAACAGCGAGGGGACTGTTATCGGAGTCGTCGGTATCACCCGCGATATCACTAAGCAGCGTCAGGTGGCGAAAGCGCTCGAAGCCAGTGAAGCGCGCTTGCGTCTGATCATGGAGAACAGCCACGATGGGATCATGTTGGCGAATGCCCAGGGACAGATCTTGCTGGTCAACCCGGCAGCGTGTCGCATTTTTGGCCGCGCCGAAGCGGAACTGCTCGCCAGCCAAAGCTCAGACCTCATCGACGAAACTGATCCCCGTTTTCGCCACTTCTCAGATACGGTCAGGCAAACTGGACACGCTCAATGTAAGTTAACCGGCTTTCGTCCCGATCGCACAACTTTTCCGCTTGAACTGGCAGGCAGCGTATTTGCTAGCCAGAATGGCCGGGAACAACTGGTCAGCCTGTCGATTCGGGATCTATCGGAACACCAGCGCTATCAGCAGGCGCTGATTGAACAAGAGCGGTTGCAGACGGCGCTGGCCAAGGAAGCCGAACTAAGCCTGCTCAAGAGTCGAATGATGGAGCACATTGCCCATGAGTTTCGCACCCCACTCACTATCATTCAGACCAGTGCCGAGTCGTTGGAAACCTATTTCGAGCGCTACACGGCGGAACAACGCGCGAGTAAATTCAAGAATATCTATCTGCAGGTTCGGCATCTGACCGGGATTATGGAACAAATTGGTCTGGTCATGACTGGGGACCTCATACCGGAGAGCATGCATTTTAATCCGGTTGATCTCAGTAGCCTGTGTTGTCAGACTGCCCAAGAACTGGAAAAGCAGTTTGGTCAGCCCGGTAAGTACCGCCTTGATTTAACTGAGCCGGTCACGCTGGGTGGCGATGCCGCCCTCTTGAAGCAGGCGGTGTTCCATGTGCTGCAGAACGCGGCGCAATTCTCGGCACCGGCTCATCCGGTGGAGGTCAGTCTAGCGGTGCATAACCAAGGCATTGATTTACGGGTACAAGACACGGGCATCGGTATTGTGCCCGACGAACGGGGACGTATTTTTGAGGCGTTTTTCCGGGGCAGCAATATCGGCGTAGTGAGTGGGCTGGGGTTGGGTCTGACGATTGCTAAAGCCGGCATCGAGCTGCATCAGGGAACGATCACGGTCGAGAGTCGTTTGGGGCACGGCACCACCGTCCACATCTGGCTACCACTCAGACCAGCGTAGACGGAATTCGAACCTGTTCAAGTTAGAAAACAAAAAGCGACTTACGATTAAGTCGCTTTTTCTTGGGTGTGGACCTGAGGGGATTCGAACCCCTTACCTCTACAGTGCGATTGTAGCGCTCTCCCAAATGAGCTACAGGCCCGTGAGTTGCACGAACGAGAGGAATTGTAATGGCGGCGGGCATGGGTGTCAAGGCGGAGTCTCACGCTAATGCGGAAAATTCGCTACAATGACGCCCTATGATGAACCATGTCTTGATGCTCAGTCTGGATACCGCACTCGCGACCCAACCGCAAGGCGACTCGCGGGCGCGGCACCTCACCTACGCGGCGCGGACGGGGCGCTTGACGATCATCGTCTACACGCCGCCGCACGTCGGCGCGGCGTTTCAACCTTCCGACCATCTGACCATCATCCCGACCAACAGCCGCCACCCGGTGCTGTTCCCGCTGGATGCGATCCGGTTGGCGCGCGGCGTACTGCGCGGCGGTGGCGTGAACCTGATCACGACGCAGGAGCCGTTCGCGACCGGGCTGGTCGGCTTGTGGCTGCGCTTGCGCTATCGTGTTCCGCTGCTCGTGCAAAATCACAGTTACTTTTTCGGCAATCAGGCGTGGCTGGATGAGCGCCCGCTGCGCAATCGTCTGCTCGCGCTGATCGGGCGGGTGGTGGTGGCGCGCGCCGATTTCTACCGCACGGTCAACGAGAAAGAGAAGCAGAACTATCTCGCGGCAGGCGGATCGCCCCGGCGCGTGGTCGCGCTGCCACTGGGGACGGCGGCTGGAGCCTTTGCCGCCGCACCCGATCCTGATCAACTGGCAGCGCTGCGCGCACGACTCGGTTTGACGGCGGCGACTCCCGTCGTGATGTGGGTCGGCTATCCGGTCGGCTTCAAACGCGTGCCCATCCTGTTCAAAGTGTTCAAAAAAGTGCTGAGCCGCGTGCCCGATGCCAAGCTCGTGCTCATCGGCGATATGAAGCGCTCCCCGGTTGAACTTGTTACGCTGGCCCAGAGCGAAGGGTTAGCGGACAGCGTGATTTTCGATGGACCGGTGCAGCACGATCAACTGCCGCTGTATTACGCGCTCGGCAGCGTGTACGCGCACACTTCCTCATATGAAGGGGTGCCGCGCGTGCTGTTCGAAGCGTCGGCGGCGGGGCTGCCGCTCGTGGCGTTGGATGTGGTCGGCGTCAACGAGGTGATCGAGAACGGCGTGAACGGCTACCTCGCGCCGGATATGGATATCGACGGTATGGCGGGGCGGATCGTCACGCTGCTGCAAGACCCCGTGCCCGCCAAGGCGATGGGCGAACGCGCGCGCGATCTCGCGCTGCGGCGCTACGATGCCGAACGCTACATCGATTCGTGGATGGGCGTGTGGCGTGAAGCGATTCGCCTAGGCATGCGCAGGCGGCGGAGGTGGTTGTGAATCTGCTGCTGTTCAACCTCGCGACCGACGCCGACGATCCGATCCTCGGCTTTACGACGGGCTGGATCAACCGGCTGGCGGCGCATTACGATCACATCGATGTGATCACCATGCGCGCCGGACGCTTGGATGTTGCGCCGAATGTCAGTGTGTACTCCATTGGCAAGGAGCGTGGCTACGGAGAAGCGCGGCGGGCAGTCGAGTTTTACCGCGTGTTGAGTACGCTGCTGTTACGGCGGCGCTACGCGGCGTGTTTCGCGCACATGCAGCCGCTGTTCGCGCTGATGAGTGCGCCACTGCTGCGACCGTTGAATGTGCCGATCACGCTGTGGTACACGCATCGCCAGCGGCATCGCACACTCGAATGGGCGACGCGGGTCAGTCGGCGTGTGGTCACCGCCGCGCCGGACAGCTTTCCGATCGCCACGCCGAAACTGCGCGTGTTGGGTCATGGGATTGATACGGATTTCTTTAGGACTGAGGGCGAAGGTCTGAGGACTGAGAAGAACGCTCCCGGTATACCTAACACCTCTATGGCAGCTGATCTTTTACTCAGCCCTCAGTCCTCAGCCCTCAGTCCTCAATATGTCGTGCATGTGGCGCGGCTGATGCCGATTAAGCAGCAGGCGACGCTGATCCGCGCGCTGCCGAGCGTGCCCACGGCGCACGCCGTGTTCGTCGGCGATGTGCCACCGGAGCAGGGCACGAACTATCGGGCGGAACTGGAAGCACTCGCGCGGGATCTCGGCGTAGCGGAGCGGGTCACCTTTGCGGGCAATCAATCGGCGGAGGGCGTACGGGCGTGGTATGCGCGGGCGACCGTGGCGGTCAATTTGAGCCCGGTCGGGCTGTTCGACAAGGCGGCGCTCGAAGCGCTGGCCATGCGCGTGCCGACCATCGTCACCAACCCCTCGTTCGATCCGCTGCTCGGCGACGCCAACTGGCGCAGCGAGTCGCCGGAGGATCACGCGGGGCTGGCGGCACGGCTCACCGCGATCTTGGCGCTCGATCCGGCGGAACGGGAGCGGCTCACGAGCATCAGTCGCGCGCGGACGGTCGAGGCGCACGGTTTAGACGGCTTGATCCGCCGTCTTGTTCAGGTACTCAACACCGGAGAGATGACATGAATTTCCCGAAAACGCTGGTGATCATCCCCGCGCTCAACGAAGCGGACAGCATCGCCCACGTGATCGGCTTGATCCAGCAGCACGCGCCGTGGGCGGATATCGCCGTGATCAACGACGGCTCGACCGACGATACGCGCGCCATTGCGACGACGTGCGGCGCGATCGTGCTCAACATGCCGTACAACGTGGGCATCGGCGCGGCGGTGCAGACGGGCTTTCTCTATGCGGCGCAGCACGGTTATGAGGTCACGGTGCAGAATGACGGCGACGGCCAGCATAACCCGCAGGAGATTCCGCTGCTGGTATCCGACCTCATCACGAGCGGGTCGGATCTCGTGGTCGGGTCGCGCTACATCGAAGATCGCGGCTACATCACGCCCGTGGCGCGCAAGGTCGGCATCGTGATCCTCGCGCGCATCATTTCGCTGCTCACGCGGCAGCACTTCACCGATCCGACGTCAGGCTTTCGCGCCTCCAGCCAGCGGACGATTCGCCTGTGCGCGCGCACCTATCCGCATGATTACCCCGAACCGGAAGCGGTCGTGCTGCTGCACCGCGCCGGGCTGCGGCTGCGCGAAATCCCCGTGACGATGAATCCCCGCTACGGCGGCAAGTCCTCAATCACGCCGATCAAATCGGGCGTGTACATGCTCAAAGTGATCCTGGCGATCCTGATCGGGCTGCTGCGTCCCGCGCCTTTCGTCGATTAGCTTGACTTGTGACCGCCGCTGGAGAAGGCCGTGACCAGCCCTAAGCCGATGTAAATCGTCCCGCTGATGTACTTCTGCGCGCGTAAGAACGTCTGGTTGCGCTTGAGCCAACCGCCCGCCGTGCCGGAGAGGATGGCATAGGTGCCATCGGTGAACAAGGCCATGAGGGTGAACATCAGGCCAAGCAGCAAAAACTGCACGCCGACCGCGCCGCGCGCCGGATCGACAAATTGGGGCAGGAAGGCGAAGAAGAACAGCGCGGTTTTGGGATTGAGCACGGCGACGATGACGCCTTGACGGTAGATCGAGCCGAGGCTGCGGCGTTCAACGACTGCGTTGGCGGTGAGGGGCGTTTTGTCGAGCAGGGTCTTCACGCCGAGGTAGACGAGATAGGCCGCGCCGAGGTACTTGACGATATCGAAGGCCAGCGCCGACGTGAGCAGAATCGCCGAGAGGCCGAGCGTCGCCGCGAGCACATGGACGAGCGTCCCGGTCTGCACGCCCATGACAGAGACGACACCCGCGCGCCGCCCCTGATCCATACTGCGGGCGACGATGTAGAGCACGGCGGGGCCGGGCGTGATCAGCAAGATGAAGGCGCCAGCGAGGAACAACGACAGCGTACTCAGCGGAAGGATGGAGTCCATGCCTGTGAAATCCTTGTGCGATTGGGTGAACACAACCCCTTTACTATAAGTGGACTTTCCTGACCTGTCTATGACCAGTTGATCGGCCCTCACCCGTAAAGCAGACCTCACCCCCGGCCCCTCCCCGAATTCAGGGAGGGGAGCCAACATTACTCGCAGAACCCGATTAGATTTCGTAGGGACGCGCAACGGGGCGTCCGTTTCGGTCACAATTTGACGGACGCCCCGTTGCGCGTCCCTACACAATGTCGTTTGCGGCGTGTCTGCATCAAGTCCCCTCTCCCCCCGGAGAGGGGATTTAGGGGTGAGGTCCGCATCTGCTATACTGCGTTGACTGTGACCTGCCACCTGTAAACTGTGAACCCTATGCGCGTGTTGATGATCTCCAAAGCCTGCATCGTCGGCATCTACCAGAAGAAACTCGAACTGATCGCCAAAATGGGTGTCGAGCTGCTGGCGCTGGTGCCGCCCTCGTGGAAAGATGAGCGCGGCGAACAGCGCCTCGAACGGGTCTATACGGACGGCTACCGCCTCGAAGCTATCCCGATCTGGCGGAACGGCAATTTTCACGCGCACAGCTACCCGACACTCGGGGCGCATATGCGGACGTTCAAGCCGGACATCGTGCATATCGACGAAGAGCCGTACAACCTGTCGGCGTGGCAGGCGTTGTTCCATGCGCGGCGCGTGGGCGCGAAGTCGTTGTTCTTTAGCTGGCAGAATATCGCGCGGGACTACCCGCCGCCCTTCAGTTGGGGTGAACGCTGGACGCTCAACCATGTCGACTACGCGCTGATGGGCACGGAGAGCGCCGCCGAGGTGTGGCGCGCCAAGGGTTACCAGAAGCCGCTGCGCGTGATCCCACAGTTTGGCACCGATCCCGATCTGTTCCACCCGGTTACGCCGACCGCGCGCCCGTTCACGGTGGGGTTCTTCGGGCGGTTGGTGCCGGAGAAGGGTGTCGACGTGCTGCTCGACGCGCTCGGTCAGCTCGGCGGGGAGTGGCGCGCGCTGATCGTCGGCGGCGGACCAGAGGCGGAACGCTTGCAGGCGCAGGCTGCCGCGCACGGCGACCGGATCACGTTTCGGGCGCAAGTCCCCTCGACGGAGATGCCCGCGCTCTACCCACAGGTAGATGTGCTGGTCTTGCCATCGCTGACCCGCCCCAACTGGAAAGAACAGTTTGGGCGCGTGCTGGTGGAGGCGATGGCGTGCGGCGTCCCGGTGATCGGCTCGGACAGCGGCGCGATTCCCGATGTGATCGGCGACGCGGGGCTGATCACGCCGGAGGGGGACGCGGCGGCGTTGGCGGAGGCGCTGCGCCGTGTGCGCGATGACGCGAGGCTGCGGGCGGAACTGGCGGCGCAGGGGCGTCAGCGCGTGTTGGAACGCTTCACGCACGCGCAGGTCGCCGCCGACACGGTCGAGGTGTATCGAATGATGCTAGAATGATGGTGAAAGGAGAAAGCTGATGGTTGCGATGGAACGTCTGACTTTGCGAGATGAGATTCTAGAGTTTATGACGTCTAGTCCCACATTGGAGCAAATTCTTGCCTTCAAACCCTCTGAAGCGCTGCAGGCCCGTGCTAGTCTCTTATTGGATAAGAACCGTGCTGGCACCCTCACCGCCGAGGAACAGCGCGAACTGGACGACTTTGAGTGGATGGACGATCTCGTCAGTCTGCTGAAGATTAGAGCTCGTAAAAAGTTGTCTGCTGCATGACCCACATTTCCGACTCTCTGCGGCGCGCCGTTATCGAGCGCGCAAATTCCTGCTGCGAATACTGTTTAGTTCGGTCGGAAGAAACATTGTTCGCACACGAAGTCGATCACATCATCGCTGAAAAGCATCATGGCGCAACTGAGCTCGATAACCTCTGCTATGCGTGTTTCAAGTGTAATCGCTATAAAGGCAGTGACATTGCCTCGCTCGATATTGAGACGAACGCGATCACGCCGCTCTACAATCCCCGCCGTGATCGCTGGTCAGATCATTTTCGTCTGAAGGCAGCCGTGATTGAACCATTGACGCCAGTAGGCCGGGTCACTATGTATCTACTACAATTGAACTCAGATGCACGGTTGGTTCGGCGCAAGGAACTCATCGGCTTGGGTGCGTATCCCTGTGAGCATGAGCTATAAAGTTAGTTACGATGTCCGAAGTTGAGTATGTACGGCTCGTTGACGCATTGGATCAGCTTATCGATCTGGTTGGTGAAGACGAGTCACATCCCCTCGCATCGCTCATGGAATTCATCGGCGTACTGATCGAGCGCTACGAAGATGAAAACGTGCCGGAAATCACCGATTTGTAGATATGATTGGAATACGAGACCACAACCGTTGAGCGCTTGAGCTATGTTTTCAAAAGATCCAAGAGTCCGAGCACGTGAGATTGACGAAATACAACAGTGTCTCAATCTGACTGATGGGGAACTCTGGAAGAAAATCAACCGTACATTGATTCCGACGGGTCGGAGCGAACTGCTCAATGACATTGACCTCATGCTGTTGTACGCTTTCCGCAAACCCAAGCATCCTCATCTGGTGATCGGCCTCGAAGACAACTGGTTCCTGCGCTTGTATCTGCAAGCAGTCCAAACCACGCTTTGCGACAAGCGATCCTTATGCAAGAAGTTGTCCGCTCCAGATTTTCCGACTGATCCTGTGCAAGCAGTAGCTGTACTGCGCGCCTATATTGATCAAAGTTATTCCATTTTCTTTCAACGGCGCGTTTCCAGCACTTTGCTGGCAGTACTGATTATTCGCCTTGGCGTTGATGCGTTTTGCGGGTGTGGTCAAGAAAAAGTCATTTCTGCCCCATGAGTTACGGAGGAAATCAGCATGTCAGAGCGTAAAGATGATCCCCAACCCACCGACCTGCCGAAGATTGGCGCGCCGGCGACGCGGGCGCTCAATGGCGCGGGCTACACTCGCCTTGAGCAGTTGACGCAGGCGACCGAAGCCGAGCTCATGGCGCTGCACGGCTTCGGGCCAAAGGCGCTGCGCATCCTAAAGGAAGCGCTCGCCGCACGGGGCTTAGCGTTGAAGGGGTAAAGGCAGAGCGGCTAGAGCTTCCCCGCCTGCTTGAGTTCGATGATGTCCCGCGCATGGTCGCGCTCGTGGATGATCGCGCCTTCCACGAACTGCGTCACGGTCTCGCTGGCCCACGGAAAGCGCACCAACTGCCCGTAGGCGTCGGCGGGGATGCTCTCAAGGAAGATTTTGAGCGCAAAGCGGTTGATCTCGCATTCCAGCTTCGCGCCTTCCACGGTTGCGCTCTGCCGCTCGGCGACGAACTGCGCGTTGGTCACATCGACGTTGATATAGGGGTAGGGAGTCACCGGGATGCCCGCCACCGTGTCGCGGAAGATGGTGAACATCAGCGCGTCCCAGCCCGCCATGTGCGCGAAGAAGTCACGCTTGTTCCAGCCGGGGTAAATGTCGACCGCCGGGTCAACGTCGGCCAGCACCGCCCACAGATTGTCGCGTTCGGCGTCCAGCGCTTGCAGTAAACTCGCTTTATCTTGGCTCATCAAAATCTCTCCTTAAGGTGTCAAAATCGCGCAGGTCGAAACGCCGTGCGCGTACAGTTTGCCCGCCGCATCGACCAACCGCGCCTCGGCGGTGGCAATGCGCCGCCCCACGTTGATCGTTTGGGCTTCGGCGCGCAGCAGTCCCGTGTCCAGCGTGATCGGGCGGATGAAGTTGGTACTGCCGCTCACGGTTGTGTAGCCGACGCCCGCCTCCAGCATGGTCTGCACGGCGCAGCCTGTCGCCGAATCGAGGATGGTCATGGCCACGCCGCCGTGCACCAGCCCGATCGGGTTGTAGAGGAATTCGGCGGGCGTCACGGTGAACACGGCGCGTCCCGGCGCAACTTCGATCAGCGTCATGCCGAGCAGATAGGCGAAAGGCGGGCGAGGGATCTCCCCGTCGATCATCGCCTGCAAGAAGTCGAGTCCGCGCATGGTGCGGGCTTTCTCGGCGATGGGCAGCGGGTCGTGCCAGGTCACGGTGCGGGTACGATCCATGTGTTTCCCCTCCTTATATGTTTGCTCTACAGGCTCACCAGCACGATGCCCGTGAAAATCAGCGCGACGCCGAGCCACTGCGATTTGTGCAGGCGTTCGTGCAGCAAATACGCCGCAAGCACGACGGTCACGGTGGTGTAGAGGGAGGACAAGACCGTCACGATTGAGACCGCGCCGAGCGCCGTGCCGCTCAGAATAGCGATGTAAGCCGTGGTGTCGCACACGCCGATCAGGAGCACGCGCCCGAGGTCATGTTTGCGCGGGATGGTCAGCGGATGGCGGATGAGCAGCGCAATGCTGCCGAGCACGACGATGGTCAGCGCGCGGATGATGAACACGGGCAGGATGCCGCCGAGATACGGCGTCACATAGAAGCCAAACAGCCAGAAGACGAGGGCGTAACCGACCGCGCCCGTGATCGCCCACGAGACGCCGCGCCGCACATTGCGCTGCTGCAAGGCTTCCGGGTTGATGACGAAGGCGGTCAGCATCACGCCGACGACCGCCGAGAGCACGCCGAGTACGCGCACGGCGGGCAGGCGTTCACCGCTGACGAAGGCGAACACGGCGGTCAGCGCGCCATAGCTCGCCGTGATCGGGGAGACGACCGCCATCAGGCCGATCTCGAAGGCGCGGTACAGGCAGAACGAACTGACGATGTTGAGCAGCGCTGCCGCGACCGCCGCCACATAGACGATGGTCGGCTGGGCCTCCAGCGTGAAGAATAAGCCGGTCGCCAGCGCGTACAGCCCCACGGTGATGAAGCCCACAAACTGCGTGAAAAACAGCGTGCGAAAGCTGCCCATCTGGCGGGAGGCCAGCCCCGCGAGGAAATCCGCGCCGCCCCAGCCGATGGCGGACGTCAAACCGAGAATGATTTCCATGAGATCAGCCGGGCTGCCAGTAGTCGTATTCGATGTAACGGGCGGTCTGCCGCGCCACGTCTGCGCCGAGCAGGCGCTGCACGATGTGGAAGGCCATGTCGATGCCCGCGGACACCCCCGCCGAGGTCACCACGCGTCCGTTGTCGACGTAGCGCACGTCACGCAGCACGGTGGTGGTCGGGTTATTGGCGGCCAGTTCATCCAGACTGCCGAAATGGGTGGTCGCCTGTAGGCCGTCGAGGATGCCCGCCGCCGCCAGCACCCGCGTCCCCGTGCACACCGACAGCGTGAATTCCGTGCGCTGATCCTGCGCTTTGACCCACGCGATCAGCCGTTCGCTCTTGGCCGCCTTCCGTGACCCGCTGCCGCCGGGGATGATCAGGATGTCGGGCAGGGGGCAGGTGTCGATGGTGTAGTCGGGCACGATGGTCAGCGGGTTGGCCGCGCGGATCGGCCCGGCGGTCTCTGCGACCGTATAGACATTGAACGGCGGATTGGCTTCCAGAACGGTGTTCACCGAAGCGAACACTTCCAGCGGCCCGGCGAAGTCGAGCACTTCGACGGTTTCAAAGAGTAAGATCGCGATGTTGCGCGTCATGCAGGTTGATCCTTATTCCACAAAAACCTCACCCGGCGCATCGCGTTTGACTCCCTCTCCTAGAGGAGAGGGGCGGGGGTGAGGTTTAGCTAGATGTTGAAGATGGCGCGGTACGCCAGCAGGGTGATCATGCCGATGACGACGGTCAAAAGCAAGTTCTTGCTGCGCCAGGCCACCAGCGCCGAGACAATGCCCGCCACCAGAAACGGATTCGCCGGGCTGAGCGCGATTTCGCCTTTGGGCATGATCACCGATGGCACGATGATCGCCGCGAGGACGGCGGGCGGCACGTAGCGCAGCGCCTTGAACAGCCGCGCAGGCAGTTCAATTTTGCCGACCAGTTCCAGCAGCGGGTAGCGGATGAAGAAGGTCACCAGCGCCATCCCCGCCACGAGCAAAACTTCGTTCATACAGACTCCAACAACAAAAGATCAAGATTCAACGCAAAGACGCGAAGGCGGAAAGGATTGGTAGATAGAAACTTACTTGGCGTCTTCGCGTCCTTGCGTCTTTGCGTTAAGTAGTTCTTCTTTGTTTTCTTCTTGCAGACCTTCCGCGATGACGCCGGCCAGCACGCCAGCGAGCGCCGCGATGATCAAGCCGATATTGTTGGGCAGGGTGGAGGTGAGCACGGCCACTATCCCGCCCACCAGCGCCGCGGCGAGGACTGGGCGCTGCTTGAGCGTCGGGATCAGCATGCCGATGAATGTCACCGTGAGCGCGAAATCGAGGCCGAGGTTGGTGAGTTGATCGCGGTCGACGGTGCTGGCGGCGATGATGCCGATCCACGTGAAGATCTGCCAGTTCACATACAGCGCCAGCGCCGCGCCGAGAAAATACCAGTGTTTGTGCGGCGAGTCATCCGGTTCGTTGTAGCGGTTAATCACCGTGAAGAAGGCCTCATCGGTGAGCAGGAAGCCGAGCACGATCAGCCAGCGGCGCGGCAAATGCTTGACATAGGGCGCGAGCGTCGTGCTGTACAGCGCGTGGCGCAGATTCACGACGAACGTGGTCAGCCAGATGATGGGGAGCGTTGCCCCGCTGGCGACCAGATTCACGCCGATGAACTGCGATGATCCGGCGAATACGAACGCCGATAGGGCGACCGCCGCCAGCGGCGACAGACCGCTCAAAATGGCGACCGCGCCGAAAATTACGCCGAAGGGCGCGGCCCCGACGATCATCGGGATCATCAGGCGCGCGCCCCGCCAGAATTCGCGCGTGGAGGTAGATGTTTGGGATTTAACGGTCAACTAAAACCAGGAACGGTCCCCCCCCCCCCCGCGGAAAAAAGGGGGGGGGCGCGGGAGAGGGGAGAAAAAGAAAGGAAAACACAAAAAACCCCCCAGAGGGGGGGGGGGGGGAGGGAAGTCCGGGGGGGGGGGGGGGTGAATCCCACCCCACACCCCACCCCCCAGGGCGGGGGGGGGGGGGGGGGGGGGGGTTGGGGGGTTCACCTTCACATGTGAAATCGCTTAGCCTCCCGCAGTTCCCGTGCTGTCCGTAGAAGAACGCGCCGGGAAACTCGTCCTCGACCTGCTTGCGCTTGCCGCTCCACGAGTCGATGCTGATCTGGAAGACGCTCGTACGTTTCAGCTCGTCCAGCGTGATCGGACGGTAGTCGCGGCCCGACTGCAAGTGCGGGAAGTACTTGTCGAGCAGCATCTGCAAGGCGCGTTCGGCCTGTTCCCCTTCGATCATCGTGGCGCGCCCGAATACCACCACGCCGGAATACTCCACGCTGAATTCCAGCGCTTCGTCGGCGGGCAGCAAACGCCCCATGTCACTCACGCTGAAGCATACCTTGGCGTCGCCTTCGACGTTGGCGCGGGTGCGCCCGACCTGCGCGGTATGTGTATAAATTGCCTGATTTTGCGCGTCATACACGAACAGGTTGCTGTTGATAAATGGCTGGCCTTCGTGGACGGTGGCGAGCGTGCCAATCGGCGCGTGAGTGAGCATTTCGGCGATCCACGCCTCATCGGTGACCGCGCGATCCGAGCGGCGCACCTGATTCGGTGGGAGGGCAGCATAATCTCTGGACATCGTTTTACCCTGTTTCGTGTTATAACAAAGAGAGTACCCAAAAACGTACTCCGCCTTAGTGCCAAATAAGACCGCGCCCGATGATCGTTGCCAGAGAAGCGTGTAGAAGGTAAGATGATGGCTGTAACAGATATTCGCTCCGCAAAACTGGTCGATATTCCGGTCATTCAGCGTCTGGTTGAAAAGGGAACGATCCTCGACAGTGAACTCGCCTGCACACGTGAGGCTATCAGCCAGCACATGCTGACGAATTTGCTGCCGCATCGGAACGTTGTGACGCTGGTCGGAAGAGTCGATCACCTGCGGATTGCTGGACAATTTCGTTTGAAAGCGGATGAACATCTGGCGCAAATGCTGTATATCGCGCCCGATTTGAACGAAGCGCACGGGGATACCGCGTGGCTCGAACTGGTCGATTCGATGGCCTTCGAAGCGGGTCGCCGGGGCGCGCA
The DNA here is from genome assembly GCA_016717205.1 of Candidatus Flexifilum breve. GTDB lineage: Bacteria > Chloroflexota > Anaerolineae > Aggregatilineales > Phototrophicaceae > Flexifilum > Flexifilum breve. The sequence goes on from JADKGC010000004.1 coordinate 155,079, forward strand.
CATGCTGACAGGTGAAGTTGACGAAGACGGGACGTTGTTCACCACGCTGCGCACCGCTGGCTTTGCGGTCTATGCGCGGCAGGAAGTGTGGCGTCGTCCCGCTGGTTATGCCGTGCCTGATCATATCACCCCCGCCGAACTCCAACCCGAAACCGATGCCGACGCGATGGAAGTCCAACTGCTGTACTGCAACATCGTGCCGCGTCTGGTGCAGCCGGTGGCTGTGCCGTCGAGTGAAAGTCAGGGGTATGTGTATCGCGGGGCGAATGATCGCATTCAGGGGTATGTCGCCGTGAGCGAAGGTCGCAGCGGGATCTACGTGATGCCGTTCCTGCATCCGGATATTCCGTATCACAGCGCCGCGTCGATTCTCGCGGGGGCGATGGCGCGGGTGAACCGCGCGGACAAATTGCCCGTATATATCTGTGTGCGCCGTTTTCAGGATTGGCTGGAAGAAGGTCTCGCTGACCTGGGCTTCGAGCCGTATAAGCAGCAGGCGCTGATGGTGCGGCATATTGCGGCTGGCATCCGCCAGTCCGTGTTCACGCCGCTGAAGCAGGCGTTAGAGGTTGTGCCGGCGGCTGTGCGCCCGCCCACAACCCCCATCTCAAAGTCGGTTTTGGATCAAGGAGAATAGCAGTCTTCAATATGGAACGTCGTATAACAGACGACCTAGACAAGCTCAAGCAAGTCTTGCCTCCTCACATCAACCGCAAACTTGACGAGCTCGGTCGGGCAGATGATTTGCTCGAAGTCGTTCTCGACTTGGGGCGCATCCCGACCGCCCGCTACATCACCGGGGAAGTCTCCCTTTCGGAACATGAAGTCACCCGTGGCGAACTCGATGCCGTCGTCGATGGCATCGGCACCTTTGACGCGGATAACCGCGCTGGCATGGAACGCACGCTGCATCGCATTTCCGCGATTCGCAACCGCCGCCATGAAGTCGTCGGCCTGACATGCCGCGTCGGTCGCGCCGTGTACGGCACGATTGACATCCTGCAAGACCTCGTTGAATCCGGGCAGAACATTCTGCTGCTCGGCCCGCCCGGTGTCGGCAAGACGACGATTCTGCGCGAAGCCGCCCGCGTGTTGGCGGACAGCAAGCGCGTGATCATTGTGGATACGTCAAACGAAATCGGCGGGGATGGCGATGTGCCGCACCCGGCGGTCGGACGTGCCCGCCGTATGCAGGTGTCAGTGCCGGATCGCCAGCACGAGGTCATGATCGAAGCGGTCGAAAACCACAATCCCGAAGTCATCGTCATCGACGAAATCGGGCGTGAACTGGAAGCGACCGCGGCGCGCACCATCGCCGAACGCGGCGTGCAGTTGATTGGCACGGCGCACGGCAACGCGCTCGACAACCTGCTGCTCAACCCGACGCTTTCCGATCTCGTCGGCGGTATTCAGGCGGTCACGCTCTCCGACGAGGAAGCGCGGCGGCGCGGCACGCAGAAAACGGTGCTGGAACGGCGTGCCCCACCGACGTTTGATGTGCTGGTGGAAATCCAGACGCGCGACCGCATGGCGATTCACGAAGATGTGGCCGCGGCGGTTGATGCCGTGCTGCGCGAACGGCCGCTCCCGATTGAACTGCGCTATCGCAACGAGTCCGGCGAAGTGCTGATCGAACAGCAGATGCCGGAAGTCCGCACGATTGCCGAACGCAACACCCGGTCGAGCAGCGCCAACGGCGAACGGCAGTCCGCGCGCAACGGTAAAGAAGGTCGCCGCCGCTCCGACGCTTACGAGCGCAGCCCCGCCGTCTATGACCGCCCGCCGGAACGCACGCCCGCCGAAAATCGCAGCGGCAAGCCGATGGTCGTGTACGCTTACGGCGTGGCGCGGAATCGCTTGCAGCAGGCGGCACGGCGTTTGCATCTGCCGCTGACGCTGGTCGATGAGCCGGGGCAGGTGGATATGATCGTCACGCTCAAGAACTACTACCGCCGCCGCCCCAAGCTGATCGTGGATGCGGAACGGCGCGGCACGCCGATCTATGTGCTGCGCGCGAACACCGTCTCGCAGATGGAAAACTTCCTCATGGACGTGTTCGGTCACGAACCGCGTGAGGGTGTGAGCATGGCGGACGATCCGTACGCGGACGATTAATCCTCACAACTGAGAGGCGCGCCGCGGGGGGGGGAAAAAAGGGGGCGAAGAGGGAAGGGGGCGGGGGGGGGGGGGGGGGGGGGCGGGGGGGGGGGGGGGGGGGGGGGGGGGGGGGGGGAGGGGGGGGGGGGGGGGGGGGAAAGGAGGGGGGGGGGGGGGAGGAGGGGGGGGGGGGGTCCTGGGGAGGGGGGGGGGGGGGGGGGGGGGGGGGGGGGGGGGGCCGGGGCGGGGGGGGGGGGGGGGGGGGGGGGGGGGGGGGGGGGGGGGGGTGGCAGTGTGGCTATCGGCCGTCTCATTTTCCGACCCTCATAGGTGCGCCCCTACAGATAATGAACAGTGGAGGGCGGACGGATGTTCGCCCTTTTTGATTCCCTTTGTATACTCCACAACATGAATATCTACACGCTTCCGTCTCTCGTGTTCCCGACCCGCGCCGCGCCGACCAACCCGCGCCGGATCGTCATTTTGCTCCCGTGCTGCATCGGCGATGTGGTGCTCGGCACGGCGACCTTATTTGCGCTGCGCCGCGCTTACCCGAACGCGCACATCACGTGGGCGGTGGGGCGCTGGTCACGCCCCGCGCTCGACGGGCATGATCTGCTGAATGAACTGCTGGATACGGGGGAAGGCGCGCTGCCGACCCATTCGGTCGCTTCGCTGCGGGCGTTCGCGGCGCAGCTCCGCGCCGGGAAGTTCGATCTTGCGGTATCGCTGGTACGTTCCCCGTGGATGAGTCTCGCCGTGTGGCTGGCGCGTATCCCGTACCGTGCCGGGCTCGACAGCGCCGGTCGTGGCTTCGGTTATAACATCCGCGCGCGGATCAACCCCCGCACGGTGCGCCACGAGGCCGAGATCTATCTCGATGTGCCGCGCGCCTTAGGCATCGACACGACCGACTGCTGGGCGAACGTGCCCGTGCGCGAGTCACGGTCCGGTGACGAGCCCTACATCGTGGTCAACCCGGCGGGCGGACGCAACCCCGGCATGGTCATGGATAGCAAGCGCTACCCGCCCGCAGAGTTGGCGGAAGTGGCGAACCGCATCGCGCGCGCGGTGAAGGCCAAAATCATTGTGATTGCGGGGAAAGAAGATCAACCGCTGGTGGATGCGGTGACCGCGCATCTGGATCGCCCGCCCGCGCAGTTCGTCGGCGTGCTGACCTTCCGACAGATCGCGGCGCTGGCGCATGGGGCGCGGCTGTACATCGGCAATGATACGGGGCTGACGCATCTCGCGGCGGCAGCGGGCGCAAAAACGGTGATGATCCTCGGCCCGACCGACCCGAAACGCTACGCGCCGTTCGCACCGGATGCGATTGCGCTGTGGAAGCCCGCAACCGTCGCCCAGACGGGCGTAGCGGCTGGCGTGCCGACGGATTGGGACTGGGCGCGCGACGGGATCAGCGTAGACGAGGCTGAACGCCAGATCCGCAAATTCCTCGGCATCAGCCGCGTGCTCTAGCAGTTATTCCGCGGCCAGATTAGCCAGCAGGCGCTGCAGCAGGTTGCGCAGCACGAGCTGTTCGTCAGGATCGAAGCCGCGCAGCATATTCGTCTCCAGCGATCCCCACGCCGCGTTGACATGGGTGTGCAGATTGCGGCTGGTGTCGGTGAGGTACACGCGGGAGACGCGCGCATCGGCAGCATCTGCCCGCCGTTCGACCAACCCGCCGCGCTCCATGCGGGTGAGCATCTTGGTCACGGTCGGCGGTTCGACGCACAGCGCACCCGCCAACTGGCTTTGCGACAGGCCGTCTTCTTCCCACAGCCGCGCGAGGATCATTTCCTGCCCGACATGCAAACCCATCGCATTCAGGCCCACATCCGCCTGATAGCGGTGGCTTTTGCACAACTGCGCCAGCAAATAGCCGACACTCTCATGAATCTCACTCATAGGTCACCCGGTTGGTTAGCCGCCTAAACGCTACTCGCATTTGTGACGGCTGTCAAGCGACCCGGCGCGCGGTCTGGATTGTCAAGATATTTAAACTCGCTTGCGCCGCCGGGATAGAGCGTGTATAACGGCCTGTTGTATCAATTCACGATGAAGTGTCCATGAAGATTCTGTTTGTCGCGTCTCTGCATCATCCCGAAGAACTCCGTGCCGCCATCGCGCAAACGCCATCCGGCGCGCGTCCACCGATTTTTCCGCCGAGCATGTCCCAGCATTTCTGGGAAAAGGCGCTGATCAAGCGCGGGCACATGCTCGATGTGTACTGGCGCAACCTGCCGATCCGCAAGACGCAGAAGCACAGCGAGCGCCTGACGCCGGGCAAGCTGTTCAATGCGGCGCTCAATCGCATCCCCCCGCGGCTCAACCCGGATGGGCGGCGCAAAAACGCGGGTTTGCTCGCTAAAGCCCGCGCCTTCCGCCCCGATGTGCTGTGGATGGTGGGGGACAACACAGTGATCGTGCCGGAAACGCTGGCGACGATCAAACGCGAGCTCGGCTGCAAGCTGATCTATGCCTGCGGCACGTCGCCGATTGTCTTCTCGCAGCCGATCGACCGGGCGTCGGCGCGGCAGTACGATCTCGTGCTCGCCAACGACTACTATCACGGCGTGCAGTGGTTGGAACTCGGCGCCAAGCGCATGGAATGTCTCCCGCTGTCCGCCTGCGACCCCGACTTTCATCATCCTTACGCGCTCACCGACGAGGAGCGCCGCCGCTACACCTGCGATATCGCCTTCGTGGGAACGCTCGTGCCCGATCATTTGTACAGCCGCCGCGTGCAGGCGCTCGAAGCCTTGCGCGAGTTCGATATCGGCATCTGGAGCGTGCACGATGTGCCCGCCAGCCTCAAGCCGTTTGTGCGCGGCAAAGCGCTGGGCGAGGAAATGCTGAAAATCCTATCCTCGGCGAAAATCTGCTTTAATACCCACGGCGATTTCGTATATTATGGGGGTAACTTGCGTCTGTTCGAAGTGGCAGGCGCAGGCATTTGCCAGTTGGCCGAAGATTTACCGGGGACGCGCGCGTGGTTTCCAGTGGTAGACGGCGGCGCGACGATCCTCACCTATACCGATCTAACCGAACTGCGCGCGACCAGCGCCCATTATTTACGCCACGACGACGAACGTCGGGCACTGGCCCAACGGGCGCAGGCGCATGTTTATGCGCATCACACCTACGATCACCGAGCCGCCAAGTTCGATGAGTTAATGCAATCACTGGGGTAAAACATGGCTGCGGACGTTTTTATCCTGAACCCCCGCTATGAGGGGTATCCTGATTCCGGTACGCCGCACTACCACACGCTCAAGTTCGAAACCGTCGCGAATGTGAGCAATGAGTCCCAGTGGCAGGCGCTCGTGCCGTTTCTGATTGTGTGCTGCGGGCTGTTCCTGTGCCTGTTGACGACGCCCTTGCCGGCGTTCACACTGCCAGCGGTGGGATCGCCGGGGTTTATCATCGTGCTCATCCTGCTCATTTTGTTGGCGGTCAGTGCCTTGCGCTACGGGACGAAGGGGTTTCGTCAGTTAGGCAAACTGCGCCACCAAAACCGCGTCCGCTATCAACGACTGCTGAACGGCAGTCAGGTGTTGTCCGGTGAAGTTGTCGGCATGGTCTGCCGCTTAGTCCCCACTGGCCGTGGTCAGGCGTTTGAAACCGTGGCGCATTACCAGTTCGTCAATCCACAGGGTGAAATCCGCACCGGGATGCAATACACCAGTCGGCGGCGTCAGCCCGTCCCGCCGGGGACGCCGATCCGCGTGTTGTATGCCGACGACGCCTACGTGCTCCTCTAGTAGTCACTCGGGCTACGTCCTCCGCCGGAGCCGATCTCGCTCGGGCGGCACATACCTCCCCAACTGATGATAGATTAAACGTTTAAGTTGAAGGTCGCACGCCGAAATACGCCGCTGTGTGGATGAACGCCGCGCGCTTCCGGCGTACTCTAAGGACATCAACTTACATATCACCGTCTGCTGACGGAGGACATTCAATCATGAAGCGCGTTGTTCTGCTGCTGCTCGCCGCTGTGCTGCTCTCGACCACGCTGGTCGAATCCGTGAATCGCAAAGGCTCGTTCGACATCACCGAGAAGAAGGGGTCGTTCGATATCACGGGACAAGACCCGGAATACCCGGTCACGCCGAATGTCGCAGGCGGCAAAGACCCGGAAATCCCGGTGACCACAGGCAAGAAGGGCTCATTCGACATCACCGAGAAAGCTGCGCCGCTCGGCCGGAAGGGGCAGTTCGATCTGACCGGGAAAGATCAGGAAGTGCCGGTTTCGCCCAACTAAACGGCCCGTATGTTGCGCGAGACGCCCGAAACTTCTTCGGGCGTTTTTGATTCCTAGGCCCGCGGTTGGTACGCATGGACTGCCGCCACCAGCATTTACGAAAGGTAGTATAGAGAAGTAGGTCACACTAAAGTACCAATTTACGCCAATCTCGATTATTGACTGCGACATCCCCAAGCGGTTTACGTTCTTCAAAGTGTAGTTTGCAAGCAGGAGATTGCGTAAAATGACTAGAACTCATCATCAACTCAGCATGGCTTTAGGCTTGGTTTTGGTGCTGCTCGTGGGCATGGCGCTGGTCGTCCCCCTGAGCGCGCAAGAGACACCGCCGACAGTCGACCCGAACGCTGTCGTCACGATTACGGGCGAGGTCGTCATTGTCAACGGCGTGGTGCAGGTCAACGGTTTCACGCTCGTCGGCACGCTGCCGCTGGGCTTGCAGGCCGGTGACTTCGTCGTCGTGATCGGCAATCAGCTCGCGGACGGGCTCACCATCGAAGTCATCATCTTCGACGTGGTCATTCCGGTGACGCCAGAGCCCGAACCCACTGTCGAAGTGACGCCGGAACTCACGCCTGAGCTCACACCGGAAGCGACGCCCGAAGCGACGGTCGAACCTGGAAGCCACGCTGGAACCGGGCTGCACGAACGAATATCACCCGGTGGCACAGAGCATGGCTGACGCGTTGGGCATCCCCTATGCCGAAATCATGAATCTGCATTGCAACGGTTACGGCTTTGGCGAGATCGCTCGCGTGTACCTGCTGGCGGAAGCCGCGGGCTTGACGGTCGATGAACTGCTGGATCGCCGTGAAGCGGGCGAAGGTTGGGGTACGATTGTCCGCGATACGGGTGTCCACCCGAGCGATCTCGCACCCGGTCAACTCCGTCGCCGCGGTGATGACGCCGAAAGCACCCCCGATCCTGATGCGACGGTTGAACCCGGCGCTACCCCAGAACCCCGCGGCAATGGTAACGGTAACGGCGGCGGGAATGGCAATGGGAACGCTGGCGGTAACGGAAATGGTCAAGACAATGGCAACGGCGGCGGCAACGAAAATGGTCAGGGCAATGGCAACGCTGGCGGCAACGGTCAGGGCAATGGTCGTGGCAACGGCGGCGGCAATGGCAATGGCCGGGGCAACGGTCGCGGCGGCTGACCCAACTCCCATACCCAACTGAATAGCGGTAAGCGAGGCGCACACCCGTGCGCCTCTGTTTTTGCTCCTCGGCCCGCGCATCCCACGCGTAAGGCGGAGGGCAAGCGCCTGATCTTTGCTCTGTGAGCTTTGCCGCCTCTGTGGTTAAATTGGCGGCATGAGACTGTCGATTGTCATCGTCAACTACAACACCCGTGAGCCGCTGCGCCGCTTGATCAATGCTTCCAGCGCTTTTCGCGCTCCGCTCTTCACATGATCGTTCTCATGGCCAAGCAGTGTGTTGAGAATTCGCTCAGCCTCGGGAGTACTTAATTGCCCAAGCGATTGAGCGGCACTGTGCAGGACACTAGTATTGGTTTCGCGAGCGCAGAGTTCGCTCAGAAGCTTGACAGCAGCATCGGGACGCACGCGGGATTCGGCACGCACTAGGGCACGCACCGTATCGATCCGGTTGGCGACTGTACCGGATTGTAAAAGTTCGATCAGTGCAGCAACAGCATCGGGAGTACCTAGAGAGGCTAAAGCATTGACTGCCGCGTAGAGAACAGCGACGGTTTTGCTTGCAAGAGCCGTCAAGATGACAGGCAGTGCCTTATCACTTCCGAGCAATCCGAGCGATTCTAGGGCCGCAGCAACCAATTTGCTATTGTCCGTTTCCTGTGCACACGCACAAAGCAGATCGAGGCTAGCTACATCGCGGTTTTGCCCCAGTGCTCTGACTGCATTCACTCGGATGTCGCTGTTCGATTCCGTTTGGACGAGCTCTCGTAGATGGATATTTTGCTCGGCGGCGGGTAGGGTGAGTGTTAGTGCCAGTGCCGAGAGCTTACCCACATGCTGCGGCAAACTCTCCAGCGCTATACTACCTAAATTATGGTAGATGTTCCGCCAGAAAGCGTCTTGGGCTAGTGTCGCACGCAGGATACCATCTTGGCGGCGCAGAATTGACAACGCAACCACAGCCGTGCCGCGCACTGCTTCATCACCGTGAGACAGAAGCTTTACAAGCGTGTCAAATCCGCGTTGCTCCTCGCTGACCACTGCTACCGTTTTACTCTCTAAGTTTCGGAGCTCATGCAAGGAAGTGGTTGCCTTTTGTGAGAATTGCTGATCAGTTTCGGTGGATTGAGGGAACTCAATCGCTTCACCATGCAGCGCTTCTAGTGTTGCTTTCCTGACCTCGTCGAATGCGTGATGTGTAGCCTGTACGAGCAATAATCTTGCCTCGGGACTTTTGTAGAAGCTGAGGACATGTACTGCGAGCAGTGCTTTTTCCGGTCGTGGGTCATTGAGCATTGATGCCAGCATTGGCAGGGTGATCGGATGCTGAAGCTTACCAAGAGCGGTGATCGCGGCGTCACGAACGTAATCTTCCCGGTCATTCAGCCTAAACATGAGCAATACTGCCGCTTCCGGTGTGTTCAACTGCGCCAGATACTCCACAGCCATTTGGCGCATGCTACCTACCGCATCGGCGTTCAGCCTGCGATCAACCAATTGGAAGAAATCGACATCGGGCATAGCGGCGAACTCTTCAAATAGGAACGCGCGGACAGAGAAATCTTCTTCAATATCCAACAGCTTGTTGCGAAACCGCTTCGATCGTTCTGCCGTGTCAGTTTTTGACCATTCCACTACGATTAGATCAAAAGGGGATTTACGTGATCTGCGACTAAGAAGCGCTCTTACCCGCGATGCAAGCTCTGCTGGGTGGGCGGGTTTATTCAAGCAGTCATCTGCACCTGCCTCGAAACTTTCTATAAGTATGGGCGCATAACCGATACCTGCAGCGTACATCATTATTAGGATGTCCTTGGTCAGAACATTCGCGCGTAGACGACGACAGACTTCATGACCATTCATATCCGGCATCATACGATCTAGAAGTATCAGATCAGGTTGTTCAAGTTCTGCTTTTAGCAGCGCTTCTCTACCGTTGTTTGCGGCGGAAACCTCATATCCTTGTCGTTGAAGCATTAATTCGGTTAGTTCCAACCCGCTTATTTCGTCGTCGACAACTAGAATCTTTTCCGCCACTATTTTCCTCACTCGTGCTTCGAGTTCAGCGCTGATTCGACGATGTCGCGTAAATCATCCGCTTTGAAAGGCTTAGGCAGGTAGTCGAACGCATTTTGTTCACGCAAAAAGTCGCGCACCTGACGTCCCGTCCAGTCCAGTGCGCTGATGATAATCACCGGGATGTCAGGTTGATAGGTGCGTAGTTCGTCGAGCAGCAGCATACCATGTTGCCCCCCCGTATCCATGATATCCAACTGCATGTCGAGTGTGACGAGACGATAGCAATCGTTGCGAATCGCGTCGAGCGCCGTCTCAAAATCGGCGGCAATTGTGGTTTCAAGACCAAATTTGCGTAACACCTGCTGAACTGCTAATTGCTGTGCTTGCACATCCTCAACAATCAATGCGCGTAATCCGGTGATACCAGTGGGCGTGTCTAGGATGCGGGGTGGCAGAACTTTAATCAGTGCAGCAACGCCCGCGCTGTAGCCGTAACGCACAAAATTGATCACTTGCAAGTCGGAAATAGCGAGCGATTCCAAGCCTAAAGGCAAGGGGATAGCACGCATAAGCAGTGGGATAACTATTTTGCCTTGTGCGCGCGCAATTTCGATCTCCTGTTTGACCCAAGCCGAGACGACCGAGTCGGGGGTGACGAGTACGAGGCACGCATCCGATTGAGACAACGCCCGGTTGATTTCTTGCTCCCATTGTGCTCCGCCGGGGATGCCTTCTACATCGATCCAGACTTGGTAATGAGCAGCACGCAGCTGGCTGACTAATCCCTCGGCCAGCACACGATCAGCGCTTGAATAGCTAATGAAACACGTAGTCACGCTGCACCTTATCACTGAACGACAAATCTGCACATCCTTGATCAAAAGTTTATCTGATCTTTGCACTGTGCGCCCTGTTTTCTCTGTGGTTAAATTGGCGGCATGAGACTGTCGATCGTCATCGTCAACTACAACACCCGTGAGCCGCTGCGCCGCTGTCTGGAGTCGATTCGGCAGCAGCGCGGCGAGCTCGCGCTGGAAGTAATCGTGGTTGACAATGCCTCCAAAGATGGCAGCGCCGCGATGGTGCGCGCTGAATTCCCCGAATTTACGCTGATCGCTCCGCCCGAAAATACGTGGTTCACCGGTGGAAATAACCTCGGCGCGGCCCAGGCGACAGGCGAGTTCGTCTTCATCCTCAACCCCGATACAGTGATCACGCCGGGGGCGCTGCCGACGCTGCTCGCGTATCTGGACGCGCACCCCCAGGTCAGCGCGATCACCTGCCGCATGGAATATCCCGAAGGCGGCGTGCAAAATACCTGTTCCCGCGTGCCCAGCTACCTCGATCTGCTGCTGGGCTATACGTTCGTCGGCGTGGTGCTGGCGCCGCTGCGCGACCGCCTGCGTCGGGCGATGTGGTATGACGATTGGGCGCGCGATACGACTCGTCCGGTCGCAGTGATTCCCGGCTCGTGTATGCTCATCCGGCGCGAGTGGCTCTTCGGCCTGTTTGATCCCGCGCTCAAACTCTACTTTCCGGAAGATGATCTGTGCCGCCGTATCTTGCAGGCGGGCGGGGCGATCCACTTTGTCGCGGAGGCGCTCATCCTGCATGAGGAGCACGCCAGCGTCAAACAGGCGCAGCGGTTGGCCTCGCGCATCTACTTTGACGATTTGATCACGTTTACGCGCAAGCATTACGGCAGCCTGGCCGCTGCCGTGCTCCGCGCGCTCATTGTGCCGACGCGCGCCGCTATGGATTGGGTGCAGCGGCGGCGGGGCGAGAAAGACCGTTTCTAGAAGGGACAACACTGCATGAGCCGCTACGACTCCACGCGACGCGCGTGGGAAGACATCTGGGACAGTGCCTCGGTCGACCAAGAGCTGGAGACGATGACGTATCCGCGCGCCGTCGAAACGCTCAACGCCTATTTGCCCTACCTGTCGAAAACGGACATTGTGCTGGAGGCGGGCAGCGGCTTAAGCGCGGTGATCCTCACGCTCAAACAGATGGGCTATCGCGTCATGGGCTTGGATTATGCCGTCAACGCGCTGGAAACTTCACAACGCTATGATCCTGAACTGGCGCTGGTGGCGGGCGATGTGCATCACCTGCCGTACGCGGAGAACACCTTCGGCGCGTATCTGTCGTTTGGCGTGTTCGAGCATTTCGAAACGGGGATGCGCGTGCCGCTGGCGGAAGCCTACCGCGTGCTCAAGCCGGGCGGCGTGCTCGTATTGACCATTCCGTACCCGAACATCGTCAATCAACTGCTGGCGTGGCGGCGCAAGCGCGCCGGGATGAGCGTGCTTAACGACGACGAATTCTATGAAAGCACCTACACCCGTGCCGCGCTGACGAACGAAGTCCAAGCCGTGGGTTTCAAGCTGGAGCAGGTGGTGCCGACGAGCCATGCCTATACCCTGTGGGGCGTCGGGGCACCGTTCCGCGCGCCCGGTTACTACCGCACCAATGCGCTCGCCGAGGGGCTCGGGCGCGTGCTCAAGACGGTGCTGCCGTGGCCGTTCAACTTCAGCACGCTGGTGATCGCGCGCAAGCCGTAGGAAGACGTCAGTTAGGGATAAGCTGCTTGTCGATCCATCCGCACCTGCGCCCACATTGTGATCACCCGCCAAACCGCTCAGGACGAGGCATGCCTCGTCCCTACACAGACGCACTTATCTGTCTCCCCTCCCCGAATTCGGGGAGGGGCCGGGGGTGGGGTCGGATACACAGGGCAGTCACGCAAAATCATCGCCACTCGGCTGTTTTATCCCTAACTGATGTTAGGAAGACGAACTTCAGGCCGCGTTCGATGGTAAATAAAACAGGGCGATCCAATCGGATCGCCCTGCTGTTTGCTGCTGGGTAGTGCGAACTATTCCTGAACGACCAGCACGGTCACCATACCGAACATGCCGTCGCGCGATTCCGCGTGCGTCAGAACGTGGCAGTGGTACGCCCAGAAACCGAGTTCGGTGCAGTCGATGATGACATCGTAGCGTTCGCCGGGGGCGACGTTGAGGGTATCGCACTTATACGGCATCGGCAGCGGCCAGCCATCCTTGGCGATAACCTGCTGCGGGATGCCGTGCAGGTGCATCGGGTGGATCATCAGACCTTCGTTCATGTAGCGGACGCGGATCTTATCGCCGAGCTTGGCGACGATCGGCTGCGTGTACGGGAACGCCTTGCCATTGATGGTGAAGCCCATCGCGCTGTCGTTCAACACCCAGATATATTCCGCGGTCACTTCCGGTTCCGTGCTGGGATCAGCCGGGTCGATGATGAAGGCGGCCATCAAGCCCTTGGTCACCTGTTCCGCCGCATTGTGGTGCGAGTGGTACATGTGCGTGCCGGGGTTGCGGAGCGTGAATTCGTAGGTGCGGGTCGCGCCGGGGACAATCGGTTCTTCGGTCACGTACGGGACGCCGTCCTGATTGTTCGGGACGTACACGCCGTGGAAGTGGATGGCAGTGCTTTCAACCATTTCATTGGTGACGTTCAGGCGGATGGTTTCGCCTTCGGTGGCGCGGATGTACGGGCCGGGGACGATGCCATTGTAGGTCATCGCGGGGAAGCTCATGGTCGGGGTGGTGAACCATTCGACGTCCTGACAGGTGATGTTGAAGACCTTAACGTCGCCGTCCATTTCGTATTCCAGCGGCAGGCCCCAGAAGTTCGGGTCGGCGCCGATGTTGGCGAGGAACACTTCCACCGCCTCGCGGTGGTGTTGATCCATGGCGGCGGCATCTTCCGGCGTCACCTGGCGAGCGGGCTGCTTCGGAGTCGTCTTGATGCCGAGAGCGCCTGCGCCCACCGCACCAGCACCCACGCCCATCATCTTCAGAAAGTCTCTGCGCTGCATGAAAGTTATCCTTCTATAGAGATGCGTCAGAACGGCGCACCATATACGCTATGTAGCCTAAGCTATTTGGCTTACTGGATAGTTTACATGCTAAACGAGGATCTGTAATCTAAGAAGGCGAGAACGGCACGTTTTATATGTGACAAAAATCACTTGCGCGTATGGGCTCGCGTGTGCATAATAGGGTGCTTCCAAACTCCAGTTTTTGCGATTGAAATTCCGAGGAATTCTCAATGGGTAACAACACCCCTAATCGTTCGGCGGAACAGTTTCCGTTCGTTCCGGCTTTGATTTTGCTCGTCGTGTTTGGGTTTGCCTTGGCGCTGTTTTTGGCGGGGCAGCCGCGGATCGCGCCGCAAGTGCGCCCGACCGTGACCATTCGCCCGAGTGCAACGCCGATTACCCCGACCGCAGTGGCCGCTGTGCCCAGTGAAGTCCCCGCTCAAAATGTTTCGGCTGGTACCTACGCCCGCGAGAATGTGCGCGCCGGTGAAAATGTCATTCTAGCGACCTGCTCGGCCTGCCACGGTATGAATGCGCGTGGTATTCAAGGGCTGGGGAAGAGCCTGCTCGACAGCGAATTTGTCGACAGCTTGACCGATGACGAACTGGTTGCCTTCATTCGGGTTGGCCGTGCGGCCAATGACCCGCTCAACACGACGGGGGTGCCCATGCCTGCGTCGGGCGGCAACCCCGGCCTGACCGACCAGAACCTGTATGATGTTGTCGCGTATCTCCGTGTGAACGCGGATCACCCGGAACGCATCGGCTCCGGTGGTGGCGCGGTTGGTGGCAGTGATGCCCCGGCAGCCACGCCCACGTTGGCGGGTACGCCCACGCCGACCACACCGTTCGTCCTGCCGATCAATCGCATTGGTGGCGCGACGGCGACGCCGACCGAAGCCTTCGTCCTGCCGATCAACCGCATCGGCGGTGGCAGCGAAGCGACGCCGGAAGTCACCCCCGGCCAGTAAGCCGACCTACAAGTCTTCAGTAGACAGTTTACAGTTCACAGTTTGGCTGTGGAAGGTAAACTGTCTTTTTTTGCCTGAACGTCGAAGTGGCTAGCACTTGCTTGGAGTGGTAGGGACGCGCAGCGGCGTGTCTGCCCATAAAAGCAGCGGACGCCAAAAATGGCGTCCCTACACTGCTTGTATCCGTCGCCTGTAACCGTAAGCCATGTGCTCCTGCGGCAAGTATTCGCAGATAAGCAAGGCTAATTTGTAGGGGCGCACCTGTGTGTGCGCCCTCAGTCGGGCAGACACATAGGTCTGCCCCTACAACTTGCATCATCTACCGGAGGTGGCATGTAGAGGTTAGTGCAGCCGGACATCCGAGTTTGACTGTGAACGGTGAACTGACGACTGCTTGGCTACACCAAATCCTTGAGCTTTTCGCCCGCGGCCAAACCGCTGAGAATCGCGCCTTCGACGCGCGGCCCGGCGAAGGCATCGCCCGCGAACATCAGCGGAGCAGGCTGCCCTTCGGCCAGCAGAAAGCGTTCCGGGTAGGTGATGTTCGGCTGCGAGTAGCGCCAGCGCTTAATCTCCCATTCGACGATCTGCGATTTTTCGTCGAGAAACGGCATCAGATCCACGCGCAGCGAGCGCATAATTTCTTCGTCGGAACGACCCCAGAGCTGGTGGCTGTACCCGGCGTTCGCCTGAATGGTCAGGATCGTCGTCTGGCTGATGCCCTTTTGCCGGTTGTCGGCAATCCACTGGATCGGCGCGTGTAGGCGTTGAATCGCGCCCGGAGCGGGCAAGTTGACGCGCCCTTCGACGCGCGCCATCGCCGTGATGCACGGTAAATAGTCGATCTGATCGAGCGCTTCCCGGTCTTTGGGGGCAAGCGCCACCGGGCCGCCGTCGAGAATTGCGAGGGACTGCGGGACGGGTGCGGTGAGCAGCACGGCTTTCGCGCTGACCTTCACGCCCGCTTCGTCGCGAATTTCCCAACCGCCCTCGACCGCGTGCATACTGGTAGCGCGCACGTTCACGCGCACATCAAGGCCGACGGCCAGATGCTTCATCAGCGCGTTCATGCCGCCGTTGATGGCATAGCGCGGGTTGCCATCGCGGGTCGAGACCAGACTGCCATCGCTCCAACCGCGCGACCATTCGAAGGCGATGCCTGCCTTCAGCCATTCATCGAGCAGGGTGCGGAACTGGGGCGAACGCACGGTGAAGAACTGCGCGCCGTGGTCGGCGGTTCCGCTGCCAATGCGTCGGGTCGCCATGCGACCGCCCACGCTTTTCCCCTTATCCAAGATGAGCACCCGCTTGCCCGCCTTGCTCACTTCCCGTGCAGCCAGTAGTCCGGACAAGCCTGCGCCAACTATGAGTACATCCGTATTCATCATCAACCTTTGTTTGTCTGCAACAGAATAGGGCTATTATAACGAAAACGGAGGAATCTCTCGATTTCTCCGTTTTTGTTGTGATGAATTTCACGAATTCTGAGAACGATGGGCACGTTTGCCGCCGGACACGGCGGGCGACTCGTTACCGGAAGAGTTCGCGCACGATGACGTTGCGCTGAATTTCGCTCGTGCCTTCGTAAATCTGGAAGACCTTCACGTCGCGCATCAACTTTTCGACCGGGTATTCGCGCATGTAGCCGTAGCCGCCGAAGACCTGCACCGCATCCACGGTGATCTTCATCGCGGCATCGGCGGCGAACGCCTTGGCGAACGCGACCGCTTTCGGGTTGCTGATGTTGTTATCGACCAGCCACGCCGCCTGATAGGTGAGCAACCGTGCCGCTTCCACATTGATCGCCATGTCCGCGATTTTGTGGCCGATGGCCTGATGCTGCCAGATCGGCTGGCCGAATGTCTCGCGTTCCTTCGCGTACTTGACGCATTCTTCCAACGCGCGCCGACCCACACCGACCGCGCCCGCCGCGACGCCGGGGCGGCTGTGATCGAACACGGTCATCGCCAGCAGGAAGCCCATGCCTTCTTCGCCGATGCGGTTTTCGGCAGGCACTTCCACATTCTCAAACGTGATTTCGGCGGTATCGGCGGCGCGCTGACCGAGTTTGTCAAAGTGGCGGCTCACGCTGATTCCGGGGGTATCGCGTTCGATCACGAAGCAGGAGATGCCTTTGTGCTTCTTGCTCGGATCGGTCACGGCGAACACCGTGTAGAAGCTGGAATAGTTCACGTTGCTGATGAAAATCTTCGAGCCATTGATGATGTACTTGCCGTTGACGCGTTCGGCGCGCGTCTGCATGCCGACGACGTTCGACCCGGCGCTGGGTTCGGTCACGCAGTAGGCGGCGAGATCGCCTTTGCCGACCATGCGTTCGCCCAGCCAGTATTCTTTTTGCTGTTCCGTGCCGCCGAGCATGATCGGCAGCGACGACAGGTTATTGACGCTCATCGCCGTGCTGATGCCCGAGCACCCATAGCCGAGTTCTTCCTGCACGATCACTTCGTCGAAGACTTTCGCGCCGGGGCCGCCGTATTCTTCGGGGATGTTCAGGTTGACGAGGCCGAGATTGCGCCCCTTGTTGATGATATCGATGGGGAATTCCGCAGTTTTATCAAAGTGCTCCGCGACCGGAATGATCTCTTTGGCGGCGAAGTCGCGCGCCAGCTTCTGCAGCATCTTCTGGTCGTCGGATAGCTCAAAGGAAACGCCGTTGACAGCCGTCTGGTCCATAATTTGTGGGCTCCATAAATTTAATCGAATGTCGATTAGATTATTATAGCGGGGAACACAGACGGGCGGCAACTAAATATCTGTATAATGAAGAGCCACACATGCAATGAGGGAAAGCGCCATGTCGCTGCTCTTTTTCGAGTAAATTAGGTTTAAACGCAAGCGTTTGTCCGCAGTCGCCGTAGCGGCTGTGCTGTTTGCTGTGCCTGTTGACTGACGAAAAGGAAGATTACCTTGTCTGACTTCCTACCCGGCGTGCATGCCGCGCCGAATATTCAAACTGCCCCTGACCTCTACGAAATTGAAAATCGTGCTGCCGACCCCGAGCTGCGCATTGAAGCTGCGATGCGTTCGATTGCCGCCTGGGACGGTCAGATCGTACTGGATCTGGGCGCGGGGACGGGTTTTCACGTGCCGCGCTGGCATGCCGACGCCGCCCATGTGATCGCCGTCGAGCCACACGACGCCTCGCGTGTGCAAATCATGCGCCGGGTGGCGGCGCTCAACCTCGAACGCGTATCCGTCATAACCGGATCGGCGGAGCGCATTCTGCTGCCGTCCGCCTCCGTCGATATCATCCACGCCCGCTTCGCCTACTTCTTTGCGCCGAACTGCCTGCCCGGTCTCGCCGAGGTCGCGCGGGTGCTGCGCCCCGGTGGAACGGCGTTTATCATCGACAACGATCTGCGCCACGGTCAGTTCGCGGATTGGCTGAAACGGCATCCCTTTGCAGGTGTCGATCCGGATGTGGTCGAAAGGTTTTGGTCAGAGCAGGGGTATCAACTGACGCGGATTCCGAGCGAGTGGCGTTTTGACAACCGCGCAGATCTGGAAGCGGTTGTGCGGCTGGAATTCGGCGAGGCGTTAGGGAACGACCTGCTCCGCGCTCACACGGGATTGAGCGTCGAGTACCACTACGCGCTGTACTGGCGGCGTTACTAGGGACGTTTCTCAAGGAGGTAGGTGCAAGGCACGCCGGTAGCTCGGTAGAATAGGCTGATCACCAGCCAAACCGTTCAGGACGAGGCATGCCTCGTCCCTACACAAATGCTCTTATCTGTCTCCCCTCTCCGAATTCGGGGAGGGGTTGGGGGTGGGGTCGGAAGCAGCTACAATCCCGACGACTTACGGTGGAAAATCCTACTACAACTCCATCAATCCGTACGCGGCGGCGAGGATGCTGATCGGGTGCACGCTCTTGGCCCCGGTCGCATGGGTGATCTGCCAGCGGCAGGTTTCGCTGTCGCAGATCACGGGTTTGCCCGCGCCGATGTCGCGCACCTGATCGAACAACGGCTTGCCCACGGCCATCGCAATGTCGTACTTTTCGACCTTGAAGCCATACGTCCCGGCGATCCCGCAGCATGAGGCGTCGCTGAGGCGCACGTCGAGGCCGGGGATGAGGTCGAACAGATCGAGCGCGGGCTGGCCCATGTTATGCGCCTTTTGCTGGCAGGGCGCGTGATAGAGCAGCGTGCCGCCAAAGTCGACGCGCTTGAAGTCGGTCTTGAGCTCACCGCGCCGATGCAGCAGCAGCAAAAATTCGCTGATGTCGTACACATTTTCCGCCACCACATCGCGATCCGGGTGGTCGAGCTGCAAAATCTCGCGGTAGTCGGATTTGAAGCTGAGCGTGCACGAGGTGCTCGCCCCGACAATCGGGATGCCCGCGCGGGCATACTGCGCCAGATGATCGAGGTTGCGGCAGGCATGCGAACGCGCCGCGTCAAATTCGCCGTTGGACTGCATGGGCAGGCCGCAGCAGTTCTGTTCGGGCAGCACCACGTCATAGCCGTTGTGCGCGAGGATCAGCACGGCGGCTTTGCTGACCGCCGTCTCGAAGTAATTGCCCGCACACGCGTGGAAATACGCGACCTTGCCCCGCACCGGGGCGGTGGCCTGCGGTTTGTGCCGCGCGAACCATTCGCGGAACGACTGGAACTTGAAGTTGGGCAGGGGCGCGTCGCGGTGAATGCCAATGACTTTCTCGACGACGATGCGCGCTGGCCGCAGGTTTGCGCCCCAGTTCGCCAGCGGAGCGAACTTGTGCCCGAGCTTGCCCATCAGTTCGGAGCGACCTAAAGCGCGGTTGCGCAGCGGGATTTTGCCGTCGTACAGCTTTTCACGAGCGCGCGCGTTGATCTCCATCACTTTGACGCCGTGCGGGCAGACCATCGTGCACATGCCGCAGCCCGAGCAGTAATCGACGCTCTTGTCGGGCGATTCGTCGCCGCGTTCTTCGTTCATGCGGAAGCGCTGCCACTGCGGCCCGACGACTTTCGGACCGGGGAATAGTTCGGTCACCGGGGCGACGGGGCAGGCCGCCGTGCAGATATTGCATTTGACGCACAAGTCAGCGCTGAATTCGACCTGCTCGCTAATTTCAAAAGGGTTGATCAGGTTGGTCATGAGAATATCGCCACTTTATCAACAATGGACGCCATTATAACGTAAAGACATCGGCCTCACCCCCACTCCCTTGGGAGAGGGGGTGAGGGGGTGAGGTGCTAGACGACTGCGCGCCGCCGCCAGAAGATCGAGCGCGGACGCCGCCGGATGGAGACGCCACGCGAGCGCGTGATCACGATTTGCAGCACGATGCCGAGAATCGCCAGCAGCAGGACCCACTGCGCGCCGAGGCCGAAGCCGAGCGCGATCATCTGCGCGCCGACGATGGCCGAGAACACGAGCAGCAGTTCGAACGAGATGAGCAAGAGGATTACCCCGCCGATGATCAGCGCGATCAGCAGCACGATATCGGAGGGCAGGCCGAAGCCGAGCGCGACTGCCAGCGACCGCGCCAGCACGATGCCGATGTAGCCGCCGATGAGGAACACGGCGAGGAACCACAGCACCGCCGCCAACGCCGCGCCGATCAGGCCGCCGACGATGAAGACCGCCAGCGCGATCACCGTGTTCGGCTCATTGAAGAACGAGAGCGCGATCAAGCCGCCGATCAGGAAGCCCGCGATCAAGATGATGAAATCGTAGACCGCCCAGCCCGCGACCAGCAGGATCACGCCGCCGACGATCAGGATGATGCGCGCCGTTTCGGATGTGGGCGGCTGGAGCAGTCGCTCCCACAGGCTGACCGCCGCCGTGGTCAGGCTTTCCGCCGCGCCTTCGGCCACATCGACCACGCCGCCCGCCGTCTCTTCGACTTGCGTCGCGTTGGGTGTGGGCAGCGGTGTGAGCGTGGGCGCAGTATCTTGCGCGCTGACCGCGCTCACGATGAGCAGCAGCCCGAGTGTCACCAAGCCGATTCGTTTGAGCATATTTTCACCTCCTGTAATTACGAATTACATTATACAGGAGATAAGGCTTTCTGCGCGGCCAATGCGCCCGTTGCCAGATCGACGCCTTCCGCGCTGCCTTCCACGACCGGGCTGTACCCGGCCAGCAGTCGACCCGCCGCATACAGATTCGCCGCGACCGGCTGGTCGTCAGCGCCGAGCGGACGCAAGTCGGCGTCGGTGGCGAGGCCGACCGCGTGGATCGGCTGCGCTTGCCCGCTCAAGAGCGGCGCGGTGAACCAGTCATCACGCTTGCTTACGTTGCTGACGGGCAGATCCAGAATCGTCTCGCAAATCCGCCCGGTGTAATCGCTCTCCAACCCGCCGCCGTACAGCCCACCTGTCGCCATGATGACGGCATCCGCGGGGATGACGCGCGCGCGACCGTTCGCCGTGCCCGCTTGCACGCCCGTCACGCGCCCATTGCTGATTACCAGCCCGGTGACGGTCGCGCCAATGGTGATGCGTCCGCCGCGCGCCAGCAAACTGCGCCGCAAGGCGTGAAAGAGGCGTAAGCCGGGGATCGACGGGGTGAGCGTGGGAATCTCGAATACGGGCACGCCGAGTTCTTGCGCCAGTTGGCGGGCGGTCTCCGCCTTGAAGCCGAGGATCGCCGGGAAGCCGAGCACGGTGGCGTCGCGCACCAGCGGCTTGACCTGCCGCACGAGATCGGCGCGCCCTTCGGGAGTGTCCAGATAGTTGGCGTAATCGGTTGTCCAATCGTCAAAGTTGCCGCCCATATGCGGCAAGTCGATCACGCCCGCGTGCGCGTGATAGCCCGCCGCGTTCAGGTTGTCGGCGATCAACCCGCCGTAAAAGTCACGCCAGCCGTCCACGCCGATGATCATGATCTTATCGCTCGGCTGGAGCGCGTGGGTCACGCTGCCGAGACCGAAGGCAATGGGACGCAGTTTGCCCATCGCCGTCACAGCGTGGAGCGGTGTGCCGTTGGGGAACTGGGCGGCGAGTCCGTGCTGACGAGCTGCCCGTTCAACGACGCCCGCACCGACGGGCAGCGCCGCTGCGGCTTGCGCATACGGATGATCGGCTTGCGCGGCCAGCGCGTTCACGTCGCCCGTCTCGATCCACGCCGGGAACAGCGTGATCGCGCCTTGCCCGGCGGTCACCAGCTCGACGCGCGCGCCCAATTCGAGGGCGGTCAGCGCGGCGGTCAGCCCGGCCAGCCCCGCGCCAATCACGACGACGCGCTGAGCCTCACCCCCTAGCCCCCTCTCCGAGCGGAGAGGGGGAATGTCGGAAGTTGCGTCCCCTCTCCCTTGGGAGAGGGGAGTGAGGGGTGAGGCTAAGTTCGGCACAAACTGCTTGACATTCCCCGTCTGCGCCGACAGGCCGAGGATGCGCCCGTAGATATGTTCCGAGAGCAGCGCCTGCCGTAGATTGTGCCCCCACAGCAGCGGCTTGACCCCGCCGAAGCGCCGTTCGACGAATTCGTTGAGCAGCGCGTGCGTGTTTTCTGGCTTATCGTGCACGTACTCATGGCGGATGGAGGCGGCGCGGTACGAGCAGAACCCACCCTGACACGGCCCCATCCCCACGCGCAGATCGCGGCGCAGGTCGTTGAGCGTGACCACGTCGCCGCCGCGCAGCGCCTCGATGATCTGCGGCTGCGTGACAATCTCGCACTCGCAGATCAGCGCCCCGGGGTTGCCGCCGTGCTCGATGGCATCCAAGCGCCCGCGCAGGCGGTGATAGTTCGACTTTGCACCGTGCGCCGGAGGAATTGGTGTGGTGGCGGTAGTGCACGGCTTGGTCACGTTGAGTTTGGCGCAGGCCATGTCCGCCGCGCGTTCGGCCATCTGCCGGAAGGTGGTCAGCTTGCCGCCGATGATACTGATCATGCCCTCAATGCCGTCGCTATGCGCATGGTCGAGCAGGGTGAAGGTGCGCTTGGCCTCCCGGCCATCCGCCGATTCGCCGGGATCGTAGAGCGGACGCACGCCGCCCCACGAGCGCAGAATGCGCGCCTGACTGATGCCCGGGGTCATCGCTTCGGCTTCGTCGAGGATGCGCGTGACTTCCCACGCTTCGACGCGGGTATCGCCGGGATCGTCCGTTTTGACGGAGGTCGTGCCGATCACGCTGACCGTGCCCACCGGGACGAAAATGTCGCCGTCACCGGGCAGACGCAGCTTATTGATCACGGTGTTCACCCAACGGATGTTGTAAGCCAACATCGCGCCGCGGCTCAATTTCATCTTGAACTTCGCGCCCGCCTTCGCGCCGATCTCGCCCGCCCACGGCCCCGCCGCGTTGATCACGACCGCGCATTCGACCTCCACTGACTCGTTGGTGCGCAGGTTGGTCAAATTCGCGCCGACGATGCGGCTGCCCTGTTTGCGGAACGATTCGACACGGTGATAGGTGAGGAATTGCGCGTTGTTCGCTTCATGCGCGCCGCGCTGGAGCGCGTGGAGCAGATCCCACGAGTCGCACGTGCCGTCCGGCACTTCGTAGATCGCTTCCAGCTTGGGATTGAGCACTTTCTCGCGCTTAAGCGCCTCGCTCAGCGGGACTGCCCGCGTGGGCAAATTGACCGCCGCGCAGGCCTTGAGCCACTTATCGACGTAGCTCACGTCGTCGCCGGGGCAGAGCACGAAGAAACCGCTCGTGTCTTCGATGGCATGCGGCGCGACTTGGCGGATGATGCGGTTTTCGTCAATGCATTCTTTGGCGCTTTCGGGGTCGCGCACGGCGTAGCGCCCGCCGGAATGCAGCAGGCCGTGATAACGTCCGCTCGTCCCGGTTGCCAGATCGCTCATCTCGGCGAGCACGACGCGCACGCCGCGCAGCGCCAAGTCCCACGCGATGCCGCCGCCCGTCGCCCCGCCGCCAATGATTAAAACGTCAGTTTGGATCATCGTTGATCTGCAAACTCCTGCTCATTTTTTGGGCAGATTATAGCGCGGGGAATCAAAAAGGACGCAGCGATCCGCGTCCTCTTGATGATAAAATCATGACGCTCACATGTAACTAAGCCAGTGTAGGTCACGTCCAATCAGTAATTCAGTTTGTTGGGCATGATGAGTGTTTTTCATGCTGATAGTTTTGACCACGAAGCCAAACTTCTTAGCTAAATCTCGGATGTACACAGAATCATCATAGGTGATTAGAAAATCACCACGGACGGTGTTCAGTTTTTCGAACAAAGCACCATGATCAAGTTCAAAATGATCATAAAGTCGACTACCCGGTTTTTTACCTGCGGCTGTATATGGAGGATCGATAAAGTACACCACATCCTGACGGTTCTTGTGCTCACTAATGACTTCAAGACCATCACGTTGCACGAAAATGAACTTGTCTTTAATCGTAACAATGTCTAATATCCGTTTACACAATGTAGTGGGATACCATCTTGATTGAATACCTCTATTGTTTTCTCCGGATTTGACCCTACCTGCGCCTTTTGCAAGTATTCCACCCCTGTTCACCCGGTTTTTTACAATCGTCTGCAATGCTTTTTCTTGAATGCTTAGGTCCGAGCTATCAAGTAATTGATTCACAGATTCTGATGTCATCGGAAAGTTCATGATCGCATCTGCTAACCAAGAACCATATTCTGTATTCAAGATCGTTTGCCAGACGGCAGCTACCTGATCATCTATTTCAACCAATATCACTTGATCGACTAGGTTTTCAAAGGCGGCTGTTAAACCAACAATCCCCCCCCCCGCAAATGGTTCAATCAATAATTGGGGTTGGTCTTTCAAACTCGATAGCCAAATGCGAATTTGAGGTATAAGCCAAGTTTTACCTCCGGGGTAGCGAAATGGACTTCGTTGGGGAACGGAAGCTACATTGGTTGGTTTTTCTGGGAAGAGAGGTAGGGGATATTGGGTCACAATTGATTCTAGACCAAATCATTGTCAGTCAAAATAGACGTATCTGGTGCATTTGAGCCGGTTTCGAGTTTCTCATCAAGCTTTAGCTGTAAGTGTTGCATGAAATTATCTAGCGATCCAATTCTAGGGTTAGAAATCTGAGCTAAAGCTGGCTCGAAAAGAGTGTAAACGGTTTTGTACAGCTTAAGCTCATATTCGTTGGTATTTGTGTCTAGTTGCAGATCGTAGACAAGCCATACAATATCGGCTTCTTCTCGGCTGACTTCATCGAATACAGGTAGCGTATCATAAAAGCCACGGTTCAGCGCAACAGCTTGTTTCTTTTTCCAACTTTTGAGAATGCTGCCCTTGTATAGAAGTTGGGGCAGGAGACGTTTGCGCGATGAAGATAAATAGTCAGGACGAGGAAAATTACTCAGGTTTGATGCCTTCCCCGTCGTATATCCGACTGGATTCTCCATATAATCCTCAAAATGTGTGCGGATGTTGCCAGAAATGTAAACCGCTTGGATTTCAAGCGATCCAAAATCTGTCAATCGTCCATGTTCATCATATGCCACCAACACCAGGTCGATGTTTCCAGCAGAAATACCTTCAGCGTCATTGATACGGATTTCCGTGAGCGAAGTCCAAGGCTGACCTTCATCAAAGAAGAACTGAGCCGCATGTTCTGCAATCAGCCAATCTTGCCTAAAGCGAACTGGACAGGTAATCACAGGTGTACGCTGTGAATCAAAGACGCTGCAAACCCCTAGCGGATTTTTTGCTTTATCTTTGGTGCAGTTGGGTACTTTGTTATTGAATGGGCATAAGCGATTTTCACGATGTCGAGTTGCTTTATCGGACAGATTGTCGATCGGAAATCCGAAAACTTCAGCTATCGGTTGTTGAGCCACCTTACAGCTACCCCTCTACATGTCATGTTGCAACTACCCGTCTTAGGCTTACCCCTTCGTCGAGCGAATCTCTCCGGTTTCGTCCGTGCGCACAGCGCGCATCGATCCGGTGGTGGTCGTCTTCATGGGCTTGGGTGCGCGGCGCGCATACACCAGCAGATAGATCAGGAAGCCGAGCACGCTGAACGCGCCCATGACGATCACCGCGCCAAGCAGCGACACGCCGAGGCGCAGCACCTGCGGGTCAAGTGCATTAAGCGCGGCAAGCGGATCACCGGGTGTCGTGGTCGCAATGCTGGTGACGGGGCGCTGCGCGCCATACCACAGCACGGTCGGCATGACGTCCGCTTCGATGGTCTGCGTGAAGGTGTCGGGTGTCGTCGCCGTCCAATCCGCGCCCGTGACGATCACCGTGTAGGTGCCGGGCGACAGGCGCTGGAAGCCGATCAACCCGCGCGAAGCGTTGGGCGATTCGTCGAGCAGGGCGCTGGCGACGACTACACCGTTCGCGTCGAGCAGATCGACGGAGACGCCGCGCGTGATGAATGGTTCGTTCGGGTCGCGCGCGCCGTCACCGTCCCGGTCTTCAAAGGCGTTCACCCATAGTTGACCGCCGCCCTCCTGCGCGGAGGCGGCGCTGGCCACCAACAAGCCGATTACGATGCAGAGTAGGAGTAAACGCCGCATGATTTGTCCTCCGTTAACGCCGCCGCAGCACCAGTGAAATGCCCATGCCCGCGACGAGCACGACGCCCGCCGCGCCGAATAAGATCAAGCCGAGGTTGTCGGGCAGCGGGTTGGCCGTGCCCGTTTGCGGTTCGTCGCTCTGCGCCGTCACATTGACCAGTTCATCGGCGGGCGGCGGGGTGACGGGCAGCACGCCCTGCGCCGCGCCGAACGCCAGATTCACCTTCGCTCCGGCAATCGCGCGCACCGTGAGCTGCGCCGAAGTCGTCAGACCGTAGCCCTGCGGCGCTTGCATCGACGCGGTGTATTCGCTCGCCGCGAGATCGGCGAAGCAGTACGGTTCCGGGGAGCTGTCCATCGCATGTTCGCCGACGACGCCGCTCGCTCCGGTCAACGTGATCACGCCGCCGGGGAGCGCGACTTCGTCGGCTTCCTGCACGCGGTCGGCGTTGATATCTTCATACAAGCTGATGCAGATCTGCGCGGCGTCGCCTGCTGGGTTGATCGACGGCAGCACATCACCGCCCGCCACCGAACGAATTGGCGCGGGTGGCGCAGATTCGACGGGGGCAGGGGGTGGATTATTGGCGGCTTCGGCGGTGCTTTCAGGCGCGGCAGAAGCTTCCGCCGTCGCTTCAGGGTTCGCTGTGCCCGCTTCCTGCGCGGTGATATTTTCCGCAGTGAGGAGTTCGGCGGTTACTTCCGGCGTCGCCGCTGACGCTGGCGGGCGGATGATGATCTGCTGGCCGATCTGAATGATGCGCGGGTCGCGGATATCCGGGTTGACCGCCAGCACCTCGGCGCGCGTCAGACCATAGGCGACGGCAATGCTGTCGATGGTGTCGCCGGGCTGGACAGTATGGACGATGGAGCCATCGCCCTGCTCAGTTTGCGGCTGCACAAAGCCGACTTCGGCGGGAATGGTGGGAATCGGCGTCGCGCCTTCCACAGCGGCGGGGGCAACCGCACCACCGGCGCCGCCACCAACGAGCGCGGCATCATCCCAGTAAACGTTGTTGAGTTCGAGCGGCCACTGCTGCGTAGCGAACAGGAAGACGGTCGCTGTCGTGCCCGTGGTTGTCGCGCTGACGGTCAACTGCGCCCAGGTGTCGTGCGGTGCGGCGTTGCCTGACCACACAATATCGCTGTCATAGGGATCGGTGCCGCCGTTCGGGTCAATCCCGACGCGCGTATATGCGCCCGATCCGGCCGCCGATGTGCAGTTGTCGAAGCCATCAGGGATATCGCAGGTCTTGAGGTACGCCCACGCGCTCGCGGTGACGTTCGCTCCCTGCTGCACGCTCACTTGCTGATAGAGCGCGGCGGTGAAAGTCGCAAAGCCTTTGTTGAGGTTGACGGCGCGCCCACCGGAATGCGGGTTAGGGCCGGGACCGTTGTGCGGAAAGCCGACCGGCGGCAGGTTCTGCCACGCTTCACTGCGCGGGGCTTCGGTGTACCAGAAGCTCCAATCGGCGGGGATATTCAGGTCAGCACGCCCGCGTTGGGTGTACGTGCCTTCCATCCCTCCGTCACGGAGGGCATTACCATCTTGCGCCGCGAGGGGCGCGCTCACGAGGAAGAGTGCGATCAAGAGAAGCGGGAAAATCCGCTGCATTGTTCACCTTCATGGCTTCAATAACAAATCGGCGTGGTTTCCCACGCCGTGAGCGGATTATAGCATTCGAGATGTTCGTGTCAACCAACGGTTGGGCTACGGTGGGGCAGGCGAGCAGTCCCCCTCAGGGCTGCTCCGACAGCCGGAGTAGACCCCTGTTCACCGGTGACTAGGCCGCGATATCGCGCCGCTGGAAGGCAACCATGCTCACGCCGACCAGCACCACCGCGACGACAATCAACACCAGCAGCGCGCCGGTTGCCATCCCGTTCTTCACAATGTCAGTCGCGCGGTAGTAGCTGAACACGGAGATCCGGTTGATGGTGCTCAGCAGGTCATCCCCGACCGACGCAGCGAGGAAATTGAGGAAGAAACTGCCGATCACCGCGCCAAAGGCGATCGTCATCACCCGCGAGCGGCTCGGTAGCAACGCTGCGAGCAGCGCCGTGAACGCCAGTGCGACCAGGCCAATCGGGAACAGCGCAATCGTCATTTCGAACAGCCGACCCATCGGGAAGGTAGCGGCCACCGGCGTGGACAGCACACCGCCCGCCGCGCCCGCAAAGGTGATCAGCGTGACGCCCAGCAGCAGCACGGCATAGGCAGCGAACTTTCCGGCGATCAACTGCCAGCGCGGGAGCGGCGTGCTCAACACACTGTTGAGGATGCCGCGATCTTCATCTGCTGCCGTGATGTTCAGCCCACTGAGGACCGCGTACACGGCGAACATCACCACGACGAAGCTGAAGAAACGTCCCGCCAGATACCCTTCCGGTGTCGCCAGCACGTTGACGTCGTCTGTGCCGAGGAATTGCAGCAGGAAAGGCGGCATCGAGGCGACTAAATCGGCGAACTCGCGCAGCGCGTCCACGTCGCCGAGGACGACCGCTTGCACCAGGGCGATGAGCGCGAAGCCCCCGCCCCACATCAACATCCCGCGCCAACTGCGGCGCAGCGTTTCGCGAAACACGACGAATGGCATGATAGCACTTACCCTCTACAGTCCAATATCACGACGCTGGAATAGGAACGCGCCGCCCACGAACAACACTGCGCCCACCGCGATCAACAGGACGACATTGCCCCACGCCAAGCCGCTCGTCATCACCGTATCGCTGCCCGTGTAGCTGAAATACGACAGCACACGCAGCGCCGCGACCGCCGTCTGACTCGCCGCGTTGCCGATGAACTCGATGAAGTAGCTGCCGATGACGAACGCGACCGCCAGTGCCAGCGCCGTTGCGCGGCTGCGGGCGAGCGCGCCCACGAGCACGCTGAAGCCGAAAACCGTCAGCATGGCGGGCAGCATGTTGAGCGAGGCCACGAACAGCTTGCCCAGATCAACGTCGAGGGTCGAAACCGCCTTGCCCCCCACAAACCCGAGGTATGAGACGAGGATGGTCAGCACCATCAACAGCACATACGCCAACCCCTTTTCGACCATGAGCTGCGTCCGGCTGACCGGCGCGCTCAACAGAATGTCGAGGATGCCGCGATCTTCTTCCACCGTCGTCACATTCAACCCAGCGACCACGCCGTACACGCTCATGATCAGCATGGTGTAGGTGAAATAGCCGAACCCAATGAAACCTTCCGGCGTGGCGAGCTGAGCCACATCGGACGCGCCGAAGGCCTGAAGGAGCGCGGGCGGCATCGATTCGAGTAAACGGGCAAACCGCTGCAAGGACTCCGCGTTCGGCAGGATGAGCATAATGAACATACCGATCACCCCGACACCCACGCCCCAATACACGGCGGATAGCCAACTCCGCCGCAGCGTATGAGTGAAAATCACGCCTCTCATGTTACGACATCACTTTCTCGCGGTGATTATTCGCGGGCTGCCCGCCGTAGAACGTCAGGAAGATGTCTTCCAACGTGGGCGTTTCGACCAAAATATCCTGCACGTATGCGCTGCTGACCGCCTTAAGCAGCGGATCGAAGTCACCCGCCAACTGCAGCGAGAGTACGTTCGCGCCCTCTGCGCTGACCTTGCTCACGCCAGCTACACTGCTCACCAGCAGGGGCGACACAGCATCGCGGAATTTGAGCGTCACCTTGCGGAAATCGACGCGCGTCAGGCGTTCGACCGTCTCAACGGCTTGCAGTTTGCCATCGCGGAGAATGCCGACGCGGTCGCAGATCGCCTGCACTTCGTTCAAGACGTGCGACGAGAGGAACACCGTCTGACCGTTGGCCTTCGCCTCCAGCATCAATTGGTTGAATGTCTGCTGCATGAGCGGATCCAGCCCGCTCGACGGCTCGTCGAGAATGAGCAGGTCGGGCTTGTGCATCAGCGCGAGGATCAAGCCGAGCTTGCGCTTGTTCCCCGTCGAATAGGTACGCATGCGCTTGGTCAGGTCGAAGTTCAGGCGTTCCGCCAGTTCATTGACGTAAGCAGTATTCACCCCGCCGCGTAAATTGCCCATGTAGTTGACGATTTCGCGCGCGGTCAGCCGATCCCATAGGTTGAGTTCGCCGGGGAGAAAGCCGATGCGCTGGCGGATCGCCACGCTCTGCGCGATGGTATCCAGACCGAAGATCGCCGCGCGGCCGCTGGTCGGACGGATGAGATCGAGTAGCAGGCGGATCGTCGTCGTCTTACCTGCGCCGTTCGGTCCCAGATACCCGAAGATTTCCCCCGGCGCGACGGTGAGACTCAAGTCTTCCAGCGCGGGTTTGCCGCCGCTGTAGACCTTGGTCAGCTTCTCAGTTTGGATCACGACTTGACTTGCCATAGTTCCTTGGCCCCCCTCTATCACGGGCACACACTCAAAAACATCTATTTGCCGGTTGGCTAAAAATAAAAACCGCAGCGAATAGCCCCTTGCCCAGAGGCCAATTGAACCTCTGCGCTGGTGTGTTCGCTGCGGTTCAGACTCTATTTTGCTTGATTGATACGCTGCCGCCGTTCCTCAATTGCGGCGCGGATCTGCGCGATGTAGCCGCGCATGATCGCTTTGCCGGCTTCCGAGTTCCCCTGCCCATCGGGTGAGAGCCCCTTGCTGAGCATGTCCGCCATGGCCGCGACGATCTCATCAATGGGCGGTGTATGTTCCGGTGGCAGCACGTTCTCGCTCATCAGGAAGCCGTAGCGCATATATACCAGCAGATGCGTCACGGTTTCTGGTGACAAATCGCTGCGGATCAAACCAGCAGCCTGGAAATGCGCGATGAACTCGCGTCCGAACATCATCGATTCTTGCGGCGATACCATGTTCGCGAAGCGGCGGGCGAAATCGCCGAGCACCCGCCGATCCCGTGTGGATAGCGCCCGAATCAGCGGGTTGCTGATAGCGGCATACAGTGCGTGGCTGTACACCTGAAACAGCGTGCCGCCTTCGGGATCGGCTTCGATGCGTGCGAACATATCATCCATGACGCGCTCGGACTCGCGCAGGAGCAGCGCTTCGAACAGCGCCTCCTTGCCCTTAAAGTGCAGGTACACCGCACCTTTAGAAATGCCCGCCGCCCGGGCGATGTCGTCGATGGTGGTTTTGTCGTACCCGTAATGGGTGATCAAGTCATTTGCCGCATCCAGAATGCGACCTGCGCGTTCGGCGTCGACCATAGCCCTCGTGACTGATTGACCAGAATCGTCAAACTGGTCAAATCATAGCATGAGTGGCGATTTTTGGAGGTCAAGAATGTATTAAAACCCTCAGGAGAAGTGTCGGCCACCGCATTAAATCTGTAAAAAAATTACACCTACCAGTTTCTTTATGAAACTTAAGAATAGTTAAGATTTATGCTATATAACAACGAACTCCATATCGTAATAGCCGTACTAAAGGGATCAAAATGTCTCGACCCCGCTTGATCGTACTTACCCTGCTGCTTATCCTTGTCTTGGTCGTTGGGAGCAGCGCGTTCGCCGATCCGATCACCGTGACGATCACCAACACCGTGTCCACGACCTCAACCATGACCACACGCATCAACCGGAACGGCGTGCCCTCAGGCTGTGCTGGCAAAGCCTATCCCGGTCCGTTTTGGTTCAGCTTCATCTGGCTACACCGTCGAAGGACCATTCGGTCCGGTGGGCAGCAGCAGCTGCGTCACGGTGACATGGGATACGGGCACCTGCGCAACGAATGTCTTTCCGACAGCCTTCCTCAATGGGTTTGATCCGACCTGGGGTGCGGCGAACGCTGCCAACTATCTGGGTGATGCCGGAAGCAGCACTTCGGGGACTTTCAGTTTTCCCGTCGCGGCGGGCAGTTCGTTTGTGCTCGTCTTTATGAATACCTCCACTTTGTCAGATTGCACCTACAGCTATACGATGACCTATGACGGGGCAGTCGGGGGAGCAGAATGCACCCTGCCTGTGCCCGAAGGCAGCGTGGTTGGCGATATTCCGTTCAATGCACAGGTCTACTATGCACCGGGCAGTGCTTCACCGGGCGTGCTCCTCAACCCCGGGACGTACATTGTCATCGGTCAGGACGTGAGCGAAACCTACTATCAGATCGTGCTCGCCTGCCAGTATGTGTGGGTGCTCAAGTCCAACGTGCAGCCCAGCTACCAACCGCCGCAGAACGGCGCCGCCTTGCCAACCCGGATTGTCGACGCGCCGAGCGGTGATACCTCGGCTGCCGGTGGGGCGAACGACCTCGGCAGTTCATAAGCTCGTACAGTCTCCAGAATCAAAATGGGCGATCCACTATGGGATCGCCCATTTTTGATTCACGGTCGTTCGCTAGTTCCCCGCCTCAAGCCCCGGTTTGGGCGTTGGCAGCAGCGACAATTCCTCACCGTCGAGGATCAGCGTGACTTCCGGTGTGGGCATGCCATACTGATCGAAGAAGGCGCGGATCTCATCCGCCATCAGTTCTTCTTTGTCCAGCAGCAGCGCCTGCAGCCCCTTGACGACCTCGGCGTTTTCGCGCAGCGCGCGCCGCGTCTCGTTCAACACGCGCTGATACGTCTCTTCCATCGCGCTCATCATCTCGGGTGGCAGGCTGCCAAACGTGCCATCGGGCTTGAGGCGCATCGACAGCGACCCGCCGAGCGGCCCGAGCATGCCGGCGAGCGCCATCATGTTGAGGCGCTGGCGCACATAGCTGAAGTCACCGCCCACGCCGAGCGTTTGATTCTGTTCGCCGCAGAACTCGATTTCGGCGGCTTTCCCGGCGACGGCCACGCGCAGCGCGTTGTAGTATTCGTCACGCGTATTCAGTCCCTGGAACGATTCGCGCGCCGGGTAGCTCACCACATGACCGAAGGCCATGCCCTGACGCACGATCGTGATGCGGCTGATGCGGTGATGCGGTTGGAAGACGCGCACGGCGACCGCGTGCCCCGCCTCATGGAAGGCGAGGCGAGCTTTCGCCTCTTTCGACAGGTTCTTAATCGGGTTGCGCACACCCATTTCGTGTTCGGGCTTCGCACGCTGGAAGTCGGCGTAGGTCATGAAGCGCCGACCCGCGAACAGGGCATAGCGCAGCGTTTCGTTGAGCAGGTACTTGATGTCGGCAGGGGTGTAGCCCGGCGTCTCCGACGACAGGATGACCGGATCCAGCGATTCGTCGTGCGCCATCTTCGACAGGTAGTACTCGAAAATATCGCGGCGACCGAGCGCGTCCGGCGCGTCAATGCGCAGCTTCTTGTCGAAGCGACCGGGGCGCAGGAGCGCGGCATCGAGCGCGCTGATGCGATTAGTCGCGCCAATGGTCAGCACGCGCTTATCTGGCTTGGGCGGGATGCGACGCAGGAACGTCTTGTAGAACCACGTGCGCAGGCGCGCCTGCCAGCCATGTTCACCGCTGAAACCGCTCATCTGGCTGAGCATGGTGTTGAGCAGGGCGGGATCGCCGCCCATGCCGCCCATGCCTTGCTGCTGATTCAGACCGCCGCCGACCGCGCTCACGCCTGCGCGCGAACCGATCGAGTCGATTTCGTCGAGGAAGATGACCGCCGCGCCGTACTCCCGCGCGGCCTTGCGCGCTTTGCGGTACATGAAGATCACGCGCAGCGAACTCGTCCCCATGAACATCCCTTGCAGCGATGAGGTGTCCACATAGAAGAAGGGGACGCCTGCCTCAGTGCTGATCGCCTGCGCCAGCCACGTCTTGCCCGTACCGGGCGGCCCTTCCAGCAGCAGACCGTTGAGCGGTTCGCCGCCCGCGCCTTCAAACGCCTTGACACCGCGCAGCAGCGTGACGATTTGCTGCGCGTGTTCGAGGATTTCCGGCTGGCCGCGATAATCCTTGAAGCCGACGCCTTCCGCGCCCGGC
The DNA here is from genome assembly GCA_016717205.1 of Candidatus Flexifilum breve. Classification (GTDB taxonomy): domain Bacteria; phylum Chloroflexota; class Anaerolineae; order Aggregatilineales; family Phototrophicaceae; genus Flexifilum; species Flexifilum breve. The sequence goes on from JADKGC010000004.1 coordinate 188,748, forward strand.
ATAATCGTGTACTGGCGCGGGCGGCCTAGGAACCAGAACATGAGCACGAACTGGAAGATCGCGCTGCCGAGCAGCACGGCGAGCTGCAGCACAAACCCCGCCGCGGAGAGCAAAAACGTCATGAACCCGGCGTCGAACAGGGCATACGCGAACAGCGCGATGATCCCGATCCACAGCCAGAAATTGGTCAGGAAGCGGAAGATGCGGTTGGGCAGGCGATTCCGCTGGTCGACCAGCGTCGCCTCATGCTCCCAATCGACCGGATCTTTCGTGGGCAGATACTTCTGATTGGGCGCGTGTTTGACGGTCGACATTTACACCACCTCCCCTTCGACCACGTCGGCGGGCGCTTCCCGGCGCAGCTCGACTTTCGGCGTGTAGAGCCCGTACTGATCGAAGAAGGTTTCGACTTCGTCGGCCAGCATTTCATTCTTCACTTGCAGCACCTTGATCAATTCTTCAGCCATATCGCGGTGCATGCGGAAGGCCATGCGCACCTCGTCCAGCACCATGCGGAACATCTCTTCCATCGCTTCGCGGGTCTCGTGCGTGGGGGAACTGCCATCGCCGAGCGCGCCGAACATGCCCGCATCAGCCATCGCCGCCAGCACGGCGCGGATGTTGGCAAAGTCGCCGCCGACGCCGAGCGTCTGCTCGCCGACGCCGCAGTATTCCATTTCGCCCGCCTTGCCCGCCACGGCGACGCGCAGGCGGTTGACGAGCTGTTCATACGAGCTCATGTAGTCGTATTCTTCCTGCGCCGGGTACGAGCTCACGTGCCCGTAGGCGAAACCCTGCCGCACAATCGTGATGCGCGAAATGCGGTAGCTGGGACGGAACAACCGGATCGCAATCGCGTGGCCAGCTTCGTGCGCGGCGAGGCGGCGTTTGGCCTCCGGTGACAGGTTCTTGATCGGGTTGCGGATGCCCATTTCGTGTTCGGGCTGCGCGAGGCGAATGTCGCGGATCGACATGGCGATGCGGCCGTCGAACAGGGCATAGCGCAGCGCTTCGTTGAGCAGATATTTGAGGTCGGCGGGGGTGTAGTACGGCGTTTCCGACGCCAGAATCAGTGGGTCAATCGTCTCGTCGTGGGACATTTTCGACAGGTAGTACTCGAGGATGTCGCGGCGGCCTTCAAGGTCGGGCGCGTCGATGCGGATCTTCTTGTCGAAACGACCGGGACGCAGCAGCGCGGCGTCGAGGGCGTGCATGCGGTTGGTCGCGCCGATGGTCAGCACGCGCTTTTCCGGCTTGGGGGGCATGCGCCGCAGCACGTTCTTGTAGAACCACGTGCGCTTGCGCGCCCACCAGCCGTGTTCCAGGCTGAAACCGCTCATCTGCGACAGGAGCGCGTTGAGCAGCGCGACGTTGCCGCCGCCGGGCATAAACATGATCGGCAGGCGGTTCGGCTGAAAGCCGCGCACACCCGGATCGCCTCCGCTCACGCCGGCGCGCGAACCGATGGCGTCGATTTCATCCATGAAGATCACTGCCGCGCCGTACTGCCGCGCCGCTTTCCGCGCCTGGGCGTACAAGCGACCGACCTTGAGCGGCGAAATGCCGAAGAACATCGATTGGAGCGAGGAGGCGTCGAGATAGAAGAAGGGCACGCCCGCTTCCGTGCTGATCGCCTGCGCCAGCCACGTTTTGCCCGTGCCGGGTGGGCCTTCGAAGAGCATACCGCTCAGCGGTTCGCCACCCGCCTGCTCAAACGCCTTGACGCCGCGCAGCAGCTTGACGACCTGCCGTGCCTGTTCCAGCAGTTCCGGTTGACCGCGATAGTCTTTGAAGCTCACGCCCTCCGCGCCCGGCATGATCGTGTACTGGCGCGGACGCCCGAGAAACCAGAAGATGAGGAACAACTGCCCGATAGCCAGCGTCGCCGTGACCACCAAACGCAGGAGCACCGGAGCGACGTTGATGATCGCCTGCATCACGGTCGCGTCGAACAGCGCCCACAGGATCAGACCAACGAGGATGGCGCGCCACCACGCCCAGCGGATGAACCGCAGAATGCGGTAGGGCAGGCGTTTGCGGCGCTCGACGAGCGTCTCTTCATCTTGCCACGCGTATCGTTTGGTCGATAAAGCCTTGTCGTCGGTTGGTTTCACCAGTGCCATACAAAACTCTCACATGAACTTGTTTATACACTCGGGAAATTCTGATGAGAAAGGGCGTTGTCGGAACAGCCGACATCAGTTAGAGCAGCCTCTCGGTGAGAGAAAGCGAGCCAGGACGACGCTGGTGTCGCCCTGCGAGAGGGATCTGACGGGCTCATGGGTTACTGCGCGGCGTTCGGATCAGGCAGCATGAACATCGGGTGATTCGGCTGCCCCTCGTACAACACGACATCGCGCGGGCTGACATAGTCGAGCGTGCCCGTCACGATCAGATCATAGAAGGTGGCGAGGCTGCGCTGCCCGGCGAGGTATTCGGCGGCGTCCGCGCGGTCAATCTGCGCGGTGGCGACCACCAATCCGACATAGCTTGCGCCGTTGTTCAGCGTGTTGATGGTGTTGGGCACGAGCAGGCGCACCTGCAGGATGTCGGTGTCCCGGCTGGCCGTCATTGTCCCCTGCCACGTTAGTTCCATGATGCGGCGGATGCCATCGGCAATCGCGATCTGGCCTTCCTGCGTGTTGGAGTCAACATTCGGCGGCGACCACAGCAGGTTCACCTGAAAGGTTCGCGCCTCGCCATCTTTGCGAATTTCGATGATATCGACGGTGCCGCTCGCCTGTTCAATGCGATCCGCGGCAGCGGTTAAAGCGGGGTCGCTGGCTCCGGTTTTATCCGCCATGACTAACTCAAGCGATTGGACGGCCGCGTCGGCCTGCTGATCCCCGGCCGCCTGGCCAGTCAGCACGCGCAGACCTTCCATGCGGCTGCATCCGGCAATGAGGAACGCGGCCATTAGGGCAAGTGTGAGGGGCAGAACCCGGCGCATGGGATATTCCTTGAGTATGAGATTATTTCCGGGCGATCAATTACAGCTTAACACGAATTAACGTAAAAATGCCTAACTTCGGATGAGAGTCTTTACAACGATTCCTGAAGTCATTTGTTCACATTCACCAACAAAGCCCCCTATTTCGCGGGGCTAGCATCAGAATTGATGCTTTATAATAGAACAAGGGTGTGGAAAAGGTTCATTTTCCACCGAAAAGGAGCGTTCAGTGAAGACGTTATGGGGACGCTTGCTCGTCTTGATCTGTGTGGTCGCGGTGAGCATGGGCGCAGCAGCGCAGGCTTCGCCGTTGTTAGCGTTTGTCAATCTTTCCGGGCAGTTGGTCGTCAGCAGCGGGGATGGGGGTTTCCGCTGGATCGTGACCAACCCCGGTGAAACGCTGGTCGATGGGTTCGAATGGGCGGATGGGCGCGTCGTCTTCGCCGTGTATGATGGCGGCGAAATCAGCGTGCGTGTGGCCGACCCGAACGCGCAATCGGCCTATGAAATTGGCCGCGGGGCGGGGAGCAGTATCGCCTTTGGCGGCGTGGCGCAGAACGCGGCGGTCGTCGCCTTTGACGGTCGCTTGGCCGTTTTCGACTTAAACGGTGGGGGCGGTGGCGAACTCGGTGTGAGCGGAACGCTCGCGGAACAGGCCACCAACGGCGGGATGATCTTCTTCCGCGGCAGCGACGGCAACTACGCCTTGATCGCGCCGAACGGCGGGTCATTTACACCGCTCGGCTTCGCCAGTGATCCGAACGCGCCGTTCATTAATCTCTGGTCGGGGTCGCTGGTCGCCTATGCCGACTATGGCATCGGCAGCAGCCTGGCCGTGACGGATGCCAACAGCGGCGCGACGGTCACGCTGGCGAACACCGGCTCGATCCCGCTGCTGCCGCTGGCCTGGACGGGGTCAACGCTCATCTATCGCGGGTCGAGCGGCACGGTGCTGGCGGCGGATCTGTCAGGCATCAATTCCGGCGCGAATCCGCTGGAGACCGGGGTCGACTTCCTGCCGGGCAGCGCAACCGAGGTGCAAACCGATGGCCGCTACGCCTATTTCCTCGACGGTGAAACGGTCGGCGCGGTGGATCTCGGCTGTTTGAATCGCGGTGACTGCCTGAACAGCGTGCAAATCATCGGCGGGCAGGCCGCGCCGGAGACCGTTCTCGCTGTGAGTGGGCGCTTGCTCACGTACACGGGCTACAGCGGCAACGCGTATGATCTCGCCAGCCGCGAACTGCGTGCGGTTGATCTTGGCTGTTTGAGCGGTCAATGCCAGCCGGCCAGCGTGGCGGGCGGCGCGACGGCGGGTTACTTGTCGCCCGATGGCAGTTTCGTCACCGTGCAGGATGTGAACGGCGGCCTGAGCGCGGTCAATCTGCGCGCGGGCGGCCTCGGCTACCTGTCCGATGGCGGCGAACTGCTCAGCGTGCGCTGGTCAGAATAATCTACTTTGATCCGTGGCGGACGGACGCGAGGAATCGCGTCCGTTTTATTTCCAGAACCCGATCAAAAATGAATGCTTGCACAGAACTCGACCATTCCAGCACAAGATTACACCAACTGCGTTGAACCGAAATCCGCGGCGCGTGTACAATCAAAAGAATTCGATAGCTGAATGGACACGCGCCCCATGAAACGCTCACTGTGGATGATCACCCTGATCGTACTGCTGGCTTTCCCTACGCTGACCTTCGCGCAGACCACGCTCGCGTACATCAACTGGATTCCGGCTGATTTTGACGGGTTCGTGCGCGTGTCGATGGATGACCCGGCGTTGGCGCTGCGGCGGCTGAACTTCGGCCTGTTCGTGGCGGCGTCGCTGGAATGGGCGCGCTTTCCGAATCTGAGTGAGACGCCCACGCTCGACCAGTATTTTCCGCTCGACATGCTCGACCTTGAAACGGCCTCGTTTGGCACGAATGTGGCACCGTGGCTGGGGGACGAAGTCGTGATCGCCTACCGCGACCTGAATGCCGACTTTCAAGCCGACCAGACGCTGATGATTCTTCCGACCTACGACTCGTTTACATCGGCGTTCCGGCTGCGCAGCGCCATTCAGGCGCAGGATTTCCTACAGCGCGACCCGTACCGCGACACCATCATTTATGTGGGCGACCGCACCGCGATTGCCTTCACGCCGCAAGCCATTCTGATCGCTTCGGAAGACATCCTCGAGGCGACCATCGACATGATGCTCGATGGTGGCACGGCGCTCACCGCTGACCCACAGTACCAGCAGATCACCGCGCAGCTTTCCGCCGAAGCACCGATCACGGCGTACATCACTGGGGATGCCGTCGGGAATGCGCTGCCTATGCTGCTCGGCGGCGACAACGACGCGCTCCTCGGCGTGTTGGGCGGCGCGCTCGGCCCGGAGGGTGGTACGTTCGGCGCGCTGCTCACGGGTGCGCCGACGGCGATGGGCTTGAGTTTCAACCCGAACATGGTGTCGCTGCAAGAGGTCGAGGCGCGTGTTGTGTTGGCGACGGAGAGCGGTACGGTCGCCGCGCTGGATCCGGCTGTGCTCGACTTCATCCCACGCAGCGCCATGATCGTCTACAGCGGCGCGGACGGCGCGACGCTGGGCGAACACGCGCTGACGGCGCTGCCGCTCGGGTCGTTCATCCCGGCGGCGCTGGCCTCCTTCGGCGTGCAGCCTATTCCCGGGGAGGTGCTGCCGCTGCCCACTAGCGAGCAGATCACGATGGTGATTGAGCGTTTCACGGCGGCGTTGGGGGATACCACCAATGTCGATTTGCGCGCGGATGTGCTGGCGCATCTGAACGGCAGCTTTGCGCTCGCGGTTATCCCGCGCCCGAATAACCCGCTTCCCGTGTGGAATTTGCCCGTCGAAGTGCTGCTGGTCGCGCAGGTGGATAACGCCGACGCTACGGTCGATTCGCTGCTCGCGCTGATCGAGAGCTTCACTGCTGATCGCTTCACGCGGGAGCGGGTCGATGGCAACCCCATGTTCACGCTGACCGTGCCCGACTCGGAGACGGCGCTGCTGCAGATCGGCTCGGTCGACAACTGGCTGCTGATCGGCCTCGGCGCTTCGGTCGATGCAGCGCTGGCGGCGCAGCGCGGTGACAACCGCCTGACCGCGCAGTCGCGGTGGTCGGCGCTGGCGGAAGAGATGCCGCCGAACGTGTATGTCGACCTCAACAGCTATTTCAACACCTTCTTCCCACCCGAAGGCGGCACGACCCAGAGCAGTTTCTCGCAGATGGGGTTGTACTGGCAGGCGCTGGATGGCGGCCTGTTCCAGATCGACGCGGTGGTCACACTGCCGTAAATCGCGCACAGTTATCTTGATGAGAGAGGTTTTTGTAGGGACAAGGCATGCCTCGTCCTCTATATCCTTCTCTAAAAATTAGGACGAGGCATGAGCTCATTCCAGAATCGGCATTTTGTCTAACCTCACCCCGTTTCGCTGCGCTCAACCGCCCCTCTCCAAAGGGCGAGGGGCAAGGGCAAGGCGGGTTGGTTGTGTCCCTCTCCCCACGGAGAGGGACGGCTTGCGGAGCAAGCAGGTTGAGGTTAGGTATTTTCACCAATTGTGAAATAGGCTCATGCCTCGCCCCTACAGATAACTATCTTATTGGACATCCTCTCTATCGCGTCCCTACGAGCAAGCGGTGCTTGTGTAGGGACGCAATTCATTGCGTCCGCTGCTTTCAAAACGACTTCATGAGCTACCGGCGCGCTTTGCCCCGACTTGTGTAGTCTGAGGGTCATGATTTGAGCCAAAACAGCAATTTTAGGCAAAATCACCAACATCCTCCCCGTATCTTTCGCCGTGCGGACATTGGTTTTATCGCTGATTTAAGCTATTATGAACTCGTGCGTTTTTTTAGGGCTTTTTGAGAGGAACAATTCACCATGAAAAAAGCAGTACTGCTCCTCGCGGTTTTGCTGCTCGTGCTGCCGTTTGCGGCGATCTCGGCGCAGGAACCCCTCATTGAATCGGTGTGCTTGGTCACGGACGTTGGTCGCGTGAATGATGGTACGTTCAACCAGTTCGCCTACGAAGGTATGGAACGTGCTGCCGAAGATTTCGGCCTGGATGTGACCTTCATCGAAACCACCGCGCAGACCGACTATCAGGCGAACATCGAAACCTGCCTGAATGACGAATACGACGTGGTTGTGACCGTCGGCTTCCTGATTGCCGATGCGACCCGCGCGGCGGCTGAAGCCAACCCCGAAACCTATTTCATCGGTGTGGACCAGTACTTCGCCGATGCTCCGGTGGAAAACCTCGTCGGTATCCAGTTCCGTGAAGATCAGGCTGGCTTCCTCGTCGGCGCGCTCGCGGCGCTCATGACGGAAAGCGGCACGATCGGCGGCGTGTACGGCATCGACATTCCCCCGGTGGTCAAGTTCCGCAATGGTTACGAACAGGGCGCGCGTTACGTCAACCCTGACCTGAACATCCTCGGCGTGTACATCGACAGCTTCACCGCTCCGGATCGTGGTGCGACGGCGGCGGAACAGTTCATCGGTGAAGGCGCGGACGTGATCTTCGGCGCGGGCGGCCCGACCGGCTCCGGCGCGATCACCTTTGCGGCGCAGGAAGGCGCGATGGTCATCGGCGTGGATCAGGACGAATACGCGACCACGTTTGGCGGCGGCGAAACCCCCGGCGCGGAAAACCTGATCAGCAGCGCCCTCAAGCGCGTTGACAATGGCGTGTACCAGTTGATCGAAATCCTCGTTGGCGGCGGCGAAGGCTGGCCCGGCGACAGCAGCATCTACATCCTCGACGTGGTCAACGAAGGCATCAGCTTCGCCCCGGCGCATGACTCGGAAGTTTCCGAAGAAGTTACCGCCCAGGTTGAAGAAATCCTCGCTGGTCTGGTCGATGGCAGCATCGAAACTGGCGTGGATCCGGTCTCGGGCGCGCTGCTGAGCGAAATGGAAATGACGCCGGAAGCGACTCCCGCGTCGTAACTGGAATTGCAGTTTGACCTCACGCCGGAACGTTTCTGGCTGAGAACAAGCCCACTGAAGCCAAGCTTCAGTGGGCTTTTTGCTGCTTATAAGGTTCGCGAAAGTTGATCCCCGAAGAATGTAGGGGCGCACCTGTGTGTGCGCCCGAAACTGGGCAGACACATCGGTCTGACCCTACGCTTCGACAGTCGCTAGGCTGCTTAAGACTCGCTGAAGATTGACCAAGCGTATGGGCAGCGTCGGGTAAAGTCTGTGGTCGCCTATGCTAGAATAGCGGCGCAACAGAGTGAATGAGGTGCGACTTTGCGAATCTCGATTCTTGCGCCGCTGCGCTTCATCTGGCGGAAAAAACGATTGATTGCGCTCACCTTAACCGGGTTGGCGACCTTGGGTGTGCTCAGCGTGGGCGGGCTGCGCTTCTACAGCGCCGTGCGCGCCCAACCGCAGATCTACACACTGGAGACCGTCCCCGAACGCCCCGTGGCGATCATCTTCGGCGCGTCCGTGCTGCCGAGCGGTCGCTTGAGCGCCATGCTCGCCGACCGTGTGCGCATGGGCGTGGAACTGTATCACGCGGGGAAAGTCCGCGCGCTGCTGCTCACCGGCGATAATTCGCAGGAAACCTACAACGAACCGGAGGCGATGCGCCGCTATGCGCTCGAACTTGGCGTGCCTGATTCCGCGATTGTGCTCGATTATGCGGGCTTCCGTACTTACGATAGCTGCTACCGCGCCCGCGACATCTTCCAAGTCGAGCAGGCGATTTTGGTGACGCAGGCGTACCATCTGGATCGCGCGCTGCTGACGTGCAACGGCTTGGGGGTGGAGTCCATCGGCGTGGCGGCGGATGCGATGCGTCCGACTGGGTATGCGCAGCGCTCGCTGGTTACAGGACAGATTCGTGAACTGGCCGCGACGGTTGCCAGCGTGGTCGATTTGTTGATCCATCGTCAGCCGACCTTCCTCGGCGAGCCGCTGCCGATCTTCGCACGTTCAGAAGCACCACTTGGGTGAGCAACGATGGCAATCTGCGTTTTCTAATCGGATAACATCAACATAGCAGACAGGATGAAGGGCGCGGTAACAACAGGAGCCACCTTCGCCGGTGAGCCTCAACTGATACCTTTTGAGGCCAGGCGAAATTTCGGATCGGCCGATAATTCAGAATTAACTCCTCCATCAGCATTCTCCTAGCTATAGATGTCATCCTAGCACCGATGGTGGCGTGCGTCATGTGATAAGTGTCACAACTCGAATTTCGCGCGCGGAATAACAAACGCCCTTCTTCCAGTTAACTGAAAGAAGGGCGTTTTGCCGTAACGTTGGCGAAGGGCGATGCTGTTTAGCGCGCGTATTCGATGGCACGCGTTTCGCGGATCACCTGCACCTTGATTTGACCCGGATACTGCATGGTTTCTTCGATCTTGCGGGCGATATCGCGCGAGAGGCGCAGTGCCGCCAGATCGTCAATCGAGTCCGGGCGCACGATGATGCGCACTTCACGCCCCGCTTGGAGCGCGTAGCTCTGTTCCACGCCGTCGAAGCTGGTCGCGATCTCTTCCAGCGTCTTGACGCGGCGGATGTAGGTTTCGAGGCTTTCGCGGCGGGCGCCGGGACGCGCACCGGAGATGGCGTCAGCGGCTTCCACAATGTAGGCTTCGACGCATTCCTGCTCGACTTCGTGGTGATGGCTGGCGATGCAGTTGACGACCTTTGCATTGACGCCGTAGCGCTTGGCGAATTCCGCGCCGATCAACGCGTGCGTGCCTTCGACTTCGTGGTCGATGGCCTTGCCGAGGTCATGCAGCAAACCGCCCATCTTGGCGAGCATCACATCGCCGCCGAGTTCCGCCGCGATCATGCCGGCGATGTGCGACGTTTCGATGCTGTGCGCGTGCTGGTTCTGCCCGTAGCTCGTGCGGAACTTGAGGCGACCGAGCAGCTTGAGGATTTCCGGATGCAGGCCAGGGATGCCCGTCTCATAGGCGGCGCGTTCGCCTTCCTGCTTAATGATCGTTTCCACTTCGGCGCGCGCGTCTTCGACCAGCTTTTCGATACGCGCCGGGTGAATACGGCCATCGACCACCAGTTTCGCCAGCGCCCGCTTGGCGACTTCACGCCGAATCGGGTCAAAGCTGCTGATGGTGACGGCTTCCGGCGTGTCGTCGACCACTACGTCGACGCCCGTTGCCAGTTCAAAGGCGCGGATGTTGCGGCCATTGCGACCGATAATGCGCCCCTTCATTTCGTCGCTCGGCAGCGGCACAACGCTCACCGAAATTTCGCTGACGTGTTCCGAGGCGAGGCGCTGAATGGCCAGCGAGATCACCTCGCGGGCGCGCGTTTCCGCGATCTCGTTCGCTTCCGCTTCCACCTGCCGGATGATGCGCGCCATGTCGTTGCGCGCTTCGGTCTCGGCCAACTGCATCAGTTCGACCTTCGCTTCGTCGGTCGTCATCTGCGCGATGCGCTGAAGTTCGGCAGCGTGTTCTTCGTGAATCTTGGTCAGATCCTGCTGCTGCTTGTCCAGCTTGCTCTGACGTTTGTTCAGGTTCTGCGTCCGCTGTTCCAGTTGTTCCAGACGCTTGTCCAGATCTTCGCGCCGACGGCGGAGACGCTCATCCTCGGCATCGAGTTCCCGGCGGCGGCGGATGTTGATCTCTTCGACTTCATCCATCGCCCGCTTGGCTTTATCTTCGGCTTCGCGTAAGGCAGTCGTGGCCTGCAGCTGCGCCCCTTCGACAATGCGCTGTGCTTCTTGTTCTGCCAACAGCTTACGACTGCGCCCCTGCGAATTCTCGTAGCGCATCCAGCCGTAAATGCCGACTCCCGCACCTAGCGCGATCCCGACAATCGCCACCAGTAGTAGTTGAACGACTTCCATGTCATGTTTTGGCGGTCTGGCCTACGAGGCATAGGTGAGTCCCGCCCACTCCTCTCTCTAAGTTAGGTATTGTCATTGTCATCGGTTAGGTCTTCACCCGCTGCGAAAAAGGCAGGGGTGTCGGCGTCAATTTCCTCAATCAAACGCGCGACGACCCGGCGAGCGGCTTCAAAAGAAAACCCCCGCCGTTGTAGAAACACGTACATTTTGTCACGAAAAGCACGACGTTCGAGCCCGCGTAAGCGCCGCATGTGACCTTGAGCCGCGCGGTAAGCTGCATCGTCGGCGTCGAGATCGGCCAGCGCCTCTTGAATAATGGCGTCGGCGATGCCTTTCTGACGCAGTTCATACCGCAGCGCGCGCGGACTGATCGGCTTGAATTGGTTGCGCGCACGCACCCAAAACGTCGCAAATTGATGATCGTCGAGGTAACCAAGCGCCGTCAAACGCTCAATGGCGGCCTCGATCACGGCTGGTGGGGTATCTTTCTGGACGAGATTTTGCCGGACTTCGTGTACACTGCGCGGACGCAGGGACAAGAAACGCGCGGCCTGGTCAGTGGCGACCGTCACAGCGGCTTGATCCTTCAAGGCGGCCATCTCTGCCTCGGAGAGCTGCTGCCCCTTCCGAAGGCGCGCTGCTTCGTCCAGACTTACGCTGAAGGCATATTCGTCCTCGATGAAGACATTGACGCGATGCTTATTGCGTTTTTGCACTTCAAGGGCGGTTATGATGCCCATCGTCTACCCGCTACAAAACAAAAAACCGTGATCTCCAGAAACGTGACCACGGCTGGGTTTGTCCATCAGATATGCGGTTGCGCCGCGCAAGCTGCGCTCGCTAAACTCTACGATTATTTCGTTGGCGTCCTACACCGCGTATACGTTCAGCTTGACCGATTGACGACTCTTGCAGCACAAACCGTCTCTTGACGGGTTTTAGTTCCAGCACTCACGCCGTTTTGATTACAGACGGCGGTGGTAACGTTCAGGGTTACATTACAACTATCACATGGTAGATCATTATCCACGATTTGAGCTTTTTGCACAACAGGCAAAAAAGTGAGCAGCAGGTAGCTTTTGAAGGAAAGCGGACCGCTTTTAGCGCTTAAGCGTGAGGTTTTAGCCCCAAACACCGAGATTTTCAGCCGTTTTGTCCTCGCTTGGCCGGGCAAAACCAGAAAATAAGCTCATTGATCTGTGAAAGTTGCCCGAACGAACCTTTAAGCGAATTTAGCGCACAGATCCCGGAGTTCTTGCACGGTGTTGAATTGGTTGCCAAAGAAGGCCAGCACCGCCATGATCTGGCGAATATAGAGGAGTTCCAGCCGCTCCCACCAGCCTTCAGTCAGCGGATGAACCTCGATATAGGCATCGAAAAAGCGGCGTGGTACTCGACCGTATTGACGGGTCATACTCAATTCCGCCTCGGCCCAGCCATAATTCACCGCCGGATCAATCAACGAGGGCCTGCCCTGTCGATCAACGAGCATATTGGTATGCCACAAATCGCCATGCAGCAGGCAGGCGGGCTGCTGTGGGATGAGATCGGGCAGGCGCTTGACGAGCCGCTCGACGCGGCTGCGGTCTTCAGGCGTTAAGCTCTGTTCGCAGAGCGGTTCCGGTAGATAGCGCAGCACACGCTGCTGCCCGAAGAACTCCCAGCCGTTCGTGGTCTGGGTGTTGATTTGGGGCAGCGGTCCAAGAAAGTTATCGTACGCCAGTCCAAACTGATCATGCGTATGCTGATGCTGATACGCAATCGCTCGCCCAAACTGCTCCCAGTCGGGCTCAAGATGGCCATGACTGCCCAAGTCTTCGAGCAGGAGAAATTCGGCACCTACGGCCCACACCTTGGGCGTCCGCATTCCCGCTTGACTCAGCAGTTGGAGTCCGGCGGCTTCACACGCGAAGAGGCGCTCCGGTGCTGCTGCATTCTGCTTCAGGATCAAGCTCGCCTTGGAGGTGGTGGTAACCCGGCAGGTCTGGTTGATATGGCCGCCAGTTACCACCTGGACGTCGATCACGCTGCCAAAACCGTTTGTGAGCAAGCAGTCGGTAACTGCCGCAGGAAGAACGTGGTTCATGAACACCGTACCAATGAATGATATTTTCGAGCGCTTGAAGATACTATAGCAAACTGCTTACGAGCAACAAGGGAAGTTGTGCTCCGAGCCCACGCTGCCCTGAGCCTTCAGCGCTTGACGCTCGCTGCCGAGCTCTGGAATCCGGTTCACAGTTGACAGTTCACGGCGGAGATGTCATCCTACAGCGGGTCAAGACACGCTGAATTGTGAACTGTAGACTGTGAACAACGCTCCCAAAATTCTGGTAACTGGTGGTGGAACCTTTTTAGGCGACAGCATTGCCGCGGCGCTGCTGGCAGCGGGCGCGGAAGTCACGTTGATGGTGCGGCCCGGTGCGGAAGATAACGTCACGACGCTGGCTGAGCGCGTGCGTGTGGTCACCGCCGATGTGTGGAATCCCGCCAGCCTCAAAGGGCGGGCGCGTGGACACCAGCATGTGATCCACACGGTCGGTGGGCTGCGCGCCGATCCATCGCAGGGGCTGACGTTCCAGTATCTGAACTTCGTCTCGGCGCGCAATGTGGCGAACCTGTGCGTGAATGGCGGCGTGCAGCACATGGTGCTGCTCAGCAGCGCCCGCGCGCCGTGGGTCAACTCCGGCTATATCGCCGCTAAACGCGAGGCCGAAACGTATATTATGCGGGCGGGCTTACGCGCGACCATCATCCGCGCGCCCGTGGTCTATCTGCGCGGGACGCCGCGTCCGCTGTTCTACCAGTTGATGTCGCTGCTCGGCGTCATTCCGCCGATCTCGTGGTTGGGGCTGCGGCGCATTGCCCCCATGCCCGTCGATGTGCTGGCGCGCGGCGTCGTCCGGTTGACGCTTGAACCGCGCCGCGAGAGCGCCGTGTTCTACGCGCTCGATCTGCGCCGCGCCAACACGCAGGCTGAACGTTTCTACGGCACCCCGGTCGAACCGCTGCTGAGCGAGGATGACACCAAGCCGAAGAACCCACTTCGGTCGCGCGGCGATGAAACCCCCTTCGGTTGGACTCCCCCTAACAATCAGGGTGACCGCTGAACCGACTTCCGGTTTAGGATCAAGACGATATGGCGTGACTAGGGGGTATACAAAATGAACCGCAATGCCGGACTCTTCGCTCTGGGAATCGCGTTTTTCGTCATCGGCATGACGACGAATTCGGCCTTCTATGCGCTCGGCATCGTGTTTCTGGTCTTGGGGCTGGTGGGGAATCGCGGCGACAAGCAGCAGCAGTAGCCGCGTTTGAAATACCGCGCTAAAAGCGAGCCGCGGAGCGCAGGCGCTCCGCAGTGGAAGGTGCTGACCGACGCCAAATGGGGCGAGGTCAGCATCGTTTTTTATCGGCGTGGGACTGAGATTACTTGAACGCCGCCAGGCCGACGCCCTGTTTAGGACGCATATTCTCGCAGGTAGAAATCCGCCCCGTAGGCCATCAGCGCCGGGTTTACGTTATCCGGGTTGGCCGTGACTGGGATATCCACGTACACGCCGCCCGCTGGCGCAAACTGCTCATCCGGCTGTTCCTGATACAACTCAATGCGCAGACGGACGCGCGTATACATCCCCGCGGTGATTTCAAATGTTTGGCTGGCGTAGCGATTCGACAACACGAGCGTCGTTTCGAGGCCGGAGGCCGGTTCGCCGTTGATGAGCGACATGCGCAGCAGCACGTTCACCGTGTCGCCGATGATGTCTTCACCCTGCGCGTCATCCACGCCCACGGTAATGGTCGTTGGTTGGCTGGCCAGCAGCGTGTGCGGTGCGGCGACGACGAGCCGACGGCGCACATAGCGCGGCTGATACCCGCCATCGTCTTCGGGCGCGGTGAGGTCGTATTCCTGCAGCGCGGCGACCGCCCGGTAGCCCTGATCGGTCAGGCGGTAGACCTGCTCGCCCGCCATCGACAGGTAATTGCGCGTGACTAAACGGCGAATCCCCTTGCCAAACCCGCGATCACTGAGCGACGTCCCCTCGGTGATGTCGTCGGCGTGGGCGGAGGCATTGCCTGTCCGTCCATAATAACGCAGAATGTCGAGGGCTTCCGCGGGGAGGGTTTGCAGACTCAGAGGCATTTCCATAGCAACAGGTTCCCTTGTTCTAGATAGGAGTTCGCCTAATTAGTTGAGCGCTGCTGGGCGCCCGTCATGCAGTCGGTGGACGCCGCGGACGGCATCCCAATCCACCTCACCCCCTCAGCTAGAGAGGGCGAGCGTGGTCAAATGGCTTAAATCCGAACGATGCGCGCCCGGCTCTTGGCCGTCTTCGCGGTCGCGTTGCGCGTATCGATGATCAAGCGGCTGTGATCGACCAGATGCTGATAGTCGAACGTGCTGTGGTCGGTGATGATGACCACTGCGTCCGCCGAGGCGAGCAGATCCGCGCTGTACGACGAGCTTTCCATGATCGCTTCGTCTTCAAGGCGAATGCGCGCCACATACGGATCATGGTACTCCAGTTTCGCGCCGAGCTTATGCAGCAAGCCGATCACGTCGAGCGCCGGGCTTTCGCGCACATCGTCCACGTCGCGCTTGTAGGCGACACCGAGGATCACGACTTTCGAGCCGCGCACCGACTTGCAGTCGTCATTGAGCGCGGTCGTCACCTTGTCGATGACGTGGTGCGGCATCGAGGTGTTGATCTCGCTGGCGAGCTCGATGAAGCGCGCGTTGTAGTTGAGTGACTTCATCTTCCAGCTCAGGTAGAGCGGGTCAATCGGGATGCAGTGCCCGCCGAGGCCGGGGCCGGGATAGAAGGGCATAAAGCCGAACGGCTTGCTCGATGCCGCGCGGATGACTTCCCACACGTCGATGCCGAGCTTGTCGCAAATCAGCGCCATTTCGTTGACGAGGCCGATGTTCACAGCGCGGAAGGTGTTTTCCAGCAGCTTGACCATTTCGGCAGTCGCCGGCGACGACACGGTGATCACATGGTCGACGGCGGCGCTGTACAGCGTTTCGACGGCTTCGATGCACGCCGGGGTGACACCCCCCACGACTTTGGGCGTATTGCGCACGCCGTACTTCGGATTTGCCGGGTCGATGCGTTCGGGTGAGAAGGCGACGAACACATTCTCGCCGGGCGTGAAACCGGCCTGCGCCAGCCGCGGGATGACGAGTTCATCGGTCGTGCCGGGGTAGGTCGTGCTTTCGAGCACGATCAACATGCCTTCGTGACACACATCCGCGACGGCGTTGACCGAGTCGATCACGTACGACATATCCGGGTCTTTGGTTTGACGCAGGGGAGTGGGCACGCAGATGCTGACCGTATCCGCCGCGCGGAGCGCCTCATAGGACGTGCTGGCGCGCAGTTTGCCCGCCGCGACCAACGGCGCAAGGCGGCTAGTCGGAATATCGGGGATATAGCTTTCGCCCCGGTTAATCGCATCCACTTTGGACGGGCTCAGATCGATTCCAATAACAGTGAAGCCTTCGACGGCAAATTCCACCGCCAGCGGCAGCCCAACATAACCTAAGCCCACAATTCCAACGGTCGCCTGACGACTTTTCAAGCGATCCAGCAGCGTCTCTTTTATGCTCATAGAAGAGTGGTCTCCAACATACGATTCTTAGGCATTATAGCTTTTGCGCCTGTACCTCACAAGCCGATGGACGTCACCTGCCGTTGAAACCGCTTGACAGAGTGTATTACCCCGCATACGATCCCATGTAAGTTTCGAGTGGAAGCCACACATGAGGATCGAGTTATGACCGCGCAAGCCCCTAGCCCGCCGAAAGGTTCTTCCAAGGAAGCCAATGCGCCCAAGCAATCGCAGTTTAACCGGAGACGGCATCCTTTATTAAAAGAACTCCCTTATTTTACAAAATTCCCACCCCTCGACCCGAAATTCTCGTTGATCAACGAGCAGCAGTTGACCGAGTTTTTCGAACGGGAGCAGATTGACCCTGAGCTGCAAACCAGCATCCGCGCTGATCTCAACTTTATGGAACATGAGCTGCTGCGGATGTTCCGGGATCGGGACTACAAGGCGAAATTGCACCAGAATCGCTATCGCCTATACCAGATTCTCTACATCTGGCTGGCGGCGCTCGCCGGGGTGTTCGGCGCGGTGCAGGCGCTGTCGATTGACAGCAACCCCGGTCTCGTCCCGCTGTTCGCCTTTCTCGAAACGGTGATCGCGGCGTTTGTCGCCTACTTAGCCACGGTCAGCGGGCGCGAACCACCCATGCCCCAATGGCTGACCAACCGCCGCGCGACCGAACAAATGCGGCGCGAATTCTTCCGCTACCTCGTCCATATGCCACCCTACGACAAGCTGGATGGCTACCGGCGCAAACTTACACTGTCACAACGCGCGGCGGATATCAACCGCGGTGTCTACCCGCAGGATGTATCCAGCGGCGGAGGGGACTAAATGGCCAGGCTCAACCGCAATCAACTAGAAGCTGTCTACAAGCTGTTCAATCAGTTCGCGCTGGAAGATCAGCGGACGTACTACATTCGTACGATTGACCGCTACCGCCGGGCTGCCATCACCGTCACCCGCCTGCGCGCGGGTTTCGCGCTGCTCACGGGCATCGCGGCGGCATTCGTCGGTTTGATGGTGGCCGTGAACCCGGGGCAGTGTGTCTCCGGGACGCCTGTCGGCGATTGTACCGGAACGCAGGTCCTGCTGTTCATCGCGCTGCTGGTGACCGTGGCCGCTCCGGCGATTGGCTCGGCGTTCACGACGCTGGCCGACCTCTACCAGTGGGATCGCATGATCGCGCTGTACGAGTCGGCGCTGGAAAATCTCGATGTGGCCGACGCACAGTCGCCGCTGGATGAGATGAATGACGACATCTACCGGGCGGCATTCCTCACTTATGCGGAAGGCACGCTCGAAGTGATGAACGACGAAACCGCACAGTGGGGGCAGTTGACCAAGCCGCCGCAGCAGCTCGTCCAGTTTGTCGAAGAGCAGGAACAGAAGGCGCAGAACGCGGTCGCTCGCACGCGCCGCGCCGCCTCTTCGAGCTCGCGCAGCAGCAGCGAGACGCCCGTCACGCCGGAAATTCCGCCCGATCCAACCTCCGGCGGGTAGCGCCCCGCGCTTCAAAGCATCGGCGTAAAGTTATAAGTCTGCCGAACATCGAACCAACAAAAAGGACTTGGAATGGATCTAAGTCCTTTTTGTTGTCATGTGCGTCTGATCGCTGATGTATGTTTGTAGGGGCAAGGTGCGCCTTGCCCCTACAATATAGGTTCCAACAGTTTCCCGGTTTACGTATTGGGAACCGCGGTCGCTTCCGGCGTGGCTTCCGGAAGGGGGGCAGCCGCGGGCGGCGTCATGTGGAAGCGGAAGCCCGGCATGCCTTCCATCATCCCCGGCAGCATGAACATGTCGCCCGTCGGTTCGCCCAACGTGACCTCGACATCGCTGCTGGCGCCAGCGCGCAGCACGGTCAGCGTGACGATGTCGCCCGGTTCGTACGCGGCGATCCGGTCACGCAGCGTGCGTTCCTGATCGACGGGTTCGCCATTGACGGCGGTCACAATATCGCCGACTTGCACGTCCGCTTCCGCGGCGGGGCTGTCCGCCGCCACTTCGGTGATCAACGCGCCTTCCACAAATTCGACCTCATTCTCCGTGGCAGTTTGTTCGTCGAGCGTCACAAACGTCACGCCGAGCCGGCCATAACCACCCATCAGCATCCCGCCCGGCAGCAGGTCGAAGCGGCCACTGCCGCCCATGCCGCCGCGCATACCCAGCATGCCGAATTCAATGATCGCCGACACGGGCACGTCGATGCTCTGTTCCGCGCCGTCGCGTTCCACAGTCAGCGCGATGGTGGCATCCGTGTCGCTGCCCGAAATCAGGTCGAACAGACCCATGATATCGACCGATTCGCCGTTGACCGCGGTGATCACATCGCCTTCACGCAGACCCGCGTCATAGAGCGGCGTACCTTCGCTCAAGCTTTTAACTTCCCACGTGCCATTTTCTGCATTGTAGACGATGCCGACATCCATCATTGGCATATCGCCGCCGCGATTACCGGGACGCCCACCGCGGCTTGTACCCGCTTCGGGCGTGGCTTCCGGCGCGGTGCCGAGCACCACGTCGACAGCCTGCGACTCGCCCGCGCGGGTGATGGTCAGCGTGACCGTGTCACCGGGAGCCGCTGCCTGCACGTCCGCTGCGACATCGGCGGCCTGCGTGACGGCGTCACCGTTGACCGCGGTGATCACATCATCGACCTGCAAGCCCGCATCTGCCGCGGGCGAACCCGCTAGGACTTCGCGGATCACGACGCCGTCGTCGCCATCTTGCAGGCGAATCCCCACAAAGCCGCCACCGCTGTTCTGCGCCGTCACCGCGCCCGCCATCACGACCACCAAGATCAGCCCGAAAGCTAAGATCAGACTTTTCATCCTCATCGTTATACCCTCCTCAACCGACTACCTATCCAACGTACACCCGCTGGCTGAGGACGAGATGAAACAAGTGCAACCAATCTGTAAACTTTGATTACGGTTTGTAAATTGTGGGAAAGAACGTGCAGTTGGGGGAGAGACAAGCCGTCGGGATTTTTTGACTCGGGCTTGAATTCAGGGATGTGGGTGACCCTTGATACTCACTTTACTCATGTAGGGGCGAGGCTTGCCAGTAGGTACGTAGAACACCGTGAAAATGGGTATAGGTCGGTTTTGAGATTTTGCGGACGCGATAAATCGCGTCCCTACGAGACGATTGTCTTTGTGTAGGGACGCAAATTATTGCGTCCGCTGCCCCCAAACAGACTTCAAGCTATTCTGCGCAGCTACGGGCTTGCCCGCCAGTACATTTATGTTTTGCCTGTTACATTATGCCCCTCAACCGTTCGGAGAGGGGCAGGGGTGAGGCGCTTGTCGAATTACTCGTCACCCTTCTTGTCGCCGCGCAGACGCTTGCTGACCGCCGAGCCGAACAGCCCGCTCATAAAGAGATCGGTGCTGGATTCGCGCTTGACGCCGTCCGTGCGGTCGTCCCATTCGCCTTTTTGCCGCCGCGCGACCCATTCCTGATAGGCCTGTGCCGAGTCGATGAGCAGCCCTTCGAGCGACTTCTGATCGTTCTGGGCGAGCACATCGCGCAGGGTGTGCAGCGTTTCCAGCGTGGCGTCGAGCTGACGCACGACGTTGTCGCGGTTGTTGAGCAGTAGATCGCGCACGTCGTCGGGATGTGCGTCGAATAGGTGATGCGTCAGCCGCCCAAACGAGGGATTACCCGCGCGGCGGGCGTCGTCCCAGCCATTTCGGCGCACGAGGCCGTAGAACGTGGCGACGCCGAGCGCGGCGGGCAGTCCTTCGGTCGCCGCCACCCACACATCGTGTTCGGCGGGGTCGGCGAAGTGCGGCGCTGCGCCGAGAATCTCGGAGAGATCCGCCGCCAGTTCGACCGCCTCTTTCGGCGCTTCCAGATGCGGCATGAGCAGCATGTGCCCGTCGTCAAACAGATCGGCTGCCGCGTGTTCGATGTCATCGGTGCCGTCGAACAGGTATTTGAAGTTGAGGATCGGCGTCACGCCGATGGCGAACGCCTCGCCCTTGAGATACTTGGTCGCCCACTGCTGCGAGGGCTGCTTGAGCGGCGACATGTCAAGGATGACCGTGCCCGCGCGCACTTCGCCGCCGATCAAGCGATAAGCGGCGGCGACTTCGCGGTACGGCAGCGCGAGAACAAGAATCTCTTTGTTAGAGGCGGCATCCAGCAGCGAGCGTGTGACCGCGTCGACGGCGTTCTGATTGCGCGCGGTGACGCCCGACGCTTCGAGCGGGTCGTACCCGGTGATGTTGAACTTCTGGCGGGCATCCTTGCGCGCGTTGTAGCGTTTGAGTGCCAGCCCGACCGACGCGCCCACGCGCCCTAATCCCAGTATCCCGACGTTGATGGTGTTCATTATTTGTTGTCCTCAGTCAAGCTTTTCAGCCATTAGCACTTAGCGGTTAGCCATTAGCAAAAGCCGAAAGCTAACCGCTAAATGCTAAGTGCTTAAGGCTAATTCGCATCGTCTGCCCGTTGAAGGCGTTCTAATAAATGGAATAACTCATGATTCTGCCAGTGGGTTCGATTTTCCTGATGATGCGCCGCTAACCAGACGGCGTCGGGAGTCGCGCCTGCCGCCGTCATGAGCTCGGCGCTCCAGTCGGGGTGGTGCACGTAAACAACAAACGGACGGATGAGCAGGTTATGCGGATTACCGCTGCTCAACCGTTCAAACAGGCGCGGGAACAGACGCCGCAGAAGCACGGCGTAGGTTTTTTGCCACACGCCGAGCGGGTAGCGACTTTTGCCGCTGTCATGCAGCAGCGCGGCGACCGCGAGATCGCGCGGCGTCTCCCCTTCGGCGAGGAGGGCGCGCAGCACGTTGAGGCTGTGCAACTGCTCATTCCGCCGCATGGCGCGGAACACGTCCAGCAGCGGCGGCGCCAGATACCGCGCCGCCAGCCCGTAATCGGGTGTGCGCGCGAAGGCGGACAGGGCTTGCAGCCCCTGACGGACGCGGTAGGTCATCGTCATCCGGCGAAAGCATTGATGACGCTGCCGTACTGGAACAGCAGCGGGAAATCGAACAGCGCGATGATCAGTTGGTTGAGCGGCTGACCGATAAGCGTGTTCAGCGGATTGAAGCCGGGAATGCGGACGAAGCTGAGCAGAATCAAGCCCAGCAGAATGTACTGCGTCGTCTGAGCGTGGCGCTGCCAGACGGAGGCGAGATTGGGTGGCAGGAGTGCCAGCACAATCTGCCAGCCATCGATCGGGAACAGGGGCAGCAGGTTGAAGACGAACAGCAGCAGGTTCAGCACCACCATCTGAAACAGGATGAGCTGGAGCATGGGCGGCAGGGTTTCGACGACCTCAACGGTCAGGAGCCGCAAGATCAGCGCGGTGACGATGGCCAGCACCAGATTGATGAGTGGACCTGCCGCGACCGCCGCCAGCCAGCGCCAGCGCCGATTATCAGCGCGCATGCGGTAGGGCGAAATCGGCGCGGAACCGAGGATGCCGAAGCCGACGATGACGAACATCAACCAGCCGATCCAGTTGATGTGCACGAACGGATTGAGGGTCAGCCGTCCAGCGCGGGCGGGTTCAGGATCGCCCATGCGCCAGCCAACGTAGTTGTGCGCGAACTCGTGCAGCGTCATCGCGATCAGCAAGACGATGCCGTTGGCAAAGATTTCTGCGAGCGAAAGACCGGAGAGCAAATTACATCTCCACAGGATACGATAGACATTGCCCGTCATTATAGCAGGGAGTAAATGAGGAGACGTAGAGCGTTCGCTGGCGCTTGGAAAAAGCGCGAGATCGCGGTGGCGGACAACCATTAACTGTCGATCAGCGGCTTTTTACCTACAATGTTTCACTGTGCATCAATGGTTGTAAGCTGTACACTAGGGTCTTATGACTGCTGAAATTCAAATTGGCGACCGTGTCCAGATGAAAAAGCCGCACCCCTGTGGGAGTGACACTTGGGTCATCTACCGGGTGGGAGCGGATATCGGGATACGCTGCACTGGCTGTGAACGCCACGTCATGCTGGCACGGACCGAGTTTTTTCGACGTTTAAAACGAGTAATCAAGGGGAATCAGGGTGCCTAAACGTGTGCTATTCATCATGTCAGATACGGGTGGGGGGCATCGGGCGGCCGCAGAAGCGATTCGCGATGCCTTGATCGCCAAGTATGGCGATGAGGTGCAGTGCCAGATGGTGGATGGCTTCCGCCACTACTCGCCGTTTCCGTTCAAATACATGCCGGAATTCTACCCCTGGTTGATCAACCACAGTAAATCGTCGTGGGGCGTCGGCTATAAGCTCTCCAATACCCGGCGGCGCGCCAAAGTGGCCGCGCAGGCCATCTACCTGACGGCGGAGAAGCGCCTCAAGCGCATGCTCCGCGAATATCCCGCAGATGTGGTCGTGAGCGTACACTCTGTGCTGACGCACCTCGCCATGCAGGCGATGATGGCGCAGGAAAAGCGCCCACCGTTCGTCGTCGTCGTGACCGACCTCGTCTCAACGCACATGTTCTGGTATGACCGCCGCGCCGACCGCACGCTGGTGCCAACGCTGCCCGCGCTCGAACGTGGCCTCGAAGCCGGAATCAAGGCGGAACAGATGCGCATCACGGGGCTGCCCGTGCACCCGCAGTTTGAGAAGAAGCTGCTCGATAAAGCGGTCGCGCGCCAACAGCTCGGCTGGGATGCGAACCTCCCTGCGATCCTCATGGTCGGCGGCGGTGAAGGCATGGGGCCGCTCTACAAAGTCGCCCGGGCTATCAATTCCCGCAAGCTCAAGTGCCAATTGATCATCATTGCGGGGCGCAACAAGACGCTCAAAGAAAAGCTGGAAGAGAGCGATTGGAACCAGCCCGTCAAGGTGTACGGTTTCGTCACCGACATGCCCAAGCTGATGGCGGCGGCGGACATCCTCGTGACCAAAGCGGGTCCCGCGACGATCAGTGAGGCGGCGATTGCCGGGCTGCCGCTCATCCTGTTCGACGCGATCCCCGGTCAGGAAGAGGGCAACGTCGATTTTGTGGTGGAGAACAAGGCGGGCGAGTACGCGCCGACCCCCAAGCAGGTCGCGGATGCCGCTCAGCAATGGTTGAGTGAAGGCGCTGCGGGATTAAAACGCCGCTCGGATGCCGCGCGCAGCATTGCCAAGCCGAACGCCGTCTGGGAAATCGCCGAGGAAATCTGGGAATACGCGCACAAACCGGCGATCACCACCAACCGCCGCAACATCCTCAAGGATGTGGTTGAGCGGTCGAAGCTGCTCAACTCGCTGCAATCGCTGACGGATTGAAGAAGCTAGCGCGAGGTTCGTGTAGGGGCAGACCTGTGTGTCTGCCCGATGCTTGGGCGCACACGCAGGTGCGCCCCTACGTATTTTTGCCCCGTTTTACTCCGCAAAATAGAACAGCGGTGGCAGCCATTCGATTTGCGTGATCGCGCCATCGAGCGAGCTTGAGAGGTCGAGCGACAGATTGTTGACGCGAATCTCGTAATCGCCCATGAGCAGCGCAAACGTTCCTTGATGCGGTTCATAGGTGATATCCATTACGGTGTCGCCAGTTGCAAATCCGTTGAAGTCGAACTCATTAAGCCGCCCGGCATTTTCGATTAAACTGTAGCTAGCAGCGTAAGCACCGGACTGGTTCTGATCAGGAGCGAGGACGACGTAATATCGATTCCTGTCTATCCAGCCAAATTCCTGCGGGAAAGTTTCGAAGACGAGTGGGCAGTTGGCGGTTAACGGCGGAGTGCAGGTGAAGTGATCGCGCTGTTCGGCGGGCTGCGTGGGCGCGAGGAGGGCGAACTGCCGTTCATCATTGGACACTAAGGCGTTCTCGAACGTTTCGCCTGTAACAGTGTCCAGCGTCAGCCAGTTCTGGGAAGCTTGATCTGTTTGATAGCCGATGTAGCGCCCGGTCGCTGAGACGAACAGCGGGAATAGCTGATCACCGGAAACGACTAGTTCTGGTTGGCTGCTGCGCCAGAGATCGAGTGTCCACAAACCTTGATCGTCGGCATAGACGAGGATATTGCCATCTGCGCTCCATTCCACTTGGCCGATGTGTCCGCCACTTAGAGAGAGACTGAAGACGCGGTGAGGAATAGGGGCGTTTGTCTCGGGACATATTAGACGATGGTGTACATCAATTGGTAAGCTCTCAATCAAGTACACATCTAGCCGATCTCTGTCCCACACCAGTATTGATTCGCTCGTGGGTGAGAAACTGAATGCCCCACCGACTAGAGTGGGCAGATCCCAACATGCGGAATAGGGAAAGTCGATTGCGATTGTGGAAGAGTCAACTTGCTCGGCATTCAAGCTGTAATCTGGCGTAGAAAGCTGGCAGCGAATCTGTGCGCAATAGGGAGGAAAATCGAAAATTTCAGGATAAGAGTTGGGGGGATGCACAGCCCATGCAGTGAGATTGGCTATCAAAACTGGGGCACGATAATCAACGGGTAGTTGAAAGTGCGCTCCCGTTTGGGTAGTAATCAAAAGTGGCGCCTTCAAGGGCCGGTATGAAAAGGTTTCCGGGGGTGTAACGTTGAACCCATTGTACTGTGCTAGTAGATCTTGAAACTGTGCCTCGCTCGTGATGTCCACCCTAGTTAAATTGCTGTAGTCTTCCACAGGGTCTAGGGGATCGGTGAGAACATATACGCTTTGTGGAGAGTCAAGTGGAAGCGTGATCAAAGGGGCTTTTAGGTTAGGATCAGAATTGTGATAAGAGCCATCGACGTTCCGCTCCAATGCGTAATAACCAGTTTCCCCTAGCCCGCTTCTCCCACCACCATCAAAGAGACAACCTGTATCATATCCATATGCTATGTATACGCGTGACAAGACCGGATCGTTGAGTTGATAAAGTAAATATTCGTCACCATTTGAATTCGTGAAATAGCTTTCCACCTTCAGAATTGCATTTTTTGAAGCATCATCCACTTCAATTACCGTTGCTTTGACGATTGTACTGCTCTGAATCAATCTGTTGATACTGTAAGGTATATAGCCGCCGCTGCACGCGTAAGCGGTCTGCGCGGGCGCAGCGATCAGGGTGAGCGTGAGCAGGGCGAGGAGAGTCAGACAAGCGGCGCGCATATGCCTAGTCCTTTCGGGGCGATCCGGTTCTAGACTCCATAGTAGCGCACCTCCGGTCACCGCGGCGGACGCTTGGCCTCCGCTCAAGGCACGATTGGCTGCTGCGAAAACGACGCACGTTTTATACCAAATTAGATATATGTGCCGAATTCATACATTTTTCGCTTTTGACCTCACGCATTCTTAAACGTTCGCGTGTATAAGAATAGATGTAACTTCTGCCTGTGCCAGTACCCGCGGCGCATTGCGCGTTTACCCAATGTGATCTATGCTTCTGAGCGTGGAATTCTAACTGTAATGTTGTAGGGAGACAAACTGTATGAAGCGAACATCCTCGCTGCCCCGTCTGCTCCTCATCGTCGTCATTTTGCTGTTCACAGCCTCCATGAGCGCGGCACAAGAGGACGCGCCTCCTGCCGACATCGTCAACGATGAAGGCGGCGCGCAGGTTATCACCGGCACGCTGTCGTACACCAACACGCTGTTCACGGCGGGCGTCGCCCAGCCGATCATCATCACCGAAGACCAGGCCGGGTTCGTCGACCGCGACAAGTATTTCCTCATGCCACCGCAGTCGCAGACGCTGGCGCAGATCACCAGCGATTTCTACGAATCGCCCGTCAACTACAGCCTGACGCTGCCGATTGAACCGCAAGGCTCATTCCGCGACGTGGACAACGACGCCGAAGCCGAACAGGGTGTGCAGGTGTTCGCCATCGCCTATTGGTCGAACACGTTTGGCGATCCGTTCCTCGAAGAGCGTGATCTGTACGGTGGCGGCTGGTCGACAGCTTACGCCTCCACGCGCATTGACCCCGATCCGAGCTCGGAAGGCGAAGTGGTCGGCGGCAAGTATGTGATCTACGCGACCGATGACACGCAGGGTTTCCCGTCGGGCTTCGGCGCTGATGGTCTGCTGTTCACCGAGGATGATCCGATTGTCACCGTGCCGCAGGGCTATACGGTGGTCGATCTGGACACCGAACCGTTCACCTTTGACCGCTCCGCCGCGCCCGTCATCGACCTGATCGAAGGCGACGCATCGGCGCTGCAAGACTTCTCGACGATGAGCTACACCGACGCCTTCGACGCGATGATCGAACTGTTCCGCACCCGTTACGCCTTCACCGAATACAAGGAGCTGGATTGGGACGCGCTTAAGGCCGAATGGCGTCCGCGCTTTGAACAGGCAGAAGCCGACGGCGACTCGCTCGAATATCGCCGCGCGCTGCGGGACTTCCTGTGGCAAATCCCGGATGGGCATGTCTCTGGCCCGTTCATCCGCGAAGACCTGATCGACGCGGCCATCGGCGGCATCGGCCTGTCGACGCGCGAAACGGACGATGGTCGCTTCATCGCCACGCTGATCGTCCCCGATCAACCCGCGGAACAGGCGGGCATCAAGCGCGGCGCGGAGATCGTCAGCATCAACGGCGTGCCGATGAGCGACTGGGTTGACCAGACGACCACGTGGACGGGGCCGTTCAGTACCCCACATCATCAGCGGCTCGAACAACTGCGCTTTGCGACCCGTTTCCCGTTCGGGGATGACGTGACCGTCGAATACATCAATCCCGGCCAGAGCACGACCGACTCCGCGACCATGACGGCTGTGCAGGAACTCGACAGCCTGTTCGTCGGCGCGGCGGATAACCTGACGGGCTTCGAACTGCCCGTCGAATACGAGCTGCTGCCGAGTGGCTACGGCTACGTGACGATCTACTCGTTCAGCGACAACGACCTGCTGACCATTCAACTGTGGGAACGCATGATCCAGACGCTGAATGATCAGGGCGTGCCGGGGCTGATCATTGACATGCGCGTCAACGGCGGCGGCAGCGGTTTCCTCGCCGATCAGATGGCGGCGTATTTCTTCGACGAACCGCTGGAAACGGGCGGCTCCGGGGTGTACGACGAATCGCTGGGCGATTTCTTCTTCGACACCCGCAGCATCAGCCGCTTCTACCCGCCGCCGGAGAATCTGCGCTATCACGGCAACATCGCCGTCATCGTCAGCCCGACCTGCCTGAGCGCGTGCGAATTCTTCAGCTATGACATGACGCTGGAAGACCGCGCGGCGATTGTCGGCCACTACCCGACGGGCGGTTTGGGCGGCGGCGTGCAGGACTTCGCTATGCCGGAAGGCGAATTCGTGCGCTTCACCATCGCGCGCGAAGTCGACGCCGAAGGCAACATCCATATTGAAGGACGCGGCGTCGCGCCGACCGTGCGCGTACCCGTCACCGTCGAAACACTCATTGATGCCGAAGACGCACTGCTGGATGCAGCGGTGAATTATCTGGACGAACAGTCATCATAAGGGGGTAGGTGTATGAAGGGTATCATTCTCGCCGCCGGACAGGGAACGCGTTTGCGTCCGGTCACGCTGACCATGCCAAAGCCGCTCGTTCCCGTCGCCAACATGCCGCTGATCGGCTATGCCATTGAAGTGCTGCACAATGCGGGCATTGAAGAAATCGGCATCGTCGCCAATGAACTCGATTCGCCGATTTCGCGCGAACTTGGCGACGGTTCGGCGTTGGGCGTGAAGCTGAGTTACATCGTACAGGCGGAACAGCGCGGTCTGGCGCACGCCATCGGCCTGACCAAAGACTTCGTCGCGGGCGAACCGTTCTGCGTGTTCCTCGGCGATAACATCTTCCAGGACAAGATGGGCGATCTGCTGCGCGCCTTCCCTGCTTCCGACTCCGAAGCCAACATCGCGCTCGGCGAAGTTGCCGATCCGACGCGCTTCGGCATCGCCGAAGTGCAGGACGGCGTGATCAAGCGCGTGGTGGAAAAACCGAAGGTCCCGCCGTCCAATCTCGCGATTGCGGGCGTGTATCTATTCCGTTCCAGCATCTACGACTCGATCTCCAAGATCAAGCCGTCGGCGCGCAACGAGTACGAAATCACCGACGCCATCCAGCACCTGATCGAATCGGGCGCGAAGGTGACGCACTACAAGATCACCGGGTGGTGGATTGACGCCGGGAAGCCGGATTCGATCATGCAGGCGAATCAACTGGTGCTCGGCGAACTGCCGTATACCCCCGCGCCGGATGATCCCAGCATGATCATTGGCCGCTGCGACATTTCGCCGCGCGTGCTGGTCGGCGAAAACAGCCAGATCATCGACAGCGTGGTGCGTGGTCCGGTGATCATCGGCAAGAACGTGACCATCCGTAACAGCTACGTTGGCCCGTACACGGCGATTGGCGACAATGTGCAGATCGAAAACAGCGAGATCGAAGCCAGCATCATTATGAAGGACTGCGCGATCCGCTCCATCCCCGGACGCATCGACTCCAGTCTGCTGGCGGATAACGCCAAGGTGTTCGCCGCGGATCACGGTCCGGCGGTGCATCGCTTCGTGCTGGCCGAAAACAGCTACGTTCAGCTCTAAACGGTGTTGTAAATCACAACCAGCAACCCTCAGCCCAACCCCTCTCCTAGGCATGCCGGGAGAGGGGCGGTTCTGCAAGCCGTGTTTGCTCCCCTCCCTGAATTCGGGGAGGGGCTGGGGGTGGGGTCAATCACCGTCAAACTAGACTGCTTTTAGGGATCAGCATGACTTACAACTTGGGCTACAAAACGATTGATGAGATTCGGGCGGAGCTGGCCGAGTCGCGCCGGGTGTTGAATCACGTGCTCGATCAGGTAGGCGACCGCTGGGACGCGCAGGTTTACTCGGAAGGGGCGGCGTGGAACGTGCGCCAACTGCTTGTGCACCTCGTGCTGACCGATGCGGCGCACAACAACATGGTAATGGGTTACGCCGAGGGCAAAGAAGTTGTCCCCGCCGATTTCGACCTCGAACGCTACAACCGCCGCTCGGTCGAGAAGAAAGCCGAGCTCACGCCAGAACAGGCGCGGGAGAGTCTGGCGCAGTCGCGCGCGGCACTCTATGCCTGGCTGGACGGCGTGACCGACGAGAGCATCTTCGAAAAGACCGGACGCCACGGTTCGATGAATATCATGTCGGTCCGGCAAATCTTGCGCATTGCGGCTCAACATGAGCACAATCATGCGTTGGATATCGCGCGTGTATTGGGGATTCCCGTCTAGACAAACTTATGAACATCTGCGTTTACTGCTCATCGAGCAACACGATTGATCCGAAATATTTCATTCTTGCTGAGTCGCTCGGTGGGCATCTGGCGTCCCGCGGCGACACGCTGGTCTACGGCGGCGCCAGCGTCGGCTTGATGGGCGCGATCGCTCGCAGCGTGCATGCGGCGGGTGGGCGCGTTATCGGTGTGATCCCGCAGGCGCTGGTCGACCGGGGAGTGGCGTATCCACAATGCCGACGAATTGGTCGTCACGCCGAACATGCGCGAACGCAAAGCGACGATGGAAGCGCGGTCGGATGCGTTTCTGGCGCTGCCGGGCGGCATTGGCACGCTCGAAGAGGTCACGGAGATTATGGTCGGCAAGCACCTGCGCCTGCTCGACAAGCCGCTGGTGCTGCTGGATCTCGAGGGGTTTTATCAGCCACTGCTGGCGCTGTTTGAGCAGATGCGGGCGGCGCAGTTCGTCCAAACGCCGTTTGAGAAGATGTTTCACCTCGCGCCCACGCTCGACGCGGCGTTCGAGTATATCGACGGGTACTAAGAAACTGACGAATGTTACTTCACTAACATATGATTGGGATCAATAATATAAGAGCGCTCTATCTTCTTTGAGGAGAAAAATGATGCGTAAAATATTGTTGATCCCCGTTGTTCCCCTTGTTTTTCTCATGACGGTTTCGATAGCGAGTGCTGTAGCCGCGGATCCCTACTATCGTTGGGCGTCGATCCCAAGTGTGACTTGTACAACCAATGGCGGCAATATTGAGGTCCTGATGGCCAGTCAACCTGTTCAATGGGATTTGCCGGTCGATGCTCAGATCACTCTGCACTATTTAGCGAATGGCGTGGAGTACTTCCTTCCATCAATCCCCTATGATGCCCCTGATGGGAGCGGTTCGATGGTGTACGGCCCCCTGCTTGCTACGTTTGCAATCAGCTATCCGATTACCTTTGAGTTCCGAATGCTTACATGGATTGGCGGGGAAGTTGTCTACCAAAGCAGCTACTTCGCGGTTTGCGCGGCCGATGGCGCGGGCACACCGTCGGTGGCAAATCAAGTTGTGCTGCGCAGTATGCCGATCTGTCTTGTCCCGCTCCCGACGACCGCCGTGCAGGGACGGTTGGCCCAGACCACCCCGACCTATGCGGTAGCCAGTCTGGATACGCCTACAACAATCATGTTGCCGGCTGGTACGGCATGGTATGTAATTGCTGGAGAAAGCGGATTCTATCGCTTGTGGATCGCCTGCGGTGCGACACCTTTGTGGGTACCTGCTTCAGTCGTCACACCGAATTATGATGCTCCCTGGAATGGAGCGCCATTGCCGGCCTCTGGCGCATAAGACAGACAGCCTAGGTGAACAGGGATGCGTTTGTCAGGTCTGTTCATCAAAAACATCTGAAACGCATCCCTGCCGACACGCTTTTCAAAACAGGCGCATCTGACCCGTGTGACTCTGCTGCTTCTTGAGTGATTTGGGCGGGCGCAGGCCATGTTCCCATAACCAGTTCCGGTCAGGCTCCCATAAATACTGATTCAGATCGACGATTTCCGCGTCGTCGGCCATCGTCCCTTCGTGGCGCAGCCGCGCGCGCTGGAGCGCCGCCGAGACGCTGTCCGGCGGCAGGCTGATTTCGCCTTTGCTGTTGATCACCCGATGCCAGGGGATTTCCGGATCATCGACGCGAGAGACGGCATTCATCGCGTCTCCCACCCACCGTGGAGCGAGCTTTTCATAATCCGCCGCCTCGACTCCGGCTGGCGCTGGAATCATCGTGGCGATATGACCGTACGTGGAAACTTTTCCCGCCGGGATGTGGCGCACTATCTCCCAGACGATCCGATAGTAGACGATTGGATCTGGTAAGGTAATCATGGGACGCGCTCTTTCACTCTGTATTTGAGAGTATAGAAGATTCAATCAGCCATTGACAATGAATGTTTGGAGACTGTAGAGTCAGAGCCGTTATGAACTGTTGCGAACCAATTGAGGGTGTATGACCGGCGCGAAAATTTTGATTGGGGAGCGGGTGTATCTGCGACCGTATACGCCCGCTGATGCTGACCTGCTGCTGGCAGGCGCGAATGAGCCAGAGAGCGCCCGGCTCACGGGGACACAGCAGACCTTTACGCGCGAACAAATCGACGCGTATATCCAGCGTAATCTGCAGCCGGGGGAAGACCGCGCGGCCTTCATGTTCGCGGATGTGAGGGATGATCGGGCGGTCGGCGAAGTGGTGATCAACGAGATCGACGCCGCAAACCACGCGGCAAATATTCGCATCGCCATTTTCACTCCGGCGGATTGGGGCAAGGGGTATGGCACGGACGCCATGCGTCTGATGGTGCGCTATGGCTTCGAGACGCTCAGGCTGCACCGTATCGAACTCGGCGTCTACGAGTTCAACCCGCGGGCAGCACGTGCCTATGAGAAGGTGGGCTTTCAGCGGGAAGGTGTACTCCGGGATGCGCTGTTCTGGGAGGGTGTGTACTACAACATGATCATCATGAGCATCCTCGTACACGAGTGGCGGGGGTAAAGTGGCGGTCTGGACAGGCCATTTATTATCATGAGCGTGTTGAAAATGGTCACTCCCGACCCCTCCCCTCTCCCCGCTTGCGTGGGAGAGGGGTTGGGGGTGAGGGGTTTCTAAACACACTTATGACTGCTGCGCAGGGTGTCGTCGCTATTCGGCAGTCGGTCAGCTTGTCTGATTGACAGACTTGAGCTTTTCGAAATAAAATTAGCATTGAAACTATTTCAAATGGAGAAGAGGCGTTGGAGAACAAATTACAGGAACTCAAAACACGGCTGCTCGAATACTCCGACTTAAGCTTCGTCGGCGCGGTTCTCGGCTGGGATCAATCGACGTATATGCCGCCCGCCGGCGCGGAGGCGCGCGCGCGGCAGAGCAGCCTCGTCGGCAAACTGGCCTTTGAGCGATTGGTCGATCCGGCGGTCGGCCATCTGCTGGATGATCTGCGCCCATACGAGGAAAGCCTGCCGTACGATCACGACGATGCCGCGCTCATCCGCAATGCACGGCGCAGCTACGAACGCTATGTCAAAGTCCCGGTGAATCTCGTCGGCGAACTGCTCGAACATACCGCCCTCACCTATTCCAAGTGGGCGGAGGCGCGTCCGGCCAACGATTGGGCGCGGATGGAACCCCTGCTCGAAAAGACGCTCGATCTCAGCCGCCGCTACGCTGAATGTTTCCCCGGCTACGACCACATCGCCGACCCGCTGATCGACATGGCGGATTACGGCATGAAGGCACAGGATGTGCGCCGCGTGTTCGCGGAACTGCGCGAAGGGCTCGTGCCGCTGGTCAAGGCGATCACATCCCAAGCGCCGACCGACGACTCCTTCATCTACAGCCAGTACCCGCAGGCGGCCCAGCTCGCGTTCGGCGAGAAGATCATCAAGCAGTATGGCTATGACTTCCAGCGCGGGCGGCAGGACTTGACGCATCACCCGTTCATGACCAAGTTTGCGTGGGGTGATGTGCGCATCACCACGCGCGTCCGCGAGGATGACGTGCGTGACGCGCTCTTCAGCACGCTGCATGAGGCGGGGCACGCGCTCTATGAGATGGGCATCAATCCGGCGTACGAAGGCACGTCGCTGGATGGCGGCACGTCAGCAGGCGTGCATGAGAGCCAGTCGCGTCTGTGGGAGAACATCGTCGGGCGCAGCCGCGAATTCTGGGATCACTACTATCCCGACCTGCAAGCGGCCTTCCCCGATCAACTGCGCGGCGTGACCGTTGACCAGTTCCACCGCGCCATCAACAAAGTGACGCCGTCGCTCATCCGCGTGGATGCCGACGAAGTGACCTATAACCTGCACGTGATGATTCGCTTTGACATCGAATTGGCGCTGCTGGAAGGCTCGCTGGCGATCAAGGACCTGCCGGAGATGTGGAACAGCCGCTATGCCAGCGATCTCGGCGTGACAGCGCCGGATCACCGCGACGGCGTGCTGCAAGACGTGCACTGGTACGGCGGGCTGATTGGTGGGGCGTTCCAGGGCTACACACTCGGTAACCTGTTGAGCGCGCAGTTCTACAGCAAGGCGCTGGAAGCACATCCGCAGATCCCCAGCGAGATCGGGCAGGGCAAGTTCGACACGCTGCACGCATGGCTGAAGGCGAACATCTATCAGCACGGCAGCAAGTTCACCGCGCCGGAACTGGTGCAGCGCGTGACCGGCGGCAGTTTGCAGGTGCAGCCGCTACTGAACTATCTGCGCACGAAGTACGGGGCGCTGTATACCCTGTAGTTGCCGACCCCATCCCTGCCCCTCCCCGAATTCAGGGAGGGGAGACAGATAAGAGCGTTTGTATAGGGACGAGGCATGCCTCGTCTCAGTCTTTTCAAGACCGCACTCCATATGAGCAGGGTGCGGTTACAGCTCCCCGCGCTTGCGTTTCATATCGATGTCGCGCCCGAGTTCGTCGAGCAAATCGTTACCATCCGTGTCCAGCCGAATCTTGAGTCCGCCGACCCAGCGCGCGGCGAGGTTATACGCCCACGCTAGCAGCGCCGTGCTGATGTCCCCGAAGATCGCCGCCATCGCAATGCCGACAAAGTAAAAGCACAGCAGGCTGATCGGACTCACCCCGGCGAACAGCGAGAGATCGATGGGGTTGCTGTTGACGGTCGCGTTGGTGGTGATGCTGTTCATGAACGGCGCGAAAAACAGCACCTGCATGGCCAGCGAGAGTAAGCCGAAGATGGTGAAGAAGATCGCGTAGGCAATGGCACCCACGCGAAAGGCCGAGCCGACATCGATTCTGGTGATGGTCCTCAAGGGGAATGTCCTCTCTACAGTTCGCTGCAATCCCACATGAAACCGCAGCGATCACAGCGCACTTTGCACGCCCGGCGCACCGTGGGTGCGTCGCAGGCGGGGCAGACCGTCGACAGGCTGTAATTGGGCAGCGGCAGCGGCGTCAACGAGACGCGCAGCGGCGGACGGTCAGACATCGGTTCTGATTTTGGCGATTGCTCAGCCATCTTCGCTGTCCATTCACTACTTGTTACGCTCACGGACACGCAGAAGCATGTCCGCAAATCAAAGAGTTTACCCCACCCCCAGCCCCTCCCCGAATTCGGCTGAGGAGAGGGCACGTTTTCAAGTGAGCCGTGTGTCTGGGATAAAGGTAAAGCCCAGACACACGGTATGCCGTTGAACGACTTGCGCGAAGTAACGCAGTCCTTCCCGAAAGAGACTCCACAAGCGCCGGAAAGCACCGTTGGGGCGACGGACCAGGGGTTGGGCGCAACCTGCCGCGACCGCTTGACGCCGAGGCGACCATCCAAGTGTAGGCAATGGCCAAGAGAATGAGCAGGTTCGCGACGTGGTGGGGAGAACGTAGGCGACTGTCGCCCCAATGCCAACCGCCACTTTTCAGGTCACGAAAACTTTGCTCCTGCCAATTGCGCCGCGCATACTCGTATCCGGTGAGCCGTTCATCATTAGTCACCAGCGCCCACGGTTCGTCGTAACCAACGCCCCACAATGCCCGAGCGTGCGCCTCAATCCGTCCCCGCTGCTTGAAGACCCGACCCGCCTGCCTCCACACCTCGCCCGGTTGGACTTGGCGAGCGATGCGATAGTCGGCATCTTCAGTCACGATTTTAGTCTGACAGGTTACGCGGAACAGATAGCGCCAGCCTAAGGCTTCGACCACCCGGCATAAGGCGGGCGAACAGCCAATCCCCCGGTCGGCTAAGACGAGGACCGACGCCAGATCGCCGATGCCTGCTTTCACCGCTTGCAGTAAGGCGCGAATCATCCCAACTTGTCCCTCGGCCGGATACGCTGCTTCGCTGTTGGCTCGGTAGGTGCGCCACGCTAACGGCAAACAGCGTCCTTGCCACGCCACTCCCACCAGCATGACCCCAATCCGGTCGTGGAGCTTCGTTTCATCCACGAGCAACGTGATCTCTGCGCCCCCGACACAACTCACCACCCAGCGACTCCAGGCCTCGAAAAACGCCCCAAGTCCACCGCCTCGTTGTCCAACCAGCGCCGAAACCGCCGGCGGTGCTTTCCACTTGCTCTCCACAGCTGGTGGCTTGGGCATTGCCCTTGCTGGCAGCTTTTGCCTGTATCACCCCGTAGCTAAACAGCGCCACATTCGCTCGTTGCCAACTATTGAAACCCGGTAAATGGGCTGACAACAGTCTCTCCCATTGGTACAGTAATGGATAGTTCATCGCTCATACTCGGTTTGCTTGGTCGCTACCAGTGTGAACGATGAACTCCCTGCTTTTCAACCCCTTTCCCAAACATGTCCTCTCCTCAGCCGAATTCGGGGAGGGGAGCCAGCAGACGACTGTTTTCACCCCTCTCCCCGCTTGCGTGGGAGAGGGGCAGGGGTGAGGGGGAACTCGAATTACTGAACCTTTCAGTCACGTAAATCATTTGCGGACACGCAGAAGCGTGTCCCGACAAAGTTCTGGCAAATCAGCCAAAATAAAAAAGACACTCCCCCATTATAGGGGAATGTCTTGAAGGCGACGACCGGATTCGAACCGGTGATCAAGCTTTTGCAGAGCTTTGCCTTGCCACTTGGCCACGTCGCCGAGGTAGAAAAACAGTATAGCGGATGGTGTTACCGCTGACAAGGCTGGATTGGTCCGCTGGAGCGGGAGCGACGCGTGATCGGGAACGGACGGCGCGCGGAGTCGCGACTTGCATCACTGCGCAAAAGCCGCCACAATACAAGCTATGACAGACGAAACGACACGCCTCCCCGCAGGCGACAACGAACCCGTAGAACCCGCCGATCCCGGGGCTGAACCCGAGGATGCGGCTGAACCGTTGATTGATCCGCCGGATGTGGCTGACTCGTTCAACGAGCCGCTGCTCGAACTCGCCGCGCCGGATTGGAGCATCTATTCGCCAGATAGCAGCGGGCAGGATATCGACGCGGCGTTGGCGGCTGTCGCCGCGCTGAGCGAACCCGTCACTCGGCAGGAAGCCGAAGAGATCGCCCTCGATGCCGCGCCGCGCAAGCGGGCGAGCGCGTATGCGCCGCAGCTCGCTATGCCGCCGCTGTCGCGCCTCAAGCGTGGGCAGCTTGGCTCGGGCGTCCCGGGGCTGCTGCTGATCGGCTTGGGCGCGTGGCTCACGCTGACCACGACGTCCGGCGGCAGCATCGATCCCCAGATACTAACCGTTGCCATCATCGGCGGGGCGGCGCTCGCACTGGTGGCCTACTGGCTCGGTGCGGGGCGCTGGTCGCGCGGGACACTGCTGTTCGGCTTGCTGATCGCGCTCACGCTGGCGGTCGGGGTTGCTATGCTGCAATCGGTGAGCTTCTACCCGCTGATCTTCGCCGCCCTCGGCGTCGGCTTGATCGGTGCGGGGGTGTTGGCCCGTCCCGTCGAGCGCCGCGCGTTCATCCCCGGCCTGCTGCTGATCCTGGGTGGGGCGGCGGGGCTGCTGGAAAGCCTCGGCATTGTGCCGCCGATTCAACTATCCGCGGCGACCGTCATGCTGCCGGTGGTGGCGGTGCTCATCGTCATTTTGCTGATTCTGCCGCGTCTGCGCCGCCGTTAGCTGATCGTGCGCCTCGCCATCGATGCTAGCCGGACGACGGTCGCCCGCGTCACGGGGACGGAGCGCTATGCGCTGGAAATCATCCGCGCGGTGCTGCGTTACAACACTGAGCACCAGATCACGCTGTATTTTCGCGATCAGCCGTCCGCCGATCTCTTCCCCGGCGCGGACTGCCGCATCATTCCGTATCCCCGCGCGTGGACGCATCTGCGGCTCGCTGCCGAACTCTTCAAAGATCGACCCGACGCGCTGTGGACGCCTGCGCATACCCTGCCGTTCGTCTTCCCCGGCAAGGGAATCATGACCGTGCATGACCTGGGCTACAAGTATTTTCCCGAAGCGCACACGCCGAATCAGCGGCGCTACCTCGATCTGTCGACGCGCTGGAGCGCGAGCCGCGCCCGTGTGATTTTCGCGGACAGCCGCGCGACTGCCGACGATTTGCAGCGCTTCTACCGCACATCACCGGGCAAAATCCGCGTCGTGTATCCCGGCGTCGATGCGCCGCCGATTGGGGATGTGACCGCCGCGCGCAAAAAGTATCATTTGCCAGAACGCTACTTCTTGTTTCTAGGGACACTTCAGCCACGCAAAAACATCCAGCGGATTGTGCAGGCGTTTCAGCAGTGGCGGAAAACGCGGCCGAAGGACGATCCGACCGGGCTGGTGCTGGCGGGCAACCCCGGCTGGCTGTTCGATGCGGCGTGGATTGTTGGCGCGGAACATATCTACATGCCGGGCTTCGTCGACGACGCCGATAAAGGCGCGCTGTATGCGGGAGCGCTGGGGCTCGTCTTCCCGACGCTCTACGAAGGCTTCGGCTTCCCGATTCTCGAGGCGATGCTGTGCGGTACGCCTGTGATCGCGTCGACCACGTCGAGCCTGCCGGAACTGGCGGGCGACGCCGCGCTGCTGGTCGATCCGCTGGATGTGATGGCGATTGCCGACGCGTTGGAGCGTCTGAGCACGGATGACTCCCTGCGCGCACGCCTGATCGCGGCGGGCAGGCCGCAGGCGCAGCAGTTTACGTGGGATCGCGCCGCCGAAGCCGTGCTAAATGCCCTAGAAGATGTATAAAGAAAGTGCTTAACGCAAAGGCACGAAGACGCAAAGGCGCAAAGGAAAGGGTAAAAATGCGCTTTCACTGTCAACTGCCTGTTGTGTCGTGTAGACTTTTGCTTGGCGTCTTCGCGACTTGGCGTCTTTGCGTTAGGCTTTTTCTTGTTCTTTGTCTGAGTTGATGAATGTCCCAACGAGTTTTGATTATCCAGTTAGCCGATATTGGCGACCTGATCCTCTCCACGCCCGCGATCAGTGCGCTGCGTGAGGCGCATCCCGACGCGCAGATCGCCGTGCTGACGACGCGGCACGCCGCGCCCATCCTCGATCCGACGCTCGTCGATGAAGTGATCACTTTCGACAAGCACACGTTTGACAGCCCGAAGGCCATGCTCCAGCCCGCGAATGCGGTCGCGCTGCTCAAGCTGGCGGGACGCCTGCGGCGCGGTCGCTATGACACGCTGCTGTTCTTCCACCACTTCACCACACGCTTCGGCACGCTCAAGTTTGCGGGGCTGGCGCTGGCATCGGGTGCAGGGCGACGCGTCGGCTTGGAGAACGGGCACGGCTTCTTTTTGACCGAACGCATCACGGATGAAGGGTTCGGCGCGCGGCATCAGGCGCAGTATTGGCTAGATGTGGTCGCGCGGGTCGGGGCATCGAACGCGCCGCGCCCGGCACAGGTAGCGACCTCACCTCACCCCCCAGTCCCCTCTCCGAGCGGAGAGGGGGAGCAGTCCCCTCTCACCTGGGAGAGGGGATATAGGGGTGAGGTTGATGCACTCCTCATCGCTCTCCACGCGGGCAGCGGCGGATTCAGCCTCGCGCGGCGCTGGGAAGCAGAGAAGTTCGCCGCTGTCGCCGACGCACTGATCGAGCGGCACCACGCGCAGATCGTGCTGGTGGGCGGCAAAGCGGACGATTCACCTGCCGTAATCGCGGCAATGAGACAGACGCCGCTCGATTTGACGGGCAAAACGACCCTGCCCGAACTGGCGGGCTTCCTGAAACAGTGCGATCTGTTCATTGGCGCGGATTCGGGTGTCATGCATCTCGCGGCGGCGGCGGGGACTCCGGTTGTGGCGGTGTTTGGTCCGAGCAACGCAGCGGCATGGAGCCTGTGGGGTGTGCCGCAGACATTGGTGCGCAGCGCGCCGGAATGTTCGCCCTGCAGCTACGTTGGGCATGAACTTGGCTTGCGCAACGGGTGCGCGGCGCGGACGTGCATGCGCATGATCACGCCGGAACAGGTGATCGCCGCGGCGGAGACGATGTTAACGACCACCTCACCCCTAAATCCCCTCTCCGTGGGGCGAGGGGACTTGGACAGTACTTATCCCCTCGCCCTTGGAAGAGGGGGGTGGGGGGTGAGTTTGATCGTCGTTACCCCGAGCATCTGTACATTCTTGGCATTCCGGTCAGCCGCATCACCTACGCGCAGTGGATGGACTTGATCGACTCGTGGGTGCAGGCCAAAGATCGGCTGCATCATGTGTGTACGGTCAACCCGGAAATGCTGATGATCGCGCAGCAGGACGTGAACTTTCGTAACATTCTGAAGCGCGTCGACTTGACCGTGCCCGATGGCGTCGGACTGCTGTGGGCGGCGCGGCGCATCGGTCAGCCGATTCCCGAGCGCGTGACCGGATCGGATGGTGTGCCGCGGATTGCCAAAGAAGCAGCATTGCGCGGCTGGAAGCTGTTCCTGCTGGGCGCGGCGGACGGCGTTGCGGACCAAGCGGCCAACATCCTGCGCGACCAGAATCCCGGTTTACAGATCGTCGGGACGTACGCGGGCAGTCCGAAGTGGGAAGAGGAAGATCGGCTGGTGGACATGGTCAACGCCAGCGGCGCCGATATTCTGCTCGTCGCCTACGGCGCGCCGGAGCAGGACAAGTGGATCGCCCGCAACGCGCCGCGCCTCAACGTGAGCATGGCGATGGGCATCGGCGGC
Source organism: Candidatus Flexifilum breve (assembly GCA_016717205.1). Taxonomy (GTDB): domain Bacteria; phylum Chloroflexota; class Anaerolineae; order Aggregatilineales; family Phototrophicaceae; genus Flexifilum; species Flexifilum breve. The sequence goes on from JADKGC010000004.1 coordinate 228,878, forward strand.
ACGCTCGACTTTGTCGCGGGCATCATCCCACGCGCGCCGCTGCGCTGGCAGAAGCTCGGCTTGGAATGGCTCTACCGCTTATACTTGCAGCCGTGGCGCATCAAGCGGATGCTGCGCCTGCCGCGTTTTGTGCTGGCGGTGCTGCGCCGAGGGGCAAACTAGGGATGCAAACCCCCTCACCCCAACCCCTCTCCCACGCAAGCGGGGAGAGGGGCGAATTTGCGCGGGATGCTGTCTCCCCTCCCTGAATTCGGGGAGGGGCCGGGGGTGGGGTCGGATTTGGGGCATGACCCGCAAGAAAGATCATGAGGTTGTGAACGTGACGGATCTCAAAACGTGGATTCCTAAATTGGCCGGGGTGCGAATCATCGTCGTGGGCGATGTGATCCTCGACGAATACCTGACCGGACGCGCCACGCGTATGAGCCGCGAAGCGCCGATCCCCGTGTTGGAATTCGAGTCGCGCCGCTTGATCGGCGGTGGGGCGGCGAACCCGGCGGCGAACATCGTGACGCTGGGCGGGAAGGCCTTGCAAGTCGGCGTGGTCGGGGTGGATGGCGAAGCGGACGCGCTGCGGCAAACGCTGGCGGCGCGGGGCATCGACGTGCGCGGGCTGATCGCCGATGGGGAGCGCCCGACGACGGTCAAGACGCGGCTCATGGCACAGATGGGACTGCGCTTCCCGCAGCAGGTCGCCCGGTTGGATAAACTGTCGCGCGAACCGATCCCCGCAGAGATTGAGCGCCAATTGTGTGCGTTCATTGAGGCGGAGATCGAGGGTGTCAACGCCCTGCTGTTCTCCGACTATGACGGCGGCGTGATCACCAAGTCGCTGCTGGCGGTGGTGCACGCGCTGCGCGGCGATCATCTGCTCACGGCGGACGCGCAGGGGCAGTTCGACAAATACGCCGGCTTCGACGTAATCAAATGCAATGCCGACGACGCGCGGGCATATCTGCGGCGTGATCTGCGCACACACGAGGAATTCGCGCTGGCGGCGCGGGAATTGTGCGCGGCGCTGCGTTTGGGGCAGGGGATGGTCATCACACGCGGCGGGGATGGCGCGACGGTGTGTACGCCGGACGGCGCGGTTTATCAGTGTCCCACGCCGACGATCACCGATGTTTATGATACGGTCGGCGCAGGCGATACGTCGATTGCCGTGCTGACGCAGGCACTGGCAGCAGGCGCACCGCTTGTCGAGGCGGCGATGCTGGCCAATATCGCCAGCGGGATCGTTGTGCGCCGGGTGGGGAATTACGCGCCCACGCCAGACGAATTGGTGGCGGCGATTCCTTCCTAACACAATCTTCTGTAGGGACGCGCAACGGGGCGTCCGGTTTCGCGTTCATTTGTTGCGGACGCGCCGTTGCGCGTCCCTACGAATGCGCTGTTGAACGGAATCAAAAGGGACGAGGCGGTCGGCCTCGTCCCGGATCAAGTTAAACGGTGGAATAACCCGTGCCTACGGGTACAGCATTTCCGGTTCGCCCATGAGCTGCGGCGCAATAACCGACGCCCAGCTGCGGATCTTTGCCCAGTTGCGGTAATCGCCGATCGGCGCGTGGATCATCTTGATGGCGATACGCGGCATGACGCCGAGCTTGTGCGTGTCGATTTCGCCCGCGAACAGCCCAATCGAGATCGGGCGGACTTCCGGCACGGTCTGCATGACCGGGTCGAAGTAGTGGAGCACGGTTTCGCGGTTCTCTTCCGTGTCTTCGGTCATGGTGATGCAGGCGGTGAAATACGCAACGGGGATCGTCTTCAGATAATGGCGGTGCTTCTGCAAAAATTCGACCGCTTCCGGAAGCCAGTGCCCCATGCGGATGGCGCTGCCCAAGACCACACCATCGTAATGTTCGATATCCAGCCGCTCATGCGTGGAACGAACTTCAACCTCGACACCCCACTCCTGCAAAACAGCGGCGATAGCTTCGGCAATTTCAATCGTGGAACCAACGCGAGTCGCATAAGCAACGAGAATCTTTTTAGCCATGACACACCTTTCGGCGGTAGTACTTCCAATCAATATACCTAGAGTCTAATCGACTTGGCGGATAGCGGTTAGTGAGGAGCGACATGTGCTCTTGTGCGGAATGTCACAGATAGAGGCTAGTTTAATTGTGTAAGTCTAACAAGTTGTGTGTGCAACATTATTTCTGGTGTCGTGCAGACCCGGCGTGTGCGCCTATGGTAAAATAGACCTTAATTCGACCAGTTAATTTGAACGTGTGATGAGCCGGAAACCGACGCTTGACCTAGAGCAGCACCGTCAGCCGCTGACCGCGCTGCTGCGCGACATTCTTGACCTGCGCGACCGTGAGCAGATCGACAAATTGGTGCGGGCGCACGCCAAGAAGAACCGCGAAAACAAAATGTACAGCCGCGACGAGCTGATCGCCGCGTACCGCGCGTGGGCGGGGTCGGAGGGCATCCCCCCGTTCGATCCGGCAGTCGTGGAACGGTTGCGCCTCAAGCCCGTGCGCACGAGCAGCGGCGTCACGCCCGTCACGGTGCTGACCAAGCCGTTCCCGTGCCCCGGCGAATGCATCTTCTGCCCCAACGATGTGCGTATGCCCAAAAGCTACCTCTCCGATGAGCCGGGAGCGCAGCGCGCCGAGCAGAACAGCTTCGACCCGTACCTGCAAACCATGTCGCGCCTCAAAACGTACTACCTGACCGGGCATCCGACCGACAAGATCGAGGTGATCATCCTCGGCGGGACGTGGTCGTTCTACCCGGAGACGTATCAGATCTGGTTCGTCAAGCGCATCTTCGACGCGCTGCACGACTTCGGCGCGGGGATCGACCACTCGGCGGCGGTCGAGGCGGCGATCAAGGCGGGGTCGCAGCTCCACCCGGAGATGAACACGGTCAACGTGACGGTGCACGGCGCGGACTTGGCGCAGACCTACAATCAAGTTGTGCAGACGGTCTACGCCGCCGAAATGCGCCGTTCCCGTGATGTGAGCGTCAAGATTGAAAGCGGCGCGCGTTCCCCGATTGACGAGTGGGCGACGTGGGACGAGCTTGAAGCCGCGCACCGCTTCAACGAGGATGCGCCGTGCCGCTGCGTCGGTCTGGTGATCGAGACGCGCCCCGATCACATCAGCGCGGACGAAGTGCTGCGCGTGCGCCGCTTGGGCTGCACCAAAGTGCAGATCGGCTTCCAGAGTCTGAACGACACGGTGCTGCGGCTGAATCGGCGCGGGCACACGGTCGCGGCGACGCGGCGCGCGGTCAAGCTGCTGCGGCAGGCGGGCTTCAAGATTCACGCGCACTGGATGCCGAACCTGTACGGTTCGTCGCCGGATGAGGACATCGCCGACTATCAGCGTATGTTCGCCGATCCCGACTTCCGACCGGATGAACTCAAGGTCTACCCGTGCTCGTTGATCGAGAGCGCGGCGCTCATGCAGCATTTTCAGGACGGCTCATGGCGACCGTACACGCAAGATGAACTGCTGCATGTTCTGGTCGAGTGCTTCCGCCTGACTCCGGAATACTGCCGCCTCACCCGCGTGATCCGCGACATTCCCGGCACGGATATCGTCGTCGGCAACAAGGTGACGAACTTCCGCCAGTTGGTCGAAAACGAGTTGAAGCGGCTTGGCGATCGGCCCACGGATATTCGCGGGCGGGAAGTGCGCCATAATACGATTACATCGGAAGCGTTGCACTTAGACGAACTACCCTACGAGTCCGCGTGGGGGGAGGAAATCTTCTTGCAGTACATTACTGAAGACCGGCAGATCGCCGGGTTTTTGCGGCTGTCGCTGCCGCCGCGCGATGAGACGCCAATCACGCCGGAACTGGCGGGCGCGGCCATGATCCGCGAGGTGCATGTGTACGGGCAGTCGGTCGAAATCGGCGAGACGGCGAGCGGGCGGGCGCAGCATGTCGGCCTCGGCACGCAGTTGATCGAACGCGCGGCGGAGATCGCTCGCGAACGGGGGTATGAACGGCTCGCCGTGATTTCGGCGGTGGGGACGCGGGGCTATTACCGCAAACGCGGCTTTCTCGACGGGCAGTTGTATCAGCTACGGGTGCTGAATGAAAGGAGTGAAGCGTAAACCACGACGGTACAATGAACCTATTCGGTTTATGGAGAAGTATTACCCTGGTGTACGGTCAACGATGTACTACGGTTTCCCAGCGTACCGCGTTGCTCGGCGAGTGTTTGTTTTCTTCGTTAGTACCAGAATTGAAGTACTTCGATTACCGCGCCATCGAGTCGAAGAATTGACTCTGGCGGGCGTCGGCACAGTATTCGCTACGCCGCGGGGTATGTGGCGTGAATGGCTGATGCTCGATCTCGACTGGGATTATCCATTATCCGAGTATGGTATGTATTTTGATGAGTCTTATTGTTATGCGCTAGGACACAAAACCAAATCGTTCTTACAGTATCTGAAACCGTGTTACCCATGTGACGGAAACGACGGTTAGTAAACGACGGGGGAGCGTATATGGCTGACTATCGTGAGGATCACAAAGCGGCGCTGGATCGCATTCTCGGCGTGATCCCCGGCGTGAAGATCAGCAGGGCGTTCGGCTACCCGGCTTATAAAATCGGTGGGCGCATCTTCTGCGGGGTGGGTCAGAACGGCATCACGATCAAGCTGCCGCGGGAGCGCGTCGACGAACTGATCGGACAGGACGGGATGCATCCGTTTGGTCCCACCAAAGAGACGATCTGGCGCGAATGGCTGGCGATTGACCGCGAGCAGTCCGACGACTACATCCACGATCTGCCGCTGATCGAAGAGTCGATCTCGTTTGTCAGCGGCGCGTTCTGAAGCAGATGTGGACGAGCGATCATGAGTACGCCGCTGATTAAAAGCATTGATTGTGTGCGCTTGTACGTCGCCGATCTTGAGGCAGGCTTGGCCTTTTACCATGATCAACTCGGGCATGAAATCATCTGGCGGACGCCGACCGCCGTCGGTTTGCGTCTGCCGGACAGCGAAGCCGAGATCGTGCTGCATACGGAACGTCAACCGCCGGAAATCGACCTGAAAGTCGACTCCGCTCCGGCGGCGGCGGCGCGCTTCGAAGCGGCGGGCGGGACCATTATCGTGCCGCCGTTTGAGATCCAGATCGGGCAGGCAGCGGTCGTTCAGGATCCGTGGGGCAATACGTTTGTCCTGCTGGATACCACCAAGGGCTTGCTGCTGACGGACGCGGACGGCCAGGTGATCGGCAACGCGCCGCCGGAGACCTAAGCCGCCGGGAGCGAGGCGAGTTGGTAAGCGCGTCGAAGGCCGTGAAATCGGGTTACAGGTCGGTTTTGGGAGTTTGCGGACGCTGCCCCGACCCCACCCCCGGCCCCTCCCCGAATTCAGGGAGGGGAGACCGATCGGAACTCGTGTAGGGACGAGGCATGCCTCGTCCTGAGCGGTTTGGCAGGCGAACACGGCATCCTACGCACTTACCGGCGAGTCTCGCTTGTGGGCGGTCAGTGCGTTATCATTGCCCCGATTATCGACCTTCAGAGCGAGTTGTCGTATGAATGATCTTGTAGCTGCTGAACGGAGCCGTCGCAATTTACGCATCGCTCTGTCCATCATCATCGTCGCCACGCTGCCATTTTACTGCTTTGGCCTCATCCTGCTGCCGAATCCGCCGGCGCGGGTGAGCAGCCCGACGCAGCAGGCGATCACCACGCAGGAGAGCCTGCCGACGAACACCGTGCCCGGGTTCGCCAGCGTGACTCCGCTGCCGCAGCAGAGCAACTCGACGCTGCAGCCGACGCCGGGGCAGTTCATTCCGCCGACGGTGGTGCGCTTCATCACGCCGACGTTTGTCTTCCCGACGACCGCTCCGACCAATTTCATCTTCCCGACGCTGACGCTCGCGCCCACGCTCACGATTCCGCCGACGCAAACGCCGCTGCCGTCGTGGACGCCGTTCGTGCCGACCGCGACGCTCCCGCCGCCGACCGCGACAGTCCCGCTGCCGACCGATACAGCGCTGCCGATGCCAACTGATACCGAAACGCCGACCGCCACCATTGAACCTGTTTCGCCGTAAGGCGCTTGATCCGAGGAGAAAATTGTGTTTGATCTCAAAGCCCACCTCAAGACCCTGACCGAGACTCATGCGCCCTCGGGGCACGAAGCGCCGATTCGTGAAGTGCTGCGCTTCGAATGGGCGGATCTCGTTGATACGATGGAAATGGACAAGCTGGGCAGCTTGATCGGCGTGAAGCGGGCGACACAGCCGGTCGACCCGCCGCGCAAAATCATGCTGGCGGCGCACATGGACGAGATCGGCATGATGGTGCGCAAGGTGCAGGATGGCTTCATCTTCGTACACCGCATCAGCGGCGTGGATAACCGTATTCTGCCCGCGCAGCCCGTGCTCGTGCATGGTCGGCGCGCGCTCCCCGGCCTCGTCTCGACCGTGCCGCCGCATCTGCTCGGCGGGGCGCAGAATCGCTACCTGAGCTTTGACGAACTGGTGATCGATGTGGGGCTGCCCGCCGCCGAAGTTGAAGAACTGGTGCGCATTGGCGACCTCATCACGCCGGACGCCCCGATGATCGAACTGCAAGGCAGCCGCCTCGCGGGCAAGGCGATGGATGACCGCGCGTGTGTCGCGGCGGTGACGGCCTGCCTCGTCGAACTGCAAAGCCTGCATCATCGCTGGGATGTGTACGCCGCGGCGACTGTGCAGGAAGAAACGGGCTTGCTCGGCGCGGCGACCGCCGCCTATCACATCAAGCCGGATGTGGCGATCGCGTTGGATGTTGGCTTCGCTCCCCAGCCCGGCGTCGACACGGATGTTTCGCGCGAGATGAACGGCGGCCCGGCGCTCGGCATTGGCCCGAACTTCCACCCCGGTCTGGTTGACAAGCTGCGCGAAACCGCCAAGCGCGAAGAGATCAAGATGCAGGAAGAGATCATCCCCGGCGCGAGCGGCACCGATGCGTGGGCGATTCAGGTCGCCTTGCAGGGCATCCCGACGGCGCTGTTCAGCATTCCGCTGCGCAACATGCATTCGCCCGTGGAAACGGTCGATCTGCGCGATATTCAGCGCGCCGGGCGCTTGCTGGCACACTTCATCGCCGACCTCGACTCTGATTTCATGGCCGCCATTGATTGGCCGGATCTCAAAACCGACGGTTCGTAAGTCGTTACACCTCGTTCCACTGCACCCCTTGGTTGAGTGAAATTCTCTAGAAAAGGTAGACATTCGTCTGCCTTTTTGGTTAGAAAATTCATATCTTTATGCTAAATTAACGGTTGTTAAGCATTCCGCACGTATACTCACAAATGAACATAGAGTTGCGAAAGTATCACGGAAAGGAGCAATTCTTATGTTATCTCAACTATTTAAACTCATTCTGCTGCTGGTCGTGCTGGCAGTGTTTCCGCTCGCTGCAGCCGCACAAAACGGCGTCCCGATCGACTCGGCGTATACGCTCACCCTCCCCGAAAACTGGAATTGGCAGTATGCCACTCCGCACGCTGGCTTTTATCTCTCGGGCGACAACACTACCGTCTACATGATTGACCCCGCGGAACTCCGCGAGATTCTGCGCTACACCCCCAAAGCTGGCATTGATGCGGTATTCACCGAGGCTTACGCCGCGCTCTATACGGGTGGATTGCCCTACGGCGCGAATCTGCAGAGCATCGACCTCAACGGTCGCGATAATCTGGCGTGGCACTACAGCACCATTGATGATCGCGAAGGCTGGTTCGTGCTGCTCGAAATGAGCGACGACAGTTACGGTCTGGTCGATATGTACGGTCCGGAAGCGGAATTCGACCTCACCAACAGCGCCCTCAGCGGCTTGCTCCATTCCTTTGACACAGCGCAGACGGTCGTGAGCGACGCGCAGCCCTTCACCGCCTTCGAACTCGCGAGCGAACCCGTCGTCGTGCTCGAACCGGTCGCGGAAGTAGAACCCTGCCGCGTCTCCACCAGTGAAGCAGTGAGCGTGGCGCTGCGCGTTGGCCCCGGCGAAAATCGCACCTCGGTCGCTTACCTGCCCGTCGACGCGGAAATCTCCGTTACAGGGATGTTGGTCGCGGCAGATGGTTCCGAATGGTTCCAGGTCGATAAGACGCAGGCGGCACCGCAGTCAGCGGCGGCGGAAGTTTGGGTGCGCCGCAGTGATGTGCAGGAACTCGGGGCGTGCAGTGCGGTCGCCGCGGTGATCGCGCCGCCCATCATCCCGATCAGTGTGGTGACGACGACCCAAGCCGCTGCGGACACCGTCGCCGCGCCGGAAGCGCAGGCCGTGCTGGCGGACGCGTTTACCCCCGCCGCCGGGACGTATACGCTGGCCTTCGCCTCGACCACCTACATCTCCTGTGAGGGTCGCCCGAATGTGCAGCGCAATTCGGCAGACATTTTCGTCAACATGCAGTTGGGGGATCTGGCGCTCGCCCCGAATGGCGATAGCCTGACCATCAGCGGTAACACGTTCACTCGGGTGCCAGGCACCAACACGTTTACGGGTTCGCTCCACTTCGCCGACAGCAGCACCAACACGCTCTCGGTCACGCTCACCAGCCCGACGACCGCGACCGGCACGCTGACCGTCTATGTGACGACTGAAAACGGCACGAACTGCGTGCTGACCGTCGCGGTCACGCTGAACATGTAACCTCGTTGAGCCGGCGTGCCGGCTTAGCCGCTTCAACACCCGACAAAAAGCAGATCTTCCGGTCTGCTTTTTTGTTGTCAGAAACCGACATTTGTCACGCGCGGCAAGTGCGCGAGAAACATATACTAGTAAGCGTAGATTGAGTCACTGGCCTATAGACTGTGTACAGGAGCAGTGCGTTATGTTGCGCCGCAGCACCAAACTAGTCCTTTTGTTGTGTCTGGTATTCGCCTTCGTCCCCAGCATTGTCACCGCCCAAGCCGAAGTTCCCATCGACCCCGCCTACAACATCACCTTGCCGGATGACTGGAATTGGGAGTACGCCACGCCCTATGCGGGCTTCTTCCTTTCCGGCGATGACTATACCGTCTATCTCGTCGATCCGGCGGAACTGCGTGCAGTCGTCCGCTATACGACGAAAGCCACGATGGAAGAAGTCTTCCGCGATGCGTTCGCCGCACTCTACGACGGCGGTCTGCCGCCCGGCGCGCGCATCGAAGACCTCAACGTCCCCGGTCGGGAGGGGTTGGTGTGGTCGTACACCATGGACGACAACCAGGTTGGCTTGTTCATGTTGATCCTGATGAGTGATGAGAGTTTCGGCGTCTTCGACGTTTATGCCGATGCGGACGTGTTCGATGACCCTGAACGCGAACTGCGTGACCTGATCCTCTCGTTTGACAATGCCGAATCGGTCGAGACGGCGGTGCAGGCGCCGGCTGCCGATAGTGGCGAGCCGTGCCGTGTCTTCACCGATCAGGAACGCACGGTCGCGCTGCGCGTTGGCCCCGGCGAAAACCGGACTTCCGTCGCCTTTCTCCCCGCGGGGACGGAAGTGGATGTGACGGGCATCAATGTTTCGGATGATGGCACCGAGTGGTTCCAGTTGGATAAAGCGCAGGCTGCGCCGCAGTCGGCCGCGTCGGAATTGTGGATGCGCCGCGGGGATGCCGAAGAGATCGGCGACTGTGACAGCGTCGGCGATGCCGCCGCGCCGCCTGTGATCCCGATCGCCGTGCAGCCGCCGACGCCCGCGCCGGGTGGTGGGGGGGGCAGTGAACCGCAGCCACCCGCGACTGGTTCGGTTACACCGCAGACGGGGCGCTGGACGATGACGCTCGACTCGGTCCTCAACGCGTCGTGTCGCGGTACGCAGAATTTCCGCCTTAACACCAACGAGATCTACTTCGCCCTCGAGTGGTACGACAACTTTGTCACGATTGTCAACGGGGGCATCAGCATCAGCGGTGATTTCTTCGCGCGCGTGCCGGGCACGAATACGTTCAACGGTTCGTTCACGTATGATGACGGCACCAACGATCAGCTGCAGTTCAACTTTAGCAGCCCGACGTTGGCGCGCGGAACGATCATCACGAACTTTACGGCGGATGATGGTACGCCGTGCAGCGGGACGGTTGGCTTCACGTTCTCGCATTAAAGACGATAGCCGACTAGGTTAGTCCGGAGGCGCACATCGGTGCGCCTCCGTGATTCTTCGCAGGCCGCGCCTCGGCCTCCGACGATTCTCCTCTGCAACGCCCGGTCGAAAATTCTCCGTGTGGCCTCCCTGATTGGGAACGCAGCTTCCAGCCGTTGCGCACAGTCGGGACTCCGACTTCCGATTTATCTCCCAAACCGACTTTAGTCGGAACTACTAATCGCCCTTTATACGCTTGCCTGACCTTGAATTTGGGAGCGTAATTAAGATTGAGAGTGGTGGTTACGCTCTTGGCCGAATTTCGTAGAAAGGACGCAAATCATGAAAAAATTCGGGCTAGTTATTCTGTTTGCCCTTCTCTTCTCTATTGCTGCAGTTGTGGTCTACGCGGGCAGCTTAAGCTTTACCGGAACGCTCACCCCGGGTGGACAGACCGAATCCATCGTAGCCGGAATTACAGCACCAAACTGTAACGGCTCGTCGGTAGTATTTGATGTTTTGTATCAAGCCTACCAGTTTCAGGTCGATGTGCCGGGCAGCTATACGATCACCGAACCCGGTACTGAGAGCGCCATTTATGTATATAGCGGGACGTTTGACCCGGCGAATCCGTTGGCGAACTGCTACGCTGCCAGCAACATCAATCCCATCAGCCTCTCGGTGTCACTGACGGCGGGGACGGTGTATACCCTGGTCGTCATCGAAGATTCGTTCGCGCAGGATGGCATGGCCTACAACCTGACCATCTCCGGGCCGGGGAACGTCTCGCTGCCCGTCAACGATTGTCCGGATCCGCTGCCGGGCGGTTCGACCGTGCGCAGCGTGCCCTTGGGCGCACCCGCTTACTACGCGCCTGATCTTGGAACCCGCGTGAACTTTGACCTGCCCGCCGGGACGTGGTGGGTCACGCAGACGAGCGGCGACTTCACGCAGGTGTGGATCGGCTGCCAGGCGAATCGCATCTGGATCCCCACGACGGCGGTGGGTGGCTGACAGCTCGTTTCATCAAACAGTAAACAGTTAAAACAAGCGGGCGACCACTGCGGTCGCCCGCTTGTTTCTCTGGAGAGCCACTTCCGCTACTTGAGAAACGTGACTCCGTACCGGGCGGCGACCTGATCGCGATCCGCATCCGCCGCGTGATATTCGGCGAGGAAGCTTTCGAGCATTGGCGGGGTGGTGATCATCAGCAGCGTCGCCTCACCGATGGTATCCCAACTGTGCGGAATGCCGCGCGGCAGGAACACAAACCCGCCCGCGCCAACTTCGAAATGCTCGCCGCCGATCTCCACCGTGATGGTGCCGCTCACTACGTAGAAATATTCATCCTCACGGCTATGCACATGGCGCGGCGCGCCGCCGACCGTACGCGATTCGATCAGCGTGAGCATGCCGCCCGTCGCCGCGCCCGACGCCTTGACCTCCGCGCCAAACCCCGGCACGCCCGTGCCCGGCGGCAGCACATACGGTTTGACCGTTGCTGTCATAGTTCACCTCCCAACTCGACCTTGTCACTCTATGTCGCAGTGGGCCGATGTGTGCTGCGGAGAGAGCGCGAGCGCGGCACATTCTGGCTATAATTAAGGCACAGGACAGCCATGTGGTCGAGACTCATGCCCAACCAAGATGATTTCATGTCAATGGTCCAACTCCACGAGCGCTCGTGGGGTAACCAGACCTATACCGGACGCCCTACGCTCAAACAGATTATGGATGCGCCTGTCGTGACCATCTGGCGTCCGATCAAAGAGGACAAGCAGCAGCGCTTCACGATCAAAACCCACAAATCCACTGACGATGTCGAACAGTACATGACCAAGCTCCTGTTTCGAGCCCACATCAAGCTGCCCGAAGAACGGCTCGTGCGGGTGTTCGTCAACCACAAACAGGTGGTCGTGAAAGCCGTCCGCATTCTGTTTCAGGAACTGCCAACGGACTAAAGTGGCCACCCGACGCGCTGGAGCACTTCGGCGGCAATCTCGTCGATCGTTTTGCCGTCCGTGTCAATGATGTGATCGCCGATGCCGCGCGCATCCATGAGCGCGGTCAGTTCGGCGGCGCGGGCTTGATGCCAGCGCAGACTGTCGCCGCGTTCCCGTCCGGCGAGTCGGCGCTGCAGCTCGGCGACGCTCGCGGTCAGGCGCACAATCTGGATCGCCGCGCCGGGGATGGCCGCGGCGTAATCGGCGCGCTGCTCGGGCGTTTCAACCACATCCACGATGATCACCCGCTCCGCGCCCACCCCCTGATAATTCGCCCACAGAGCCGCCAGATTGCGATAACCAACTGCCGTGTTGAACGGATCATCTGCCGGGCGCGGATAGCACGAGCGCAGCGCGTCCATATCGATCAGCGCGTGCGGGCGGTTGGCCTCTGTGAGCTGGTCGGAGACGGCGCCGCCGATGGTGGTTTTGCCCGCGCCGACCGCGCCCGTGACGATCAACGTCGGAATCGAAACGTGTGCCTGAGACATGGTTCACCTTGCTGTAAAGATCGCTCCGCGCATTGTACCTGTCTCCGGCACTGTCGTCATGACCCCGGCGGCGGGGGCGGCGGCTCAGGTGGACTGCTGTTAGTGGGCAGGGGATTATCCGCGCCGGGCGGTGGCTCCCCCGCGACCGGAGGCGCGTTGAGCGTGGCCGGTGCCGCGGCGGTGACCGGGAGATCCGTGAGCGGCGGCGGAGAGACGACGGCAGTTGACGCTGGGTTGACCGTGGGCGGCGGGATGATCAGCGGTCGATCACATGAAGTGAGGAAGAGGGCGGTGAGGCTCAATGTTCCCAAACACAGGCGTACTTTCGGGTTGAACATTGGACTTCCTTTGCGCAAACATCGCGCAGACACTACCGATGAATGTCTGAACATGCAACTATTTCAACGGTCGGATTGGTGCAAAGCGCCGCGATCTGTGGTATTTTTGCTGCGTTTTGGCGCTGGCATAGTGAAGTGAAAAGATGATCTTAAAAGAGCTTTCCGAGGCGGTAGGCGTATCTGGCAAAGAGGAAGCCGTCCGCAAAGTGATCCTGAGCGCGATCAAAGATCACACGCAGGACATTCGCATTGACCCGATGGGGAGCGTGACCGCGGTCAAACGCGGGACGAACCTGCGTCCGCTGCGCGTCATGATCGCCGCGCATATGGACGAAGTCGGGTTCATCGTGCGCGGCATCGACGGCGACGGCAGCATCCGGTTTTCGGCGGTCGGTGGCATTGATGACCGTATTCTGCCGGGCCTGCGCGTGAAAATCGGCGATATTCCCGGCGTGATCATGTGGGCACCAATCCACCAAAATCGTGAGCAGACGGTCGTCAAGATCAACAACCTGCGCATCGACATTGGCGCGAGCAGCAAAGATGAAGTGAATGGCAAGGTCAAGCTCGGCGACCGCATCGCTTTTGACAGCCGCTTCATGGAGATCGGCGACAAGATGCTGCGCGGCAAGTCGTTCGATGACCGCGCGGGCTGTTCGCTGCTGGTCGACGTGCTGCAAGGCGGCCCGTATCCGGTCGATATTCTGGCGGCGTTCACCGTGCAGGAGGAGATCGGCCTGCGCGGGGCGAAGGTCGCGGCGCAGGCGCTCAACCCGGATGTCGCGTTCGTCCTCGAAGGCACGACCGCGAACGATATTCCGAATCCCATGGCGGATGCCGATGATGGACTGGATTACAACCCAACGTGCAGCATGCAGGCCGGCCCGGTTCTGAGCGTCATGGATCGCAGCATGATCGTCAATCCGCGGCTGCTGGGCTTCCTGCGGGCGACCGCGGACGCTGAAGGAATTCCCTATCAGCTCAAGTCGCAGCTGGGCGGAGGCACGGATGGCGGTTCGATCCATATGGCGAACGCGGGCGCGGCGACGGCGGTGATTTCGCTGCCCTGCCGCTACATTCACAGCCCGACAGCCTACCTGCACCGGGATGATTACGATAACGCGCTCAAGCTGGTCAAAGCGGCGCTCCAGAGCATCAAGCCGGAACATTACAGCCACAGCAGTTAGCGTTTAGCCGGAATCGCTCGGTCAAAACGCTGCTGGCTAACCGCATCTTTACAAGGAGTATTGTTGTGAAAGAACTGATCAAAAAGCTGGTCGAGGCCTGGGGGCCGTCTGGCTATGAACATCACGTGCGCGAAATTATCCGGCAGGAAGTTGCCCCGTTCGCCGATGACATCCGCGTCGACCCGCTCGGCAACCTGATCTGCCGCGTCGGGAAGGGCGGCAAGAAGATCATGATCGCCGCGCACATGGACGAGATCGGCGTCATGGCGCTGTACACCGAAAAGTCGAGCGGCTACATGCGCTTCGCGCCCATCGGCGGTGTGCTCAACTCCTCGCTGCTGGGCATGCGCGTCCGCTTTGAGAATGGCGCGACGGGGGTCATCGCCGCGCATGACTATTTTGGCACCGGGCGCACCAGCTCCGCCGAACTCGACAACTTTTTCATCGACGTGAACGACGGCAGCGCCAACCTCGTGCCGTCCGGCAGCCCGGCGATCTTCTGGCGCGACTACGAAGAACGCGGCTCGCGCCTGATCGCCAAGTCGATGGACGACCGCATCGGTTGCGTGGTGGCGATTGAAGCCATGCGCCGCCTCAACAAGCAGTCGCCAAACGAGATCTATTTCGTGTTCACCGTGCAGGAAGAAGTCGGTTTGCGCGGTGCGCGAGCGGCGGGCTATGGCGTCGATCCAGATCTGGCGATTGCCCTTGACGTGACCTCGACGGGGGACATGGCCAAGAATTCGAAGATGGAAGTTAAGCTGGGCGGCGGCGCGGCGATCAAGGTACACGATACCGGCTTGGTCGTGCCGCCCGCCGTGCGCGACTGGATGATCAACCGCGCGCAGAGCGACGGCATCCCGTACCAATTGGAACTGCTCACGCTCGGCACGACTGATGCGGCGGGCATTCAGACGGCGCGGGCGGGCGTGCCCAGCGGCGCGATCTCGATTCCGTGCCGCTACGTGCATACCACGAGCGAAACCGTCGATAGCAACGACATCGAAGCGTGCATCAAGCTGCTGACGGGCTTGGTCGGCAACACGGTGACGTTGTAGACGCAGCGGCGTCGGGTTTCAGCACGAGCCGACTACCCAAGATATGAACGTATCCCCCTCACCCCGCGCCTCTCCTAAGGCAGGGGTGGGTTTTTTTGTAGGGACGAGGCATGAAGTCATTTCAGAATTGGCACTTTGTCTAACCTCACCCCGTTTCGCTGCGCTCAACCGCCCCTCTCCAAAGGGCGAGGGGCAAGGGCAAGGTGGGTTGGTGGTGTCCCTCTCCCCTAACAGGGGTAAGTTATTAACTATAGGGACGAGATAAGAGGGTGTTGAAAAAGGTCAGGTTCCGACCCCACCCCCATCCCCAACAGGGGTAGGCAAGCCCCGCCCCAACATTTTGTTACCCCGGATTGAACTGTCGCGCTCGTCAGGGAGTCCGCTGTTCGCCAGCAACCACAATACCTAACCGAATCCTGTCTATACGAACACAGCGTTAGACGGGGGTTGGTTGCGGTTGTGCTGATCCGTTGACTGATATTTACCTTATCTTTACATCACCCTGTGAATATCGCGTAAATTCTGCGTTCATGTCTAGCCAAATTGTCTAAATACAAAGCTGTTAAGAGGGCAGAACGGGTCGATCTCCGGGTAGGTTTGTAAAAATATACAAATTTCAGTTTTAGAGAGGTTTCTTTATTTTCCTCTGTAACATTCACCCCTACAATGAAATAGCTAACTCAAACGGGTGGATTATTCTCTCAGGTTAGAATTTCCTACCTTGATGCACCTGTCCGCCTCTACCGCTGTTGAGCGATAATAGGCCTTACATATGGCAGATTACATGCACGGTTTCCAAGTGAAAGTCCATCCCTCCCTAGAAGATTTTGAACTGCTCGCCACTGTTTCGCAGATGCTCACGCTCTTTGATCAAGAGCGCGTGGTGGAGCAAGTAATCGAATTGATGATCAAGTCAGTTGAGGCAGAAGGCAGCAGCCTGCTGATCAACCCAGAGTTTGGCGATGATTGGCGCCGGTTGTTCACGCGCTATGTCTCGAACGCGACTGGCATGGAAGATCCTGGTCAGACCGTCCGCTTCGCGCGCCGCGTGTTGGACAAGGGGTTAGCGGGGTGGGTGATCGCCAACAAGCAGGGCGCGATCATCAGCGACACCGTCACCGACCCCCGTTGGCTGGCTTTCCCTGACAGCGACTCGACGACACGGTCCGCGCTCAGCTTGCCGTTCTTCTGGAATGGCGCTGTGCTGGCGGTGCTCACATTCACACATTCTGAGCCGGACCACTTCACCGACTATCACCTGCGCCTGTTCTCGATCATCGTGAATCAGGCGACCGGGGCGATTCGCAACGCCCAGTTGTTCGCGCATCTGCTCGAACAGCGCCAGCAGATGGAAGCGATTCTACGCGCTATCCCGGATTTACTGCTCGTGCTCGATCAATCGGGCGTGATCATGCTGGCGAACGATGCTGCGGCCGCGCTCGTGGGCACAGCGGAACTCCCGAATCGCGGCGAAGGCCTGTCGATCCTCGACTATGTCGCGGATGACGACATGTTCAGCTTTGTGCACAGTATGCTCGACAATGTGCCGACGCCGGGGAACTCCTGGTCATTCCAGAGCCGTTCTGAAAAGCATCGCCGCGACTATCTGGTGACCGTTTCGCCGTGGGCGCAAAGTGCCGACGCGACGGGCTATGTCATCATGCTGCGCGACATCACGACCCTGCGCGACCTCAACCGCTTCAAAGACGAGATGCTGCAAATGGCGTCGCACGACTTGCGCAGCCCGTTGGCATTGATCGTCGGCTACTGCAGCTTGATCGAACTGGATACGCCCGAAGATTCCCCCGTTCGCGAATATCTGAACGTGATAGAACGTTCTATCGAGCGGATGCGCGGCCTGCTGGATGATCTGCTGCGCGTCGAACAAATTCGCAACTCACCGCTGGAACTGCATCAGCCCGCCGATTACCGCGAACTGATCAAGACCGTTCTGGCGGACAGCACGGACGGCGCGCAGCGCAAACATCACCAGCTTGAAACCCGTGTCGCGCTGGATGATCTGCCGGAGCGGATCACGCTCAATGCGATGCTCATCCGCGAGTCGATGGATAACCTCGTCAGCAACGCGATCAAGTACACGCCGGAGGGTGGGATGATCACCATCCAAGCTTATACCGAAGGGAAGCGCGTGTATTTCGTCGTAGAGGACACCGGCATTGGCATCGCCAAGGAGCATCTCCCGCGCGTGTTCGAGTCGTTCTTCCGCACGCGGCAGTCGGGCACCGAGGGCATCGAAGGGCGCGGCCTCGGCTTGAGCCTTGTCAAGACGATCATCGAACGGCATGGCGGGGAAGTGTGGGTGGAAAGTGAAATCGGGCAGGGCAGCCGCTTCGGCTTCTGGTTGCCGATTCAATAGAGCAAAACAGAAAAGAATCCTAACCGCAGAGAGCGCAGAGGACGCAGAGAAGAAAATCTTCTCCCTCTGCGCTCTTTGCGTTCTCCGCGGTTAATGGGTTTTAGTTCTCAAGCAGGCTGTAGGCGTTGGCGGCGTACTGCTGGGCCGTGCCCGTGACTGGGGTTTGCGTCACCGTCGATGAGACGCGCTTTTCGTCGATCTGCGCTTGCAACCGGAAGAGATCGCGGTCGTTGGCTTCGACCTGCAGCGCGGCGTCGAGCAGCATGTCGGCGATGTCGAGATGGCGCGGGCTTTCGATCAGGAGGCGCGCCAGATCGACCGTCGTCGCGACGACCGCATTTTTCGCGCCGCTCTGATAGGCCAGATGCAGCGCCTGACGATAGCGCAGCACCGCCTGCCCCAAATCTTTCGCCTGAATGTGCGCGTAACCGAGATAGCTCAACTGTTGGCGTTCTTCGTCGCGGTCTTTGACCTCGCGGGCGATATACAGTGCTGACGTATGGAAGCTGATCGCTTCGCGCCAGCGTTCCAGTTTGCCGTTGGCTGTGCCCAACCCGCCGAGGACTTTGCCCTCGTAGGCGCGCTCGTCGTTTTCGCGGAACAGCGTGAGCGCTTCCTCCCACGTATCAATCGCTTCGTCGGGTTCACCGCTGTCTAACTGCGCATAGCCGAGCTTGTAGAGCACCAGGGCTTCGTTGTTCCCGTCGTTCGTGCGTACGAGATCGAGCGCTTGCGAGTAGGCGCGGATCGCCGCTTCGCTTTCGCCCAACTGTTGATGCGCGTCGCCGAGAATGATCAGCAGCCGTGATTCGCTCGTATCGTTCTGGAGCTGATGCGCTAGGCGTTGACCGCGTGAGGCGTGCAGCACGGCGGCTTGCAGGTTTTCGGTTCTGGTGGTGAGTTCGGCGAGTGCTTCGAGCGTGGTCAGCATGCCGGGCGAGTCATTGAGCGCCTCATAGATCGTCAGCGCTTCGGCGTAGGCGGGAATAGCTTCGGTATCTTTGCCTTCGGTGACCAACTGGCGACCCAACGCGCCTTGCAGATCGGCCTGACGGCGGCGGTCGCCGCTCTGGCGCGCCTGCATGATCTGGTTGCGGAGGCGCGTCACTTCGTCGAGCGGGACAGTGTCGAGGGCGGGGCTGGTCGCGGAATCATCGGGCAGCTCGTCGTCGATCTCATCCTCGTCGTCGGCCTCAACGTCGTCGTCATCGAGTTCGTCGATCAGATCGTCTTCGTCGTCGATCTCATCCTCATCTTCCTCATCTTCATCGATGAGGTCGTTGTCCGCGACGAGGTCGAGTTCATCCTCATCATCATCTTCGAACATGCGCAGAGTCGCCGATACATCCGCGAGACCGGAGTCTTCTTCGGTGTCGTCGTCCAACTCTTCGACTTCCGGCTCATCTTCGACGGGTTCACCGTTTTGCAGTGAAACCGAGTCGGCGAGTTCGTCTTCATCATCCTCGTCGACGGCGGGCAAGGGCGCGGGAGTCGGGGCGACGACCGGCGGAGCAGGTGGCGGAGCGGCGGGCGTATCGACATGTGCCGGGAACGCGCCGCTGGAACTGGTCGCGTGGCGGCGGAGCGCCAGCAGTTCGTAAACATAGCCGCGCGCGTTGACGAAATCGCCCGCCTGCGAGAGCGCGACGATCAGCGCGTTTACGAGGTCACGGCTGCCCGTTTCAGCGGCGCGTTCGGCGGTCGCCGTGATATTCGCCATTTCGGCGGCGAGATAGTCATAGCCGACCGGGCCGAGGGCGCTGTACTTCTTGGTATAGGCCAGCACCGAGTCGCGGAACTTGGCCTGCAGCGTGTCGAGGCGACCGGAGCCGCGCAGCCAACTTTGCGCGAACAGCAGCGTGATCGGGTGCAGGCGGTAGTAGGGACGCCCATAGCGTTCGAACTGCTCGACGAGGCGGTACTGTGCTAACTGCCCCATCGCGGTTTGAATGGCGTCGACGGGCGCGCCCGCGATCATGCTCACGAGTTCAACGGAGGCTTCGCCGCGCAGCGTGCCACCCATCACCAGAATCAAGCCTTGCAGCGCGTTTGACAAGGCGCGGAAGGCGGCAGTCAGCGCGAGGAGCTGCGGTGTGACCCCGGCCATCTGTCCCTGCGGCGGCAGCGCGGATAAGAACTGGTTGGGCGTCTGCTTCTTGAGATGACTCACCCCGGCAGCGACGGCCAGCGCGAACGGCGTATAGTCGAGTGCGGCGGTGAGCGCGTTCAAGCCTTCGTTCGCGACGGACGGATCGGCGAGCTGGCGGTAGAGCACGGCAGCGGGATCGGCGTCGAGCTTATTGAGCGCGAATGTCTTCCAGTCGCCGCTGATCTCGGTCTCCGCGGCGATCAAGACGGGCAGGCGATCCGCCACGCGCTTGATGAACTCGCTGGTCGCTGCAGCATCCGGCTTGCCGTCGAACACGATCAGCGGTTTGTTCTGGCTGAGCGTGCTGGCCGCCGTGCCGACGAGTGCCAACGGGTTATCAGTCGTGATCAGGTCAGTGATGCCGTAGGCACGCCCCACCCGCACGAGCAGTTCCGCAAAGGGCGTATTGTCGACGGTGAGCCACAGGACGCCGCCGGGCAGTTCTGTATACGCGTTGGCGAGGGTGGCGGCTAAGGCAGTCTTGCCGATGCCCGACGCGCCGACGATCAACGCGGCTTTGTTGTCTTTTAACTGGGCATACACGCGCCTTAGGGTGTCGTCGCGCCCGATGAGCTTGCCGGGAAGCATCACAGGCAGGTCTAGACCTTTGCGGGCAGGCGCTTCATGGGAAATCGGGTCAGCCATTATCTGTCGCTCGATTCGGTCAGCAGGAACAAAAGAAGTTTACGGTTTACAGTTTACAGTTTACAGTGAAAATGCTCACGCGACCGTTCATGATCTGCTGAGGTC
The DNA here is from genome assembly GCA_016717205.1 of Candidatus Flexifilum breve. Lineage (GTDB taxonomy): Bacteria > Chloroflexota > Anaerolineae > Aggregatilineales > Phototrophicaceae > Flexifilum > Flexifilum breve. The sequence continues at coordinate 249,271 of JADKGC010000004.1, forward strand.
GGCATTAAGAGGATCAGGTTGGGCGCATAGGCACAGTCGAGCACCGTTCACACCCTCAACGGCGCTGCGACTGTGAGCTGTTCACTGCAAATGGCTGGCTGCGACTTACGGCACCGGCAGTTGTTCGACCGGCGTATTCTTGTACTTTTCGCCTTCTTCGATCAACATGATCGGGATGCCGTTCTTGATCGGGTACTTATTGCCCGAATCTTTGCTGATCAGCCATGAATCTTTGTACAGTTCCAGCTTGCCGAAGTCGTCGCCGGGCTGTTTGTTCAGCTTGACCGCCGCCGGGCAGCGGAGCAGGTCGAGCATTTTGGGGTCAAAAGTTTGAGCCATCGATCTACTTTCCTCTCCAAATCCAGTCTGAGTATAGCTATGCCCGTTAACAGCGTCAATTTTGGAGTCTGGTAAAGCTATGATGCTGCTGCGCCGCATCGCCTATCTGTTGATCGCCGCTTCGATTGGAGTGGCGATCCCGTTCAGCTTCACCGGGCTGCCGGACTGGCTGCTGCTGATCGGTTTGTTTAGCGCGCGCTTGTATCTCCTTGCCTCACAGCCGAATTTGCAAGGTAGAAGCGGCGCGCTGCTGTTTTTGGTCGCTGGTTGGGCTGGGGTGCATCTGCTTCCATACTTCATGAATGCCCCCCATATTGTATCGTTTGCGGCACTACCGCTGCTTTCACTGTTGCTCATGTACGAGTTTATGCCGCGTTTTAGCGTTGTCCCGGAAGTCTGGATGAAAACCAGCCTGCGCGTGACCGTGGGGTTACTGGTGTTCGCGGCCTGGATGATTTCGATGGTTATCACTGCACCATTCGCGGCAGTTATCGCGCCTGTTTGTCTGCTGATCATCGCGGCCCATCTCTACCACGCGTTTTCCAACGGTAACGGCAGTCGTACGCTTATCGTGCCGTGGTTGGCGCTGGCGGTGATTATGTGGATTGGCGTCGGCGTGTTCAGCGGCGTCTTCATCATCGATGCGCTGCTGCTGGCTGCCGAGGAGCGATCTGCCCCTTTCTTCTACCCGCTGATGGCAAACTGGATGCGTTTGGCTGCGCTCGCCGTGATTCTCGGTGTGGGTAATCAAGTGGTAGCGGATTTGCGCGGTGAAAATCGGCGCATCACCGGATGGAGTGCCTACTGGTTGGTGACGTTTGGCGTAATCGTCGGCGGGCTAGTTCAGTTGGGCGCAGGATTGGTGCAGGCGTATCTGATCTACGCGGGCATCGAAGCGGGGCAAGCCGCAGTTATGGTGAGCCCGGTGATAACCTTGGCGAACGGATGGCGTCTGGCAATTCCCTTAGGCTTGATCATCTATCTGGTGCAGTTTTTCATCCGCCGACCTAAGTTTTAGCCTCACCCCTAGCCCCTCTCCGAGCGGAAAGGGGAACGAGGGGTGAGGCCAGACTCGGTTACGTTTGTGCTGCCGGGACTTCCTTCGTCAGACAGTGCACTGCGCCGCCGCCATTGACCGTGCCCGCGCAGTTGATCGGGATGATCTGGTGGTCGGGCAGGGCTTGAGCGTACACGCGCAGCGCGTCGGCGTCTTCGGGGATACCGAACACGGGGACGAGCACGCGCCCGTTGACCGTCAGCGCGTTGGTGTAGCTGCGCCAGACGGGATACACGCCCCAGTTGACATACAGGCGCGGCGTCGGCAGTTCGAATACGCGATACGGTTCACCCGCCGCATTGGTCTCGCGCCGGAAGACCGCTGCCGTTTCGCGCAGGCGTTCGCCGTTGAGCGGCACGGTCGGCGCGCCGACCAGCACCGTACGCGCATCTGTCAGTTTGCACAGCAAATCGACATGCCCGGTCTCTTCGAGGCGCAGCGACGGCGTGATGATCAGCTTGTCGAATTCGAACAGCGTGTGGAGTTGGCGCTCGATTTCGGCGGGTGTGAGGTGCGGATTGCGCGCGTACAGGTCGTCGCTCATGATGAGCGTGCCCGCGCCATCGGACCACAGGTTACCGCCTTCGGTATGCACGTCCGTGACGCGCACGGGGATGTGGTTGTGGGCTGACCAGCGTTCCGGCATGGCGTTGTCGCGCGTTTGCGGGTAGGTGGGCAGCGGGTCATACACAGCGCTGACCGTCACGCGCTGCCCGTGCGCGTCGAGGCCGACGATGGGGCCGTAGTCGCGCACCCACACATCGTCGGTGGGCAGATGCAGCAGGCAGACCCGCGACAGATCCGCTTGGCCGCGTTCGATGAGCAGCATGCGGATCGCCGCCGCCCACCCCGGGGCGGGGATGAGCACGTCGGCGCGCGCGACCTGACTGATCGCCTCGATCATCTCTAAATGCGCCGTCCACATCGACGGGTAGAGCACGGGAAAGCTCAAGATGACCGCTTCCAGCGGTTCCCACTGGGCGGGGAGTCGGAGCGGAGCGGCGGAGGTGGCGGCCTGTGCGCTGGTCTCCGCGGTAGCGACCGGAATGCTTGCCGCTTCGATGGCGCGTTTAGCGGCGGGCGCATCCATATGGGCGGGCAGCAAACCCCAACGGGTGAGGTAGTGCGCGAGTTCCGCGGGGCTGTCCGGCGGATTGGCGTCGGCATCCGCCGCGGTGAACGGTCGGATGATCCGCTTGAGCGGTGCGGGCAGTCCCGCCCGCCGCCACAGCGGATAGGGGATGAACTCAAAGCGCAGCGGGCCGCGTTCGGGCTGCGGTTTCGCGCCGTTCGTCCAGCGGGCGAACCACTGAATCTCATCGGCGGCGCGCATATACCCTCCACCGGTGCGCAGCGTATCCCCCATGATGCGCGCCCAGTCGCGATACTGCGCCTCTGAGAGGACTCTTTCGGAGGCAGCCCGCAGATCATCGGCGGAAAAGTCGCCATATGGAGGCTCAACCCCGAGCGGAATCCCCGCGCCGACGGCGCGCACCCGTTCCGCGACCAGCGCCTGCTCGAACTGCTGCGGCACATTGACCATCGGGACGCCGTAGTACAGGCTCTCGGTCACGCTGTTCATGCCGCTATGTGTGATGAACAGGTCGGCGTGTTCCAGCATCTGGAGCTGCGGCACAAACTCGCGCACGATGAAATGTGGCGGCAGATCGGTGAGTTGCGCGGCGCTCTGGCCTGCGGCGATCACGACCTGTCCGTCAAAGTCGCGGAAGGCTTCGACCGCGGTCTGATAGATGCTGGCGCGCGTGTTCATGATCGTGCCGAGCGCGACATACACCAGTGGTTTTCGGGTAAGCTGATCGAACGGGAAGTCGCTGTCGCCCGCGCGCGGGGCAAACGATGCGCCGACGAACTTGTAGCGGTCGTCGAACTGGTCGCCGCCAAACTGAAATTCACGCGAGGTGAACACGATGTGCAGGTCGCCAGTGTTGTTGAAAGCGTGGTCGCCGGGGCGGCTGGCATGAGGGTAGCGGCGGCGCAGTTGCGCGTCGAGCTGCAGCACCTGCGCGAGTTCGGGCAGGTTGCGACCGAATTCGCGCATCAGATTTCCGAGATTGGGCATGCGCGCGCCGAAAGCGAAGGTGCCGATGGTGACGACCGTCGGCAGTCGCTTGACCGCCGCCGCGACGCGTCCCCACAGGCACAGCGAGTCGTGCATGACGTAGTCCGGCTGTTCGCGCTCCAGTTCGGCGAGCGCGAAGGGGATCAGCCGCTCCGACACGCGATGCAGCAGCACCGCCGTCTTGAAGACTTTACTGTCGTCACTGGCCGCGCTGATTTCGGCAGGGTTCGCGAAGGCCGGGTAGGGGCGGAATTCCGCGCCCGTTGCGCTGATCTTCGCGCGAAATTCCTCGGCGTTGTAATAGATCACCTGCTCACCGCGTCGGACGAGTTCACGGACAAGCGGCAGAGTCGGGTTGATGTGGCCGTGCGCGGGCAGGTTGAAAAAGACCGTTTTCACTGGGACTCTCTTGCTACATCTTTATGCTGCTTCTATTGTGCGCTGGAAATGCAGCAAAAATGTAAAAAGACCGTTACTCCTGTGTGGAGAGCGCCGTGGGCAGGCCATCCTGACTGCACATATTCTTCTCACGCTGATACTTGGCCGTGCCTTCTTCGCCCTTCGCCACCCAGTATTTGCTGAGCGTTTCGCGTTCGCCGACGTAGTCCATGAACGGCACAGCATACCCGCATGAGGTCTGCGTTTTGTGCAGGGTCGCCGTGATGATCTGGCGCGTGCCGGGGTAGCTGGGGAACAGCGGCAGCAAGGCGTCCCACTCCGCTGAGCCGGGGAGGATGGTGCGTCCCGTGCCGTACAGACGGACGATATTCGGCGAGCCCGCAAACGCGCAGAACATGAAGGTCAGGCGACCATTTTCGAGCAAGTGCGCCGACGTTTCGTTGCCGCTCCCGGTCATATCAAGATAGGCGACTTCGTGGTCGGAGAGGATGCGAAACGTATCCATGCCTTTGGGCGACACGTTGACATGTCCCTCGGCGCTGAGCGGGGCGCTGGCGACAAAGAACATATGCTGTTTCTCAATAAACGCGCGGATTTCCGGCGTGATGCTGTCGTAGAACTTGGCCATAAACGTTTTCCTCAGTTGATGATACGGCAAGCGTAGCCGAAAACGGGGATTGCTCGCAAGATGGCAATCAGTCCAGTTTGAGCAAGCAAAAAAGGATAGTGACCCTAGTACTTCCCTTTCAGACTAATTTTCAATACAATGTATATAGTTACGCCCCTGTAGCTCAGGCAGACAGAGCGATTCACTCCTAAGGAATAGGCCGTGGGTGCAAGTCCCGCCAGGGGCATCATATCAAGCGGCGCGCTATTGATTAGCGCGCCGTTTTTGTTTTGCCGAACCTAAACTCCTCGTGAAAAGCTGCACAAAACCCGTCCGGACGGTGTACAATAGGGCGCGTCAGGGAAAGGCAAACAGGCGATGACTCCAATCCTCGCGCATGGGGCGCTGGGTGCTGCCGACGAGATCATCCTCATCGGCGTCGCTGTCGGATTTCTCGTCCTCATGGGAATCAGCTTTTTTATGAACCGCAATAAATTCGTGGAAGAGATCGATGCGCCCACACCCGAAGACCAACCGGCAGATCAGCCGGATCATTTCCGGTTGGACTAAACTCGCGCTGATCGCGGTGCTGCTGCTCGTGTTGAGCGCGCCGCGGGCGGTCAACGCGCATGGCTACATCGTTCGCTCGATTCCGGAAGATCGCGCATCGCTCGAACGCGCCCCGGCGCGGGTCTCGTACTGGTTCAGCGAAGAACTCGAACCGGACTTCAGCTCGATCACCGTGCGCGATGCAACGGGCGAAATCGTGGCGACGGGCGGCGTCGCGCCAGAATCGGGCGTGCTGCTGAGCGCGCGTCTGCCCTCTGGTTTGCCCAATGGCGCGTATGTGGTCGATCTGCGCTTGGCGTTCGCCAGCGATGGCCATGTGATCGCGGAGAGCCGCACGTTCTTCATTGGCGAAGCGGCGGGCGGCGCGGCGAGTTCATCGGCGAACTGGGCGGCGGTACCGTGGGAAGTAGTGTGGCGGGCGGCGCTGCTCGTCTGCACGTTGCTGCTGTTCGGCACGTTCACAGTCTACACGCTGGTGCTCGTGCCCGCGTGGGGCAGCGCGAGCTATACCGCGGGGCGACTGCCGCCGCGTGTCATGCGCCGCCTCAATGGGCTGGTGATCGTCGGCTTGATTGGCGCGTTCGCCGCCAGCATTGCCGCGCTCTTGCAGCAGTCGAGTGTGTTTTTCGGCGCGGATGTCGGACGTGTGCTCGGTGAAGGCTTGTGGAACGTCGTCCGCATTGGCACGCGCTTCGGTGATACGTGGAACGCGCGCATGCTGCTGCTGGCGCTGATCGCGGCGCTGTTCGGCGCGTCGCTCTATGTGCGTCGGGAGTATCCCAACCTTGTGTATCCGCTGTGGGTGGCGAGCGCGTGGGGCATGGCGCTTGTCCTCGGCGCGTGGAGCGTATCGGCGCACGCTGCCGGGTCGCTGACGCTGGCGTGGATCGCGCTGATCAGCGATTGGGTTCACGGGTTGGCGGCGGGCTTCTGGGCTGGCGGTCTCGCCGCCCTGACCTTGGTGCTGCCCGTCGCGCTCCAGCCGTATACCGGCGATCAACGGCGGCAGGTGATCGTCGCGGCGCTCAACCGCTTCTCGCCCGTGGCGGCGGCGGGGCTGGTCGTGGTGGTGGCGACGGGCGTGTATAACGCGCTCAACTGGTTTTATCGTCCCGCCGATATCGGCACGAGCTACGGCGGGACGCTGCTGCTCAAGCTGTTGTTCGTCGCGCTGCTGATCGCGATTGGGGCGCTGCATCGCATGGCGCTAGCGCCGGAACGGTATGAGCGTTTCCTCAATCTCACCCGGCGGGTGCGCGCCTTCCTGCCGACTTTACAGCTAGAATCGGCCTTAGCGGTCGTCGTGTTGATCGCGGCGGGCTGGCTGAGCGCGACACCGCCGCCCGATCCAAATCTGGCAGGTGAGAATACGCCTGTGCCGCGCGTGACCGCTGACCTGAACGGCGTTACACTCAACGGCGAAATCACGCCGGGCGGACCGGGCGTCAATTCGTATGACGTGCTGCTGACGCAAAACAGCGCTCCTATCGAAGCCGCAACCGCTCGGATTCGCCTGGTCGACCCGACGCGCGATTGGCGCGGAGCATGGCATCCGCTCGACCCGGTCGGCGATGGCCTGTACGCGGCGGTTGGCGATGATCTGAATCAAGCGGGCGACTGGTGGGCGTTGATCGACGTGGGCGAACAACGCGCTGCGTTCGTCGTCAACGTCAGTGAGGAAGCGGCCGTGATCCGCCAGCGACCGCCGAACGCGCTCCAAGGGCTGGCGCTGGTCGGCGTGCTCGGCGCGCTCGGGTTCGCGGCGTACCCGCTGGCGCGGCGCGGCTATCGCAAGCTGGATCGCAGTCCGGCGAGCATCGTGATCGCGTTGGGCGCGACGGCAGCGACGGTCGTCATCACTGTGATCGGCATTGGCGCGGCGCTCTCGTCGCAGAGCGAGTACGAAGCGGTGGTCAGCCCGCCGCCCACGGTCGTCAACGTTGTGCTGCCGGATCAGGCGTCGCTGGAACGGGGACAAGCCGCCTTGGCGGCGGCGTGCGCGGGCTGGTCGGCTGACCCGACGTTCGGCGCACTCATCGGGCGGCTGGAGCGCACGCGCGACGAGGAACTCTACGCCATGACCCGCGACGGGTGGCGCACCTTGTTGCCCTGCGCCGCGCTGGACGACTCAATGCGGTGGGATGTGGTGAATTATCTGCGTTCGTTGGAAGGAAGCTCATAGCGCTTAGCCAATAGCTTTTAGCCGTTAGCCAACCTCAGCCCCGTCCCCTCTCCTAGAGGAGAGGGGAGATGCAACCGGGATTTTCGCTAATTGCTAACCGCTGATCGCTAACCGCTCTATCACTATTGAGGACTTGTTATGCTGAAGCTGGTCTACACTCCATCTGACTCCGCGCTTGCGACCCGACTTGAGTCGGAATTGAAGGGCGCGGGCTACTCGTTCACGGACGGCGCAACCGTCCTCATCCCAATTCTGTCACCCGCCGCGCTGAACGATCAGGCAGTCAATGATGCCATTGTCGCGGCGCTGGACGGCGGACAGTACATCACCCCGGTGATTGCCGCGCCGATCCAGATTCCGCGCCTGATCGATCATCTGTCGCTGGCGGATTTCACCGAAGGCAAAAACGATTTCGCCACGCTCAAGGCGAACATCGACGCCACGCTCTCGCCGGAAGCGCGTTTGCCTATGCGTGTGCTCACGCCGTCGCGCCAGAAGATGAACCGTTCGGCGGGCATCATCGTCGCGGTGATCGCGCTCGGCATGTTCCTCGTCGGCCTGTACGCGGTCGGCGTGCTCGGTATTCAAATGCCGCAAGAGGAGTACAACGCGGTCGATACCGAAGCGGCCATGACGCGCGACCCGATCCTGATCCCGATTCTCGGTACGTATTCACGCTTCTTCCCGCGCAGCACCGACGAAGCGACCGTCTTCCCGTCGACGCTGGAACGTATCCCGACTGTGTACCGTCCGCTGATCGCACGCACGGTCACGGCGCTGGCGCTGCCCAGCCCGACACCGCTCCCGCCAACCGAGACGCCGGAACCGGGCGAAACGCAGGACGCGCAGCCCGCGATCACCGCACGCCCGACGACCGGGGGGGCCGGGATGCTGTGCGATTCTTGGGGCGCACCTGTGAGCTTGTTGGAAGGTCAGACCGGCCCCCCCGGGGGTGAGAGGGGTGGGGGAGGGTGCTTGAACACCCTCATGTGTGCGCTCGTCGTGAGGGGGAAGGTTCGATTTGATGCGTAACGAAGTGCTGGTGATTGGCGCGGGTCCGGCGGGGATCACCAGCGCCTACTATCTGGAGCAGGCAGGCTTGCCGTATCGCCTCGTGGATCGGGCTAACATCCCGGCGTCGACTTGGGCGAGCATCTACCCGTCGCTCCAGTTGAACACGGCGGGCTTCGTCTCGCATTTGCCCGGCAAGCGGATTCCGCTGCGCACGGGCTGGTTCCCCATGGGGACTGATTACTACCGCTACATCCTCGAGTATCTGAAAGAGCATCCGTTCACCATCGACTACGGTGTAGAGGTGAAGCGCATTACGCCCGTGGATGGGGCATGGTGCGTCGAGACGAACACGGGCAGTGATGTCTACCGGGCGGTGATCATCGCGACGGGACGCTTTGGCAACCCGATTCTCCCGGCGATTCCCGGCGAGTTTTCGGGTCGCCTGCTGCACGCCCATGATTTTCACACCCCAGAGGGCTTCGAGGGGCAGCGCGTACTGGTCGTCGGCAGCGGCCCAAGCGGCGTCGATATCGCGGTGGCGCTGGCAGGGCGCGCGGACGTGTATCTCTCGGTGCGCAGCGATATTCTGCTGGCGCGGAAATATCCGTACGGCCTGCCGAATACCGCGTGGCAGGTGCTGCTCAGTCCGATTCCGGCGCAGTGGCGCAAACCGCTCCTCGACCGCATCGTCTACCAAAGCTATCCCGACATCGCCAAGCTCGGCTTGAAGTTTGCGCGCAACCGCGAAGATCGGATTGGCACATCCGCCCCCGTGCGCGGGTATGAGTTGGTCGAGGCCATCCGCGCCGGGACGATCAAAACGGTCGATGGGCTGGATGCCTTTGAAGGGCGCTGTGCCGTGCTGGCGGACGGCACCCGCCTCGAAGTTGACACGGTGATCTTCGGCACGGGCTACCGTCCAGTGCTCGACTTTCTCGATTTCCCCTATGAGCTGGATGACGCAGGTTGGCACATCCGCATCGATCCGACGACCTACGCGGTCGCCGGTCAGCAGGCACTGTATCTGGTCGGCTGGTTCTACCGCGGCTTAGGCCCACTCTATAATATCCGGCAGGAAGCCAAAGCGGTGGTCCATGCGCTCAAAAGCTGGTGGTGACGAAACCTAAATCGCATATAATTGGGCTGGAATATGATTTTTGGAGCCCAACCCGATGGTGTCCCTCAATCCCCTTGCAACGTCTGAATTCAAAGTTGACCGCGTGCTCGTCTTCGACCAACCGAGCTGGTCGCCGCTGTACGTGAAGCGCACTTTTTCGCTGGCGCACGCGCTCGAAGCGGAGATGATCGCGCCGGATGCCCGCGTGATGTACTTCGAACTCAACGGGACGGTCTTCGTCTTTCAGACGCTGCACCTCGCGTTTCACCATGTGGTGCAGGGGGACTTCAATGGGCAGCCGTGGATGGTGTCGTTCTGCGTGGTGTGCAACGCCGGCGCGGCTTTCAACCCATTGGTCAACGGCATGGTCTATCACTTTGCCGGGAATGCCATGTACAACGCCATGACGCTGCTGGTGGACGACGAGACGAAATCTTTCTGGAATCACCTGACCGGGGAGTGCCTGCACGGAACGCTGAAGGGCGCGCAGTTGGAAGGCTATGGCGTGCTCAGCCCCGCGACCGCGAAAGAGGCGCTGGAGACGTACCCCGACGCCCAGTTGATCTTCTCGCAGTTGAACAAGCGCGAACTGATCGAAGCCGAAGCCGATTATCGCTTTGCCATCAGCGAGCCGAAAGACGCCGTGCTCAGCGACATGTTAATCAAGACGTTGGATGCCCGCGAAGATACGCGCCTGCCCCGCCTCGACATGGGCTTGGGCGTGTGGACGGGCGAAACCGCGCGTTACTACCCCTACACGCGCTTAAACGTGCACAACAACGCGCTGATTGACGTGATTGATGGGCGGCGCTTGGTGGTGTACGTCGATCCGGTCAACGCGAACCCCGGCGCGTTCTACACCGATGCTTACCGCGCAACGTGGCGCGGCACGGATCTCAACCTCGGCACGGGGGATATGTATCGGGGCGGCCTGCTGCATACCGCCACGGGGGCCGATGCGCCGGAACGCCCCAAGCAAATGTTTGTGCGCTGGTACGCCTTCGCGTTCACGTTCCCCGGCTGCGATATCTTCGCGGGATAGCCGCACAGAATTTCGCGCAAACGGGGATAGGTTGGTTTTGGAACATTGCGGACGCGATGAATCGCGTCCCTACGAGAGCGATGCTTGTGTAGGGACGCAATTTATTGCGTCCGCTGCTTCTAAAACGACTAGCAGCTTGCCCCTTCCCTGCATTTTTATCCTCTAGACTCTCCGTGGGAACAGGGGTAAGGAGGGGTGAGGCAAAAAAAGGACGAGGCATGCCTCGTCCCTACATAAGCGTCTCTTCTCGCTCCCCGCCCTGAATTTGGGGATGGGTCGGGTGAGGCTAGATCGTCACCGAGGCCTGATGAATGCCCGTCGCGCCGGAGGGATGCGGCGTACGGTCGCTTTCAAGCTGCGGCGTGCCGTTCGGTTCGACGCAGCGCACCTCAAAGCGGTGGAAGCCCGCGCTGAACGGCCAGTTATAGCGCCACAACTGCCAGGTGCGATCTGAGATTGGCGCATTGACGACCGCGTCCTCCCATTCACCCTCATCGACGCGCACTTGTACCCGCGCGATGCCGCGATCCCCGGCCCACGCGATGCCGCCGACCGGGACGAGCTGGGTTCCATCCTCACCAGTTTCCACAGCGTCAACCGCCACCGTGTCGATCACCGATGTTGAGCGCACAATCGCTTCCTTGTCCCAGCCACGCGCAACCCAGTACCCATCCTGGTCACTGTCGAGGAACTCGATTCCGGTGATCCACTTGGGCTGCTTCATGCCGTACAGGTTGGGGATGTGAATGCGCAACGGGAAGCCGTGCTTGGGCAGCAGCGGCTGATCGTCCCACGCATAGGCGAGCAGGATGCGTCGGTCATTATTGATGAGATCGAGCGCGACCGTTTCGTAGAAGCTGTCGCCGCCCGTGATGAGCAGATGCGTCGCGCCTTCCGGCACGTCCATGCTGGCGAGAATGTCCTGCATGGGCACGCCCGTCCACTTGATGGTGCTGATCAGGTCACCGCCTACCGGGTTCGAGATGCACGACATGGTGATGTATTCGTCGACTGCTTCGAAATCATTGCGGATGTTGTCGAGCGTGAGTTCGGCCAGCGTGCGCTGCGTGCCGCCGATTTGCGTGGTGAAGGGCAGGTTATAGCCTTCAGCAGAGATATCGAGCGGCTGCGAACGGATGTCGATGCGGTAGTGATTCGCCAGCGCGGTGATCTCCGGGCGCGTGCCGGGCGCGGCGACGAATTCGCTCCGCGAGACGGGCAGCGCCGAGGCGATGTCGGGGTCAAGCGTGGCTTCGGGCACAGGCGCGCCCGCATTCGGCGTGGTGTTGAGCAGCGCGCTCAAGCCGCCACCCACGACGGTGATCGTGGCGGTCGCCGCGCCCAACTGGATCAGGAATTGGCGGCGGTCGAGTACTTCGACGCTCGCCGCGGTCGCCGTGGCAGGGGTGCGCTTGGCTTTGCCGAACGCCAGTCGATCATACGCCGCGTTGACGAGCATGCCCCACACGCCGAAGGCGAGCAGCGTCCACACGGCCGCAGCCAGCGGATTCGCGCCGGGGGTGGTGCTGGCGATCAAGGCGAAGGGGAGGCCAACGATCAGGCCGAGCACCGTGCCGCCGATGCCGCCCGCTTGCGCTTTGCCCCGGCGGTTCTGCACCGCAAAGTACACCGCGCCGACGACCGCGCCGATGACAATGAGCTGAAACACGCCGATCAACTGCTCAGCGAGCTTGGATGCCGTGTCGGTGCGGCCAAGATTTAGACCACGAATGAAGCTGACCATCACTTCGATGCTTTGGGTGATCAGCGGGCCGGGCAGGTTGCGTACCATAAAGTCAAACAGGTCGAAGGGAAAGAACGCCAGCCCGGCAATTTGATTCGCCAGCGCAGCGATCACGATCAGGGGGAGCGTCAACAGCCCACCGATCAAGCCGCCCGTGACTGGACTTGGCTTGTGGTTCATCATAGCCCTCGTTTTCAACTCATATAATGACCTATCGTTGAATTGTCGCAGGCTGGACGAGTTTTGTTACGCCTTCTTACGAAACCCTAAGGAAGCGTTGGCAAATCAGGGCGCGGCGGCGTACAATCCGCACGCTGATTGATGCAGAGTGCGCCTCACCCCCATCCCCTCTCCCACGGGAGAGGGGAGCTAAGCGCAGCGCAGCGGGGTGAGGCCGTTTGAATGGACTCATCATGATATTGGTTGACGCACACGAAGATATTGCTTACAACGCGCTCCGCTTTGGGCGCGACTACCGCCGCAGCGCCTATGAAATCCGCCAGATCGAACAGGGGACATCCGCCAACGGCATCGCGACCACGGGCCTGCCGAATGCGTTGCTCGGGCGGATGGCGGTCGTCTTCTCGACCATCTTCACCGCGCCCAAAGGCTCGTCGACCATGTTGGCCGACTCGCCCACCTACGAGACGCCGCGCCAGGCTTATGAACTCGCGACCCGTCAGTGGGACTACTATCAGCGCTTGGTGGATGAGAGCGACCAGATTCACCTGATCACCACGGGCAAGGATCTTGATAAGGTGCTGGCGACGTGGGCGGACGACGCGCCCGCCGATAAACGCCTGCAGGGCTTCGTGCTGCTCATGGAAAACGCCGACCCGATCCTCGAACCGAAGCAGTTCGAAGAGTGGTACGAACGCGGCGTGCGCGTCGTTGGCCCGGCGTGGGTGGCGAGTCGCTACTGCGGCGGCACGAGCATGCCCGGCGGCTTGACCGATTTAGGGCGTGAACTGCTCGACGTACTGGCGAACTTCAAGGCGATCCTCGATCTGTCACACATGGCGGAACAGGCGTTCCTTGAGGCGCTGGAAGCCTACGAAGGCGACGTGATCATTGCCAGCCACAGCAACCCGCGCAAGTTCCGCAACACCGACCGTCACCTCTCGGATCAGATGATTCGCCTGCTGGCGGAACGCGACGGCGTGATGGGCATTGTGCCCTATAACAACTTCCTCAGCGATACGTGGCGGGCGGGCGACCGCAAGTCGGATTTGCCGCTGACGGTCGTGATCGACGCAATGGATCACGTCTGTCAGGTGACCGGGAGCGCGCAGCACGTCGGCATTGGCTCCGACTTTGACGGCGGTTTCGGTTCAGCGAGCATCCCTGATGGACTGGACACGGTGACCGATCTGTTCAGCATCAGCGCGGCGCTGCGCACCCGCGGCTACAGTGAAAGCGATATCGAAGCGATTATGGGCGGTAACTTCCTCCGCAAGCTGCGTCAGGCTCTGCCATGATCGGTCTCGCGCAGTTTGGCATTGCCATCGGCGCGCTCGGCGTCGTCCTCACATTTATGAGCCTATTTCCCGGCGCGATCGGCATGAACAACCCGACCGCCGGGATCGGCATCGTGCAGTTCGCGGGCATCATGAGCGGGTTCATGCTGCTGATCATGGGCGCGCTGCTGTACGTCAAATTCACGTTTTATGAGGGGCGGGTGGCCGGTTTAGCGCAGCAGATCGGCATCCGTCTGGCGCTGACCGGACTGGTGTTGGCGGCGATGGTCGGCCTCGCGGATATTTTTGGCTTTGGGTCGCACCCGCGCTCGCTGGAAAGTGATGCTTTTTTCGGCCCACTGCAGGCGATTGGCACGCTCGTCGGTTTCGCCATGTCCTCCCTCGGCGTGGTCGTGTACGCGCTCACCGGAACACCGCCGGACGAGCCGCCTAAACCCTGATTTGTGCCAATTCAACAAAATTCAAATACTCATCATCGTTTCATTATCACTTCTCTCATGTTTTACGCTACAATTAGCACGATCTAGCTATAACTTCTCCCTACTGCCGCGCTCAGGAGGCGTTAGATGCGCAAAATTGGTAGTTTTGTTCTTGTTTTGTTGATTCTTGTCATGTCGGTGGTCCCCGCATTCGCACAGGAACGTCCCAGCGTCCTCGAAATCCTTGAGAACGATGCGGACGGTCGTTTCACGACGCTCGTTGCTGCGATTGATGCGGCGGGTCTTCGCGAAGCCCTCGAAGCTGAAGGACCGTTCACGGTGCTGGCTCCGACCAACGATGCTTTCGCTGCCGCCCTCGAAACGATGGGCGTGAGCCCCGAACAGGCGTTGGCGTTGGGCGAAGGCTTACAGCCGATTCTGCTCAAGCACGTCATCGCTGGCCAGTACTTCTTCCGCAACCTGACCGGTGGCCCGACGATTGAAACGCTCGGCGGCGAATCGGTCACCTTCAACCTGACCGACGGCGTGTTCACGGTCAATGGCGTGGGCATTTCCGACCCCGATCAGCTCGGCTCGAACGGCATTGTGCACGCCATCGACGGCGTGATCATGCCGGATGCGCTGGCGGGCGGCGCGGCGGAAGCCACCCCGGAACCGACGCCGGAAGCGACACCTGCTCCGGCGGTGGAAGCCCCGGCGCGCCCGACGCTCGGCGAACTGCTGGCGGCGGATGCCGATGGTCGCTTCACGACGCTGCTGGCGGCGGTGGATGCGGCTGGCCTGACCGACGCGCTCAGCGCTGAAGGTCCGCTCACAGTGCTCGCTCCCACGAACGATGCGTTCGCGGCGGCGCTGTCCTACCTCGGCGTGAGTGCCGAAGACCTGTTGGCGGATACGGCCACCCTCACACAGGTGCTGACTTATCACGTCATCCCCGGTCAATATTTCTTCCGTAACCTGACCGCTGGCCCGACGCTGGAAACGCTGGAAGGTGACACCGTCCAGTTCAGCCTCGCCGACGGCGTGTTCTCGGTCAATGGCGTCGGCATCTCCGACCCAGATCAGCTCGCGTCGAATGGTATCTTCCATGTGATCGACGGTGTGCTCCTGCCGCCCGCGCTCGCGGAAGCGGCTGCCGCCAACCGTGCCCACGTCCGTTACGTCCACCTGTCGAGCGATTACGGCCCGGCGGATGTGTTCGCGGATGGTGAACTTGCGGCCAGCGGCGTGGAATTCGGCGGCGCAAGCGACTGGATCGAAATTGCGGCAGGCTCGCTCCAGGTCGGGATTGCCCCGGCGGGCAGCGAAGGTCGTCCGAACCAGATCGGGATCGACACGCTCGAACCCGGTTCGTGGACGACGGTCGTAGTGGTCGGTTCGAATGCCAATCAGTCGGTTCGGATCAACTACATCACCGAAGACTACAGCGCTCCGGCGGATGGCCGCGCGCGCGTCAGCGTGCTGCATGCGGTTGAAGGCCTCGGCGTAGTCGATGTGCTGGCGAACGACGGTCTGCTGATCGGCGCGCTGGCGTATCCCGGCTCGAACGATGGCAACGACGGTCTGGACACGCGCGATGTTCCCGCGGGCACGTACGCGATCAGCCTGAATCAGGCGGGCACGAGCACCGAAATTCTCGACGCGGGCAACTTCCGCTTCGAAGCTGGTGCGAATTACCTCGTCGTCGCGGCGGGCGCGCCCGGTAACGCGCGTTTGCTCGTCTTCACGACCCCCGCACCCGCGGCTGAATAAGCCAACGCAGCAATTAGAGTCACACAGAGGCCGGGGCGATCAATCTGATCGCCCCGGCTTTTTATTTTCTGCTGGTTGAAAGCGAAACCTTGCCAGTACAATTCAAACAGTGCGCAGCGGCGGCTCAGCGTCAGGTTGACGGTGGCGTCTGTGCATTCTTTACCCGACGAAATGGGTGTTCACTAGGTGCAGTGCAGTTGTAATTGGGAGAAGACGTATGGAAATCAGCCAGCAGACGATTGCTGAAGTGCTCCAAATTGGCGGGCAGTATTTCATCCCCTCGGCGGCGCTGCTGCGCGCGCTCTACGCCGGCGTGCGCGGCAAACTGCCCGAAGGCTTCGCGCAAATTCTGATCGCCAGTGTGTTTTCCGCCGTGACCGCGCTGGCCGATAACCAGCAGCCTGATCTCAAAACGGTGCTGCTGGAACTGGCAGGCAACACGGTTTTCATGACCGGGCTGCTGGCGTTCGTCGTCGCTTATCTGCTGCGCATTCCGTTTGTCGGTTTCATCATGGATGCGCTGGTCGGAGGGGTGATTGGCGCGGTGGCGTGGGCGGGCTGGACGTATGTGCTCGGCAACGACCTGCCGCTCTGGTCGCTGCCGCTCGGTATCCTTGGCGGTATGGTGGCTTTCATCATTCTGCGCCTGCTGCTGCGGCAGATCTTCCGTTTGATTCGCATCGCCACGGTGTTGATCGTGATCGGCGTGGTGTTCGTGGCGCTGGCGGGCGGCTTCTACGTCTTGTCGATGGTGTTGCAAACGGCGTAAACCGCCCCATAGCTGTTATCGTAGGAACGCTCTTTTGAGGCTGTCAAATCAGCGCCTCACCCCCAACCTCTCTCCCACGCAAGCGGGGAGAGGGGAGACAAGCAGCGCTTTTGCTGGCTCCCCTCCCTGAATTCAGGGAGGGGGCGGGGGCAGGGTCAGAAACGTGTTATCCCTAACTCACATTAGATTAGACAGCAGATGTCATTACGGCGCGGTTTGATTCGCGGGCGGCAGGGTTTCCGGTTTGACCGGGGTATGCGTTCCGGTGACTTCCGCGCTGACCGGGGGCACGGGCGTCGTGTCGGTGGGCAGCGGTTCCGCGAGCACGGCGGGCATCGCCGGGGCGTTCTGCGGGGCGGCAGGCGCCGGATTCTTGCCCCAGACCAGCGCCGCCAGCGTATAGGTTAGGTCGGCGCGCAGGCGGCTGCGGAACTGCTTGACCGACTCCTCCTGCTTCTTGCCAAAGAACGTGTAAGTGAAGTTCTCCTGTATTTGCCCGGTGGCGACGACCAGTTCGGGCTGCCACTCGTCGAGTTTTTGCCACGTCCCATTCACGCATTGATCCAGCCGAAAGACGATTTGCACATCACCGTGCGCGCCGCGCAAGCGCATATCCAGCGCGACGGGCAGCATGAGCGTGCGCTTGTTCAAATTCCGGGTGAAGTGGTCGGTCAGGCGTTTGACCGCGCCTTTAATCGCCCGCTCCGCGCCCTTCTGATCGAGATTGGCGCTGCGGCGCACCGCCTTGTCGATGCGCTTGGTCACGCCTTTATCCGCGACCACCACACTGCGATTGACGCGGCCATACATGTCATATTGGCTCAGGCGGAGCGCCGAAACGCGCCATCCCGAGAGTTTGCGTCCGTCGGTGCCGATCAAACGCTTGCTCGCGTTGACCGCTCCCGGTTGGCAGGGGAGCGTGGGCGCGTCGTTTTGCGCGTGCTGCTGCCACAACTGGCGGCGACCCGCGTTGCTGTTCGGGTCAAGATAGGTGTTGATGGCATAGGGCATCTGCCACTGTGGGAAGGTCGCCGGACGCTCGAAGATCACGCGCAGAATGACCGTAAACAGCCACAGCAGAATGAGCACGATACCCAGCCCGGCGACGATCAGCGCGACGGTGAGCGGGTCGAGGCTGTCGATGTCGATGGGCAGGCTGAAACCACCGCTGCTCGATCCGGTTGGGGTGGGGGCGGCGTCACCGCTGTAGGTGGGAATGGTTACGGTGAAGCGGGCGAGATTGCCGAGACCGCTGAATTCGGAGGGAATGTCGCGCAGCCCCAGCGTGGCGACTAACCGCTGCACGCTCCCCGCCGGAAACCGATTCACAGGGAAGCTGAACGTCACAGTGTGTAGATTTTCGCCCGTCGGCAGCGGGGGCACATCTTCGGAGTCGAGGACTTCTTCGGTGTCGGCGGTGAGCAGCCATGCCGTCACCGTCCGTTCGACCGGATCCCCGGCATTCGTCACCTCAAACTGCACGACGACCTGATCGCCGTTGATGGTGCGGGAGATGTTGCGAATGAGGTAATCGACGGCCGTGATCTGCTGCGCCGAAACGGACAGCGCCGCAGCCCCGAGCACCAGCAAAACCAGAAGCAGTTTTTTCATGATGTACCTTGCTGTAGGGACGCTGCCGTTCCCTACATGGACGGGCAAACAATTCAACTATAGACGGAAACAGGGTTCTTTCCAAGACGTTCAGGCGGCGTTTTCCCGACGCGATTGTCCGCTTATGTCCATGAGACCGATCTGTGTCCGTTCCGTGACCGGTTCAGCCCGGTCGAAGGGGTCGCCTTTGAGATGCTGAGGTCAGTGACCGATGCAGTTCTTGAGGGAGAGAAACCCCATGAAGCACACGTTCAACAGCGACACCCGCCCGCCGCTGCCGCCGCCCGGCGCAGCCACCCGCTAGAAACGACGAGGCTCACCACATGGTGAGCCTTCGTGTTTTATTTGTACGAATAGTGAGCCTACACCGAGCCGAATTCGCCGTCTTGCACACGTCTCAGCCAGTCTTGAATCCACTTCATGAGGAAATCCCGCGCAGGACTGGGGTCGAGCTGATAGGCTAACCCGTGCGCGGTACGGAAAAACGCGACACCGGCGCGTGCGTTACCCGCCAGCATTTCGCAGCGCCCCAGCAAGTAGTTGATTTCGGCGACGCCATACGTGTTGTGATTCCAGCGGTATTCATCAAGCACCCGCTCCAGCGCGGTTCGTGCCTTATCGTAGCGCTTCAGCATGGTCCACACGAGCCCTAGACCATGTTCGGCATAGGCGATATGGTTCTGCTGTTGGAGATTAGTGAACATCGCGTGCGCCCGCAAATAGAGCTGCTCCGCTTCGACATATTGTTCTTGTGCATAACGCAGCCCGCCGAGCTCACACAGCATAATGCCGAGCCGCCGCTCCGACTCTACGCCATCTTTCAAGTCTAGAGCGCTTTGGATGAAATCTTCTGCCGCCGCGGTATCCTTAAGGAGACGATTTGTCACTGCTAGCATGAGGAGCGCGCGCATCTTGTAGGTGTTGTCGTGCAGTTGATCGGCGTAATTAAAGGCCGTGTCCCCGTGTTCCTGCGCCAGCTTCAACTGTTCCTGATGATTGTACATATTGGCGAGCGCCAGATGCGCTTCCGTTTTCAGCCGCACATCAGACGTGAAATTCAGGAGATGCAACGTGTTTTCAATCAAAGTCGGCGGCATGTTGCCGAAACTGCGATACGCCAGCGCCTCGATGATGCGCACGTGCGCCCGCAAGACCGCCTCGACTTCGGTCGCGTCGCGGGCATAGCCGATGGCAGTTTTGACGTTGTGATAGGCGCGGTGAATGTCCCCTTTGAGCGGGTTGAGCGACGCCATGACGCCGGCGATCTGCGCGAGCAAATTCGGGTCTTTCAGTTCCATCGCGCGGAGCAGCGCCTGAAAAGCGCGTTCCAGCGGTGCGGTGAAGTTGTCCGAGAGGAGAAAATCGGGGACGAGGCGGGTGAACAGGTTGATGGACCGATGCACGAGGGGATCAGTCTCCAGCGCCGCATGCAGGACGCGATGCACCTGTTCGATATGAGTGACGAGCCAAACGTGATCCCCAAGATGATTTTCAAGGACAGTGAGGCACTGGGCGAGATAAGCGCGGTCGTGGAAACTAGTGCCTTCGGGCGGCGTGCAGAAATCGGTTTCGTCCATTACGACTACCCACCACAATTCAAAAAACGAACGAGCGAGAAGCAGAAACCACTGATATAAAATCAGCGCCCAAGTTGATGTAAGAGCAGAATGACAGTTGGGTTAAGCATTTAAAAACAGAATCACTGATAGCTCAGTGACGATAGAGAATTTAACACAAAGTTTACAAGCTCGGTGTCAGTCTTTAGGCGGAGAAAACGACCGGGCGAAAGTCACATGAGGAATCGCCCGGTCGCGCATAATTATTCGAAGCGGAGGACGCTGCCGGTGAAGCTGGTGATATAGAGCTCGCCGTCGTCATCTTCGCCGAACGAGCTGATCGCCTGATTGGTGCTGCGCATGAGAATGGCGGACTGCCAGTTCCCCGCCGCATCCGGATAAGCGTACCACAACCGACCGGAGCCGAAATCCGCAAACAGGTAGATGCCTTGCAGTTCCGGCACGAGACTGCCGCGGTAGACATAGCCGCCAGTCACGGAGACGCCCTCATTGTGCATGTACTCCGCGAACGGCAGTACGGCGTCCGCCGGGAGGGTTCCCCCGCTGTACGGGTGCATGCCTTCGTAGATGTTCCAGCCGAAGTTGACGCCGCCCACGCCCGCCGGGACGAAATTCACCTCTTCGTAGGTGTTCTGGCCGACATCGCCGACGTACAGGTCGCCCGTCTCGCGGTCAAAGGTGAAGCGCCACGGGTTACGCAGACCATATGCCCACACTTCCGGCGCGCCGCCGACACCATCGGCGAAGGGATTGTCCGCGGGGATGCCGTACGGATCGCCGCCGTCCACATCGATGCGCAGCAGTTTGCCGAGCAGCGCGCGCGTGTTCTGGCCATTGCCATACGGGTCGCCCTGCGAACCACCGTCGCCCAGACCGATGTACAGGTAGCCGTCTGGACCGAACTGCAAGTGTCCGCCGTTGTGATTCTCAAATGGCTGATCGACGCGCAGGAGGATGACTTCGCTCGCCGGGTCGGCGACGTTAGGGTCGTCGGCGCTCACGTTATAGCGCGCGACGATCGTGTCACCATCATCTTCCGCGCTGTAGTTGACGTAGAAGTAGCCGTTTTCCGCGTAATTCGGGTGGAACGCCAAGCCGAGCAAGCCCTGTTCGTTGCCGCGTGACGTGAGTCGATCCGCGATGTCGAGGAAGGGTTGATCCACGCGCTGTCCGTCCTGCAAAATCTGGATCGCGCCGTACTGTTCCACCACGAACAGGCGACCACTACCGTCACCCGCGCCCGTCACATACAGTGGCCGGGCGAAACCGCTGGCAATTTCGACCAGTTGAAAATCATCCGCGCTTGGTGGCGTGATCGCGTCCTGCGCGCTCACACTCACACTGACAGCCAACGCCATCACGACCATCACTAAAGCTAGAATCCGTTTGTCCATCCGTTACACCTCAATCCACTGCTTGACACTGGGATGTGGTTTTCTCCAACTGCTTCTCAAGAGAAACCAAGAACGCCTGTAGAGGCGCACATGGAAGTGCGCCCCGTTTCGGTTACAGCCTTCAGACCGTTACTGCCCGGACGGGATGACGCCGAGCTGCTGCATCAGCGAGAATGCGCCGATTTCCGCCCACCGCTCTTTGATCTTGCCGTTTTCGAGCTTGAGCACGTCGATGCCGGTGACATGCACTGCTTTACCAGTAGCCGGGATGCCCATCATGTCGCCGGTGTGCGTGCCGTCACCGTGCCACATCAGGCACGTCCAATCGTCTTCCCCGATGACATCGTCCACCGTCACTTTGAGATCGGGAAAGGCGCTGCGGAACATGGCCAGCACCTGCTTGTGCCCCTCCAGACCGGGAGCCGGCGCGGGAAACGGCGTGTGTTCAACCAGATCGGACGCAATCAGTTCATCGGCTAGAGCCGCATTCCCCTCGCCCCAGACTTCAGCGCTGAAGCGACGGGTTACTTCCTTGTTGTGTTCGACCGACATTTCGTTCTCTCCTATAAATCAAGTTGAGTCCTGCGCGTTCGATGGTGGAGCACTCATTCATTATAGGAGAATTGCCGGAATGTCTAGGAACATCCCGGCAGTTCGCTTACGGTGTGGCAATGCCGATCACCAGCTTGTCGGGGTGCAGGTAGCGCTGCGCAGTCGCCAAAATCTGCTCGCGCGTCGTGCTGTAGATCAGGTCGCGGTAGTTGACGAGATAGTCCAAGCCGCGCCCGTACAGTTCCATGTTGTGCAGCGTATCGCCGATGCCTTCATTGCTCTCTAACTGCAGCGGTAAATGCCCGGTGAAATACGCCTGATTATCGGCTAAATCTTCTTCGCTGATCGCTTCGGTGGTCAGGCGCTGGATTTCGTCGGTGATCTTCTGGATCGCCGCGTCGATGTTCTGCGGGTTGACGCCGGCGCTCACCGCCCACGGCAGCGGCGCGATGCCGCCTTCGAGCTGGCTGTAGGCGTAGTAGGCCATGCCGCCTTGTTCGCGCACGCTCTTGCCGACGCGGCCCATCATGCCGAACTGCCCGAGCACGCTGTTGGCCAACTGCGCGGCAGTGAAATCCGGCGACTGGCGCGACGGCCCGACGAGACCGAGCACGATATCGGCCTGTGTCTTGCCGGGGAGCGTGACGACCGCGCGTTTACCCGCGGTGATGACGGGTGCGTCGACTACGGGCGCGTGATTAGGCTGGTGCGGGTTATGCCAGTCGCCGAAGCGCCCGCGCACCAGTTCGACCGCGTCGGACGCATTGATCGCGCCGACGACCGCGATGATCATGCCCTTGGCGCCATAGGTCGCCTGATGGAAAGCGGCGAGATCCGCGACGCTCAAAGCGGCGACGCTCTCTTCGCTGCCGCGCACCGAGGCGTGATACGGGTGCCCTTCAGGATACAGCGCCTCATAGAAGGCGCGGTTGGCACGGTAGCGCGTGTCCTGCGAGCGGATGCGCAGCCCGGTGATGATTTCACCGCGCAGGCGGTCGACATGGGCTTCGGGGAAGGTCGGGTGGCGCAGCACATCTGCCAGCACGTCGAGCAGGGTGGGCAGGTCTTCCGCCAGCGATTTGCCGGAGATATTGGTGCGGTACCAGCCGCCGCCCACGCCGATATCCGCGCCGACATCTTCCAGCGCTTCGTGGATGGCGGTGAAGTCGCGCGTGGTTGTGCCGCGCATCAACGCGGAAGCCGTGAGCGAAGCGAGACCGTTTTTGTCGGCGGGTTCATAGGCGCTGCCGACTTGCAGCGATCCCTGAATCACGACGGATTGCGCTGCGAAATTTTCGTAGACGAGGATCGTCAGCCCGTTGTCGAGCACAACCCGCGTGATATTCTGGGAACTGGGCAGTGTCATTCTGCATCCTCCTCGTCGTAGTCGTCTTCGTCGTCGCCCGTTTCGACCGGAAGAAACGTGCCGACCACCCGGTTCTGCGGGCGCAGATACTTCTGCGCGACTTCGTGGACGTCGGCCAGCGTCACCGCTTCGAGGCGGGCGAGGTAATTTTCAAACCAGGTGTAGCTGTCAAAACTTTCGGCAAATGCCAGCCAGAACGCCTGCGTCGTGATACGTTCCGTACTGTAGGCAAACAACGCGCGCGCCTGCTTCTTCGCCCGCGTGAGTTCGCGTTCGGTGACATCGCCCGCGCGCAAACGGTCGATTTCGCGGTAGAGCGCCGCTTCGACTTCCGCCGGGTCGCGGCCTTCACGCAGCGTCACATTGATCGAGTAGAGGAACGGGTCGACGGTTTGCGTCATGCCACCATCGACGCCCGCCGCCAGTTCGGTTTCGACCAGCGCTTTGTACAGGCGGCTCGTTTTGTTGTCGATGCCGCCGCCGCCCATGCTGTCCGCGCCGCACAGGATGCTGTTGAGAATTTCCAGCTTGAACCAGTCAGGTTCGTTGGCCGCCGGGACGTGATAGCTCACGTCGAGGAACACGCCGCGCCCGGGGCGCTCGA
Source organism: Candidatus Flexifilum breve (assembly GCA_016717205.1). Classification (GTDB taxonomy): domain Bacteria; phylum Chloroflexota; class Anaerolineae; order Aggregatilineales; family Phototrophicaceae; genus Flexifilum; species Flexifilum breve. The sequence goes on from JADKGC010000004.1 coordinate 272,965, forward strand.
CCGTCACGCGGCGCTCGCCGTTCTGATCCGGTTCGGGCCGCGCGAACAAGTGCGGCGCCTCCCCGGCGGGGATTGCGCCGTACAGCGCTTTGATCTTGGCGAGCATCTCCGCGCTGTCAAAGTCCCCGACCGCGACGGCAATCGCGTTGTTCGGCATGTAATGGCGCTTATAGTGACCGTAGAGATCATCCCGCGTCATGGTTTCGAGGTCGGTCATGTCGCCGATGATCTCGTGGTGATAGCCATGCACGCGGAAGGAAGCGGCCTGCACCTCTTCGCCGAGCCAGAACATGGGCGAGTTTTCCGCGCCCTGCCGTTCGGAGATGATGACCGTGCGCTCCGAATCGACTTCTTTCGGGTCAAACTTGGCATTCATCATGCGGTCGGCTTCGATTTGCAGCGCGAGATCGATGTGCTCGGCGGGGAGCGTCTCGTAGTACGCGGTGTAGTCGAGGAAGGTCTGCGCGTTCCAACTACCGCCCAACCGATCAATCGCTTTGTCCAGATACCCCGGCGGGAACTGGTCTGTCCCCTTAAACAGCATGTGTTCGACCCAGTGCGACACGCCCGTCGTGCCTGTCCGCTCGTTGCGGCTGCCCACCCGGTACAACACCCACCAGCTGATAATCGGCGCGGTGTGCACTTCTTTCAAGATCACTACCAGCCCATTGTCGAGGACATGCCTCGTGACGGTGCTCACCCTGTCGCTCCTTTAAAATTTTCTCCAATGCCAAAGCTATTTTAGACGCATTATATTAGGAATCCATTGGCACTTGAATTGGTTCGGCGAGTCGGGGAAGATACAACAGCGAAGACAGTTAACAGTTGAAAGTTGAAAGGGAAAAGTAAAAGCACGTCAGTCGGGGACTAGCTTCATACGCGCGTCCCCTCACCCCCGTCCCTTCTCCCACGCAAGCGGGGAGAAGCGAGACAAGCGGCGCTTGTGCCGGCTGTCTGAACTCAGGGAGCAGCCGGGGGTGGGGTCAGACAAGGGGTATCCATTACTCACGTGTAAAGCGGAAAACGCAACCGCTTTTACTTTTAACTTTCGACTTTTACCTTTTAACTCCTCCAGACTGCGAATCATGACGAGGCTTATCCTATGAAAATCGGCGTATTGGCGCTGCAAGGCGCGTTCATCGAACATGAGAAGATGCTCAAAGGTTTGGGCGCAGAGACGATGCAGGTGCGCCTGCCGGGACACCTGAATGACCTCGACGGCTTGATCATCCCCGGCGGCGAAAGTACGACCATCGGCAAGATCGCCGTCGAATATGGCTTAATCGAACCGCTGCGGGAGTTCGCGGCGACGCGCCCCACGTGGGGCACATGCGCGGGCATGATCTTTCTGGCGAAGGACATTGGCGTTGACCGCCAGCCCATCCTCGGGCTGATGGATATTCACGTCAACCGCAACGCTTTCGGGCGGCAAATCGACAGTTTCGAGACGGAACTGCCCATCAAGGGGCTGGACGAACCGTTTCACGCGGTCTTCATCCGCGCGCCGCTGGTCACTGCCGTGGAGCCGGGCGTCGAAGTGTTGGCGTCGTTGGGCGAGGGGCGGATCGTCGCCGTGGAGCAGGGGCATCTGCTAGCAACCGCCTTCCACCCCGAACTAACCGGCGATTCTCGCCTGCACGCTTACTTCCTGAACAAGGTTAACCGGGCTTAATCTGGCGTAAATTTTGCCGTTTGCAATTTCAGACTTCATGCTACAATACCCGCGCTTTGAGCTACAATGAGGCTTAAATTGCCTACCAAGTGGGGTGAAGAACAATGACCTACAAACCGTTCCTGAACGGCGTGGACTACACGGATGACGAGGAAGAATTCGAAGAAGAAGACGTCGAACTGGAAGAAGACGAAGAAGAATTCGAAGACGACCTGCTCGACGATTTCGAAGAAGACGACTTCGACGACGATTTCGAAGATGATGACTACGACGATTTCGACGACGACGACGACGACTACGACGATGACTACGACGACGACTACGATGACGACGATGACGATTACTAATCGTCGCCTATGTCACGCCTGATCATCTTCGCCCTGCTGTTTCTCTGGTCGGCGACGGTATCTGCGCAGGATACCGTCGGCCCGATTGGCTCCGTTGAAGCGGGTGATTTTCGCGCGCTGGCGGTCACCGCTGACGGGAGCCGTCTGCTGATTGCGGACGCCGAAAACGATCAACTGCGGGTATATGACTTCAACGACCCGGCGACGCCTACTCTCATCAACAGTGTAGATCTCGAAGGCGAGCCGGTGGCGGTGGTGGCGGCGGAAGACTTCGCCCTCGTCGCCGTGCGCACGCCGGACAGCGGCGACGCGGTGCGCGTGATCGCGCCCTCGCGCTATAGCCGTCCACAGGGTTGGCGTGAAATCAATTCGCTCGATGTGCAGGAGGGCGTCTCCCGGCTTGTGATTGCGCCGGACAACGCCTGGGTGCTGGCGCTCAGCCCGCGCACCTATACATTGATCGAACTGCTGTCCGTGGGTGAAATCAACTGGCTGCCGCGCGACTCCGCTCTCGTGGATGCGGCGGTGGGGAATGACCGCGCTTATCTGCTCAATTCGTCCGGGTTGAGCACCGAAACGCTCAGCGCGAATGTGACGATGCAGAGCGCGGCAGCGCTGGAATTGGACGGCGCGGCGCGGCGCATCAGCCTCAATGTGCGTTTAACCCTCGGCGTGATCGTGCTCAACGAGAGCGACCTGCTGCTGTTCGACCCCGATACACTAGAAACGGTCAGCACCTTGACTGTGGACGGCGCGGCGATCACCGATGCGCAGTTCGTGAGCGGCGAACAGGGCGAATGGCTGGCGCTGACCCGCGAGGGCAGCAGCGACATCACGCTGCTGGACGTGAGCGATCCGGCGGACATCAGCGAACGCGAACCGCTGACGACGGGTTTCGAGACGCCCGTGCAGGCCCTGACGACCTATAACGAACTCATCGTCGCGACGGATGGGCAGACCGTTCGGATCTTTCAGTCTTAGGGGCGGGGTCTTCACCAAACCTTCACGTTTGCGGGGTTTACAAGCCTGCAAAATCGGCGTATAGTGGCAATGTCGCGCGGGAGTGCCTGCGTGATTTACGTATTCGTGTTCAAGCGAAGGAATCAATGGACGCTGGTAGTAATACCACCGAACAGGTGCCGCCTCAAACTGGCGGCGATAACGTTCCGAAGCGCTAACCCTCCCCTGTAAGACCCCGGGGCAGTAGCGCGGCCGAAGCGTTATTGCCGACCCTGAGTATTCAGGGAAACGGGTGTGGCAACCCCTGTTCACAAATTCTATAGGCTGTGTCGACGCGGTGAATGTGTGCCATGTCTAGGCGTGGTTTGCGCCGCGACGTCACGAGTTCTGATACGAGGGGGTTCCCATGTACAACGACCTGCTGTTGAATCGTATTGCCGCTCAAACCGAGAATGACGAGCAGATTCAGGACTTGATCGATGAGATCGAAGAACTGGACAGCCTGCTCAGCCCCGAAGCCCAGGAACTGATTCGTGGTCTGCGTCCGCACATCGTCACCGACGACGTGTACGAGGATATTGACGAAAAAGCCTCGTTCGGTGATCGCATGGCAGACAAAATCGCCGCCTTAGCAGGTAGCTGGCGCTTTATCATCATCTTTGTGGCAGTCATGGCGATCTGGATCGCTGTGAATGGTTCGATGGGCGCGGAAGCTTTTGACCCGTTCCCGTTCATCCTGCTCAACCTCACGCTCAGCACGGTGGCGGCGTTGCAAGCCCCGGTTATTTTGATGGCGGCAAATCGTCAGTCAGCGAAGGATCGAGCGGTTGCGCAGAATGATTATCAGGTCAATCTCAAGAACGAAGTTGAAATCGCCGACCTGCACCGCAAGATGGACAACCTCGCCGATGCGCTCACCGTGCAGACCAAGATGGTCAACGTGCTGGTGGAAGCGCGGCGCAAGGAACTGAACGCCACCGTCCGCCTGATCGAATCGGCGCGCGCCGAACACTCACAGGCGATTGGTCGCTAGGCTGAAGTCGTCAGTTCACAGTTTACAGTCGACAGCTAAAAGCAATTTTAACTGTCGACTGTGAACTGAAAACTGATCACTCATAAACCGGAACGGCGGGTTCGCTCTCTCCACCAATGCGCCGCCGCGCCGTCTCCCGCCGCCCCACTGCCGGAACAGCTTTAGTCGCTGCGGCCAACCCAAAGGCGGGCATGTTGTTATACACGCAGTCCACGTTCCCCGGCTCGACCAGATACGTCTCATGGAAAATACCGACCGCCCGGCTCTTGGCGGCCTCCCGGTTGAACTTCTGCCACGCGGGGAGATGCAGATCGTCCTTGTCGCGGGCAAACGCCTCCAGTTGATCGAATGAACGCCAGTACATCACGTAGAGCAGCACCCGCCCGGAGAGGTACAGGCGGCTGCCGAGCACGCCTTTTTCCGGGTGAGCGGCGAGTTCACGCTGCATGGGCGGCATGGCCATGAAGACGGGCAGCCAATGGCGCACCGCCAGCAGACGATTGATGCGGACGCCGATCAGAAAGACGACCACGGGTTCGTCGAATTCGGCGGTGATGCGTTGGGGGATTACAGCGCTCATCTGGGTCTCCTCTATGACATTGGATCATCTTACGAAGAAACGCCGGAATGGTTGCGCGGGTTTATCAAACCTTAACCCGGTTCGGGTCGATGACATATTCCCACCAGTTCCACGAGAGTCCGCCGCTCTCGCCTTCGATGTGGGGGAAGTGCCGGAACCACCAGCGGTGATGTTCGCGGATGTCGCCGTTGCCCCACTCGGCACACGTCATTGTGCGCGGTGCGCCGTTCAGGTTGGGGAAGGCGTACCAATGATCAGCGCGGGCGGGGACGGGTCGCGGATTGCCCCAGTCATAATCTTTGAGACTGTTGGGCGCAAAATGCACATTGCCGCATTCGGCCGCGCCAGGGTGCGTTTTGTCATAGCGGATGAACTGCTCCCACAGGTTCGGGTGTGCCCGCTCAAAGACCTTCGACAGAATCGACTCGGCGCGATGGCCTAAGTCTTCGAGCATTTCACCGACGCCGCGCTCATAGTTGAAGCCCATAATCACGAAACGGCGTTTGGCGATCTCTGTGCCTCTGAGCGGCGGCGCGTTGCACCAGAACGCACCCGGCCCGCACATGATCGACTCGTAGTAGCCGCAGTAGGGAAAACCGAGCAGCCACACCTCGTCAATCTCCCCATCGCTCACGCGCTCGATCATCCGGAACTCTTTGACCAACGCCAGATAATCGACTGCGTCGGGTTGGTGAAAGTTACGGCTCGTCCACGCCTGATCGAAGCTCTGCGGCGTATAGCGGAAGCCATCCAGCTTGAGCGGAAAATTATCCACTTCAATGCGCTCCACAATCTGATACTGCGCATAGCCGTAGCTGATCGCCTGGATGTCGTCAATGTAGCCCTGCGCCAGCTTGTCGGGGTCGTTCCAGCGGTAGAGCGTCTGCGCCTTGACCCCTTGAATCAGGGGGTTATGGATGATCGTCAGCACCTTTGGCTTGACAGGCGGCGGGGTTGCCAGTGGACTGGTCACGGTGGGCAGCGGCGCGTTGACTGAATCAAGCGGGTGGGATTGAGCGGAGGTGAACAACCGTTTGAGGAAATCCATGCGCACATTCTTTCGTAGGGACACCATTCATGGCGTCCGTGCCAGCAAAATGACGAGCGGACGCGATTTATCGCGTCCCTACGATGTTAGCTCACCCCAGCATCTCATCAGTCGAATGGGTGAGGTGATCTTTACTCGTTCGGGAACACCTTCCCTGGATTGAGGATGCCGTTGGGATCGAGCGTGGCTTTGATCGCGCGCATCACATCCAGCGACTCGCCGTGCTCGTAGGGCATGTACTTGGCTTTGCCGAGGCCGACGCCGTGTTCCCCGGTCGCCGTTCCGCCGAGCTTCAACGCCTGCATGACGATTTCACCGTTGAGCTTCATCGCCCGCTCGAACGATTCCGGCGTGTCGTAGGGGAATTCGACATGGATATTGCCATCACCAGCGTGGCCGATCATGTAGGCGGTCGCGCCATCGCGCGCGGTCACGGTTTCGACAAAGCTGATGAGATCGGGGTAGGCGCTGATCGGTACGGCGACATCCATGATGAAGAACTGCTTGCCGGGATGCGAGCGCACCATGATCTCATACGAATGGTGGCGGGCATGCCACAACCGCTTGCGTTCGGCGGTGTCGGTGGTGGCGCGGAATTCGATCACACCTAGCTCCTCACAGATTTCGCGCACGGACTTTAAGCCCGCTTCGAGCGTCTCGGGCAGCGCCGCATGAAACTCCATGAACAACGTCGGGTAATCTTTGAGCGGCACGCCTTCGGTCTCCCGCAGCATTTTGGCGTGCGCCGCGTCGATCAATTCGAGCGCCGCCGGGTCGAGGCCGCTGCCGCGCACCGCGACAACCGTTTCGACGGCGGCCGTCACGGTGGAGAAGTGCGCGACGACCGCGCTCATATGCATCGGCACGGGCACAAGCTTGAGCGTCGCCTCGGTAATGATGCCGAGCGTGCCTTCGCTGCCCACGAACAGATGCAGCAGATCGTAGCCAGAGGCCTGCTTGACGGAGCGCGAACCCACGCTGATCAGGCGGCCATCCGCCAGCGCCACCTGCATTTTGAGCACGTTGTCTTTGCTCGCGCCGTATTTCACCGTGCGGATGCCCGCGGCGTTGTTCGCCAGCATGCCGCCGACCGTCGCGTTTGCACCGGGGTCAGGCGGGAAAAACAAACCAAAGCGCGCGAGTTCGGCGTTGAGGTCTTTGTGACCGATGCCCGGCTGCACCGTGACCTGAAAATCATCGGCGTGGACGGCGACGATCTTGTTCATCTTCTCGAACGACATGAGGATACCGCCGCGCACGGGGATCGCGTTGCCTTCCAGTCCCGTGCCCACACCCCACGGCGTGACCGGAATGCAGTGCGCGTTCGCCAGCTTGAGCGTCGCCGCGACGCCCTCGGCGGTCGTCGGAAAGATGACGACTTCGGCGGGGTGCGCCGGGTGATGCGATTGGTCGCGGGCGTGTAGGTCGATATCGGCTTGGGCGACGCTCACCGCGTCGGCGCCCAGAATGCCGCGCAGGGCTTCGATAATGTCCGGGGTGACCGGATGGTATGCGTTCATCAAAACGTGTCCTTCAGTAGAAAATTCGCCTCAATGATACGTCGCACGCCGGATGGGATGCAAATTCAATCGGGAAACGCGCCGTATTCCTCGGTGAGTAATAGTGCTCCATACCGCCTGACCTGTCCCTCATTATCAAAGACAACGGTGAGGCTGTAGATGGTTTGCGGCATCCGAAACATACACGAACCTTGACCTGTACACTTGGTTTCCGGTTGACAGTCTATGTTGGTTTCCCATCCCGATGTTGCTTGACATACGTCAAGACCGGAGATAAACAGAGTATGTAGGTACGGGGCAAGCTGTGCCCATGTAGTAATGCCCGGCGGAAAGCGGCGTTCCAGCATCGCTTCGAGGTCGAATGGATCGTTGTTCGCTGGTGATGCACAGAACGGGTCGCTGGTGTCTACCTCAAACAGCGCGCACACGGAGGCGACATCGGCGACCGCGTAGGTCGCCGGAGGATAGTCAGCTGGATCAGGACCAATCATTGACCAGAACGTGAGCATCCCGCCGATACAAAGGATACTCGCGAGAACAAAAAAGGCTGTGGAAGCAAAAACAAACTTACCTGTACGGGTTAACATGTTAGCTTCTTCAGATATCTACGTTACCTTCCACGTTCTAGAGGTAGTTTTGCACGATTTGCACTAAGTCGCGCGCTCGGTGACGGAAGGTGTGCTCTTTGAGCACCCGTTCCCGCGCGGCGACCCCGGCGGCGCGGCGTTCGTCATCGTGACTGAGCAGGTAGCGATAGCGATCCAGCGCTTCCTCTGTCGAGTTGACGATGAAGATCTCGCGCCCCGGCTCAAACCAGCGTTCGATCCCCACATACGGGTTGCCGACCATGCAGCAGCCCATCGACGCCAGCTCAAATGGGCGTGACGACGACGAGGCGTAGACGCTGGCGTGCGCCATCCGTGTGATCACGAGGTTGAGCTTGGTGCGGCAGGCATATTCGCGCAGTTTGCTGAAGCTGAGATAGGGCAGCATTTCGGTGTGGCCGAGGTCGCCGAGCTTCGTCCCTCGCACGGCGAAGCGCTTGTCGCTCAGTTGCAGCGAAGGCTCTTTGATCATGGCGTCGATCCATTCGCCGCGATACTCGCGCCCGTGCCCGTAAAACATGACATCGAGGTCTTGCGCGGGCACGTCGACCGGGCTGAACACATCCGGATCCGCGCCATAGAACAGCGTATGCACGGCTTTGGCTCCCAACTGCTTGATCGCCTCGGCGCCACCTTCGCTGTTGCTGATGAAGGCGGCATATTCGCTCACGTCCGCGCCCTGATAGATGCGGAAGCCCGTTGCGAAACCCGCCATGTTCGGCAGGCTGGCGGGCACATCACCGTCATAGTAAATCACGGGCTTATGGTGCTTCTGCATGATAGCGGCGGGCACGCCGACCAGATGGTTGAGCGGCGCGGTCAGGATGATGATCGCGTCGATGTCCGGCTCTTTGGTCAGCACGCGATCCAGTTCACGCTCCCACAGCGGGGCGATCATGGTCTGCGCGACCTGCCGCACCAGCTTGTCTGAAGTCGATTCCTCGCTGGTTACGGGTTTAGTCATCGCGCCCGCCGATTGTGGAGCGAAACGCCGCAGCGTATTGCGGGCAGTCTGGAAAGTATCGCCATAGAACTGCGCGGGGTTATCGCTGGCACGCCACCACAGCGACTCAATTGCCGGGCCTTGATAGGGCGCGGCGATTATGTCCACGCCAATTTCGTACAAGCCTTTGAGCAACTGCCACCACGCAGGCGTCGCGCTGAAAGGTTGCGTCAGGTCAAGGGAGGAGACGAGGAAAAAGAGTTTCATGGAAGTTTACAGTTCTCAGTTGTCAGTTCACAGTAAAAGCCAGCGCAGCGTTCTTCTCGTAGGGATGCGATCAAGAGGGTGCCAAAAAGGCTTTTCGACCCTACCCCGACCCTAACAGGGGTAAGGTTTTCAATTGTAGGGACGAGGCATGCCTCGTCCTCCTTTGCCAAAACAACCGTCACCCTATTGGCTAAAACCTTCTTTTGCTTCCACGGATGGCAGGCTTTTCGTCAAATCCAGAGAAAAACAGGACGAGGCATGCCTCGTCCCTACAGGGGTTTTGGCGAAAGAAACGCGCATTCCATTGCGAAGCATTAAAAACCTACCCCTGACAGCTCCCCCGACCCCGCCTCGAATTCAGGGAGGGGAGCCAACAGCGCTTGCCATGTCTCCCCTCTCCCCGCTTGCGTGGGAGAGGGGCAGGGGTGAGGGGCTAATTGGACACCCACTTGATCGCGTCCGCGAAACCTAGACATTTGCCCTGACTGTAAACTGTAAATGGTGAACTGTAAACCGTGAACTCGCTACTCGATATAGCCGAGCGCGCGCAGATGTTCGACGACTTCCTCGTCCGCCGGGGCGATTTCCTGCGCGGCAGCGGGATCGGCGCGGTGGGTGAACGCTTCCAATTGGGTGCGCAAAAGGGCGACGCGACCGGGTTCACTGGCGGCGAGATCGTGCGTTTCGGCGGGATCGTTGGCAAGGTTATACAGCGCCTCGACTGCATCCGCACGCAGAATGAGCTTGTGGTCACCCTGTACGACCGCACGGCGCGTTTCCAGCAGCTTGAGCCGCTCGATCAACGCAGGCGCTTGGTGTTCAATCACGCGCAGGAACATCTGCGGGGCAAACGCTTCGCTGAAGGCGATCCCATTTTCGGGATCGAAGCCGCCTTCGAGCAGCGGCAGCAGCGACAAGTTCTCGACGCGCACGCCCGCCGCTTCCAGCAGGGTGTGATACAGCCGACGTGTGGAGATGTTGGTGTCGATAGTGCGCCCATGCGCGACTTCCGGGTGGCGGATGACCAGCGGCACATGCACTAATTCCTGATGCACGTCAAACGTGTGTCCGAAGAGGTCGTGTTCGCCGTGACATTCGCCGTGATCCGCCGCGATGACGATCAGCGTATCTTTCAGCCGTCCACTTTGCTCCAACGAGCCAAGGAAGTGACCAAGTGCCCGATCCTGCGCGGCGATTTCGGCGTCGTAGAAGTCAAGCAGCGCGCGCGCCTGCCAGTCTTCGAGCGGCGTCGCGCGCGGGCTTGCCCATGTCGAGCTGTCGCGATTCAGGTGATTGATAAATTCGTAGGCGCGTGGATCGAGATCGCGCGGCAGCAGATCGGCGGGCGGATGATAGGGCAGGTGCGCACCCATCAGATTGACGAACATGAACAGCGGTTGATCAGCGGTGTAGGCGTTCCAGTAGTCGAGCGCGTCGCGCAGCGAGAGGTCCGTGTTGCCTTTGAAGTTGACGTACTGCGTCCAGATCGGCGTAAGCACCGGATTGAGCGACATGCGGAACAGCCAATCGCTCTGCGAGAAGCCGTGCGTGATCCGCCGCGCGTGTGGCCGAAACCACTTCAGAAAGCGGCGGCGCAGCTCGTGCGGATCAACGTGGTCGTCGGCGGGACGGTTGGGCGTCGCGCCCGCGTAGTTGTAGAACGATCCAAAGCCGCGCTGCAGCCCGTTGAGCAGCACGCCGACCAGCGGATTATTGCAGAACCCGACCGTGTGATAGCCTGCCGCCGTCAGGTGTTCCGCCAGCGTGGGTAGTTGATCGGTCAGCAGGTGATTGCCCTGCGTCATGCCGTGCGCGCTCGGGTATTCCCCCGTGAACAACGACGCGTGCGCCGGGATCGTCCAGTGCGACGGCGCGACCGCGCGCGTGAACACATGTGACCGTGCAGCGAAGGCGTCGAGGTGGGGCGAGGTTTCACGAGGGTTGCCGTACAACGAGAGCCGATCACGCCGGAGCGTGTCGAGGATGATCAACAGGATGTTCGGGGAACGCATGGCTTTCCTGAGACAGACGAGCAGACGACCGCGCATTATAGCGGGCAGAACCTGATTCTGCATGTTAGGATTGACGTGAGTTATGGATAAGTTGAGCGCAAAGCGATCTGTCGTAATGCCGTTCCCCTCACCCCTAGCCCCTCTCCCACGCAAGCGGGGAGAGGGGAATCTGTCTCCCCTCCCTGAATTCGGGGAGGGGTCGGGGGTGGGGTCGGATGCGAACGGCAATCACATTGTCGTGACGAGAGTAAAAGAAGTCCCCTCGCCTTGGGAGAGGGGGTTTAGGGGTGAGGTTGAGGAGTTTGGCATGCAAACAACCCGCGTTGGCTTAATTCAACTGGCGTGGACGGGCGACCGAGCCACGATGAAAGATCAGTACCGGCAGATGGTCGCGGAGGCTACCGAGCGCGGTTCGGCTCTGGTGTGCCTGCCGGAGTTCTCACTCTCGCCATACTTCGCCACGACGACCGATCCCGCCGGTTTCAAGTGGGCAGAAGCGCTGCCCGGCGGCGAGTCCGAGCAGTTCTTCGCCGAGCTGGCGCGGTCGCACCGCGTCACGCTGATCGGCAGCCTGTTCGAGCGGACGCCGGAGGGTGTCTACTACGACACGGCGACGATTCACAACGCGGACGGTCAGTTGATGGGGCGGCAGCGTAAACTGCACATCCCATCAGGCGAGGGCTACAACGAGACCAGCTTTTTCGGCGGCGGTGACGTCTTCGATGTGTTCGATGCGGGTACGGTTAAAGTCGCTGCGCCGACCTGCTATGACCAGTGGTTCCCCGAACTGGCGCGCATCTTCGCGCTCAATGGCGCGGAGTACATCTTCTATCCGACGGCGATTGGCTCGGAGCCGACCGCGCCGCACGTCGATTCGTCAGAGGCGTGGCAGATCGTCATGCGCGGGAGCGCCGTCGCCAACGGCCTGTTCATCGGCGCGGCGAACCGCATCGGGCAGGAGAACGGCCTGACCTTCTACGGCAGCAGCTTCATCTGTGACCCGCTGGGGCGCGTGCTGGCACAAGCCGGACGCGACACGACCGAAGTCTTGATCGCGGATTTAGACGCGGATGTATTCGCGGAATGGCGGCATCTGTTTCCATTGCTCAGGCAGCGCCGCCCGGCGATCTACGGACGGATTGTGGAGACATGAACGAACACGGTCATTGCCACATACCTACTTCTTCTTTTCCTTGCTGTTTTCTGCCAGCCGAAACTTGACGATATCGGTAACCAGTTCGAGCGGGAGAGGTTGATCGAAGGGGAACTGAACCGACCCTTTCGCGCCTTTATAAACGGCCAGCCGCGCTTTGAACTCGTCCAGACCGTTGGGCGTGGGATAGAAGCCGATGTGACTCTTAAAGGCGCCGAAGTGCACGAGGTTGCCATTGAAACGAAAGGTGGGCATCCCGTAAGCGATAGCTTCGGTGGCGTCCGGCGCGGCCGCGTGAATCGTTGCGCGCATCGTCTGTAAACGCTCCTGCACATCGTCGGGGAACTGCGCGATGTATTCGTCAATCGTCGTCGGGGCTTGCTTGGCGTTGTCCACAGCAGATCATCCTCTAGTGACTAGCGAGATTTCCCATTGTAGTACAAATATTCTGCTTCGAGGCGGTTGGCGCAGCTCGATTCTGAAGATCGCGTTCGGACTGCGCCAACCTGTGCTACTCTGTTACAAACGAGTTTACGGGAGCAGAACATGGTCGATGTAATTGTCATCGGCGGCGGGCCAGCCGGGGTAACGGCCGCGCTGCGGGCGCGTGAACTGGGCGCCAGCGCGGTCTTGATCGAGAAGGGACAGCTCGGCGGGACGTGTACCAATGATGGCTGCGTTCCGACGCGGGCGCTGGCGAAAGCGGCGCGGCTGATGCGCGACTCTGAGCAGTTCGCGCATTACGGATTGATCGCCGGGTCGCCAGCGGTCGACTTTGCGCGGGTGATCGCGCGGACGCAGCAGGTCGTGTATCAGGTGCATGAGAAGAAGCAGTTGATCGCGCATTTGGAAGCGGCCAATGTGCGCACGATCCACGGTCAGGGCGGCGCGCGCTTTGTCGACGCGCAGCACGTCGCGGTGGCGGGCGAGGTCATCGGCGGGGACAAGATCATTCTGTGCGCGGGTGGCAAGCCGCGGCGGCTCAATTTCCCCGGCGCGGAGTACGCCGTCACGCACAGCGACCTGTGGGCGATGCAGCGCCTGCCGGAGCGCATGGTGATCGTGGGCAGCGGCGCGACGGGCTGTCAGGTGGCGTCGATTATGGCGGCATTCGGCGTCGCGGTCACGCTGGTCGACGTCATGCCGCGCATCCTGCCGACCGAGGACGCGCTCGTCTCCAGCACCATGCACGCCGAATTCCAGAAAAGCGGGATCACGGTCATCACCGGGATCAAAGGCATCGACGCGATCCGCAAGACGGAGCGGCTGGAGTTCATCTACACGAAGGATGACCAGCAACAGACGCTCACCACCGATGTGGTGATGCTCTCGGTCGGCTGGATTCCCGACCTCGAACCGCTCAATCTTAGCGCGGCGGGCGTGCAGACCAAAGGCCCGTATGTGCAGGTGGATGATCACCTGCGGACGACGGCGGCGAACATCTTCGCGGCGGGCGACATCACCGGGCGCATGATGCTGGTGCAGAGCGCGGATCATCAGGGGCGCGTGGCGGCGGAAAACGCTGTGCTTGGCGCGAAGCGGGTGGACGAGAACTCACTGGTGCCGCACGGGGGCTTCACCGATCCCGAATACGCCAGCGTTGGCCTGACCGAAGAAGCGGCGGCCAAAGATCGCGCAGTGGCGGTGGCCGTTGTGCCATACACCGATAAAGACCGCGCCATCATCGACGACCGGGCGGTCGGCTTCTGCAAGATCGTCGTGGATCGCGAGACGCGTCAATTCTTAGGCGCGCATGTGGTCGGCGAGCAGGCGGTCGAGGTGATTCAGGTGGCGGCGGCGATCATGGCGGGGAAGCTCCGGGTCGAAGACGTGTCCGCGCTCGAATTCGCCTACCCGACCTTCGCGTCGATCCTCGGACTGGCATCACGGCAGATCGCGCGCCAACTCAAGGCGATCCCGATTGAGCGCCAGTGGCGGGAGATCGGCCAGCTCAAGCTCGCCGAATGGGAGCGCAGTACGGATTAGGACGGAGAGTCGTGGACTGAGGACTGAGCAAATGATCAGGCTAGTAGTGGTTACTCAGTCCTTTCATCTCAGGCCTCAGTCCTGTCTTACTCCCGCGTCCCACTCCCGTTTGAGCAGACCGTAGAGATACATGTCGTAGCGCCGACCGTCGCGCGCGAGGAATTCGCGGATGGTACCTTCGCGCTGAAAGCCGATCTTCTCGTACAGGCGAATGGCGCGCTCGTTGTAGCCGAACACGGTGAGCTGGATACGGTGCAGATTCAGCTCGTGAAAGGCGAACTTGAGCGCCAGATTCATAGCTTCAAGGCCATAGCCTTTGCCCCGGTTGGCCGCCTCGCCGATGGCAATCGCCAGCCAGCCCGCCCCGTGATTCCACACGATGCCGTCCACATACAGATACCCGATCAGCTCGTCGCTGTACATGAGGCGGATGCCGAAGCCATAACCGTCTTTGGAGGCATCAGTCTCCTCAAACCACTTGCGGATGCTGGCCTCGGTGCGCGGACGCGCCACCATCGCATCCCACAGACGCGAAAACTCACCATCCTCGTACCAGCGCGCCATCACTGCCGCATCTTCCGGCTTGAGGGCGGTTAAGCGCACCCGTTGACCATTGAAAAGCGATCCGATCATGATCTTCCTGTCTCTAGGCAGCCTGACGTTTGCGAACTACGCGAATGATCTGCAGCGCGACCGCACCGACGACCAGCACGCCGAGATAGCCCGCGAACAGTTGAAACGACCGTGAGCGCGCCATGTCCACCAGCGTGCCGCGCAGATCGAATGGGCAGGCGGTGTTGGGCGTGACGGCGGCGACGATCGCCAGTGGATCGCCCGTCGTCGCGTCAAGGTAAACGAGGCTCCCGCCCACGTCGAGCGCGGCGGTGATCAACCACGCGGTGCGCGGCTCACCGTCAAAGGTGCCGCGCACGAGCAGCGGATCGCTGAAACGTTCCGGGGGCGCGGTGAGCTGATACTGCCATTGCAGCGCCTTCTCCGCCCGGTTGAGCGCCTCAGCCGGCGTGACCGGGACGGTGTCGTTGACGCGTGCCGCGCGGTAGGCGGTCAGCGTGCCGACGGCGGCGCAGGCGGCGGGTGCATCCGCGGGCGAGATCCACCACTGCTGCGGGGCAGTCCACACCGGAAGCTGTTCCGACAGCAGCCACGTGCCGAGGATCACGGCGGGGAGGAGCAGAGCGACGATAGCGGTGAGGCGTTTGATCATTGCGGCGGCATCCACCAATCAAACGTGCTCACCTGTTCCAAGATGACGGTATCACCGTTTGCGCCGTTGTTCTGCGGGAACAGTCGCGTATGCAGTTGACCATTGCTCAGGTAGGCGAAGCGATTCGCGTCAATCCAATCGAGATCGGTGATCCCTGTGATATCGTCGGCGATGAGCTGGTGTGCCTGCTGCGCATCGTCGGGGGCGACGGTGAATACCTGATCGCCGTTTGCGCCTGCGCGGACAAACAGGATGCGCGTGCCATCCGGCGACCACACGGGTAGGCGTTCCGGCTCGGGGCTCTGGGTGACACGGCGCGCGTTCGTGCCATCGAGGTTGACGACGGCGAGGAAACCGTCCGCGTTGATGTACGCGATCCGCGTGCCATCTGGCGACGCGGCGGGCTGCGACCCGGCGATCAACGCCCGCGCGTTCGTCCCATCCTGATTGACGAGCCAGATCTGGCCGTCGTTGGCATGCGTATAGGCGATCTGGCCGTTTGCGCTCGCCCACGTGAGCGGCGTCGCTGAGCCAGCGAGGTCGTCGCTCAAGTTGATGGCGCGATTATCGGTGAACGAATACGTGCCGAGCCGCGTCTCCGCCACGTAGGCGAGACGATTCCCATCGGTCGACAAGGCAAGGTTGATTGCGTCCGGCGTCGCACCCGGCAGTAGGCAGCGCACGTCATTTTCCGTGGTCAGCAAGTAAATCAGACCATCGGCGGCGCTGCGATAGGCGATCCGTTCGCCGCTGGGTGGGAGGTAGGCGCTGCAATCGAGCGCAGGTGGCACGCCGAACGCAATACCGATCTCGGTCGCCAACTCGGCTTCTTGCTCCGGCGAGATGTTCATGGCATTCTGGGCGAGATTCCCCGCCAGCCAGACAATCCCAAGGAGGATCACCGCGGCGAGCACGATCAGCAGCAGATACAGCGGGATGTTAATCGTGCGCGTGAGCGGGGACTCGCCGCGCTTGCGTTTGGGCTTTTCTTCGTTGGTCATGGTTCACTTCTTGCTGTAAAGACGCTCTTTCTCTCTAATTTTAGCACAGGACGCTGCACAGACAGGGGAAACGCGGTAGACTTGTCCCGGAATGAGAGGGGCGAAATTGATGACACAAAAGTCAGTTGGCTTCGATCCGGCGGTCGAGTTCTACGATCAAACGCGCGGATTTCCGCCGGGCGTCGAGCAGGACGCCGTGCGGTTGTTTGTCGCGGCGGGTAACCTAACGCCAGAGAGCCGGGTGCTGGAAGTGGGCGTGGGCACGGGGCGGATCGCGCTGCCGCTCGCGCCGCACGTCGGCTCAATCACCGGGCTGGATCTCTCGCTGGGGATGATGGGCAAGCTGCTGGAGAAGCGCCGCGGCGAACGGGTCAACGTGGTGCAGGGCGACGCAACGCACCTGCCCTTTCCAGCGGCCAGCTTTGACGCCGTGACGGCAACGCACTTCTTTCACCTCGTGCCCACATGGCGCGCGGTACTGGCGGAACTCAAGCGCGTGCTTGTCCCCGGTGGGCGGCTGCTGCACGGCTGGAACATCGGCGATATGGACGATAAGCTGAATGCGACATGGCAGGCGACGACCGGGCGTGGACGCGGTCAGGAAATCGGCGTGCCGTTCAAGGATCGCCTGACGTTTTTGCCGGATAACGGCTGGCAGCCGGTTGGCGAGGAACAGATACACACCTTCATCACACCACGTTCGCCGCAAGCGTATGTCGACGCGCTGCGGGCGCGCATGTGGTCGCACACGTGGACGATGAGCGACGACCTGCTCAACGCCGGGATCGCCGCCGTCGAGGCGTATATCCACGAACACTATGCTGATCCGACTGCGCCGGTCCCGCTGCAATCGAGTTTCCATGTGCAAGCGTATCAAGCGAATTAACCTCACCCCCCAACCCCCTCTCCCTTGGGAGAGGGGGAGTCACGCGCAGCGTGGCGGGGGTGAGGCCGCTAACTCCTGACCTATGCATATTCTCCATGTGACACCCTACTACGCTCCGGCGTATGCCTTTGGCGGTGTAACCCGCGCGGTCGAGGGGATGGCGCGGGCGCTCGTCCGGCACGGGCACACCGTCACCGTGCTGACGACCGATGCGCTGACGCCCACCGAGCGCTGCCCCGATCCCGCGGACGAACTGCGCGACGGCGTGCGCGTGCTGCGCGCGCGCAACCTGTTCAAGCGCGGTACGCTCAACCTGTCGACGCCGATCGGGCTGCGCGGTCTGCTGCGCGACCTCAAGCCGGATGTGATCCACTGCCACGAGTTCCGCACAGTCGAAAACCTGCTGCTGCCACAGATTGCGCCCATGGTGCTGTCGCCGCATGGCACGCTGACCTACGAAACCGGGCGCAGTACGGTCAAAGCTGGGTGGGATCGGCTGTTCGGACGCTGGTTAGCGGGACGTTTTAATACCGTTATTGGGTTAACCGCGCAGGAAGCCGCCGATTCGCGGCAGTTTTGGGATAAGTTTGGGATAAACACGGGGAATTTCACCGTTATCCCAAATGGCATTGATGTAACAGAGTTCGAACAGATGATCGGAAGAAATGCCTTCCGCGCGCGCTGGCAGTTGGGCGACGCGCGCACGCTGTTGTTCATGGGGCGGCTGCATCCGCGCAAGGGCGTGGACGTGCTGATCAAGGCGTTCAAGGCGGCGAACGTGCCGAACACGCGCCTGCTCATCGGCGGCGGCGATGAAGGCATGCTCACGGTGATCCAGCCGCTGCTTGACGAGCGCATCAGTGTGATGGGTTATCTCGGCGGCGCGGATCGGCTGGCGGCGTATGCGGCGGCGGACGCCTTCGCGCTCCCAGCGACGGGCGAAGGCTTGTCGATGGCGGCGCTCGAAGCGCTGGGCGCGGGCTTACCTGTGATCCTCTCACCGGGGTGCAACCTGCCCGAAGCCGAAGCGGCGGGCGCGGGCGTGATCGTCGCGCCGGAGGTCGAACCGTTGGCGGCGGCGATCCGCCGTATCCTGACCGATCCCGGCGATATGGGCGCGCGCGGGCGGCAGTTGGTCGCTGAACGGTTCACGTGGGATGTGGTAGCGTCCCAATTGGACATAGTCTATCGCGCGGCGCGGGAGTAACATCAAGCTGTATCGGCTGCTGAATGGATAATCGAGACTATGGTGCTTGATCTCAGTCCGGATGCGATCCTCTTCGCCATCCTGCTCATCCTCCTGCGCATCCTCAATACCGGGATCGGCACGGTGCGTCTGATCCTCGTCACCCGCCAGCAGAAAGTGCTCGCCTCACTGCTCGCGATTGTCGAAGCCTTGCTCTTCGCCCTGTCGATTGGCAGCGTGGCGAATGATCTGAACAACGTGCTCAATCTGGCGGCGTACTGCGGCGGCTTCGCCATTGGCAACTACATCGGCATGATCATCGAACGACGCTTCATCACCAGCTACATGACCGTGAATATCATTACGCCGCAGCGCGGACATGAGATCGCGCTGGCGCTTCGGCAGCAGGGCTACGGTGTGACCGAAACGCTCGGCGAGGGGCATCAGGGCGCGGTGACCATGCTGCGGAGCGTGGTGCTCAATCGTGATGTGCCGAAGGTGCTGCAAGTCGTCGGCGAAATGCAGGAGGATGCGTTCGTCGCCGTGGAAGAAGCCCGCTCAGTGTACCGCGGGTGGCTGCGTTCGGTCAGAAACTCACAATAAAGAACTTAACCACAGAGAACACAGAGAGCACAGGGGGGAGGCCTGTGTTCTCCGTGTTCTCTGTGGTTCAATGTTTTTGTCTGGCATTGAAGGAATAAGCATGACGGCTTTGACAGGCACGGAGGCGCGGCGGGCGGCGCGCAATGCCGGGGCGATTGCGGCGGCGCGCATCCTCAGCAGCGGCGCACTCTTGATCTGGCAGTTGGTGCTGGCGCGCTCGCTGGGCGAGGCGGAGTTCGGCATTTACGGCGCGGTGAATGCGCTGTTCAGTATCGGCGCGGTGATCACGAGCTTCAGCCTGTCGCTGATCATCATCCGCGATGTGGCGCGCCGACCGGAGACCGCCGGGCGCTACCTGAGCGCGGCGCTCGTCGTGCAGACGGTGCTTGGCGGCGTGGCCTACCTCGCGATCAACGGGCTGGCGCTGCAATATGACACGATTTCGCGCGGCTTTGTCGCCATAGCGGGTATCAGCCTGCTGATCGATATGGTCGGCAACCTCAGCTACGATCAACTGCTGGCGCAGGAACGCATGGTCACGACTTCGATAGTCGAAGTCGTGCAGATCGCCGCGCGTATCGGCTTCGCGGCGCTGCTGCTGGCGCTCGGGTGGGGGCTGCCGGGCGTATATCTGGCGACGATCCTCGTCGGCATCGGGCGCTCGGTAGCCCTGTGGTTGGCGCTGCGGCGGACGGGCGTCAAACCCGTGTGGCGCGTCGATTGGAGCATCGCCCGCCCCATGTTGATCAACGCCGCGCCGCTGACGCTGGCCGCGTTCGTCGGCATCACCTATGCGCAGGCTGACCGTGTCATGAGCGCGACCTTCCTCACCAACGCCGATACCGGGCATTTGAACGCCGCCTACGTCATGATCGTCGGTGTGGTCGATATTCTCAATACGACCATCCTCGTCGCCGCTTACCCGATGCTATCGCGGGCGTGGGGCAGCGATCTGTTCCGCTTTATGGTTGAAAAGCTGGCGTATTTCTCACTGCTGATCGGCGTGGGCGTCGGCCTGGTGTTCACGCTGTTCGCGGATGCGATTATCGTGCCGTTGTTCGGCGTTAACTACGTAGAGACGGCGAGTATTCTGCGTGTCTACATCTGGTTCGCGTCGATCACGATGGTGTTCAATGTGTTCGCGCAGTCGTTGATGGTCGAAAACCGCCAGCGGCGGCTGAGTGCGATTCACGTCGTCGGCCTGCTGATCAAATTGGCGGTGTCCTACTTCCTGATCCGCACCTACGGCGCGATCGGCGCGGTGACCGCCTCGGTGATCGTCGAAGGCCTCAAGCTGATTGCGGTGGGCGCGTCGTCGCACTTAACGCTGGACTATGTGCTGCCGCGTCTGCTCCGGTTGGCGGCGGTCGTGGCACTGAGCGGCGCGGCGATGTGGGTGCTCGGACAAGTGCATCCCATGCTCGGCATGGCGGGCGGGCTGATCTATCTGGGCGGGGTGCTGCTCCTCCTCCAGCGCGACGAGTGGGATCTGCTCTACCGGTTGGCGTCTGCCGCGCCGGGCGGCGCGCTCCTCACCCGCGTCTGGAAGCGAGATGTGAATATTTCGTAGCCTCACCTACCCGTATCGACACAGTGTAGGGGCGCCCAACGGGGCGTCCGTGCTCTTCTCGTGCTGGCGGACGCGCAACGTCGCGTCCCTACAACCACCCATGGATGCGCGAGGCAGTTGAGCGCAGCGAAATGGGGTGAGGTGTTACACCCGCGCGAAGATATAGCCCCGCCGTGACGCGAACTCGACCTCCGGATACGGATCGCGCTCAAGCGCTTCTTCGACGGTGAAGCCCGCTTCGGTCAGCTTTTGTTTGATCGTTTCCCGACTATAGAAGATGAAATCGACGGAGACCGGTTCCCCCCACCATTCGTCGAGATGCTTGATCTCCGCGCCGAGGTGAAAGGCCAGCAGCACGACACCGCCCGGCTGGAGCACGCGCTTGAAGGCGGCGAAGGCCTGCGCGAGTTCGCTTTCCGGGACGTGGATGATCGAGTAGAAGGCGCTGATCCCAGCATATGCCCCGTCTGCGATGCCCTCCAGTGTGCGCATGTCCGCCTGCGTGAATTCGAGATCGGGATTGAGTGTGCGCGCCTGCGCGAGCATCCCCGGCGACAGATCGACGCCGCACGCCGCCGCGCCGTGATCGCTCAGGTAGCGCGCGATCTGACCGGGACCGCAGCCTATATCGGCAATCATGCCGCGCCCGTCGACCTTTTCGATCAGCCAGTCGAGCAGCTTGCGGTCGAGCGGTTTGCCCGCCAGTTCCCCATACACGCGCCGCGCGTATTCTTCGGCGACGCGGTCGTAACTCGATTGGGTGTTCATGATTTCACCTTTCTTTGACTGACCTCACCCTGCTTGCTGCGCAAGCCGTCCCTCTCCGAGCGGCGATGGACAAAGACGTTCAGCTTTTGCCCCTCGCCCTTGGGAGAGGGGCCGTGGAACGGAGCGACACAGGGTGAGGTCTCTCTAGCGCCACCAGATCGGGTAACTGCCGTCTTGAATCAGGATGCGCGGATCGCCGTTCGGTGTGAGTTCCATGATGCGGAACGTCGAATAGTTGTACACCTCAGTGAACAGCAGCCCGCTCGGCAGCCACAAATCCAGTTTGAGGATCCGGCTCTCGTAGGGCGACTGCCACAGCCCCCCCCCAGCCGCGCTCCACACTTCGACGCGCGCGCCAGAGTCGGTGGGGACGAGCCGACTTACGCTTCGCCCATCCGGCGACCACAACGTGCGCGCCCACGCGATGTTGTTCATGGCGGCGCTGGTCGAGGTCGTGATGCGTCGGAGATTTCCCCCGCTTGATCCATGAGCAGCAGTTCGAGGTTGGTGCGGTCGCGCAGCGAGAAGAACGTGATCTCGGTGCCATCCGGCGACCACGCCGGGCTGACATCCCAACCGGGATCATTCGTCAAATTGACGAGGTGTGTGCCGTCGGGGTGGACGGTGAAGATTTCGGCGTCGGCGGTTTGGCGGGCGAACCCCATGAACAGAATTGTCTCGCCGTCCGGCGACCACATGGGCGAATTGCTCACGCTGACTTCGGCGGCGAGCTGCCGCGGATTGCTGCCTTCGATCCGCGGCGCGCTCAGATCCAGCAAGTAGAGCTGCGTCCCGGCATCGCCCGCGTCGCGTTCATAGACCAACTGCGTGCCATCCGGCGACCAGACCGGATGATCGCCCGCGACTTCGTCGGGGAGCAAGCGGGTGACGCGGGGCGGGGTGAGCGTGAGCAGATACAACTGTCGCGCGCCGCCGCGCCAGCTAAAGAAAGCCAGCTTCTCGCCATCCGGCGACCACGCCGCGTCGGTGTCGCCCGCCGGGCTGCGCGTCAAATTGTGAGATATGGCATAGGTCAGATCATACGCGTAGAGGTCGATGTCGCCCGTGCGGTTGCTTTCATAGGTGAGCAGGGGCGTGGTGCGCAGCCGCCCAACCCCGACCGCCAGCCCCGCCAGCACGATCAGCAGGGCGAGGAGGGCGGTCAATGGGCGCAGAATCAGCTTGAGGGTTTCCATGTTGGGAATAAGTCATCCGTGTCGTTGTCCGTGAGGTTGATCACGGTGGCGCCATCGCGCCGGTAGATGTCCCAGTCACCGTCCGCGTTGGACATGTAAATCGCCGTAGCGCCATCCAGTTCCGGCGCAATGGTCAGCACGTCGTCGTCGGTGACGCGCACGGGCTGCGGATCGTCCGGGTTGACCAAGTATAGCCCGATCTCACCGCCCGCGAACGCCACCTCCCGTTCCGACATGAACAGCACGCGCCCGTCGTCCACCCATACGGGCAGCACATCGTAGGCGGGGTTGTCGCCGCTCAACTGCGTGAGGTTCGTGCCGTCGGCGTCCATCACGTAGACTTCCTGATCGCCCGTGCGGTCGGACCCAAAGGCGAGGCGCGTCCCATCCGCTGACCACGCCGGGAACCAGTCAATCGCGCCGTTCTGGGTGAGATTCGTTTCCGTGTCGCCATTCTGGCCGTAGATTTCGAGGTTGAGGTCGCGCAGGCTGACGAAGGCGGTTTGTCCGGTCGTGCTCAGGTGAAAATCCCAGTTGAGCCGCCCGCTCGTGAGGATCGACATGATGGTGCGCAGATCGTTCGCCACCTGAAACTGATCGCCCCCATCGGCGTTCATGTTGAAGGCTTCGAGCTGGCCGTTGCGACTGCTCAGGAACGAGATCGCGCCGCCATCCGCCGAAAACGACCCCATGCCATCCGCTGTGTCGTTGTTCGTCAGATTCGTCACACTCTGGTCGGCGAGCGTCATCACATAGATGTCCCAATCGCCATCGCGGTTCGACATGAACATGATCGAGCGGATTTCGGGTTCGGCGCTAGCCTCAGCAGTTGACGCGGGATGCGTAGGGGCGACCGCGGCGGGGTCGGGCAGAATCAGCGCATAGATCCACACGAGCAGCACGAGAATCAACACGGCGGCGATCAAGCTGAAGACGACGCGGCGGGGCAAATTGAACCTCGAAGCGGACATAAGAGTTTGATCCTTAGAACTGATGTGCAAAAACATTATACCGAGGAAATGAGACGCGCCGCGAACATCCCAATCGATTATTCGTCTCAGAAAATTCAAATGTTGAAACTGATTTGAAAGGAAAGGGTCATGCAGATACAGATTCAGGCGTCCGCGCATTCGGTTTACCGGGCTTTCACCATGCCGCCGCTCCTCCAATTGTGGTTATGTCAGCAAGCGCAGGGCAGGTTTCGCGAAGGGGGTATGTTCTTTTACCGCTGGGATGACGGTTTTTACGCGGCTGGTACCTTCACAACACTGACGCCAAACACGCACATCACGCAGACGTGGCGCTTTTCAACGGCCGCGACCGAAAGCGCGCTCGACGTGACGCTGCGTGAGCAGGACGGCGGCACCACCGTCGACCTGAATTACAGCGGCGGCGATACCACGCTCGATTGGGCGGACGCGCTGGAAAACCTGAAGTATTTACTAGAAGTCGGCTTTGACTACCGGATCATGCGGCGGCCCATGCTGGGCATCTACCCCGGCGAACTGGATGAAGGGCGCGCGGCGAAGCTGGGCCTGACGGGTGTCAAAGGGCTGTACATCACAGATGTGATTCCGGGGATGGGGGCGGCGAGCGTTTTGCAGGCCACCGATGTGCTGGTCAGCCTTGGCGGAATGCCAGTGACGGATTTCCCCTCGATTCAGCGGGCGGTCGCGCCCTATCAGGGCGGCGCTGTCGTCCCGGTTGAGTATTACCGCGCCGGCCAGAAGCTCAGCGCGGATATGCTGTTGAGCAAGCGCCCGCTGCTTGAACTGCCCGCGACTCCGTCAGACTTAGCCACGGTGATGCGCGCGAATCTCGCCGAAGTCAGCGCCGAACTCGATGCGCTGGTGGCGGGCGTCCCCGAAGACGTGCTCAGCCGCCGCCCGCAAGCTGACGGAATGGAGCGCCAACGAAAACCTCGCGCATTTGATTTGGACGGCGCGGAATAATCAGGCGTGGCTGTTCAACATGGTGGGCGGGGATGATAGTGTGTTGTGGATGGACAACAACGACCTGCATCTCATCATGTCTACGGCGATTTACCCAACGAACGCTGAGATTGTAGCGGAATACAAGCGCTCGGAAGCGGCGATCATCGCCGAGGTCGAGGCGCTTCCGGCATGGTTGGCGCAGACTAAGCCGTTGATGATGTATATCGGGCAGAACCTGACGAATATCAACTTCCACACGCGCCTGCACTTCGAGCAGATCAAACAGGCGATTGCCGCCGTGCAGCAGCCAACCACGTAAATGATCAAAACTCAACGCAAAGACGCTAGGATGCAAAGACGCTAAGAGCAGGAATGATATAAAAACGGAGGGATGCCCATCGGGCATCCCTCGCGTAATTGCTTTTCCTTTGCGCCTCGGCGTCTTCGCGCCTTTGCGTTGAATCTTTGCTTGCTTTACCCGCGGGACTGCGCGTCCATCACGGCGACGGCGGTCATGGCGACGATATCTTCGACGTCATCGCCGACCTGCAGTACATGGATTGGCGCGCCGACGCCGAGTAGGATCGGGCCGATGGTCTCCGCACCGCCGAGGCGTGACAGCAGCTTATAGGCCACGTTTGCCGACGACAGATTCGGGAACACCAGCACGTTCGCGTCCTTGACTTGGCTGAACGGATAGCGCTGTTCGACGATTTCCGCGACAACGGCCGTGTCCGCCTGCATCTCGCCGTCGATGGCGAGGTCGGGGCGGCGCTGGCGCACGATGTCAACGGCCTTGCGCACGCGTTCCGAAAGGGCGTGCGGCGTGCTGCCGAAGTTCGAGAACGAGAGCATCGCGACGCGCGGATCAATATCGAGCGTCTTGGCGAAGTCGGCGGCGAGGATGGCGATTTCGGCCAGCGTCTCTTCGTCGGGGTTGATGTTGACGGTCGCGTCCGTGAACAGGTACACACGGCCTTTGACGATCACCAGATACACGCCGGCTGCGCGCTTGACGCCTTCGCGGGTGTGGAAGATTTGCAGCGCGGGACGAATCACGTCCGGGTATTCGTAGGTCAGGCCGCTGATCGACGCATCGGCTACACCCGCATGGATCATCATCGGCGCGACGTAGTTGCGGTCGCGGAGCAGGGCTTTGGCCTTGGCCAGCGATACACCGTTGCGCTGACGCAGGGCGACCAGGTCGTTGACGTAGTGCTCGCGGAAGTCCTGTTCGTACACGTCGACGATTTCCGGCTGGAAGTGCAGGCCGAGTTCGTTGATCGTCGCTTCGATTTGCTCGCGGCGACCGAGCAGGATCGGCGTGGCGACGCCTTCGTCGGCCACCTGCGCCGCGGCGCGGATGATCTTCGATTCTTCGCCTTCCGCAAAGATGACGCGCTTGGGCGCGCCGCGCTTGGCCGTGCTGATGATACGGTTGCGCACCTGCTGACCGATGCCCTGACGGCTGATCAGTTCTTCGCGGTATTCGTCGATGTTGATTTCACGCCGCGCCATACCGCTTTCCATCGCGGCCTTGGCGATTGCCGGGGCGACCCACAGCAACACGCGCGGATCCAGCGGCTTGGGGATGATGTATTCGCGCCCAAACTTGAGCGAGGATAGGTTGTACGCGGTCAGTACGCTGTCCGGCACGTCTTCCATCGTCAACTCGGCGAGCGCGTGCGAGGCGGCCATCTTCATTTCTTCGTTGATCTGGCGGGCGTACACGTCGAGCGCGCCGCGGAAGATGAACGGGAAGCCGAGCACGTTGTTGACCTGGTTCGGATAGTCGCTGCGACCCGTCGCCATGATCACGTCCTTGCGGACTTCGAAGGCCAGTTCCGGCATGATTTCCGGGGTGGGGTTCGCCAGCCCGAAGATCACCGGGTCTTCGTTCATCGACTTGACCATCGCCTGCGTCATGACGCCGGGGCCGGAGAGGCCGAGGAACACATCGGCACCGCGGCAGGCATCTTCCAGTGTACGCGCGTCGGTATCGACGGCGAAGCGTTCCTTATATTCATTCATGTTGTCGGTGCGACCCTTGTAGATCACACCCTTGGTGTCCACCATGATGATGTTTGCGCGGCTCGCGCCGAGGCTGACATAGAATTCAGCGCTGGCGATGGCGCTCGCACCTGCGCCGGAGACGACGATCTTCATGTCTTCCATGCGCTTGCCGGTGATCTTGATCGCATTGATGATCGCCGCGCCGGAGATAATGGCCGTGCCGTGCTGATCATCGTGGAAGACGGGGATGTCGAGTTCGGCCTTCAGCCGCCGTTCGACTTCGAAGCATTCCGGCGCCTTGATGTCTTCGAGGTTAATGCCGCCGAAGGTCGGGGCGAGCGCGCGGATGACCGTGACCATTTCTTCCACGGTCTTGGCATTAATTTCGATGTCGAACACGTCGACATCGGCAAACCGCTTGAACAGAACGCCCTTGCCTTCCATAACGGGCTTCGAGGCCAGCGCGCCGCGATTGCCGAGGCCGAGGATCGCCGTACCGTTGGAGATCACTGCAACCAGATTGCGCTTGGCGGTCAGTTCATAAATCGCCATCGGATTGTCAGCGATTTCGAGCACTGCTTCGGCGACGCCGGGGGAGTATGCGAGCGACAGATCACGCTGGGTCTGCAAAGGTTTGGTTGGAACAACCTCAATTTTGCCGGGGCGTCCCCGTCGATGATACTCAAAAACGTCTTGTTTGGTGATGGACATTACCTGTCCTCCTACAGAATAAAAACTGAGCTCTTTGATTGTATTCCTTCGATAGATCAGGCGCTATCCATGACGTGAGTATTGTCATACATCGAAAGGTTACATTGTGCAACCTGTGAAACTTTCATGAAATCTCTATATATATCTAGCGGGATGTAAAAGATTACTTTATGATCAGAATAATCATTTTGACGGTTAATGGGGGTTGTATGGACAGCTCATACTTCACCAGCGCAGATTACAACGTACTCAATAGTCCGCCCAATCAAGCGGTGCAAGAAGTGGCTGATAAGTTGCATGAGCTGCACCGACTGATGTACCGGCGGATGCGTGATCGAAACTGGGATTTGCATCCTCACTGGGATAAAAGCGCGGTCATCACAGCGCAGTCGGCTGCATGTTCCAGCGAGATTCAAGGGCTGGCCTTGCCCTACCTACGGTCGAAAGAGCAGCGCCAGTTGGTCGAACGCCTGATGGGGCGTGATGGTCAGGGCACGGCGTCGACCTCAGACATTCATCGTCATCCGGTGATCGAACTGCGCCTGACGCCGACCCATTTCGCCATTGAACTCATCCTCTCTCCGTTCGCGTGGTGGGATCAGCGCAACCTGCTCGGCAAGCTGTCGGTGGATCGCCATCGCCATACGCTGCGCGGCTTGTTCGGGGAAATCGACGGCGACTTCCGCTTCGGTTTCTGGGAAGGCACCGAACTGAGCGACATGCATCTGACGGCGCGGCAGGTACTGCGCGGCAACGTCCTCGACGAATGGATGGGCACGTTCTCCGATGGGCAGGACTGGCTGCGCGTCGGCGTGTGGTACGAACTGGAAAACCCGGCGCTCAACACGGATGCGATTTTGTCCGAAATGCTCAAGCGCCTGTCATCGCTGCATCGTCTCTATACCTTCATGCTGTGGACGAGCAATAATAATTTCCAGAGTTTTTATCGTACCTATCCGACGGTTCGCGGTAAGGAATTAAATTCCTTTTAGCATCGTCTAGGGTACGTTCCGTTATCTTCTGTTACAATCTATACATGGGACTGGAAAAGCGCACCCACCGAGGTGCGCTTATGGTGTTTACTTACTTTAGGGAAGGGTTGGGTCATGGACTTTCAAGAAAGCCCCACGCAAGCGCCTAACCGGGAAGAATTGCTGCAGTTGGCTATCCGCGCGGCGCGGGCGGGTAACAAAGTGCCCGCGCGCGAAATGTTTCATCGAGTCTGGTCAGAAGACAAGCGGAATGAGCGCGCCATGATGTGGCTGGCGAAACTGGCGGATAGCAAGGCCGAACGCAAGCAGTGGCTCACCCGGGTCTTAGCGGTGAATCCCAATAACGAAACCGCAAAGCAAACGCTGCACCGTATGAAGTACCGCAAAAGCGCTAAGGACAACCGGACGTTGTTGTTGTTCGGCGTGATCGCGGGCATTCTAATCGTTTTGGTCTTGGTGATCTTCCTCGTGATTGCCAACACCGCGGGCTGAACAGGATGAGTGTCTTTTGGCAACCAATCAGAATCTACAGGCGAAGCTGAGAGAAGGTGTCGAAGCGGCCCGGCGTGGTGATAAGATCGCGGCGCGGCGGCTGCTCCAGCAGGTGTTGATCGCTGACAAGAACAACGAAATTGCGCTGATGTGGATGGCGTCCGTCTCCGACACACTGGATGATCGCCGGGCGTATCTGCGTCGCGTGCTGCAAATCAACCCGAACAATCCACGTGCTCGGGAAGCGCTCGCTCGGCTCGGCGAAACGGCACCCGCCGCGGGTGGCGCGACCCGCGCCGATGCGCCGACCGTGCCCGATTTCTCCTCGCGGCGTTCTGGTCGGTCGCCCAACTACTATCTGATTGCGGCGGCGTTCGTCGCCGTCGCGGTTATCGCGGTTATCGCGTTCGCGGTGCTCAACAGCCCGACTGTGCGCCTCACCCCCACGGCGACCAACGTCGCGAATGTGATCGGCACGTTTGACGCGCAGAGCACGGTGCTCGCGCAGCGCAATGTGACGCCCACGGCGGGCACGGCACTGCCGACGGAACTGCCGGGGATCGTCGTTACCTTTAATCCCAATGAAGTTGCGCTGCTGCCGCCGACCTTCACGCCCACGTTCACCCATACGCCGCTGCCCACCGCGACGCTCGCCCCGACGGCGATTCCAGCGGAGGCTTACGAGCTTCTGCACAGCGATTATGATCCGGCGCTCGGGCGCGGCAGCCTGTATATTGGCGACACCGCCACCTCGCGGCGCATTGGTCAGAACGAAATGGCCTATGATGATTCCGCCTACGACTCGCAGAGCGACCGCGTCATCTTTGTCGGCCCGGTCTACTACGAGCCAGAAGGTGACCGCCCGGAAATCTTCGCCGAAGAAATCTTCATCGCGCCGATGAGCAATGTCGAAAACTTCACGCAGCTCACCCGGACCCGAGCCACCCGTTTGCAGCAGCCGCAATGGTCGCCAGATGGGTCGCGCATTCTGTTTTCGGCGGATGTCGACGGGGATGAAGACCTGTTCCTCATGAATACTGACGGCAGCGCGATCGCCCAACTCACGAATAACGACGCGGTTGATACGGCGGCGCGCTTCCGCTTTGACGGGCTGATCGTGTTCGCTTCGGATGTTGAGACGCCCGGCTTTACCGAAATCTATACTATCAAGGCCGATGGTTCGGAACTGACCCGCCTGACGAATCACCCGGGTAACAGCTACGCTCCGGCGTGGTCGCCGGATGGCACGCGCATCGCCTATATCAATGATCAGGGCGGCGATGGCGATCTCTATGTGATGGATGCGAACGGCCAGCGGCCGTTCTTGCTGACGATTGACGACAGCGGCGCGGAAGACCGCACGCCCGTCTGGTCGCCGGATGGACTGTGGGTGGCCTTCAGCTCCAACCGGCAGGATGACGCGTTCGGTTGGTATGCCACTGATCTACGCGGTTCGAGTGTCTGGCAGATTCTGCCGTCCTCGGCGCGTGTGCCGCAAACGCTGACCTTCATGGCGCTTAAGGGGGAGAACTAAGTGAGCGCAAGCATTTCCGAACTCTTACGCAAAGGGATTGCCGCCGCGCGCGAAGGCGATAAAGCCACGGCTCGTGACCTGTTCCAACAGGTGGTGGATCTCGATGAGGAGAACGAAAAGGGCTGGTTCTGGCTGGCGTCGGTCGTCGAGACGGATGACGAGCGCCGCACGTGCCTCGAAAATGTGCTGCACATCAACCCGGACAACGAACGCGCCCTGCAGATTCTGGCGCAGGTGAATGCGCGCGCCCGCATGACCGTTGATCAGGAAGAAGTGATCCCCGGCGTGACGCGCAGCCAGCTTACGCTGATCATCGGCGGCGGTGTCGCGCTCGTCGTGTTGATCCTGATCGTCGCCTTGGTGGCGATCATCAGCAACAACAACCGCATCGCCGCCGAAAGCGCCAATGCGACCAATGCTGCCGCCGCGCAAACCAACATCGCGGTGGCTGCGACCCAGCAGGCCGAGCAGAACTCAGCGAACGCGACCGGGACTGCCGTCGCCGTCGGCGCCACGCAGACCGCCGAATATACCTCTGTGCCCACCGTCGCACCGACGTCGGTGCTGCCCACGCTGCCCCCGACATGGACGCCACGTCCGGCAGAGGATAGCAGCGCGCAGACGGTCGCGACGCTGCCGCCGCCCGTCGGCTTGACCGGGCGTCTCGCGGTGTGGAGCGGACGGGACGTTTTGAGCGTCGACTTCCTCGATGTGGGCTACTACGATTTCGAGGTGGCGTCGAGCTACACGCGGATTGGCGACAATCTCGGGCGCGACGTGTCGATGTTCGTGAACGGGCAGCGGGTGGTCTACAGCCGCTTTGATCCGCAGTTCAGCAGTTCGGTGATCGAGACGATCAACACCAACGGCACGCAGCTGGAAGCGATGCAGGAACGCTGGCGCGCGTTTGATACGGTGTTTGACCCGGATCAACCGACGTTCAGCCGCGACGGAAGCTATGTAGTGTTCGTCGGGCGCCCGCAGGATCGCCAGACAGCGCAGGTGTGGCTGCTCGATATGAACGCGCCCGCCGGTACCGATCCGCTGCTGCAGTTGACCAGCGATGATTTCATCTACGCCTATCCGTCGATTTCGCCGGACAACCGCTGGGTCGTGGTCGCGCGTACGGACAACTTCAGCGCGACGACGGGCACGGACATCGTGCTGATCGACATCGCGTCGGGCGGGAAGATCCCGGTCACGAACGACCTCGGGACGTACACGGAACGCAACCCGCGCTTCACGCCGGACGGCACGCAGATCGTCTATGCGGCGTTCCCGTCGAATAATCCGAACCGCAACGACATTTACATCAAGAATGCGCAGGGGGGCGGCACACCGCAAACGCTGATCAGCGACGCGGCGGACGACATTTTCCCCGTGCTGAGCGAAGACGGGCGCTACCTCGCGTTCGCGAGTGATCGCGGTGGCGCGTATGATATCTATATCTATGACATCCTAGGCGAGACACTCTGGCAGCTTACGAGCTCGCCAGAAGAAGATTATCCAGGCGATTGGTGGCAGCCCTAGTCGATCTCGTCTTTTCGATCAAATGGTGGGGGCTTGCGCGTTTGATGGACGCCGAACGGGCTGATCAATTACACAGCGCAAGAGTGAAACAGCTCTTGCAGGAAGGCGAACAAGCGTTCGCTAGTGGGGATCGCCGCCTCGCGCATGAAACATGGCGCGAGGCGGTGACTGCCGACCCGTACAATGAAGTCGTCTGGCTGGCGCTGCTGCGCGTGCTGGAGGGTGAAGATGACCGGGTCGTGTGCCTCGAAAACATCATCGCTATAAACCCGCTGAATGTCGAGGCGCGGCGGCTGCTGCGCCGCGAACTCGGCCAGCCGGAAATGCCCGCACGCGCGCGCAAGCCCGCGCCCGGGCCAGCGCCCGCGCCCACAAAAACCGCACCGCGCAAGGCTTCGACCCTCTCGCCCATCCCTGAGAGCCGGGAACATCCGCTGACCGCGCTCGTGCGCGGGTTGGGGATTGGCCTCGGGTTGGGCGTGCTCGGCGTGGTGATCGCCGTGGCGATTACGATTGTGCAAATGCTGGCGTAAGCTACGGCAGCGCCTTGATTCTGGCGATCAAACCCGATGTGCTGTGCTCCGGCAGGTAGTCGATGAGGATGACCTTGCCGCCGTAGGCTTGCACAGTGGCTTTCTCCGGCAGCGGCTTGCCGCGATAATCTCCCCCTTTGACGTAAATATCCGGCTGTAACGCGGTGAGGATGCTGTCGGCGGTGTCTTCATCGAAGATGATCGCCGCGGTGACCGGGACGAGCGCCGCGAGCAAGCGGGCGCGTTCGTCCGCTGGGACAATCGGTCGCCCTGTACCTTTGAGCTTCTCGGTGCCGGGATCGCCGTTCACGCCGACGAACAGCGCATCGCCGAGCGCCCGCGCTTTTTCCAGATAATCCAGATGCCCCACATGCAGCAGATCAAAATGCCCGTTGGTGAAGACGAGCTTCTTACGCTGCGCGTGCAGCGCGATCCGCCGCCTGATCGCTTCATCCAGCGTGATGTGTTCCCCCACGCGGTTCACCCCCTGTGCCGTAGATATGTCTCAGCGAGTATAGCGTATCTGCATATAATCAGAGATGAGCAGGGATCAACCAGAGGCAGATAGCTATGAGCGCGCCCGCCGAATCGCATGTCTATATCTCGTACAACACCCGGGATTTACCCTTTGTCGAAAACCTCTATGATCGACTGAGTCGGGCTGGTCTCAATCCGTGGTTGGATCGGCGGGAGTTGAGCAAGGGCGATAGCTTGACTGATCGGATTACAGAAGCCGTTGTTAGTTCATACGCGGTCGTGTTTGTCCGGTCGCCCAACTCATTACAATCGGCGGAAGTGCGCGCCAATCTTGACGTTGCAATGGAGAATCGTATTCCCATTATCACCGTTTTGATCGCTCAGGCGCAGTCAGATGATAATCTGACGGATCCTTATTGGGTGGATTTTCGCAACGCGCGGCAATACCCTTGGGACGGCCTGATCAATTTGCTGGAGCGCGAACGCAGCAATCTTCAGCCGCGGATTGATCCTGATGCGGCTCGGAATGTGCTCAACGCGCCGCCGCCACAGGAGGCGCGCAAAAAAGCCGCGCCGCAGAGCAAGCGCGCGCCGCGCAAAGGCGGCGACCCGGTCGACGATGACGAAGAAGACGACGAGCAGCCTGTCGTGCAGGTGGCGGTGCAAAGCAACGCCCCGCCGAACAACCTTGATCCGTCTGACAGTGGCAAGCCGCCGCCACCAGACCCACCCGCGCCGACCTTTCCGCTCTTAGGATCGCTGCGCGGGGCGGGCAACGACCGCGTCTCCGCTCAGGATCAGCTCGGGTTCAACAACTACGTCTACGCCTTCGCCGATTTGATCGAAGCGCGGGACACCACGCCGCCGCTCACGATTGGCATTTACGGCTCGTGGGGTTCCGGCAAGTCATTTCTGCTCAACAGCATTGTGCGCGAACTGGAGAAACCGAGCGCGGAACGCTTGAAAGAGCGCAAAACGGAGCGCGTGGTGCGCAAAGTCCGCGTGATCGAATTCAACGCGTGGGAGTACAACGCGACTGAGGTGATCTGGGCGGGGCTGGTGCGCAAGATCATCGACAAACTGGAAGGCGATTTGCGCCTCGGCTCGCTAGAACGGCGGGCGCGCCGTGTGCGCTACAATTTCGGGCGGCACTGGCGGCAAACGCGCGGGCGCTTCTTCGGGCAGGTGCTGCTGATGTTCCTGCTGGCGGCGGCGCTGGTCATCGGGCGCAACTGGCTCACAGGCAGCGACATCGCATCGCTGAGCGAACTGCTCATCCCGATTGTCGGCGTTGGCAGCCTGCTGACGATCGCCAACAGCCTGCGCGAGGCGCTGACCAGCCCGGTCAGCCAGTGGCTGACGGCGCTGTTCGAAGAAGGCGACTATGGCCGCCAGATCGACTACATGGCGGACATTCGCGAAGACTTGCAGTTCCTCGAAAAGCGCCTCGGGCAGGCGCAGGAGCGCGTCCTGATCATCATCGACGATCTGGATCGCTGCGAACCGACCAAGGCGGTCGAAGTCTTGCAGGCGATCAACCTGCTGCTCAACTTCAACCATTTCATCGTCATCCTCGGCATTGACGCGCGCATCATCACCGGGGCAATCAGCAAGTACTACGCGAATCTGCTGGAAGGGGCGGGCGCGTCCGGCTACGAATACCTCGACAAGATCATTCAGATTCCCTTCCGCATCCCGACGCCGAACCGGACGGAGATTCAAGACTTCCTGAGCAAGCAAATGGGCGATCCCAAAGCGCCGGTTACCGAGTCGCCGGAAGACCGCACGGCGGCGCTCAAGCGGTTGCTGGACGAACAGACGGATCGTGTCGATATGGCAGCGAACGCCGCGCCAGACACCGAACCGGTCGCCGCGCCGCCGCTGCGCACCCGCGCCGAAGCCGCCTTCGCCTACGACGAACTGCGCGCCTTCCAGCAAATCGCCGATGTGCTGCGCCCGAATCCGCGCCACCTGAAGCGATTGGTCAACGTGTACCGCCTCGTGCGCACGCTGGCCGATTATCGCAGCGCCAGCGTCATCCTCGACAACCCGGCGGCGACGATTCGCTGGTTGGTGCTGTCGGCGCAGTGGTCGTATACCAGCTATGTCATGCTGCGCTGCTACGACGATTGGTGCGAAAAGCCCGCGGGGCGCGCCGCGGTGGTCGAGGCGTGCGGCAGCAATGATCCGCTGTTGTGGCTGTACGGCAAGGTCAAGCCGGGGCTGGATCCCAAACGGCAGGCGCTGCTCGACGATGACCCGGATCTGCTCGAAGCGCTGCTCAACCTGCCGCAGGGGCGGGTGAGCTGGGATGAGCTGGATATCATCCGCCGCTATACCATCAACTTCAACCCGGCGGTAGAAGGCGAGTCGTTGAGCGCCAACAGCCAAATCAGCCTGCTGGAGTCGTGAATCTTTGCACAAATCGAATTGGGAGCGTTTGTAACATCCTGACAAAAGTCACTAGTTTTTAGGTTGTTGTCATGCATTGGCGGCCAAGTTAACAAAGAAAACGTTTTCAACGAACTTGTGTAATTTGCCGAGTAATGAGGATACCCTATACTAGTACTCATGACCCAATTTGTGCAACCTCTCTAGTTCATAATGCCTAGAAGGGCTTGTCATAAATGAGGATTCATGTTTCAATGGCGTTATAGATAAGTTTGAAAGGATGGCTGCCGTGTACGCCCAATCCACCATTATTCGGGTTCCTATGGGAATGATGCCTGAAATGCGGCGGCTGATCGAGCAAGATTATTTGCCCAATGTACAGCTGCGCCCCGGTTTTGTGGCCGCTTACTTGCTCGAACAGGAAGACGATGAAGACTACGCCGAATTGATCACGATGTGGGCTAGTCAAGCCGCCGCCGAAGAATTTGCCCAGACCGGCTCCCTGGAGGCCTCACCGAGAATGTTAGTTGCCTTGCTGCCGGGCACCCGCGTGCAGCGCCAGGGCTATCGCGTACGTGTGCACACCGAAGAACCGACGTACGCCCGAACCCGTTAACCGCATCGTTCAGCGCTAAAACAAAATCCCGGTCACTGCGACCGGGATTTTTTATTGTCTAGGGGGTAGATGCGCCGCCGTCCACATTGAGCGCCTGCCCGGTGAGGAAGCTGGCGGCGTCGGAGCACAGGAAGAGGATCACGTTGGCGACTTCGTCCGCCGTGCCCGGGCGTCCCAATACCGTTTCCGCTTGGGGGACGTCGGCGTCGTCGAGGTTGGCCGGGCACACCGCATTGACGCGGATGCCGTGCGGCGCGAGTTCGCGGGCGGTCTGCTTGGTGAAACCGATCAAGCCGGATTTGCTGGCGACGTAAGCCGCGCCGAGCGGGATAGTGTTGGGATGCCCCGCCGCCGCCGCCACATTGACGATCACGCCGCCGCCTTCGGCGCTCATGACGCGGCTGAGGAGCTGCGTCAGGTAGAACGCGCCCGGTCATGTTGACGTTCAGGATGCGTTCCCATTCCCATTCGTCGAGCTTGTCGAGGCCGCCTGCTTTGTAGACGCCCGCCGCATTGATCAGTAGGTCGATGCGCCCGAATTCGTCGCGCGCCCGCTCGATCATCGCGCTGACCTGAAAACGGTTGGTGACGTCGGCTTGCCACGCGAACGCCCGGCCACCCGCCGCGGTGATCGCTTCCGCGACCGTATCCGCGCGATCCGGGTTGAGATCATTGACGAGAACGGCCGCACCCGCCCGCGCCAATGCGAGCGCCGCGGCCCGTCCTACACCCTCACCCGCGCCCGTGACGAGCGCGGTTTGTCCGCTTAAACTGACTTGGAAGGGAGCCGCAGGTCGTAGAGCCAACTGCCGATCACCTTTCGGGCATGGGCGTGCAGCGCGATGCCATTGGACATGAGCAAACGGTCTGCACCTTGAATGCGCCGATAGGTCGCACCGTGCCGGTAAGTGGCATTATGCGCGTGGGCGGCGGCTTCACCGTAGATCGCGGCGGGGTTCCAATCATCTTCGCCCATCAGAATGAGCGTACGCGCGTCGACGGCGAGGACTTCATCGGGATCCAGCATGTTGGCGACGAGGATCGCGCCAAAAGGATGCTGATGCCGGGCAAAGAGGCCAAAGGAACTGCCGAGGAGGGCACTGCCTGCACCAACGGCGAGGATCACGGCTTGGCGAGGATTCACGGAAGGCTGCGCCAGCGCGACTTCGTAGGCATTCACAGCGTCCTGCGTCGTCGAACCGCGCCCGCCGCCACCGCTCCGACCTGTACCCCGTTTGTCCCACCGAAAGACGGCGAAACCTTGATCAAGCGCAACCTGGGCATAGTCGACGTAGTCTTCGCGAGTATTGCAGCACGCGTGATGCAGCACGAACACAAGCGGATAACCGCTGGTCGGCCGTTTCGCCATGGGGTAGTCGATTTGACCCCCAAGCGTCACTTCATCACCCGCAAAGACAACTTCTTTGCTAGCACTTACGTGCAGCGCGGCAGTGGACATTGGGTTTGATGCCATTGTGTTTCACTCATCCTAAACACGAACGAACATCAAGCAACAACTTTTACAACAGTGGAATTTTTTAGGAATTATTCAGCCCATTCATTATAACGCAAACTTTTAAAGAAGAAACAGACGAAAGATAGGGCAAAATACCCAAAACTCTGAAACCCAAATTCGGTCGATCTCCCGTGCCTGCTTGACAGCGTAGAACGCTAGTGCTACTCTGAGTGAAGGTTGGGAAATATTAACGTTGAGGTTGGGATAAATTGTCCCTCGAATTTAATCAGGTTGTGGAGCAAGTGCAGACGATGGGGCGCTATTTAGCGCACCGTGCCAACGACGCCGGGACGAAACTGGAACAGGCGCTCGAATGGTTTTATGCTGCGACCGACCTCGACGCCGTGCATGACCGCATCAAGCTGGTGCGCGAATCGAGCGTGAGCGGCTATCGCGGCGCCGCGCCGCTCCCCCGCCCCTACGACGAGATCATCTGCGGGGTGGGTGATCGTCCCGCCGCGCCGGAACTGGCGATTGTCACCGCCAGCGATGGCTCGCAGATTTACCCCGATCCGCACAGCTTCGCGCAGTACTACCTGATCAACATCAGCTCCTTCGTGTACTACTACGGCGAGACGCGTGTGCCGCTGCAAGCGACGCTGCCGAAACTGTACTATAGTGAAAACGATACCCTAGATCGTGATGGACGGCTCGTCA
This sequence comes from Candidatus Flexifilum breve, assembly GCA_016717205.1. Classification (GTDB taxonomy): domain Bacteria; phylum Chloroflexota; class Anaerolineae; order Aggregatilineales; family Phototrophicaceae; genus Flexifilum; species Flexifilum breve. The sequence goes on from JADKGC010000004.1 coordinate 310,922, forward strand.
CCAATCAGACCGTCAATGCGCGCCGGTCGTTGATGGAAGTCCAGCGCCTCGCCGAACTGGCTTGGGAACTGCGCAGCGAAGGCGTACCGCTGGTCGCCATGCATGATGGCGGCCTGCTCAAGTTTTTCGGCGGGACGGAAGTCGCGGGCGCGCATGAAATCGAGCGCGATTATATGAAGGCGTTGGAAAAGCTGCATGACGCGGGTGCGCTGCTGATCGGTTATCTCGATGTGCCGCGCAGCAAGTACCTCGTCAGCTTGCTGCACCTGCTGAACCTCGCGCCGGAGCAGGTTAACGACGCGAATCTCAAGACCAACGGCGAAATCGAAGGGCTGACCGACGACCAGATCTACAGCCTTGTACTGCAATCCGGTGAACGGTCGGCGCTCATGGTGCAGAATTCACCGCAAAACCGAGAGTACAAGGATCGCGGCGCGCAGTATGAGATCGCCTCGTTTTACCTGAACGTCTCGCACACGGCCACGCGGTCGAGCATCGCGCGCATTGATGTGCCGATGTGGGTCGCGCAGAACAAAGGCGCGGTCGCCGCCATCCACGCGCTGATCATGGAGCAGTGCGCGATTCAAGGGCGGCGGCATTACCCATATGCGTTGACGCGCGCCGACGAACTGGCGTATGTCAGCAGCGTCGAAAAGAGCCAGCTTGACGAGCTGATCCGCGTGGCGATGCGCCGGGCGGACCTCGAACCGGAAGCTGCGCGCCAGCACCACTGGCTTCGACTGCGGGACGCGCGGAAGTCGCATTGATGAGCGGCACACGTTTGGCTCGTTTGTCAAAGTGGCACTGTCTGATGATCTGGCAGTGTGCGCCATCGGTTTGATCTACGCCATCCGCATTGACGACGATCCGCTGGCGCGCGAACTGGTCATGGCGAGCTATGTGGACAACAACACGCTCATCGACCAGCGCGAAAATCGCCTCGTCCCGGTCGAAATCTGCGCGATCAGTATCGGCTTCATCGAACGCGGCTCGATGTATCAAAGCCTGCCGCCGCGCCCGCCGATGAGCCTGTGCGAAGTCGAGCTGATGAGTGCGGATGAGGTGTATGTGTTCACCCGGCGCTTCGACTATTTCCGGCTCGTGCTCAACGCCAAAGAAGTGCCCTCGGACGAACTGCTGGCGGCGGCGCTGCGCTACGCGGCCTTCGCTTACCCGGAAAACGAGCGCTACGAGTTTCTGGTGCGCTCCGGTCGGCGGCTGGCCGAACTGCTCTCCCATGACCTGAAGCGCCTGTCGCACGTGCTGGCGCTCATCAAACCGTAACGCTCTTTTTTTTCGCGCGAAGTCTTCGGACTTCGCTTTAAAATCGATCTTTAGTAGAACATTTGTTTTCTTTCTTAGCTCTGTACGATCTCAAACAGAACGTACCAACCCCCTAGCAAATACAACCAAATCAGTGTGAGATACGAGAGCAAGAGCGCCCCAAAGATCAGCTTGCCCTGCCATGAGGCGCGCCCGGTCTCACGGTTTTTGCGGATCGTATTGGCGACGCTTTTGCCAAGCAGGTACGCGCCGCCGACGACGACCACCGCGCCGACGATGAGCTGCGCGCCCGCGGCTAGACCACCCGCGATCACGATGGCGAGGCTGACGGCCAGCCCGGTCCCCACGCCGCCGCTGATGCCGCTGGTGCGTCCCAGCGCAGCCACGACCGCCACGCCGCGCGCGATCACCCCCGCGGAGATGATGAACAGGCTCACGAGCAGGCGGTCGGTGATGGCGAGCACAATCGGCAGCGCGATCACGAAGGCGACGAAGCCCGCCAGCAGATTTTCCCGACTGCTCTCCACAGCGCCGATCCACCCCGTAATCGCCCAACCGATGAGGATCACGGCGACGATCACCCACCACCACCAGGCGGCGTTCGGCACGGTGCCCAGCGCATGGCCGAGCGCCGCGATGAACAGCGGCAGCCACGTCAGCGTGCTGGCTAACCACGCGCCCACGGCGCTGCGTTTGCCTTCGTGCGCACGCTGTTCGTAGGCGATAAACGCTTGCGGATGAAGAAATAACCAGATCAACAACCGCGCTTGATCGAGCGGATTCCACGAAATTAGACGCTGCATATCCCACCATATCAACAGTCAATCGTCTATTGTTACCACACGCGTAACAGAGTCTTCCAGACTTCCGGCGCTGCGCTCATGCAACCCTTAGTGACAGCCTCCATGTGCGCTGATCTGTGCGCTATAATGAGCGCGCAGGTTGGGCGGCGTGCGGCGCCCATCAACGAAACTGAGGACGTATGCGGAATCGAAGTCTCTGGATCGCGGGCATCATCGTCGCCTCCGTGATCCTCGTCATTGTGATCACACTGGCGTTGACCCCCAGCAACACGCATCCGGCGTTCGCGGCGGCGACCGCCTTTATGAACGCGGCGGGCAGCGGCGACGACGCCACTGCCGAAAGTTATCTTTCCCCGGCGCTCTTGGCCTACGTGGCGGCGAACTGCCCGAATGGCAGTGTGTCGGCGTGTATTGCCAGCTATACGCCGTCCGAGTGGGGCAAGCTGATCAAGGCTGTCTTTCGCCGCGCCACCCCTGATGGGAACAGCGCGTGGGATGTCGACTTGATCGCGACGTATGAGTTTGGCACGGGCTTCAGCGGCGTGTGCAGCTACTACCGCGTGGAGCAGGAGTCCGCCGACGTGTGGAAGGTGGTCGCGTGGGCGGGGTTCGTCCACTGCGGCGACGAGGCGTCGCGCACTATGGCGACCAATCCCGACACCCCCAACCGCGCCCCATGAATCAAGCAAACTGCCTAACGCAAAGGCGCAAAGACACAAAGGCGCAAAGGAGTTCTTATCAGATTATCTTCTTGGCGTCTTTCCGTCTTGGCGTCTTTGCGTTGAGTCTTGTTCTTTTTGCCTGCGTGCCGAGCGAAATGCCGGAGGTGCTGCGGCAGACGCCGGGAGCAGCGGTGGTGGTCGACGGCGACCGCTACACGAATGCTGCCTTCAGCGCGCTCATTCCCGCAGGCTGGCGGGCGATCAATGCGCCTGCCGAGGCCGCCCCCGCCGTCACGTTCGCCGCGCCGGATGGCTGCGCGCTGATCCATCTCGCGACTCTCCCCGCCAACCCGCCGACCGCGCCCAACTGTGATCAGCCGACGCAAACGCTGTCACGCGCCATCCCAGTGAACGACCAGATCGTCTATGTGGCGGGGAGCGCCCCGACCAGCACGTGGGACACCTTCACCGCACAGCTTGAAGCCGTGATCGCGTCGCTGCGCTGATGGCGAGAACAGTTCGCTAACTGCTCTGTCCGGCAATTGATTGCAGAAAAGGAAGCGCTTTTTCGTAGGGGCGCACGGCCGTGCGCCCCTACAAACCCATATTCGACCATTTACCGGATACAGCACTAACACATCGACAGTATCCGCTTGACAAGTGCCCGGTAGAGTCGGGGACGTGGTTTACTCAAGGGGAAGGATTCACATGAAGCGAGTACTTCTGCTCAGTCTGTTTGTGCTGCTGGCCAGCGCCGTGACGGTCTCCGCACAGTCGATCAGCGACGGGTCGCTGCTATATGGGGGCTATGACCGCACCTACCTTGTGTATGTGCCCGCTAGTTATGACGGGACGGAGCCCGTGCCGTTGGTGATCGCGCTGCATGGGGGCGGTGGCTTTGCGGAGAATATGGCGCGCACCACCGATTTCAATGTGGCGGCGGATGAGCACGGGTTCATCGTCGTCTACCCGAACGGCGTGGGCAATGGCTGGAACGATGGGCGCACGGCGATCTTGCAGATTGCCATCCGTCAGCGCGTGGACGATGTCGGCTTTCTCACCGAACTCATCGACGAATTGAAAGTGCAGTACCGCATCGACCGTGTGTACATGACCGGGATATCCAACGGCGGCATGATGACGTTTCGCTATGCGTGCGCAATGGCGGATCAGCTCGCCGGGTTCATGACCGTCGTCGCCAATCTGCCCGATCCGATCTACAACACGTGCGCGCCAAGCCAACCGATTCCCGCTGTCATGGTTTTTGGCGAAGCCGATCCGCTCATGCCGTTTGCGGGCGGTATTGTTGGCGCAGGCGCGCGGCGCGGCGACTACGGGACGGTCGTCTCCGCCGAGGACACGATCAGCGTGTGGACGGCGGCGAATGGCTGCGCGGACGCCAGTGACCGCGTCGCGCTGCCCGATAGTGTGGACGACGACGCACAGGTCACGTTGACGACGTATGCCGACTGCGCCGCGCCCGTGCAGGTCTACCGAATCGCCAATGGCGGTCACGGGTGGCCGGGCGACACCTCGCTGCGTCTGCGGCTGACCAACAACGGGATCGTCACGCAGGATATCAGCGCGACGGAACTCTTTATCGAGGCTTTCGGTTTATGACGCTATAGTAGGCGCAGACTGATACACGCCCGGAGTTGCCCATGCGCCGCCATCTGCTCATCATCCTGCTCATCGCCCTGATCGCCCGCGCCGTGCTGCTGGCGAGTAACACCGTCTCGTTCCACTCGGATGAGGCGGTCGTCGCGTTGATGGCGCGGCACATTTTGCAGGGCGAGCGCCCGGTTTTCTTCTATGGGCAGGCGTACATGGGGAGCCTCGACGCATGGTTGGTGGCGATCGGCTTCCAACTACTCGGCGAGTCGGTGCTGACGATTCGCCTCGTGCAGGCGTTCCTCTATCTGCTGATTGTCGCGACGGGCTATTTGTTCGCGTGGCGGGTCTCGGGCAAGCCGATCATCGCCGCCGTCACGGGCTTGATCCTCGCGCTGCCACCCGTGCTGTTCGCGCTGTATACCACCGCCACGCTCGGTGGCTACAACGAGATGTTGTTGTGCGGCAACCTCGTGCTGCTGTTCGGCTATGAGGTGGCGGGCGCGCACCGCCGCTCGTGGTGGCGCTGGGCGGCGCTGGGACTGGCAGCGGGCATCGGTTGGTGGGCCAACGGGCTGATCATCGCCTTTGCGCTGCCCGTCGGCCTATTCATCCTCTGGCAGTTTGTGCGTAACCTGACCCTACCCCAGCCCCTCCCCGAATTCAGGGAGGGGAGCAAACAGAGTCGCCGAGCCTTCCCTCTCTCCGCTGGCGTGGGATAAGGGTAGGGGGCGAGGGGTTGGGGCTCCTGTTGGGGATTCTGATCGCCGCCGCCTTTTTCGTGATCGGCAGCGCGGCGTGGTGGGGGTTCAACTTCGCCAATGATTTCGCGCCGCTGCGCTTCTATCTGGTTGGTGGTGAGCGCGGAGAGTTCGCTGGGACCGATATCCCGCCGCTGCCGTTTCCCGAGCGCATCCTCGGCTTGATCTTTCTCGGCTTGCCCGCTGTGTTCGGGCTGCGCTTTCCGTGGTCACCCGTGTATGTGCTGCCTGTGCTCGGCGTCGGCGTGCTGCTGATCTATCTGCTGGCGATTGTGCGGTTGGCACGTGCGCCGCAATCGTTGCGGTCTGAACCTCACGCCCCAACCCCCTCAATTGCTTCTGTAGGGGCGGGACTTGTCCCGCCCACGGTCGAGGCAGGCCTCGCCCCTACTCAGAAAAGTGAGGGTCCTGACGCCCGCCCGCTCGTCCTCGGCATGATCGGGCTGTTCTGCGTGCTGTTCGTGGCGTCGCGCTTCAGCATCGACCCGACCGGGCGCTACTTCCTCCCGGTGATCCTGCCGCTGGCGGTCGTGCTCGGCACGCTGATCGACGCGCTGTGGGGGCGGCGTCGCGTTGTGGCGGTTGCGCTGATCACCGTGGTGCTCGGCTACAACCTGATCGGACAGGTGACGGCTGCCTCCAACAATCCGCCCGGCTTCACGACGCAGTTCAACCTCGACACGCACATCCCCAACACGTGGGACGCTGAACTAATCGCGTTCCTCGACGAGCATGAGCTGTATCACGGCTACACGAATTACTGGGTGTCGTTCCGATTGGCGTTTTTGAGCGGGGATCGGATGCAGTACAGCGCCGCGCTCTCCTATAAGCCCGATCTGAGCTACACGCCTGCCGATGACCGCTATCTGCCGTATGTGCAAGCGACGGAGGCCGCCGACCGCATCGCCTACATCACGGCGAATGTGGCCGAGGTCAAAGCTTGGCTGGAGGCGCAGTTCGCTGCACGCGGTGTGACGTATCAGTCCGCGCAGGTGGGCGTTTACCACATCTACTATGATTTCACGCCGGAGGCGCCGCGCCCGCCGTTCGATTAGGCGCGCAGCAGGTCGCGGATTGGGATGAGCGGCATCGGCTCGTGATCATCAGGCTGGAGGCGCAAACCCATCCACCCGGTATCGTGCCACTGCCCGAATTTGTACCCGACCTTGGGATACACGCCGATCATGGTGAAGCCCATAGCGCTGTGTACGCCGACGCTCGCCGCATTGGGCAGGGTGATGCCGGCGAAGGCGTTGCAAAAGCCCTGCCGCCTGAGCAGGTCGAATAATTCGCTGTACAGCGCGCGCCCGATGCCCTTGCGGTGCTGATCGCCGCGCACGTAGACGGAGACGTCCGTCGACCACTGGTAGGCGGAACGCTCGCGATGTTTGCCCGCGTAGGCATAGCCGAGCACCGCGCCGTCCTGCTCATAGACCAGCCACGGGTGCATGTCCAGCGTTTTGAGGATGCGTTCGCGCATCGTGTCGATGCTCGGCACCTCGACCTCAAACGAGATCACGGTGTCGGTGACGTAGGGCGCGTAAATCGCTTGCAGGGCAGGGGCGTCAGCCGCTGGATCGACGAGACGGATCGGCATGGAAACAGCTCCCAAACAGGTAGAAAGCACACGCAGGACACAATTCATTCTAGGACGGTCAAGCAGCGCGTGCCTTGTTCAGTTTTCACCAATAAATGATCGGGAGCTTTGTTCATGCGAATCGGAGGGGCGCACCTGTGTGTGCGCCCGTTGTGGGCAGACACATAGGTCTGCCCCTACACTCGGATTTTCGGAAAGCTGATCTAGCTGTTGGCCTGACCCGCCAGATACGGCGAACCGACGGCGAGGTAGCTGTAACCGCGCGCGACCAGCTCGTTGTAATCGGGGATCATCCGGCGGCCGTCCATGATCAGGTACGGCGCTTGCACGCACTGTTCGATGGTGCGCGACAGCCCGCGGAATTCTTCCCAGTCGGTCGAGATAAAGAGCATATCGCTGCCGGCCAGCGCTTCCCGTGCCGAGTCGTGATATGTGATCTTCTCGAACAGGTGGTTGTTTTCCGGGTTGAAGAACTTGCGCGCTTCCGCCAGCGCCAACGGATCGTACGCGCGAATTTCCTGCACGCCGCGGGCCAGCAGGGCTTCGACCACCTTGAGCGACGACGAATCGCGCATGTCATTCGTGCGCTGCTTGAACGACAGGCCGAGCAGGGCAACTGTTTTGTGGTTGAACTTCGCGCCCGCTTCGTTCACAGCGCGGTCGACCAGATAGGTCTTCTGGTATTCGTTGATGTGGTAGACCGATTGCAGTAGATCCGCTTGCTGGCCCGCCGTCTTAAGCTGGTAGATCAGCGACTGGATGTCTTTGCCGAAGCACGAGCCGCCCGCGCCGTTCGACACATACGAGCCCCACGTGCTGATGCGCCCATCGGCGGTCACGCCGCGCTTGAGGTCTTCCATCCGCACGTTCTCGAAGGTTTCACCGAGGCGCGCGCCGACGCCGTTCCAGAAGGAGATGTAGGTCAGCAGCAGCGTGTTCGCCACATACTTGATCGCTTCGGCGGTTTCCGGCGTCGTCTCGATGTAGCGGATGCGCACATGGTTGACGAACTGCGAATAGATGCGCCGCACGATCGAGAAATCTTCGGGCGTGTCCGCGCCGATGACCACGCGATCCGGCTTGCGCGACTTTTCCACAGCGTCACCTTCCGGCAGGAACTCCGGGTTGGAGGCGATGCCCGCGTTCGGCACGTGGTGCTGCTTGAGGATTGCTTCCAGCTTGCGCCCGGTGCCAATCGGCACGGTGCTCTTGTTGATGAGCACGACGCGGCGCTGATCGGTGCGCTTGGCGAGCAGGGAGGCGATGTGATTCAGAGCGTTGAAGTAGAAGCTCAAGTCGGATGAGCCGTCAATGCGCGGAGGAGTCGGCAGACACAGGAAAATCGCGTCTGTTCCTTCGATGATGGATTCGATGTCCGTGGTGAAGAACAGGTAGCGATTCATCGTTTCTTCGATGATCTGCGGCAGTCCCGGTTCATTCACGTAATGATTGATGCGCTCGTGATCGCCTGACTGATATGCCTCGATCCGCTTCTGATCAATATCATAGGCATACACTTCGTGACCATATTCGGCTGTGGTAGCCGCGTGGGTCAACCCGACGAATCCCGTTCCGACGACAATGATTTTCATAGACCGCCTTCTTATGATGACTTTCGATAGTGTATCAATAACACCTGAAAGAACTATCGTTTGCCTAAAGTGGAAGAACGACTGTCACTTTTAGCTGCTTAAACTCTACACCTACTTTAGCATCATGTGGGCAATTTCACGTCCCATTCTGACTGCGTAATTGGTACCGCGATCCCACGGATATACCTGACTCATGCTGCCCCAGAAGACGCCCGGCAGCGGTGTTTGCAGCGCGGGGATATCCTCACTGTGATTGATGTAAGGGACGGGCTGCGCGTAGGGCGCGCGGAACACCCATGCCTTGCGAATCCAGTCCTTGCTGAACGCCGGGTTGATCGTCGGCAGCGCCGCGGTGAACCGCTCGACCACTTCCTCATCAGTCAGGCGGAAGTATTCGTGATTGGCGGGGACATAATCGCCCAGATAGAGCAGGTGATCGCCGCCGTAGTTCGCTTTGTCCATCCAGTTGGTGTGCTCGACCAGTGCGAGGAACGGGAAGCGGCTCTTTTTCTTGTCCGGGCTGTTGGCGGGCAGGTTGAGCCAGTACGTGCCATCGGTCAGTAACTGCTGCTTGGTCGCCAGAATGACGCACAGCGCGCCGATGCTGCTCAGGTTGGCCGCCTGATCGCCGTAGCTGGTGTTCGCCAGCGCAGGTGCCATTTTCAGCAGCAGCTTGGGCGAGGTCGTGGTCAGCACACGATCAAAGCTGTGTTGCTCGCCCTTGATGGTGAGCGTAGGCTGCAGGTTCACCAATTCGATCTTCTCGACGGGCGTATTCAGACATATCTTCGCGCCTCGGTCGGTGATCGCCTTGGCCATCGTATCGAGGAACGCTTGAAAGCCGCCCGTGAAGATGCCAAGGCGCAGCGTGCGCGTCTTGACGCGCGCCCACATCCACGCCATGTTGACCTTGTCGTACTGTTCGCCGAACTTGCCGATCAGCAACGGGCGGAAGAACTTGCCGTAGGCTTCTTCACCCATGAAGCGCAGGAAGAAGGCGTCGGCGGTGACGCGTTCCAGTGGTTTCCAGAACGGGAACAGCTTGACGAAAGCCCCGACCGCGCCAAAGCGCAGCTTGGCGATCAGCGAGAGCGGCAGGAACAGCGCCGACGGCGAAATCTCGGAACGCAGAATCTTGCCGTCGATCCAGAAGCTGGTTTTGGGACGCGGGAAGAGGATCTGGTCGCGCACGCCCATCTCTTCGGCTAGCTTGAGCACGTCGACATCGGACTGAAACCAGTGGTGGTAGAACTTCTCCAGCGACCACGCCCAGTGGTCGTCGCGGAAGCCACCCGCCAGCCCGCCGACCGCGCTTTCGGCTTCGTAGATCGTCACTTCATGCCCGGCGCGGACGAGATCCCACGCCGCGGCCATGCCCGTCACACCCGCACCAATGATTGCGATTTTCATGCCTATATCCTCACGATGCTGCTGCCGCTTCTTTTTCCAGATCGCCCGCGTGGGTGATCGCGCCCCAGCCGAGCCCGCGCCGCGCCAGGAAGACGAACCCGGCGACCGTCACAGGCAGCCAGATCACCAGATGGATGGTCACGGCGAAGGCGCTGGCCTGGGGTTCGGCGATACCAATGGTCGTCAGTACGAGGATGCAGAAAAATTCGAAGACGCCGAATTGACCGGGCGATGCCGGGATCAGGCTGGCGAGGTTAACGATGCCGAGCGTGAGCAGCATGGTCGGGTAATCAACACCGAGGTTGAACGCCTGCGACACGATCCAGTAGGTCGACGCTTCCAGCATCCAACTGCCGTATGAGAAGACGACGCTCTTGAGCAAATCGGCGGGGGAGCGCAGGCAGCCGAGCGCGGCGATGATGTCTTCGCCGAGATGTTCGATCAGTTGGCTAAGTTTTCCCGGCAGAATGCGCGTCACGATCCGGATGATTGCGCGCAGCAGTTCCGGGCGCAGCGCCACGACGAAGAACGTTGCCGTCACGAGGACGAAGGCCGGAGCGAGGATATTGACGGCCGTTCGCACGCGCTCGTCAGGGACTTCCACGAACAGCAGGCCGATGACGACGAATGTCACCATCACCACGCCGTCGAAGAGGCGTTCCAGCAGCACGATCATGGCGTTGCGGGCAATCGGAATGTTGCGGGAACGACTGAGCAGCGCGACACGCAGCGCTTCGCCGGCGCGCATGGGATAAACGTTGTTGCCCATGTAGGTAATGCACACGAGCTGGAACAGTTCGCGGATCGGGACGGAGCGCACCGAGCGCAGCAGCGACTGCCAGCGCAGCGAAATCACGAACACGCCGGTGAAATACCACACGCACCCGATCAGGATCGGGAGGGGGTTCGCGGCTTGAAGCTGCGTCCACACTGCGGCGGGATTCAACCCGTTAAACGCGATCAGGAGGAAAATTGCGCTGACCGCAATCCCGATTACGGTAATCAGCCGTTGGCGTCCAGACATGCCGATCCTTTTGCTGTCAAATAGAGTTCATTCTAGCAGTACCCACTCGTTTTTTACACGGCTCATGTCAAAAATCCTTGAGTTCAGACCGTTTTCTGCATACACTACTCCATAGTCGTTTGATGATCTGAGGATATTCGTATGAGTGACCAACCCAACGATCCGAATTGGCTGGATGAGTTTGAGGATTTGGCTAACCGCGAACTCGCCGCCGGGTCTTCGTGTGAGCAAGTTCACCCGATCGTCGAACGCTGGTATCGTGATTTGCTGCAAACCGAACCGCCGGATTCGCGCGATTCGATCATGCAGGCGATGGCCTGCCTCTCGACTGAAATCCTGTACGACACCCCGCAGGAAATGCTCGACGAAGTGCTGAAGATGGTGGATGAGGATGTACTCGCCGGGTTTATCGAGTATGTGCTGATGATCGGGCGGGCGTTTGAACGCGGCCTGCAAAACGGCGATCTTGACGATTTATAGCGATTAGCCGTGAGCAACAACCACAATTGGATAATCAGTTCACAGCAGGGGCGATCAAGCGGGTCGCCTCTGTTGATTCCAACCCTACCCCCGGCCCCTCCCCGAATTCGGGGTGGGGAGCCAACATCGCCCGCCAAATCTAATTGGTTTTCGTAGGGATGCGATCTATCGCGTCCGCAAAACTCAAAAATCGACCTAAAACCTTGTTTCACGCTTATACTACGCACTTATCGGTTCACTTCCTCCCACGCATTGTCACCCTGTCTAGGTTTTTGACCTGAGATAAACAAAGGGCGCAGCACGCTGCGCCCCTACAAAGTCCCCGATTTTTGCAAATGGCTGACCGCTAATCGCTAATCGCCTGACCTCAGTCCCACCACTTGAAGCCATCCGGCAGATTCTCCATGCCGGGGCCGGAGGGCAGGTCTTCGAGGATGGGCGGCGGGATTTGCAGCGTTCCGGCACCGCGCGCTCGCGTCGGCGTCGGGTGGCGCGCATGATCGAGTTCGCGCTGCACCAGCGTGAGGATCGCGCCCAAGCCCAGAAACAGCGCCAGCGCATTGAACACGTCGCCGATCATGGGCAGCGAGCTGATCACCGCGAGGATGAGCACGCCGAGCGCCAGCGCGACATAGTTCCAGCGGCCTTCCAGCCGCTCGCCGAGGACGACGCGCAGGATCAGCCGTCCCATGGCCAGACACACAATCACGCGCGAGATGTAGATCGCGACGAAGAAGTACGCGCCCGCGCCGCCCAAGGTGATCACGCCGGAGAACAGCCCGGTCGCGATGGCGATATCCGGCAGGTTGACCGCCGCGAACAGCAGCACAATCCCGATCAGCAGCACAACCACCACAAAAAGAATGGCAAACGACAAAATAAAGGTGATCAACCCGACGCCGAGGCTTGGCAGTGGGCGGGTGCGAATGCTGTAGAGCGGATCCTGGATCTGCGCCGGGAAGAAGAACAGGCCGACTGCTCCGATCAGGATCAAGCCGATGAATTCCCGCAGCACGCGGTTGATGTAGACGTTGACACTCTGATTCAGGTCGGTCTGGTTGTCGAGATCGAGCGCGACGATGACCGGGTCGAACACCGGTGGATTCGTCAACTGCCCGGCAATTTCGCCTTCGCTGACCGAGCTGTAGCTCAACACGCCGTCGATCCGCGCATCTTCGGTGACGCGCAGGCCGGGCGTGATCAGATCGATGCGGAAGAGCACATTGAACAGCGTGCTCAGGTTGCTCGCGCCGATGGAGTTGCGGTCGCCGACGCTGGCATTCACATCGCCGCCGATTTGCCCATCAATGGCCAGCGCCGTCCCCCAAAAGCTGATCGCGCCGCCGACCGAGCCATCTTCGAGCAGTTGGTAGCCAATGCTCGTGATGCTGCCGGGGACGGCGACATCTTCGAGGCGGGTGCTCAAGCTGGCGCTGATCACGTCGCCCGTCAGCGTGGCGGTGGGTTTCACGTGCACCGATCCGCCGCCAAAGTGCAGGTCGCCGTCAATGGTGCCGCTGACTTCTAATTGCCACATGAGCAGATACGCGCTGTTGCCGACCGTCCCGCTGATGCTGCCGCTCAAAGCCGCCCCAAACAGGCTGCCCGTGATCGTGCCTTCGACAATCAACTGCTGGCAGGCGACGAACACATCGCCTGTAATCGTGGTATCCGCCGCGACCGTGCAGGTATCGCCTTGAAGAATTTCCCGCGCTGACGCCAGGTTGACTTGCCCGAACAACACCATCAGCGCGACAACGATGATCAGCCGCCGCATATGCTCTCCTTACCATTCGCCTGCGATTGTAGTAAGAAGATGAGTGCTTGCCAAATCTCAATCCCGCAAAAGTAGGGTATAGGCTAGAATATGTTTAGATAGGCAACTTGCACTACCCGAAGGTAATCTGATGGCGTTGTTTGCATCTCAGTCAAAGAAGCAATCCATAGACGACACCCGAACGCGCGACAGCGTTACCCCTCTACGTCTGGTGATCCATGTGGCCGATGGCGGCCCGCAGCCCCGCGTCATCTCGCTGCCTTTGCAGAAGACCGTGACGATTGGGCGGGGCGGCGGCGGCGCGGAGCAGCAGCCGGATGTGGATTTATCGTCGTTTCGGGCACTGGAAAATGGCGTGTCGCGCTGGCACGCGCAGCTCACGCATGACGATGACTTCCTGTCCATTGAAGACCTCGACAGCACGAACGGCACCCGGATTAACGGCTACCAGATCAGCGCGCACCGGCCCTACCGCCTGCGCGATGGCGACGAAATTGAAATTGGGCGCATCCGCATGATGGTCACGGTGGTGCGCATCCCGACCCAAGTCTAGGGCTTGGCGCTGTGACTCTTTCGAAGCCCGCTCCTCGTCAGCGGGCTTTTTGTTTGGGTGCAGATTTTGGTTTTGTGCCAGTTTGGGCAAGGCGTACCGGTAGATCAGTCCACTAGCGTGAAATCGGTTTGGGGACAGCGGACGCAATGATGCAGCTTAACAAAAGATCACGGTGTTTGTAGGGACGCTATACAGAGGGTGTCTAAAAAGCATCCTCAAAACCTTTCCACCTGCCAGCGGACGCAATTCATTGCGTCCCTACGAAAACCCATTTGGCTTGGCGGGGGAATGTTAGCTCCCCTCCCCGAATTCGGTTGATGGAGGGACAGTTTTAACAATCGCGGGAATTGTAGGGACGCCCAACGGGGCGTCCGCCGGATTGGGAGCGAAACGGACGCGCCGTTGCGCGTCCCTACACAACACATTTTCCCTTAAACGAGCGCCTTAATGGTTCCCATGTTAAATGTGTCCTGTCCTCAACCGAATTCGGGAAGGGGCTGGGGGTGGGTCGAAAAGGTTGCTCGGACTGCGTTGACCCCAAAGCCTGATTTGCCGCATTTCTTCGTTTAGCGGTATTATGGACTCCATTTGCTGCTCTCGGAGTCGTTATGCTTCGTAGTTTTACAGATCGCGTTTTAGGCGGGGTGTGCGCGGGGTTAGCCGCCGCACTGCGCATCAATGTCTGGCTGATGCGCCTGCTGTTTGGGCTGCTGACGGTGGTCAGCGGCGGCGCGTTCGCGCTGGTGTATGTGCTCCTCTGGTGGCTTGTCCCCCAGGAATCGCTGATCGCCCGGCGGCGGGGCTTTCCCACCATCATCGCCGTGCTGTTGTGCGCGCTGACCTTGGCCGCGTGGTTTGGCCGGGAGTCGCTGCGTGCGCCCTCCGGTGAACCGCTCTTCTGGGCGGCGGGGGCGGTTATCCTGAGCGCGGTCTTCTTCCTGAGGCAGATCGTATGAGCATACGCCGCAAAACGAATCCCTTGTTTGGGCTGATCATCCTTGCCGCCGCGCTGATTGTACTGGCGCGGACGCTCGGCCTACTGCCGGAAACCGTCTTCGATTTGATTCTGCGCGCCGCGCCGGTGCTGCTCGTGCTGGTCGGCGCGGCGTTTCTGCTGCAAGACCGCCTGCCGTTCAGCGGGTTGATCGCATTGCTGCTGAGCGCGGTCGTCGTCGCCGTGATCGGCTTGACGGCGTATTCCACGCGCGAAGGCCAAACCCGCGAAGATACGCGCCAGCCGATTGAACAGGCCATCGCGCCGGAAATCACGCTGCTGCGCATTCGCATCAGCGCGTTGGCGACGGGCGTTGACATCCTGAGCGGTGAGGCGGGGCGCGTAACGGGGGAATTCCTCGGCAGCGTCGACAACCGCGTCGACGTGCGCTATGAACAGCTTGGTGACAATTCGGCCACGCTCACGCTGCGCGAAACCGAACCGGATGAGTTCCCGCGCTTAGAGGCGGTTGGGCGGGGGACGCTGCGGCTGACGCTGCCCGTGGGCGTGCCGCTCGACGTCGAACTGCTTGGTCAGGATGGCAGCGTTGTGCTCAACATGAGCGGGACGAGCCTCGAACGCCTCAACGTGAATACGCGGCGCGGCGAAGTCGTCGTCACGCTCCCGGAATACGAACCCTTGTTTTCCGAGCAGAACGAACTGCTCGGCACGCTCACCACGCAGCAGGGCGATCTCACGCTGTTCATCCCGGCGACCGTCGCCGCGCGTCTGGAACTGGATCGCGGGAACAGCGGCTTCGACCCACAGCATGATCCGAACGTGTACAACTACCTCGTGGTCGGCGATGTGCTGGAATCGCGCGAGATCAACACAGCGGCCATCACCGTGCGCTATGCGGTCGTCGTCCCGGCCGGGCGCATCCGCGTCGAAGTGCCGGGTTAGTTTCCTCTGAATATTCGCTGTAGGGGCAGACCTATGTGTCTGCCCACGGCCGTGCGCCCCTACAACACCCATGATTTACCCCGCCAGATGTAAATTCACGGTTAAGTTTCTCGACAAGCCCGACTAACTGCGCTATACATGCGCCAAACACACAGTCGAGGGACTCATGGCGTGGCGCTTGCATCTGACTGACCGGATCGTTCGCAGAATTGATGTGCTGGCTGGGAAACCGAATCTGCTGGCGGCGTGGACGAGCACGGATCGCGTCTACTTTATGGAATTGCAGAACGGCGGCAAGCTGACTGAACTGCAAATTCATCCCCCCAAGACGCGCGCCACCGCCATGTGGGGTGTCTTCCTCAAAACGCTCCACGCGCCCAACGGCATCTCTTTGCCGCTGGTCAAGACCGCCCAAGCGACCATTTATCAGGTGGCGGACGGCAAGCAGCGCCTCTATCGCGTCTCCGAGTCGGAACTGCTGCTCGAAGCGCAGGGCGTCGAGATGCGCCTCGCCGCCGATCAGCCGTTCGTCGCGGTGGCGTTTGATGGTGCTCTCACTGCCGGTCTGGATCGCGCGGGCGCGCTGCACTACTATCGCCAAGGGGTACATACTGCTTCCGTCGACACACCGCTGCGCCTCACCGACGAACTGCAGCCGCATCTGGCGATCATCGAGGGCGGGACGGGGGTCTTCGTCTCCGATGGCGATCAGATTTTGCTGTTTGACGGGGATGGAGAGTTGGTCAAGCGGGTGCCGACAGGTTACACGCTGGGCGCGTTGGCCTGCTCGCCGGATGGCTCGTTTCTGGCGACGGGCGACCTGGACTCGAACATGATCCGCGTGTATGACGGGCGGCGGCTCGTGCCGACCCATCAGCGGTTCGCGGTCGAACTGCTGGCGGATGCCAAGAAAACGCAGTCGATCAGTTCGGCGCTGGCGGCGAATACTGCGGTGGGCACGCTGGCGATCACCAACAAGGGCGTGCTCGTGTTCGCGATGTCGGGGATGCTGTGCGCGACCAACCTCACCCGCATGATCACCATGCCGAGCGTGAAGGTCTCCAGTTCAGCCGAGAGTTAGAAACCGCCTTCGACGAGGGCGCGCTGCGGGAATACCATGCGTTCGGGAACAATCCAGCCGCGGGCGAGCGCCGCTTGATTGGCGCGTTCGAAGTCGGCGTGCAGGTCACGCACGAGACGCGCCTGCGCGTTGGCCGGTTCCAGCGAGAACATGACCGCCGTCGCCGCGAAATCGCCGACGGCCAGCAGCAGCCAGTTATTATCGCCCACCTGTTTGCGACCGAGGGCCTGCTTGGGGCGATCTTTCATCAGCCAGACCGCTTTGAGCAGGGGCGTGATGACCGCATTTTCTGGCGCCTGCTTGCCGCCCGCCATGATCGGCTGCGGGCTGCTGCGGTGATAGACGCAGAAGTAGAGCGTCTGCGCTTCGAAGTGATGGCGCAGGAAGCCAGTTTGCCCCTTCACGCCGATCACCTGTTTCCACGCTTCGCTTTCCGGGTTGCGTTCGAGCAGTCGTTCGATGATGGTGCGCTGTTCGCTGTAGCGTTTGTACATGGCGTTGAACTGCGCGCGGTTGATTTTGCCCTGCGCGAACTCATCGGCGATGAGCTCCATCTTCTGGCGAATGGCGTTGAGGGCGCTGGTCGGCGTCGTCGGCGTTTCGACCTCGGGCGGGAGCGGCTGCGTCGGCGTTCGGGGACGCGACGTCGTTGTCGTTGGCGCGGTCGGGCGAATCGGTGAGCGCAGCGAGTCGGGCGGTTGATCAGGACGATTCGATTTAGGGTCGTTCACAGCGCACACCTATCATGTTACAAAAAGATCGCTTTTCCTCATTATAGCCAGATTCGGTATACTTACTGTCAATGAATTGTGGATAGATTGATATGACTTTTCGACCACAGCATGTTGGCCTGTACTTCACCCATGAGCATATCACGGCGGCACGGCGGGATCGCGATCGTGATCCGCTGCGCGCGGCCTACTTGATGCTCAATGATCGCGAACAATCCGGGATGGAAGTCGCGCTGTGGGGCGCGTTCCGCTATCGCTTCAATGAAGACGAACGCGCAGGCGAGATTGCCGCCGAGGCGCTGATGCGCGCCATCGACGTGCAGCCGTCTGACGACCTGACTTACCTCGACACCGTCGCACAGACGATCATGTTTGTGCAGGCGTTTGAGATGCTGCGCGATCATCGCGCGCTCACCTATGCCGAGCAAGTGCGCTTTCTCAACACGCTGCAAATGCGTGTGACTGAGCTCAGCCAGAGCCCGTACAAGGATACGCAGGTCGAAAACCTGTGGATGGCGCTGCTCGTCATGGCGACGGGCGTCGCCGTTGAACATGAAGACACGTTCAAACTCGGCGTAGAGGTCTACGAGCGGACGATCCGCGATGAAGTGTCGCCACGTGGGTTCATCCCCAAAGCGGTGCAGGGCAATGATGGCGGCAGCCTGTATCGCCAGATCCTGTCGTCGGCGGCGCTCGTGCTCATGGCCGAACTGGCGCACAACGCTGGGGTCGATCTGTGGAACTTCTCAGTGCGCGGCGTCTCCGTCGTGACGACGGCACTCTACCCGATCTACTACTTCTACACGCCGGAGAAGTGGCAGTGGGACAAAGACCTCACCGCGGACGAAACGCAGATGCTGTTCCGGCGCTACGGTGGCTATCTGGAAATGCTCAACCGCCACACCCGCCACCGCGACCTCAAGCCGGTGCTCGAAGACCTCCGCCCGATCTACAACCCGCAGGGCGGCGGTTTGACCACGCTGTCGCACGGCCTCCCGGTCAAACGCGGGCTGTTCGGGTAAATCCGACCCCGTCCCTGTCCCCTCCCCGAATTCAGTTGAGGGCAGGACAGTTTTAACATTGGGAGCCATTAAGGCACCGGTTTGAGGGGAAACAGATTTCGTAGGGACGCGCAACGGCGCGTCCGTTTTGCCCACGATCTGGCGGACGCCCCGTTGGGCGTCCCTACAATCCTCTCGATTGTTAAAAGTGTCCTGTCCTCAACCGAATTCAGGGAGGGGAGACAACATTGCCCGCCAATCCGAAATTGGACGCGCTTCTAACACGCCTTGTCAGAAGATCGTGATCAATTGCTTGCATGCGCAACTTTATGCGCATTTGCTCGTAATTAAGGATAGTGTGCGGCTCGGGTAGGGTATAATGGCATGGGACGGCGTGCAATAGCTGGAGTCAGAGGCATGAGTTCGCTCGAAGGGCAGACGCTCGGTCAATATCGTGTGATCGCGCAAATGGGGCACGGCGGGATGGCGACCGTATTCAAGGGCTATCACCCGCGGCTGGATCGCTTTGTCGCGATCAAAATGATGCATCAGGCCTTCCAGGAAGATAAAAACTTCCTCGCCCGCTTCGAGCGCGAAGCACAGATCGTCGCGCGCCTCGATCACCCGCACATTGTCCCCGTGTTCGACTTCGCCGATTTTGAGGGGCGTCCCTACCTCGTGATGAAGTACATCGAGGGGCGCACGCTCAAGGGCGTACTGGAAGACCAGCCGCTCGCTATGGGTGATATCCTCAACCTGATGCCGCGCATCGCCGACGCGCTCGATTATGCGCACCGGCAGGGCGTGCTGCACCGCGATATCAAGCCCTCGAACATCATCATCGATGTGAGCGGCACACCGTATCTGACCGATTTCGGTCTGGCGCGCATGGCGCAGTTGGGCGAAAGCACGCTCAGCCATGATATGCTGCTCGGCACGCCGCACTATATTTCGCCCGAACAGGCGATGGGCAGCCGCGAACTCGACAACCGCACCGATATTTACTCGCTCGGCGTCGTGCTGTACGAGCTGGTCGTCGGGCGGGTGCCTTTCAGCGCAGATACGCCGTTTGCCATCATTCACGATCACATTTACCGCCCGCTGCCGGAACCGATGAAGGTCAACCCGGAGATTACGCCGGAAGTTTCCGCCGTGCTGGAAAAGGCGCTGGCCAAGTCGCCCGCTGATCGCTACGCGACGGCCACCGAGTTGGTAAATGCCTTCAAAGCGGCGGTCGAAACGTCGGGCATGGCGACGCTCAACCCGAACCGCGTCAATATCGCCTCGGATTCGCTGCTGGAAATGCGCCGCGCCGAAGACAACGCGACCGAACTGCTGAGCAATGTCGGCAAGCCCAAGCGTGACCGGGCCGCCTCGATTCCGGCGGCTGGTCCCCTCCCACCAACGCCCCCGGTGCCGCCAGCCGCACCCGAACCGCCGAAGCGCGTGGTCGTCGAGTCGTCGTTCGATTTTGCCGATGTGGGCAAAGCCATCGAAAAGGCGGGCGAAGCCATCGGCGATGCCTTCGAGAGCTGGAATGAGAAGAATATCGAGTACGAACTCGCGCCCTACGAAACCGAAGAGACTTTCCGTAAGCGCATCGAAGCTCGCTTCAAGAAGCGCGGGGAATTCACCGGACACCTGATCGCCTATATCGTGGTGAATGCCCTGCTGTGGATCATATTCAGCGCGGCGGGCGGCTTTAGCTTCATCAGCACTGATCAACAGTTCTTGCAGTGGATGGAATTTCCGTGGCCAATGATTGTCTCGCTCGGGTGGGGTGCTGGGCTCGCGGCGCATCTGTTCGAGACGCATTTTGCGACGGGCAGTCGTGACGAACGGCGCTATCAGGCAATCCGCGCGGAACTCCGCCGCCAGTACCCGGATGGATGGGGGCGCGTCGACCGCCGCGAATTGAAGAAGATCCGCCGCCGCGTCGAAAAGCCGTTCAAGAAGCGGGCGGAATTCTTCGAACATGCTGCCGTCTACATCATGATCAACGCCATGCTGTGGCTGATTTTCTTCTTTGGCAGCAGCGTGCCGGATATCGGCGCGGTGATGAACGAAATCCCCTTCCCTTGGCCGTTGATTGTGTCTTTGGGTTGGGGGGTCGGTCTGGCGATCAACTTTGCCGAGATGGTGACGACTTCCGGGCGCGAACGCGCTATTCAGCGCGCTATAGAACAGGAATACGGGCGCAAACGCAAGAATGATGAGTACGTGGCAGAGGACGACGATGAGCTGTTAAACAGCCGTCCTGCGCGCCGCGTCCGTTTGACTGAAGATGGCGAACTCACCGACAGCATGGTCGTCGAATGGGAAGAAGAAGACAAGCCCAAACGTTCTAGACGCTGAGGCGGCGTTTCCCCGACGCTACAACCTAAGACGGATGCAGGTCAGCCAATTCTCGTGTAACATGGTTGTAATTCAACACGAGGACAAGCGAGTCATGCCACGACAGATTTTGCCGTTAGAAGCCAGCAAACGAAATATCTTCGCAACCCGCAAGGGCTTACTGATCGTTCTCTGGGCGGTGCGCCAGTATGGGCCGCTCAGCTTTTGGGATCTCTACAAAATCATCTTCGGGCATGATTTTTACGAGGAACAGCGGCGGCAGGGCGGCACGGGTCGCCTGAACAGCGGTGAAGATCAGGTGAAAGCCGCGCGCATGGTCAGCCGCTTTGGGGCAAACGGCCAGTTCAAGATCATGCTGGAAGGCACGATCACCACACTCCAGCGCAGCGAACTACTCAACGTCGAGTATGGCGAAAACGACCGTTCGGTCGAAACCATGATGATCAGCGTGCCGCCGATTCTCGCGGCGCTGCAAACGATCTTTCGCATCAGCCTGACTGAATTTGTGACGGCGGGCGGCGAATTCGTCGCCTCGTACCCGATTTTCGGCGAGCCGCTCGCGCCCGCCGACGACAAATGGGCGGAAGCGTTCGTCATCATGCCATTCGACCCATCGATGAAGGTGGTTTACGACGAGCATCTCGTCCCGGTTGCTAATCGCCTCGGCATCACGATCAAGCGTGGTGACGCGTTTCTGTCGTCGCAGTCGATCATCGATGAGGTGTGGTCAGCCATCTACCATTCGGACATCTGCATTGCCGACTGCACCGGACGCAACGCCAACGTGATGTACGAACTGGGGATCGCGCACACGCTCGGTCGTCCAGTCATCCTGATTTCGCAGTCGGTGGCAGATATCCCATTCGACATCAGCCACCGCCGCATCATCACCTACAGCCTCGACAACCTCGACGAGCTGGATAAGAACATCACCTCGGTCATCAAGAGCGAACTCGGCTACGGGGAATAACCCAAAGCCTCACCCGAACCCCTCTCCGAGCGGAGAGGGGCAACAACACTCGCCAGACAGATTTTGTTTTCGTAGGGACGCGATTTATCGTGTCCGCATAGTTACGACCCCACCCCCGGCCCCCTAACAGGGGTAGGTTTTTATGCTTCCCCATCGAATACGGTTTTCTTCGCTGAGAACCTGTAGGGACGAGGCATGCCTCGTCCGGTTTTCCTCTGGATTAGGCAATAGATCGGTTGTCTGTGAAAGCAAAAGAGGTGTTTTAACGGATAGGGTGGTTGTGTGAGCATAGGAGGACGAGGCATGCCTCGTCCCTACAATTAAAAACCTACCCCTGAGAGCACCGGCTCCTCCCCGAATTCAGGGAGGGGCGCCAGCAGCGTTTGCCAAGCCGAATACGTCTTCGTAGGGACGCGATTCATCACGTCTCCCGCTTGGATTAAGCTTGTTTCCTACTAACTTGCCGGGTTGTGCAGCTGACATGCGCCGTTTTCGCACACTTCCGCGCCCACCAGTTTGTTGATGCGGTAGCGGTTGCGGGCGAGCACCTTGTAGACCTGATCCCCGAGCCAATCCACGCCGGGGACGTGCAGCAGCAGCCAGAGCGGAAAGCCGAGCGGGAGTTCACGCAGCAGGCGGCGCACGCCCTTAAAACCACCGAGCATTTGCCCGTCGCTGGTCATGGTGTGCATCTGCCCAAACGCTGCGTTCCAGTCGAGATCGGGATAACGCTGGTGCACCGTCTCCCACTTCTGCAAATCGAGAAATTCCACGCGCTGCAGCCAGTCCAACGCGTTGATGATCCGCTTGGATTGCCGGCAGAGCACGCAGTTGCCATCATAGATCGCTGTGACCATCTGTCACCACTCCATCATTCTCAGGTCTGTATATTACACTTCTTATTGCGGTACGGCAGGTTTTATCATCCCGGTCTCAGATTCACGCAACCCGGCAGCGCAGGCGGCGTATATAATGAGCAGAGAAACACGAGAGGAAAACGCCTGTGAGCGATCAACCGGAAGTCCAAGCCGAAGACCTGTCGCCGCTGCCCCACACCGACACCGTTTACGAGACTCATCCTCGGCGGCAAAAGCGCGGTTGCGCGCCGTATATTTTTGGCGGGATGGGCTGCCTGCTGTTCATCGTCGTGATTCTCGGGGCGCTTATCTTCTTCACGGGGTCGACGCTCACCAATGTGATCGGGAGTATCGGCGGTTTAGTGGGCGTGCAGCAGTTCAGCGCGCCGCCGGAAGCGTCGATTGTCTCGTCGCAGACCATCGTGCAGGGAATTCAACCCCTCGGACAGTTGGTCAGCGTGAGCGTGCAGTTGGCGAAAGCCGGGGTGTTCGTCGGCGTGGGGCAGGGCGTGCTGAACGTGTGCGGTTACTCGGCGAATCACGCCGTGCAGGGGGCGGTTGAAGCCGGTATTGACCTGATGCAAATCGGCGAAGACGATGTGCGCTACGACGCGGCGCGTGACGTCTACATCATCACCATCCCCGCGCCGCAGTTGACGAGCTGCCGCGTCGAGATGATCGACCAGTATGACGAGTCGGTTTCGACGTGCAATCCGGATTGGGATGGGGTGCGCCAGCTCGCGCAGTATCAGGCATTATCCGACTTCCGTGATGATGCGCTTGAAGGCGGTATCCTCACCCGCGCGGAGACAGAAACGCGCTTCGTGCTGGCCAACTTCGTGCGCTCGCTGACCGGGCGCAGCGTGGAGATTGTGTTCGCGCCGCCGACGGGCGAGACGGTTTATCCGCCGTCGTGCTTGCCGGAGATCCCCATTGGCTGGCGCTTTGATACGCAGAACAATCACTGGACGAAATAGACAGGTTTACAGTTCACAGTCAAGACAGGGTTTGAAGCAGTTACCTGAAAATGGGCAGACACACAGGTCTGCCCATTTTCAGGCGCACCGATAGTTGCGCCCCTACAAGCAGTTACCCCTTATTCCAGACACTTGCCAGACCATTAACTGTGAACTGAAACTGTCAACTTGAACTTCTAGCGCGCGCCGACGCGCATGGTGAACGAAGTTGGCGTGAGCGTCATGCCGCCTTCGATGTCCAGCAGCGGCGGCGTCAGGGAGTTCAACCGCCAGCGTCCGACAATCCCCGCCAGCAGCAGCGTGCTCACCGTCGTGACAAACGATTCTTCCAGCGCCGCGCGCACGCCTGCCCCGAACGGCATGTAGCTGTAGCGATTGAGCCGCTTTTCATAGCCCGCCGAAAAACGTTCCGGCATAAAAGCTTCCGGGTTGATGAACTGCTTCGGGTTATGGTGCAGCGCGTACGGGCTGACGAAGATCGCGCTGCCGGACGGCACGAAGTACTTGCCGACCTGCGCCTCGCGCGTCGCCTGCCGCGTGATCACCCACACGGGCGGGTACAGGCGCAGCGTTTCGCGGATGACCATTTCGGCATAGGGCAGGTTGTCGAGGTCAGCGGCATTCGGTAAGCGTCCACCCAAGGTCGACCGAACTTCCTGTAAGAGTTCCGCTTCCGCATCGGGGTTGCAGGCGAGCAGATGCAGCGCCCACGCCAGCGTGTTGGCGACAAGCTCCGTCCCCGCATGGAACAGAAGCAGCATTTCGTCGACGGCCTGCGCCGGGTTGACGTAATGCAGACGTTCGAAGAGACCGCAGCGCCGATCCGCGACTAGGTCGGCAATCGCCTCTTTTAGCCCAGAATGCGCGCGCCCACAGCCGCGCCGTGCGCCGACGGGCAGCCACGCCGGGATGAGCGGCGACTCGAAGCGGCGGTCAGCGAGCGGTTGGCTGAAGGGCACACCTTCACGCAGCCCGGCGGGCGCGGCGTCGCGTTCAAACAAGAGCTGCGCAGTCATGCGGGCGGTCATGGTTTTGAGATGGGTGGGCAGCGAGACCACATCGTCGGGACACCAGCCGAGCAGGTTGACGGCACTAGTGATCTGATCCGCGAAGTCGTACAGCCAGCGCGGATCGTAGGCGGCTTTGATGCGGTCGCGTCCGCCGAGTTTGTCTTTGGGTGGAAACAGATCGTGACCCATAGCGCTGTTCAGCGTCTTGAGGTAATTCGGGCGGTCGGTGAAGCGTTCGGGCGCTTCGACCAGTACATAGTGCGCCTCACGCGGGTTGTTGACCAGATACGCGTGGGTCGGGCCGAAGCGGAAATGCACGAGTTCGCCATACTGCAAGGGGGACTCGGTCAGGGCGCGAAACGGGTTGTTCGCAAAGAGGGGCGCATCGCCTGCAATGAAGTGCTTCTGCGGGCCGGGCGGAAAAAAGGCATCCATACACAGCCTCAAACTTCTTGTGTTACAGTCATCTTGAACTACTGTAACATGAAGATGGAAGCATGAGTGTTGAGAAAAGGCATCCAAGTGAACAGTTATCAGTTCACAGTTTAAAGTAGAGCCTCAACCATCGCGATGTAGGGGCAGACCTACGTGTCTGCCCAATTTAGGCGCACCGCCGTGCGCCCCTACAGACCGGTAGGTGAGCATTTGCCAGATATATGAGAGAGCGCTGTAAACTGAAACCTGTGAACTGATAGCTTCGTTTCTAATATGCTCCGGAGCGGAGCAGCACACGCGGGATCGTCATAAAGAGGATTTGCGCATCCAGCCCGACCGACCAGTTCTCGATGTAGTAGATATCCATCAGGCACATTTCGTCGAAGGGGACTTCGCTGCGCCCGCTGATTTGCCACAGCCCGGTCATGCCCGGCTTGACCTGCAGACGCTGCAGGTGCCACGCCTCATACAGCGAGACTTCGTCCGGCGTGGGCGGGCGCGGGCCGACGAGGCTCATCTGCCCGGTGAACACGTTAATCAGGTTGGGGAGCTCGTCGATGCTCAGCTTGCGGATCACGCGTCCAACTTTGGTTACGCGCGGATCATCTTTGATTTTCGGGTGGCGCGGGTCGAGCTCGTGCGTCTTGATCAGGTCGGCGCGCAGCTTGTCCGCATCGGGGATCATGCTGCGGAACTTGATCATATCGAATTCGCGGCCATTTTCGCCGACGCGGCGCTGCTTGTAGAAGACTTTACCGTTGTCTTCCAACCGGATCGCGAGCGCGACCAGCCCGAACATGAGCAGCAGGAGCGGTGACATCGCCCCGATGAGGATAAGGTCCATGGCGCGCTTGATCAGGCGGTTGCTGCCTTTGAGCGGCACATGCCCGTTGACGCGCAGCAGGGGGATGCCGTCAAGGTTTTCGACCTGCACCTGCTTGAGGTTAAGTTGAAAGACTTCCGGCACCACGCTCACTTCGACGCCGCGCTGCTGGCAGATGCGGATCATCTTGAGAATCTGGTCGTGGTGCGTCCATGCCAGCGTGATCACTACATGGTCGACATGGTGCTCGCGCAGCACACTGGCGAGATTATCCATGCTGCCCAATCCCTTGAGGCGACCGAGATCGACGCTGCCATCTTCTTCATTTTCGCCGAGGTACCCAATCGGCAGGAAGCCCTGCGCCCGCCGTGCAACCATCGTGCGCAGCACCGAGCGGCCAATTTCGCCGCCGCCGACCACCAGCACGCGCTGCACGCCGATTCCGCGCGCCCGCAGACGCGCCTGAATGGTACGGCGCACGACGCGGGCGAGGGACAACAGCACAATCGTGATGGCCGCAACGTAGAGAATCATCAAACGGCTGAAGACGAGCGGCTGAAACGCGAAGCTGATCGCCAACAGCACGACGGTCGCATTGGTCACGCCGTTGAGGATGGTGTAGCTTTCGTCGAGCCACGAGCGCCCGCGAATATTCTTGTACAGGCCGCTGCCCCGGTAGTTGAGGTACAGCCAGATGATGTAGACGATGGTGTACGGGAGGTAGGGTTCGAAGGGCGCGCGGTTGAATTCCAACACGGGCGCGATCAACTGGAGTTCGTAGCGGACGAAATAGGCGATGCCGAAGGCGGCGAAGGCCAGCAGCGCATCGACCGTGGGCATGAGCCACGGTTTTTCGAGCCATGACGTTGTAGGGCGCACGTCTTTAGTCGCCATGTAGGGCTTTCCGATAGCTTTCAATTGTTTTGTCGGCGGTCGCCTGCCACTGGAAACGCGCAGCCTGAACGAGTCCGCGTTCGCGCGCAGCGTTCCGCCATTGAGTATCATCCACCGCGCGGCGCAGCGCTTCGGTCCACGCGCTGACCGCCTGCGGGGCGAGCGTCAATCCGGCGTCTCCGGCAACTTCGGGCAGCGAAGAGGCGTCGGACACAATCACAGGCGTGCCGCACGCCAGCGCTTCGAGTACGGGCAGCCCGAAGCCCTCAAATACCGACGGATAAATAAACGCTTCCGCCGAATTGTACCAGAAGCGCAGTTCATCGGCAGGGATGAAACCCGGAAACTGCACCCATGAGCCGAGATGATGACGTTCGACAGCGGCAAAGATAGGATCATAATCCCAGCCCTTGCCGCCGCCCAGGATGAGCGGCAGGCGCTGGTGGACGGGCAGCGCGGCATAGGCATCGAGCAGCACGGTGAGGTTTTTGCGCGGCTCCAGCGTGCCGATGAACAACCAGAAGCGCTCCGGCAGATTCTTCGCGCGTTTGAAGGCGGCAATCTCGTCAGCGGGCAGCGGATAGAAGCGCGCGGGGTCGTAACCGGGCTGCGCGAGGTCAATCTTGGACGCGGGAATGCCTAACGAACGCTCCACATCCCGCCCGGTCGATTGGCTGATGACCTGCACACGGCGGGCGCGGCGGCAGGTCAAGCCCGTGAACAGGCGCAAATACAGGCGGCGCGCGGCGGGCAGGCGTTCCGGGTAGTGAATGAAGCTGAGATCGTAAATGGTGACGATCATCGGCGTGCTGAGCGGGAGCGGCGCGACGAACGCCAGCGCATGATAGAGGTCGAAGCCGCCGAGCTGCCACGGCTGGAGCGCCTGTTCCCACACAATGCGGCGCAGCGGCGACTCGGTGTCGAGACGCGAACGGCGCAGCTCCACGCCATCGATCTGCATATGGTTAGCCGCGCCAACGAACGCCGTAAAGCGCCAGTCATCGCGGGGGAGGTGGCGCAGGAGTCCATGAATATATCCGTGAATTCCAGCCGAACGGTAACCCGCCGAACCGGAGAGTAGATGAGCGTTAAGTCCGATGTGCATGGGCGGACATTATAGCAGATTTACAGACGCCCTCACGCTGGCGGCTTTACTCCATCGGCGTGACTTCGATGTAGAGCATGTCCTTGCCCCGCATGCGGTTCATCAGGTCAAACATGCGCTTCTGCCAGCCATACTTCTGATTGAGCGCCGCCTTGGCCTCACTGACTTGATCCGGGGGGAGAATCCGAGCCATCGCTTCGACCGCCGCGCCCAACAGGTCACCGCGGCTTGTACACGGGGCAACCTCGACCTGCGCGTTGTTCCGTATCCGTTTGACTTTGCCCGCGTTGGCCTGAGTCATTACGTAGACCTTCTTGGTATCGCCCGCGAACCAGACCGGCGTCGGTACAGGTTCGCCCGACTTGCGGAACGTCGTCAGGCACATGAAGGCTTGTCCACTCAGCGATTTGAAGGGCATTGTCCTCTCTTTCAACATTGATGCCTCTGTGACCACAATTTGGCTTTAGCCTATCCTTTTTGTACTATATGTGGCCTTAGACAAAGCTGAGAAAACCTGATGAGTCTTTATTCAACAATCTCTGCTGACAATGCTTCTCAACTCTCACAGTTGATCGCTGTGCAGTGTGGCTTCATCACGCAGGTGGCTTGGTCAGGCCGCGGAACGGCGCTCGGAGTCAGTCACGGCAGCGGCGTGTGGTTGTGGAATGGTGGGTTTGGCGGCGAGCCGGATCGCCAGATTACGTCGGAGACGCCGATTAAGGGCTTTGCCTTCAGCCCGGATGGGACGGCGATGGTGACGGCGGGCGCGGATATGACTGTCCGCCTGTGGATGACACATCTCGACCGTCCGCTGTTCATCCTGCGCGGACACGGCGACAGCGTGAACTCAGTTGCTTTCAGCCCGAATGGGCGCATGATTGTGTCCGGTGGCGGTGACCGCGAAGTCCGTCTGTTCGACATGCGCGAAAGCGTGAAATCCACGCCGATGCCCGGTCACACCGATGAGATCACGAGCGTCGTCTTCGGCTTGAACGGCAAAGTCGCGGCCTCGGGCGCGCGCGACATGACGATCCGCGTGTGGGAGACCGATCACTGTACGCTGCGCTACGTGCTGGATCAGCCCGACTGGGTGCGGGATCTCGCCGTCAGCCCGGATGGCAAGCTGTTAGCGTCGGCCTGCAAGGACGGGATCGTCAGCTTCTACGAGCTGGAAACGGGCAAGAACGTCGGCTTGATCAACGCGCACATCGACGGCACCGACGCGGTCGCGTTTAGCCCGGATGCGTCGCTGCTGGCGACGGGTGGGCGCGATGGGTTGGTCAAGGTGTGGGAACTGGCGACGGGCAAACTATTGGTCGAGCTGGCCGGGCATGACAAGCCCGTCCTCACGGTGACGTTCAACCCCTCCGGCACGATGATCGCGAGCGGTTCAGGCGACAACACCGTCCGCGCGTGGAGCGTGCCGTAAACTGGCCTCACCCCTAACCCCTCTCCCGTGGGAGAGGGGGATTTCCGCTAATCCATATCAAAATAGGCTTCGAGGACCTGACGGGCGATGGGCGCGGCGATTTCCGACCCCTGACCCGCGGTTTCGACCATCGCCACGACGATGATTTCCGGGTTGTCGCGCGGTGCGTAGCTGGCAAACCACGCGTGCGACGGGGTGCTCGGACCGCCGGCCTGCGCCGTGCCCGTCTTGCCACACACGCCGATGCTTTGCAGAGGCGAATTGCGGAACACGAAATCCGCTGTGCCGCCTTCGCGTGTCACATCGCACAAGCCCTGCCGGATCATCGCCAAGACCTCGGGACGCAGCCCGGTGGGCGTCAATTCGGTGATCATCGCCGGGGTGATCGAATCGCCGAGCAGGCCTGTGCTCTCGACGAGATAGGGCCGCGGTAGATCGCCATCGTTGGCAATCGCGGCGAACCAGCGCGCGACTTGCAGCGGCGTCACGCCCATAAAACCCTGACCAATCGCCATGTTGACCGATTCGGAGAACGTCCACGTTTCGCCGCGCACCGTGCGCATCCAATCGGGATCGGGGATGAAGCCCGTTTCTTCGATCAAATCTGTCAGACCGGAGCTGCCGCCAAAGCCGAGCCGCGTCGCATAAGTCGGCAAAATCCACGGGTCGACCTGATCGAGCTGGTAGCCGACTTCGTAGTAGTACGGATTGCAGGAGTGCGTGAGCGACTGCGGCAGCGTGAGCGTGCCGTGACCATCATTCCAGTCATAGCGGGTGATGTCGCGATTCCAGATGCCGACGCACGTATACCGTTCGTCGAGCGCATACACGCCGCTGTCGGCCACCGCGGCGGCGGAGACAGTCTTCATGACCGAACCGAGCGGGTAGACGCCCTGCACCGGGCGGTTGACTTCTGGGTGCGCCGGATCGGACTGGTAGCGCTCGATCAGCCGGGAAGCAGCCTCGCGCCCCATCGTTGGGAAAGTGTTGTAGGCGTTGTTATCGAAGAATGGGTAGCTAACCATTGCGCGAATCGCGCCCGTGTTCGCATCCATGACGACGACCGACGCGCCCAGCGAGTTTTCCGCCCAGCCGCCGCGGGCTTGGCGGTACGTTTCCACGAGGATCCGCTCAACGGTGGCCTGCAGCTCACTGTCGAGCGTCAGCCACAGGCTTTGCGCGGGCTGCACGGCGACTTGTGTCAGTTCGCGGATCACCTGACCTTCGGAGGTGACGAGCACCAAACGCCCGCCGGGCTGACCGCGCAGCGTCTCGTCCCACGTCAGTTCGATGCCGGCGCGTCCGACAATCGACGCCTGATTGAAGCCCGCCGCTTCCAGATCGGGGATTTCAGCTTCCGTCGGGAAGCCGACATAGCCGAGAATGTGCGGCGCTAGCGTGCCGTTGGGATAGCGCCGCGCCGGGACGTTTTCGAACTGTGCTGCGCACAGCGCTTCGAGCTGCGCCCGGTCGCGCGTATAGGTCGCGGGTTCGATGATGCCCATTTCGACCACCCAGAACGAAGGCCGCGCTTCCAGCCGCGCCTGCACATCGGTGACTTCCTGATTGAGCGCGGTCGCGATGGTGGCGAGGCAGTTGGGATAGTCGGGGATGCTGTCGCGGATGACGTTGATGCGCACCATCGCGCCGTTTTGATCGGCCAGCACGTTGCCAGCGCTGTCGTAGATGTTGGCACGGTTGGGCACGTTGAGTTCGGCGCGCACATACGCGCCGTTCGTCATGCCGTCGAAGATGGTGTCGGGCGTCCACGCGATGCGCCATTCGTTCGCCGTTTCGTCCACGACCAGCATCAGGTTGCGGTTGGCATCGGTGAAGCTGCCGAGCAGGCGCGTCGCAAACGTGGCGTTGTAGTTGTAGATAGCGACCGAGTCTTGTTCGCGGAAAATGCCTGTGCCGTCGCTGGTGCTCACACTTTGGAACGACAGCGCATCGTTGGTGTTCTGGTAGAACGATTCGAAATTTGTGAGAGGGTAAGCGTCCTGTGCGGCGAGGCTGAGCAGGCGATGCATGGCGGCGAAGTCGCCGTTCTGCCACTGCTGCAAGAACTCCCGGGCAATGCGTTCGGCATCTTCCAGTCGATAATTGGACGGGAGCAGCGCCAGTGTCGGCAGCACCTGCGCCGCTTGCGGTCGCTGCGGCCCACACGCCGCCGCTGCCAGGACGATCATCACCAAGAACCAGAGACGCCAGCGCATACTACTGCCCGATCCATCACACTTGATATAAGCCCAGGGCTTATTATAGTCCTGATTCAGATTTTCCCGCCTAGCACGGAAAGTGAGAAACCGGACGGTTGGCGGTCAGGGCGGTTGCCCGTGAGTCATGCGCCGCGTTATACTGCAAGCGAGATTTTAGTCGTTAGGACAGGGAGCGAATGAGCATGGCGCAAATTGACAGCCTGAGCGCAAATGAATTTCAAGTCTACCTGAACGAGGATGTCGTGCCGGGGGTGTTCCGGGTGAGTGGGTTCATCCCGTTCAAGCTGGAAGTCCGACCCGGCGTGTCGAAAGTGGTGCGCGAACCGTTCAAGCTGGCGAAGATGGTGCAGCGCGACCCGGCGCTCCCCTTCAATCGTTGGCTGCAAGAGACGCTCGCCGGGAAGCAGGACATAGTCCGTCCCACGCGCACGCTCGTGATCGTGGCGCTGGATGATGGCGTGGAGTCGCGGCGCTGGACGGTGACGGGCGCGTGGATTAGCGAGATCAGCTATTCCGATTTCAACAGCGCGTCTGGCGAACTGGTCGAAGAAGTGGTGACCATCCACTTTGACGACATTCAGGAAACGTGGGCGGGCGGCCAACTCGCGACGAGTTAGCCCGGTGTTTGACCACGCCTCGAGTGGTGGACGTTAACGATTGATTGCCATAGTCAGTCGACAGTTCCAGTGATTAGCTGTGAACTGTCGACTGTGTTGTATTTACCCCTGAATTTCGACCACTACGCCTTCTTCCGCCCATGCATACAACTGCGCGATATTGTCGTTGCTCAACAGGATGCAGCCATACGTCACGCGCGTGCCCAGACTATTCGTCCACAACAGTTGACTACCGCCGCGCGTGGGGAAGCCGTGAAAACCGTTGACGAAATCCGCATTCGGGATCGGATGGTACACGCCGAGAAAGTCCGGCATCCACAAGTCCCAGTTGCTGGCGTAAGCGTTCGGCTCGTGTGACAGAATCTGATAGACGCCCGCCCACGTCGGGCTGGAGTTGATGCCCGTGCTCGCTGACCAATCCCATTTGAGCGCGCCGTTCTCGTACACGCGCACGCGCTGTTCAGGGATGCTCACGACGATGCGTTTGCCCGCGACGACGGGGAGCGGCAGCAGCGCATCCTGCGACGGAATGGTGATCGATTGGCCGACGCTCAGGCTGTCGACGCCGGGATTGGCCGCCTGCACATAGGGGTACGGGATGCCGTAATCCCACGCGATGCTGATGATCGATTCGCCGGGCTGAACCGTGTGCTGCGTGTCGTTGTGATAGACGCGGATGGTCGCCGCACTGCCCGCCGCGGCATTGACGACCGCCGCCACGGCTGCATCGAGATCGATGCGCCGGGCAGCGCCGAGTTCGGTTTGCCGGGTGTTCAAATAGGCGCGCACCGCTGCCGAGTCGAGCGGCACGGGGAAGTTCGGCGCTTCAGTCAGGTTCATGGCGATCCATTCGCCCCACACGTCACCCGGTACATCCCATGTGATCGTCTGATCGGCAATCGGATCGTACAGGTTGATGGGGAGCGTATAGGTCGGCATCCAGCGCGGGATCGGGGTGGGGGTCGGCGTGGGCGGCGCGATGAACGCGACCAGATTGCCATCTGACGCATAAATCACGCCGATGACGGCGATGAATCCCAGCGTACCAAGCAGGAACGCCACCGCGCCGACGATGGCGACGGCGAACCAGTTGACTGGACGCTGCGGTTTACGGCGGGGTGGTCGGCGCGGTGGTGGCGGCGCGGTGACGCGGCGCTGCGGTTTCGGTTTGGGCTGCGGCGGACGCGGAGTCCGCACGGTATACATGCTCATGGTGCTGCAACTCGTCTCAAGATGACAAGTTCTATTATACGCCCAGCCAAGCGGATCTGCGTCCGCCGTTGGGCGGATGATTGCCCTACGCTGATTGTCCCGAGCGAGAGGAAGCGTTGGGTATGTAGGAATGTTTCAGGGGTTGTCCGAAAAATGGTATTTTTGCCGTGTAGGGGCAAGGCATAACTTGCCCCTACGAGAAATTGCACCTATCCAGAGCCACGATCTGACAGATGAATGTCCGTTTACAACCGCGCGATCAATTCGCCGCGCTGGAAGGTCTTGGCGCCGATCCACAACAGGATCGCCGCGACCACCCACACGATCAAGCCGATGATCAGAATCATCTCCGTGCTGAAGTAGACCACACCCGCCATCTGCGCGACCAGCAGCAGGATGATCGGCACGACTACGAAGCCGCTGACCTGAATCGCTTCCTGCACGGTCTTGGCGCGGCGCGACACAAAGATGATCGCCGCGAGGCCGAGCGCGGCGACGGCCGGGGACAGCCACAAGACCATCCACAGCCACGCGCTGTTCGGGAACCAGATGCGCTGCATCAGCCCCCACGACGCGACGTTGACCACGATTGCATTCAGCAGGCCACCGAGCAGGGTAGCCACGACCGCCGGAATCCACGCCACAAGCAGCTTGGCGATGTAGAGCTCAAAGTCGCTGATCGGCGAATAGAGCAGGCCTTCCAGCGTCTTGCGCTCGTGTTCCCCGGCGATGCTGTCCGCGCCAAAGGTCGTCGAAATCATGATCGGCACCATGAGGAACAGTGGCCCAAACAGATAACCCGCAATCAGCAGCGTGAACTGTTCGACGATGCCGTTGTAGTTGGCCAGTTCCGCGCGCAGCCCGGCGGGCATGTTGGCGAAGAACAGGCCGAAATCGCTGTCGATGTCGCCCATAGCTCCCGGTGCGGATGACGCCAGATACACCATGATCCCCGGCATGATGACGAAAAACAGGGCCGGCATGAGCATCAGTGAGGCCAGGACATTCTTGTTTTGCCGGACGAGGCGCAAATCTTTGCCGACGATCGCCCAGATAGCCCGCCAATTCATGAGGTTACTCCCCTCGTTTCTGCAGTGTAAAGTACACATCTTCCAGCGACGGTTCGAGCGGCACGACGCTGTACACGGCGATCTGGGCCGCCACCAGCTTCGCAACGACCTCGGGAATGCCCGTGTAGGCAACATTCTTGAGCACCAGCTTGTCGCCGCTGATCTCTCCGACCACGCCATCAAGCAGCGCGTGGGCGCGTTCTGCTTGCCCGTCGGCGACTTCTACCTCCACCTTGATGTTGGTGTGCGTCTGATGCGCGAGTTCGCGCGGCGTGCCGAGTGCCACGACGCGCCCCTGTTCCAGCACGGCGACGCGGTCGCACAGGCGCTGCGCGTCGTGCAGATTGTGCGTCGCCAGCAGCACGGTTTTGCCTTCGTTGCGGCTGACCTGCACGATCAGATCGTTCACGTCTTTCGCGGCGACCGGATCAAGGCCAGCGGTCGGCTCATCCAGAAACAGGATGTCCGGTTGATGCAGGAAGGCGCGGGCGAGCGCGAGGCGCTGCTTCATACCTTTGCTGTACCCGCCCACTTTCTCCTTGGCACGATCTGCCAGATTGAAGTATTCGAGCATGCGCGCAACCCGCGCATCGACCTGATCGCGCGGGATGCCGTACAGATCCGCGAACACGCGCAGGTTGTGGTGGGCGTTCAAGCCTTCGTAGAGCGAGGGCGTTTCGGTCAGTACGCCCGTGCGTTTGCGCAAGTCGCGCCCCTGCTGAACCGGGTCATACCCGAGCACGCGCGCCGAGCCTTCCGAGGCATTCAGTACGCCATTCAGCAAGCGGACAGTCGTCGTTTTGCCTGCGCCGTTGTGACCCAGCAGTCCGAACACTTCGCCTGCATACACATTCACGGTGAGATGATCGACAGCGGTTTTGTCGCCGAAGCGCCGGGTGAGGTTATTGGTTTCGATGACGGTATTCATCAATGCGTTCCCCCTTGAATACACGTTCCGAATCATAGCACCGGAGGCGGGGTTTGTACGGTCAAGAATAGGTCAAGAGTGAGCTTTTTTCCTACTCATGCGGCGTTCATCCGACTCTGCTATACAATTACAATCTTAATGTACTAAAGGAGAAACCGTATGATCGATCTGGCTGGAATCAAGGCGATGGTGGCTGAGGCGGACGAGCATACGCTCACCCTGTACCTGAACGTCGACAACACAACACCGGAAAATCAGGCGACGACCCCGGCATGGCGCATCTACGCGAAGAACAAGCTGTTCGAACTTGAGACTGCCGCGAAAAGTCAGACGGACGGGTGGGCTGACATTCGCGCGCGCGTCGAAGCGTTCTTTGAGCAGTACCGCCCTTCGAGCAAGGGGCTGGCGTTGTTCGCGTGGAACGGATCGCTGCAAACCATCGAACTGCCATTCGCGGTCGAAAATCAGGCGACGTTCGGTAACGCGCAGATCGCGCCGCTCCTGTGGGTGTTGGACGAATACGAACCCTACCTGATCGTGCTGGTCGATCAGGAAAAAGCGCGCTTCTTCGTGGCACAGTTAGGGAGCGTCGGCTTCCGCGAAGGGATGGAAGTGGATCTTGAGGGTTACGATTTCGCCGAGCGGACATACACCGCCAGTCCAAATCCGGTGGGCGGCGGGAACGCGGTGCATGGCGGCAGCGGGCGTGATGATCACGAGGCCATGCTGGACGAACACCGGACGCGCATGTACCGTCAGGTTGCGACGGGCATCGAGACCTATGTCAATCAACGCCAGATTCGTCGCTTTTTCCTCGGTGGCAGCGAACAATCGGCGCACGCCGTCAAGAATCTGCTGCCGCCTAAGCTGCAAGACACCGCGATTGCCACGCTGCCGATTCCCTTACGCCTGGGGCAGCAAGAAATCCTCGACATGGTGCAGCCCAAAGCCATCGAACACGAGCGCCAAGAGGAAATGCGCATCGTGCAGGAGGTGATTGATTTCGCCAAGGCGGGTGGGCGTGGAGCACTTGGCATGCAGCAGGTGCAGGAGGCGCTCACTATGCAGCGGGTCGAACTGCTGATCCTGCCGTGGTCGGAGGCCGACGACGAAGGCGTCCGCCCGGACCTGCCGCTGCGGGCGTTCGCGTCGGGCGGCAGCGTCGAACTGGTGCACGGCGCGGCTGCTGATCTGCTCAAGCGGGAAGGCGGGATCGCCGCCCGGCTGTATTACGCGCTGTAGCTGCAACCAATGGGGCGATCAGTCATGATCGCCCCATAATAATTACAATGAACCTTAATTGACATTGAAATTAAAATTGTTATGATGATGCTAGACATGGGCTACGATGTATTCGCTTGGAGAGGATAAAGCATGGACGTTATCGGCAATATTCTTGCGTTTCCGTTCGTCTGTCTCGGTTGGTTGCTCGTCGGGGCGATTGCTGGCGCGCTGGCGCATTCGATCATGGGCGGGCGAGATGAGCCGCTCATCAATGATATCATTTTGGGGCTGATCGGTTCGGTCGTCGGTGGGTTCGTGATCGGGTTGTTCATCGACGTGAGCAATCGTGCTGGCTTGGGCGGCGTGCTGCTGAGCATTGTCGTCGCGACCATCGGCGCGATCGTCCTGATCGCCATCGGCCGCATGCTGCGTGGACGGTCACCCGCGTAAGCATCAGGTCACCGTATGCAAGAAGCGCCCATTCATGGGCGCTTTTTGATTCAGAGGAGTGGCAACAAAAAAGACGCTGAATGCGCCTTTTTAGTAGGGCTGGTGGGACTCGAACCCACAAGCTCTCACGAGCGGATGATTTTAAGTCATCAGTGTTTGCCATTTCACCACAGCCCCGTAACTGTCCTACTAAGGATCATAGTTGAACAGCACGATACAGAAAGTCTATCAAGATTCCCCCTGATCGTCAATCCGGTGAAGCTGGCAGATGGTGGCGACAGATATTTTACACCCCGATAAAATCCTTGTGTAAGAATCGTTACATATATGAAATGATACTCATAGGGCAACGTTATATTCACTGTAGAAAGGTGGCGCAGATGCTTCGCACTAGACGTACCTTGGTCTTCGTAATCGTGGCTCTTTTCGTACTCTCAGGCAGTGTGGCCGCGCAGCGCAGCGGCGGCAGTCGCCCTGCGCCGAGCGGGTCAGGCGGGACGGCGGGCAGCCCGGGCATGAGCGGTGCGGCGCTCAACACAGGCGCTGGCGGTCGCTCCGGTGGTCAAGCGGGCGGCGGTCAGGTTGGTGGCGGTCAGGCTGGTGGTCAACTGGGTGGTCAGCGCGGTCAGGGCGGTGCGCAAGGTGGCGAGCGTCCGACCTTCGGCTCCGGTCTCAATTTGAGCGAGCGCGGCACGGGCGATGTGGCGCTGGAACTGCCGTTCATGAGCGGTGAAACGGGCGATTGGATGTCACGTTTTGGCTCGGGTGGGTTTGGCACACGCGCGGAAGGCGGCGAACTGCCGGAAGAGCTACCGACATTGGAAGATCAGGGCTGGTTGCCGGAGAGCTTGCCGGAAGGTCTGCCGGAAGCACCCGGCGCATTTGCGGATTTGAGCGGTTTAGCCGAAACGCAGGGACAGGCGCAGGATGCGGTCGCTGGAGCGCTGGGGGACGCGACCGAACAGGCGCAAGCCGCTGCTGCTGCCGCGACTGAGCAGGCACAGCAAGCCTATGATCAATTCTGGGCAGACTATTACACGGCGGTCGAGACCACCGCGCAGGTCTACTACGACACGATGACGGCAACGGCGGATTATCTGCTGGCGAGTTATGCGGCGGCGGTCGACTATACGACGCAGACGGTCGATTACTACCTCGCCTATGCCGAGCAGTATGCCTACTACTGCGCGCTGTATCCGTGGGACTGCTACAGTTACGCCTATGACGCTGCGACCAACAGTTACTACTATGTAGGCGCTGCCAGCGATGCGCCCAGCGGCACGACGACCATTGGCGATGTCACCGTCAATGTGACCGTGCCGATCAGCGAGCCGACCCCATCGGCGGAGGCTTACGAAGCGCTGGTCGTGTTTGCCAATGATCAGCTTGGCGCGGTGATCGAACCGCTGTATGCCGGGGAAGCGACCGAGGCCGTCCAGCTGGTGATCGGTTATCTGCCGGACGAAATCGAGGCGCAGCTCCTCAATGCGACGAGCATCAGCGGCGTGACCTATTGGGGTCTGCTGACAGGCGGTGCGGGCGCGGTCATCGTGGGTGACTGTTCTACCAACCCGGCCAACTGCGCGATCACGGCGGATAATCTCAGTGTGCAGTTGTCGAGCGCATCGACCGGGATGTACGGATTGCTGGCCAGCGCGGCTGTGCCCACAACTCCGGAGGCGGCTCTGGCGCTGATCACCACGGTGTATCCCAAGTTGGACGGCCTCTCTTTCAACCAGATCACAGATGTGGAACAGGGGGTGGCGTTTATGGCCACCACAGCCAGCGTCGGTTATGACGTGGACACCCAAGCGCCGATTTCAACGGCCAAGGTAGTTTATGCAGGCGTGGTCGACGTGAACGGCGCGCCGTTCGTCTACGCAGTGGTCGGCGTGGGCGCGGGCTACGCCAGTCTCCTCGGCTAATCATCAGTCACGGCATCAGCAGACGAGGCCTATTCTGTCCGGCGTACAGAATAGGCCCTGTGATTGTTCCTATTCCTCAACAATCCGGTTGATCCCTCTCCGACAAACGGCGGATTTTCGCCCTGTAAGCGTCAGGAACGCGTATAATGGCGATAGAGCAGAGCCAATGAGACCTGCGCTATAAAGAGATGCATTCATGGTTGAAGGGGGGAAGACCTTTATGATCCGCTTTGCACGAGTGGTGCTGCTGGCGTTGATCCTCGCGGTGCTCATGTCGCTGATGCCGTCGAAGGCGGCGCAGGCGCAGCTTGAAGACTCGGTTCCGACCGCGGAACTCGATCCGACGTTCGCCGTCGAATGGATGGACTTACTGTATCAACGGATCATGGCGGAAAGCTACAACCCGCCGTCCGCGGCGCGCCTGTATGGCTACGCGGGCGTGACCCTGTACGAAGCGGTTGTGTGGGGTATCCCGACGAATCGCTCGCTGGTCGGGCAGCTCAACGGCCTGAACGATTTGCCATACCCGGATGATGGGATTTACGATTGGACGACGGTCGCCAATGCGGCGCTCAACACGACGCTTAACGGCTTGATGTTCGAAGCGGGCAGCGAAACGCACGACGCCTTCAATGCGTTCTATGCGGAACAAATCGCCAAGTCAGAAACCGAGATCGACGAAGACGTGCTCAATCGCTCGATCCAGTATGGTCAGGAACTGGGCAAGGGCATTCTCGCGTGGGCCGATACCGACAATTACCGCGAAACGCGCGATCTCGAATATGAAATCCCGACCGGATCGCCAGATTTGTGGATCGCGACCAACCCGGATCTGCCGCCCGTGGAACCGTTCTGGGGTGAAATCCGCACCTTTGCGCTCGATTACACCGACGTGTGCGATGTCCCGCTCGACATGCCGTTCAGCGAAGACCCCGAATCGACCTTCTATCAGCAGTCACTGGAAGTGATGAACACGGGCGACGACCTCGACCGCGAACAGCGTGATATTGCGGAGTATTGGCTCGATAATCTGGGTGAAACGGGTACGCCGGCAGGGCACTGGCTGTTGATCGAGAACCAAATGGTCGATCACCTGGATCTCACGCTCGATGTGGCGGCGCAGATGTACGGCATGACCAATATGGCGATGGCCGACGCGTTCACCTCGTGCTGGGGGCTCAAGTACCGTGTGCTGCTGCTGCGCCCCGAAACCTATATTCAGGAATACATCAGCCCACGCTGGCGTCCGTACATCACGACGCCGATGTTCCCCGAATATCCGTCCGGGCACTCGGTGGTCTCGGGCGCGGCGGCGGAAATGCTGACCACGTTGTTCGGTCAGGTGGCCTTCACCGATACCGCGAAGGTCCAGTTCGGCATGGCGCCGCGCTCGTACACCTCGTTTGACGCGGCGGCCACGGAAGCAGCGATCTCGCGCCTGTACGGCGGCATTCACTACCGGACGGCTATCGAAAACGGCGTTGATATGGGCGAGTGCGTCACCAATCACCTGCTGGATCGCATCATCATGAATCAGATAACGCAGGGCGAGTAATTTCCCGCTCTCACTACCGTTCGCCGAAACCCCCGCTATAATCAGCGGGGGTTTTTGCTGGATAGAAAGAGAGTCGCATGTGCAGTGGCGCTGCCTTCATCATCGGTTTGATCCTTCTGTTTAAAGGCAATACGCGCTTGTTTGAACGCAATCTCCCCGCGCCCAAAGTGCGCGTCATTGGGATGATTCTCATGGCTCCCTTCATCATCGCGGTGTGCGCGGGTTTCACGCTGGTTTCGGCGGTGATCGACGAAAATACGACCTTTGACGATCTGGTCAGTTCACCGGATGTGCAGAACGTGACCATGATCGAATACGGCGCGCTGGCGTTGGCCGTGCTGCTGGCGGCGTACAACATCTTCACGCTGCCCAAAGAAGCGCCGCTGACCGCGCCGCCGTCGCAGCGCTTCTCGTTTGATACCCCGCCGAGCGTAGGCGAAGTGCCGAAGATTATGACGGTGGAAGAGGTGGCGCTCTATCTGCGGGTGAGTCCTGATGAGGTGCTGCGGCTAATCAATGAGGGCAAGCTCGGCGCGGCGCGCATCGGCAGCACGTATCGCATTGCGCGGATCGCCGTCGAAGATTTCATGGCGCGGAAAGAATAAAGTTCACAGTGATCAGTTGACAGTTCACAGTAAAAACAGTTTTTAGCTGTCAACTGTGAACTGTCAACTGTGAACTGACTTTACCCCTCGTAATACCCATCGATCAGCGTCAGCGCCTGATCAAGCCCCGCCAGACCGTCTTGCAACTGCGCTTCGCTCACCGTGAGCGGCGGCGTATTGAAGATCATGTTCCAGCGCGTGAAGACGTTCATACCGGATTCCTTGAGTGACTTGGCGACCTTCTGCATGGGCTCGGTGAGCGGCTTGTTGTAATCGCTGAGCGGTTCGCGCGTGTCCCGGTTCTTGACCAGTTCCAGCACCTGATGCAGTCCGGCGCCGCGCACTTCCCCGATGACCGGGTGCTTTTCCGCGAGGTCGTTTAAGCCCTTGCGCAGCACCTTGCCCATGTCACGCGCCCGTTCGATCAGGTTTTCTTCGCGGTAAACCTCAATCGTGGCGATACCCGCCGCCATCGCCAGCGTGTGCGCGCTGTAGGTCAAGCCCGCCCACAGGGTGTTCTTGTCGAAGTGCGCGGCGATTTTCTCGCTGACAATGGTCGCGCCGAGCGGCACGTAACCGGACGTGATCCCCTTCGCCATGACCATGATGTCGGGCTGCGCATTCGGGTAGTGGTCGATGCCGAACCATTCGCCCGTGCGCCCAAAACCGCTCATGACTTCGTCCACAATCAACAGAATGCCGTATTTGTCGCACAGCGTGCGCAACCCGTTGAAATAGACCGCGCTCGGCTGAATGACGCCGCTCGTGCCGCTGTAGCCTTCCACGAGGATCGCGGCGCAGTTTTCCGGGCCTTCGCGAATGATGATGTCGTCGATCAGCTCGATGATGATCGCATCGCCTTCTTCCTGCGTGCGCCCCCGGTAGACCGGGTTGCGGTACGAATACGGATCGGGCGTGCGCACAATCCACGGGACGCCGGGCTCATTCGCCAAACGGCGCGGATCGCCACCCGCGCTGGCCGCCGCGAACGTGCCGCCATGATAGGAGTTATAGCGGGTGAGGATCTTCTCGCGACCGGTATACAACCGCGCCGCTTTCATCGCATTTTCGATGGCATCCGTGCCGCCATTGGCGAACAGCGTCTTGGTCAGGGTGCCGGGGGTGACTTCCGCCAGCAGTTCGCCGAGCCGACCGCGTTCCGGCGTGCCGAACGAGGGATTCACATAGCACAGCTTGGCCGCCTGTTCCTGAATGGCGCGCACGACTTTCGGGTGACTGTGACCGATGTTGACGTTGACCAACTGCGACGCCCAGTCGAGATAGCGTTTGCCGTCCGCGTCATACACGTAGACGCCTTCGCCGCGCTCGATGATGGTCGGGTTCCACGCGCCCTGCGCCGACCAACTGACGAGCGTGAAATCCTTGTTCTGCTCAACCATTTCAGCCGTAGACATGGTGACTCCTAAAGAAAGAAAGGCTTTTATGCTGGCGGGGATTGTAATCGAAAAGGGAAAGAAAGAAAAAGAGGTTCACAGTAGACAGTTCACAGTAGACAGTGAAAGACCGTCTTAACTGTGAACTGTCTACTGTTCACTGATAACTCGTCTTACGAACTCGGTTCGGCGGTGGCGGCGGCGTCTTCTGATGTGCTGTACACCCGGTTGATCGGGACGCCGCACGTGATCAGGAATTCTTCGAAGGCGGCGAGGCGGTCGGTGTTCGGTTCTTCGAGCGCCTGCTCCATCTCGTAGCCCTCTTGCAACCACGGCGAGGCGACATTGCAGTTGCCCGCGTTGGCGTAGGTTCGCCCCGCGCGCAGGTAGTATTTCGGATCGGTCGGGTTGGTGTTCATCAGGCGATCATAGGTTTGCAGCGCGTCGTCCAGTTCGAGGCTGGTGAGCTGAATCGTTGCCAGATAGTCGAGGCACGATACATTCGCCGGGTCGGCGGTGACGCAGCGCTCAATATAGTCGCGCGCCTTATTCGGGTCGCCATACGTCTGCATCCAGAAGAAGCCGAGCGCGTAGAGCGCGTCGAGATTATTTGGGTTCTGCTCGACCACGGCTTCGAGCTGTTCCAGCCCGACATCCGCCGCACCCAGCCCCCAGTTCGCCCAGGCCAGTTCGACGGCGATGTGCGGCAGGTTGGGCGCGAGCTCGTAGGCGGTTTGCAGATCCGCTTGGTAAGCCGCTTGATCGAAGTTCGCCGCCAGATTCCACAGCCCGCGCACGTAGAACACCGCCGGATTCTCCGGGTCGATTTCCAGCGCGCGGTCGAGCGTCTGCTCGGCCATTGACGGCATCCCGGCATCGCTGTACGCGAGCGCCATGTAGGCGAGCGCGGTCGCATTGTTCGGGTCAAGCGAGAGCGCTTGTAACGCGCTGGCGACTGCCTCGGGATAGCGATCATTGCGGGCGAGGGCGAAGGCCCGGATCGCCCAGGCATCTGACGAGAATGGATTCGCGGTGACGGTTTCTTCGGCGGCGGGTAAGGCTTCGGCGGCGCGCCCTTCGATCAGCAGGCCATAGGTGTACTGGTAGTACACACGGGCATCATTAGGCGCTCCCGCTTTGGCCTGTTCGTATTCATCCAGCGCCGTTTCGACCGCGCCCTGCGT
This sequence comes from Candidatus Flexifilum breve, assembly GCA_016717205.1. GTDB lineage: Bacteria > Chloroflexota > Anaerolineae > Aggregatilineales > Phototrophicaceae > Flexifilum > Flexifilum breve. Next base: position 354,424 of record JADKGC010000004.1, read on the forward strand.
CCAGAGCGCGTCGGCGCGCGCGATGCGCTGACTCGGGTCACTGGTGGGCAGCGGTGTCGGCGCGGCGGCGGTCGCCAGCCCGCTTTGCGCATCGTTCACGCGGTCGCGGATGAATTCCTGCACGGGTGGCCCGAACTCGTCGCGCCGCTCGTAAATCTGGTAGCCGCCGAAGATGATGATCGGCGTCAAAATCCACAGCCACAGCCAGCGCAAGCTGGAAACCATATGGCGCTTTTGCCGCTTGCCCACCCGATATTTCTTGGGCGTATTCAAACGCATATTCATAGCGTGCTTACCCGGTAAATGTGCGGAATTGGTGTGGATGGGCGCATACAGGCTCGCGTCCACCACGGGCAGACACCTAGGTCTGCCCCTACGAAATCGACTTGTAACACCACCTAGCTCCCGATGGGTGTCGGCGGGATGGGCGTAGGCGTTGGCGGCTGCGGCAAGGCGCGTCCGGCGTAGCCTTCGCAGTTTTCGGTGATCAGGCGCAGACCGTTGATCGTGTTGATGATGACCGGATCCTCATCATCGGCCACCAGCGAGACGGCGCGCTGGCGGGTGAGCGCATCGCTCAGGATCGTCCAGGCGTCGTTGCACTCGCCGAGATAGTAATGAGACAGCCCGCGCAGATAGTAGCACTCGATCTCGTCGGAACCGAGCTCGACGCACGTTTTGAACGACTCGATGGCACCTTCATAGTTGCGCTGCGGATACATCGTCTGCCCAAGCGCGCGCCAGGCCTGCGGATACTGCGGGTTGATGGTGAGCGCATCCTCGCAGTAGCCTTGCCCGCGGCGGTGCTCCCCGATTTCGGTGTAGGTCTCGCACAAGCGCAGATAGGCTTTCGCATTCTGCGGCTGGAAGGACAGCACCTGTTCATAGGTAGCAATGGCCAGCGCATAATAGTCGAGGCCGCCGTTCGCGTCGCGTTTGGCGAGCGTGCGATACATACTGGCGAGTTCAAAGTAGGGCGAGGCGAGGTTCGGGTTGAGCGCGACCGCCTGCTCCAGTTGGTCGAGCGCTTCTTCGTAGCGTCCCACCCAGATCAGCGCCAGCGCATATACGCGCCGCGCCGATGGATCGAGCGGATCGAGGCGGATCGCTTCTTCCGCGGAGTCGAGCGCCACGTCGTAGCGGTCGATCTGGCGGTAGGCGCTGCTCAAGGCGGTGTAGAGCGGCGAGAAATTGCGGTCACGCTGCAAGCCCGCCTGCGCGATCGGTACGGCGTTGGCCGGGTCACCATTCAGATCAATGGCCCGTGCCTTGATAACGTAACCGCGTGGATCGTTCGAGTTGGCGTTGATCGCCTGATCGCCGATGGCGATGGCGTCCTGATAATAGCCGGGCTCGTCGACGCCGAGTTCCAGCAGGACACGTCCATATTCATACATGTAATCGACATTTTGCGGCTGCTGCAGCACCGCCCGGCGGAAATAGTCGCGCGCGCCCTGCATATCCCCGGACATGAACAAGTTCATGCCCTGCGTCGCCAATTCACTGGCGAAGGGAGTCGGCGGCGGCGCTTGCCCGATCATATCGAGAGCCATCAACTGCAACTTGGAAAATTGACTGTCGACGAAGAAGAGAAAGGCGCCGATGAGGAGGAAGTAGAGCAGAATCCAGCGCCATGTCCCGCGTTTTTTCCGATGGTCACGGAAGAGCGGTTTCGTATAGTCGCGTTTGATCTGCATAGTTTCTTACGAAGTTACCTCATTAGTGTAATAGCTTGTGCTTGATTGCACTCAGTGTCCATTATACTGATCTCAGGGCGCTTGTTCTAGAGAGGTTCATTTCGGCGTGACGCTGGCCATCAATGCTCTGACCATTAATACCGTATTGGGAGCGGCCTGCATTCTCGTGATGCTGGCGCTGACCTTGTACGCTTGGTCACGGCAGGATAACTTTACCGGCGGGCGCTTGTTTTCGCTGCTGATACTGTGCGAAGCGATTGAAGTTGCGGGCTACACGTTGGAAATCATCAGCCCCGGCCCGGCCATGTCGCTGACCGCCAGCAAAATTCAGTATATCGGCGTGTTCAGTGTGCTGCTGTGGTTCATCTTCACCCTGAAATTCGCTGGGTACGGGGCTATCGCGGAGCGCGTCGGCTGGTTTTTGGCGATTGTGCCCACTGGCATTTTCGCGCTGGCCGTCACCAATGAACTGCACGGGCTGATCTGGCGCGACATCCATGTGCTGACGACGCCCGCTTTCAACGTGTTTCAGGCGGAATATGGGCCGCTGTTTTACGTGTATTTCGTGTATACGGTGCTGCTGCTGGGGAGCGGCGTGGGGCTGCTGGTGCGCGCGCATGTCCGCCAGTGGCGGTTGTATCGCTGGCAGATGATCCTGTGGCTGGCGGGCACGCTGATCCCTGCCGCGGGGCAGTATGCGACCGTGTTTGGCTGGTACTTGATCGAAGGCGTCCACCCGATCCCGATCAGCTATCTGGTCGGCGCGGGGCTGCTGACAATTGCCGTGTTCCGGCTGCGCTTCGTCGAAGTGCTGCCCGTGCCCTACGAAACGATCTTCACCAGTTCGCCCAATCCGGTGATCGTGTGTGATCTCAAGCGGCGGGTGCTGGTGTTCAATCCCGCGGCCAATCCGTTTGTGCAGGCCACGCGCGGCGAGGTCATTGGCCTGCCGCTAACGGCAGCGTGCCCCGAACTGGCGCGGGCGCTCGGTGATCAGTTTGACGCGGAGGACGTGCATTTCAAGGGCGCGGATTATAAGGTGCGGGTCGCGCCGTCACTGGCGCGTTCCGGGCAAATGCGCGGCCACATCATCATCCTGAGCGATATCACCCTCATCCGACAGGTCGAACGCGAACAGCAGGCGCTGCTGGCGCGCATCAGCCGCCTTGAAGAACTGAAGACGGAAATGATCCGCATGGGCGCGCACGATCTCAAGACGCCGCTCGGCATGATCAAGGGGTATCTCGAACTGATCCGCGAACAGGACCCCGCCACGCCGATCAGCGACGTGCAGACCTATCTCGAACATATGGATCGGGCGTCGAGCAAGATTTTCCAGATCGTCAACGATATCTTTTCATTGGATCGCATTGAACGGATGGCCGCCGAGCAGACGATGGCGCAGGTTGACCTGACCGCGCTGGTCCGAGAGACGGCGGAGGGCATGAGCCGATCAGCCGCGGACAAGCCGCTGACCTACACGGTGAGCATTGCTGATGCGCCGCTTTCCGTCTGCGGTGACTCCGTGCAGCTCCGCGAGGCCGTGACCAACCTGATCAGCAACGCCATCAAATACACGCCGCCGGGCGGGACCGTGCGCGTACGGCTGTACACCGAATCCGATCAGATCGCGTTTGCGGTGACCGACACGGGTGTGGGCATCCCCGCCGAGATGCAGGCGAAACTCTTTCACCCGTTCTACCGGGTGCGCACGCGGGAAACAGTCAAAATCGAAGGGACGGGGTTGGGCCTGTACCTCGTCAAGGGGATCGTCGAGCGGCACTCCGGCAGCATGTTCCTCCAGAGCGAGTATGGCACGGGCAGCACGTTTGGTTTTCGCCTGCCGCCTTATCAGGGCACAGCGTAGAGATTAGCCTTACCCCACCCCCGGCCCTGTCAGGGGTAGGTTTTTAATTGTAGGGACGAGGCATGCCTCGTCCTCGGTAGAAAATCGCACCAGAACCGCTCCGCGTAACGCTTTGATTTTCCTCACTTATGGAAATAGATGACGGATGGGTTGCCCTCTCCAGAGAAAGACAGGACGAGGCATGCCTCGTCCCTACAGATTCTTTGGCGAAGGAACCCCAGGTTCCATTGGGAACCATGAAAAACCTACCCCTGTCAGCACCCCCGGCCTCTCCCCGAATTCAGGGAGGGGAGCCAGAAGTATCCCGCAGGCCGAAACAGTTTTCGTAGGGACGCGATTTATCGCGTCCGCTGATCGCTATGCCCCTCGCCCGTGGGAGAGGGGACTTAGGGGTGAGGCGGATCGCCCTTACAGCGTCATGGCGAACCAGTCCGCCGTCGCCTTGATGGTCGCTTCCGCCAGCGTTTGATCGTCGGTCAGCACGTTGTAGATGTGATCCGCGCCGGGGACGAGGTACGACGCGCGGAGCGCGCCCTGCGCGTTTTCGCGATACCAGTCGAGGAAGTCGGCGGAACCGTCTTCCGAACCTGCAACGACCATGAACGAACCCGTGTAGTTCGGGAATTCCGTCTGATAGTCGAAGTCTTCCAACCCGGTGAAGAAGCCATTACCCAGCGTGACCATGCGCCAGCCGAGGTCGATCTCGACTGTGCCATTGGCCGCGGCGGCGTCAAAGTTCTCCTGCGTTAATTCTTCGATGAAGATGTCGCGCAGGTTGCCAAACGTTGACCACAGCGCCATCGACTTGAAGGCGTCGGGGTTTTCGCCCGCGGTGAACACGGTGATCCCGCCGCCGAGGCTGAAACCGAGAATGCCGAGGCGCGATGCATCGACGCCGTCCAGACTTTGGAGGTATTGGAGCGCGACTTCCGCGTCCGCAACCATGCCGCTGACCGTGCTCTCGGCCATGTCGCCCGCGCTTTCGCCCCACCCGCTGAAGTCGATGCGCAGGGAGCCAATGCCGCGTTCGGCGAGGGCGGCGGCGAGGCGCAGGTACATATCGCCGACTTCATTGCGTGAGCTGGCGAAGCCATGCAGCATGAGCACAGCGGGAACGGGGGAGTCTGATTCCGGTACATTCAGCGTCCCGACGACGCCATTCTCAAGAGTGATCACAGTTTCTCCATCGTTGACGGGGGCGGCATCCTGAGCCAACGCGACTCCGGCGAAGCTCAACAGGCACACGAGCGTGAGCGCAAAGGCGAACAAACGCAGTTTCATAATGGTGCTCCTTCAAAAGAGAATATACCCTGTGGAGTATAGCTCTGTGGCGGTGAATGGGGGCGGTGGTAGCGGCTGATTAGGGCTGGGAGTAGGATCAAGTCGAGATTGGTTGCACCTAGGATGGTGGTTATGAACAACACGATTCTGGCAGCGGACGCGGCGGTTGATCTCCAACTGCACACGTTGGAGAAGGAGAGATACTCACTGATTTTTGGGCGGCTTTCTCCGTCCGGGCTTCATCCGTTTTCGCATAGGTGAAATGCGCCGGATACTTCTTCTCCCCTGCATAGTGCGGCGCGAAGCTGCCATTGCCAAAGTGATAGGCATACCGCTTCTGGATATCCTGCCAGGTGAGGATGGGGAACGCCCGCATGATCGTCACCTGCGGCACATTGCCTTCGACCATCTGCTTAAGCTGCTGCAAATCGTGTTTTGACCAGAAGAGACGCTTACCGGCGCGGGTGAATGTCCGCCGGGTTTCGGTGCCGTCCCGCCACTGAACAATCACTTCCCGGTTCAGGATATCAAGCCGTCGAACCAGGATGCGATGGGCGAATGCCTCAAACAACTCGCGGCGTTTATCTCCAGCGACCTGCTCCCAATGGGTGATGACCGTCTGAAGCACTGGACGCGCTTCCAGCAGACCTCGCTGGTAATGCTCGCTCGTCGCAAGATTCGCCAGTTCTGCGGTGAGCCGCTCAATTTCGCGCTCATTGGCTTCGTAGCTGGCTTCCAGATTCTTGACGATACCGGGATTGGAGATCGCCTTCAGGTTGTCCAGAATGGTCTGTTTGCTGCGTTCGGCACTGCGAATATCCTGCTCAATCCGCCGCTTCTCACTGTGACCGCTGTGTTCCGTCGTCTCCAATGCCTGCTGCCAGATCACTTCGTCAATCGTCGTAGCTTCTAACCGTTCCAGCAGCATTTTGTCCACTGCTTCGTCTACCACCGCCGCTTTGACCGTCATTTGCACTTCGATTCGTTCGTCATGCAGGATATAGCCATAGTTGCGGTTGGTGTGATTGTAGACCGAGTTGTAGCGGCGCAGTTCATAGCCTTCGAGCTGATCCGAGAAAACCAGTCCACTGTAAGTCGGGGGGTCGCATTCGCGTTCCTCGACAGCGTGGCGGGTCCAAGGACGATAGGGGACGTAATGGGCGTTCGGTTCGCCGTAGAAATCGGTGGACGACAGTGAATTGAATGCCACCATGAAGACATCTTCCGGCACAATAGGCTCGTGATTATGCCAGCAGACGATAGCTTTCTTGTGAACCCAGTGTCCGATGTAGACCACGTTCGTCAGCAGGTTGTGCAAGCCTGACTTGGAGGGCATGATGCGTCCGGTGATGTTGGAGCGATAGCGGAACCAGTTTTCGATACGGAAGCCTTCTGGAACCTGTTTAGCGAGATCATCTGGTATGAACGGTCCGTGCTGCTCGATGTGTTCCCACGTCGCCTGAAAGTTGCGTCCCTTCTCACGGAACAGCTCAAAGTACGCCAGCACCAGATCAGCGCCCGGCGCGAACGGGATGTACTTGCGCCACTCAGGATTGCGTTCCCCATTCGGGAGCGTTCGGCGCATATCCACCATATACCCCAGCGCAATGGTACGACCCGCCCAGAGTCCCTGCTCAATCAGGTAATCCCGGCTTTTGTGCAGTCGTCCCTTGATGTGATACTCCAGAAAATCCGCCGCCCGCTGTGCTTCCTCGCGGAACATCTTCAGATAGTAGGCTCCCATTGTCGGATGATTGAAGTCATACACCACGCTGGGAGTCATCACCCGCACATTTTTGCGTTTGCAGGCATCCAGAAAGATGTTGGTCTGAATCATGGTGACATCGCGGAAGAAACGATCCACATCCTGGGCAGCAACCAGACCGATGCGGTCATGCTCGATATGGTCATAAAGCAGCGACATACCGGGGCGGTCTTCAATCTTCTTCGTGCCGCTGATCCCTGCATCCATATCAATCATGTAGATGCTGTCGCGCATCCAGCCGAGCTTCAGCAGGTGTTCGATCATATCCACTGTTTGCAGGGTGGTGGAGATGTTACCGATCTGCGCCTCAGACGATTGACGATAGTAAACGGCAGCCGGACGATCTACAGGCAGGGGAGCTGCGCGATACGGGTCAACCGGCGCTTTAGGCAGGCGTTGGTAGCGTGGCATCTGGCTTGTTCCTCCTTTCTTTGTTCAACGAAAAACGCCTTACCTCTGCGAGTAGATACAGCAGAAGCAAGGCGCGTGTTGTACAATGCGTCTTAGCCCTGCGTGGTGGTTGCATCACTCGCCGGGTCAGGCAGGTCGGAGTGTTGGACCACTTCGGCCTGTTGCAAAACAATCTCGGTTGACCTACTGCCAGTGTACTGTGTTTCGCGCAGTTGTGCAACGATATGCAGCAGGGTTTTTGAGAGTTTGACCAGGTTGATGCCTTCATCTTTCGGTTTTTCCAGTGTCTCAGGCACTCGGCTCATGGCGGCTCCATTCATCCTGGCTGAAGTGCTGCACCGCCTGATTGAGAAAATGCCGCGCCAGCGTCGAAGCAGAGGTATTGAGCCGCTTCGCCAGCGCGTGTAGGGCGGCTTTCTCCACCGTTGACATGCGAATGCAAAAGTAGGTGTCGCGCGGTGGGTCGGCTGGTGGTAACGTGAGTGGATATTGGGTTACGGGCTGCATACTCGATTTGCTGTCCTTATGTGATACGTGTACAATATCAGGATAGCAAAGTGAGCCACCTCAAACTGTGTAATTCTACAGTTTTGCCCCGTCAGTTTTGACAATCTCTATGTAATTTTACATTTATGAGTCACAGAGCGGAAAATTAGAACAGAGGCACCTGTCGGGGAAGGGACGGCAAGAATTCTTGCTGCCAGTCAAATAGTTCTCCTACGGGGAGATTGCCCAATTCTTTCGGTTCGAGTTTGTAAAGTCCACCGCCGTAGACACGTCCTTCATCAACCAACATCTCAATGGCGATGCTTTGCAGCGAATGCCAGATGGTGTGCTTCAGTTCAGGTCTGTCGGCAATCGCCTGGACAAGCATTTGCTTAGGATAGATGTTCAGATAAACATTCGGTGCAACCGCCTGTGAATGGTTGAGGATAAATCGAAACGGATTGGTTGTGTGACCATTGGATGGTCTACCCATGTAGGTACACAGGAATGGCGAAGGTGTGCGTTTATCCTGAGCATACCAGACGGTGCGATGCCGACATAAATACCCGTCCTTGATGCCCTGTGCTGCTCCAAGTTGGAGATAGCGCCAGAGTGTTAGATAATTCTCAGCAATTTCATCTTCTGGCAAATCGCAGTTCAACAGCCACAATTGGCGCTTGAGCAGCGGATTGCCATTCGGATCTGCCAGCACCTCATCGCTCTCGAGGTAACGTGGACTCGGAAGGATCGGTGTTAGAAACATAGAGGGCAGCTCATGCTGATGTATCTGTTCAGCATCAACGATAAAGAAGTCATTCGCGCCAGTGGCGATGCCGCGTTTGATCTCGAACAGATCACGGAAACGGAATCCGTCGCTGTTAGCAACACGCGCCGGACGTTTCGGAAAGCGCGTCCACTTTTGCTCTTGACTCAAGGTGTCGAGCAAAACATTCTGGTGCAGACGCGGCGTGTCGATGCTCCCGCCCAGTGAAAAACGAACTTCATGACCGGGACGTGGTTTCCGATTGCGAAACCAGACAATCACTGAGGATACAAGTGCGTCGTCGAACTGCACGTCTTCAGGGTCAAACCGATGAATATCCAGCAGCGTAACCTGCGACGTGAGATACTGACGAACAGCGCTTCCATACTTCACATCCATAAACTCACTGGGAATGAGCCACCCGGCGATACCATCCTCCTGAAGCCAGACATGAGCAATACCCAGAAAATACACGTAGAGTCCAGACAGTCCACTCAACTTGGTACGAATTATTTGTGCTGTTTGCGCTTGCAGGCGTTTTTTGTCCTCCACAGGTAGATGATGGTGACGCACATAGGGAGGATTGCAGATAACCAAATTGTATTTGTCTTGATCCTGCTCCGGCGGAAGCGCCTGTGTGAAATCGCCAATCACAATGTCGGTGCGGCGATCACGCCATAACAAACGTGCTGCCTCCCCATAATGCGGATCAATCTCATAGCCTCTTGCTTCCGCGATTTGGTGATGCGGAAATACACGCAGGAGGGCGGAGTAAAATGCTCCTGTGCCTATCGCTGGATCGAGAAAACGAATGGATTTATCGCCGGGCAGGAACTGCTTTGCCTGCTCAAGTATAGAAGTGGCGAGCAGAGACGGCGTGGCAAACTGCCCAAGCTGATTGCGTTCAAATTTCGACTTCGCTGAATCAAGTTCAGTCTGCCGCTCCAAACGCTGTGCTTCGAGGAGATGCAGAGCATCCATTGTCATAATCCAAACTCCGCTAGGTCATCCATCCGATGTTCCCACACCCAGTCAATACCTTCAGCAGCTTCATAACCGAGATAACCACTGTCGAAGTAACCACCTAACAATAGGATGAAGCGTACCTGATCCCCGAACGCATTCCGAAGCTGGCGCATCTTGGTCGCTTCTTCTTTGCGTCGTTTGTTGGTATTGGTGAAATCACCGGCGGATTTGGCTTCGACCAGCAGTGGCAGATCACCAGCGACTGCTGATCGTGGCATGATGACCGTATCAATTGGAATATTGACGACAACACTTCCCTCCTGCATTGCCGCGACATTGACACGATGGGCGAACGTGCCGGGCAGCATTTGCCGCAAAATTCGCACTTCGGATTCGGCATAACCGCGTGTTTCGAGCCAGAGGGTGATCCGCTGAAGCTGGCGTTTCTCCTGAGCGTTCCGAATCAAGGGATCGGTGAGCATCCCACAAAGCCGATCAGCAACGACAGTTGATGCGCGTTTAATCTCATCAAGAGTTGGATCAGTGTCCCTGTTAAACCAGATGAAAATATCAGTGTCAATCAGTTGGCTAATAACTGATGTAATCCGCTCAAGCTGTTCACGCACGACTGTTTCAGAAAGGTTGGGCGAGATGCGCTTGTGGCGCTCCATGTTCTCGATCAGACTCTTGGAAACCTGTGCCAGTCCTACCAGACGATCTCGTGCAATCGGAGGTGAGGTGGACATACGCAGCATCTCCAGCGCATCCGGGTGTTGAAACAGGAGATCACCTGTCAGATGCCGCAGATTATCAGTACGCAGCAAAATGTCCTCGACGTAGACTGTTGCACGCACGCGAGTCTCTCGATAGGTGATGGGTGCATATTCCAGAAACCAGCGATTGTAATCATCGACTGAGAGCTGAGTATCTGCTTTCCATCGCTGCGGCTTGTCTAAATTGACTGCCATTCAACCTTCCATACTGTATAGACATCATTTTGAGAGAAGTTTATCACACAAACGAGCGATTGGCTCTGATGATGGCTCGCAAAAAATATAGGGCTGGCGGTTGCTCACCAGCCACAGAAATAAAAACGACTGTCCGTTTCACGCTGGACAGCCGTAGACTTTGCTCAGTTCCTTGTGGGCGTTTCGCCGCAGCATGTGGATGGTGTACTTCGATAACCCCAGCCGCTCAACCAGTGTCTTGCAGCTTTCGTAGGCTCCCATGCTCTGCACCGTCGCCGCCATGCGGAGATTGCCTTCCGCCTCGTAACGGGCGACCAGACGCAGCAACGGTGCTTCCACTCCAGCAAGATGCCGATCCCGCCATGTTTCTTGACGCGGTTTGAACAGTTCCAGCTTCTCACACAGTTCCTCGCGGATTGGCTTGACTACGCTTGTTAGCCACCAGCATTTCTTCGTCCCGCTGCGTCCGGCGATGGCTGCCGCGTCGTCTGGACCAACTTCGGTGGTGATGTAGTACAGCGCTGCGAGGTGCGGCAAGCTGTCCATGTACTTCTCCGCCATTTCGATAATGACCTTCTCAATGTCAACGCGGAGTTCAATCGCTTCGGCGTAGGTTGCATGACCAATGATGTGAGAATGATCGAACCCGTCGATGATGAAATCATCAGGATCGCCACTGCGGGCAGCGATGTCTTCCAGATACATCTCCCGACGGTAGAACTTGCGGTAAAGCTGCGGATTGGTGCGGTTCAGCAGCAGCTTGAGTGCCCCACCTTTGTCCACTGCTGCCAGCATGGAGGTGTCAGTGCTGATGTCCATCCACAACCGCATGAAGGCGTGAGCAATCAAATCAGGGATGTCCAACTCGTGGTTGCGATAGTAGCGCAGCAGACGATTGAAGCTGGGGATCAGGTCATCGTAAATCTGCTCAAAGGTGCGCTGACCTGCCCAGCCTGTCGGATAGGTCACAACACGCGGAAACGGACGAATCTGATCTTTAATGCTTTTGCGAAGAGTTGAATTGTGCATGAGGTTACTCCCTCTGCTACCGCTGGATGCGCCAGCGCGTTGAGCTACAACGCTCAACCACGCAGGACGATGCAGAAGGGGGGACCATCAAGCAATCCGCCTGCGGATAGGCGGGTGGTTCGGTGGTACTGCCTGAAAGGTAGTGCCAGCGTACCTGCCCGGCAATGCTTGAGGGTGGGTTCCCTCGCATCGTACAATCGTCGCGGCGGCGTTGTGCGAGAGGGAAAGTGGTTCATTTTGTGACTAAAAATTTCAAACCAGAGGGTTGGTAATTCAGACAGAAGTTGAAGTAAGATTTATCAAGTCACCAAATGCAGAATTCTCAAGAGGAAATATCGTGAAATTATATTATGTTTTTATCTACCGACCCGGACCTAATTGGCTGCCTGGCAAACCCATCAACGAACAACCCCTTACTGGGCATTTTGAGTATATGAGCCGCTTGCAGGCGCAGGGAAAATTGATGATTGGTGGCGGTTTTGTGGACAACAGCGGCGCGATGGGTGTGTTCCTCGCTGAAGATATCGAACAGGCGCGTGACATCGTTTTCGCTGACCCGGTGGTACGCGACAAAATTGTCACGGCGGAAGTCCATCCCTGGCTGGTGACTGTACCCGGATGCGTTGGTATGGAAGCGTCCTGATCTGTATCGCCGCAGCCTCTATCGTTTGTGGGGGTTAAATGGCGGCTCTTTTCAACTGAATTCCCGTGACTCGCTGGTACATCTCATCGGGTATTGGACGGTTTCTGGGTGTTTCTTGGTATTCTTTCGTCCAGTTCGTTCCTTCGTCTTTTTTGGGGTCAAACGCAATGGCTGCGGACGCAAAACCATTCAGAAGATACTTTTGCTCCAATGCGCTCACAAGCGCATACTCGTCTCTGAACAGGTAGTCATCAGGTAGCTCATCTACAGTATGGTACTCGTACAAAAACCCTGGACCAGCACGCCAGTAAATAAGTAAGGCGGTTCCCCTATCACAAAGGGGATGATTGATCACCTGGCGCATAGCTTCCAGCCCATCGTCCCAGTTATAGTTCCAGGCGAATTGATGCAGCTCTTCAGGTGATTGCAGCGTTTCGACTGGTTGATTTTCGTAAAGAACTCGCATTACTCGATCATACTGCTCGGATGTTAATTCTGTATTCATACGAGTTTACTCTCTGGACTCATTTTGAATGCCGATAAACTCGAAACTTCATGCCATGCGGGTAGCTCTCGGCAAATTCAACGATAGGATTTGACCATACAGGTAGTACGGATGAAGGCACACTTTCGGCAATTGGCGCATAATCATCGGGAAATGATGCCTCTGTCAGTTGTGCCATCAGAAAGCCAATTTCGATGAAACACTCCGCCACCAGTTTGTGCGGAATCATCAGTTGAATGTAGTCCTCATGATCGGTAGAAACACTGACTTTCAGTTCTTTCAAACGCTTAATTGCCAGATTGCGCCGGGTTTCGGCAGTGGGGTTGTTGAGGTCAGCGAACAATGGAACTTCAACACCAGCTTCGTGTAATGCCCCCAGCGCCAGCGCGACCATATGACGCACGGAAGCATGTTTTTCATGCTTGAACAGCTTCAACAACGTATCAAGCGCTCGCGCATCGGGATTGAACCGCAGCGCCCGTGCCGCGTTGAAGCGCACCTGCCAGTCATCATGTTTCAGCAGTCTGAGCAGCGTTTCGATGTCTGCTTCATCTGACAGAAAACGCGATATCGTGCGCCAGCTTGGATCAAGTTCATTGCTCATAGTATGGCTATCCTTTCAAAAGTCGCCTGATAATCTTCTCAACCACCGCATCTTCAGTTTCATGATAAGTGTGGACTTCATAGCCGCGTGCCAGACATTCGAATGTCGAGTCATGAAACCAGAAGATGTAATGTTTGATGTGCTGTTGCCAGTATTTCTCATCACTGTCATCATCCTCAGAATTTGCTTTCTTCCACATGTGAATCATTTCGCGCAGCCACGGGGAGTTTTCTACAATCTGCGCTCTGTAAATTTCTTGCCCTCTGCCGTATAGGTAATGGCTAAACTGGTCATCCTCAGATGGTGAGCCTAATCGATGAGATATGGGTCTGAGAAACTCGACCACAGCATACGTCAGGCTCACAGGCTCAGTTGGGGTCATCGGCGAATTAGCGACAAGGAAGGTCAGGAAGACCCAATACTCGTTCGCAAAAACATGAGGCATAGGTGCGCCAACATCCCACCTGACAGGGAAATCGAACGTATTTGCGTAGGCTTCCCCTTTAGCAGCAGCGAGTTTACGCTCAAGTTCATATACTTTCGCTTCTGCGGCAGCACTGGAGTCCGCATCACTATCTCGATAATGCGTTAGCTTGCGCAAGCAAGGCTTCAGTCTCTGTGATGTCCATAGCGATATTTACTCCTACATGTTAATCTGTAGTGCGTATTGAATCTGCGTGTTTCAGTGTTTGTTCAACAAATGCGGAGATCTCTTTGTTGTATATGAAGCCGAACTTTCTGTAATTAGAAAAACTACGAGCAAAATGGACTTGCTCGTCGAAAGATCCATTGTTCTTAAGATAGTTCCACAGCGATATGATGTTTTGCTCTGAGTCTCGATGCCCTTCTGTTCGATAAATCTGTGTATCTTTGACTAGCTTTAGCATTCCTCCAATAATTTCATGACGAATATCAGTGTCTGTCTCAACCATGAATTGTGATAACAAAGTTGCTAATGCGTCGGGGCAGTTGTCTTGCATATAGACCAGAACTTGAACCGCAGCAAGACGTACTTCGGGATCCGCATCACTCAGCAATCGCCTGTAAAGGGGGTAGCCTTTTTTGAGGGCATCGTATACTTGTAAAATCCTGGCAAGATATCGAAATGTTTCGAGATCAAAATACATTTTCTCGAACATCCTCGCTATTCCATATATTAAGTAACCCCGTTGTTCGTAATGTTGATCCACCAGTACCTCCAATACATAGGGAATGATATGTGGAGTTGCGTTGCTCAACATTCCTAGATGCTGTCCTTCACCCAGTAAACAGGCAATCGCAAATTCACGCTCTTTGTGGTCAGGGTGAATCATATTACGTACACAGTCAGGAATCTCTCGCGTTTTCATCCCGATTGCGATATGTGTATCGCCGAATTGTTCCCAGTTGATGTCATCCAGTCCTTCAAACATGCTGTAACCCTGTCTAACTGCTCTATAAGATACGGAAAGCGCCTTGACGGCAAAAGGCGATAAAATCTTGAATCGCTTCTTTCTGGGCTTTGTTCATGTCGTACGTGAGTGGATCGTAATTCCAGTTTCTCCCGGCTGCAATATCAATATAACCGGAAGAGTGATATCGGTGTTCTGGCTGGAATATTCTTCGAGTGTCATCACAACCAGATCATCAACCCATTCCCATGTGTCTTTATAGGGTTGCCATGCCTGAATGTAAGTCTCCAGCAGGGCTTTGGGCTTTCTTCGGTGAGAAGGAACTCTACAGTGATGACCTTTTTGGGCGCAAACGATGGTTGCGGCAGAGCGGATATCACTGTTTCCAGTGCACCGGGTTTCCAGCCGCCTCGCATTGCCAGTTGAATCACTTCACGGAACCCATCCGCATTGAAACGAAGTCCCGATCCATACTCATTCTGTAAATCGTAGCCCATTGCAGCTCACCTCTTCACGTATGCATTAATTTTGGGTTGTTTGGATTGGAAGTACATACTCATACTCATCACTGGCATATGCACCAGACTGGGTCAAGTTCATCTTCCATTCGTCAACCTGTTCACCATTCATTCCAGCTCAAGTTTTCGGGACGCTGTCCAGTCCGGAAATATACTCGCATGGCTTCTCGTGCATCGGCAATCGGCACGCAGAATCTTCGCGGTATCTCCGAATAATGACCCCGATAAGAATACACGATCAATTGATCATCATCCCACGGACCTGTACAACCTCGCACAGGTGGACGTGCATTCGCATCATAGAAAGTGATATGACTCTCTTGGCGACCAACCACCATCGTCATACCGGTTTCATCGTTCACTCGCAGTGTAACTGTGAAGGCACGCGATGTTCGTCCCTCAGTTTCCAATTGACCTATGAGGCGATTTAGTTCTTCGAGAGTCGGTACTTCAGAATTTTCATCCTTATTCCATTCAAGATAAGGGATCATTATTTCACCTCTGTTTCAAATTCCGCTCTGTAATCTGATTGGCATTATTCCTGTACTTTGACACCACACATATTATCTACTGCCAGAAATACCTGCGGGCTGATCGAAGCTGCTCCTGCGTAATGATCGTGCTTTTCAACGACGCACCTCGAATATCCGCATTCTTCAGGTTTGCCCCGGTCAAATCGGCTCCGTCTAACTGAGCTTTCTTGAAGTCAACGCTCTGAAGATTTGCGTTAACCAGACTGGCATTTATGAGATTTGCTTCTCCGAGATAAGCGCCTTGCAGGTTCGCACGATCAAGGCAGGCTGATTCCAGACATGCACCCTGTAAATCCAGACCGTGCAGGTCAGCATCACTTAAATCACAGCCCTTAAGGTTTAGTCCCATCCCTTCAAAATCCGTCAAAATCACACGGGTCTCTTCAATCAGCTGTACGACATCCTGCCGGATTAATTTTGACATTTCGATTCACCACTCCCATTCAAAGGGTTCAAATGAATTGTCCTGCATGGCTTCAATCAATATCCCGGAACGACATAACCATTGCAGTGCCTCAAACAGGGTCGTCCCCACCTGGAAAATAGCGTCTTTATTTCGGGGAAGCACGTAGAGTCGTTCAGGATTATCCGGGCAAAAAATGAGTTCATCGCCTTCCATTGTATCGGCAAGGATGATGGCTTGCAGTGCCTTTGCTTTGGACAGAACATCTCGCCCACCATCCCAGAACCAGTATTCCGCCCACCGTTTCTGAAAATCCCGATATTCTTTGAGGATGCGGCGCGGGGGATAGACGCGAATATAACTTTCACAAAAGAAACCCTGCCCCAAGGTCGTAATAAATTCACGGTAGCCAACCGGGAACGTGATATTGAGCCTTGCCTCAACATCCGACACCACATCATGCGTAATCGGGTTGAGTTTGCCGCCAGAGATCTTCACATCTTCCAGTTTCATACCGAAATCATCCTGCCTCTATAAGTACATTTGACAAGCTAATTCTGTTTCTTGATATTGTTTCCTCATAAGCCGATCCGGTAAATCACCACATCATCGCCTTTCATGCCCACCAGGGTTTGTCCGCGCAGTGGATTGATACAGTCCGCGCCGGCATGGAAATCAGGCGGCATCGGACAGCGTGTCAGTACCGCTTCATTCGGGATGTCTACAATACACAGCTCATCTCTTGATTCACCGCCAATCTCGATGATTAACTGTTCGCCTAAAAATGTAAGTACACCGAATTCATCATTTTCATTGTCTATGTCGAGCAGATTTTCCAACCCTCGCCCCAGAAGTTGCATATCTACCAACCTCCACACCCATACGAAGGGACCGTCGATGCCAGCCATAAGCTGCCCACTGGCTGAAAACGAGATGTAATGCATGGTCCTGAAACTTGCAGAAGGCGAAATGAATAGTTTTTGCTGTGCGATTTGTCTGTCATGGTGCTTGAAAAAGAATACCCCTATCAGATGATCGCCGCCTGCATGATGAAGTGCCAGCGTATCGGATGGAATGTGGAGAATCGAATGTGGTTCTGACCAGTAGTCAAAATCATCCGGGCGTACTTTAGGCATTGGAACAAATGTGATTTCTTCCAGTGTCACCGCATCCAGCAGCGCCAGTTTCCCACTCCCATCGTCATTACAGAGCGTCGCCCACAACTGCTGACTGTCTGCCGTGAAGCAGACATCATCACCGTAATGCTGTACTCCGGGATAGGTATACATTTTTACCACCTGTCTACCGTCAAGGTGCGCGACTCGGATTACGCCGTCTCTCATGTTTGCCAGTGCTGTACCGTTGGGAGAAACCGTTGCCCAGTGCGAATCGGGAAGGTGGATTATGCCGCTTTCCTGCCTGGTGAGCGCGTCGAACATACGCCATTCGCTGCCATATCGCAGCGCTACCCAGCGTCCATCCGCTGAGAGTTCAACCCGGTGCGGTCTACCGTCGATTTGCGCGACTTGCTTAAGAGTCAGCATCACTATTCCCTTTACAACAACTTACCATCACTTTTTTCACGTAGCCATATCAAGCAGAAGAGTGATATGATTTAGGACAGAGCCCAAGCTGAGCGAAGTAAGGAAACATGCATGGATTTCTACCCTGATGACGACCTCACAACTGTTCCACTGACACCCCGCGATCTCGTGCGTTTGCGCCCTGCGATGTACATTGGCGGGACAGATAGCCGCGCTCTGCATCATCTGCCTTATGTAGTTCTCGATCACATGGCGGAGGAGGCATCCATCGGGCGCTGCACCCATATCGCCATTGAATTGCACGATGGGGATTGGATTTACATTCAGGATAACAGCGATGGACTGCCTGTTGCCCCATACAAGAACACCCCATTTACCCAGATGGAAGCATTGTTGCGGCACATTGGCTACCATAAAGGGCAGATTGAACCTGATCGCTATAGGAGTGTTGGCGGCATTCATGGTTTGGGTTTGGCGGTGGTCAATATGCTCTCCTCAAGGATGTTGGTACAAAATGACCGTGAGGGCTATCGATATGAGCAAAGTTTCCATACAGGGAAGCCAGAAATGCCGCTGATTCGCATACCGCTCGATAACCCAAAACAATCTGGAACACTCTTCAAATTTCGCCCTGATGACTCTATTTTCCCCCAAACTACCGTTGATTATGACCGCCTGAGTCAACGTGCCCAGGAACTTGCCTACCTGATTGGTGGGTTGCACATTGCTGTTCACGATCTACGTACTGGTTCGCTGCAAGTAGGTGCGTTTCTTTACCCCGGCGGACTGAAGGACTGGGTAAGCGATCGGGTAGCATCTGACGACCGCTTCCATGATCCCATCTACAGTCGCCATGAGTTAGACGTGGAGCGGGAGCATGGAATTACTACCAAAATTGGAATTGAGGTCGCCATCCAATTCTCTGCTTCAGGCACTGGTCAGCAGGTCAGTTATCTGAATACGGTGCAAACACCAGATGGAGGGACACACCTGGAGGCATTGAAACAAGCGATTCTTAACAGCCTCAATCAGCAACGTGCAAATCTGCCAGCATTCGCTCACCATTCATCGCTCCAGTGGGAGTCCATTCAACCATATGTGACGGCAGTTATTGCTGTCCAGCATCCTTCTCCAGCATTTGTTAGTCCTACAAAAGTGAAACTTGCCAGTACAGAAGTTCGTGAACCTATCGAACATCTGGTTGCAGAAGCCATGCTGCAAATTGATACGACAGCCATGCAGCGAGTTTTAACGCATGTGAAGTAGGTTTCCATTCCCTTTACTGCGACCTACCATCAACTTTCATTCAGGCTCAACCGATAAATAACCACATCATCGCCTTTCATGCCCACCAGCGTTGGTCCATGCAGCGCACCTGTATAAGCTGGGAGGGTAAAATCCGGTGGCAACGGATGACGTGATAACACCCGATCATTTTCAATATCAACAACACGCAGCTCGATTTGTCTTCAAGGAGGACAATCAATTGTTCCCCGATAAACGTCAATTCTGCGACTCGTTTTCGCTCCCCATAGAGTGCATCCTGCTCTTCGTCATCAAGAACATTCCAAAGTACATCACTATCCATGTTCTTCATTTGCCAGACCCATACCTCTCTGCCACCTACGATACCTGCAAAAAGCTGCCCACTCCCTGAAAACGCCGTTTCACTCATAAACGACAGGTCACTATCTGGCGCAATATACACAGGATGTTGTTTGATTTGCTTCTCGTGATGATTGAAAAAGAATACCCCTAACAAACCCCAGAAATCGCTGTACACGTGCTGAAGCGCCAGCGTATCGGTAGGAATATGGAGTCTCATCTCCGGTTCTATCCATGTCGGTTCATCAACTCCTTCCGCTACGGGCATAGGTACGGAGTCAATCTCTTCCAGTGTTGCTGCATCCAACAGTGCCAGTTTTCCTGCACCCTGTTCATCCCAGAGCGTTGCCCACAACCGCTGGCTGTCTGCCGTGAAACAGACCATACTGCCGGGATAATCTCCGGTTGGATGCGGATATGTCTTCTCTATCAGTGATCCATCGAGACGAGTTACCTTCAATGTGCCGTTCTTCAACAGTGCGAATGATCTGCCATCAGGGGAAATAAACCCGGAGAAATCGGGTACTCTGCCAGTTTCTTGCCTAGTAAAGGCATCAATCAAATGCCACTTATCGCCGTATCCCAGCACTAGCCAATGCCCATCGTCGGAAAGCCCCACAAAATCTGGGGTTGCCTTAATCTGTGCAATCAATTTGAAGGTTAGCAACGGACTATTCCTCTCGCCGAGACATCAGATTTCCAGCTTGATAGTCCTCAAAAGCTTACCAGTCAGTAATCGTACAAAGCAATGCCGTCAGGTTGTGAACACGCCAGCAGTGCCTCATCTGGGCTGAGCGACAGGGGTTGATATTCTTCCATGTCAAATTCCATGTAAGTGCGTTTTTGATCTGGATTCCAGATCTGAACGCGAATTCTCTCAAACACGTTCATTTCGTCATCGTAATCGGTTTCAGTATCCATACGGATTTTGTCAGGTTCCCACTTGAAAGATTCAAAGAGAGTGGTCAGGTCTTCAAAATTAAAGAACTGTTCTTCGTCGGTTGTAGGATTCCAGAGAGCAGTGTGATATACAGTTCGGCGTTTATCCCAGTCAATACTGCTGTAATAACCGGCAATCTGCTCCTCATGCCAGCGAAATTTCAGCACACTTTGTTCAGGGGTATTGTGTAGCCAGTTCGATTCCCATTTTGCTATCTGAGAACCTGTAGCTATGTCCCAGATATACCCGGTAGATGTGAAGTCCATGTAGAAGAGTTTACGACCATCGGCGTTCAGGATGGGGTGTATTACCTCATCATGGTCTGGGCTGAACAGAAGCTCCCCGGTTAACACATGATAGAGCCATATTTTTGTCGTGTTCAGAATATTGTCCGAGTTATGTGCACCCCTCCAGACCAGCACATGATTCGGGTCGGGGGATGCAAACAGCTTGAGCCATTTCCCTTCACCAAGCAGAGGCATACGATGGATTGGGCGATAGGGCTGTGTTCCCCAGATGTGCAGATCCCCATTGCTGGTTGTGAAAAACAGATGACGACTATCTGTGCTAAAGGTCATGGCTTCTACATCTTCATCGAAACGTTTGGGAATGTTATCCGTATCTTTAGGATGATATATCCACGTACCATGCCTGTTTGTTGAGACGAAAAGTTCGCTCGAATCCGGTGACCAGTAAAGATTTAGAGTATCTCGATCAGGCATGAGCGTTACCCCTCAGTTTTATCAGAAACAATGATTTTCGCTGCTCGCAGCATTGCTCGATACATTAAAGCACCAGCATGTGCTGCGTCTTCATGGGCTTTTGTAGTCCAGCCAAAAGCGCGAGTCAGGTATCCGGGAAACTGCTGGATGTCATCATTCCCAATCGCCGGCATAATCCCCCGCAGAGCCTGATTACTTTCGACACTTTCTGCAAGCTGAGAGACAAGTGCCTGTGTTTCCTGATTGGGTGTTTCCAGCCAGCGGCGAACAGCCTCGATAGCTGCACCTTGTTCTGCCAGAAACTGATCCCATTCAGGTGGGTGAGGTTCAGGCATACTGGCAATTTGGATTTTTAGCCACCGATCTATTCGCTTCTGAGCGACGTTAATCGCCCAATGGCGAAATACGAGTTGCTGCGGTTTAGTCATAGCATTCAGGTACGTGTTGATGTCGTCGTTATCCATATGAGATTCGCTCCTATCAGCGAACCCTATATCTACTATCTGAAAGGAATGTTTCAGAAACAGATTAATCGATGTCGAATAATAAACTGGTTAAAGCAAACACACCGAACAACCCGCTCGATAAAGTGCATAACACTCCCGCCCCCAACCAACCAATGGATTGTGCAATAAGAATAATGCCGCCCAGCGCACTGAGCCATCGGGTTAGAAAAATAGGTTTATACTTATCTATGAGTATAGTGAAAAAGTTCATGGGGGTAAATTTAAATAGAGTCATCAATAACGATACGGAGATCAAAGTAAGTAATACAAGCCATCCGTGATTGGCAAACAGGGCATATCTTTCAGGCGAATAAGTCCCCAGCCATGCGCCCACTATCCCTCCCACGATGGCAAAAATGGATATGCAGCCTAAACTTTTGTATATCGTCTTCATGTATTCGCATGTTATTCATCCACAGGGAGGTGTTGTCCGGGATAGTTTTGTCGTCTGCCTCTTTTGCCATAATAATATGAACCACCATACAAAACCCACTCGAGGCTTTCAAGAATACTGACTGCTTTGTCTGGCGTTACATTCTGCGCCTGTTCAAGGGTGATTAAGCCCCAGAAGTGGCGACCTGATGCGGTGAGGTGTTCATATTCCACAAAGTAGCGTAGCCAATAACCATGACACTGTTCACATTGAAATAGCTCAACCTCTCCATAACGCCCGTTGGTTTCATCAATACCAACATTTCGGATATGCTGCCTGTAACCAGTAGTTTCTGGTTCCATGCAGGGACATAAATCGGTGTCTATCGTCACAATCGCCTCAGACATTCTAATTGAACGGAAGATAGTTGTATAAACGGACGGGTCTTACGAATCAATCTCAGAGCTTCATCCATTCTCATCCCCTGACTGATGAGATAAGCGGCGCACATGGTCGGCGCACGTCCAACCCCGCCAGCGCAATGGATATATACTTTGCCACCCGAATCAAGGGTTTGCTGTATGAATTTCACGCCCTGTTCAATGGCTTCCAGCGCAGGTGCTTCGTCATCAATCGTCGGCAAATAGCAGTAACTCTCCAGTTTCAGGTCGTGGGCAGCGTCATCAAATTCGGCACGCAGGTTCACGCAGGCGGTGATGCCTTCCCGTTGCAGCAAACGCCTGCCGACTTGACCAAATTGAGGTCCGACATAGATTTGGGGTGTAATCCGACTGAAGGGCAGCAGTGGAATTCCGGTGAAAATATCCACGCTTCGCACACTTGCCCAAAGCAGTGCGCCGGGTAGTCCCTGAGTCTGTACTCGCCGTATGAAGATACGAGGTGCTTTGTGCAATTTTCGCCATATGGTGTAATCTCCTTGTTTGCCGTATATACACCTTCATAGTGTCATAGTTCTTTGTCCTGAGTTCGCATCCCCGCCCATGAGAACAGCCCTTTGTGGTAGCGCAGCGACCCCGGATTGCCGGGAAGATCGAAAAACTCGTTATAGGGAAACTGATCGAATGGCTCGGATTTCAGGGGCAAGTCGGGCTGTTCGAGATCAAGCCAGTGCAGCTTGCCCTTCGCTGCCCACTGTGGTAAATCGAAGCCTTTGGGATGGTGGTGTTTTATCTCTTCTGTGCTTGCCATTGAACGCAGATCAGCGGCAGTGAAGTCGGGATCAGCGGCAGCCTGCGGTGTGATCTGACGGTCAACATAATCGCTAATCAGTTGTTTCGGGTTCTCTGAATAATAGGTTACTGCAAAGGCGGTGTAGCGGCGCACGAATCGCGCACTGGCAAGCCGTTCCCGGTCTTCGGGTGTAATCTGCTCAAAGCTTTTGTATTGCGGTGGTGACCATTTGCGTTCAAGGTTGGGTCTGATATCGGGGATCGGGTCAACGAATGTCTGGAGGTCGAGGCTGTAAACGCTGCCCTGTTGGTCTTCGATACGGTGAATGGGCAGGCTGTGGATGACAGCAGCGGACGATGGGCTGTCGGGCAGATAAAACGGCATCACAAAGGGGCGATGGAGTACTATCTCAAATTCTTCACGCTCCACCGGGACAATTCCTTCAAGATTGAAGAACTGCTGCACACACACAAAGTGCTGGCAGCCGATCTTCTCAGATTCTTCATGTCCAAAACAACTTCCACCATAAACAACTGACATATTCCATGAGTCAATGCTGTGAGTATCTACGGTGCCAGAATGTTCTGCGTCACAAATCGGACAGCGCGAGATGAGGTAGTGCGGACAGACCGCCTGATACCAGTCAACTTTGACCCGCCTGGCTTCCAGCAAAGATGGGTATTCCGCTGGTGTACATAAGAACTGTGCGTGCTGCTCGTATTGCAGATACCTGCGATTGGTCATCCCATTCTCCTAAAAATACATCGGACTGAGGCTGAGGCTGTCATCGTGAATATCCCGATATGGAAACTCCTCGACAGGCGCAGTGTGCAGCGTCATATCCACAGGATTGAACCACAGGAGTTTGCCTTGCTGAACCCAGTACGATAGATCGTAGGCGTATGTGCCGCGCATCGATTCCATTGTTGCCATTATCATGCCTCTATGTTCCGAATCGCCTGCGCCATAGCGTTGCTCGAAGCGAGCACGGTTATACCAGATTCGTTTTGGGTTATCGGCATAATAGGTGATCGCATAGGCAGTGTAGCGCGGCACATAGATGGCATCGGTCAACATCTCTGTATCCTCCGCTGACCGCTCCTCAAGCAGCCGTTGATTTCGCCCTGTCGAGGTTTTCATATCAGCGCGGGTCGTCATCGGCGGTTCAAAGGCATGGGTGTGAAAGCAGTACACGCGACCATCCGCGCTTTCCAGACGGCAAATGTCGAAATGGCGAATGACTGCCCAGGACATCTGCTTCGGCTTCAGAAAGTATGGTATCACAAACGGCACATGAAGCTGCGCTGTATAGCCGCTGAGTTCCGAGGGGATCATGCCGTTGAGGTTCACAAACCTCTGCACAGCCAGAAAGTGATTGCAGCCAATATGCTCATGTTCTGCGGAAAAGAAACTTTTCCCCGATACGGCATGGCTGGTACTCCAACCCGCGCCCAGGCTGTGCAGATCGATTTTCCCGGTATAGTCTACCTGACAGATGGGACAGCGCGAGATAGTATAGGCGGGTAGTCTTTCCCAATAGCTGTCGTCAGGGCGATAGAGACGCTCTTTAGAACGCTTCTGCGCGATATAGACGACATATTCCAGTGGGGGAATGGTTGCCTGGAAATTAGCGAACGACTGGTTCATTGAGCCTTCCTGATAGATGAACAACAGACTGTTTCATATTCCGGCTTCTGTCCTTTTTGGTAAGAATGCTCAACCAGGTGTTCTAACCAGATTTATAGTGTAAGTAACAAGATAAGGCATATTCCAACGCCTATTGAAAATAATATCGAGGGCCACCGGCGGCTTTGATGGCATCCATATCTGCCCAATGTAGGTAATCGAGTTCTATGGCGCGGTTCTCATGGTTATCGGCATTGGCGGCTGCGATATCCGCCCGTAATTTCTGCTCAAGCTGTTCGGGTATTCCATCGTGTTTTGCCTGTTCACGGATTGTTGCAGACTTAAAAATGAAGGTAATGCCCTGTCTCCAGGGTTTGTTGCGCTGATCGCTGACATCGTAAGGTAGAACATCATCCAGAACGTGTTGGTGGTTATGTACGACATTCGCAAGGATAGTTCGCATGAGGTCTTTGTAATATTGTCTGAGCTGCTCTCGCTTTTCTTCTCTGGACATTTTCGCTCCTCTGCTTTCATCATAAAGGTTACCGATTACCGCGCAGCCATGTGTTCAATATCCCCATACCGCTGGAGATCATGCCCAGTCCGGTAAGTGCCGCCAACCCAAACATCACCAGCGCAAACACCGGACCCGTCGGATTAGCGAAACTGATGAACGGAGCAGGGGTGATACCAGATTTGCAGTACCCCACCACCATTCAACTGTGTATAGATCTGGTCTCGGATTGCTTCATCATCATAGCCAAACCGGGCGCTGCCGCTGTAGCGGTCGTCTGTGACATCATAGTAATATTCTACATCCAATGAATAACTCCAGCCTGTGCGTCGTCCCATTGCCTCGAAACGATCCAAGTGTGAGGCATAGGCGTTAGCCGACGGCCACTGCATAGCAAAATCGAAGGTTGACCATTCCAGGAGCGCCACTGCCACCAGTAGCGCTGTGATGCTGCCTGTCCAGATGAAGCTGTTGCGATGTCCGCGCATCTCGTGCTCATACAAACGTGAGCGCACTGGCTTATCAGCCCTTTTGAGCGATAATTTTTGCCTCCGCTCAAATACCAGCCCGATAATCAGCAGCATAACTCCCAGACCAACTGCTCCGCCCAGAATCAACATCGACGGACTCAACATAGACATTCCTCAGCATAAGGCGGTCTCAATGCCAATATCACAGTGTGGCAGCGCTTAAACCACTCTTGTGCGATACAACTCACATACTCCGGCGACGAGATGGTAGGTTGAAAATTGACAAATGATAGCGTTATTCGCGCCTTCCTGATGTTTGTCAATTGCTCAGGGAACATATAATTCGCTATCCTGGGCAATCTCCTTGACTAACTGAGCAGCAAATTCTCGTATGTAGTCAACAAGTGGACGGGCGATTTGCCGGGCAATTTCGGTGTTGAGGTTTTCAAAACAGCTTATCTGGAAGCTAACTTGATCCATGATCGTGGCTCCAATACCTGCGCCGCTGGCAAAACGCTGCGTAAAACCCTCAGCAGATAGTCCCCATGTTTCAGCCGGCAGCATGGCTGCATCATACTCAGGTAACATGGCTTTGGATGTAAAAGCTCGCATAAGACCAACTGCACCGAAAATTTCCAGCATATCGGCATCACGGAGTATGGCTAACAAACGTCCTGGATCACGTTTGACGGAGTCATGCCAGCGGATCGCATGAACAATTTCCGCGACCTCCTCGGAAGTAAACAACAGGTTCTCGGTCAGAAATTTCTCAGTCATCTGAGAACCAACTGCACCGTGATCACTACGTTTCTTGACGTACTTCAAGGCTACATCGTGGAGTAGAGCCGCCGCCTGGACTCTATCGAGGTCGTCAAAACCAGTGTGCTGTGCAATATACAAAGCATGATGGCGCACACGCTCAACATGTTTGAAGTCGTGTCCAACCTCGCCGCCCTCCATGTGCTGACGCGCAAAGGTTTCAATCTGAGCAATGCGATCTAAGTATTGTTTGTTAGACATCAGGATTTCCCCAAACCGTCATAACTCCTTTATTGACTATTGTTGATCTGTCTTCGGGCGGTCTACCGGGTGGCGTACCGCCCAATTACCTCAGACATTTCCCCGGCGTAAACGGATCGGCGATTGATCGGGCAGGCGCTCAATTTCGCCTTTGGCTTCCAGATCAAGCTGCACCGCTTTGGTGTACCAGCGCACCGAACCCGGCTTTGGGAACAGTTCACGCGGCACCTTTTTCTCTTGTAGATATGCATGGACTCTGGCTTCCAACTGCGGGAAATCCATGCTCTCATTGCTGTTCCAGTCGGGCAGGGAAGCCAGCATCGCCTCCCGAATCCAGTTGTACTTCTCAGAATTCAAATCTTCCTGGTAGTCGGGGTGGTTCACATTCTGCGCCTGAATGCTTGGCATTTCACAGTCTCCTCGTCTGACAGATATTCATTTCTCATTATAGGGATTCATCCGATGGAGAGCTTGCGAAATCCTGCGGATTTCAGGCAGCTAACGGAACTGAGCGCGGTAATCCGAGGGGGTGATGCCGGTGTAATGACGAAAGGCATGGATAAAAGCGCTCAGGCTGCTGTAGCCAACGGTGAGGGCAATGTCGGTGATGCTCATCGTGGATAATTCCAGCAGATGTCTGGCACGGTTGAGGCGCAGGCGCAGCACATATTGATGCACGGTAATATCGAATGCTGTTTTGAACAGCCGGGCAAAGTGATATTCGGACAATGCTGCCCGCCGCGCGACTGTCTCTGTTTGGAGGTTTTCGAGATAATGGGCTTCGATATACTGGCGTGCCTGCAAAAGGCAGGGAATAAGATCGTTGACTGTAGCCGCTTTGTGATGTGCCAGATTGATTAATGTCTGATGGCGCAGTCTCAGCAGTCGCAGAATTTGCCCGACAACCTCCATGAATAACTCTTCTGTCTGTTCAGGATCATGAAGCGTGCCTGCCATCAACCGTAGCAGATGGGAGATCACATCCCCCTTCGGCAGCCGTACAGCATGAAGCAAATGAGTCATGTCGAATGGGATACTCAGGAACTCCGCCATTTCTGCAATGAAGGCGGGACTAAGGAGCAGCAGCAGTAATCTTGATTCACTGTCATCGGGGCGCAAATTATCAAGGATATAAGCATTGTTGCCTACTGATGGCGTTAACAGCAGGTAATGCTCACTGTCTACCAGTGTGCCGGAACAGGCAGCAACGGTTTCACCCAACGGACAGACAATAAACAGATGACCCAGTTGAGGAAGAGTCATACGCTGGGAGGGAACACCATACCAGATGGTATTCAGGGGTGATACGGGAGCATCGGCGGCATCAATCGCAGGCAAAGGAGTGGTCAAAATAATCATATCGTGTTCACGGTAAGCATTCATGAGTCAGAGTCGCCGTGTTACACGATGAAGCAGTGATGGCGTTACAGGCGATATAAAACAATCATATCGGAAATGTCTCCTACTGCCAGTTGCCCGACGGTTGTTTCGTCCAGTTTGCTGATGCGCTTCATTATAAATAACCTACTCCTCTGGTGTTTGTAACTCATTCACCAGCGCCAACGCCTCGATGTCATAGATGCGGATACTGTGATCTTTCAGCAAAACGGTAATCCGATCTCCCTGCGGGTGAAACACACCTGCCAGTACGATCTGCGTCTCCTGTATATCGCGCTGTGTCTGAGTATTATACAACCGCCAGGTTACATAGCCTTTTCCAACCTGCCCCACAGCGATTACGTCCGAGTTTATGGGATTGACGGCAAGCCACTGTCCATACGCCAACCGTCGAATGGGCTTCCCTGTCGCTGGTAAAACGAGTTTTGAGGAACCGGGGGATACCACCATTGCCAGTAGTGGATGAGGTTCACAAAATGAAAAGAACGGTTCAACAAACCGACTAACCTCGAATTCATACTTCTTCCGAAACTGACCTTCCTCATCCCGTTCAAAACACTCACCCCACGCGGCATCGTGTCCCCCAACGTCCATCACAAAAGCAACCGCCAGCAAATGCCCATCCGGGGACAGCGACCAGTTATCACAAACCCCATATTCTGACTGACTCATAATTTGCGTTCGGGGCAACTCAAGCCCAAGTGCGTCGTGAAAGGTCAGGGTAAGCCGGTTCGCCTCGATCAGGTAGCGCTGATTGGCGGCATAGTTTGCGGGGTTGAGCGTTGATACAGCAAGTTGTGTTCCTCTATTGCTCTGCCATGCGCTGAATGATTTGCTCTCTTTATCATAGGTGAGAAAGGTCTGACCGTCGCGGGCAATTCCCACCAGACTGCCGGGACATTCCGCTACAAACTGCTGGTTATGCCAGACGCGAACTGATTTGTACCCACCATGAAACAGGAGGCTGCCACCGCCGCTAAAACGCAGTATATTGATTGTTTGTCCCATCATTGCCTCCCAGTTTTATAGCATATTCTTTGGGGTATCAAGTTGCAGTTTGCCTACCAGTCGCCCCGTTTTCACTTTTCGCATCTCGATGCCGCCGCTTTTCAACGCGACGGCGAGTCTTTCACCGTCCGGGTGAAATTCGATCTCAAGCGCTTGTGATGCCAGCTTGATCCGTCGTACAGGACTGTTTGGCTGTTCCATATCCCTCAGGCTAATGCTGCTGTCGAAGCGGGTCTCTGCCAGCAGCATCTCAACAGGGTGAGCGCAAACGACACTGAACCCGGAGGGCAGTTCGGTTATTCGTGTTCGGTTGCCTGTGGCGAGGTCATAGATATTCAGGGTTGACCCATATGGACTCATCAACCAATGATGTTCACGCGAGAAGAAAAGGTATGATGGGAAACCGTCTCTACCGCCGTCAAAATGATAGGCTTCTTGCCCATCGTCCAGCCGCACACAGACACCACCGTTCCAATCGAAACCACCACCGCTCACATAGTAGATAATCGCAAGATGTTGGTCATCAGGAGCGATCAGCCAGTTTTCCAGAATCGCGTCTTCATGGATCGTCGTCTGGAGATCAATTGTCCTTGAAGGTATAACACCAAAGACATCATCCAACCGAATGAGATGCCAGTAGCGGTCTGCCATCCCATGAAACCGCTGGTGCAGGGGATAGGTATCCGGTGATATGCTGGCAAAGTCCAACGGTTCACACAGCACAGCATCCCACAGGGTAAATTGCGGTTCAGGGATTGGGTCTGTCAGAAAAGTTTGTCGCCCTTCGCCCGAACGGGCTGCAATGTCGCGTTTTATCCAATCCTGATCCATAAGGCGGGTGATGAAGGTTTTTCCATCGTCGGCGATTCCAAACAACTCACCGTCAGCCACCCCGCGCAGGCGGGCATTCTCGACATCCCACACAAACACCTGCATTTGAACCGAATGCAGCAGCGTTGTTCCATCACGGGTGAAAACCAGCTTCTTCAGCAGCGCGGCGGGACTGTCAAAACGCGGCGCATCAGCGGTCTGTGGCATCCTTGTCCTCTCGTTAGCTCGCAATGACACCCAATAATTCGAAGGGTCATGTTCCCTTGAAGCATCACTCAACGTGAAATCACAACGGCTCTTTTGTGTGCCGCCTACAAGGTTTGCTGCAAGGCTGAGTACTCGTTTCCGTGCTTCATCTGTAAGCTCTGTTTGCGAAATTTCTTCGTCAGGCAGTGAGCGAATAAATATCTGCTTGCGTTTTACAGGCAGAACCAGACAACTCGTCCGCAGAACGACCACCTCACCATCGGCGCGTTTCCAGATCACATCACGGAAATAGTGGATTTTATATTCTGACGGATTGATGAGGGTTGCTTTTCCGTAGTGGGTTTCTGTTCCTTCATTGTAATATTCCCAACTTTTGCCATGTAATGGTTTATCACCGCCTTCGAGTGATGCTGCAATGCGTTCGGCATGTTTTCTGGATTCCGGCGTAAGTGCGGTTAAGGGAATTTCCTCCTGTATACCCATGCTGAGTCGATAAGGGGGATCGCCAGGCAGGAAGTCACAATGCCACCGGACAATCAGGACATCCCCATTGGCTCGTTTGACTACGGTATCATAGTAATCATAGTACCTGTCACTCTTATTGATGTAATCGAAGGGGTCAATATGCTCATCTTGTGTCATGATGTTTTGTCTTTCAGATTACGACCTTCCTCATGTGAGTACTGCAATTCTGGACACCCTTCTTCATACTGTTCGATCCTTCAGCCCGCTGGACTAAAACCCCAGATGACTTAACGCCGTACTCCGGAAGCCCATCAACGCACGGGGATATGGAATGCTGTCCCCAACAGCATTAATTTCTTCGCGCCAATTCTCAGCATCGACGAGTATGTCCAAGACTCGTGAATCTACGTCTGTACCCTTCAGAAACGCCAACGCAATTGCCCCTGCCAGTTGGATCAGATGCGGCTGTGCTGAATCGAGTGTGTTTTGAACAATGCTTTCGATCAAATCATGGTCTGGAACGTGCAACAAACCGGCAGCTAGTGCTGCTGTAGCTCGCGTTTCAGGCGAAGGATGAGTGGAAAGCAGTCTAATGAGAAAGGGTACTGCATCTCGGTGTATGTCGGTAAACCAGGGGATACTCGATAGGGCGTATCTTGCCACAGCAGGATCATCGTCCATGCCTAACGTCAGTAACTCCTGAGCATATTTTGACATTGCCGTATAAGCATCGCGTTCCCAGATAAGAGCCAGCTTATCTAAAATTGCAGCATTGTCGCCCGATTGTTCATCTTCGGTATCAAACATAGTTGCCGTTATGTGGTGGTATTCGGCTGCAACCATGCTTTGAACAGGATCAAATCGTCGGGACGGATAAGGCAGTGTGGAATCATCCAGCCAGTTATCCCCAAGAGCAATGCGAAACATACAGGTCATCACTGAACTGCGATCCGGGGTAGAAGTATCTTTCACCAGTTCACACAGGAACGGGACTGCAAAATGACTGGCTTCCCATCGAGTACCCTGATGTGCAAGGTTGTTCATGAGGTCGTAGCACGCACGTCCGCGAACCTCGTTATCCGGCGAGGTTAATGCACGAATGAGCGACGGTATATCGGCTGCCGACCCGTAAGCATGGTAGTAGTGGGTCCAGTTGATGAAATCAAGCCCATCTAACATGGGAGACTCCTCTAAGTATTGATTGATCTGTGCTTAAAATTCATGATTTATACGAACTCATACCCCTACGATACAAGCACAGCTTTCCCATAAGGGTTTTCTGTTTCATCCCGGTAATAAGTATAACTTTTACCATAAATGAGCATATCCCCACCATCTAGCACTGCGGCGATGCGTTCTGCATGTGTTCGTGATTCTGGAGTCAGGGCAGATAACGGAATTTCTTCGCGCACCTTGATTGCCAACAGATCGGGCGGTTGACCGGGAAGGAAATCGCCGTGATGCCGAATAATGCGTAGCTCACCATTGGCATTCTTTGCTACAAGATCGTAGAAATCAGCATATTTGCTGCTGGTATCAAGATATTTGTAAGGTTCAGTGTGAGGCACTTTCCTTGTGTTCCCCTCTTGCAGATTGCGCTGATGGCTTTCTTCCTGCGCTCGCTGCAAGTCGGGCAGATGATCCTGAAAACGCTGCATAGTCCAATAGGTGGTTTGTTCCGTAAACTTCCCGCCTTCATAAATATAACCATGTCTCACCCCCTTGATTGCCCGATAGGGGAATTCGATTGAATTGAAGGCGTTGAGTTTTTGAGTGGTCGGATCAATCCAGAACAATTTACCTTTACGCCACCATCGCTCTAAATCCCAGACTTCAGGCTGATCCTGGACCTGCTCCCAGTACAGACTGGGGCGTGTATCCGCCCATGTGACATGCCGAAGCGGTTGTCCGCCTGTCCATTCCATCAGTCGGCGGTGAAGGACTGCGGCAGCATCCTGAGCATAATAGGTCAGCAGATAGAGCGTGTAGGTTGGGACAAACATTTCCCCTTCAATGCGACAAATCGGCACGCTGTGCAGCACCACCAGTGATTCAAGGTCATCCGGCAGCAAGCAAGGGGAGATGAAGGGAACTTCGGATTCTGTGCTTCGCAGGCGACCACCGTACAGCTCACGCTTTCGGGGTTTCATGCGATTTAGATTGAGAAAGCCATGTACAGCGGTAAAGTGTTCGCAAGTATGATTCCCATTCGGGCTGTAGCGCAATGTGTCCCCGTAATAACGAGGCGACCAGTTATACAGACTATAAAGATCAAGCTGTTGGCGATAGGGTTCATCGCAAAATGGGCAGATGGATAGGGTGTATTCATGCATAATGCGCCAGTAGTAAACGAAATCGCTGTGCCATTCATCCATCTCAGCTTCCACTTTACTTTGATAGCTGCCGGTGTTGGTCATCGCTTTGAATTGGTGATTGACCTGTGCTTGAAACTCTTTTACCATGCCAAAACCCTTAAGTTTGTATACTTTCAGTCGGACTTTTTGATTACCTCCGTGCTTCTGGTATCAATTTCTTTTTCATAGATATACTCATTATCATCAAATTCCATGCCGACTTTTTTGAACAGGGATTGGGCGGGGTGATTGTCATGTCGTGTAATCAGCATAACCCGGTTTGCCCCCTGAGCTTGCAAATGCTCAAAGGCACGCAGCATTAATACCTGTGCCAGCTTGAGATGCTGAAATGAAGGTTGGGTCTCAATGTAGTCAATCCAGCCAGCACGCTGCTTATTCTGTCCCCATTCAGCGCGACTAAATGAGCATTCCAGATAAGCCGCTAACTGCCCATTGGGTGCTTTCACAATGAGATGCTGATATTCCTTGTTATGCAGCAAAACACGCTGACGTTCAATTGTTACTGGCGTGAATCCATATGTGGCTTGATAAGCCTCCAAATCCTCTTCGGTCAGTGGCAGGAGTTGAAAACCGTCGGGGAGATTGATGGATGTCGGTCGTGTATCAAGCCCCATCGTCATGTAAACATTGTAACCTGCGATACTGCGAACGAACCCGTGTGCTTCGAGCAGACCTTTATCATGCTCCAGAATTCGTTGTAGTGGGAAAACGGAAAGGGACAACTTCGTGGCTTTTTCGAGTGATTCAACCCCTGTACGCTCAATTGCCCAGTCCAGCATAACCGATGGCAATTCTGTTTCCAGCATACCAGGATGCAAAATCCGTTCCAGGGCATAGTAAGTGCCTTCGCGCTGACGCTTCCATAGTAAAGCACAAGCCATCAAGTGGTTTTCGGTATTTTCCCACAGCCGTATATCCTGTTCGAGGTCCCAGACACGGGAATCGAGCAGAAGCTGTAACCGCCAGACTGTAGGATAACGCATTACATTGCCACCAGTACGGTAAGCAAGAAGCAGCTGTATTATTTTTTCCTGATCACCGGTCATAAACGAGCGTGGTGTCATAATAACTATCTCCATAAGTGAGATGCAATCGGGCTATCCCTCATTGATGCAAACAACAAATAACCGAAAGAATGAACATCATTTCCCATACTGGCGTTTGGCTGCTTCAACCAATGCTGCTGCCTCAGACGTACCCATCCTCTCCAGTTGATTAACAGTGATTTGCCAGAGGTCAATATCTGCCTCTGGTGACGGGCTATACTGAGCGAGAACAGCCTGTAATAAAATGATTGACCGTGCATCCTTTATCCTGCCGAGCATATAAATAGCACTTGCCTTGAATCTATCGTCGTCGTGTTGTAGGAGTTGAGCGGCATTCTCAATAATTGCGGTGTATGCCTCAGGAGTACCGATCTCAAACAGCGCATCTATGATCGTTCCCCACATATCAAAACCATAGCCGATGTGTGGCAGATAATTTGACAATGCGCTTGCCAGTGGCACGACTGTTCGTGGGTCTCTCAGATTACACAGCCTTAGGATTGCCTGTTCTTTGAAATTTCCATCGGGATCATTTAAAAAAGGCAGGAGGTGTTCAAAAACACCTGCGACACGGAACTCAGAGAAATGCAGTGCCATCAGTGCTGCCATTCTGAGGCGTGCATCAGGATCATGTAGCAGCACAAGAAGCTGATTGAGATCATTCTGTGAGCCTAAATATCTAATAATTGCTGCCCGTGTATCAGCATCGCCATCCGAAACCACAGCCGCAAGGAGTTGATGGGTTGTTGGCAGAGGGTTTTGTTCCTCAGCTTCCGCAACCGATGCTAAGGCTTCCGGTGTTCCAAAGGTATTCAGGGCGAAAATGAGCGTTTCCCACACACCGCGATCTGATTCAAACGATGGTGGGTATGATCGTTTGCGTGTTTTGAGCAGCGCAATCAACTCAGGAATGGCGCGGGTATCCCGCTTATTTCTGAGGGGATGAACGGCTGCCTTTATAACCCTGTCATCCGAGTCCCAGAGCATTGGAAACATCGGTTCCAGATTTGAAAGTATATCGGCTATTTTGCTGACGACCCGCAGACGCACAGACGCGTCCGGGTCTTTGAGCAGGCGCAGCATAGGTTCAACCGCTGCTTCAACTTTCATTTTGACCAGTTGATCAACCGCATAGCACCGTATTTCAGGGTCAGATGAACTTAAATTGGCAATGTGGCGGTTGATAAGGTCAGGAATCTCGCGTTCTTTCGCTTCTCTGACAATTGTTAAAGCCTGCTCAGTCCCAATGTTTTCCAGTGCCTCAATTGCTGTTTTCCAGAGATCCGGTGTCTGATCTGCGGGAGGTTTATGCGTCTGGACAAAGTGGATCAATCGCTCTACAGCACAAGTAGCCTTAAAACTGCGAAATGACCAAAGGGTTTGATGAACAACTTCGGGAGCTTCATCATCCAATCGCGCGAGCAGCGGTTCGCAAATGGGGAAACTCTTATATTTTTGAGCTAACGCTGTAACAGAATCCTTACGTACCTCAGCATTCGGGTCATTGAGCATACTCAGCAGCGGTTGAAAAGCGCGTTCGTCAGTTTCCCTTCTCTCTAGCCACTTCACTGCCTTTTTGCGAATCTCTGCATCTGTAGACTGCAATTCGGCAAGTCGCTGTTCAAACATCAAAATCCTCCTAACATCATGAAACTTCTGGGTGCCGTTTATCCCACCAATTGATGCCAATCCGCATTGCAAAAATGAACAGAATCACCAACAAACCGGAATAACGATCACCAAACTCAGTGGAGAAATTGAGAAACACAATGAGTACATT
Source organism: Candidatus Flexifilum breve (assembly GCA_016717205.1). Classification (GTDB taxonomy): domain Bacteria; phylum Chloroflexota; class Anaerolineae; order Aggregatilineales; family Phototrophicaceae; genus Flexifilum; species Flexifilum breve. The sequence continues at coordinate 389,875 of JADKGC010000004.1, forward strand.
TCCCATATGAAACACCATATACACGATGCCATAACGGATGATTCCCGAACGAGTGAACCGGGTGGCACGCGGATCAAAAAGCGAGATGAATGTCCCAAGTGCAAGCCCATATCCACAGCCATCCAGCACACCGATGGCTGCCCGCCGCGTTGTGTTTATGACGATTTCGTCGGCAGCCATCGGGACAAGCCACCGCAGCATCTCTGCATCAACAACCACATAATAAAATGCTGTGATTATTGCCGTCAGATACATGGTGAACAAAATGGTGCGCCAGTTGATGTGCCACTTTTTACGGCTGTCGGTGAACAGATAGGCGGCTGCGGTAACTACTGCAATAATGAAACTGAACAATCCACCTAAGATCAGATCGCGTTCGATAGCTGCTGCATCGCCTCCGGCAAGTCCCGTTCGAATTGCGAATCCAAAACAGCCGAGAATCGGCGCAAAGGGAACAAGCAGGATTACTGTACGCAATCGGTAGCCAAAATGTTCAGTTGTTGTTTTTGCCTGCAAACAGACAACCTCCGGGATTCAGTTTGCTCTTCATCTATTTTAAGAGAAAACCGGTATCGAAGACTTGCTAAAAACTGCTAAAACCACAGACCAAGATATCCAGTCTGCGCCATTGTCCAACAAAACACGAAATCGGCTATGGCTACCGCAGTAATATGAACTCGAATCAGCGTTGACCACCAGCGTCGCTTCCACATCAGCACCAGCAGCGGCAGCAGGACAACACCGATTAGAACGATCAGCGGCGGCAAAATCAACAGTGCTGATGAGGTACGCGGAATTCCGATAACGAGCTGAGTCGGCGCTGACCGGAACATCGGCAGCAGTACCGATGCCAGCCCAACGACAAACACCAGTGCGGCAATTGCCAACCCCGACAACCCAATACGCAGAATATAAGCAGCAGTGGGCTGAGAATCGGATCGCTTCAACAGACTGCGAACGATCTGTAAGGGGAGCATGAGTAGTTCGACCAGAAATAATCCCAGAGCAATGACAAAAACCAGTGACAGGTTCGTCGAGGTGGTCAACGTGGAATACAGTTGATAGTTGGCGGTGGTAATCACCCAGTCTGCTGGCACGAAGAAATCAATGGGTGGCGCAGTCTGCACACATGCTGTATCGATGTCGCTGAATGGATCTCGGATGAAATCGGTGATGATCTGCTGTCCGCAGGGGGTCACAGAGACGGTATGGGCCCGATTCGGAAACTCCACCAGCAGGCTGTTTTCCAATGTTTGCGAAGCGATCCTTGCCCACTGCGGCGGCGTTGACGAGTCTAATTCACCCGTCATCAGGAGTACAGGTACGCTGCTGACAACTGCCTCGTCTGCTACAGCATCCGCGACACCTGCTTCCCACACCGGACATACAGCCAGATCGTAATGATACTGAAGCGGAAGTTGTTGATGATCGATGTCTTCAGGCGAATTGAAGGGATACTCTTCGTGACACTCTACCGACCAGTATTTGCCGTCAGTCACAGCATGAAGGTAGTAGGTCAGATTTTCCAGCAGCGGCGCAAGCAGCGTGTAATTATTGTCGGCAAGCTGGGTAATCAAGAGTGGCAGCAGACGAATGCTTTCTATATCGTACATGGTAATATAGAGAAAACCCAACAAATCATCGCCTGTGATGCTGAGCTGGTATCCGGGAATAGTGACCTCAACTGGATGACCGTTCATCTGCTGTACCGCCTGTTCAAGACGCTGCTCCAGATTTGGATAGGCGCTATCACATTCTTCGTCCATCTCACAGGCTGCAAACAACCGTTCTCGTGCCTGGACATATAACTGAGGGATGTCGGTGTAGGTATCAATCACAGGTGGATAAACCGAATCGAGCATCAGACTGCGAATCCCATCCGGGTAATCGCGCAGCATAGTCAAAGCGAGGCGGGTGCCATACGAAATGCCGTACAAATTCCACTGTTCTATACCCAGCACGCGGCGCAAATCTTCAAAGTCGGCGGCAGTGGCGGCGCTGTGATACTGCGATAAGTCAATATTTTGTGCCTGAAAACGGTCACGACAGTCACTGGCTGCCGCTGCCAGCAAGTCAAGTTCGTCTTCCGTTACCATCGTCAGGGTTTCAAGCACAGCCGCATCATATTCAGGGCAATCCAGCCACGGCTGCGATAGGCGATTCCCCCGCTGTTCCATCAAAATGAAATCGCGCGTGTCGAGAAACAACCCGCCTAATGAAGCGCCTCCCAGCGCGATGCTTCCTCCAGGACCACCTTCAAGGTAAACCACTGGATCAGGAAGCGGCGTATCACTGCGGTTCTTGAGAATCACCACCTGAAGTCGAAGTGTTGGGCTGGTTTCATCCAGTCGATTTTCATAGACAATCAGGTGTCCGCATTCGGCGTTCAATCCAAACGTGTCAATCAGGCATGTATCCGGCTCAAAGTAGGGTACGGTAGGCTGTGCGATTGAGGTTATGGGCAAGGTAAGCAAGATAAGAAGAAAGAACGACAATTGTATTCTGCGTGGAATCATGAACGTTTCCTTGCGTGTTATAGTGGTAAGCTGGTGAGAGCAGCGCGTACAGATGATTGCTGCCATTCCGCTCATCACAACCTGGTGTATGGTGCGATTACTGAAAGTTTCTCTCCAGCAGCGGACTACATCAATGTTGTCAGTGCGGTCTCCAAAAGAACTTATTTTACTCTGGAGAATTGTCTGTGACTTGCTAAAAATTGCTGAAAGCAAATAGCCAATCTACTTGTGCCATCGTCCAACTAAACATGAAAGCCGCTGCTGCTACACAGTAAATATTGACCATCATCATATTCTCTGCATTGGTTGGTTTAACGTCTCAGCCAGGACGGTGATCATCACGCGATCATCACGCATATGTCGCTGACAACATCTGCGCGGCACACTTCATGTACTTCGGGAACGTGTTCGGATTGCGTCCAATATTCAGCGCTGCCTGGTGGTAGGTCTTGCCGTCAACCTGCGCCGGATCGCTCCGGCAATAGCACCCCTAACTCGTCACTCATTTGCATATAACGATTGCCTTTGCGAAAGGCGACTTTTGCAACTTTGGCAGTTTCTTCTGGGACATCGGGAATATAACGCGGATGCAGGGTCATGGCGCAAATCCCCTTCGCTTAAGTTGAGACAGAAAATGGGATTCGATTGCACCATTTTCCCTCAAAATCTATTCTACATCGATTCGCTAACAGGGTCTGTCACAGGTGTCACGGGCGCAAATTCATCAGTTTAGAAGCGATTTCGGATACCCCATATGATTCTGTATTTTGCAGCCCAAAAGCGATTCTGTGACAGTTACGCTGGTTCATCTGTGACAGTGATTTTAGAGTTGCCGCATAAGAAAGGAAAAGTGCCTCTCTCAAGTGAACCAGTGTCACACCTGAAACAGGCACTTGTATGCTCCGGCACTGCGATGATTTGCACGGCTATGCTGTTACTGAACCACCGTCACAGTCGTCACAGCCCAGAAAATCGGCTTTTAGCTGCCAGAGTCGCGTGGGTATCCCTCGAATACGGCGCTGCACCGTCAGGTTGTTGGTACCGGGAATGAGCCAACCATCTTCCTTCAACTGTGCGCCAATCGCAGGCGTGTTGAACTTGAGCGGCTGTACTCGCAGCACGGCGCGATGCGCGACATCGGGCAGCAGATACACGTAACGCTCGTCCAGATAACCGACAATGGTGGTTCCGGAGCGTGGGTCTTCCGGTTCACGCATATCTCTTGCCAGCATCAGTTCACCGCTGGCGAGCAGCTGTCCCAGCGTGTCAATGAAGACCTGTCCGGCGCGTTCCTGCTGCACTGCTTTCACCGTTTCCACGATACTGTCCTGCCATGAGGGTAAAACATCATCGCAATCCAAATCCACCATGAACAGCCGCAACATTTGGTAGGTCGTGACCAGTACCGCCCAGTTCTGCACCATACGTCCGGTGTTCGCCTGTCGTCCCAGCTTACTGGTGAGACTGTCGCGGTAGCCTTTTACGTTCGACTCAAAACGACTTGCCAGTTCCTTCGCCAGTGTTCCTTCATTCGCTTGAGCCGCAATCCACTGAATGAATTGTGTGGTGAAACCGGGGAGCTGGTCGCGCACCGCTTCCAATTTCGCCAGCGCATCACCACCCGGATCACGCTTCTCCCAGGGTGGGACTTCCAACACCAACATGCGGGACAGGATCGATGCTTCGCCCTCAATGGTTGTTTCGCCAGTGGACAATAGCAGTCCGCGACAGGGACGCTCCTGTCGTAGTTTGGCTTCACGGGTCAGTCTGCCGCGTCCCATCCCACGCGAATAGCTCTGCAAAAAGCGGGTGAAGGTGCGTTCGTCGGCATAGATGGTTTTGTAATCGTCCACCCAGTAGAGCGTATCCGCCAGCGCGTACCCCAGTGCCTCGACGGTGTTGATGGTATCGCCCCATTGACCCGGTGGGGTGTCACGGGTGAACTGCCCGTAGAAACTGGTTAATAATGAGGCGATCTCCGATTTGCCGCTGCCGGATGTCCCGACCAGATGTACCGCTGGACGAGTTGCAGCAGCGGGAAAGAAGCGTTGTACAACGGGTAGCATCGCAAAGGCAATGAGTGAGGGTGTAAGGTGTCTGGGGAGCGTAGCCACCGCTGCCTTGAACGCTTCCAGACTGCCCTGCCAGTCCGCACCGCATAAGCGATAGTCGCGCAGGCGGCTTTCAAGCTCGACCTCTGGTGGTTCGATGATCTGTCCATCCGCACTGACACTCATTTTCGGTGAAACATAAACCCACTTGCTGTCGATTTCCGTCCAGCCCATGAAGCGGTAGGTTTTGCGACGCGGGTATGTGCCAGACAATGCCAGAATCGCAGGTGCAAGATGGCGAATCATCCCGGCGCGAACAGTGAAGTTCTCACCCGCATGTCCGGCGATAAAGCGCTGCAAGGCATTCGGGTCACCAAATAGCTCACTCGGCACATGCAGCGTCAAGATTTCCTCGCCACAGGTCAGTTCCAGCGCCGTCAGATGTTCGACCTGCCCATCATCGTCCATGCGGGAAGTACGCTCCAGCACCCGCCCGACCCATCCAGCGACGGTCTGGCGGCTTGTACCGCGTTCAGTCTGTTTTTCAAACACCATACACCCATCAGCCATGAGATACCGTTCCGTCGCTGGCGTGGCGGCAAAGGCAGTGCGGTCTAATTCGCGCTTCGCTTCTCGATAGAGCCGGTCTAAGTCCGCGATTTTCAGTCCATCACCACACAACACCTTGAGACGCTGGCGCTCGGCTGCCCATTCCACAGGATTGAGGTGAGCGCAGGCGGTCACGGCATTGCTGATTTGTTCCATCGTTGGGTGCTCACGGTCTGTCTCCGGCTGCCCAAAGCGGCTGACAAGCTGTTCCACCTGCTGGCGGGCGGTTTGTCGTGGCTCCGGGATGGGATCACGTGCCGGGCGGCTGAAAGCACTCTGGATGGTCGCCAGTGCCTCGCGCTCACGACTGCCATTGGCAAGGTGGCGCGGAATAAGGTCACGCTCCGCGTCGGATTGACTGTAGCCCGCATCACGAAGCTGACAGGCTGCCGCGAACAATTCAGTGTTGCGACTGCCATTCGCTGCGCCAGATGCCAGATAGGTCTCAGTGCGCGGCGGCAGTGGGTGATGTCCATTCCCGTTCAGTGTCACCACTTTCAAACCGTCATAGCTCGTTTGCTGCGGCTGGCTCTCCAGCCAGGCGAAGGTATCCAGCGGATAACGTCGTTCCGGGTGACTTTCAACCACGCCCACCACAACCCCACCGCGCTCCGGCTTCGTATTCACCGAATCGGGGAGGCGCATGATGCCTGCTACCGTTTTCACGTATTCAGGATCGCCGCCTAATGCCGCGAACAATCCGCGCAGAATGCCTGCGATGTTCTGCCTGTCCGTTTCACCCTGAAGTTGGAACGGTTCGTCCAGCAACCAGTAACCATGCCAACCGCCGCCGCTGTCGAGGATGAACGAGGGCGCGGGATCAAAATCTCGGAGTTTTTGCAATCCTTCATCGCGCTGATGTGCATCCCTGTCACAGTCAATATCGACCCATAATGCTGGAACGAGCGCGGCGGCTTCCGCCTTGCCCTGCTTTGTCTTCCGTAGACAGGGGGCAAAGTACACGCCAAATCCCTCATGGTTGAGTATCTCCGCCTGCTTGAGCGCGGCTGATAGTTCGGTCTTTTTGCCCATCCGTCCCCAGAGTGAACGTGCTTCCCCGGTGGTCGGGTGGATGCAGCGCAGTTCGAGGTAGAGGTTGTCCGGGCTTCCTTGGTAGAGTGCATTCAGGAAATCGCGTCTCCCGGCGCTGGATGTGCCTAATGTGTCCGTCTTGTTCACAACGTCGTTCTGTGTCATACTCATCGTATTCCTTTAGATGGTACACAGGGGTTTGGAGCGCATACGTTTCCCGACGGTTGGCGCTCTTCTCCCCTGTGTGCTTTCTCGGCTAAAGTTCAAAGTCGGGCGATATGTCCTGTACAGGCTGTTCATATCCTCCCATTTCCCCGATCAATGCCTCCCGATGGTCAGCAATCATCCCGTTCAGCAATCCTGCCAGTTCTTTGAGTTTGTCCATGTCGCCGTTCATCTCCTGTGCCAGCACCCGTGCCAAAAAGGCTGCCTGTTCATGTGTCAGTCCTGTCGCCAGCGGACGGAATTCCAACCGGAGTGCATCCGGGTCGTCTTCCGTTGGCGCGGAATAATGACAATAAAATCCAACAGCAGTTTGCTGCTCATCCGTCCGGCGCGTCCCACACCAGATATTCCAGCTTTCGCCTTTGTCGTTGAGCATGACACCATGCGGTTCGTCCGCGATGATCTGGCATTCCTGTTCACGCGCAGCGGCTAACTCTTCGTAGCGCTGCTCCCAGTCGGGACCGACATAGCGTTCCATCTGTGCGACCATTGTCTGCTCGGTCACATCATGTAGCATCTCGATGTGATTGACTTTGCGATTGCGGCTGAAGAACAGCGGTACGCGCTGCCCATGCTCCTCGTCATACACTGTCCCCGGCAGCACAATATGGGTGTGTGGGTCGTGTAATCCCGGCGCTTGCGGGTCATCCGTCAATCGGTGATGAAGCACATAGCTCATCTCAATGCCTGTGTCGATCCCGCGTGCCTCGAAGAAATCATCCACCACCTGCTCGGTTAATTCGCGGACAAACTGCTCACGGTCTTCCGGCGCGACCATCGCTATCAGGTCGGGGTTCGGGTTCATGACCAGTGAGAAGGTCAGCACATGCTCACTCTTGAGGTCGTCGCAGCGCTGTGCGATTTCCCCAACTGAACCACCCATGCCATGATCGGTCCAGCGCTCCCGCCCGGCGACATGCCGCGCTGCTTCATCCCGGCTTTCGCGGTAAGTCAGATACCGCAAGAGGTTCTTCGACTGCTTTGCGCCATCGCTAGAAGGTTTTTTGTACTGCACATTGGCGATGCACATTTGCTTTCTGTCCATTTATCCCTCGCGTTTGCGCGTCACCCGTTCGATGAAACCACTGAGCATGATCGTCAGCGTTTCGACTTTGGTATCTAGCGCGTCTACCTTGCTCTCGATGCCTTTGGCAATCGCCCGGCGAGATCCCGGCAAATCCTCCTGTGCTGCCAGATACAGGTTGACCGCATCGCGCAGGAGATCGTTCTTGCTGACGAAGTTTCCAACACGGCTGCGAACATTTCGCAGTTCTTCCAACCGCCGCATCTGGTCGGGAGTCAGATTGACGGTCATGCGTTCGCTGTAGGGATTGGGTTTCTTCTTCACTCAGATGCTCCTTCCTTTATTTGGGTATTCAACACGACCTGACGGAATTTCCCGGTTGGACGGAAACGCACATACACCCGCTTGACATTTCGCTGTCCCACCGCCCCGCCGCTGCGAAAGCTCTGGACTTCGACCAGCAGCTTGCCCAGATCGGCAACGGTCACTGTCTGACCGGGTTGTGCTAGTGCCTCCAGCCACAGTTCCGCCATGACTTCCAGCACCTCCGCCACATCGCGTCGTTTCAAGCGCGGTAGGCGTTTGCTGATTTCGGTGACTGTCTGACGATGATTCATAACCTCTGCTCCTTGTTTTGCTGCTGAACGAACGTGATGCGGATGGGGAACGCATCCCGGTCACGGGTGCGTTCGGTGGGCGCGGCGAACCGCGTCCACGAGTGCGGCGGCATCTCTGCACCGCCGCACTCATGCAGGGGCGACAGCCGCTGCATCAGCCCCCACGGCGCATGAGTGGCGAGCGGATTTAGCTCGCCCCAGACCCCGTGAGAACCCTTCTGGTTACTCACGCCCGTTACACGGGGTCTGGCGATGTCGCAGCACCTCGACGCTGCGACGTGCATGGCTGTGCCATGCGCTGCATTGGGCTGTGCTGTCCTACACGATAGGATGAACTGTCTCATACACCACCTCCTTACCACTCCTTACCACTGGGAACGTTTCATGCGCCGCGCCCGGCGGTCACTGTCGTTGTCTGACAGAGCGGGTTCAGTCGGTGGTAGGACAATGCCATTGACTGGCGCTCGTGCTTCAGGCTGTATCGCAATCTGGGTTACACCATTGGCTGCCACATGCTGTACCAAGCGTTCCAGATAGCTGGGCATCTCGTTCAGAGCATCGCGTATCCATAAGGTGTCCTGCCGGACTTCCAGCAGTTCGGGAATGGTCAGCAGCTTGTTCTTGCGCGGCTGCTTGCCCAGATAACCCCGGATCAGGTCGCGTAACGCATCGCTGCGCTCCCCCTCATCAATCCCTTCCCACCAGTCCAGAATGTCGCTGTCAGTGTCCTCGAACACCTTGAACGTAATCATCCGGTAGCGGCGTTTACTTGTCTTGCGCTTTGCCATTTGTCTCTCCTTGGAGTAGGTCTTACCCGTATCACCCATCGGGCTGACCAGTAAGACCCCCCTCGATGCTGAAATCTTCACTTCCGTGCGGCAAAATGGGCGTAGTGCAGATAGCCTCTGGCATTCGCCATCTGCGCGTCCGGCACCAGCTTCGTCTGCGGGTAGGCTTCGACCACCTGCTCATACACCAGTTCCGCTCCGCCACCAGACAGGTAAATCACATCGACGGTTGTGCCGCGCTGCCACTTCTCCGACAGCAGATTCAGGGTCGCGCTGCGAAGTGGGGCAAGTGCTTCTTCGACTTCGGCGCTGTAATCCACTGGCTTGCCGCTGGCGGTAAAGATCCCGGTACGAAGAACCTGCTCGACAATCCCGTGTGGCATCTTCTCGCGGTAATCACGCTCCAGCATGGCGGCGATGCGTTCCTGCGCGGTGTAAACCCCACTCTCGACACTGCCGCTTTCCGCATCCACGAAGTCGCCATCGTCATCCAGAATGATGTCTACTGTATACGTGCCAACATCCACGACCCCGGTTCGCATGTAGGTGTGATAGACGTTGATCTCGCCCTGCTCGGTGAGCATCATGGCATACGCCGAACCATACGGCTGCGGCATGACCATCACCTCAGTCACGTTGGCAATCACGTCTGCGCTATCTGTCTTGATGAGGTGCTGTCCCTGAAGTGCCTGCTTGAGTCCACTCGCATCCCGCATATGATCCACCGGCAACCCGCTGCACAACCGTAGATGGATAACATCTCGCCCCGACACCCCCTGCGCCAGTTTGCCAATCGCCGCTTTCGCCAGCCGGAGACGGAAGGTATTGCCCATCGTCTTTTCGTTGGCAGTCCGTCCGCGCAGACGGAGCAGTTCGCCCGGCGGAAGCTGCGCCAGCGCCAGATCGCCCACAAACCAGGTCGAGCCATCTTCATCTGTAAGCTGGTCGCCGGGATATTTGGCTGTCAGCGCCTCCTGCTGGAATTTGATTTCACGGGCATGTCCCGCTACCGACGGAAAAGCAATTGTGGTCTGATCCGTCACGACTTTGGTGACACCGTAACCGATGTCCAGCCCCACCGTGAGGATGCCGCCCGATGTGATCGTGTATTCTGATTGGTTCTTGTCTGTTTTCTGCTTGCTCATGTCTCTGCTTCCTTATAAATGGGAATCGCAAATTGCCAGCGCCGTTAATCGGTGCTGGTTTTTCCCGTTCCGGTACGCTTAAAAACCCGCGCAACCTCACCGGGATCGAATGGGACTAAATTCGGTTGAGTATCGGTCTTCTGACAGCGACGGAACATGGACGCCGGAAGCGCTCATCGATCACTTGATTGCTGAACAGTTCGCGCTGGCTGCCATCACCGATCATGATCGCGTGGATATCACGCCGCTGCTGCAGGCAGTCGCCGCGGCGAAAGGCTTTCATCTGCTGGTCGCCGTGGAAATGAGCACCCACTGGCACGGGGAACTGATTGATGTACTCTGTTTTGGCTTCGACCCGGCTGCGAACGCGCTGCAGCCTGTGGCCGATGGCCTCCTACGGCGACAGCAGGCGAACATACGCCAGACCGTCGAGGCGATTGCGCAAGCGGGTTATCCGCTCTCACCGGTGGCTGTCGAGGCGCTGCTCGCTCAGCCCGCCGTGCAGCAGCCGCATCGGCTGGTCGATCTCGTGCGGCAGCAGGGGTACGGCACGCCGGAACGCTCGCCGGGACGGCTGCTGGTCGATTCCGGCTTGCAGCAGATCACGGTGGACATTGCCGAGGTCGTCGAGTCGGCGCATGCCAGCGGGGGCGTGTGCCTGATCGCGCATCCTGGTCGCGGCGACGGTTACCTGTGCTTCGACAGCGCGTCACTCGATGCCCTGCGCGCTGAAGTCCCGATTGATGGCTTCGAAGTGCATTATCCCAAACATTCGTCGGAACAGATCGCCCTGTACCAGGCCTACGCCGATCAGCACCACTTGTTGACGAGCGCGGGGTCGGATTCGCATACGCCGGACAAACCGCCGATCAAATACCGCGCGGCGTGGTGTCGCCCCCTGCTAGAGCGATTGGGTCTTCAGGTGCAGATGTAGTGTAACGAAGCGGGTCTTAGGCGACCGGCGCGCGACCGCGCGCTTGTTCTGGCGTGCGCATCGACATCAGCGGGACGCCAATGCCATAAGTGACGAAGTCGCCAACGGGCTGGATTTCGATTACGCACATATCGTTCAGGTTATCCGGGTTTTCGGTGCGCAGCAGGGACTTCAAGACATCTTTGCTCACAGATGCGGCACTTTGCACGGTTGCCTGACCGGAAAAGGTGATCGTTGCCGCGGGGATTTTGATCCAGAACAGGAAGGGAATGCGCTTGGCAATCGGCACGGTCACCGAAACATGCGCATTTTGGGTCATATGCCGCGCTTTCCACGTGTCTTTGCCTGTGACAACGTAGAGCCTGTGCTCGTACACGATGTAAACCACGCCGACCGTGCGCGCCTCGCCTTTTTCCGTCACCATGCCCAAGACGGCAAAGAGTTCCTGTTTAAGGCTTGACCAAACCACTTCACTGGCTAGCTGCAGTACCATGCTGACCTCCAACTCGCTGCATTCCACCACAGATTTTGATGGTAAACCGAGCGGCTGGAGTCGGCACTGACAAATGCCACGGTTTAGGGGAATCGATGATCACGCTTTCGGGGGAACGAGGCGCGCCTCGTTCCCCCACGAGGCACACCGAATCTAAGGCGAGGTGCCTTCGGTATGGCTTTCTGGCGGGGTATAGACCGTCACGCTGAAGGGGATCGGATCGCTGGTTTCGACCGTGCCATCGGCCAGCGTCGCCTGCGCGACCAGTTCCCAATCCCCTTGTTCGAGCGGCCACCACAGCGCCCACGGCTCGGCCTCGACTGTGCCGAGCGTCTCGCCATTCATGGCATACGTCACCGATTCCGTGCCCGACGGCGCGCCGACCGTCAGGCGCAGGCGCTGCGCTTCGACCGGAAGCTGCGGCGAAATCTGGAAGATGGTGTACGGATCAGGTTCGAGCAGGCGCAGACCGTCATCGTCGTCGGTCTGCACGATCTCGGCGGCAGTCGGCGGTGGGGTGATGCCGTTGCGAATGCCCCAATCGCGCGCTTCCTGCGGCAGCACCAGATACACCCGGTCGAGGCGGTCGGCTTCGGTCGTGGTGTCATCAGCTAACTGCCCGGTGCGCCGATCAATCGTGAAGGTCTGGTAGAAGTTATCGTACTCGGTTGGCTCGGTGCCGGGGATGAACCACTCGACGCGGCGGCGCGGGCATTCCGGCGTCGCCAGCAGACCGCTCACCGCGCAGACTTCGAGCCGCAGCAGATCTGTCCGCTGAGGGAATTCGAGTTCCGGTTGACCAGTTAATACCTCACGCATAAACGCGTTCCAGATCGGCGCAGCGCCGCTCACGCCCGTCACATCGACCATTGGCGTGTTGTCGGCGTTGCCCACCCACACCCCGCCCACCAGATTCGGCGTGTAGCCGACGATCCAGTTGTCCCGGTAGTCGGTTGTCGTGCCGGTTTTGGCCGCCGCGGGTCGCCCGATGTTGAGCGCGCTGCGCCGTCCAAACCCCTGCAGGCGGGCTTCGTCGTCGCTCAGAATGTCGGTGATGAGGAAGGCGACGCGCTCGTCGATCACGCGCTGCGTCAGCGGGCGTCTCTGCCATTCGTAGAGTACCTGGCCGCCGCGATCCGTGACCTTGAGGATGAACACCGGGTCAATGTGGTAACCGCCGTTCGGGAAAATGCTGTAGGCCTGCACGAGGTCCAGCAGGCGGATTTCGCCGCCGCCGAGCGTGACGGACAGATCAAGATTCGTGTTGCCGGAGAGCGTGGTCAAACCCGCGTTCGCCGCCAATTCGATCAAGGTGCTCACACCGACGTGTTCGAGCGTGACGACCGCCGGGATGTTCATCGAGGAGGCCAGCGCCTCGCGGATGAGCACTGGGCCATGTTCGACCAGCCCGAAGTTGGCGGGCGTGTAGCTCTCCAGGCGCCGGGTGACGAACGGTGTCTCCACGTCGAGGATCATGGTGGCGGGCGTCCACGGATCGGGACCCGTCGGGTCGAAGGCGGCGGCATAGGTGAAAGGCTTGAGCGTGCTCCCCGGTTGGCGGTTGGCCAGTGCCGCGTTGACCGCGCCATCAATGGCCTCGTCGAAATAGTTCGGGCTGCCGAGCAGAGTCAGCACCTGCCCGGTATACGGATCAAGGGCTACGACGGCGGCATTGTTGGCGTTGGCGGGCTGGCGACCGCCCGCTGCCGGGTGATTCAGCCCGTCGAGCTGGCGGTTGACGATGCGTTCCGCCGCGCGCTGCCAGTCGAGATCGACCGTGGTGATCACGTCGAGACCATCGCGGTACAGGGCGTCGGGGTAGTCGCGCTCCAACTGCTTGATCACCGCCATGACGAAGTGCGGCGCTTCGATGGGGAAGGGGCTGGCCGCGAATTGCAGCTCGTCGTTGCGGGCGAGTTCCGCCGTCGCTGCGTCGAGATAGCCGTACTGCACCATCAGGTTGAGCACCACGGCTTGGCGATCTTTGGCCGCTTCGAGGTTGGTCAGCGGGTCGTACACGGCGGGCGATTGGAGCAGCCCCGCCAGCAACGCGCATTCCGCCAGCGAGAGATCCGGCGCGGACTTGCCGAAGTAGGCTTGCGCCGCCGCTTCGATGCCGTAGGCGAGGTTGCCGAAATACGACTGATTTAGGTAGAGCGCGAGGATGTCGGCTTTGCTGTAGGCGGTTTGCAGGCGCAGCGCGAGGATGCTCTCGCGCAGCTTGCGGCGCAGTGACCGCTCGGCGCGCTGCTGCGGGTCGAGCAGGAGCGTGCGCGCCACCTGCTGCGTGATCGTGCTGCCGCCCGCCAATACTTCGCCGCCGCTCACGTTGATCCACAGGGCGCGGGCGATGCCGACCACATCGACGCCGGGATGGTTGTAGAAATTGGCGTCTTCGGTGGCGATCACCGCGTCGCGGCAGTGCTGCGGGATGCTCTCCAGCGGAATCGCGGTGTTGCGCCCGCCCGTTTCGCTGTCGGCGAGGATCTCGTAGAGCAGCGTGCCGTTGCGGTCATAGATGCGCGTGGACGGCAGCGTCAGGCCCGCGTGAATCTGATCGATGCTCGGCAGATCGGCGAACAGCCACGCATACATCGTCACTGCGAACACCGCGCCCAGCGCCGCCGCGATCACACCGAGTTTCTGCCAGCGTTTGAGCGCGCGAAACCGTTTCAGCATGGTCAATCTTTCACACGCGCCAGAGCGGCGCGTAATCGTCCGACAGGGCTTTGACGCTCCGCCACAACCGCTCAACCTCGGCGACTGACGCGGCGAGATCCGCGCCGGGGTGGCGCAGCAGCGCCTCGACAGCCGCCAGATAGCCTTCCGGCTTGATGGCGAACGCGGCGATCTTGTCCTGCGAGCGTTTGTCGCCCGCGAAATACGTCTCATTGAGCGCATACAGCACATGCGTGAGCTTATACAGCATCCGCGTGAGGCAGCCGACCGTGTTGTAGGCGTCCCCGGTGGCCGCGAAGCCCTGCGCGTGATAGAGCGTGAATTCCGCACTCCACAGGTTACCCGTGATCATCTGCGCTTTGAGCGCGGGCGGATACGTCGCGACCGTCGCTTTGAGGGCGGCGATCACGCCGTCGGGATCGTAGACGGGCACACAGTCGTGCGTTTCGGCGAGGTAGATGGTGCTGTGAAAGCCGAAGGTCGGCTGCTGCTCGTAGTCGGTGTGCGTATGCCCGGCATGCGCTTCGTCGATGGTGCGGCGCACATGCTCGACGCTCCGGTAAAGGAAGTCGACTTTGCCCGCCCGCGTCTTGATCCATGCGCCGCCGTTGACCCACGCGCCCCACTGGTAAAAGCCCGTGACTGTGGGCGTACCCTCGGCGCTGATCGCTTCGGCGATAGCGCGGATAGCGGCGAGGTCGAACGGCGCGGCGTCGTGGTAGTAGAGCGCGAGGTCGAGATCGGAATCGGGACGCGCGGTGCCACGCGCCAGCGACCCGCCGATCACCACCGCGGCCATGCCGGGCACGGCGGTCAAGCGCGGGAGCAGGTCATCGAGTAAGGTTTGTTTATCATCCGGTAGTTTAATCATCATGAGCTTAATTTTACCGGAAATTGCGGTGACGGGTGCGCGCCGCTTGCATGACGCCTGCCCTATGCTGACCCGCTGCGCTCAAACGGACTGCTGCCCGTATCATCACGGGATTCTCATGCCTGATTTGTATAGTGTATGAACTGTGGTGAAATATGAGGAAACGAGCGATGACTCAGCCTATTCGGGTTCTCGGCATTTCGGGAAGTTTGCGTCAGGGGTCGTATAACAGCGCGCTGCTCCGGGCAGCGGGACACCTGCTGCCGGAAGGCATGACCTTGGACACAGCCGATCTCAGCGGCATCCCGCTGTACAACGATGATGTACGGGCGCAGGGTTATCCTGACGCGGTGCAGGACTTCCGCGAGCAGATCTCGGCGGCGGACGCGCTGCTGATCGCCACGCCGGAATACAATTTCTCGATTCCCGGCGTGCTCAAAAACGCCATCGATTGGGCGTCCCGACCGGATGCTAACAAGCAGGTGCCGCTCAAGGGTAAACCGGTCGCCATGCTCGGCGCATCGACCGGGCTGTTCGGCACGGTGCGCGCGCAGCATCACCTGCGGCAGGTGCTGGTGTTCACCGACAACCCGGTCGTCAACACGCCGCAGGTGCTGGTGATGGGGGCGAAAGACAAGTTTGACGCCAACCTGCACCTCACCGACGAGGCGACGCATGGTTTTATGCGCGACCTGCTCAAGAATCTGGGCGTGCTGGTGAACGTGTACCGTGCGCAGGGACAGCCTGCCGGGGTGTAGCTCACCCTACCCCCGTCCCCTCAACGGAATTCAGGGAGGGGAGACAGAAGTGACGCTTGTGTAGGGACGAGGCATGCCTCGTCCTCAACTTTGTAAAGGCGGTCACAGTTACCTCGCACCGACCTGCTCGCCTCAGCCATGTAAGCCACCAACGCTGCAAGATTCATCAATTCCACACCCACCGGGGACTACCTCGGCGTTTTTGTTTCTGGTATGCTTAGTCAGGATTGACTATCTCCACCCAAAAAGGATCTATCATCTATGAGCATTCAGACTATTCTGTTTCAAGCCCATTCGGGCGTGCGCTGGTTGGTCGTGCTGGCGACCGTCGTCGCGATCATCGCCATCCTCATCGGTCTGTTCCAGAATCGCCCATATGATGGGTTCGCCAAGCGCTTTATGACGATTTTCGTGCGCGCGGTTGAAATCCAATGGCTGCTCGGCTTAATCGTGTTGATCGCGCTGGGCGTGCCTGAAGGCACGGGCTATCGCTGGGGGCACGTCGCCCTGATGACCGTGGCCGTGGTGGTGGCGCATCTCGACATGCCGTTCCGCCGCCGTCCCGACAACGTGCGTTACATGGTGTCGCTCGCCGTGATCATCGTGACGTTGGTGATCGTCTTCGCGGGGGTGGCGGCGCTGCCCGGTCGTTCGCTGTTCTCGATGTAATGACGGCTATCGAGCGTTTTGACGCTTCGACGGGCGCGCGGATCTACCGCCTGCCCGTCGAGGCGTTCCCCGGTTTCATCGTCTACTGCTACGTGCTGTTGGAGCAGGGCGTCCCCACGCTGATCGACTGCGGGTCGGGCATCGGGAACTCCGGCGATCAGCTCGTGGCCGGGATCGCCGCGCTGCGCACCGAGTTCGGCGAAGCGCTGGACATTGGCGACATTCGCCGCGTGCTGATCACGCACGGGCACATCGATCACTTTGGCGGGTTGGGCGGCGTGCTCGACCTCACAACCGCGCAGGTGGGCGTGCATCCGCTAGACAGGCGCGTGCTGACCAACTACGAGGAGCGCGTGATCATCGCCACCAAAGACCTGCGCGTGTATCTGGAACGCGCGGGCATCCCGGCAGAGCGGCGCACCAAACTCATGGAGATGTACGGCTTCGGCAAGAAGTTCTTCCGCTCGGTGGCGGTTGATTTCTCGCTGGAAGAGGGCATCGAACTGGATGGCATGCGCTTCATCCACACGCCGGGACACTGCCCCGGTCAGGTGTGCATCGTGATCGGCGATGTGCTGATCAGCGCGGATCACGTGCTGGCGGTGACGACGCCGCACCAAGCGCCGGAGAGCATCACCGCGTACACGGGCTTGGGGCATTACTTTGAGGCGCTGGCGAAAGTCGCGCGGCTCGACGGTATTCGCGTGGCGCTGGGCGGGCACGAGACGCCGATCTATAACCTGCACGAGCGCATCGGCGAGATCCGCGCCAGCCATGAGCGCAAATTGGAGCGTGTGGAAACGATCATGCGCGACATGGGGCATCCGTGCACCATCGGCGAGATTTCGCGCGGCATGTACCCGGAGCGGCACGGCTATGATGTGCTGCTGGCGCTGGAAGAAGTGGGCGCGCACGTTGAGTATTTGTATCAGCACGGGCGGCTGATGGTCGCGAACTTGGACGAGGTCGAACGCGAGGACAACCCCGCCTTGCAGTACGCGCTGGCGTGAGCGGACTCAGGCGGGCGGTTCGAGCGGCACGGTAAAGCGTTCGTCGTCAAGCTGGACGAGCAACTGCTGCGCTGCCGCATCGTAGGTGAGGGTTTTGTTTTCGGGTTCAAAGCCTGCTTGCCCACACCAATCACCGTAGGTGATCGATTGCCATAGAGGCTGACAGGCTAAAAGCAGCGAATCACACTCCATGACCAGATACTGATGATCGGTGCAGATGTCAAAGTCGCTGCGTGTAACGGTGACGAGTGCGTACTGTTTGCCGTCTAGACTTAATGACTGCGTGAGCACAACACTACTCAAGACGCTGTTGAGAGCGGCAATACTGGCTAGGGCAAGAGCACCAGTCAAGATAACTGAGGCGATGAACCACTTTGCGTCGCGGCCAATCATGGCGAACAGAAAAAGGCACGCCGATCCTAGACAGGCGAGGCCGGCTAAAGGTTGACTCAATGCGCAGAGCGGAACGGTAAGCACAAATCCAAGCCACCCCCACCCTGTTGAAATAGTGCGTTTTCCCTGTCGTTCGGATGTTGAAGCCGCAATGAGCATTCCTAACAAACTGAGCGCAAGCCCACCCACGAGAATTAGACTGGTATCTGTGACCACGATCAGAGGCAGCAGGAGTATGTGCTCGGGCAAATCCTGTGAATGCAGAAATCCCCTTTGCGTCAGAATCACTATTAACTCAGCGAGCGACACGAGAAGCGCGCAGCTGGCAGCGATGATCAAGGTCTTCGGTTGGCGTAAGCGGCGCAGCATGGCGGCGATCCTCCAGTCGCGTTCACTGTTCAAGAGTCATTATAGGCACTTGCGCAATCTTTAGCGCGCACTCATCCGCTCATCAGCGTCTGGCGGGATGCTGATGCAAAAATGAGGTGATCGCATGGCCAAAATTCCCATCCTAGTGTTACTCCTGTTCCTGATCGCGTTCCCGGTCTTCGCCCACGATCCCTCTATCGAGGAGGAGGATTGGGGCGGCTTTGACGAACCCTACCGCGTCGAGGATGCGACGATTTCCTATGCCCTCTACGGCTACCTCGACGAAGCGGATGTCGACGTGTTCCAGCTCGACTTTAGCGCCGACGACAATCAACTGCGCGTCGAAGTGCTCGTGCCCGTGTGCGGCGCGCATTACGCGGAGTTCCAGCCCCATTTCGCCGTGTTCAGCGATAACCCGGATGCTGCCGATTCTGACCTGACGGACGTCGAATTCCCGTTCGCCGTGCCGGAGGGTTATGCGCCCGTGTATGTCGAAGCGAACGCTGCGCGGGAAGGTGAACGCGAGACGTTTGTCGAGGCGTTCGGCGGCACGGAATTCTACGAAGCGCCGCGCCTCGATCTCGACGTGCCCGCCGGAACGTATTTGATCGCCGTATATGCGCCCGATGAAGACATTTCCGGCGATTACACCATCGCGACCGGCTACCGCGAAGTCTTCAGCATGGGGCTCGACACGGTGACAGCAGTCGCCGCCATCCGCGCAAACAGTTGGCTGCACCGCGACTGCGATCTCGCGCCGGATGATCCGCATGCAATCATCGAGCACGAGCACGAGCACGGGGATTGAGGGAAACCTCACCCCGTTTCCCCTCACCCCCAACCCCTCTCCCACGCAAGCGGGGAGAGGGGAAATCTGTCTCCCCTCCCCGAATTCGGGGAGGGGCCGGGGGTGGGGTCGGATCTACCCGTTCACTGTCAACGGATGACTGTGAACCGCTTGATACAACCGCGGCACATCCCGCGCGATCACGCTGCTTTCGCTGCGCCACGCGAACGCTGGCCCCGTGCCACCGTACTCATACGAGACGATCCACGGGGTGGCAGCGCGACCTGCACGCATCTCCTCAATGAACCAGTCGAAGGCTGCCCAATCGGCCTCGGTGAAGCCGAGATGATCCTCTAAGCGCCCATTGTCTAAACGTGTCATACCCGTAACGTGCACTTCGCGGATGCGTTCCAGCGGCAGCCCGCGCACGTACTCGCGCCAGTCGAGGCCGAGCGTCGCCGCGGAGATGCGCGCGTGTGATAGGTCGAACAGGAAACCGCAGTTCGCCGCTTCGATCACTGAGCGGATGACGTCGGGCAGTACCGCCGGGCGCAGCACCGGATATTCGTAATCGGTGTCGTCGCCGTGATGCGGCACATTCTCCGCGATCACCTTATCCGCGCCATAGCGCGCCACGACGTCGGTGAGTTCGCGGTGCAGTGTGTCGACGATCTGCTGCGGGTCGTACGGCGACGGATAGTCGGGGCGCATGGCCGCGAGGTGCACGTTGACCAGCGGCGTGCTGGTGTCGCGCAGCAGGCGGTCGACCTTGTGCCAATCCATCTTGCCGAGCTGGCCGCGCCCCACCGTGATCGGAAAGTGGACGTAGACGGGTTTCTGCGCGCGAGCATCGGCGATCATGTGGTCCCAATCGGGACACTTGAAGTAGTCGATCGCGATTTGGCCCGCGCTCAGCAGGGCCGCGGCCTGCGGCGAATAGTTGATGGCAAATTGCATCCAGTTTTTCTCCCTGTTGCTGCAATCCGGTCACAGCATACCGTTCATATACACGGCTATGCCTGACGTTTCCCCACCGTTCTTCATGGCGAAACCTCGGATCTATCGGGTATAATTACAAGGTTGAAACGGTGAGAAGATCCGATGACGATTGAAGAACAAATTCGTCAAGCCGCCGCGCTCATCAAGGCGAGTGAGCGGCTTGTAGTCTTGACGGGCGCTGGGGTGAGCAAAGAATCGGGTGTGCCGACCTTCCGCGACGCGCTGGATGGCTTATGGGCAAAATATGATCCCATGCGGTTGGCGACGCCGCAGGCGTTTGCCTCGAATCCCAAACTGGTCTGGGAGTTTTACGAATATCGCCGCCGCTTAATGAGCCCGGCGCAGCCAAACCCCGCGCACCAAGCGCTGGCCGAACTGGAACGACGTATTCCGACGCTGCAAATCATCACGCAGAACGTCGACGATCTGCATGAACAGGCGGGCAGCACGCGTATTATCCGCCTGCACGGCAAGATCAGCGCGAACAAGTGCTCCAAGAGCTGTCAGGGCGACCCGACACCCGTCGATGTGACGACGCTCACCTGGGATGAGCAGCATGAAGTGCCGCGCTGCCCACACTGCGGCGCATATGTCCGCCCGGATGTCGTGTGGTTCGGCGAAATGCTCCCCCTCGATCAACTGGACGAGGCGAAGCTCGCCAGCGCGCGCGCCGATGTCATGCTGGTGGTCGGCACGTCGGGCACGGTCATGCCCGCCGCCGATATGCCGCACATCACGCGGCGGGTGGGCGGCAAGGTGATCGAGATCAACCCGTCGGAGAGCGAACTCACGCCCATTGCTGACCTGTGGTTGAGCGGCGCGGCGGGCAACATTCTGCCCCGCGTGCTGGCGGCGCTGGATGAAGCGTAACGCGGTGGAGACTGTCTGTAGCCTCACCCCCCAGCCCCCTCTCCTAGAGGAGAGGGGGAGGCACCAAGGTTGCCGTCTTAAGTCCCCTCGCCCTTGGGAGAGGGGATTTAGGGGTGAGGCTTTATCTGTGATTTTCGCTCTGCTCCTGCTCTTGTCGTTCACAAGCGTTACCGCCCAGACCACCTCCGTTTATCAAGCGTTCGTCATGAACGGCCCGCTGGATCGGCTGACGTTCATCGACGTGCTGACGGGCGCGCAGACCACCTTTGATCTCGACGGCGACCGCTACACGCTCATCAATGGCGGCGTTCTGTTCTTCGACCGCACGACGAACCGCGTCCGCACCGCCGCGCCGAGCGGCACGCTGCGCGATCATCCGTTCGTACAGTTGAGCGGGGATGCCCGGCGCATCGATTGGGCGCTCAGCGGCGATCAGATCGTGTGGACGCTCACCAGCGGCGCAACGCCCACTCTCACGACCACGACCTATGCCGCCAATCTCGATGGTTCGAACGAGCGGCAGGTCTTCGCAGACAGCAACGGCGAAGGCGTGCGGGCCTTCCCGGTCGCCGTGAACGGGACGACGGCCTACATGGATTTTCAGCCGGATAACATTGGCGACATTACGCCGTTTCGCCAGTATGCGGGGTTGTTCGCGCTCGATCTGGCGACCGGAGCGACGGCGATGCTCCCCGGCGAACCGGGCTGTTTCTGCGGCGGCGGCATCGGCGCGGGGCGCTTGATTCGCTTGGCGCTGGCGGCGGATCTCGCGGGTTTTGATGTGCATGTCATTGATCTGACGCTCGGCTCCGAACACATCATCCCCAGTTTGGGCACATTCACGCAGGGCGGCGATGTGGTGATCGACCCCGGCGGACGTTACGCTGCTTATGCGCTCGGCGAAATTCGCGACCTTGGCCTGCCGACGCAGAGCGTGCGCACCGTCGTCGCGCTGCTCGATCTGGCGACCATGACGCAGCGCACGCTCGTCTCCGCGCCGGATCGCCAACTGCGTCCGCTGCAGTTCAGCGAAGGCGCGCTGCTGCTCGGCGATCAACTGGCGAATGAGACACTCAAAGCGGATCTGTCGACCGGGGATCTGGAGACGGTCGCGCAGGCGGTATTTCTTGGCACAGTACAAAATTCGTGAAACAGCTATAATAAATTCTGAAGACAAGGAAACACCGTTGATGATTTCGGACTTTGAGCGCCGTAAGGCGAAATATGCCCCGATAGCCCAGACGCTGCACGCGGTCTTTGGTCGCCCGACCTGGCGTCAATCTTTGCCACCGCTGGATGAGCTGATCGACTGCATTCTGAGCCAGAGCACAACGGATTTGAATAAGGATCGCGCCTTTGCGGCGCTGAAAGCCCGCTTCGCTTCGTGGGAGCAGGTGATGAACGCGCCGTTGGAAGCAGTGATCGAGACGATTCGCCCGTCTGGCCTCGCGCACCAGAAAGCGCCCGTGATTCAGGATGTACTGCGGCGCATCTACGTGGAACGCGGCGAGATGAACATCGATTTTCTGGCGGATGTCCCCTTGGATGAGGCCAAAGCATGGCTGACATCGTTCAAAGGGGTGGGGCCGAAGACCGCCGCCATTGTGCTGTGTTTTGGGTTTAATCGACCCGCGTTTCCGGTCGATACGCATATTCACCGAGTCGGCCAGCGGATCGGGTTTTTGCCGGCTAATATCAGCGCGGATAAAGCGCATCCGGTGATGGAAAGTATCGTGCCCCCCGAGGCACATTACGAGTTTCACCTTAATCTCATTCGGTTGGGTCGAGAGATTTGTCAGGCGCGGCGTCCGAAGTGCGAACTGTGTCCCTTGACTGCCCATTGCGACTATTACAAGAGCATGACTTATGGTGAATCCTAACGTCAAACCCCCGGTGGGCATTGGCGACCACGAAATCGCGGCGATGCGGCACAATCTCAATCTGCTGAAGACGCAGGTGCAGATCGGGCGGATCGATCCCGCTTTTCTCGAAAAGCAGCTGGATAAACTCAACGATCTGCTCGGGCGCATGGATCAAGAGCATAAGCTCCGCAAGCAGCAGGAACGCTTTGAACTGCTGTACAACGTGAGCCGTTTGCTCGGGTCATCGCTCGACTTGCAGCAGGTGTTGAATCAGGTGATGGACGCGATCTTGCAGCTCACGGGCGCGGAACGCGGTTTCCTCGTGCTGCGCGACGATGACGGGGCGTTGCAGGTGCAGGCCGCGCGCAACTTCGACCAGCAGACGCTGAGCAGCGAACAGTTCAATTACAGCCGGACGATTGCCAACAGCGTGCTCGATACGGGCGAACCTGTCCTCACGACCAATGCGTCGGAAGATCCGCGCTTCAGCGAACATGAGAGCATTGTCGGCCAGATGCTGCGCAGTATCATGGCGATGCCGCTGCGCGTGCGCGGGCGGGTGATGGGGGCGATCTACGTCGATAACCGCGCGGTCTCTGGCCTCTTTGATGAGACCAACCTGGCCGCGCTCGAAGCCTTCGCGGGGCAGGCGGCGGTCGCCATCGACAACGCGCAGTTGTTCAGCGCGACCGACCAGAAGCTCGCCGAACGTCTCGAAGAACTGCGCCAACTGCGGCGGATCGACATCCAGTTGAGCGAAAACCTCGACGTTGAACATGTGATGAAATCCACGCTCGATTGGTCGTGCCGCCTCTCCGAAGCGACCTATGGTCACATCGGTCTGGTCGAGAACAAACGGATTCTCGCCGTGCATCATGCCGGGTTCAGCCCGGAAGACACCCAGCCGTTCTACCTCGAAAAGCTGTATCCGATGGCGCTCAAAGCGGTGGAGACCGGCACGAGCGTCAACAGCTACGACGAAAAACGCGTTCAAGGCGTGTTGATTGTGCCGATTCAGCGCAAAGACAAGGTGTTCGCCGTGATCGTGCTGCGGCGCGACTCGTCGTTCACGCAGGAACAGATGGAAATGATCGAGCGTGTGGTCGCGCGCGCCGCCGCCGCCATCGAAAACTCGCGCCTGTATTCGCAGTTGCAAACCGCCGACCGCGCCAAGAGCGAATTCGTCGGGACGGTGGCGCACGAGCTCAAGGTGCCGATGAACATCATCCTCGGCTACGCGGATCTCGTCATCATGGATGGGGATTTGCGCGAGGAACAGCTCGGGTATATGCAGCGCATCCGCGACGCTGTCAAACGGATGGAAATGCTCGTGTCTGACCTGTCAGACATCAGCCGCATCGAAAGCGGGCATTTCTTTATGAATGAAACGCGAGTTGCGGTCGAAGATGTAGTTCAAGCAGTGCGCGATAACGTCATCACCCAAATCAGAGCGCGCAACCATGCTTACGTCGAACAGGTGAAGGGGAAGATGCCCCCGCTGCGCGTCGATTTCTACCGATTGCTGCAAGTGCTGACCAATCTCGTGAGCAATGCCTATAAATACACGCCTGATGGCGGCGTTATCACGCTGACGGTAGTGCAGCGCGATAAGCGCGTCGAATTCAGCGTGCAGGATACCGGCATTGGCCTCTCGGAAGAAGCGATTGAGAAACTCGGGACGAAGTTCTGGCGTGCGGACGATGATTTCACCCGTTCGCAGCCGGGCACTGGCTTAGGCTTTGCCATCACGTCGAGTCTCGTGCGCCAGATGGGCGGCGAGATCCTCATCGAAAGCCAGGTCGGCAGAGGCAGCAAATTTACGTTTAGCGTACCCATTGCGGAGGGGAACGCATGACCGCACTCGAACAAGCACAGGCGCTTCTGGCCGAGCTCCATCAAGGTGCTCAGGCCGGATCGCTCATTCCGTTCCGGCTGCCGGGACAAATCCAGGCGATTCAGGAGTTGCTGGGGCAAGCCGCCGAAGAAGCCAAGGCGCGCGAAGCGGAAATCGCCGCCAAAGTCGTGCCGCCCGATATGGAAACTTTCCTCAAAGAGCAGGCGGGCTTTTTCGGGCACGCGATTCACGAACTGCGCACGCCGATGACCAGCATTCGCGGTTACGGTGACATGCTCGGCAGCGGCGCGATGGGCGCGCTCAACGACATGCAGAAGCAGTTTGTGGACACCATCCGCACCAATTCGCGGCGCATGGAGTCACTGCTGGTCGATGTCAGCGATATGAACAAGCTGCGCGCGGGCACACTGCGCATCAACAGCAAGATGGACATGTTCAAAAATATCGCCATGATGGTAGAGAAGAGCGCGCGTCCGGTGGCCGAAAGCCTCAACAAGACGCTCACGCTGGATGTGCCGCAGGGTCTGCCGCTCCTCAATTTGGACGGCGAACTGCTGGCGAAGGCGATCTTCAAGCTGGTGGAAAATGGGCTGCGCTATTCCAATGAGGATGGCACGGTGACGGTCGCCGCCAGCGGCGAAGGCAGTGATTTGATCATCAAGGTGATCGACAATGGCATCGGCATGACGTCGGAAGACTTGGCGCGGCTTGGTGAAGTGTACTTCCGCTCAGAAAACGAGCTGGTGCGCTCGTTCAAAGGGAGTGGTTTAGGCGTCCCGGTGGCCTACGGCCTGATCAAGCTGTTGGGGGGGACGGTCAGCGTCGTCAGTGAAGCGGAAAAGGGTACCACCTTCACCGTTAGGATACCGGGGATGGGTTAATGCAGTACGCTCAGGCGATCACTGTTCTGCGCAAAATGCAGGCGGCCGCACCACCGATGGCAGCCGCACGCATTGAGGCCGTCATCGACTTGATGATTGATTTGTTTGATGAGAATGCGGCGCTGCGCACGCGCCTGCAGCCTCTGCCGCAAGCCACCCTTGACCCACTGTTCCAGCAAACGGTCGATCTGCTGCTGCCAGCGCTTACCTCACTGCGCGGGCAGATCCGGTCCCTGCGCGATGGCGGGTTGGGGCGGCTCAACAGCGAGCAGGATGACGCGCTGCATCTGGCCGAACTTCAGGCCGACACCGCGTTTGATATGATCGACTCGCTGTTCACGCTGATGAAGGTGGAGAGCGGCGTGCTGCAGCTGCACAACGAAGCGTTTGATGGCGAAGCGACCATTTATCGCGCGTGGAACTGGGTGAAAGACCGGGCGGATGCGCGTGACCACAAAGTCAGCATGCGCATTGACGACCCGCTGCCGCCTGTGCTGGGCGATCCCATTCAGGTGCTGACGATCCTCGTCGACCTGATGGAAAATGCCGTGCTCTACACGCCCAACGGCGGCTCGATCCGCGTCACAGCGGACACGCTCGGCACGCATGTGCTGTTCGGTGTCGAGGACACGGGCATTGGCATCAGCCCGGATGACCGGGTCGGCGAGGCGTTCTGGCGCGGTGTGCATCATCCACTGGTACGGCAGCATCCCGGCGGTGGTTTGCGCTTGTACCTCGACCGTGAGCTGCTGCATCTGATGGGCGGCGAGCTGTTTTTCAGCGGCGAGCCGAAGGAAGGCAGCACGTTCAGCTTCACCCTGCCGACGGCGGTGCCGAGCGACGAGCCCTAGGCGCAGGCCTCACTGCTAAAACGATCACCCTCCGGCAGTGACCCCCTTGCACCGCATCCCACCGAATGTTGGCAAATACTCGTCTAGCCGCCGGGCCACGCGAGTTGACCGGGGCGCGGGGTAGTCAATATCAGTTTACAAGCTGCCTTTTGTGTGCTACTATTACCTATGATTGACGCCGCGTGCGTCTCCAGAAAATGTTGACCTCAGGCACAGCAGATTGCTGTGTCTTTCTGTTATTTCTCTAGGGAATACGGATTTATCTCTTTAAAGGAGCCGGTGTATCATGGCGAATCACCCGCAATACCTCACCCCTGAAGGTCTGAAAGAACTTGAGGCGCGTCTCAAATACCTTCAAGAAGTTCGCCGCTATGAAGTGGCGGACCGCCTCCGCGCAGCGATGGAAGAGGGTGGGGATTTGAGTGAAAATGCCGAGTACGAGGACGCCAAGAACGAGCAAGCATTCATCGAAGGCGAAATCCTCCGGTTGGAAACGATCCTGAGCAGCGCGCAGATCATTCAGGAGACGAGCAAGAAAGATGTCGTCGTCCTCGGGTCGCGCGTGACCGTGCTGGAACAGGGTGGCGACGAAAAAGAGGTGTATCACCTCGTCGGATCCGCGGAAGCGAACCCCGCCGCTGGTAAAATCTCGCTGGAAAGCCCGCTCGGCAAAGCGCTGATCGGGGCCAAAGTCGGCGATAAAGTGAATGTCAATGCCCCCGGTGGCCAGATTGTGTTCGTGATCAAAGCGATTGCGTAAAACCAGAACCAGTTAAAAGTTAAAAGGAAAAAGTTGAAAGTGCCAAACACCTGTTTTCACTTTTGACTTTCGACTTTTAACTTTTAACTCTCTCTCATCAACCTATCCAATTTAAGGCGGTTCATTACATGACTTGGCAGCCAAACAAGCTGGAACAAGAGCGGCTGGATAAGCTGCGCCAGATTGAAGATTTGGGCGTTGAAGCCTTCCCGGCGCGCGTCCACCGCACCCACACGACCGCGCAGGCGCTGGCCGCCTATGCCGACTGGGAAGCGGTCAACCCCGACGCGGATAAGTCCGGTGACGACCCGGCGCAGGGCGTCACGGTGACGGTGTGCGGGCGCGTCCGCCGCCAGAATATCAAGGGCAAGGTGTCGTTCCTGCACATCGAAGACGAGAGCGGCCGCGTGCAATTGTTCATGCGCGTCAACGACATGGACGAGGCGGCGTATAACCTCGTGCGCGAAAAGCTGGTCGAACTGGACGATTTCGTCCAGGCGACGGGTACGATGATGCGGACGCAGGCGGGCGAAGCCAGCGTGCGTGTGCGCGAATTTAAGCTGCTGGCGAAGGCGCTCAGCCCGCTGCCCGTCATCAAGCAGCAGAAGCAAGAGGATGGCACGATCATCGAGTTCGGCGAATTCAACGATGTTGAAACGCGGTACCGTCAGCGCTATGCCGACCTTGCCGTCAACGCCGACGTACGCGACGTGTTCAAGAAGCGCGCGCTCATCATCCGCACCATGCGCGAGTTCTTCGACAATGAGGGCTTCCTCGAAGTTGAAACGCCGATCCTCCAGCCGCTCTACGGTGGGGCGGCGGCGCGGCCGTTCGTCACGCATCATAACCAACTGCATCAGGATTTGTATCTGCGCATCAGCTTTGAGTTGTACCTCAAGCGACTGCTGGTCGGTGGCTATGACGCGGTCTACGAGATCGGGCGCGACTTCCGCAACGAAGGGGTGTCGTTCAAGCACAACACCGAATTCACCATGCTCGAATTCTACAAGGCGTACATCGACTACGAAGGCGTGATGGATCTGGTCGAGCGCATGGTGCGGACGATTGTCCAGCGCGTGACCGGCGGCACGGTGATCGAGTATCAAGGCCAAACGCTCGATTTTGGCGCGCCGTGGCCGCGGCTGACCATCCGCGAAGCGATCAAGCAGAACGCCGAGATCGACTACATGGATCACCCAATGGCGGAGTCGCTGGAAGCCGCTATGCGCAAGATCGGCTTGCAGTTCGCGCCGAATCAGACCTGGGGCAAGCTGGTTGAGCACTTGCTCGGCGAAACGGTCGAGAAGAAGCTGATCCAGCCGACGTTCATCCTCGACTACCCGCGCGACATTTCGCCGTTCGCCAAGCGCGTGCGCTACGACGACAAGCATGTCGAACGCTTTGAGATTTACATGGCGGGCATGGAGATGGGTAACGCCTTCACTGAGCTGAACGACCCGCGCGATCAGGAAGCGCGTTTCATCGACATGGCGCAGTTGTATCGCGCCGATGAAGACGACGCTACGCCGACCGACGACGACTATCTGCGCGCGATGCGCTTTGGTATGCCCCCCTGCGGCGGTTTTGGCATGGGCGTGGATCGTCTCGTCATGCTGGTGACCAATCAGCGCAGCATCCGCGATGTCCTGCTGTACCCGCATCTGCGCGAAGAACAACGCTAAGTGCGCTTCAATACCGGACGCCTGCCATTGGCGTCCGGTGTTTTATCCCCGAGTTATCAAAAACCTATGAATTTTCTGCGACCAAGCGCGGCCTTTTCCGTTCTTTTAAGGGAAAGGTGCGGTTCTGCCTTGTCGGCACGTTAGAAAAAGTGAACTGCCCGCCGGGCGTCTTGCTGTACAATCGGATGCATAATACCTGTGATAGTTTACGGTGCACTTGGAGCGAACTTGCGGTGATTGCAGACGAGCTGCTCCCCAATCAACTTATCCTCGACGGATTGTCGCAAGCCGTCCTCATTTTTGATCCGCAGAATCATCTGGTGGCGGAAAACGCGGCGGCGCGCGCGCTGATGGGATCCGATCTCAAGCTGATTCGGCAGGAGGGCTGGCCCGCGGCGGCGGTCTTATTCAACAGCCGCGCGCTGGAAAGCGTCGAAGCGGTGCGCAATCGCGCCATCGATGCGCGCTACCCGGTGCGTTTTTACGTCTACCGTACAGGGGAACGCATCCCCGCGTGGATGAGTATGCTCCGGCACAGTTCCGATGCCGCGTTCACCATGATCACCATTGAGATGCCGGATTGGACGGCGCTCACCGATATCGTCGACAGCTATCTCAAAGAAGTCGCGGAGGTGGTGTCGAGCACGCGCGGGCATGTCGACCTGATCGAACAGATCACGCGGGCGAAGGGCAACGAAAATCTGCTGCGGCGGGTGGGCGGCTTCACCCGGCTGATCCATGTGCATATGCACCGCCTGGGACGACTCACGCAGTTGATGGATCGGCTGGAGAAGATCCGGACCGGGCGCGTGCGCGAGCAAGTCGCCATTTATCGCCGCAAGGTTGTGCTGCAGGATTTCATCGAGGACTTCCTCGAAGCGATGGATGAGGATACGCTTGTCGACCCGGAAAGCGACGCGGGCGATCCACGCAAGCGCATTCGCGCGGTCATCCCCGGGCGCATCGCCGTCGCCGCGTCGACCGAGCATCTGAGCTATGTATTGCGTGACATATTGCGCAATGCTATCATGTATAGTATGAAAGCCGCGCCGATCAAGGTCGTCGCGTATGCTCACCCGCGCGAAAATACGGTGCAAATCGACATTATCGACGAGGGGTACGGCATCCGGGCGAGCGAAAGTGATCGCGTGTTTCTACCATATGAGCGGTCACGGCAGCCGCAGATTATGGCGGAATTCGGCTATGGTCTGGCTATGTATCTGTGCAAATCTGAGGTGGAGGCGATGAACGGACGGATTTGGTTTGAATCTGAAGAAGGCGTCGGCACGACGTTCAGCATTAAGCTGCCCGCGTGGTCTGACGATTCGTCGTCGGGTTAACCGAATACGCCGTATCCTACCGCCCACTCTGAGGTACAATCAACGCCTCTCCCGCGACGGTCAGGAGAGGCGTTTTTATTTACCAAAGTAGCCAATAGCGATTAGCTTTTAGCGTTTCGCTAAAAGCAAAAGACTTTTGGTCGATGTAGCTTGCTGTAGAAAGCACGCGGAAAGCAACAGGCATTTAGCTAACGGCTAACCGCTAAGCGCTAAAGGCTAACCTATGCTTCAAAACCTGACACCAGAGTTTTTCGATCTGCTGATCGTCGTTGTGATCATTTTCGGAATCGCGTTCGCGGTAGTGCGGCTGTACCGCGACTTCACTCGACCGATGCCGCCTGAAAATTACCCATCATTGGAGGATACGCAAGAACATGATCGACATTAACCTGATCCGTGAGAAACCGGAATGGGTCAAAGAGCAAATTGCCAAGCTGAACGATCCGGCGGCGAGCGACCGCATCGACAACATCATTGATCTCGACAAGCGCCGCCGGCAGATGCTGGCGGAATCCGAGGCGATCCAAGCGGCACGGAACAAGCTCAACAAGAGCATCGGGCGGCTGCGCGGTGACAAAAAGATGGATGATGTCACCCGGACCGCGTATGCGGTGCAAGGTGCAGCGCTGATCGCTGATCGGAAGTATGAAGAAGCGGCGGCGCTGCTGGCGGGTGAAACACCCCTCACGCCGGGTGAAGATGCGGATGCCGAAAACGCTATGCTCAAGCTGCAGCGGCGCGTCGGCGAAATGGGCGCGCGCGTTGAATCTATCGACGATTACCTCAAGGGCGTCGAGGCGGATCTCGAACAGCATATGCTGTGGCTGCCCAACCTGCCGCACGAGAGCACCATTGTCGCCATGAGCGAAGACGATAACAAGGCGTGGCCGCCGGAAGGCGAAATGCGCGAATATGATTTCGAGCCGAAGCCGCATTGGGAACTTGGCCCGGAACTCGACATCATCGACTTTGAGCGCGGGGTGAAGATTTCCGGCTCCCGCGCCTACATCCTCAAGGGGATGGGGGCGCGTTTGCAGCGGGCGCTGATCAGCTTCTTCCTCGACATGGCGCGTAAGAATGGCTTCACCGAGTTGTATGTGCCCTACATGGTGCGTGAAGACATGATGGTCGGCGCGGGGCAGTTCCCCAAGTTCCGCGAGCAGGTGTATCACGACCCGGAAGCCGACATCTACATGCTGCCGACTGCCGAAGTGGCGATCACGAACCTGCACCGCGATGAAATTCTGGACGAAGCCCAGCTCCCGCTGAACTACGTCGCGCATACGCCGTGCTTCCGCCGCGAGCGGACAAGCGCCGGGCGTGATGTGCGCGGCATCAAGCGCGTGCATCAGTTCGAAAAAGTCGAAATGTACAAGTTCACCACGCCGGAGACGAGCTACGCTGAACTGGAAAGCCTGACGGAAGCGGCCAGCGACATTCTGCGTGCGCTGCAGCTCCCGTTCCGGCGCTTGGAAATCGTTACGGGCGATCTCGGCTTCAGCGCGACCAAGAAGTATGACCTCGAAGTGTGGTCTCCCGGCTGCAAGGAATGGCTGGAAGTCAGCTCCTGCAGCAATACCGAAGCGTTTCAGGCGCGGCGCGCGAACGTCAAATTCCGCGCGGAAGGGCAGAAGCGCCCGCAGTACGTCCACACGCTCAACGGCAGCGGTTTGGCCACACCGCGCGTGATCATCGCCATCATGGAGACTTACCAGCAGGCGGATGGCAGCATCGTCATCCCTGAGGTGCTGCGCCCCTACATGGGCGGTGACGACGTCATTCGCAAGTAGCTGACAATGACGGCGGCCTAAACCGTCTATCTCGCCCCTCCGCTCGCTTTTTTTCGGAGAACGGAGGGGCCCCATCAAATGTATTGCTCGTCAAGACGAGTCGCCCTTGACCGACTGGCTACCGGGCCATGCTGCGTCTGAGTAGGTGCGGGTTCACCACCGGGATACGGACTCATGCCCCTCTTATTTCTGAACTGCGTAAAGAATTTATGAAAAATCAGAAATGGGTGTACATTTTGTTCGTAATGATCGTATAATCATAATTGCAATTGAACCACCCCTAGTTACATCAATCTCACATCGAGCATCACACCCAAAGCACATTGATATGTGAATGCGTTGGCATCTGGCGGCGCATTCAAGCGGAAGCGATAGGCTTCTAAGCGAAGGTGTTGATATGCGTTACGCGAAATTGGATGTATTGGCGGATATGCCGCGGGAAAAGACTATCTGCGTTGAATTCGACGAATTGACGCGCGCCACTCAAGTGCATACACTGGTGGTCAATGATCTGCACCGTTCCAGCGTGCTGGTGACGGTGATTGTCAAGAACGCCCGTCTCAGTACTGCGCATGCCAAGACGCTGGCGCATGATTTTTTGCAGGGGAAACTGCCAGCAACCGGAGGATATTTTAACGCGCTGTAGCTGAAAAAGTTTGTATTCTAGGTATAGACTGCTGCTTACATGGAACTAATGATGCCTGCCGATACGAAACGCCATCGATTACTCATCGAACAGTTGCTGTCGCAAGCCCGCGAGTCCCGCCTCATCTCCGAAAATACCCAGCTTCCCCGCCCGGTGCGCCTTCGCGCTTTGGGCTTTGCCGAGGGGCTGGAGCATTCGGCTCGTAAGCTGCAACTCATGCTCGAAGAATTCGGGCGCGAGGCTGACGTTTCAGCTTAGCGGATCAATCAGCAGTTCTATGACAATGGGCAGCCTGCCGAGCACCAGCTCATCAAGGTGAAACACCGGGTAGAAGGTGTGCGGGTCGAGCCTCTTGCCATTGAGTATCGTGCCATTGGCGCTCTGTAGATCGGACGCATACACCCCGTCGCCTTCCACTTTGATCAGCACATGTTTGCGCGATACCCCGGCATCTTCGGCGTCAAATGGGCGCAGGTCGATGACCGGGGTTTCATTTCCGGACGGCGTAATTCGCCCCAAAATTAAATTTTCCGTCACATCGGTTACAATGCGTACGCCAGCTGATCGCAGCACAAAGGCAATGCGCCAGGGGCGCAGCCGCCCGAGTTTGGGTTCTGTACGCGTTGCTCCCATTGGCGCCACTGCAATCTGATGCGTATCGGTGAGCTTACCCGTCTTTCGGATTAGGGTATTCATAGACTATTTCCTTTTGAGGATAATTACTGTATACATTAACTATAGCATGATTTGGGAGCGCATGTGTGACGACTAAGCGAGGATTAATCCTACTGCTCACAGACAAGTCCGACCCGTGGGTGCTGCCGTATTTGCAGGAGAGCCACGAACTCGTCGCGACAGATGATCTGCCAGGCGCGGTGAAAACACTGCACAATATACGTTATGACCTGATTATGGCGGATGATGGTTTTCTGCGCGACCAAACGCTCATGGTCGTCGAAGAGATCAAGCGCCGCTTTCCCACCTTGCCGCTGCTGGTGCTCTCCGACGCAACGGACCCCGACTACCAGACCCAGCTGATTCGCGCGGGGGTTGACGATTTGCTCTCGATGCGCCTCTCCAAAGAGGAATTGGCCGCGCATGTGCGGCTGATGCTCAAACAGAACGAGCAAAACCGCGCGTTGGTAGAACGCAACCAGAAGCTGTACATGATCGCCTCGCTGACGCGCTTGCTTGAAACGAGTGACGAGCCGCGCCTCGTGATTCTGAACGCCATCCATTTCATCAGCAGCTTGTTCGGGCTCCGCGGCATCGCCGTGGTGCTGCGTGAACGCGAGACCTTCCGCCTGTACGCGGGGAACACCGTTTTCATCGCTAAAAATCAACTGTTTGAAAGCGTGCTGCATCCCGGAGAACACGATCCCTTCCTGTGGACGATGCGTAGTCGCCTGCTGCAAGTATACGAAGACATCAGCCGCAATCCGAACTTCGTGTCGATCCCGATCTTTCCGGAGACGACTGCGGCGGCGATCATTCCGCTGGTGACGAGCGGGGATGTGATCGGCGCGGTCGGTATCTTCGCGCCGGAAATTGACAACGAAGACCTGTTCATCTACGAACAGTTTGCGGTGCAGTTTGCGGCGGGGCTGCGGACGGCATTTCAGCATCAGGCGCAGCGCCTGAGCCTCGAAACCAACGAACGCCTGCTGGATGCGTGGCACGCGTTTGCGAATGCCGCCGCCCCGCTCGATGTGGCTATGGCGCTGGCGCAGGTTGTCGGCGATATTCCGCTCGTGACGCGGGTGGTCACCTGGTTATTCGATGACCTCTATGCCGACAATTACAACGGGCAGGTGGTGAGCGAACTGCCGCGGCTGCGCGCGCAGGATGTGCTGTACGGATTAGGCTATCGCGCTGACCGGGAGAATGTGCCGCGCACGATTGCGCCGGGTGATGCAGCGGTTTTGCAGCCCATTCTCGCCGCGCTGGATACGCCGCAGGTGACGGTGCTGCCGATTGAGAATGTGGGGCTGCTGTTCGTCAGCCTGGTCAGTGGCTACGAATTGGATACGGCGCTCGTCAAGCACATGGTGCAGATTGCCTTGTACGCGCTCCAGCGCATTCACCTGAATCAGGAAATCCTGAAGAACCATGCGCGGGTGATGTCAGTGCTGGTGAGCATCAACGAGGGGATCTTCTTCGTCGACGAACGTAACCGGGTGGTGATCTGCAACCCGCAGGTGACCGAACTCACGCGCGTGCCAACCGGGCAGGTTGTCAATCAGGACTCGGATGTGCTGCTGCGCGCGATTGCCGCGGAGACGGGCGCGCCCGATTCAACGTTGGCGCAGTTGGAGACCGCGCGCAACCGCATTCGTGATACTGACGACACCGATTACCCGATTGTCACGGTCACGCTGGCGGATGGCGTCGAACTGCTAATCGATTTCGTCAAGTTTCTGGGCGATGGGGAGGGCGTGAGCTGGGTGGGCGTGGTACGCCCCATGAGTCAGCCGCGACCCGGCGATGGTCTGCGGCTCGACGCGCTGTTCGAACGCATCCCCTACGCGCAAACGCGCAGCATGCTCACGACGCTGTCCGAACAGCATGGCAATTTAAGCTATGGGGATCGACAGCGTCTGCTGGAAGATATCGAAGTGGGGGTCGAGCGCATCGGTCGCCAGTGGGACAATGTGATCGACCTGTACGGCCTGCAATACGGCGGGCTCGTGATTCGGCGCGAGGCAGTGCGCTTCAACGAGCTGCTCGAACGGGTGATCTCGGCGCGCACTTTCAACCGCGTGTTTCGCCAGATCAGCGTCGACCTGCCCTCCACCCCGATCATGGTGACGGGGGATGAGTACGCGCTCGGGCGCGCGCTCACCGGGTTAATTCAGCGGGCATTGGAAGCGTCGCCCGCTGGCGTGCCGATTCACATTGTGGTGGAGAACGGGCGTGACGTACTGGTGACCATCGAAGATATGGGAGCACCTATGCCGCCCGGTCAGCTCGAATCGCCGGAAGGAGAGAACGCCAACGTGAGCGTCTATATCGCCGGGGAGCTCATCCGCCGGAGCGGGGGACACATCTACGCTGGCGGCGGCGCGAGTCAGATCGGCACGAGCATCCGCATTCTGCTGCCGACCACTGATGCGCTGCCGGATGCGCCGCCGCTGATCCCCGCCGCGCTGCTCGAAGGCCATGTGACGACGGTGCTGCCGCCGGTCGCCACGGGTGCTCCGCAGCGCGAACTGGAACGCATTATGCTGATCAAGGGGCGTTCCAAGTTGGCGGAAACGCTCATGGACAAGCTGGAAGAGGCCGACTATGAGGTCATCGATTACACAACCGAAGATGAGGCGCTGCCCGCCGTCACCGAGGCGCACTGGGATCTCATCATCATCGACGCCAAGCTGAATGAGCGCAGCGGCAGCGACTTGTGTACGCGCATTCGCCAGCGCAGCGAAGTGCCGATCATTCTGCTCTCCGACGAGGTGACCGGGCAGGACAAAGCCGATGGTCTCAATGCGGGCGCGGATGATTACATCAGCAGCCCGATCAGCCATGACGAGCTGCTCGCCCGCGTGCGCGTAATTTTCAACCGCCGCCGCATCCCCGACCGCACGAGCGAACCGCTGCTCATGGATAACCTGTACATCGACTTCGCCAAGCGGATGGTCTTCCTCGACAACCAGCCGCTGGAACTCACCCGCATCGAATACGATTTGCTCTATACGCTGGTGATGAACAAAGGGCAAACGGTCACGCACAAACAGTTGTTGAGTCAGGTGTGGGGGCCGGAGCATCAGGGCGAGACGCAGTACCTGTGGGTGAACATCAGCCGCCTGCGCAAGAAGCTGGAGCCAACGGCGGACAGCCCGCGCCACATCCGCACCCAGCCCGGGGTCGGCTATTTCTTCGACGCGGGGTGAAATCCGATCGGGGATCGAGTAAACTTCGGGACAATAATCGTTAGCTTGTCCTGCAGATCCAGTGCGCCAGACGGAAACAGTTTGGATGTAGGGGCAGACCGATGTGTCTGCCCGTTTAATTGGGCGCACACGCAGAGGCCCCTAGAGGTCGGGCGACTGGAAGGGCAGCGCAACTAGACAGGGTTTACTATGGCAACTCCTCGGGTGTGCGTGATCGGCGCGGGGCCGTCCGGCATCACGGCGGCGAAGAATCTTTTACAGGTGGGCATCACGCCCATCGTCTATGAACGGCAGAGCCAAATCGGCGGCAACTGGATTTACTCGCCACAGTTGAGCCATTCCAGCGTGTACGAGACGACGCATATCATCACCTCGCGCACCATGTCCGGCTATGAAGATTTCCCCATGCCCCACGATTACCCCGATTATCCGTCGCATAAGCAGGTGTTGGCCTATTTCCAGAGCTATGCGCGGCACTTCGGCGTGGATCGCTGTATTCGCTTCAACACCGAAGTCAGAAGCGCTGAGAAACAGCCGGATAATACGTGGCGGATCACGCTCGGCGACGGGACAGTCGAAATGTTCGATTATCTGTTTGTCGCCAATGGTCATCACTGGGACCCGCGTTACCCGAATTATCCCGGCACGTTCAGCGGGCAGTTCCTGCATTCGCACGAGTACAAATGCGCCGAACCGTTCCGCGACCAGCGCGTGCTGGTGATCGGCGGGGGGAATTCCGGCTGCGATATCGCCGTGGAGACCGGGCGCATCTCCGCCTTCACGGCGATCAGCATGCGGCGCGGCTACTTCATCTCGCCGAAGGTGGTCATGGGCTACCCGTCGGATGTGCTGGCGGCCAAGTTCAACTGGCTGCCGCACTGGATCTACACCAAGCTGCTGCGGCTGACGCTGTGGTTGGCGATTGGCAGCAACGAGCAATACGGCCTGCCCAAGCCGGAAGAAGACATCTTGCACGTGCATCTGGTGATGAATTCGGAACTCCTGTACAACCTGCGGCATGGACGAGTCAAACCGCGCCCGGACATCAAACGCTTTGACGGACCGCGCGTCGAATTTGTGGACGGGCGCGTCGAGGAATACGACACAGTCATCGCCGCGACGGGTTTCCGCATTTCATTTCCGTTCTTCGACAAAAACTTCATCCACTTTGATGGCACGCAGGTGCCGTTGTTCCTGCGCATGTTTCACCTCGACCACCCGACGCTGTTCTTCATCGGGTTGTTTCAACCGCTGGGCTGCATCTGGCCGATTGCTGATCTGCAATCCAAGCTGGCGGCCAACCTGATCGTCGGGAACTATCGCTTACCTGCCGATGCGCGCCAGCAGATGCAGCGCGAGGTCGACCGGATCGCGCGCACGTACATCGACACGCCGCGCCACACCATCGAAGTCGAATACCATGATTTGCGCCGCGCGGTGCTGCGCGAAATTCCACCAACTGCGCCCTCGTGGGCAGGGGTTAACGCTTGATCAGTTTGATTTGTACGGTACTCAACGAGGGCGACCACATGCGCCGCCTGCTGGATTCGCTGGTCGCGCAAACGTGCGCGCCCGACGAAGTGGTCATTGTCGATGGCGGCAGCCGGGACAACACGGTCGCCGTGCTTAACGAGTATACGGATCGCCTGCCGCTGCGCGTGCTGGTCGAGCCGGGCGCGAACATCAGCGCGGGGCGCAACCGCGCGATTGCCGCGGCGCAGGGCGACATCATCGCGGCGACGGATGCGGGCGTGGTGCTGGATCGGGAATGGCTCAAGCGCATCACCGCGCCGCTGCTCACCGATCCGGCGGTCGAAGTAGTGGCGGGGTTCTTCGCGATGGATGCGCGCACGGTCTTTGAGGCGGCGATGGGCGCGACCGCCTTCCCGCTCGTCGACGAAGTGGACCCGGAGACGTTTTTGCCGAGCAGCCGCAGCGTCGCCTTTCGCAAGTCGGCGTGGGCGACGGTCGGCGGTTATCCCGAATGGCTGGATTACTGCGAGGATTTGATCTTCGACCTGCGCCTCAAGCAGACCGCCGCGCCGCTGGTCTTCGCCGGAGACGCGCTGGCGTACTACCGTCCGCACGGCGATCTGAACAGCTTCTACAAGACCTATCAACGCTATGCGCGCGGGGATGGGAAGGCGAATCTGTTCCGCAAGCGGCACGCCGCCCGCTATCTGACGTATCTCGTCGCCATTCCGCTGATTTTCCTGCTCGGCTGGCGCGTTCATCGTGTCCTGTGGGGGCTGTATCTGCTCGGTGGGGCGGTGTATCTGCGGCAGCCATACGCGCGGCTCGGTCGCGTGCTGGAGGCCGCGGCACACAATGGCGTGAAACTTGAGGCGACGGATCGGCTGTACGCAGCGGCGCTCGTGCCCGTGATCCGCGTGGTCGGCGATATCGCCAAGATGATCGGCTATCCGCAAGGCGTCCGCTGGCGGCGCGAACATAACCCACCAAAATGGAAAGACATCTAAGTACACGAAAAAAACAAGAAAAGATTCAACGCAAAGGCGCGAAGCCGCCAAGACGCAAAGAACTTTATCCAATTGCTTTGCGCCTTCGCGTCATGGCGTCTTTGCGTTAAGTCTTATTCTTTTCTTGCTTTTAACCCTTTGTTCTCTCGATGGCGCGCTTCCAGCCCGCATACAGTGACTCGCGCTGATCGGCGCTCATGGTCGGCTCGAACGTCCGCTCGACCGCCCACTGCCGCCCGATCTCCTCAGCGGAGCCCCAGAAGCCGACCGCCAGCCCCGCGAGATAGGCCGCGCCGAGCGCCGTCGTCTCGGTGACCTGCGGGCGCTGCACCGGTACGCCCAGAATATCCGCCTGAAACTGCATAACGAAGTCATTCTTGACCATGCCGCCGTCAACACGCAGCGTGGTGAGCGGAATGCCCGCATCCGCGCCCATCGCGTCGCACACGTCGCGCGTCTGGTAGGCGACGCTTTCGAGCGCCGCGCGGACGATGTGCGCTTTGCCACTGCCGCGCGTCAAGCCGCTGATGTTGCCGCGGGCGAACCCATCCCAGTAGGGCGCGCCAAGGCCGACGAACGCCGGGACGAGATACACGCCACCCGTATCCGGAATGCTGCGAGCGAGCGCTTCGGTTTCGCTGGCGCTGCTGATCAAGCCGAGGCCATCGCGCAGCCACTGCACCGCCGCCCCGGCGATGAAGACGCTGCCTTCCAGCGCGTACTGCGTCGGCTGGTCGCCGAGCTTCCAGGCGACGGTGGTCAGCAGTTGATTGCGCGACGGAATCGCCTGTGCGCCCGTGTTCATGAGCATGAAGCACCCCGTGCCGTAGGTGTTTTTAACCATACCGGGCTGCGTGCACACCTGCCCGAAGGTCGCCGCCTGCTGATCGCCTGCCACGCCCGCAATCGGGATGCTGCCGCCAAGCAGCTTGGTTTCCCCGTAGATGGTGCTGCTCGGCTTGACGGTGGGCAGCAGCGAGCGCGGGATGTTCAAGCGTAGGAGGATTTCATCCGACCAATCACCCGTGCGGATGTCATAGAGCAGGGTGCGGCTGGCGTTGCTCACGTCGGTGACGTGCGCCCCGGTCAGCTTCCAGATCAGGTAGCTGTCGACGGTGCCGAAGGCCAGTTCGCCGCGTTCCGCGCGGGCGCGCGCGCCGGGGACATTGTCGAGAATCCACGCGACTTTGGTGCCGGAGAAATACGCGTCCGTGACCAAGCCCGTTTTGGCGAGGATGACCTGATCGAAGCCTTCGGCCTTGAGCGTTTCGCAGAGCGGCACGGTGCGGCGGCACTGCCACACAATCGCATTGTAGACGGGTTCGCCCGTCGTGCGATCCCACACGAGCGTGGTTTCGCGCTGGTTGGTGATGCCAATGGCGGCGATCTCGCCCGGCTGCAGTCCGGCGACCACCTGCCGCGCGACTTCCAACTGCGAGTTCCAGATATCGTTGGGATCGTGTTCCACCCAACCGGGCTGCGGGTAAATTTGTGGGAATTCGCGCTGCGCCGTCTTGACGATGCGGCCGTCATGGTCAAACAGAATGGCACGGGACGAGGTGGTGCCTTGATCAAGCGCGAGGATGTAATTGGGCATGAGATAAATACCTTTGAAGTTAAAAGTTAAAAGGTAAAAGTTGAAAGAAAGTGCTCATTACCGACTTTTGACTTTCAATTTTCGACTTTTAACTCAGCAAGTGACAATTTGCCAGATTATAGCATCACTAACGTATGTTGATCTTCAAGTTAATGTGAGTTAAAATAGAATTGTTGGTGTTGTAAAATGTAACAACGGGGCTTAAATGGCTACAGTCATTACCACTCAGGAAACCGCCGCGGTCAGCAATCGACCCATTTGGCTCACCCAAGCATGGCTCGAGCCGCGTCTCGTCGTCGTCACCCTCGTCGCCATTGTGACTAGTCTGATTTTGGAGCAGTTGGAAGCGCCGCCGCTGGCGATCCTGATCGTCAATGTCCTCTCCTATGTCGCGGGCGGTCTATTCGGCACGATTGGTGCATTGAGCAGCCTGCGCGAAAAGCGGCTGGATGTCGATATGCTGATGATCCTCGCGGCGCTCGGCGCGGCGCTGGTCGATCAGTGGCACGAAGGCGCGACGCTGCTGTTCCTCTTCTCGCTGAGCAACGTACTGCAGGATTACGCCATCGGACGCAGCCGCCAGGCGATTCGCGGCTTGCTCAAACTCTACCCGTCGGAGGCCAAAGTCAAAGGGCCGAACGGTGTGCAGGTCGTCAAAGTCAGCACGATTCGCGTGGGCGATCTCATCCTGATCGAACCGGGTGAGCGTCTGCCCGTTGACGGCATCGTCAAAGCGGGGCGTTCGGCGGTCGACCAGTCGCCGATCACGGGCGAGTCGATGCCGGTCGAGAAGGGCGTGGGCGACAAAGTGTTTGCCGGGACGCTCAATCAGCAGGGCATGCTCGATGTGGAAGCGTTGCAACCCGCTTCGGACACGGTGCTGGCGCGGATCATCAAGATGGTGGAAGAGGCGCAGGACAGCAAAGCGCCGACCGAACGCTTCCTCGAAACGTTTGAGCAGCGCTATGCCACCCTGATCATCGTCGCGGTAGCGCTGTTCATCATTATCCCGCCCGCGCTCGGCTGGGTAGACTTCACGAGCAATTTCTATCGCGCGATGGTGCTCATGACCGTCGCCTCGCCGTGCGCGCTGGTGATCAGCACGCCCGCGTCGTTCATCTCGGCGATTGCGGCAGGCGCGCGCAGCGGTGTGCTCTTTAAGGGTGGCGCGTATCTGGAAGGTCTGGCGGTCGTCAAGGCGATCACCTTCGATAAGACGGGGACGCTCACGCAGGGCAAGCCCGCCGTCACCGACCTGATTGCGTGTGATGAGAGCGACGAAACCGAACTGCTGCGCGTCGCGGCGGCGGTCGAGTCGCGTTCCGAACATCCGCTGGCGAAAGCGGTCGCGGCGGCTGCGCAGGCGCGGCAAATTCCGCTGGACGATGTGAGCGACTTCGAAGCAATTCCCGGTCGCGGCGTGCAAGCGATTGTGCACGGGCAGATCGTGAACATCGGCAGCCCGCAGTATCTGCTGCAAAACGGCGACTTCCCGGCGCGGCTGTCCGAAGCGCGCCACCGATTGGAAGACGAAGGCAAGACGGTCATGCTGGTGCAGCGCGGCGGCCAGTGGCTCGGCCTCATCGCGCTGGCGGATCAGCTCCGCCCGGAAGCGAAGGGGATCATCGAAACGCTGCACAAGATGGGCGTCAAAGTCGCCATGCTCACGGGTGATAACGAGAAAGTCGCGCAGAATATCGCCCAACAGGTCGGCGTCGATCAAGTGTACGCGGGCTTGATGCCGGAAGATAAAGTGACGGTCGTCAAGGAGATGGAAGCGAAGATCGGCGCGGTGGCGATGGTCGGCGACGGCGTGAACGATGCGCCCGCGCTGGCGACCGCCAGCATCGGCATTGCGATGGGCGCGGCGGGCACGGATGTCGCGCTGGAGACGGCGGATCTCGTGCTCATGGGCGACCGCCTCGAACTGATCCCTTACGCCATCAACCTGAGCAAGAAGGCGCGGCGCGTGGTGTGGCAGAATATAAGCTTTGCCATTGCCGTGATTGTCCTGCTCATCACGAGCGCCTTTGTGGTCAACCTGCCGCTGCCGCTCGGCGTGCTCGGTCACGAGGGCAGCACAGTGATCGTCGTAATGAATGGCCTGCTCAGCCTGCTGATCATCCCAGAAATTCAGCGGCAGCGAGCGAAAAAAGCGTAAACTGCACAGAAATCTGTGTAATATGTAGGGACGAGGCATGCCTCGTCCTTTTCATTTACCCAAGGAGACAATATGCCTCTCACAGAACGGCTTGAGGTCCTGGCGCGCAAGAAACACGCCGAATTCGCGGCGTGTCCCGAATTGGTCGCCTGCGCGCTGACCGGATCCCTGCCGCGCGGACGCGTGTGGCCGGGCTCCGATCTCGACTTTCATGGTTACTGGACACAAGCGGAGGACGAATTCGAGGATGGGGTTGAGGATGGAATCTACTGGGAGATTAACATCGATCCGCTCGATGTGCTGACGGTCGAGGCGGTGGAACTCGTGCAAGCGCCGCCGTTCTCCAATGAGCAGTTTGGCGACACCATCCTCGAAGTGCTGTGGGGCGCGCGCGTGCTGTTTGACCGCGATGGGCGACTGGAAGCGGCGGTCGCGGAGGTCAAGCGCTTGAGCGAAGACCGGGTGTGGCTGCGCAAACGCGCCGCGAACTATCTGCGTCATGGGTTAGAATGCCTTGACGCGCTGGCGGACGCCGACCCACAGCAGGCGATCCTCGACGCGCGGCGGATGAGTATCGTGTACGGCGTCAATGCTTACTGGAATGCGCGCGGCGAATTGTTTTCGAGCGCCATTCGCATTCCGGAACGTCTTGGCGAGCACCCGGAGATCCAGAGCCTATTCCGTGCCATCTGGAATCTCGGCGGGCAGCGCGGTTGGGACACGTTTTATGCCACTTACCAGTCGATGCCCGCTGAGATCCGCGAAGAAGCCGATCCCGACGTGCTGCGCGAGATTTTGCCCGCGGTGCAGCTCGGCATGGCGGATGGCGGGCTGTGCCACTTCCGCTTCATCGCGGAAGGCTGGCTGCCGCTGGACACGGTCGCGCCGCTCATGGGGTTTGAAGCGGACATGGCAGCACAAAAAGCTCGCGTGCTCGATCAAGCGCGGACGCTGCTGCACCGCATCAGCCAACGATAGGTGCTCAGCGGCACATTTTTGCCGACGGCGACATATAGTTCTGCAACGATGGAAAATCAGAACGAGGTGCTTATGGTACAGCGTGGACGACCGCAGATGGAGCGCTACGGGATCAGCGAGAGCGAACAGGGGATGCTCGACTGGGCGTGGGTGGAAGGTCAGTTAAGCAACGCGCGCAATTACTGGATCAGCACGGTGACGCCGGACGGCAAACCGCACGCCGCGCCGGTTTGGGGGTTGTGGCACGACGGCGCATTCTACTTCAGCACGGATTCGGTGTCGCGCAAGGCGAAGAACCTGACGGCGAACCCGGCGCTCGCGATGCATCTGGAGAGCGGCGACGACGCGGTCATGCTCGAAGGCGAGGCGGGGATCGTCACCGACGGCG
The DNA here is from genome assembly GCA_016717205.1 of Candidatus Flexifilum breve. GTDB lineage: Bacteria > Chloroflexota > Anaerolineae > Aggregatilineales > Phototrophicaceae > Flexifilum > Flexifilum breve. Next base: position 433,875 of record JADKGC010000004.1, read on the forward strand.
ATCTGCTCGATGAACTGTCACGCGTGTACAACGCCAAGTATCCCGGTTATGTGCAGGACTTCCGGAATCAAAAAGACGGGGTTGTATACGTGCTGCGGGCGCGCAAGGCGTTGGCGTGGAAAGAGAGCGATTTCCCCAACACGGCAACGCGCTGGGTGTTTGCGTAGCCTCACCCTGCTTACCTAACCTCTACCCCTCACCCCCAACCCCTCTCCCACGCAAGCGGGGAGAAGGGGGAAATCTGTCTCCCCTCCCCGAATTCGGGGAGGGGCGGGGGTGGGGTCGGATACGAGCGGCAGGTGCGCAGATTCGTTTCCACTCGGCTGGTTTATCCCTAACCCACGTTACCTAACCTCTACCCCTCACCCCAACCCCTCTCCCACGCAAGCGGGGGCGGAATCTGACCTTTTTCAACACCCTCATACCTTGTCCTAATTCTTTCCAGAGGGAAAAGAGGACGAGGCATGCCTCGTCCCTACGAGAAACCCCTTATTGGATACCCTCTTTATCGCGTCCGCTGCGACGGACAGCCAAAAGGCCGCTCCTACGAAATGCGGCTTTCGCCCCTCTCCCTTGGGAGAGGGGATTGAGGGGTGAGGCTTATTTGAGCGTCGAGTACAGCAGTTCCTTCCAGCGCGGCACATCAATTGACCAGCACACGGTCACATTCTTCCCGTGTTCCTGCACACTGCGCCACACGTCGATGTTGCGCTCGTCCGTCGTCACATCGTAGCGATCCACGACGGTCATGCCGCGCGTGAGCTCGCTTTGGGTCTCCACATCGACGAAATGCTTGCTCATATAGGTACAAATTGTCGGGTCGAGGGCAATCGCCATCGCGACCGGATCGTACAACCCCAAGCCGAGATCATCCGATTGCTCGATGGTCGCTTTGTAGGCATGGCTGTTGCAGTCCATCGCGAAGCGCGCCAGCGGCGTGCCAAACCCGCGGATCATCTCCATCTCTTCGGCGAGGATGTTGGCTTCGCCGCGTGCCACCTCCCAGCCGACCATCTCAATTGGCAGGCCGGAATGGAAGGCGATGCGCGCCGCTTCCGGGTCGCACCAGATGTTGTATTCGGCGGCGGGCGTCACGTTGCCGGTCGTCCCTGCCGCGCCGCCCATGACGATGCAGCGGCTGACCTTGCCGACGATATCCGGCGCTTGGCGCACAGCGAGCGCGACGTTGGTCAGCGGGCCGAGCGTCACCATGACGATGCCAGGATTGGCGCGTACTGTATCGATGATCGCCTGCACGCCGTGTTTGGCTTCCGGCTGACGTTCCGGCGGGGGATAGAACTGGTTGCCCATGCCGTCTTCGCCGTGAAACCAGTGCGCATGTACGCGCGGACGCATGAGCGGACGATCTGCACCGATGTAAACGGGTACGTCGGCGCGTCCGCACATCTGCGCGGTGTAGAGCGCGTTGCGCGACCCCTGCGCTACGGGCATGTTGCCGTTGACAATCGTGATCGCTTCGACTTCCACGTCGGGCGCGCGCAGCGCCATGACCAGCGCAACGGCGTCATCCGAGGCGGTATCGGTGTCGATGATGAATTTGCGAACCATTAAGCACTTTTCTCCAGTTTGAGCAAGCGGCGAAGCTGTTTTTGGAACAGGAGCGGCACGGCGCACGCGACCGCCACGACCGCATAGATGATCAGGTTGTTTTCGCCTGTCAGCGCCGTGCCGAAGGCAACCGCCGCGAACGTCGGGATCGCGCCGACCACTACGGAGACGATCACATACGTGCGGAAGCGCAGCTTGGAGAAGCCAACCGCGTAACTGATGAAATCGTACACCGGAAACAGGAATAAGCGCGCGTAGCTCAGCGTCTTCCAGTCGACAATCTGCCCCATGAAATCTTCAACTTTGCGCAGACCGTCGTCACCGCCGACCATTCGGCGCACAACGCGCTGTCCGTAGCGGCGCGACAACCAGAAGCTGATGCTCCCGCCGAGCACTTCGCCGATCAGCGTGTAGAGTGTGCCTTCCCACAGGCCAAACAGGATGCCGGAGCCGACCTGAATCGGACCGCTGGAGAGGGGCGCGAACACGTAGGTCGCCGCCTTGATGCCGATATAGACCAGCGGCGCGAACACGCCCGCGCTCTGAATTGCCTCGCGAATAGTGTCCACGCCGATGGCCTGCAGGGCCACGATCAATCCGCCAGTGACAATGGCGAACAGCAGCGCGCCACCGATCAACGGCAGCAGCGAACGCCGGCGGGCAGTTGGTTCTGTCTGTGAGGTCATGGGTCTCCCACGCGTACCTGAATCACGGATGACAACACACAGTACGCATGGGAGTCACGCCGGGTTGCTAGAACGTGAACTGCGGGTTTTTGAACGGAATGAGCGCGAGGATCACCGCGGGGACATAGTACGCCGTCCGGTCGATCACGTCACCCGTCAGTAAGCCGACCGAACCGTTCTGCTGCTTGGAATTGGAGCGCCCAAACACGACATCGTCGGCGTCGCCGAGTTCCATGCCGCCGCGCACGAGACTAGCGGTCTCTTCGGGCAGATAGTAAGCGGCGGTGCGCGCCTTGCCGACGTGCCCCTGCGCGCCGATCACGCAGACCCACGCGAATGATTGCAGCGCGCCGCTGTGCGTGTCGACGCCGCCTTCGATGCCCACCCAGTAGTCGGCGTTGGGGGAGTGTTGGCGCGCGTTCTCCGCGCGGGTCGTCGCGCCGAACAGCGTTTCGTCATCGGACATCGGCTGATGACTCACGCCGGAGGGTACATTGACGCCGCTGGCGGTATAGGTCGCATGGGGGAACATGCGCTGAAAACCGGCCAGCGCCGCCGCAATTTTGACAGGGTTAGTCGAAGCGACGATAATAAGCGACATGCTTGCTCCACATTTCACAATTCATCGGAGAGAGGTCAATGGCAGAATTCAAGGCACTAAATCCGAAAGCGACCGTCATCGGACAAGCGATCATGGGCGTGAGCATGGCGTTGGGTGAACGCGCCGTGCCCATTCTACAGAAATACGGGCTGGGCACCATCGATCCAGCAGCGTGGTACCCCCAACAAGCGTGGCTCGACGTCCTCCGCGAGGTCGACCAGGGGGATATGTTTGATCTGGTCGCCATCGGCAAGCAGGTGTCCAGCCTCGTCCCGCTGCCGGGCGAGATCAATTCCGTCGAATCGGCGCTGCTCATGCTGACCAAAACCTACGATCACAATAATCGAAACTGCCCCGGAACATCATCGGCTACGCTCACCGGCGAACGCCAGATCCAGATTGACATCTGCGATCCCTATCCGCGTAACATGGTGTACGGGGTCATTTATGGCTTCGCGGCGCGCTTCGAACCGCAGGCGATTGTGCGCTATCTCAACAATGTGCCTCCCCCCAGCGCGAGCGACTGCTGCACATACATTGTGACTTGGTAAGTTGTACCCGGCTAGTTCGCGGTGGAGCATTCAACCAGAGACCACCAGCAGCAGTTTGAGCACCGCGAACAAGCCAAACGCCGCGTGCGCCATGACCGCTGCGCGGGTTGACCCCGTGGCGGCGCGCACCGCGCTGATCACCAACCCGGCGATCAACGGTTGAAGCAGGCTGTACCATAGGCCGACGGCGGGCGCGGCGTTGTTCGAAATAGGATACGCCAGCAAGTGAAACAGCGCATAGAGCAGCGCGCTGATCACGAGGCCGCCCCACGGATTGAAGAGGTTGCGCACGACCGGAAAGGCCACACCGCGGAACACCAGTTCCTCGGCGACGGGCTGCGCGATCAGCATGAAGACGATGGCGAACACCCATTCCCCGATGCCCATGACGCGGAGGTTGACGAGTTCGGCGGCGGGTAGCACCACGCCCGTGATCGCCAAGCCGAGCAGGTCAGTCGCGACGGCTGCGCCAAACGCGATGAACAGGATGAGCGGAAGCGGCGTGCTCGGCGGTTTCAGCCGCAGCCACTCCCGGTCACGGCGGCGCGTTTGCCACACCAAGCCGATGATCAAGACCATGCTGACCGTCCACCCGGCGATGTCGCGGTAACTGGCGGTTTCGCCAAAGATGGAAAAGCCAAAGAACGTCCCGACGATGATCGCGATGAAAGCGGCGACCAGCGTCAAAATGACTGCGCCTACCGACCACGGCGGGGCAGGTTCAAGCTGGGCAATGCGTTTGAGGAGGGTTGTCATCTGTGTACCTACCACAAAAGGACGCGCAGAGGCGCGTCCGCGTAATTACTCACTGATGTACGCGATCAAGGTGGCGTCCTAATAGCGCAAACTTGCCTTGATGTCAGAGATTTTTGTCGGGACGAGGCATGCCGGTAGTTCCGCAGAACCGCGTGATGTCTGTTTGGGGGCAGCGGACGCAATGAATTGCGTCCCTACACAAAGACAATCTTCTCGTAGGGACGCGATTTATCGCGTCCGCAAAATCCCAAAACTGACCTGTAACCCATTTGCACGGTTTTGTACGCACTTACCGGCATGCCTCGTCCCGACAGAGAATGCGCTAATTAGTCACCGTCTAGATCGCGTCCTGAAATCACCTAGCTTGGCTTTTACCCGGTTTATCCAGCAGCAGCGCCATCATGACCATATCGATGGGGACGCCGCCGCGATAATACTTGCGCTGCTTGACGCCTTCACGCTCGAAGCCAAATTTCTCGTACACGTGGATCGCACGGGCATTCCCGGCGAACACTTCCAGTTCGACACGCTCGACGACGGAGCTGGCCTGCGCCCACGCGACCGCGTGCCGCAGCAGCGTGCTGCCCACGCCTTGATCGCGGTAGTCTGTGGCGACATATACGCCGAGATCGGTCGTGTGCGCGTCCGCAGCCAGCGATCCACCGCGGCAGCTCAACGCGCCGACGACACCGTCCGCTTCGGCCACGAGAAATAAGCCGTTCGGTGACGCATTATACTCGATGATCAGGTCGCGAATGGTGCTGGTCACCGGGTTGAATTCGCCGGGCGCGTAGGGCGTATCGACCGGGGGCTGCTCGGCGAGAATGCCCTTGATCAGCATGATATAACCGCGGGCGTCGGCGGCGCTGGCCTCACGCACGATCATGACTGGATCTTGGGTACGCCGAAGGTCAGCCGGAAGCCCCACACCTTGACTGCGCCGATGGGCGTTTGTCCGCTCACGTCGGGGAACAGATCGCCGTTGATGTGCAGACCTTCGACATCCATCAAGCCGAGCCGCCCACCGCCCCAGAACTTGGTGTTGAACTGCTGACCTTCCCACCATTGCACGATCTGGAGCGGGAACAGACGATTATTCGGGAGCGGCATTTTGAGCAGGCCGGGGCGCACGTTGAACTGGGCAATCGGGTCGCCGTTGATGGCCTCGGTGGTGAGTGTCTCCAGACCTTCGTCGTCTATGCCGACGTTGAAGCTGGCGCGCTCCTTGGGGATGCCCCAATTGGCGCGGCCGCTCATCACGCTGGAATAGGTCGAGACGAAGATGCGCGTGATCGAAAAGCGCGCCTTTTTGCCATCGTCAAAGCGACCGGGGATGAACAGCAGTTCGCCGTAGCCGCCGACTGGCGAGTCTTTGTAATTCACGAACGCGACCGCGCCCGTCCCGCCGCGAAACCGATCATGCAGTTCGGGCGGCGTCCACTGGAGGGCAAAGTCGCGCTCGAAGCGGTAAAAAATCACATAACCATCCCCGCGGAGCTGCCACGGAGGCCGAACAACCAAGTCAGACAAGCCAACGCCTTTCGTCAACCATGTATTACGTTAGAGCCTGCGCCAAACAGACACGTAGATCTGTATCAATTTACCCATTCCCTTGGTCATCTCCCATACACGTCTGGAGATGGGCGCTGCGCCTCTGCTGGCTCCCCTCCCTGAATTCGGGGAGGGGTCGGGGGTGGGGTTGTGTCAGCCCTTCACGCCCGTCATCGACACGCCTTCGATGAAATAGCGCTGCAATACCACGAACAGAATTAGCATGGGGACGGTCGCGAGGAACGACCCCATCATCAGCAGATTCCACGGCGTGCTGCGTTCGCCTTGCAGCAGCGCGATGCCGATCGTTACCACGCGCGTCGACGGATCGTTCGCGACGACCAGCGGGAACAGAAAATCGTTCCACGCCGCCTGTACGGTGATCACGGCGAAGGCGACCAGCGCCGCGCGCGATAAGGGCAAGACGATATAGTACAGCACTTGCAGCGGATTTGCGCCGTCGATCATGGCGGATTCTTCCAATTCGACCGGAATCTGCATGAACGCCTGCCGCAGCAGGAACATGGCGAACGCGCTGAACGCGCCGGGGATGATCAGCGCGCGGAAGCTGTTCAGCCAGTCGAGCTGGCGCAGGAGTAGATATTCGGGGATCAGAATCGCCTGAAATGGGATCATCAGCAGGCCGAGTGACAACGCGAACACGATGTTCTTTCCCGGAAACTTAAAGCGGGCGAAGCCATACGCGGCCAGCGAGCAGGTGATCAACTGGCCGACGGTGCGCGCCGCCGTCACGAAGGCGGAATGCAGCATGTACCGGTGAAAGTCCGGCGAACGGTCGAACAGGGCGGTGAGGTTCTCGACGCACTGCGGGTTGTCGGGGATGAAGCGGATCGGCAGGAGATTCAGCTCGGTCGGCGGCTTGCACGCGGTCGAAAACATCCACACGAAGGGCAGAATCATCACCACCGCGCCGATGATCAGGATGGCGTAGGACAGCACTTGCAGCGGCAGCGCAACATCGGGCGCTTGATCGTGGTATTGGCGATAAATCGACATGCTGCCTTAGTCCCCCGATTCGTAATAGACCAGCCGCCGCTGCAAGCCGAACTGCGCTACCGTGAACGCCAGTGTGAGCAGGAACAGCACGAGCGCAATCGCCGAGGCGTAACCGAATTCTGAGCCGACAAACGCGCGGTCGTACAGGAAGTAGGTGAGCGTCGTCGCGCTGCCGCCGACCCCGCCGCGGGTCGTGCGCGAGGTCATCACGTATACCTGATCAAAGATCTGGAAAGCGTTGATCACCGAGAGCACGGTCACGAGGAACGAGGTCGGCGAGAGCATCGGGATGGTGATGTGGAAGAACTTCTGCCAGCGATTCGCGCCATCGATGGTGGCCGCTTCGTAGAGAATGCGCGGGATTGACTGTAAGCCCGCGAGGAATAGCACCATGTCGAAGCCGAGCCGCTGCCAGATGGTCACCACGGCGATCGGGATGAGCACGAGATCGGGACGCGTCAGCCAGTTGGTATCGCGCCCGCCGAAGATCGCCAGCGCATTGCCGACCAAGCCGTAGCGCGGTTGGAAAATCCACGTCCAGACAATCGAGGCGGCGACGGTCGAGGTGACGACGGGCAAGAAGTACAGCGTGCGGAAGAATCCGCGCCCGCGCAGCTTCTGGTTGAGCAGGAGCGCCAGCCCCATCGCCAGCAGGATGCCCGTCGGCACGACGAACACCAGCAGTTTGAGCGTATTGCCGAGCGCTTGCCAGAAATCCGGGTCTTGGAAGAGGCGTTCAAAGTTTTGCAGGCCGACCGGGATGGGCGGACGCAGCGCGTTCCATTCTTGAAGCGATGTCAGGAACGCCATAAGGACGGGGATGCCGAAGAAGAAGGCCAGCCCGAGAATGTTCGGAGCGACCAGCGCGATCCCCCAGTAGGCGCGGCGGCGCGCCAGCGGAGTTTTGCCAAAGACATTCATCATGTTGGTGCGTTACCTCACCCTCAAGGCTGGACCACGACGGCTTCAAGGGTTGCAGTTGGGAAATGGGTGTCGGGGTACGGTTTGGGCGTACCCCGACCAAGGGAATTGCTGACTAACGACAGTTAGGGATAAGCCTCATTTGCGCGTCCCCTCACCCCCAATCCCTCTCCCACGCAAGCGGGGAGAGGGGAGGCGAACAGCGCGTTGGCTGTCTCCCCTCCCTGAATTCGGGGAGGGGCCGGGGTGGGGTCAGAGAAGCGTATCCATAACTCACGTTAACTAGCTGCCGCTTTGCGCGTCAAGCTGGGCTTCGACGGCCTCACACGCGATCTGCGTCGCTTCATCGACGCTCAGGTTGAGGTCGAAGATGTTGATGACGAGTTCCGTGTTAATCGCATCCCAGATTTCGTCAAACACGGTGACACCCTGCGAATCCTCAATGGCGTCAACGAACGCCTGAATGTTGACGTTCGTGTCGCCAAAGGCGGCGATCCACTCGTCTTGCAGCGCTGGGTCTGCCGGCGCGACACCGCCCGCTTCAGCAAAATACTTCTGTCCCGCATCGCTGGCGAGGAAGGTGATCAGGTTCGCGGCGAGTTCCGGGGTATCCGTGCCCGCGGCGGCCACGTAGCCGACCGAGTGCAAAATCGAGCGGGTGCGACCGTTTTCCGGGTAGCGCGGCATCTGCACCACGTCCCAATTGAAGGTGGCCTGCTCAAAGGCGGCGGGCAGCTTCCACGAGCCCGCTTGCACCATGGCGACACGCCCGGCCAGCCAGTAATTGAAGGCGTCGTCGGCGGACGCGCCGCCCATGATCGAGACGCTCGGCATCACGCTTTCGTCATACAGCCCCTTGAGGAAGTTGAGCGCTTCCAGACTTTGCCGTTCGCGCAGCGTGCACTGCGTCCGCGCCGCGCCGACAATCGGCGGAATGCCGGTCGCGGCGATCCAGTTCGGGTAGCCGGACTGATATTCGCTGTAGACCGCCGCGCCGTACACATCGGCGGCGGGATCGGTCAGGGCGCGAGCGGTCGCGGCGAAGTCGTCCCACGTCCATTCGGCAGTGGGGTAGTCGACGCCAGCGGCATCAAACAGATCCTTGTTGTAGTAAATGGCGATGGTATCCCAGTTGACCGGAGCGGCGTACAGGTCACGCTCTTCGCCCCAGCGGTACGGGTCGATCATGCCCGTGCCCCACACGGAGGTGTCGACGCCAAATTGATCGAGGTAGGGCTGCAGGTTGAGCAGGGCGTCATTGCTGGCGTAAAAGAAGAAGCGATCCTGCGACATGTTAAATACGTCGGGCAGTTCACCGCCCGCCGCATTGGTGCGTAGAAGATCCCAGTACTGCTGCCACGGTTGGACTTGCAAGTCGACTTCCGCGCCGGGGCAGTAATCCGCTTGCCATTCTTCAATGGCGCTGCCGATGATTTCAGCCCAATTCTCATCCCAGACCCACATGGTGAGTGTGCCAGGTTCGGTGCAGGTGGCGGGAGCGATGACCGGTTCCGACTCTTGCGCCTGTACCAGCGAACTCACCGCCAACAACAAAGCGACGAGGATCAACCAGAAACTAAAGCGGCGAATTGCCATAATCCGTAACTCCTTGGAGAAAATTTCACTTTCTATATCAGAGTATACCCCGTGCGCGCCGTTTCACCATATGACGCATGAACTTTTATATTACACTCATGGTTAAGAACGCATTAGAACAATACCCCAATCCATTCATTTCAATAAAAATAAAGATATACTGTTTGTAACTTAGCTCTCGCACCACTGATGTCTGAGAGCGAAAGATCTGAGGAGAGGAGCAATACGATGTTAAGCTGGGCCATTATCTTCCTCGTGATTGCGTTGATCGCGGCGTTCCTGGGTTTTACGGGCGTTGCGGGGACGGCGGCGGGGATCGCACAGATCCTGTTCGTGGTATTCCTGATTCTGTTCGTCGTGTCGTTGATCTTTGGACGTCGAGTCAACCTGTAGCCCACAGCGACGAAACCATAAAGACGACAGCCAAAATCTTAAGGCTGTCGTTTTTGATTCCCCGCGCTTCTTCCCTCAAAATCAATTCCTAACAAAAATGATGCATTACACTTTTCCCATTTGCTGTTACGCTATTGTGGATTGAAGATTGTAAATGTAAACCATGTTTTCACCGGGAGTAGCCATTATATGAACGGAGATGAGGACTCGATGCGGTTCCAGACACGCCATTTGGAGCCACCGGCTTATGCTCATCCATCACAGATGCTCGCCAAAACCGGTCCACTCGACAATTCTCTGCCCTGGGTCATCGAATTCCGTGCCGTGGGCACGCCGATCACCATTCAGGTGCAGGTCAAAGACAGCATGATTCTCGGACGCTCGGACGCTGTGACTGGCTTTAAGCCGGAAGTCGATTTGACATCGTGCGACGCCTTCGCTAAAGGCGTCTCGCGCAAGCACGCGACGATTGTCATGCGCGGCGACGATAAGCTGATGCTGCAGGATTTGTACAGCACCAACGGCACGCGCATCAATGATGTGACGTGCGCGCCGCCGACCGAGTACCGCCTGCGGCATGGCGATGAGATCTCGCTGGGACGCCTGCGCTTGCAGGTGTTCTTCGCGGTGGTGCCCGCGCATACTCAGCCGGTCCCGCCGATCATTCTGGAGACGAACCCGCTCAACGGGTTAGGCAAGCACGTGCTCGTCCTCGAAGACGACAAGGATGTCGGCAACGTGTTCAAGTTGGCGCTGGATATGCAGGGCTACCGCGTGACCGTCGTCGACAACGCCGCGAGCGCGCTCAACACGCTGAGCACGGTATCGATTGACGCCATTGTCATGGATTTGCTGCTGCCCGATATGGATGGCTTTGATCTGGTGCGCTTCCTGCGCCGCCAGCCGAATACCGCGAAAATCCCCGTGCTCGTCGTCTCGGGCGCGACTGCGGGCTATCAGATGGGCAAGGCGCTCGAAGCGGGCGCGGATATCTTCCTCGGCAAGCCCGTCGCGGTCGAAGAGCTGATGCGCGCCGTCAAGGCGATGATCGCTCAAAATACGCCCGCCCGCGCCTAGATGAGCCCCCAACCCAAAGCTGAAATCCCCCGTGCGAACTGGTGGCAGCGCCAGTTCGCACGCGCGCTAGCCGCTGAAAACGCGAGCCCGCGCCCGGAGTACGAGCGCCGTAAGCGCGCGCTCCTCGGCGATTTGAGCGGCACCGTACTGGAGATCGGCCCCGGCCCCGCGACAAACCTCACCTACTACGCGCCGGACGTCCGCTGGATTGGACTGGAGCCTAACCCCGCCATGTTTCCTTATAGAGGAAGCGGCGCAGCAGCTCGGTCGCGCTGTTGAACTGCACCCCGGGCACGCCGAAGATATTCCCTTAGGCGACGCCAGCGTCGATGCTGTGGTCGGCACGCTGGTGTTGTGTTCCGTCGACGATCCCGCGCAGGTGCTGCGCGAAGTGCGCCGCGTGCTCAAACCGGGTGGGCGCTATGTGTTCATCGAACATGTCGCCGCGCCGCCCCAATCGCTGCTGCGCCGCGTCCAGGCGATCATTCGCCCGGTCTGGAAAGCGGTCGGCGATGGCTGCACGCTGAATCGCGAAACATGGGCGACCATCGAACAGGCCGGGTTCAGTGCCGTGCAGATCGAACATTTCCGCCTGCCGGTGCCGATCTACTCCCCGCACATCGCCGGGGCCGCGGTGAAATAATTCCTCAAATGAGAATCAAACAGGGCGCACAACCGTGCGCCCTGTCGACAGTCATTCAGTCGCGTTAGTTCGTCGAGATGCGCGGATCGGCCGCAATGTCGACTGGGTTGCGCCGCGTGCCCATGAGGCCGCCGCCCAACGCCGCCGCCGCCGTCACGCCGAGACCCAACAGCGCCCACCACGCCGCATCCGCGACGTTGTCCGCTGCCTGCTCGACTTCCTGCGGTGACACATCTTCAAGCGCGCCCTGAACTTCACCGGGGAGGGCAGCCGCCGTCGCTTGGAGTTCCGGCGCCGCGCCTTCCACGCCCGTCTGAGCGGTCGCCTGCAGGTTCGGATCGCTGGCCACCACGCCCGCGGCATCTCCCGCGACATTCGAAGCGACATCCGCCGCCGTGGTCACTGCACTGCCCGCCACATTCAGCAGCGTGCCGATGCCCGTGCCGATGAAGTTGACGATCAGCGCGATGGTCACAATCCAGACCATGCCCGACCTGCAGGATCGCATTGCCGACGCCCGTCACCGCCGCTGTCTTCGCCGCGATAAATCCGCCGAGCGCAAATGAGATTAACCCGGCGATAATGCCGTAGATGCCCGCGCCGATGCCGAAGCTGCGCGGATCGTCGGCATTGAACGTTTCAAGCCCGAGCGCCAGCCCGAGCAGCGTGAAAAATACCAACGTTGCGAGAACCGTGAACAGCCCCGCGAGGATGGGACCCCAACGCACACGGTCGGTCGGCGTGATCATCATCGTGGCGTCGTAATCGTACACAGTCGGACGGCTGTACGTCGTCCCCGTGGTGGTCGTTGTTCGGTTCACAGGCTGCTGATTTGCGGCCATAATCACTCCCCACACTCTTCCAAAACTTCAACAATTAATTTTGTAATAAATAGGTAAGTAGGGTGTGATCTGAAGATGAGTAGACTGTAAGATTCATTACACACCCCTGAGAAAGTCGGCAATACTCCGCCAGATTGAGCGCAGATCAGGATGCGGTTTGGCGGTAAAATCAGGCGTCGCGCACCCACTCTATATAAAGGAAGTTGTATGCTGAGCATCGAACAGGCCGTGAGCGCAGAGGACTTCCAGCAAGTCCAGCTCCTCCTCGCCGAATATTTTGAGTTTCTCCGCACGGAGGTTGATAAAGACCTTGACGATCTGGACTCCGTGCCGACGACGGCCGGTTACCAGCAAGAACTCAGCGAACTGCCGGGGCGCTATGCGCCGCCGGATGGTCGGCTGCTCCTCGCGCGTTATGCTCAGGCGACCGCGGGGTGTATTGCATTCTACAAGTACGACGAGGGCATCTGCGAGGTTAAGCGGCTGTGGGTGCGCCCGGAGTTCCGCGGTAAGAAGGTGGGCAGGGCACTGGTCGAGCGGTTGGTGGCAGAGGCGCGGCAGTGTGGCTATCGCGAGATGATCCTGAGCACGGTCGATGTGCTGACAGAAGCGCATACCCTCTACCGTTCATTCGGCTTTGAGCCAATGGAACCATTCTTTACCCTGCCACCTGCCATGATGGAGCACGAGATCTTCCTCAAACTGCGTTTGGAGGGCTGAAACGCCGCTGATTTTGGGCCATTCGCGCATTCGGACAAACTATCCAAATCAGATTCGTAGAAACTGGACGACTTGCATGACGTGGATCGTTTCCAGTCCCGCGCTCCCCCTTGACTCCACTGTTGCGGAATGTTACCATTCCTCAACGCATGTACGGTGCTCTGTAACCTCGTGAGAGGCAATGCACCAGCACCGGAATTGACGAGAGGTGGCGAAAGTGTCCCGCACGGCGGAACGGCTCGCCACAAGCAAGATGCATACAGGCGTTACGATTCAGTACGCCTTTTTGCGTGCCTGTTACAGGCGATAGTTTTTAGGACGAGTGGAGTCATTTATGCCAACGATCAACCAGTTGGTGCGTAAGGGACGGAAGGCGAAGAAGTCGAAGAGCAAAGCCCCGGCTTTGCAGTACACGCTCAACGTCTACCGCCAGAAGCGCACTCGCCGTAAGAAGGGCTCGCCGCAAAAGCGCGGCGTCTGCACCGTCGTCAAGACGATGACGCCGAAGAAACCGAACTCCGCTTTGCGGAAAGTCGCGCGTGTCCGCCTCTCGAACGGCATCGAAGTCACAGCGTACATCCCCGGTGAAGGTCACAGCCTGCAGGAACACAGCGTTGTTCTCGTGCGCGGTGGCCGTGTGAAGGATCTTCCGGGCGTCCGCTACCATATCGTGCGCGGTACATTGGATACCGACGGCGTCAAGAATCGCCAACAGTCGCGGAGCAAGTACGGTTCCAAGCGACCGAAGCCGGGTCAAGCGGCTGGTGGCAAGGGCGCTCCCGCTAAAGGCAAGAAGTAAAGGTATAGCGAAATGCCGAGAAGAAACAGTCCCGCCAAGCGGATCACCCCGCCGGACAATAAATACAATAATCTCCATGTCGCTATGATCATCAATCGCATGATGCGCGGCGGCAAGAAGAGTATCGCCCAAAGCATTATGTACGGCGCGTTGGATTTGATCGAAGAACGTTTGAAGCGTAACCCGATTGACGTGATGGAACAGAGCTTGCGCAACGTCGCCCCGGCGATCGAAGTCAAGCCCATGCGCGTTGGTGGTGCGACGTATCAGGTTCCGGTCGAAGTGCCGACGGAACGCGGTACGACGCTCGCGATGCGCTGGATTCTGGAGAATTCACGCAAGCGCGGCGGTCGCAGCATGGCCGAAAAGTTGGCCGGCGAATTGATGGATGCCTTCAATGGTCAGGGCGCGTCGGTCAAGAAAAAAGACGACACGCACCGTATGGCGGAAGCCAACCGCGCTTTCGCGCATTTCCGTTAGGCATAAGGGAAGTCAACCTTAACGCATGGCGAAAAGAACAGAGACACAACTGGACCTGAGCAAGGTTCGCAATATCGGGATCATCGCCCACATCGACGCGGGTAAAACCACGACGACCGAACGCGTTCTGTACTATACCGGTGCAGTGCACAAAATCGGGGAAGTGCATGACGGCGCGGCGACCACCGACTACATGCCCCAGGAACGCGAACGCGGTATCACCATCACCGCCGCCGCGATCACGGCATCGTGGAACGGTCACCAAATCAACATCATCGACACCCCCGGTCACGTCGACTTCACAGCTGAAGTGCAGCGCAGTCTGCGCGTTCTGGACGGCGGCATCGTCGTCTTCGACGGCGTGGCTGGCGTGGAACCGCAGTCAGAAACGGTGTGGCGTCAGGCGAATACCTACCAGGTACCGCGCATGTGCTTCATCAACAAGATGGACCGCACCGGCGCGAACTGGCAGCGCTGTATTGATATGATCGTCGAGCGCCTGCACGGGAACCCCGTTCCGGTGCAGTTCCCCTACGGCGAAGGTTCAGATTTCAAGGGCATCATCGATCTCATCGATATGCAGTTGTACACCTACGGGAACGATCTGGGTACGGACATCCAAACTCATCCCATTCCCGAAGCCTATCGTGAACGCGCGGAAACGCTGCGCGCGGAAATGATTGAAAAGGTTGTCGAAAACGACGACTACCTCACCGAAAAGTACCTGATGGGTGAGGAAATCAACAACGACGAACTGCTGGCAGCCCTGCGTGCGGCCACCATTGCGAGCAAGGTGCAGCCGGTCGTGTGCGGTTCGGCGCTCAAGAACAAGGGCGTGCAGCTGATGCTGGACAAGGCGGTTGAACTGCTGCCTTCGCCGCTGGATATTCCGCCGGTCACGGGACACCATCCCAAGACCGAGGAAGAACTCATCCGGCATGCCGATGACAGCGAACCCGCAACGGCGTTGGTTTTCAAGATTCTGACCGACCCCTATGTTGGGCGTCTCGCCTTTTTCCGCGTCTATGCAGGCGTAGTCAAAGCCGGTTCGACGCTGCTCAACAGCACCAAGGGCGACCGTGAACGCATCGGCCGTATCGTGCGTATGTTCGCGGACAGCCGTGAAGACATCGAAGAAGTCCGCGCGGGCGACATCGGCGCGATCCTCGCGCTGAAGGGCACGTTCACGGGCGATACGCTGTGCGACCCTGACAAGCCGATTGTGCTCGAAAAGATTTCGTTCCCTGAACCGGTGATCGAAGTCGCGATTGAGCCGAACACCAAGGGCGATCAGGACAAGATGGGCGAGGCGCTTCGGCGCTTGGCTGAAGAAGATCCGACCTTCAAGATCGAGGTCG
This sequence comes from Candidatus Flexifilum breve, assembly GCA_016717205.1. Taxonomy (GTDB): domain Bacteria; phylum Chloroflexota; class Anaerolineae; order Aggregatilineales; family Phototrophicaceae; genus Flexifilum; species Flexifilum breve. Next base: position 449,435 of record JADKGC010000004.1, read on the forward strand.
ATGAAAAGCTCGGTCAAACGAAGATTCGTGGTATGGGCGAACTGCACCTCGAAATCCTCGTGGATCGTATGATGCGCGAATTCAACGTGCAGGCGACCGTTGGCCGTCCGCGCGTGGCCTACCGCGAAACCATCACCCGCGAACAGCGTGTCGATATGACGTTCAAGCGGCAGTCGGGTGGTAAGGGGCAGTATGCCCGCGTCGTCATCGAAGTCGAGCCGATCAACGAAGAAACCGATGATCTGACGAAGGTGAAAGAAGGCTTGCTGTTCGTGGACGCCATCAAGGGCGGCACGATCCCGCGCGAATTCATCCGTCCGACCGAAAACGGCATCCGCGAAGCAATGCAGGGTGGCGTGTTGGCCGGGTATCCGGTGGTTGGCGTGAAGGCGAGCCTGGTTGACGGCGCGTTCCATGATGTTGACTCCAGCGAAATGGCGTTCAAGATTGCCGGTTCGATGGCGTTGAAGGAAGCCGTGCAGAAGGGCAAGCCCGTGCTGCTCGAACCGACGATGAAGGTTGAAGTGGTCGTGCCCGATGAACACACCGGGACGATTGTCGGCGACCTGTCGTCACGTCGTGGCATCATTCATGGCATGGACTCGCGTGGCGCTGGGACAACGTCGGTGCGCGCGAACGTGCCTCTCGGTGAAATGTTCGGATATGCGACGCAAATTCGCAATATGACCCAGGGCCGTGGCAGCTTCACGATGGAATTCGAGAAGTACAGCACCGCGCCTGCCAGCATTGCTGATGAAGTCATCAAGAGCGGTGGCTGATTAGTCAGCCACCCATCCTAACGTAAGTTCGTAATCGAAAGACAAGAGGACTAACAATGGGCAAGGAAAAATTCGAGCGTAAGAAACCGCACGTAAACATCGGGACCATCGGTCACGTCGATCACGGTAAGACCACCCTCACCGCCGCGATCACCAAGACGCTGGCGTTGGCTGGTAAGGCGCAGCGTATGAAGTACGACGACATCGACAACGCGCCGGAAGAAAAGGCTCGTGGTATCACGATCAACATCCGTCACGTCGAATACGAAACCGATGCGCGTCACTACGCCCACGTCGACTGCCCCGGACACCGTGACTATATCAAGAACATGATCACCGGTGCGGCGCAGATGGACGGCGCGATCCTCGTGGTGAGCGCTCCGGACGGCCCGATGCCCCAGACGCGCGAACACGTGCTGCTCGCCCGCCAGGTGGAAGTGCCCGCGATGGTCGTGTTCCTGAACAAGGTCGACCAGCTCGACGACCCGGAACTGCTCGAACTCGTTGAACTCGAACTCGGCGAACTGCTGGAAAGCTACGGCTTCCGCGACACCCCGATTGTTCGTGGTTCGGCGCTGCACGCGAACGAAAGCACCAGCAATGACATTGGCGCGCCCGAATATCAGCCGATCCTCGCGCTGATGCAGGCGGTCGATGAACACATTCCGACCCCCGTCCGCGACAAGGACAAGCCGTTCCTCATGCCCGTCGAAGACGTGTTCTCGATCAAGGGCCGTGGTACGGTGGTGACCGGTCGTGTCGAACGTGGCACGCTGAAGAAGGGCGAAGAAATCGCCATCATCGGTCTGCGTGACGAAGTCATCAAGACGACTGTGACCGGCATCGAAATGTTCCACAAGGAACTCGATGCGGCGGAAGCTGGCGACAATGCCGGTATCCTCCTGCGCGGTACGCAGCGTGAAGAAGTGGAACGCGGTATGGTGTTGGCGAAGCCGAACAGCATCACCCCCCACAAGCGCTTCATGAGCCAGGTCTACATCCTGAAGAAGGAAGAAGGCGGCCGTCACAAGGCGTTCTTCAACGGCTACCGCCCGCAGTTCTACATCCGCACCATGGATGTGACCGGCACGGTGACGCTGCCCGAAGGCGTGGAAATGGTTATGCCCGGCGACAACGTGAATCTTGAAGTCGAGCTGATCATGCCTGTCGCGCTCGAAAAAGGCTCGAAGTTCGCTATCCGTGAAGGCGGTCTCACCGTCGGCGCGGGTTCGATCACCGAGATCCTCCCCTAAGACCGCGACGCATAGACGAAATTAGAGAGAGTGCCGGGGGCAGTTGACCCGGCACTCTTACTCAGAGGGAATATCGACATGTTTAAAAACAAGATTCGCATCCGCCTCAAAGCTTACGATCACCGCGTGCTCGACCAGTCGGCGCAGCGGATCGTGGAGACGGCGGAACGCACCGGGGCGCGCGTGGTGGGACCCGTCCCGCTGCCCACCCGCGTCGAACGCTTCACGGTGATGCGTGGCTCGTTCATCGATAAGGACTCGCAGGAACACTTCGAAATTCGCACCCACAAGCGTCTGATCGATGTACTGGACCCCGATAGCAAGACGATTGACACGCTCATGCGCCTGAACTTGCCCGCAGGCGTCGATATTGAGATCAAGATTTAACACGCTGGCACGCGGGTAGCCTTGCCCGCCTCTGCATAACTATTCGGGAGCGCGTTCACGCTCTCTGGAGGCATATTGAATGAAAGGCATCATCGGTAAGAAAGTCGGCATGACCCAAGTGTTTGATGACGTCGGGAATGTCATTCCCGTCACCGTCATTCAGGCGGGACCGTGCTACGTAACGCAGATTCGCACGGCTGAAAAAGACGGCTATGTCGCCATTCAGCTGGGGTTCGGTGAAACCAAGGCGCAGCGCCTCACGCGCGGCGCGCTCGGTCACCTGAAGCGGAATAACCTGCCCTCCCTCCGCCACTTGCGCGAATTCCGCATCAAGAACGGCGAAGTCGACGTGGCAGAAGGTGCAACGATTAAGGCGGACGTGTTCACGAAAGGCGAACGCGTCGACGTCATTGGCAAGAGCAAGGGCCGCGGGTTCGCCGGTACGATCAAACGGCATAACTTCAACCGCCAGCCCAAGACGCACGGTCAAAGCGACCGTGAACGCGCCCCCGGTTCAGTCGGTATGACGACGACGCCCGGTCGCACGTTCAAGGGTCAGCGCATGGCAGGACGTATGGGTAATGACCGCGTGACCGCCCAGAACCTCGAGGTCGTGGTGGTCGATGCGGAAAAGAACCTCCTCGCGGTACGTGGGTCGGTCCCCGGCGCGAACGGCGGCATTGTCGTTCTCAAGCCCGCTCGTGTACGGAGAGGATAGTTAACCATGGCGCAAGTACCTGTTCTGGATATCAACGGTAAGCAGGTGAAGACTATCGACCTGCCCGCCGATATTTTCGAAGCGAAAGTCAACAAAGGGCTGATGCACCAGGCTTATGTTCGCCAGATGGCGAATGCCCGCCTCGGCACGCACAGCACGCAGCGGCGCAGCGAAGTCAGCCGCACCACGGCGAAGATGTACAAGCAGAAGGGCACTGGCCGCGCTCGTCACGGGTCGCGTTCGGCTCCGCAGTTTGTTGGCGGCGGTCGCGCTTTTGGCCCCAAGCCCCGTGACTACAGCCTCGACATGCCTAAGAAGATGCGTCAGGGCGCGATTCGCAGTGCGTTGAGCGCGCTGCTCGCCGATGGCCAGCTTGTTTTCGTCACCGACATCACCCCCTCGTCGCCCAAGACGAAGGATATGGCGAAGGTCCTGAACGTCCTGGCGGGCGAAAAGTCCACGCTGGTGCTGTTCACGCATGACGAAAAGCTCGTTCAGCGTACGGTGAGCAATCTCGACAATGCCAAGCCGCTGCTGACTAACTACCTGAACATCCGTGACCTGCTGCAGTACGACAAGGTCATCGTTTCACTGAAGGCGCTCGATGTCATCGTCAAGATTTGGGGCCTCGAGTCGAAGGAGAATGCGTAAAAATGGCTGAACTGCATCTGTACGACGTTCTCCGCCGCCCGGTGATCACCGAAAAAAGCAGCGGCATGATGGAAGCGAATAACCAGTATGTGTTCGAGGTCCACAAGGACGCGAACAAGCCGCAGATTCGGCAGGCGGTGGAGACGATTTTCGACGTGAAGGTTGTCAAGATCAACACGTTGATCCTGCCCGCCAAGCGCGGTGTGCGTGGTCGTCACGAGTACCGCCGCTCACAGGAGTGGAAGAAAGCAATCGTGACGCTCGCACCGGGCGACAAGATCGAGATGTTTGAGGTCTAACCATGCCGATTAAAGTTTACAACCCGACCTCTGCAGGTCGCAGAGGCATGACGGGTCACACGTTCGAAGAAATCACGAAGTCGAAGCCGGAACGGTCGCTGACCGAAGCGCTGCGTAAGCGCTCCGGGCGCAACAACATGGGGCGTGTCACCGTGCGTCATCGCGGCGGCGGTCACAAGCGTCGTTATCGTATCATCGACTTCAAGCGCAATAAGTTCGATGTCGCGGCTTCGGTGCTGGCCATCGAATACGATCCGAATCGCTCGGCGCGTATCGCCCTCATCCAGTATGAAGATGGCGAAAAGCGCTACATCATCGCTCCGCTCGGCCTCAAGGTCGGGGACCGGATCGCGAATGGCGAATTGGCGGAAATCCGCACGGGGAACGCGCTGTTCATCCGTGACATTCCCGTCGGTACGATGATCCACAATATTGAACTCCTCCCCGGCAACGGCGGCCAGTTGGCGCGCGCGGCGGGTGTCTCCGGCCAGCTTCTGGCGAAGGAAGGCATCTACTGCCAGGTGCGTCTGCCGAGCGGCGAAGTTCGGTTGGTGCATGAACGCTGCATGGCGACGATCGGTCAGGTAGGTAACACCGACCACGGTAACATCAAGCTCGGCAAGGCGGGTCGTACTCGCTGGATGGGCTGGCGTCCGTCGGTTCGTGGTATCGCCATGGATCCCGGTGGTCACCCGCACGGTGGTGGTGAAGGTCGTTCCGGTATCGGTATGCCGGGTCCCAAGACGCCTTGGGGTAAACCTGCACTGGGCAAGCGGACGCGCCGCAACAAGCGCACCGATGCGTTCATCGTCCGTCGCCGCAGCAAGCGTCGTTAGTCGGTAGGGGAATAAGACGATGGGTCGCTCACTGAAAAAAGGTCCTTTCATCAGCCCTAAGCTGCTCAAGAAAGTTGAGAAGCTGAATGCTGAGAATAAGAAAGTTGTGATTCGCACGTGGAGCCGTGACAGCACGGTCTTCCCGCAGATGGTGGGTCACACGATTGCCGTCCACGATGGTCGCCGCCACATTCCGATCTACATCACGGAAAACATGGTCGGTCACAAGCTGGGTGAATTTGCGCCCACGCGGACCTATCGCGGTCATCTGGTCGAAAAGAAGAAGAAGTAGGGAGATCGAAGATGGAAGTCCGCGCAAGCTGGAGTTACGTATCGATCAGCCCGCAGAAACTGCGCTTGGTCTGCGACCAAGTGCGTGGGATGGGGGCAGAGCAAGCGATGGCGGCACTGCAATTTATGCCGCAGAAGGGTGCGGTTATTGTCCGCAAACTCGTCGCCTCGGCACTTGCGAACGCCGAAAACAACTACGATCTGTCTGCTGAAGACATGATCATCACCAAGATTTTCGCCGATGGTGGTCCCATGCTCAAGCGCTTCAAGGCGGGGGCTCGCGGGCGCTACAAGCCGCGCAAGCGCCGGACGTCGCACCTGACCGTCATTTTGGCTGAACGAGAGGCAAACTAGGATGGGGCGTAAAGTACATCCAGTCGGTTTCCGGCTGAAAATCAACCGTGACTGGGATGCCCGTTGGTATGCTCAAGGCTCGGCTTACCGCAACCTCCTGCAAGAAGATTTCGCCATCCGTCGTTACGTGAAGAAGGAAGGCGAAAAAGCAGGGGTGTCGCGCATCGAGATCGAGCGGCAGTCCAACCAGCTCCAGGTCACGATCCACACCGCCCGTCCCGGCATTCTGATCGGACGTAAGGGCGATGCGGTCAAGAAAATCCGCCAGGGTCTGGAAGACCTGACGGGTAAGAAGGCGAAAGTCGAAGTCAACGAGATCGATAAGCCGGATACCGACGCGCTGCTCGTCGCGGAAAACATCGCGGGGCAGTTGGAACGTCGTATCGGTCACAGCCGCGCGATTAAGCGCGCGATCAGCCAGGCGATGCGGCAAGGCGCGCAGGGCATCAAGATCGAAGTCAGTGGACGTTTGGCGGGTGGCGACATGGCGCGGCGCGAATGGGCGAGCGAAGGTCGCGTGCCGCGCAGCACGCTGCGGGCGAGCATCGATTTCGCGCAGGCGGAAGCCCTGACCACCTTCGGACGCATTGGCGTCAAAGTGTGGGTCTACAAGGGCGAAGTTCTCGGCATCGAGAGGCCGAAGCCGCAGAGCGAAAACAAAGAAGTATACGTCAGCCCGTAGGAGTATGTGATTATGTTGATGCCAAAACGTGTCAAGTATCGTAAGCAGCAGCGCGGGCGCATGAAGGGTCTGTCTCAGCGTGGCTCGACCGTCTCCTTCGGCGAGTATGGCCTGCAGGCGCTGGAGCCGATCTGGTTGACCAGCCGTCAGATCGAATCGGCGCGCCGCACGATGGTTCGTTATATCAAGCGCCGCGGCAAGATTTGGATCCGCGTGTTCCCCGACAAGCCGTTCACTAAGCGCGCTGCCGAAACCCGTATGGGTAACGGTAAGGGCTCGGTGGAATACTGGGTGGCGGTGGTGCGTCCGGGTCGTATCCTGTTCGAAATGGGCGGTATCCCCGACGAAGAAGCGAAGGAAGCGCTGCGCCTCGCGTCGTACAAGCTGCCGATTCGGACGAAGATCGTCCGCCGCATTGACCCGATTTCCGGCCAGGAAGTCGGTGGAGGGATTGTCTAAGTGGACGTCAGCGAAATCCGTGAATTGAACGACGAAGCTCTGGTGGATGCACTCGAAGATCAGCGTGAAGCGATGTTCAACCTGCGTTTCCAGAAGGCCTTCGGTCAGTTGGAAGACCAAAATGCGATCCGCCTGACGCGGCGCACGATTGCCCGCATTTTGACGGTGATGCATGAGCGGAACCTCAATACGCAAGGGCGGAAGGGTTAAACACGATGACGAATAAACGTCGCCGCCTGGTCGGGCGTGTTACCAGCAACAAAATGGACAAGACGGTGGTGGTGTCGATTGAAATGCGTAAGATGCACCCCATCTACAAGAAGGTCGTGAAGACGACGAAGAAAATCATGGCGCACGACGAGAGCAATGCCATTCAAGAAGGCGCGCTCGTCCGCGTTGTGGAAAGCAAGCCCCTCAGCCGCCACAAGCGCTGGGTGGTCGAAGAGGTCATTCAGTCGACGGGTGCATTGCAGGTCGGTCAGCTGGCGGATGAAGCCGGTCTGACGGGCGGCACTGACGAAGAATAAGTGACGGAGCAAAGCGAAGATGATCCAGAACGAATCCCGTCTTAAAGTCGCCGATAACACCGGCGCGCAGGAAATCTTGGTGATTCGCGTTCTCGGCGGTTCGTTCCGTCGTTACGGTGGCATCGGCGATATCGTCGTGGCGACCGTGAAGAGCGCGCAACCCGGCGGCAGCGTGAAAAAGAGCGATGTGGTCAAGGCGGTGGTGGTGCGCGTGGCGAAGGAATACCGGCGTGAAGACGGATCGTACATCCGCTTCGACGATAACGCCGTGGTGATCCTGAACGACGACCTCCAGAACCCGCGCGGGACCCGCGTCTTTGGGCCTGTGGCGCGCGAGCTGCGTGACCGGGGATACCTGAAAATCGTTTCGCTTGCGCCGGAAACCCTGTAAAGAAAAGGTGAGGGTAGAAGATGCAGCGGATTAAGAAGGGCGATACCGTTGAGGTGATCGCCGGGAAAGACCTGGGCGAACGCGGCGAAGTGACCGCCGTGCTTCCCAAAGACAATCGTGTCGTGGTGCAGGGCATCAACGTCATGAAGCGTCACCAGAAGGCCAAGCAGGCGGGCAACCAGCAGATTCCCGCGCAAATCGTGGAATTTGATGCGCCGCTGAACCTCTCGAACGTGATGCTCGTGTGCCCGAACTGCAACAAGAAGACCCGTGTCGGCTTCAAAGTGCGCGAGGACGGTTTCAAGGTCCGCGTGTGCAAGAAGTGCGGCAAGGACATCGAGTAAGAGGGCGATCATGGCTTACAAAATCATTGAGCGGTACAAAGATCAGGTCGTCCCGGCGTTGATGTCGGAATTCAAGTACAAGAACATCAACCAAGTTCCGCGCGTCGAAAAGATCGTGGTCAACATCGGCGTGGGCGAAGCGATTGACGAACCCAAGTCGTTGGATGGCGCGGTCGCTGACCTGCGCGTGATCACCGGGCAGCAGCCCGTGATCAACAAAGCTAAGAAAAGCATCGCGGCGTTTAAGCTGCGTGAAGGTCGCGCCATCGGCACGAAAGTGACCCTGCGCGGCGATCGCATGTGGGCGCTGCTCGACCGGTTGATTAACGTGGCTCTGCCGCGTATTCGTGACTTCCGCGGCGTCTCGCCGGATACCTTCGACGGGCGCGGGAACTACACCATCGGTCTGCGCGAACAGTTGGTCTTCCCGGAAATTCAGTACGACAAGATCGACAAAGTGCGCGGCATGGAAATTACCGTCGTCACGACTGCTCAGACTGACGAGGAAGGGCGTCGTCTGCTGAAGCTGCTGGGGATGCCCTTCCGCGAGAGCTAGTAGGGGAACGAGTCTGTTATGGCAAAGAGATCCATGACGGCACGCGAAGGCCGCCGCAAGTATAAAGTGCAAGTGCGGAATCGCTGCCAATATATCGACCCGAATTCGGGTAAAACGTGTGGTCGCCCGCGCGGCTATATCCGCCGCTTCGGCCTGTGCCGCATCCATTTCCGTGAATTGGCGCTTCAGGGCAAGATCCCCGGCGTGGTCAAGTCAAGCTGGTAAGAAAGAGGATATTGCATGATTAGCGATCCTATTGCAGATATGCTGACACGCATCCGTAACGGGCTGCTGGCTGGCATGTCCACCGTCGAAGTGCCGGCGAGCAAGTTGAAGGTGGAAATTGCTCGTATTCTGAAGGAAGAAGGCTACATCGAGGATTACTCCCTCGGTGAACAGAAACCCTTCAGCCTGATCACGATCAATCTCAAGTATCATGGCAGCCGCCGTGAACGTAAGCCGGTCATCACGCACATTCAGCGCGTGAGCAAGCCGGGACGCCGTGTGTATCGCAGCCGCGCTGACCTGCCCCGCGTTATGTCGGGCATCGGTATCGCCATCGTCACCACCCCTAAGGGCGTGATGACGGCGCAGCAGGCGCGTCGCGAACACGTAGGCGGCGAAGTCCTGTGCTACGTGTGGTAAGTGGGGGTTAGCGATGTCTCGTATTGGTAAGAAACCCGTCCCGATCCCCGCGAAGGTGACTGCGACCATCAGTGGTCAGCAGTTGACCGTGACGGGGCCGAAGGGCGAACTCACGTTCAACGTTCACCCGGATATCACCGTGGCGCAGGAAGAGGGCAACCTCGTCGTCACACGGCCGTCCGACGAACGCGAACACCGGGCGCTGCATGGTTTGACCCGGGCGCTCGTGGCGAACATGGTCAAGGGTGTGTCGGAAGGCTATACCCGCCAGCTCACCGTGACCGGCGTTGGTTACAACGGCGAAGTCAAGGGTGGGAACCTGGTCATGAAGCTCGGTTATTCGCACGAGATTGTGGTCCAGCCGCCGGAACATATCACGTTCGAAGTTGAGCGTCCGAACCCGACCGAATTCTTCATCCGCGTCAAGGGCGTGGATAAGCAGGTGGTGGGTCAGGTCGCAGCCAATATCCGCGAACTGCGTCCGCCGGAACCGTATCTCGGTAAGGGCGTGCGTTACTCTGATGAAGTCCTGCGCCGCAAGGTCGGGAAGACTGGGAAGTAAGTTATGGCGACTGCAAAACAGCTTATCAACAAACGTGAGCAGCGCGCGCGGCGTCAGCGCCGGGTGCGCGGTCGCGTGATGGGGACGGCCGAACGTCCTCGTCTGAATGTCTTCCGCAGCCTCGATAACATCTACGTGCAGGTGATCGACGATATCGCCGGTCATACGCTCGTGTCTGCGTCCAGCATCGACAAAGAAGTCGCGGCGCAGATCGACGGCAAGACGAAGAAGGAATCCGCCAAGGTCGTCGGTCAGGTCATCGCGCTGCGCGCTAAAGCCGCCGGGATCAGCAAAGTCGTCTTTGATCGAGGCGGCTATCAATATCATGGTCGCGTGGCGGCGGTTGCCGAAGGTGCACGCGAAGGGGGTCTGGAGTTCTAATGCCGAAGAATAACGAACAACGCGATCCGCGTGACAACCGCGAAGGCGGTGACAGTGAACGTCAGCGTCGTGACCGCCGTGACCGGCGGGACCGCGACTCACGTGAGCCTCGTGAGGAAAAAGAAGAACTTGACGAACGCGTTATCGATATTAAACGCGTCGCCAAGGTAATCAAGGGCGGTCGTCGCTTCGCCTTCCGCACCGTCGTCGTCGTTGGCGATGGCAAGGGGCGGATCGGCATCGGCATCGGCAAGGCACGCGCTGTGCCGGACAGCATCCGCAAGGGCACGGATCGTGCTCGTCGGCAGATGCGGACGGTCTCCATCTCTGGCCCGACCATCCCGCATCCGGTGGTGGCGGAATACGGTGGCGCGAAAGTGCTGCTGCGTCCGGCGGCGCCCGGTACCGGTGTTATCGCCGGTGGTGGCGTGCGTGCCGTCCTCGAAGCCGTGGGCATTCGTGACGTGTTGACCAAGAGCCAGGGCAGCAACAACCTGCTGAACGTGGCGATGGCGACCATCACCGCCCTCGAAATGCTGCGTTCGCCCGAACAACTCGCGGCGATGCGCGGTAAGCCGGTGGAGCAGATGCGCCCGTTCTGGGAGCGTCAGCGCCGTGACACGGAGACGACGAGCAATGGCTAAGATCAAGATTACGCTGGTCAAGAGCCCGATTGGCTACGAAAAGAGCCAGCGCGACACGGCAAATGCCCTCGGGCTGCGCCGCGTGAAGACGAGCGTTGTTAAAGAAGATTCGCCGACGGTGCGCGGGCAGGTGTTCAAGATTCGCCACCTCGTGCAAGTCGAAGATGTGCAGGAGTAACGAGCAATGAAGCTGCACGATTTAAAACCCGATAAGGGTTCCAAGAAGAAGAAAACCCGGCTCGGTCGCGGTATCGCGTCCGGCAAGGGTAAGACCTCCGGTCGTGGTTCCGCTGGTGCAGGCGCTCGTGGTCGTACCTCCAAGAGCCCGGCGTACTTTGAAGGCGGTCAGCTCTCGTTGGTGCGCCGCCTGCCGTTCAAGCGCGGTTTCAACAACATCTTCCGCATTGAATATCAGGAAGTGAATGTTGGCGCGCTCGAAGAGTGGTTCGAAGCTGGCACGGCCATCACGCCGGAAGTGCTCGCGGAAGTGGGTCTCGTCCGCAAGGCCGACCGTCCGGTGGTGATCCTCGGCGAAGGCAACCTCACGAAGTCCTTCTCCATTCGCGCTCATCGCTTGTCGAAGGGCGCTCAGGCGAAAGTCACGGGCGCGGGCGGCACGTTCGAAGTGATCCCGCTGCCGCTGACGGGCGCGCGCTTCACCGTGAAGCTGCTCCCCAAAGAAAAACTCGCCAAATTCTATGGACAGGCGTAAAATCCGGTAGGGGTTGAGAGTAAATGCTCTCACCCCTTCTTTTTCGTGTAGACGTTGAATTTAGAGGAACTTTGGCATGATTGAAGGTCTGCGTAATGCCATCCGCCTGCCGGACATTCGCAACAAAATCCTATTCACCCTGCTGATTGTCTTGATCTATCAGTTTGCGGCGCATGTCCCCGTCGTCGGCGTTGACCGTGACGCTATGCGCAGCCTGATCGAGAACCAGGGTGGTTTGTTCGGCGTACTCAACTTGCTTTCGGGCGGGGCTCTGGCGAACTTCAGCGTGATCGCGAACGGCGTGTATCCTTACATCACCGCATCGATCATCCTGCAAGTGTTGACGCCGGTCATCCCGCAGCTTGAAGCACTTTCGAAGGAACCGGGTGGTAAGGAAAAGATGGAAACCTACACCTACTACCTTGCCGTTCCTTTCGCCATTCTGCAAGCGATTAGCCAGATTCAGATTTTCAGCACGCTTAACAACGGCCAGCAGATCATCCCCGGCTTCGGCTCGGATATCCTGCTGACGATTACGGTTATCGTCACGATGACGGCGGGCACGATGCTCGCGGTGTGGCTCGGTAATCAGATCACGGAGCAGGGTATCGGCAACGGTTTGTCGATCATCATCTTCTCCGGCATCATCGCCCGCGCCCCCAGCAATCTCATCCGTTTGCTCACTGGTTCGACGCAGCCGCTGTTCCAACTGGTGCTGTTTGTGGTGATTACGCTCGTCGGGATTGTCGGCGTTGTCCTCGTACAGGAAGGCGTGCGGCGTATTCCGGTGCAGTACGGTAAGCGCGTCCGTGGTCGCCGGCAGTATGGCGGCGCGAGCACGCACATTCCGTTGAAGGTCAACTCGGTCGGTATGATCCCGCTGATCTTCGCGCAGTCGATCATCACCTTCCCGGCGCTGCTCGCCGGGTTGTTCCCGGATGGCCCGGTGCGCCAGTCGATCACCGCGACGTTTGGGCAGCAGCAGGGTGGCTTCTACTGGGCGACCTTCTTCCTGCTCGTGTTCGGCTTCACGTACATCTACTCCGATATCATGGTCGGCAATCAGGATCTCGCGGATAACCTCCAGCGTAATGGTGGGTTCATCCCCGGCATCCGCCCCGGTCGGAACACGCAGGTGTATATCTCCCGCGTGGTACGGCGCATCACGTTTGTCGGCGCGCTGTTCCTCGGTATCGTCGCGGTTGCGCCCGGCGTGGTGGACTTCATCAACCGCCTGCTCTTCCCGACGGAATTCGTCAGCGGGTCGGCGGGGAACGCGGCGCAGGTCTTGTCCGGCTCGGGCATGATCATCGTTGTCGGCGTTGTGATCGATACGCTGCGCCAGCTCGAAGCGCAGTTGGTCATGCGCAATTACGACCGCTTCATGCGGTAAATTAGCATCCCGATGTAGAATTTGTGTAGGGGCGCACGGCCGTGCGCCCCTACATTGACAATTACGGGGATACTACAGGGCGCAATCCTCGTGCGCCCTTGCAACTATTTCACTGGAGTTCCAAAAATGAGCCTCTATATCATCCTGATGGGCGTACAGGGCGCGGGCAAAGGCGAACAGGCCAAGTTTATCCGCGAACGGTACGGGATACCGCACGTCTCAACGGGTGACCTCTTCCGCGCGATGAAAACGCGTGAGGACGAGCTGGCGAAGCGCGTGCAGCAGATCATGGCGTCGGGTAATCTGGTCGATGATGCGACCACCAACGAAGTTGTGAAAGATCGCCTGAGCCAGCCAGATGCGCAGGGCGGCGTGATCTTCGACGGCTATCCGCGCACCCCGAATCAGGCGGCATGGCTGGAGAGCTATCTCGCGGAACGCGGCGAACAGATCAACGCGGTCATCCTGCTCGACCTCGATCTGTACACGGCGTTCAAGCGCGCGTTCGGACGCGTCTCGACCGCCGCCGGCAAGACCTATAACATTTATTTCAATGCTGATGGTCTGCAAGAATTCAAATTTGAAGATCACCCGGAAAAGCAGTTCCCGCCGCGCTTGGTTGCCGTGGAGCAGGGGACAGGCGAACGCCTGATCCGCCGCGCCGACGACGCCAACGCCGACGCGATTCTCAAGCGCATCGACACCTTCGTCGCGACTACGCAGCCGCTGATCGACTACTTCGATGCCAAGAATCTGGTCAAGCGCGTCAACGCCGACCAGTCGATTGAAGCGGTCAGCACCGCCATTCAGCAGGTGATCGGCTAACGACAAGTCAACAGGACTGAGGACTGAGGGCAGCGAAAAGGGGGCGCGGGGACCTTCTTTACTTACCTCCGCACTCAGTCCTCAGTCCTTCAGGTGAAATATGTCCAACACAGGCAAAATGCAGCGCGGCACGACCGTGCATCTCAAATCGCCCGAAGAAATCGCCGTCATGCGCGAGGCCGGGCGGATTGTGGCGCTGGCGCATCAGGCGATGCGCGCGGCGGTCAAGCCGGGGGTGACAACCGCTGAACTCGACAAGATCGCCGAGACGGTCATCCGCGACAACAAGGCGATCCCTGCGTTCCTCGGCTATCCCAAGCATGGCGCGCCGGATTACCCCGGCACCATCAACGCCTCGATCAATAACGAGCTGGTGCATGGGCTGCCGGGCAAGCGCGCGCTTAAAGAAGGCGACATCATCAGCCTTGACGTAGGCTGCATCTATGACGGGTTTGTCGGCGATGCCGCTTTCACGATGGGCGTGGGCGAGATCAGCCCGACGATCCAACGGCTGCTGGATGTGACCGAGCAGGCGCTCTACGTTGGGATCAAGGCGTCGGTGCTGCCCAACGAGACCAAGCACGTCTCGTTGGCGATTCAGGAGTACGTGTCGAAGTTCGGCTACAGCCTCGCCCGCGAATACACGGGGCACGGCGTTGGTCGGCACATGCACGAAGAGCCGCAGGTGCCCAACTGGTGGCCGAAAGGCGCGCGGCAGCGTGGTTTTATCAGCTACAAGCTGCAGCCGGGAATGACCTACGCCATCGAGCCGATGGTGATCGCCGGACGCGCGGAAACCCGCGAGCTCGACGACAAGTGGACGGTAGTTACGCGCGACGGATCGCTGTGCGCGCACTTTGAGCACACCATTGCCATCACGGGCGGCGAACCGATCATTCTGACGGTGTTGTGAGCAGCGATTAGCTGTTAGCGATTAGCCATTAGGGCAAAGCGCAGCGCTCCGCGAGTCATGGACATCAGCGTCGGTCTTTCGGTAGGGGCAAGGCATGCGGGTAGCTCAGTACGATACTGTGAAGTCCTGGGAGGGACCGGCATTTAACGGCGGAGATCCCGGAGTGGGAGGGGCCCGGGCGGGGTCGCCATCGCGATCAAGTAAACTCATGCGTCCCACGAGAACTGTGTTGTGTAGGGATGCGATTTATGCGTCCGCAAAAGCCCAAAGATCCAACCCGTTTTCGTGTTTTCCACGGATGCCTTCCCCCTACAAGATCGCAGTCTCCCGAGTCGATATCCGCTCTTGCTTTTGCTAAAAGCTAATCGCTAATGGCTAACCGCTGATCCGTACCCTAGACGAGATAGCCGCATTTCGTTATAATCAACTGTCTGTTAAAACGCTTTTTTGAGGAAGCGAGTGTTGTCATGCGCGTTTCTGCATCCGTCAAAGTGCGCTGCCCGAAGTGCCGGGTGATCAAGCGCAACGGACACGTAATGGTCATTTGCACGAACCCGAAGCACAAGCAGCGTCAGGGCTAGTGCGGGGAAAGGGTCACCTAAAGTATGGCTCGTATTGAAGGGGTGGACTTACCCCGCGACAAGCGCATTGAAATTGCGCTGACTTACATCTATGGGATCGGCCGTCCGACGAGCAAGAAATTGCTCGAAAAGGCGGGCGTCAGCGCGAACACCCGTGTTCGCGATTTGACGGAAGCCGAACTCCAAGCCCTCCGCGACGCTATCGGCGGTCTGACCGTCGAAGGCGATCTGCGCCGTCAAGTGCAGTTGAACATCAAGCGCCTGTCTGAAATCGGCGCGTATCGCGGGATGCGGCATCGTCGCAGCCTGCCCGTTCGCGGTCAGCGGACCCGGACGAATGCGCGCACTCGAAAAGGCCCCAAGAAGACCGTACCCGGTCGTGGCCGTCGTCGCGGCGCAACCAAGAAGTAAGCCGTTCACCCTTGCCGGTGAATTGTTCGCAGTGACATCTGCGTGGAGGCACGCTCCACGTTTCGGGCGGGTAGGGACGAGACAGGCTCTCGTCCTCCGCCCATTAACTGCTGAACACTTACGAGCGGTTGGCCCAAACAACGAGTTCCGGTGATGCGTGGGGTGGTTCGCCGCCCACGGTCAGGTGTGAACTGATCACCTATCGAACAGGATGCGCTCTTAAGGCGTATCACCGTAGTACATTCCGTCTGGAGAACATATGCCGCGTACACCAGCACCGAAAGGCAAGGCAGGTGGTCGTCGCGCCACTGCCAAGAAGGCCGTCAAGAACATTCCTTACGGGCAGGCGCACATCTTCGCCACTTTCAATAACACGATTGTGTCGTTGAGCGATCAGTCCGGTAACGTCGTTGCGTGGGCGAGCGCCGGGACTTCCGGCTTCAAGGGCAGCCGCAAGAGCACGCCCTATGCCGCCCGTGTGGCCGCTCAAACTGCGTCGGATTCCGCCCGTGAACACGGGATGCAGGAAGTCGACGTGTTCGTGAAGGGTCCGGGTCCCGGACGCGAAGCCGCTATTCGTGCCATTCAAGGCAGCGGCCTGAAAGTTCGCTCGATTACCGATTTGACCCCAGTTGCCCACAACGGGGTTCGCCCACCCAAGAAGCGTCGTGTATAGAGCACAGGGAACGCCGATGGTCATGAATAACATGGTACTCCCTCACAAAGTTGAGAGTGATGCCACGACCCGCAATTACGGGCGCTTCATCATTACCCCGCTGGAAAGCGGGTACGGCTTGACGCTGGGGACTGCCCTGCGCCGGGTTCTGCTGTCGTCCCTACCCGGGGCGGCGGTAACGAGTATCCGCGTCTCGGACGTTCATCATGAATTCTCTGCAATTCCGAACGTGCGCGAGGATATGACCCAACTTATCCTGCAGGTCAAGCAGATCCGTCTGCGCTTGCTGGACGGTGTCGAAAGCGCGCGGATGCGCCTTGATCATCGCGGTGAAGGTTTGGTGACGGCGGCGGACATTCAGCATTCGTCCGAAGTCAGCATCATCAACCCCGACCTGTATCTGTTCACCGCCGACTCGCCGGATGCGCACATCGAGATGGAGTTCGAAGTTCAGGCCGGGCGTGGTTACAGCCAGGCCGAAGAACGCGGACGCCTGCCGATTGGCGAACTACCCGTCGATGCGATTTTCAGCCCGATCCGCCGCGTGAACTTCGAAGTCGAACGCGCGCGTGTGGGTCAGCGGACGAACTACGACAAGCTGATCATCGAAATCTGGACGGACGGTACGATCCGCCCGGAAGATGCGCTCAACCAGTCCGCGCAAATCCTCATGAAGCATCTGACCGTCATTGGCGGCGCGATGCCCGGCATGATGGGTGAAGGCGGCTACATGGTCGGCGACGAAGGCCCGGAAGGCGGCGACGACTCGCGCCCGACCGCGCTGTACGAGAAGCCGATCGAAGAACTGGATTTGAGCGTGCGCGTGTTCAACTCGCTCAAGCGTACGGGGATCACCACCATTGGTGACGTGCTCGACATGCTCGACCGCGGTCCCGATGCGATGCTGGCGATCCGCAACTTCGGCGAGAAGTCGCTGGATGAGTTGGTGTCGAAACTCAAGGAGAAGGGGTACCTCCCGCCGGAGTACGAGACCCCTTCGCAGGGAAGTGATTAAGGAAATAGGACAATGCGACATCGCGTAAGTGGAAAGAAACTGGGACGCGACACCGAACAGCGCCGCGCGCTGGCGCGGTCGCTCACGATGGCCTTGATCGAACACGGGCGCATCGAGACGACCCAAGCCAAGGCGGACTTTGTGCGCGCTCACGTGGAAAAGCTGATCACGGTCGCCAAGCGCGGTCTGGCCAGCGATAACCCGGCCTACACCGTGCACACCCGCCGCCTCGCCGCCTCGCGTCTGTTCAATGATCGCGACATGGTGACGAAGTTGTTCGAAATCGCGGCGCGCTCGAAGGACCGTCCGGGTGGTTACCTGCGCATCATCAAGCTGGGGCCGCGTAAAGGCGACGCCGCGCCGATGGTTCTGCTGGAACTGGTGGATCAGCCGTCGAGCTAGTCGGGATGGAGATGAGCCGCTTCCGAGCTACGCTCGCCTATGATGGGACAGCGTATATCGGATTTCAACGGCAAACCGATCCGCGCACGGTGCAGGGAACGCTCGAACGGGCGATCCAGCAGGTGACCAAGCAAGAAGTCACCGTGATCGGCGCGGGGCGGACAGACACGGGCGTACATGCCGTCGGGCAGGTGATAACGTTTGGTGTCGTTTGGAAACACAGCGATGATATTCTGCTGAAGGCTATCAACGCTGTCTTACCGAACGACATCGCACTGCAAGACCTGACCCGGTTGACAGGGGACGCACAGCATTTTAACCCGCGTTTCGACGCGGCGAAGCGCCTTTACAGATATACGCTCTACGAGTCGAAGCAGCGTCAGCCCTTGTTGACGCGGTTCGCGTGGCAGGTCTACCCGCCGTTGAACGGTGAGGCGATGAGTCAGGCGTCCGCGCTCTTGATCGGCACGCACGATTTCGGCGCGTTCGGCAAGCCGCCCAAGGGCGACAATACCGTGCGAACGGTGTATCGCTCAGAATGGACACGGCAGCCCGAAACGTTCGGCGTCCGCTGGGAATATGTGGTGGAAGCCAATGGCTTTCTCCAACACATGGTTCGCCGGATCGTCGGGATGGTGGTGGATGTCGGACGCGGTTGGACGACGGTAGAGCAGTTTGAGACAGCTTTTCGGAACGCGAAAATTGACCATGCGGTCACGGTCGCGCCGCCGCAGGGCCTGGTGCTCGAGCACGTGACATACAAAGATAGGATTGCGGGCGATGTTCCCGCAGAGGATTAGACGATGCTGGTGAAAACCTATTCGCCGAAACCGCAGGATATTCAACGGACGTGGTACGTGGTGGACGCCGACGGGCAAACCCTTGGTCGCCTCGCGTCTCGCATCGCCCACATCCTGCGCGGCAAACACAAAGCGATCTTCGCCCCCCACATTGACACGGGCGATTTCGTGATCGTCATCAACGCGGAAAAGATCCGCGTGACCGGTGACCGTTTGGACTCGAAGGTCTACTACCGCCACTCGAAGTATCAGGGCGGCCTCAAGGCCATCACCCTGCGTGATCAGCTCGCCAAGTTCCCGGATCGTCCGATTATGGACGCGGTCAAGGGGATGCTGCCCAAGGGCGCGCTCGGCCACCAGATGATCAAGAAGCTGAAGGTGTATAAAGGCTCGACGCACCCGCACGAGGCGCAGAAGCCCGTCGAACTGAAGTTGGATCTGTAAGCGAGGGTTATAGATGACACAGTATTATGAAGGCATTGGACGCCGCAAGGAAGCTTCCGCGCGCGTTCGCCTGTACCCCGGCGGGACGGGCCGCATCACCATCAACGACAAAGACGGCCCGGAATTCATGCCCCGCGCCGGCGACATGGAAATTCTGCTCCAGCCCCTCACGTTGATCGGGCAGGAACGCAATTACGACATTTCGGTGCACGTCAACGGTGGCGGCGTGTCGGGTCAGCGTGACGCGATCCGCTTGGGCATTGCCCGCGCCCTGCTGCTGGTCGACCCCGAACTCAAGTCGCAGCTTCGTGGTGCCGAACTCCTTACCCGTGACGCTCGCGTCAAGGAACGTAAGAAGCCCGGTCTCAAGCGTGCGCGTAAGGCCCCGACCTACACCAAGCGTTAGCGCTCGGTCAGTGGTTTGAGCTGATAGGCAAGGGGGAACACTCCCCCTTGCCTCTTTTTGTTTTCCTCAACTAATATGTCTTTAGCGATGGAAGCCTGAGGTTCAGCGCGAAAGGACTGACTTTAATGATTGCAACGGCATGGTTCAGCGGCAAACATAACACAACAGGCGGTGGCTATGGGTTGAAGTTGAGGCAAGAAGAACGCGATCAGAATTTTCAACGCTCATGGAAAACAGTATTTTTGTCATTGCCAGGGCGGGTCGGCGAACTCGAACTTAGCCTCACACCATCATTTTGGAATAATACCTGTCGTGAACTTCGGAGCGCTGAGATTGGCCGCTGGTTCATCGGAAATGGCTATTCTCCTTGGAAAAAGGGTAGTCCTCCAAAGTTCAACTTAGTTCAAGTTCAGGACAATCATTTTGTTCTACAACTACTTTGAGGTTTAGCATTCTTGTTGCTGGAACATATGTGGGATGTAGGGGCGCACGGCCGTGCGCCCCTACGGTATGTTGATGCAAATTGTGGAACTGCTAAACTGTGCGTGCCTTTAAAGTCGGCGCTTTGCCGAACATGCCCGCGCGAACGGCCAACCCCAGCGCGACCAACCACGCCAATACTACGCCGACCACCGCCCACATGACGCGTTCGCCGTCACTGGCGGTTGGCACTTCCAAAATCAGCGAACTGGACGAGATAAAGAAATGGAACAGCACAACGGCGAGCATACTGCCGCGCGTGCCGTTGTACAGCGCTGTCAACATCACGGAGAAAGCGGTCAGCAGGGCGGGGCCGAGCAGGATGATCAGCGCCAATTTGGTCAAGCCTTCTTGCGGAATCCCCAGATAGTCCGCAAACCCGTGCCAAATGCCTCCCCACACCAGTCCAACGATGATCGCCGAAACAAACGGCGAGTGATGCTTTTGCAGGTGCGGCAGCATGAAACCGCGCCAGCCGAACTCTTCGATGAATCCCGCCGTCATGCCGAGCATGATGCCCATCGGTAGACGGGCGGCGAAATCGATGGGCGCGCTGCCGCCGAACAAGGTATAGGCGGCGAGCTGGACGAGGTTGAGCAGCAGCGGAATGAGGATGACGATACCCCACACGCCGACGCGCCACATACCCAGGCGACCGTACAAGGCGCGCACACTGCCCTTACCGTAAATCGTCCGTGTCAGCACGATGGCGGCAAACGTCGGACCGATCAGGCCGAGCATCATGAAGCCGAAGGCGGCTGGCTTCATCGGCTCGACCATGAGCGTCCCGGCTGGGGTGACGGTGAGGATGAGACCCCAAAACAGAAAAGACCAGGCGAGCGTGAGGACGATATAGCTGAGAACCGGGCGCTGCCGGGCAAAACGAACCAATGAGTTCACAATGCTTGTTCCTTTGGAGATGGTGAACCTGAAACACGCAGAATCCCTTAATGATTCTCTCTAACTGAGACGTCTCAGTCACTGATATTCCTCACCCTTGACCCATGTAGATCCTGCTGAACAAGCGGCGCATGTGTATAATGATCTCCGCATTTGGGGACAATGGGTCAGGCATGGAACTGAAAACAGACTATCTCGTCGTAGTGGATCTGGAGGCGTCCTGCTGGTTGGGACATCCACCGCCCGGTGAGCAGAACGAGATCATCGAGGTCGGCGTGTGCCTGCTCTCGCTTGATACTGGCGCAGTGAGCCACAAGCAGAGCCTGCTCGTCAAGCCGACGCGCTCCAAGATCAGCGAGTTCTGCACGGAGCTGACGACGCTCACGCAGGAACAGGTCGACGCGGGTATGCCCTTCTCTCAAGCGTGCGACATTTTGCGGACGGAGTACGACACGCCGAACCGCTTATGGGCGAGCTGGGGTAACTACGACAAGAATATGTTCATTTCCCAGTGTGCCAGCTTTGGCGTGCCGTATCCCTTCGGCCCGAAGCATTTCAACTTGAAGAAGATCTACGCGAAGGTGTATAACAGCCGTCCGCCGGGGATGACGGGCGCGCTGGAACAGCTCAATATCCCGCTGACCGGGACCCATCACCGGGGCGGAGATGATGCCTACAACATTGCGCTGATCTCGGCGGCGATGCTCAACGCGCGCGGTAGTTCGATTTTTGGAGTGAAACCCGCATGAGCGGTCAAAACGAGTACATCCTGTTCGACTTTCCCGATGAACGCCTGCGCGAGGACGCGCTGATGCACACGCTGCTAGGCAAGATCGCCGAATACGACCGCTTCCGCTACCTGAAGAAAGCCATCGTGTGCGACGACTCGCCGGGTGACATCTACGTGCCGAATACCCCGCAGACGCTGGCGGGCGCGTGGGCGAACGCCAAACGGGCTGTGCAGCGGTACGGCGGCTACTGGATGGAATTCGAAGACACGGATGGCGTGAAGATGTCCTTCGGATTCAACCCGCAGGAGCCGCGCCGCCTCTTCCTGCAGACGAGCAGCAGCGTGCTCAACAAGCGCGACCAGTCAGAGAACGTGCGCGCGTTCGTCAGCGTAATGCAGAAGATTTACGACACGCTGCACCCGGACTACGGCTGCGGCCTGTTCAGCTACGAGAATCATGACTCGGTGCCGACGGGCGCGCCGCCGTTCGCGATCTGGGACTACAACCTGTTCAGCCCCGCGCTCGTCGAGCAGTTCGGACGAGATCGACTGCTAGCGCTGCCCGCGTGGCGTAAGGTCGAATTCAAGGATGGCGGTCTGCTGCTGGAGATGTCCCCGCAGCCCGTGGTCGATGCTCTGGCACACCGCGATCAGTACAAGGCAGTGGCAGCGGCGTTGGGGTTTGAGAAAGTCATCATGGGTGGGTAGCCGCACCCGATTGGCCAAAAACATTGTAGGGACGAGACATGTCTCGTCCTTGTAACCAATATGAGCACAGAGGACGAGGCATGCCTCGTCCCTACGAAGGAACAATCAGGTATGACAATCACCATCGTGGGGTTGGGTTCGGGGCACATCGACGATTTGACGCGGCGCGCGTGGCGTACGCTGGAAGCGGCGCAGGTGGTGTATCTGCGCACCAAAGAGCATCCATGCGTGCCGGAACTGCCGCCAAGTGCCGAGTACCGCTCATTCGATGACGTGTACGAGGCGAACGACGCGTTCGAGCAGGTGTACGCGACCATCACCGAGCGCTTGATCGACGCGGCGCGGGCGGGCGATGTGGTCTACGCTGTCCCCGGCGATCCGCTCGTCGCGGAATCGACCGTGATCCGCCTGCTGGAACGCGGACGCGCCGAGGGCATCCCGATCCAGATTGTGAGCGGCGTGAGCTTCATCGAACCGACGCTCGCGCTGATCGGCGTGGATGCCTTCGCCGGGCTGCAAATCCTCGACGCGATTGACATTGCGGCTATGCATCATCCGCCGATTAACCCGGATTATCCGGCGCTGCTGGGGCAGGTGTACAGCCGTGAACTCGCCAGCGACCTCAAGCTCACGCTGATGAACCAGTATCCCGATGAATTCGAAGTCAAGCTGATCCACGCTGCCGGGACGCCCGACGCGCTGGTCGAAACCGTGCCGCTCTACGAGATTGACCGCAGCGCGCACATCAAGCACCTGACCGCGCTCTACCTGCCCGCGCTCGGTCATATGTCGAGCTTCGAGCAGTTCCAGGAGGTGATCGCGCATTTGCGCGCGCCGGAGGGCTGTCCGTGGGATCGCAAGCAGACGCACCAGTCGCTGCGCCAGTACCTGATCGAAGAGGCGCATGAAGTGCTGGAAGCCATCGACGAGGAAGATTGGGACGGGCTGCGCGAAGAGCTCGGCGACTTACTGCTGCAAGTGGCGCTGCACACGCAGATCGCCATCGACGACGGCGAATTCCGCATGGGCGACGTACTGAGCGGCATCAACGCCAAGCTGATCTTCCGTCACCCGCATGTGTGGGGTACGACCGAAGCTGAGACGCCGGAGCAGGTGGTCAAGAACTGGGACGCGCTCAAGATCGAGGAGAAGGCGCAGGCGGGCAAGCCCAAGCGCGAATCGCTGCTGGACGGCGTGCCGAAAGGCCTGCCCGCGCTGCTGCAAGCCTACGAGTATCAGGCGAAGGCGGCCAAACCCGGCTTTGACTGGCCGGTGATCGACGATGTGATCGCCAAGGTGCGCGAGGAATTCGACGAGGTGCTGACCGCCGAGAGCGACGAGCACCGCGCCGAGGAAGTGGGCGATTTGCTGTTCGTGATCGTCAACTGGGCGCGCTGGCACAAGATCGAACCGGAGACGGCGCTGCGACAGGCCAACCGCAAGTTCTACCGCCGCTTCCGCTACATTGAGGAGCAGGTCGCTGCGACGGGCAAACCGATGACCGACTACCCGCTCGATCAGCTTGACGCGTGGTGGAACGAGGCCAAGCGAAACGGTTTATAATAGAGGTAGGTAAGCCGCGAGGGTTGAAATGGTTGTTCAGGAAAAACGCTATACGCTAGACGAGTACCGCGCTTTCACCGAACGACCGGAAAATCGCAATCGCTTATTCGAACTCATCAACGGGTTTATCGTTGAAAAGGGGCAGCCCTATCCGCCCGGAATTTGGAACGCCCAACGCCCTATGCGAGACGATCCCGCTCCTCTGGTCATGATGGTGAAAACGCCGCTCGACAGCCTACGTGAACTGCGCCGCACAGCCGAAGATTACCTGCAAACGGGAACAAAGACCGTGTGGCTGATGCTGCCCGAAGCTCAGCGTGTGGAAGTCTATTTCGGGGGAGCAAGGCTTTGTCGAAGCTGGGATCGATGGCGTGCTCGATGGCGGTGATGTGCTCCCCGGTTTCACGCTGCCTGTCCGCAAGATTTCCCCTGAATAGGTTCTTACTTGTGGCTCAAGTAGTTGTGTTCACGATATTTGCTATGCGACTGGCAACTTTGGTAACACCTAAGTTCCAGTTGATTGCCGTAATATTGGCTAAATTGGGTGAGTACTCATAGATATCGCGAGTGCTAACATCACACCAAACTGGAATTATTACATTGCCGCGCTCCAAAACTTCTTTTGTAAATACGGCGTCAAATTCAACTCTTGTCCAGCCTTTATTAGATAGAAAGTTTTGTGTCAGAACGATGACACAGAATCTGCATTCCTGAATCCCGCTTTCAATACTCGCTCGAAGATTACTTCCGGGTCTTAAAGTGAATTCATCGTACCAAACAGGGAATACCAATTTTAGTAGTTCGTCTGCCAAAGGACGTACTATTGCATCTTTATCGCGCGAATCATGCGACACAAACACCAAGGGACGCGAGGCTTTTGAGCGAGCAATCGCATAAGTTTGACTACGAAACACGGGGTCAAGTTTTTGTGTTTGTGCGCTAACCAATAGTTCCCTTTGCTCTTCATTAGACAATTCGTGTTCCGTATAGAAATACACCCTTCCCGAGAAGAACATTTCAGAGGATGTTCTAGCAGTTTCTCCGGGGTGCGAAAGCTCAAATCTCAATGATTCTATGAGTGGCTGCATCCAATTGGTTTCACTTAACAGGTAGCTGCACCTAAGGGCGGTATTCTCAGTCTTAGGTATGAAACAAGAGAAGTATCGTGCGTTAGAGTCAAAATGAAAGTGCGCTCTAAGTATTACTTCCGGCTCATCTTGATCAAAGTTTGACCCCAAACATACTGTTTGATGAGTTTTTAGGTCATCTCTTCGAAAATCGAGATCAAAAAGTTCTTTTAGCGATGCCATGATTTGAAGCCCCTCGGTAGCCCATACAACTCAACGCTTCATTTGTTATACTAATACTACTATAGGGTTGAATTTCGTGCTTCTGATAGAACCATCTGCACATGCGCACCTCACGCCGACCCATGTGATCGGCGTGAGCGGTTGCAAAACCAGCTAATCCGCGTAGTAGTCACTTAGAAAGCCGCTGACCGCCTCAAGATAATCGACCGCATTGTCGCGGCGGATAGAGTGACCCGCGTGCTCAATCTGCACAGCTTGCCCCTGCTTCCAGAGCGCGGCGGCTTCCTGCGCGATGCTGTCATCGACCAGCGTCCGGTTGTCACCATACAACAGCAAAACGGGACACTCCACCTGCTGCATGAGATCTTGCCACACCGGGCGCGGTGACCGCGCTGAAAACACGTCCAGATCCACGCGCTGTTTCGACTCCGCCCAGTACTGCAATTCGGCGGCGCTCCAGCGGGGCGAACGCACATGTTCAGCGGCCATCAGTTCTTCAAGAGATTGTCCCTGCATCCGGCGCAGATTGTCGGCCCACTGCTGCATGCCGGTGCCGCGGACGGCTTCCATTTCGGGCGTGAGTGGCGGGGCGAGCGGCGGATCTTCCAGCAGCAAACAGCCGATCAGTTCCGGATGGGTTGCGGCCAGGATCAGCGCGGTGAAGCCACCCATCGAATGGCCGAGCACGGCGGGTCGATTCAGGTTTAAGCCGGAAATTAGTGAGGCCGCATCTTCAGCCAGTGCCTGATTGTCGAAGCCCATCCCAGCGATGCGACTGGATTGACCATGTCCCCGCGCATCGGGCAAAATCACATCGTAGTCCTGTGCGGAGACCAGCACGAGCCGTCGTCGGTGAAGCCGTGCAGCAGTACGAGGGGTAACTGATCTCCGCCGCTGCGATAGTAATGCTGCGTGAGGCCATTAGCCTGAATTGTATTCGAAGCAAACATGCTGGGTTCTCCTGTAGTGCGGAGAGCATAGCCCGAAGTCCGTCGCCTGTCACCACCGGCACACCTCAGCGCTTACTTCTGATTGATCAGCACCAGCCCAACGACACACAGCACCACGCCGAGGATGTTGGTCGGCGTCATGTGCTCGCGGAAGGACGAGGCATGAGGGTGTTTAAAGCATCCCTTAAAGCCTTTCCTTTCGTCAGCGGACGCAATGAATTACGTCCCTACGAAGATGGTTTCGGCTTGGCAGGCGCTGTTGGCTCCCCTCCCTGAATTCGGGGAGGGGACGGGGGGTGGGGTCGGAATCTGACCTTTTTCAACACCCTCATATCTCGTCCTCTTTTGGTATATTTCGTGGTTTGGTTTGACGGCGGAAGACAAACGGGGCGATAACCATGTATCGCCCCGGTAGTACCAGTGCACAAGCTGCCCGTGTTACGGGCTAGTGGTCACTTCGACGGTCGTTTCCAGCGTGCTGCTCATGGTCGGCATCTGGGTCGCCATGGAGTCCATCGTCGCCGCCTGCGTCACCAGCGGGGTGAACGTGCCGCTCAGCGTGGGCATCGGCGTGGTGGTGATGAAGTCGAAATCACCATCAAACGTGTCGATGCGAATGTTGCCCGTGCAGCCCGTCCAACCATAGATGAAGCCCTTGCCATCCGGCAGGAAACCCGTCAGACGGAATTCGTTGTCGCCCACGAGGAACAGCCGCACCGTGCCGTTGGTCGCGGTTGCTTGACCGAGCAGGATCGCGGGCTGCATCGTCGACATCATGTCCGGTGTGTTGGTCGCCATCATCGACGGTTCGGCGGTGGTATCCATCATCATGTCCATGTCGCTGTACTGGCGCAGCGCTTCTTCTTCGGCGAAGATATACTGCTCGCCATTGGAGCCATACACGGCGATCCGGCCGCCATTGTCAAACGACCCCGCCGGGTCACCATTCACGTCTTCGCAGAAAATGCCAAATTCACCGAGGATGATCGCGTTATTGATGCGACCATCGTTGAAGATCACTTCTGGCGTGCCGTCCATCGTCGCTTCCGCCGTCGCTTCGACGGTCGTCTGCGCAAGCCCATCACTCGGATTCTGCGCGCTCAGCGCGGCACTGGAAAGCACGAAGACTGCCACCAGCAGAACTAACAGATAGCCGATACGTTCTGTTTTCATACGAATTACTCCTTACGTTTCATCTCAACTGTCATTGTAATGTGGAATGTTAGGTTGTGAATGGGAGATGAGGAGTAAATCTCGATGGCCACTCCGCTACCGTGAGTCGCGGGAATTGGGGCAACCCCGCTATAATCCCCGGCGCTGAAGGATAGGATGATGAGCGAACAGGCAGTACTCGAAGGCATTATCTCGATTGAGGCGGCGCTCCGCGCGCACAGCCGCCCGATTCATCGCATTTTGATCCGGCGCGGCGAGCATGATCGTGATCTGGGTCGGTTGGCGCGGCTGGCGGAGCGCGAGCAGATCCCGGTGGAGCGCGTCAGCCCGGACGAGATCGACGCGCAGGCGCAGGGTAAAACGCACGGCGGGGTGATCGCGTTGGTCGGCGACCGGCGCTTTGTGCCGCTGGACGAGTTGATCGCCGGGAACGATGCGCCGCTAATCGTGATGCTGGATGGCGTGGAAGACCCGTTCAACTTTGGGCAGGCGGTGCGCGCGTTTTACGCGGCGGGCGCGGACGGGCTGGTCGTGCGTCCCCGCAACTGGATGAGCGCAGCGGGCGTGGTCGCGCGGTCATCGGCGGGCGCGTCGGAATGGATGCCGACGGCGGTCGCGGAGACGACGCAGTCAGCGGCGGATTTTCTGCGCGGTCGTGGGCTGAAGATCGCCGTGGCGGACAAAGAACGCGCCGTGCCGCTCTACAAGGCGGATTTGCGCGGTGGGTTATTTGTGGTAATCGGCGGGGAGAAGCGCGGGATCACACGCTCGTTTGCCGATGCTGCCGACATCCGCCTGAGCATTCCCTACGGGCGGCGCTTCGACCAGTCTTTGGGCACGACGGCGGCGTCCGCGGTGATCGCCTTTGAGTTGATGCGGCAGCGGCTGGACACGGGCAAATAAAAACGGACAAGGTTGTCCTTGTCCGTTCATTGTCGGGGCGGCGAGATTTGAACTCACGACCTCAGCGGCCCGATCGCTGCGCGCTACCAAGCTGCGCTACGCCCCGTCGAATGGCACTTAGTCTACTGGACACACGGCAGAATGGCAAGAGTGAGTTGACACAATGAAGCAAAATCCTGTGACATTGACCGACCGGATTCGCGGTATCACCGGCGGGGTGACGAGTTCGGCGGGCATGGCCGTGCATCGCATGGGGATTCACCCCGATGTGATCACGATTGTTGGCTTGATCGTGGTCGCCATGGGGGCGTATTTCATCGCCGTGGGGCAAATGCAGATCGGCGGGGTGCTGCTGGTGATCAGCCTGCCGCTTGACGCGCTGGATGGCGCGGTGGCGCGGGCGATGCAGCGCAAGGATCGGCGCGGAGCGGTGCTCGACTCGACGCTGGATCGCTACGCCGACGGCCTGATTTTCGGCGGGTTGGTCTACTATTTCGCCGTGCAGGATCAGTATGGTTATTTGCTCCTAAGTTTGGCATCCCTTGTCGGCAGTTTTGTGGTAAGCTATGTCCGCGCACGGGCAGGAGAGGCTGACCTGTCGGTCAAAATCGGCTTGTTCTCGCGGTTTGAGCGAGTTGTGGCGCTGCTCTTGATGCTGCTCGTCCCGCCGCTGCTCGTCCCCATGTTGTGGGTGCTGGCGCTGGGGACGAATATCACTGGCGTGCAGCGTCTTTTGTACGTTTATAGACATCTTGACAAAAACTGAGGCTGATCATGGAGTTCCAATCCGAGTACATCGTCCTATTTGATAGGCTGCAAATTCGCTACTACGGCATCATCATCGTCGTGGCGATGCTGGTGGCAGCCACCATCGCCGCGCGCCTCGCCAAGCGCGATGGGCGCGATCCCGATCACGTGTGGGGGGCGCTCACCTGGGCGATCATCCCGGCGATCATCCTGTCGCGTCTGTGGTTCATCTTCACGCCGAGCCGGGAACTCCTCGCTCAGGGTATGGATACCGCGTGGTTCTTCCAGAACTTCTTCAACACGACGAACGGCGCCATCGCCATTTGGAGTGGCGGCCTGAGCATTTTCGGCGCGGTCTTGGGCGGTTTCCTGGGCGCGTATATCTACATGCGCCGCAATAAGCTCCCGGTGGCCGCATGGCTGGATATCGCGGGGGTCGTGCTGCCCCTCGGTCAGGCGATTGGCCGCATTGCCAATTACGTCAATCAGGAACTTTACGGCACGCTGACGACGCTCCCGTGGGGCATCACCATTGACGCCGACAAGCGCGTCGCGCCGTACAAGAGCCTCGTCGATTACCCAGTGGCGGATACGCGCTTCCACCCGCTGTTCCTGTACGAAATGCTGCTGAATATTGTGCTGTTCGTGGTGCTGCTGAACCTGTTCTCGCGCCGCCGCAAGCAGTTCCGCTATGGTGACTTCTTCCTCATCTATCTGATGGCTTACTCGATCATCCGCTTCTTCCTCGAATTCCTGCGCGCGGACATTGCCTATATCGCTGGCACGACGATCAACTCGTCGCAGGCGATGACGGTGCTCGTGTTCGTGATCGCGCTGGCGGCGTATGTGCTGCGCCGCAACCAGCCGACCGCCGCGCAGACTACAGAAGCGGTCAAGCAGCAGTAAAGACTGCTAAATCACAATGGTTTGATTGTGTAGGGACGCGATTTAGACGGTTTCTAATGAGCCCCCTCAACCCCCGACCCCTTCTCCCACGCAAGCGGGGAGAAGGGGAGAAAAGCCGCTTTTGTCCCTCTCCCCGTTTACGTGGGAGAGGGACGGCTTGCGCAGCAAGCAGGGTGAGGGGTGTCGTGAAAACCCTTTTGGGACACCCTCCAAATCGCGTCCCTACGATTCTCCCAATTGCTCACCCATGACAAACGCATAGATTTGAGTTTTCGCCGCGCCTTTGTGCCACGCGCTCTGGTTGTGTGCGATAATCGGTCATGGTGTGGGCTAGCCGAAGATGACATCCATGATCGAATCGCAAAATCTGACCAAGTTCTACGATGATTTCCTCGCCGTCGACGCCGTCAACCTGAACGTCCCGGCGGGGTCGGTGCTGGCGCTGCTCGGGCCGAACGGCGCGGGCAAAACGACGACCGTCCGCATGCTGACATCGATCCTCGCGCCAACGTCCGGTTGGGCGAAGATCGCCGGGTTTGACGTGGTCGAGCAGCCGGAGCAGGTGCGCGCCCATGTCGGCGTGCTGACTGAACAGCACGGCTTGTACGAGCGCATGAAGGCGATTGAGTACCTCGACTTTTTCGGACAGGTGTATCACCTGACGCCGCAGGCGCGCCGCCAGCGGTCGTATGATCTGATGGAGCGCTTTGGGTTGACGTTTGCGCTCGGCAAAACGCTCGGCGAATATTCGAAGGGCATGAAGCAGAAGCTCGCGCTCGTGCGCGCCATGCTGCACGACCCGCCCGTGCTGTTGCTCGATGAGCCGACCTCGGCGATGGACCCCCAGAGCGCAAAACTAGTACGCGACGCGATTGTCGAACTTCAGCGGGATGAGCGCACGTTCCTCATCACCACGCATAACCTGACCGAAGCGCAGGCGCTCGCCGATCAGATCGGCATCATCCGGCATGGGCGCATCATCGCGCAGGGCAACCTCGAAGAATTGGCGCGGCGCATCGCAGGCGACCCGCTGATGGAACTGCGCGTCGCGGGGCAGGTGAACGGCCTCGCCAAAGATATTGGCGATATGGTCAACGTTGAAGCTACAGGTGAGGGTTGGATCTCATTCCGCGTGCGCGACCCCAACGCGACGAACCCCGCGCTGCTGCGCCGTGTATTGGATCTCGGTGTGCAGGTGGTGACGCTCGCGCCGATCTCGCAAAGTCTTGAACAAATCTATCTGCGGGTTGTAGAAGAGGATGAACAGCAGAATGGGCGTGAAAGCCATCAACGTTAACGACATTCAGCCGTATCCGCAGAGCGGGTGGCGCAAGACGCTGGCCAACGCCCTGATCATCACCCGGCGCGAAGTGCGCGACAGTCTGCGTGACTGGCGCATCATCGCGCCCATTGTCATCCTGACGTTTCTGTTCCCGTTCCTCGCGCAGTTCGTGGCGGGGCGGTTTGCGGGCTTCGTGGAAGGCTTCGGCGCGCAGATCATCGGCGCGCGCATGATTCCGTTCCTGCTGATGATCGTCGGCTTCTTCCCGATCTCGATCTCACTGGTGATCGCGCTGGAGACGTTCGTCGGCGAAAAAGAGCGTCGCAGCCTCGAACCGCTGCTCAGTACGCCGCTCACCAACACCGAGCTGTATATCGGCAAGACGCTCTCCGCCATGCTGCCGCCGCTGATTTCGAGCTACGGCGGGATGACCGTATATCTGGTCAGTCTGTTGTTCGGCGAACTGGAATGGCGACCGCCGGCCATGCTCATCGTGCAGATCATCCTCGTCACGACGGTGCAGGCACTGGTGATGATCACCGGCGCGGTGGTCGTCAGCAGCCAGACGACGAGCACGCGCGCGGCGAATCTGCTGGCGAGCTTCATCATCATCCCCATGACGCTGGTCATTCAGGGCGAAAGCGCCATCATGTTCCTCGCGCCCGATGCCGAATCGCCGAACGGGATTGGCGCGCTGTGGGCGATCATCGCCGGGATGCTGGTAGTCATTGTGCTGCTGCTGCGCGTGGGGAATGCCATTTTCAACCGGGAAGAGCTGCTCGGTCGCACCATCGACTCGCTCAACCTGCGGGCGACGCTCCGCAAGCTTGTGCGCTTCAGCCTCGCCGTTGACGAGGCTGGCACACCCGCACGGAATCCGGTGGAGTGGTATCGGAAGGGCGTCACCTTGAGCACGCGGCGCATTGGTTATGCGCTGCCGATCACGATTGGCGTGTTCGTGCTGGCGTTTTTGGCAGGCGTGGCGCTCGGCTATCTACCCGAGTGGAATCTGAACCTGCCGCGCAACATGCCGCTGAATCTCGTCGCAGGGTCGCTTAACACCTATTCGGAATTCTTCTTCGGCGAGAATGCCGTGCTGGCGATCGTCTGGCAGAACGCGCGCATCCTGATCGCGGCGACCCTGCTTGGGATGTTCACGTTCGGCGCGGTCGCGCTGATCCTGACGCCGCTGGTCTATGTGGTGATCGGCTATATTCTGAGTCAGGTGATCCTCGCTGGGTATAATCCCTCGTTTATGCTGGCGGCCATTCTGCCGCACGGCATCATCGAAATCCCGGTGATCGTGCTGGCGACGGCGGCGGCGCTGCGGCTCGGCGCGGTCATCACGCCCCCCGCGCGGCTATACCGTCGGCCATGCGTGGACGGTGGCCTTCGGCGACACGATCAAGATCGCGCTCGGGCTGATTTTGCCCGGTCTCGTGCTTGCCGCGCTCATCGAAGCGACGATCACCCCGGCAGTGGTGCGCGCCGCGCTCGGCGGGTAAATCTACCTCGGTGGGGGCGGGACTTGAGGGTGTATAAAACCCCTCACCTCCTAGCCCCTAGCAGGGGTAGGTTTTCAATTGTAGGGACGAGGCATGCCTCGTCCTCCTTTGCCAAAACAACCGTCACCCTATTGGCTAAAACCTTCTTTTGCTTTCACGGATGGCAGGATTTTCGTCCAATCCAGAGAAAAACAGGACGAGGCATGCCTCGTCCCTACAGGGGTTTTGGCGAAAGAAACGCGCATTCCATTGGGAAGCATTAAAAACCTACCCCTGACAGCCCCCTAGCCCCCTCTCCCACGTAAGCGGGGCGAGGGGAAAATCTGTCTCCCCCTGAATTCGGGGCGGGCCGGGGGTGGGTGCGGAAGCTGACCTTTTTCAACCCCCTCTTGTCCCGCCCCGTATTCCCCCATCCTCCGCGACTTTGCGAACTTCAACCTGCCGAAATACCCATGTCTGCCTACTCTGTACTATACTTACAAGTAGACATCATTCGGACGTTGGGGCGAACATGGCGCGTATCATCATTTTGGGATCGGCGGCGGCGGTTTCGGACGCGGAGCACGACAATACCCATTTCATACTTGAAGGTGAATCGGCTCCGATTTTGGTAGATTGTGGTTCGAACCCCCTCGGCAAAATCCATAAACTGGGCATCGGCGATGAAACGCTCCAAGATATGATCCTCACCCACTTTCACCCGGATCATGTGTCGGGGGTGCCCAACATGCTCATGCATATGTGGCTGCTCGGACGCAAAGCGCCGCTGCGCATCTACGGGCTGAATCACTGCGTGAACCGCGTCGAAGACATGATGATGTTCTTCGCGTGGGATACCTGGCCGAACTTCTTCCCGGTCACGTTTCACCGCATTCTCGAACGGAACAACGCGCCCGTTCTCGACAACGATGATTTCCGCATTTTCG
The DNA here is from genome assembly GCA_016717205.1 of Candidatus Flexifilum breve. GTDB lineage: Bacteria > Chloroflexota > Anaerolineae > Aggregatilineales > Phototrophicaceae > Flexifilum > Flexifilum breve. Next base: position 482,855 of record JADKGC010000004.1, read on the forward strand.
CCTACCCGACCAAGCATTTCATCCCGACGATTGGCCTGCGCATCGAGAACAAGCGCAACGGCAAAGTGCTCGCCTATTCCTGCGACACCGAGCCGATTCCGCCGATGCTCGACCTCGCGCGGGACGCCGACGTGCTGATCCACGAGGCTGCAGGGAAAGGCTTCGGGCATTCGAGCGCGGCGCAGGCGGGCGAGATCGCCGCGGAAGCGCGTGCCAAGTCGCTGTACCTGATTCACTATCAGGTGTGGAACACCGACCCCACGCCGCTGGTCGCCGAAGCGCGCACCACTTACGACGGCCCGATTCATCTCTGCGAAGACTTCGACGAATACGAGTTCTAGAGCAGGTCGACTGGGTTGAGTAAGTCGTAAGGATTAATTGATTACTCAACTGATCAGAGTTAGAATTTAATTAAAGTGAGTTGAACCTTCGGCAGCGAGCGCGGCGTGAAGAGCGTTAATTTTTGCGCAAACAGTTGTATTACAGTCTTGAAGTTGGTTAAGTTATATTCACTCCTCGTGAGTTGCCCTATACAATAGTAGCAACCATGACCTCCCGAAAGCGCTAACGAGGATCTATGAGACGTTTGTACAGGGTCGTTTCAGACAGCATTCGACACCTGACAGAAGCACCACTGTCCAACACACACGGTACTGCTGAGTACACGCGTCAGGTTTTTGGCGCCATGATGCTCATCGGTGCGCCGGTTCTGGTCGTCTATCTGGCGCTGTGGGCCGTTCTCGCGCCGCAGCGCATGGATCGGCTGGGCTTCGGCCTCGTCTTTGCTCTGTGTTCGGGACTTTGCCTCGTGATAGCGCGGACGCGCTATTTTCACCTCGCTCAATATCTCTTTGTGGGCGTCACTTTCGCGCTGGCGACCGTCACGGTGGCCACGGCGGGCGGGACGCTCGCGCCCTACTACGGCATCTATCTGGTCGTCATCATTCTGGCCGCGTGGTTGAGCGGTTGGCGGCTGGCGGGCATCATCACGGTGCTGACAATTATTGTGGGCTTCGGTATGGCGCTGCTGCTGGAGAATGGCCTGCTCCCGCGCCCGTTTGGAACGCCGCTTACGGCGTGGCTGACCAATACTCTGCTGATCAGCATCATTACGTTGTTCAGCTATACGCTGGGGCTGCGCGTGAATACCGCGCTTAAGCGAGTCACGGACGAGCTGGACGAGCGCAAGAAGCTGGAAACCGCGCTGCGCATGAGCGAAGAACGTTATCGCCTCATCACGAGCAGCATGTCCGACTACACCTTCCAGACGGCGGTTGCCGCCGATGGTTCGGTCACGCCGATCCTGATCGGCGGCGCGTTTGCTACGATCACGGGCTATTCGCCCGAAGAATACATCGCTCAAGGTGGCTGGCCGGCGATTGTGCATCCCGAAGATCGCGACCAGGACTCCGGGGATATGGAGCGCCTGCATCATAATCAACGCTCGGTGAGTGAACTCCGCATCGTCGCCAAGAATGGGGACATCCGCTGGGTACGCGTGTACGCCAACCCGGTGTGGGATGAGGAAGCACAGCGTCTGGCTGGCATCAATGGGGCGGTCCAGGATATTACTGAGCGGAAACTGGCCGAAGAAGCGCTGCGCGAGAGTGAACAGCGCTACCGTCGGATCAGCAGCATCATCTCGGATTATGCGTATGCGTATCGCGTCCATCCGGACGGGACTTACGAGCTGGACTGGCTGACCGAGGATTCGTATCGCCGCGTGACCGGCTATGACCGACAGATCGCCAATGTCCCGTATGCCAAATACCTCCCGGAGGATATGCAGCGCGCGCAGCAGGATGTTGAAGAGACGGTGCGCGGCAACGCCACGTCTGGAGAATACCGAATCATCACGCAGGGCGGGGAACAGCGCTGGGTCAGCATCCGCCGTCACGTCGAACGCGACGCCGCGGGCCGCGTGGTGCGTTTCTACGGCGCGTCACAGGACATCACGGATATCAAACATCTTGAAGCTGAACTCCAGCAGTACGCCGCGCATCTGGAACAGTTGGTTGAAGAGCGCACGGCGCAGCTGCGCAGCACCAAAGAGCAGATCGAGATCGTGCTCAACCACTCGACGGACGCCATCGCTCTGATCCAATCGAACGGTGACATCAAGACGATGAACCCGGCGTTTGTTTCGATGTTTGGCAACCAGGTCTCCGACTGCATTGAGCGCATTCTGTGGGTGCTGGCGGATGATTCGCATCGTGTTTTGGTGGGTCAGGCGTTGATCCGCGCGCTGCAAGAACAGGAACCGCTGCGCGTCGAAACGCAAATCCTCGCGCAGGATGGCCGCGAACGTGACTTTGATCTCGCTTTTATCCCCGTGCAGTTGGCCGATGAATCCGGCGCAAACGGCCTGCTCGTCAGCGCGCACGATATTACCAGCCTGAAGGAGATCGAGCGCTTCAAGGCGCGTTTCGTTCAGGATGCGCTGCACGACATGGCGACACCGATCATGGGACTGACGACGCGCCTGTATCTACTGCGCCGCGCGCCTGACCGGGTCGATGAGCACGTGCGCGCGCTGGAAAATCAGGTGCAGCACTTGCGCAACCTGCTGGCGGATCTGCGCATGCTGTCGCAGATGGATCGGGGTGAACTGCAGCTCGAATTCACGACCGACGACCTGAACCGCGTGGTGCGTCGGGTGTTTGATACGTATGAACCCGTCGCCATCAGCAAGCAGCAAACGCTGACGCTCACCATGGACGATAACTTGCCGCTGCTGACAATCGATGGGCGGCAGATCGAACGCGCACTGGTCAACCTGATTTCGAACGCGGTCAACTACACGCCGGAAGGCAAAACGATCACCATTCGCACGCAGTTGGAGGATGGTTTCGCGGTGTTCGCAGTGAGCGATCAGGGGATCGGCGTGCCACCGGACGAACTCCCGCGCATCTTTGAACGGTTCTACCGCACCGACCGCGCGCGCAAAACCCAGACGAGCGGCACCGGGTTGGGCTTAGCCATCGTCAAGGAAATCGTTGAGCTGCACCGTGGTTCGGTCGGTGCGACGAGCGAAGTCGGGCAGGGCAGCACGTTCGTCGTGCGTCTGCCGTGTGGCAGCCCGCTATAGCAGTGTTAGCGACCGCCTTTTGTGCCCCGGTTCAAAGCGTTTGCTTCGGTTGAGACTGATGAGCAACAGCACTGCGCTGATGCATAGGGTGGCGAGCAGCGGGTTGTAGCCTGAACCATAATTCGGTGTCATGAACGCTGCAATATTCGATGTGGCGTGTATTATCACTGAAGCGACGACACTTCTTTCCGTGAGCATATAGCCCCACCCAATGAGCATGCGGAAGAGAACTGTGTATATGGACTGCCATATTATCCACCAGAGCGGGTTGCCAGTTTGAATAAAGGGGATGATGTGCCACAGCGCCCAGACGACCCCTAACCTCAGTCCAGCACCCCACAGTCCCCAGCGAGCTTGCAGAGGTTCGAAGGCATAGCCTTGCCAGCCGATTTCCTCAGCGAATGCCGCAATGAAGAAAACGATGCTCATCATGGCTAACGCGCCGAGGGGAAAGCTAGGATTCGGGGTGCCGTAGCCGAGCAGGACCGCCATGGCGTAAGCTGCGCCGAGCAGACCGGGCATGATCAGAAAGCTGACCGCGAACCAGCGGCGCGGGCGAAAGCGGTGCACTGCCAAGGCGCGTTGGAGGAACTGCTTGCTCCCTGAAGTGCCGTTCGCTCGCCATATGAGAATCAGCGCGGCGATGGTAGGGTTGACGGCCATTAACGCGCTGATTGGAAGCTTGATCGGGAGTTTGTCCACTGGCACGAGTGCGCCGGCCACCCAGAAGGGGAGCGAGAGCGCAAGAATCAGCCCAAAGAACACTGGGAGGGAGAACCGGGGTGGCGGATCGGTGATCATAGCGTCCCTGTTGATCGTTCCCGAAATAGCAAAGTGAGTGTAGCTGGTATACGCAGTTGCTGTCAGAAAGTTCTAGGGTGAGCAGGGGAACAAACAGCCCGTCTCTACGGAGACGGGCTGTTTGTTTGGTTGATGGCGAAAACTTAGCTCACTTGCGCCGTGGCGGTGAAGGCGCGCTGCACCTCGGTGACCGCGCCCGAGATCGTCAGGCTGCCGCGCAGTGGCAAATCGGCGGATGATGTGCCGACCATGACATCGACGGTGCCGGGGGCGACGATCAACTGGTGCGCCGCGTCGACGAAGGCCAACAGATTCACCGGGATAGTGAAGGTCACCGTGCGGGTTTGCCCCGGTTCCAGTGTCACACGCTGGAATGCCTTGAGTTCCTTCAAGGGGCGGGTGATGCCGCTCACGAGTTGATGCGTATACACCTGCACGACTTCGTCACCTGCGCGCAGACCGGTGTTGGTCACGTCGACCTGCACGCTGAATGCACCGTTCGCCGCCGCCGTCTCGCTGACGCGCAGGCTGCTGAGTTCGAATGTCGTGTAGCTCAAGCCGTAGCCGAACGGGTAGAGCGGGGAGGTCGGCATTTCGACGTAATCGCTCTTCCAGTTCGAGCGCCCGCCTGACGGACGGTGGCTGTAGAACACCGGGATTTGGCCGACTCCGCGCGGGAAGCTGATCGGCAGCTTGCCGCCGGGGTTGACGTTGCCGAACAGCACATCCTTGATCGCCGCCGCGCCTTCTTCCGACGGGAACCAGCATTCGAGGATCGCCGGGATCTTCTCCGCCATCCAGCCGAGCGTCACCGGACGACCGTTGACGAGCACGAGCACGATCGGCGTTCCCGTATCATAAACCGCCTTGACCAGATCCGCCTGTACGCCGGGGAGATCCAGCGTGGCGCGGTCGCGGGCTTCGCCAGACGTGGAATCGTCCGAGAGGCCGCCCTTATCGCCGACCACGAGGATCGCGACATCCGCGCCCGTCGCCGCCGCGACCGCCGCCGCAAAACCATCGGTCGAGGTGTCGCGCACGCCGCAGCCCTGCGCGTAGACGATTTCGCTGTCGATATCGTCCGCGACCTTGACGGCCGTCAGAATGCTCTCCGTCTTGATGAAGTCATCGCTGACGACGATGCCCTGCGCTTTGGGCTGGTTGAAGACGTTGTCGGTCATCGCTTCGATCAGCGATTCCATGTGCGCGGGGTAGGAGTAGTCCCCGAACAGATTGCGGATGCTGTCCGCATTCGGGCCAATGACGGCGATCTTCTTGAGCGTCTTGGGGAGCGGCAGCAGGCTGCCCTCGTTGCGCAGCAGCACGATCGATTGTTCGGCCAGCGTGCGCGCCAACGCCCGCTCATCCGGCGTATCGAAGTGCACTGCCTCGGCGTCGACATACGGTTGCTCGAACAAGCCGAGCGCGAATTTCTGCTGCAGCAGGCGCAGCACTGACTGATCAACCAGTTCAACGGGCACGTGCCCGGCTTCAATCGCTTTGACGAGTTCGTCACTGTAGGCGTCGGTGAAGGGCAGTTCGACGTCGATGCCCGCGTCGAGCGCGAGATGCGCCGCTTCTACGCGCGTCGTCGCGATGCGATGGTAGGTTTGCAGTTGGGTGACGGCGAAGTAGTCCGAGACGACCGTGCCGTCAAAACCCCATTCGCCGCGCAGCACATCGTTGAGCAGCCACTTGTTCGCGCCGCACGGGATGCCGTCGATTTCGTGGTAACCGTTCATGATCGAGGCGATGCCCGCTTCACGGACGACAGCTTCAAACGGGACGAGATACGTGTCGCGCAGTTCGCGCAGGGTGAGGTGCGCGGGTGACCAGTTCATGCCGCCTTCGGTCATGCCATAGCCGACGAAGTGCTTACCGGTCGCGATCACGCCGTCCGCCAGAGTCTGCCCTTGAATGCCACGCACGTAGGCCATGCCCATCTGCGAGACGAGATACGGGTCTTCGCCGAAGGTCTCTTCGACGCGGCCCCAGCGGGCATCGCGGGTGACGTCGAGCACGGGCGCGAGCGCGTGATGTCCGCCGACCGCGCGCATTTGCTTACGGATGACATCGCCCATCGCTTCGACCAGTTCAGGCTGCCAGGTGCTCGCTACGCCAATCGCCTGCGGGAAGACAGTCGCGCCTTTGGCCATATAGCCGGAACAGCATTCCTCATGCACGATGGCGGGAATCCGCAGCCGCGTATTGTCGAGCAGCCATTTTTGAATGGCGTTGGCGACTTCAGCGCTCTGCCGGGGGTTGACGTTGCTCGCGCCCCCGATGCGCGTGATGTGACCGATACCCAGTTTGAGTTTGGGCGCGCTTTTTTCCGGCGCGAACGTGATGTTGTCGAGCAGTTCGTAGACCCATGCGCTCCCCAACTGCGCGACTTTTTCAGCGAGCGTCATGCGCGCCAGCAAGTCAGCGCTGCGTTCCTCCGCCGAACGGGATGCATCTTGATATGGAAGGGACATGACCTTGTTATCCTTTGAGTTCGCCGCTGGCCAAGCCAGTGACGATCGAGCGCTGTATGAAAATGTAGACTAACACTGCATGCCAAGGGGCAGCGGCCACCCGGAATCGTCGGTGAAGACCAGCCGAGGCAGGAAAAACTCATTCCACGCTTTGATCGTCTGGAGCACAGTAATCGTGCTCAGCGCCGGACGCGCCAGCGGCAGCCGCACGTACCAGAAGAAGTCTAGTGTACCGCATCCGTGTAGATCTGCCGCATCTTCGCGTGTCACCGGAGCAGGGTAGGCGGCTCAGCACGCGCTGTTGATGACCAGCAAGTGGAACTTACAACCGTTCAAGTTTGCTCCTAACAAGTTCTATACTATTTGCAAGCGTTTGCAATCGGCAAATAAAAAATCGCGCGTTGGTTTGCTCCTTTCGATTGGTGGATCAGGCTCTAGGCGGAGCGCACGAATCACGGATGACGAGCTCAGTGCCGAGCGTCACCCGCCGGGCTTCTTTTTCCGGGTTGTCCAGCTTTTCGAGCAGCAGGCGGACGGCCACCTGTCCCATTTGAATGAGGGGCTGCCGAACAGTGGTCAGTTTGGGGTACACAATCGAGGCCTGCGGAATATCATCAAAGCCAACAATCGAAATATCGCCGGGGATATCGAGATTGAATTCGCGCGCGGCGTCCATCGCGCCGAACGCCGAGAGATCGTTCGCCGCGAAGATCGCGGTGGGGCGCTCGGGCAGTCGAAGCAGATTCAGCCCCGCCCGATACCCGCCTCCCGGCGTGTAATCGCCCTCTGCGACCAAGGCGGGATTGTAGGCGACGCGCTGCTGTTTGAGCGCCGCGCGGTACCCATCCAGACGTTCGCTGGCGCTGTTCAACTCGTTCAGCCCGGCGATAAACCCGATGCGGGTGTGCCCGAGGCTGAACAGATAGTTGGTGAGGTCGTAGGCTCCCTGCCAGTTCGTCACGTCGACGGTGGTGCTGGGGCGCTCGTTGTACACCTGATCGACGAGCACATAGGGGAAGTCCTGCGTGGGCAGGGCTTGCAGATAGTTTTCGATGATGAGCGGTACCAACAGAATTAGGCCATCGACCAGCCCATTGGCGATCAGCTTGACGTAGTAAGCTTCTTTGCCTTCGTAGCGGTGGGTAGTGTACAGCATCAGGTCATACTGCGAATGCGCCAGTTCTTGATCGATGCCTTTGACGATTTCACTGATGTAGCCGTTGTCGATGCCGGGGACGAGCAAACCGATAATATTTGAGCGGCCACCCGCGAGGCTGCGTGCCTGCAAATTCACCACATAGCCGAGGCGTTCAGCCGCGGCGACGACTTTACGCCGTGTCTCTTCGTTGACGAATTCGAAACCGGAGAACACACGCGAAACCGTCGAGTAGGAGACGCCCGCCTCTCGGGCGACATCGACAATAGTGACGCTGCTATGGGCTTTTTTACGCGGATTCTTGGGCACACTCATGAGAAACAAAATCCAGAAGCAATGTACTTCAAGTCAAAAAGGCTAATAGTAGCTGCAAGCGATTGCAGGAATGCGCAGAAAATACGCTAACTTGAACCAGAAACTCGCAGTTTCTAGCGCAGGCCAGCGTGCAAGCGCTTTCAAGCAGAGACTAGCATGGATGAATCCCCTTGTCAAGCAAGTTATGACGATTGTCAGTGTGCGGTTAGGTGACGGGGAAGCTTCCGGCGCGGTGGCCCACGGCGAGGATCAAGCGGTCACCGGGGAGCTGACCGCAAGCGGCAGGGTGATGCGGAAGCGCGTCAGTCCGTTGGGGGTGCTTTGAGCGTCGATGTGCCCATGATGAAGCTCAATGATCCGTTTGACCATTGACAGGCCGAGCCCCAGACTCGGGTGCTGACTGCGCGCCTCATCTGCCTTGTAAAAGCGCTCAAAGATGTGCCGCAGCCGTTCCGCCGGAATCCCCGCGCCGGCGTTGGTGACCTCCAGCAAGCAGTGGCCGTCGCTCAAACATTCATAGCACACATGAATCGCTCCACCGACCGGGGAGAAGCGGATGGCATTCAGCAGCAGTTCGTTGATCGCTTCGCGTATCAGCTCAGCATCAAAGTGCACGCGGAGACGATCCGGCGTGATCGCGGCGACAATCTCAATGGCTTGCTGCGCCGCGTCGCGCTGGCGGTCGTCGACAGCGCGCAAAATGAGGTCATTCAGCGAACCGACTTGCAGTGTCAGCTCATTCAGGCTGTCCAGCCGCACCATGTGCTGCAGTTGTTCGAGCGCGTGGCTTAAGTGGAAGACCTGCTCCTCAATTTCTGCGAACTTCTCGTGGCGGCGCTGCTCATCGGCTGTCCGCTGGACGATGTAGAGGCTGGTGATGATGGTGGCGAGCGGCGTGCGCAGATCGTGTGACAGGTTGCGCATGACGTCAGTGAGGAGTTTGGCGCGCTGTTTTTCGACCTCAAGCTCGACTGTCTGCTGTTCAAGCAGCTTCCGCTGCCGCAGATCGATGACAACGAGATAAATCAGCCGCGTCTGTTCGATCAGAATAGTGTTGCCGAGGACATAGGTCGGGAGCATCAGCTCATTGTGATGCCGAAACGCAAATTCCTCTGCCAGACTCGTCTGCGTGGCGAGCCCGGCCAAAAACTGACGCAGCCGCAGTTGTTCGCTAGGCGCCACATAGTCTTCGATGCAGTGCGCGATGAGTTCGGTTGGGGCATAGCCGAGAAATTCGCAGAAGAAGTGGTTGGTGTAGAGAATGATGCCGCTCGGCGCGATTGTGACCGCTCCCTGCTGCATCTCTTCAATCAGCAGGCGATAGGGTTGATCGGCGCCTTCCAGCGTGTAGACCTGCCGCCCATGCTCGGTGGAGACGACGAGCGCATCGACTTCACCGCGGCGAATCGCTTCCAGCGTCGCTTCCGTTTCTTTCAAACGAGCTTGCAGCGCGGCATTTTCGTCCAGCAGTTGTTGATAGGTGTTTGGGATAGACATCTGACTGGTGCTACCCTATATCATCTCGCTAGGTCGGGTTGGTCGTGAAGTGTTCCATATCTATAGCGCTGCCAATGGTTCGGATCATCGGCATGGGCTGGTGTTTGATGAGCGTGGGTGTCGCGATCACATCGGCACCTTCTGCCGCCTGCGGATACTGAAACACATCGACCACGCGCAGTTCGTAGTTTCCGGAAAAATGCTCCTCACACTGACGTTGAACCAGGGCTATCGTCCAGAGTGAGCGGACAGTGTGACCAGCAACGTATAGGGTAAACACGTGCTGCTGGCCAAGTGGGGGGCAATGCTGGAAGTCGGTCTCGCGGTTCATCGTCTTTTCACATCAAGTTGGCATTTGCAGCCCGATCAAGACTTTTTCAGTATTCGACAGATCGCCATAGACTTTGCGCACCGGACTGGGGAACAACCGCACCAGCGTTGGGATGACGATGATCTGGTCGCGTTCCGCCAACTGCGGGTTGTCGATCAAGTCGACGATCTGGATTTCATAAGTTTTGTCCGCCAGATACGCGTCACACAAGCGGCGAAGATTGGCCGACGCCATTACGGAACGGGGGGTTTGCCCCGCGACATACAGGCGAAATGTCCAAACATCTCTATTGGGGGCCGCACACTGTTCGGCGTCACTCATTGGGCTCTGCTTCCTCTTGCACATGCTCGGCAGGCAGATGGTCGCGCCCGCGCAGGCCGCGGCGCTGGGCTAGGGTATCCGCATAAAAATCGGACGTGGTCTTGCGATCTTCTTCCTGATCAGCCAGAAGACGCATCTCTGCCTCTTCGACATCCAGCCGCGCCTGTAAGGCGGCAATTCGCGCCTTGAGCGTGGTGCGGACGCCATCTAACTGGATGCGGCGCATTTCAGCTTTTTGCAGCTGACGCAGGGTCTCTTCGGAGTCATGCGCTTCCTGAGCGATGCGAGCAGCGCCAGTCAACACGCCGGATGTCCCCGTGTACGCATCGAGGATGTTGATCCCGTGTTCGGAGATCTCGAACTCGCAGATTTGGTTGGAGTGCGCCATGCCGCGCGACTTGAGAATGTAGAGAATCCGATTCCGTTCCCCGTTCGCTTCGAGATTGTTCACCAAAATCCACGTGTCGATCATGGACGAGATGTGCACCTGCGTTTGCTCATCCGGATCGCCCGCCCGGGTCAAACTCGTGAGCATGGCGGTGATGCCGTGCGTTTTCAGGAAATCAATCATGCGGGTCAGCAGCAACCGGCTTTCTATCGAACTGCCAATAACATCAAAGCTGGTCACCGGGTCGAGAATCACCACCTGCGGCGCGAATTCCTGAATGTGACGGTAGAGAACGGTGAGGTGCATTTCGAGGCTGTACATCGTCGGGCGCGTCGACTTGAAGCGCAGCAGCCCGGAGTCGACCCACTCCCGCAAGTTGATGCCGACTGAGCGCACATTGCGGATGATCTGCGCGGCTGGTTCCTCAAATGAGAAGAACAAGCAGCGTTCCCCGCGGCGGCACGCCGCATCGACAAACTGCGCCGCCATGCTGGTTTTGCCGGATCCGCTCTCGCCTGAAATCAAAATTGTGCTGCTGCGGAAGAAACCGCGACCTGCCAACATGCTGTCTAAGCGTTCAATACCACTGGAAACCGTCTCTTCAGATACGGGATATTCCAGCCCGACCGAGGTGATCGGCAGGACACTCAGCCCCGTGGTGTCGACGAGAAACGGGTATTCGTCCGTTCCATGATGCGAACCGCGATACTTGATGATGCGCATCCAGCGGCGCGCAATCTTATTGTCGATACGCTGTTCCAGCAGGATCACGCAGTCCGAGATATAGGCTTCGATGCCGCGCCGCGTGAGGTGATTGTCGCCGCTTTCGCCCGTGATTACCACGGTGACGCCGCGCTCCTTGAGCCAGCGAAAGACGCGCCGCAGTTCGGAACGCAGCATATCGGTGTCGCCGAGCACGTCGAACAGCACTTCGACCGTATCCAGCACCACCCGCTTCGCCTGCACCTTCTGAATCGCATGATCCAGACGAATCAGCAGGGCATCGAGGTCAAACTCTCCGGTTTGATCCATGCGATCCCAATCGGTGTGAATGTGGTCGATCAACAATTTGTTCTGGGCGCTCAGATTTTCCAGATCAAATCCGAGTGAGGAGAAATTCTGCGTGAGTTCCTCGCGCGTTTCCTCAAAGGCGATGAACACGCCCGGTTCATCAAACTCGGTGATGCCGCGGATGAGGAATTCCATCGCAAACAGGGTTTTGCCGCAGCCAGTGCCGCCGCAGACCAGCGTGGTTCGCCCTTCGGGTAATCCGCCGCCCGTAACTTGGTCAAATCCAGTGATGCCGGTGGGAGCTTTCGTGAGTGTAGGGTACATGGGAGCTGCTGCCATTGTGATGGATTCGGTTTGAGCGAGCGCGAAGGTCGAAACGAGATATGCGTGCGGATGTAACCGATGATCAACCGCGTCGGGTTGATACGAATTACTATAACCCAAATCACATGGACGTTGCAACAACCCATGCCCGGTTGTGTGTTCAGTGGGCAGGCCGCCAAACCCCTTTTTCCAGTGACGGTTGGTGACCGTTTACATCTTGAAAGCCATATTCCGCGCCGAGATCCCGCGTGACGAGGATCTGGCCGCTTTTCGCCATGAGGTCCGCGTCGAGCGCAAGTCCGACGACCGCGCGCCCGACATACACGGGCGATTCCATATACGGCTGTAAGCGTTGATCTTTCCGCCGCGCCATGATCATCTCCGTCGCCACGATGCCCGGCCACAGCGAAACCACCGCCACTCCGGTTTCCTGCAGCTCATGCGCCATGTCTGCCGCCATGCGATCCACCGCCGCCTTGCTGACACCGTAAGCAACGTTCTCACTATAGCCTCCGCCCGCCGGAGCGGAAACATGCACAATCAGGCCGTGCCCCTGAGCCACCATCAGGCGGGTGCCATACACGCTCGCTACATAATGGGAGCGTACCCCGACCGTGTGCATGGTATCCCAGAATTCCGGCGGTGATTTCCAGAAGGGGGTATGGAACCCGCTCGTCCGGCTCTGCTGTTTGCGCTGATACCCGCTCCAAGCATTATTCACCAGAATGTCGAGCCGTCCCTGCTCGGCGGCGATCCGTTCGACGACCTGCTGTACCTGCCGATCATCGGCGTGATCGCAGCGCAGCGCGATCCCTTGCCCGCCCGTCTCATGGACTAAGGCGGCGGTCTCGTGGATCGTGCCGGGCAGCGGTACCGTCGCCTCCGCCGCGCTCTCCGTACGCCCGGTCAGGTAGACCGTGGCGCCCGCTGCGCCCAACGCCAGCGCAATCCCTTTGCCAATCCCGCGACTGGCGCCCGTCACCAAAGCCACCTTACCTGCAAGTGGTGTCATGTTCTCATCTCGTAGGCTGAGAATGTTGTTTTGATCACGTCCTCACGCTGCCTCATCCCGATGCAGATCAACCCTGCTGGGCAAGCCACGCCTGATATTCCGCTTCGATAGGCGCTGGCCACGTCGGCACGTCGATTTCGCCGGGCGTGTATTTGCCGATGCTCAGGCAGTATTTGCCAAAGCGATCCCGCGACTGAATATCTGCCGCCGTCTCCGCCACTTCCTGCGCCAGGTGCGGCGGGATGAAGATCACGCCGGAGGGCGTCCCCAACACGATATCGCCGGGAAGCACGGTCGCTTCACCCACGCGAATCGGCAGATTGATGCCAGCGAGCGTCACATCGGCAATTGCCGTTGGGTCGACGCCGCGACAGAAGAACGCCGACTCGGTCAGTTCGCGAATGCCCTGATAGTCGCGAATGCCGCAGTCGAGCACCGCGCCGCGCTTGGTGCGGGATTGAATCGCGGTCGACAGGTTATCGCCGACGAACGTCCCATTCTTGATTTTGCCGAACAGGTCGACCACCAGCACATCGCCTTCGACCAGCGTGTCAATCACCCACGAGTTTTGCCCGCCGATGCGCCCTTGCGCTGTACCCGTCTCCTGCACAAGCGTATGAAAATCCGGGCGGTGCGGCAGCATCATCGCCGTGACGGCGCGCCCTACCAGAATCTTGTCGGGGTGGGTTTGCAGCCAATTTCCCTCAAACTGCAGATGATAACCGTGACTGCGCAGCACGCCCCATGCCTGTTCGGTGGTGGCCGTCCCGATGCGTTCAACCAGATGATCGGGCACGCGTGGGCGTCCATCCGCGAACCGCTCAAACGGATTGAGGCGCGTCAGCTCGATCAGGATCTCTTTGGGCGTAATCAGGTGCATTCGTTATTCCATTCTCGAATTAATCGTCAAATCTCTACTCGGTGGTGCTTAAAACCGCTTCTCGGAAATTATGGTGTAGGGGCAGACCTGTGTGTCTGCCCGGCTTCGGGCGCTGACTTTAGTCGGCGTACACCGCTTGCTGCAATCCCTTCAAATAACCGATGGCGAACAACCGCCCGACGGCGGAATAGCCCGCCTGATCATTGCTGTCGCTCAACATGGTCGGCACATGATCGGGGCGGCACAGCCCGTCAAAGCCAATGGCGCGATAGGCTTTCATACATTCCAGCATATTCGTCTGCCCATCGTCGTGGAAAGTCTCCATGAATCTTTCGGGTGTGCCGCGCACGTCGCGCATGTGAACGAAAAAGATCTTCTGCTGCGCGCCAAACCGCCGAATCACGCCGGGCAAGTCGGTGGTCATCAACGCGAAATTTCCCTGACATAGGGTGATGCCATTCATGGGACTCGGATACAGATCGAGCAGACGCTGGAAATTCTCGACGCTCCGCATGATGCGCCCCAACCCACGAATCGGTGAAAGCGGCGGATCGTCCGGGTGCATGGCGAGTTTGACGTTGGCGGCTTCGGCGACGGGAATGATGCACTGCAGAAAGTACTCCAGCGTGTCCCACAGGTGTTCTTCGCTGACCTCACCATATTCGGTCAGCGGCGCAGCCTGCATGAGCGCATGGTCATAGCCGGTGACCAGGGCGCCACCCCGCGTGGGAATCGTCGTCGAGGTGCGCATCCAGTTCATGACCGGCATCCATTCATAGCACCACACCGGAATGCCGAGCTTGCCCATGTTGGTGATCAGGTCGATCACCGTTTCGATCTCCTCATCGCGCCCCGGTAAGCCGAGTTTCGCCTTGGTGAGCGGTGGGCGGTTCTCGATCACTTCGAGCGCGAAACCGCCGTTCGCGTACGCCGTTTTCAGGCGCACCAACGACATATAGCTCCACGGCAGCTCATCTTTCGGCACGTCGAGCCCGCGGCTCCAGTCGAACGTGCCCACGACATGGTCGACGCCGCACTGTTTGGCCAGCGTCCATAAAACCGACTGCTGCGGTGGCAGTACTTCAGCGAGTTTCAGCATGTTGATCTCCAGATCGGGAATAATGGGGTGTAAAGCCGAGCAAGTCCTGCGCGCGCTGCAGGCTGACCAGCGCTTGCGCTCCGACGAGCGGTTGCTTCCGCGTTAGCACTTCCGGGAAGAATAAGCGCAGCAGGGTTTCTGATTCATAGCCGAGCGAATTCTGCGAGTCGTTGATGAACAGGGGGTGACTGCCCGTATACGCTGCCGTCAGCGCCAGTTCGATGGCGACTGCCGCATCGCGGACATCGAGCGACGCCCACAGGTTGAAGCGGTCGACCATGTAGGCGCGCCACAGCAGTTCCGCCCAGTCGAGCGTCTCGCCGACGGGCCAGCTCGTTGCGGGGTATTCAAGGGCGCGCACGGCGCGGGCTTCCAGCGTTCGGGCGCGGACATCAGCCAACTGGCGTTCGCGTTCCGCGTCGGGCAGGCTGATCAACTCGTCGAGGAATTGGCACATGAGCGTGCGGCGCTCGTTGTAAGCTGCATTCCGCTGCTCAGGCGCGTAAATGCCCGGCAAACGCAGGGCCACGCTCGTGATCTCCGCGCGCCGCCAGTAGTACGCGCCGAGCGTTTCGCTTTGCTCTTTGGAGAGCGAATAAGGGTCGGAGGTGGCCAGCGGATGGTCTTCGTCGATGGGGAAGTACTGCGGTTCAAAGTCGCGGATGTTCCACGCGCAGCCAATGGCATTGATGGAGCTCGCCTGCACGACGCGGTGAAGCCCTTCCAGCGCCGCCGCTTCGAACACGTTGAACGTGCCCACCGTGTTGACGCGATACACATCGGGGCCGGGAGCATACAACGGGTTGCGCAGCGCCGCCAGATGTACGATGGCATCACAGCCGCGCACCTGAGCGCGCACCGCGGCGAAATCGGTGATATCACACTGGGCGTAAGAGGTGTGCGGTGTATCCGTTTCCGGCACCAGATCCGTGAGATGCACGGTGAAACCGCGTTCCAGCAGGTGGGCAGCGAGTGCCCGACCGATCAAGCCAGCCCCACCCGTGATCATGACGCGCATAGTCGGCTCTATCCTTTCACCCACCGGGCGATCAGCCTGTCGTGCGGATCGCGATTTGCCTGATATTTTGCTTGCGTGGATATCCCACGGTCATTCAGTCCTGCCAACGCTGGGCGTGTCCACGATGCGTTGCTTACCGCAGGGCAGACGCGCTGGTTTGATCGTTAAAGCCGGGTGCCGCTCAGCGCGATGTACGGCTTGTCCAACCTGTCGACGATGAGTATACAGATGATCGGGCAAGGACAAAATTCAGCTTAACGGTGTGGTGAATTCACTCACTGCCGATGAGATACATCAACGCCGCAAGATGAAATTGCTTCGGTACGAGTGTACGGAAACTTCAAACGGAGCTGCCGGGAATAGGTTTTGTCTGCTCTAGCATCTGCGCGGACTTGAAAATCACTATATGCTTGATGGGGCATTAGCCTTTCACTGTAGTGACAACCTAGAGGAGCCTTCCGAAATATGCGTTTTGCACGTATGCCTCATCTCAGCCTCACGATCACGCTGGTACTGTTATGGATATGCACGGGAACTCTAGCGGCACAAGACGTGCCCGAACTGGAAGCGGTTGCGACCATCAGCGATGCTGTGGGGACGCTCAGCATCAACTACCCTGAAGACTGGGTGAACTTCAGCAGTGAAGAAGCTTTGTATGTTGCCAACGCGCCGGCCATGCTGGATGCCAGTGTGGAGCGGTCAGGCAGCGTGAAACGCGGCGCGACGGGAGTCATCCTGTTTGCTCCGGGGACGGCAGCGACGCTTGATCTGCCGGAAGCCAGTTCAGCGGCGGACGCGCTTGCCGCGTTCCTTGAGCGTCAAGGGCTGCGCTCGCCCAGCGGCGAGGTCTACGACGGTGATCCGGCAATCAGTTTTGGCCTGTTTCCCGTGCAAGCCAATGGCGAGCTTGATTTCGGAATTCCGTTCATTGAAGGTGCGAGCGTCGATGCATTTGCCTTCGAGCGGGAGGGAACATTCATTTTTGTGCTGCTCATCAGCACCGATGATGTGTTTGCGCTCAGCGAAGCCATGTGGGACACGCTCACCCTGACGAGCGCTGGAACCGCGCCGGAAGGGGATAACACGAGCATTGGGGGAGATTTCGTCCTGCCGGTCGACGATAACGGTAGACAGTTTGCCTTCAGCGCGACGCTGCCGGAAGGTTGGGAAGCGCTCTGGGATGAAGAAACCGGGGTGCTGGTTCTGGCGAGCAGTGGCGCGGCTCTGGATGTAGCGACCGGGGCAAGCGACGACTACGAACGCGGCGACTCGGCGCTGATCGTCACGCTGCCGCCCGGTCTGCGCGCATTGGAGATTAACCCGTTCGATTCGGCTGATCTGGTGTTCACGGCGTATGCCGCCACCCTCGAAATCGAGGCGTATCCCGCATTCGTCGAAGGCTTTGAGGTGTTTACGGCACAAGCGTATATTGCCGGGGAAAGCCTGCCCGGTGGGCAAGCAAGCCTGTACGCTTTTGGCTTCCCTGCCGGGGTGGTCACGGTGATGGTGCAGGATGTGTTGGGTGCGTCCAACCCGGATGTGAATGATGTGCTGCATTCGCTTCAATACGATCTGCCGGAATAAGAGAACCCTGACATGCTCAAACGACTGACTTTGATCTTCGCGTGCGTTTTCCTGATGGGCGGGGCGCTGCACGCGCAAACCGACGCGGCACACCCGCATTTATGGATCACCGCGCAAGACCTGCCGCGCTTACAAGCGTGGGCAGCGCAAAACAACCCGCTGTACACGGATGGCTTATGGGTGCTGGCAAACGAGGCCGCAACCCTGATGGATGAAGGGGTCATTCCGGCGCAGGATACCGGGAGCAACGCCTACGAAGAATACCCGACCGAATCGTCCGCGCTGCTGTTCGCGTTCATGTCGCTGATCGAAACGAATGAGTCAGCGCGGCAGGAATACGCGCAGCGGTCGCGCGACCTGCTGATGTACGTTATGGATCAGGCGGTGTTGGGTGTGGCCGACGATCAACCGTTTCGGCATACCGAATTTGCCACCAGCGACCGGTCGCGCTGGTACGGGGTGAGTTTCCCGCTCATCGTCGATTGGATTTACCCGACGCTCTCAGCGGAGGACAAAGCCACGATCCGCACTGTGTTTTTGCGCTGGTGCGCTGAAAACCTGAACGCTTATACCACCAACAACAATCATCCTGAGCCTATCGGCGTGGTCAACGATCCGGTGTTGGTGAGTGACCCGTCGCTGGTGCGGTGGGCAGGCAACAATTATTACGTCGCGCACATGCGCAACATGGGCATGATGGCGCTAGCCTTCGATGCGGCAGATGATCCCGGCGGTGAATTGAGCGCGTATCTCGAAAATGCGACCGGCGCTTGGCTGTACGTGATCGATCATCTGTTCCGCACCGATGCGCGCGGCGGGTTTGGCACGGAAGGGTTTGAGTACAGCCCGCAGTCGCTCGGATATGCCGCGCAGTTCATGTTGGCGCTGCAAACTTCCGGGGCGAATGATCCGACGGTGTGGGGGCAGCAGGTCAGTTTCGAGGCGAACCCGTTCTGGAACGATGCGATTGCCGCGTTCGTCCATTCGATGAGTCCGGCGACCGCCGTCAGCGATGATGCGGGCGTGGTGTATCTGCCCGCGTGGTACGGCTCGGGTCAAAACTACTGGCTGCCCGACTATATCGAGTTATTCGGTTCATTGGGCGCGTATGACGTATTCACGGGCGCGAATCCTGAACGGCTTGACGCGCTGCGCTGGTTGCAGAGTTTCACGCCACCGGGCGGTGAATTCGGCTTGGTCGAGCGGGTACAGGATGTCGATTCGGTTCACAAGGCGATTCTCTATTTTCTGCTGTTCGACCCGAACGCTGCCGCCCCCGCCGACCCGCGCCCGACCTATGGTACGTCGTGGTATGCGCCGGGGATGCGCCGTTTACTCGCCCGCACCGATTGGAGCGAAAACGCGGCCTGGTTTACGTACAACCTCAGTTGGGATGAAGTCGATCATCAGAGTGGCAACGGTAACGCGATTGAGTTCTATCGCGCGGGCGAATGGCTGACCAAAATCCGTGTGGGCTACGATTTCGACTACCATACATCGGACAATTTCAACACGCTGACTGTGCAGAATACGCTGCCGGATCGCGACGACTTTCGCCTGATGATCGGGCAGCGCGGCTCCCAATGGCTGCTTTCGGCTGGTGATCCGCCGCCGCCCCTCATCAGTGTGACCGATGATTATGTCTACGCGTTCGGCGACTCAACGGCCTTGTACAACTCGGAATACGAGGGCGTGACGGCGGTCGAGCATGTCAGCCGTTCGGTGATCTGGCTCAAGCCGGATGTGATCGTGGTCTATGATCGCTCCGCTACTCGTGCAGAGAACCCGGTCAGCCGGTTCTGGCTCAATTTCCCGGCAGAGGGCACCGTGAGCGGCAATGCCACCCGCATGACCACCGAAGGCGGACAAACATTGACTGTCGATACGCTGCTGCCCGCCGATCCGGTGATCGCCGTGTCGCCGTTGGTCGATGAGGTCAGCAGCGCGCCCGCCAACAACGAGATGATGCGCTATCGCCTGATGGTCGAAGCCGCCGCGCCAGAAGTCCGCTTCTTGCATGTATTGCAAGGTGCAGACGCAGGCGCTGTCCCGCTCACCAGCACGTTGATCGAGAGCAACGGCGGCACGGCGTATCAAGGCGCGCTGGTAGGCACTGTGGCGGTGCTGTTCCCGGTTGATGCCCTGGCGGCCTTCGAGTCGCTGGATTTCAGCACGACGGCAGCGACCAGTTACATCACCGGACTCACACCCAACGCGGGCTATGCTGTGACGATCAACGGCGACGCGATTCAGATCGCGCCGGGGACACAGCTCACCGCCGACGCGGGCGGCGTGCTCGTCGTGCGCCGCTAGTTCAGCAGTTGAGGGGGTGAGGTGAAATTCACCCCCTCGACAAGGTTACTGCCGCTGCATTTCAAATCCGCCTGTACCGTCGGCAGTTTCCCACGACAGAGTGTCACCACTGCATTCGACTGTCCCATCGGGCGACCACAGATCGATCCCTCCCGTCTCGTAAAACTGGTCAGTGAAGTCTGTCTGAGTGCCGTCTCGATAGGTCGCGGTATAGCTGCCTCCCGCTTCAAACGTCCAGTTCCATGAACGCACCGCAAGCTGCGTCGAACTGCCCTCAAGCGGACGAAGGGCGTATGTTCCGTTGAAAGGGAAGTGCAGGTCAAGCGTGATGCCGTCAGCGCGCAATGATGTCATAGGCTCCACTCATGCTGCCGTCAGCGCCAAACGAGAAGAGGAACTCGCTCGTGTCTACCTCGACTCCATCAACGCGGGCAATCGACGCCGGGTAGTTGATCACCTGCCAAGTGCCGACGATGCAAGAGGCATCGCCTTCGGGTTCATCGGGTTCATCGGTGCAGGGGTTTGCGCTGGGCTGCTGCGTCCATGTGATCGCGAGCGGGGCGGTGGTGTTACGCGCGCCTTCTCCCCGACTCATGATGAGCATTACGCCGTCATCGGGCGGGCAGAATTCGAGCGGCATATTGTCTTGCAAGCGCTGCGTTGCGCCACCTAAGCGCGCGCTGACCGCAAAGTGACCGGAGTCGATTCCACTGACTGTCAGCACGGCAATGTTGCCCGGTTTCAGATCGAAGCTGATCAGATTGCGATAATCGACCGAGAACGGCGGCATGGTGCTCTGAATCGATCCGCCTTTCCCCGCTGTCAGATCGACCGCCGTCAAATCGAGAATCGGCGGTTCGGGAAGCTGGCGATCCAGCAGCACTTGCGCCCAGTTATGGAACAAGTCGACCGAGTCTAGGTTGAATACCACCGGGAACATGCCGTCTTCGCGCAGCATATTCATCTGCGTGATGACATTGCGATCGCTGCCAAAGCCGCGCGCCGACGAGGCAAACTCCCAGAAAAAATACGCGTCATAGCGGGCGCGGCGTACATCCTGACGCGGGTCAAAAAAGCCGATGTGAATATCCTGCGGGTACAGTTCCGGGTAGACGCGCGAGGCTGCCCATTCCGCTGTGCCTTGCAGCCACCAGAAATTGAACACCACATCAGAGAAGTCGCTGAACTGCGCCGCCCCGGTCTCCATCTGAAAGCAGTGGAAGAACTGCCGCGCGACCACCGCCTCGAAGTTCGGGATGGTGTCCCACCCGGCAGAAATACGGATATGACAGTTCATGGGGTCAGCGGCGAACAGCGCAGCAGGTTCACGGCGCGTCACATACGCTTCGCGGCTGTCCAGAATGCGACCGATCACGGTCGCGCCACCGCTGCCCATGTACACGATGACGACTCGGCGCGACCAAGTGATGCCGGTCAGCTGCTCATAGACCGGGATCGCCCGGTTCAACACGGCGATCACGCGGTTAAAGTCGGGTTGGTCGGGCGTGTAGTACACCCAGTTATCATCGCGCGTGCCAATCGTCACCCGCACCGCTGGTCGATTATCTTCGCGGTTGGGAACGTCTTGGGCGATGGCGCTGGTGCTGTTCATCAGCAGTAAGCAGAGTAACCATAATATCCAGTATAGGGATTGCTTTGAACGCAAGATAAGCTCCAAGAGGTTATATGTGAAGAAATGCTCAGTTTATTATATATGTTTCGACAGACTGCACTTGATCATGTTCGGGCGATGTGCGCTTGCAACGTGTAAACCTGCCGTGCGCCCGTGACAAATTTACTGTCCACTAGACGGGCTCATCCGCAAATTGTGTGAAGTAGATCGACCGTGTGAGTAGACTGAGGAGGTGCACAAACCTTAGTTGGAACGGTAGACGCTCATATCGGTACTTCCTTATTCAATCCCAGGATTTCAGATTCAGACTGTGACGGCGACGCCTGATGGACTCGAAATTCATGCCCTTAGTACGAACCGTCAAGCGAGGTGTCCGACGTGTAGACACGAATCGTGTCAAGTGCACGGTTGGTACACGCGCCGTCCCCAAGAAATCGCCAGCATTGGACGCACAGTTCGACTAATGTTAGTGGTGAGACGATTCCGCTGTGCAAATCCTGTATGTATGCGCAAAACCTTTGCCGAATCGCTTGTGGACTGGTTGCCTGCTTACGCCCGGCGGACGCTGTCGCTCACGCGCTTGCTGTCCGTGCTGGCACTAGAGATGGGGGCGAAGTCGCGCACCGGGTGGCAGCATGCTTAGGCATTCGCGTGAGTGCAGATACACTGCTGCGGATGGTGCGCCAGCATGGTACGTGTGTTTGTACAAGTGAGCTGCGGAGTATTGGCGTGGACGATTGGGCATTGAAACGTGGGCGAACTTACGGAACCATCATTGTCAATCTGGAAACCCATCGCGTCGTTGAGTTACTTCCCGACCGAACAGCGGAGACCCTCGCTGCTTGGCTACGAAACTATCCGAGCATTGAACGGGTGACGCGCGACCGCTCAACCGATTATAGTGCTGGATTCGGCAAGGCGCGCCACACGCAGTCCAAATTGCGGATCGTTGGCATTTGCTGTTGAATCTCCGCCAAATGTTAGAACGCTACCTGACCTCGATTTACACCGAATTGCGGCGACTGCCCATTGCCAACGAGTTGCAGACTGCTCTGAGCCAAGAACGATCTGCCTTCGTTCGCACGCACGGCGAACGACGCACATCGGCGGAGAAGCGCAATGAACGCCTCGCCTTCTATGAACAAGTGCAAGCGTTGCGGCAGCAGGGTTGGAATATCGCTCAACTTGCTCCAGAAACTTGCCCGTCATCCGGCGACCATTCGTAAATACTACTATGCGACCACTTTTCCTGAACGCAACCCGCATCGTCAAGGGAGAAGCATTCTCGACCCGTTTATACCGTATTTGGAACGACGGTTTCAGGAAGGATGTGAAAATGCCCAACAGTTGTGGCGAGAGCTTCAGCAGCACGGGTATCCCGGCACCAACCGGCAAGTGATGAAGTGGCTGCAGTTGAAGCGTACTCATCCGGCCGACCACACCGCCTGCCAAACGTCTTGAACCGCCCGTTTCACCTTCTCGTTCGGTGATCCCATCGTCAAAACAACTCGCTTGGTTCTTGGTACGCGACACAACCGACTTTTCCCCAACGGAGCGGCTTCTGCTAGAGCATCTTCAGCATCATGCTCAACTCGCGGATGTCTACACCCTCGCACAACGATTTGTGCGTATGGTGAAAAACCGTGCTGCACCTGCTCTTGATGCTTGGCTGACGGATAGTGAACGGTTAGGCGTCTATTCGTTACACACCTTTGCTCTAGGGTTACGTCAAGATATTGCGGCGGTTCGTGCTGCACTCGAAACCGCATGGAGCAATGGACAAACCGAAGGGCAGGTCACTCGTCTCAAGCTGATTAAGCGTCAGATGTATGGACGCGCGAAGTTCGACTTGCTTCGTCTTCGCGTCATTCATCCTCCCTGACTTCACACAATTTGCGGATGAGCCACTAGACGCGGGTCAGTCCAGCACTGGCTTTATCAGACGCTGCCAGCACCTAGTCGGCCAGACCGCCCCCATGTCGTAACGGTGCGCCCAATTTCGACACTGAAGGTCGCTGAAGCTTACTATCTGTTCAGTACAGGTCAGATGGGACGAGGGCAGATTGTCCTTTAGCGGCAACCGCGCTCCTTGTGCGTTTGGGGATAGTGGCAGGGGCAGAGCACAGATCTGCCCCTGCAGCAATGTAAACTTCTCGACTGCTAACGCTTCGTGATGCGCAGCGCCATGCGGATCTTCCCCGGCATATCGACTTCATAGGTCGGCTCGGGGCGACCGGGGGCAGGGTAGGCATAGCTGGGCGGCGCAGCGAGTTTGCGCACGACCGCCGGGGTGATGGTCATCTCCCACGTGTCGATCAATTCGAACTGATAGCTGTCATCCTGCGGGAGCCACAACATCAATGTGCGCGGCTGGTATTCCGCGGTATAGAGCAAGTGATAGTCGCCGCTGAAGCCGCCAGCATAGCGATTCCACAGCCATTGGCTCACCGGTCGGGGGAAGACGCCGCTATCCGCGTCGATCTCCGGCGACAAACCGCCCGGGGCGGCTTCGACGAGCTGGCGCAGAAACGCGATCCGCTTCCAGCTTTCGCCGTGCAGGACGCCGCCCTTCGACCACCACAACACATCGTCGGGATGCATGTAGGTTTCGCCGTGACCCGCATAGCCGCCGTTCAGCACCATCAACCAGAAGCGATGCACTTCTTCTTCAGCGCTGATGCCGCCCCACGGGTAGAAGATGTTGCCTTCATATTCCAGTTCATCGTCGACGATGGGTTTGCCATACTGTTTACGCCATTGCACGACCTGCCGTACCTGCGGGTGCTGGATGCACACGTGCGTGACGCCCGGTTTGTTGTGATCGTACATGTCTTCCGGGTGACCCTGATGGATCGCGCGCAGATGGTTATACGGGTCTTCCGCCATCAGAATCTGAAAGAAGCGATCCCAACGTTCCATCGGCTTGTATTCGAGCATGAAGTCGTACTCGTTTGCCAGCGACCACCACACATTGCGATACGCCGCCAACCGGGCAATGAGATAGCTCAGATAGCGGAAGTCGGTGTCGGCGTCCATGCGCGCGTAGCCCCAGCGATCGTAGGGGTGGAAGATGATGATATCCGCCTCGATTCCGAGCTTGAGCAAGTCGCCGACGCGCTGCTCAAAGTGCTGGAAGAAGGCCGGGTTGAAGCGGGTGAAATCGTGATTGCCGTCGGCGTCCCGTTCATAGGCGTACAGCGGCGGTTCATTCTTGTTCCACGGGTAATCTTTGGGGAACACACACATGCGCATTTTGTTGAACGATGCCTCTTTGAGAGTCGCGAGTGTTTGTTCCTCCATGGCGTCGCCCTGATGCGTCCACGCATAGCAGGTCGTGCCGAACGGATAATACGCTGTCCCGTCAGCGTGGGCGAAATGGAAGGTGTTGTGGACGTAGACGGGACCGTGATTCCCGGCGGACGGCGCGGTGCACTCGAACGACCCGGTCAAGCCGTTCAGGGCGCTGGCGTTGCTGTGGGTGGTGTAGTTCCAAGTGCCGAGCGCGGTCGGCATGAGGCGGATGCAGTACGTACCGCTGCCGTCATAAAAGCCATTGACCTTCAGGGTTTGGTCGCCGTTGGTGAAGTGGGCGGAGAAGGTGACATCCAGGAAGGGATTGCCTTCAGCCGGTCCGGTAAAACGGGTTTCGAAAAGTCCCCATTGTTCAATATTGAGAGTGGTCATGTGCAAACCTTATCTGATTGCGTAATGTGAGTCGTTCTTGCAGATGTGACTGGCGTAGGGGCCGCATGAGCGCTGCGCCTAGAGCAAGAATTCCGCTGTGAAGCGGTCGGTGATGATGACATTGACCCAACCGCCCAGCAGCGCAGCGCGAATCGCTTCGCGTTTCCGTTTGCCGCCAGCGATGCCGACAATCCGCCGCACGCGGCGAAGCTGGTCACGCTGAATTGACATAATACGTTTGTCGAGCGCCGTGGTGATCGACTGCCCATCGCTTCCGAAAAAGCGGAGACAAACATCGCCAACTGCGCCGTTCTGCCGCAAAGTTTCGAGCTCTTCCGCTGAAAACACGTTGCCACTGCGTGACAGCAATACGGACGGTTCCAGAGAACCAATGCCGACGAGCGCCAGCGTAATTTGGTCGAAGTGAGCTGCAGCTTGTCCAATGTACGGATCCTGCAGCAGGCTGTCCCGCGTTTCCTTGGAAGGTACAACCCCCGGCGCGGGCAAATAGATCGCTGTCCCGCGTACCAGATTCGTAAAACGTTCGGTGAGGCGAGCCGCATAGATCGAGGCCGATGGATTGCCTAACCCGCCGAGGATCTGGACAACAGGCGTCCCAGGCTGCCGGTTGAGCGGATGCATCGCGTCGACCATGGCCAGGAGGGTGGCGCTCCACGAGGATAGCCCGATCACTTCGTCGCGCCCCAGGGAGGCTTCGACATAATAGGCAGCAGCCATACCGAGTCGCTGCTGAATTTGTTCATCATCGTCGTCAGGATCACAGTCCACGACGATGGCGGACTTCAACTTATACCGCTTGGTGAGCGCATCTTCGAGCTCGGTAAACACATCGGGCGGCGTCGCCAGGGAGATGCGGACGATCCCGGTTTCATGGGCGCGGCGCAGCAGGCGGGAGACCGTCGCTTGCGACAGATCGAGTTGGTCGGCAATTTCCGACTGTTTCATTCCACTCATGTAGTACAAAAAAGCGACTCGCGCCAACAAGCGTGTTTCTTCAAGTGGCATCATCGTAAGCATCCGATAACATGACAGACTAGAGAGTTGATCCAGCCTGTAATCATAGCTTAACTCCCCCGGATTGTGCGGTTCCCTCCCTTCTGCGACTCGACAGACTTCCTGTTTGCTCATGCGAAGTGACAGTAGACCTCCCGCCCATCGTCCTTGCGCATGGCTTGCGGCCGTTCGCGTGTACACACCTCCTGCGCCAGTGGGCAGCGGTTGCGGAATTTGCACCCACCAAAGCGATACTCTTTTGTCTCGATGTCCGACATGGTGAACGTACCGCGCGTCCACTTATGGTTCGTATGCGGGATCGAGTCGAGCAGCAGTTGGGTGTAGGGATGCTTGGGCGACGTTAAAATCTCGCGGGCGCTGCCAAATTCGACAATCGCGCCGCGATACATCACGGCGAGGTAATCACTGATGTAGTACGCGGTCGCCAGATCGTGCGTCATATACAGGAAGCTGGTGTTGTACTGTTCTTTGAGCGAGAGAAACAGGTTGACGATGTTCATGCGCAGCGAGGCGTCGATCATGCTGACCGGCTCATCCGCCACAATAATCTTGGGGCGCGGGATCAGCGCACGGGCAATCGAAACGCGCTGGAGTTCGCCACCAGAGAACTGATTAGGGTATTTGCCGCGCACGTCTTCGTACTTCAAACCCACCGACGTGAGCGCTTGCGCCATGGCTTCAGTGGTTGCGTCCCCTTGCAGGTTCTGCACGCGCATCGCAGTGGTGCGCAGATAGGCATCCACTGTACGGTATGCGCTGAACGCCTCGAAGGGGTTCTGGAAGATCGGTTGCACGGCCGCGAGGAATTCGGACTTCGACTGCTTCGCGCCCGCTCCGGCGACCACGCGATCATACACGACCGCACTCCCCGAAGTTGGTTCGACGAGGCGTAGAATCACTTTCGCCAGCGTCGTTTTGCCGCTGCCCGATTCACCCACCAGACTGATAATTACCGGGCGGTCACTTTTGATGTCAAGGTTGACATCATCCAGAGCGTTGATGCGCGTGCGTGTAACGATACCGCCGAGCGTGTAGACCTTGTTCAAACCTTCCGTCTTGAGGACGGTGGTCATGGTGTTTGCGTTTGACATGCTCAACTCCCGGCGTAATGACACGCGGCAAACTGCCCCGGATTGACTTCTTTCAACGGCGGTTCTTCAGCGCGACAGAGCGCCGTCGCCAGCGGACAGCGCGCGGCAAAGCGACAGCCTTGCAGGTTGTCCCACAGACTCGGCGGTCGCCCGCTCACGCCAGCACGCTGCTTCACACTGCCCACCGTCGGCAGCGATTCGATCAGCATGCGCGTGTAGGGGTGTTGGGGACGCTCAAAAATATCGTTGGTATCGCCGTATTCCACCACTTTTGCCGCGTACATGATCATCATCTTGTGCGTGATCTGGTAGTGCACCCCTATGTCATGCGACACAAAGAAGATGGTATTCTGCATCTTCTTCTGGAGCTCCATCAGCAGCAGCAAAATGCCTTTCTGCACCACGACGTCGAGCGCGGTTGTCGGCTCATCGGCGAGGATGATCTCTGGCTGGAAGAAGGTTGCCATCGCCACCATGACGCGCTGACGCATACCGCCCGAAAGCTGATGCGGATACGCATCGAGTGCTTCCGGCGGCAGTCCAAGCTGCTGGATGTACGTCCGCACTTCGGCGAGGATGTCCGCCTTCGACTGCTTGGTGGACTGAAAATCGACAAACTGCTTACGGATGCGCACGACGGGATTCAGCGAGTTCATGGAGCTCTGTGGAATGTAGGAGATGCGCTTGAACCAGTAATCGCGAATATCCGCCGTCGTAATTTCCTTACCGTCGTCCCGACAGATGCCGTAGTCGATGCTGCCTTCTTGGAGTGTGAGCGGATAGCGGAGATCGCCGTACAGCACCTTCATGAGCGTTGTTTTGCCGCACCCGGACTCGCCCGCTATGCCGAGGATAATTCCGTTGGGAATCTCCACGTTGATGCCTTCGACCGCTTTCACCTGACCACGGACGGTGGTATAGGTGGCGACCAGATTCTTGAGCTTAATCATGCGGCGTGCCCCCGTCTGGTCGCGAACATCTGGTTATACCCGGTGGAGGTCAAGAACAAGCCGAGGAAGAGCAGCACCGTAGCGACTACGGGTGCGACGACCCATTGATACTGGCCGGTGAACATGGCGTTGTAGTTGAGCGCCCAAAAGATAATCGACCCGAGAGTTGGGATTTCGACTTTGGACAAGCCGATCACCGCCAGCGCCGCTTCGGTGTTGATGGCGAAAAGAATGGTGTTGATGAAGCCTACGACCATATAGGCGTAGACGTAGGGGAAGACTTCTCGCAGGATGATCCCCATCGTGCTCGTGCCGGAGAAGCGCGCCATATTGATGAATTCGCGTTCACGGATCGAAAGCGCCATCGAGCGAGTCGTGCGCGCGCCCCACGCCCAACCGAACGTGATCAGAATGACGGCGACGATGGCGAACGAGGTTTGACCGCGCACCAGCGCGCCGAGGATGATCAGAATCGGGAAGACGGGAATGGTGATGAACGCGTCGACAAACAGCATGACAATGCGGTCAAACCACCCGCCGATGTAACCGGCGCTCAGGCCGACCAGCGTCGAGATGATCGTAATGCCGATGCTGACGCTGACGCCGAGCAGCAGCGAATTGCGGATGGAGAAGATCAGAAACCACAGGATGTCCTGACCGAGCGCGTTCGTCCCCAACAGATGATCCGCGGACATGGGCAGGTTGCGAAAATAGGTGCTTTGCGTCGACGGATCAACATCGGTGAAGAAGGGCAGAATGAAACTGCCGAGCGTGAACACCAACAAAATCGCGATACCGATTTTGAGACGGAGATTCAGTTTCATGGCGCTCACCTGTACCGGATACGCGGATCGAACAACGGGTAAGCCAGATCGATGACCAGCGCGGCGGTTGCGACGGCGATGATCGTGACCGAGATTGTCCCGTAGAGCAGGTTGTAGTCGGCGTTGGCGACCGCTGAGCGCATCAGCGCCCCCAAACCGGGATAGGAAAACAGCATTTCTGTGAGCAGCGCGCCATTGAAAATCATGCCGACGGACAGCGCGAGCGCCGTGATCTGCGGCAGCAGCGCGTTGCGGAACACATAGCTCGTCATGATGGTGCGCGGACGGGTGCCTTTCAGGCGCGCAAAGTTGACGTAGGGTTCTTCTTTCGTCGCGAAGGACAGCGCCTTCATGCCGAGGATGTTCCAGCCGAACCCGGCGAAGATGAGCGTGAGCGCAGGCAGCGTCGAATTGCGGAGGATATCACCGATTTTTTCGAGGGTGAGCGGCCCGGGGCGGAAGGTGGTCGTGATGGGGAAGATCGGCCAGATGTAGGCGAACAGCAGGATCATCACCAGCGCGAGGATATAGTAAGGGATGGGGTACAGGACGACGCCAAACACTTCCAGCGCGGTGGCGAGGCGGGTATTGTGAAAAAAGCCGGCAATGAGGCCGATGGAGTTCCCGATCAGCCACGAGATCACCGTCGTCGTCATGAGCAGCCCGAGCGTATACGGCAGGGCTAAGCCGATGAACTCCGAGACGGGGCGGGGATAGGCCGAGAGCGAGGGGCCAAAATCGAATTCGATAAGCAGTCTGCGCACGAAATTGAGATACTGCGTGCCGAGATCGCCTTCCAATCCGTACAGTTGGCGCAGCGAACTGCGCACCTGTTCGACGGCTTCCGGAGTCATTGTTTGCCCAGCTTGGTTTTGCAGCCGCGCGATGTAATTTTCAATCGGGTCGCTGGGCATCAAGCGCGGTAGAACAAACACAATCGTGATCCCAATGAACAGCACAATCAGATAGACTCCGACGCGCTGCAGGATATATTGAAGTAAACCCATATTAGTCTCCACGCTGCTGGCGGGGAGTCGCCAGTCGTTTCGGCGGCTCCCCACACAACAAACGGTTGCTAATTACCGGTCGGTTGGACGTTCAGCACGATTTCCTTGGCCGAGCTCCACCACGAGTAGGGTACGGCGTAGTAGTTGTCCAGTTTCGGGAAACCCGTCCAGTAGTATTCGTTCGTCGGGATGGTAGTCGGAATGTCCATGATGTTGATGTAGGCCATATCCGTGACGAACTGCTGGATGATCTGGCGGCCGATTTCGTAGAATTCTTCTGTGTTGGTTTCCAGCGACATACTGTCGAGCACCAGTTGATCGACCGTTTCATTGTTCCAGCGGTACATATTGCCGGTGATGGTGTCGCTGGAATCCGGTTCGAGCAGGAACTGGGTCCGGACGCCGTTCCAGGCATTCAGGTAGTTGGGCGTGAAGATGCAGTTCGTCCAGTTGAGCATGGTTGTGAGCAAGCTGTTGGTGTTCTGAACCGAACCGAACTCGGCATTGTCCACCTGACGCACGTTGACGGGAATCCCGAACTGCTGCCAGCTGTCGGCAATCGAGAAGCCGACGCGCTGCATGACCTTGTTCCAGTCACCGGGGATGACGAATTCGAGATTCCACGGCGTGCCATCGGGTTGCAGCCATTGGCCGCCGCTGTCGCGGCTGAAGCCTGCGGAGATCAGCAGCGATTCGGCTTCGGCGACATCATAGTTCCACCAACCAGCACCGATATCCCGACGAAGTGCTTCGGCATCCTGCGGCAGTTGATCAGCGGGGACGCCCATCTGGGTGAGCTGTTCGGCGAGCTGGAGCGACCAGTCTTCGTTGAACGGCTGATACCCATCGGCCAGCGCGAAGTCACGCAGCCACGGCAGGAGCGGCTCAAAGTAGATCGGGCGGAGAATCTGGCTGTACACCATGGGCAGCGGCGAAACGCGGAGTTGACCGCTCACCGAGTTGATGCCCACGTTTTGCAGGTTCAAGGAGAGCGCTAGCGCCCAGCGGACGTTAACATTATCCAGCGGCGCTTGTTGCAGGTTCATCAACACACCGTAGCTGCACGCATCGTCCATGTTGTGATAGGGCAGCGTGGGGGAGAAGGTGGTGATGGCAGCATTGCGCGCCTGCGCCGCAGTGATGCTGTCGGGGCTCATGAAGGTGTCGACATCATACTGGTTCTGCACGAAGGCGAGCACGCGGGTTTCTTCCGGGCCAAAGTCCTTGTAGAGGATGTAACGCGGACGCGGTTCACCCATCCAACCCCACGCCGAGCGTTCCCAGTCTTCGCGGCGTTCCCAGAGCGCCCAGAACCCGTTCGGATCGAATTCTTTGAGGATATAGGGGCCGAGCACTACCGGATAGGAGTTGCGGAATTCCGCGACGTTCGCCTGCTGTTCGAAGATGTGTTTCGGCACAATATTGAAGGCCGAGCCCCATGTGTATACGCCCATGACCGTGCTCAGGTCGTATGACGGATTGAGGGTCGTCAGTTCAAACGTGTAGTTATCGATCTTGGTGTAGCTGGCGATGTAATTGGTGATGCGCGCCACGCCCCAGTAGGTGAGGCTGTCGGTGTGCTGGAAGTACTGATCGAGCGTATAGATCACGTCATCTGCCGTGAATTCCACACCGTCGCTCCAGTAGATGCCTTCCTTGAGCGTGACACGGAACTGGGTGTGTTCGTCGTTCAAGACTTCCGGCATGGCAGCGGCCAGTTCCGGGTAGGATTCGCCAGTTCCCGTGTCGGTTTCCCACAGATAGCCCTGACCGAATTCGCGGAAACCGCGCCAAATATCGTAGTTCATCAGCGGGTTGTGCTGATCCGGGTTCGAGGACTGGCGGTCAAAGGTCTGGAAAATCAGCGTTTCGTTGCGCGGAGTGCCGACATCGGTCATCTCCTGCGCCATGACGACACCGCCCAATGCCAAGGTAATAAACACGACTGAAAGAACCAAGAAGAGAGTACGCTTCATGTTGCATTGCTCCTACTTCAATAGATTTATTGCCGCTTGAATTTCTGTGAGAGCTAACCGATATGTGTCTGCTGTGTCAACACTGCCTTTCACTAATGAAAAGTACAGTTCTAAGCATCGTCACCCGTCAAGTAAACGATTACTTATAGTAGGGGGCGTAGATCCTCTACGCCAGCACACCTGCCCTCTGTGGGACAGAGATGGGAAACACCGTGAGGCTGGGGATGCATAGGCAATTCGATGTGCAAACCAATCGGAAATCCACTGTTGCCCTGAGTGGTGCAATTGTGACGCGGTGAAACCGACTTTGAGCTGGTGATGGGAATTGAAAAGAGTCCAATTTTGAGTCGTCACAAGCATCTTTTAGACCTTAACCTGCACAGCTCACAACATCATGTCGACGCTGCTTGAATATTTATTCATGGTAAAAATTTTATTCACTCGTTTTTCAAACATATACCGTCTCTAAAAGTTTGTCAAGTAGGTTCAGCTATTTAAAACAATAGCGCTTACTCTAGATCCACCTAGGCTGAGAGAATGTAATGTGATGAGGCTAATGAGGAATGTAGGGATTACTGGGTCGCCAGTTTCTGCTAGTTGGCCTTGATCGTAGCGTTGGATACCACGTAATTCCATTCACAAATGTCTAACTGGAGGATTCCAGCCTAGATTGTACGATTCCGGTTTTCGATATGAGACATTCAGCTATGCTGAGGTGCATATAGAGATGTAGCTGGGAGTATGCCGTTGGAATTTGCAGTACCTACTGACGCCATGTTCAAAGAAAATCCGATGTGGGGACGGCTGCATCCTTCGCTACGAGCTACATTCGTAAGCCTGCCGGGTGGAGACTCGATGCTCACACCAGAGCAGCTTGATGCAGTTTTCGGCGGGGATCGGCGAGCACTTCGCGACATGGTCAAGTTAGTTTTCCAAACGCCTCCAACAGAACCGAATTAGCCTGAGCAGTTGCCAACTGAGGGCGGCTATGATGTACTTGTAGTTAACCGCGCGCGAGGAAGTGCAGCACATCTTGGATGAGGAAATCGGGAAACTCAGCGATCAGTTGAAGGTGATGCGTGAAGCCCGCAATCGCTTACAGGGAGAGGCACTTGCTGTACAGCACAACAGCGCAGTACAGCAAGCAACGCTCGAAGAATTGGCAAACCTGACGCTCGAACGTTTCTGGCAGCAGGAAAGTCGTTATATTAACCAGATGCTTCACCGGCTGATGGGAAAACGTCGCTTGGTCTTGTTAAGCGGCGCTGTCGTCGGTGTGGTTGAGGTCAACCGGAAACAGCGCCGCCACTGCTAGCGCGCTACCACCCACGCTTACCCAAAATAACCTGGTCAGGACCGACATTGATGCCGACCATGGCTTCGCCGAGACCACGGCTGACGTTCGCCAGCACATCGGGGTTGTCGAAGTGGGTGACCGCTTCGACAATCGCCTTGGCGCGCTTGGCCGGTTCGCCGCTCTTGAAGATGCCCGAGCCGACGAACACGCCGTCGACGCCGAGCTGCATCATGAGCGCGGCATCCGCCGGGGTAGCGACGCCGCCCGCCGCGAATTCGACCACGGGCATGCGACCGAGCTTGGCCGTTTCGACGACCAGATCAAAGGGCGCCTGAATGTTCTTCGCGTAGGTGTACAGCTCGTTTTCGTCCATCGAGGTCAGGCGGCGGATGTCGCCGTGTACCTGACGCGCATGGCGTACGGCTTCGACCACATCACCCGTGCCCGCTTCGCCCTTCGTGCGGATCATCGCCGCGCCTTCGGCAATGCGGCGCAGCGCTTCGCCGAGGTTGCGGCAGCCGCATACGAACGGCACTTTGAAGCCGTGCTTGTTGATGTGGTTTTCTTCGTCAGCCGGGGTGAGGACTTCGCTCTCGTCGATGTAGTCAATGCCAATCGATTGGAGGATTTGCGCTTCGACGAAATGGCCGATGCGCACCTTCGCCATGACCGGGATGGTGACGGCTTTCATGATGCCTTCGATCATGTCAGGGTCGCTCATGCGCGACACACCGCCGTGCGCGCGAATATCCGCCGGAATGCGTTCCAGCGCCATAACCGCCGCCGCGCCCGCATCTTCCGCGATCTTCGCCTGCTCAGGGGTGACCACGTCCATGATCACGCCGCCCTTGAGCATTTGCGCCAGACCGCGCTTGAGGGCTTCCGTGCCCGTTTCGCCACTGCCATTCTGATGACCGTTGGTTTGCATAACTCTACCTCTGTCCATTTGTTCTAGCGTATGGGATATAGTGCTAGGGTAGCCGCTGCCAATCCCTGTAAATAGTGCCACTTAAGACCATTAGAGCCATGCTGGCTGCGGATGCCCCGACTTTTCGCTGATTGATGTTAAATCAAACGTCAGGTTAAAATACATGTGTTTTGGAATCATCAAAGGATGACGTCATGGCTCAACTGCCGATATTGATTGTACTGGCGGGTGGTGCGTCGTCGCGCATGTGGCCCCTGCGCGAAAAATCACTTTTACGCTTTGGCACCGAACCGCTGCTCGTGAGTCAGCTCCGGCGCTACGAGTCGCTGGGTTTGCAGGAAGCGGTCATCGTCGCGAACCCCGGCAACCTCGAAGATATTAAAAGCCTCACCGCGGCGATTCGGTCGATGAATATTCGGGTGGTGGTTCAAGCGGATGCCAAGGGCATGGGCGATGCGCTGCTGCAGGCGGCGCCGGCCCTGCCCAACCAACCGGAAACGCCGATCTATGTCGTGCAGGTGCATGATGTCGTGGATGATCAACTGCACGCCGACATGCTCAAGGCGTACGCCGCTGATCCTACGGGCACGTATATTGCTGGCTATGAGCGCGAAGACTATTTCCCCGGCGGTTACCTGATCGTCAGCCCGACCGGACGCATCACCGGGATCGTCGAGAAGCCGGGCGCGGAGAATCGACCGAGCAATCTGGTCAACATCGTGGCGCACATCCACCCGGACAGCGCGCGCCTGTTCAACGCGATTCAGGAGGAATACGCCAAACCCATTGCCAGCGATGATCACTATGAACGGGCGATGGATCGGCTGATGACGCAGCACGTCTTTAAGGTCGTGCCGTACCGCGGCCCGTGGAACGCGCTCAAGTTCCCGTGGCACACCCTTGATGTGATGAATTACTACCTGTCGAAGATTTCTGGCAAGATCGTCGCGGAAAGCGCGTTCGTGGCTCCGTCGGCCACGCTGATCGGCGACGTGTTTATTGGTGAACGCGCGAAGGTGTTCCCCGGCGCGGCGATTGTGGGCCCGGCCTACATCGGCGCGGATACGATTGTCGGCAACAATGCGTTGGTGCGTCAGTCGATGGTGCTCAACCACTGCAACGTCGGCTATACGACCGAAGTCGCGCGCAGCTATGTGGCGGATCACTGTGATATGCACGCCTGCCGCGTGCTCGACAGTGTGTTCGCGCCGGGCGTGAACTTCTCGGCGGGCTGCACGACCGCCAATCTGCGCATTGACCGCAAGAATGTCAAGAGCACGGTCAAGGGGACGCGCTTGGACAGCGGGCGCGACAAGTTCGGCGCGATTGTGGGACAAGGCGCTTTCCTCGGCGTCGACGTGATGACGATGCCCGGCGTCAAGATCGGCGAGGCGGTTGAAGTGGGTCCGGGGACACACGTCCATGAAGATGTTCTGGATCGCCGCCGCGTGTACGTAAAACAAGAGATCATCATAGTAGAAAGGTGAAAGGTAAAAGTTAAAAGTAGGGAGGGCGAGTGTGGGACTTCTAACTTTCAACTTTTAACTTTCAACTCCGTCTATGGCCACTGTTAATCCGAAGCTGTTCAAAAAGTACGATATTCGCGGCACTGCAATGGGCAAGGATGCGCCGCTCACGCCGGAAGTCGCCCGCTTGATCGGGCAGGCGTTTGGGACGTATCTGCGCAATGTTGAGGAGCGGCGCACAGTCGTTGTTGGGCGGGATAACCGCCATTCGTCGACCGCGCTGATGGATGCGGCCATGCACGGCTTGAGTCAGGCGGGCTGCCACGTTGTGGACATTGCGCTGACTTCTACGCCGCTCGTCTATTGGAACGCCGTGAAGCGCAACAACGCGGGCGGCATGATGGTCACGGGCAGTCACCTTCCGCCGGATCAGAATGGCTTCAAGCTGAGCGTGGGCGCGCGGAACCTGTATGGAGATGGCATTCAGGAGATTCTGCGCCTCATCCAGACGGGCGAGTTGACGACGGGAGTGGGCGAGATTGACTGTATCGAATCGGTAGAGGACTACTACAGCGACATTGTGCCGAAGCTGCGCATCAAAACGCATCCACTCAAGATTGTGGTAGATGCGGGCAACGGAACTGGCGGCATCTTCGCGCCGAAGCTGTTCCGGACGCTTGGGCACACCGTGATCGAGCTGTTCTGCGAGCCGGACGGGAGCTACCCGAATCACCAGCCCGACCCGCAGGTGCCGGAGAATTTGCGCGCGCTGGGCGACAAAGTGCGCGAAGTTGGCGCGGACCTCGGCATCGCGTTTGACGGGGACGCCGACCGCATGGGCGCAGTCGATGAGCAGGGGAATGGCATCGCGGCGGATCGTTTGCTGGCGCTGCTGGCGCGGGACATGCTGACCCGGCATCCCGGCTCAACGGTGGTCGGCGATGTCTTGAGCAGTCAGGTGCTGTTTGACGCGGTCGCGCAGGCGGGTGGCACGCCGATCATGTGGGCGAGCGGACACTCGCTGGTCAAGGCCAAGATGGTCGAGACGGGCGCGCTGCTCGGCGGTGAGATGAGCGGGCACATCTTCCTCGGCGAAGACTACTACGGCTTTGACGATGCGTATGTCGCGGCGGGACGCCTGCTGCAAGTACTGGCCACCGCGAAGCAATCGCTGGCCGCGCTCAACGCCAGCTTGCCGACGCTCTACAGCACGCCGGAATATCGCCCGCACTGCCCGGATGAAGCGAAAGCCCGTGTGATCGATGGCGTGCGCGCCGCGCTGGAAGGCAAGGGCGAAATCGTCGCCGTGGATGGTATCCGCGTTCAGTTCGAACAAGGATGGGGACTGCTGCGCGCCAGCAATACCGAACCTGTGCTGAGCCTGCGCTTTGAGGCGACCAGCGAAGCGGATGCGCTCGCTTATCGCGATCTGTTCATGGCCGCGCTTAAGAACTATCCGGAAGTCGAAGCTATCATCTAAACATGGCGCTCGCCACCCACGGGCAGCAGGGCGCACGCTGGATTGCTGCGCCCCGCTGCCCACCCCTGATCAACTCCCCATGCCAAGGTGACTCACCAGCAGCTTGAAGTACAGGATCGGTAGAAACCATTCCAGACCTGTTGGCGCGTTGAACAGCAGTGCTACCCCCAGCGCGCCGATATAGCTTAGATAACTCACCGGGCGCTGGAGCTCGGTGGGCGCGGCCAAGATCGCCAGCGCGGACAGCAGCAAGTAGGCATACGCCCCGATCACCGTGAGCCAGTTGGCGCTGGGAAAGGTGAGCGCGAATACGACAAGCTGTGCGAGATGCACGGCGACGAATAGGAAATGGTCGCGTCGCGTCTGACCGGGGCGGTGATACCAGCGGCGCGCCGCGCCCGTGCCATTCGCGACCACGCCGCCGAACAGATCGAGTGCGAGGACGACGAGGATCATCCACTGCCAGATCGTCCAATCCACCTTGCGTAGATAGGCGTGCGCTGCGACGCCAATCGTCCCCGCGACGGCTGCGCCGAGGATGAGCGCCTGGTCCGCCCTCGATGCGCCCGGCCCGATCAACGTATCCCAATGGCGCAGCAGACCGGATCGAGGTGGTGGTAAGTCCATCACTGTTTCCCCCTGACACCGCATAAGATAAAGTAGTAGTGTTCTACACAATGACCTGAGGATAACGTATGGAACTCGAAAAACCGATCGTCGCGCCGTTCAAAATTCTGGTGATTGTGGCGCATCCGGACGACATTGAATTTGGTTCAGCGGGCAGCGTGGCCGTGTGGACGGGGGCGGGCGCGGAGGTGACCTACTGCATCGTCACCGATGGCGCGGCGGGCAGCAACGACAAAGACGTGGTTTACAATCAACTGGTGGAGCGCCGTCAAGCTGAGCAGCTTGAAGCGGCGGAGATCGTCGGCGTCAAAGAGGTAGTTTTCCTCAGCTATCCCGATGGCGCGCTCACGCCCTCGCTGGAACTGCGCCGCGATCTGACTCGCCTGATCCGCCGTTTGCGCCCGGATCGCGTGCTGATCATGGATCCGACACAGGTGTTGATCTCCGGCGAGGGCTTCGACTATATCAACCACCCGGATCACCGGGCGACGGGTGAAGCGTCGCTGTACGCGATCTTCCCTTCGGCAGAAACGCGCCCGATCTTCCCGGAACTGCTCGACGAGGGTTTAGAACCACATCACGTCAACGAGGTATACCTGATGATGAGCGATAAGCCGAATATCGCCATCGACGTGACCGCCGTGTGGGACAAGAAGATTCCAGTCGCTGCTGGCGCACCGGTCGCAGGTGGGCGAGGATGTGGCTGATATGATCCGCAGGTGGGACGAGGCGACCGGAAAAGAGGTCGGCGTGCCGCTGGCCGAGAATTACCGCGTGATGCGTTTCATCAACGCCACGCCCGAGAAGGACACCCCGGCGGAATAAATTCATATCGGGAGATTAGGTAAGACGTCTGTATATATCCCCTGACCCCAATCCTGGTCCCACGCAAGCGGGGAGTGGGGAGATTCGGCGATCAATGTTGGCTCCCCTCCCTGAATTCGGGGAGGGGCCGGGGGTAGGGTCGGAAAACGTCTTTACATCAGCCGATACACCTGTGTTTCGCCGTCGATACCGCGGAGCAGCACCGAGTCCGTCTTCGAAGTGAGTTTAGCTTCAACGATGAGCTCTTGTGCGCCGGGGTAGCTGTACACCGGGTCCGTGATGACGAGTTCGCCCGCTTCGGCGACCGCTTGCACGCGCGCCGCTAAATTCACTGTTTGCCCGAAATAATCGAGGCGTTCGCTGTTCTCGACGGCGATGCACGGCCCCATGTGAATCCCAATCTTGATGATTAGGCACTCGTGATCGTCGCCGATCTTCCCGATCTGCTGGTTGATCACGAAGGCGGCTTGCAGCGCGGTGAGCGGTTCAGAGAAGGTCGCCATGACCGCGTCACCCATCGTCTTGACGACTGCACCGCCGCACTCGGCGATGATGTCGCGCAGCAGGGTGAAATGCTTGCGCACGATCTCATAAGCGCGGATATCGCCCACCCGCTGATACAGGGCGGTCGAGCCTTTGAGGTCAGTGAACAGGAAGGTCACGCTCTTGAAGGCGAGGCCGAGATCGGACGGGATACTCTCCGCGCGGAACAATTCGCGGAACACCTGTGAGGTCGCGACCTGCTTGCCCGTCAGAAACTCCATCGGTTGGCTGAAATGCGCGGTCAGTTGCGCGGATTCTTCGTCGTTGAGGTTGGGGATGCCGTGGCGTGGGTCGTAGATCACGCCGTACACGCTCTCTTTGCCAATGCGGTTGCGGAAGGTGATTTTGACCTTGCCCGGTTTGACATACGCGCCTTCTGGCACGATGCGCCCATCAAACAGATCAAACGTGATGTCGCTCGCCGCGTTGGGATCCGTGCCGAGGTTGGCGAAGGCGTGAATATCCGGCGTCGTCACGAAATAGTTCGCGCCGTCCACCAGATCGACTTCGACGGTGCGCCGCGCATCCACGCCGATTTTGTCCGAGGTGACCATCAGCTTCACGGCGATCTGGCGGATTTCTGGCGCGTGGTACATGCTGTGCGTATAGAACCACAGCAGCCAATCGCGCTGAAAGTCGAGCAGTTCCATGTCGTGAAAGCGGATGCTGCGCGTCGACGGCGCGACCGTGAACGCGACTTCGATATTATCGTCTACGGACACATCAAAGCCGATCATGCAGTGGTTGCAATATTCCTGATTCTGGATGGCACGCAGCCCGCCCGGCGATGTGACGAAGGCATGGCACGAGGGACAGAGCACGCCCCAGTTGAATTCCAGAATGCCGAAGTGCGTCGCGTACAGGAAGAGATCGGTCGCTTCGCGCACGGAGGTACCCGTGCGCCGCGCGTAGTAGTACGGGCTGACGCGGAAGAGATCTTCGTCGGGCGCCGTGGTGAGGTAGCTGGCGAAGTCATTCATCACCTGCGCGCTGAATTTGCCGAGGTCTTTGACCGCGTTGAGGCGCGCGGCGAGGGTGGTGGTTTGAAGCTGCGTAGTCATGACTTTACCTGCCTAAAATATAGTTTGTCGACAGTTTTCTAGACGATTCCAACCACTTAATTGTTACTCCCGATGCGTTATCGGGCAACTCAATCGCCATCGCGCTGGAGCGCGTCGATGGTCTGTTGTTCGAGCTCCCACATGTCCATCGCGCGGCGGCTCTTGAGCAGGTTGCGCAGGCGCGGGTAATCGGCGTTGAACTCCTTCGACCATTCCTGCGCGAATTTGCTGCTGCGAATCTCTTCCAGCGTGATCTCCATCAGGCGTTCCAGCTTCAAATCATTGAAGCGTTCGTAGCGGCTGAGGATACCGTACTGCGCCGTCAGCGACTGCGAATCGAGCGCTTTGAGCAGCCCCTGACTCGCTGCCGCCCGCAGATAGTCGGACGTTTCGCCCGAGAGATACAGCTCGGTGAACACGGCTTCAGGCGGGTAGCCGAGTTTCATGAGCAGTTCCGCCGCGGTGATCACGACCTGGTGCAGTACGGGCAGCACGGCCTGCTGCAAGAACAGGTCGAGTTCGGTCTCCTGTTCAAAGCGCGTTTCAATCGCGCCGACTTTGAGCGCGCCCGCCGCTTTCGCCACCGCGAGGATCGTCGGCCACGCGCTGCGGCTGGCATCCTGCGCGACGGCGACGAACGAGGCGTAGCCTTCGCCGGACAGGTAGCGGTCGCGGACGGCGGCGCCGTGTGTGCGCGCGGCGACCAGCCCCACGTCGACGAACGGTGGCGCTTCGATAAAACCGAAGGTGAGGTTGTAGGCGCTGCTGAAGATCAGCGTTTGGCCGCGGCGCAAATGCGGCGATACGCCTTCAAGGTAGATTTTAGGCATGGCCTCGTCGCGCAGCAGGGGCATAATGATGTCTGCGGCGGCCACCAGTTCGGCGATGGCGACCGGCGTGAAACCGTCCGCGAGTGCCTGTTCGCGCCGCTCCGCGCGGGGCTCATGGAGAATCACGTCGACGCCGCTGTCCCGTAGATTGAGCGCCATCGGACTGCCCATGTTGCCGTAGCCAATAACGCCGACGCGCTTGCCTCTTAAATAATCTACGTTACCATCTTCGTCATGATAAACCATCGTCATGGTTGATTCTTTTCGCTAGGAGCGGATGCATGTCCAAACGATACCTTTTGTCCCTGCTGATCGCAACACTGCTTTTGCTGCCCCTGCTGCTGACGGGCTGCGGCGGCGTGAGTCTGTTTGGGCCGCCAACGGCGACGCCGCTGCCGTTCAACCTGTTCACTCCGCAAGATGTGTTCAATGCCTTCACGGCGGCGGGACTGGAAACGGCGATTGCGCCGGACGACGAACAGATCGTCGCTGGGCGGGATGACCCCGCAGACTATGACGAGCGCGTCGTTTTCCATATCGCCAGCATTGCCCCGCTTGGCGGGCAGGTGATCACATTTGAGACAGCGGAGCAGCTCGCCGCATGGCAGGCGTACATCGAGAGCCTGCGCAACAATTCGTCGACGCGGCGCGGGGTGATTTATGTGTACTTTCGCAATAACGTAATGGTGCAGCTCAACAGCTCGCTGACGAACGCGCAGGCCGAAGCGTTCCGCGAAGCGTTAGAGGATATGACGTTCTGAAACCTCACCCTGCTGGCTGTGCCAGCCGTCCCTCTCCCTCTGGAGAGGGACAAAACAGGTGGCGAGGTTGCGGGGGCGGTTACAGATTAAGCATCCACACGGGGAGATCATAGCCGTTGCGCTGAAAGCCGTAGCGTTCGTAGAGGTGCTGCGAGCGCGTATTGCTCAACTGCGTGTTGACCGTCACGGCGGTGATGCCCCGCCGCGCGAAGCGCCGCAGCAGATCATTGACCAGCGCCGATCCGACGCCC
Source organism: Candidatus Flexifilum breve (assembly GCA_016717205.1). Taxonomy (GTDB): domain Bacteria; phylum Chloroflexota; class Anaerolineae; order Aggregatilineales; family Phototrophicaceae; genus Flexifilum; species Flexifilum breve. The sequence goes on from JADKGC010000004.1 coordinate 524,739, forward strand.
GTTCCCTGCACATCGGGCAGCACGGCCAGCCGCGCCAGATGTCCCCCGTCGAAGTACATCGTGCTCGCCTGATAGCCGACGATCCGTTCGTTGCTCACGGCGACCGTGCAGTAGGCTGCGGCGCGCACAGCCTCGCGCACATCCACATCCGAAAGCTGCCACGGCGGCGCAAAGGCCGCTTGATCGACGCGGGCGATGATCGGGATATCGCCGTCGCGCGTCGGGTGAATGGTGAGGTTCGCCGGCATCTCCTCGGGCGGGGCGGGCAAATCCGCCCGGCGCAGGGTGACGACTTCCTCGGCGGGCGCGAACCCGCGCGGTTGCACGAACGGGATTAGCCAGTCGCGGATGAGGAGCACCGCGACCTGCTGGACGTTACTCCCGAGCAATTCGACGACCACCGAGTCCCACAGCGCGTTAAACGTGCGGGCAGCATCGGCGTTATCGGCCAGCGCGGCGATGCGAATCCATGTGGTGTTGTCGAGCGGCGCGGCAGTTGCCAGGATGCCCATCAGCCGCCCGTGCTGCCACGCCAGCCGCGTGACACCCTGCTGGGTTTCTAGCCACTTATCGGTCTCCTGCCAGTCGAGGTGCGTGTGGACGTTGTAGTTGCGGAACAACAGGTCAGAGACGATGTGGCGGTCGCGGCGGCTGTAGGGTGAAACGGTGATCGGCTTCAGGATCGAAGTGGCCATAGGTCAGTAGGTTCTGGGCATCCGGTCGACATACGGGCGTCCCGTGAGGACATAGACAGCCGAACGGCGGCGGTCGAGAATGCGCGTGCGCACGCGGGCGTCCATTTCCTCTATGGATCGTATGCTGGTGATGATCGTCTTCATGCGGCGCAGATAGCGGTAATCCAATACCTGAAACACCTTTTCACGCGCCCACGCCGACATTGACTCGAAGTTTAGATCGTCAAGCACGAGCACGGATACGTTGCGTAGAATCGAGAGGCGGCGCTCCAGCTTCAACTGCACGCGGCTGTCCACACCGGAGCGGAGATAGTCGAGCAGTTCGGTGTTTGTGACCATGATCACGCCGACGCCCGCCTTATCCAGCTCGTTGGCGATGCCCGCCGCGAGATGCGTTTTGCCCGTCCCAGATGGGCCAATCAGCACCAGCCACATCGATTTGATCTCGACAATTTCGCGCGCGATTTGCACTGCGCGTTCCAGATTCGAGCGTTCTTCGACGGTGGTGCGCGTGCGCGTATCGAAGTTTTCCAGCGTCATCTCGCGGTACAGGCCGAGATCCGGCACTTCATCGACCGACGTGTTTTTGTTGGTGCGGAAATCCGGCGCTTTGATCTGCACGTGCTGCACCAGCTTGTTATCGGCGAGACGGCTGGCGAGGCGCGGATCAATCGTTTCAATATCGGCGTTGGTGGTGACGACGGTCGGCAGGCGGTACACATAGCGATGGTTGAGCAGTTGGAACAGCTTTTCGCCCGCCCATTCGCTCGGGTTTTCCACGCCGAGATCGTCGAGAATCAGCACGCCCGCTTCACGCAGGCGATCAAACGTCTCGTCATAGCCGGATTCAGCGTTCGGGGCGTACGCGCCGCGCAGATAGTCGAGCAGGTCGGGCACAGTGACGAAGATCACGCGCTCCTCGTGGTCGAGCAGCGAATTGCCGATCGCGGCGGCGAGATGCGTTTTGTCCGTGCCGTATGTACCTTCAAACAGAATCCATCCGGTCGGCTGACTGGCGTACGCCTGCGCATAGTGCAGCGCTTCGCGCAGGGAGTCGCGCTGCTTGGGACTCAGGTTCGGAACGTTTTCCGTGTCAAAGCTCTCAAACGTTTTGTCTTTGTAGGCTTCGAGATTGCCAAGCTTGCGCAGCTTCTCTTTGCGCTCGGCGTTGGTGCGGTAGTTGGGGCAGCGGAACAACTGCCCGAACTGCGGATGCCCTACCGGGAGATCGGCGCGCACATAGCCGAGTCCGTCGCACAGCGACTCGCGTCCACACAGGGGGCACAGCCCATCATCGTTACCACTCGAGGAAGTCGGCATATTCCCCGGAGATGTATCGTTTTCCATCCCGTTCATCAGGTCTTTGATCGACCGCATTGCCTTTACCTTCTCGCTGCCAGCGATCTAAGATTCCCTGCACGAACCGCCAGTTACGCGCATTCTTGGCGACGGCGATCCGCATGGCTTCGATAATCCAATTGAGCGGAAAATCTTTCTCCGCATCCTTGAGCATGTCCGCGATCATCGGCGTTAACTGCCCGAAGTGATCTTCGTATAGGCGATAGATGTTGGGTCGTTCCGGCAAAATCTCGACTAAACCTTCGTGACCGGGCTGCCATAAGCCGAGGCGAACTTGCTCCAGCGCGGTCCGACCCAGCGCCGTATTGATAAAATACAGGCGCTCTGGCGATTCGCCTAGTTCCACTTCGGTACTGAGCAGCGTTTCGCGCGCACACGTCCGCGCCAATCCGTCATCTAAGGCTGCTTCGCCGCCGATGCCGGCCATAAAGGCCGCGTTCACAGTGAAGTCGCGCCGCAGCAGGTAGCGAAATGTGCCTTCACGCTGCTGAATCGCCCACATGGCGTACAACGTGACCTTGAGCTCGACGACATGGTCGATGAGCGGCAGTAGTTCGCTGATGAACTGCGTGTAGACCGCGAAGGTCGGCTGTTTGCCGGGGAGGAAGCCGTTGAACTTCGTCATAGGCTCCCCAGATCGATCTTCATGGTCTTGGCGTCGGAGAACTTGGTCAGCGACCGCTCGAAGTGCAGGTCGATACTCCCGGTCGGGCCGTTGCGGTGCTTGCCCACGATGATCTCCGCTTTGTTCGGGAACTCGGTCGCCTCGTTGTAGACCACATCGCGATACAGGAACATCACGATATCAGCGTCCTGCTCCAAGCTATTATGAGCGATGATGTCGTTGGCGACGAAGTTGTGATTCGTCGGCACGGTGAGGTCGAACACTTCGCTTTCGCCATCCGGTTCAATGGAGACAATTGCATCCCAGTAAACATCGCTTTGCGCCAATGCGGCAATCGGTTCGGATTGTACGACTTGGGCGAGACGTGCCGCCTGTTCCCGGCTGATGTTCTGTTTGTACAAGCCGGTCCCACAGTAGGCGTTGCCGAGTTCAGACTGCATGTGCCGAGCCGTGAGCTGAGATGCGGCCATCGCCGGGACAGCATAGGTGCGCCAGACCTGTCGCGGGATGATATCGCGGTTCGTGTTAGCAATATGCGTGTCCAGATACGCGCTGACTGCACACAGCGACTCAGCGCGTCGTGCACCAACAGCGCCAATCGATTGAACGAAGCGGCGGAAGTCGTCTTGTCCTGATGGGGCAACATGGAACTGATCGCGTCCTTTGCCTGTTTGCGGAACGCGCGTCAATCGAGCATTGATACCGAGGCGCAGCAGCAGCGATTGCACATCGCTGGCGAGTTCTAGGCTGCTCGACGCGTAGTAGATGTTCGGATAATGGCCTTTAGTCGTTTTCTTAAGACCAATATGTCCATCGGTCGCCCACAGGTGACGCAGGAACAGCGCAATCGCGTCAGCGGGCTGCTGAAAAACCTTGATGGGTACGCGCTTTTCGTGAGAACGCAGGCCGAACACAGCAAGCTCGTCCAACCAGACCCGCACGGGACTTTGCACGCCGTGCGTCAAATGTTGGTTTGATGTGAGGAACACCTGATACCAGTTGCGGCCCGGTTCGCGGTAGATGCGTGGACGCACCTGATCACCGAACACTTCCGTCGCTAGGTTTGCGACAATCTGCGCAATATCGTCCTCGCGCGTTGTGTACTGGATCGCGTGTCTGGGCAGTGTGCAGCCATCCCCGATCAAATGCCCGAGCAAGGCCAGTTCAGCATTGCTCATCGTCTGCTCTTGCGGACTCGACAAAATGCGGGGCAGGGCGAGGCAATCCTCGGTTGTGAGCTCGTCCAACCGCTTCCACCCGTTGATCGTCAGGAACTTGTGATTGCCCGTTGCGCGGATGGTGCGTCCAAGCTGCGTCGTCAGCTTGTAGACGGGTTTGACGCCGGTACACCATGCCCGGCTAACTTCGGCGGGTTCAAGTTTCCAAGTGTCTGTGTTGAGGCTCAGCACGCGGAACCCGGACTGACCTTGAAGCTCCCGGATCGGCACGTAAGCCCCAGTATCCGGCAGGTAAACCAGTGAGTCCCCGGTCAAACAACCGGATTCACGCAGGTCGCTCAACTGCGGATGCTTGTCTTGACGCTGTTCGACCGCACGCGAAAGCTGCGCTGCCGATAGCACTGGTACGTTCAACTCACGCGCCAGTTCTTTCAACGCGCGGCTGATATAGCTGACTTCCTGCACGCGGTTATTTTCGTAGCCCGCGCCTGCGCTCATCAACTGCAAGTAATCGACGATGATCAGATCGAGGCCAAATTCGTGCTGAATCCGGCGGCTTTTTGTGCGCATCTCGATGGGTGTGATGGCCGCCGAGTCGTCAATGAAGATGTTGAGATTGCCTAAGCGTCCCGTTGCCTCAACAAAGCGCGAATACTCGCGGGCATCGAGCTGACCCGTGCGCAGTTTCTGGGTGTTGATGCCCGTTTCCATCGAGACAAAACGTTGAACTATCTGCTCATGCCCCATTTCCATGGTGAAAATGAGGATGCGCGCGCCGAGTTTCGCCGCATTCATCACGACGGACAGCATGAATGAGGTGTTGTGACTAACAATCCCGTTGCTAACGAAGGCGTTTCCTTCCGGAACAGTGAGATCGTAGCAGGGCTGTATGCCCGCATCTTCAACTGAGATAACTTCATCCCAGTAGTACTCAGGTTCGAGTAGATGTGTTACTTCTGGGGCATAGGTCGCCATGCGTTTTAGTAAGGCGTACGATGGGCTGCGTTGTCCCAAGAAGTAACGATAGAGCTGCGTTTGTTCCGTTTTAGGGATCGTCGAGGTGCGCGGCGGGAGATACGGCACGAGGTCGATGTTGGAATTCGTGCGAGCTGGCAGACACTGACGCTTTGACTGTTTGCGCTCTAGGCGGAACCCAACTTCTACATAGAAGCGTTGGGCAGCCGCACCAAAGATCAGGATGTTCCATGATCCGCGATACTTGTTCTCTTTGCGTTTGAGCTTGCTTACAACCCCAAATTGCAGCAGCAACGCGTGCACTTGCCGCGCCAACTTCTCCGACGTTGTCACGTATTCGACATAGCCTGACTTGGTAGTGGCATGGCCATCCGTGTCGAATAAGCCTTGCAGGAAACCTCGTACGCAGTCTTGAGGTGCTTGCAGTACCGTGTACGGAACTTCTTTTTCGTACGCATACCCGGCCAGACCAATGTGCTTCAGCCATGCATTGAGGACGATGCTACCAATTTGGTGGTCGTAGTTTCGTCGTGGATGTGGGTGTAATCCCATTGATCGCGCCCAGCCATACAGCAGATCGACGATTTCAGGATCGGCGGAGGAGAAGCTGACATAATTTGGCTGCGTGAGATTACCGTCACCTGCCAAGAGACCGAGGATATAGGCAAGATCGGGTGTCATTTCGGAAGGCAGCGTAGGCAGCCTTGTAGTACCCAAGTTCTTTAACTTGTAACTGAATTCCGGCAGCTCAGTTCTATCTCCCCACAAGGGAGCATGGCGCTGCACAGCGACAAAATCGCCGACGCACAGATCGCTCAAATTCTTCCAGACTTTTTGTCCACCTTCGACCAGCGTCAACACCGGGTGAACATAGGTCGCCGTCAGGGCGTAGCCGCCGCGCGTTTGCAGCCGCCGCGTTGGTTTAAGGCCGCTATCGTAGAAGTGCGTCGCGGTTTGCGTTCCAGTGGGCGTTTGCACTTCGATGTTGAGCGGGTAGAACGTTCCCCCCTCGTCGTCAGTGATGCCGTTAACATTAGATGGGCGCAGTGACTCAATCGGCACGAGACCGAACTCGGTTGGGACGAGCGTGCCTGCCGCAACGCACTTGCCCATGCCGGGCCGCCCTGCAAAGATCAGGAGGTCGCTGCGCTGCAGGCCGCTCAATAGGCCGTCGAGGTCGCGGAAACCGGTTGGCAAGCCCATCGGCTCGTCTGGGTGCTGCATTTTGTGTTCGATGCTGGCGAAGAACGTGTCAATCGCCTGATACATCGGCACGAGGTCGCCGCGCTGATTGCGTTCCGTCACGCGGAACAGGCGCGACTCGGCCTCGCTGGTGATGCGCTCCACCGGGAGCTGTTCGTCATACGCCAGCGTCTTGATCTCGTCCGCGGCGGTGAGCAAGCGGCGGCGAATCGCGAGGCGTTCGACTACGCGGGCGTACGCTTCGGTGTGCACCGAGGTCGGCGTGCGGTTGATCAGGTTGACGAGAAAGCCGCGCGCCTTATCTTCGAACTGTTCCGCCTTGCCGAGCGCGCGAATCTCCTCGCTGACCGTCAGCACGTCGATGCCGTCGTTCCGGTCGGCGACGCGCATCATCGCCTCCCACACAATCGCGAGGCGGTTGATGTGGAAGTCTTCGGGACGCAGGTATGCAGCAATTCCGAGGAACAGATCGGGATCGGTCAGTACACCGCCGATCACCGCCTCTTCGGCTTCAGGGCTGTGAGGCGCAAGCCTAAGGATACCGGGGTTAGAGGTCATGAACCCTATCCAAAGAGAAACAAAACGGCGCTCCGGTAGCGGTACGCCGTTGTCGTGTTACAAGTTGTGCCGACCGAACCGACAGATGGTGGATCGTTATTCTTCTTCGTCGTCTAAATCGTCGAGATCCAGGCTGTTGACGAAATCTTTGAACGCGCTCAGGCGATCTTCATCGAGTTCTTTGCCGCCGATCGTGCGTTCGACATCTTCTTCCGGCTCAATCGAATGCCGTTCCATCACGTGATCGGAGACGAAGACCGGCACTTTCGCGCGGACAGCCAGCGCGATGGCATCGCTGGGGCGGGCGTCGACTTCAATTTGTCGCCCTGCCACATCGATGACGATGCGGGCATAATACACGTCATTGCGGAGGTCGCTGATCAGAATGTGGACGACTTTGCCGCCAAGTTCACGGATCATCGACTTGAGCAGGTCATGCGTGAGTGGACGCTGCGGCGGCATCTCCTGCAGCTCAATCGTGATCGCGTCCGCCTCGCACGGACCAATCCAAATCGGCAAATATCGGTCGGTCGTTGAATCCTTGAGGATCACGATGCGATACTGCGACATGAGGCTCACGCGGATGCTGTCGATAACAACTTCAATCATGGTGTATAACCTTGGGCTTGTTCTTCTTTCAGTGAACTTCGTCCACCACACCGATTATACACCGAAGGATGTGGCGGGCAAACCTTAAAAGTCGAACAAAACGGCTGTTATGTTCAAGGTTCTCATACTACGAAAGGGTCACAACTATGCGCAGTGTGCTGCTCCTGCTGAGCGCGCTGGGACTGCTGGTCGGGTGCACGGCGCGGCCCTCTGAGCAGTTCATCCTCAACGAGGCGCTGCTGCGCGAGAGTTTTGATGAGGGATACGCGTGGCGCGGGCGGATTGCCGAAGGCTACGGCATCGATTTTCGCATTGAGGATGGCACGTACCGCGCCTATTCCGAACAGGCGGGCTTCGTCTCCGGCCTGAACGTCGAGCGCCATTCCGATGTGGTGATCGAAGTGGAGACCACGCAGCTTTCCGATTACCGGAACAACGCTTACGGCGTGCTGTGCCGCGCCAGTTCCAACAACGACGGCGACGGTTACTATTTTCTCATCAGCGGCGACGGCTACTACTCGATTCGGCGCGGCGCAACCGAGCAAGTCGACGGTCTGATCGATTGGACACGCACGGACGTGGTGAATCAGGATCGCGGCATCAACCGGATCCGGGCGGTATGCATCGGCGATTATCTGGCGCTGTATGTCAATGGACAGTTCATCGCTGAGGCGCGCGACTCACGCTACACGGATGGCTTCGCGGGGCTCACGGCGGCTGTCGCCGAAGGGGGCGTGGCCGACATTGCGTTTGACGACCTGGCGATCTGGTCGGCGCAGTTGGCGGAGTAGGGCGACAGGGGTAGGGGCATGGCGCGCCATGCCCCTACGGTGAATCTCAGACGTTTATTCCTCGTCCGGCGGGATAACGATGCGCTGACCAATTGACAATCGATCCGGGTCGAGGCCAGGGTTAGCGTCGACGATGTCGGCGATGGTCACGCCGTAGCGCGTTGCAATGTTGAACAGCGTGTCGCCGGGTTCGACGGTATAGACTTCACCCGCGGTCGCGGTGCCGGGCGCGTTAGTCGGCTCAGCCGTGGCGGTCGGGCGCGGCGTGCGGGTCGTCGTACCGTCGCAGTCCGGAAGATTTAGCTCATCTTCCGGGAAAATGACGGGCGGATCGCCATCGAGGTCAGGATTCGCCGCCAGCAAATCGTCAATGGTAGTATCATGGTCAATGGCAATCGAGTACAGGCTGTCGCCCGATTCCACGATGTAGATGCACGGATCGTTATTGATGCGCGTGGTCTCGCCTTCTCCGTCACCCGTGTCGCCAGCACTTTCTGCTTCAGCCGTGATTTCTGAGGCGGGACGCGGCGTGCTCGTCTCAATCGGGACGGGGCCGAGCGGCGAACCGGGCGTGATGAACTGCGGCGTGGCGGTCGGCGGCGGCACGATGGTTTGCGGTGAGCGCGTGGTCGCGGCTTCGACCGGAACTTCATCAGTTACCGCTGGGCGCGTGTTCGGTGCTAGAATGGTAATGGGAGGAAGCGTCGGCGTGCCGGGTAAGCCGCTCGACGGGGTAGTGGTGGTAGCTTCCAGCACGACCGAGTTCGAGGCGGCATCCTGAGTCGGCTCAATTGTGTCCCCAGCCGAACGAAAACACCCTGCCGAAAGTAACGGGATCGCCAATAACACGACAAGCTGGATCAAACGTTTCAAGCGAAGACCTCCTGGTGCACGATATAATCTTGAGAATACACCGATCTATAGGGATGAGCAAAACAGGCTGTGGTAAGCTACATTACGATCGTTTCCTCCGAAACGCAGAAAGGCGTGTAAGCGGTGACTTTGAGCGGAAAATGCATCCTCGTGGTTGATGATGACCCCGATCTCTTGCAGCTCGTTCGCATCTTGCTCGCACGGATCAACTTAAACGTGGTGACAGTTGAACATGCGCGCTTGGCCGGACAGCAGCTTGAGTCAGGGCTCCGCCCCGATCTTTTGATTCTCGATCTCATGATGCCCGACATCAGCGGGATGGAGTTTTTGGCCGTGATCCGCGGTCAGCCCGCCTATGACGAGATGCCCGTGCTGGTGCTGTCCGCCTTGGTGGACCCGGATCAAATCCGTGATGCACTGAACGGCGGCGCGGATCGCTATCTGACCAAGCCCTATATCGCCCACAATCTCGTGACGGTGGTGCAAGAGATGCTAAAGGCGGGGCGGCGGTAGCAGCTCATAGACGACGAAGCGCTGGGCGTTGTAGACGCGCGTCACCGTGAAACCTGCCTCCCGCAGCGCATCGAGCCAACTGGCGATCGGTTGATCGACGGGAGCGGCCAGATAGCGGGGAGCAGGATCAGGTTGATCGAGCGCTCCGGCGACCAGCGTTTCGATGGTTGGATAATACACCTTACGTTTATCGGTCCATTCCCCCAGATAATAGCCTAATTCCCAACCGATCCAGCGGTCATAGATGATCGCGCCCAGAGATTGCTGATTGAGAAAGTCGGCCAGTTCATTGATGTCGGTGTAGACGCCGCGCCGACCGTTGCCACCATCCCCGCCGACATTCACATTGCCTTCGGCTGCATTCCACCCGCCAACGACGAGCGCCAGCGCGATAGCTGCCGCGATCACCGCGACTTCCCCCCGCGGGGAAATGCGGCTGATCTGTCCCCACAGCCACATGCCGCCGCGCGCGCCCAAAATCGCCAGCAGCGGCACGAGCGGCAGCAGATAGCGGTCGTACACGTTGAAGTTGATCAGCACGTGCGCGCCGATGTAGGCGATCACGGCGAGGGCGAGCACCGTATCGATCACGGTGGCCTGCTCGCGGGGACGGCGGATGACGCCGCTGATCACGGCCAGCGCCGCGCCCCCGAGCAGCAAAAACGTCGGCGTGCCGAGCAGCAGGCGTCCAAGGTCTGTCCACGCCCCGAGGCGCGCACCCGGATCGGCGGCGAGTCCGTCGATGGCGTTGTTCGCCGCCGCCAGCGTCCAGAAGCTGGTTGACTGCGCCCGCGCCGCATCCCACGCGATGAGTACCAGCGCGCCCAGACCGAGCGGTGCGGCGAACTGCGCGCAGCGGCGCAGACTCATCCCATCCACCGCCCAGCCGAGCGCCAGCACGAGCGGCAGGTAAAACAACGCCTGCTGCTTGCTGGCCACGGCCAGCGCTAACCAGATGCCGCTCCACAACCAACTGCCGCGGCTGATCGCCCACAGCGCGAGCGTCATCAGGAGCAGCATCAGCCCATCGGTGAAGGCGGTCGCGCTGAACGCTACGGCGACCGGGGAACAGGCGGCGAACAGCGCCGCCCACGCCGCGACCGTGCGTCCCCGGTACAAACGCCGCGTCAGTGCATAGACGACCGCGACCAGCAGAATCTGCGCGAAGACGGCGGGCAGCCGCGCGGTGATCTCCCCGACACGGTAGTCGAAGGTCAGAATGGTGTTGTCGACGCGCGCGCCGAACAGCGTCATCGACAGCGCGCTCGCGTAGATTGCTAACGGCGGCTTATCCAGTGATCCGTGCAGCAGCCAATCCCCGTTGAGCGCCGCCTGGCGCGCAAACGTGGCGAACAGCGCTTCATCCGGATGAAAGCGCACATCCTGACCGAGCGCATGCAGCCGGATCACCGCGCCGATGAGCAGAATGAGATAGAGGGCGCGGCGGCGGCTCACTTTTTCCCGAACCGTCCCCGCAGGTAAGCCAGCACCACGCGGTCGATGTGCGTAGGCGCATCGGTGGCGCGCCAGCGTTCTTCGAGATTTTCCGTGCCGATCAGGCGGTCAAAGGCCTCGATGGTTGGCTCGTCCCACTGACTGTTGAGGTCGCCGCTGTAGTATTTTTGCTCGCGCATGATGAGCTGAAGTTCGCGCACGAGTTCCGGCGTGATCAACACGCGGTCTTCGGGGCGCGTCTCGCCAAAATACAGGTGATGCAGCGTGAGCAAGCCTTCCAGCCGCGCGACCGGATCGGGGTCGTCGTCCACGCGGAGATCGATATAGCGGTCGTTGTCGCCGCCATAACCGCCATCGGTCTTCGCCACGTAGAGCGCCGCACCCTGCCGCCCACGTCGATCCCCGCCCGCGCGGTCGCCCGCCAGCAGCGCCGCCATCAGCCGATCGGCGAATTCACCTTCAGCACTCATATAGGCGGTCGCCATCGCTTCGAGCACTTCCGGCCCGGTGAGGATGTTGCCCTGACAGCAGAAGCCCACGCCAATGCGATGCCCCGCCCAGTCGTTGCACTTGACGCCGGTATGCGCGGCGGCGCGCCCGTCCGCGTCGACGATGCCGACCTGTCGCGTCGCCTGACCGGGATCGGCTTCGAGCAGGCGCTGGAGCGTCTCTTCTGCGCCCATGCCCGAGGCCATCATGCCGAGCCCATCCGGTCCAAAGCTGATTTTGGCATAGGATTGGGTCGCGACCGCGCCTGCGCCCGCGCGCACCCACGGCACCATGGCGCCCACGGCGAGGAATTTACTGGCGACGGCGACGCCCCATGCGCCTTCGTCGGGATCATACGCGGCAATCGAAAAGGTCATCGTGTCGGGTCTCCTAAAATCGAGCCTCAAGATGCCGTGAGGCACAGACGTGAATGCCGCCGATTGTAACACGCCGCCGCGCTGAGTATCATTGCACAGATTGAGGCTGGCTTTGATGTCGAACAAGGAGAAACGAGCTTATGGCTGCGCAACCGGGTTGGGAATATACGGATATCAGCGGTGAGCGAACCTTCGACACCCCGTGGTCGTGGTGGGGTGTGCGAATCAGTTACCGGGATGCGGATGATGCGAGCAAAGCGAAGTCGGAAACACGCCAAAGCCTGTCGCAGGCCGAGATGAAAAAGCTGCTGGACGCTCTGAGTGCCGATGGCTGGGTACAGGAGAGCAAGAAAGAATATCGCGAGGTGTGGCAGGCGACCTATGCCCGCCGGAAGCGCTAATTCCCCTGACTGCGACGATTGTTATCCCATTGGCATAGATAGGAATTTGAATGACCGAGATTCACGGTGTCGTCATGGACATGGATGGGGTGGTGTGGCGCGGGGATGAACTGCTCCCCGGCGCAATCGCCCTGTTTGACAAGCTTAAAGCGCGTGGTCTGCCCTTCGCGGCGGCGACCAATAACAGCGCTAAATCGCCCACCGACTATGTGCAGAAGCTGGCGCACATGGGGATTGACGGCATCCGCGAGGATCAGATCCTCACCTCGGGGCGCGTGACGATCAGCTACTTGACGCGGACGTATCCGCAAGGCACGCCGGTCTATGTCGTGGGTGGGGACGGGCTGCGGCACATGGTCGTGCGCGCGGGCTTCGATCTCAGCGACGCGGCGCGCGTGGTGGTGGTCGGCATCGACTTTGACCTGACCTACAACAAGCTGAAGCGGGCAGTGCAGCTCATCCGCGGTGGCGCGGATTTCATCGGCACGAACGGCGACAAGACGTTCCCGATGGCGGATGGTCTCGTGCCGGGAGCGGGCAGCATTATCGCGGCGATTCAGACCGGGGCAGGCCAAGCGCCGCTGATGATGGGCAAGCCGAATCGCCCCATGTTCGACGCAGCCCTGGAATTGCTCGGCACGTCCGCGGCCAATACGCTCATGATCGGCGACCGGATGGATACAGACATCGACGGGGCCAATGCGGCGGGTTTGCAGACGGCGCTGGTTTTGACAGGCGTTACCACCCGCGCTGAACTCGAAGTCAGCCCGACGCAGCCGGATCACGTCTTTGACGGTCTGCCGCAGCTTTTGGACGCGCTGTTGTGACCACTGCGCGGCGCTTCTGGATCGACGGCTCGTATAAGCTGGGCTATATCGGCTACGGCATCTATGGGCGTCCCGGTGATCTGAAAGTGTGCGGTGGCTGTCCCGGCGCGGACGCGCATCAAGCCGAACGCCTGGCGGCGGAACAGGCGCTGGCGCTCGTCCCTGATGGGGAGGCGATCACCCTGTACACCGATTCGCTGCCCGTGATCGCCTACTACACGGCGATCCGGGTCGAGCGGGTGCGGCTGACGGTGACCTACTTGAAAGCCAGTGACGTTTATCATCGCATCGCGCATGAGCTGGCGAATCAGGGACGCGCACAAGCCTATCGTCAGCGTTAGTTGAACAGCTCCTGTACCATCAATTCCATGATGGGGCGGGCGCGGCGAATGCGCGCGTCGAAGTCGGGGTAGTCGAGCGGGTCAAGGTGGCCGTGTTCTTCGAGGATTTCTGCCAGCTTGGCCAGCAGCTTGCCCTGTGAGGATTGCAGCGCGGTCATCGCGCCATGATAGTAGGCGCGTTTATCGACTTCGACCGCGCGGGTGAATTCATCGGTGACATGGTCGAGTTCGACGGCGAGATCGCGGTATACCTGCACCAGATCGTAGAAGTTGAGCGTGCTCCACTTTAGCGTATACAGATCGATTGTGCTGCTCATAGCGGCTTTCTCTTCATGTGACAACTCACGCATATTACCATGAAGCACCGGCTGTGAAATCTTAATGTTTTTCAGTCGCCAAATTGCCCGGCGGCGTTGTGCGCGGCTCGGATCGGTTCGGGGAGGCGGTACTTCGGTGAGCAGCGCATGACGAGTTCAATCGAGGTGGCGAGGTCGGCAAGATGGCCGACGGAGATGTAGACCGGTTTGACGCCCGCGCGCGTGCGCAGCACCACGCCGATCAGTTCGCCGTGATCCGTCAGTTCGCTGTACGCGCCTTTCACATCGGCGGGTTCAGCGTATTTGCCGAGCAGGTGGGTCTTGCCGCAGCCAATCGTCGGTCGCTGCAGCCATAAGCCCATGTGTGCGGCGATCCCCATGCGGCGGGGATGCGCGCGCCCCATGCCATCGAAGATGAACACATCCGGCGTGGATTGCAGCTTCTTGAAGGCTTCTTCCAGAACCGGGCCTTCGCGAAACGAGAGCAGACCGGGAATGTAGGGGAAGGGCGTCGGCATATCGGCGAGCACGGTTTCGATGGGCTGTAAGTCGGGGAATGAGAGCACAGCAATCGCGGCCTGCGAATGGTCGCGCCCGGTTTCCGGGTTCGGCTTGACGCTCACGTCGACGCCGGCCACCAGTTTGATCGCGTTCAAGTCGAGCGGTCGCTGATACTCGGTTTCACCGCGCATCTGCTGCTGCAAGCGAATCGCTTCCGTGGGGGTGATGTTCCAGTCGTGCCGGTGCGTAATGTGCATTAGCGAAACACCGGGGTCAGGTCGACGGATTGGCCGAGCGTCGGCGACGTAAATGTGCCCGTTTTGCCATAAAGGCCAAGCCGCGAAAAACCGTCAGTGCTGTTCACCCACACTTCGACCTGTTCCGTTTCCAGATCGACCATCCAGTATTCCCGCACGCCGAACTTCTCATACAGGTTGAATTTCTGGATTTTGTCGCGTTTCATCGTGCTGGGGGAGAAGATTTCCACGAGCAGGTCAGGCGCACCCATAATGCGTACCTCACCGATGATCGATTCGCGGTCGGCTGAAATCCACATGAGATCAGGCTCGACAGTGTTGAATTCATCTAAATAGATATCCATGGGCGCGGCAATAACTTGACCATCTGACCGAACATTGTCAATCAGTGATCCCATGCGAAAAGAAATGATTTGATGTCTGGGAATTGGACTCGCGCTCAAAATGATCTCTCCGTCGATGAGTTCCACGATGGGGAATCCCGGCTGTTCAGGGAGTTCGGAGAACTCCTGCGCCGTGATCTTGGTTTTCACCATATCCGCCATGGGCTGATCCTCACATCGAACAGGTCACTTTGATTATAGCAAACAAAGGACGAGGCTGAGCCTCGTCCCAATGCGATCCCCTATAGATTGGTTAGGCGGTGCGGCGGCACCTTTTCGACCACGAACTGAATCTCCGTAAGCAGTTCGTCCGGGTTCTGCGTGTCGCCCATCGAGCGGAGATAGACTTCAGCAGCCGGCCCGATGATGTTGTAACCGCGTTCGACGATCCAGCGGGAGAGGGCGATATACGTGTCGTCGATGTTGGCATAGCTCCCGTGGTGCAGCATCGAGGCGACGGTGTCATGCGCGGGGATCGTGCGAATGGTCATCACCCGCTGCTCGTCAATGCGGACCTCGCGGTGATAGTCATCGGGGACGGGGATGGCGATTTCCGTATCCATCTCCACGGTGCGAAAGGCGTCATGATGATACAGCGCCAGCATGGGCGCGCTGAATGGGACGCTGCTCATCATTACCGCGCCCATCACGTGCTCAAAGAAGGCGGGAATCGCTTTGGTATCGGGCAGCAGTTCCCGGTATGCAAGCACCCGGAAACTCGGCGTCTGTTTGATCACGGCTTCTTGTGTTGGCATTTGACCCTCCATTTCAATCCGGCGGATGCGCGCTTCGACCCGCGCCAGCCGCTCTTGCTCTTCGTGAATATGCTGCTGAAGTTCCGCTTGTTTCAGGCGGAGCATGCCTCGAATTTGCTCCACCGATAAGTCTTCGTTGAGCAGCGTGGCGATCTGGTCGAGGGACAGCCCGAGTTCTTTGAGCGCGAGAATCCGATGCAGTCGCGGCAGTTGATCCAGCGTGTAATAGCGGTAGCTGGTGAACTTGTCGACGATGGCGGGTTTGAGCAAGCCGATCTCGTCGTAAAAGCGCAGCGTTTTGACTGGCACCCGCGACAGCTGTGAAAACTCACCAATTCGGATCATGTGGCCTCGCGCTTCCTGATAGACTCAACGATAGACCTTCCAGCGGCTGGAGAGTCAAGAAGTAATTTGACCAAATGTTCGACAAACGAGCAAGGAAATCATGGGAGGAGGTCTAGGCGACCATCTGAATATTCGCTTTCTCTCGTAGGGTGTGTCCCGAATCGACCATTTACCGGATGAAGCACTAATAGGGGATTGGTTGTTCTCCACTGGAGAGGAGGTCAGAGTCCGGGAGTCGGGGTCGGTGCCCGTGCCGCCGCCAATGCCGAGCAGACCCGTCGGCACCTTCGGAGGCTTCTGCTTCTCGTCTTCCTTGCCAAAGCGGATGACTTCACCCGTGTCACTGATGGCTTCGACTGCGAGGCCGAGGCTTTGCAGTTCCTTCACCAGCACGCGGAACGAGGTCGGGATACCCGGTTCTTCAATCGGTTCACCCTTGATGATCGCTTCGTAGGTCTTGACGCGCCCCTGCACATCGTCCGACTTGACGGTGAGCATTTCCTGCAGCGTGTACGCCGCGCCGTAGGCTTCCAGCGCCCACACTTCCATTTCACCGAAGCGCTGACCACCGAACTGCGCCTTACCACCCAACGGCTGCTGGGTGACGAGGCTGTACGGGCCGGTCGAGCGGGCGTGCACTTTGTCTTCGACGAGATGCGCCAGCTTCAGGAAGTGGATGATGCCAACGGTCACGGGTTGGTCAAACTTTTCACCCGTGCGGCCATCGTACAGGATGTGCTTGCCGTAGACCGGGACGGCCTTACCCGTGTTGAACATCACGCGGTCGGCGTAGGGCAGCAGTTCCTTGCCGCTCAAGCCTTCCGGTACGACATGCTCGGGGTCGGCCCACTGCATCCACAGACGCAGCGCCACGTCGAAGGCATTCTGATCACGGCGCTTGCGTTCGTCCGCGCTCAGGCCCGTCGTATCGAACAGCAGAACGCCATCGGGATCGTAACCCTTTTCGCGCAGCCATTCTGCGAACACGGCGCGGCGCGTGTAGCCGATATCGCCCAGCAGTTGATCCGGGTCATACAGACCGCTCTGACCAATCCAGTCATGGACGAACAGGCGGCGCACTTCGTCGTCGTCTTCGAGGTCTTCCGGGTTGTACTCGAACTGCGTGATCCATTCCCAGGCGCGGTCGGTAATTTCTTTCCACGACTGATCCATCATCCATGCACGCCCGAGTTCGGACTGGATTTCCCATTCCTTCGCGCCGTCGAACACCGGGGTGATCGCGCGGAAGCCGAGGCGTTCCGCTGCCCACCCGAGGTGGATTTCCAGCACCTGACCGAGGTTCATACGACCGGGCACACCCGTCGGATTGAGGATGATTTCGACCGGACGCCCATCGGACAGATAAGGCATATCTTCAATGGCGACGATACGCGAGATAACACCCTTGTTGCCGTGCCGACCGGCCATCTTATCGCCGACGGTCATCTTACGCTTCTGGGCGACGGCCACGCGGACCATCTTCTCCACACCCGCGGGGAGATCCGGGTGTTCTTCGCGGGTGAAGGTCTTCACATCCACGACCTTACCCTTTTCACCGTGCGGCAGACGCAGCGAGGAGTCCTTCACTTCACGCGCCTTCTCACCGAAGATCGCGCGCAGCAGCTTTTCTTCCGGGCTGAGTTCTTTTTCGCCCTTCGGCGTGATCTTGCCGACGAGGATATCGTTCGGGCCGACTTCCGCGCCGATGCGCACGATGCCGAACTCGTCCAAATCCTTGAGGGCGTCTTCGCCGACATTCGGGATGTCGTACGTGATTTCTTCCGGGCCGAGCTTGGTATCGCGCGCTTCCACTTCGTGCTTTTCGATGTGGATGCTGGTGAACTTGTCGTTGCGCAGCATGTCTTCGCTGATCAGCAGCGCGTCTTCGTAGTTACCGCCGTCCCAGCACAGGAAGGCGCCGAGCACGTCGTGACCGAGCGCGAGCTGACCCATCCACGTGGACGAGCTGTCCGCGATGACGGTGCCCTTCTTGATGTGCTCGCCCTTCTTCACAATCGGGCGCTGGTCGACACAGGTCGACTGGTTGGAACGATTGTACTTGCGCAGACGATAGATGCGTTCGTCGCCGTTGGTCGTGTGCACGATGATGCGATCACCCTGCACGCTGACGACTTCGCCGTCCACGTCCGCCACCAGCACCTGACCGCTGTCATACGCGGCCTTGTCTTCCATGCCCGTGCTGACAATGGGAACGTCTGGGCGGAGCAGGGGGACGGCTTGGCGCTGCATGTTCGAACCCATGAGGGCGCGGTTGGCGTCGTCATGTTCGAGGAACGGGATCAACGCGGCGCTGATGCCCACGATCTGGCGCGGCGCAATGTCGATATAGTCGGCGCGGCGAGCGGGACGACCAGGAATTTCTGGTTGTGGCGCGACGACACGCGGTCGGTGATGAATTCGTTGCGTTCGCCCAACTGCGCGTTCGCTTGCGCGATGACGTAGTTGTCTTCTTCATCTGCCGACAGGTAGATGATGTCCGCTTCGACGAACGGCATGATCGGCACTTTGTCGATCTTGGCCAGCTTCTTGGCGACCTTTTCGTCGACGACCGTGCCTTCGTTGACGAGCACGTTGCCATCGGCATCGGTCACGTCTTCGCGGATCACGCGGCCCAGCAGGTCGGCGTCCGTTCCGCCGAGGAACTTGATCACGCGGCGGTAGGGCGTTTCGACAAAGCCGTATTCGTTGACACGGGCATAGCTGGCGAGACGACCAATCAAACCGATGTTCGGGCCTTCCGGCGTTTCAATCGGGCAGATGCGACCATAGTGGCTGTGATGCACGTCACGCACATCGAAGCCAGCGCGTTCACGGCGCAGACCGCCGGGGCCGAGCGCGGAGAGCGTCCGCTTGTGCGTCAGTTCCGCCAGCGGGTTGGTCTGTTCCATGAACTGCGACAGCTGCGACGAGCCGAAGAATTCGCGGATCGCGGCGACGACCGGACGGATGTTGACGAGCGTCACGGGCGTGAGGTTGTCGCTCTCGCGGATCGACATACGTTCTTTGACCACACGTTCGGTGCGGCGCAAGCCGACGCGCAGCTTGTTCTGCAGCAGTTCGCCCACGGTCTTCACGCGGCGGTTGCCAAGGTGATCGATGTCGTCTTTGTTGGCTTTGCCGGTGTTGATCAGGATCATACGCTCCAGCACCTTGACGATATCGCCCTTGGTGACGGTGCGTGTGGTGCGCGGGATCGTGCTGTCGAGGCCGAGGCGCTGATTCAGCTTGTAGCGACCGACGCGTTCGAGATCGTAACGGCGCTGGTCGAACAACTGGCTTTCCAGATATTCACGCGCGTTGTCGAGCGTGGGCGGGTCGCCGGGGCGCATACGGCGGTAGAACTCGATCAACGCCGCCTGCGCGACGGTCTGTTCCTTCTTGAGTTCCCACACCGGTTCCATCTTGAGCGTGCTCGCCATGAACTGATGATCGGGATCGATGTCCACCGCGGCGAACAGACCCATCATCTCTTCATCGCTGCCCGTCTGAATGGGAGACAGCTCGGCGGGCATGTTGTCGTTGACGGCAGCCAGCGCGCGCAGCAGAATCGTCACGGGGATCGTGCGCTTGCGGTTGAAGCGAATCGCCAGATAGTCGCTCTTGCGCGTTTCGAATTCCATCCACGCGCCGCGATCCGGGATCAGCTTGGAGTTCGCCAGCAGACGACCTGTCGTGCGGTCTTCTTCGGCGTCGAAGTACACGCCGGGGGAGCGGATGAGCTGGCTGACGACCACGCGTTCCGTCCCATTGATGATGAACGTTCCCTTTTCAGTCATGATCGGGAAATCGCCCAGGAAGATGTCAGAAGTGACAACTTCATCGCCTGCTTCACGATTGACGAGCGCCACGCGGATATAGAGCGGGGCGGCAAACGACATATCGCGTTCGAGGCAAATTTCTTCGCTGTACTTCGGTTCTTCGAACCAGTACCGCAAGCCGAATTCCTGCGCTTCGCGGCTGTTGCCGGGGAAGTACAGCTTCAGGTTGCCGTTGTAGCTTTCAATCGGACTGATCTCATCAAACAGTTCTGCGAGGCCGTGTTCGAGGAACCATTTGAACGCGTTGACTTGTACTTCGATCAGCGATGGCAGCAGTTGTACATCGGCAGTACGAGCATAATTTTTGACTTGAGTATACCGTTGCAATGCACCGCTCCTCAGTCTATGTACGGAAGAATCAAAAAACGGGACACGATAGTAACTATCGTTCCGACGAGTCCTTGGGTTTACTGCAACTTGGGCGCATCCCCACCAACGAGGCAAATAGAGACAAAACGTGAACGCGCATTATAGCGCAGATCCGCGTTAAGTGTCAACAGGGATGTGAAATTTTGCGCTTGGAAAAAGCGCCTGATTTATAGGATCACTATAACCCGTTTTGCATTGGTTGTAAAGTGGGGTACTTGACACCGACAGCGAAAAGTACTATCTTATTGACTGACCGTTAGGTAGGTAAAATGTCGGACAGCAGCGAAGCGCGGGAACGAGTCTTGCAGGCAGCAGCAGCCCTTTTTCGGGATCGCGGCTATCTCTCCGTGACGATGAACGATATCGCCGCGGTGTTGAACGTGCGGAAGGCGTCACTGTATTACCATGCGCCGCAGGGCAAAGATCAACTGTATACGGAAGTGATGATGCGGATGCTGGCGGAAATCGGCGACGGAGTGCGCAGCGCCTTGGCCGCGGCCAAACCTGATCTCCGGTCACAGCTCACGGCGATCGCCCTGTTCCATGTGACGCACCTACCCTTCGATACGTCGCGCCTGTTTCGCACCGATATTCGCGCGCTCCCGCCCGAATATGCTTATGAAGTGCTCATGGCGGGGAACGCGGCGATCTTCGAGCCGGTCACGACGCTGATCGAGGCGGCGCAGACGCGGGGCGAAATTCGGGAAGTTGACGCACATATGGTCGCGGTGACCTTCATCGTCTCGGTGCAGAGCCTGCATGAGGAGAGCGAGTACAAGCATAAGCCGATTGAGGGGCTGGCGGATCAGCTCGTGCGCTTGTACATGGATGGCTTGCGCGCCTAAGCCCTCTTTTTTTGCGTGTTTTCCTGACCTATCGGTAGGTAGTCTCGTCAATGGGTTTTAGTGTACGGAGAGTGGATCATGGCGGAACGGTATGTACTCATCACGGGCGCGTCTAAAGGCATTGGGCGGGCGGCGGCTCTGCATCTCGACAAGTTAGGCTTTCATGTGTTTGCGGGCGTCCGCAAACTCGCCGATGGCGAGGCGTTGTGCCGGGAAGCTTCCAACCGGCTGCGTCCGATTCAGATTGATGTAACCGACCCCACGTTGATCGCCAGCGCGGCCCAGCAAATCAAACAGATCGTGGGCGAAGCAGGTCTATATGGACTCGTCAACAATGCTGGGATCGCGGTGGCCGCGCCACTCGAATTCATCCCCGTGGAAGATTTGCGCTGGCAGCTCGAAGTTAACGTGGTCGGGCAGGTCGCGGTGACGCAGGCGTTTATCCCGCTCTTGCGCCAAGCCCGCGGGCGCATTGTCAACATCAGCAGCATTGGCGGGTTAGTTTCGGGCAAGATCGTCGGCCCATACCATGCCTCGAAGTATGCGCTCGAAGCGATCAATGATGCGCTGCGGCAAGAGCTGAAGCCATGGGGCATTGAGGTAGTCGCGATTCAGCCAGGCGAAATCGCCACACCGATTTGGGAAACGGCGACCCAGATGGGCGACGCCATCGGTTTGAAAATGCCCGCCCAGTGGCAGACGCTGTATGGCCAAGAGGTTGAGGCCACCCGCCAGCGCGCCTTTGTCGCTGCCAAGAACGGCGCTGCCCCCGAACTCGTCGCGCAGTCGATTGGCCACGCCCTGACTGCGCCCCGTCCGCGCACCCGTTACCTCGTCGGGCGCGATGCCCAATTTGTGGGCACGATCATCGTGAATCTGTCGGCGCGCCTGCGTGATCGCTTGATGGCTATGCGCTAAGTCCGCTGCGCTTTTCGTCATCCGTCTGAAAAATTCATCAATTTCACTTCACGGACGCGGGAAATCGCGTCCGTTTTTGCTTATGTGAGTCAACTCTTACGTTTGGCCAGCCCCTTATCTGTGAATAATTTAAGGAGTACGCGATGCAATAGGAATGCGCCTCATGGACCTAATCCATTCTGACGAAGCCTTTTCGATCTCCTGGTACGACCCCGACCACAAAATTGTGCTCGCCCACATTCATACCCATTGGAATTGGGATGACGCCGACAAGCTCTTCTCGAAAATGGACGAAATCTTCCTCAGCTTCACACATGATGCCTATTCGGTCTACGTGTTCGATCACGGCGCGAATATCTTCCCGGAGGGCAAATCGGCGCTGCAAAACATGCGCAAGCACCTCGCCGTTGACCCGCCAAACCTGCGGTTGGTGCTCGTCGTCAATTCCGGCAAAGTCGTCGAAACGATTCTGCAGATCGTCTTCAGCGCGTACCGCCTGCTGGATACCAGCAGCAAGTTTCGCTTTGTGCGCACGCTGGGGCAGGCGCTGCAAGCCATCGCCGAGTATGAAGCCCAGCACCCGTACAGCGCCGCATTGCACATATCGGATCCGCATTAGCCATTCGGGGCGCTTGTCAAGGCGTCTTCGCGCAAATCTGCGCCGTGAAATCACCTTCCCAGAGGAGAATCAAGATGGACGTCATTCTCAGCACCGATCTCTACAAGGTCTCATGGTATGACCCCGAACACACCATTGTGCTGGCGCATGTGTTGAAGCGCTGGGATTGGGACGAAGCCAGCAAAGTGATGTCACTCGTGGATGCGCAGTTTTTGCCGATGGAGCGCGATGGTTTCGCCGTCTACCTGTTCGAGCGGGGCACGAATATCCTGCCAGAGGGCAAGTCAACCCTGCTGAAGATGCGCGAACATCTGCTCTCCGACCCGGAAAAGCAGCGCTTGGTGATCATCGTGAATGCGGGGAGTCTGGTGGAGACGATCCTCAATATGGCGTTCTCAGCGTATAAACTGGCGAACACCAAGAGCAAATATCGGTTTGTCCGGACGATGGCGGATGCCTTAAACGAGATCAAGCAGTACAAGCTTGAGCATCGGACTGCCTGATCTCGGGGTGGTCTAGGTGGCGGGGGCTTCTTCAACTTCCGCGCCGCTGGTTAGTTCGGCGAGTAAGCGGCGGCGCGACAGGAGCATGAACCCAGCGAGCAGCGCGACGCCCGCGGCGATCTGCACGCGCGGCGGCAAAAAGCGCACACGATTGATCACGTTGCGTTCGGGCTGGCCGACCAGTTCCTGACGCAGATGATAGGCGAAACGGCGCGACGGGCGCACCCCAATAAAAGTGATGTGCAGGCGGCGAATCAAGCGGATGAAGTTTTCCACATCACCACGCGGCACCGCGTAGCGACCGATGATATGATCGATGTCCTGTTCGTCTTCCAGGATGGCATCGGTCACGGCGGCAAGCAGATTTTCGAAGTTCGACTGTCCCATTACCCTACTAACCCTCTCTTGTTTCCCTGCTGCTGGTGCTTGGTTCCACCGCCGTCCCCAATTCGTCCCGCAAAGCGATCAGCGTGCGATGGTAGAGCGATTTGACCGCGCCTTCCGTCCGGTTCATGATGTCGCCAATTTCCGCATTCGACAGATGCTCGACAAACTTGAGCATGAGGAGCTGCTGCCGTTCTTCGGGCAGCCGCCGAATCGCGCGGAGCAAAGCTTCGCGTTCTTCGTTATCCTCCGCCTGATGGTCGGGCGACTCCGACCCCAGGCTGCTGGCGATAAATTCATCCAGCGGGATGACCTTGCGCCGACCACGGTCCCGGTGCCAGTTCGCCACGAGGTTATGGGCGATCCGGTACAACCACGCTTGAAACGGGACGCCGCGCTCGGTGTAGGTTTCAATATGCGCCATCGCCCGGGTGAAGACGCGCGCCGTCAAATCTTCAGCGTCGTGATGATTCCCGGTGCGGTAGTACACATAGTTATAGATTTTCTCGAGATAACGCTCGTATAATTCTCCGAACGCTTCTTTATCGCCACCGCGCGCTAAATCGACCAATTCGCCATCATCAAGGCGTTTGAGATTACGAGCGGGTGCGCGTTTCAGTCGTTGTGTCAGGTTTTTGATGTTCATGCTTATAAGAACACGCCTGCATAATGTGAGTTACGGAGAGATAGCTGCATGAAAAAGTGGATCACACTCTTCCTTGTCGCGCTGATGCTGGTGGTTTTCAGCGCCCCGGTTTTCGCCCATGAAGGCCGGATCGTCGGCAATTACGAAATCGTTTTCGGCTGGCGTGTGGAACCGACCTACGTGGGCGTATTCAACGGCCCGGAGATTACGATCACCAACCATGAAACCGAAGCCCCCCGGCGCGATGCCGAAGAAACGCTCATGCTGACCGTGCAGTTCGGTCCGCAGTCGCTGCCGCTGCGCCTTGAGCCCGTCGCGAATGAGCCCGGTCACTACACCGCCGATCTCATTCCGACGCTTCCCGGTGATTATACGTTCATCCTGACGGGCACGCTGGGCGACCTCGTCGTCAACGAGACGTTCACCTCAGCGGATGGCGAATTCAGCGCTGTCGAACCCGCGACCGATATTTTGTTTCCGGCACTGGAGGCTGACTCCGCCCGCATCGACGAGCTGCAAGCGCAAATCGATGCGCTGCGCGCTGAACTGGAAGCCCTGCGCGCCGCGGCGGGATCGTAAGTCGGCGGTTAACCCCGCCCCCTCCCCGAATTCAGAGAGGGGAGACAGATATGACGCTTGTGGAGGGACGAGGCATGAGCCTATTTCACAATTGGTGAAAATGCTCAACCTCACCCCCAACCCCTCTCCTAGAGGAGAGGGGAGACGTGAGCAGATCGTAAGTCCCCTCGCCCTTGGGAGCGGGGATTTAGGAGTGAGGTTAGACAAACTGCCGATTGTGAAATGACGCCATGCCTCGTCCTCAGCTCTAGAAAAGGTGGTCACGGTCTTCTAGCCACCTATCGGTGAGGTTCAGCACCATGGCCGATTTTGGACGAGGCGAGCGTCTTGTCCCGCAAGGTTTGGCATTTTATTGTAAAAGGTCCGTAGTATGCATCATCGTCGCATCCTCTTGCTGTGCCTCATCAGTCTCCTGCTGACAATGCAGCATGTTTCTGCACACAGCAACCTCTACCGGGCGGATCCACCCGCGAACAGTCAACTGGCGGAAGCGCCCGCCGTGATCCGTCTGTATTTCACCGAACGGCTGGAACCGGAATTCAGCGCGATTGTGCTGGAGCGCGGCGACGGGACGACGGTTGTCACGCCCGCCGCCGTTGTCGACCCGACTGATACCACCATCATGCACTTGGTGCCGGGCGACCTGCCAGAGGGGCTGTACACGGTCGTGTGGCGCGCGCTTTCCGCGGAGGACGGGCATCAAACGCGCGGCAGCTACGCCTTTGCGATTGGGACGGCGGCGGGCGCAGCCCTCAACCCGGCGGGACAGGACACGATCCCCGCGCCGGACACCGCCCTACGTTGGCTGACGCACCTCGCTGTCGCGCTGCTGATAGGCGGCGTCAGCTTTATCGTCTTCGTGTGGCAGCCCGCGCAGGTCGCGGCGTCTGTGCCGCGGCGCGTCACGCACTTAATCCTCATCGGTTGGCTGTTGTATGGGGTCGTGCTGTTCGTCAACCTGCTGTTGTATACCAATGAAGTGCAGGGTGAAATGACGCGCGTCATCAACGCAACGCGTTTCGGCGACGTGTGGCTCGTGCGGTTGGGCTTGTGGTCGCTCATGGGGATTAGCCTGTGGCTGCCCCGGCAGCGCTCCGGCGGTTATGTGACTGCTTTGCTCATCGGCGCGGGGATATTGCTGGCGCAGAGCCAGTACAGCCACGCCAGCGCTGCCCACGATCCACTAGCGATTACGCTGGTCACATGGCTGCATCTGTTGGGGACGGCGCTGTGGCTCGGCGGCTTGATGCACTTCTTCGCGGTGATTCCGCTAGCGCGGCGGGCGGAATCGCTGGGCTTGCTCACGGCGTGGTTCTCGAACATGGCGCGGGTGGCGCTGCTGACGCTGGTCATCACGGGTGTGTTCAGCGGGTGGTTGTTCGTGGGCAGCCTCGACGCGCTCTTGACTACGCTCTACGGGCAGGCGCTGCTCGTCAAGCTGATTCTGATCGCGCCCGTGCTGGGGATCGCCGCGATCAACTTCGTGCGCACTGGGCGGCGTCTGCGCGCCGGGAATGAGCAGTGGACGGGCATCCTGTATAACCTCGTCGGCGCGGAAATCGGGCTGCTGGTCGTGGCCATCATCGGCGCGGCGCTCATGGCGTCGGTGAACCCGGCGCGGGCGGCGCTCGCCTTGCGCCAACCGCCGGAAGATAACACCTTTGCGCAGGTCGATATTGGCGACGATGGGCTGCATGTCCATTTCACGGTTGAGCCGGGTTGGGTGGGGCAGAACACCTTCAAGGTGCTGCTGCTCAACGACGGCATCGACCCGGTGGACGATGCAACGCTGATCCGCGTGCGCTTCGATTATCTGGCGCGTAATCTCGGTCAAAGCGAACTGCGCCCCACGCTGACCCGCGACGGTGAGTATGCCGCCGACGGCGCGAATCTCAGTCAGCCGGGCGATTGGCGCGTGCGCGTGACCATCCAGCGTCCGAATCAGTTTGATGTGGTGCGGGATTACACGCTGACCATGGAACTGCCACCCGTGCCGCCCGGTTTGAACACGAGCGCGCCGATCCCCGGACACACGTTGGCCGAGCTGCTGGCGGGTGCGGCGCTGCTGATCGTCGGCGGGTTTACCGTGGGGCGTAAGTGGCTGAAGCTGTGGGATGGCGTTGGCGCGTTTGGTGTGGCGCTGCTGTTCGTCGGCATCGCGCTGATCCTGACGGCCTTGGGGCACCCGACGTTTTAGACAGGTGGCAAAATGAAACCGCGCTGGCGGTTACTCGGCTGCCAGCGCGGTTGAAATCTGAGTTTTGCATACTAAAGGGTGCGAAATCGGTTTATTCGTCGCAGTGTCCGGGGCCGATTAAGCCGTTATTGTACTGGTCGAGTGTGCTGGCCCAGTTCCGCGCGCTGCGGGTTTGCGCATTGGTCAGGGTGATTGACCCCGCCGGCAGGCTCGCGAACAACGCTTCCGCACTGGCGATCGCACTGGTGACGGCTGGGGTGGTCGCCGCGCCATTCAGGATGTTGAGTTTGGCGGCCATGTACTGATGCGCGAGATTGTAGAAGACATTCCCCGCCGGGGGTGTCCAGAAGACGGTGTACCAGCTCATTCCCGTGTTGAAGAACAGCGTATCTTCACCCAGCGGTGTCATAGCGGTGATCCACGCGCTGTCATACGGTGCAGGGCCGCGATCCGAGTGCGTCTTCCAGTAGCCTTGCGTCAGCGTGCAGCCTGCGCACGGGACAGTAATGTTCACGACATGATCATCACTGCGCGATGAACCAGTGTCGTTGGTGACGAAGCTGGCGATATTGGTGAAGGTGTAATCACCGCACACCGCATACGGGCCGACCGTCAGAGAGTAGCTGTAGGTCTTGGGGAGCTGATCCGCGCACACCGTCCCGAGCGATCCAAGCTGGTCATCGGATACGTTGATGCATTCGTCCACCTGCGTCACCGTCGGCGTGCCGAAGCTTACATTCGCCGTGCCGCTGAAGCCCGTCGTGCCGCTGGGCGTGTTCTGCAAGGTGGCAGTAGCGGTGTTGGTCCGGCTTGCGGCATCGGGGAGCGCGGCGCTGTAGGTGCAGGCGAGGGTCGCACCTGCTGCCAGCGTGTAGGGGAACGTCAAACCGCAGTCTACCGTTACGCTTCCACCGAAACCAGAGATTATGTCACTCACGCCGGTGAGTGGGGCATTGAGCGGCGTGTTGTTGGCAACATAGATGTTCCCAGTCACCGCCCAGTTGCTGTCCGCAGACAGGGCGCTCACGATGACTTCGTAATTGACCAGGAAGCTTTGACCGGTTGCGAGTGTGAGATCGGTTTGATCGCCGGATTTGGCAATCGTCCAATCCCACGTGCGCGTGAGCGACGTACTCGCATCCTTGGTGACGGTCAGTTCGTAGCAGTTGACCGTGACACTCGCCGAGTCTGATTGCCCGGTTTCGTTGATGGTTGCGGTGTTGTCATGCGTGCCTTCATCGGCATCACAGGTGAACGTCCGCGAATAATCGAATGCGGTGTAGCCGCTGGCGGATCCGAGATAGCCTTGCATACTGTCAGTCACGCTGACCGTAGCATTGACTTCAGTCGTCGGCGCGCCGAAAGTGATCGCTGTATTGGCGCTGCCGCCGCCGACTGAGCCGCTGGTCGTAACCGTCGCCGTGTTGGTGCGGGCGCTTCCGTCGGGCAGCGCGGAGGCGTACGTGCAAACAAGCGTCGCGCCTGCGGCCAAGTCATACGGGAAGGTGACGCCACAGTTCGGCATAATCGCACCATAGCCAGAGACATCATCGCTCACAGAGGTAATCGTTGCTGTGACCGGCGTGTTGTTGGCAACATAGATGTTCCCAGTCACCGCCCAGTTGCTGTCCGTGTAACCGGTTTTATTGACGACGACGGAATAAGAAACCTGTCCACTGTCGCCTGTGAACATATCTAACGTGTCCGGAAACACCGACTTGTCGATTGACCATTGATAGGTGCGGGTGAAGGTCGTGTTGGCGGTTTTCGACACGGTGACTTCGTAGTCGTAGCAAATACGAATGTGACTCAGCGCCGCTTGGTTGCCACCGTCATTCAGGGGTGTTTGCAGGCCGGTGCCAGAGGTCGCTTCGTTGTAGAAATAAACATTGGCTCCGTTGCCCGCCTTCACGATGACGGCATCAATCCCAATCGTCGACGACCAGTCCACCGTCTTAGAGTCGTTGTAGACGGTGAGGGTGAAGGTCTGAGAACCATACAGGGTGAACGTTCCAGAAGTTGCCCAATCACCCGCTTGGATATGACTGGGTAGCCCAATATCGGTGCAGGTTGGATTGCCAGTATAGAAGGTCTGTGCTGCCGCTGGTGCTGCGAAGACTGCAAAGAGCGCGACCAGAATGAGCAGTAATGCGATGAGGCGAAAAGTGCGGCGTAACATTTGGGTTCCTCCAATTACACTTAAAAACTCGTCGTTCTGAGTGAAGATTGGCGCTGTCTGGAGGAATATATGAAAGGGTAAAGCATCAATTATTCCCTTAGTAACTACTCTTAAATCCCTCCATAACTCATCCTATCACCCTTAAGTCCTATTGCAGGTCGCAACTCAATTTTTCTATGTCTTAGGTCTGTTACAAACCGTAAATAAATGGTCATGGAAAGCGTAATAATTAGGGTCGAAATAGGTAGCCTTCGCCGACCACGGAGATGATATGCCGAGGATCGGCTGCGCTCGGCTCGACTTTGCGACGCAAGCGGTAAATGGTGTTCTTGAGCACCGCGCCTTCGAGGCCGGGTTCATACCCCCACACGCGCTTGATCAGCTCATTCGACGGCACGACTTGATCAGCGCGCAGGATGAGCATCTGCAGCAGGCGGAACTCCAGCGTCGTGAGAGTCACCCGCCGGTCGGCGACCCGCACTTCCAGCGTTTCCGGAAACAGCTCAAACTCCCCGCGTTTGATCGTCTGGGCTTGAGCCGTTAACGGGTGACCAGAATGACGCAGCCATGCCTGGACCTTGGCCAGAAAGAGCTCCGGCGAAATCGGTTTGGAACAGCATTCGTCCGCCCCAACCCGGTACGCTTCCAGGCAGCGTTCGTAATCTTTGGGCGTGAGCCACATAATTGGCTCGTGGGCCTGGGCGCGGAGGTGCTGCACATGCAGTGGGGTTTCTTTATGCGGCGTGTTTTCGTCGAGTACGATCAGATCGGCTGTGTTTTCCGACCGCCATTCGCGCGCGGCCTTTAAGGATGTCAGGCAGACGGTCTCGTAACCAACACGCTTCAAAGCGTAGGCCCAAATATCAAGGACCTGAAGTTCTTCACCGACCAAAAGAATCAGGGGGTGAGTCAAGGTGCGCTCCCGTCATTGAGCGTATGCGACCCGGAGGGTAGGGGCATCGGAAAGTGGTTCCACCGAAGATCGGAACGAGGTACGCATACAATTAACTACGATTGATGGTTAACTAAGCAAACCTGCATATTTGTCTGAAAATCTATACACTTATCTTATGGTGATTTCAACTCAAATGTAAAGCGAAAAGTCGCAGAATATTTGTTACGTATCAATACTATGACTTTGCGCGACATTGCGGTCGATTCTACGTTATTGGAAATGGTAATAAAGCTATGAATCACCTCTAATGGTTCCGCGTGGCGCAGCAATGCTGTCTGACTTGCGCCCACCTGCCGCATTTCCCGCTATACTTGCGGGCGGTTATTGCCATCAAGCAGGTAGGATCATCCTCATGACCAGACTAAATCATTTGGGACAGCCCATCAGTTTTGCTGTGCCGGATTGGACACCGCCGCCGGTCCCCCCGCGCGAACCGCTGATCGGACGCTACTGCCGCGTCGAACCACTCGAGATTGAGCGCCATGCTGCCGATCTGTACGCGGCCTACAGCACCGCAGACGATGACCGCAATTGGACGTATCTCGCCGATGGTCCGTTTGACTCGCTCGCCAGCTATACCGAATGGCTCCAGCGCGTGTCACTGGTGATCGACCCGGTGTTTCACGCGGTGGTCGATGCGCGGACGGACAAAGCTGTCGGCGTAGCGGCCTATCTGCGGATTACGCCGTCGGCAGGTTCCATCGAAGTTGGACACATCAACTTTTCGCCGCTGCTCCAGCGCACCCCCGCTGCAACCGAGGCGATCTATCTGATGATGCGGCGCGCGTTTGAGCTCGGCTACCGCCGCTTTGAATGGAAATGCGACGCGCTCAACGCCAAGTCACGCACGGCAGCGCAGCGCTTAGGTCTGTCGTATGAAGGCGTTTTCCGGCAAGCCCTCATCTATAAAGGACGCAACCGCGATACCGCGTGGTACGCCGCCATTGATGCGGAATGGCCGGAACTGCGCACCGCCTTCGAGACGTGGCTCGACCCCGCCAATTTCGATGCGCACGGTCAGCAGCGCACGCGCCTCTCCGATCTGACGTCGGGCATCCTCAAGCAGCGCGGGTAGGACGGCCTTCACCATTTTGTAGGGGCGCACCGACGTGTGCGCCCAAAGTGGGCAGACACATAGGTCTGCCCCTACGCCTAGCGTTCGGTACCGCCTAAACCCGCCCTTAGACAATCCGCTGAATCGGCTATAATAGCCTCCACATTTCAGGACGAATCGGTTAGGAATTCCGCATGGCGAATCCGTTATCCTTCCAGCAGATCATCATGAAGCTGCACGAGTTCTGGGCGGCTCAGGGCTGCGTGATCTGGCAGCCGTACAACGTTCAAGTCGGCGCGGGCACGGGCAACCCGGCCACGCTGCTCCGCGTGTTGGGTCCCGAACCATGGCGCGTCGCGTACGTCGAACCGAGCGTGCGCCCCGATGACGGTCGCTACGGCGAAAACCCGAACCGCATGCAGTACTACTACCAATATCAGGTCATCCTCAAGCCGGATACGGGCAACCCGCAGGAACTGTATCTGCGCTCGCTCGAAGCGTTGGGCATCAATCAGCGCGAACACGACATCCGCTTCGTCGAAGACAACTGGGAAAGCCCGGCGCTCGGTGCGTGGGGTCTCGGTTGGGAAGTGTGGCTCGACGGGCAGGAGATCACGCAGTTCACCTACTTCCAGCAGGCGGGCGGCATCGAACTCAATCCGGTCTCGGTGGAAATCACCTACGGGCTGGAACGCATCGCCATCCCGCTGCAAGGCAAGAATGCCGTGTGGGACATCGACTGGCTGTATGGGCAGGATGCGAATCTGAAGTACGCCGACATCTTCCTGCGCAGCGAGATCGAACACTGCAAATACTACTTCGAAGTGGCGGATGTGAATGGCCTGCGCCAGACGTATGACGTGTACGAAGGCGAATACCGGCGCGCGCTCGAAGCGGGCTTGGTCATCCCCGCCTACGATTATGTGCTCAAGTGCAGCCACCTGTTCAACGTGCTGGACGCGCGCGGCGCGATCGGCGTGACCGAACGCGCTTCCTATTTCAAGCGCATGCGCGAAATGACCCGCCGCATCGCCAAGGAATTTACGCAGCAGCGCATGGAGATGGAGTATCCGCTCGACAAGATGGCGTCGACCTTCGCGCCGACCTTGGCCGCGCCCGCTCGCGTTGAGCAGAACGCCCCGGCAGCGGCGGTGGCTCCGGCGGATTTCCTGCTGGAAATTGGCGTGGAAGAACTGCCCGCGGGTGATGTGGACGACGCGCTCGACCAGCTCGTCGCCGCCGCGCCCAAGCTGTTTGACGATCTGCGTTTGGCGCATGGCGACGTCAAGGCGTATGCAACGCCGCGCCGTCTCGTGATCACCGCGCAGGCGGTCGCTCCGGTGCAGACCGAAGTCGAACAGGTCTACAAAGGCCCGTCCGCTGACCGCGCGTTTGACGCCGAGGGCAAGCCGACCAAAGCTGCTGAAGGGTTCGCGCGCGGCAAGGGCATCAACGTGAGCGACCTCGTGATCGAAGACCTCGACGGTGGGCGCTACGTTGTGGCGCGCGTCAAGCAGAAGGGGCGTCCCGCCGCGACCGTGCTGGCCGAAGCGCTGCCCGGTCTCGTTGCCGGGATCAAGTTCGGCAAGTCGATGCGTTGGAACAGCAGCGGCGTCGCCTTCTCGCGTCCGATTCGCTGGTTCGTCGCGCTGCTCGGCGGGGCGGTCGTCCCGTTTGAGTATGCGGGCCTGGCGAGCGGCAATATCACGCGCGGTCTGCGTCCGTTCGACTCGCCGGAATCGGTGGTCGCCGGCTTGAACGAATACTTGCAGGCGCTGGAAACGCAGGGCATCGTGCTTGACCGCGAAGCCCGCCGCGCCGCCATCCGCGAACAGGTCGCCAAGCTGGCCGCCAGCCTGAACGGGCGCGCGCTCGAAGATGACAAGCTACTGGCAGAAGTCACCAATCTGGTTGAACGTCCGGTCGCCCTCGTCGGGCGCTTCGACGAATCATCGCTCAAGCTGCCGCGTGAAGTGCTGGTCACGGTGATGCGCGATAAGCAGCGCTATTTCGCCATCGAAAACGCGCAGGGCGACCTGCTGCCCTATTTCATCACCATCCGCAACGGCGATGATCAGCATCTGGATATGGTCGCGCACGGCAACGAACAGGTGCTGCGCGCGCGCTTCTCCGACGCCGAATACTTCTACTCGAAGGACACACAGAAGCGCCTCGCCGAATTCCTGCCTCGTCTCGCCACGCTCACCTTTCAGGAAAAGCTCGGCTCGATGCTCGACAAGAACGAGCGCGTCGCCCGCATGGTCGACGGTATGGCCAAGCTGCTCACCATCGGCGAAACTGACTCAGCGATTGCGCAGCGTGCCGCCCATGTCGCCAAGGCCGATCTCGCCACGCAGATGGTGGTCGAAATGACCTCGCTGCAAGGTATCATGGGGCGTGAATATGCGCGCTTGAGCGGCAACCCGCCGGAAGTCGCGGAGGCGATTTTCGAGCATTGGCTGCCGCGTTTCGCGGGCGATAAGCTGCCCGCCAGCTCCGCCGGGACGATCCTCGCGCTGGCAGATCGCCTCGACAGCCTCGTTGGGTTGTTCGCCGCCGGACTCGCGCCGCAGAGCAACGCGGATCCGTATGGGCTGCGCCGCGCCGCACTTGGCGTCATCCTCATCGTGACGAGCAAGGGTGTGGATGTCGATCTGGCGCAGGCCGTTGAGTTGGTCGCGAAAGAACAGCCGATCCCCGTCTCCGCCGAAGTGCAGCGCGACGTGCTCGACTTCATCGCCGGGCGTCTGCGCGTGTGGATCGAGGAGCAGGGCTGGTCGTATGACGTCGTCGCTTCCGTACTGGCGGCACAGTCGCGCAACCCGGCGCGGGCGCTGCAGGGCATCCGTGAGTTGAGCGACTGGGTCAAGCGTGACGGGTGGGAGAACATTCTCGACGGCTTCGCGCGCTGCGTGCGCATCACGCGCAATGAGAAGGAACTGTTCGCGGTTGATCCAGCGTTGTTCATTCAGGCGGAAGAAGGCGCGCTGTACGCGGCCTATCAAGCGGCGGCGGCCAAGCTGACCGCTGACAGCGGCGTCAATGACTTTCTGTCCGCCTTCGCGCCTATCATCCCGTCGATCAGCGCGTACTTCGGCACGGGCAAGAATGACGGCGTGCTCGTCAATCACGAAGATCCGGCGATCCGCCGCAATCGTCTCGGTTTGCTGCAGGCGATCAGCGCGATGCAGGCCGGGCGCGCGGATCTCAGCCATTTGAGCGGATTCTAGGAGCAGCCTCACCCCCTAACCCCCTCTCCATGCGGCGAGGGGGAATTGGGCGAACGGTCGTCAAGTTCCCTCTCCCCGCGGAGAGGGGATTTAGGGGTGAGGTCAGATCAGTGCCGATGAGGAGTGCCTATGCAGATTGTCCAGTTTCAGGAAAACGGATCAAGTCAGGAAATCCTAGCCCCGATTGGGCGACCCTGCTCAAGGCTGACGGTTTCGTGTGGGTCGATATCGTCAATCCGTCAACCGACGACATCAAGATGATGCGCGAGGTGTTCCACTTTCACCCGCTGGCCATCGAAGATACGCTCAACGAACGGCAGCGCCCGAAAATTGAAGAATATCCGGATCACTTATTTACGATTCTCAACCCGATCAACACGTTTGCCGACGAACTGACGTTCCGCGAACTGGACGTGTTTGTCGGGCGCAAGTATTTCGTCACCGTGCGCGACTACATCGACGAACCCGTGATCGAGGCGGTCAAGCATCAATGTAATGTCCGGGTGGGCAACGGCCACAAGATGACGGTTGGCTATGTGATGTACGCGTTGGCGGATCACATCGTGGATGGCTACTTCCCCGTGCTCGACGGCATGACCGACCGCGCCGAGGACATCAGCGAAGAGATTATCGAGAAGCCGACGCCCGAACTGCTGCAGGAATTGTTCACCATCAAGCGGGCACTGGCGGAAATGGCGCGTGTCACCGGGCAGCAGCGCGACATGTTTAATGTATTTTTGCGCGAAGACAACCCGTTTGTCAGCCAGGATGTGATGCGCTACTACATGCGTGATGTGTACGATCACCTGATCCGCGTCAGCGATATGATCGTGACCTCGCGCGATACCGTGTCCGGCGCCATTGAATTGTATCTCTCATCCGCCTCGAATCGCCTGAATGTCATTGTGCAGCGCCTGACCGTAATCACGATTGGGACGGGCGCGCTGGCGGTCATCACCGGTTTCTATGGCATGAACTTCGAACACACCTTTCCGTCGTTTGATATGTGGTGGGGCGTGCCCTTTGTCATTGTTTTGATGATCATCACGTTGGCCTTGGTGCGTTACGTGTTAGGACGGCTCGATTGAGGTTGTCCCCACGCGCCGACGCGCCTATAATGGTGCCTCAGATCAACGTAATGGGATAATCGCAGATGTCAGTCGCAGACGAGATTAAGTCCAGACTCGACATTGTTCAATACATCAGCAAGACGGTGCCGCTCAAGCGGGCGGGCAGCGGTCGCTGGAAAGCGCCGTGTCCCTTCCACCACGAAAAGACGCCGAGTTTCCTTGTCGATGAAAACCGCCAGACGTGGCGCTGTTTTGGCGCGTGCGCGACCGGCGGTGACATCTTCAATTACGTGATGAAGCAGAACGGCTGGACGTTCCACGAGGCGCTGGAAGCGCTGGCGAAAGAGGCGGGCATCGACCTTAAGCCGCAGTCGCCGGAAGCCAAAGCGCGCGATCAGGAAGTCGACCGCCTGCGCGGTCTGCTCAAGGTCGTCGCGGATTACTACCACGAACTGCTGAAACAACCTGAAGCGCGCGAAGTGCTCAAGTATGCGCGCAAGAAGCGCGGCCTGACTGAGGCGACCATCGACCAGTTCGGCATCGGCTACGCGCCGGATGGCTGGCGCTACGCGCTCGACATGCTGCTCAACCTCGGCTATACCGAAGACGACGCGGTCAACGCGGGCGTCGCCAGCAAAAACGACAGCGGGCGCGTGTACGACCGCTTCCGCAACCGCCTGATTATCCCGATTCGTGATGAGCGCGGGCGGGTGGCCGGGTTCGGCGCGCGCGCGCTGGCCGCCGAAGACAACCCCAAATATCTCAATTCGCCGCAGTCGGCGCTGTTCGACAAAGGCCGCTTACTCTTTGGGCTGGATCTCGCCGCCAAGAGCATCCGCGACAGCGGGACGGCGGTCATCGTCGAAGGCTACCTCGACGCGATACAAGCGCATCAAGCCGGGTATACCAACGTGGTCGCGCAGATGGGCACGGCGCTGACCGAAATGCAGCTCAAGCTGATCGCGCCGAAGTGGGCGAAGAAGATCATTTTAGCCCTCGATTCTGACGCTGCGGGACAGAATGCGACGAAACGCTCCGTTGAAGTGGCGCGGGAAACGCTCCAATACAGCGATTCGGGAACATTGGCGATTGATATTCGGGTACTTGCGGTTCCCGGGGGCAAAAGACCCGGATGACTTTATCCGCGAGACCCCGGAAGGCTGGGCGCAGCTCGTCGAGGCGGCTCAACCGGTCGTTGATTACCTGATTGAGGCGGAAAAAGCGACGCTGCCAAGCCGCCCAACCTTAGCCGACCGTGAAGCCGTCGCCCTGCGTCTGCTGCCGATCCTCACGGCGTCGGAAAATGATCTCTCCAACGGCATGAACGTGATCAAACTTTCGGCGGCGCTGGCACTCCCGCAGGAGCGGCTCGAAGGCTGGATGCTGGATCAGGCGAACAAACTCAAGGCGTCTACGCCTGCGCCGAAGCCGCCCCCCATGCCGGAACCGCCGCGCGCCCCGGTCGATTCGTCGGATGATATGCCGGACTTTGACTCGCCGCGCATCCTGCAGCGGGCGGTCGCGGTCGCGCCGATCTTGGCGGACGATAAGCCCCCGCTCGAACTGGATTGTTTACGGATCCTGTTCACACAGCCGGATCTGTACTATCATGTAAACCGCAAATTTCGTGAACTCGCCGGGGATAACCCACTCTTACAAGCCACGCTGTCAGATCTTTCCTCGGAGGACTTCACCCGGACAGCCTATCGTACCCTCATGCAGTTGTTCATGGTCGCCGTGGCCCAGGATGAGATGGATTTTGCGGCCTATGTTCGAACTCATCTCCCGTCCGAACTGTTCGACGAGCTGAACTCGGTCTTGGCCGATCAATGGGCGGAATTGCGCGGTCGCGTCACTTTTGGCGCTGACCTCGACATGATCAGGCAGGACAAGCGTACCGCCCGCACGGTCGATCCCAGTGTGGATCTGATCGTCAAAGTACTGCTCTTGCGCCGTGCGCGCTTAGAGCGTGAGCGACAGGAAATGTTGTTCCTGTCGGTAGAGGACGGCGACATTATGTCGCTGATCAACGGTTCTGTTTTAGCGAAGCGGCTCATTGATGCAGAGTTAAATCGTCGGGCACAGTCACAGCGCAGTTGAGTGAGGTTATGGCGAAGAAACGCACCAAGAAAAATGAAGTCCGGCAAACGGACGAATTCACGAAGGCGTCGGCAGAAGATGCGGACGAATTGACCAGCGACGTCGAATTTGAAGACTTCGATGATGATGGGGGCGATGACGATGAGTTATACGACGAAATCGACGTCAAAGGTGATGATCAACTCGATCTGCTGACTGACGAGGACGGCCTTGACGACGTCGACGAAGACCTGATCCTCGAAGGCATGCGCCTCGACACGTTTGCCCTCGCCGATGACCCGGTGCGCATGTACCTCAAGGAGATCGGGCAGGTCCCGCTGCTCGACCCCAACCGCGAAACGTGGTTGAGCGCGCAGATCGCGGCGGATCGTCTGCTGCAAGCGACGCTCGATAAGCTGTGCGCCGCTGAACCCGGTCAACTGCCGCGCATGCCCGAACCCGCCGAGGTGATCGAGGCGATTTACGCCGGCTTGGTCAAGTCGTGGGATGAAGTGCTGGCGTCGGTCAAACCGTTTAAGTTGAATCCGCCCGACCTCAAGGCGCTCATCACCGAAGCGCAGTTCGTCGCCGAGCACTGGGACACGACCGGACACTCGTATATCCGCGAATTCCTGCGTCAGCGCGACTGGGGGCGCGATGATGCGTGGACGGAACTGGCGCGGCGCGTCTTTGCCAGCTTCCACGCGCTCTACCTGATCCCCTTCCGCGAACAGACACTGGTCGGGCGTGCCTACGAAAAAGAAGGCACGCTACCGAGCGTCGAGCAGTTCCACGCGTGGTTGGTAGAAGATGACCTCGCGCTGGAAATTTTGCCGGAGAAGTTTGAGGAGATGGAACAGCAGGCGGAATTCGCCGCCGAGTCGCTGACCCGCGCCAACCTGCGCCTCGTCGTCAGCGTGGCGAAGCGTTACATGGGGCGCGGCATCAACTTCCTCGATCTGATTCAGGAAGGCAACATCGGCCTGCTGCGCGCGGTCGCCAAGTTCGACCACACCAAAGGCTTCAAGTTCAGCACGTATGCGACGTGGTGGATTCGCCAGGCGATCAGCCGCGCGATTGCTGACCAGGCGCGCACGATCCGCATTCCGGTGCACATGGTCGAGACGATCAACCGCCTGATGCGCGTGCAGCGCCAGCTCACGCAGGAACTGGGCGCTGAACCGAGTGCCGAGCAGATCGCGCTGGAGATGGACTTCCTCACGCCGGAAGAGACGCGCGCCATCAAGCTGATTCGCCGGGATGGGGCACGTATGGACCCCGGCCTGACGCGCAAGCTGCGCCGCGCCGCGCAAAAAGTCCGCAAGATCATGCGGCTGTCGCAAGAGCCGATGAGCCTCGAAATGCCGATCGGGCAAGAAGACAACAGCCTGCTCGGCGACTTCATCGAAGACGACAAAGTCCCCGGCCCGGTGGACGCGGCCAGTCGCCAACTGCTGAAAGAGCAGATCCGCTCGGCGTTGGGCGTGCTCAGCGAACGCGAGCGCGAAGTGCTGGAAATGCGCTTTGGCCTGCTCGACGGGCAGGATCACACGCTGGAAGAAGTCGGCAAGCACTTCGGCGTGACGCGCGAACGCATCCGCCAGATTGAAGCGAAGGCGCTGCGCAAACTGCGCCACCCGACCCGCAGTCGCCAACTGCGCGATTATCTGGAAATTTAGTGCAGCGGGGCGGTCAATGTACCGCCCTGTTTGTTGATTCCCCGAAGTGAGGTTGCCCATGTCCGAAGAGTTGCGCGCCCAAGCTGTTGCCCAAATCGAAGCGGCGTTTGCCGAGACGCCCGCGCCATCGCCCGAGGGGGACTGGCACACGTTTTACGAGTGCGCCGACCTCAAGGCCGAGTGGCAGGGGCAGCACTGGCGCGACCTCACGACGGAGATGATCTTCAACTGGCGCGACTGCGTCACCAATCTAGCGCCAGAAGCTTTCCGGTTCTACCTCCCCGCGTTCATGATCCATTCTCTGCTGCACCCTCACGAAGTGGATACGCTGCTCGATAGCATTCTCGTCGCCCTTGCGCCGAGCTCTGGCCAACCCTTCAGCACGCATCACAACCGCAAACTGGTCGCGAATGCGAGTATCTTCACATCTGCCGAAGCTGAAGCGGTACTCGCTTTCTTGCCCGCGCTCAAGTCGTGGGCGGATGGCGTGACTTTTTCGCCATATTACCCGTACGCGGAAGTGGGGCACAAATCTGCTCTGCGTTTCTGGGAAGCGGTGCGCGATAAGATCACGCTCCCTGTCGAAATCGACACATCCTACGATCAGCGGCGGGCGGCACTGCACTCCCGGCGCATTTTCACGGACAAGCAGATCACGGCGTTTCGCGTGCCGACACCGCTTGGCCTGCGACCGCCCGCGCCCGATCGCATCCCCGGTACGTATAAAGCGCCGGACGCGCTGATGAACGCGGGTCTGCTCGTCATGCTCAACGCGATGGACGGCGGGCGCATCGAAGTCGATCCGTATTCGCCGGACATTGAGCCGGAAACGAATGTGCGCAATCGGCGCGGACTGTGCCGCCAGTCGTGGTTCATCGCGCAGATGGTCGAATCGCTCACGCCGGTCGACGTGAACTTCCAACTGCTGATCGGCGGCGATTGCAGTCTCCTGATCGGCGCGGCGCTCGGACTCAAGCGGGTGGGACGCTACGGGCTGATCTTCATGGACGGGCACACCGACTTCCAGACACCGGAAACATCGGCCTCGAAAGCAGCGGCGGGCATGGATCTCGCGCTGGTCACGGGCTACGGGCCGGACGCGCTCACCAACATGGAAGGTCTGAAGCCGTACATCCGCGAATCGGATGTAGTGGTGTTCGGCAACCGCGATATCGAAGATCGGGAGACGTACTACGCCAAAGCGATCTTCGAGACGGACATCAGCATGATCACGCTGGACTACGCGCGGCAGGTCGGCGTGGAGATGGCGGCGCAGCAGGCGGTCGAGCTGCTCAGGCAGCGCGGCGTGCCGGGCTTCTGGATTCACCTTGACGCCGATGTGCTCGACAGCGCCATCATGCCCGCGGTCGATTCGCCCATGCCCGGCGGCTTGAGCTACGCCGAGCTGATCGCGGCGCTGCGCGTGTTCCTCAGTTCGGGGCTGGCGGTCGGCATGGAGATCACGATCTACGACCCCGACCTCGATCCCGATGGCAGCATCGCCCGCGCCTATGTCGACGCACTGGTCGAGGCGTTTCACTACGCCACCCCCTGACCTTTCGGCTAGCCGCCCCGTGCCGCCGCGTCACCAGCCGCGTTCGGTGCCGTTTCTCTAGAGACATTGCATGCCTCATCGTCTATATTAGAACTGAGGCTGGCGGTCACCGTGCGAGGACACCATGAGGAAGATTTGCATCATCAGCGCGCCGTCGAATTTGGGGCTGACGCCGCCCGCGCCGGGTCGCGACCCCGGGACGGTGCGCGCACCGCTGGCGCTGTTCAAGGCGGGGCTGCTGCAGCGGTTGCGCTACAAGGTGTATCACGGTCTCAAACCCGCCGACTATCAACCGCGCGTCACCCGCCGCACCAACGTGACGCAACCTCGAACGGCTGCGGCAGTTCTCGCGGCGCTTGGCGCGGCATGTGACCGAAAATGCACCGGATTACTTCCCGCTGGTGATCGGCGGCGACAGCAGCCTGTTGATCGGTGCGCTGCTTGGCCTCAAGCGGGTGGGACGCTGCGGGCTGATCTACTTGAGCGGGGGCGCGGACTTCCTGACCGCGGAGACCTCGACCAGCAAAGCGGCGGCGGGCATGACGCTCGCGCTCGCGACGGGGTACGGCTACGACAAACTCACGAATCTGGAGGGGCAGCGCCCATATGTGCGCGATTCGAACGCGGTGGTGTTCGGCAATCGCGACATGCTGGAGCGCGAGTCGTACCCCGGCAACCTGATCTTCGAGACGGATGTGAGCATCCTCACGCTGGACTATGCCCGCGAAATTGGCCTCGAAATGGCGTCCATGCTGGCGGTGGAACTGCTCAAGCAGCGCGGCGTCGATGGTTTCTGGCTGCACTTCGATGCGTCGGTGCTGGACTGCGAGGTCATGCCCGCGGTCGCCGCGCCGCTCCCCGGCGGCATGAGCTACGCCGAGATGATCACGGTGCTGCGCGTGTTCCTCGATTCAGGATTGGCGGTGGGCATGGACATCACCGGGTTTGACCCTGACCGCACACCGGACGAGGAGTTCACGCGCCTGTACGTCGATGCGCTGATCGAGGCGCTGCAACCGGTGGAAGAATGAGCGCGAACCTCACCCTGCTAGCAGTGAGGGGGGGAAGGGTGAGGGAGGGGGGCCCGCGGTTTTCGTAGGGACGCGATTTATCGCGTCCGCAACGTCCCCAGACCGACCTGTAACCCGTTTTCACGGTTTAACCCCTCGCTCTACTTGCGCAGGCAAGCAGGGTGAGCTGATCGATCTCCATCTTTAGGCGGATCTTTCCGCCACCCACTTGACTCTAATTTAGACTGGTCTAAAATTATATATAGATTTGTCTAATCAAAGTTCCGGGGGGGAACGATCATGGAAAACATCGCATTGGATCGGTTGGTGATTGAAAGTGTGCTCGCGATTTTCGTGTTCACGGTGCTGGTCGTCGGGTCGCTGGCGTACAACCGCGCGGCTGTGGATGCATGACTATCCGCCCGTCATCCGTGACCTGCAAGCGCCGCTGACCGCGGGTGAGAAGCGGCTGCAAAACAGGCTGGCGGCGGTGCTGTTGGTCCTGATCGTCGGCGGGCTGTTTCTGTCGGGGCAGGCGCTGGAGTCCGTCAGCGGTGGGAGCATCAGCTTTGTGACAGTGTTCGTCCACCTCTACATCATCTTCAACGTTGTCAACCTGTGGGACGCCGTCGTGCTTGACTGGTTCATGATCCTCGTGCTCAAGCCTGCGTTCGTGTTCCTGCCCGGCTCCGAAGCGCACATGGACGCCTACACCAATTGGCCGATGCACATCACCAATTACTTCAAGGGTGTGGTGATCGGCGCGGTCATCAGCGCGGTGATTGCGCTGGCGGTGGTGATTCTATAGCCATCCGCCTCACCCCTAAATCCCCTCTCCCAAGGGCGAGGGGACTTCAAGAACGCGCGCGTTTCCCCTCTCCGTTCGGAGAGGGGGCAGGGGTGAGGCCAATAATAAAGGCTTAACGGTATCTCACCCGCTTACCGCCTTGTCTCGCCCACCCACGGGAGGGGCTTGCCCCTCCCCTACAGATCTGCCGTGTTTCGGAGTGCGCTAGCCCCTACACCTTGATCCCCGACCCAAGCCGCTCCCCGCATTTGCGCACTTTGGGCTACAATGGAACTGGAAGAAATGAGTTGTGTATGCCCAAGCAAATGACCTACTGCCCCGTGTGCGGGCACAACCTGACCACCCGTGAAGACGGCGGACGCATCCGCCAGGCGTGCGCCAACTGCGGCTATGTGCATTACGTCAACCCCGTGCCGACGGTCGGCGTGGTGATCGAGATGGACGGCGGCATCGTGCTGATCAAGCGCAACCGACCGCCGCACAAGGGCATGTGGGCGCTGCCGAGCGGCTACATCGAAGCGGACGAGAGCGCGGAAGAAGGCGCGATCCGCGAGGCCGAAGAGGAGACCGGGCTGAAGGTCGAAATCCTCGAACTGGCAACGGTCAATTCCTACCCCGAAGGCCCGCCGCAGAGCGGCATCATGATCTTCTACCGGGCGCGTCCGGTGGGCGGCGAACTGCACGCGGGCGACGATGCCGACGACGCCCAAGTCTTTTTGCCGGAAGACCTGCCGCTGCTGCCGTTCCGCACGCACCGCGAGATGATCGCGCAGTGGTTGGAGCGGCGGGCAAAGGCCGAGCAGGGCGGGGCGAACGGTCGCCATGTGGAACGCGCCGACTTCATCATCCGCCCGGCGGAACTCTCCGACGCGCAGCAGATCATGGCGCTGCTGCATCTCATCCCCGCCAACCGTGACCTTGAGCGCGACGACTGGCGCGAAGTGTTTCAGCGCTTCCGTGAGAGCGCGGGCCTTGAGGTGTTCGTGGCGGAAGCTCGCCAGCAGCCGCCGATTCTGATCGGCATGGTGGCGCTCTCGATTGTGCGCGGTCTGACCGAGGGGCGCGGGCTGATCAACGACCTCGCCGTGCTGCCCACCTATCAACGGCGCGGGGTGGGGA
Source organism: Candidatus Flexifilum breve (assembly GCA_016717205.1). Lineage (GTDB taxonomy): Bacteria > Chloroflexota > Anaerolineae > Aggregatilineales > Phototrophicaceae > Flexifilum > Flexifilum breve. The sequence goes on from JADKGC010000004.1 coordinate 568,203, forward strand.
CGGCGCTGCTCGAAGCGGTGATGCGGCGCGCAGAACGCCTGAACCTTCATCACCTGATGGTAAATTCTGAGAGAGCAGACGACCGGGCAAAAAACTTTTACGGGCGGCTCGGCTTCGCGCAGGACAGCGTGATGTCGATCAAGCTGCGATAGTAGTCTGCTGAAGGTAGCGGGTAACATCCTTTTCTGTCGTCGCGCTCAACACCACCGCCAGTCCCCGCTGTACTTCAAGTAGGTACTTCGTCACGTCCATGCCAATGGTCTGCCCCACACGGTTGCCCACCATCAATTTAACGTATAGTTTTCTAGAAGAACTGTTCGCTTCAGTCGTATGCTTTCCGTTTAATTCATATTTGTCCGAAAGCTTTTCGTGCAATTGAGTATCCGGGTGGTAAGTTTTGATCGGTATTTGTCTCCAAATCGACAATAAACCTTGAGACAAGATTTATAGCGATTTCAGGAGCACCTCCCCCTAGACTATCAACCAAGCAGATTGCCGCAGTTAACTTTGAAGTTAGATGCTCCGAATTTTCGAGAAATTGGTGCAATAATTTCAAGAAAGCATATGGCATTTCATGTCTATGAGTAAATACTTGGTACATATGCCAAAGAAGTGTAGCTTTTTGTGTATCAGCAATAGACCCTTTCAGAACTTGTAAATATAATGGGATTAAGTGCGTAAAATATTCAGGGAATTTTATTAATAGATTTGAAGCAGATTCTATATAATTAGTATCATTACTTTGAAGAATCTGAGTGTAGATTTCTAATCCTCCCCAAATCGCTCCACGTACCAACATAATACGTTCCCGTAATAATTCATTCGTATCCTTTAGCTCGACGTAATCTGCCAATTCACTTAACAAGTTTAATATATATTTTACTTCTGTTCCATGTTGTTGTTCGAGAAGAGAAAGCAATGCTGCTATAAGAAAAATGTGTACATCGCTTTTCAAAATGAGGCTTACACCATACCCTGCACCTATATCTTCAAATGACTCCCCACCAAATACAATTTGGCGTTGAATAGTCGAGTAGCTTTGACCCCGCTTATAGGGATCTGAGTGAAATAGGTTATTAAGTAATTCAGGTATTTGTGGAAATCCAAGTTCTTCCCAGTCGACGATTTCTATGAGTTTTGCCATTTTCTTCCTCTTCAGTAACCGCATCACCTATGCAGAAAGTATAACTTTCTGCATAGGTGATTTAAGTTTACCTAAAACAATGTTGGACCTATTGGCAGACTGTCTGGTCTGTATATCGTCAAACCAAGTGGGACATGATTGGGTCAAAAAGAAGAGACACTTTAGCCTAAGGCTACACCAAAACTAAACGGTGGAACGAGCCATCAGATACGCCGCTCGCCGCTGCTGCAACGTCCGGTGTTTCACCTCTTGCTGATGACACACAACCGTTTTTGCTGTAAGTCCTCTGAATCAGTAAGACAGTTCAAGCCGAAAAGAACGATTCGAGTACGCTCACGATGTAGCGATTCTTGGTCGTGAGGGTGATCTGAGCCTCGCAATACAGCCTGTTCGCCTGCTCACGGTAGCGGCTGTCCTGCGTGGCGCTGTAGAGATAGAAGTAGGGGACGAGCGTCGCGTTTGGTTGTTGAACGAGCGCGCAGCACTCTTCGACAAATGGCGGCGTATCGAGCGTCGTCAGGCGGAAATACGCCCGCCAAAATCGGATCTCCGCGCAGTCCGGGTAGACCGCCTCGGCGGCGTCCAGCACCTGCCACACGCGCTCACCTGCCCGCCAGATGAACGAAATCTCCAAAGTCAGTGACCACGTGAACTCGAAATCGAGGCAGCGCCAGTACAGACACGCGAGGTTGAGGTAAGCGTCCAGCGGCGCGTCTGGCTGCGCGATGATCTGCTCATAGGCGTGCGCGGCGGCTTCAAGTTCTTGGCGCACATCGAGGTCGAGTGCGTGTTGAAAATCGTCCAATGTTGCCTTTCCCTAACCAGCACAGCGTTCATTGTAGTGGCGTCAACCCCGCGCGGACAAGATAATTTTCGCGCCTGTGCAGCCATCTGAACAATCGATGAGAACTCGCGCACGAGTGTTGCCTATGGCTGTGCGCTGCGCCTACAATGATACCTGTAAGATGTTTCGTAAGGAATAGGCGAGAGGAACTTCCTCATGAAGATGCAGAACCTCCATGAAGCGATGCTGGACATGCTCAAGGACACGTACGACGCTGAGCATCAGATCACCAAGGCGCTGCCCAAGATGATCGAGGCGGCGAAGAACCGCGAACTGAAGAAGGCGTTCGAAACGCATCTGCGCCAGACGGAAGAGCAAATTCGCATGGTCGAGCGCATGTTCGAAACGCTCGGCGAAAAACCGTCGCGCAAGAAGTGTGATGGTATGGCCGGGCTGATCAAGGAAGGCGAGCACGTCATCGAAGAGGGTGGCGATCCCGATGTGGTGGATGCGGCCTTGATTGCGGCGGCGCAAAAGGTTGAACACTACGAAATTTCCGCCTATGGCACGCTGCGCACGTGGGCGAACACGATGGATCACCGGGATGTGGCCCTGCTGTTTGACCAGCTCAACCGTCAGGAAGAAGAGACGGATCGCCTGCTGACGCGCATTGCCGAAAGCCGCGTCAACCAGAAGGCCGAGTAATGAGCCAGCAGGCTAAACAGGTCAACCCGCCGCAGGCGCAGGATCAGCAGCCGGGGATCGAGTCGGAGATGCATCCGCGCCCCGTGTTCGAGGATGTGCGCTACATCCCGGCGGGTAAACTGATGGGCAAAGTGGCGGTGATCACGGGCGGCGACAGCGGCATTGGCCGCGCGGTCGCCGTCTACTTCGCCAAAGAAGGCGCAGATGTCGCGGTCATGTACCTGAATGAGCACGGCGACGCGGAGGAGACGAAGCGTCAGGTGGAGCAGGAAGGGCGGCGCTGCCTGCTGATCGCTGGCGATGTCGGCGACGAGCAATTCTGCCGTTCCGCAGTGGAACGCACGGTGCGCGAGTTGGGGCATTTAGACGTGGTGGTCAACAATGCCGCCGAACAGCACCCGCAGCAAAGCATCACCGACATCACGGCGGAACAGCTCGAGAAGACGTTCCGCACCAACATCTTCGCGTATTTCTACATCGTCAAGGCGGCCCTGCCGCACCTGAAGGCGGGCGCGACCATCATCAACACAACCTCGGTCACGGCGTACAAGGGGAGCCCGCAGCTCCTTGACTATTCCGCGACCAAAGGCGCGATTGTCGCCTTCACCCGGTCGCTGTCGATGTCGCTGGCGGAGCAGAAGATTCGCGTGAACGGCGTCGCGCCGGGGCCGATCTGGACGCCGCTCATCCCGGCGACGTTCCCACCGGAGCGGGTCGCCAGTCACGGCGCGGATGTGCCGATGAAGCGTCCCGGTCAGCCGGAAGAACTCGGCCCGGCGTATGTCTACCTCGCCTGCGATGATTCGTCGTATATGAGCGGGCAGATTCTGCACCTCAACGGCGGCGAAGTCGTCAACGGGTAAAAAGCACGGCAAAAACTCAACGCAAAGGCGCAAGGACGCGAAGACGCAAAGCAAGGGGATCAATCTTCCTCCGCTTTGCGTCTTTCCGCCTTCGCGTCTTTGCGTTGAATCTTTTCTTTCGTTTACTCCGGAATGCCCCAAATGCGGATGAGGCCGTCCCAATCGGCAGTGACGATCATCCGGCCGTCGCGGCTGAACATGAGCTGGTTGTTGGGGATGTACTCGTCGCCGTGATCAAACAGCAGCGCCCCGGTCGCGGCATCCCACACATGCACGCGATTCTCGTCGACGATGGCGGCGATCAGCGCTCCGTCCGGGCTGAAGGTCAGATTGGTGACGAGGTCGGTGTTGGTGGTGTACTGGAGCGGGAAGAGCATCGCACCCGCCTCGACATCGTGGAGCGTGATGTAACTGGTGTAGGTGGCCAAGCGCTGTGCGACCACCATCCGCGACCCATCGGGACTGTAAGCGACATCGATCACGCGCGGGATCGGCGTTTCAAAGGGTGTCTGTTGGTCGCCCGTCACCGCGTCATAGAAGGCGAGGTCATTGTTGAAACTCGTCACGGTGATCAGCGACCCGTCGGCGCTGTAACCGAGTCGATCAATACTCACCGGGGACGTGAACAGCGCCTCACCTGCCGAGGATTCATCGGCTGTTTCCCAGTTCCAAGTTTTAACGTTGTTATCGAATCCGTCATAGGCGGCGAGTGTTTCCCCATCCGGACTGAAGGCGAACAGGTAGAAATAGTCTTCGAGATCACCTAGCCGACGGACATATTCCCCTGTCTCCGCGTTGAGCAGCGACACGCCGCCGCGCCGGTTCACCAACGTTCGTCCGGGCTCACGTTCGCCGCTCACCCCCGCCTGAATACGGCCAAGGCGACCGGAATAGGCCAGCAGCGACCCATCGGGCGTAAAGGCGAGATCGGTCAAATTGGCGAGTTCCGAATTGACCGCATAGACTTCGCGCCCCGTTTCCAGATTCCACACGTCGATGTAGCCGTCCATGCCGCCTGCTGCGATTGTCCGGTTATCGGCATTGAGGTCGGCACGCATGATCGGAGCTGTGAAGTCACGCTGATTGGTCAACGTCATGCCTGTACCGAACGAGAATACACTCAAGGTGCTGCCCAACTGGACGCTCGCCAGCAGGGAGGAACGCAGCGCATTGTTGAAGACCAGCGCGCTCACATCTTGAAAACCCTCATGATCGAGATGATCTGGCTCTCCGGTGATCCAACTTTGCAGCAGCACATTCCACAGGTTGACGCCGAAATTGCGACTGGCAATGGCTAAGTACGCGCCATCCGCGCTGAAGGCCACGTCGGTGACATAGGGCGTCAGATCGGCGTTGATGATGATTTCCTGCTCAACCTGTCGTGTCTCCACATTCCAGATGAGCACGCCGTTTTCTGTGCCGAACGCCAATGTCTCGCCATTGGGGCTGTAATCGAGCCCCACATCTAAGTTGGTCGCCGGACTTTGCGGGTAGCTGATACCAGCAAAATCGTTCTCTTCAGCATTGAAGACCCATGTCCCGCCGAACGTTTGTGCTGCGAATTGATACAGGCGCAGGGGGTTAAAATCAAGATTCAGGATGGGATTCTGCAAATTGCGTATGAAGGTGATCTCGCCGGTTTCGACCTCCCACACGTTGAGCGCCCAGCGCTGCGTGACCTCATAGCCGAGCATGTTTTCGCCACCCGCGACATAACGCCCATCCGGGCTGATCGCCACCACATCCCAGTGCTTATCATCGCCGTCGCTGAACGCGCCGACTTCTTCCCCGGTCTCGGCGTTCCACACACGGATGGTGTCGCCGTCCGGCGCGGCGACCAGCGGATTCGTTCGCGACCACGTCAGCGCCACCCGGCGCGCATACATGGTCTGCTGGGCGGGCAGGAGACGCGGCGCTTCGGTGAGGTGCGTCGAATCGTACAGCCACACGCCGAGCGCCCCGCCGACGGCGATCATATCGCCGTGCCAGTCCACGTCAAAGACGCGCCCGCGCCCTAACTGCGCGATCTGCGTCAGGTCGCTCGCATTCTCCGACGTAATCGGCTGGAGCGCGTTGAGGAAACCTGTGTCAATCTGCGTGAGCGTCGGCGGGGTGAAGGTCGGACGCAGCGCGAGCAGCACGCCCACGAGCAGCAGCGCGAACAGTGCCGCCGCTCCGACCGGGAAACGTGCGCGGCGGGCATAGGTGCGGGTCATCGGGAGAGCGGTCATGTCCTCATTCTCCTCTTGGAGTTGGCGATACAATTTGTCCGCGAAGGCCTTGGATGGCGCTTGGCGGTGCTTATGCAGAAAATCGTCGTTCATGGTGTTTCATCCCACTGCTGGCGCAGCTTCTGGATCGTGCGGTGGAGCGTCGAGCCGACATTGGTTTCGCTCAGCCCGGTCACCTGCGCGATGGCGCGGTTCGTCAGCTCTGCGCCGTATTTGAGCGCGATCAATTCGCGTTCGCGTGGTGATAGGCGAGCGAGCAGCGCGTTGAGCCGGGCGGAGTCGGCGCGCCGCGCGATCACGTCCTCGATGGAGATAGTGTCGGTCAGATTGGGCAGGGCATCGAGCGAAACTTCCGGCTTGCGGCGGCGGTAGTGATCGACTGCCACGTTCTGCGCAATGCTGAACAACCACGTTGAGAAGGCCGCCACGTCGTCGAGGTAGCGGTCGCGCGCCCGCCACGCCTTCAGGAACGTGTTCGCGGTCAGGTCTTCGGCCAGTTGATCATCGCCGACGCGGTAGCGGAAAAAGTTGTAGACGCGGGGCAGGGTGTCCCAATAGACCGCATCCCAATCGACGGCGGTTGCCCGCGCTATGTGGAGTCGTGCGTCCATATCTAATGATACGCACACGCCGCCAAAGTATCACACAGCGTAAAATGGCAGAAACGTCAGAACATTTGTAATGCAGGTGGCCGCATGAGCGCTTTCGACTACGAGCAGGATTTTCAGCAGGTTAATTTCCGTGAGCATCCCGAGCTGTATCGGGTGGGCAAAGGCGAACAGGGCGTGCTGCTGGTTGAGCCATACAAGTCGGAGATTCTCCCGCACTGGCGCTTCAAAACGCCGGAGATCGCCCGTGAATCGGCAGATGCCATCTACCAGATGTTCCTTGACTACCAGGCGCAGGGTGATTTCGTCGGCATGGATATGGCGCGCAAGTATCTGCAAATGGGCTTCACCCGCGCCCGGCGCTACGCCAATCACAAAAGCGGGCGCAAATATGACGCGGAGGGTCAAGAGTTGCCCCGCGTCGAAGACCCGATCAAAGCTGAGTCGGCACAGATTTTCTATGCGCGTTACCAACAGGCGAAAGATGACCCCGAATATCAACGCTTGAAGCGGGAACATCAGCAGAAGTACGGGTGAACGAGTGGACAAGGCACGGCCCGAGCGCTAATCTTCGGCCCACGGAAAGAGTGCGTTTGGAGGACTTAAAGCATGCAGTATCGCACGTTTGGACGGACGGGCTGGCAGGTCGCGGAGATCGGCTATGGGATGTGGGGCATGGGCGGTTGGACGGGCTCGGATGATGCCGAGTCGCTGGCGTCGCTGCACCGCTCGGTCGAATTAGGCTGTAACTTCTTCGATACGGCGCTGGCCTACGGGGAAGGGCACAGCGAAAAGCTGCTCGGTCAACTGCTGAAGGCGTACCCGAACCAGAAGCTGTACACCGCCAGCAAAATCCCCCCGAAGAATCGCAAATGGCCGGCCACGCCGGAGTATGATATCGCCGACGTGTTCCCCTACGACTACCTGATCGCTATGACCGACACGTCGCTCAAGAACATGGATGTCGAGCAGGTCGATTTGATGCAGCTTCACGTGTGGGATGATCACTTCACGGCGGATGACGGGTGGAAGCGCGCCGTCGAAACCTTGAAGTCATCCGGCAAAATCGGTGCGTTCGGCATCAGCATCAACCGCTGGGAGCCAGCCAATGTGCTGGAAGCGCTGCGCACCGGGTTGATCGACGCGGTGCAGGTGGTGTACAACATCTTCGACCAGAATCCCGAAGACGAACTTTACCCACTGTGCCGCGAACTCAACATCGGCGTGATTGCACGCGTGCCGTTTGATGAGGGCAGTCTGACCGGGACGTTCACCAAAGACACGCGCTTCCCGAAAGAGGATTGGCGGAGCAACTACTTCACGCCGGAGACGGTCGCCGAGACGGTGGAGCGCATCGACGCGTTTAAGCATCTGATCCCGGCGGGCATGTCGATGCCGGAATTCGCGCTGCGCTTCATCCTCGCCGAGCCGACGGTGAGCACTATCATCCCCGGCATGCGCAAGCTGCGGAATGTCGAGGCGAACATCGCTGCCAGTGATGGGAAAGCGCTCTCCGCCGATCTAGTCGACGCGCTGCGCCCGCATCGCTGGGTGCGCCAGCCGATCCCGATCTAGTCGGCGTGGAGCAGAGGACGAGATCGGTCTCGTCCTCTGCTTGTTGGCCGCTATACCGCTGCGGAGGCGGAGCGACGGGGGAAGCGCGTCACCAAGGCCGCGATGAAGACGATGGGCAGCACAGCGGCGGTCGACACTTGCATGAGCGTCAAACTGCCGTTAAGCAGGTAAACCATCGTTCCCAGCCAGTCGACCGCCTGCACGCCGATCATGGCGATAATCCATGAGGTGTGCCGCGCCGGGTCGCGCAGCGCCATGAACATCCCATAGGCGAAACCAAAGGCCCGCGCGCCGAACATGGTAAACATCCACAGCGCCCACGGTGGCGCCGCTTCCAGACCGACGAGACCCGCGAAGGTGTTCGGCAGGAAGACGAACATCACCCCGAAGAAGATTTGCAGAACGCCGATAAAGCCGAGCATATAGCGCAGTAAGTTCGAATTGCGCTGGGTAGTCATGGTGTGTTTTCTCCTGTGTTGAATGTTGACAGCTCATGTTGACCAGTCTATGCAGCTTGTTTTACTTTGTAAAGTAGTTACAATAGAGTGCTATAGTTACATTAAATGAACTAAAAGGGGTCATCATGGGTGCAAAAGGCTGTCCGATTGAGAAGGCGGTCTCGATCCTCGAAGGGAAGTGGACGCTGTTGATCCTGCGTGAACTGTTCACCGGAATGAAGCGCTTCGGCGAACTGCGTTCCGAACTCGACGGCATCAGCCCCAAAACGCTGACTGAACGCTTGCGTATACTCGAAGCTCAGGGGATTGTGCAGCGGACGATCTACCCGGAGGTGCCACCACGCGTCGAGTATGCGTTGACCGAGTACGGCGAAACGCTCCGACCCGTGATCGATGCGCTGCGGGCATGGGGCGAACAAATTCCTGAGGCTGTTCTCGCAACTACCTCAACGTGAGTTTTACCTGTTCCTTTTATAATGAAAGGGAATACACACGGAGGCGGCAGAATGATCGCTGAGAAAATTGCCTGGCTGCGCGGCCACTTTCATCGAGCCGAGGGAGATGTCCCCGGCACGCAGACCGCGCTCTACCGCATGTCCGACCTCGTCAACGGCGGCTATATCCCCGCGCCGCTCGGTCGCGGTTTCCTGCTGGATGCCGGGCTGCGGGATATGGTCTGGCAGGTGATGTGGGCAGACGATCATTTCACGACGGACGATGAGCTGGAAGAACTCGCCGCCGAATGCGAAGGCTATGTGATCTTCATGCATGGGTGGACGGGCAACCATGCCATCTGGGAGAGCATCCCCGGTATGGTCACGGTGAGCAACCAGAAGCTGATCGCCATCGCCGTCGATCACAATGGCTTTGGCGAAGCGCGCTTTGTCGATCAAACCCCCGCGCTCGATCAGTGCAATCCGCCCGCCGCCATGTCAACCATCGAGAGCCTCATCGAAGTGTTGAAGATCCGCCGCCAGCGCGGCGAAAGCCATAACCGCGTGATCAACTTCGTCGGTCACAGCATGGGTGGGGCAGCGCTGTTCTATCTCGATCCGCTGCATTGGCGGGTAGGGGAGGAGACGCGCCTCGCGCTCGCGCCTGCGCTCCTGCTCGACGACGATTCCAAGCGCGCCTTCTTCACGGCGCTCGGCGTGGGCATTGGCATCGTCAACCGCCTGCACGTTTTCGAGGTGATCGAACGCGCTATCAAGCCCGGCATGATCGAGGCAGTGTGCGCGGGTGGCAGCAGCTACCTCAAAGAACTGCACCGCTACCAGTACAACAACACCCCGCGCGGCATCATCTCCTCGACCTTCATGGCGATGGGGCTGCTTAATAACCGCGAAATCCCCCGTCAATTCGATTTCTTCAAGGCGATGCTTGGTCACCGGGATGCGCTCGTCGGCCTTGTCCCGATGATGGACCTGCTGTCGCACCTCGAATTCCCTGCCGCCAATGTGCGCGTCGTCGCTGGATCGCACTATATGTTCAGCGTCGGACCAGAGGCGGTTTTCCAGCATGCGCAGAACCGCGAACTGGTCGTGCAGGACATTTTGGCACTGCATCACGCCGCCTACGAACGGCAGCGAATCGGCCTGCGGATCGGCTGAGAAATTCTTGACTCGCCTTGCCCTGTATGTTAATCTAGGGTTAGGTTATTTGTTCCAATTTGAACAATCGAACGCTATACTAGGTGCATCCTATGAACGCACTGAATGAATTCGCGCCGATTGGCGTACTGTTGGTCGTTGCTATCCTCGTTTCGCTTCTCATCCTCTTCATCTCGCGGCTCTTCGGCCCGTATCGACCGACGACCCGTAAGAATGCACCCTACGAGAGCGGTATGAAACCGATTGGTCCCGCCAATCGTCGCTACTCAGTGCGCTTCTACTTAATCGCGGTGTTGTTCATTCTGTTCGACATCGAAGTCATCTTCTTCCTGCCCTGGGCGGTGGTTTTCCGCGACCTCGGCTTGTATGCGTTTATCGCGATGGGCGTGTTTATTGCCGTCTTGACCATCGGCTTGATCTATGAGTGGAAAGTAGGGGCGTTAGAATGGGAGTGATCTCCTCTAAACTTGGCGATCTCGGCGTCGTCACCACGACGCTGGACACCGCCGTCAACTGGGCGCGGACGGGCGCGATGTGGCCCCTCCTGTTCGGGTTGGCGTGCTGCGCTATCGAAATGATGGCGACCCAGGCTTCCGATTATGATATGTCGCGCTTCGGCATGGAGCTGAACCGCGCTTCACCGCGTCAAAGCGACCTGATCATCGTGGCGGGGCGCGTGACGCGCAAGATGGCTCCGGTCATCCGCCAGTTGTACGATCAGATGGCGTCGCCGAAGTACGTGCTGGCGATGGGCGACTGCGCCTCGTGCGGCGGCGTGTACAACAACTACGCGGTCGTGCAGGGTGTCGACGAAATCATCCCGGTCGACGTGTATGTCGCGGGCTGCCCGCCGCGCCCGGAACAGTTGATTCACGGCATTCTCACGCTGCATGAAAAGGTGCGCGGTCAAAGTCTCGCCCAGTGGGTGAAAGAGTAGACGACAATGCAAATTCCAAAGGCGCTCGACCCCGTCGAGGCGGTCAAGGGAGCATTCCCGGAAGCCGTCCTCGACGTTGTGCAATTCCGCGATGAAACCACGTTGGTGATCCACCCCAAGTCGATCGTCAACGTTTGCCGTTATCTACGTGACACCAACGGCCTGATCTACAACTTCATGTCAGACATCAGCTCGGTGGATTACTACCCGGACTATAACCGTCCCGGGCGGTTTGGCGTGTGTTACCACCTGCTGTCGATGCTCTACAACCGCCGCCTGCGCGTCAAGGTCTACCTGCCGGAAGATGAACCGGTAGTGCCGACTGTGACCGGCGTGTGGCAGGTCGCCAACTGGCTGGAGCGCGAAATCTACGACATGATGGGGATCATCTTCGATGGTCATCCCGATCTGCGCCGCGTGCTGCTTCCTGAAGACTGGGACGGCCATCCTGCCCGCCGTGATGCGCCGCTGGGGTACGAGACGGTTATGTTCTCGTTCAACAGCGACGAAATCAGCAAGCACAAGCCGTTTGCGAAGGAGTAACGCGAGATGGTAACGGGTATCCAGAATATAGAACCAACCGCCATTCCTGATTCGATGAAGCAGTGGGAAGGCAGCCTGGAGCAGCTCCGCGGCCTCGTCAGCGAACGCGCGATGACCGGCGAAACCATGCTCCTGAACATGGGACCGCATCATCCCAGCACCCACGGGGTGCTCCGCTTGCTGCTGGAACTGGACGGCGAACAAATCGTCACCTGCCTGCCCGATGTCGGCTATCTGCACACGGGCATCGAAAAGAGCATTGAAACGCGCACGTACGAAAAAGCCGTGCCGCTGACCGACCGCATGGACTACCTCGCCCCGATGAACAACAATCTGGTGTTCGCGCTGGCGGTGGAAAAGCTGGTCGACCTCGATGTGCCGGAACGCGCGCAGGTCATCCGCGTGATTTGCTCGGAACTGACGCGCATCAACAGCCACCTCGTGTGGTTGGGCACGCACGCGCTCGACATGGGCGCGATGAGCGTGTTCCTGTACTGCTTCCGCGAACGCGAATACATCCTCGACATGTACGAGATGCTCGGCGGTCAGCGGTTGATGTCCAGCTACATCCGCCCCGGTGGCGTGTGGCGTGACATCCCCGAGGAATTCCTGCCCGCGCTCCAGCGCTTTGTCGATTACTTCCCGGCCAAGGTGGACGACTACGAAAAGCTGCTCACCAACAACCCGCTGTGGATTGACCGCACGCAGGGCATTGGCGTGATTGAGCCGGAAGAAGGCATTTCACTTGGCGTGAGCGGCCCGAGCCTGCGCGCCAGCGGTGTCAACTGGGATATCCGCAAGGCGCAGCCGTACAGCGGCTACGAGAAGTACGACTTTGACGTGCCGCTGGGTCAGCACGGCGATGTGTATGATCGTTTCTATGTGCGCGTGCAAGAAATGCGCCAGAGCATCAAGATCATCAAGCAGGCGATGAAGAACATTCCCGCCGGGCCGTTCCGTTCGACCAACCGTAAGTTCGTCCCGCCGCCGCGCGCGGAACTGGGACGCAGCATGGAAGCGGTCATCCACCACTTCAAGCTGTGGACGGAAGGTTACAGCGCGCCGGATCAAGAAGTGTTCGTGGCGATTGAAAGCCCGCGCGGTGAAATTGGCTGCTACTTGCACGGCACGGGCGGCAACAAGCCGCGCCGCGTCCACTTCAAGACGCCGTCGTTCATTCACATCAGCGCGTTGGGCAAGATCGCGGAAGGGCACATGATCGCGGACTTGGTGGGCATCATCGGCAGCGTCGACATCGTGCTGGGCGACAGCGACAGATAAAAGCAGGACTGAGAACCTCAGGACTGTGGACTGAGCAATGCAGGATGAGCTTGTATGACTCAGTCCTCAGTCCTCAAACCTCAGTCCTTCTCTAAAGGGTTGAACATGATCAAAGACAAATATGCGGATCGCATTAGCAGAACGTTCGCCAAGTACCCCGATAAGCGGTCAGCGGTGATGCCCCTGCTGTATATCGTGCAGGAAGAATACGGCTGGATTACGCCCGAAGGGGTGGTCGAAGTCGCGGAACTGTGCGAGCTTGACCCGACGCAGGTCAAGTCGATTGCTGGCTTCTACACGATGTACTCCGAAAAGCCCAAGGGCAAGTACTGGCTGCAGGTCTGCACTGACCTCGCCTGTGCGCTGCGCGGCGCGGATGAATTCCATGCGCAGCTCAAGAGCTACCTGAAGGTCGAAGAGGGCGGCACGACGGACGACGGGCTGTTCACCGTCGAACACGTGATGTGCCTCGCCGCGTGCGACAAAGCGCCGATGATGCAGTGCAATTTCCATTTCTATGAAAATCTGGATATGGAAAAGATGAAAGTCCTGCTCGAACAATGGCGGAATGAAGTCAACGCCGCCGTGAGTCAGAAATAGGGGACAGTATGCCGAATATCATTTACCGCGAAAAAGACGTTCCCAACATTCATCAGTTTGATGTCTACATCCAGAACGGCGGCTACGAGGGTCTGAAGAAGGCGCTCACGCAGAAGCCCGCCGATGTGATCAACGAAGTGAAGGCGTCCAATTTGCGCGGTCGCGGCGGCGCGGGCTTCCCGACCGGGACAAAATGGAGCTTCATTCCGCAGAGCGAACCCGTTAAGTACGTCGTCGTCAACGCGGACGAAAGCGAGACTGGGACGTTCAAGGATCGGCAGATCATCGAGAATAACCCGCACCAACTGATCGAAGGCGCGCTGATCGCCGCCTATGCGATTCAGGCGAAAGCGGTCTACATTTACCTGCGCGGCGAATTCTGGGATCTCGCGCATCAGCTCGATGATCGCATCGCCGAAGCCGTCAAAGGCAATATGTGCGGCGACAACATCAACGGCTCGGGCTGGTCGTGCATGGTCTACACGCACCTCGGCGCGGGCGCGTACATCTGCGGTGAAGAGAGCGCGCTGCTCGAAAGCCTCGAAGGCAAGCTCGGTCAGCCGCGCGTGCGTCCGCCGTTCCCCGCGAACAAGGGCGGCGGTCTGTACGGCGAACCCACCGTCATCAACAACGTGGAAACGCTCACGAACGTGCCGTGGATCATCGTCAACGGCGCGGCGGCCTACAAGGGCATTAACGGCAACGAACAAAGCCCCGGCACGAAGATTTTCTGCCTGAGCGGTCACGTCAACAAGCCCGGCAACTATGAACTGCCGCTCGGCGTGACGTTCCGCGAGCTGATTTTCGAACATGGCGGCGGCATCCCCAACGGCAAACAGATCAAGGCGATTCTGCCGTCGGGTGGCTCTGGCCCGATCCTGCGCGCGACCGACGAAGTGCTCGATTGCAAATTGACCTACGAAGATGTCGTCAAGGTCGGCTCGATCCTCGGGTCGGCGTCGGTCATCGTCATGGACGAAGACACCGACATTACGTGGATCGCGTCGAAGGCCATCAAGTTCTTCAAGCATGAAAGCTGCGGCAAGTGCACGCCGTGCCGTGAAGGCACGTACTGGATTGACAAGGTGGTCGACCGCATTCTGAGCGGGCAGGGCAAGCCCAGTGATGTGGATCTGATCGCCAATATCGCCAAGAACATGCAGGGCGTGACGCTGTGCGCGCTCGGTGACTTCGCGGCGAACCCAATCATCCACACGATCAAGAACTTCCCGGAAGACTTCAAGAAGCACGTGGATGTCAAGGCACCCGAACCGGCGGCGGCCAAGCCAGCGGCGAAACCCGCGGCGGCAGCGGGGGCGGCACGGGGTAAAGCCGCGGCTCCGGCGCAGGGTGGAGATTAGCGCGTGACGGACGAGACGCCGCAGCAGCCGGAAGGCGAAGTGGACGGCGACGAAACGCTGCTGTTCCGTCCGCCCTTCATCGAAGACGAGGATGAGGTCGAAACCGAGACGCTCCCCTTTGAAGATGAGACGGCGCTGATGGCAGAACCCCGCGCAGAGACCGCGCCCGTCGCGGCGGCGCCCGTGATTGAGCCAGAGGCCGAATGGGTCGCTCCGCCGATCACCGTGGAACTACCCGCCGAACCCGCGATTGACTTCTGGACGCTGCTCCTGCGCCCGAAACACGCGGCGGCGCTCCGCATCGACGGGTTGGGGCAGGCAATTGAACGCAGCCCGAACGTCCCGGCGAATTACGTGCTCCGCGGTGAGCTGTACCTCACGCTGAAGCGGTACGCGGATGCGGAAATGGATTTTCGGCGCGCGCTGGATCTCGCGGCGGCGCAGGTGGAAAGTCAGGATTGGGGCGTGGTCGCGCAAGTGATGCAGGACCGCGCCCTTGCAGGTTTGAAACAAAGCCGCGCACGGCGGTGATCTTGTGGTCGTAGGGGCGCACGGCCGTGCGCCCCTACACAGACAAATTTAGCCGTTAGCGGATTTTACGCAGTATAATCAAGCCCTCTTTTGGAGAGGAACGATGGCAAATACGGTCAAAATCTACATCGACGATCAGGCTTACGAAGTCCCGGCGGGGACGAATCTGGTCGATGCCGCCAAATGGATCGGCAACGACATCCCCGTGTTTTGCTACCACCCCAAGATGAAGCCCGTCGGCATGTGCCGTATGTGCCTTGTCGAAATGGGGTCGATTGAAAAAGATCGCGCCACCGGGGCGGTCATGTTGGACGACAAAGGCAACCCGAAGATTCGCTGGATGCCTAAACTGCAAACCGCCTGCACGACCTCCGTCAGCGATGGTTTGGTGATCCGCACCAATACCCCGCAGGTCGATCAGGCGCGCGAAAACGTAGTGGAATTCCTGCTCACCAGCCACCCGCTCGATTGTCCGATCTGCGACAAGGGCGGCGAATGCCCGCTGCAAAACCTCACGATGGCGCACGGGCCGCAGGGCAGCCGCATGGTCTTCGAGGATAAGAAGCACCTCGACAAGCATGTGCCGCTCGGCGATCTGATTTATCTGGACGAAGAACGCTGCATCCAGTGCGCGCGCTGCATCCGCTTCCAGGGCGAAGTGGTCGGCGATGACGTGCTGGCGTTCCACGAACGCGGTCGTTCGCTCCAGATCATCACCGTGAGCGACCCCGGCTTTGATACGTACTTCTCCGGCAATACGACCGATATCTGCCCGGTCGGCGCGCTGACCACTGCGGACTTCCGCTTCGGTGCGCGTCCGTGGGAATTGACGGGCGTACCGACGGTCTGCCCGCACTGCCCGGTGGGCTGCGATATGACCGCCAGCACGCGCCTTGACCGCGACTTCGACGGTCGCGCGATGATCAAGCGCGTCATGCCGCGGCAGAACGAGAACGTCAACGAAATCTGGATTTGCGATAAGGGGCGTTTCGGCCACCACTTCACACGCAGCGCCGACCGCCTGATGAAACCGCTGGTCAACGGCAAGCCCGTCGATAACTGGGTCGAAGCTCTGAACGCCGCCGTCAACGACATCAACGGCGCGAACGGCGATGTTGCGGCGATTGCTGGCCCCGGCCTGACGAATGAAGATGCGTTCGCGCTGGTGCAGTTGATCGGCGCGAAGGGCAACAACAAGCTTGGCGCGTGGGTGCAGCCGTATACGGGCATGGATCTGGTCGCACAGGTGGGTGTGGGCAAGGGTACGAACCTCGGCCAGCTCGGCAAGGGCGACGCCGTGCTGATTATCGCCAGCGATATTGAAGAAGAAGCGCCCGTGTGGCGTTTGCGCCTCAAGCAAGCGCACGATCGCGGCGCGTGGATTTCGGTCGCGAACGCCCGGCACACGCGCATGGCCGACTTCGCGAGCTGTGTCGACAGCTTCCCGGTCGGCGGCGCGGCGGCGTGGATGAACGACCTGATCAATCAGGAAGTCGGTGCCCACCTCGCCGGGATGAACAACCTGATCATCGTAGCGGGCGCGGAAGGCTTGGATGTGGCGGGGCATCGTGCGCTGATGCAGGCGGCGGCCAATTTCCTCATCCAGACCGGGCACGTTGGCAAGCCGCAGAATGGTCTGATGGCGACCTTCCCCGGCGCGAATGCGATGGGGCTGCACTACATGGGCTTCTCGACCGAAGAAACGCTCGATATCATCGCCAACCCGCCGAAGGTGCTTATCCTCGCGGACGCGGATGTGTACGCGGATGATCCCAACGCGGCGGCGTGGCTGAGCAAGGTCCAGACGGTCATTTCGTTGAGCCTGTTCGCTGACGAAGCCGCGCAGAAGGCGGCGGTCGCGCTGCCCATCCAGAGCTTCGCCGAACGTGATGGCACGTTCACCAACGGCGAACGCCGCGTGCAGCGCTTCTACACGGCGCAGGGCCCGATGGGCGCGGCGCTCCCGCTGTGGCAGATCGCTTCGCGCATTGGCGAGAAGCTGGGTGTCATGAAGACCAAGACCTCGGCGGCGGCAGTCATGCTGGAAATCACGCAGACGGTCGGCGCATTCGCCGGAGCACGGTACTCCGAACTGGCGAAGGTCGACCGTCAGTTCCCCGAAGTCGGCGGTGACGACCTGTACTACGGCGGCACGGCCTACAAGAACAGCGGCGGCCTCGGCGTGCAGATCGAAGCAGCGGCGGATGGCGGCGCGGCGGCGCAGTATGGCACGGTCAATGTGCCCGCGGCGGTCAGCGGCGATCTCGTCGTCATTCCGACGGTCAGCCTGTACAACCGGGCGCGTGTGTTCCGTCCGAGCGAAGCCGAACTCATGGCTCCGCGCATCCCGGCACCGTTCGCGGAAATCAACGCGGCGGATGCGGGCAAACTAGGCATTAGCGATGGCGACCGGATCGCCATCGACGTCGCCGGGAAGGTCATTGAAGTCGAAGCGCGCGTTAACGGCAGCGCCCCGCAGGGCGCCATCCTGCTGCCGCGCAACCTAGCGACGGGAGTCGCCGCGCCGCTCGTCCCGGCGGTTGGTCAGGTAAGGGAATTGGTGAGATAACCCATGGCTCAAACTGTTACTGCCCCTGAGAATCAGAGTCGGCGCATTCCGCGTTGGCTGATCATTGTCGGCCTAGTGGTGATCGTCGGGATTGTGGCGCTGGTGCTGCTCGCGCCGACGCTCTACAGCCTCGGCGACTCGGCGCTGCAAGGCTACTTTAACCCGTATGGTGTCGACCCGTCCCTGATCCGCGAGTGCTACGGTGAAAATGGCGGCGGCTGCCCGACTGTCCATTCCATCCTCTTCTCGGTGATCTTTCTGGTGGTCATGCTGACGGGCTTTGCTTACACCACGCTGTTGGAACGCAAGTTCATCGCGTGGTTCCAGCAGCGTTCCGGCCCCAACCGCGTTGGGCCGGGCGGCTTCCTGCAGCCCGCGGCGGACGGCGTGAAGCTGATCTTCAAAGAAGATATCATCCCGTCGGGCGCGGATAAGCCGGTGTACTACCTCGCGCCGATCCTCAAGACGGTGCCCGCGCTGATCGTGCTGGCGGTTATTCCGCTGGGTCCGAAGCTGCTGATCCCGTGGTTTGACGGTCTGTGGTACCGCGTGCCGCTCGGTTTGGCCGATGTCAACGTGGGTATCCTGTGGCTGCTGGCGATCACCTCGCTCGGAACCTACGGCGTGGTGCTGGCGGGCTGGTCGAGCAATAACAAGTACGCCATGCTCGGCGGTCTGCGCGCCTCCGCGCAGATGTTGAGCTATGAACTCTGCCTCGGTCTGACGATGGCCGTGCCGATTTTGCTGGTCGGCAGCATGAGCCTCGGCGACATCATCGAAAGTCAGACGTACATCTGGCAGTGGTATGCCTTCCAGAACCCGCTGGCGATGGCCATCCTGATGATCGCGCTGCTGGCGGAAATCACGCGCTCGCCGTTCGACCTGCCGGAAGCGGAACAGGAACTCACGCAAGGGTTCATGACCGAATACAGCGGCATGAAGTTCGCCATGTTCATGATGGCGGAATACCTCGGCATGATCTCGGTGAGCATCATCGTGGCATCGCTCTACCTCGGCGGCTACAACGACGGTTTCGGCCTCGTGCAGAACCTGCCGTTCCTCGGCCCGGTCGTGCTGATCGGCAAGGTCATCCTGTTCCTGATCGGCATGGTGTGGGTGCGCGCGACGCTCCCCCGTATCCGCTATGACCGCCTGATGGCGCTCGGCTGGAAAGTCCTGCTGCCGTTGGCGCTGGTCGCGGTGCTGTGGACGACGGTCGCGGTGCTGCTCGGCGACATCTTCGGTGACCCGATTGCCTACGGCATTGCCGGGCTGGTCTTCTTCGTGGTGGTGATCGGTGGGTCGCTGTGGGCGCTCAATCGCTCCGGTGAATTCACGAACGATGACGCCAACGCGATGGAGAATGACCCGGTCGTGACGGGCGAACGCGGCGGCATCGGCTATATGGCGCTGCAGGTGCTCGGCGGCATCATTGCGGTGCCGTTCGTGCTGCTCAAGGCGACGATTGGCGCCCTGGACAGCTTGGCCAAGCTTGCGCCGGACGATTCTAAGAAGTAAACAGGCGGGGCGCACTTCCTGACCCCACCCCCGACCCCTCCCCGAATTCGGGGAGGGGCGCCAACACACTCACCGGGGGCAAGCTCGTAGGGACGCGATTTATCGCGTCCGCTGGCAACGGATGTCAGAGATGGCGACCGAAGCAGTCGGTATGGAGACTCAAGTTTAAGGGATACGCTGGATGAACATAATTCGCGGTTTTGCGACGACGTTCAAGCATTTACTGGAAGAACCGGTCACCGTGCAGTACCCGGAACAGCAGAAGCCGTTCCGTGAACGCTACAAGGGCCGTCATCACCTGCGCCGCTACGAAAACGGCCTCGAGAAGTGCATCGGCTGCGCGCTGTGCGCGGCGGCTTGCCCGGCAGATGCCATTTGGGTGGAAGCGGCGGAGAACACCGACGACGCCCGCCGCAGCCCCGGCGAACGCTACGCCAAGACGTACGAAATCAACATGATTCGCTGCATCTTCTGCGGCTACTGTGAAGACGCGTGTCCTACGCAGGCGATTCAGCTCGGTCACGAGCATGAGCTGTCCTTCACCAACCGCAAGGACGCGATCTTCGTCAAAGACATGCTGATTGATCCCGTACCGCCCGGCGGGCAGGACACACCGCAGCAGGTTGAACCGGGTAAGTTCGACCGTCCGATCCCGGACATGCCGAACCCGAAGTAAGCAGCTTAGCAAAGCACCTCGAACAGGGGTGCTTTTTGTGTACAACAACCAGCAGTGGTGGCGACAGCACCACCGGACAAAGGCGAACTGAGACCCGCTGGAAGGGCTGTTTTTCGGCGTGGTCAGTAAATGTTGCAGTTCGGCAACGTGGTCGTCTAAAATTTTGAACTATGCGGGGGTTTGTGTTAAACTGCACAAGCCAAGATAAGCGCCCAACAGGGAAATCAAGATGCTAGAGCTTATAATCATTTTGGTAATGGGTTTAGCCATTGCTTCTGCGGCGGCGATGCTCCTCACCAGCAATGCTGTGCACAGCGCCCTATTCCTGATCGTCACGATGATGTGTATCGCGTTCCTGTTCCTGACGTTGAACGCTCCGTTCCTCGCCATGATACAGATCACCGTGTACGCCGGGGCGATCATGGTCTTGTTCTTGTTCGTGATCATGCTCCTTGGCTCAGAAAAACTTGATGCCGACACCAGTGAAGCGCGGGCCGACCGTCGCTACCGCTGGTTCCTCCCGCTTGCGGGGGGGCTGGGGATCGCGTTCGTCATTATGTTGGGTGGGGTCATCCTCGGTGTGATCGGCGGTCGTCCACTGGAACGTCCGACTCCGGGGCAACCGCCGCTGCTGCGCGTGATCAATGCCGCGCCAGATGCGGGCAGCTTCGAAGTGCATGGCGCGGATGGTTCGGTGCTGGTCGAGGCGGTGGAATTCCGCGAAGCGACGGCGTTCGTCGAATTGACCGCGGGCGAAACCATGTTGATGGTGCATTTCGCCAATGACACTACGCAGGAAATCACGACCACGCTGGACACCAACACGGCTTCCAGTTTGATTGTGTATGGCGCGGGCGCGCAGCCGCAGGTGACCGTTGTCGCCGATGACCTGAGCACGGTCACGGAAGATGATGCCAGCCGCGTTGCCGTGTTCAACGCCTACAGCGAGCCGATTTCGCTGGTCGATTTCCGCTCGGACTTTGACGATAACGATACGCTCGTGGTCATTCCCGAAATTGCCTCCGGTCAGGTTTCGGATGCGTTCTACGTCCCGGAGGGCGGCTTCGACTGGTCGTTCGTCAGCGCGGACAATCAAGCGGAACGCCTGTTCCGCATGAATGAATATGAATTTGATACCGACAACAGCGAACTGATCGTGTTCGTGGGTGAGCCGACCGTGAGCGGCGCGGAAGCGATTGTGCGCCCGGTGGCGCTGCCCATTCGCTCGGAAGCGCGTCCGGAATTCGGCGGGCCGCGCGCGATCGGGTACATGCTGTTCACCGACTTCATGCTGCCGTTCCAACTGCTCGGTCTGCTGCTCCTCGCGGCGATGATCGGCGCAATCGTGCTGACGCACCGCGAGATCGAACGCGCGAAGGGCCGCGGTCCGGGCCAGCGGCGCGTGGTCAGCCGTCCGCTCGTCAACGTGATCGCCGCGCAGGTGGGTCACGAGGTCGTCGCGCCGGCAGATGAAGCCGCGCAGCTACCGGAAAAGATGGGGGAATAAGCATGCCTATCACGATCGATACCTACGTCATTGTCAGCATGGTTTTGTTCAGTCTGGGCACGCTCGGCGTGCTCATTCGGCGCAACGCCATCCTCGTCTTCATGTCGGTGGAACTGATGTTGAACGCGACGAACCTCGCGCTGGCGTCCTTCGCCAACCAGTGGGGTTCGGAGAGCGGTCATCTCTTCGTGTTCTTCATCATCACGGTGGCGGCCGCTGAAGTAGCTGTCGGCTTGGCGCTGATCGTCGCGATCTTCCGTTCGAAGAAGAGCATCAACATCGACGAACTGCATCAGATGGAAGGCTAAAAGGTAGGACTGAGCAAATACAGGACTGAGGACTGAGAAAAAGATCATGAGTAGAGACAATACTCAGTCCTCAGTCCTTCGTCCTCAGTCCTCACTCTAGGGGAAACTATGGAAAATTATCCACAGCTAGTTCCACTCATTATCCTCATTCCCGCGATTGGCGCGTTCATCAACCTGTTCTGGGGCTACCGGATGGGGGAGAAGGGCGTGGCGATTGTGGGGACGACCGCGGCGGCTCTGTCATTTGTCGTCGCCGTCCTCCTGTTTAGCTACTTGAGCGGCAGCGGCTATCAGGCGGTGATCGTCAACCCGCCGATCTTGGATGGCTGGCTGCGCATCCCGTCGGCGGGCGTCGAAATCCCGTGGCAGATGCGCGTGGATACGCTGAGTGTGACGATGATGCTGTTCGTCACGGGGATCGGTTCGCTGATTCACGTCTACTCCATCGGCTACATGCACGGCGATCCCAAGTTCCACCGCTTCTTCACCTATCTGAACATGTTCCTCGCGTTCATGCTCATTCTGGTGACGGGCAACAACTTCCTGATGATGTTTGTCGGTTGGGAAGGCGTGGGCTTGTGCTCGTTCCTGCTCATCGGCTTCTGGTTTGACAAAGCCAAGGGCGTCGGTTGGCGCAACGGGAATGCAGCGCGTAAAGCCTTCATCCTCAACCGAGTCGGCGACTTCGGCCTGATGATGGCGCTGTTCCTGATGTTCTGGACGTTCGGCACACTCGACTACTACAAGCCCGGTGAAGTTCCCGTCATCCTCCATGCGTCGGCGGAACACAGCGAAGAAGCGGTCGTTGCTGAAGGTGAAGCTGCGGTTCCGGCTGAAGGCGAACACAGCGAAGCGGCTCCCGCGGAAGGTGATCACGCTGAAGCGGCGGTTGTCGACGGCGAACACGCCGCCGAAGCCGAACATCCGGCGGATAACTCTGCCCGCGCCACCGATGAACTCGGCGTATTCGGGCAAGCCGAGCGCATGCTCCAAGAAGGCCGCGAAGTCGATCTCGGGCCGTTCACTGTGTCGATTGAAACCATCATCACGCTGATTACGCTGTTCCTGCTGCTCGGCGCGACCGGTAAATCGGCGCAAATTCCGCTCTTCATCTGGCTGCCGGACGCGATGGCGGGTCCAACGCCGGTCTCCGCGCTCATCCATGCCGCGACGATGGTCACTGCGGGCGTGTACATGATGGTGCGCTCGAATGTGTTGTTCTACAACGCCGAACTGACCTCGTTCATTGTGACGCTCATCGGCGTCTCGACGGCGCTGGCGGCTGGCTTCATCGCCCTCGGTCAGTGGGACATCAAGAAGGTGCTGGCGTACAGCACGGTCAGCCAGCTCGGTTTCATGGTGGCGGCGGTGGGGATCGGCGCGTACGGTGCGGCGATGTTCCACCTCGTGACGCACGCGTTCTTCAAGGCGCTGTTGTTCCTCGGCAGCGGTTCGGTCATTCACGGCATGGAACACGGCCATCACCATGTGGCGCATTCCGCTCACGGGGATGATGACCATCACGACGATCATCACGAAGAACACGAATTCGACCCACAGGACATGCGCAACATGGGTGGCCTGTGGCGCAAGATGCCGATCACCTATTGGACATACCTGATCGGGACGCTGGCGCTGGCGGGTATCATCCCGTTTGCGGGTTTCTGGTCGAAAGACGAAATCCTCGCGGATGCATGGGTGGTGGGTTTCCAGGACGGCGAACTCAAGGGTTTCATCGCGTTCGCCATCCTGCTGGTCGCGGCGGCCTTCACCGCTTTCTACATGTGGCGGCAGGTGACGATGGTCTTCCACGGCGACCCGCGCACTGAAGCGGCGGATCACGCGCCGGAGAGCGTGCCCACGATGACGATCCCGTTGATCGTGCTGGCGTTCTTCAGCCTCGTCGCCGGGTTCTTCAACACGCCGACGGGCTTCCTCGGCCTCGACAGCCTGTTCGGGGCGCACCGCTTCACCGACTGGCTGGCGCAATCCGTGCAGAATGCGCACGCGGGCGCGTTCCAGTTGGGGATCGCGGTCACCGCGCTCATTCTGGCGCTGGGCGCGATGGTGCTGGCTTCCCGCATCTACGGACGGAACAAGGCGGTCGTCAACAACAGCGATCCGCTGGCGCTCCGTCAGGAAACGGCGGGCATGTGGCGGTTGGCGAATGCCAAGCTCTACTGGGATGAAACCTATAATCGCCTGTTCGAACGGCCGTTTAACGCGCTCTCGCGCTTCTTCGCCGACACGCTCGACTGGGCCTTCTGGCACGACTATGTCCACGACACCGTCATCTACAAGGGCTTTAACGCCGTGGGCGAGGTGTTGAGCAAGCCGATTGACCTCGGCATCATCGATGGCGCGGTCAACGGGATGGGCCGTCTGGCAAAATGGGTGAGCGGTGGTCTGCGCGGCGTTCAGACGGGTTATGTGCGCACGTATGCCATCACGCTGCTCATCGGCGTGGTATTGGTCATCATTGTCATTCTGCTGCCGCTGCTGCAACGCGGTTAATACACCGGGGAGAATTTTTGGATGGATGCTACCGGATTTTCGCTGATAACTTTAGTGTTGTTCCTGCCGATGGTGGGTTTCACCATCCTCCTGTTCATGCGCGAAGAACAGGCCAGCCAAATTCGCTGGACGGCATTGGGCGTGAGCATCGTCACGTTTGTGGCGTCGCTCCTGTTGTGGGCGGGCTTTGACCCGAACAACCCGGGCTTGCAGATGGTGCAGCGGTGGGACTGGCTGCCCACCTATGGCATCAGTTACTACGTCGGCATTGACGGCCTGAGCCTGCTCCTCGTCATCCTGACGACTTTCATCATGCCGTTGGCAATCCTCTCGTCGTTCCGCGCGCACGTGCTGCACGAACGCGGTCGCGAGAAGCTCTACTACATGTTCATGATGCTGCTCGAATGGGCCATGATCGGCGTGTTCGTCGTGCAAGACCTGATGATTTTCTACATCTTCTGGGAAATCACGCTCGTGCCGATGTACTTCCTGATCGGCATTTGGGGTTCGGAAAAGCGCGTGTACGCGGCGGTCAAGTTCTTCCTGTACACGATGGCCGGTTCGATCCTCATGCTGCTGGCGATTCTGTACGTCGGTCTGCAAGCGAATACGTTTGCCCTGCCGGAAATCATCGCGAATGTGCAAAACGGAACGCTCAGCTTCCCCGGCGACGGTCTGTTCAGCACCCAGTCGTTCCTGTTCCTCGGCTTCCTGATCGCCTTCGCGATTAAGGTGCCGATCTGGCCGCTGCACTCGTGGCTACCGGATGCTCACGTGCAAGCCCCAACCGCTGGCTCGGTCATTCTGGCGGGCGTGCTGCTGAAGATGGGTACGTATGGCATCGTGCGCTTCTGCCTGCCGATGTTCCCGGATGCGAGCGTGCAGTGGGCGCCCATCATCGCGACGCTCGCGGTGATCGGCATCATCTACGGCGCGTGGGTCAGTTACGCGCAGCAGGACGTCAAGAAGCTCGTTGCGTATTCCTCGGTGAGCCACCTCGGTTTCGTCGTACTCGGCATCTTCGCGCTCAACGCGCAGGGTCTGAGCGGCGCGACGCTCCAGATGGTCAACCACGGTATGAGCACGGGCGGCTTGTTCTTGCTCGTCGGTATGCTCTATGAACGTCGTCACACCAAGGACATCAACGCCTACGGTGGCATCTGGAAAGTTATGCCCCTGCTCGGTGGGATCAGCCTGTTTGTCACGCTGTCGAGCATGGGCCTCCCCGGTCTGAACGGTTTCATCGGCGAATTCACCATTCTGATGGGGACGTTCGGCAGTGATGTGCTTGGCTTCTTCTTCGCCTTGTTCGCGACGCTCGGCGTCATTCTGGCCGCGGTCTACATGCTCTACATGTTCCAGAAGGTGTTCATGGGTGAAGTGACCAAGCCCGAAAACGAACATCTCGAACCGCTGCACTGGCAGGAAATCGCCGTGATGATCCCGTTGATCATCGCTATTCTGTGGATCGGCTTGCAGCCCGCGCCGTTCTTCCAGACGATGGATGCCAGCGTAAATGCGCTCGTCACACACGTGCGCGAACACTTCCCGACCGTTGCGCAGCTTCCTTAAGGGGTAAATGATGTTTCACATTCCCTCCCTTGAGGAACTGAACCTGATCGGGGCGCTCCCGGCGATTGCGCTGGCGACATGGGCGGTCATTCTGCTCGTGGTCGATCTGTTCATTCCGAAGGATCGCAAACAGACTACCGCGTGGTTGGCGTTGGGCGGCATCCTGTTCGCCTTCGCCGCCAACCTGCTCGTCTTCAACAACAATGGTGACGCCTTCAGCGGGTTGTACCGGGCGGATGCCTTTACCGGGATGCTGAACATCGTCATCCTTGGAGCGGCGGCGCTGGGTGTCCTGCTGAGCATGGACTACCTCAAGCGCGCGGGCATTGAACGCGGCGAATACTACGCGTTGATGCTGCTCTCCGTCGTCGGCATGATGGTGATGGGTGCGGCTAACGACCTGATCGTCGTGTTCGTCGCGCTCGAACTCCTGAGCATTCCGCTGTACGTACTCACGGCCTTCCGCGCTCCGGAACTCAAATCCGAAGAAGGCGGCATGAAGTACTTCATCCTCGGCGCGTTTTCGAGCGCGTTCTTCGTCTACGGGGCGGCGCTGATCTACGGCGCGACCGGGACGACGCAGCTCGACGGTGTGTTCGCGTCGATCAGCGCGGCGTTGGCGGGCGAAGGGCAGGCGCTTGCGCTGCTGCTCCTCGGTTCCGGCCTGATCCTCGTCGGCCTCGGCTTCAAGGTGGCGGTCGTCCCGTTCCACCAGTGGACGCCCGATGTCTACGAAGGCGCGCCGACCCCGCTGACCGCGTTCATGAGCGTGGGGTCGAAGGTGGCCGGTTTCGCGGCGCTCCTGCGTATCATGGTCGTGGGTTTGCCCACGCTCGTGGTCAATGTGGGTGATGTAGCGGCGGCGTGGCAGACCACGGTGTGGCTGATCGCCGCGGCGACTCTCATCCTCGGCAACTTCGTCGCGCTCGCACAGACCAACATCAAGCGTATGCTCGCCTATTCGAGCATCGCGCACGCTGGTTACATTCTCATGGCGGTGGCGGCGGCGGGCACGCCCGAAGTCGCGAACATGGCCGTACAGTCGGCGCTGATTTACCTGCTGGCGTACATGTTCACCAACATCGGCGCGTTCGCGGTGGCGTTGGGCATTGAAAAAGATGACGGCACGGGCACCGACCTCAAGGACTTTGTCGGTCTGTCGCGCAGTCGTCCGCTGCTGGCGCTGATGATGGCAGTGTTCATGCTTAGCCTGACGGGTATCCCGCTCACGGGTGGTTTCATCGGCAAGTTCTTCGTCTTCCGCGCGACGCTGGAAGCAGGGCTTGTGCCGCTGGCGATCATCGGTGTGCTGACCAGCGTGGTGAGCGCGTTCTACTACATCCGTATCGTGGTCAACATGTACCTGACCGATGGTTCGGGCGATCCGGCAGCGGGCGCGACATCCCGCGTTAACTGGGCGACCTATATCGCCTTTGCGGGCACGCTGCTGATCGGCGTGCTGCCGGTCCTCGTGACGGCGCTCAGCGACCGCGTGGTGCTGTCGGCGCTCATTCCGTAAACCTGTTTTCTCTGTAAGTACGAATCCCTTGTCCGAGCTGATTGGACAGGGGATTTTTGTTTTCTATGTACTTAGCAACACTTTTGCGGAATTCGAATAATAAATATTGAAATGTGTGCTATAATACCGCTACAGCAATCCTACCACCAGCCCATCGCACACTACCCAGCTCGGAAAGCCATATAGATGCTCGAACGTGGTCGCCAAATTGGGAGCTTTACGATCGATCAACGGATTGCGCGTGGCAGCACAGGCGAGATCTACCGCGCGTTTCAGGGATCGATGAAGCGTGAGGTAGCGCTCAAGATTGTGCCCGTCGATGAGCGCATGCCCGACCGTAAAGACGCCTATTATCGCTTTGAGCGCGAAGCTGAGGTGATCGCCCGGTTGGAGCACCCGCACATCGTCCCGCTGCACGCGTACGGCGTCTGGCAGGATGATTTTGCCTATCTTGCGCTCCGCTATATGCGCGGCGGCCCCTTAGGGGAGTACCTCAAACGGAATGGCGCGCTCCCGCCAGATGTCGCGATCAAGATGTTCGGGCAGATCGCGCTGGCGCTGGATTACGCTCATCGGCGCGGCGTCGTGCACCGTGACATCAAACCGGGCAACATTCTGCTCGATGAACTGGGCAACGCTTACCTGACCGATTTTGGGTTGGCGAAGCTGATGGAAATGTCCCTCGGTTGGACGGAGTCGGGGACGCTCGTGGGCACGCCGCTCTACGCATCTCCGGAGCAAATCCGCGATAGTGATGCGCTCAACTATCGTTCCGACCTGTATTCGTTCGGCGTGGTTGTGTACCACGGTTTGGTCGGGCGACCCCCGTTTCAGGTAGACGCAGACGGCGTCATGACCCTGATTCGGCGGCAGGTGAGCGAAGCGCCGCCGCGCCCGAGCAGCATCAACCCGGCTCTGAATCGGGAAGTCGATCTCATTCTCATGAAGGCGCTGGAGAAAGCGCCCGAGGATCGTTACAGCAGCGCCGTCGCTCTTATTCAGGATCTGGCAGAAGCGCTCAACGTCCCGGTGCCGAACACGTTTCTGACGCCGGTACTGGCGCCCGTGGAGCTCGACCCGCCGCTGGCATCCACGCCGCGACTGCGCCTCTCCCGTCGATCCAGCATCGTGTTCACCTGCCTACTGCTCATCGTCGTGGTCGCGGGGGTGCTGGTCATGCAGTCGCGGGCGGCTGAGACAACCGACGCCCAGTACGCGCTGTTGTCCGGGGTCGTGGGAACGGTCGAGGACAGCATGCCGAGCAATTCGGAAGCTGCCTTAGCCCGCCAACGCTTGGGCGACCACGGGTTCATCGGCTATATCCCGTGCACACTGGAAACCGAATTGACCACCTTTCTGGCCCGGGCGATGGGGGATGTCGCCCGCGCGTACGGGATAGAGTATCAGGTTTTCGACGCCCACATGGACAGCTATTTGCAGTCCACGCTGATCGAAGATGCGCGGCGGCAGGGGGCATTGGCGCTCATCGTATGCCAGATCGACGCCCGGGCGCTGGCCCCGACGCTGCAATCGGCGGCGGCGGGCGGGGTCATTCTGGCGTTTAATGCGCCGCCCCAAGTTGACGAGGGCGCGGTGATCGCCGTGGATAGTTCAGAGATGGGGCGTAAGTTAGGCCTCGAAGCCGGAGAATACATCCACGATATGATGGGCGGGCGGGCGCGCGTGCTCGTGATCAACCTGCCTAGTTCACCATCCTCCTCCA
Source organism: Candidatus Flexifilum breve (assembly GCA_016717205.1). Taxonomy (GTDB): domain Bacteria; phylum Chloroflexota; class Anaerolineae; order Aggregatilineales; family Phototrophicaceae; genus Flexifilum; species Flexifilum breve. Next base: position 597,340 of record JADKGC010000004.1, read on the forward strand.
TGATGGCCGCAGCGATGGAAGCGGCGCTCCAGCAAGTCGCGCCGGAAGCCGAGATCATCGCTCGGCATGCTGGCATCACCCGGGAAGATGGGCGCGCGATCGCGCTGCACATGCATGAAAATGACATCGCCTATGATGTCGTGCTGGCCGTGACGGATGCTGCCGCATTCGGCGTGATTTCGCTGTTGGAGGAGCAAGGTGTTGCCGAAGAGGCGGTTGCGATCTTCAGCGTGAACGGCGAATCGCTGGCGCGGCAGTATGTGCGACAAGGACACTATTTACGAGCGACCATTGTCTTTGACCGGGAAACCTTAGCCCGCGCGACGATGGAAGCCGTCATCAAAATGCTCGGCGGCGGGACGCTGCCACGAACGATTCTGGTTACTGAGAGCGAAGTTATCACTGCCGACAGCCAGTCGACTATGCCGTGAAACGCGGCAACGAGGATCGGATCAGTTTCGACGAAGGGTGATCCGACCAATAACGCCAAACCAGAAGCGCAAAGGGGCAGTGATGGACGGTATTCGCTTTGCCGATTTTGAGATCGGGGAAAAAATCGGTCAGGGGGGCTTTGCCGAGGTCTACCGCGCCTGTCAGCACCCCTATATGCGCGATGTGGTGCTCAAGGTGCTCCGTCTGGATCTAGATCGCGATGACCGGGCGATTGCGCGCTTTGAGCGGGAAGCCAAAGTGATCGCGCGGCTGGAACACCCGCACATCGTTCCGCTTTACCATTATGATGTGACCGATGACGGGCGCGCCTATCTGGTACTGCGTTATATGCGCGGCGGCACCCTCGGCGATTTGCTCAAGAGCGGCCCGCTGACGAATCTCCAGTTTGAACGCATCTTCAAGCAAGTGGCCTCTGCGCTCGATTACGCGCATAGTCAGGGTGTTATTCACCGGGACATCAAGCCGAGCAATATCCTGCTGGACGAAGACGGCAACGCTTACCTCGCGGACTTCGGTTTAGCCCGCCTGATAGAAGTGTCGATCGATCATTCGCTGCAAGCGCCGATCATCGGCACGCCGCTCTATGCGTCCCCGGAACAGCTCCAAGATTTCAAGCTGGATCACCGCACGGATTTGTATTCGCTCGGCGTGGTGCTCTACCACGCGCTGACTGGTCGACCGCCGTTCTTGCCGAGCGAAAATGGCATGCTCGCGCTCATCTACCATCACCTGCATGACCTGCCGCCGCCGCCGTGCAGTATCAATCCGCATCTGCCAGAATCGATGAACCCGGTGTTTGGGCAGGCACTCGCCAAGTCGCCCGATGACCGGCAGGCTAACGCGCGCCAACTGGTCAGCGATGTGCTGGGCGCGCTCGGTTTGCAGCGGCTGACCCAGGAGCTGCACCGCGCGCGCCAGCGCCGCCGCCGTCCGGTAGCGCTGCTGCTGGCGGTTGTGACGGGCATTGTGGGCGCGCTGCTGGCCTTTATGCTCGTGGCCAACCAACCGGTGCAGCCCGCCGTCGCCGCCATGCGTGCAACGCCCGGCCTGCTCATGGGAGAGGTCGGCGACAGCCGCGCCGCGCAGCCGACCAGCGGTGAGATCGCGCAGGCGCAGGCGCGCTCCGGTTTCATCGCTTATCTGGCGTGTGCGAGTGACAGCGGTGGCTACCTTGAAGTGATCAATACCGAAATGCTCGCGCGCGCTCGTGAGTATGGACTGCCGATCCGCCTCTACAACAGCGACCGTGACCCGATTCTCTATAACGCGCAGGTCGAAGCAGCGTGGAGTGAAGGCGCGCAGGCGTTCATCGTGTGCCATTTGAGCAGCGCGACCCAAGCGCAAGCGACTTTGGAAGAAGCGTTTCAAGCGGGCATCCCCGTTGTTTACCTGAGTTCGTCCACCTTCGAACACAGCGTGCAGATCGAGCCGGTCTCCGTCGACACGGGGCAGGCTCTCGGCGAAATTGGCGCGGAGATTGCCAACCGGGAATTTGCCGGACGGGCGCGCGTCGCGCTGCTGTACTATGGTTCGACGCCGACCGCACTCGCGATTCGTGCGGCGATGCAAGCGGCACTACTCGAGGCTGCGCCGAATGTGGAAATCGTGGCAGATTATTCGATAGTATGGGAAAATGAGCTTCCCGCCATTGTCGAAGCCCTCCAGACGGTCGAGTTTGATCTCGTGCTGGTGCTCAATCAACGGCTCGCCGCGCCGCTTGCGGATCAGTTAGCTGCCGCTGGTTATGCCCCCGACGAGACAGCGATTGTCGGTTTGATCGCGGATGAGCGCACTCGCGGCTATCTCGACGATGACTTCTTCGTGCATGGCGGCACGCAGATTGATATCCCGATGATCGGTCAGGCCGCCGTCGATGCGGTCGTCAAGCTGATGGGTGGCGGCGTCGTTCCGCAAACGATTCGCCTGCCCGCGCTGCGACTGCCGGAAAGCGACCTCGACTGAGCATCGGTCACCTTCTCAGGACAACCGATGATCTACATCCTCCTTGCGGCGACCGGATACTCGTGCTTGCCGATCTTCACGAAGACGCTGCTCGCCAGTGGTCTTGACCCGATTGATCTCGCGGAGTGGCGCTATGTGGTCGCCGTGCCGCTGTTCTGGCTGATTGCCCTTCGCCGTCCGGTCGCGCCGCTGGAAGGGCGTGTGCCGCGCCTCCCGGTGATGGTGCTGGGCAGCCTGCTCGCACTGGCCGCGATTGCCGCTTTCTTCGGTTTGCAGCGCACCCCCGCCGGGACGTACGTCGTGATTTTCTATACGTACCCGACGATGGTCGCGCTCATTTCGTTGTTTCGCGGAGAGCGGCTGTCGAGTACGGGGTACGTCGCGCTGGCGCTCACGGTCCTCGGCATTGTGCTCAGCACGCCGGGCTTCGAGACCGGATTCACGGCAGATGCGCTGCCGGGGCTGATCACGGCGCTCATCAACGCGCTGATCGTCGCCGTGTATTTCCTGTGGAGTAATCGCTTGCTGCGCGGCCTGCCCCCGCTGCGCGCGGGCGCGTGGACGGTGACGGGTACGCTCGTCACCCTGCTGATCCTCGCGCCGCTCGGCGGAATCACCGTGCCATCGTCGGTCGATGCGTGGGTCAACCTCGTGCTGCTGGCGGTGATCAGCACGGTGCTGCCCGTGTTCTCGCTCAACATCGGCATCCAAAAGCTCGGCGCGACCAAAGCGTCGATTGTCAGCTCGTTTGAGCCGATTCTGACCAGCGTGCTCGCGCTCATTTTCCTGAACGAGAGCATGCAGCCGATCCAGTGGCTGGGCGCGGTGTCGATTGTGGCCAGCGTGGTCATTTTGCAGCTCCGTCCGCAGCCCGCGACCAAGGCCGTCCCCGAACCGCTGTAGAGATTATTTCGGAATCGGCCTTGCCTCACCCCTGAATCTAATGCTCTATCCGGAAAGCTTATTCGTAGGGGCGCACGGCCGTGCGCCCCTACAACTCCATATTCGACTGTTTATCGCATGCGCCCTAAACGTCGAGAGGGGACTTGAGCACCGTGCCTGCCTTCCCTCACTTCGCTCTCTTACGAAGTTTATACAAACTGTTTACGCCATTCCGATCCAGCTCATTTATCTTGGAAGCATGATGAAATTGCAGGTTCGAGTTGGAGGGAATCTAAAATGGCAAACACAATGACTCGTTGGAACCCGTTCCGTGAACTGGCGGCGATGCAGAGCGCGATGGATCGCCTGTTTGACGACTGGCGTCCGTATGCTGAAGAAGGCCGTGTCGTCGGCAACCTGCTGGCGATTGACGCGCACGAAGACCGAAAAGAGCTACATCATCACCACGGAACTCCCCGGCGTGAAGTCGGAGAACATCAACATTCGGCAGGAAGGTGACTATCTGCTGATCGATGCGGAAATTCCGGAAACCACGACTGAACGCGAAGGCCAGCGCGCGCTGATCAAGGAACGCCGCTACGGGCGCTTCACGCGCCGCCTGCGTCTGCCGCAGAACATCGACTTCAGCAAGGCGGAGGCCAACTATGAAGACGGCGTGCTGACGCTGACGCTGCCGAAGGCCGAACAGGCGCAGCCGAAGGTCATTCAAGAAGGTGTTTAAAAGCCCTAAAGCCTTCCCACGGGGGGGGGGGGGGGGGGGGGGGAGGGGGGGGAGAGGGGGGGGGGGGGGGGGGGGGCGGGTGGGCCCCCGGGGGGGGGGGGGGGGGGGGGGGGGGGGTGCTTTTTAAACACCCTCAAGTCAAGACCCGCGTGCCGAACGGCAACCTCAACTAAGCTGCATCAGAGCGGCGATCCCCACGGGGATCGCCGCTCTTTTATTTCCAGCACACCTCTGTAGGGGCGCACGGCGGTGCGCCTCTGCCTTTGCTCAAATCTACTCCAGCGCCGCAAGGTGATGGAAGCTGTCTTTCAGGCGTGGGTAGAGCGCCTGATATTCCTGATACAACTGATGATAGTAGGCGTGTCGCGCAGCATCCGGTTCCGTGATCGCGCCGTAGCGCGCCGTCGAGGCGGCGTCCTGCGCGTCGGTGTAGACGCCCGCAGCAATACCCCCAAGGAGCGCCGCGCCGATCCCGGTCAATTCGGTGAGCAGACTGCGCTGGAGCGGCACGCCGAACACATCCGCGAGGATGTGCCGCCACACGTCGCTGTCCGCGCCGCCGCCCGCCGCGATCACCCGTTCGGCCTGTCCGCCGAGGCCCAAGCTGATGTCGAGCGCTTCGCGCATGGCAAAGGCCACGCCTTCCATGATCGCCCGCGCCATATGCCCGCGCCCGTGATAGTGCGTCAGGCCGATGAAGCCGCCGCGCGCGTAAGCATCCATGTGCGGTGTGCGTTCGCCGGAGAGATAGGGTAGAAAGAGCAGCCCATTCGAACCGGGGTTGACGCGCTCCGCCGCCGTGCTCAGGGCGGGATAGTCGGTGACGAGCAAGTCACGCAGCCAGCGCAATGACAGCCCCGCCGAGAGAATTGCGCCGAGCACATACCACATCTCCGGCACAGCATGATTGAAGACGTGCAGCCGCGGATCGGTGCGCAGTTTGCCGTCACTGTTCGGCACAATGGGCGTGAACACCTGCCCGCCGCTGCCGATAGTGACCGACGCCTGTCCCGGGGCGATCAAACCGTTAGCCAGCCCCTGCGCCGGCTGATCGGCACAGCCCGTGGCGACGGGAATGCCCGCTTTGAGGCCGAGCGTCGCCGCCGCTTCGGCGGTCAGGCGTCCGGCGCGCGCCGACGACTCCAGTGCAGGTGGGAAGATCGCACTCGGCAGACCGAGCTCGTCGATGATGCGCGCCGACCAGGTGCGCCCTAACACGTCGAACAGTCCGGTCGCCGCTGCGTCGCTGATGTCGGTCGCGATTTCGCCCGTCAGCTTGAGGCGTACATAGTCTTTGGGCAGCACGACGGCCCGCGCGGCCGCCAGCGGTTCCGGGTCGTGCTTCTGCATCCAGGAGAACGTCGAAATCATGAACCCGGCGGCGGGCAGCGTCCCGGCGATCTGGGCGAGGTTGTCCGCGCCAAAGCGCTCGATGAGTCCGGCGGTCTCGGCAGCACTGCGCTGATCCGCCCAGATGATTGCATTGCCGATGGGCGCGGCCTGCGCGTCCAGCAGCGTCACGCCGTGCATTTGCCCGCACAAACCAATCGCTCGAACAGCTTCCGGTTTAGCGTTGGCGCTGCTCAGCGCTTTGCGTACAGCGTAGACCGCGCCGTTCCACCAGTCCTCCGGGTTTTGTTCCGCGCGGTCGGGCGCGGGGTGATGAATGGGGTATTCGTGCGCGGCGGTCGCCAGTAAGCGCGCGCCTTCCGGGTCAAAGAGCACCGCTTTGACGCTCGAAGTCCCCACGTCGATGCCTAATAACATGCCTGACTCCTAAGTCAATGTTGAACCGCAAAGTCCACGGCGTGCCGTGGTGAAGCCGTGATTTCATCCGCCGACCGTTTCCACCGTGATCAGCACCACGGGCGACTCGATGTAGGGCGCGACCGGGCGACCCTCGATCACCTTGATCAGCGCTTCGACTGCCAGATAGGCCATTTCATCCGGGTACTGCGCGACCGTACCCGCCAGTCGACCTGCGCGCACCGCGTCCACCGCTTCGGGGATCGCATCGACGCTCACAACCAGTACCTGATCCGCCAAACCCGCCGCTTCGACCGCTGCCAAAGCGCCCAAACCCATCTCGTCGTTGGCGGCGAAGATGGCGCGTAAGTTGGGTTGGTTTTGCAGTAGGGTGGTGGCGACTTCGGTGGCGCGCGCCCGATCCCAGTCGGCGGGCTGGTTGGCGACGACGATCAGGCCGCCGCGCATCACGCCTTCGATGAAGCCGCGCACCCGATCCGTGCTGCTGGTCGTGTCCGCCGCGCCGCCGATCACGGCGACTTCCGCCTCAAGTTCGACACGACTGACGATCAAGTCGGCGGCCAGCGCGCCTGCTCGCACGTTGTTCGAGGCGATTTGCGCCTCCAGCGTAATGCCCATCAGGGCGTCGGCGGGGATTAGCTCGTCGACGTTGACGAGCGGCATGTTCGCCTGACTGAGCGTGACGAGCGCGTGGTTGATGCTGGTCGCGCGGACGGGTGTTACCGCGAAGCCGTCGAAGCCGCCTTCGTTGATCCATGATTCGAGGATGCCCAACTGATCGGCGGCATTTTCGGTCGGCGTGCTGCCGATGACCACGTCGATCCCATAATCGGCGGCGGCGCGGCGATAACCCTCTGCCATGGTCAGGAAAAAGGGATTGCTCTCGTTCTTGATGAGTGCGCCGATGCGCAGATCACCGAGCGTGGGGTCACCGAGATGACTTCCAGCCGTGTCGACGTTCTGCGCGCTGATCATCACGACCGGCGCTTCGATCTGCGGCGCAACTGGGCGACCTGCCAGCAGTTTGAGCGCCGCCTCGACCGCGAGGATCGCCATCTCATCAGGGTATTGGGCGACCGTGCCGGCCAAGCGCCCGGCCCGCACGGCGTCCAGCGCTTCGGGGATGGCGTCGACGCTGGCGACCAGCACTTGATCAGCCAGACCCGCCGCATCAATCGCTTCCAGCGCGCCCAACGCCATGACATCATTGGCGGCAAAGATCGCGCGTACATCCGGGAAACTCTGCAGGATGTTCGCCGCGACATCGTAGGCTTGCGCGCGATCCCAGTTGGCGGGCTGGCTGGCGACGACGCTCAGACGACCGAACAGCGCACCCTCGGTGAAACCGCGCACCCGGTCGCTGCTGCTGGTCGTGCCCGGCGCGCCTTCGATCACGGCGACCGGATCGCCGGGCGCGAGATAGTCAAGGAACAGGTCGGCGGCGAGCGCGCCCGCCCGCACATTGTTGGAGGCGACCTGCGCGGCGAGCGTGATGCCGTCGAGCGCATCTGCCGGAATCAACTCGTCGACGTTGATGATGGGGATGCCGCGGTCGGTGGCCTGCTGAAGCGCGCTGTTGAGGCTGGTCGCGCGGAAGGGCGTCACGATCAGCGCATCAAAGCCGCCTTCGTTCAGCCAGGTTTCGAGCTGGGCGAGCTGATCATCCGCCGAGTCTTCGGTCGGCGTGCTGCCGATGACGATCTCGACGCCGTAGCGGGCGGCGGCAAAGCGATAGCCTTCCGCCATGGTGAGAAAGAAAGGATTGGACTCGTTCTTGATGAGCGCGCCAATGCGCAGGGTCGGTGTTTGGGCAGTGAGGGGCGCAGCACAGAGGCAAAACAGAAAGCACAGAATCAAACTGAACTGGTGTTGTTTCATGTTTGCGTGACGCCTTACCTCAAATGTTATTTCGTCGAATTATCCGCACCCCGCCGCAAACGGCAAATTCAGCCGGGGCGGGTGAGCCGCAGTGCGGTGGAACCGATCCTAACGCGCTCGCGCCGTAGAGTTGCGCACGATCAACTGGGTGGGGAGGGTGACCGTCTGCTCGACCGGTTCGTCGCTGTGTAGGTGTGCCAGCAGGAGCTGCGCGGCGGTCGCGCCCATCTCATAGATCGGTTGGGCGACGGTGGTCAGCCCGGGGATGCTGTGCGCCGCCAACGGAATATCGTCAAAGCCGACGACCGAGAGATCGCCGGGGAGGGCGAGTTTGCATTCGGCGGCGGCATGCAGCACGCCGACGGCGGTCACGTCGGTGAGCGCGAAGATCGCCGTCGGGCGGTCGGGCGCGCTGAGGAGCTGCTTGCCCACCTGATACCCGTTGTCGAACTCTTTGAACTCGCTCATGATGAAGTTGGCGTCGGAGTAGGGGAGGTCGAACTCCTGATAGCCGAGTTGGATGCCGCGAATACGTTCATCAATCGCCTTGCTGTGACCGGGGCCACCGATGATCGCGATGCGGCGGTGCCCGAGTTCGAGCAGATGCCGGATCGCTTGCCTGCCGCCGTCGACGTTGTCGCACAGCACGCGGTTGACGGGGACGCCGGGAATGTCCCGGTCGACCAGCACAGCGGGCACCAGCCCATTGATCAGGCGGTTCATGTTGTCCGTGCTGCTGCCAATCGGCACGATGATTACGCCGTCCACGCGCTGCCGCAGCAGCATATCGACGTAGGCCGCCTCTTTGTCGCTCTCTTCCTCCGAGCTGCAAATCAGAGTTTTGTAATCGTTGGCAAATAAGGTTTTTTCGATGGCGAAGGCCAGCGTGCTGAAAAAAGGTTGGTTCAATTGGGGGAGCATGACGCCGATGGTGAGCGTTTCCTGCCGCCGGAGTGAGCGGGCGAGCGCGCTCGGTTTGTAGTTGAGCGCGTTCATCGCTTTTTCGACCCGTTCGCGCAAATCCGCGCTGACGTAGCCGGTGTTATTGACCACCCGCGATACGGTGGCAACAGAGACCTTTGCGTGATCCGCTACCTGTTTGATGGTTGCCATGGTCGGTTTGCCTCGTAAATAAAAGCATCAATATCTTGAAGCCACAGGGTTGATGAGGAGGCGACGGTGCTGCTATGGTTCGAACTAAAGCAATATTCCCGCCGTGGTCAGCCCCAGCGGACGGTAATCGTTTTCAATAAATTTAAACGGCTTTCCCTGAAATGTCAAAACGTCTAGCCGATGCGCACGCCGGTCTCCGCATCGAAGAAGTGCAGCGCGTCAGCCTCAAACCGCGCGCGGATCACATCGCCCGGCTTGAGGGTCGCCGTGAGCGGGGCGTGCATGCGCCACACATCGCCGCCGTTGCGCACTTCCAGCAGCAGATGCTTTTCGGCGAAATAGGGCGTCACGCTCTCGACGCGTCCCGGAAAGTCGGCGTCGTCGGTGCTGAGCTGGAGGGCTTCGGGACGCAGACCGACGATCACGCGTGTGCCATCGGCTAAATCGCCGCGCACAGGGTAGCCGCCGAAGAGTTCGCCCTGCCAGACGTGGCCATGTACCACGCCTTCAAACAGGTTGATGGTGGGCACGCCCATAAACGTCGCCACAAACAGGTTGATCGGGTTGTCGTACAAATAGTGGTAGGTGCCGACCTGCTCAATTTGCCCCGCCCGCATAATCGCGATCTTGGTCGACAGCGTGATCGCTTCCTGCTGGTCGTGCGTCACATAGATCGAGGTGACGGGGAATTCCTGCAGCAACCGCTTGAGTTCGACGCGGGCTTGCGCGCGCAGTTTAGCGTCAAGGCTGGAGAACGGTTCGTCGAACAGGAACACGCGCGGATCGCGGGTCAATGCGCGGGCGATGGCGACGCGCTGCCGCTCACCGCCGGACAGTTGACGCGGCATGCGTTCCATCAATTTTTCGAGGCCGACCCCGGTGATCTGCGAGATGCGCTGCACGCGCGCAGGCACTTCGTGTTCGCGTTTGCGCAGCCACATGAAGAAACCGACCGACTTTTCGGCTTCCCAGTGGGGCATGAGCGCGCCTTCTTGAAACACCATGCCGATCCCGCGCTGAAACGGCTCAATTTCGCGCAGATCGACGTTGTCGTACAGCACCGCGCCGTGATCCGGCTTTTCCAGCCCGGCGACGAGCCGCAGCAGCGTCGACTTGCCACAGCCGGACGGGCCGAGGATGGCGAGCACATCACCGCTGGCAATTTTGAGCGACACATCATCCACCGCGACGACCGGGCGCGCCGCTCCTTCCACGTCCTGCGTAAAGGTCTTGCTGACATGCTGTAAGGTGATGACGGTCATAAGCTAGCCTCGGTTGGTTGGTACTACGTCGCTATTCTACCGCAGCATGACAACCGTCGGCGCGAATCTCATACGTTTGCATACTCGGGTAGATTTATAATGTGCTTAATAATGATAATGTGGTTCTTGGGTGGAACTGACATATGGTCTTGCAGATGCTCCTGAAAACCGAGTGGGCGACGGTCCAGTACGAGACGGAGGCGCGCTACATCTATCATACGATCTTGCAGGATCTGCCCCCGGCGGAACTGCGCACGATCCTCGAAACCGGGCTGGAGAGCCTGCAGGCGAACGGGGCGCACAAATGGCTGTCCGACGACCGTAAATATGTCAATGTGACTCCGGAAGCGGTTGAATTCACGCTGACCAGTTGGGGGCCGCGCGCGGCGGCGGCGGGCTGGCAGTATTGGGCGATGGTCGTGCCGGAAAGCGAGATTGGTCGGGCGGGTATGCAGGAAATTGTCGAAATCTTCTACAACCTCGGCGTGCGCGTGGCGATCTTCAGCGACCTTGAAGAAGCGCGCGCGTGGCTGGTGAAACAGTAAGGCGCACTCACCCCTGTTGGGGTCCAGGTTTACCGGGGCAGACTTGGGGGCTGCCCCTTTTTGCTGCGGTTGGTCGGACGCCGCCGCCGATCTAAGTCCATGCGCCGAGAGTCTCTTGCAATCGCCTCGTTTGCCGACTACGATTCTGGCGACGATGGAGGGATGATCCACATGGACATGATAGACTTACGCAGCGACACGGTAACTGTGCCCACCCCGGAAATGCGTTTGGCGATGGCGAACGCCGAGGTGGGGGATGATGTGTATGGCGAGGACCCAACGGTCAACCAACTGCAAGCGGACGCCGCCGCCATGTTTGGCAAAGAAGCGGGCTTGTTTGTAGCCAGCGGCACGATGGGCAATTTGACGTCGGTGCTGGCGCACTGTCAGCGCGGCGATGAGATGATTCTCTCCAAAGACGCGCATATCTTCCGCTATGAGGTTGGCGGCGCGGCGATGTATGGCGGCGTGCAGCCGAACACGCTCCCGATTGATCGGGACGGCATGATGGATCTCGACCAGATCCGCCACGCGATTCGCGGCGACAATGTGCATTACCCGATCACGCGGCTGATTTGCCTCGAAAATACGGCGGGCGTCTCCGGCGCGCCGCTCTCGAAAGCATACACCGACAGCGTCGCGGAAATTGCGCGGGAGCACAACCTTAAGCTGCACATTGACGGTGCGCGCATCTTCAACGCGGCGGCAGCGCTCAATCTCGACGTGAAAGACCTCACCGCAGGCGCGGACAGCGTGTCGATCTGCCTGTCGAAAGGGCTGTGCGCGCCCGTCGGTTCGGTGATCGTCGGGTCGAAAGCCTTCATCAAGCGCGCGCATCACATCCGCAAGAGTTTCGGCGGGGGCATGCGGCAGGCGGGCATCATCGCGGCGGCGGGCTTGATCGCGCTGCATGACATGAGCCAGCGCCTGCACGAAGATCACGCGAACGCGCGGGCGCTCGCCGAAGGCTTGGCCGCGCTGCCTGACATCCAGATTGATCTGAGCATGGTGCGCACGAACATGATCTTCTTCCGGGTTAAGCCAAGCGCGCCGATCAGCGCTGAAGCGCTTTCCGCCCGCCTGAAAGACGAGTATGGCATTCTGATCACGCCGTACCCCGGCGATCCCGGTTTGCTGCGCGCGGTGACGCACTACTGGTTCAAGGCGGAACACGTCACGCGCGTGCTGGACGCGGTGCGCACGGTACTGGCGCCGGCCTATTCGGCGGCGGACTAACCCAGCATGTTTGATATGCCCAAGCGGGATGATTCCGAATTTGAGGATGACGATCTCGTCGTTCAGCCACTCGCCGGGGACGATGACGACGACGTGGTCGACGATGAAACCGACGTGTATGCGGCGGAGACCGACGAGGAAGACGACGCGCCGCGCTACCGCACGACGAACAACGACCCAACGTTTGGTTATCTGCTCGCGCTGGCGCTGATCATCGGGCTGACGCCGCTCATCCCGCTGCAAGGCGACTTGCGCTATGTGATCGGCTGGGGCGCGATGGCGCTGTTCGGCGTGCTCTCGTGGCTGCTGGGCTCGGGCGAGAAGATCGCGCAGGAACGCCTTGAGGATCTCGCGTGGGGCGCGATCTTCGGGCTGATCGTCGCCGCGCCGCTCTTGCTGGTCGGCGGCAGCACGCTCACCACGACCGTCCGCCTGATGTTTCAGACGGGCATCGCCGGGGATGTGCGTAACCTTTCCGTCGGCGCGGTCGCCGCGTTGCTGATCTTTGTCATGCCGCTGGCGGAAACGCTGTTCTTCCGCAATCTGCTGCAAGCCCGTCAGCCGTTCGTGGTGACCGGGGCGCTGGCGAGCCTGTGGTCGATTCTGTTGTTTTTTCCCATGCTCGACGTGGGGCGCTACCCGGTGATCGCGATTCTGATCGGTACGGCACTGGTGCTCATGAACATGATCTACAGCTACGTGCGCGACCGTAACGGTCTGGCAGCGGCGTGGTTGTGCCAGATCGTCGTCAACGTCGTGCTGCTGCTCGTGCCGTATTTCAGCGTCTGAGAAAAAACTCAACGCAAAGGCGCAAAGACGCGGAGACGCAAAGGGTTAATGGTATAATTCTTTGCGCCTTAGTGCCTTTGCGCCTTTGCGTTGAATCTTGGTTTTTAGCTTGAGGTAGGCTCGTGTCGGAAATTTACTTGATCGTCGGGTTAGGCAATCCCGGTAAGCAATATGAAAATACGCGCCATAACGTTGGCTGGCGTGTGCTGGATCGGTTGGCGGCCAAGCACGGCATCACCTTCGGCAAGACCGAACACAAGGCGCTGACCGGGAGCGGGACGATCCTCGGCAAGAAGGTGCTGCTGGCCAAGCCGCTCACCTACATGAACCTGAGCGGGGATGCGGTGCAGCCGCTGGCGCACTTCTACAAGATCCCATCGACGCAACTGCTGGTCATCGCGGACGATCTCGATCTGCCGCTCGGCACACTGCGCATCCGCAAGATGGGCAGTTCCGGCGGGCAGAACGGCCTCAAGCACATCTTGCAGCGCATGGGCAATCAGGTGATCAACCGCGTGCGCTTCGGCATCGGGCGGCCGCCCGGCAAGATGCACGCTGCCGATTACGTCCTCGCACCGTTCAAAGGCGATGACGATATCCTCGCGGCAGAAGTCGCGGATCGCGCCGTGCTGGCGGTCGAAGCGTGGCTGACCGACGGGGTTGACATCGCCATGAATCGCTACAATGGCACGGGTGAACCAAAGCCGAAAAAAGAGAAACCCACCGAGCCTGCGCCAGAAACCCCACCCACGACCTGAGCTGCCATGAAACTCGGGCTGCTCTCTGACATTCACGCCGACCTAGCTGGCTTGCACCGCGCGCTGGCGCTGCTGCAAGCCCATGCGGTCGATAAGCTGGTGTGCGCGGGCGACCTGATCGATGGGCGCACGGCGGGCGCGGGTGTGGTGCGCTATTTCAGTGAGCGGCAGATCCCCTGTGTGCAGGGGAATCATGATGAATGGGCGGTTGAGCCGGGCAGCGAACACTACCGCCGCCTGTACGCGCCAGATCGACGGCGGGATGACCTGACCGAAGAGAGCTTCGAGTATCTGGAACGACTTCCGCAGTCGTTGGCCTTCGAGGTTGAAGATCAGCGTGTGCTCATCGCGCATGGCGCGCCGTGGGGGAACATGAATTACGTGTATCCGGACGGCCCACGTCACATTTTTCAGCGGGTGGCACATGAAGCTGAGGCGGATGTCGTGGTGCTCGGCCACACCCATGAGCCAATGTTCGCGCAGGGGGCGGGCGTCACCATCGTCAATCCCGGTTCGGTCAATCCGTCGCGGGGGAGTGGCACATGCGCGGTGCTCACGCTGCCCACGCTGGAGTTCACCGTTTATCACCTGCTCACGGCGGAAGTCTACCCCTGTGCGCGCATCCAGTTTTAGCAATCCTCTTTAACTTCTCATTCGTCCCACACGGCGCGGACGCTAGAATGGTCGAAACGAACATGTCAGCGGATAAATCGAATATGCAGCTTTCTGGCTTGCTGGATCTGTTACGGACAGCCCCTGCGTATAAAGCGCTGCTCGCTGAACTGCGGAAGTCGGGCAAGACGCCCGCTGTGCTCGGGGCGCTGCGTTCGGCACGACCGTTCATCGCGGCGGCGCTCGCGCGGGATTGGGGTGCGCCCGTCGTTTACCTGACCGCGCGCATCGACCGCGCCTACAATGTCACCGAGCAGTTCCCCGTGTGGCTGGGCGACGACGCGCCGATCTATCGCTTTGCCGAACCCGCCTCGCCGTTCTATGAACGCGCGCCGTGGGGCGAATCGGCGCTGCGCAACCGCCTGCAAACGCTCTCCGCCCTGTCGGACGATACAATCATTGAGCGGCATCCGCTGGTCGTCACGTCGGCGCGCGCGTTGATGCAGCGCACCATGCCCGTGAACACCTTCCGCCGCGCCTCGCTCACACTGAAAGTCGGCGACCGCTGGGATATCGGCAAACTGCTGGATCGCTGGCAGAAGATCGGCTATGAAGGCACGACGATGGTCATCGAGCCGGGGACATTCTCGCGGCGCGGCGGCATCCTCGACATTTACCCACTGACGCTCGACCGCCCGGTGCGCGTGGAGTTCTTCGGCGATGAGATCGACAGTCTGCGCTTCTTCGATCCGTCGACCCAGCGTTCGACCGAGAAGATCAAGCAGATCACGATCACGCCGAGCCGCGAAGCCCTGCCGGAACACACGCCGCCGCTCGCGACCACGCTCAGCGCGTGGTTTGACGCACTGCCCGACCCCGAAGGCGACGCGACGAGCACCCTCGCCGATCGCGATCCGCTCTCGATGGGATCGGCCTTCCCATTCCTCGAAACCTATCTGCCGTACCTGTACGGCAACCCGGTGAGCCTGCTCGACTACGCGCCGGATAACGCGCTCATCCTCGTGGATGATGGCGGTGAACTGCGCGACGTGGTGACGAGCATCGAAGAACAGGCCGTCAAAGACCGCGCCGAGAAGATCAACGCGCAGGTGCTGCCGCCCGACTACCCGCAGCCGTACATCGCGTGGGAGATGCTCGAAACGGCTATCCGTGATCATCATGTGGTCTATCTCGGTCACGCCGAAGACGACGACACGCCGGAATTGTTCGAAGGCATCATCGCGCCGGAGACGCGCTTCGGCGGGCAGTTGAAAGCCATGCTGACGCAGCTCCGCAAGCTGCGCAACGACGGCGACCGCGTCGTCGCCGTGACGATGCAGGCCGCGCGCATGACCGAACTGTGGCAGGAGCAGGAATCGGCGGCGCTGGCCAAGACGACCGCGCTGATCGAGCCGCCGGACAAGCGTACGGTCACGTTTGTCGAAGGGGCGCTGCAGGAAGGCTGGCGCTTGCGCACCGCCGATGGCGACCTACACCTGTTCACGGATGCCGAGGTCTTCGGTTGGAGTCGCCCGGAGCCGCGCCGCCGCAAAGTCGTGCGCCGTGCCAAGACGCCGGAACTCGCCTATGCGGACATGCACGAAGGCGATTACGTCGTGCACATCGATTACGGCGTGGGCAAGTTCGTCGGCATGCGCCGCCGCACACTCGAAGGCGTGGAGCGCGAATATCTGCTGATCGAGTATGGCGGCACGGATACGCTGTTTGTGCCCATCCATCAGGCGGATCGGCTGTCGCGCTATGTCGGGCCGGATGACAAACCGCCGACGCTCAACAAGCTCGGCCAGCAGGACTGGATTCGCATCAAGAGCAAGGCGAAGAAGGCCGTTGAGGAAGAAGCGCGCGAACTGCTCGGTCTGTACGCCGCCCGCGCCAGCGCCCCCGGTCACCCGTTTAGCCCGGATACGCCGTGGCAGCACGAACTCGAAGCTTCTTTCCCATACGTGGAGACCGAGGATCAACTCCGCGCCGTAGTCGATGTGAAAAACGACATGGAAAAGCCCCACCCGATGGATCGCCTGATCTGCGGCGATGTCGGCTACGGCAAGACCGAAGTTGCGTTACGCGCCGCGTTCAAGGCGGTCAACGATGGCAAGCAGGTCGCCGTGCTCGTGCCGACGACCATCCTCGCGCAGCAGCACTATGAGACGTTCAGCCAACGATTGGCGGCCTTCCCGATCAAAGTGGAGATGCTCTCGCGCTTCCGTACCAAGCCGGAGCAGGATCGCGCAATCAAGCAGCTCGAAAAGGGCGAGATCGACATTCTCGTCGGCACACACCGCATCATTCAGGATGATGTGCAGCTCAAGAACCTCGGCTTGGTGATCATCGACGAGGAGCAGCGTTTCGGCGTCAAGCACAAGGAACACTTCAAGAAGCTGCGCACGCAGGTCGACATCCTCACGCTGACCGCCACGCCCATCCCGCGCACGCTCTACATGGGGCTGACCGGGGTGCGCGACATCAGCATGATCCAGACGCCGCCCGAAGATCGTCTGCCCGTGATCACGCATGTCGGCGTATTCGATGATCGCTTGGTGCGGCAGGCGGTGATCCGCGAGATGGAGCGCGGCGGGCAGGTGTTCGTCGTGCACAACCGTATTAACACCATCGATGTGCTGCGCGAACGCCTCGAAAAGATTGTGCCGGAAGCGCGCATCGTGATCGGTCACGGGCAGATGGATGGGCGCATTCTAGAGCGCGTCATGGAAGCCTATGCCAACGGTGAATACGATATTCTGCTCTCTACAGCGATCATCGAGAGCGGGCTGGATATCCCCAACGCCAACACGCTGATCGTCGACCGCGCTGATCTGTTCGGCTTGGCGCAGTTGTACCAGATCCGCGGGCGGGTGGGACGCAGCGCGCAGCAGGCCTACGGCTACTTCTTCCATCCCGCCGCCAATCGCTTGACGGAAGAGACGCGCGCCCGCCTCGAAACGCTGCGCGAGTACACTGACCTCGGCAGCGGCTACCAGATTGCCATGCGCGACCTTGAACTGCGTGGGGCAGGGGATATCCTCAGCACGCGGCAGACGGGGCATGTCGCCGCCATCGGCTTGAACTTGTACACGCAGATGCTGGCCTCGGCAGTGCGCGAACTCAAGGGCGAAAAGGTGGATGGCGCGAAGACCACGCCAACCGCGCCGATCATCAGCGAGAACAGCATTATCATTGACCTGCCGATGCCCGCCTACTTACCGACCGATTACATCCCCGAGCTGTCGCTGCGCTTGCAGCTGTACCGCCGCATCGGCGGGCTGTCGAAGGTCGAAGATGTCGAGTCCATGCGCGGCGAACTGCGCGACCGCTTTGGCGAACTGCCCGCAGCGGTGGAAGGGCTGCTGTTCCAGATCGAGGTCAAGACTCTGGCGCAGGCGGCGAATGCGACCCACGTGCTGAACCGCGACGCGAAGATCGAGATCCGCTTGCCCTATCTGGTTGAGGTCAACCGCGAGCAACTGGCGCGCGAACTGGGTGACTATACAGCAGTCACACGCACGGCGGTCGAGCTGATACTCGATCCCGCGCAGGAAGGAACCGCGTGGCGGGATCGGCTGATTGAGGTGTTGAGCTACCTCGCGCAGCACGTCCGCGCGGCGGTTGGGGCGTAAATTTACTGCCGCGCCCTTGACTTCGGGTTACGTCAGCAGCACGGCGATGAGCGTAATGAGCGCGGGCAGCGCCTGCACGTAGAGGATGCGGCGCTTCACGCTGATACCCCCGTAAATGCCCGCGACGAGGACGCACGCCAGAAAGAAGATTTGCACCTGTTCGCCGACCGCGGCGTCGGGATGCAGCAGCCCCCAGATCAAACCGGCGGCGAGAAAGCCGTTGTAGAGCCCCTGATTCGCCGCCAGCGTCTTGGTCTCCTGCGCGAATGCTTCGGTCGTGCCAAAGCTCTTGCGGACGCGCGGCGTTGCCCATGCGAACATCTCCATGTACAGGATGTAGACGTGTTCGAGCGCGACCAACCCCACCAGAATTTTCGCAATGACGTCCATGCAAACTCCTATCAGTCGGTTAGGGATTTAAGCGGAGGGTACGGTGGCATCCTTGATCACATCGGTGATCATGCCGTTGGTGACGGCGACGAGCTGCGCCAGCGTCACCGGGAAGATGGCGTTATGCGCGCCACCCGCGGCATACAGCATGGGGTAGTTTTGCAGCGTCTGATCGATGTAGACGACGATCCCCGGTGTGCGGTGGGGGAAGGGGGGCACACTCCCCGGCGCGTAGCCGAACACGTCGACGCATTCCTCGGGCTTGGCGGCGCGGACCTGCTTGCGCCCGATGCCGAACAGCGCCGCGATCTTGCGGTCGTCGACGCGTTGCGCGCCGCTCGTCAGCACGATGACGGGCTGTTCACCCGCGATGAAGCAGATCGACTTGACGATCTGCGCGACATCACAACCGATGTTGTCGGCGGCCTGCTGCGAAGTGGCCGTGGTGGTGTCAAAAAAGGTGATCTGCACATTGAACTGGTGGCGGTCGAGGACGGCTTGCACGTCTTCGGGCGTCATAGGCTGCATAAGTCATCTCCGAGAATCAAAACGCGGCACATTATCCCGCGCTGAGGTGCAATTTACAACGGGGGTGTGCCGCGCTTGATGTGACTCAAGCGATTGGATTAGCCGCGGCGGTCGGCGTGACCGTTCTTGTAGTCGGCGCTGTTGTCCGAATAGTCCGGTTCCAGCGTCTGCAAGTAGGCGACAATGCTCTGGAACGTTTCGAATTCCTCGTCGCTGAACATCTTGCGAATCTGCTGGTCGACCAGGCGCGCGCTGTTGAGCACTTCTTCGCGGTGCTGCTCGGCAAGCGACGTCAGGTAGATGTGCACGGCGCGACGATCCGTCGGATCGGGACGGCGTTCGATGAAGCCCTTCTGCTGGAGCTTGTCGAGGTTCGGCGTGAAGGAAGTAGCCGCTCTGCCGACCGCGCGCGCGAGTTCCGACGCGTGTTGACCGTCACGTTCATACAACGCGCGGAGAATATACCATTCGATAATTGTGAGGCCGAGCGGTTGAATTGCCCGCCCAAACAATTGGTCGAGGTTCCGCAGGGCAATATCAAGATTGCACCACACGGAGCCATTAAATCTCAGTGAACTTTGCACCATGTTGCTCATTCTGGCTTTACTTTCTGCCAACCGTACGGATAATGATAGCGGATCTTACGAAATTCGTAAAGTCCGGGACCTTCAGGTATTGGAAATACTCAAGGTAAGCGTGCCGAGCGTGACATTGCAGGATCGCCCGATGGGGTGCGGGGAATCAGGAGCCAGGCGTTTACCATCAACGAATGTGCCGTTCACACTGTTCAGGTCGATTACACAGGTTGCCCCCTGAAAGCGGACGAGCGCCGAATGACGTCGCGAAACCCCTTTTTCGCGGGCATCATATTGAACAAGGTCGATGTCGGGTACATAGCTGCTGGCCTCGTCAGAACGTCCGATAACGTATCCTTCCGCTGCTGGGGGATCGATGCTGATGACAGCGTTTTCGCTGTTTGCTACGCGCACTACGAGTTGTGACACGGTCTCACTCTGTATGATTTAACCACACATTTAATAATCACTTGCAACTGAAGTTATTCATTTTAATAAATAACTCATAAATCAGTCAATGGGGAACTCGAAGTAATCAACTGATCCGTTAACGTCCATTGATAAACGTTGTCCGGTGTCCGGGTCATACACGCCCAGTCGAATGGTGCGTGAGGCCGGTGTGAGTGTTAATTGATACCGTTCAGTGACCACTTCTCCCTCAGCCCACAAGTTCGTGGGGTAGGTATTTTCAAGTGGAATTGTATCAATTTGTGATTGTATCATACCAGAATTATCGAGAACATGAATAAAGAATTTATAGCTATCTTGAATAACGTCAACGGAATACCAATTTATTTCTATAAATAGTATGTCTCCATCACGATGTGACGTATAGCCAATCAACTCCAGTTGATCACCGAAAACTGCATTGACGGGAGTCGCCACGGTTGGGATGTCGAAGACGCGGGGAATGCCAGCAATGGTGAGGGTCGCAATTAGCTCTCCATTGAGCGTTAGGGAATACTCACCGGCTGGGGTGTCCTGCGGAATCACGAAGCGCCGCCGTTCTGCGAGGGTTTCACCGGCTGCCCATTCGTAGCCGGCAAATGGCATCCATTCATCGAGCCGTCTGTTGTCGAGTTCTGCCGTGACGTTCACAGCATGTAACCCCTGCATGCTAGAAGCCCAGTAAAGCGTTACAGGAATCGACTCCCCCGGTCGATAGATGTAATTACTAAGATTATAACCAAGTATTGAAAGATCGCCAGATATAGTAAATGAGTGCTTTATGAGAATATCATTTATTTCATTAAATACACTTGTTCGTAATACTGATATTACACCAACTTCCGTCCACAGCCCAGAGCCAGTGTAGGTGGAGTACTCATTACTGCTGCGCCCGACCCAGGCAACCCGAATCGGGTATTCGCCCGGCGGGGTCGCGGCTGGCACGCTGATCGGCACACGCTGAATCAGCGTTTCGCCGGGACGCCATTCATTGGTGAGCGTCATATAAGGCTCGGAGCGTGACAGCAGGTTGCCTTGCGCGTCTTCCAACTGCACAAGCGGCGTATAGTCGCCGACTGGCGGCGGGGTGATAACTTCCCACTGCAGCTGGATCTCGCCGCTGGTCCCCGACTCAATGCTCGGCGCGTACATGCCGATCAGCCGCAGGTAGGGGTTTTCCGCGTGCGCCGGGATCACCGTGGGCAGCGGCAACTCACCCCTGATGCGAAAGGCTTCAAAGGCGGTGCGCCCATCCGGGCCAAGGGGCAGATCGGCAATTGCGCCTGGTTCGAGCCACGCGCGCCAACTGTCCGGCGGCGGGGCAGAGCGCGGGAAGATATAGAGCCCGGTTTGACCCAGCGGCGGACGAAACAGCAGATCCGTACCCAGCCACGTGACGGGTGGCAGCGGCTCGATCATGGCGGTGGGGTGGCCTTTATCCTGCGCGGCGATGTAAACGATCTCATCGGTATGGTGCGCGACCAGCCATTGCGCCGCGGCGGAGAGGTCGGCGTCAGTGGCGTAGTACACATCGGCGCGGCTCGCCCATGTGAAGTACGTTTGGCCAACGAGCAAGCCCCCAAGCATTAGGGTGGTGAGCAAAAGAGGGACAAATGCCTTGAATGCAACCTCACCCCCCAACCCCCTCTCCCAGGGGCGAGGGGGAGTCGCGATGCTTCGCGTTCCCCAAAAGTGAACCACTAGGCTGTATACCCACTCAAACCCCACGGCGACCAGCACAAAGATCAACGGGATCATGCCGAGGGAGCGCATGTGGCTGGGCGGCAGCCCACCGACGGAAATCACCGAGGGGATGATCATCAATGGGGAGAGGATCGCCAGCGCGTAGGCCGTGCGTTCGAGCGGATCGCCGCGGCGCAGCAAGCGCACACAAGCGACTCCAATCCCGATGAGCAGCAGCAGGCCTTCGGGCAGCGTGAAGTAGGGTCGGTGGGGTATGTTGTAGCGAAGGTACGGGTCGCCATCGATGAAGAACATCTTGGCGTGGAGCAATATACTTTCGCCGAGCGACACGGATTGATCCGCCTGCGTGACTTCCGCCAATCGCCCGAAGAAGACATCGGGACGCTGCACGGCGTAGAGCGCCATCGGCGCGGCAACCACAATCAGCATGCCGAAGAAAATCACCCCCTGCCGCAGGCGCAGCCGCCAGCGCGCCCGGTCGAAGATGAGCAGCGCGATGCCTGCAAGACCGAGCCAGAGCGGAAACAGTCGCGACGAGTTGTAGGTGTAGACGGTCGCGCCCGCGAGGAAACCGCCGATCAGCAGCCACAGCCAGTCGCGCCGCTTGACGGTCAACCCACGCCACAGAAATGCCAGCGCGATGGCCTGCATGAAGGGGAGCGTCACCGCGCGGAACGCCTGCCGCGCCAGCCAGATTTGCGGGAAGTTGAGGGCGATCAGCGCGCCCAGCGTCAGGCCGATGATCCAGCCGCGCCGCCCGCGAAACATCAGCCGACCGAGCGCGATGGTCGCCGCGACGGTGATCAGGTTGCAGAAGGCGCTGACCATGTGCAGCGTGAAGATGTCGTCGTGGATGAGCTGCAAAAACGGCGCGTTGAGGTACATGTACAGGACTTCGCGACCCTGATACGCTTCAACCATCGGAAAGAAGCGCGCGCCCGCGAAGGCGATATTGCGAGACACGATGAAATACACCGCTTCGTCGTAATGGGGACCCGGCGGGTAGTTGTGTAAATCGGAGAGGCGCAGTCCAGCGGCGGTCAGTAAGATCACCGTCGCCAGCAGCACAAAGGATCGTCTGTGAAACATAGCGCAATAAAGGTAGCGCACCCGGTCAGGCGGCGCAACCGTTTTCAGCGAATTTACAGATGTTTTACTTATGCTTTCCCTTGAGCGAACTTTCGTTGTTTTGCGAAAGATTTCACGACGGGTCATAATCATGACCACTCTCTTTTCACGTTAGCGCGACGAGCTGTGGGCTGTGCCAGCATTGCTAAGCACGAAAGGCTAATCGCAAACCGCTTATTAGGAGGCGTCCATTGGACTTGTTCGAATATCAGGGCAAACAGTACTTTGCCCGCTTTGGCATTCCTGTTCCTTCCGGGGAACCTGCCGATACCGTCGAGGCTGCGGTCGCAGTGGCTGATCGCACTGGTTATCCGGTGGTCATTAAGGCTCAGGTGCAGGTCGGTGGACGTGGTAAGGCTGGCGGCATCAAGATCGCCAACAATGCCGATGAAGCGCGCTTCCATGGGGGCAACATCCTCGGCATGGACATCAAGGGGCACATCGTGCGCCGCGTGTGGGTCGAAAGCGCGTCGGATATCGCCAAGGAATACTACGCCTCGTTCACGCTGGATCGCAGCGCCAAGCAGTATCTGGGCATGCTGTCCGCCAAGGGTGGCATCGACATCGAAGCGGTGGCGGCGGCCAACCCGGCGGATATCGCCACGCTGCACATCAATCCGGTGGAAGGCTTGAGCGAAGCCGTTGTGCGCGACTGGGTCAAGCGCGCCAACCTCGACGCGGAAGCGGTCGAAGGCGCGGTGAGCATTTTGCAGAAGTTGTACGTAGCGTTTGTCGATGGTGACGCGGATCTGGTGGAAATCAATCCGCTGATCCTCTCCAAGGATGGCCGGGTGTACGCCCTCGACGCGAAGGTCTCGCTGGATGACAGCGCCGCGTATAAGCACCCCGAATGGGATGAATTCCGCGGGCTGGAAGTCCTGGACGAACGCGAAAAACTCGCCAAAGAGAAGGGCTTGCAGTACATCGGTTTGAGCGGCACGGTCGGCATCATTGCCAACGGCGCGGGGCTCGCCATGAGCACGCTCGACACGGTGACGCAGGTCGGCGGCACGGCGGCGAACTTCCTCGACATTGGCGGCGGCGCGAATGCCGAAGTCGTGGCGAACGCGCTCACCGTCATCAACACGGATCACAACGTCAAGGCGATTTTTATCAACATTTTCGGCGGCGTCACGCGTGGTGAAGAAGTGGCCAAGGGTATCATCGAAGCCTTGAACCGCGTCGAACTGAAAGCGCCGCTGGTGGTGCGTCTGGATGGCACAAACGCTGATCAGGGACATCAGATTCTGGCGGAACAGGGCGCGGGGCGGTTGATCATCGCCAAGACGATGCTCGATGGCGCGCGTAAAGCGGTAGATCTGGCGGGGGGAAACTAAACCATGGCGATTTTCGTTGACGAAAACACCAAAGTTGTCGTCGTCGGTTTGACCGGCACGCAGGGCAGCTATTACGGTCTGCTCAACCGCTCGTACGGCACGCAGGTCGTCGCGGGCGTCAACCCGAAGAAGGTCGGCACGGACGTGCAAGGCATCCCGATTCGCGCGAGCGTCGCGGATGCGGTCGCGCAGGACGGGGCAAATGCCGCGTTCATCATCGTTCCGGCCTCGGTCGCGGGAGATGCGATCCTCGAAGCGGCGGCGGGCGGCGTGCCGTTCATCGTGTGCGTGACCGAACACATCACCATGCACCGGCAGGCCGAAGTCTTCAACACGCTGAAGCGCGATTATCCGAACACGCGCCTGCTAGGGCCGAACTGCTCCGGCATTCTGAGCGCAGGCAAGTGCAACATCGGCTTCACGCCGACTAACGTCGCCATGCCCGGTTCGGTCGGCATCGTCAGCCGCTCCGGGACGCTGGCCTACCAGTCGATCTTCGAACTCACGCAGAAGGGCATCGGCCAGACGACGTGCGTCGGCATCGGCGGCGATCCGGTACCCGGCACCAGCTTCATCGACTGCTTGCGCGCCTTCCAGGCTGATCCCGAAACCAAGGGCATCATCATGATTGGCGAGATCGGCGGGTCGCAGGAAGAAGAAGCCGCCGAATTCATCAAGAGCAACGTGACCAAGCCGGTCGTCGCCTATATCGCGGGTGTGACCGCGCCGCCCGGACGCAAGATGGGGCACGCAGGCGCGATCATCAGCGGCTCGAAGGGCACGGCGAAGGCCAAGATGGAAGCCTTGAGCGCGGTCGGCGTGCGCGTGGCGCAGAACCCGACGCAGCTCGGCGATCTCATGGCGGAAGCGTTGGCGAGCGTTTAGTTTTCGGTTGTCAGTTGACCGTTCACAGTCAGGGCGCGACACGTTCGCGCCCTGTTTGTTTTTCTGCGTAGCCAAATAGGTTCTCGAATCAAACCCAACCAGCGGTTTGCAGTTGTAGGGGCAGACCGATGTGTCTGCCCGGTTTCGGGCGCACACACAGGTGCGCCCCTACGGTTGTTCGTGAATTTGATTCGATAACCGACTTTTCAAACGAAAAGGACGAACACTGGTTCGTCCTCTGCTTTTACTGTGAACTGTCTACTGTAAACTGTGAACTACTTACTCCGGCAGTTCCGGCGTTTCCGGCGCGTACAGCCATGCGTCGAACAGCTCGCCGAGATTCTGTCCGCTGATCTCCTCGGCCACGGCCACAAAATCCTGCGTAGTCGCATTGCCGTACTTGAAGCGGTCATAGTACGTCTGCAAAATCTCGAAGAACGCTTCGTCGCCGACCGTCAGGCGCAGCGCGTGCAGCGTCATGGCGCCGCGCACATACACGCCGCCGTTGAAGAGATCATTTTCGCTCGGTTTACCGGGAGCGGCGATGCGCGCCAATTCGTCGCTGATGGCTGCTTCCGTCATGCCCTGCTGGCGGAAGTAATCACCGCTCAGGTAGCCCATGATGTTGCTGGCGATCTGCTCCATAGCCCGCGGCCCCTCGGTGTGTTCAAACCACAGCCACGAGGCGTAGGTCGCGAAGCCTTCATTCAGCCAGATATCTTTCCAGCTCGCGGGGGAGACTGAATCGCCGAACCACTGATGCGCGAGTTCGTGCGCGATCACTTCTTCGGCATCCTGCGGACTCCCATCCGCGACGTATACGCCGAACAGCGACATGGTCTGCGTTTCCAGCGCAAAGCCGATCTCCGCGCGAGTAAGCACCGCTCCATACTGATCGAACGGGTACTCGCCAAAAATCTCGCTGAAGTACGCGACCATCTCGTCCTGGGTTGCGAAGACACGCGTTGCGTTGTCAGCGACGCTGGCGGGGAAGTAATTGCGGATGCTCACGCCGTTGTCTTCGTACGCGTTCACCTCAAAGTGATCGATATTGACCGTTGCCAGATAGCTGGCCATCGGCTGTGCCATCTCCCATGTGTAGGTGATCTGGTCGCCGTCGGTGACCATGGCTTGCAGCACGCCGTTCGCCGCGACGACGTAGGGCGCGGGGACAGTGATGATGTAGGTATAGGTCGCTTTGTCGGCGGGGTGGTCGTTGACCGGATACCACGTCGCCGAGCCGTTGGTCTCGCTTGCGGTATAGACGAAGTCGCGCTCAAAGTTCCAGCCGATGCCTACGCCGCCGAGCGACGCCTCGCGAATCGGGTTCGGCTCGCCGCCATATTCGATCACGGCGGTGAAGGTATCTCCTTCGGCGATCGCGGTGGGCAGGGTGATGTTCAATTCGCGCGCGTCACGCTCAAAGGTCGCGGCTTCGCCGTTGATGGTGATGCTGCTGACCTCCAGCCGATAGAGATCAAGGTTGAAGGCGCTCAGATCCTGCAGCGCGGTGATGTCGAGCGTAGCCGTTGCGTCGATCCGTTCTGCTTCCATGTCGACATCGACGTCCAGTGTATAATGCTGCACGTCATAGCCACCGCCTCCGAGCAGGGGATAGAACGGGTCGCCGATCCCGTCCGCGCCCGGCGTACCAACCACATCCTGTGCTGCCGCCGCTCCTAGATTGAGCGCCAGCACGACGATTAGAATCCACCACAGTTTTCGCATATCGTCCTCTTCGGTAAAGTTGGCTTTCATGAATGCTGTACGATTGAGCCACCGTTTCGTTGCACTAGCGCACCAGCGTGAGCGCGATAAAGGCGGCATAGGCGAGCAGGAACACGGGCGCGGCTCGGCGGGTCAAGGTGCGTCCGCGCACGAACAGCAGCAGCAGACCGGCAAACACGACCATCACTGGCAGGTCAAAGGTCTGCACCGGGCGCGGCACGCTGATCGGTTGAATGAGCGCAACCACGCCGACAATCACGAGCAGGTTCGAAATATTGGAACCCAATACGTTGCCAAGCACAATATCGTCCTCGCGCCGGAGTGACGCCAGCACGCAGATGGTGAGTTCTGGCAGCGACGTGCCAATGGCGACCATCGTGATGCCGATCACTAAATCACTTACTCCGAAGGCGCGCGCAATGTTCACCGAACTATCGACGAGGAACTGCGCGCCGACGATGAGCACGAGCAGCCCGCCGATCACACGCGCCGCCTCCCAAACGAGCGGTGCGCGCTTGGTGAGGCGCTCTTCCTGCTCGTAGACGGTCAGATCTGGTTCGATCTCCGCGCGTTCGCGAATGGCCTGCCGGTAGATCAACGTCGAGAAGGCGGCGAAGCTGAGCACGAGAATCAGACCGTCCACGCGCCCCAACTCACCGTCGAGCGCCATGAGCAGCACGAGGACGGAGAAGCCGATGACGAACGGGATCTCGCGCCGGAAGATGCTCCAATCCAGCTTGATCGGCGTGATCAAGGCGCTGATGGCGAGGATCACGCCAATATTCGCGATGTTCGAGCCGATCACATTGCCGAGCGCGATATCGCTGGAGGCGGTGGTCGCGGCGCGCAGTGAGACAAGGAGTTCGGGCGCGGATGTGCCCAACGCGACGACGGTCAGCCCGATGATCAGCGTGGACACGCCCAGCGCGGTTGCTACCCGCGCCGCCCCTTTGATGAACTGATTGCCGCCCACGACGAGAGCAGCCAGACCCAGAATGAACAGGACAACATCACTCATCGTTATTTCCTATAGGTAACAGTAAGTCGGAATAGCTCATTATAGGAAAATTACAATCTGCGTTGAGTGTCAGTTGTCGGGATGGTCGTGAATTTACGTTCTTCAGATTTCACAATTGTGGTCGCAATTGACATTTTGATTTGTCAGAACTTTGTATATAATTTGAATGGTGCTTTTACGGCTCAAGAAAGTTCATGAAAGGCTCAGATACAGTTGAGTACTTCACTGGCGATTGAAACCAAAGATGTCCGGCGCATCTACAAGATTCGTGGGCCGAAGAAAAAAGGCGACCAAACGACCCGGGTCGCGCTGGATGGCGTCGACTTACAGGTCGAACGCGGCGAACTGTTCGGTTTGCTCGGCCCGAACGGCGCGGGCAAGACCACGCTGATCAAGATTCTGGCGACGCTGCTGCTGCCGAGCAGCGGCATGGCGCGCATCGAAGGCTATGACGTGGTGCGCGACACCGACGAAGTCAAGCGGCGCATCAGCATGGTGAGCGGCGGGGAGACCAGCGGCTATGGTTTGCTGACCGTCGAAGAAAGCTTATGGATGTTCGCGCGCTTCTACGGCTTGGAGAACAAGGTCGCCCGTGACCGGATCGCGGCGCTGGCGCAGATTATGGGGCTGGAAGATCGTATGCGCGCCAAAGTCTCTGACCTGTCAACCGGGCTGCGCCAGAAGATGAACTTCATCCGTGGCTTCGTGACCGATCCGAATGTGGTGTTTCTCGACGAGCCGACGCTCGGGCTCGACGTGCAGGCAGCGCGTGACGTGCGCGGCTTTGTCAGCCAGTGGATGCAGGACCATCCGGATCGCACGCTGCTGCTGACCACGCACTACATGGCGGAAGCTGACGAGATGTGTGACCGCCTGGCGATCATTGACGGCGGCAAACTGCTGGTGTGTGATACGCCCGCCAACCTCAAGAAGTCGCTGCAGACCGAGGCTGTGTTCAATCTCAAAGTGGCACCGCTCGGCGCAAAGCCGAAAGACGGCGATCTGTTGGAAGCCGTGCCGGGCGTGAGCCGCGTCAACGTCGCCGATGTGAACGGCCACACCGAACTGGCGCTCACGCTGCGCGGCGAAGACGCGCTGCCGCAGGTACTCGCTTACCTCACACGGCGCGGTTCCAGCCTGATTGCGCTGGAGAAGCGCGAACCGACGCTCGAAGATGTGTTCATCAAGGTGACCGGGCGGCGGCTGGATCAGGCTGCCGACGAGAAAGAGGCAGAATGATGGCGGCGGTCGAGAACAACGTCATTCGCAGTCAGGAACGGGTCAAGAAATTGCAGGGCGTCGCCCTCTTTTGGGCGGTGGTCTGGGCGCGTGCCTATCCGCGCATCATTGGCGCGCTGCGCCAGAAGAGCTGGCTGTTTTTCGAAACCGTGTTTCCGCTGCTCGGAGTCATCGGTTACATCTACGTTTATCGCGCCGTGAATGCCCCGCAGGAATATATCGGTTTTGTGGTGCTCGGCGGCGCGATGACCGCGTTCTGGCTCAACGTGCTGTGGTCAATGGCGAGCCAGCTTTATTGGGATAAAGAGGACGGCAACCTCGAGATCTATGTGTTGTGTCCCGCGCCGATGATGGCGATCCTCGTCGGCATGGCGATTGGCGGTATGATTATGTCGGCGACCCGCGCGGTGGTGATCATTGTCGTGTGTTCGCTGGCTTTTGGCGTGGTCTACAGTGTGGGGAGCATCCCCACGCTGATCGCCGTGTTTCTACTCACGATGATCGCGCTCTATGGCATGGGCATGATGTTCGCTTCGGTCTTTCTGGCGTCGGGGCGTGAAGCGTGGCACATCGCCAATTTGCTCCAAGAGCCGATCTATCTGGTCTCCGGGTTTTACTTTCCCGTGCGGGCGTTGGGGACATTTGTTGCCGCCGCCGCGTCGCTGGTTCCGCTGACAATGGGGATGGACGGGATGCGTCAGCTCCTGTTCCCGTCCAATCAAGCCACCGGGCTGATGCCCGTCGAACTGGAAGTTGTGCTGCTCATCCTGCTGAGCGTGTTGTTCATCGGCGGGGCGTATTTTGCGCTGCGTAAACTGGAACAGATCGGGCGGCGTGAAGGCCGCTTGATTGAGCGGAGACGGTAAGGACAGCGGCGGCGTCCGCTGTAGGGGGAATGTAGGGTATGGCACTTGTGCAGCGTTTATCTAATCTTCCGGCGGTGACCCAGAGTCCGACACTGCGCGCGTTCGTGACGGCGGCGTGGCTCGGGTGGCAGATCGAATCAAACTGGGCGCGACCGTTCCTGTTTGCGGTGTATGCAATTGCGCGTCCGATTTCCAGTGTGCTGATCCTCGTGGTCATGTACAGCGTGATCACCAATGGTGCGACGGGCGAACCGATCTTCGCCTTCATCTACTTTGGCAATGCGTTGTATATCCTCGTCAACAGTGTGGTGACGGGCGTCAGTTGGGCGGTGATCGAAGACCGCGAACATTACCGGGTCGCCAAGCAGATCTACACCGCGCCGATGAACACCTATGCTTACCTGCTGGGGCGCGGGGTGGCGCGGCTGATCATCGGGTCGGTCTCGGTCTTGATCACACTTGTGTTCGGGGTGATCGCATTCCGCATTCCGCTGGATATCAACGTGCTGCTGCTGGTCACGGCGACCATCCTCGGCTTGGCGTCGCTCTCGGCGCTCGGCGTGATCCTCGGCGCGGTCACCATGCAGACTGCGCGCTTGCAGACCGATCTCGGCTCGCTGGTGTCCGGTGGCTTGTATCTGTTCACGGGCGCGATCTTTCCGCTCGACGTGCTGCCCGCGTGGCTGCAGCCCGTGGGTTACCTGTTCCCGGTGACTTACTGGCTGGAGGTCACCCGGCGCGCGCTGCTCGGTGTGAACTCGGCGCGTTTCCCAACCTTCGCCAGCTTCAGCGACTGGGGCTTGATCGGCGTGCTGGCGGTCATGACCGCGCTCTTGTGGCTGATCTCCGGGTGGGTGTACCGCACGTCGCTGCGCCGTTCGAAAGAAGAGGGCCTGCTGGACATCGAGACGAATTTCTGAGCCGTTGCATGTGCGTGAATATCTTGTAAGGACGCGATTTAGAGGGTGTCTATAAGGTTATCACCTGTAGGGACAAGGCATGAGGCTATTTCACAATTGGTGAAAATGCTCAACCTCACCCTGCTTGCTCCGCAAGCCGTCCCTCTCCGTAGGGCGAGGGGCAAGGGCAAGGCGGGTTGGAGGTGTCCCTCTCCCTACGGAGAGGGGCGGTTGAGCGCAGCGAAACGGGGTGAGGTTAGACAAAGTGCCGCTTCTGAAATGACTTCATGCCTCGTCCTAATTTCTAGAGCAGGATATAGAGGACAAGGCATGAGCGTGTTGAAAAAGGTCAGATCCGACCCCACCCCCAAGGAGGGGAGCCAACAGGCCGGGCCGGGGCGCGGGGGGGGGGGCGGGGGGGCGGGGACGAAGGAAAGGCTTTAAGGGAGCTTTTAACACCTTCAGCCTTGCCTACAAACCTCTCTCATCCAGATAGAGGCGCTTGTTAAACCCGCTTTATCGCGCGCGTACATAGATTAGCGGAGTGTACCCTCACGCCGCGCGCAGCACCGCGACCAGATTGACCTCTGGCTCAAACCCCGGCACCGCGATCAATTGGTACCCGTGATCCTGCACGAACTCCATCGTGAAGCGCCGGGCGTGTTCGCCATGCACGCCGATCAGCAGATGCGCTGGCTTGTGACTGCCGCTGAGCAGCAGCTCACCCCCCGGCAGCGCGAAAATCTCCGCGCCTTCGATGTCCATTTTGAGAATGTGCGGTGCCGGATACTGCTCGCTCAACGTATCGATGGTTGTGGTGGGGACTTCCAGCGGGGCGGCGGTGCCTTTTTCGCCTCCGATGCCCGCGATGGCACTGGTGCGCGAGTCGAGATCGCTGCGCATGAACGTCACCGCGCCGACCGTATCGGCGACTGCTTCGGGCAGCACCGTGATATTTGGCAGCTCATTCAACGCGATCTGCTCGTGCATGATGGCGGCGATTTCGGGATCGGGTTCGACGGCGACGACGCTGCCCTGCGGCCCGACGATGCGCGCCGCGGTGATCGCATGATAACCCGCATGGGCGCCCAGATCCCAGTACGTATCGTTGGGGCGCAAATGCCGCTGTAGATAGTGGGTGAGCTGGGGTTCATAGAGGCCGATGTGATACCAGTAGGGGAGGCGGTTGTAACGTTTCCAGCGCAGCCCACTGACTGGGCCGTGGCTCACCGTGTAGATTTTTCCTTCGCCAGTGCGGGAAGTGATGAACTTATAGAGGCGAAACGCCCCCGGGATTTTTTCGATGGTGGACTTGAGCTTCCAAAAGGGTTGAGCATAGGGTCGTTCGTGTTTGTGTTGCTCCGACATCGGTACTCCGTAAACTCATTGACAAGATGCCCGTTAGGGTGCGTCGATCACCTTGCACTGACCTTACACGCTGGGTCGTAGGCGCAGGAAATCGCCACCGATGGGGGCTGCTCGGGCGGCGCTGCGACCGAAGACCCCCCAATTTGTTGGGTATCGACCGCCAACGTTAGCCAGTCGAATGCTTGTTCTGGCAAAAGTAGTGATAATTACGCTGATGAACTTGTGATTTATTGCTAGCTAAGCTGCGGTGAATTTGGTACAGTAGGCGCTCTTCAACCTTCGGAGATTTGGAACCATGCACGACACACCCAACGACCTGAGTAACCGTCTGAGTGCCGATATTCGCTGGCTGGGCAATCTGCTCGGGCAAGTGATTCGCGATCAGCATGATGAAGCGGCGCTCGATCTGGTCGAAAAGGTGCGCAAAGCGGCCAAAGCCCGGCGCAGCGGCGATGAAGTCGCGGCGGCGGAACTGCGCACGACGATTGATGGTCTCAGCCTCGACTCCGTGCGCATTCTCTCGAAGGCCTTCACCAACTACTTCCAATTGATCAATATCGCGGAAGATCAGCAGCGCATTCGCGTGCTGCGGCAGCGCGAAGCCAAAGGCCCACTCAGCGACTCGATTGAGTCGGCGGTCGCTGGCCTCAAAAACGCCGGGATCGATGCGGCGACCATGCGCAGCCTCCTCAACCGTTTGGGTGTGCGCCTGGTCGTAACGGCCCACCCGAGCGAAGCCAAGCGCAAAGAAGTGCTCATCAAACTGCGCCGCATCGCGCAAATGCTGAGCGAGGTTGACGGCAAAACGCTGCTCCCCCGCGAAACGCGCCAGCTTGAACTGGCGTTCAGCGAAGAGATCGAGGAGATGTGGCAGACGCGCCCCAACCGCGCCGCCCGTCCGACCGTCGCCGACGAGGTCGATTTCGGCCTGTACTTCATCACCTCGGTCGTAATGGACGTGTCGCTTGACATTTACGACGATCTGCGCGCGGTGCTGGAGACCTACTATCCCGACGAAGATTGGTCGAGCCTGCCGCCGATTTTGCAGTTCGCCTCGTGGATTGGCGGCGACCGCGACGGTAACCCCAACGTGACCGCCGATGTCACGCTGGAGACGATTACCACCCAGCGGGCGGCGGCGCGCACCGTCTACCTTGAAGAAGTGGCGTATCTGCGCGAACACCTCACGCAGTCGCTGGACGAAGTCGGCGTATCGCCGGAACTGCTCGAATGGGTGCAGGAGGGCGGTTTCCCCACGCGCGCCCATGACGAGGTCTACCGGCAGGCGATGAGCATCATCTGGGAGCGGCTGAACGCCGACTCCTACCGCACGCACGCCGATCTGCTGGTGGATTTGCGCCTCGTCTCCGACAGCCTGCTCGAAAATCGCGGGCAGTATGTCGCGCACGGCATGTTGTACCGCTTGATGGAAAAGGTGCGCCTCTTCGGGCTGCATCTCGTGCCGCTCGATGTGCGCGAAGATGCGCGCCTGCATCGCGCCGCGCTCGACGAACTGCTGCGCGCCTACGGCCAGCATGACGGTTATGCCGCGCTCGCCGAAACGGATAAGCAGGCGCTGCTCAACCGCGAACTCATCACGAAGCGCCCGCTGTTCCCGATTGAGCCGGCCTTCTCCGAGACGACCAACCGTATCATCGCCACGTGGCGCATGATCGCCACAGCCCACCGCAAGTACGGCACCAATGTGATCGACAGCGTAATCACCAGCATGACGACCGCGCCGAGCGATGTGCTGACCATGCTGCTGTTTGCGCATGAAGTGGGCGTCAGCCCCGCCGTCGATTTAGTGCCGCTCTTCGAGACGATTGACGACCTCGAACGCGCGCCCGAAATCATGGAAGTGCTGTTCAACAACGCGCTTTATATGGAGCACCTCCAGACGCGCGGCCTGCGCCAGCAGATCATGCTCGGGTATTCGGACAGCAACAAAGACGGCGGCTATCTGTCGTCCAACTGGAACCTCTACGTCGCGCAGCAGGCGCTGTCGGAGATGTGCGCCAAATACAACGTCGATCTTGAACTCTTCCACGGGCGTGGCGGCAGCATTGGCCGCGGCGGTGGTCCCACCAACCGCGCGATTCTGTCGCAGCCGCCCGGTGTGATGCGCGGACGCATCAAGATCACCGAGCAGGGCGAAGTGATCGCCTATCGCTACAGCAACGCCAACATCGCTTACCGCCACCTGCAGCAGGTGATGCACGCCGTACTGACGGCGGTTGGGTCGCCGACGCATCCGGAGGTCAAGCTGGAATGGCGGCAGGCCATGCATAAGCTGTCCGAAGTCGGCGAACGCACGTATCGCAAATTCGTCTACGAAACGCCCGGTTTTCTTGATTATTGGTATCAGGCCACGCCCATCAACGAGCTGGCGCGGCTGCCCATCGGCAGTCGTCCCGCCAAGCGCGCGAAGGGCGGCTTCGAAACCGTGCGCGCGATCCCGTGGATGTTCTCGTGGATGCAGAGCCGTGCTATCATCCCGAGCTGGTACGGTGTCGGCACGGCACTCGAAGCGTTCACCGCAGGCGGGCATGGCGGCATCGACCTGCTGCAGACGATGTACAAAGACTGGTCGTTCTTTCAGGCATTGATCGAAAATGTCGAGTTGGATGTGGCGAAAGCCGATATGGGCATCGCCGGGTT
The DNA here is from genome assembly GCA_016717205.1 of Candidatus Flexifilum breve. Taxonomy (GTDB): domain Bacteria; phylum Chloroflexota; class Anaerolineae; order Aggregatilineales; family Phototrophicaceae; genus Flexifilum; species Flexifilum breve. Next base: position 631,747 of record JADKGC010000004.1, read on the forward strand.
GTACGCCGAACTGGTCACCGATGAACGCCTGCGTGACGAGATCTACCAGTCGATGCGCGCCGAACATGCGCGCGCTTACCAGCAAATTTGTGCCATCATGGGGCAGCGCGAACTTCTCGAACATTCCCCCGTTATGCAGCGGTCAATTGAGCGGCGCAACCCCTACGTCGATCCGCTCAATTACATTCAAATCGCGGTGCTGCGTGAGCTGCGCAGCGTCCCCCCGGGCACGGAACGACATGAGGCCCTGCTGAACGCAGTACTCGCCACGGTTAATGGGATTGCGGCCGGTATGAAGACCACGGGTTAAGAGATAAACTAATACCTTGGACAGCTTCATTAAACTTCAAGGTTACTACCCTTGCGTGAGAATTAATTCCTCTATATAGTGAGGTACACATCCTAGCACGTACCGAAGGATAAATATTCGTGAACCCGATGCGGCGAAAGCCTCAGCAAGCTCGGGGTCAGCGCCGTGTAAACACGATTCTAGATGCAGCCTCTCAGGTCTTCTCCGAACTAGGTTACGAAGCAGCAACCACCAACCTCATCGCAATACGAGCAAATACTTCTATTGGCTCCCTGTACCAGTTCTTTCCAAACAAAGAAGCTATTCTCAGCGCGATTGCCACTCGTTATTCCGTTCAACTTGGCGGATTGCTGGATAAGGTGTTTGATAGCTACTCCGCCCCGCTCAGCGTGCAGATCAGTGATCTGATCGACGCGCTTACAGACTACTACCTTGCCACCCCCGCCTTCCAACCGCTGTTCCACGCCGTACCCGCGTCTAGCGTCATGCGTCACGTCGCTGACTCTCTGTGCAGTCCCATTGAACACCGGCTCGACCGTGCTCTGCGCGTCAACAATGCCGCGCTTGAGCCAGCGGTCAGCCAATTCTATGCAGCCATCTGCGTTTATATCTTGCGGGCCCTGATTCCGATGATCCGCCAGCCGGAAGATGAAGAGCGGATTGTGGAAGCAGTCAAACACGCCTTGGTCGCCTACCTCAATTCCACCGGAGACTTCGATCTACGGTAGAGCTGACGCGGGAATAGGTGTGCTGGGAGTGGTGGAAATGGTTGGGCTGATCCAGCAACCAACGACAACGAGGCGCAGCTCACTGCGCCCCGTTGTCTGAGAGATTGGGTCTAAGCGGGTGACACGGCGCGTTTATACAAACGCCGCCTTGACGTTCCCGGTTTCCGACTGGCGCTGAGGCTTGAAGTCGCCTAGCGACCGCTTGAGGAAGTCTTTGACGGCGTCCACGCCGACCGCAATGCCGACATTGGGACTCGTGATCATCGTGTTGACGCCGATCAAGCGTCCGCGCACGTCGAACAGCGGTCCGCCGGAATTGCCGGGGCGCAAATGCAGATCACACACGACCCAGTCGGCATGGTTAGTCGGCACTTCGGCCACGCCTTGCCCCGTGCCGATCACGACCCCACCCGAGGCCGCATTGGCGACTCCCCACGGATGCCCGAGCGACATCACCCACTGCCCGGCGGTCAGCGTGCGCGAACTGCCTACCTGAATGGTCGGCAAGTCACGCGCTTCAATGGCGAGCGCCGCCAGATCGTGCGCTTCGTCGCGAGCGATCAACTGCGCGCGCAGTTCGCGGCCATCCCACAGCGCGACCGTCAGAGGCCGTCCGCCGCGGGCAACATGGGCGTTAGTGATGATCAGCCCATCCGCGTGCCAGATCATCCCTGCGCCGCCGCCGCGTCCTTCATCGCGCACCTGCACGACGCTCTTGCCCACTTCAGCGACGATGTCCGAGAGTTCGGCATTCAACTGCTCAAAGGTGTTGACCACGTTCAATTCGTCCTATCCAAGTCAAAAGTTGAAGGTCAAAAGCGGTGCGCACTTTCAACTTTCAACTTTTAACTTTCCACTGATCTTCTGCTTACTGTCGTTCGCCGATGGTGACCGACGTTTCGTGCACCTGACCACCGCGCACGATCTTCGCCGTGACGGCCTTGCCGACGCGGTCGCCGCTGAGGATGGCCATCAGGTCATCCATGTGGCGTACGGCCTGCCCGTCCAGCGCGACCAGCGTGTCGCCGAGGTACAACCCACCTTGATCGGCAGGGCTGCTCTGTTCGACCGCCGCGAGCAGCAAGCCGGTCTCTTGCTGGACCTGCGCGGCGACCGGTGCGGGCAGGCGTACCGGTTGCGCGCTCACGCCGAGGAAACCGCGACGCACCCGGCCATGCGCTTGCAGTGCCTGCGCCACGCGCTGGAGCGTCACCGCCGGAATCGTCAGGCTGACGCCGTTGGCGAGGCCGGACGTGTTCATGCCGAGCATCTGCCCGCCCGCCGTGACCAGCGCGCCGCCGGAGAAACCGGGGTACATGACCACGTCGGTCTGCAAATACTGGTCGATCATGCCGCCAGCGCCCGTGCGCCAGCTTTCACCGACCGCGCTGACCACGCCGAGCGTCGCTTGGACGCCCGCATCCGGTCGACCGACCGCCAGAACGAGATGTCCGACCTTCGCGTCGGTCGCCCACGCGGCCGGAGTGAGTTCGTTGGCCTGCACCTTGAGGATGGCGATATCGGTCGTGTGGTCGCGCCCAACCACCGAGGCATTCACCACCGCGCCATTGGGCAAGCCCACGCCGATGTTTTCGTCACGTTCGACGACGTGGTTCGCCGTGACGATCAAGCCGTTATCCGACCAGATGATGCCGCTGGCCGCCATGCGCCGCCGTCCTTCCACGCGGACGAGGCTGCGGCTGGCTGCTTCGACGGTCGCCGCCAGATCATTCGAGAGGTTTTGCAATACATCAGTCATCATGTGCTCCTACTACTGGTTCAACTCCACAGCTTCATTAAAGCAAAACTTCGAGCGCAGCACACCGCACCTTGGAGGGGGCAGCCGCCTAATCAAATGGCTAGTGACAATTGGAATTCGGGATATAATAACGGTTAAAATTTCGTGAGAATGATCGTAATCTGGAGTTGCCAATGCCGCCCCCCGCTGTCTTGAGCGTTTTCGGTCGCTGTTAGAACGCTCATGGGTTGTACGTTACGGAGTTGCCACCGCGGCTGTGCTGCTGGCTCTGGTCTTTCGCATTCTGACGCATCTGGCCGCGGGCGATACGCTGGCGATCTACCAATCGTTTAGCTTGGCGACGGTCGTCATCGCGTGGCAGATCGGTACCAGACCAGCTACCTATTCGGTTGCGCTGAGCTGCCTGTGTATTTTGGGCTTTGTTTATCACTGGTACGGTTTCGGCACCATTATCCAGTTGAGCTATCTGCTCGAGTTTGGCTTCTTTATTGGTACCAGTAGTTTGATCATCTGGATCATCAACCAGCAGAAGGCGGCGCGGCTGCGCGCGGAATACCGCCGCGGGGCGGTCGAGCACATGGTGGATCAGCTCTCGCGGCTGCGGCGGGAATACGAGCAGACGATTGTGCAGGTCGACCGGCAGAGCGCGTATCTGGAAGCGGTGCTCCGGCAGCTCCCGGTCGGCGTGGTGATCGTGTCGGCGGATGGCGGTTCCAGTTCGCGGAATCGGCGCGCGGAAGAGCTGCTCGGGCGTCCGCCGACCGAAGCCGATCAGCGCGCGGGCAAGGTGCACCGCCTGATCGATGTGACGTCCGGTCAGCCGCTCGCCTTGACCGACTATCCACTGCTGCGGGCGATGCGCGGCGAAACCACGCATGACGTACAGGTCGAAGCGATCACCGCCGACGATGTGCACCGCTTTCTGCGCGTGAACGCTGCGCCGATCTACGACATGAAAGGCACGCCCATCGCCGCGGTCAGTGTGTTCGCGGATATGACGGAAGAGTATCGACTGCGCGCCGAGCTGGAAGCGGCGCTCGCCCAAGCTGATCAGGAACGGCGGCGGCTGCAGGCGGTGCTCGACATCCTGCCGATTGGCGTGACGATTGCCGCCGCGAATGGCAAGCTGATCTACATGAATGGCGGGGCGTACCGCGTGTGGGGCGAAGACATGCCCAGCGTGGAGAACGCCGCCGGGTATGCCAAATACAAGGCGTGGGACGTCGAGACGGGCGCGCCGATGACGCCGGAGACGTGGGCAATGGCGCGCGCGCTCCACCAGGGCGAGATCACCCAGCATGAAGTGCTGCGCATCGAACGCTTTGACGGCACATCCGGCACCATGATTAACGCTGCCGCACCGATTCGCGATGCCAACGGCGCGATTATCGGCGGGGTGGCGGCGAACATCGACATCACCGAGTTGTATGAGGCGCAAGCGGCGTTGCAAGACAGCGAAACGCGCTATCGCATGCTCTGGAACGCGGGCTTCGACGCCCGCGTCGCGCATCAGAATCGCGTGGTATTGGATGTGAACGAAGCCTTCACGCGGCTGTTGGGCTATACCCGCGCAGAGATCGTCGGCTCAGATGGGGCTGTGACGGTGGTGACTGCCGAAGCCGCCGAACAGGCGCGCGCGGCGATCCAACAACTGAGCGAAGAACCGTATGAACTGACGATGCGGCGCAAAGATGGGTCGACGTTTCAGGGGTGGCTGCGTTCGGTCAACATCCCGCATCCGGATGGCATCCTGCGCGTGACCACGATCCGCGACATCTCGCAGCTTAAGGTGGCCGAAGCCGACCGAATCGCGCTGGTCGAGCAGGAGACGCGGCGGCGCGCCTTGCAGCACTTCATCCGCGCGTTCTCGCACGACTTCAAGACGCCGCTGGCCGTTATCAATACGACGAGCTATCTGCTGGAACGCACGCTGGCCGATGAGGCGGCGCGCGCCCGGGTGCGCACGATTGAAGAGCAGATTGAGCGGATGGCGCGCATGGTCGACAACCTGATCACGCTGGTGCGGCTCGATCAGCAGGCGGCGCTGGAGCTTGCGCCGCTGAATCTGGTCGAGGTTCTCGCCGCTGTCACGAGCGCGAAGCAGGAACCGGCGCGTAAAAAGGGGCTGCGTTTGGATGCCGTGCTGCCCACTGATCCGCTGATGGTGCTCGGCGAACAAGAACGGGTCGCGCAGGCGCTCAGCGAACTCCTCGACAATGCAATTCGTTTCACCGAGCCCAGCGGCACGATCTCGCTGACCGCCTATACCGATGACGACGCGGCGGTCATCGAAATTGAGGACAGCGGCGCGGGCATGCCCGCCGAATCCCTTCAGCGCATCTTTCAGCCGCTGTACCGCGTCGACGATGCGCGCAGCCTTGATACGGGCGGCGGCGGGCTCGGCTTAAGCATTGTCCAGCAGGTGATCGCTCTGCATCATGGGCACATCGACGTGCGCAGCGAGATCGGGCGTGGGACGGTGTTTCGCGTCAGCCTGCCCACTGCCGTCCCGCAGGCGTAAGGGCGCGACTACAGCGTGATATACCCCAGGCGCGTGGCGCGGACGACGGCTTCGGTGCGGCTTTGCGCGCCCAGCTTGGTCAGGATGGCGTTGACATGAAACTTGACCGTGTGCTCGCTGATGTTGAGTTGATTAGCGATGATTTTGTTGGGCAAGCCCTCAGCGATCAGGTTGATGACTTCGAGTTCGCGCGGCGTGAGCGCGTCCGGCGCGGCGCGGTCGTTTCCGGCGCTCAGGCGGAGGGTGTCGACGAGGGCGGAGTCGGCAATGGCCGAGGCGATCACGGTCATGCCGCGCGTCACGGCGTTGAGCGCCGCCGCCAGCACGTCGCCGTTGGAGTTTTGCAGCAGCAGACCGCGCACGCCTGCGCTCAGGAGCGCCGCCGTCGCTTCGATGGCATTGGTGACGTTTGCCAGCAGCGCCACGATCGGTTGGCGCGCGTCGCGTAAATCGCGCAGCCTGTCGAGATAGGTCAGCGGTTCCCAGCCCATATCCCACAGCGTGACATCCGGGCGATAAATGTCGAGCGTATCCAGCACATCGTGCTCCGCCTGTCCGACGATGTTCAACCCCGGTTGATCGGCGAGCAGGGCAGATAAGCCCGCGCGGGCGAGCGGATTGCTGGCGATGACCAGCACACGCAGATCCGGCATGTAAGCACCTTCGATTCTCTACGATGCGCCCATTATGCGCGTGCCTATGTTAGAAGCGCGTCAGCAGGGCGGCAGTTGGTGCGTTGAGACAAATGTTCTATAATGGACTTGTCGTAACCCAAAGGATCGAATTCATGCGCAAACTAATCGTAAGTTGTTTGGTCACGCTGGATGGTTACTACGAAGGCAAAGGCCGAAGTCTCGCACCATTATTCGACTATTTCCACCCGGACTATCACGGTGACCAGAACTTTGACGCCTACAACCTCGAACGACTGCGCGCGGCGGATACGCTGCTGCTGGGCGGGCGTGAGGGGTTTCTCGGCAACCGCGAGTACTGGCTGAGCGTGCCTCATGATCCCAACGCCACTCCGATTCGCCGGGAGTTTGCGCGCTTGATCCATGCCATCGACAAGGTGATCGTCTCAGACAAACTGACCGAACCGGAACTCGCGCCGTGGACCAACACGCGCATCATTCGGTTAGCGAATGCCCACGCTGAGATCGCTCAGTTGAAGCAGCGAGACGGCAAGGAAATTTTCGTCTTCGGAAGCCGCACGCTGTGGAACGATCTGCTCGTGCAGAGTCTGGTTGATGAGCTGCATCTGACCATCTTCCCGCTGATCGCCGGGGAGGGCACGCCGTTGTTCGTTGGGCGGCCACCGGTGAACCTCAAGCTGATTGAGGCGCGGACCTGGCCGGGTTCTGGCAACCTCCTCGCGTGTTACGCGGTCAGCCGTCCGCCGGGTGCTTGATCAGGGCAGGATGACAGCGATTTACAGCAAACAGGTCATTTCGATACGCGCGAAGGCCTCAAAGTAGCCGGCTGCCTGATACGCGGGCCAGCGGCTGAGGTCGACGTTCTCGATCTTGGTGTCGAGCAGGGGATAGCGGTGATGCACGCAGCGAATCAGCACGGTTGGGTCGTTCGCCTCGCTGAGCACGAATGACGATAGCTGCACGGCGGTCCTGCGGTAGATGATCCAGTCGTCGCCCACGCGCAGCCCTTCAAGCTGACCTGCGTGCAGCAGCGATGGCGTTTCGTCCAACCATGAGGCTTGATCAGGACGCTGCGCGAGGCATAGGGGAATGTCTTCGGGGGCGAGCGGTGTATAGGCTGGCAGTCTGTCTTTGACCGCGCCGGGAGGACGGCGGATGATCAGCAGATCACGCCGCGGTTCAAAGCCCAATTTGCGAAACAGGCGATGCGCGGGTTCGTTGCCCGTGATGACTTCGAGCTGCGCGAGGGTCGCGCCGCGGTCTTTGCCCAATGTCAGCAGGGTCTCCATGATGAACTGCCCAACCTTGTGGCCGCGCCGTTCCGGGATGACGCCGAGCCGCGTGACCCAACAGCGCGCGTCGCGCCGACCGAGCATGCCGATGCCTGTCTCCTCGGCGTCGCCATTGAGCGTGACGACCGAAGCGTCGAGCGCGACATCGTAGAAGCGCACGTATTCTTCCATGCGGCGCGCATTCATAGGCATGGGGACGATGTAATCGACGCGCCCCTGATTATAGATCTGGGCGAGGGCTTCAAACGTGTACTGGCTGGCGGCGACAACCGATCGATCAGCCGATCCCATGTTCGCAAGCTGCGTCTGCGGGGTAGTCAACTACATTCTCCTGAAGTCCGGTTCCAGGAAAGCCTTGATCTGGTCGCCGAAGCGCCGGGTGTCAATGGGTTTGTTGATGATACCGTCACAGCCATAGGCGAGCGCCATTTCTTCAGCGGTCTCCTCCGGCCACGCCGTGAAGGCGATGACGGGGACATGGTTGAGGGCGGGGTTCTGGCGGAGCATGGCGACGACTGTCTGCCCGTCGAGGTCGGGCAGGCCGAGATCAACGAGGATCAAGGCGGGCAGGCTCTCCACGGCGATTTGCAGACCCAACTCGCCTTCATCGGCTACCGTGACTTCAAATCCTTCGCGCTGCAAAATGCGCGACGCGAGGCGAGCGTTATCCGGGTTGTCCTCGATGATCACGATGAGACTCATATCGTGCGCCGTTCCGCCTGTTCGAGGTAATAGGCCACGTTCGAGAGCAATTCGTTCTTGGTGACGGGCTTGGGCACGTAGCCATTGCAGCCCGCTTCGAGGCAGCGTTCGCGGTCGCCGTGCATGGCGTTGGCCGTCAGCGCAATGATCGGAATGTGGGAGTAATCCGGCAGCGCCTTGACCGCCGAGGTCACCTGCAAACCGTCGATGTCGGGCAAATTGACATCCATCAACACGAGGTCGGGGCGCTGTTCGAGAATTGTGGTGTAACCCGATTCACCATCCTGTGCTTCGATCACCTGATAGCCTGCGCTGTTGAGCATCTTCCGAACAAGACGCATATTCTGTGGATTATCTTCGACACAAAGAATGGTGGCGACCATTACCTTACTCCGACTGCTCGTGTGCTGCGAAACTACTTATGTGGTTACTATACCAAGAGTTCGTGGATAGATTCCATAAAGATTTCTCGGTTAACAGTTGATTTCTCAATGAAATTATCGACTGTTACACCGAATTGTCGGCACTCCTCCTCTCGTAATATGCGGCTTGAATATATAATCACTGGAATATGCTTAAGGCTTTCCTCACGCTGGAGGGTCTGCAGGAGCGATAATCCGTCCATGTCCGGCAGCGTGAGGTCGAGCACAACAAGATCAGGCTTCAGCTCGTAGATCAGCTTGAGCCCGTCGCGCCCGCAGTCGGCTTCACTCACGCTGAACTCGCCGGAGGAAATCAGATACCGCCGCACCAACCGCCGATCCGCTTCCACATCGTCGATGATCACGGCGGTGCGCGGCGCGATCTTCGCGTCGACAGGGATCTCATTCGGGCGGCGGCGCGTGATTTCCAGCGGCGTATCGCCGAGCGCGGTCACGATGTGATCGACCAGTTCGCGCGTCTCGTAATTACCTTTCGTCCACACGGAATCGCTGAATTGATTGAGGATATCACGATCCTCGGTATTGATCGATTTCGCGGAGACGACGACCACGGGGATGCTGGCGGTCACGGGGTTTGCTTTGAGGTGTTCCAGCAGCGAGAAGCCATCCATTTCCGGCATGGTCAGGTCGGTGACGATGAGGTCGGGCTTCTGCTCGTGGATCAGGCGCAGCGCGTCCGCGCCATCTTTCGCTTCGAACACCCGGTAGTTCTTGTAGGCGCGCAGCAGCCGCCGAATCAAGCGGCGATCATTGGGGTTGTCGTCGACCACGACAATGGTGGTCACCTGTTCGTCAAGCTGACCGAGCGCCGCGCTCAAGCCTTCGATCTTGCCCGTGGTGTCGTCCGCCACGTCAAGGTTGAGCAGATACTGGTCGCCGAGCACGTGACTTTCTGCCGGGAAGGTATGCCCGGAACAGTTGACGACCACGGTTTCGCCCGGTTGGATCGTGCCGTTGGTGAGCATTTTCTCCAACCCGGCAAAGGCGACCGCCGTCGCGGGTTCGACCGACAGACCCGCTTTGCTGGCGATGTGCCGCATGGCGGCGAACGTGTCCCCATCATCGACCGCGAGCATGGTGCCGCCGGTTTGCTGGACTGCTGCGTAGAGCAGATCATAGCTGAAGCCGGGATCGCCCGTCGCCAGCACCGTGATCAGCGTTTTGGGGACGACGGGCGTCGCTTTCGCCTGATGGGCATAGAAGGCCGTCACCATCGGCGCGCAGCCGGACGCCTGCACCACGCCGAGCTTGGGCAGGTGATCGATTAAGCCCATCGCGTACAGTTCCTGGAAGGCTTTCCACACGCCAAGTGGGCCAATGCCGCCGCTCACCGCCTGAATGTACCAATCCGGGGCGCGCCAGCCCCGCCCATTGAAGGCAAGCCCGAGTTGTTCGGCGATTTCAAAGCCGAGCGTCTTCATGCTCTCTTTGCCGGGAATGGCCTTCGCGCCGCGATCCAGATGAATGCCGCGGCGCTTGGCAAATTCCGCCGCGACGTGCTTGGTTTCGTCATAGGTGCCGGAGACGCGCACGACTTCCGCGCCATACAGCGCCGCCTCGCGCATCTTCTCCTGCGGGACGAGGCTGGTCAGGAACAGCCACAATTTGATGCCCGCGCGCGCGCAGTAGGCGGCGTACGCGGCCGCCGCGTTGCCTGTCGAAGCGAGCACGCACTCGGTGATCCCGGCTTGCTTCATCGCCGTGACCGCCATCGCCGCCTGCCGATCTTTGAACGAGCTGGTCGGTCCCTGCCGCTCATCTTTGATGTAGAGATGCGGGTGGTTGTAGATCCGCTCGTACTGATACAAGCGGATCAGCGGCGTGTAGCCCTCGTGCAGCGAGATTTCGGGGTCGGGTGTGCGGATGGGCAGCAGTTCGTGGTAACGCCACAGCGACCCGTCGCGCGCGGGCAGCCCCTCACGCCATACATCCGCGACCGCGGCGTAATCATAGCGCGCGTCCAGCCAACCGGAATGGCAGCGGGGGCAGGCCGCCGCCATGATATCCGCTGCGAATTCGTGACCACATTCGAGGCAAACCACATGGGTGAAGTACGCGATCATGAGTGGGCTTCCTTGGTCATGAAAGGGCAGGGCGCAGCATGCTGCGCCCTGCTCAAGCTCGTGTTGGGGAAAACTTAGGCCGGCTGTTTTTCGGCCAGCGGCAGGGTGAAGCGGAAGGTCGAACCTTTGCCGTAGTCGCTGGTCACGGTGATTTCGCTGCCGTGCATGCGGATGAAGTGCTGCGAGATCGTCAGGCCGAGACCGGTGCCGCCCGCGCGGCGCGTCGAGGAGCCATCCACCTGACTGAACTGCTCAAAGATCTGGCTCAGGTGCTCCGGCTTCAAACCGATACCCGTATCGGCCACTTCGACGAACGCGTCATGCTGCTCGTCCAGCCCGTAGCGCACGGTCACGCTGCCGTTTTCGGTGAACTTCACCGCGTTCGAGACGAGGTTAGTGATCACCTGCTTGATGCGCAGGCGGTCGGCCTTGACCAGCGGCACATCGGTTTCCCGAATGCAGTTGAGGACGACATTTTTGTCCTTCACCAGCACTTGCGACGTGGTGATGACTTCGTCCACCAGCGATCTGAGGTCCATCGGGGTGGGGGTGATCGTCATCTGGCCGGATTCGATCTTGGCGCGGTCGAGGATGTCGTTGATGATGGCCAGCAGATGCTTGCCGCTGTTATAGATCGTCTCGACATCTTCGGCGGCTTCTTCGCTCAGTTCGCCGTCGTCGCCGTCGAGCAGAATTTCCGAGTAGCCGATGATCGAGTTGAGCGGTGTGCGCAGCTCATGGCTCATATTGGCAAGGAACTGCGACTTCAGACGGTCGAGTTCACGCAGGCGTTCGGCGGTCAGCTTTTCGCGCTGGGCTTGCTCTTCCGCTTGACGCAGCAGGCGTTCCATTTCGAAGGCGGTCGCCTTCTGGTCGGTGACATCACGCACGACGAAGTAGATCATGCCGGTTTCGATGTCGGGTACCGAGTTCCACGACAGCCACACGTAGCTGTCATCGACGCAGCGATAGCGGTTCTCAAACGAGATGGCTTTCGCGCCCTGCGCCAGCTTTCCAGCTTCGGCGAGCGTCGGTTCGACATCGTCGGGATGCACGAACGAGATGAATGGCGCGGCCTTCAACTGCTCGATGGTGAAGCCGAGCGTGCGTTCCCACGCGGGGTTCAGCGTGACGAAGTAGCCCTGGAAGGTGGCGGTGCCGATCATATCCTGCGACATGTCGTACACGCGCTGGGTTTCTTTCTGGGCGGCTTGCACGTTCTGGAAGGCGCGCGCGTTTTGCACGGCGATGGCGACCTGTGAGGCGAGCGCGGTCTTGATTTGCACGTCGTCCTGAGTGAAGCGGTTGAGCTGTTCCGACTGCACGTCGAGCACACCGATCACGGTGTCGCCGACGACCATCGGCACCGCCATTTCGGACGCCGTCTCCGGGAGCAGGGGGTTGGGCAGGAAGTTCGGCGCGTTGGAGACATTGTTGGCAATGACGGCTTCGCGGCTGCGGGCAGCGGTCGCCACGATACTGTTCGTTCGATCCAGCGGGATTTTGTGCCCGCGTTCCTTCATGATTCGCCCCGGCTCGCCTGCGCCTGCGGCCAGCACGAGGTTGACGCCCGCGTCATCCAACAGATAGATGTGCGCGTGGTACAGGTCGAAGTCGTCGCGGGTTTTCTGCGCCACTTGTGCCAGCAGTTGTTCGGTATCGAGCAGGGTGCTGACGGCGGCGCTCACGTCCGTCACCGTTCTCAGTTCGGCGGCGTGCTTTTCGCTCTCCTGTCGGGCGGCTTGCGCTTCGCTCAGCAGACGTTCCAGTTCGAGCGCGGTCGCCTTTTGCTCGGTGATGTTACGGACGACGAAGTAGATGGTGGCGGTTTCGGTGTCGGGCACCGAGTTCCACGACAACCACACATACGAGTCGTCGCTGCGGCGGTAGCGGTTTTCAAACGAGATCGCCTTCGCGCCCTGCGCCAGCTTTCCGGCTTCGGCGAGCGTTGGTTCGACATCGTCGGGATGCACGAACGAGAGGAACGGCGCGGCGCGCAGTTCGGCAATGGTGAAGCCGAGCGTACGTTCCCACGCGGGGTTGAGCGTGAGGAAGTACCCGTCAAAGTTCGCCGTACCGATCAAGTCTTGCGACATGTCGTAAATGCGCTGGGTTTCCTGCTGCGCGGCGAGCACGAACTGGAAGGTACGGGCATTCTGCACGGCCACGCTGATTTGCGCGGCGAGCGCGGACTTGATTTGCAGGTCGTCCTGCGTGAAGCGGTCGAGCTGGCGGGACTGCACGTCCAGCACGCCAATGAGCGTGGAACCGATGACCATCGGGATCGCCATTTCCGATTTCGTCTCCGGCAGCAGCGGGTTGGGTAGGAAGTTCGCCGCTTTGGTCACATCGTTGGAGATCACGCCGATCTGCGTGCGGGCGGCGGTGGCGACGAGGCTGTCCTCGCGGTTGAGGGGGATGCTGTGGCCGCGTTCTTTCATAACGCGCCCGGCATCACCCGCGCCGGCGGCCAGCACGAGGTTGACGCCCAGGTCGTCGAGCAGGTAGATATGCGCGTGGTACAGGCCGAAGTCATCGCGCGTCTTCTGCACCACTTCGTTCAGCAGCACATTGGTGTCGAGGATGGTGCTCACTGCGGAGCTCACGGCGGTCACAGTGCGCAGTTCGGCGGCGTGTTTTTCGCTATCCTGACGGGCGTCTTGCGCTTCCCGCAGCAGGTTTTGCAGTTCCAGCGCGGTCGCTTTTTGCTCGGTGATGTTACGTACGACAAAGTAGATCGTGCCGGTTTCAGTGTCGGGCACGGAGTTCCACGACAGCCACACATACGAGTCGTCGCTGCAGCGGTACCGGTTTTCAAACGAGATCGCCTTCGCGCCCTGCGCCAGTTTTCCGGCTTCGGCGAGTGTCGGCTCGACATCGTCAGGATGCACGAACGAGAGGAAGGGCGCGGCTTTCAGTTCATCCAGTGTATAGCCGAGCGTGCGTTCCCACGCGGGGTTGAGCGTGAGGAAGTAGCCCGCAAAGCTCGCTGTACCGATCATGTCCTGCGACATGTCGTAGACGCGTTGGGTTTCCTGCTGCGCGGCCTGCACACTCTTGAAGGATCGGGCATTCTGCACGGCGATGGCGATTTGTGCCGCCAGCGATGATTTAATCTGCACATCACGCGCCGTGAAGCGGTTGACTTGGTCGGATTGCACGTCGAGCACGCCGATGAGCGACGCACCGACCACCATCGGGATAGACATCTCAGAACGGGTTTCCGGGAGCAGCGGGTTGGGCAGGAAGTTCGGCGCTTGCGTCACATCATTGGTGACGATGGTTTCGCGCGTGCGGGCGGCGGTGGCGACGAGACTGTTGGGGCGGCTGAGCGGGATTTTGTGACCGCGTTCCAGCATCAGTCGTCCCGCTTCGCCCGCGCCCGCCGCGAGGACGAGGTTGACGCCCGCATCATCCAGCAGATAAATGTGCGCGTGATAGAGGTTGAAGCGTTCTTTGGTGAGATTGACGACCTGCGGCAGCAGTTGATTGGTGTCGAGTTCGGCGCTGATCGTCGCGCTCAACTCATTCACCGTGCGCATTTCGGCGACGTAGCGTTCACTTTCACGCTGCAGGCGCAGACGTTCAAGCGCGGTGCTGATCTGTTCCGCGAGGCTGCGCAGCACGCGGATTTCGGACTCGCTGTGCTGGCGGGCTTCGTGGGCCGACAAGCTGATCACGCCGACCCACTGGTTGCCGCTGGTCAGCGGCGCGGAGAGCACTGCTTTGATGCCGTACTGGAGGATGCTCGCTTTGGTCTGCTCGTCGAGCTTGGTTTCCTGCGCCACATCGTCAAAGAACAGCACCTCGGTGCGGCTGAACATGGGCAGCGAGGGGAAGTGCGCCAGCGGCACTTTCGCCCCGCGCATCTGGTCTTCGAGGCCGGGACGCCAGTCGCCAAGGATGTTGATGTTCGCGGCGGTGTCATAATCGAAGGTGTCCCAGGCGGTGAGGCTGATGCTCAGCGGCGTCTCAGTCGGCCAGTGGTCGACCAGCGCCATGACAATTTGTTGTTCGTCCCGCGCCGAGTTGATCACCGCGCTCAGTTTATAGAGGAGTTCCGTCTCCTGACGTGCCAACTGTGTGGCTTCGAAGGAGTGCGCATTTTGCACCGCAATGGCGATTTGCGCCGCCAGCGAAGTCTTGATCTGCACATCATCGGCGTCGAAGCGGTCGAGCTGGTCGGACTGCACGTCGAGCACGCCGATCAGCGTGAGACCGGCGACCATCGGAACCGCCATTTCCGAGCGTGTATTCGGTAGGTGCGGGTTGGGCAGGAAGTCCGGCGCGCTCGCTACATTGTTGACCACGACCGCCTCTTGCAGACGGGCGGCGCGCGCCACCAAGCTGTTCTGATGATTGAGGCGGATGCTGTGACCGCGTTGCTTCATCGCGGCGCCAGCAGTACCCGCGCCGGCGGCCAGTCGAAGCGTTTCGCCGTTGTCATCCAGCAGGTAGACGTGCGCGTGATACAGCTTGAATTGTGATTTCGTCAGTTCAACCACGGCATCCAGCAGGGTTTGCAGGTCGAGGATGGTGGTAACCTGCTTGGAGATTTCCGCTACGGTCTGCAAGTCGTGGGTACGCGTGAACACGCGCTCTTCCAGACTGCTCAACCGCGAACGCAGGACGTCCGTCAGTTGATCAAATTCCGTGAGAACGCTGGACTGCGTTTGCTGTTCATCAAATTGGACTGCCATGCTGCCCCCTTGCAGTTCCTTGTTTTAGAATTGAGGCGACGTCAAATGCAACGTCGAAATTTACGGCTTATCATATGGTTTTATTGTAAAGAGGTAGGTATGCGGAGAGCGTTAACGTTTTATCGTTAGTGTTTAATAATTTTGGTGTGGCTTCGGGAAGACTATTCGAGGTTGGTGTTCAAATGTCCGGATGGGGTGGGCTGGTAGGTGCCGAGCTTACCGTGAAGTTGGTTTAGAAGCGGCGGCGGCGGTGAATTACGTCCGTAACATCGCACAACCGATCTCTAACCCGTCTTCACGGTATGCCCCACGCTGCCTCACCCCGATGCATGCGCGTCGGACAAACACTCCCTAGCGGCAGCGGCGCTTACAGCGTCGGCGGGCGATCCGTCATCAGGATTTTGATGTGCGATGGGTCATACACGACGAACCCCTCCTCGGTTTGCTCGGCGGTAAGGCCCGCGGCCTGCACCCGGTCGACAGCCCGCTGCAATTCGAGGGCGTCGGGCAGCACGATGGTGTAGTACTGCATGCCGAGCGCGTTGGGCGGGGCGGGTGGCACGCCGGGACCTTTCCACGTGTTGAAGGCGATCACATGATTCTGCTGTGCGTCGAGGCCGACATCGACCATGCGGAAAGCTGGCGCTATCAAGCCCGTCTCAAAACCGAGGATGTGCGCGTAAAAGTGCAGTGAGTCTTCTAGGCTGGCGGCGTACAGATGCACATGCCCGAGCTGCGCGCCGACAGGCAGCGGGAGATCGAGCCGGTCATCGTCGTCGAGTTCGGCGAACAGCGCCTCCACATCCAGCGGATCGCGGCCATCAGTCACACGGCCATCAGCGTAGTGCACCACATACTGCCCGTTGACGAGCTCGATGGTCGCATCGTCCAGCGAGCGCACATACAGCTCAATCGTATTGCCTTCGAGGTCTTCGAGATAGGTCGTCTTCGAGAACCCGTGATCGGTCGGCGAATTGGGGTAGCGCAGCGCGAATAACTTTGCGACGATGCGCGCCAGTTCTTTGCGGCTGGGGTAGAGAATGGCGAAGTGATACAGGCCCGTGGCATGCTGCACCCGGCGCGCCGTCTTGTTTTCGGTCAGGCGCAGCAGGATCTCATTGGCTGAGCCGAGCGCGGCCTCTGCGTCTTCCCGCCAATGGAGGGTTAGACCGAGCACCTGCGTGTAAAACGCGATCTGCCGGTCGAGGCTGGCGACGGTCAAGTGCACGCGCCCCAGCCGCGTGGTCGGCGGAAGGACGAGGGTCGATGTAGGAATCGGCGTTAGATTGGTGGTCATGGGGAAGTACTCCTCTCGCGGTCTGCGGATCGTTTGTATTCATACCATTAGCGTGCTAACGAAAGTGGCAAACACATGCTCAACCGGTTCCGGTGATATTGGCGCTGATGTGCTGCAGCAGACGGCGCAAAACCACCCGCTCGTCTTCACTCAGCCCCTTGAAGATCAGCGCTTGCAGCGCACCGAACTGCGCATTAATCGATTGCTCTTTTTCTAACCCGGTATCTGTGATGTACACGCGCACCAAGCGGTTGTCGTCGGCATCGCGGCGGCGGACGACCAGCCCGGCTTCCTCCAACCGCTGAAGCATGTTCGTCACGGTTGCGCCCTGTACCGAGAGCTCTTCGGCAATTTCCGATTGAGTCAGGCCGTCTCGCTTCGCCACCGTGCACAGCACATTCGCCTGACCACGGGGGATGTCCACCTGATCGGTGAACGCGTCGGAGATGGTGCGGAACACCTGACTCACATGGGCGAGCAGCTGCCAATCGTCGAGATTATGCCGTTCAGTCATCATTCGTTGACTTGCTAATCGTTAGTGTTCTAACTAATTTAATGCCCTGGCTGACGTTTGTCAAGCCTGTGTTGGAGTGAGGGAACCGCGGGGCGGAATACGCTCAACGTATGAAACTCCATACAAAGTCGGATGCTTGATTCACCAAGAACCCATAAAGTAAGACAATGAGTATGGATCGACTGTTTGACCATACCTATTTTTATGCTGTGTTAGGAGCGACTATGTTGAAAAGAAGCCTGTTCGTTCTCTTCGCATTGCTGCTGTTGACTCTGCCAGTCAGCGCGCAGGACGGTTTTTCCGTAGATTGTGGAGGTGGCACCGCCTTTGACAATGGCGTCGAAGTGCAGCTCGTCCAAACCTCCAACCGCGTGACGTATCGCGCGACCGCTATCGGCGTCGGTGATTTTGACCCGGTGCTGGCGGTATTCGATACGGACGGCAACGGAACATGCAATGACGATGGCGAAGCGCTGGACGGCTACGGCGTCGATTTACCGACCACGGGTGAGGTCGGTGCGAGCAATCTGGCCTCGCAGCTTGATTTTGAAGGCACGGGTGAGCTGATGTCCGTCGTGGTGGGCGGCTTCGGCAACGCGACCGGCGAATTCATCCTCGTCATCGAAGGGCTGACGATTGAGGGCAACGAATCGTTTGGCGGCATCCCGGTATCGCTCAATGTGACCGCGCCGATGGTCAATTCGGGCGTGCCGCTCACGCTCTACATGGTGTCGCTGGAAAATTCGCTCGATACCAAGATTTCCAAGGTCGATGGCGATGGCGCGACGTTGTTTGACGGCAGCACCCCCGTCGAATGCGACGACGCGGGCGCGGCCTCGTGCTACGGCGATTCGCAGAGCCTCGATGGTTCGGCAATCGGGATGGAGCGGGGTTCGCTCGGCTCGAATCAGTTCGATTCGATGCTCACGCTTGAACTCGACAATGTGAACCTGAGCAGCGATGCGACGCAGAACTACTTCAATTTCCTGCTGAGCAGCTTCAACGGCGAGCAGACGGGCGAATTTGTCGTGGCCTTCCATGCGGCGATTGGTGCGCCGAGCGGGAACGGCGGTGGCAGCAATCCGCCCCCGCGGCAGGGTGGCGCAGATGCGACCCCAACCCCGGGCTCCGGTGGTGGCAATCCGCCTCCGCGTCAGGGTCAAGGTGGCGGCGGGACGACCAGCGGCGATCTCCCGAACGGCATGACCGTCGAATGTGATACGGGCGTGACCTTCAGCAATGGCGTCGAAGTCGTCATCAGCCAGATGCGTTCCGGTTTCACCTACACGGCGACCGCGGTCGGCCTCAACGGGTTTGATCCGGTGCTGGCCGTGCTCGATTCGAACGGCAACGGTCTGTGCAATGACGATGATGCGAACGCGGCGAGCTACGCGGCCAACCTGCCGACGACCGGGCGCGTGAACGCGTCGAACTTCAGCTCGCAGGTGCGCTTCGACCAGAACAGCTCGGAAACCTTCGCCGATGTCTCGCTCGTGGTCGGCGGCTTTGGTGACCAGACGGGCGAGTTCCTGCTCATCCTTGAAGGCATGGCCGTGACCTCTGGCGATCAGGCGGGGGATCCGTTCCTCGTCGGCGTGACGCAGCAGATGCTCAATTCCGGCGTGCCGCTCACGGTCTACATGCTGACCCGTGGCACCAGCGGCGTCGATCCGTACATCTACATGCTCGATGGCGACGGCAACCCCCTGCAGGATGGCAGCGGCAACGATGTGTTCTGCGATGATGCCGGTAACAGCGGCACCTGCTTCGGCGACTCGGTGCAGTTGGATAACTACAACGTCACCATCAACACGGGCACGCTTCCCGGTTGGCAGTACGACGCTATGCTCAGCGTGCCGTTGAGCGCGTTCACGTTTGCGCCGGATGCGAACTTCCTCAATTACATGATGACCAGTTTCGGCGACAGTGAAGGGCAATACCTGCTCGTTTTCCATATGGGCACGA
The DNA here is from genome assembly GCA_016717205.1 of Candidatus Flexifilum breve. Classification (GTDB taxonomy): domain Bacteria; phylum Chloroflexota; class Anaerolineae; order Aggregatilineales; family Phototrophicaceae; genus Flexifilum; species Flexifilum breve. The sequence goes on from JADKGC010000004.1 coordinate 650,694, forward strand.
GCAACTAACTAGGATCATTCAACCTCACCCCGCGAACCTGACGGTTCTCTGCCCCTCTCCCACAGGAGAGGGGCGGTAAAGCGCAGAACCGCGGGGTGAGGCCCCTGTTACTCCCCTAACCGCACTGCATCCGATCCATCGGCCAAGCGCACCCGCGTGTTCGTCCGCGCATCGTACAGCCCCACGTAAAGCGTCCCCGCCTGCGGTTCGACATTGTAGGTCAATGTGTGCACGTCGATGACGAATTCACCTGCCACCCAACCGGAAGTTGGGCGCTCGCCGGGATAGTGATCGCTTTGGGCAATCACGATTCCGTCGGAACTGATCAACTGGGCGAACACGGTGTAATCTGTACTGATATCGTCCGCGCCCGCCTGCCAGATCAGCGTCAACTGCGGCGGAGTGTCGCGGGTATACGGCGGTACGCTGACCTTGTAGCCGATGAGTGCGCCGACGCCGGGAAATTCGACGTGCAGCGGCACCGTGTAATCCGGTGGTTCGGTGACTCTCGCCTCGGCTTCAAGCGTAAAACTGAGTAAGCGTTCTCCGCGGAAGTTCGTGAGTTCCCCAGGGCCGCTGTTGGCATCAATGGGAATGCGGACGAGGTGCCAGGCCAATGTCGGGTAGCTGGCGCTGGGTGGCGCTAGTTGGATTGACCAGTTCTCTCCGCGTAATGTCAGCGTTTGCGGCGGAATATTCCACTGCACGCTGAACCTAATCAGATCGCCGTTCGTCACCGTCGCGTTATTGTGCAGGTCGCCCTCGACGACAATATCAGACTGCGAGTGGTTGTACGTCCATGTGGCCGTTGGTGCGTTCCACACGCCGAGCAGCAGATCGCGTCCTGAGGCGGGTTGATCGGCGGGTGGGGTCAAGCCGGAACGATCATCACGACGATTCTCGTAGATACGCAGATAAACGCGGTATTCACTGAAGGACGAGCCATACGGAAGGCGCACAAGTGGGTAGGCGGTGAGCGCGTCACCGGAGGTGAGATCCTCACTTGTCTGCTGGTTTGCAGTGGCGAACGGCGCGTCGGTAGTAGCAATCTCTATGCCCAGATCGTTCACGATGATCAGTTTGGCGTTCAGTTGGTTGGAGCTTGGTGCCAGCAGCGTGATCTGCACGGGGAGGCACAAGGCCGCCCCCGCATCGAGCGCGGGAATTGCACCGACCGCATCCACGCGGACGAGCGGTGTTCCCGCATTGTCGGTGAATACGGCGTTGAGTGGGGCGAAGTCTGGCGAGAGCGGCACAGGCGAACGATACAGGCTGCTCGTCATGCCGTAGGTCGTGAATTGTTCTGGCGGCGTCAGCGTGCCGTGCTGCAAGACGCAGTCCAGCATGCCGCGATAATCGGCGCGCTGCGTGTACCACACATTGAGTGCCACATCGCCGCTGGTGGGGATCAGCGGCAGAATTTGATCGAGATCGGCGCCTTCGGGCAGGGTGACGCGCCGTGCTTGCACACCGAGCCGATCCCAATAGTAAGCCAGTTCGTAGCGGTCGGCGTACGACCACGCCAGCACCGTGTCGTCCGTCGTCAGGTGATCGGCGTAGTACTGCACCATGCCCCGGGCGTCGTCGTGACCGTAGAGTGGGTCTTGACCAAGCTGCCAACTCAAGGCAAACGGGATACCGAAAGCGATTACAGGGATGACACGCCAACGTTTTGGTAGCTGCGCGATAACTACACCGCATACGGTGAACAGGAGGGGCACGATCATCACGAGGTAGCGTCCATGCAGATCGTTGCCGAGCACGATCAGTGCGGCGACCAAACCCAGCGTTAGCACGAGCACATGTAAACCCAGCCACGCTGCGTGTCGTCGAATGACCAGCAGCGCCGCGATCATCACGGGAATGAGGGAGATATAGACAAGGAACATGAACCCGATGATCTCGCTCCGCAAAATGCTGTATGGTGCGATCAGGAAAGCCAGCCAGAGTTCGAAGATCAATGCGAATCCAATGTGAGGTGCGCTGGTGACGGCGGCGTTCGCTTCCGACAGGTTCAGGAAACGCAGGACGAAGTAGGGCAGCCAGATCAGCCCGACGAGCACCTGACTGCTGATCCACCCGCGCCAGTGCGGACGATCTGCTCTGCGCCGCACCAGCCACGCGATCAATGTGACGACATTCAGCCAGAGTGCCGCAACGACGCCGGTGTTGTGCGCGTATAAGAGTAAGAGCTCGGCAACGATCAGCGCGAGCCATGCCGTGCGCGTCGGGCGCGTGAGCAGTCGCTGCCACGCCAGCGCCGCGATCAGGATCAGTACAGCGAGCAGGGTATACATGCGCGCTTCCTGCGCCGCCCACCACAGCTGCGCGGAGAGCGTCACGAGGAGCGCGGCATACCAGCCCGCCGATTCACCGGCGATCCGCTTGCCTAGCTGGTATGATAGAGGTATCGTAAGAAGAGAATTGAGCAGTGAGAATAACCGTAGGGAAAACTCGCTGTCGCCGAGTAAGTGCGCGTGAACGTTGAGCAGTACGTAGTATAACGGCGGGTTGGTGAGATCGGCATTGAAGGCGGCGATCAGGTTAGGCTGCACGGCCGCAAACGCCGACCAGCCTTCATCGAACCACAGGCTCTGGGTTTGCAGGCCGAGGAGGCGGATGGCCGCCGCGAGCAGGATCAGTATGACGAGTCGAGTACGCATACGCAGACTTTAGTCGTTCGGCGGCGGATCGTCAACTGAATATCGTAAGAAACGGTTATAATCTCTTGCCTGTGAGCCTAGAACGGTTACAATCAAGCTGATTTAGTTGAGACGACTTATTGAGTTTCCTATGCCTGACGAGCAAGATTCGAAATTACCACCTGTACCTGCGGCATCGGGTTCGACTCCGCCGAAACCTACCACTCCCCCTAGGGATGCGTCGTCTCAACCTGCGGCTGAACCCGTAAGCGAGCAGCCGCCCAAGCCGGAGTCCGCGCCGAAACCGGAACCAGCCGCTGCGCCCAAACCCGAAGCGAAACCTGAGGCTGCGCCCAAACCAGCGACTCCGCCGACGGTGGGTAAACCGCTCTCGGCGGCGCCGCCCAAACCGGAACCGGGTGCGCCTGTTCCACCGCCAAAACCGGCACCAAGTCAACCGGTCAAGCCGGACGCCCCCAAGCCGACGGCTGCCTCGACTGAGCCGCCGAAACCGGCGACTCCGCCGACGGTCAGCAAGCCGCTGTCGGCTGCGCCGCCGTCCACACCCAAGCCGACGACTCCGCCGACGGTCAGCAAACCGCTGTCCGCGGCTCAACCGCCCGCGCCTAAGCCGGAAGTTCCGGCGTCTGCGCCCGCGCAGCCCGTCAAACCGGAGAGCGCCCCCAAGCCAACTGCCGCCTCGACCGAGCCGCCGAAGCCCGCGACCCCGCCGACCGTAAGCAAACCACTGTCCGCTGCGACGCCGCCGAAACCAGAGTCCGCCGCCGCGCCGCCGTCAACCGCTAAACCCGCGCCGGCGAATGCTGCACCGGCGCAGCCCGTCAAACCAGAAGCACCTGTTAAGCCCGCGGTCGCTGCGCCACCGCCGACCGTGCCGAAGCCGAGCGCCGCCGTCCCGCCAACGCCGCCCGTCGCGCCCGCGCCCAAAGAGACCGATAATCTGGCACTACCCGCCGCTGAAGCCGACAAAGTCCCGTCGACCGGCTCATTGGCTACTCAAGCGAAGCAGGATGCTCCCATGCCAGCGAATCCGACCGGTGAACCAGCCAGCTCGTCCGCGACCAGTGTGCCGAATATCAAAACTGGGCAAATGCCCAAACCCGCCACGTCGACCAACACGCAGAAGTGCGCCGTGTGCGGCCACATCAACCGCGTTGGCGTGCTGGTATGCGAAAACTGCGGTACGAATTTGGTCACCGGGCGCGAAACGTCGGTTGGCACGAAGGACTTCGGCAAAGAGCCGGGCGATGACACCGAGAGCCATGAAGTCATGGTCAACACGGCGGGGTCCAGCCGTTTTGAAGACAACATGATGCTGCGCCTAGAAATTGATGGCGCGCCCACGCCGATTGTGATTTACCCGAAGACGGAAACGTCGCTGGGGCGGCGCGATCCCGGCACGGGGTCGTCACCGGATATTGATTTGACAGCCTATGCGGGGTATCGGCAGGGCGTGAGCCGTAATCACGCGATGCTGCGCCTGCGCGATAAAGTGCTGGAGATTTACGATTTAGGCAGCAGTAACGGGACGCTGGTGAACGGCGTGCGTTTGAATGCCCATCAACCGCATCCGCTGCGGGATGGTGATGAGGTGACGCTCGGCAAAATGGTCATTCGCGTGCTGTTTCAAGCGCGCAACACGCGTCCGCGCAGTTAGTAGCCTAGGATCTTCTGAATTTCCGCCGCCGCCTTTTTGGTGGCGAACAATACATGACTCAGGCGTGCCTTCTTGTCGACCAACACGGCGACGGAGGCACGTCCGGCGGGATAGACCACCATCACGCCTTCCTCACCTTCCATCAGCAGACGTTCCAGTTCCCCTTGCGCCAACCGTCCGAGCGTGCGTTCAGCCAAGCCGATCAGCGTCGCGGACATCGCCGCCACCTGCGGACTGCTCGTGGGGTTTTCGTGCGGGTTTTCCTCATCGCCGGGAGGGTAGGCAGCAACCAGCAGACCATCAATATTCACGATCACCGACGCTTTAACTCCGTCAACGGCGATATGCAGCGTCTTTAGTGTTCGCTCTAGGATTTCGCTCCGGTATTCCTGAGCCATTACCCCAACCTTCTTCCAGCCATTACGCGGTACATCTGTCTGTTTGTCAGTATATCCGAAAACCCCGAAAGTGCTCAATAAGGGTTCAACCGCGGCGCGCGTCTTCCTCAGCAAACTTGGCCAGCAGGTACTTTTCCGCGTCGGTGAGCTGCGCTTTCTTCAGCAAATCGGGACGCTGCCGCCATGTGCGGCGCAAGCCTTCCTCCCGCCGCCAGCGTTCAATGTCACCATGATTACCATCCAGTAGGACTTTAGGCACACTCAAACCGCGGAATTCCGCCGGGCGCGTGTACTGCGGCCCTTCGAGGATGCCATCGGCATGGCTTTCGCGATCCGCGCCGCCTTCCGCGCCTAGCACGCCGGGGATGTGCCGGATCACCGCGTCGACGATCACCATTGCGGGCAGCTCGCCGCCTGTGAGCACATAATCGCCGATGCTCACCTCATGCGTGATGACGAGTTCGCGCACGCGGTCGTCGATGCCTTCGTAGTGGCCGCACACAATGCCAAACCGTGGCTGCCTGGCCAGCCAGGTGGCCATGTCGTGCGAGAACAACTGCCCCTGCGGCGACATGAGCAGCACGGGCGTTTTCGGCTCTGGCGGCGCATCTGCCAGCACCGACTCGACCGCGTCCACGACCACCGTCGGCTTGAGCACCATGCCGCCGCCGCCGCCGTAGGGCGTGTCATCGACCGTGTGATGGCGATCGGTCGCCCAGTCGCGGATCTGATGCAGACGCAGATCCAGCAGTTGGCGGTCTTTCGCCTTCCACAGCATGCTTTCGGTCATGGGACCCTCGAACATCGAGGGGAACAGGGTGAAAATATCAATTCGCAGCATGGGGTATGGCCTCCGAGTCCTGCAATTCTAGCTTGCGTCTGGGGATTGTGCATCGCATAATTTGACGCGGGAGGCTTCATGAAACATTTGCTGCTGATCGCGCTGCTGCTGTTATCAGCGTGCAGCCTGAATACGCCTGCGCCGCCGCCCGATGTGCCGCACGTCGAGTTTTTGTTCCCGATGGAAGGCGTGTCGGTCAGCGCGGGAACCGATTTGCAGATCGGTCTGGTGGCCACCGATTCGACGGGGATCGCCCGTGTCGAACTGCTGATCGACGATTTGCCGCATCAGGAGGCGCGTCCGGTCGAAGCGCCGACCGTGCCCGTCTTCACCGTTGATATGAATTGGCTGGCGCAGGGCGCGGGCGTGCATGTGCTGACCGCCACCGCGTACCGCTCGAACGGCACCGCGAGCGAACCCGCGATCATCCGGGTGAATGTAGTCGAGGGGAGCTGAGATGGCCTATCTGAAACGCGTGGAGGTCAAACCGAACCCGCCCGCCGAGAGCATCGGCAAACGGTTTGACGCCAATGAGTACGAACTGAACATTCAAGGCGGGCGCGTCGAGTGGGACGTGATCGACGAAGTCGAGGTGGCCAAAGCCGCCCGGGTGAGTTCTCCGGCGGGCTGGTTCGTCAAGAAGATTATGTACAGCGGCGGCGAGCGCTATCATGTGGGCGTGTTCTTCGGGCGGGGCGGCGAACTGGTGCTCACCAATATCACCGAGGAGCAGGCGCGCTACGTCGTGGAGACGGTCGCCTATTATGCCAAGCAGCCGATCCGCTATACCGGAGTCGAGGGGTTCGTCGAAACCGTCGAATCGTGATTCTGCCGTGCTTTGCTGCTCTCCACCGCCTGCGTACACTTGTAGAGACGAGGCATGCCTCGTCCACGCTCTGTCTCAAAGGACGATATCGCCGTCGGCGCTACATCCCATTGCTCTTCACGCTCGGCTTGTTTCTCACCGCCTGCCAAGCCGCGCCGACCCGCTGGATCACGGTCGCCGAGGCCCAGCAGGGACGCGCGCCCGCGCTCTACGCCTTCGAAGATCGGCTGACGGCCGTGTGGGTCGGCGCGGATGCGAGGGGCGTGCATCACGACGCGCGCCAAGTCCGCGAGGGCGAACTCGCGCCCGTAACTGTGCTTCCTCTGCCGCCAACGCATCCCTACGATCAACGGCTGTATCCGGCGGGCAATGACGGCGCGTTCTATCTCCTGTGGTTGGATCGCGCAGGCGATGTGACAGCGCTCTACAGCGCGCGGATCGCGCCCGATCTCACCATTCAGCGCACTGCGCCTGTCTCCGATGGTCTCGCGCTGCGTTATAGTGCGATTCCCGATGGCGTGGGTGGGCTGTGGGTGGCGTGGAGCGGCGGACTGCCCTCTGAATTAACGCTCTACACGCGGCACATCGATGCGGAAGGTCGCCCGCTCGATCAGTTTCGCGTGGCGACGAATGCCGAATACCCGGCGCTGATCCGCACGAATGACGGTGGTATCTATCTCTTCTGGGTCCAAGCGGGGCAGGTCATGCGGGCCGAACTGGTGGATGGTGTACCGCTGGTGGTCGACAGCATCACCAGTGCGATCAGCCTCGCGCCGGGAGATCGCCTCTACGACTTCAGCGCCGCGCTCGACACCACGCACGCTTACATTTTCTGGAATGTGACCCGGGCCAGCGGGGAGATCGAAACGTGGTTTACGGCGGGTGGACTCGCTGCGCCGTTCTGGAACGCACCCACTCGCCTGAGGGGGGCTGGCGACGACGGTACTGTTGCTTTACGCTGGACAGCGCCCGCGGTGGGCCAATTGGACACACTGGCGGTGGCGGCGGAATCAGCAGCGGGGTTGGGGATCGCGGAACTGCGCGGCGGGGATGTGATCAACTATAACCTCGTCGTTCCCGATGTCTACTTAATCGGTACGCCCGCGCTGCTCATTCGCACGGATGGTTCGCGCGTGTTGGCGTGGTCAGTCCCCGAGGATCCCCGCGCACACCTCAATCTACTCGAAATCGCTCAGTGAACAGTTCACAGTTGCTGTAGTGATATTGGAACTGTTCACTGTAAACTGTCGACTGCTTCAGCAGGCATTCATCCGGTCGAAGATATCGAGCAGTTCGCCTGCCGCCTCGTAGACTTCGGTATAGTCGTTTTGGGCGGCGCGCTGCCGAGCGGCGACTAAGCCGCTGTGATGTACCTTGCGGAAATCGCCAAACGGGAACTTGTAGCGCGCCTTCGACTCTTCTTTCTCATCCGTATCGATGGCGAGATACCACTTGGCGTAATCCCCCGCGCCATGCTGATCGAGATACTCGCTTTCCGCCTGTTCGGTCGGCTGCGCCGTTTTCCACTGGGTGTTGATGATGTACTTGCCCTCGTCAAGCAGTTGGTGGGCGTGGGCCAGTGCCTCACGGTTGACTTTTACCGCCATGCTACCTCTCCTCCGGCGCGTTTGACAGCGTCCGTGTTTGCCGGGCGCTGGTCGAAACCGCGCTGTTCTTCACATCGTTCATACGGTTTGTTATTCTGATGCTGCTGCCCGCCGTGCTCTTACGAGACCGAGCGGAAAATCACCGTGTAGGAGGTGAGCGCACGTGCGCCGCCTTCCATCGTGCAGGGCACCGCCGACAGCGGCCGTGACACCGGATCGGAACGTCCGGGCATGTCGATCAGATAGTCGATGCCGGACTCCATCTGGAAATCAGCATAGCCCGCGCCGCGTTCCGGCTTCAGTCCCGTGAAGAAGCGGCTCTCGCCCCCGTCCCAGCGCGCGCGGATCTCCATGCCGGGGATGCCGGTGCTGCCGTTCAACTCGACGACGAACACCTGAATGACGCCCGTGTCGCACGACGTATTGACCGAGACAAGCTCGAAATCGTTTTGTGGGATGCTCGTCGGCACGGCGACGAACAGCGGTGTCGGCGTCGCTTGATTCGCGGCGGGCGTCGGTGTTTTGGTCGCGGGCGGCGTCAGCGTGACGGTGGGCGTCGGCACATCAATCGACACGACGTTGTCGGGCGCGTCACCCGCCGGAATGATCTGGTCAGCGCAGCCGGTGCGCCCTTGCAGTTGATAGAAGCGCATCATCGCGCGGATGGCGTTGAGGCCGCTGGTGCTGTTGGCGTAACCGGTTGTCGCCAATGAGCAGGCTGTATCTGCCACCGCCTGAATCGGATCGCCGCCCAACCGCAGACCGACGAGGCGATTGATCGCCGCGCTGAGATCGCTGTCATAGGCGTAACTCATGGCGATCGCGACCATGTACTGCGTTTTATCGGCGCTGTCGAGCTGCCACGGCTCGGTATCGGTGACTTCGACAGGACTCAGTACCCACGTGTAGAGCAGCGCGCCGCCCACACCCAGAATCAGGCCGAGCAGGAGACCGATAAGCGAGAACGGTCGGCGTGACCGCTGGTATTTACGCGGAATAGCCTGGGGTTCGCTCATGGGGTTTGTCCTAGTGGGCGGTAGGGCTGCATGACCGGCGTCAACCGCCCGACGCCTTCCGCCAGCAGCACCAGCGCGCGAATATCTTCCAGGTCGCGCGAATTGCTGATGAACCGCTCCGCCGTCTCCTGCACATAGGCGGGAATATTCTCCACGCTCAGAAAGCGCAGCCGCTCCAGCGCACCATTGAGATCCCCGTCCGCGCGATAGCCTTCAGCCACCATGACCGTGTATTCGTCTTTATAGCGCTGGGCAAGAGCGCTGGTGGGACTGTCAATCGTTTGCGCCGGGAACTGCACCCAGCCGATGTACAGCCCGATCAGCGCGCCGACGAGCAGCGCGACCAGCAGCGAAAGGATAAATCGACCCATGTGTCCTCAATGCGTGCGTGCATGCATTTCTTTATCACAGGCTGTTATTAAAGCACGGGCGGGCATTGGACGCCAGATCAACGCCCCTACGACTTCGCGCCGATGACGCTGTCGAGGTAGGCTACATCCGGTCGTTTGGAGATGTAGATGTCAAAGTTATCAACATGCGTTGCGGCGCGTGCCCGGCGCAATTTACGCGTCCATGTCACGCCAATTTGGTCACACGCCGCGCAGAATAAGCCGATGATGTCTTCGGAGGCATTGGTGAATTGATAGCGCGGATACTCGTAGTCTTTGCCCGCAACCTTGACCCGGTTTATGAAGCGTGAACCGTCACTGTGGTAGAGTCCGCGAAAGAATTCGAGCGGGTGCTGATCAACGATATTCTGCTGCCAGGCTTCGAGCACAATTGGGCGAGTATGCTTTTCACCCGTACCATGCTGTGGGAGTAAGAGATCCCAGTGTTTGTAGAAGGCGCTCACATCGATGCAGCTAGGCAGACCATTGCGCCGACGATGAACTAAACCGATTTGGTTGTTTGGAAGGATTGTTTGGAGATCGGTGACGCATTTTTGGATGATCTGTGGGTACTTGGCGTCGAGAGTAATACGTAAACGCAGGGTTTTGCGAACAAGGGAAAGATTGCCGTCACCGAGGTACAGACCGAAGATATACGCATAGGCCAGATGGAGATGAGCGTGGTCACCGCTTAGTTCGCCGCGCAGTTTCTGGATAAGCATGGGTTGAGTTTCGGATGCAATCCAAGCTTCAAATGCTTTCAGACTTCCAAAACGCTTGATACAATCACGAACGGTCGAACGAGGAATACCCGTGAATTGCTCAATTTCGCTTTTATTCCGGCCTTCGTCCCACAGGTTGAGAATTTTGCGATACTCACCGTAATCGCGCATGCGGTGTACCTTGATGATGAAGACGACCCACGAGGCTGAATGAATTGTATAGCAGCATTTCGGTACCGAGGCAACAAAAAACCGAGTTCTTGTACTCGGTTTTCTGTGGTAGGTGCCGGAGGTGGGAGTCGAACCCACAAGCCCGCAAGGGCGGCGCATTTTGAGTGCGCTATGGTTGCCATTTCATCACTCCGGCAACATATGTTTGTGTAAATTATTGGTCGATTTGACCATCTTTACACACCGATAATTCTAGGATTTCCCCTAACGATTGTCAATGGTGAGCATGGTAGACGACGAGCAGTTTCTGATTACAGCAGCGCAGCGTGGCGACCTCGATTCGTTCAACGCGCTCGTGCTCAAATACCAGAATGCCGCTTTTACACTGGCATATCGCATTATGGGCGAGACCTCCAGTGCGAATGACGCGGCGCAAGAGGCGATGATCACCGCGTATAGTCGCTTGAGCACGTTCCGCGGCGGCAGCTTTAAAGCGTGGCTCATGCGCATCGTGACCAATCGCTGCTATGATGAACTGCGCAAGCGGAAGCGGCAGCGCCAAACCACCTTCAGCGATCTCACGCCAGAGGATGCCGACGAGCCGCCGCTCGCCGATGATGCCGACACGCCCGAAGACATCGTGCAGGCGCGTGAACTCCAGCGCGCGGTGCAGCGCTGCATTGATCGCCTGAACCCCGACCAGAAGCTGGTGCTCGTGCTATGCGACATTGATGGCTTGGACTACGATGAAATCAGTGGGCAGGTGGGGGCAGCACTGGGCACGGTCAAGTCCCGCCTCAGCCGTGCCCGCGCCTCCGTTCGTGATTGTCTGACCTCGGTCAGGGAACTTTTACCCGCCGCCTATCGTCTAATCAGTGAACAGACGGAACCGTAAGCCCATGCCGCTCGATGACCGTGATCTAGAACTCCTATCTGCCTACATCGACAACGCCCTCACTGCCGAGGAGCGCGCCGGGATCGAGTCACGGCTTGCCGCCGATGCCGCTTTACGTCAGGAACTCGAACGTTTGCGCCTGACCAAGAACCTGATCGGCGCGCTGCCGATGCTGCAGCCACCGCGCCCGCTCACGGTGACGCGCGCCATGGTGACACCCCACGTCCTGCGCTTTCCGGCGACCGTGGCTTTTAGCGCGTTGAGCGCTGCCGCCGCCGTGATCATGCTGCTGGCCGGGGTGATTCTGTTGTCGACGACGCAAGAACTTGATGAAACCGCGCTGTCTGTGGCGCAGGCACCAACTGCTGCCGCGACATTGATCGAACTGACGGCAACCGACTCCGTGCAGTTGTACGCTCAGCAGGAAGAGGAGCAGGCGGCGAGCCAGGCGGCGCAGCCGACTGGGGATGCGTTCAATGCAGTGCCTGCTGCCCTGCCGACGACGACGCTGGCCGAAGCGACTGGTGGTGAACTCGCGGGCGCGGCGGCGGCTGAACTCCCCGCGCCGATCCCGCAAGGGACGCTCGTGCCAGAGACGATCTTACCGTTTGGCGGGGTTGTGGTGACGACTGAAGCGCAGGATGCGGCGGCTGATATCATCGCGCCGTCACTGCGCCAGGCTGAATCGGCGACTGCCGAACCAGATGTCGCGCTCGAACTCGCGCCGATGGCGGCGATGATCGCCAGTGAGACGCCGACGCTTGCGCCGACCCTCGCTCCAGCCACGTTCACGCTCGAGCCGAGCGCGACTCTGCTGCCCACCCGCACGCCCATGCCAACCAGCGCGCCGACCGCCACGCCGATCCCGGAGCCAGCAGCAGCACGCGGCGATGGATCAAGTGTGGGAATTGCCCTGATCATCATCGCCGCGCTGTTGTTTGTGCTCTCCGCGACGGCTTTCATGCGGAGAAATGGGTAGAAGCGAACGGTTAGCTCAGAATCACCTGTTCCTGCCCGTTCAGGTCGTAGACCAAAAACGACATGTCGGGCACGGACAGCACCCCGTAACTGTGCGACGTAGGCCGCACATTGTTGAACGTGTACAGCGAACCGGGGTTGATCACACAGCCGTTTTGCACGCGCACATACAGCGGCACATGCGTATGCCCGGTGATCAATACGTCCACTTTCAGAGAGACGAGCATCATATTCAACAGCGTGTTCGACACATGATCCCGGTACAAGCCCCACAGGTTGTTCCCCGGCTTGCCGTGCGTCATGTACAAGCTCGCCCCGTCGAAATCACCGCGCCATTCCAGCGGCAGCGCCTTCAAATACGCTCGATTGTCCGCTGACAGACCGTAGCTCCACTCGTCGTGATTGCCGCGCACGGTCGCGATATTGCGGTCACGAATGGTCTGGACGACACGATCTGGATCTGGGCCGCGCCCGACGAGATCGCCCGCGCATAATACCGTCGTGACTTGATGCAGGCTTTCTAACTGGCGGAGTGCATTGTCGAGTGCTTCATAATCGCCATGAATGTCAGAAATGACGCCAATTTTCATCCTGAGAATCCTAAACGGGTCAAAAGTGAGTCTATTATAGCACTTTCCCGCTCATCCTTGAATCGCCGGGCTATAGAAGCGTTTTATGAAAGACTGCCGCGAATCCATGCGCTTTGTCCTTGAATGTGCTATCATCCACACTAGTGATCGAACTCATATGCAGTGACCCATGACCCAAATTTTGCTCATTCGACATGCCGTCAACGATTTCGTGAAGACGGGAAAACTGGCAGGATGGACACCTGAAGTTCACCTCAACGACGAGGGAAGGCGCAAGCTGAAGCCTTGGGCAAGCGGTTGGCAGAGGTGCCGATCACGCAGATTTACGCCAGTCCGCTGGAGCGGACCATGGAAACCGCTGTCGCCGTCCAGCAGCATCACCCCAAGCTCCAAATTCAGCCGAATGAGGCGATTGGGGAAGTGCGGTACGGTGATTGGGAAGGCAAAGAGATCAGCGTACTGCAAAAGCGCAAGATGTGGCACGTTGTACAGGAATATCCTTCGCGCGCCTACTTCCCGAACGGTGAGACGATGCGCGGCGTGCAAATCCGCGCTGTCAATGAAATCGAACGTTTAGCGGCGCAGCACCCGCGTGAACTCGTGGCGGTTGTGTCACACGCTGACTTGATCAAGATGATTCTCGCGCACTTTTTAGGGATGCACCTCGACGCTTTCCAGCGCATTGTCGTGTCACCAGCGTCGATCAGCACGCTGATGCTCGGCTACGGGCGTCCGTATATCGGCACGATGAATGATGTCGCTCATATCGCGCAAATGGAGCGCGAGAAGAAACAACCAACCGCGTCCGATGGCGCACACGCACGGTGAGAATACATGCCGAATATCGAAATTGAACTGAACCCGGTTGACTTTATCACGGTGGGAACGATCGGCCCGAAAGGCCAGCGCGTCTTTCACTTGCAGGCGGCCAAAGGGACTGAAATGGTCTCGCTGGTGATCGAGAAAGAGCAGGCGTGGGCGCTTAGTGAGGCGATCCGTGAGCTGCTGCAGGATCTTGATAAGCGTTACCCCGGCAGCTCCACGGGCGAAAGCGTCCGCTACGGAATGGAACTCCGTGACCCGGTCGAACCGCTGTTCCGGGTGGCGCAGATGGGGTTGGGCTACGATGAAGATCGTAATATGGTCGTGTTGGTCGCGCAGGAACTGGTCGTGATTCAGGATGATGCGGATCCCGATGCAGTTCAGCCCGGGATTGTCCGGATGTGGTGCTCGCGTAATCAGATGCGCGTGCTCAGCGACCATGCGACGAGCACCGTGCAAAT
>JADKGC010000005.1 GCA_016717205.1 Candidatus Flexifilum breve
TTGGGAGTGGGGCAAACCTCAAACTACCTTCCTGATGAACTACTAGGTTATCTATCAACTGATTATCTTCCCGTTTGAACTGATTGATTCGATCTGACAGCTTCCTTTGGCTGTACAATGCAGTACATGTAGCTAGATATTCTAGCCAGCGTACTTTCGATAGGAACAGGGAGCACCATGTTTGGATTACCAAAACAAGGAAACGGAATTGGGTTTCATCGGATGACAAGGTGCTTTGCCGAACTGGGAATACCCCAAGACTACTTTGCTTTACGTTCAATTGTAGTTACTGGCAGCAATGGTAAAGGCAGCACTTCAAGGTTTATTTACTCGCTTCTGCAACAGAAGTTCTCTCGCGTCGGATGCTTCACATCACCACATTTAATAGACGTTACAGAAAGATTTGAAATAAACGGCATCAAGATCTCTTATGACGAATTTGAGAAGTACAAAAACCGCGTACTTGAGTTCAATTCGCGTATTAGTAATGATGGTGACTTCATTGGGGCATTTGAACTGTTTTTCCTAGTAGCTGTTCAATATTTCCATGAGCACTCTGTTGAAAGCGTTGTTTGGGAAGTTGGAATTGGCGGACGGTACGATCCTACTCGGATGCTTCTTGCTGAGGTTGTTGCCCTCACGTCGCTGGACTTAGAACATACGGAATTGCTAGGGGTAACGAAAGAGTTGATTGCATATGATAAGCTTGACGTTGTCCGTCCGCGGGGGATTGCTATCGTATCGCTCTCCGTTGAAACTGCACTGAATGAGCGACTCAGAGCATATGCACATGTATCGGACAGAACTATCCATCTGTTATCTGAGACTTGCTCAATTCTATCGCCTGTTGTCAAAGCCGGTAGGCAGTATTTCACAATTCACGAATTAGATAACGGAAATCATCAGCTGGATAGAGAATTCTCAATACCATTGATCGGGCTGCACCAAGCGGAAAATGCGTTAACCTCTATTGAAACCGTCAACGTGTTCTTGACAAGGCATGATAAATCTTTAACTGACATACAGATACAAACTGCCTTTTCTCAAACTTCTTGGCCCGGACGGTTAGAACAAATTTCCATTGATCCTTCGATATGGATTGATGTGGGGCATACGCCTGATGCACTTAGAAGAGTAATACATCAAATTCTGCAACTTTATCCGCGTGCAGAACTCCTAGTTGTCTACGGAGTTTCTTATAACAAGAACATCAGCGAGATAACAAGATTAATCGAGGCTAATTTTGACGCTATTGTTCTAACCCGAGCTTACAAAAATGGCACAGATGTAGAAAGACTAGCCGAATACATACAGGACAAACAAAAGGTTAAGGCAGCCTTTGACAGGCTTGAAGATGCAGTATCGTATGCGATTGCCGAAGGGGCGCGAAAAGGAAAAATCGTCATCGTATTGGGAGGCTTGTTTCTAGCTGTCGAGTTCAAACATGCATTCAATGGAGAAAACCCTCAGACACTTCAATTCTTTTAGTGTATCGAACAAATATACTAATAAAGTGTTATGATGTAGGGGTATTGAATATCTCTAAATACAATGCCTCAACCCGCTGTGCCTGTAACGCACCTAAACTCGCATAGTTGTTCAAAGCAGGTGCCGCATTGATCTCAATAATTGTGTAATCTGCTTCTGGGCGCGTTATATCAGCACACATGAAATCAATGCCGACCAAGCCCAGATTCATATCTCTACTTAGTTGGATGCATAGAGCTTGCCATTGGGGATGCAATAGATGGGTGAAATCCTCTGTACTTCCACCTGTGGATAAGTTTGCCATATCAACCAACTGAAATGGCATTTCACTGCCTAGGACTGTAGCTAGATCAAGGTTGTTTTTCGACAGTCGATGCTGAATCTGGGGCTTAAGTTGTTCAAGATCCACCTTCCGTCCAATGCGAGCCATTTCATCTACTAGAACCAGAAGCAGTTGTTCAATTGTTGATGTGCCATCTCCGGTAATTGAGAGAGGACGCTTGGAATAGCACGCAATAAATCTTCCTTCAAAAATGACAACTCTATATTCAGGCATACTGGCCGCAGCTTCGACTATGATAAGATCATAACATCGTTCGCTCATAGTTGTAAGCACCGCGTTGACATCACTTAAGTCCCAGCACTGATAAACATCAACGCCTCGGTATCCGTTGTTTGGTTTAATAAAGCAGGGAAACCCAATTGTATTCGTGACGTAGTCGGGTATTGTCGAGAAAGTGCTTGTCTCCTCAATTCCGTAGCTTTCGTAGTACGACTTCAACTCATCCATACGTCTAGGCACCACAAACGCTTTACCAATCGGTGTTCTATAGCCAAGCGCAGTCATGAATCTCTTAGCATGAGCCTTGTCTGTTGCAATGAAACTCGCGCCATTTGCATTTACGTCAACGGATGCTCCATGAATGTACCGTACGGAGAGATTCCGATATTTCACTTGAGCCACAAAACCATAGTCTGGTTCGACGTAGATCGTAATTACATTAGATAACTGCCCCGCTTCAAACATTCGAATTAAGGACTTCACAACGTGCGTGTAATGAGCCTTAATAGCGATCATGCTCCACTCCTACTCATTCTAATGCTCTAGCAGTGTTGCCCCTCACACGTGTTTCATACTCATACTTCAGATATCCATAAATGTATGCGCGATCAATGGGGTGAATATATACTAATTTATCATCTCTATCTATGCTAATGGTATAGGTTGATATCAAACGCATCAATATTCGCTCAATGTTGAGGCCCTCAACGAAGGACTGAAGTACGAACGCTATTGCTTCCGGTTTTACTGGACGTCCGAAAACCGCGAGCACATTTAGCACATGGCGTGAATCTGCATCTAGTCGCCTATAATTCTCGCTTACTAATTGTTCTATAAATTGATCTTGCGCGAACAAATGCTCTTGGCTTAATAAATCACGTAAGCTCATTAGCGGTGAACCTGCCAAGATGCTGTTGACCACCTGCAACGCTCGCGGGACACCATATACCTTTTCTACAAGTTCCCTTTGTATATCTTGGTGTGCATCGCGTAATCCATTGTGTCCATTCTGATCTAGATCACGTAGCATCTTTATCGCATCTTCTGGCGGAAGTCCTTCTATCAGAAGTAGCCGCCGATCATACTGTGCGAATGACGATGGTAACCGTACAGGTTCGCGCGAAGTGATTATGATTTTTGTCCGATGCGATCCCTTCAAGTACGCCTCAAAGAATAGCTGAAGCTCTTTGTCGCGCAAGTAAGATTCGTTATCCAATAAATCCTCAAAATTATCCAATACCACGATATATAGATCATTGCGTAATTCGTGGATAAACTGAGTGAATTTGTCGACAAGTGGTACAACAGGTTTTGACCATAAATCACGAAGCCGACGTTCCGCTTCCCCACCTATCATTTGGGAACCAGCGATATAAAGCCGCTCGGAGGTAATTTCCTGTTCGCGATTACTTAGATATAGAATCCCTGTAACGTCTTCGCGTTTGATGTGTTCATTCTCGTCTCGTTCAATTTCACCCATGACTTTGCTCACAAGACTGCTTTTCCCGATACCACCGCGTCCGATAATGCTGATGACACGAGAATCGTTGTCTGCAAGTAAGTTAGCGAGTTCACGTTGTTGGGTAGTGCGGTTTCGGAAGAAAATCCTTAGATCATCAAGTCGCTGTCCGACAATTCTCGCGCCACCTTCAGGGTTTGTAGTAGTCGATGGGAAACGAACATTAGCGTCTTCGATAAATACTTTGATTCTCTCTTGCAGCCCAACCCAATCGATCAACGAGTTTTCGAGAGGTCGCTGCGAAGTATAAGTGTTGATATATTCCCGCAGATTAGTGACCTTGTCGAGAAACCGAAAGGTTGAGTCACTCTCTGCACGCAATTTCTCCCAAGCGCTCAATAGATCTGTTAGAAAACTAGGATAATCATCTTCTAGGGAAGCTGCCCGTTTCCGCAAAACAAGCATACCATTGCGAAATCCTTCGTTCAGGCGAATCGGAGAAAACTCGCGCAGCATCCTTGGGATGTCAGTAGCTTCAATGGCAACAGGAATAATTGGTTTATAGTTGTTAAGGGCAGAGTTCCAGTCAGCATACACTTCTGGAGAGCGAGATGCGTTATCGCTGATGAGTACTATGATGCCAACTGCAGTGCGCAGTTGAATATCGTTCTCAAATTGAGCGTTGGTTTCCGATTCGGGCTTACGTAATATAACGTTTACGTCGTCAGACTGTAATTCATGTGCAATATTCTGTGCAACAACCACGTCTTCTTTGGCAAAGCTAATATAGACATGGTGGCCGGCAGACTGCGGCTTACCCCGGTGATCCTCAAAATCAAGATTTCGATAGATCTCGTGAATTTCTTCTATTGTTGAGATAAAAGCGAGCTTACTGCTAGTTGGCGTCTCTATACGATTCATCATGCCGATCACGATACCCATCTTGGGTATTGAAACTGGAGAACCGCTAAATCCCTCCTCAACAAAGCCGCCAAACAGCGATGTTCCTACAGCTTGGATCTGGCGGTTCACGCCAGGTCTTTGTAAGCGCCCTTCTACTGAACGCCCCTCATTCTGCAACCCATCGGGATAACCAAACACAGAAAATTCATGATTCATGTAGCTTGCAAGAATAGCCATTCGTGCTGCATAGGCTCCTGTGGGCAAAGAACCCAAGATGCGCAAGAGGGCGATATCACCGCTTTTATCATCCCGTTGTATCTGAATTTTCGTGATTTGTGCTTCCAAAGGAGACGAACGAAGAAATGGAAAATCAATGAACACTGTCTGTCCAACCATTGCATCAATACTGACAGCCGTGTTAAGTGCAGATGCGAGGACATGTGCGCAAGTTACCGCGATTCTATCTTGCTCGTGTAGAAGAAATCCTGAACCGACAACCTTCTGGCTGTCCTTTCGAAAGACACGTATTTGCGCGTTGTCTGCGTTCGTCATAACGTTCCTGTTAGATTAGTTATGTTCGGATTCTTGATCTTCGGGACTCTCGATTGGCTTTTCCCAAGTTAGGGTAACCTTGAAGTGAGCTGCTGCCGAAGCGTTGACAATGAACGCTTTGGCGTCAGTGGTTAGCAGCAACCCAAATTCAAGTTCCGCCTTAGTTGGACGTTCGGTGACTTTGATACGTTTGATGTTAGTAACGACCTCTTCAGCAACTGTGCGCAACGTCTCCAAAGCATTAGCGACCGCTGTGCGCGAAATCTTATCTACATTCTGTTCAGTAATGCTGACACTTACAGAGCCTCTGATAGGCGATTCAGTAAGGATAACCAAGACACTAGGTTGCTGGGTTTGAGCTTCCATTTTCCGTACCTTCAATGATGATATCTAGCGTGCGAAATATTGCCTGCTCGTCAAGCAGCTTGAGCATCGAATAAGGTATTGTCAACTCAGTTAACGCGCCAACATCGCGACAGCCGCGCACCGCTTTGGAAAAGCTGGCCCCGATGCCCAAGATAGTGTCGGGTGGAGGAGCATCACTTGCGTCTGACGCGATGAGCATTCCGTAAAATGCTAGTGCTTCGCTATAACTTGCTCGGTAAGCGAGCTCTGACTTTGCCAGAATTCTCTCAGCCGCTTCGCGTGCAGCTTTGAACTGAAGAATAGCTGCTTCACGTCTGCCTAGTTTCAAATAACCAACACCTAACAACATTCTAGCCCTGTCCTCTACCAGAGGTGTAGGATTAGCAACAACTGCTTCGAGTAAGCTCACTCCGTCAGTGAATCTATCTTGCATTAAATGGAGTTGTCCCAATTTCATACGAATGAAGTTCTGCTGAGGAAGAGTATTTATTTCAGTCGTGATACGAAGGGCTTCTGCGTATTGTTGTTCAGCCCTGTCATATTCTCCGATTGTCATATAGGTCTCGCCGATGGCGTCAACACGATACGCTTCAATACTACGCATCCCGTACTCGCGTGCAATTGCCAGACTTAGATTGTGATTACGAATCGCTTCGTCATAAGAGCCAAGATTATGATGGCAAATCGCAACATAACCTCTATTAATGCTTTCATTTCTCTTATCATCTACCTCGACGCAAATCTGCAGCGCTCGCTCAGCATGTAGTAACGCCTCTTTGTAATTTCCGATTGCACTATATGCCAGCGCGAGGTTTCCAAGCCTAATTCCTTCTGCACGTTTCTGTCTTAGTCTTAGTGCTAAGTCGAGCCCTTGTCTATTATAGTCAATAGCCCGCGCGTAATCCCCCACATAAAAATAGCAGTTGCCTAGGTTACCCAAAACACGGCCCTCAGAAGCGGTATCCTTCTCTTGGCGCGCTAGGACCAGCGCTTGCTCATAATATTCAATCGCCTTGTCATAGTTGCCAATGTTGCGATAGGCAATTCCCAAACCGTTAAGTGCAATCGCCTTTGAGTGCAGATCTTTGTCTGCGTTTTCCCGCAATGCTTGTTCGTCGAATCGAATGGCTTCCAAATAATTACTTAGACCAATATGGCAACTTGCAAGGTCGGTCAAGAAGGTCGGGCGAAATTCAACGAGATCTGGGAGATCGTCGGCAAGTTTCCAGTGCCTCAGTCAGATGTTCAACCCCATCTTTATACATACCTGCGATTTCGTAGTAGTTTCCAAGAATCCCCAGCATACGCCCGCGAAATGCATCCTTTAGTGGATGTCCGAGGAACCTCAGAATTACTTTCCTAAGCTGGCTATAACTCCCCCACCGAGCAAGTGAAATCCGCTCTGTAGCAGCAATGAACTCTTCACATGCCCGATCGTAGTCCTCCGCTTTCACTAAATGTTCTATCTCGTTTAGGAACGGATCAATGTCGGTGGGGAGTTCAAAAGCTTTAATTGTTTTTCGACTGGTTGCATAGTACTCGGCAGCTTGTCTCTCCAAATCAGGCAACATATACGGTACAGTGGTATGATTCGGCACCGGTTGTAGAACTGAAGGGCGAATTGCAGAGGGAACTAATAGCGGGATGCGTCCGTCATACCCTTGAAACACTTCGACATTTCCCTGAGAGTTTGCTACTACTATTGCGTGCCTTGTACCATTTGTGGCGACTGCGCGAAGGAGGTTATCAGCAAGAGAACTATCCAGAATTCCATCGCGCTGCACAAAAGGTTCAATGTCTGTTATCAAAATCAACTTAGTATTTTCGATTAATATTGCTGCTAGTTTATAGAACTTCTGGCGAGTGGACAACCTAGTGTCAAACTCAGCGAGTTGCTGCAAAATATAGGCATCTTTGGATAATGTGAGTGTTAGGCGCTCAAAAAGCGCCGTGGGCGAGAGCTGTTCCGCAAGTGAAAAAACTGCAATATCGCCCACCACATCAGCAATTGGACTACTGATTTCGATCCGAGGCATTACTCCACGCTTCAAGTCTTGATATGCATCCGCGACGGCAGATTGGCTTCGCAAGTTGGCATCGGAAATCAAGACGAGCAGGGATTGTCCACTATGGGATATCAAATGACGAATTTCAGCGAGCATCCAGTTCTGGCTACTGCGGACAACAGGATACATACGCTCGACAATTTGCGTAACTGCCCCCCTTCTCTGGTTTTCGCCACTCCTCAGGGATGTCCAAAGGTCATCTGACACGCCTGTTGCCGTAGTAAATAGCGCTTGACTAGCGGCTATTCTCGGGTTTTCGGTATCAGAGGCAAGTATCCTGCGAATTAGATTATGTAGAGCGGGCAAAGGATAGACCTGCTCTAAGCTGCGAATCCCAACGTCAAATCTGATGGGGTTTAGCATCGCAACGCTAGGAGGAATAAACGCACAAGTACCCACTATGGGGATTAGGTGTTCTGCAATAGAGAGCGCTTCAATAAAACTAACTAGATCGTCACGTTCCTGAAACCCATCATCTGAGTAAATCCAAATGAGGAAGTCAATTTTTTGCGTGGTCTCATTGCCAAATGATATTTCAGTGACCAGATCTATCTCATACTCGCGAACGATGCTGGTGAGTTGTTGTAGGTTAATATCGTCGAATCGGTTGCCTGCTGCTATTACGAGACATCGTTTCATAGTCTGTCGGCTTCCAAGTGTTGTTATAATGCGCCAACTGTAGTTTGCTGCATAGCTTTTGAGTATTTAGGTAAACTATATCACTGATCAACTGAGAATGCACATCACAGAACTCCGGAACTAATCCGGAAAATAACCTTGGAACTATTCAGTGGGATATGTCATTTGGGTGGGGTCAAGACCGAAATATGTTCTTGCTTCACCAACAATATATACTGAACCCGTGATACAGATAGCGGTTTCGTTACTGGCAAATTTTTCTGCTCTCTGAAGTGCATCCGTAACTGTCGCGTTCATGTAAACTTCTCCAGCGAATCCTAGCTTACTTGCCAGTGCATAAAGTGACGCTGGTACTTCAGTGATCGTATCGCTTGATTGGGTAAGTATTAAGGTATCAACAACCGAAAGTAACACAGTAAGCATTGCCTCGATCTCCTTGTCAGACTTCGCTCCGAAAATCATGATAAGTGATTGTCCTAGTGCTAGATCATCAAGTGTTCGCTTCAAACGCTCAGCTGAATCCCGATTGTGAGCACAGTCAAAAACTACAATGGGTTTATCAGGGCGGACTAATAATTCCATGCGGCCGGGCCAATTGACATTTCTGAGACCATCTGCTTCAGCTCTATCGGAAATTGCAAACCCCTGAGATCTAAGTGTGGCGATAGCTGCAATAGCAACCGTAGCGTTGATAACTTGATGTGATCCCAAGAGTGGTATCCGGAGAGATCGCAACGGCTCACCTGAATGCTTGATTTGGAATTGCTGATATCTCTTGCTAGTCGTCCAACCGGAACTATCGAAAACCCAGTCTCGACCGACGAGAGTAAGGGGAGCACTCTTCATTTGGGCCGCATCTTCTATTACATTCAGAGCGCCTATTGGTTGCGGAGCGCTAACAACTGGCACATTCACCTTAATAATACCTGCTTTTGCAGCAGCGATTTCTTCAATCGAATTACCCAATAAGTGCATATGATCAAGGCTCAAACTCGTGATTACGGATACTATCGGATTAATTACGTTTGTTGCATCAAGCAATCCACCTACACCGACTTCAATCACAGCTACATCAACATCAACTTCGTGGAAATACACGTATGCGAGGGCAGTGAGGACCTCAAAGTAAGTTGTACCTTGCGTAGTTTCTATGGACGGTTGAATTAGCTCGACCATACGGGCAAAGTCAAATTGTGAAATAAGCGTATTTCCCACTCGAAATCGCTCACGAATATCCTGCAGGTGCGGCGATGTATAGAGCCCGACTTTGAAACCGGCTTCTGTCAAAATTGAGGCACACATAGCGCTTACAGAGCCTTTACCTTTTGTTCCTGCTACATGGATGCAAGGATATTTATTCTGCAGGTTACCTAAACCCTCCAAGATTGCACTTATGCGTTTCGTTGCTATCTCGTATGATGTGTCCTTGGCGAATCCGCCAACACTATTTTTAATATGATCATAAATAAAATTGAGGGCTGTTTCATACCTCATTTTAACGCAACCTACTTTCAACATATTTACTGGGTAGCTTGAGGGAATGTCAATTCGGAGAAGTTGTGTGATGCTAACTCCGGGAAACTCCAATATAACCTATCACAGAATAGACTCAGTGAATCACGAAAGTCCAAATTCACCGTGAATAGCTGGCTTTTTTCAAGCACCTCACCCCAAAAATCTGACGATTTTTGTCCCTCTCCAGATAGAGAGGGACGGTTGAGCGCAGCGAAACGGGGTGAGTTTTGCAATCCGTGATTCGACTGAGTCTTGTTGAAAGACCCCGGAAAGTATGTCTAGACGTTGTTAGGGTCAGTTGGCTCGGTATTTGGGAATATGTCTTCTTCTGGCGGTATACCCATATCCGAAAAGGAAAATGACTGATTTACCATTTCGGCACCGCTATTCGTTACAATTACGCATGCTTCGCTATCCGAAAGCAAGAGTTGAGCTGCCCCTGCCAGCATATTTGCCAACCCTCGAGTAGTAAATTTCATAGGGTTGCCAAATAAATCTGGCTTGCCTCGCTCATCGATAACAGGGAAGAAACCGGATACAGCGATTGCAACTCCTCCAGTGCCTTTCCGTCCGACTAAAATAGCTTGGGAAGCTACAAGTATGCCCACTTCTACGCCAAATTCTGAGTAGATCAATCGTCGAATTTGTTCAGCCTCGTGAACAGGGTCTTCAGGGGGTAATGCAACGATCTCACGCTCTGCATCTAGCAGTTCGATACCGCCATTCACTAGGTAAGTTCCCTGTGTTGCGGTAATAATCGCACCAGATGGATCTCGCCCCAAAATTCGTTCTGAGCACTCTAGGAGCAGAGCGGCAAGCTGATTACTAATGTGCAAGCGTTCGGCTAAAGTGACTGCTTCGGCAGTCGGCACGATTTCACTCAGTACTCTGGTACGACCTTGCTTAACTGCCACATGTTTGCTCGAAACTACAATGATGTCACCATTGTGCAACTCGATACCCTGTTCTTTGATCGCCTGTACGAGAGCACTAGACAAGTCAAAGCTCGATAAACTTATTGTCAGTTGGACACCTTGCATCTGAACCATGTGTATTTATCCTCTTGCCTTGTAACTAATTCGAAAGCAATGCAAACATGTAACTTAAAAAATAGTTGCATTTATATGACTAATTTTCAACAGGTCGAGTATTTGTAGATCGATGCAACGCGTGTTTATGCAATGCAAATTGGAATTCGAACATCTACACTTCACTCAGTAGCAACTTTACCCGGTAGGAAAGAAACTAGCTTGCACATGCTAGTTAGAGGATTATATCCTAGCGTTCCTGAATAGCAGAGTCGCGAATTGTTTCCTAGATTCGCTGGAACCGCCGAATTCAACACTGATTCCGCAAAAACTGCTGTGATTTTCCGATTGTAGTTAGGCACATTGATGAGTTTGGTTCAAGCTTGGCATAGGAAACGTTGGATACTTTGATGCGAGCCATAAATGACGATTGCATGGAAGCTGTCGTTCGTAAGGCAACGATAGCCGAGCGAAGAATCAAGGTAGGCAAATCTGTGTACCGATACCGTTTTCTTTCGTCTACAATGGCTTTTGCGTTCTGAATATGAAGGATGCTTTGGTCTACCCGCATTTTAGTGGCTCATCCGCAATCTGATGTTGTTGGCGAATGCCACATTTTGCACAGGCAATAGACAAACAATGACCCCTCTATGACCTTAAAAATGTTATACAACCGCTAAAAATAGGGCATTTTTGTGCAGTTTACAGTATTCGCCAACAACATCAATCTATGTGAACGTGAACCGCTCCTGCTTTGAATCGTGATCGTCAACGCGAATTTCACGAGAACGGCGTGGCTACAATTGCGCATCTACAAAATGTACCTATGCCCACATCACATAATCTGCGGATGAGCCATTTTATCGGGGGTAGACCAGAACTGAAAGGAAACATTTACAATCGGTGAGGCGACATTCAAGGCGCTTTGAGAGGCATCAGCAGATCGTAACCTGCGGGCGCGACACTCGCAAGATCGCTTCTTCAACTGCATAATGGAGCAAATTGAATGACCTACCTATGAGAAAACTTGCTTCGATGGAAAAACGCTTCTCGGATATCCGATCACTGCTGTCAGGCAGCTTGGTTCACGACGAACATTCAGATACTGCACCCTTGATTGCGTCATTGAGCCATGTCCGTGAAATCGGGTATTTCACGCGTGTCGAGTTCTTGAGTATGTGCATGTGGAAGGAACCACGTCAGCGTCGTCGTCAGGATTGGACAGCCAATACCGAAGATCAGGTGCAAGCGCTCTCCAGGCAGTCCTTAAGCGCATCAGACGAAGCGCGCCGCATTCTTCACCTGTGTCGTTTACGGGGAGTAGGCATACCAGTGGCATCAGCTTTTTTGACACTGGTCGATCCTGAACGTTATGGCGTTATTGATATACGCGTCTGGCAGCTCTTGGCTCTCTATCAGGAGGTGGATTACGATCCGGATGGACGCGCCTTACAGGTGTTGCATTGGCTGGACTACTTGGACAAAATCCGCCTATGGGCAGGGGAATTCAATGTCAGTGTCCGCACCATTGAACGCACTTTGTTCCAGCATCACCGAGAGATTCAGACGGAGCGGCTGTATCCTTGATCTTGCCTAGCTACCGCCGTTTTTTGGTCAAATACTGTTTGGTTGCTTCCAAGAATTTGGCGAGTTCATCCGGATTCTCACCATCATTACCCTCGACCACAAAGTGTAGGCATTGCCCAACCGTATTCAGATAAGGCGGCGGTGCAATCGGCATGAGTATCACGTTGTGCCCTGCCCCGCGATAATCTTCATTGATCGCCCAAGCAAGGTGTTCGAGGACATACCAACCGAGCCGATCCGCGTGCAGATCGAATTTGACATACCAAGTTCCAGCCTCCCACTGCGAAGGATTGGTAATGACCTCGTGTCCGCCGCAGCTGCCAATGGTCATCAAGCCGGGATAGCCGTTCAGCGCGCGTACCAGTCCGACGATGTTAGGGTCAAACGTCTCATAAGGAATATCCTTCTTGCTGTTTCCACGCGATGGTGTTGGCGAAACAGCAGTGGCACCAAGATCGTCAGAGATCATTTCAGAATCCTCGTCGAGCAGCAAGACATCAAGGTTAAGCCCGTCATCAATCCCTGCTTCTGGTGCTTGAAGCTGATCGGCGTTCAATTTCGCCTTTTGGCGCGCTTCCCGTTTCATGGCACTTTCACAATCTTTGCAGATATGGTGGGCATGCCCCCGCCCGCCAAACTTCTCGTTCGCACGATGACGACCACAGATACGGCAGTAATGCCCTGCGAACTTCTTCTTACCTCTTGTCAATTCGTTCTCTGCTCGCTCAACCACTACAGTTCTCTATCCGCTTCCAACGGATCACCGTCAGGAGCAGATAGAATTCGTGTGCATTCGTCTAAGGGACGGCATTCTGCAAATTGATCAACGCCCCACGCAGATCATCCCGTTCACGTCGAACTGCGTCAAGTTCTGTTTGAAATGAGTGGCGCAGTCGCTCAATTTGTGCCTTCAACCGTCGAATTTCTTGTGCCGCTGTGTCGCCGCTGGCAAGTGGATCGAGTTTTTGGGTGGCATTGACAGCTTCATAGCCTTTTTCGGTCAATCGTGTAGTACGAGACCGACGGTTCGTTGCTGCCAGATAGCCCTGTTCTGTCAAGCGCGTCAAATGGTACTGGACGACCGAGGTGGAGTTGATGCTCACCCCGGTGCCAATCTCACGGATGGTTGGATAGAAACCATGCTGCTCATAGTATTCATTCAGGAAGATCAGGATTGATCGCTGGCGTTTGCTTAACACGTTTTTCCTCATCGCTTCAGCCTATTCCATCATTATTGCAGGATTTAAACTTAGCACAAGCGTTCTTTTGCGAATGTCAGACAACTCGTATGCAACTCTAACGCCCTACATACCGTTCCTCAGCCATCTTCTCTTAGCCCATGAACGGTATGTAGGGTTATGTAGGGTATGTAGGGTTTTTCAGCGGCTTTCGTAAATCATCGCGACATCGTAGCGGCGCATCATATCGACCACATCCAGCGGTTTGACGGCATAGGTCATCCCCTCCATGCTGCGTTTGCGTCCCACTTCATCGAGCAGGTGCAGCCGCTTGAGGATGTGACCGATCCACTGGGTATCTCCCATCTTTTCGACCGGTTGCCCGATCAGCCGCGCGACCTTTTCGCGCATCGCTGCCGCTTTGATCCACACGACATTCTGCTGTCCGCGTGTCATCAATTCGAGCGCCTGCAAAACCGCTTCTTCCCGTTCGCTTAGTGCCTTGCCTTGGCTGATCTGCTCGTCGGTTTCGGCAGCGGTAGCAATCGCCTGAAGCAGTCCTGACACTCTACCCTGCTCTTCAAAGAAAGCTGCTAGCGCAACGAGCGGTGACCAGAGTTCACTAGAGCGGTTATGCAGGGTATGCAGGGTCGGACGGTCGAAGTAGTTGGTGTGAACGTAGGGAAAAGCGGTCAACGCCAGTGTGTACATCTGGTGGCGAATGGCTGCACCGTCGAAGTCCGGTGGGAATGAGGGCATTTTCTTGTCGGTGCGGCGCATCGGGATGGCGATGCAGCGCGATGCGAGAATATCTTCTAGCCCGGCAATTGCCGCCAGAATCTTCGGGGAATACACATCGAATGCCTGCGGCTTCATGTCCTCGCCGATCAGACGGATCGCGGGCATTCCCTGCTTGTAGCCGCTGTTGAGCAGCTGGCGAATTTGCTGCATACCGGGGTCTTTCGGGTTGTGGTAGCGTTCGGCTTCGTCGATGCCGACGGTGCAGCTCGTATAGTGGATCAGCCGGAACATCGACGGACCGGTCGGATCAGACGTGCTGACCATGTTGAAGGCAAGTGGCTGCATGACGCGCATGACGGTTGATTTGCCACTGTTCTTGGGTCCGTTCAAGGCGAGATAGGGATACGCCGGGAACATGGTGTAGAAGTACGTCCCAATCGTCCACAGCGCCAGAATCGCGCTCTCGACTTCTGAGCGAAAATCGACGTACTGCGTGAACAGGTCATGTACAGCCGCGAAGACCTGTCCCGGCTCGACATTTTCGCCTTTCAGGAACCGTTGAATATCGCTGAAGCGCCAGCGCATGAGGAAGTCTGAGCCTTCCGGCATGACGCGCAGCGCGACCTCTTTGCCGTTCAGCGCAATGATCTGTTCGTCGCTCAGACGCACGAGGTCACGCGACGATGTAACAAGGTAGGGCTGCGTGTTCAGCTTCTTGTCTTTCGTCCGCTCGACGACGGACACGGTGACGATGGCGACATCCTTCTGAAAGCCCAGCGCAGGCGAAAGCAGCGGAATGTCATCGCCGAGAATCTGCGGCATATCGTTGGTTTCCTCCTTCTCCGTTTTGGCGCGAACCGCTTTGAGCAGGTCATTGAACACGCGTCCCTTGATGCCCAACTTTGCCAGCGCCGACCGGAACTCACTCAACTCCATTTCGTCGAGGTCAACGGCATGGGTGAACAGCTCGCGCACCGCATCCTTGCGCTCCAAGCCCACCAGAAACGCGACCCGCTCGATCTCGCTTTGCAGCCATGTTCGGGCTTTGTTCAAGACATCCTGTACTACATCTGCGCTGACATTCCCTTGCACGAGCCAGTCATTCGCGTCTTTCACACCGTCCGGCAGACGCGGAATGAAGGCAGTCGCGCCGAGCATCCGGGCGATGTCGCGGTTCTTCTCCATCGCATCGGGCGTGTTGTCGAGCGCGACGAACAGGCGGCGATGCTGGCGCAGTGCGGTGAGCAGTTCGTCGGAGACGTGCATCCCGGCAATCGCCAGCGCCGGAATACCCCACTCACCAAACGTGATCGCATCTGCCTGACCTTCGACGAGGACAGCCCGTTCCGCGTCAGGGCTGTACAGGTGATTGTAGTAGGGACGGCGTTCACCGAGGATTTCACGCGGCGGATTGTAATGGCGCTTGCCTTCAATCGAGCGTCCGCTGAGATATACCAAACGCCCCCGTTCCAGATGGATGTACACAATCATCCCGGCGGGGAACTTGGCGATCACCTCCCGCCACTTGTCGGGCAGATTCAAGTCTGCCAACAGCTTGCGTTTGTCCTGCGGCATGAAACCAAGCCGTGCGCTGCGAACCGTCGCAAACTGCCATCCGCGTGTCTTGGTCACATAGTCGAGCGCGGCAGGCGTGTTGAGCAGCACCTCGTGAAACCGCTGCACAAGCTGTCGTTCCGCCCATGCCGACGACTTATGAAAGTCGTTCCCCGCCGCAATGTCGATCCCGGCGCGCTGCGCGAGATAGCGCACCGCTTCCATGAACATCGCCGCATCGCGATTGTTCCAGCCTGTGCTGTAATTGAGCAGGTGACGCCCGACAAAATCGAACGCATCGCCATACTCCCCTTTGGAATTCCAGTAGTATTGCCCGGTTTGAGGCGTGACGACCAGACTGTCGTGTTCGACGCCGACGAAGCGCGTCCCCTGTCGTTTTAAGGCGAATTTCTCGCCAACGATCTGTTCAATTGGATTAGCGGAGCGAATCTGCTCCAGATCAATGCTCATCTGTCCCTCTGTTTCCATGCAAAGTTGAAGAGAACTCGTGTCGAAAAAACACGGTTTGAACGTCAAACTGAGTTGCACGAGAGGACAGGCTGTGATACATTGTGAGTGCCGAGTTCACAATTGTATCCCCAGCCCGCCGCCCACGTGCCTTACCGCAGTGGGCATTTCCTTTTCTAGGGCGGAGAGCGTGATTGTGTTTTCATCGTTTCATCCTCAGAAAGGTAAACGCGCGTTTACCTTTTAGTCCGTGACCAAGTACCGTTCAGCTTCGCTAACAAGTTTTCGCAGCGCCTGCAATCGCGCTTTTGCCAGCGCTGCATCGCCCTCTTGGAGCATCAACGCCCGTGCCAATTCCTGTGCAGACGTTGACTGGATTGACTGGGTAGCTTTGGCGAGTTTCAGCGCAATGGGAGGCAGGTCTTTGCGATCGTCGTCCTCCTCTTTATGAGAACCTTCGCTTTCGCACAGTTCCTTTATTTGCTTGGCAGACAGGTTGAAGTCGATAATTTGCTGCAAGATTTCGGCATGATATTCGGGTGAAACCGCAAGGAGGGGGCGCAGTCGGTATTCTTCGATGTGATAGCGATCAGCGATTTCAAGCGCCTCATTCGACAGTTTGAGCAGTGCTTTGTACTGGCTAAACTGCATCTTACCCATACTTCCCATCGCGCTTAACACAAGATCGGTGTATTCGCGTTTGCCGCGCAAATCCAGATTGAGTGCTTGACGATAAAAGTCATGGTCAACTGCATATGCCGGAATTTCGTATCCATGAACACTCAACAGCAGTAAGGCAGCTTGACGTGCCATTGCGACTGCTGTCAGCCCGGATCGTGCGGTGTTCTCCTTCGCCTGCCGAAACACCGATGACTGCTTTTCGGGAATGATGATGCACGGGATCATGCCGTCGCCCGTGTAGTTGGGGATAAAGTCGCGCAGCAGCCACGTCGCCCAATAGCGGCGTTCGCCCGTCTCGATGCGAAACAAGCGGGTGACACCCTGAGAAACATCGACAACTGTCAGTGGATTCACCTGTCCATCATCACGGATGGTGATTGCCAGATTGACCAGATCGCGCAGCAGTGTTTCTTCGGGTGATAGCTTAACCTCCGCATCGTCTTCGCGTTCATCTTCACCGTTCGGCAGCAGTTCCACTACGCTGTTGAACGGTCGCCCGCGCTGACGAGCCGCGATTTGAACGATCTGTACCAGTTCACGCAGCGCTTGCGTCGGGGTCACCCGATTGTTGTGAAAGTTGGTATGGATGTTTTCAGGCAGCACGCGGCGCGGTTGCACCGGATCGGGGCGCACCATTTCCAGCAGGATACGTTCAACACGAAGCGTATTGTCGTTGAACGCTTGAGGCACATCACCGAGCATATCGCCCGTCACCGATGCCAGCAGATCATCAATCCGCGACGTATTGCCGTTGTTTGCCCGCGCCATCATTCGCCGCCTTTGGATAGATAGCGGACAAGCGAGGCGACCACTTGCATGTAGGCTTTGCTGGCTGACGAACGCGGATCGTAGGTGAACAAGCTTTGATGGTTCCGATGTGCGTAGGAAACCGCTTCGTTCGACGGGATCACGCCAAGTAAGAGTTTGCCCAACACCGGATGTGCTTTGAGTTCTGCCAGTAGGTGATTGTGACCCCGCACGCGGGTATCCATCTTCGTCACCAGCAACCCACTCACACGCAGATTGGGATGTCGCCAACCTTCACGAATGTCGTTGATCTTCTGGATAACACTTGTCAACCCGACCGTTTCCAGATAGCGCGGTTCAACCGGGATAATCGCATCCGTCGCGGCGATCAAGCCCATCTCGGTGAGCAGCGAGAACGAGGGACGAGTGTCGATGACGATTGCGCCGTATTGATTGGCGATCTTGCTCAGTGGATCTGCCAGACGGTACGGCGCGCCCGCCACACCCATCAACTCGCGCTCTGCGCCTTCGAGCATCGGGGAAGCGGGGAGGACGTGCAGGTTCTCATCCCACTGACTCTGCACAATGCAGTTCATGAGTGTCTGTGGTGCGTTCTGGCGTTCTGCCATCAGCACAGTGTACAGGCTGTCGTCCGCGCCGTAGTCTTTCTTACCTGTCGTGACCAGCGATGCGTGACCTTGGGAGTCGGTGTCGATGATCAGCACCCGCGGATTGGCAGCATTGGCACGGCGCAGCAGATTGACCATGCCGAACGCAATGTTGGTGGCGGATGTCGATTTCCCGACACCCCCTTTGTGGTTGGTGAATACGAAAACGTGAGTCATTGCCATGTCCTTTCAGAAGCCCAACAAATTGTCGTTTTCGCTGTGGCTGGCAAGGACTGCGCGGAGGTGTGGTAAAGTGACATCCGGGAGTCCCGCTGGCATGAGCAGCGAGCTTCAAGGTGACTGGGGGAGGCGGCGACCTCTCCCTATCACCGCAAAAGCCGATTTAGTTTGGGTTCGTTATGAATGGCGCGAGTGATTCGCGTTGAGGAAATGGCAAACTATTGAGGAGTTGAACGGTTTCACGGGGAGAATGATGTTCGAGTGTGATCCAATCCTTCCAGCTAAATTGGATCCAAGTCGAACCTTGATCCGCACGACTGGCGGGGGGATTTTCCCCGCCAGTTTTGTTTTCCGGCTGATGCCGTAACCTCGATACCTCGCTGCGTCCATTCATCATGCGTACCTCATCGGTAAGGTCTTTCAGATACGCAAATGGCGCACGCAGTTCCAATCGCACTTTGCCCTCTTGATTGACAACAACCCGTTCAACCATTTGGCGCAGCAGTTCTTTTTGATCCTGCTGCTGAAGCCCATTATACAGCGTTCCAATTCTTGCGATAATTCGAAGTGCCGCATCGAGATTATCAATATGAAACGCACGGTCTTGATCGAGCGTTTCGAGGGACTGGCGAAGCTGTCGCCGGCGGTCTTGCCACTCAGACCACAAGCTGTCCCAGATCACCTCCGTGATTTTGCCTGCCGCCAGCAAGCGCACCGTGCGCGCTTCTTCATCATCGATGTTTTTGAGTGCTGCTTGAATCTGTTCCTTCTCGTCCGGTCGCAGATAGCCCAGTTTCTCCGCCAATTCGTGCGTATAGGCAGTGCGAATCAGCGGCATGAGATCCGGATCAACTTGGATGTGCAGCATCTCCAGACCGACTTGTGCATCGATGTCTCGGCAAAGAAAGCTGACCTCGCCTGCACCCGACAAACGATAGTAAGCTGTTCCTCGACCTGAGCGGCTCGCATTTGACGTTGAGCAGGTCAGCCGCACGGGTTTCTTATCCGTTTCCGGTTGATAGAAGATCATTCCCTGCAACAGATAGACCTGCTTACGGCGCACGCTGCGATGCATATTCCGCCGGGCTAGTATTTCCTGCCCACGCTCCATCTCCTCCGTTGTGATGATCGGTTCCCAATTCCCTTGCAGCGTCTTGGGTGCGATCTGATTGGGCAGACTCACAATCCACCCGGCATATGCCCAGTTGTGGAAGATATTGGACAAGCTGCTGATATTCGTCTTGCGTTTGCCGGTCGGCGTCACTTCGACAAAGGGACGACCCGAACGATGGCGGTAGCCCTTGGCATGGAGCGCCTCCGCGATTTCCGGCAGCGTCAGCTTGTCGGTGAGCAGCAAATCCCATGCCTCACGGATCACCGGAAAACGCTCTGGATCGATCTCGATTCGGCGTGTGAAACGTCCAAATTGCTTTCTGACATCAACCGTTGTGCGTTCCTCGACGTTGCAATAGCCGTCCGGTGCTTGACCATTGAAACCGCCGCTCTCACGCTTCGCTCGCAGCCCACCCTTCACTCGAATGGCTAACAAAGCGGTTTCTCGACGCGCGAGTGTGAACGAGAGCGCCACAATGACGCGGTCATCGGGGTCCATCGGATCAAGGTCGGGGGAGTTGGCAAAGCGCACCGCCACGCCAAATTCGTGCAGTTCATCGATCGCCCTCAGCGCTTCCGTATCGTTCCGTCCAAACCGATCAGCTCGCTCAACAATGACATGCGAGAACTTGCCCGCGCGCGCATCCGATAGCAGTCGTTGATACCCTTTGCGCTTGGGGGTCTTGCCCGTCAGCACATCAATGTATTCGTCAACGACAGGCAGTTCCGAGCGATTCAACACGTTTTCTTCTATCGCAAACCTCTGACGTGCCCGTGACATCTCTGGTTTCTGCTTTTCGTCGCTGCTGGTGCGAAGATAGACTGCCCACCCCGGTTGAGGCGGGGCAGCCATCCCTTTCTTTTGTCTTTCCTGCGTCATGACATCTGACCTCGATTATGGGATACCCAATGTATCTTCTGCTTCACGATAACCGATTTCAGCGCAGTCATGATTTTGCGACCCGTTTTCGGCATCGGCATCGGCGGTTTCCGCCTGCTCTGCCTGGCGAACGAGGATTTCCGCAACCCTGAACAGCCGTGTCACCAGCAAATTTGAGGAATTGTTTTCACTCAGAACCATTTGCGCTGTCATCATGCCACTTCTCCAATGGCAGTCACCTCGACTTCGGGGTCTTCCGCATTCATCCACTCGTTGATGCCGCCATCGCACGCGCGGCGTCCCATGCACCGGTGCTGATCCGCCGCGACCAGCAGCAGCGAATGGGCTTCCGGCGGACAAACCGGACAGCGCCACAGCGACGCATTCGGACTGGATGCGAGCGGTTTGCCAAGGCGCTTTTCCGCTCGTTCACGCAAGTCTACCTTCAGAGTAGGGATCATCTGCATCACTTCATCTCCTGTGCTTGAACCTGTTGGAGGACGCGGTCACGCTCGGTCACTGCCTGCTTGACCAGCGTGTAGACGAGGTTGGCAAGCGGACGATCTTCTTCCTCCGCCCACTGCTCCAATTTTTCGTAAAGCGACTGCGGTAACCGGATGGCAATCCGCGCCGCAAACGGTGTATCTCGATTCATGATTGGCGCTCCTGATGACTCAATGTGTCAACAGCTTACTAGAAAACGCCAAAATTAGGGCGAGAATTTAAGACATTTGTTCGGCACAAATTGGACATTGGCATGGCTCGTTTTGACATCGTGAGAATTTTTGACATGCAAATGTCACAGATTCCCATCATCCTCCCTCAACATGGAACTGCTTACGCTTGGTAAGTAAGTTCTAACCGAAAAAATGCCAAGACATGACCCACATCCGTTGGATTTCTGTAATACAATGAGCATTCGTGTTTAGCTCATGCGTTCTTAACCTATCGGCTAACTGAGGGAAGCCATAGAGACAAGGAGAAACATAGTTCATGCGCCCCATCACAGTGGTAGTTGTCTCCACCAATGCACTGATTCGCAACGGCATTCAGCAGGTGGTGATGAAATCGGACATTCCTATCGAAGTCGCTGCCGTTTGTGCGACCTTTCGCGAAGCTTATGAATTTCTCGACCAGCGGCGTGCGCAGGTGATCATCATTGATTACTCGCTCCCGCGGTCAACGAACCTCGCCCAAGAAGTGAAAAAACTGCGCACACGGCAGGCAAATCTCGCGGTGCTGATGATTGCGCAGCGTCCAACAGCCACCCTGCTGCGATTGCTTCGGGAACACGGTGTACGTGGCATGCTGCACAAGGATGATGATTTGGAGCGGGGACTTCTCAGCGCTATCCCCATGATCGCGGATGGCGGACTGTCCGTATCGCCCCGAATTTCGCGCTTGCTCGATGTGCAGCGCCAGCTGCCCGATGAACTCCAACAGCGTGACGTTGATGTGCTTCAGCTCACCGCCGATGGATTTCAGGTGAAGGAGATTTCTTCTCACTTAGGGTTGGCAAGCAAGACGATCTACCGGACGCTGCAAATGCTGCGCGAGGTGTATGACGCGCACAGCAATGCTCAACTTATTGACATCGCGCATCAGAAGAAACTGCTGGGCATGGAAGACGAGGACGATCAGGCGTAAGCCCGGGAAATTCTGTCATGCGAATGTCCATTTTTGACCTCGAAATGTCACATTGTCTCACGCTCACACTCCGGCAATATGATACGCTGAGGCGTATTATTGTGAGGATGAGGCAGGACATGACCACCCAAATCTTGATCGCGGACAGCAGCAGTTTGACGGTCGTCGGCGCGGAAACCCTGCTCAAGGCACGCGCCGACACACACACACTCAAAGCGGAAAATGCGGATGATTTGTGCGCGCTCGCGCGGCGGCACCAACCCGCTGTCATCTTGCTGGGCGAGCCGTTCGATCCCCTGATCGACACGCTCGCCTTAATCGGCAGATTGATCCAAGTCGCTCCCTACGCACACATCATTGTGATGGGATCGACGAACATGGGACTCGTCATTCATGACCTGCTGTATCTGGGTGTGCGTGGTTATTTGTCAAAAGAAGATGATCTCGGCGCTTGCCTCCTGAGCGCAATTGAGACGGTACTGCGCGATCGTCCCTATCTCTCGCCAACGGCGAATTCGGAATATCTCCTAGCGCTCCAGACCAAGCAGCAGATCTGGAAGTTGAATGATGAAGAGCGCATGGTGCTGCGCCTGCTCGCACGCGGTTCCACCGCCACCGAGATTGCTACCCAGATGCGGACAAGACGGCGGCGTGTGTACTGGATTACCGAAAAGCTGCGCAGCCGCTTCGGCGCATCGACGAACGAACACCTCATCAACCGCGCAAACGCCGAAGGCTTCGCCGGTTTTCCCGACTGAACTTCCCCTTCTTTTTCTCTCAACTGTACGATTCCAGCCTTGACTGGAATCTTCCGGTCATCGCGTCACCCCACTTTGTTACGCTGAAGCCAGCGTAAACGAAGCCGGAGTGACGATATGCGACGACTGGTGCTGCCCGTGCTGGCGGCGCTCTGCCTGACGGCATGGGCGACCGCCTTTTTCCTGATCCGCGCTCAACCCAGCGCGAATGACATTCAAATCCCCACGCTGATGGTGCTGCCGTCGCTTACCCCGACGGAAACAGTAACACCGACTTTGCCTCCGACGCTTACGGCGACAGCGACGGCGACCATTGCTCCGACAGACACGCCTGTCCCCACGCTGCTACCGACATTGAGCGAACGCGTGTTGGAGATCGCGGTGGTCATGCCGGGGGTGTACGTCCCGCCCACACTGACGCCGTTTCCGCCGGGGACGATCCTGCTGCCCGCGCCGCCCAACCCAGTCGAGCCACTCCCGGATGCGACCGACACCGCGTCGCCGTTCTTCGGCTGGTACAGCTTCGAGTCGGATTACCCGACGATCCGCTACGCGCCGCCTTGGACGCCGCGCCTGTCGCAGTTCGCCAGCCGGGGACAGTATCACCGCACCGAAGGCGCATACGATACCGCCTCTTTCATGTTTGAGGGCGAAGGGCTACGCGTGCGTTACGTCGCGGCGCAGAACATGGGCAGGTTCGAGATCGTCGTCGATGGCGCAGTTCTGGAGACGATTGACGCTTACGCGGACGAACTCCGCTTCCCGGTGACGGAAGTGTACTACGTCGGCAGCGGGACACATCGCCTCGAACTGCGCGGGATCGGAGAGAAGAACAATGCCAGCGAAGGCTACGTGATCGGACTGGACACCATTCAGGTGTTTCGCGGGGATGCGCACACGCTGATCCTCCCACCGCCGTCGATCACAAATACCCCAACGCCCCAACCGCAGCCCGCCGCGCGGATCGAACTCGTCGGCGCGCCGCCCACGCTTCAGTCGACCGGAACGCCAATCCCGCCGCGCGTCCTCACCGCCGAAGTCGTGATTGCCTACGACGAGAACGGCAATCGCACGGTCGATCCGGCGGAAGGCGTCGCCGGAATCTCAGTGCGCGTGGTCGAGATCAACACCAACCGCGTGATCGCCAGCGGGTTCACCGATGAGCGCGGCTATGTGTCGTTTGAAGTCGTGACCGATGCGCCCGCGCAGATTGTTGTCCCGTACTTCGGCAAGACGTGGACGGTGCAGCGCGGCGGCAATAGTGCCGCGCCCGCCTACACCCTCCTGCTCACGCCGGGTAACCAGCCGGGTTTGATCCCTTAGAGGTGACGATGAAGAAATCTGTTTTGCTTGTTCCCCTTGTGCTGGCGCTGGCGGCGATGGCATGTACCGGAACGCTGACCGGGATCACAGGTGCGCCGGTGTACATCTGTCCCACGCCAGTCGTGCTGATACCGACACCGCTGCCGACGTTCGTGCCGATCCCCGGCTACCCGACGCTCGTTCCGTTTCCGACCGCGCTGCCGCAGCCGACGGTCACGCCGTATGCCATGCGCCCTCCGGCAGCGTTCTATCGCGGCGATGCGGTGTTCACGCGCAGTCCGCAGGCGACGCGTTTCCGGTTGGTGAACGTGTCAGTGGTCAATACGCCTGCCGGACGTACGGTCGCCGTTTGGGAGATGGAGATCAAGAACCTGAGCGGGAGCGGTTATGACGTGTTTCCCGCCTACCAGAGCTATGTGAGTCAGCTTGTCGGCGGGGCAACGGGCGTCTGGGGTGCTTCGACCAATGCGGCAATCGGTGCCGGGCTGACGGTAACGTATGAGGCGATCAACCTCGCGCCGAACGAAACCCGCAGTTTCACGCTGGCGGGCTTCATCCCGTATGGGGCAGCGCCGGATCGCATCACCTTCATGCTCGATCCGACGATTCGCCCGACCCCGCCACCGCGTCTGCCGGGGAGCAACGCGCTCGTCTGGCGGATGGAGACCAACCCGGATTGCAGTGCCGCGATTGCGGATCCGCCGGGCGGCGTGCTACCGCCTCAGTAGGGGAAGGAGATAAACAATGCCAATCGTCGATGATGTGCTGAACGGGCTGCAAATCCAAATCGATACCCTGTGGTACAACCTGCTGTTCTCGCTAGCGGGGATGGGTTGGAGCTTGCAGCGCGCCTTTCTGATGATGGGTTACACCATCGAACTGATGAATCAATGGCTGGTGGACAATGCCTTCACGCCGCTGATCGCCCAGACGAACGCCAGTTTGCAGGTGGCGGTGAGCCTGTCCTTTGTCGTCGCGCTGCTGGTGTTGGGCATCACCTATCTGCTCGCCGCCTTCGCCCGGATGCGCGTGGTCGAGCCGAAAAATGCTATCGCTTGGTATCTGGCGGGGGCGCTGTTCTTCTCGCTGGGTCCGAGTCTGTATCAGGGCATGAGTGATTTCCGCCGCACGCTGTCGAGCGCCTTCTACGCCAGCAGCCTGAGCGGGCTGTCGGCGGCGACCGGGAGCGCGTTTGACTCGCTCTCCAGCGTGAGCAGCAGTGACATGGGGATTCTCAACCTATGCGACAATTTCGGCTCGTACATGCCCGTGTGGAACTACACCATCGATGGACTAGATGTGGCGCTGGCGTATCTGCGGGCGGATGGCATCGACCTGATGGGCTACCCGTCCACGCCGCGCGATCCGTACTGCCAACCGCATACCCCCGATCCAGCAACGGGGTTGTGGACAGCGGGCAGCGTGCCGTGGGAGTGGCGGCGTCCGGGATCGTTCTTCGCCAATGACCGCGATCCGGTCTTCTTCTCGCTCATGACCCCGCTCGAACGGGCCGATTCGATTGCAATGGCGTCAGCGGCGCAGGGGCGCTTGCTCACCGCGTGGCCGCTGATCCTGTTCGGCGTGACCGAGCAGTTGGTCTACCTGCTGCTGACCATCGCGCAGGGGCTGACCTTCATCTCCTTCGGCGTGGCGATCCTGTTCGCCTTCTTCAAGAAAACCGAAGTGATTGCCCGCTCGATCATCGACCTGTGGATCGAACTCATCATTCAGACGGTCGTGATCGCGCTGATTCAGTCGCTCGTCGTCACCTTCTTTCTCGCGGGGACGGCAAGTGGCAACGGCATTGTCGTTCTCGGCGTGGGCTTGATCTGCCTAATCTTCATGGTGATCGTGCTGTTCAGCGGCGTGAAAGCGGTCTGGAACTCGTTCAACCGGCTGTTCACCGCCTTCGGTCAGGCGACCGGCGGCGCGGTCATCAGCCCCGGCGCGGCAACCGTGATGACCGCGGCAGGAGCGGTAGGCGCGGTGGGGATCGCAGCCGGCGCGGGCGCACTCGTTTCATCGGTGGCGGGGAGTGCCGTTAGTGTTGGCTCGAACACACTGGCAGGCATGACCGCTCTGCAAAGTGGCGCGACCCCGGCTCAGGCAGCGGGCTTGACCTTTGGCGGCGTGCAGCCATTGGCAGAAGCAGCGCGAGCGATCACACGGCTTCCGACTCTGCGTAACACCGCGCTCGGTGACACGGCGGAGCAGTTCATGGAAGGGGCAACCGTGCGCCGGGTGGCGCGCGATGTTCCCGTCTACGGACGCACACTCGGACCGATGCTTGGCGCGACCCTGCTCACGGACTATGACCCGGAAAAGGCGGAGTACGACAAGCAGGGGCGGCTGATCGGGCGACCGATGCTCGTCCCGGCAGTCGGCGAAGGCTTGGAAGCGGTCACCTATCCGCGTGGCAAACGTCCGCGGCAGCAGCATGAACTCGATGGTGAATTCGACTGGTTTGAGGACGACGACGGCGAGCTGTACCCTGGTTTCACACCCGTCAAACGCAAGCGCATGGGGACGTTTACACCCGTCGCAACCACGCCCACCGAGGCGTCCGCCGATGAAGAATTGGCGCGTGAACGGGAAACCTACGCCGACGATATGCGCGGTGAAGAGATGGAACAACATATTGCCGAAGTCACGCAGTCAGCAGCGGGTAGTGGCACTGGCAAGTCGGACGCGGAACGCAGTGACGGGGCTGCCGGACGGTTAGAACGGAGTGCCGAAACCCTCGAACGAGCCGCCGGGACGATCACGGGCAGTCTGCGCGTCGCTGGAACGGCGGATGTGACGAGCGTGATGGGCGACGTGATGCGGCTGCTCGGTGGACGCGGCACCAATGGTGTCGATCACCTGGCGGTCGGCGGTCTGATGGCGCAGGCAGTCGGAGTCACGCCTCTGAACGACGGTCGTCCCCCCGTGCGCGACGATCTCGCCCGTTTTGGCATGTTCATCGACGGCGCAGCGCGCTTGGGCTTGTCCCCGGAACAGACCGAGCGAGTCGGGCGTGAAGTCAAGGAAACGCCGGATCGACGGCTGCCAGAATCGACACGCAATGAACTCATCGACGGCGCAATCGCGGCGGGACGCTCACGGGATGAGGCGGAGCGCGAGGTCAACCGGCTTGAAATCACCGCGCGGCTGCTTCCGAACGAGATGACCGCTTACGGTTCTATGCCTGCACCATCCATCACGGTCGCGCCGGAGATCAAGGTCGAGCCAATCATCACCATCAACGCGGCCGAGGACAATGCAGATTCGGACAGTGAGTATGACGAGGCGATGCAATCCAGCGCGTCCATGAGCGGCAGCAGCGCGGTTTTGGGAGGAACAGAATGAGCGACAGCCTGCACTATCACACCCTGCAAGACCTGCGGGCGCTCTCGCTCGACGAGCTGCGCGCCCTGTGGGAACTCGTGCCGACCGACCGCCAGCGCGCTTATCGTGCGGCCTATGACCGAGAGGTCAAGACGGCGGGTGCGGAAGGCTCGGATGCTAAAGAACGCAAGATCGCGCTCGCCTTGCTCAAGCGCTATCACGAGGCGGCGCTCGTCCCGGTCGGACTGCGCTGGGCACGCGCGCCGAAGCGCGTCCAGGAAGCAGCGCAGCGCGGTGAAGGATTTGACGCACCGGAAGCTGAAACAATAGCGAAAACCGGCAAGCCGTCGGGCAAAGTGATCGCGGTACTGGGTGCGCTCATGTTCCTGATGGTGGCATTCCTCTTGCTGCGCGGCGGGGATGGAACGAGCGGTACGGCAGAAACCACCGCCGAAGTCGATGTCACCGTTACGCTCCCGCCGGGGATCACACCCACACCCCTCGCGCTCGAAGCGCAGGACGAAGTGATTGAAGGCGGGGACACCAGCCGCGCGCCGTTCTATCCGATCAACCTACAAATCAGCCTGCCTGATCAGACCGTGCCGCGTGTGTGGGTGGTGCAGCGCCGGGCGGTGCGTGCGTCCGAATGGAACTTCGATCCGAACCCGGATACCGCGTCGTTCCTCAACGGCATGAGTGTGCGCCCGGTGATCGGCATCCCGTGGTCGGAGGACAACGCGGCGTGGTTCGACCAGATCAGCGCAGGGGCGGAATTTCGTTTGCAGATGAACACGGGCGCGATTCTGACCTTCGCCTTTGAGGACAAGCGCGATGTGCGGCGCAGCGATACGGGCATCTTCCGGCAGGTCAATCCGGGGTTAGTCTTGCTCCTGCTCGGCGAAACCGATGCGGACGGTCTGCCAACGGCGACGCGCACGCTGGTCACAGCCGTCTATCCCATCGAACAGGAATTGGGGCGTGCGGGCGAATTGATTGGCGTGCTGGCACAGCCGATCGTTGCAGTCACACCCACGCCACTCCCGACCGCCACGCCAACGCTGATTCCGTTCATCGGCTTGGATGTGCAGATCATCAGCGTGACCACCAGCGCAGGACAGGTCACGACGCGGTTGCGTCTCTACAACGGCGGGAACACAATGCTGCCGATCTCGTCGGAGGATGTGTGGTTGGCGCTCGGCTATGTCGAGAATCCGCCGGGACCGCGCACACCTGCGGAGGGACTCAGTCCTTTCGATCTGCTGCCCGGTCAAGCAGCGGATATGACTCTCGTGTGGCTGTGGTCGGGTGAGCCATATGCGAGTCTGGGGATTGGCGCGTACCGTTTCGCGCTGCAATTTTGAGTTTTGATTCGCCCGAAAAACCGTTCATAACCCTACATACCGTTCATGTTTTCTCGTGATGGTATGTAGGGTTTTTTGTTGAATGGCAGTCCCGGAATCTTCCAATGGAGGACTGGACGATTCCGGGAGTTCGGCGATCTGACTTTGCTACCCTGAGACTGTATCAGGGTGAAGCACTGCTCGTGCCGGATGACCCCACACGATCAAGCGCACCGCCTCTGAGCGGCTGCCCAAACGTCATGGCGCACGTCCGTTTCTCCCTGATGCGTTTGTCTATCCATCAAGGAGCTGCTCGCGTGAATCTTTCGCAAGCCATTCAAGACCTGTTCAACGATATTCGGGATGTGGCGCAGATCATTGCGCCCATCGCTGCCATCATCGGGTTTATCGGTCTCGGCGTCATGTACATGGGTTCAAGCTGGCCCTTGATCGGCGACTGGAAGAAGGACAATCCGAAAGCCGCCAATCAGGTCGTCATCGGTCTCCTGTTCGTCGTCTTCGCCTCCAGTGTCACCGCGCTGATCTCCTTCACCTAAATCGCCGTGTCCGCCAGCGCGGGGGTAGTCGTCTGCCTCCGCGCCGTTTCGTATGGAGAGACTGCATGGCAGCAGACTTCAAATCGCACATCCTCAGCCGGGATGAGAAAGGCTTCGGCGGCATCCCGTTCAAGCGCCTGCTGTTCGGCGGGATCGCGGGCGGCTTCGCGTACACCGTGTGCCGCTTCGCCCTACCGGATATCGCCATTCCGGTCGGCATTGTCGTGGCGATCCTATTGATCGTGATGACCGCACCGCGCGGCGGGCTGCCGCTGTGGATGCGCCTGTGGCTCAACCTGCGCGGCGCGATCCTGCTTGCAGCGGTTGAAAATCCTGTCGGGATGGCGGCGGAAGTGGCGAAGATGCTGTCACTCCCAACCGATGCCGCCTTGTTGGATGGACACCGCCTGTTCGCGCCACCCGCCGGGTTGGTCGAGGTCGATCTATCGGAGTGGGTGACGTTCGCTCGTGCTCGTGACTTGGATCGTGGCGACGGGCTGGTGTTCGTGGGTTCCCCCTTAGAAGAGGAGGCGCTGTGACGAATGTGCGCACGTTTCTGATCGAGCCGTTCGACATCATGCTGCACGCGACAGAGGAGGGTGTGGCAGCACTGCAGGCGCGCTTCTCAACCTGGCTGCGCACGCTGTCCGGGGAAGCCCGCTTCCTGTGCTGGCAGATGCCCGCCACGTTGGACGCGAAGATCGCCGCGCTCGATCAGGCTGAGGTTCAAACCGAGGACGCGCAGCGGCGTGACCTGCTGATCGAGTACCGCCGCGAATACGAACGCATGAATGCCGGGGCAGAATACCAGCGCGCGCTGTGCGGGATGGTGCTGTGGAACGACCAGAATCCGCGCGCCATCGCCGGTGGACTGTCGTCTGCCTTCGATACTCCCGTGACCGAAGGGGCATTCCCGGCGCTGTTTGAGGGGCAGTACGAACTGCGCGATCGTCCCTTCTGGCATCTCGCGCCGTCTGGTCGTCCCGGCGGTCGCCCGTACTGGGCGGTGCTGACGAGCTACGAATTCGCGCCGGCGACGTGGAATTTCTTCCGTCCGCTCCCGCCGCTGCTCCGGCTCAACTTCCCGCTGGCGCTGGCGGTGGACATCCCGAAGACGTATGACCGCAATGCTGCTATCGACGCGATTGAAAGCATCATTCAGGCGTACCAGGTGCATCTGGCGGGCGTGCGCGGCGAGGACAGCCGCTCGGTGCAGCGCGTCGCTGACTGCCGCCGAGCTTTACAAGAGATCAACAATGGCGATGCGCTGCATCTGGTGCAGGTCGCCGT
Source organism: Candidatus Flexifilum breve (assembly GCA_016717205.1). GTDB lineage: Bacteria > Chloroflexota > Anaerolineae > Aggregatilineales > Phototrophicaceae > Flexifilum > Flexifilum breve. The sequence goes on from JADKGC010000005.1 coordinate 30,618, forward strand.
CGCGGTTGCGGCGGACGATCTGGAGACGCTCAAGGAGCGCGTTGCAGCCGTCATCAATGAGACGCGGGCGTGGTTCAGCCTGCGTCAAGAGGTGGGTGAACTGCTGTCGCGGGCGGTCGAGTTCTTCACCGCCCGCCGCACGAAAGATATTAACTTGCCGACCACGACATGGCCGGTCACCTCGCGCGAACTGGCGCTGATGCTCGCCCCTCTCGGCTACCGCAAGCTCTCGACGACCGATGGGGTGCTGCGTGGCGAAGCGGTGGGTGGGGCATATCCGGTCTTTCACAATTCGTGGCGGGACAAACGCGCCACCCATGAAGTTTGGGTCGGTCAGTCGGGCTACGGCAAGACGTTCGCGCTCAACTGCTATCTGACCCGCGAGTACGCCGAGAACGGCATCTCGTTCGACTTTCTCGAGCCGATGGGACACGGGCGGCACATCGCCGATGCCTTCGGGCTACCGTGGTATGTGCTGAGCGCGAAGGCGACCAAGCTCAATCCACAGGATGTGATGTTCCCGACGCTGCTCGAACAGGTCAGCCACACGACGCGCCTTTACGAGACCGTCTTGGGGCGGCAGCTTTCCGGTGGGCAGCGTGAGAACCTCGAACGTGGGCTGCTCGGTGAGGCACTGGAGACACTCTATCGCGGTTTCCCTGACCTAAATCGGGTCACGCCTGACCTCGCGCCGACCTGTGAGACGGTCTGCGATGTGCTGGGGAGTCTGGGCGATAAGCCCGCCATGCAAGCCATCGCCCGTGACCTCGCCGATGAGATCGCCGGGCTGTGTACCGGATCGGGACCGTGGTCGGTGTTTCTGAATGGCACCACCAATGTCGATCTGACGCGCGGCGGACGCGACTGGATCAGTCCGCGTGTCTTCTCCTTCCACGAGTTGGAAGGCGATCCAATCCTGCAAGCGCTGGCGTACACGCAGGTACTCTCTGCCATCCGCCGCGACAGCCTGATCGACGAGCAGCCGCGCATCATCGCCGTCGATGAGGTCTACCGCCTGATGCGCCACCCGTCGCTGCTGGACTTCCTGATCGAGGCGGCGAAGACGTTCCGCACAAGGCGCAAAAAAGCCTTGATGGTCGATCAATGGATGCAGCACTCGCCGCAAGTTGTGGCAGGTTGGCACGTTCGGCTTTGAATTCTTCCGTCCCACGCCAGTGCGTATACCGTCCATAGGGTTTCTTACCCGCATAGGCGCTGCGCCAGTGCCCGTTCCCGTACTTATAGGCATAGCGTTCTTGCAGCGCCTTCCACGAATAATCGGGAAAGGTGCGGAGGATAATCCATTGGTCAACATCCCCTTCGACCATTGCCCGCAGTTTTTCCAAATCGTCTTCTTCCCAGAAATAGCCGAGACTCTTGTGGGTCGTGCTGCGACGTGAGGTTGTGCCATCGCGCCAGTACACCACTGCCTGTTTGGTATGGCGGCTGATCTTGCTGACCTTCACGTAGTGAGCGAATGCCTCGAACAGTGCCCGCTTTTCTTCGCTCGGTACCTCGTCCCATCGGGCAATGACCATCTCTAACGCGGGACGTGCCTCGGCTAGGGAGCGCGAACGCTGTTTACCCGAATCAATCCGCGCGAGTTCAGTCCGCAAGTTGGCGATCTCGTAATCTGCTTTCTCGAAGTGTGCTTGAGCGCGGGCGACCATCTCGGCATTGGAAAGCAGTCCCAAGCTGGCGATGATGTTGTCTTTCGCCGTCTCCGCCTGCCGGATCGCTGCCTTCAGCCGTCGGACTTCGGACTGATCCACGTTCTCAAAACTCGCCAGCGCTGCTGCCCACGCTGCCTCGTCAATGGTTGTCGCCCGCAGTCGTTCGAGCAGCATCTCGTCGATCAATTCGTCGAGGATGAACGCGCGCAGCTTCCACACGGTTGAACGGTAGGGATACTCATTGAGCAGGTACTCGTACTTCTCGGCATGTGATTCCAGACACCTGCCAGCCGCTTGTGCGGATGGGCAGACAAATCGTCGGTGTAGATCAAGCCGGAATAGGTCGGCGGTTCGGTGCAGCGTTCCGCCTTATCGTGCCGGATCCACGGGCGATACGGGACATAATCCGGGTTCGGCTCACCGTGGAAGTCGGTCGGCGAGAGGCGGTTGAAAGCATACATGAACAGATCGAGCGGGATGATCGGCTCGTGATTGTTCCACTGCACGACTGCTCCCATATGCACCCAGTGTCCGATGTACGCGACATTGACCAGCATGTATTCCAGTCCCGTGCTTGAGGGAGTCAATTTGCCCGTGACCAGCGAACGACGGTCGAGATGATCCGTCGCCTTGAAGCCCTCCGGCACCATCCCCTCGACAATATCAGGGAAATACGGACCGTTGCGTTCGATAAACCGCCACGTCTGGAACAAGTTGCCGTTGTTCTCACGAAATAACTCAAAGTAGCGCAGCGCCACATCAGCATACAAATCGAAGCGCTTGTACTTGCGGAAATCGGGGTTGCGCTGCTCGTTCACCTTCGCGCGGCAGTCCACCATGAAACCGGGGAGAATCCTGCGACCCGACCACATGCCACCCGCGCTCCGGCTGTGCCGCGCCTTCACCAAACGCCCCCGAATCTGGTATTCGAGGTAATCGGCGGCGCGCTGTGCTTCCTCACGAAACATCTTGATATGCGACGATCCCATGATTGGATGGGCGAAGTCGTAGACCATGCGCGGAGTCATCACCTGCACATTATTCGCTCGGCACGCTTCGATGAACTTGTTGGTTTCGATCATCGTCACATCGCGGAAGAAGCGATCCACATCCTGCGCGGCGACCAAGCCGATCTGCCCCGCTTCAATCATCTGCATGAGCTGCGTCATGCCCTTGCGCTCGTGAATTTTCTTCGTTCCACTCACGGCGGCATCGGCGTCGATCATATGAACATTCTCGCGTAACCAGCCGCGATCCAGCAGATGCTCGATCATGTCGATGGTTTGGAGCGTGGTCGAGATGTTGCCAATCTGCCCTTCGGACGACTGGCGGTAGTAGACGGCTGCCGGGCGACCCAACGGCAAGGGTTGTGCCTTGTACGGGTCAATCGGCTGTTCAGGGCGTTTCAACGGACGCGGCATGATTCAGTTATCCTTTTCATCGTTTGCCTCCAATACAAAACGCCCTGCTCCCGTGAGTGAAAATACGGCAAGAGCAAGGCGCTTGATATACAATGCGTCTAGCCCTGCGCAGTGTCTCTATCACTCGCGGGGTCAGCCGGATCGGGGTGTACCACCACCTCGGTTCGGCGTTCAATAGAATCAGTATAGGCATTTCCTTCCAGACGCGCAACAATCCGCATGATCTGGCGGCACACATCCACCAGATTGATGCGTTCTTCGGTTGCCGGGGGTGTATCGCGCAGTTCATCGTGCATCGATGTTCACCCCCGTCGTGCTATTCAGTTGTTCAGAAAAAGCGTGCTGCCGGTTCATCGTTTGCTCCGGGTTTTACCGATGAACTCAGCATAGCAAAGTCGCTACCGGGAAAACCCGGAATCTTACAGGTTAGGGTTGGGAATCTTCCATATGGCGCTGTTAATTTTACAGTTTTTGCTGGACGATTCCGGGATCACGATGTAAAAATGCCTTTTATAGATTTATAATTAACTCCTGCTCAACAACACATCACAAACGTCAAGGCGGCGATTACGAACTGTCTGTAAAATACAAGCAGTGGTAACAACCAACTCTTATCCGTGTCGTAAGGGATGCAGGGCAGTCCTTAGACCTGACCAGCAGTCCCCCATACGCACACCTTCTGAAGAATGGCTGCGACTTATGAGTTACAAAATTTCTATACGTCAAAATTTCTTCGCAGACTTGCTCAATGTTCCCAGAGATGTTGCTAAACGCACAGATGAAATTCAACGCGAACTTGAGCACGATCCGTGTACACCACGCGGAGACACCATCAAGAAGCTGAAAGGCTTTGAGCGATTGTGGCGCTACCGCATCGGCGATTTCCGGCTGATTTATGCAGTCGATGGTCTGTTCGTTGAATATCTGGCAATCGGTCCGCGTGGCAGCATCTACCAGCGGTTTAATTACAACCCTGATCAGCCTGACGAAACGGAAGCACGTATGACAGAGGCGGGTCTTTTTCCCGATTCTGAATTAGCGCAGCGCGTGCAGAACGATACAGGGTGGCTAGCCTATGCGGATCGTCAGCGTAAGCGGCTTGAGGCGGAAGCTCAAGCACAGACCGCGCTGCCCGTCATTATGACAGCGGAACTGCTCACCAAGTGGCGCATTCCGGAGGAATTTCACGCACTGTTGCCGCCCTGCCGCCAGCGTACTGATGTTGATCGACTTGTTGATGCGGGACATATCCCTACAGAAATAGGTGTGCGCCTCATCGATCTCCAGTATCCGAAATCTGCTGCTGAGATTGCTGGTGAACCGGTACGGATGATTCTCGCTGAGGATGACCTCATTCGCTATGTTGAGGGAGAGATTACCCACTTTCTCCTCAAGCTCGATCCGCGCCAAAACGAGTTGGTTGACTGGGCGCTCGAAGGTCCTACCTTGGTCAAAGGCGGACCCGGTTCGGGGAAATCAACGGTTGCCATGTATCGCACACGTTCAGTATTTGAACGCGCGGCAGCAAATGGCGATCAACCCCCGCACATCCTGTTTACGACGTATACCAATGCCCTTGTGAGTGCAACCGAAGAACTTCTGCCGCGTGTGCTGGAAGGGCTGCCCGGCACATTCGAAATATCGACCGTAGACCGGCTCGCCGTGCAAATCGCTTATGGTGACAGTTTCCACCCGCAGTTCGCCGGATCATACGAGTGGAAAGCGGCGGTCAAGTCGGCGCGGGCTGAATATGCACCGAGCGTTGGTGGTATGGAAGGCGCACTGCTGGCACGCAAATTTGCGGCTCTGAGCGATGCCTATCTCGCTGACGAATTCGCGTGGGTGATCGAAGGACGCGGACTAGAAACAGTAGATGAGTACCTGACAGCAGATCGCGTAGGGCGAGGACAGGCTTTCACTGAAAAGATGCGCCGCATGGTGTGGGAATTGTACGAGAAAACACGCGGGCAGCTTGCAGCATCGAAGCGCGTACCGTGGAGCCAAGTGCATAAGCTGGCACTGTTGAAAGCCAAAGCTGCTCCGAAAAAGTACGATTACGTCATCATCGACGAGGCGCAAGACCTGACGCCTCTGCAACTGCGGCTGTGCGCTGCACTGGTGCGTGATCCGCGCCATCTCTTCCTCGCCGCAGACTCCTCACAGTCGATCTACAATCGCGGTTTTTCCTTTAGCCGGGTCGATGAGGCGCTCAATGTGTCGCGCCGTACTCGTCTGCTGAAGCGCAACTACCGTTCGACCCGTGAGATTGCCGAAGCGGCACATGAAATTCTGACGCATGAAGCCGGCGATCCCGAAACACTCGCCCAAGAACACATTCACTTCGGTTCTAAACCGGTGCTAGCTTTTGCGGGCAACCATGAAGAACAAATCAGCTTGATTATCGACTACATCCGGCGCAATGCCCGCTATCTCCGTCTGCCAACCGGAGCAGCAGCTATTCTCTGCCCTACTAACTATCTCGCAGAGCAGATTGCACGCGATTGTCAAAATGCGGGCTTATCTGCACGTCATATGAAGGGCGACACCTTACGACTGGATGATCCATATGTGAAGGTGCTGACGATTCACAGTGCAAAGGGATTAGAGTTTCCCATCGTCGCTGTACCATCCGTTGACGAGGGGGTGCTGCCGCGTGCCAGCGAAGCGACCGATCCCGACGATCTTGCCAGCGAGATGAACCTTCAGCGCCGACTGCTGTTTGTCGCCGCAACGCGGGCAATGCGCGGCTTAATCGTGACCTGTGCCGGTACACCATCGAGCTTCTTACAGCCGCTCACTGAGCGCCGGTGGGAAATTATCCGGTAGCCAACGAACAAGGGTAATCGCCGAGCGCGAGCAGCAGTTCGCGCTCGTCCAGTCGCTCCTCAGCATTGAGGCGCAGCAAATACACGGTGACACGTCCAGTTGCGGTCAATGGCTGGATGTGTGCGCCGTCGAGCCGGAAGTGTTCAGACCAGATTTGCTGGCGCGGATTGAAAAGTGGGACAATCTGCCCGCCTGCCGTCCAATCGACCGAACTGAGATCGCTGCCCTTATAGCTGTTGCACCAGTAGCAGCTCAAGCAGAGGTTGTGTTCGGCGGTTTCCCCACCGTGTTTCTCGGCAATGACATGATCGATAGCGAAGTCGATGGCGCGGTCGCCTTCGCCCATGAGGCAGTATTCGCAGCAACTTTGAGCGCGCTCGATAACTTGGCGGCGAAGGGCAGCCGGAATGTAAGTATCGCTCAACTCGCCTGCGCTTTCAGCTTGAGCTTTGCTTTTGCCTTGACCAGCGTCAGCAGATGATCAATTTCGCGGAATTCCTCCATCTCCGACCGCTCATCATCGCTCAGGCTGCCGGTGCGATTCTTCTCAAGCAGGGCATGAGCGCGTTCCTGAAGTTCCTGAGGCAGGCGATAGCCCGCGATTTCATTCAACGAAGGTGCTGCACCAAGAAAGTCAGTCACCACGTCTTTGATCGTTTTCGGGGGAGCGTTTGTCATATGTATCTCACACTTAAACTCAGCCCAACCGGGAGTGCAGCGTACTGATACGACTCTAATTATAGCATCAGCCGAATTACACACACCCTTATTCAGGGTTGCTAGGGTTTGTGCTTTTCCATAAGCTGGCGAACATACTCTTCTAGGAGCGATTGACCTGAGCCATGCCCTTCTGCGCGGGCAAGGATGTTGAAGCGCTCTTTCTCTTCTGCGTTCTCAAATTCAACACAAATGAGATTGCGTTCACCATCGTGGGCGTGGGCATACCATATCTGATCGATCTCGACGACCGTATCCTGAATACGTCTGAACTGGACAATGAAGGGTGAACCGCGATACTCGATACTTCTCCGCTCTTTGTGCTCATCCAAATATCCAGCTTCTTCTTTCGAGAGAAACGACCGCGCATTCTCAGAGTCTAAATCGTCGTGAGTAGCGATTGCTGTTTCAACGACATGTCCCAGTCCGTTTTGCCAGATGTCTTCAAATTTCGCCCATGTCTCATCCCGTGATAGACCTTTGCGAGCTTTGTACTTCCCGAAAATGCTGTAGGGCGAATACGGATTAACGGCGATGAGTTGATGAACACTGCTCTTAAATCTTGGTGCACAGCAAATTTCCACAATCTTTCTCCTGTAATATCTATGAGACGTTGTGTGCTGCCCGCGCATCCCCCGGCGGTGGATCGAGCGGTGTGACGTACAGCGAGACATCCGGGACGAGCATGGTGCCGCCACCTTTCGGTGCGGGAACTTCGATCTTGGGCAGCGCGGCAAGCTGATCGTACACATCGAGGATGGCTTCTTTGGTGATGTAGCTGCCGAACCTCTCCACATCCTTGCGTTTGACGATGGGAAAGGTCTCCATAATGTAATCCGCGTCGTCGCGGCTGATGCCGTACAGGTGGAAGTAAAGCGCATCGAGTTCGGCACGCATAGCGAAGCGGCGATCATCGTCCCACTTGAACGCTGCACCGTGATAACCCATGTCCTGAGCGAAGGCTTTCAAGTCCCATGCCGTATACGTGAGTTCGAGCACACGTGGAGCGATGAAATTGAGTAGGGAGGGGGTGTAACAGTGTGGTGGGATGATGGGGAGTTGTCTAAAAACGTGGTATTTCATGTGTGTTCCACCAATTTTCTGACGCGCAGCAAAATCTCCGACGTAACTGTTTAGACCTGCAACTAACCCTGCAACACGCTGCTTTTCATTGGGAAACATCAACAAAAAGGTATCACCGCATCCCGAAATTGGAGCAATTCCCGCTATCGTGGTGCGCTCGTTTGTTGAGTTTGTTATGTCGCGCCAGCCTAGAAGCCAATCTGAACTCCAACTAGATAGCCTTTCTTGCACATTACGGCGATCCACCCAATAGCGCGGCATGACCAACGCGGAAACTTTGCGCTTTTCATCAACGGTAAAATCACGCACCTCACCACCATCATATGTCGCCCATCGATGATCGTACTGATGCATCATTTTAGCTTCATAGAGGGGCAGGTATCCTGGCAGTGGTATTCTGTTGTAGCAGTGATGGCGCAGATTCAGCTTTCGCCATCGTTTGATCCTGATAAATTGCACATCTTTGACAAAATGATTGCCTTTCAACCTGAAACCCGCTCGAAGCATTTCGTCAGCAGTACGGAACAATCCAGAGTCATTCGACATGTGCAGCATTGCAGCAAACCGGATATTCCAAGGGTTGTCTAGAACGTCTCCATCCTCGTTTTCCAGCATCATCACAGGGACGCGCCGATAGATGGCTGTTGCGATTTCGGCATCACGTTTGTTGCGAAAAATCGCGGCTGTGCGGGTGTTCGGATTTAAAAGTTCGATCGCACCTTGTGACAAGGTGAATTGACGACTGGTGTCACTTAATTGTGATGCGTTTGTATTCCAGAACGAAAAAAGCGAAGCGTTACTTTGGATTTTTCCTGCTAGTGTGATAAGACAAAAATGAGGATGAGTTCGATGAATGTGGGGGAATATCGCCTCCAAATTGACAAAATCATGAAAGCTGACGAGCCGCCTTGCAGCCATTAGATCAGCGAAAAAGAACTTGTTCGTATCAGAAGTAGCTATATCGCTCTGGATGATAAAACCTGCAAATCCGTCAACAGAAACAATCATTCGATTTGTTTCTGCAAACATAGCATAAGTATTCACATCACCCCGCCCAGTCAACGGATAGTGCCCACTATTGCGAATAAAATGCGATTCACCATCAGCGCGACGCAAATCAGAAGCAAAGGCATCATACACATAAGCGTCTGTTTCCAAGAGTGCCTCAATCATGCTCCGCCTAGCGGCGGCATTTGGCGCTTTGGCAATATCGGGGATGCGTGCGGCAAACCATTCTTTCTCTTGTATTTTGATGCGTTCCCATGGGGGATTACCAAGAACGCAGTCAAAACCACTTGTCCAGCCCATCGGGGCGGTGGGGTCTGGCGCATCCAGCACGCGGAACACATCTGGAAACTCGCAGTGCCAGTGGAAGAAGTGATACTGCTCGGTTAAACGCTCCACTTCGGCACGTATCTCATTAAATTCCTCGTCAAACGGATCGGCACAGAAGCGGTTAAATACAGCATCGGTCAGTGCGGGAACTTCCGGTCGCTTGTCCCACACAAAAGCGGCGCACCATGCATTCGCCACTGTGCAGGCGCGGCGGTAGTCGTCACTCTGGCGTAGCGCAGCGTAGTAGGCTTCTTTCTGCTCCCACTCGCTCAGGTTCGAGTCCGGCGCTTCGTCCAACTGCGCCCAACTAAACGAGAGCGCACGGTAATCGGCGGGTGGGTCAAACAGCGGAAGCTGTCCGGTTTCACGGGCGCGGCGTTCAGCACGGTTCAGCTTTTTCAAGCGGGTCGCGTCGGCTTTGCTATCGCCTTCAATGGCGTTAAAGGCGTCATCGGGGATACCGCGCGCCATCAACGCCGGGGTCGCGCCGAGCAAGCTGTTGCCGACGAGGATGCGGTGATCAAGGAACGAGAGCGGCTTGCCCGGTTCCAGCGATTCCAGCCACAGGTTCACCTTGCACAGCTCGACTGCCCATTCGTTCAGGTCAACGCCGTACAGACAGTGGGCGATCACCTCGCGCAGCGCCGTTTCATATGCTTCGGGCGCAGGTTCTTCTTCGCCTGTGCGGACGCTCGCCAACACTTTCGCCAGTCGATAGGCAGCGGCGATCAAGAAGTGACCACTGCCGCACGCCGGGTCGCAGATTTTCAGGTTGAGCAGTGCTTTTGTCGGTTCTTTATCGCGGCGGGCGCGCTCGATAACCGGATCAAGCGCGCTGTCGAGCAGGGCGCTGATCAGCGGGGAGGGGGTGTAGTAGCTGCCCGTCGTCTTGCGCTCGCTGCCGCTGACCGACTGCAAAACGAAGGTACGCGCCGGGATGTCGATCACCGGGCGCAGTTCGAGCAGGCTTTCATACACGCTGCCCAGTTCTTCCGCACCCAAGTGCTTGTAATCGACCGTGCGCAGCGTCCGCGACGATTTATCCATCCGAAATGCAAGCGAGAACACCGCTTTCAGCAGGTGGACATTGGCGAGCTTGGCATCGATCAAGTCCGGCACAGCGCGGTCGCTGAACAGGAACGATCCGAGCTTCGGTAGCGCGAGCTGTGCCGCCAAGCCGTTGTATTCCCCAGAGAGTAGGCGCATCACCAAACGAAGCTGCTCCCACAGGTCGCTGTGTTCCGATCCCTTGATGCGCTCCGCCATGTTGCGCAGCCGACGGGTAGAGTAGTGTTCGTTGTAAATCTGCCGTGCCTCTTCCGGGGCAGTCGGGTCATACAGTTTTTCGCGGTCTTCGGCGGTGAACAGGATGATCAGCCGGTAGACCAGCCGCAGTAGCTGGCGATAAACCTCCAAGTTGGTTACTTCGCCGTTCTGCAAACGGTCGCGCAGAACCGTGTTAGCAGGGTGTTCGATGAAGCCCACACCGAGCGCCTCAATCGCCGCTTGCACGCCGTCCCGCAGTTGATCAAGGGCACGCGTGCCGGTCTCTTGCGCAGCTTTCGACCAGCGTTCCAGCCAACAGTCCTTCGGATTACCGTCGAGTCCCTCAACCCGTGATTGATGGCACAGCAGCCACATCAGGAAGAAATCCGGGTAGCGCTCGCCGTCCATCATCGCTTGCAGGTCGAACTCGACGAACGCCTGCCGGGTCAGGCTGGCGTTATCACGGAGGATGCGCAGTTTCAGCCCGTTCGAGACAAAGCCCCAGTGCGCCGAGTCGTCGCGGTTGAGATACACCTGCATCAGGCTGTGGGGGATCATGGTCGCTGCACCGGGAATACCAGGGGTGCGCTTATCGATCTCAATGTTGCAGCCCAACAGGTGGATCGGAATCTGCTCCCATCGGTGTGAGATTGGATAGGTCTTCCCATCAATGACGACGGCGTTGGCGGGCGCAACACGTCCGTAGTCCAGCGCCCGGAACAGTGGCAGCAACCAACGCTCACGGGTGATGCTCGTGCCGGGATCATTCGGTAACAGTTTCTCGCGTGCTGCTGTGAAGTTTGCCCATGCGGATTGCAGCGCGTTCCACGCGCCGTTGATTGCTTCGTTCAGGCGCTCACCCGGTCGGTGATAGGCATCAGGCGTCAAACCGCCGAGGTTGGCATCTCCATCGGCAACCCGCTGAAGCAGATCAGGAGGCAGCAGCATTCCTTCGGAGCGAATAGTCATGAAGGCGTTGGTTGCGCGCATACTCAGGCTTTCCTTGCAGGCAGAAACACATAAATGCCGAGAATATCCGGCGCGGTCTGGGCTTGAATATCATAGGTCAAGCGCGAACGTCCCGCATCGCGGGCATGGCGGCGGCTGGCTTCGCGGACGCGGCGATGTGCGTCGAGCAGTGCTGCGCCTCGTTCGGCGGCAGCAGACTCCAGCGCCGGGCGGAGCGCGTCGAAGCCATCGACCACGCGCCGGACGAATTCACTTGCCATTTCGGGCGGTACATTTTCGTCAGGTTCTAGAGTCAGCAGCCGGTCGGCGGCGACTGAATCCAGCCAAGCGGCGTTATCTGGTGCGCCTTCAAACGCGAGGACGGCACAGTCCTCCGCCAGCAGGGGACGCTGTTCGTTCCCAAGGCGTGTGATCAGGTGAAAACGGAAGCGGACAATCAGCAGCGTGGTGCGCCGCTCAACCCCGCGAGTGCGGATCGCGCCGCTGCGACGCGCTTTTCCGTCCGCACTCGAGTCCAGTGCCGTGTCGAGAGTGTAGGTCGCCAGTGCCTCAACCAGCGGGCTGGTGCGTGTCAGGTACACTTCTTTGTCACCGACGGGCAGACTGTACCGCGCCGTGAAGCTCAGCTTCTCGTACCGATCCCTGAGCGCGCGCGGGGTTTCCGCCAAGTCGAACCGATCCGTTTCCAAGCCGAGTTCAACCACCCCACTTTGCAGCGTCACCGCGTCCCGCATGAACCGCGTGACATCCACGCCTGCACCAATCGCGTTTTGCATCGCGGTCAGTTCAGCGAAAACCTCAGCCGGTTTGATCGCCTCTTGCGCGAATACTGTGCGGTTACGCCGCTCACGCTCAACTGCAATGTCCCAGCGCTTTTCAATATCGCTGCGCTGTGGTTTCATGAACTCCTCGAAACCGGGGAGGAACTGCGCCTCAATTCCCGAATCCTCTTTCAACAGCAGTCCCTCGAAGATCGCATCGATCACCAATGATGTGTCGGCTGGAATCGGGACCGATATTCCCAACGTGCTGCGAATCTTCTGATGCTTTCTCAGCAGCACGTCCAGCACAATCCCATCGATCTGGTTATCGACACCGTAGCATGTCGCTACGCGGACAACTGGCTTGTACTGCCCGTAGCGGTCAACACGCCCTTCGCGCTGCTCGTGCCGCGTCGGGTTCCACGAGAGATCGTAGTGGATGACCGCATCGAAGCCCTCTTGTAGGTTGATCCCTTCGCTCAAACAGTCCGTGCAAACTAGGATGCGCCGTTCAGCACTGGCAAGCGCCCGCACGCGCGTTTCGCGCTCGTCGGGTGGGAGCAGCCCTGTCACACCAATGATCTCAACCCGTGACAGCGCCTCACGGAGCGCACTGACCACATAGTCCACCGTGGGAATGAAGCGGCAGAAGATGATCGGATGATAGCCATCTTTGACCATCTGGCGCACCAGCGCGACTAACTGCTTGAGTTTGTTGTCAATCTCAATGCCCCGTTCGAGAAGCTGTTTTGCCTCGCGCTCTAGTTCGCGGAGGCTGCGGCGATCTGCCGTATCCAAGTCAGGATCGGTGAAATCGCTGCCGGGAATGATATCAATCCCCTCGGTCGCTTCGTCCGCCATCACATCCAGCACTGTACGCACACCAATGGCTTCGACATCTTCATCGGTTTCCGCCGCTGCTGTTGCCGCGCGACTCTTGAGTGTTGCTGCCGCTGCCGCCGGGCTGGACGCCAGCGAACGCAGCAGCGCCAACGCTGACCACCAGCGTACCCGCTGCCGGTAGGTCGCATCAGATGTTCTCACCACCTTGCGTGCATAATCGAGTGCCCGCTGAAAGAGCTGGCGATATTCCGGTGTCAGCGTATGCGTGCACAGATCGTGCAGGGGATGACCTGCGTCATTCAGATACTCACGATCAGGAAAAGGCGTATTCGCGTAAAGCTGCTCATCGAGTCTGGTTAGGTCGTCGCGCCGCCGCTGCACAAAAAAACGGGCAAGTTCGCGGCGTTTCGCTTCATTGTGCGTTCCCGATAGATCAAGCGGCAGATCGGCGAGGTCTGGATTGAGCAGCGTTAGCAGTGAGCGAAACGCATCTTCATCGCCGCTGTGCGGGGTCGCTGTCACCAAGACAACATGACGGTTAGGATTTTCTGCCAGCGCGCTGATCAGTTCATAGCGGCGGTGTCTTCCAGTGCGGCGCTCCGTTGCGTGTGCGACCGTATGTGCTTCGTCCACAATCACGAATTCAGGACAGTGGCGAGCGAAATCATCCCGCCGCTGCTCGGATTTGATGAAATCGGTGGACACAATCACGTAAGGATAGTGATCAAACAGCGACTCGTTCAAGCGGAGACGGACGTTTCTCTCAAGGCGTGTGGCGGTACTCGAAAGCACCAACTCCGCGTCGATGTGGAACTTACTGGCAAGTTCCTTTTGCCACTGCTCCGCCAAATGCGGTGGGCACAAAATAGCAAGACGTTTGATCTCGCCCCGATCAAGCAGTTCTCGCGCAATGAGCAGGGCTTCGATGGTTTTGCCGATGCCCACGTCGTCAGCGATTAGCAAGCGCACGGGATCGAGTTTGAGTGCCATCATCAGCGGCACGAGCTGATAGGGTCGCGGCTCAACATTGATGCGCCCAAAAGACCGGAACGGCCCCGCGCTGGATCGAAAGCCGAGACGAATAGCATCCCGCAGCAATCGAGCCGAACGATAGTCGCCTACAATCGCAGGATTCGGCAGGGGAAAAACAGCGGACTCTACAGGTTCAATGGCTCTTAGAATGCCTGAAGTCTCATCTTCGTTCCCGCCCAGCGGACGAGCCAGCAGCAGCTTCTCGGTTGAACCGGGCAGCACGACCCATTCCCGACCACGCGCGCGTATCAGCGATCCGATACTGAATTGATCGGTCATACTGTTCCCCCGAAGATATGCGGATAGCGAGCGATTATTTTGTCCCAGTCATCACGGTAGCCAAAACGGACAACGAGATAGCCTTCGTCTTCCATGCACACAGTCTGGGCAGTGTCTCGTTGAGAGCGGCGGTCTTGGTCATGGTGTGAGCCATCGACATAGACAACTGTGTATTGGTCACGATAGACGAAATCAGGGCGCGTGTTGCAGGCATCCACGTGGATTTGGCTGTCATCCGGCAGACGGCAGCCCTTTCGCTCCAAGTACACAAGCCAATCCCGTTCCAGTTCGGACTCGCAGCGAGCGAGGAGGCGCTCCAGGTGTTCAGAGCGTGCTGCATGAACGGGGCTTGATTCCACGGATGACTGACTCAGCAGCATCAGGTAATCACGAATGCGTTTTCGATCCAATAGCTCGTGCTCGCGCTGATTTCCGTAACTCAGCAGGCAGTCATAGCAGGCAGCTTCGCACAGTTCCTTTGCGTTTGGATGACGCCCGCGATCTACGCCCGTTTCAGGGTCAAAGTGGCAAATTTCCAGCGCTATCTGTGCCACCCGGGCTAAAGCGCCCGCTTCATCAACCAATCGACGCAACACACCTGCCCCACCCTCCGCCGCCTCATAGAAAAGCAGCAGGCGACGGTTCTGGTCATCCGGCAGCGGTTCGGCTGCCAATTCACTATCTTCAAGCTGGTAGACGGTCTGAATGGCGCGTTTGAGCGCTGTTTGAAGCGATGCCATTGCTTCTAGTTCAAGTGCTTCTACAGGCTCAAACAGGAGGCAGTTCCGGCTGTCCTCCACGTATGGAATGACGCGCCGTGTACGCTGCGACATCCGGTCATCAAGATCATCCTGTTCTTCATTGTTTTTCTCCCAGTATCCGCGCTCAATGTCGAGCACGAAACCAAACTGGCGCTTCTGCTTGCGACGTGCCCATCCCAGATTGATTCGCCACAGTGAGGCGGTCTGAGCATAAGTGAGCGTCGCCAGATGCTCAGAATCGGGATTGGTGAGGACGCGGGCTGTTTGTGCTTCGAGCCGTCCATTCTTTTCAGCAAACCGTACCCCGGAGCGAAGGTCATAGCCCAACCTTAGACGCTCCTCCTCGTCAGCATTGATGCGATCCCGACGGCGCGTCACTACGTTTTGCATTTTCAACATGGGTTGAGGCAGGGCGGTTTCCAGTGGTTTACCGCAGCGCTGGCATAAATCATATGAGTCCTCGCCTCGCAGTGGGTGGAGGTATCCACAGTGAATACACTGCTTGAGGCGAAGCGTGAGAATGTCTTCATCGTCTTCTCGCAAAGGGAGAATGACTTGATTGATGATGTAGCGCGATCCTTCGTGGTAAACAATCGAGCGTGGACCAAATTCGGAAATCGCCAAGAAGCGTGGGCGGGAGAGGAAGTTTTCTTCCTTTGAGCGTCGTCCCGGAATGTAAGCTGACACTGGAAGGCGAGGGAAACTGTAACCGGGCAAGAAGCCTTCTGTGGCAAAATAGCGGTAACTATAGAAGTCTGACTGCGCTTGATTATCAATTTCTGTAAGCAGCCGAAGTTGTTTTTCTGCGTCTCTTCGCAGCGTTTCGGCGGCTTTCTTGTCGCTGGCGCTCCGTGAGGCATCACGAACGATCCGCCCCTGCACTTCCGCTTGCTTCAGCGCTGAACGATATAACTCACGCCACCGATCACAGGTCAGATCAAACGCTCGAACAATCGTCTTGAACGTCGCATCCAGAAGATCGCCGGGGTTTTCAACGCCATCAATCATTGACAGAAAATGTTCAGCACGGCGACGAGCATCCCTGTTTGGCTTCGCTGCTTCAGCGGATTTCAGCACATCCACTTGGAGATCAAGCGCTGGTTCATCACCCTCTACATTCAAAATATCCTTTGGCGTTTTCCCTAAGTCAATTTCCGTTTCCGCCAGCCAAATTGAATGGAGATGGGCGCGGATCAAATCAGGATTTGTCAAGTCGATACGCGGTGGCGCAACTTGTCCAGCAACCATCAACTCCGGTCGTCGAAAGAAATACTGATCGTGAGGGCTGCGTCCTGCACAATAGGTAAAAACAAGAGCGGGCTGCCCACTTCGTCCGGCACGCCCCGAGCGCTGCGCATAGTTCGCCGGAGTTGGCGGCACATTCCTCATGTTTACGACATTGAGTTCGGCAATGTCAACGCCTAACTCCATCGTGGGAGAACAATATAGAATAGGAAGCTGCCCGGCGCGGAATCTTTTCTCTCGGTCTTCCCGTTGGATGGTAGGCACCTGAGCTGTATGTTCGCGTGCTTCGAATCCCGTGAGGAATGTCCCCATCGACCGGTAGAACTCGACAAAGAATGGATTCGGGCGAGCGCCATCTTTCGGCGGACGAGGTACACGAACTGGGTCGTGGAATGCCCGTTCGCCCGTTCCGGCAAACCAAAGCATTGCCCCAGCATTAAGTTGATAGCCGGGGACATCTTCTCGATCTTTTGGCTCTACAACTACCTCAACCAATCCAGCGACTTTCAGCGCCTCGAAAAGCTGCTGGATTAGCACATTGGTGTCTTCAATACTGAGTTTGTCAGCGAGATCTGGGAACGTTCCTGAGCGCCGCAAAAATGCTCCAAACCGTCCTCTGGCAGATAGATATCGATGCCCCTGAGAGTCATCCTTGCCTGATGCACGGGGAAACGCTATCGATGCAAATTGCATTTGCTCGTCTTCATCGATAGCCCAAGGTTCCCGAAGTCTTTGATAGCTGACTTGCTTGATGCGGTCTTGGAGTACAGGATCGAGATACACCACCTTGAGCGCAAGATCACGTCGTAGGGTATCCAAGAGAACCTTCGCAATATATGCGCGCGTTTGGGGCGTAGCAGAAGTTAGGGCAGTCGTTGTGACGCCCCAAACATCCTCCGCCTCACAAACGTCCTTAAGCCCTTCATATTCGATTCGCAGCAAGCCGCATTGTTCGAGGTTAGGGAGCGCAACGCGCCAGCCACGTCGCAAGTCTCGATATACACGATAACCAAGCACGTCTTGAAGTGCTTTTTGGGTTTCAGTGAGGGCTTGAAATCGAACGCTCGGTTCACTGGCATACTGATCGATTCGCAAGTTCAGCGCGTCAAAAACCGCTCTGGACACTTCGTCGTGACGCAATCCACGCTCCCCAACTGCGTCCACGGCTCGAAAGAGTGCCCCACGCAAGAGCGCAACTTCGATGAAATCATTGAAGTGCCCTGCCTGTAGCGAAGCATCTTGACGGTTGTCGGTGAAACTGAGTAATTTATGGGCTTCAGGAGCCAAATCACTTACGTGTAACGTCTGTACCGTAGACAAACTGAGGATGGTCGTAGCGCTGCTTCGCCCCTCAGAGCTAAGCAGTGCTAACTTGCTGAACTCGCCTTGCCGGGGAGCGTAAGTTACTCCACAGTTCAAGCAGAACTGAAAGGGAGCGGGGATGTAGTAACATTCCTGCCCATCGTGGCTGATCTGCCCCTGTGTCGAAACCTCAAGACGACGAGGCATCCGGTCTCTGTAATAGCGTTTTAGCCGCGTGTCACCGCCACGATCTTCAAGCCAGTCTTCTGGCAGACGATCTACAATTTCGTCAAATTCCTCTGACCAAGGATTATTGGATCCAACATACAGGTAGCCTACTTCACTCTCTTCATCGTCCTGCTGATCACCAAAATCACGCGGCAGAAGCTGGCGTTCGTGGTGAGATGAGGTAGTGCGACGGACGGTGTAATACTCTTGACCGCACTCACGGCAAAAGCATAGTGGGTAAAGAAGGCGAGTACGCTCCTCACCTGGAACAAACTGCTGTCCATTCAAGGTGTAATGGCGCGTGTCTTCAGACTCAATCGACGCAAAAACCGTGTGTGCAGGACTGATAAATTGGTGCAACCGGAATGAAAAAGGAGGGAATCCAGTTTCAGGATTAGGTTCACACTGGTATGCAGACAGCAACCATCGTTGGATTGCCAATGCGCACGTTCCCTTATCAATTCCGATCTTATTCGCTAGCTCGGCCGCCGCTCCGTTTTCAGCGAGCAAAGGACGGGGTGAACGACGTACCCAACGTCCATCATTCATTTCGATCCCAAATGTACTCTCAATCCAGCTAGAGAACGGATGCTGGACAAATTGGTTGTAATCCGTCGGCGCGACTGCCTTGTCACCGAGTCGCACTGTAGGCGTTATTCCGGGATAGTTGATGTCTTCTGCGGTAATTCGTTGCAGTGTTTCTACAACCACATGGTCGGGTTCAACCGTGCTGCCAAATAGCAGACTTCCAACATCAGCTACCTGCTGACGACGTTCTGAGTAGGTACCTTCAGTTGACAGCGTTGCCGAAGTTCCAATGAATTGGATCGGAGAACCGCTTTCCAATCGGTCACGAACTCGCCGCATCAATAGAGCTACATCTGCCCCCTGACGACCGCGATACGTGTGCAGCTCATCCAGAACCAAGAACCTCAATCCACGCGCTTGCTCGATCAATGCCCGCTCGTAAGGGCGTGTCATCATCAGTTCGAGCATGACGTAGTTGGTGAGCAGAATGTCTGGGGGGGACTGGATTATTCGCTGGCGCTTCTCACTTTCGTCTTGTCCGGTGTAGCGCTCAAAGCTCACATGCCTATCTGCTGAATCAGTCCCTAGATATTTCTTAAGCTCCTCTTCTTGGCTATTGGCGAGAGCATTCATTGGATAAACAATGATTGCCTTTATTCCATGTCCGCTACCATGCCGCAGTACATGATCCACGATTGGCACCATGTAGGCGAGGCTTTTACCGGAGCCTGTCCCGGTCGTGAGGATGTAGTTATGCTGAGCATTAGCCGTAAGAATCGCATCGCGTTGATGTTTGTGAAATCGCAGAAGCTGCCCACCTACCCCATTCGTCTTATTGCGCCGGAAGATATGGCTGCAAGCTGGATGCAAGATCTGCTGTGCTACAAGTTCATCTACTGTGCCACCTGATTCGAAGCTTGGATTGATCTGAATCAACGGATCAGGAAAAAATCGGCCTTCTCGAACTCCTCTTTCGACTTCATCCCTAATGCGGGAGTCCTGTATTGTGATGAAGCTAGACGCATACTTTGCGTAGTCATGCTTCAGTTGATCGCGTAAGGCAAAAACATCCATTGGATTAGATAACATCCCAAGATAAGAATCCGTGAGGCACGGAGGTGATTACTCCAGATTGTAGAGTTTAGCTCATTACCGATCTGACAGAAAGAAACCCCTTGTGTTTAGAGAGACTGAAGGTTCGCAAAATAAAAACGCGGCTGGAGTTAGCGTCCCCAGCCAAGACGATTTCGCGCTCACGCGGCATAAGCGTCCCTGAGCAACCGCGCTGCACGTTTCATGTATTTCGGGAACGATGCCGGACTGTACCCGTTCTCAATTGCCGCTTGGCGGTACGTTTTTCCCTCCAACTGCGCCCGCAGCGCAACCGAAACACATTTCGTGTGCCGGTACTGCTCCAGCAGCGCCTCGGCAGGCGCGGTATTCCCATACTTGTATTGCTCACGCCAGTGGTACGGCGACGTGAAGCGTCCGTGATTGGGATGCTCGACCGGCTGTTCGAACAGCCCCGGAGGCGGGTACGTGTGCCCTTCTAGGAACACTTCTGCAAACTCATACTGGAGTTCCTGCTGCACGTACAACCCGTAACGCTGATACCAGCGCCACACGTCAGTCGTGACGATGTTCGCGGCGGCTTCTTTGCCCACCTGCGTGGTGTGGTAGTACAGCGCGACCAAGTGCTTCGTTGACGACATGTACTTGTTCGCCAGTTTGTGCATCACGCGCTCAATGTCAATCCGCATGTCGATCTCGGTCGCCCAGCCTGCCCAGCGTTCGCCCTGCTGGTGCTGTAAACCGTCGATCACATTTTCGTCTGCGGTATCACGACGGTCACTCTTGATCAGCGCGTCGAGGCTGTCGTACTGGTTCGCTTGGTAGCGGATCGTCGAGATTTTGCAGCGTGCCAAGATGAAGAACACGGTCTGCTTCCGCGACTTCTCCGCGAGGAATTCACGCTGCTCAACGAGCGTTTCCCACAGCGCCATGAACCCGAACTGCAAGCAGTCGGACAGTTCATCTTCGAACACACCGAAGTTCTTCATCACGTTTGAGGCGTAGTGCGCGAGATCGTCGTAGATTTGCTGAAACGTCAGATCGCCTGCCCAACTGGTTGGATAAACGGCAACACGCGGATACGGGCGAATCTTGCTGCGGAACTCAGAAGTCATAGTGAACACTCCCTCTCAAGCTGGAATCTGCCAGCGCGTTGAGCGCGACCGCTCAAGCACGCGGGAACAGCGCAGGGAGGGAGCCTGTCAAACAAAAAAGCCGACCCGGTGAGGGCGGCTCTTTGTGGATTAGTTTTATAGGGTCGGCTTTTTAGGCAGGTAGTTCGGTGGTCACGTCCCGCAGGGATGGGGGCAGCGTACTACCTGCCGGTGTTTGAGAGGAAGGGGTCACGCGCTGTAGAGTCGCCGCGTCGGCGGTTGTGCGAGAAATCTCGCTTCTTGCACTCAAGAGCCACATTTCATGATAAGTGTCTAGGATAGAGTTGACAAATCTCACGCATTTGAGTGATCCAAACCAATATGAACTAACCTTATACTTAGAGAGATTGCTTGTCCTCTTCCTAGCTGGGAAGCTGTTCGTTGCGGATTTTTCAACAGCATTGCAACGGCTCTTCAAATTGTCGGACACCTTCTACTTAGGGGAAGTAATATCACTTATTCAAAAGCTATAGTGCAAGGAGTGTGAAATCAAATGTCGCAACCACCCATCGGCATCGATCTCGGCACAACCTATTCCGCAGTTGCAAGTATTAATGACCAAGGTAACGTCTATTTGCTTCCAAATTCCGAAGGGGGAACACTCACCCCATCGGTGGTATTTTTTGAAGCACCGGGCAAGCTTGTTGTTGGACAGGTCGCCAAAGACGCTCGTGCAGATCACCCAAGCGAAGTAATCGAATTTGTAAAACGTTCTATGGGAACGGATCGACGCTTTAAATTTCAGGGACAAGATTTTACTCCCACTGAAATTTCTGCAATTATTCTCAAGAAACTAAAGCAGGACAGCGAAGCCGCGCTCGGAGGGATTCCAATTCAGCAAGCGGTTGTTACTTGTCCGGCATATTTTGGTGCTGAACGCCGCGACGCGACAGAAAAGGCGGCGCAGATTGCTGGCTTAGAACTTCTTGCGCTTATTAACGAACCTACAGCGGCAGCCATGGCATTTGGCATGGGAGGCGACCGTAAAGGAACTGCTCTTGTTTTCGACCTTGGAGGAGGTACTTTCGATGTCACATTGCTTAGATTTGGACCCAATAACACGATTGATGTTCTAGTTGTTGATGGAAACCATGAGTTAGGTGGCAAAGATTTTGACGACGCCATCATC
Source organism: Candidatus Flexifilum breve (assembly GCA_016717205.1). Classification (GTDB taxonomy): domain Bacteria; phylum Chloroflexota; class Anaerolineae; order Aggregatilineales; family Phototrophicaceae; genus Flexifilum; species Flexifilum breve. Next base: position 52,241 of record JADKGC010000005.1, read on the forward strand.
TCCATCGCAATTAAGCGTTTTGCTGATGAGCACGCCTACGATATATACAACGATCTTGAGGCACTTGGAGAACTTCGCCAAAGAGCTGAAAAAGCAAAACATGATCTGACCGCTCGTGGTTCCACGACTATAAGCGTAACCGCTGACGGGCATAAGACGAAATTTGAATTGACACGTGAAGAATTCTCAAGCGCAATAGGTTATCACATTGAAGGAATGCGCCTTACCCTCATGAATGTCTTGGATGAAGCAGGGTTAAAGCCTAAGGACATTGATGAAGTACTAATGGTTGGGGGTTCGTCGCGCGTACCACTAGTTTATGATATGGTCGCCGCCTTCTTCGACAAGCAACCAAATACCAGTGTGCATCCTGATGAAGCGGTTGCACGTGGTGCGGCATTGTTCGCATCGCAAATGATGGCATCCACAAAAGGGACGGTTGTAGCGCCCCAAGTACGAGAGATCGTAGAACGTTTGCCGTCGGTACGTGATATCGTACCCCATAGCATTGGAACAACAGTGCTTTGGGAAGACGATTCTACTCATAACAGTGTAATTCTCGAACGTGGCTCAAAGTTGGATACGCCTGTTCGGAAAACATACAAGACGGTTTATGACGGTCAAACAGCGGTAGAGATTGACGTTAACGAAGGTGAAGGCGACGACTTGGATTATGTCCAAAGAATCGGAGGATTTGACCTTATTCTCCCCGAACCTCGCCCCGCCGGAAGTCCTATCGATGTCGAGATCATGCTTGATAGAAGTGGTGTAATCCACGTAGCAGCAATTGACCTAAAAAGTGGTCAACCGAAGTCGATCACAATTGATTACAGCTCAAATCTTAAGCCAGAGCAGGTCACAGCACGGACGAAGTGGTTACGTGATCAGAATGTTACCTAGCTGATCGAGAGCGAGGCAATGTAATGGATAACTTCTATGAGCTGCTCGATCTTAGTGCTGCTGATAGCAGAGAAGCTATCGAGGACAGACTAAAAGAACTGGACAAGGAACTCAAGCGCCGTGTAAGAAACAAGGATGCAAAAGTACGCAACGACGCTGGGGACAAGCAGAAGCTTGTTTGGCAAGCAATGGGTAGGTTTAAGTCAGATGAGGACCGCGCTGCATACGACAAGGAACTTGAGGCGTTTAAAAAACAATCAAAGCTTGACGAACCCCTCATAGATGTTGATTTCTATGCTTTTCTTGATCTGCCGATTACAGCAACCGTTGATCAGATTCGGCAGCGGATCGAAGTGCTTGAAGCACAAGTAGACAGCCAATCCGGAGATGAACAGGCAGTTCGTCAAAACCAAGTGCTACAGGATGTACGCACTACTCTTTTGGATATTGAGAAGCGACGAAGATACGACGCACAACTAAACGCAAAGAGAGAGTTCCAACGTAGACGAGATCGAGAAAAACCTGTTCCAATTATCGTTGCTGATGCATCAGTGGGCAATTGGATTGCATTAGAATCCACGCTTGATCAATTTCCTGATGAAGGTTTGTTCTTGCTACAGGATGGAGAGATCGAGGCTTGGCTCAGGTGGTCTTTAGGACAGAAACAACGCGCAGCCTGGACTCGTGACATAGCTGACCGCTCCATAAAAAGTGATGCGCCTTTCCTAGAGTTTGAGGAGTTTCAGAGGCTCATCAATCCAAATCGCCCGTTTGTGTTGTATGGGCAAGGCGGTCATCCCAAACAAGGAAGTCCGCTCCAGCTTAACCAGATCGGTGATGTTGTGACATTGGCTGATAAACATTGGGAGCTATTTCGACTACGCCTAGAGTATATCCTTGATTGGATTGCGGAGTCTCCAAATGAAACTGTGCTTGAGAAGTATCGACAGATGCCTCCAAGCAGCAATCCAGATATACAGCTTGAGCGTTTGCTGTACATCATTGATCCGCAGCTTCCAGCACCACAGGCGCTGATTCAAGGGGTTTCTGGGCAAACAATTGACTTCGGACTTCTGAGTAAATGGGAACGCAGCGAGCACACCATCGAGATCGTTCAAGCCGGACGTGGGTATCTTTTTGGTACGGTTAGAGCATCCGCAGACTGGCTGAAGCTAAGCACAGCACACTTCGAGGGAAGAAGTAGTGAATTGAGAGTCGAAGTAGTTCCATCGAAACTTGTTGCAGAACAAGATAATCGGTGCGAGATAACGTTCAATTTTCTTGATGGACGCATCCCGCCACAGTCATTGGAAGTTCTCGTACGGCAGCGGACAGCTTGGCAAAGCATCACGAGTGTTTTCAAGCGCGACAACAAAGCAGAAAAACAAAGCGAATTCGATGCTCTGGACGTAGAGGATACACAACCACATAGGGTAACGCAGTCGAAATCGCGCTTGGTTCCTCTCGCCGCTGTACTGGTACTGCTTGCATTGATTATTGGGAGCGTGGTTGCTCTCAGTGGACGGATTGATTTCAACAATCTGACACCACCTGCTGTAATTCAAGGATGGGAACGATTTGAGAGCGACTCTGTGGCACTTCAAATGCCTGCAAATTATGGATACTTCAGTTTTGATGAAAACCTCGACAATGCTTTGAGTCAAATGTCATCGCTTGGGTCTCAATTTGAGCAAATTGCTCAAGCTATTCGGCAAAATCCCTCACTGTTTGTCCTCTGGCTGTACGATGAGACGAAGTACGGTACAGCAAGCATGTCAACAGTGTTGATAGGAAGAGAGCCTCTACAGCAGGCAGCTACTATTGATATGTATCTCGATGCAATGGAGTCAATGTTCTCATCCAGTCAATTTCAGATCGACTCTCGTAGTGTGAATTCAATCGGACGCTATAATGCAGGTCGTCTTGTCGTGACGACAATGGTAACAGGAAGTATGCGAGCGACAACCCTAAGCTATATCATCATCCGAAATAATACGGTATGGTCCATTGCTTATGGCGTGAACTCAAATGATTTCGAGGAAAACCTTCCGATTTATGAGCAAAGTATCCGAACAATAGAATTGCCACAGTGAGCGACAAGCTAAAGTGCTTACCTAGCTGTCGCCAAGAAAGCAGGGATCATGGCTGAGCCAAAAACCTATTTTGAAATCTTGGGATTAGATGAAACCGTTACCAGCGAAGATACGATCCAGGAAGCATACAATCGTGCCCAAATTAGGTTTCAAACTATCCTCAATCAAGGCATAGGTGAACAGGCGCAGTTTGCTCGTCAGATGATGGACGGTGAGCTGCAAAATGCATACGAAACGTTAATTGATTCGACAAAGCGTCAGCAATATCGACGTTCACTGGAACTTGCGCGCGAACAAGGTGATGGATTAAGCGGCGCTGGCAACGTACAGGTAAAGTTTTCCCTCGGTGGAGGTCATGGTGACTACACATTCATGGTGGTTGAAAATCCAGTTCGTCACGCGCTTAATCTTTATGGAAATCTTTCAGTAAATTCAATCCAAGAATATATATGCAGGGCTTGGGAAGATCCTGAGTTGAGTTTAGAGTTTTACAGTGACCGTTCCCTAGAAAGATGGATATATTATTCAGCAGGGGATCTTGGGATCGCCAACGCCATTCGCTATTTCAAATGGGCGGGTTCTCAATTGCCAATCAACAGCCTGATGTATCAGGCGCTTGATCTTTTGCAGACCAGATATGCTGTTCCAATTCTTCCCCGTAGTCCAAGCGACTTACTTGATAGAATTGCCGATTTTGAGAAACCGCGTTGGGATGTAGCTCCAAGAGTTATTAACTTTGGGTTGATCCCACAAGGTAAAGTATCTGTGCCAGTGTTTATCCGATGGTGGAAAAAACGACCAGGAAAGATAGTCGTTAAGACAGACAATCCCATCTTCCAGCTAAACATTGGGAAACTCAACTCCGACTTGCAGTTTTCAGTAGATGTTGACGGTGCAAGTTTAAAACGAGGGGATGTGATCCGTGGTCAAGTGACGATTACATCGGACAACTACGGGGAAGTTCAACTTTTCGTTGTTGGCGCTCGTTATAAGATGATGGGCAATACAACTTTCGCTCAGGAAATTAATCTCATGGCTGCAAAAGCGGCTATGAGTGTACGCGATTTTGAGACTGCATCACGGACCTATCGCATCGCTGGAGCCGCTCAAGAAGGGAAAACAGCTGATCTCGAAGTTATTCGCATTGCTTACAAGAACCACGAATGGATGCGAGTTATTGAAAAGATACGACAGTTCCACAGTCGATATGGTCGAATGCAGGAAACACTGGCATACCTAATCGAAGCAGCACGGGTGGTTGGTGGGACGCATTACCAGCTTAGGCAATATGAGCGCTCATTGGAGTACCTCGCTACTCTTGCCTATGAAACTGCGTATTTGCCAGAGAAGCGGCTCCCTAGTGATAACTGGACAGTTAGCGAAGCAGCTCAGATCAGGTTGAAATCTGACGACCCTAAGTCCGATTGGATCAATATAGCTGAGACACTGAATCTTCGCTGGACTCACGGAGAAGGTAATGCCGATCAGAGTAAATATGCTGGTCCCATGCCACTTGATTTAAAGCCACGTAACGTGGTTTGGCTTACGGGAACTGCAAATTATAAACCGCCAATTGTTGCCTATGAAGGTGTCTTAGTTGTACGCAGCAAGGATAATCGCGCAATAGTTGGGCTAGATGCGGCATCAGGGCAAGTGCTTTGGCAGCACACCCAGGGGTTAAATGGTAGAGACATCAGTGCGCCAGTAGCAGGCAACAGTAGCGTATATATCACTGATCCAGCAGGTGTCCTATATTGCCTTGACATCTTGTCTGGAACAATAAAGTGGCGTGTGCAGCTAAAGGATAGTCGAGATTTGTCACTAGCACTAGAAGACCCAATCTTGTGTGTGGGTACAGGCTCACAGGTTCTTCTAGTCAATTCACAAAACGGTTCAGAAATAGCAAGTACCAAAGAGATGCGTGGTTTCTTCGGAGGTGGTGCGAATCCTGTCAATATCCTATTGACCGACGGTTGTTGTCTATTCCAAAAAGCTGTATTTGGTAAACAATCAATGGTCTTTCTTGATATGGAAAACGGCAATTCTTTAGAATTTGACATCCCATATTCGCTAACACCTCCCGTGACTTGGGCAGCATATGAGGGGCATGTCTATATTCCCCTCATTGTAACGAAGGAGATGAGATGTAAATATCATGACTCAGAAGGGAAGGTTCGCGAAAAAACTGAGATTGTCTGGAGTGAGCTTGATTTCAGCGTGTATGGTGTGCGCTCAAACAGAGTAATTGCCTCACTAGAGACTCCAATTGGTAGATATCCAACTCAATTGCCGGGTGGATGCCGTATTCTCATCAAGAATGTGCAGCAAGCCAGTTCGTGCGCTGTTGCTCCTGTTTATACAGAGAAATCTGGAGACACTACCATTGTATCCCCTCCCCAAGAGGGAAAATACTTGCATCGCATGGTAGCGGCATCGTTTGGTCGCGACGTTTACTATTGGCTTGTCACTGAAAGTGCTGTATCAGTCGCAAGTTATCGACGCTCAGACAGCAATGTTCAGTCAATTTTGTTTGCAAACGTCCACGATATGGTGGTCTCTGCTACCTCCCTAAGCACCTCGTTGGCAGGCAATACCACCGATGATGATGCATCAACCTTCGTGTTGCCTGAGTCTGTGCGCCCAATTATTGGCACACCAGCATTATACGGGGACATTATCTATCTTGTTTCACGAACCGGGCAGGTTGTCGCTGTCGGGCGTTAGTCGCAAATACTCCGAAGAAGCACAATTTTCAACTTTGTGTTTCTTCCTTTATCCGCAGCGCTATTTTACGGATTACGGATGCGATACCCAATGCAGGACTTTTAAAAGTTTCAATTATCACGTCGAGGATGTCTGGTGCCATACGCCCAACTGCACGCAGGCGGCGTTTGATCATGCTTTCATCCACTACATCAGCTTTTTGCACTTCGGTTCGAAGCTCTTGGATAGCCTCAAAGATCTCTTCTTTATCAACTTTTGGGTCGGAGGGGCGAGCATTAACAGCTGCAAGTACTTGTTCAAAAAGCTTAGCAATCTGCTCGTCTTGAGTTACACTTCCACCTGAGATAACGTTCGCCTTCACCGAGGCATTGTTGCCAATAGCGTTCCCCGTAGCATTTCCGCCTATCGATACACGGATATCTGCGTTGTCATTCGTGTCTTTTTTCATGATTATCGCCTGTATATCTGTTCTCGGACTGCACCCATCATCGCGCTCAACACAGCCATTGCAAGGTAGTATCCAATCACGAAAAGAATAACTGAGAGAACACCTGTTCCGTTCATTACTAGCGAAGAGTAGTAGAGAAATTTATCATCTCGATATGCTTCACGCGGTATCCGCATAAAACTTGTTTTTAACAGTACAAACACACCCAAGGGGGTGAGTGTAATAAGTCCAATGACGCCGAGAATGGTGGTGTTGTGGGAAAATAGAAGGAGTAAAGGAAGAACAGTCGCAAGTCCGACCGATACTCCCTGAGGCGCAGCGTTAAAAGCCCTTTGAAACCAAGCTGCGACAATGTTGCCCGCAATCACCTCTACTTGGGCTGGATGTGGTTCATAGACCGATGCGCTACCATAATGCTCATGCCGATGTGTTGTACTAGAAAAGCTCTGTGGATTATAATTCTTAGTAATAACATCTGCTTGTACAGATGCGTTGGTTCCAAAAGCGCCGCCTATAACATCACCCTCAACATCCATATCTATTGAAGATCGAGAATTATTACTGGTCGGCGGGGGTTGAGACTTCACCTGAATCGCAGGTTTTTCCAAATCGTCAATTTCGGCGAGAATCTTATCAACCTCGGATTGCACTTTCTCCCCACGCCGCTGCCTTGCCCTTAGGTCACTTAATTGTAGATGCAGCACATCAAGGCGATGCTTTCCCATATGTGATTTATCGCACCTTTCCTTTCAAGTAACGTCTTTGAAGCAGGTGCATAGCGAACAATGGATACTCCTACCTAAATTATAGGGGACAACGTCCTGTGTCAAACCGGCTTTTCATGTAGTTCATCAGATTGCCATAGGCAACTCATGCCCAATAATTTAGCTAGTCGATGTAGTCCGTCCTCACTGTCACCGCTGTCATCAGGTGCAGATCACCAACTCGTGAGCGGCTTTAGGGGGTGGGGTGTTTTTTCGGAATCGTGCCGAAATGCATTTTCAAATGTGGTGACATGGTGACAGCGATGACGCCGCCGCATGGAGAGATGTCATCACTGTCACCGGAGTCATCAGATCAAGAATCATGCTTGAACAGCGGCTCGATAGGTTTTATGCGTCTCAGCGTCACCGCTGTCCTCGGTGTCACCGTCGAACATTTCGCGTTTGAGACACCAGACCCACGCCCTGTTTCCGAGTAAGCGCTTCTGGATCGTCAGCCGCCCGTCGGCGGTATTGGGGAGCAGCCAGCCGTCTTCGCGCAGTTGGTCGCCGATGGATTTGGTGGTGAAGTTGAGCGACTGCGTGGGCTTAACCTCACGCAGCGAGATCTCCGGCAGCAGATAGATGAAGCGCCGATCCTGATAGCCGATGATCGGCGCACCGGGTTTCACTTCCTCGTTGCTGTCCAGATCGACGAGGCGGACATCACCGCTGGCAAGAAGCTGCCCAAGTGTGTCGATAAACACTTGACCAGCACGTTCCTCCTGCACGGCTTTCGCCGCCTGCACGATGCTGTCCTGCCACGCAGGCAGTGTGTCGTCTGCATCCCGTTCCTCCAAGAATTGGCGCAGCAGTCGGTAGACGGTGATGAGCGTTGCCCAGTTGCCGATCACGCGCCCGGTGTTCGCCTGCCTGCCGAGATGCGCCGTCAGCTTGTCTCGGTAGCCTTTGACACTCAATTCATACTCATGCGCCAAATGGCTTTGCAGTGTGCCCGCCTCCGCCTGCGCCGCGATCCAGCGGGCAAAGTGCGCTGTGAAACCGGGGAGCGCCGACCGATACGCCTCTGCCAATGCCAGCCTTTTGCCGCCCGGATCGCGTTTCTCCCACGGTGGAATTTCGAGGACGAGCATACGCGCCAAGATCGAGGCTTCGCCTTCGATGGTCGTCTCGCCCGTCGAAAGCAGCAGTCCCCGACACGGACGATCCTGCCGCACCTTCGAGTCTTTGGTCAGCCTACCACGCCCCATCCCGCGCGAGTAGGCGTGCAGAAAGCGGGTGAAGGTCTTTTCGTCGGAGTAGCATGGTTTCCAGTCATCGACCCAGAACAGTGCGTCCGCCAGCGCATAGCCCAAGACTTCGACGGTGTTCACGGTATCGCCCCACTGCGCGGGCGGCGTGTCTCGGCTGAATTGCCCGTAGAAGCTGGTCATGAGCGCCGCAATCTCGCTTTTGCCGCTGCCCGTCGTGCCGACCAGATGCAGCGCTGGACGCATAGCGGCGGGTGGAAAGAAACGCTGCACGAGCGGGAGCAGCGCGAAAGCGGTCAGCGCGCTCGCCATGTGCGGCGGAAACACAGCGACCGCTGAGTTAAAGGCGGTGAGGCTGTCTTCCCATGAGGCATCAACCAAACCGTAACCACTCAGGCGATTTTCGAGTTCGACTTCGGGCGGTTCAGGCAGCGTGCCCGCCGCGCTGATGCTCATCCCCGGTGTGAGAAACGCCCGCTTCCCTTCGTGTTCTGCCCAACCGAAAAAGCGATAGGTCGTCTTGCGCGGGATCGTCCCCGATAGGCTCTGAATGGCGTGCGGTAGATGGCGCTGCATCGCCGGATAGACGGTGAAGATACCGCTCGCCCGCTGTGCGATGAATCGCCCAAACCCGTTACTATCCCCGAACAACTCGCCGGGGATGTCGAGCGTGGTCGTGTGCATGGGATGCTGCACCTGCGTCCGCATGATGTGTTCTTCCTGCCCGTCGTCATCGACCCGCGTGATCCACTCGACGATGCGCCCTGTCCAATCGGTGACGGGCTGGCGCACCAAGCCGCGTTCGGTCATCTTCTCGTAGACGATTCCCATTTCAGTTTCCAGATAACGTCCACTAGCGGACATTGACTCGGCGTTTTGGCTGCGGTGTGCTTCCCGGCGTGCCTGCTGGTACATCTGATTCAGGTCTTGCACACGGAAGGTATCCCCGACGATGGCGCGAAGCTGCTGGCGCGTTTCCGCCCACGCCAGCGGATCGAGTGCCGCGCACGCTTTGACGGCTGCACGGATTTCGTCCACCGTTGGGCGTGTTCCCTGCTCGATGCGCTGACGGTAGCGATTGACCAACTGCTCCACCTGATCACGCGGATTCGGAATCGGATCACGCGGTTGACGGCTGTAGGCGCTGCGGATCGTCGCCACTGCCTCACGTTCGCTGCATCCATCGGAGACATAACGCGGGATAAGCTGCGCCTCTGCTTCCGACTGCGAATGACCGGCATCGCGCAGTTGACACGCCGCCTGAAAGAGTTCGGTATTCCGGCTGCCTTCCGTCGCGCCCGACGTGAGATAATCCTCGGTGCGCTTGGGCAGGATGTGATGCCCGTTCCCATTGATCGTGACGACGTTCAGACTGCCAATTCGCTCGACCTGCGGTTGGCTCTCCAACCAGGCGAACTCACTCAGCGGGTAGCGGCGATCCGGGTGTAGTTCGACCAGCGTCACGATCACACCCCCGCGTTCAGGCTTGGTATTCAGGCTGTTTGGCAACCTCATTACAGATGCGACCGACTTGACATACTGCGGATCGCCACCGAGCGCGCTGAACAGTCCGCGCAGAATCCCTGCTGCTTGTTTTCGAGCCGCTTCATTTATAAGGGAGACGGATTCGTTGAGCAGCCAGTAGGCGTGCAGTCCCCCGCCGCTGTCGATGATCGCGGACGGCAGCGGATTGAAAGCGTGCAGCTTTTCCAACGCCGCTGCTCGGCGCGCTGAATCGTCGTCGCAGTCCAGATCGACCCACAGCGCGGGGAGCAGTGCCGCTGCTTCGGCTTTGCCCTGCTTTTGCGAGCGCAAGCAAGGCGCGAAGTACAGCCCATAGCCGCCCTCGCGGTTCAATGCCGTTCCGCGATTAAGCGCGTTGGTCAGCGTGCGTTTGTCCCCAACTTTGCTCCAGAACGAGCGGGCGTCTCCGGTTGTTGGGTGGATACAGCGCAGTTCAAAATATAAGTCATCGGGTGCGCCGCTGTATAAGGCGCGGAGGAAATCACGCCACTCCGGTCTGTTGCCGGAGGCGTCAGTTTGTGCAATACTCATGTTCATTCCTTCGGATATCACACAGGGGTTTGCAGCGCACTCGTTTGGCGACAGGAGCGCTCCATTCCCCTGTGTGCATGTCGGCTAAAAGTCGATGTCGATGTCCAAATCCGGTTCGGTCACGTTCCGGCGGCGAGAAATCCAACCGGCGCACATCGGCGAAAAAGGCTGCCCACTCTGCCCCGTTCATCTCGTTGATGCCATCAGCCAGCTGACGCAATACCGCGAAATCCCCGCCTATTTCACTGTGCAAGAGCCGCGCAAGTAATTCCGCCTCGTCGTGTTTCAGTCCGCCGATCAACGGGCGAAACTCCACCTCGTCATCTTCGACAGTCCGGTAGTAGCCCGCCGCGCTGATCTGCTCGTCGGTGCGCCGCGCTCCCACCCAGAAGCTAAACACGCCTTCGTCCAACTCAATCGCCCCGTGAGCGGGCTGCTCGGTGATCGCCAACTGCGCCTCGCGCACTGCCTCCAGATCGTCATACCGCTGTTCCCAATCGAGTCCCACATAGCGATCCATCTGATCAGCGACCTGCCGTTCGGTCAGATCGTGGAGCATCGCGATATGATCGACGCTTTTGTTCCGATTGAAATAGAGCGGCACGCGCTCGCCTAGCCCGTCATCGTAGTACGTGCCGGGCAGCACAACATGGGTGTGCGGATCGTGCCGTCCCGGTGACTGTGGATCGTCGGTCTGGCGGTGGTGCATGACATAGCTCCACTCCACCCCGGTATCAATGCCGCGCTGTTCAAAGAACGCCTCGGTGGTTTGCACGGTAAGTTCGCGGACGAACTGCTCACGGCGCTCCGGCGCGACCATGGCGATCAGATCAGGGTTGACGTTGTAGACGAGGCTGAACAGCAGCACATGCTGACTCTGCAACGCTTCGCAGCGCTGCGCGATCTCCCCGACTGATCCGCCCATGCCATGATCTTCCCAGCGGTTGCGCCCAGCAGCGTAGCGCGCCCCTTCGTCACGGCTCTCGCGGTAAGTCAGATAGCGCAGCAGTCCCTTCGCCCGCTTCGCCTCGTTCGCGGTCGGCTTTTTGTACTGCACATTGGCGACGCACATCTGCTTGCGATCCATCCGTTACCCTCCCGTTCGACGGCGCGTCACGCTCTCGATAAACGCCGCGAACTGCGCCCGCAGGTCTTCGACTTTCGCGTCGAGCGCATCGATCTTCCCCTCAAGGTCTTTGGCGATTGCCTTGCGCGATCCGACCAGATCGGGTTGGTTCTGGAGGTAGAAACCGACTGCCTCGCGCACCAGGTCGGCGCGACTCGTGGTATCCCCCTTGCGATTTCGGGTGCGATTGAGTTCATCCAGCTTACTCGCCTGATCGGGTGTAAAGCCGACCGTGAAGCGGATTTTGTTCTTGTCCCTGCTTTTCATGCACGCTCCTTGAACTGCCCTTCAATTCGACGGCGCAGGCTGCCAACGGGGTAAAAGCGAAAATACAGCCGCATCAGGTGTTCCGGTGCGCTACCGCCCATCTGCGCTTGGATCGCGCCGCTGGTCTTCACGCGCTGGACTTCAACCCTCAGTCTGCCGAAATCACGAATCACCGCGTCATCGGACTGCGCCAGCGCTGCGCTCCACACCTCGACCAGCACGTCCAACACGTCTGCAATCTGCCGCTGCGTCAGGTCAGGAAAACGCCGTGCAACCTGCTTGATCACCTGTCGATGGTTCATCGTTTCTCCTTTTCCGGTTCGCAAACGAAGCGGTGCGCTTTGACCCGCGAAATCGGCGCGGGGTGTGGTGTGTAGACGGTACTGGTACCGTCTACACGTTCGGCGGGTGCTCTGCACCGCCGAACCGGTGCTGCCGCCGCAAGGCGCTGCACCGAAGCCCTGCGGCGCTTGAGCAGCCAGCGTTTTAGCTGGCTGTGTTCCGGGAGAGGCACAGGGGGCGCGTCCAAACATTGGACGACGAACAGCGAACGCGCCCCCGCCTCGAACCGGAACGCCGACGCCGCCCAGCGGACAGTCCCCGCAGTGCGGACGGCGTCGAACGGCTTTGGCTGCTGCATGGCGAACGATCTCACCATCCAACTTTCCCCATCTTTGCCTTTCGGCGGGCGAGCGCATCGTTGGAGAGATTGTCTTTAGACGGCGCTGCACTCTGTTCCGACTGCACAACGGGCGGCGTGTAGACACTGATCCGTCCGAGCAGCCCTTCCAGATAGGCGGGCATCTCGTTCAACGCCCCGCGTATCCATGCCGTATCGTCTCGAAGTTGCAAGACCACACTCCCGTCTACGGCTACGGCAGATCGGCGCGTCGCTTCGTAGAGCGGCAGCCCGCGCACGTAGCCCCGCAGCAGTTCGCGGATCACCTCGCTGCGCTCGCCGTCCTGCATCCCCTCCCACCATTCCAGAATGTCGCGGTCGGTGTCGAAGAAGGCTTTGAACGCGATCAGCTTGTGTTCCCGTTTGGGCGGTCGTTTGCTGCTCATCCCCCCTCGTTTTCCGGTTTTACCGCCGTCAAACCGCTGGTCTAACTGGTAAAACCCGCTCATCGTGCCGTCTCCGCGAACCGGGCATAGTTCAAATAGCCCTGCGCGTTGGCGATTTGCGCCTGTCTGACCAACTGCGTCTGTGGATAAGCGGACATGACTTCGCGCAGTACCAACTCCGCCCCACCGCCCGACAGATAGACCACATCGACGGTTGTTCCCGCCTTCCACTTCTCGCTGAGCAGATTAAGGGTGGCGCTTCGCAAAGGTGCGAGCGCTTCCTCAACCTCGGCGCTGTAATCGACCAGATCGCCGCTGGCGCGGAACCGTCCTGTCCGCAGCACGTCCTCGACGATCTTGTAGGGCATCTTCTGGCGATAGTCTCGTTCGAGCGATTCCGCGATCCGCTCCTGTGCCGTGAACACACCGCTCTCCACACTCCCGCTCTCGGAGTCGATGTATTCCCCATCATCGTCCAGCGCCACATCGACCGTGTACGTCCCCACATCACATACGCCCGTCCGCATGAAGGTGTGCGCCGGATTGAGATCACCCGCCGGGGTGAGGGTGCGCGAATAAATCGTGCCGTAAGGCTGCGGCATGACCATGACCTCGGTGACGTTGGCGATCACTTCTGCCGAGTCGGTCTGGACAAGGTGCGTACCCAACAGCGCCTTTTTGAGTTCGGCGGCATCGCGCATGTGATCACACGGCAAACCCGTCGCAAGCCGGATGTGGACAGCATCGCGGTTCTGCGCGCCGTTGAACAGCTTGCCGATAGCGACCTTCGCCAGCCGCTGCCGGAACGCATTGCCCATCGTCGCTTCGTTGGCAGTGCGTCCGCGCAGTCGGAGCAGTTCGCCGGGGGGAAGCTGCGCCAATGCCAGATCACCCACGAACCACATGCCTTCATCGTCGGTGATTTGATCCCCCGGATGCCGCTGCGCGATCTCTGCCTGCTGAAACTTGATCTCACGGGCATGACCCGCAACCGACGGAAAGGTGATGACAGTCTCGCTGGTGACGGCTTTGACCACGCCATAACCGATGTCCAGCCCGATGGTGATCACGCCGTTCGGCGCGACCGGATTGAGGGTGTTTCGCCGCTTACTCATCTTGATCTCCTGAATCGACAACAGCTTGATCCGACGCACTTTCGCGGGATGCGGCTGTAGAACCAACTGGGTTAGGGATGATGCTGGTGATCTGGCGCAGGCAGCGGGCAAGGTAGCGCGAGCGGTCATTGTGTCCGCGCCCATCCTCGGCAAGCTGGACGTATTCCAGCGCCAGCGTGAGAGCCAACCGGAACTGCTCCGTCAGCGAGAGCGAGGTCAGCGTTTCCAGATCGGTTGGCGGTGGGTGCAGCCGCTTGACCTCCGCAAACGCCCACAGCAGCACATCACGATCACGCGAAGCGCCATAGGGCATGTGCAGTTCCACGTCGCCCGCTTCGGTGCTAACCGTGTGCAGAATCAAGCCGAGCGGGAGCAGCGCGGAAGGCTGCTGCCAGCGCCTGACCTGCCACCGCTCCTCAGCGGGGAGCGCCTCGACCACGTAAATCGACGAATTCTCCTGTTTCATGGGGTATCTCCTGAATGCGAAGAAGCCGACTGCCCGTCATCGGGATCGGCTTCAGGACGAACAAATTTGGGGAGAGAACGGTTCTCAAATGCGCGGGCGACGTCGCTCAGGTCAAACGGGCGCAAGTCTTGTCGAGTTACTGCTCCATCAACAGATGAGCGTCTTTTTGGAGTCCAAGGCGCGCCTGATCTTCGAGAACTGCCCGATCCGCGTGATTTTCTCGCAGCGGCAGGGCATGAACGTGTTCCGGGACGATGCCGCCTTCGCCCACTTCAACCAGCAGCACCGCGACATCATCGCCCAGCTGCCGCGCTTCCACTTCGTCCTCGATATACAGGACGAGGGGCTTTTCTACTTGTACGGGAAAAGTACCCCGGGCGAGTTGGCACGCTTCCGCACCACTTGACAAGAAGCTGAGGGAGGAGAGATGACATGCCGGCGAAGAACGCGGCGAATGTGCCGTGGCAAGACCTCGAAAAGCAGGCGTACCACGCCTACCGTGAATGGCCGATCTGGCTGGCACTGCGTGAGCGGGAACTTGCCGAACGTGGGGCTGCCCCGCGAGCGGACAAGCGCCCGCCGCAAACTGCGGCTGCTGCTGAAGGAACTGAACGCCCGCCGTCTGGCGCGGTTGGAAAGGAAACTGCTGAATGAAACTCGTGATCGTTGAAACGCCTGCGCAGGCGAAACGGTTGAGTGATACCCTAGGCGACGGCTGGCGCGTCGAATCGTGCTCCGGCATGGTGCGCGACCTGCCCGCCGACCAACTGGGTATCGATCTGGAGGCGGATTTCCGCCCACACTTCACCGTCGTGCCGAGCAAAGGCAATCTCGTCCGCCGCCTGATGAAGGCGCTGCGTGACTGCGAAGCGGTCTACGCGGCGACGCCGCCCACCCGTGAGGGCGAAGCGATGGCGTGGCATATGCTGGCGCTGTCGCCTGATGTCAAAGACAAGCTCGTGTATCGCGTGCTGTTGACCGCACTTACGCCCGCCGCGATCCTCGCCGCCTTCGCCGCCCCGCATCCGCTGGATATGAAGCTGATCGAGGCACACGCGGGGGAACGCATCATCGACCGCTTGGTTGGGTGGAGCATCAACGCGGCAGCACGCCAGACGTTTGGTTTCAAGACCGTTCTGACGAATGACGGCATGGTTGCGCTGCGCCTAATCACCGAGCGCGCCGCGCAGCATGGTGCATTCACGCCGGAAACGCGCTGGCGTGCGAACGTGGACTTCAAGGTCGATGGGATGAGCTTCAGTGCAGGTGTTCTGAACGCCAAAGGCACGGCGCTGGCGATCCGCACGACGGATCAGGCGGCACAGCTAGAAACGCTGCTCAAAGGCGGACAATTTTGGGTGGACAAGACCGGGCAGACGCTCAAAGCGCACCCTACACCCGCTCCGCTCACGCTGCGTGGCTTAATCGAAATCACGGCGCGTGACCTTGCTCTCACCCCAGAACACACGCTGGCGCTGATCGCCGCGCTTTATGACGCGGGTTGGATCACTGCCCCGGATGCCATCGTACCACCCACCCTGCACGAAGCGGCGCAGACATATATCCGGCGTGAATTCGGCACCGAGTATCTGGCTGCAGAACCGAATATCATCGCCGGGATCGCGCCCGCTGATGTGAGCCGTCTCCCAGAAGCACTGCCGGGGGATGGGGCGGCAGTTTATGCGCTCGTCTGGAAGCACTTCATCGCCGCGCATATGCCGCCCGCGCAGGACAAACTGATGGGCGCGCGGATTCTGGTCGGCATGACGAAAGACAAGCCCTATCCGCTCGAACTGCGGTCGACAGCGGCGCTGCTCTATTTCGATGGCTGGCAGCGGGTGCTGCCGTCCGACCGTCAAGATGTGGTACTGCCGATCCTGCCGGAAGGTGCTGCCTTGCAGCCTGCCAACATCACGGTTGAAACGGTGACCAGTGAAGCACCGACGCCGTTCAGCGAAGCGGGACTGGTCGGCGCGCTGGTGGACAGCGGGGTGAGTGTATCTGCTGCGGTCGCTGCGCTCACCGGGCTGCGCACGGCGGGCTATGTGGACGGAGAAACCTCCTTCAGCCTGACCGAAACAGGGCGGACAGTCGCAGCATATCTGGCGGAGCATTTCGGTGAACTCACCGCGCCCGCCTTTGCCCGTGAGTGGGCTGCCGATCTTGAACGCATCGCATCGGGCGAGCGTCAACGGGTCGAGGTGCTGCGTGACTTCTGGCAGCGCTTCGGCGGGACGTTGCGCCCCGCGCCCGCTGTCCGTGCAGCGGCGGAACACAAGCCCATCGTCCTGCGTCCAGCGGAGGGAGTCTAGCCCATGTCGAACCTGCCACCGCCGGACTGGGACGATCTGCCGCCCTCACCCGATCTCGATTTCTCGATGCCGGACGACCCATTCCCGGATGAATTGTTCGGCGGAAACAGCTATGACTATCTGCCGGACGACGATCCGTTCGAGCCATTCAGTCCGCCTGACTTGGAAGCAGTCGGCGCGCCCGCTGCGGCTCCGACCTATAACAGTGACGACGGCTGGGGCTGGCACGATGCGGCGATCATCGCCGTTGGGCGGGTGCTGCCCGATGGCGAAACCGAGCAGTACAGCATTGGCGCGGTTGATCTGTACGCCAATGCCCACACCGGCGATCTAGGCGGCAGCTATCTGGAAATCGGCACGTTCGACGACATCGACGAAGCCGCCGCCTACTACCATGAATTGAACGGGGGCATCCACGCGCAAGGGCTGCTGCCGTTTCAACTGGTCGATTACGCGACTGACCGGGCGGCGGAACGTGCTGCCGAACACGGCGCCCCGGCTCCGCAGTGGCGTGCGGCGGGTGAGGTCGAGTACGCCGCCTATGAAGAGATGCAGTCGCTCGATGAACCGGGTGCGCCCGATCTGCCGCCGGATGATCTTGATCTGGAAGCGCTGTTCGCGGAACCGGAACCTGTTCGTGACATGGCTGACACTGCTGACTCGGCGACTTTCAAGGCGCTGCGCGACATCGGCATTGATGCTGCGGGCTTCGACCCGGAAGCCGATCCGCCACCCTTTATTGACCCGGACACCGGGACAGCGTATTGGATTGGCGTCTTTCAGCCGGACAAGGGCGATCCCGACAACGCCGTGACCAGCATCCTCTCGCTCGGACGCGACCCGGACACGGGCGAAGTCGAAGCGCAGCTCGCGCCCGTTGTGCCGGGTGACTGGAACAAGGCATACGGCGCAGCGGAATACCTGCTCGGTGTGGTCGAGAAAGGTGGTATCGAGCGGGCGTTTGAAGCGGCGGAAGGCATGGCGCTCGCCGCCGATCAGCGCGATCTGTGGGAACGCGAGCGCGGCATCCCGCTTGAACCGGACGCGGCGCAGGATTTGGCGGACTATACCCGTGACCAGTGGGAGATTGACCTATGAGCGACACCTCCAAGAGTTTCTCCCTGCGGCTGTCACCCGAAGATCACGTCCGGCTCGAACAGGTGGCGGCGCGGTTCGCGCTGGATCGCACCGGCGCGCTGCGCTTGCTCATCCGTCGGGCGGCGGTTGGGCTGGCAGCCGATGGACGCTTTACGACTGTCGAACGTGGGCGCGCCGGGCGGGAAATCCCGGTGCGCCTGATCGAAAGGAACGGCGATGACCGACTCTAAGATCGCAAACGAGCATCCCGATTGGGATGTGTACGACGATTTCACCGGCGTGGAGCCGCCCCGAATGCTGCGCGATCCGGCGCTGCCCGTGACGCTCTACGACACGCTTGTGCCGCTCGATCACGAGGAACAGTACGTTCCCAACCATCTGGACGGGGACGGAACGGTGCATTTTTTCGCGGCGGTCGATGTCTCGAACGAACCGAACGGGGACGATCTGGCGTATGAGCTGCGCTACTTCCGCGCGGCGCGGACCGACGATGGGCGGTTGGCGCATGACGCGCACCCGGTCATGCCGCTGGACAATCGGGGCGACTATGCCTTTCCGCGCCAGACGCTTGAAACCATGCTCATGGACGGCGATCTCGACAACGCGCAGGAACTCGCCTACCAGATGGCGCGGTCGCATGGGCTGGCGTTTCCCGAACCGGAGGCGCTGCCCGCGCTCAATACGGGCGTGGACTATGCCTTTGAGGTTGGTGTCGGCGATGACGGCGATCCGGCGCTGGAAGCGGTCAAGCGCTGGCGCGACGGCGCACAGGATCATGAAGCCCGCCAGCCGATTGCCGGATATGGTATGAGCGAAGAAGCGGCGCGCGATCAGGCGGAACTGGTTGACTTGCGTGAGACACGCGGACTGGAAGCGGCGATGAACCTCGCTGAGAGCATGGCGGTGTCGAGCGGCGCGCTGCACGATGGGCGCGCCGATCCCCGCTTCTTTACCGACGGTCCGCCTGATCCGTTCACGACCAACGCCGAGCGCGATCGGTCGCTGGATGAGGACACGCAGCGGCTTGCGCCCGTTGAACCTGATGCGGCGGTCGCTGCCTTTGAGGAACACTTCGCAGACTCAGCCTATCGCCTGCTCCAGCCCGTCGATCCGACGGTCAACTATTCCTTCGAGGTCATGCCCGCCGATCCGTGGACGCTGGAACTGACGGCAGACAAGTGGTGGCTCGAAGCGAATGGGCGGGTCGGTCATGAGGGGCAGACGCTCAAGACCTACTCACTGGAGTCGTATGAGTGGGAGCGCGAGATCGAGCGCGAAATCGCGGCGCTGGATCGCGAGAACCTGCACCGCACCTATCAGGAGGAAGGCTTGGAAGCCGCCATGCGGCGGGCGGAAGGGATTGCGGTGGCAAACGGGGAACTGAACGCGGATCGCGCTGACGGGCGGTTGTTCACGGACGGACCGACCGACCGTTTCACGACGGTGCGCGAAGCGGAACTCGTGGGGCTGGACAATACGCAGTTGGACGAACCGATTCGCGATATCACCAACGACGAAACAGCGGAGATGCCCGGCGTTAGCGTCCCTGATACGGACGAACCCGAACCGGGCAGTTGGGATGAACTGGTCGCGCAGCAGCGGGGTCACGTTGAACCGGAGTCTGATCCGCACTACTGGCAGATGCACTATCGCCCGGTTGAAACACCGGAGGGTGAGCCACTGGGGACGGCGCTGTTCGTGACTGAATTCCCGCAGCTTCCGCCCGACTTCGACGACTATATCGAGGCGAACGGAATGGATGATTCGGTCTATCCGACCGAGGCGCGCACGCTGGAGATGGCGCATTTCGCCAGCACTGACGATGCACAGAAGTTCGAGACGGAGTTTCGCTCGTATCTGGTGCCGGGGCTGCTGGACGGACCGGAACTCGCGCCGGAGGTGGCAAAGCTCGAAGGGCTGTCCAGCGAGTGGGAGGACATGGACTATCGCGGCATTGTGGACTACATGAGTGGTGATCGCACCATCGTGCGCGAGGCAGACGACTGGCATCTGCACAATCCAAATGCTGAGCGAGAGGCGCAAGAACAGTTCGAGAATCCACAGACAGATATCGACTTCTAAGCAATAAGCCCGACATGCTAGTCGGGCTTTTGTCTATCTATTTCTGTTTGCAGTCGGGTTCGCAAATGTTTGCCCGTCGTCGTCCGCAATCGGGCAAAGCTGCGTATCTGCTTTGTGATGGGATGCCTTCGGTCAATTCTCTGCACATCGAGTTTGCAAAAGCCCTCCAGTTCAATGTGTCCTCCCTGCGTAAGTTCTTCCGTCCATACCTCCATCAAAGTTTCAATCACGCGCTGCACATCGCGATTGGGCAACCGTGTACGCCGTCCAATTTCGCGCACCATCTTCTGCTTGTTCAGGCTCATGGAGTCATCTCCGGCTGATTCTTTTTCCATCGAGCACGCAGATCGGTTACGGTTGTCAGCTTGACCTTGCCGCCTGCTGCCTGTTCGGTCGTTGCTTTCACTTCGGCTAGCTTCGCCCGCGCTGCGATCTCGATGGTTGATGGACCGCCCGCGATTCCTTCCGCAGTGGGAACTTCGGTGGCTTCCGGTTCAAAGTCGTCGAAATCGATTCCTCGCTCCAGCAGCAGCGGTTCGTTCGCGTTCGATGAACGTAAACGCCGCTTCCAGTCATCGCGCTCGTAAAAACGTGTCAGCCGTGCATTCAGGATGACCTGCGTGGCGAAGCCCGTCTCAACATAGCGGGCGAAGATCGTGCAGTTGCCGACCTGCGGCGTGATGACTTCATCGACGGTTAGCAGCGGACGCTGCCGGAGGTGGCTGTTCGGGTCATCCTGATTGGCATCCGTCGTCGCTGTGCCGCTTGCCTTGCTGTAGAACTCAGCGGTGTCCGCGTCGCAGCCGCCGTAGATCACCTGCGTCGCCAGCCCGGTGAACAGCGCCTGCGTCCCTTCACGTCCGTACAGCATCTCGAACTGCCCCTTGGTCTGCGCACCAATCAGGATCGAGATGCGCCGCTTGCGGACGAGGTTGACATCGGCGACGAGGCTGTCGAGCTTGCCGAGCGTCGGGAACTCATCGAGGATTACGCCGACCGGGACGGGCAGCGGACCTTTGTTGCGCTCGCCAATCGTATCGAGGTCGAGCATGAGCTTGCGCAGCGTCGCGCCGAGATACGACGCATACACGGCGCGCATTCGTCCCGGACAGGTCAGCACGACGACGGTGGGCTGCTCAACCACCAGTTCGGCATCGAAGTCCGAAGCGGAGGTGTTGGCACGCACGTCGATGGATGCCCAACCGGTGAGCGCCGTTGCCAGCGTCGCAATCACGTTCGATGCGACCTTGCCATCCGATCCGACCGATGCGATGAAGCTGTTCGCCAGCAGCGCCGCGTCGTCTTTCTTGGATTTGAGCGCCTTCGCCAGTGCCTTCACGTCGTTCATGGCGTTGTAGATCGCGCCAAGATTGTCGAAGCGGATGAGGCAGGCGGCGAGCAGCGCGGCGGCGCTGTCCGTCCAGAAGCGATTGTCGCCCTGCGCCGACGGCACCAGCACATCAGCAATCGCCCGCGCATCCGACACGTTATCAATGCCCTCCGCGAGGTTGTAGCGCGGTCCGGCGGCACTGGTTGGATCGTGTACCACGACTAGGTGGCGAGTGACAGCGGCATACTTGAGGATATGGGCGGTGATTTCGCCCTGCGGATCAGCGACCACGAGCGAATGTCCGGAGAGCATTCGGTCGGCAATCGCTGGGAGGATGATCCCCTGCGTCTTGCCTGAGCCGGGACCGCCCAACGTCAGGATGCCACGCGCTACGTCTTCTCCGCCCAAACAAAACTGCCCCGTACCCACATCAAGCCGCCGCTTGCTCTCGCCCCAGAAAGCGCCAAGCAGGATCAAGCCTTCGGGATCGGGACGGCGAAAGCGGCGGTACTCGCGCAGGGTGCAGAAGTGCGACGATCCCAACGCCCCGCGTTTGATCATCGGCGCGCGCAATCGGTCGATTTTCTCTCGCAGCCAACCGCCGTTCCGCAGCAGGCTGTGTAACCCGATGGCAGTCATCATCAGGAGGAACACCAGAAACATGCCGAACAGGAACAGACGCATCGTGTGGATGCCCGGCGGTGCGCCAACCAGCAGATCGATCACATCACTCGTGTTGGAGCGTCCCCGCTTCACTGCCTGATCGCCAAGCAGCATCAGATAGATGGTTGCTACTGTCAGCAGCACGAGGGCATAAGTTACAGCGAGCAGGACACGCTGCACCCACGAGGCATTCGCGCCTTCATCGCTCGTCCGGCGGATGCTTGCCCCTAGTGCCCCTGCTGTGATCAGCATAACCATTGGCGCGCAGCATAGCAGCGGAAAGAGCAACCCACTTAGTCCGTCGCGCCCATCCGTAAATAGCCAGTAAATCACGAATTTCTCCTCTGGCGACTGCTGCGCCGCCCGATCCACCAGCCGATCAGCGCGACGGATAACACGATGAGATAGATACCTTCGCCGTTGGGTAACTTAAAAATGCGTCCGATAGCTGCTCCTGCCAGCACAAGCGTGAGCAGGGCGAACAGTCCAAGCCAGTGATGTCTTTGCATCATCCCTCCTAGCGGGAGAAAAAGTCGTCTAAATCGATATCGTCGTCGCGCTGCACCTCTGCTTCGGGTTCTTCGCGCAGCGGTCGCCAGTCAATCCCGCGCTCGTCGAGCATGTCCGCAAAGTGATGTGCCGCGATTTCTCGAAACAAGCGGTCATGCCCTTTCGATGAGTTGTTGTATACAGGCAGCCGATCTGCGGTGGAAGGTACTGTGCCTGGCAGGATGACATGGGTGTGGAGATGTTCATGTGACGGTTCTCCATCCTTCGGTTTGGTTTTCGCGGTGTGCATGATGTAGCTGTATTCCGGCACGTCGAAGCCGCGCTCAGTGTAGTAGTCCTCAACCACGCGCTCAGTCAGTTCGTAGATCAGATTGCGTCGTTCTCCTTCTGGCACTAGTTCCATCAGATCGGGAGCAGGTGAAATTACCCATGTCCAAGCGAGGACATGCTTGCTCTGCAATGCATCGCAATTCCGGTAGATTTCTCCATGCGACAGCCCCATACCCCGATCCTGCCAGCGCTCGTAGTCACGCGACTGGGCGAGGTGGTTGTTGCGTTTGTCTCTGTACTGCAAATATTTGAGTGTGGCTTTCAATCCTTGTCGCCCCGTGCCGCGTCCGCTGCGTTTCAAGCCCTTGTACGCCAAATCCGCGATGATGATCGGTTTGGTCATGTTTCTTCTTTCAGTTCGCGCACGGCGGCGATCTGCGCCAGCAGCGCTTCCCCATCGCGCTTAGCGGTGACAATCGCATCTTCGATGGCGTGACCACTCTCGTCACCTAAAACAGCAGCGAGCAGATAGATCAAAACGTGCATCTGAAAGGTGAGCGTAGTTTCGAGACGATCAAGCCGGGCTTGCAGTGTCTTCTGAAAATGACGACGGCTGCCCACCACGTCAGATTGTTCATCAAGGTATTGCCGGATCGCTTCGCGGATGAGGTCGTTTTCTTTGACCTCCCTTCCACGTTTGGCGACGATCTGCGCCAGCAGGTCGCGCATTTCTGGGGTCATGCTGATACTGCGGCGGACAGTTTTGGTCGCCATCGGCTTTGCTCCACACTTTGCACTCCATCGATTGTGTCAGAAGCGCAGTGGTGAACAGCCGGAATCGTACAGTGAGGGATGGAATCGTACAGAGGTCAAGTCAGAAATGCGGGTGGCGTGCAGCACTCGCGTTTTTCGAACGCACGCCGTAGGGGTGCGTTCGGTGGGCAGTACATACCGCCCACGTACCAGACAGCACCGCAGGGCTGTCTGGGTGCGCCACGTAGTGGCGTACATTAGCCCCCACCGGCGTCTGAGGTGGCTAGGTTTTACCTAGCGCCCAACTCCGCCGATGATTCAGCTGCGCTGAACACACTGTCGGCAGCCTCTAATGCACCCGTCTGCGACGGCTGCATTGCGGCGGGGTTGGTCGGCATCGCGCAGCGATGCTGGCGCTCCCTTGCGGGAGCGCCAATGGCGTGCGACGCAGATAGAACAAGGTTGGCAGCGAGCCTCGACTACTGCTTAGGATTGACGCTCACCCGTGCGGTACGGCTGATCTGGACGACGCTCTCTTTGATGCTCAATTCGATGAAGTCCAAATCCATGCCTTCTGTGTGAGTGGCATTCAGGCTGACGCGAATGTTGACGTTCGCACCTTTTGCCACGAGCGGCTGAATGACCGAGTTATAGAACTGACGCCAGTCCAGCGGATTCAACTCGATTTCGACATTCACGCCATCGTAGCGGACAACGCCACGCGGCGGGGTATCGCCGTCGAGTGTGACGACTGGTGCGTCGTCGTCTGCGCTTGAGTTATCGTCAACAGCATCACTGCCGGGGATATAGACAGGCTCTGGCGGTGGGGGATAGCGCAGCGGACGCGCACGCTCGGCATTGAGCAACCACGCGAATTCGCTAATGGCGAACTGATCGGCTGGCATTCGTTCGTCGAAGTAGATTTTGTCCGGTTTGGACGGGCTCCCTGTGCAGTAGCCGAATAATCCGCGCTGCACCCCTTCAGCGATGGTCTCCTGCAAGACACGCTGCGACGCAAGCATGGGCAGATAATCGTAGCGGGCGAACGCATCCCACAAATCCTGCGTCTTCACGGCATCCTGATCGGCACGCCATAAACCGGCGAAGCGCTCATCTGTACGGCGCATCATGTGATCGACCGCAAACTTCTCCAGCAAACGCTCTCCGTCAGTCAGGCGATCCCACACGCGCTGCGCGAGCGTGTCATTCTGGCGATAGGGCTTGATGCCGCTCTCCCACACGATCCAGGGGTCGTCGTTTTTGCCAGCGGTCGCGGTGATAATGTACGCTCCCCAAATGGCAGAGGGCAGACCGACCCGTGCCGCCGCAAGCTGTGAGCGGAGTTCTTCGCGGACATGATCTTTGAGCGTGCGTCCGGTCGCCGTATCGATGTCTTCGAGCGCGATCAGGCGAATGGCTGCCTGCTCCATATTGGCGTAACCGTCGGGCGTGGGGAGGACGAAAACTACCGTATTGCGGAACTGACGGTGTTTGTCACCCGCACTGCGGAGAATGCCATCAATGAACACCTGCGCCCGGATTTCGGGATCGTCTTCACGAAACCAGCGATCAGGTGGCGCAACCACCAGTTTGAGCGCACTGTTATCCCGGACGAGCCGCGAATCTTCGGGCCAGATGATCGGTTTGCCGAACTTCGTCCCGGCAAGGCTCTCGACGGCTGCATAGACGATCTCACCCAGTTTATCCGCGTCCTGACGCAGCGCGTCCATTCGCTGAACGAGCATCATGTTGAGGTTGGGATCGACGCCGAGGCGGGAAAGTGCGCCTTCCTTCTCCATGTACCACAGCGCCGCTTCGAGCTTGCCATACGCATCGGCTGCCAGCGCCGGGATCACATCCGGTTGAAGGATGCCGAGCCAGAGCTGCGGCTTTGTCCCGCCGATGAATCCGCCTGCGCCCATATGTGAGTACATGAACAGCGCCGTCCCCAGACCCTCGCACAGCCCGAAGCGGTAATAATCTCCGCCGATGCGCTGATCAACGCTTTCCGCCTTCGATTCGGGCAGCCCGGCGATGTCTGAACCAATCGCGGACTCGTACCCGGCGGGGCTGTCTACATGACCGAGTAGTTCGCGGCGGATTTCCGGTTCTGCCAAATCGATATGCCCGACATGGATGAGCGGCGCGCCGTGATTCTTGCGGTACAGGCTGCTCACCACCAGCGCCAGCAAACGTAAAACACCGCGCGTCTTCTGGAAGCCCTGAATCGTCCCCCAGCGGTCGCGCAGCACATCGATCAGATCGGGGTGGAAGGGATACGACTGGGTGATGCGTTCACGGTAGGACGGCTCCAGCACATGCTGTGGGAAGACGCTGCTGTTCTCGCGGTAGTATTTCCAGTAGGCATCGGCGATGCGCTTGTGATCTTCTGCCGTGCCCACTTTCTCGAACAGGCGGCGGCGCAATATCTCATAGATTTCCGCACTTTCGGCAGTGACTTCGGTGCGCTGCACACGCTCCAAGATCGTCTTGAACGTGCCCTGCACGCGGGTGAGTTCTTCCTGCATCCGCCGCGCCGCTTCACCAAAAATCTGCTGTGGGCTGCTGGTCAGCGTCAAGACCATCAGCGCATTTGGCTGCGGATCGACCGCCTGCGTGAGCGCCTTGATGAACGACTGCACCTGTTCGACCAGATAGCCGCGACCGACCTTGACACCGGCGGCTTTCGTCGCGTAGTCCAACACTTCATCAAGCAGAATCAGCACGGGTTTATTGAGCGCCCGCAGCATCTCGGTGATGTCGCGTGAACCGGGCGCGCTCATGGCTTCATCGCTGGCACGCAGAAATTCATACGCCTTCGCGCCGCCCAATTGATACGCCATTTCGCCCCACAGCGTTTTGAGCGTCAGCCCATCTGCCGTGATGCGGGCTTTGGTGGGGGAGAGATACGAGCCATCCAGCACGGCGACGGCTGCTTGTGGCGGTTCTTCGACGCGGGCTTCATTGGTGAGGGAGCGCACATCTTCGCGGTCTTTGAGCGCATAACCGTGCTTGGCAAGGTGATACATCGCCAGCAGGGTATGAGTTTTGCCGCCGCCGAAGGTGGTATCCAACTGGACGACCGACGCGCCCGTGCCACGACCGGATAACCGCCCCATCATCTGCACCAACTGAGCACGCAGCCCGCGTGTGATGTAGGTGAGGTCGAAGAATTCCGCCGGATCGGCGTATTCTGGCTGACCGCTGCCCGATTCGGCGGCGATTTCACCGAGATGGATGGCGAAGATGCCGAGATCAAACCGTCGTTCGCGGATGTCCCGGTTCGGTGCGGCGATCTGCGTCCATGAGGGGAGCACGCCTTTCGCGCGTTCCTCTTTCGGAGTGGGCAGCACTGCCGCCGCTTCTTCCGGCTTGGCGCGATTCGTCTCGATCAGGTATTGGGCGAGGAACTGGCGCACGGTTTCGGCGTCGGTGCGCGACGGCGTATAGTCCTCGTGCGTGCAGTCGTTGCGGATGCCCACCACCGTCGCCAGCGTGCCGCTGTTGAGGAAACGCAGCTTGTATTTCAGCTTCTCGTTGAGCATTCGGAACAGGTCTTCAGCGCCGAAGAACCCGACCCACTGCCCAAACGTCACCTTCTTGACATCGCGGTGCTTCGACTGCAATGCAGCCTGAATGCGCGCCCGTTCCGTCCCCGCCAGCGCGTTATTGAGTTCGGCGTACAAATCCTTGAGCAGTGCCTCAATCGTGCTGCCCGCTGTATTGACCGCCTGCTTATATTTTTCGCTGGCGATCAGATCGCCGGTGTCTCGAAGCTCGCGCTCGTAGTCCATCTATTCCTCTTCCATTCCGGGCAAGCGCATCGAAGTCGGTCTCGGCGTAATATCCGGCAGATCATTGCTGCCTTGCAGGTAATTTTCGAGAAGCTGTTTTTCCCGATCTCCGTCTGGCAGCACGTTGACGAGCGCCTGTGCGACGGCGTGGACTTCTTCCTCACGACCGAGCGCGTGCTGCGCCAGATATTCCGCCAGCGCGCGGCGGTCGCCTTCCTGCCAGATCAGCACGGCGCGGTGCATCACGTCGATCACGGCGGGCGCTGCGCCATCGCGTCCGGCTTCACCGAGATGTTCCTGCTTGCGCCGTTCATTCGCGCCCGGCATGGTAACCGAGTCGCCGCTCTGTTTGAGCACGCCATAGCGCACCAATTCGCTGACTTCCGCGCCGAGCGCCTGCGCCAGCCGCCGCGCATCATCGAACAGCAGCTTTTCGCCGCCGTAGCTCCAGCGGTACATGACGTAGAAGCGCGTGGGGGCATCGACCGTGCCCATTTTGTAGCGCCCGTTGAGGACGCGGGCAAGCGTGTAATCGGCGACGGCTTCCTGCACCAAGTCGAGCAGCGCCGCGACCGTGACCACCTCGCCGGAGAGTTTTCTCACCGCACGATAGCGCCCGAACACCTCGACGGCTGGACCGATGGCGGAGATGAAGAAATCTGCGCCGCGAATGCCCTGCGACCAGAAGAAATCGAGCCGTTCTTTGATGCGCGCCGTCATCTCGCGCCGCACATCGTCAAAGAAGCCGTCTTCATTCGCTTGACGCTTACGACAGACGATGAAGATGGACGAGGCAAGGGCGGCAGAATCATTTGCACGCAAACGCCCCGGACGTTCTGTGTGTAGCGGCCACGATGCAGACACAACAAGTCCGGCTTGCAACAGACCGTTCAAGAGGGTTTCCCATGCTGCGGTTGATTTGTGGGCGAAAACAACAACGAATATGCCCTGATTATTAAGGGCGCGATGTGCTTCACCAAACGCTATAGTAAGCTGTTCTTCATAAAATTTCTTGTCCTTGTGGGCATATATGGGATTTCTTTCTGCCAGTTGGACAATTTCGCTGTTTTTAGGTGTCAAAGGCGTTGTGAAAATCGCGGGATATAGCTCACCGATAGACCTTTTTAGCCACACGTAGAAGAAGTCCGACAAATCTGCATATGGAACAGCATCATAATACGGCGGATCAGTGATGACAGCATCTAGCGTTGCATCGTTGGCGACGAGTCTTGTTGCACTACCTTTCTGAAGTATCGCTGATTTGTTGCTTACGGCCGAACAGTGTTCGATTACGCGAGTTACCCATTCAATTGCACCTTCCCAGTCACCAGAAGAACCACTAAAGGGATTTAACTCTGCATAATCCCAAACCATGCCTAACGCTTGTCTTCCAAAGGTGTGCGCAATGAACTCACCTGTATTCGCCCAAATACATAGAGATGAAATGTAATCAGCCAACCTGTCGAGAATGAGTGCAAGATATGTTGCAATCGCCGTTGCATATTCGCGATCCCCATATTCGGCTGAAATTACCTCATATGCTCGTCGAATCTTCTTTTCAAACACCACAAGTGCTAATGCCTGACGCGCATTAAATAAGTCTCCCCACTTGTCCATTCCGTATACGTGAACATTAAAGATGCTCCGCAAGTATGGAAGGGCTTCGTCAGGTACAACACTAAGCTCACTTTCCGGTTCAGTTAACATCTGCTCCAATAGATTTTGTGCTTGCTCAAATTTCTCTCGGTCAAATTCGGTCGGATGACGGTATATCTTGCTGTTTGCGCCGAGCCGTACTACGGCAGTTTGTACTTGTCCTAAGCGATCTGCTTTTCCTTCGACTTTGAGGTAGTCACTGTCTGGAGCTTGTCCACAAACGGGACAACTTATAGAGTCCCGTCGCATTGTGCCTTCGTCAGGATCAAAATCAATCTCGTCGTTTTCTGCAATTTCAAACCTGATTCGCTTGGTCGGTTTATCAACCACCATACGAGTAGCAACTTTGCGACGATCTGTTTTTGCCAACCACCACTGGCGTACCATCGGCATTTCAGCCCCACACTGTGGGTTGGGGCATTTCGCGGTACGCGCCCACAGATAAGCGACAATTGTCCGCCCTTCGGGGTCTTCGTACAGATGCCCGATCTCTTTGCGGGCTTCTTCCAGCACCCACATGCCCCACTTGCGCACATCTGCCGCCAGCGGGTTCTGCACGACGACGGGTTCGGCGCTGCTCATGTCCATGCCCATCTGGCGCGGGCGCGGGTCTTCCATACCGGGGATTTCGGTCTGTTCCGGTTCTGTTTCAGGCGCGGTATGAATCGTTTTCGGCTGCCCGTACTTCTGTGGGTAGACCAGCGTGCAAAGCTGGATCAGGTACGCGACCGGGTTGAGTTCGACGCCGTAAGCCTCTGCCCCCAAGCGCAGCGACTCAAGCCCGGTGCTGCCGCCTCCCATGAACGGGTCAAGCACTTTCGGCGGCGCGTCGGGGTAGTGCTGGCGGATCAGTGCGCGGGCTTCCTCGATTCGGGCGTTGTTGCCGTCCTTCACCGCATCCCAGTTCACGATGTCCCCGATCAGCGCGTGGAGGTAGGCGCGCTCGGCATCGTCTTTCGGCGCGGGGATCAGGCTGGCGAAGATGGCGGCACGCATGGCGGCAAGCGGTCGGCGCGCCCACCAGATGTGCAGCGTGCTGATGTGTCCGTGCCGGATGCTCTTTTCGCGTGCGCTCTGCTCGCTGATGACTTCGAGCGGCAGTGAGTCTTCGATTAAACGTCTATCGTAAGTTGTCATAGGTACTCGATATGATTCTTCATTTCGTCGGCGGTCATCGCGCCGCAGATCAATTCTAAGCCGCGCACCCAGTCGCCGACGGTGGTATCAAAGTGCTGTGCGATGATGATCCCCGCATGGGGGATGCCTTCGGCATGGAGACGGAGAAAATCGTAGTCAAAGGTGCAAACAACGCGCCCCATTTCTGAGGCGCGCTGCAAATGGTTGATGTCCGCATCGCCTAACACTTCAAGATCGCGCACCGTGACTGCATCAATGCCCCGGTTACGCATCTGTTCGGCAACGGCAACCTGAACGCCTTCATCGAAGTACAGGCGGATGTCGCTGTCCAAACCCTTTTTCCTTCGCTTCGCGGATCAGGCGGTCGTTTGCCTCGATCTGCGCGTCGATTTCGTCTTTGTGGTCGTAGTAGTAGGCGAGCGCCGCGAAAACCTGTGCCAGCGAAATCTGCAATTGCTCTGCCAATTCTTCCGGCGTGTACTTACGGTAGATGTGATGCGCTGCCACATCCTGCACCATGAGCGTCGTCCCGGCGATGATCGGACGCCCGCTGCGTATATTCGGGTTGGACACAATCGTGTCGATGGACAGTACTGTTACATCGCTCATCTCAGTCGCTTTCGCCACTCGCACCCTGCCACGCATCGGCAGGAATGTGGTATCTCGTTCGCTTAATAATACCAGAATCAGACAGGTTACGCACCGGATTGCGGATCACCTTGAGCGAGGGATCGTGCTTCGCGTCGGTCACGATGTAGAGCCAGTAATCCTCGCCCATGTTCTCGGCGGTCAGCCATTCGCGCTCGCTCAGTTCCACGCCGCCCACGCCCGCGCGCCCCTTCACTTCGATATAGCGCGTGTTCCCGTCGCCATCGACGCTGCGTATATCATAAGGCAGTTTGAGCGGCGAGAGGTCTTCCGCAGTGCGGTGGTTTTCTGCTTCATATGCCAGTACGTACTCAATCGCAGCGCGCTCGACTTCATCGTCGCGGTGCATGTCCATCCCTGAATGTCCGCTTTCCGGCTGCGCGGGAAGGATCGCCGCCATGCCCACGATGCGCGGCTCAGAAAGGCTGATCATCGCTTCCCGTTCAGCGCGCAGAAGACGTTCCGTTTTTCGTCGGCGCAGATCTGCATTGCGCCGTTCTTCCTCATTGATTTTGATCCGCATGTCTTTTCCGGTGGACTGTTTATGCTCGTAGTCCATCAGCAGCCCGTCGGATTTGGCGATCAGCACGTCGAACGACTCGCGCAGGTAGCGGCGCACAATCTCGATCTCGCCGATGCGCCGATCACTCACCTGCTGGCGGTAGGGCGCAAACAGCCTTTGAATCGACCAACCGAGTACACGTCCGCGCGCAGTCACCAGCGCTCGCACTGCTTCCGGCACGGGCACCGGCACATCGGGGATGCCGAAATCGAGGAACACGCTCGGCTGAAGCGATTCGAGCGTCAATCCGTCGGCGGACTGGTAGACGGCAAACAACTGCTGTCCGACCACCGCACCGTGTCCATCATTGACCGTCGCCTCGATGAGCCAGATCAGCCCCTCGCGGCGGTTGTCTGGGTCGAGGAAGATCGCGCCCTGTTCCAGATCGTCACCGAACCGGACGAGCGTCAGGTATGAGATTGCTTCGAACAGCGCGTGACCGGGTCCGACAAATTCAATACCCGTCTTCTTCGACTCTTCGATGTCAAAGGTGAAACGCAGATATTCGGTGGCAGGCTGTCCGTATTTAGCTGCGAGTTCCGGTGGCACATTCCGCAGATCAGCGGGGACGTGGCGCACACGCCAATACCCATCAGCGCGCTGCTCAAGTCTGCCGGGAAAGAGCGCCTCAAACACGCTCAAGAAGAAGGCGCGGATGAAAGCGGGCGTGAGGCGGTTTTCTTTCGCCTCCTGACGGCGGTTCACCATCGCGGCGACATTGACGTACTGCGTCGCCAGCGTGCGCAGTGATGCCCGGTTGATCGCCTCGGCTGTATCTTCCGGCAGCGCTGCATCCAGCGAGGCGAGGATGTCATCGAACATGCGGCGGTTGGTCACCGCATCGCGGATGAGCGTTTCCAATTCCGCGTTGACGAACCGTTCGCCGATCACATCGTAGACGCGGTCGGTGCCCATCTCGGCGCGCATCCGCTCCAGCTTGAGCAGCACGGCTTCCAGCACGCGCCCCTCACGGGTGTTGTTCGCCACGAGGTTGAACATGAACACCTCGCGGTCTTGCCCGTAGCGGTGGATGCGTCCAAGCCGCTGTTCAAGGCGGGTCGGATTCCACGGCACATCGTAGTTCACCATCAGGTGGCAGAATTGCAGGTTGATGCCTTCGCCCGCTGCTTCGGTGGCGATCATCACCTGTTTGCTTTCACTTTTGAAGGCGGCTTCGGCGGCTTCGCGTTCCGGCTGCTGCATTTCGCCATGAATGGTGATGACGCTGAACCCCCACGCGGTCAAGTTCTCGACGAGGTAATCAAGGGTGTCCTTCGCCTCGGTGAAGATGAGCAGCTTCTCGCCTGTGTTCTGCATCCCCAATTCATGCATCACGCCTTGCAGTTCACGGAGTTTGCGCTCTGGCTGCGCCTGTTCTGCCGCCACCGCCAGCGTAATCAATTCCTCAAGCTGGCTGATCTCATGATTGAGTTCGTTGATATTGCGCGCAACGGTGAAGCGCAGCGCGTTCTGCTCTAACCGCCAGCGCTCATCTTCAGTTAGATCGTCGTCGCTGTCCGGCACGTCGATCCGGTCGCGCTGGGCGGCTTCGAGCAGTTTGGGATCGCGCAGCACGTCGTCACGCAGTTCGACTAGGCGTTCATGGCGGTTTTCCAGCGACCGCCGGATCGCACGCACGCTCGACGCCAACCGCCGCTGCAAGACGATCAGCGCGAACGTTACGTTGCGGTTCTCGTCCGAAAGCGCCCGGTTGAAGTTCGTTTCGACGTAATGCGTCACCCTGCGGTACAGATCCCATTCCGCGCCTTCGAGTTCATAAGGAACGGTGCGCGCATGGCGCGGCGGAAACAGCGGTCGCCCATCGAAGCGGCGCATATCCTCTTTCAAGCGGCGCAGGAAGATCGGGTTTTCGTGCCGCTCAACTGCGCGCTGAAGAATCTGCTGATCAGCGAACAGATCGGCATCGACCAGACCGAGCAGGAAGCGGAAGTTTTCGGGATCGCCTTTGTGGGGTGTCGCCGTCATCAGCAGCAGACGCTCCGCGCGCTCTGAGAGAACTTCACCGAGCCGGTAGCGTTGGCTGCGTTCCACTTTGGTCGGGCTGCGTCGGTAGGCTGCCATTTTGTGCGCCTCATCAACGATGACCAGATCCCACATCTCCGCGACGGCGAGGCTGTCCAGCACGTCAGGCTGCTTCACGAAGTCAATCGAGACGATTGCCTGATGGGTGAGACCCCACGTCCGTGCGGGACCGAGCGCATTTAGCGTGGCGCGCTCCACGATGTCGAAGTGTTCACTGAACTTCTCGCGCATCTCGCGCTGCCACTGAGTACGCAGGGGACTAGGGACGACGATCAAAGTGCGGGCAAGCACGCCGCGCAGTTTCAATTCCTTCAGCAGCAGCCCACCCATGATGGTTTTACCAGCGCCGGGATCGTCTGCCAGCAGAAAGCGCAGCGCGGGCTGTGGGAGCATGTGTTCGTACACGGCTTCAAGCTGGTGGGGCAGCGGGTCGATCTTGGACACACTGACGGCGAACAGCGGATCGTACAGGTGCGCCAAGCGGATACGGTAGGCTTCGGTCGCCAAGCGAAAGTTTGCCGCGCTGCCGTCGAGAACGCTCTTGCCGCGCACGTCGCGGCTCATCGTTTCGAGTTCTTCTTGGGTCAGAATCGGGCTGTAGTGCTTGCCCGTCTGGGTTCCGACGGCGTGCAGCGTGTAGAATGCGCCATCCACGCTGTCGATGCGCAGCACCTTCACCGCTTCTGGGAAGCGTGCGCTTTGGAGCACTGTGTCTTGTAAGTGATCAAACGTCGTCATCGATGGTTCAGGATATCCTGCCAAAGCTCATGCCTATTTTCGTTCAACTTCTAGCATACTCATGTTAAGCGAAAGAATACACTCAAGATTACTAGCGTAACGTCGCTTGGGATGTTACATGTACAACAAAGCGGTACACGAACGGTTGATTGAGGCTGCAAAGACAGATGAAGATTTCGTATTGTACCCTGAAGTCATTCAGCTTGCGGGATTAGGACACCTCACCGGTGATGCCTTGAGCGGTGCTTTGGGGCGACTGTTCTTTGCAGTTATTGAACAGGATTTGGCGGCTGATCCTAAACGACCGATGCTGTCGGCTGTTGCTATTTCCTCAACAACGATGACGCCAAGCGGGGGGTTTTATGCGCTCGCACGGGAAATGAAAAAGCTACACAGCACCAATGAAAAAGAGGAACTGGCGTTCTGGCTTCAAGAGCTTCGGCTGCTGAGGGAGCATTGGAAGCCTAAAGGTTAGCGGTTCACATGTAGTACTTGAAATTAGCGAGCGGTTCTACATCTGCGGGCACTTCTCGCATGATATCACCAACAAGTTGAGAGAACCGCAAGGTTATCGGTAGCCTTCCACCAAGGTGCGCGGAATTCCAATTCATTTTAGTTAGGATAAGTATCTCCTTGATCAGTGTTTCCCGCGCAGTATCTTGACCAATGTGATCTGCTATTTGTATAGGAGCCGGAACATGAACACCATGGAATTCACCAAGCTCTTGTATGAAACCAGTGGTATAAAGGTAATCTAGATCGCCAATGCGAAATGATGTTCCCCGAATTGGGGGGTATTTATTGGTCGTCATCAGGCGAAAGGTGCTTTGACTGGTCAATGCCATTAGCGCGTACCTAGACACGTGTTTCTGAAGAGCTTCCGTAAAGCCACGCCGTTCATCTTCCCAGTATCGAGAACTCTTGTGGACGACGACTCTCTGAGGACTCTGTCCCATGACTTCGGTATATCGGGTTAAGATTAACTCGATCAGTCTGTAGGCATCTGGTTTGGATAGATGCGGTGAGTTTGTTCCTTCTTTGTTAGGATCCCACTCGAATTCGTAGCCCCTGAGCACCAACCCATCCCCATGTTCATCAAATGCCTGAGCTAGGCTTGTCTGCATTTTAGATTTTGAGGCACTAAATGGTTTGAAGAAACTGATACCGATATAACATGTACTAGGTGCAAGCCCAATCGGTGACCATGGCATTCCACCAGCCTTAAAATAAAGACCTGTGAAATAATTCCAGTAAATTTTCGAAACAATGTCTCCGGTTCTATCCTCACTAGTTACCTGACGTAGTATCTGCGTAGGAATTCTATATCGCATTGCAATCACTTTTATGGCACGGCGAAGATCTCTGTGGACACTTCCCAATACTTTATCATGGTAGTCTACCGTGCGACACGCTTTGTAAAGATCATCAGGAATAGCAACAATCAGGTATTCTGGTTGTCTGTCTTTCTCGCTCAAAATCCGGATTTTATCGTTTAACACATTGAGCAGTATTTCGAATCTGTCTCTTTGCCCTCGAACGTTTAATACAGAGTCAATTTCCCTTTGTGAAATTTGGGACTCCCAAGCAGGATCAAAAATGAGCTTAGATCTAAACCCACGATCAGGCATGAATCCGGGGAATCTTGGATGATCAACGGTACCGTCAATTCCTTGCATACCGCGTTCGAGCCATTTTCGAGCCGAGTCAATTGTTTCCGCAGTACCAATAATTCCTACGCGAATCGCATCAGGGTGTTGTTTACGAGGTTCGAATGATTTTGGTCCCGCGCTGAGAATCCCGATTTTGGGATCAATATGTTGATACCCTTCCGCAAAAAGCAGCTTGGGCTCTGAGAAGTATTCACAAGTGAGTGTAGGTGAAACAGTATTATTCGTCCCAGTCCGCATCTTCCTCATCGCTTTCCATATCTGCCCAATCGTCGTCGCTGAGTTCAGGGACTTCGCCCATGTGATACATCTCTAACAATGAGAATAGATCATCAACATATTCCGCATTTTCAAAAGGCTTGGCGAATTCAGGAGGCATACCAGGCCAACGAACGTCAGCTTGCAGAAAGTTAGACGAGACGATAATTCGTTGACTCCCGAGTGGAAAGACTATACGCGGCTTACCATCGCTCAAGAAATCTCTCCAAAACTGGAGCTCACCAAGTAATTCATAGTTGAACATGCGCGATTTCTTCCGCGTTATTCGGCTACCTTTCTTTTCCGACGGATAAGGACTCGCTCCATCTTGCGTGATGTGCATTTCCGGACGAATACTCAGGCACCAGTGTGATTTGCTTACTTGATGAAACTGCAAGCCGGCTGCCGCATGGAACCAGAATGGCTTTGGAAGTCCAGTTTTCAGTGTAATGGGCTGCCAAACTACGTTTCGAGTACTTCTATTTTGATTTAGCGGTCTATAGGAAACAGTACGTGTCTGCCCCACTACCTCAGGTTTGAAATAGAATCTCTTGTGCTCTTTATCCCATCCAATTCCTTTTCGTCCTGTCAATTTGTTAAGGCAGCGATTTAGCAAATCTACATACCATCTTGCTTTATCCGGCACTAACCACCAATCTCTAGCATGATGACGGATTACGGAAGAAGGATCTGCGATTAGGTCAACAAAGGGATTATCTTCCATACGCAAATTCTGGAAACAAAATACCCGCCCCTCACGGATAATGAAAGGAACCATATCGCCCGTACTTGGGAATTTAACTGCCTGCTTAGCTTCTTCCAATCCCGTTTGGTCAAATTTGCTTAATGCGCTAAACACGTAGAGGGGCAATTCAGTGACTGGAAGTAATGTGCTATATAATATTTCTTCGATAAACCGATCAGAATCGTCCTCAACCTCACCAATATCTTGGGTTGCATTGCGAATCCGATCTTCATGTTCTTTTTCCAGCGACGAAGCTTTTCTACAGGAAATGCTTCCGGATTATCGTCAACCCGTTTGTGGTGCTCAGCACAGAACACCATAAGATTGTCATATTTATCGCGATCCTCGTCTGGAAGGGGGTAGGTGCCTCGAGGACCGTCTTTACTCGACGCCACAATATGTGCGATTTCGGAAAGCGCCGAATGAGCGTTACTCTGATCATCGATGTAGGTTAGCTCTCTTCCACAGTTTGGAAAAGAACAACGGTTACCCGACAGTTGAAAGAGCAAGCGCTTATCTTTTTCTGAGATCGTCATTGAAAGGGTATCACGCAATCTGCTGTCATCTTGTTAATTATAGCCCAAATTTTAGCAAAGGTGTTCTTTCAAAACATCATAGTATCACTAAATGGACTTCAATTTACCGTGCGTGGGAGGCTTGCGATAACATGGAGTTGAGAAGCAGCAGGAGCATGTTGCTTCTGCTCCTGCTGCTTGACTTTGGACTTGTGCTAGAACGGAATGTCCGAGTCTTCGCTGTGACCGTTGTCACCGTTCTCGGCGCGATCCAGCAGGACGAGGCGGTTCGCGTCCATGTCGAGGCTCGGCTGCGGTGTGCCACTCTGGTCAACCCACGCCGACGGGCGCAGCCATTCCGCCGTCACCTGCACCAGCGACCCCTTGCGCACGTACTGCGCCGCCACATCGGACAGCTTGTTCCAGCAGTTGACGCGCACCCAGAGGGTCTGCTTCTCGCCCGCGCGGTTCTTGCGGCTGACCGCCACCGAGAACGATGCGACGCTCTGTTCC
Source organism: Candidatus Flexifilum breve (assembly GCA_016717205.1). Lineage (GTDB taxonomy): Bacteria > Chloroflexota > Anaerolineae > Aggregatilineales > Phototrophicaceae > Flexifilum > Flexifilum breve. The sequence goes on from JADKGC010000005.1 coordinate 89,766, forward strand.
CCGACCTGACGCACCTGCGGATCGCTGCCGACGAACCCGGTCACCTGCATGTTGATGCTCGTGTACATCATCTACTGACAACCCTACACGCGCTTTTACTCCACATGATGTAGCCGACGCTTTCACGCGCTGCCAACCGCATGCCTATGTTCGTCCTGAAGCCGACCCCAACGCCGGGGATTCGGCTTCTTTTGATTCTGACCGGAAGGAAAGGAAGTGACCATGCTCGCCCAGATCAAGCCCTTAAATCAGGAAGAACGCCAGCTTGCCCGGAGTGCAGCTGCCGAAGCCGTGATGCGCGACATCGGAGAGCGCCCCGACCGAGAGCGCTTCAATCACCACGCTGCGCACCGTTACCCACCGATGGTGACGAAACTGATCAGCGGATTGTGTATCGCGCTGCTGCTGGCAGCCTTCACTCCGTCCGCGATTCGCCTGTATGTGATCGGTTCATCGACGTTCGGCGCAGCCGTCCCCTATGAACTGGCAATGGTCGCGGTTGGGATCGCCACTGTGTTGACTGCTGAAGTAGGACAGGTGGTGTTCTCGCTGGCATTGGCGACGCTTGGCACCTCGAAAGGGGCGCGCCGATTGCTCTACGGAAGCATGGGCATCGCTACCGGGATCGCGCTCATCGGAAACGTGCAGGTCGCCCTGCCCGGTCATCTGGAAAGCCCGTTTGCATGGTTGGAGGCGATCGCGCCGCCGCTATTGGTTTTGTCTACCGCATACGTGCTGAAAGAGCAGATGCTCGAAGCCATCGAACTGCGCCACGCCAACGAGCGCGCCTATCAGGAGGCGATCAACGAGTGGCAGCGGGCGACGATCAATCCAGAGGCGCACAGACGGTGGATGCAATTCTACGCCAATGCGCTGCGGGACGCCCTACGGAAGGTAAACAGCCGCAAGCGTGAGGTGTTGGAAACGTTGAGTCACGCTGATTGGCGGGCGCTGGTCTACCGGGAATTGCAGGCAGATGACTGGTACGAGACACCGGAATCGACCGCTACACCTGTGCTGGTCGAAGGTGGAAACGAAGGGGGTGTTGTGGAGATGGTGCGCCCTTTAGCCGTCAGCGTGAACGGGAATGGCAGCCATCCAGAGGTGAACGAATGAGGCACTGCGCCGTGTGTGGAGACGTGCTGCCTCGGTCGGATTACTACGCCGGACGACCGCGTTTGTATTGCAGCAATCGCTGTAAACAGATGGCGAAGTGGCAGCGCCGCAAGCAGTTTGTCGCTCATTTCGTGTCAGTCGATGGGATTTCACAGACGTGACAAAGCCAACAATCATCCCGAACTGGAAGTATCAAAAGCCGTCGAAAGGCGGCTATCGCGGGCTGAAGAAGCTGCTCAAGTATGTGTCGAACCGTGAGAGTCCTGATCACCGTCTGGTCGAGATTGACGAACGCTGGACGGACTGCGGCTTGGGCAAGGGGTGGCGGTTGGTCTACGAAAAAGCGGGCAAACTGGCGGGTCCGTATGTGCTGGCACATCACCTTGTCATCGCGCCCGCGCCTGATCTGATGGAACTGGTGCCGGATGAACTTAAGCATGACCTCGTGCGCGAAGTCACCGAGCGGACGATTGAGGCATGGCACGAGGCGCGTGGATTGAATACTCCTGAGTTTTCATACGTCCTCCATGACAGAGATACGGATGACGAATACGGGATGCAAATGCTGCACACGCATGTCTTTGTCGCCGGAACCATCGAGAACAGCCTCGGCGAGCGCGAGTCGCATCGCGTGGATCGACAGCAGGTGTGTACGGATCGGGGCGGATTGAACCGCGAAGACAATCTGCATCACATTGCCCGGCACGAGTTCGAGACGCTGCTGGATCGGACGATTGGACGCAATTGGCGGCGACTGCGCGAACCGGAACTCGGACGAGAGCAGGATGTTTCGTTGGACATCGACAACAGCGGCGGTCGCAGTCTGGAGATCGATCTATGAAGTCATTCTTTGCATTGCATCTGGGTCGCACTGCACAAAAGCATACGAGCGGCTTCGCGCCGCTCGTGGGTGTCCCGGCGATGAAATCGCCCGCCCGGTATCAGCTTCGCTGCGCCGGGACACCCTACCCAGTCCAGCGGACGGGTAGCGAGTTTAATCAACTCGCCCCTCACATGCCGGGGGGGCTTGATGCGCCGCGCTTAGGAGCGCACCGCCAGCGTCAGGGGTGCCGCAGCCCCCCGATGCTGAAAGGCATGGCGCAGCACGCTTCTCAGCGTCCAGCGCCACCAGAAATGAACCGCAAGTGCATTTTCTCGTTCGATGTACAGTGCAAATGAGGGAACATGGCTGATAGAAACAAGGAATTTCCAAAGCGCCTCACGGTGCAAGTCACCGAAGCAATGGACGATCGTCTGGAACAAGTCGCGCGCGGGCGCGACGAAGCTAAAGCCGAGGTGGTGCGTGCCGCGCTGCATGTCTTCCTCGATGAACAGGAAGATGTGATCGGCAGCCGCAAGCATTTCACCAAAGCGTTCGGGAGGCGGGTTGATCACATTGAACGGCTGCTGTCGGTAACGCTGTGGCTCAACCTGCAAACGCTGCACCTGCTGTATGAGCGCCTGCACAAGGAGCAGCTTGAAGCAGGCGAATTGCTGGCAGATGCGATCAGGGAGGGTGTCGATCTCAACGATACGGTGAGCGAGTTGATCGAGAGTGTCACTGCTCGGAAGAAAACCAAACCGCCAGCGTGATCGGCTGGCGGCATGGGTGAACCTGATAATTCTCTAGTCTAGTCAACTTGAGGATACATCAGGTTCACACCGTTGTCCAACAGCGCGTTTTACATCCGGTGAGTACCTATTAAAGGAAGCATGATGTCATCCTTGAATTTCCCGCCTATTGTTCAGGCGGCGCAGCAAGACACAATTCTATCCGCAGCGCTGGCATACGCCGACCTCGGCTTGAGCGTGATCCCGCTGGACGGTAAACGTCCGGCGTTGAAAACTTGGACACAGTACCACCGCAAACGGGCGGACGTGCAGACGCTCCGCACATGGACGTTCGGCAATGTTGGTATCGTGTGCGGTGCTGTGTCAGGAAATCTTGTTGTCCTCGATCTGGACGGGGCAGCGGGGTATGCCGCCTTCACCGTGACCTTTCCCACGCTGGCGCAGACTTATACCGTCGCCAGCGGTGGGGGCGTGGGACGACACGTCTATTTCTATGCCGACACGTTGCCCCCGAGCGTGAAGGCGATGAACACGCCCATCGGTCACATAGAGGTGTGCGGGGATGGACGGCAGGTGGTCGCGCCGCCGAGCGTTCATCCGATTACCGGGCAGACGTACAGGGTCGAGCAGCCGCTCGACATTCTCCGTGTGTCCAACTTGGATGATCTGGTTGCGTGGGTCGAAGCCTTTAAGCCCCGGCAAGAAACGCGCACATGGCAGCCACCCAAAATCAGCGCGCCGACCGGGGATGCGCCGCTCAACCGCCTGGTGATTGGGGAAATCAGCCGTGTGTTGGTCGGGCAGGGCTTCAAGCCGCATGGCGAATGGCTGCACGGATGCTGCCTGTACCCGGAGCGGCATAAACATGGCGACCGGAATCCGTCGTTCGGCTTCAATACTGCCAGCGGCTACGGGCATTGCTATTTGTGCGGGACGATGTTGGCAAAAGAAGTCTGCGCTCGACTGAACATCGATCCGGTGCAGTTGGGTGGACTCATCGAAAAACCTGAACCGCCGAAGATCACGCGCCGCAGAGAACCGCCTGCCGATCCGCCGCGTGATGAGCCGTCAGCGCAACCGTTGAATCTGCCCGACTGGTTGGAACGGTATATGACGTGGGCGGGCGCGACGGGCAACCAGACCCCGTTGATCTTCCATCAAGCCGCCGGGCTGTGGCTGCTGGCGACCGCCGTCGGACGTAGGTTGTATGGCGAAGCACCATGGGGCGTGCGGATTTACCCGAATCTGTATCTGATGCTGGTCGCCGGGACGACGTTCTACCGCAAATCGACCGCGTACAAGCTGGCGGAGAGCGTCGCCCGCGCTGCCATCCCGCATATGCTCATGCCCACACCCGGATCGCCGGAGCGGTTTCAGGAGGCGTTGGCGGGGCGGATGCCGACGAACTTCGACAAGCTGCCCAAGGCGCAGCAGGAGCGGCTCACGCGGGGACAGCCGTTCGCGGCGCAGCGCGGACTGCTCAAGGACGAGGTGTCAGGGTTGTTCGGCGCGATCAACAAACGCGACTACATGGTGGGCATGAAAGACCTGCTGATGGAGCTGTACGACTGTCCTGACTACTTTGACAAGGACACGCAGACCGGGCTGAATGTGGTCGAGAATGCCGCGCTCTCGATCCTCGGTGTGACCACGCCCGCCAGCTTGGGTAGCGCCATCAGTGCAGGCGATTGGGATAACGGCTTGCTCGTTCGCTTCGCGCTGCTCATGCCTGAGATGGACTACGCCGAGCGCCCCGCTTCGCCGATATATCAACCCGCGCCCGCTGATCTGATCGACGATCTGCGCCTGCTTCATGAGAAATTGCCCGCGCCGGAGATGACCGAGATGGGTTGGAGCGCGCCAGGTGCGCTGCGCCTAAACGTCACGTGCTGGACGGAGTGTCAGCGCTATGGGGATGAACTGCGCCGGTTGTGCGATCCGCGCCGTGAGATCGAACTCGATGAGCGGCTGAAGGGGGTGTACGGGCGTATGCATGTGCAGGCATTCAAGCTTGCATCGTTGTTCGCTGCGCTTGATTGGCTCAAGACCAGTGACGCTGCGCCATCGGTCACGGTCGAGCATTGGAAGGCGGCGCAGGCAATCTGCGACGGCTGGCGCACGAGCGCGCACCGTCTGCTGGAGCAGCTCGACAAGAGCGGGGAAGCGACGTTGGAACGCCGCCAGCAGGATCGGATGCTGACGCTTATCCGAGTAAAGGGGAGCGCAGGCTGCGAGCTGCGCGACCTGTACCGCCAGATGCACATCACCGCCAAACTTGGACGGCACATCGCGCAAGACCTTGTGCGAGCGGGATTAGTGGCGCAGGTCAGCATTGACGGGGCGGAGGGTTACGCCGCCAGCGAGTCGATCCACCACGCATGATTTTGTGACTAGCGCGACATTTGTGACTCGTGACTCTGTGACAAGTCCGTTTTGTCACGGAGTCACAGTGTCACGTTGTCACGTTTGTCACCAGAATGGAGAGCAGCAGGTGAACCACACACAACGAGTTGCACACATCGCCCGGCAGCGGCACAGTTTGACTAAAGCCGTTGTCCGCGAATCGGTCGAGCGGTACCTGGAAGCGCTGGCAGAGGAGATCGCCTGCGGCGAATGGGTCGATATTCCCTACATCGGCAAGATTCAGGTTGTCCGAGAGGAAGGAAAGGGGCATGTGAGCGCGATTACGGCAGATGGGACTCGCCAGACTCGTAAAGTGCGGATGCGCCTAAGGGCTAAACTTCGTTTGTACGAAAAGTTCAAGCAGCAGTGTAGACGAACATAGAGAAGATGAGCGCTACAAGAAAAGCTTGCTTGTAGCGCTCCCCAAAGCTCTCTGCATCAACAAGGTCGGATGAAAAGGCGCAACCGTGTTAATCGCCGATTTGAAGTGCAAAACCACCCAAAGATGTGCCAGCTTCTGCGTCATCTCGTGTCGCCGCAATCACATACCATCCGCTTGTGGGGGCAGTGAACGTCAGTGTTGACGTGCGTCCTGCTAAATCTGGACGTCCACGCTCGATAACACTGAGGTCTGTATCCATCATTGCAACGACAGGTTCCAGATCTCCGGTAGTGCGACGCATCGTCAAGGTAACTGCCTCGCTGCGTTCTAGTGAGATGAGGTAGTAGAAGGTCACTTGGTCGTCTGAAACATCACCTTCGGCAACCTGACCTGAACGCACTACGGTTGCGGTTACTCCAATGTCAGGGGCAGCAGCCGACTCTCCAATAAAACTAGAGCCAGCAAACTGTAGTTGATAGTTACCACTGCTGGTGCCTTCATCTACATCCTCACGAGTCGCAATGACAGCATACCATCCAGTTTGAGGAACTAGAAAGTTCATGACTGCACGTCGTTCAGAAAGATCTGCGGTTTCACGATCCAGCAGATTACCGTTGATGTCTTGAACGCCTATGAGCGGGATCAAATCATCAGATGTGCGGGTCATCGTTATGGTGACTAGATCACCTTGCTGCGCTGCAAAAGCGAAGTACGTGAGCGGATGTTCGTCATCGATTGTTCCTTGAGAATTGGGGTCATTGTTCAATATAACAGTGTCCGGTTCCACACCAAGTTCATCCAACGGCGCACTTGTCAAGTCGATTGTCGAGACCGGTGTTGTACACTCAATTTCAGGGCGAGAAACCCCAGAACCAAGCAATGTCATAGTATATGCAACATGAGTGTCACCTGAGATATCATTGTCATCACACGTGTATGTATCATCGTCAAGCAATGAAAATGATTCGTAACAAAGCAAAACAAATAGCACATATCTCCCGTCTTGCGGAAGTCTTACATTCGAAAGCCGCAAATTAATGCCATTGGGGTCAGGATTATCATTAACCCAATCTACTGCGAGATTTGAAGAAAACCGAGCGTCTTCAGTCTCATATATATCTTCGTATCGAAATAAAAACAGCGAAAAGGCATGATAGTTAGAAACAGTATCTTCTGACGAAAGAACAACTGAAACCAAGCTTCCCTGATGACCATCAAAAAACCATCGGTCGCTTTCTCCACTATTGTTGGTAGTATCGCTATCTGCAATATATCCGCGAATAGTGTCCCCATCAAACAGGTTTCCTCCACCTGTAACATTTCCATCGTGCTCTTCCATAATTTCAGGTCCACCGACACTTAGGAATAATCGATAAGTTCCAGTGGAAGCGCCTCTTTCACCACCAACACGCCCAGTAACAATCGCATAATCTCCTGGCGAAACTACTAAGTTAAAAATCTTAGCTATAGGTTGCCCCCCCAGCATAACATTTGATGCAATAGCAAGTCTTTCACCATTACTTTCGGAGTAAACCTCTAGATAAGGGTCAAGACCTCCTGAGATGACTTCCATTTCTATGGTTACAGTATGTTGTCCAGTCGCCGTAAAGATATAAGTCTGGGAATGGTTAACGTTGTTGATCTCACCTTCAACTTCTTCGTAAAAACATATGGTGCTGACCTGTGCCTGGACTCTGGCATTTGGCATCATTACAAGGCTTATGCCAACGAATAAGAAAACTAGGGCTACATAAAGGCGTTTATTTTGAAGCATGGATTTCACCTCCGATGAATCTTCAAGATGCATTTGCTACACAGCGAAAGCCTATACGATCACTGTATGCCGTTTGTGGTTCTGAGTCACGCGCAGCACTACGTATATCTTCCGCATTATTGATGTATGAACCACCACGAACGACTCGTTCGCTACCCGAATCGGTCCCAGTAGGATTATAAACCTGACCCAGATCGTAGAAGCTATAGAAATCCGCCATCCACTCGGCGGCATTGCCGTTGAGATCAAATATCCCGAGAGAGTTACGTCCTGCCGGGTACTGCCCGACTGCAACTACGTCGCCAATCCCGACACCAGCGAAGTTTGCACGAGATAGTAACGGCGGCTCGTCCCCCCATGCATAAGCGCGAAGTTGAGATGTCCCAAGGTCTAGCCGAGCTGCAAATTCCCACTCCGCTTCGGTTGGTAACCGTCCGCCTCTATACTCACAGAATGTCTGCGCTTGATCCCAAGTGACATTGACAATTGGGAACTGATCGTAATCAGTGGATGAGTAATATTGTCGGACCAACCGTGAGCTGTTACGTTGCGGAGGGCTACACACTCCTGCTTCAACACAGGTTCGATAACTTCCGTTGGTCACTTCATAAACATCCATGCAAAAAGCGTCAAGCATAACTTCTCGCTGAGGTCTTTCATCGTCCTCACCAACTCCCTCAGGACTTCCCATCCTAAATGATGTTGCTGGAACGAACACCATTTCAGCGCCGAACTGCGAAGGACATTCCCCAAACTGACTGGCACTTGCCACAACATCTGGCGTTGCAATGGCGGTTTCAGGTGCCTCAGTATGTGTAGAATCAACTGCCGCGGTATCAGTGGGTGGCTGTGGCGTATCCGATGGCGCAGTCGTGCTTGTCGGGCTATCAGTTTGAGTGGGTGTCGCAGTTGGTGCCTGTGTCTCGGTGGCTGTCAATGTCGGAGTATCTGATGGCTCCGATGTATCTGTCACAGTCGGCGTGGCGGTTGGTGCATCGGTCGCGGTCGGAGTCTGTGTCGGTGTAGCAGTCGGCGTATTCGTTGGCACAATCACGGCTAGGGCACCTAATGGCCCGGAAACTTCTCCAGTAGAACTGGCAACCACAACCCATCCCGTATTGCCATCAGCCAGCAAGACTTGATACCAGCGATCATCCTCGCTGATGCCGAGAATATCAAGATGGTCACCAACGTTTAGTACGGCAATACGGTCGAAATTTGTTCCGGGACCGTTCCGAATGTCTATGTTCTGCTGTGCGATGATACGCGGCGTTGATGGTGTCGGTTGTGCAGCTGACTGCGTGGAATTTCCCGATCCGCCAGACGTGACGATTCCGATCACAATAGCAACAACACCGATAACAACCCCAACAAACTGCCAAAGGGGATCCCTCAGTATCTTCATTATCACGTTCTGTTCCGCATTCTCCCCCTGCTCAATCGCGTGGGCTGGCTTTCCGTTCGAGTCAGCAGGGGTAGATGGTATCTGTGCCGGGGAAAGATTATGAAGGCCGCCCATCAACCGGGCAACCGCATTACCAGTGGGACCATCACTGAAATCGACGTATTGCAGTTTCTTCAGTTGGTCGGGGAGGTGCGTCCGTGCCTGCATCAGCACCGAAATGACAGGCTTGCCGAGGTCAACAGCGCGCGTCAGCTCCCACAGGCACCAATCGGAGGCAACCGATTCAGGCGTCATACAGTAAACAAGCGCATCGCTACGCTCAATCTCGCCGCTGAGCTGCTGTTTCCAGTCCTGTCCGGCTACCAGCCGATCATCAAACCAGACATCATGACCGCCCGCAACCAGTTTGCTGACAACCCAATCTTTGACTATTGCTTTGTCGACGTGAGCATAGCTTATAAATAGCCGCATTGGACGAGTTCGTTTGTGTGTTGAAAATAGAATCCTTTAACGCTTCGATTATTGCTTGATTGGAGCTTCCACGCAAACAGATTCCAATATTTTCCCTAACGTTTATTGAACATCACAGTACGCCTGTTAAATGTATTTTGTGTTTACACCTGCCTCATCCCCGTCCTGAACAAGTTGGAAGTTTTCCTCTCTCGCACTACCGCCGCGCGGCGAGTCTAGGACGCGCGGGGCAGCCCCGCTGTCAAGCACCGGCCTTGCCTCACCCCTTCGGGTGTGCTTGACAGCACCCCGCCGCGTCCTCCCGCAGGACTGAGCGGTAGCGCTCACCTGCGCTAGCAGAATCCAGCGGTGTGAGGGAGTGTCCCCATGTCCACGTTCAACATCAAGCCGTATCCGCGTGTTGCTGTGTACCCGACCGGTTGGGCGGGAGAGCGCACTTTCGACGAGATTTACGCCGATCTCACGCCCAATCTCAATCGCTTACTGCGTTACTACGGCAATGTCGACCACGAACTCCCTGATCTGGTCGCCCACGCCTTCATGCGACTGTGGATGGAGTTGATCGCCGACAAGACGTTTTTGGCAACTGCTGACAAAGGCGGCGCGCTGAGTCTCCTCTTGAATCGCACCAATCCCCAGATTTTCCGCAAGGTGTATCGGCATGAGGTCTATCTCGATGATCTCGCCACACGCAGCGGGGATCCGGATGAATTTATTATCGACGGGTTCGATCACGGTCACAGCCGCGGCTATGCTGAGTTTGCAGAGGCGATTGACCTCCGGCTCGACATTGAGCGCGCCATCGGTGAGACGGCTGAGAAGTACATCGACAGCCTGCCGCATCTGGCCGCATTGTATTACATCACGACCGAAGTCGGGCCGGATGATGCCGCAGCCATCGCCGGCAAGAGTGGTACGAAGAAATGCTGGTGGCTGACGAGTGTCGTCAAACCACTGCGTCATGAGCTGTGTGAAATGCTGGAACTGTTCGCGCCCCACAAGCCGACGTGGCAAGATCGCTACCGTGCTGGGGTTGAAGCACCGCTGTTACGCCTGATAGATCGCTATGAAGCCGACGGCAATGTGCGCATGGTCGCGACGCTGCAGAGCATGGCCGCCTATGAAAGCTGCAAGCAATTGATGCAGCGGTTACAACTCCCCAAGAGTCATGTGCAGTATTTGCGGCTGATGGGTCATCGGGAGCTGAACAGAATTTACCGCTGTGCAGCATGACGCGGGAGTCTTGGCTGGGACGTTAAACCAGCCACGTTTTTATTTTGCTCAATCTCAATTTGCGCCATTCGATCGCTCAACTTAGGGTATGCTTATAGCATAGACACTTACAGAATCTGAAAAGGTTATTTGCGTGCCGCGTATCTTTGACAACATCTCTGACCAGCTTCAAACCGCACTGATCCAGACGCTTGATACTGCCCAACGAGCCGACTTCTGCGTTGGTTACTTCAATCTGCGCGGGTGGCGCTTGCTGCAACCGCACATTGAAGATTGGCCGGGCGATGAGGCGCATCAAGTTCGGTTGCTGATAGGGATGCATCGGTCGCCACAGGAAGATATCCGGGCACTCTTTAGCCTGAGTGGTAAAGACGACGACTTGATCGACAATGCGCGGCTTGTGCGCCTCAAACGACAAATCGTCGAGGAGTTCCGGCAGCAGTTGATGTTGGGCGCTCCGACCAACGCCGACGAACAGGGCTTGCGCGATCTCGTCCGGCAGATGCGTGAAGGCAAGCTCGTCGTCAAGCTGTTTCTGCGCTATCCGCTGCACGCCAAATTGTATCTCCTGCATCAGCCGCAAATCTACAGCGCGCCAATCCACGCTTATCTGGGGAGCAGCAATCTCACCTTCTCCGGCTTGTCCGGGCAGGGTGAACTCAATACGGAAGTAACCGATACGGACGCAACGGTGAAATTGGCCCGCTGGTTTGAGGAGCGCTGGGCGGATCGCGGCTGTCTGGACATTACCGCTGATCTCATCCAGGTGATCGAGGAAAGCTGGGCGCGCGAAGCAACGCTGTCCCCCTATGAAGTCTATCTCAAGATGGCATACCACCTCGCGCAGGAAGCAATTGCTGGCTTGAGCGGGGAATTTAAGTTACCCAACGAACTGACGGCGATTCTGTTCGACTATCAATCCGCGGCGGTCCAGATCGCCGCGCACCACCTGAACAAACGCGGTGGCGTGCTGCTCGGCGATGTGGTTGGTCTCGGCAAAACGCTCATGGCGACGGCGCTAGCCCGCATCTTTCAGGACGACTATGGTTACGAAACGCTGATCCTCTGCCCCAAGAATCTCGAATCGATGTGGCGCAAATACATCGCTGATTACCGATTGATCGCGCATGTCTTACCCATCAGCAAAGCGATTCGCCAGCTCCCGGAATTACGCCGCTATCGCCTCGTCATCATCGACGAGAGCCACAATCTGCGCAACCGTGAGGGGCAGCGCTACGGCGTGATCCGGGATTACATCGAGGCGAACGAGAGCCGGGTGATCCTGCTCTCGGCGACGCCGTACAACAAGAGCTATCTCGATCTGTCCGCGCAGCTGCGCCTGTTCATCCCCGAAGACCGGGATATTGGTATCCGCCCGGAACGCTACCTCGATGAAATTGGTGAGCTGGAATTCACGCGGCGGCATCAGGCGAACACGCGCTCGCTCGCCGCGTTTGAGAAAAGTGAGTATGCGGACGATTGGCGCGACCTGATGCGCCTGTATATGGTGCGCCGCACGCGCAGTTTCATTGTGGGGAACTACGCCGAAACCGATCCGCTGACGGGACGGTCGTTTCTACGGATGCGGGACGGGCGGTTGTCGTATTTCCCGGTGCGTGTGCCCAAGACCGTCGCGTTTCCGGCCAACGATCAGTTCAGCCGGATGTATTCGGATGACGTGGTGACATGGATCAACCTGTTGAGTCTACCGCGTTACGGGCTGGGACAATACGTCTCTGAGAAAGCGGCCAAAGGCGCGGACGCCGATGAAAAACGCCTGCTGGAGAACCTGTCGCGGGCGGGCGAACGCCTAATGGGCTTCAGCCGCACCAATTTATTCAAGCGTTTGGAGAGCAGCGGCGCGTCCTTCTTGCAGTCGATTGATCGCCACATCCTGCGCAACTACGTTTACCTGTACGCCATCGAGAACAATCTGCCGCTGCCGATTGGGACACTCGACGCCGATACCATTGATCCGGGTGCTGAAGATGAGGACGAAGACTCGATCCTCACGTCTGAGGAGACTGAGGATAACGGCACGGATGCCGCGCAAGTCGAGCAAGGGGAGACCACCCGGTCGGCCTATCAGTACCGGGCGCAGGCTGCTTACGAGCTGTTCAGCGGAAGCTACAAGAAGCAGTTTAAGTGGCTGCGTCCGACCTTGTTTACCGCTTCCCTGAAGAAGAAACTCCGCGAGGACAGCGATCAACTGCTGGAAGTGCTGCGCCTGTGCGGGGCATGGGAAGCGGCTGCCGACACTAAGTTGAATGCGCTGCATAACCTGATCGCGCGGCAGCACCCCGGCGAAAAGGTGCTGATCTTCTCGCAGTTTGCCGATACCGTGCGTTATCTGGAAGAACAGCTTACAACGCGGGGCGTGCGCGGATTGTCCGCCGTGACGGGCAGTTCCGACGATCCGACGGCGCTGGCGTGGCGCTTCAGTCCGATCAGCAACGGGGCGAAGGTCGCGCCGGAAGAAGAACTGCGCCTGCTCATCGCTACCGATGTCCTGAGCGAAGGGCAAAATCTACAAGACGCCGCCATCGTCATCAATTACGACCTGCCATGGGCGATCATCCGCTTGAGCCAGCGCGCTGGTCGTGTGGATCGTATTGGGCAGCAAGCGGAACGCATTCTGTGCTACTCATTCCTGCCGGCTGATGGTGTAGAGCAGATCATCCGGCTACGCGCTCGTGTGCGCCAGCGCCTCGCCGAGAACAGCGAAGTGGTGGGCAGCGATGAACAGTTCTTCGACGATGACCAACTGGCAGCGCAGCTCCGCGACCTATACACCGAGAAATCGGGCATCCTCGATTTCGAGGCGGATACTGAAGTCGATCTCGCGTCCTATGCCTACCAAATCTGGGCGAATGCGACCAAGAACGACGCCGCGCTGGCGAAGAAGATCGCCGATCTGCCGGACGTGGTGTACTCGACCCGGCGCTATGTGGGCTCGGTGCAGCGACCGCAGGGGGTGCTGGCCTACATGAAGACCGCCGATGGCACCGACTCGTTGGCCTGGCTGGATGCAGATGCGAACAGTGTCACGCAGTCGCAGTATGCGATCTTGCGGGCAGCGGAGTGCCCACCAGATGCGCCTGCGATAGCTCGTCATCCGAACCATCATGATCTCGTGCTGCAGGCCGTCGAGCTGATGCGGCGCGACGATTACAACGTGGGTGGGCAGTTAGGTGGACGGACGAGTGCGCGCCGCCGCGCTTACGAACGGCTCAAAGACTATATTGAGATGCTGAAACGCGAAGCGCCGCTGTTCGTGACGCAGGACCTGGAGCGCGCGGTTGACGACCTGTACCGCTACCCGCTGCGTTCGACGGCGCGGGACAGCATCAACCGGCAGATGAAAGCAGGCGTGTCGAACGAGGACTTAGCGCGGTTGGTGGTCGCGCTGCGTGCAGAGGATCGCCTGAGTCTGATTCAGGAAGACGGCGAAGCCAACGAGCCGCGGATTTTGTGTTCCTTAGGGCTGTTTGATCTATAATGCGAACTAATCGAATTAAGAGGCGTGCACGGCTCACTGTTACAACCCAGTGATAGCGGGTTGTTGCTGCTGCGCGCTTCCACAGACTGACGAAACTAAACCGATGACTCTTTCGACTGAACGCATGCGGGCGTGCCTGCAAACTTTTGACTTTAAGCGGCTGTTTGTCGAAGAACTGGGCTGGAACAACTATTCCGCCCGGCTGACGCCCGCCGAGGTAGACGGCGTACGCTGCACCTTCGCGCCGATTGCCGAGCAGGGCGGCATGGTTGTTGTGACCTGCACCGCCGACGATGGCAACATCCCGCCGAGCGGGGCGCGGCGCAAAATCGACCAGCATGTGACCGATCTGGCGTTTGAACATCTGATCATCTTCCTTGACCGCGACAGCAAGGGGACAGCGCAGACCTCGCTGTGGTGGTGGGTAAAGCGTGAGGAGGGCGCGATCAAACCGCGCACTTTCACCTACCGGCGTGGGATGCTGGGTGATGCGCTGCTGCAAAAGCTGGCGGGCATCGCCTTCGCGATTGAAGACCTCGACGACGAAGGACAGGTGTCGATTGCGACGGTGACGAGCCGCGTCAAAAAAGCCTTCGACGTGGAGACGGTCACCAAGAAGTTCTACGACCAGTTCAAGACCGAACATACGGCGTTCCTCAAGTTCCTGACCGGGCTGCCGGATGGTCAACCGCGGGACTGGTACGCCAGCGTGATGCTCAACCGCCTGATGTTTCTGTACTTCATCCAGAAAAAGCGGTTTCTGAACGACGATCCCGACTATCTGCGGACGAAACTGGAAACGCTGCGCGGCGCGGGGCAGAACTTCTACCGTGACTTTCTGGTGATCCTGTTCTTCGATGGGCTGGCGTGCGAGGAAGGCGAGCGCGACGCCGCGACTAACCGCCTGTTGGGAAAAATCCCGTACCTGAACGGCGGGCTGTTCCTGCCGCATTCACTGGAAGACCAGTACGGCGAGCAGATCGCCATCGCCGACGAAGCGTTCGAGCGGCTGTTCAACTTCTTCGACGGTTACACGTGGCATCTGGATGACCGTCCGCTGCGGCAGGGCAACGAGATCAACCCGGATGTGCTCGGCTACATCTTCGAGAAGTACATCAACCAGAAGCAGATGGGCGCGTACTACACCAAAGAGGATATCACCGGCTACATCTGCCGCAGCACGATCCTCCCCTTCCTGCTCGACAAGGTGGACGTGGATGTGCGCGCCATTCTGACCGACGTGGAGCCGTACATCTACGACGCGGTAGCGACCGAGGACTATCTGCCGACTGAAACCGAGCGCGAATACGCTGCCCGCCGCGCCCGTTACGCGCAGATTCAAGCGGATTTCGCCGCCGGGAAGATCGCCACGGTCGATGATCTGGTGACGTACAACCTCGACATGCAAACGCTGGTCGAGGACTGGCTGCGCGGGCTGAGCGATCCGGTGCTGCTGCGCCGCTTCTACTTCGAGTGTCTGCTCAAGCTGACGGTGCTGGACCCGACGGCGGGCAGCGGTGCGTTCCTGTTCGCGGCGATCAACAGCCTTGAGCCGCTGTACGAACTGGCGCTGGACAAGATGCGGCAGATGGTCGGCGCGCCGGAGGAAGCACCCGTTCGACCGAATCCGCGTGAGAACGTCGTCAAGTACCTTGACTTTGTGGACGAGCTGCAGCGCGTGAGCGCCCACCCCAACCGCCGCTACTTCGTGCTGAAAAGCATCATCGTCAACAACCTGTACGGCGTGGACATCATGGATGAGGCGGTGGAAATCTGCAAGCTGCGCCTGTTCCTGAAGATGGTGGCACAGGTGGACAGCCCGGCGCAGATTGAGCCGCTGCCGGATATCGACTTCAACATCCGCGCCGGGAACACGCTGGTGGGCTTTGCGACGCGCGGCGAAATTGAGGGGCGCTTGTTCGCGACTGAGGCGCTCAAGCGCAAGGTGGAGGAGGCCGACCGCGCCTTACGCAACTTCCGCGACCTGCAAACGCGGATTGGCGTGGAAGCGAGCGTGTTTAAGGGGGCGAAAGCCGCGATTCACGCCCAGTTGGCGGCCATCCGCGCGGACCTTGACCAGTCGCTAATGGACGACTACGGCTTGACCGACCTTGACGCTTTCCGCGCCAGCCACAAGCCGTTTCACTGGTATGTGGAATTTAACAGCGTGCTGGCGAACGGCGGCTTTGATGTGATCGTCGGCAACCCGCCATACGTGGAGTCGAACAAGGTCAAAGAATACGAGATACGCAATTACGAATCTGAACCATCACATAACCTGTACGCCTATACGATGGAGCGCGCTGTTTACATCCAACGTCAACAGGGGCGATTCAGCGTCATTGTTCCTGTAGGCGCGTTCAGCGTGAACGAAACCGTTTCCTTGCGTGCATTACTCAACCGCACTTTCTCAATAGCTTGGTTGAGTGGGTATGGCATTCGCCCCTCTAAGCTGTTCGATGGTGTTGATCAACGACTTTCTATCTACATTGGTGTGAAACAGAGCACCAACGAGTCAAAGGTTTATAGCTCAAAGTATCACCATTGGTATTCGGAGGAACGCGAAGACCTCTTTGAACGGCTTACATATCAGGATGTGTCACGTTTAGGCGCAAGCGGGGTATTTCCGAAAGCTGGCGATCCTCTGTCAACTGGAATCATCGAAAAAGTACGACGGCAAGCCAAGCCAATCGGCGCATATCTTGTGCGGGCAAATGGTTTCAAGATGCACTATCACCGAAGCCCGCGTTACTGGATTCGCGCAATGGATTTTGAGCAGCATTTCCGCTCAGCGACCCGGACACGTTCAATCCACCACTTCCGCGATCTTTATGCCATCAACACCGAAATGGGAAAATTTGTTGGTGCGGTTCTCAACAGTTCGCTGTTCTTTTTCTGGTTTCTGACCGTCGGAAATGGACGAAATCTAACTGGTGATGATGTAAAGGACTTTTTTGTTGGCACGCCGACCCCGGATGTTGTCAAAGAGACGGGAGAGATTTTTGATCGGTTAATGGTCGATTACCGAAACAACTCGGTTATTCGCGTTCGGAAGGATCAGGAATACCAAGAGTTTGACCAGAGTGCATCCAAGCCGATCATCGACGAGATCGACCGGGTGCTGGCGCGGCATTACGGCTTCACCGAGGCGGAACTCGACTTCATCATCAATTACGACATCAAGTATCGCATGGGCAGAGATGCGGAGTCAGATGGCGATGAGGGGGTGGGCGAATGAGGATAGTCATGGGAGACAAACGTGAACGATGATCCGCTTTACAGACTCATTCAAGGTAGTGGAAACACAGAAGGCAATGAAAGTTATGAGGCGCTCAAGCTTCGAATTCGTGAGCTTGAAACTGCACTCATTTTGCAGAGAGAGCAGTATATTCGTGAGGTTCAACTTGTCAAAACTGAATTCAAACTTAGGCTAGAACTGGCACGAAGGGAAAAAGGCCTCAAACCCAACAAACTAATTATCACTAACACGTCCGGCAGAGAAATACGGTGGCCCGAAAGGATGTTCTTTGCACTACGACACCCTGATCCATCTATGATTATTTTCGTACTTTCCCTCATCCTTGCGGCGATCGCAGGGGCTGGAGGTTATTGGTTGGTTTTGCGGAACGAGACGAATGCAGTCGCCGTACTAGCGACAAACCAAACAGCTACAAGTGCAGCTCTTGCTCTGGTCTATACGCCTACCGCTTCGTCAGATATTGGGATTGGTGTGCAAACAACTGTGCCAGAGGCCGTCAGTGCATTAAGTACGGGTGAGGCTGTGCTTACTCAGAGTGCTATCATCGCTGATGCGCAAGCCACTTCAATTCTACGGCGTACAGAACTGGCGCATGTGCAGACGACACTCGATTTTCAAGCTACTCAAATTGCTCCGGCTTATTCCCCTACTCCCCTCGTTCCTACTGTTATTCCAACTCCAGCGGGTGCTAGTCAGGCAACAGAACAAGCAAACACAATAAATCCTCTATTCGTCTTGGCAATCCTAGTTGGAATTGTTCTTTCTGTGATCATTTTCTTGATCCAACGTCCACGACAAGGGCAAGCTAGTGCCCCTCAACCAAATCAACCAAGCAATAATCGCCTTGTCGTACTTACTACCCTTGCCCCTCTAATTACATCTGTTCTCATTACCTTGATAGGGATTATTCCGACGACCATACCGTTGCTACAGAGTCCAACCGCCACCCCTACACTCGAAAATCTTCGGGTAATAGAAACACGCGAAGCAGAAGGTACAGCTGCAATGCGATTAGCTACTTTAGACTCTCAAGTACAGCAGTTGACCCAAACTGCACAAGCAAACAGCGTCTCTACAAGTGAAGCTATATCGCTAGCCATTTCTGAAACGGCTGATGTCGAGGTGGCACCAGAAGCTACTGAAGTGATCGCCACAGACACCGTGTCGCCAGAAACAACCTCATTACCATAAGCACGGGAGAACAATGGGTGTGAAGTTGTAGGCAGGACAGATTAAAGAGAATTCGTTACTTCATTGTAGAGGAGTCGCTCATGGGAGTTTTGATCAACGCGGTTGCTCGTTTTGCGCTTAACCTCGGTTTCGTGCCGCTCACATTACTGCTACTGGTCGGCATAGTGCTCGCATGAGCACAAGGAAATACAGTTGTCGCCGTTTTTCTGTTTCTCGTGGTGATCTTTCTCCGAATATTCGGGCGCAGCTTGGCAAAGTGGCTCGATAATCGGTTGCTGAGTTAAATGGCGAAGTGTAGAAACGCGGCATTGTCGGTTTAGCATTATGGAACTCGGCTCTAGCATCCACTGGACTATCAAATATCACATGCGCTGGGACTCGGAGTCAGATGGCGATGAGGGGGAGGAATGAACTCAACCCTATCAGCACAGGAAGAAGCAGTCGATCAAGTCGTCATGCCGTTGATAGAGCAAAACTGGATCGAGATCGCCGCCGTTGCGTTTCATTCGCAGCGCGCGTATGGCAGGGGGATCATCCAGCTATCCAGCACGGGCGAACCTGAACGCTATATTCTTGAAGACCAAATCGCGGATCAGCTAAGCAAAGCCCGCGCAGTGGCATACGACCCGCTCACATCGGTGTTGGTGATTTATCCCCATGCTCAAGAGACTATTCTCGTAGAGGTTGCGTCAGGTACAGCGCTAGGGGATGCAAGTATTTTGCATAAGGGTCAAAGGGCGCAGAAAAACGGTCTTTATCGGGACGCCCACTCAACAAGCTTGATCCGGTTGGCGGATGTTCGCTACTATGAAAGTATCCTTCAGATCGCTCTGGCGATTGCAGAAAAGCTCCACACGACGATCACAGAGCCTTACCGCCGTGATGTGCTGCACCTCGCTATCCGGCTGATCGGTCAAGCGCAGACCCTATATCATCTGGGTTCCCCGTCGGTTTCGCTTGTTCCCAGACTAAACGGACGTAACCCCACAGTGGACATCAGCTCCATTGCCAGCATTTTCCGCACTATCATTGAAACCTATTTGACAATGCACGAAGTATTCTTTGAACCCAAAGATGAAAATGACTTTGCGTTTTTTCATGCACGTTGGATGCTGATCGGCCTTCACAACCTGCGCAAACATACCCCTGATGAAGTTTACAAAGCCTTTGCGAAAAATGATCTGTGACTTTGCCGAAAGATACGAGGCAGCGGATCAAATCGCGAAAGCGAATGACGGACTCTATCAAAGTATCGAAGGGTTCAGAAACAGTCTGAGCGGTGGATGGTAACCTATGTCTTCCGAAAGGAAGTTCACTACACTGCGAGCTCAGCTGCGGATGTTGGGTTTATCGCAGGATTCTGCCAGATCAAGTCGTGGATTTTATTGTCGATCTGCTGGTGGTGATTATTCATCGTAGAAGAGATTTCAATGAATGTCTTGCTGAATGCTCTTGCTCGCTTTGCACTGAACCTCGGTTGCGTGCCAATCACTTTACTGCTGCTGGTCGGCATGGTGCTGGCATGGACACAAGGAAATGCAGCCGTCGCCGTTTTTCTGTTTCTCGTCGTGGTCTTTCTGCGAATTTTCGGTCGCAGCTTGGTAAAGTGGTTCGATAATCGGTTGCTCAATTGACTGGCGAAATGTAGAAGCGCGACATTGTCGGTTTAGCATCATAAAACTCGGCTTTAGCATCTACTGCACTATCAAGTATCGCAGAGCCGAGACGCAGAGTCAGATGGCGATGAGGGGAATTGTAGAATGAATCGCGGCGGCTATCTGTTAATTGTTCGTGATCACCAACGTCAAGTAAGAATGAGTGAAAGGATTGAGCAAAACAAATATTTCACCAACGTTGTCGTAGCGGACAAATGGCGCGGACAGGAACGCGAACTAGCCCTTGTTTCCTTGGATGGCAAAGCTGTTGAGTACATATGCCTGGTGGAACGCAGACAACAGGTTGCGACTTTTCAAATACGGCTGCACTTCTCACGATTCTATACTTTGGAAGAACCTATTACCTTTGAAACCATACGTTCTGGGGTTCAAAATCGGGTACAAAGGTATTTTGATGCGGTTAGCTACTCGCCCGAGGGACAATGGATAACTCCCGCGACTTGGGATGAAGTTATTCGGGTTATTTCCAGTCTCCAACCGCGGGTTGTTTCTAGTCTAGATGAACTCAACGCTCTGCGAGTCGCAACTAGGCGCATCTACGATAGTGCAGCCTTTGATGTGCTGGCAGAAGAGAAAGATGCATACGCCAGCCTTGTTCGATTTGCAGGGTTTCAAAGTGTTGCCGAACCATCAGTCACAGCTTGGCGTCCGAATCGTGACCAGATCAATGCCGCTCCCATCTCCTTTCTAGCATCAGTTCGGTCAATTGAAACTCAAAAGATAGTCGAAGATGAAGCGATCGCATTTGACTCAGCTCGATTTGGGGATTGGCAGCAGTTAAAACAATTTGTGACTGGCGAGCGAATCTTTCATAAGGAGAACGATGCGCTGCTCATTCGTAACGTGAATAAGCAGCCACTTGAGGAAACCCTAGGAGTAGATCTGATCTACTACAACTACAGCTACCGGGCCTTTGTACTAGTTCAGTACAAACGTATGGAGCGTGAAAACGGCAGCGGATATCGTTATCGTCCCGATGACCAATTCGAAATAGAGATCGCGCGTATGCGCGCTTTTGAGTTGGAAACCACTTCCCTGATGCGCCCACCGACCTCGCTTACTGAATATCGTTTGAACAACGGGGCTTTCTACTTCAAGTTTCATGAGGATGAAATTTTCGACCCAGTAAATGCTTCATTGATCCCAGGAATTCATATTCCGCTCGACTATTGGACGTTATTTGAGGCTTCTGAACAAGCAAGAGGACCGTATAAAGGAAAGTTTGTAGGATATGAAAATGTAGGACGCTATCTGAATAACACCGATTTTGAAGCAATTGTAAAGAGAGGCTTTGTCGGTTCCTCTGGCCTAATTACCGATGTTTTGGTTCAAATTGTTAAGCCACTCGTGCTGGATCTAAAACACTCGGTCACCATTGGAGTCAAAGTATAGTAGTTGAACCATTCGCTTGATAAAGATGTGTAGGACAAGCTCACCAGCTTTCATGTCATTTCTCTTTCTTGGACTAGAGTCAAGAACGCAAATATTCCCGAAGAGAATTGGGGCTAATTCATATAGGAGACGGAAAATTGGATGCAAACACAAAATCATCAGAGAATCAGCCCTCGTTTGCCCAAGTTGAGGGTTCGCATGTATTCATAAGCTATAGTCGGCAAGACAGTGAAGTAATCCAAGTCATTCGGAAGTCATTAGAGGATTTGGGGCATTCTGTTTGGCAGGATACTACGGCTATCGCAGGTGGAACCGAATGGGTGGACTCAATTGAGAAAGGAATCAAAGATGCATATGCAGTGATCACGGTCGTCTCAAGAAATGCCAATGCCAGTAAATGGGTAAGACTTGAGTTTTTGGAGGCGCAGCGCCGTGGAAAGCGAATAATTCCAATAAAAATTGACGACTGTGAGTTACCCATAACCATGCTCGATATTATGGTCACTCAGGCTCATCCAAATTTCCAATCTGGGCTAAACAGATTACTTGCTTTGCTCCCCTTGAATACAAAACTAGCTCAAGTAGGGGAAATATCTCCCGCTCAACAGGCACGCCAAATGGAACTAGATTATCTAGATCATCTCATCCTTGAATTTAGTGTCTGGCAAACCGTATATACACCAATGGCTGGGGTAGCGCGAATTCGCCAGTATCCCGAGAAAACAGATATAAAGCGCTCTGTTGCAAATATTGATCCTAAGTTTGTGAAATTACATCAACAGATTCAAACGTCCTTCGCGGATACAACACAAATATCTGCTTATCAGATTGAAGACATTTCCTTGCTTCTAAATCAATCGCGCCAAATCGTCATATTGGGTGATCCAGGCGCAGGCAAGACAACGACACTTTGGAAACTTGCTGCTGAACTTGCAGAAAACGCCAGACAAGACCCATCAGCACCATTGCCCGTTATTCTTCGGCTTGGAGCATTGCCATCGGATACCAGTGTTCTGAGACAGCTTCAAAATCAACTAGGAGATATTTCTTTTAGAAGACTAATTACTCAAGGGAGAATCGCATTATTGATTGACGCATTAAATGAGTTGCCAGCAGAAAATCGGACGGTCAAAATTCGATCTTTGGTGAAATTAGTGAAACTGGCAATTCATCTCTCAAGCAGTATAAACCATAACGGGATTCTTATAGCTATAACTTGCCGAGAGTTGGACTACAAGGGGGAACTGGATCTCAATATTCCAGAGCAAATTAGGATCACGCCGCTAGATGCACTGCGTATCTGGCAATTCTGTGTGAACTATCTACCGAATGATGGAAACAGTTTATTCTGGGAGTTGTTAGGTGATCAAGGCAATGAAATCCGAGACTATTGGAATATTTGGAAACAAGAAAAAGGATCCGATTTTTCAGATATGTGGCTAAATTCAGGACATCGCGTCATCCAAGAAATTGATGAAATGATGACTGATGGTAGAAACTCTCGATCAATGTTAGCTCTTGCGCGCAACCCTTATATGCTGTTCATGATGACAGAGGTTTATTCTGAAACGGCGAAATTACCGAGAAATCGTGGTAAGTTGTTTGAATTGTTTACGAACTTTCTTTTAAGTGAACGCGAGAAACTCAATCCAGAAGCTGTGTATAAACTGAAAACACAGCTTTCACTCCTTTCTTTTTCGATGCAGCAGGACAAAACTGGAACAACTATTCCTCGAAGTCGGGTGCATGATTTTCTATCAGCGAACATGTTGTACGATTCACTTCGGGCCAATATCCTCAACGGAGAAAACGAAATTAGGTTCAGCCATCAACTTCTACAAGAATATTTTGCGGCACTGAAAGTGGATATAGAGATGCGTGGGGGTATTCCAGCGACAAAGTTTTGGCCGTTGAATACTTGGTGGCAACCGCAGGGGTGGGAAGAAACCATTATATTGCTTGCTGGCTTATATAATGATGATTTATCCCCTGTCATTGACTGGTGGTCTACCCCCAGTTTAATGGAGTAACAGTGGCTCAAGCTGCCATGGTGACCGGCACAGCATAGGCGATGCCAGAGTGCAGCCGCTGCCGGTTGTAGAACACCTCAATGTAATCAAAGATCGCCATGCGCGCTTCCGAGCGAGTCGCAAAGACGTGTCCCTGAATCGCTTCGAGCTTGAGCGTGGCAAAGAAACTCTCTGCCAGCGCATTGTCATAGCAGTTGCCTGAACCGCTCATGCTGCGGATTACCTTGCCCTCACATGCCTCGGCATAGAGCTGGTTGGCAAACTCGCTGCCCCGGTCAGAGTGCAGGATCACGCCCGCAGGCGGACAGTGATGGTGGAACGCCATCGTCAAGGCAGCGCGGGCAAGCTGCGCGTCATGGTGAATGCCCATCGACCAACCGACAATCCGCCGGGTAAAGATGTCCAGTACCGTCACCAGATACAGCCAGCCTTCGCGGGTCGGGATGTAAGTGGTGTCGGTGACCCACTTCTCGTGTTCTCGCTGCGCGGTGAAGTCCTGTGCCAGCAGGTTCTCCACGACATAGCGATTTTGTACAGAACGGGTCAGACAAGGACGATGGGACTTCGCCCGCACTGAGCGCAAATGCAGCTGATGCATAAGGCGGGCGACGCGCTTGCGCGACGTGCAGATGCCTTGCGCGCGTAGGGCTGCTTCCACTCGGTTGCTGCCGTAAGTGTGACGACTATCCTCAAAGACCGTTTGAATCTGTTCGCTTAGGTAGGTGTCGCGCTGGTGATGAGCACTCGTCTTGGTTTCACGCCAAGCATAGTACCCGCTCTCCGACACATCCAATACCCGGCATAATTCCCCAACAGCAACTTTTTTCCGTGCTTTTTCCATCACGGCATATCGCTCGGCTTTTCCTGGCTGACGATCGAGATAGCTTTTTTAGCACCTGAATGGTCGCCTCTTTCTGCGCGACCGTCCGCTCCAACTCTCGGACGCGCCTGCTCAGTTCGCTCATCGTCGCCGTGTTTATATCCAATACTTCCGGTTGCCCGAACTGCTTCATCCAGTGGTGTAATGTCTTGTTGGCAATCCCCAGTTCGCGGGCCGTACGCGTCACGTTCTGGCTGGCTTCTGCCTTGCGCACCGCTTCCCGTTTGAACTCTTCCGTGAATTGTGATCCTCGACCCATTTCGCAATCTCCCTGAGCTTGATTATTGTACTCGCTTGGGAAACTGTTACTCTATTTTATCGGGGTAGACCAAGATACAGCCAGCCTTCGCGGGTCGGGATGTAAGTGGTGTCGGTGACCCACTTCTCGTGTTCTCGCTGCGCGGTGAAGTCCTGTGCCAGCAGGTTCTCCACGACATAGCGATTTTGTACAGAACGGGTCAGACAAGGACGATGGGACTTCGCCCGCACTGAGCGCAAATGCAGCTGATGCATAAGGCGGGCGACGCGCTTGCGCGACGTGCAGATGCCTTGCGCGCGTAGGGCTGCTTCCACTCGGTTGCTGCCGTAAGTGTGACGACTGTCCTCAAAGACCGTTTGAATCTGTTCGCTTAGGTAGGTGTCGCGCTGGTGATGAGCACTCGTCTTGGTTTCACGCCAAGCATAGTACCCGCTCTCCGACACATCCAATACCCGGCATAATTCCCCAACAGCAACTTTTTTCCGTGCTTTTTCCATCACGGCATATCGCTCGGCTTTTCCTGGCTGACGATCGAGATAGCTTTTTTTAGCACCTGAATGGTCGCCTCTTTCTGCGCGACCGTCCGCTCCAACTCTCGGACGCGCCTGCTCAGTTCGCTCATCGTCGCCGTGTTTATATCCAATACTTCCGGTTGCCCGAACTGCTTCATCCAGTGGTGTAATGTCTTGTTGGCAATCCCCAGTTCGCGGGCCGTACGCGTCACGTTCTGGCTGGCTTCTGCCTTGCGCACCGCTTCCCGTTTGAACTCTTCCGTGAATTGTGATCCTCGACCCATTTCGCAATCTCCCTGAGCTTGATTATTGTACTCGCTTGGGAAACTGTTACTCTATTTTATCGGGGGTAGACCAGTATATGCTCTCTAAATACCCAATTACCTACGCGCAATTCCAAGCTTTTATAGATGCCAAAGACGGTTTTACGGATGAGCGATGGTGGCAGGATCTCTTTATGAAGAATCAAGCTATGTTTCCTCAAAGATATAAGTATGGGAATCATCCGCGCGATAATGTGAGCTGGTATCAAGCAGTTGCATTTTGCAGATGGCTCACGTTCAGCTACCATAAAGCAGATCTGCTGCTACGCAATTACGAGATTCGGCTTCCAAGTGAGCAGCAATGGGAGATTGCCGCTCGAATGCCAGATAACCGAGTATATCCATGGGGAATGAACTATTCAACAAACGCCGCGAATCTAGGTCAAATAGGAATGACATCTACTGTCGGCATCTATCCACAGGGGCAGAATAATGATGGAATAGAAGATATGGCAGGAAATGTGTGGGAATGGTGCATCAACGACTATTATGATGCTTCATCCACATCTACCTCAAGCGACAGAAGAAAGGCATTGCGTGGAGGTGCTTGGGTCAATTCCACAGAGAAATACCTAAGGTCTACTTCTCGCAACCATTGTGTTCCGTACGCCACCACAGATTACATTGGATTTCGAGTTTGTGCTGTTAAGCATTATGCATCGTAGGTAAATGGATAGAACATACAATGGATAAGAAACCTCAATCTCCTGATGTTGCGACTCGGGACGAGCAGAGCCGCCCTATTACTGATCAAGAAAGAAACTCCCTTAGAGCTTTTCTACAAAGGTCTGAGGTCAGGTTATCGACAATTCAACGTACTATGATGATGGTGGTAGTGCTTACATCCTTGGTTGCGGTAGCAGCGTTCGTGTATAGTGGTCAACTTGGTGAAAGTAGTTTATCTATAGCTACACATGTAGAAGACATCTATTCGAGCACTGATTTAAGCCAAGTGTCGATTAAAATTCTGGTGACTATTTCACTCCTGATCCCTACACTTATCGCTTTGTTTGTGATATCAACGTTTATCTATTCGATCACGCGCGATGTAGTAAAATTTTATTTTGCGGTTGACACCCTCGGTCTACACCACAGTGTAGTTTCTCCAAGCCTAGCTATGCCCGGACTAAGCTATCCCTCCGATGAATCTGCCACAGTAAAATTAGAAATGCTTCGAAAAGAGATGATGCCTCAATATGTCAGCTATGTTCTCACACTTAACGATCAATCTCGTAAGTGGCATTTCGATCCGTTAATTGAGGCGACAAAGGGGGAAATAATCGATCGTACACGCAGTATTCAATCCCTAGAGGAACTTGGAATACATTTGGACATAAAGGAACAGACAAACGCAAACTATCTAAGAAGCCATATGAAAATTATGCGGGAATGCGCTTGAGCAAGGTATGAATGGAAGCCAGATAGATCATGCCCGTACTCAAGGTCGTATTAACTTCATAATCCTTGCTCAAGCGACGGTAGTTGTTCAACCAAGCAAAGGTGCGTTCCACCACCCACCGTCTGGGCAACACCGCAAACCCTTTCTGCGCCGGGGGAATCGCGACAATTGCGAGGATGAGCTTGAGAAAGTATAAACACCACGCGACGAGTTGTCCGCGATAACCGCCATCTGCCCAGACCAGTACGAGCCGCAGGCGCACCATCGCTGGCAGTGCCTCTAGCAGGAAGCGGGCACCGTCGCGATCCTGAAGACTGGCACTGTGGATCAGCACTTTCAGCAGGTGTCCCAACGTATCGACCACAATATGCCGTTTGCGTCCTTTGACTTTTTTGCCGGCATCGTAACCACGTTCGTTACCCGCCCGCGTCGTTTTGACGCTCTGGCTATCGACAATCCCGGCGCTTGGGTAGGGACAGCGACCTTGACGACGACGTTCTAGCCACACCAGCGCCAAGTTCACTCGCTCCCATGTCCCATCCAAACACCATTTACGGTAATGATAGTAGACGCTCTGATAATGGGGAAACTCCCCCGGCAAGTTCTGCCACTGGCTTCCGGTTTTAGCGATGTACAGCATCCCATTGACCGCTTGGCGCATGTCAATTTCCACAGGACGCCCCGCCCCCTGCTTCCTCAGTGGCAGCAGCTCCCGAATCGTTTCCCACTGCTTATCGCTCAAATCGCTGGTGTAGACCTTGATTCTGTGACACACTTGATTTCTTCCTGTTTGGTAGTTGGTTTGGTTCGCACCTCCATTCTACCGAACAGGAATTTTCATATGGCTTCTAAATACTGTATTTGGAATAACTAGGAGTACAGACCGAACCTTAATTCAGGAAGCCATTGTTGCTGAGTGTACTCTGGTTCGATCCACAATGATTTTAAGATCATCACTCTTTCGTGTTCTTCAGTTAATCCTTATTGTATTCTGGTCATTCATTTTCATTGCGTGTTATACGAATATCACAAAGCTGACGTCGACTTACAACCCACTCATATTGTCATTGGTAAATCTTGCTTGGTCACTAACACTTCCAGCAGTTCTAAGAATCCCTATTAAATGGATAACAAATAACGATTCTTCCCAGCAAGCCTACTCAGACGTATATATAGCACCTGTAACAACTTTGGTGGGAATTTCCTATAAAGTTTCCATAGTTGTATCTGTTGCATCCATTCTGCTTCTTGGGTACGGCCTATCTTTCTTGGTACAGTAAATTCTCTGGCAAGGTTCTTCCAGATTCATCTAAGCGAAAACGAACGTTTGAATCCAGCTCCCTGATGTGTAAAGGTAAACGGACGGGGATGAAGGCATATAATCGAAATCCTTGCTACACTGAGTCTGGTTTTACACAAGCAACAGCTTAGCAATTCCACTGATTTGCCTCTGAGAAGCTGGTCGCATGCGTAAATGTGGAGAGCCACAGGTTGTACCAGCTTTTTGTTCCCCTCAGCCTATTATGCGTACCGATAAACCTGTTAGCTTCCCAACCGAACCGGAATCCTCCATTCCCCAAATGGACGATTCCGGGGTTTTGTCAATCCACGTGTGATACGCTGAAGCTGCTAAACACAGCAGACTGAAATCTTGCGCTCGGCCACCGCAAAAATGACAAGCCCTGACTGAAAATTTACGGGGATCCGATCGAGCGAGTTTGGTACGCTGAGGCTGTGAGTAAAACGGAGGCGCATGACCGATGGAGAAACCAATTGTATCTACCCTACCCGCTCGGCAGCCCAAGCGGGAATGTATCTTTGCCATTCGGCTGACCGAAGCGGAACGCAGCCAGATCGAGGCACTGGCACAGCGACTCAAGCTGCCGGACTCGTTCATGGCGCGGCATATCATCTTGGAGGCTGTGCAGCATCACAGCCGAGTAATTTCTGGGGATGCAGAACTTGAAGGCTGAGAGTCGTGAGCAGGATGATCAACTAAATAGCCAGCCGGGGGTGAATCTGGAAACGATTTATCGCGCGCTGCTGAAAATTGTTGCGCGCTGGAACGAAACGCCGTACACTGAGGACAGATTACGCCAGACCGCCGAGCGCCAACCCGACGATCTGGCTGACCCCGCGAGTGAATTGGACACATCGCAGGGCTGAGACGCATTGTATATCAAAGCGCCTCGTTCCTGCATGGATTTGTTCCCGCAGGGGCGAGGCGTTTTCGTTGTGAGAACGCTTTTTGAGGAAATGAGCGATGCCGAGATACCGTAAGCCGCAAACCAACGCGATTGATCCCTACAAGGCGCAGGCGCTACCGACGAATCGCCCGATCGCGGTGTACTACCGCCAGTCGAGCGAGGGACAGATCGGCAACATCTCGACCACGCTGCAAACGGTCGATATGGTTGAGCATTTGATGCGTCAGGGCTGGACACGCGAGCGCATCAAGCTGATTGACTTCGATGCTGGTGTGAGCGGCACGAAGAAGATTCACGAGCGCAAGGGACTGTCGCAGGCGTTTGAATTGATCAAAGCCAAAGAGATTGGCGTGATCGCGGCGCAGGACGTGGATCGCTTCTTCCGCGACATGGCGCAGATTGAGACGAACATCTTCATCGAAGCCTGCCGCGAGAACAACGTCCTCGTGCTGACCCCGACCTTCATCTACGATTTCGCCCACCCCACGCAGGGCCGCTACCACATCCAGATGTTCCGCGAGCAGGTGCAGCGCGCCGCGGACTATCTCGAATTCTTCGTCAAAGGACGGCTGTGGCGGGCACGTGAGTACCTGAACGATCAAGGCGAGTGGACGGGGACAGCGGTCGCGCTCGGCTACATGGTCGATACGCGCGAATTCCTCGAAGCCAAAGTGTCCAATCCGCAGTACCGCCGCTATGTCCCGTTCAAACCGTATGACGACGTGGTGCGCGCCTACTTCGCGCTTTACAAGCAGCACAACGGCAACCTGAAAGCAACCTGGCGGCACATCGAGCAGCATGGTCCGTTCATCCCCGAATTTGAGGCGCATCAGCCGCCGGGCGGGTTTGTGTTCCCTACGAACATCTCGAAGCGGTCACGGTTCACCGATAAGCTGATGCTCTCGGAGTACGGCTTGGGCAATCTGCTCACGAATGCCGTTTACATTGGACACTGGGCGCATGGCGGTGTGATCGTGCAGCAGCACAACCATGAGCCGATTGTCCCGCTCGATTTGTTCATGTATGCCTTCAACCGACTGTCACGCCACACGCTGAACGGCGAGCCGAACCCGGATTACATGCCCCATCGCCCGTGGGTGCGGCACACTAAAGCCGAGCGTGGCGTGGAACCACCGACTTACACCCGCTGTGTGTATTCGACCGATGTGCCCGGGATGGCGCTGCGTCGGCTCTCGACCAACTGGCAGCCGAAGAATCAGCAGTATGTCTACGCGCTTTACGGCACGGATCGGAAGCGTATCTGGTATATGATGGCGCGGTTCATCGATACGGCCATTGATGATCTGCTGCTTGAACGCTTGGAGGCTACCACCATTGACGAGGAAGCGTGGCGGAAAGCGGTTGAGCTGTCGCAGGACGGCGTGCAGGTCGATGTCCGGCGCATCCAGACCGCGATCCGCTCCGCCGAACAGGCGCAGCGCAGCATCGTTGAGAACCTGAAGGCGCTCACCCATCCCGATCTGGTCAAACAACTTCAAGATGATTACATCGCCAGCGAGCGCGAGATCGAGCGGCTGAAGGCGGAACTCAAACATCTGCAATACGACAAGGGACATCAACGGCTGCTGCTCGAAGCCCGTCCGGTGCTGGAAATGGTGGTCGCCCGCTGGAGTGAAGTCGCCCCGGAGGATCGGCGCGAACTCTTCGAAGCCTTCGCGCAGCACGCGATCGTCAATCGCCCAAACCGGATTACGCGCTGTGTCACCGTGATCTGGCGCGATGGGTCGCGCACAATCCGCACGGGGACACGCGACGGTAACTACACCTATCCATGGACGGAAGCCGAGCGCGCCCGGCTCTATGAGCTAGTGACAAATCGCGCTTCCCAGATCGAACTGCTGCGCGCTTTTCCCGGTGCAAACTGGCGCATGATCCGCGAGCGCTATACCTACCACTTCGGCAACCCGGCGTGGCGCTCGATCTATCGCCGCAGCCAAACGAAGTACGGCCCCTACATCCGCTGGCAGGACACCGCCGAATTCCGCGCCGAACACAGCAATGAAGCGCACCTTCACGTGAGTGCAAACAGCTCGTACCCATGATGTTTTCTCCTCGCGCCTGTGCGCTTGTCTTCTCTATCGACCCTGTGCCGATTTCTGACCAGAGGAGAGCAGGCGATCACGCCAGCCATCACCCCACGGGCGCTACCCGCTTGCGTTGAGCGCAGCGGCGCCAGCCCGGAGCAAGCGGGTGAAGCGAAGTCCGCAGGACTTTGATGGGGGGCGCGCCTGCTAGGATGGTCAGCGACAAATCGGCACGTCTCCGGGTCGGAGAGGTGAAGCGCCACGCACGAAGAGGATCGTGGCGTCCAGCACGACAGTTGACCGGCCTCCGCAGCGAATGGGTGCAAATGAGGATGCAGCACACTCGTTGGACTGGTCAGCACGACTGCGCGGTATCAAGCAGTCACCGGGTCGACAGATTGGAACAGCAGACGAAAGGGCGCAGATCGCAGGGGCTGATGAGGTGACGGCCAGCGCGTCCAGTGGGGATTGAGCGACAGCATGCAGCCTCCCATGACGGTTGCCCGACCTACTCGCGCTCAAGAACTAAGACGGTCACCGCAGGCGGGATTCTGAGCATGACGGGTCAGCAGACGTGGATCACACATCGCGCTCATCGGGGAAGTAGGTGGACTGGAAGTTGTATAGCGCAGGCTGGTCGCTGTGGCGGACGCCTTCGTAGAGTGCTCCCGTGATACGATTGAGCCCTTTGTGCAGTTTCTCGCGGGCGTAGTGCTCGTCCCCCTGCGCCAGCATCTGGAGCGCAGTCTGTGTCAGGTAATCGACAGCAGCGAGGAGTTCATAGGCCATCCGTCCCTGCCATGCATGCACACCGTTCGCGTGGGCGGTCGCCGTCTTGATATCCTCCAACCCACTGTAAGCGCGCAGCATGCCCTTGGCGGTCGCTTCAAAGTCGTCGATGCGAACATCATCCGGAGCGAAATGGCGTAGAAAGTCGCGCATCGCATCGACAGTATGGAACGAGAGATAGTTGTGTCCGCACTGCACCGCGAGGGGATGCCAGGCGGACTCAAAGTCCGGATGATCGCACAGTCCCAAGGCGGTGTTTTGCAGGGCGACGAGCAGGTCAACGACGCGGGCGTCGTCACGGTTGGCGTTCAGGTTAGAGGCGAGAAACTCGCCAAGGGCGGTGTACTGCGCGGCATCGAAGCGCGCGTGATACTGCTGCAATGCAGCGGCATGCAGATTGTGAGTCATGCGATTGTCCTTTGAACTAAAGCTGGTCAATTAGGTGAAGCAGAATGGCGAGGGTGAGCGGATCGGTTGGACGCTGGTCGATCTGGTGGACGATAGCGGTGAGCGCGGCGCGGCTGTCGGCGTAGAGCGTGTACAAGCTGTCGCTGTACGGCAGCATCCACGTGCCAGCCGGGATCCGTTTGCCGGTTCGTCCCCGTAAGCGGAACGGCAGCGGCGGGCGCTCCGGGAAGATCCAGCCCGTTGGGAACACGAGCGGTTCGACGCGCTCGACGGCTTCGAGCGTCCAATCCGCATAGAGCAAGCGCCCACTGTGATACGCCAGATAGGCGCGCTGCAGCGAGATCTGGCCGAACACTCCGAAGGGTCGCTGGACGACTTTGAGCAGGATGACCGGCTGCCAATCGAGGTGCGTAAGCGTGGTCATGGCACCGCCTCGAACCAGATGCCGCTGAAGCGGGCAACTTCGCCATTATCGAGGAAGCGCGCATAGAACGTGTGGATCCCCCGGCTATAGGGGCGC
Source organism: Candidatus Flexifilum breve (assembly GCA_016717205.1). Lineage (GTDB taxonomy): Bacteria > Chloroflexota > Anaerolineae > Aggregatilineales > Phototrophicaceae > Flexifilum > Flexifilum breve. The sequence goes on from JADKGC010000005.1 coordinate 122,511, forward strand.
ACGTTGTCACACAGCGGGTAGTGGCTGACGATGCACTTGCGGCGCGGGTCAACGGTGCTCAAGCCGACGATATAACCCATTGCGCCGGGCGGCGGTAGCTTCGAGCGATGGATGTTCTGCCGTTTGCAGTGCAGCATCAGACCACCTCGGACAGATACGGCAGCAATTCATCGCGGCAAATGGGCAGACTGCGAACGCTCATCCCGTCCAGACTGACGAAGCTGGCGAACGTGCGGATCGGTTGGCAGCGCAACAGCGCAGCCGTATACTGGCCGACGACGCACGCCATCCAGTCGTTGACGAGCGTGTCTTGCTCACCACGTAGGACAAGTTCAGCGCACGAAAGTGCAGGCTGTGGCTCGGGTGCAGGGGATTCCGGTTCCAGTAGCGCCGGGAACAGCAGCCCCTCTTTTGGCAGGTAAGCGTATTTGCCATCCTTCCCGTCGAGATAGCGCCGCATCTGGTCGGCATCGCTCGTGTTGCCGATGACGACCTGACCACCATCGCGGTAGTTGCCCGCACCAATCAGGATACCCTTTGTCTGATGCAATTCGCGCCGCGCCGCATGGTTATCGACGCAGCTGAGAATGAGCTGCGAGCCATAGCGATCCAGATGCTTATCGGCGTTCACTGGCTCGATAATCCAACGGATGTCCAAGCCGAGGGCTAGGTTGAGCCGCTTGCCGACCACTTCGGCTTTCGGCAGCTTGAGCGCCGCATCCGCCGCGGTGAACAACTGCCGTCCAACGTTCTTCTCCTCGACCACATCCGGATCGATAAGCACCAGCTTGGGCGTGTGCAGCCGCGCGCGGCGCATGTCATAGAGCAACCGCGCGACAATCCGGGCGACCTGTGCCCCCGTTCCACCACAACCGACAATGACGATGGACTGAATGTGGGTATTTGGGTCGAAAACGTTCATCATTGCGCATCTCCGAGCACTTGGGCCAGCGACTTTTTCACGGGCAGCAGATCGCCCGTTGGGTAGCGGGTCGCCTTCTTTCCCTCCAATTCGATGAGCAGCTTGCGGATGTCCTGCGGCTGCCGCTTGCTCTTGCCGCCAACGGCGTGATCGCCGAACGCTGATCCCAAGAGCATCATCCAGTCATTCGCCAGTGAGGAACCACGCAGCGCCGCGTCCTCGACGCGCGGTACCGTCCCCCAGCAGATGGAGCCTGAGCTGAATACATTCGGGATCGGGGCGTGAAACAGCGGGATATCGAGGTTCTCCGGGCGGCGCTTAACCGCGAATACGCCGTACTGCGGCGCTTTGTCGTCCGTCGTTACCCGGATCAGGATCAGGCCGGGGAGCGGCACGCGCAGCGCCGTCTCCGAGCCATCGAGGAAGAGGCCCGTTTTGTGTGGTGGGCGGTAATCGACGACCGTGCGCTTCACGCCATCCTGCCGCACAAGCAGCGTGTTCCCGGTGAGCAATCCCGTATCAAACGTGACTTTTGCCGCCAGCGCCAGCGCGATCTGCGCCGGGTCCACCGGGTATTCCGTGGCCAGTTCTCCTTCCTGCTTACGCAGCATCACGCCGTAACTGTAAAACGACAGAATCAGCGACGGCGGTTCCGTCAGCGCTGCTGAGAGGGCTTGTCCAGCATAGTCGGGTGTTCCGTTCATTGAGCTTGCCTTTCTGCTTGAGTTCACGATACAGGTGCGCGACATTGCGCTCCAGTGCCGCCTGCAGGTCGGGCGACTGTTTGAGATGGTCGATGCCCGCCTGCACATCACGCAGGATGCCGTCCGCCTCTTCTATCAGTTCGATGGCGAAGGCGACATCTTCGGCTGACCACGAGAGCGGCGGGATTTCGGATAAGGCTTCGTCGGTGTAGTCGATCAGGCTGTTGCCCGTGCAGGCGAATAGCCACGCGAACGTCCAACCGACCTGTCGCAGTGCTAGATCCGTCTGCTCAAGCAGGCTGGCGGCGATGGCGTGTCCGGCGGGATATACGCACTCCGGCACATCGACGCTGTACACTTCGCCATCCGGAACGTCGATGCCAAACGGCGCGAGCAGCGGCAGTAGATCGCTGTGGACGTTGTAGAACTCAGGGTCTTCAAGATCCACACCGACCGCGTGCAGCGGGATGCCCCAACCAATCGCTTCCAGATCGTCAAGCGGGATCCCTTTGGCGGAAATTGCCGTACACACTAGGCGCTCCAGCGCCTGATACGATGCACCTGCTCGGAGTTGCTCGACCGCTTCGGCGTAGATGTCGGGGAATGCATTGCGCGTGACCTGCAAAGCGATGTGGAGCGGATCGGCGTCGTAGTCGATCGCCTCTTCGTCGAAGGTATTCCAGAACGGATCGAAGGCGGCGACTGCCGAGGCCAACAGTAGCAGCGGATCCGCCGTTAGCGCGACTGCCAATTGATCAAACAGACTGGTCAACGACTTCATAGGCCAAATTCCCCGATGCTGATCGCGAGCAGCGGGATCGGCGTAAGGTTGGCTAGACTGCGCGTTGCCGCAGTGCAGCGTCCGGTATAGGCGACGATTTCCGTCACCGCTTCGATGAGTTGCGGACGGGGAACACGGGCGGTACCGGAAAGGAGTTGAGGCTGCTCGCGCAGCAGTCTCATCCCTTTCAAGTCGAGCGGTGGAACGGACACGAGGCAGCTACGCAGCTCGTCCAAGCCGAAGGGAACGGCACTCATCGCTGTCAGCCTTTGCGGCCCGGTTGGGGCAGGAATTCGACCACGCGCAGCCCGTTCTCGTCGCGCTCACGCAATGTCGCGTTGGCGATTTCCGGGTAGCTCGTTTTGAGCAAGTCGCGTACCTGCTCATTGCTCATGCCGGACAGGGACGGATCTTCGACGACGCGGGTCGCGCCAATCTTGAACAAACGGGTCAGTTGAGTCGGGTTCTGGTCAGTCATGGTGAAGATTTCCTTTCGAGATAAGGGAATTACAGAAGCGCGGATTGTTCGGCGGCACCGTTCGTGCCGTGATGCCCGTTGCTGGAGATGACTGGAGGCTGCGGCACTTCGAGCGTGAGCGCATCCTCGTCATCATCAAGTTCATCCGGCGGTGGCGCAAAGTCCACTTCAGCAGCCTCGCCCGTCTGCACGAAGTCGGTGAGGGCAAACAGCGACAAATCCCGCTCGGTCAGGTGCTTCATCTTCTTTGCCAGCGCGTACACATCGTCGATGCGGATCGGCGACTCGCCGTCCCACAATTTCCCGTCAATCAGCTTCCCGGCGATCAGCACCGCCTGACGATACGCTGCCGCGTCGGTTTCGCCGCCGGTGATCTTGAGGTGGCTGATCTTGACCGCCTTCTTACCTTTCTTGAGCGGAATGTCGACGGTCGGTTCGCTCGGCGGCGCGGGCGGCTCCACCTGCTTGCGCGGTTGTGATTTGGGCGGCGGTTGCGTCTCCGGGATGATGGGCGGATCGGTTTCGATGGCGGCGAAGGCAATAAGTGCATCGGCAATAACTTCGGTCAGATCAGCGATGCGCTCGTAGGTGAACTGATGCACGCGGGCGAGATCGCCGCGCTGCACCAGCATGGTGCCAGTCTTGCTCTCGCTGTCTGCGTCGGGCAGGATAAGGGTGAGAACCATCGAATTCGCTTGCTTGTGCATGATATTTCCTTTGGCTAAACTGCTGAGCATGAACATCTTGAGGAATTACGGTCTTCATGGAAAAAACTCGCTCGATCGTATTGACGATTGCCCTCGTGATGGGGATAGCGGCACTCGCCTGTGTGAGTATCTCGTGGCTCTTTGGACATTTGTGGTCTAATCCGCGCGATGAAGCTGTTGAAGACGTGCGGCAATGTCTCGAAGCTGCTCGTGCTAGTGCGGAAATACCCTCTTACGAAGTCTGCGGTCGCTTGATCGGACAGCCCGATTGGTCGGCTATTGCGGAGCAGCTTAGAGATTCCATCGACGACTACTCGATTTCGATTGTGTGGTACAACTACGAAGACAATGTTTGTTGTCGAGGCGGGGATGAAATTCTGCTTCAGGTTGACTTCACGAATGGACAGACCTTCTACCTGCTCTGGTACGAAGGACTGCTAGAGCAGTTCGTCAAACTTGACACGCCGTCAGCAACTCAACTCCCAGAGTAAGCATTCTCATTATCCAAAAACCAAATTCCTAGCGCTGGGCACAAGTCTTTGAGCAGCAATGTGCCGCAGACATGGCAAAAGCCGTATCCGGTTTTCGTGTTGTAGCCGAAACTGGGGTGGCGGTCAGCATGTTTGTGATGCTCTGGGAAAGGGCACGCGCCGTTCAGCCAGTCGCCGTGCGGCTTGCAACCCAACCCGATGAGCGCCTCGGAGACGCGGGTGATGAGATGGCTGGCGGGACGGTTCGACACGGCGCCGTTTGGTCGGAGCTGATTGCGTGACGCACGGACGGGCAGCAAATGGGTGAAATCGTTCAAGGCGTACCGCCGATCCGTCAGGGTGAGCAGGTGGCAGTGCGCGTTGTGGCGCTCCGGCTTGGTGTTATAGCTACCTGGCACACGCAGACTCTGGGCGAGGCTGAGTGAGTCGCCGTGCAATGCAAACGCCAACGAGTGCAGCACGTGCCGCGCTCGCGCGAAATCGGCCGTCGGCTCATCGAGCCACCAGTAGGCGTGATACCCGCCGCCGCTCGACACGATGCACGATGGCTCTGGGTCGGTGCATTGCAGCCGTCTCAGTGCTTGGGTGGACGGATCATCCACATCGACGAATAAGGCCGGGAGCGCGACAACATCCGCTGCACCGCCGCGCTGCCAGCGGTTCAATCCTGGACGCCGCAATCCAACCGCGAAGTACGCGCCCCAACCGAGGGCATTCGCCCGGTCAAGATAGGTTAGTGCGTCGCGTAATGCAGCCTTGTCATGCAGCGGAAGGTGTCGGGAGGGAGTGGAGTGCTGACCGTCGGGGTGCAGGGCGGTGAGCGTGAGACAGGCATCTGGGTACTGGGTACAGCGGGCGAACAGCGCGTCGAAGAAACTGTGACGCTGCTCCGTGTCCGGCATAACATCAGAACAGCGCCATTTGCTGCGTGAAGGCTTCGTCGGGGACGGCTTCGCGTCGGGGAAACACCAGTGGTTCGCGCACGGGTTTGCGCTCCACTTTCGGCGCGGCGCGCGACGATTTGACGAGCTGCAAGGCCGGCACAGGCTCGGCCTGAACGCCGACCAGCTCGAGGAGTTCCTCCGCGACCTCCCGCTCAAAGCCGGGGAAGACGATGTGGTGCTCGGTCAACCACGCCGCGATCCCCTCCGTGGTTGCTCCAGCGAGCAGCGCCAGCAGTTCCGCACGCCACTGCGTCCACTGCGCCACGTCGGTGACGATGTGCACCGTTTCCAGATAGGCGCTGACCGCTTCCGCCGGGTGCGCACTGCGGTCCACTGTTCGTTCTGCTCGCCGTTCGACCGGCTCAAGCGGGGCGATCATCGCGCCGAGTTCCAACGCCGTGGTAATGAACCCATCTGATTCATCCGCCGCCACGTCTTCAGCCGCGAGGGCTACCTCCTCGACGTTCCAGTAGGCGGCGTCTTCCTGATCAAGCGCGCTGATCTGCGCCTCTGCCTTGAACAACTCCGTCGGGTCGATTAGCGTTTCGTCGCGCCCGATGGCGTCCAGCAGCGCCTCCTCGAAGCCACCTTCCCCTTCGGTGAGCGCATCCAACCCGGTCAGGCCGATGTCGCCGGTGAGCAGTTTCGCCGCCCGCTGCTTGCGGCTCATGAGCTGCACCGCCGTCTGCTCCATCGTGCCCTCAGCGAACAGGTAGTACACCTTGCAGTGCGTGTGCGTCTGGTTCAGGCGGTACGAGCGGGCGGCCGCCTGCATCATCGTCGAGAGGTTGAACACGATCTCGAAGAAGATCAGCGTGGGGAAATGGATCAGGTCGAGACCCGTTTTGACCAGCTCCGGGTTGCACAGCACGACATTGGTGCCTTTGGCGATCTCGCGCTCGATGACCGCTTCGCGCCGCTCGGCCTCGACCGTGTTGGCGAGGATGAAGGTGCGTGCCGCCGGGACGTGCTGGCGCAGCAGGCGGTCTAGCCGCGGCTGAATGTCGCGGGTGGCGGTCTGGCGGAAGTAGATCACGCACGGGCGATCCGCTGACAGTTCGGCGTGCACGAGGTCGATGAGCGCCTGTTCTTTGGCGTAGATCCGCTCCTCGCCGTAACTGGGGATCGAGGCGACCGTGTACGGTTCTTTCAGGCCGGTGATCGGGTGTTTGAGGTTGTGGATGACCTCATACGGACGAAATGCCGCGTTGATCCAGCCCATCGACCACTGCAGGTACGCACCCCGGAACGTGGTGTCCCCCTCCCAGCGGCGCTGGATCAGGTAGTCCTTGAGGCGCTGACGCGTGCGGTCATACTCGGCGGACACATCCGCATCGAGTTCGACGGGCAGCGCGATTTCCTCGTAGTGCGGGAGCGCCTTGCCCAGATCGCCAAGCGAGAAGAAGATCGCGTGATCCAGCACTTCCGCGACCAACAGCGGGGAGATGCCCGGCGCTTCTTCGTAGGGACGCTCGTAGGTGGACGTGCCCGTGAACACGCCCGTGTCCCGGTCGTACGAGGGGCGCTCCTCGACGACCTGTTCGCGCACGCCCATGTCTGCCACCCAGCGCGACTCGGCGCGCCCGCGCTGATTTGCGCCTGAGCTCACCACCTCCGGAAACTGCCGTGTCCCGCGCTGCTTCTTGCTCAAACGCGGCGCACCGCCCCAGGGGTACCGCGCCCGCACCCGCGGATTGAGCGCGTATTCGAGGTTGAAGATCGACGAGGCGCGACCGTTGAACGGCGTGCCGGTCATGGCCAGCACCTTGCGCGCCAGCCCCGCCATCCGACTGAACGCCTCGCCGTTGCCCGTGTCACCGTGCTGCGCCTCATGCACTTCATCCCACACCAGCAGATACACGCGATCCGGATACCGGCGTTTGAGGTACTCGTCGAGCCGATAGCGCGGGTTTTTGCTCGGATACAGCTCACCGGGCTTCGGCTGCGAGCCGCGATCCCGGTGCTCGCGCCACAGCGGCGACTGGCAGACGGCGCACGTCCGCTTGCCGCCTTCCAGCCACGCCTGTGAGGCGGGCGCGCTCGTGCCTTTCTTCTCCTGCAGAACGGTGTGGCCGCAGTGCGGACACTTGGGCACGCGCTCCCGCCGGACACGCTGCCCCGGCTCGTATCCCTCCGGAACGGGCGCGCCATACCGCCACAGGGCGACCGCTTCCCGCCGCCACACGACCGCCGGTTCATGCCCCGCGCCCAGCTTGGTCATATCGCGCTTGATCAGCCCGATCTTGGCCACGTCCGGGCCGAGTGTGGCGGCGGCCGCCATAAAGCGCTGGATATCTTCATGACGGTCGAGCCGTTCGACATGGATCTGCGGGTGCAGGCTGTACAGCTCGCGCTTCCACTTCTCGATCAAGTGCGGCGGCGCGACAATCAGCACGACCTGCTCCGGACGCATCCCGCTGTGCAGCTCCCGGATGATGTTCCCCGCGACCGCAATCGCCGCCGCTCCACCCATCGCCGTCTTCCCCGTGCCCATCTGCCCGCAGAGCAGGAGGCTGTCCCGCGAGCGCAGTCCCCGCGTGACGGCGGCGACCACATGTTTCTGCGCCGTATACAGCGGGTACTTGCCCTTCAGCCGGATGCGATCCAGCCAGCGCCCGATCCCAGCGAAGTCGAAGCGGTACATCGGCTGGAACTTGACATTGAGGTAGGCCACGAGCGCCCGCTTGTTGGCGCTGATAAAACCGAGCAGCGCCTCATCCCCCTCCATCTCGACCGTCGTGCCGTCGCCGCCGAGCAGCGTGAGCGTGGTCGTCGGCTTCAGGCGGATGGTCGTCTTCTTGACCTGCCGTTCCGGGTCGTTCGGATCGGCTTCGATCTCCACGCGGGCGATCTGCTCGACGTGGCGCGTTTTGCCGCGCAGCGCGACCATCCCGTATTCGTCGGTGGCGATGACCGCGCCATCGGCCACCCCGGCGGCCAGCACCAACGCGAGATGTCCCGGACGCGGCGCGACCACCGGTTCGATCTCGGTCGGCGGCGGGAGTGGCTGAAGCAGCGCCTGAAAACCCTGACTCGTCCACGCGCCGCTCGTGGCGATCAGCCGGAGCCCCTGTTCCGGATCGAGCATATCGGCGGTGAAGACGAAGCGCTGGAGCGCGCGGGGTGGCGGTGCAGTGTAGACCGGGGCGGGCTGCACGACCAGCGGTCGCGGCGCGGCCTTCCCTGCCATAATCTCGGCGTAGAGCGCGCCCGGGTTCGACTGCTCGCCCTTGATCGCGACGACCACGACCTGATCGTATTCGCCCTGATGTTTGCCGGGCAGCGCCCACACGTCGGCGCTACGGCTGTGTTTGGCGAGAAAAGCGGCGGCTTCGGCGGTGATGTGCTGGTGATACACGCACCACAGCACGACCGCGCCGTCCTGCGCCCACTTCCACGCGTGGCGCAGATAGGCGAATTCGACGCGCTTGCTGCCCTGTGCCGCCTTGTCATGGTCGTAGGGTGGGTTCGCCCACACGATGCCAAAAGCGTTGTTGGAGGCGACTAACCGTTCGACATCGCAGCGCACCGCCTGCGTCGGACCGAAGCGGGCGATACATTGCGCGGCGCGCTCCCCATCCAGCTCATTGGCGTAGGGCGTGACGTTCCACGCCTGCGCTGCCGCTTCGAGGAACGCGCCTTCCCCGGCGAACGGGTCCAGCATCCGCACGGCGGGTGTCGCGGGGGCGACTAACGACAGGAGCGCCGGGTAGTGGCGCTCCTCAATGGGCAGGTAGCCCATGATCATTTTCGATTCAGCGCGTGCCATGTATGATTTCTCCTTGAAAGCAGCTCTCAGGATGTGAACTGGGCAGTTACAGAAAGGCGGATCATGACGCTGCAGGTGAAATGTCGAACCCTCTTCAATGCGGAGAAGGTTGTCGCTGCGGAAACCCTGATTCAGCGACCGTCAGTCTATGGGCTGATTGTGCAGAACCAGCAGCTGCTGGTGGTGCGCGCCACCTATACTCAGCGGTATGTTTTGCCCGGCGGGGGTATTGAAAAAGGGGAGGCGATGGAGGCCGCGCTGATCCGGGAAGTGCACGAAGAGACAGGCATGGCCGTCAAGGTGGGGGAGTTCCTGCACTTTCAAACCGATTTCTTCTACTACGACCCGCTGGATCTCGCTTTTCACGGCTTTCTGTTCTTCTTCCGCTGTGAGCCGTTATCCACACAGATCGGCGCGACCCACTTCACGCCCGATGAAGGCCTTGATGAGCCGTTGTGGGTTAACATCGATTCACTGACTGAACAGGACTTCCAAGGACATGGCGCGTTAATTCTGACATTGGTGCAGAAGCTGTCAGCGGCAAAACACACTGACTAGCTAGGCAGAAGGATAGTTCGTTGTTCCAGTCCCCCCGTGATGAGCCGGGTCCACACCAACGCATCGAGGGAGACGGTCAGTAGATCGATGCCACCCGCTGATCGCGTGGGGCGCACGAGCATGGCCGCATAGCCCGCCGACCACAGGAACGACGTCCACGCATCGAACACGGGCACGTTGACCACCTGCGCGACATAATGTTTGAGTTTGGCCTGCGCCTGCGCTTCATCCGTCCGCAGGATGAAGGTCGTGGCGTTCCCGCTGTAGTTCGGGTTCACCACCCACTCGTGCAGCAGGATGAGCGACGTAAAGCGCGCTTCGGGGATCGTGTGCAGGTAATCGTGATACATCCCGCTGTTCCCTTCTCCGGCGGTCAGTTCGATGGCGGGCGCGGCATCCGGCACCACCGTGACGATGTCGCCCTTGCTGAGTTTCGCGCGGATCGCCTCGACGCCGGTGCGCGGCCCGCCCATATTCACGTACACGCACACGCCTTCGTACATCGCCCACCCATAACAGAAGACCTGCCCGGTGATGCTGCCCGTGAGTTCGCCGCAGTACTGCTGCGTGATCGGCACGGCGCGTCCGGGGCTGTAACTCGACACCGACCGACAGATCGGCGCGAAGGGCGTGCGCTGCACCTCGCGGAGCGCGGTCTGCACGGCATCCAGCGGTTCGCCGTCAGCGGGGAGCGGGCTCGGCTTGGTGATGCGAATCGCGGGCAGCGGTTCGGGTTCCGCAGGCTGGTCGACGGATGTGGGTTGGGCGGGCGCATCATCGTCGGCGAGCGCCTGCTCAATCAGGCTGACGAGGGCCGGACTCATGGCGGGGGCAATCGGCGTAGTTTCAACCGTAAGTGGCAGCGGGTCGAGTGGCGTAACCGGCTCAACTTGCCCGTCAGTAGTCTCCGCCCGCATTTCACTCGTCATCAGCGCGCGGATCGCGGCGGGCAAGTCCGCGCCGATGTAGTACCACTGCTTGCGGCGGGAACTGAAGCGCGCGCCGTACCGCTTGAGCAGGTCGCGGTGTGGATACGTCTCGCCGCTCAGCCACCACCACGGCTTCTCCGTCGCGCTGCGCTGACTGCGTTCCGCCACAATTCCGCTGACCGCTGCCACGTGTTCACCGGTCGACGGTGACGGCGGACGAAAGCCCGTCGGGTCGAAGTTCGGACCACTGCGATAGCCGGGTGCGGTGTAATCCGGATGGCTGCTGTCAGGGAACGTCCACCATTGGTTATCGCGCCACAGGAACACCCCAGCGCGATAACTCTGCCGCGTGATCTGTTCGGCTCGTGCCAGTTCGGCGTCCGTCAACGTGAGCAGGATGTGCCCGTGCCGCACGACGACGTCGCCGTCGATCTGCACGTAGTGGTACGACGCTTGTTTCGGCGACACGTTACGCGCTTTGTCGCCATACAGCGCGAGCAGCACGGCGGAGACAGCGCTCGTGTAGCCGAGTTTGTAGGCGCTGACGAGCTGGTGTGTGCGCGGATCGGTGACGCGCTGTGCGCCGTAGGTATCCACGGCGATGATGTGTCCGCTCATGGCTGCGGCCTCCGGTCAAAGTTGATCAGATGGGCGACTTTGCCGCGCTGTCGGGCGTACGCATAGCCCGCCTTCGTGCCGGGACTCTCGCCGTTCCAGATGAACAGCGCCTGCTGGCAGTTATCCACCAGCCAGCGATCCCGCCCCGTGTAGCCCGTGAGCAGATCGCCACCCGCGCTGCGGTATAGGTCGCGCGTGACCTTGACGTAAACCCCGTGCTTGCAGCCGTAATTGCGGGGAAAGTTGGCGATCCCCGCGACGATCACCTGTGCTTTGAGACGGCGGCAGGTTTCCACCACCGCCAGATCCACGCCTTTCGGGTTGTCCCCGACGAGGATAATCCAGCCGAGTTCGTGCGCGCGCTGTACGGCGCGCCGCGTATAGTCGAGCATAGCGCGGGTGGCGTAGCGGCTACCCGCGATCAGCAGATGCGTTTCTGTGCGCATCAACACCTCCGTGAAAAAGTGAAACCATCGAAAAATAGAAAGCGCCCCACGAACCGAAGTCCGTGAGGCGCTGGAAAGTCGCCCATGCGTGCCGGTTGCCGCCTGAATGCCGTCCGGTTTCATCTCTGAACACCACGAACGGTTGACCTGTCCGGTCGAGCGGTGACCCGCTCGCATTCACGACGATCGGCGCATCGGTGGTCTGTGTGCGGCTCGGCAAAGCCGACCTCCTTCCTCCGAGAGGTGCGGCCCCGCAGCACAGGTCGAGGGCGTTTGGCATAGACGAGCGAGCGCGTTCACCAGTAGGCGACCGTCGGTACTCAGGGGCACCGGGCAGGGTTTACAGCGCGCCCTTTCGAGCTGACGCAGCCGCTTGCGCACGGGACAGCCGTGTAAACGATCACTCGCTATGCGTTTGGTAAGGTCCGGTTTCAACGCAAGGCGCAGGAGCACGCCGCCCGGAACCGCCGGCACCCACCGGGCGGCACGGGCGCGCCTGAGCGGAGCGGCGCCAGCCAAGCGCGCGCCCGTAGACGAAGCCGGCCACGGCTTTGACGGCGGTGCGGCGTGCTACCCTTGCGAATGAGAAACCGGACGAAACGCAGCGCGAGGGCAACCACGGAGGTCAGCGCAAACGTCAGTGAAACTGAAGGGCGGAAATCCGCCGCAGCCACTGCGACGGCGAGAAACCGGCAATGATGCACTTAGTCAAACGAGCAAACACTTAGAAGATTATTTTTGCACCCTTGAGTAGTCGTATTTTGAGCTTTCGCGAGGCTTTGCTCTCTGCCCGTATTTCGTCCTCGGCTTTGTCGAATGCTTCCCAAACCTTGTCTCGAAATGGCATCAATGCCTTCAGAGTAACAATCTCCTCAAACCTGTCGCCATTTCGGCTAAACAGTACCGTCGCAGTGATCGAGCACATCGCCTGCGCAGCGTATTTTGCTGGCTCACTCAAACCATAAATGCTGCCTCCCGCTACAAGCACATCCTTAAACGGCCAAGCTCCGAGTGGGAAGAGCGCTCCATAAGATGATGCATGAACGTGTTTGTGCGCTCTCCTGTAGAATGAGTTTCCACTAGCTCTCGAAACAGCGTCCTGTAGATCTTTGAATTTGGGCTTCTTTATCTTTAAGGCATCCTCAGCCCAGCCATAGTCTGAGCCGAAGCCAGCCCCAAACCGTTTTTCGAGCGTCGCTGCTCTGGTTTTTGCTGCAGATAGATTTCTACTGGATATCTTTGGCCATCCTAGATTGATCGCATCCTTTTGCCAAAGCTCCATAAGTTTGCACTCTTCAACACGCGAGTGAAGAAGAAATCGCTCAGAGGTCGCTTGGTCGTTGTTTCTTAGGAACTCACCGATGATGCTTATTTCCTCAAGGGTCCGCCACCGCGCATAGGCGCCATCTGCGAAACCATTTGATAGAAGCAGATGGATTTCTCTTGCAACTTTGCACGCCCAAGCATGAACTCTCGTTAATGCCTCGAACTTATAGTCCTGTTTACGTTCTGCCTCCGCGCGAAAATCACTATTGAATTGACTCCCGAGAGTGGTACAAAGGTCGATCAAGGCATCAAATTCATCAAGTCCATCCCCCCATCTTCCGTAAATAATGGATGAAAATTCCTTACGATCTTTCTTTGTTCTCTTCACTTCTCGGTTCTTGGCTCGTTGCCAAGCTGAAGCCAGTTTATCGCTCAGGAAGGTTATTACGTGATCTGTTGTTTCGATAATCGCTTCCTCGATCTGTTGTTGCTCGATCTCAAAATCCGCCTCTGAGATGTTGAGTATCACGTCAACAATCTGACCGATATAGTCGATGGTCACGACATCATCATCAAGTGTTACTTTGAGGTTATCTTTTTTCCACAATTCGAACAGATCACCATTCTTTGTGAGATCCTCAAGTTGTACCTGGATACGTTCCGCTACCAGTCCAAGATTGTCTCGATATACATATCCCAGTTTGACGAATTTCCGTGCCATCACTCGTCCCAGAATAGCGGTCGGCGTTAAATGGGGTGCCATCAGGTTGCTCAGGGTAGTATAGAGATCGGTCATCGCACGTCCTTGGCGTACTCAAAAGCGGATTGCAGATACTTTCGCTAGAACACGTATGTTTATCGTCACCTCAAGTGGGAAACAAGTAACTTGGAGCCACTTGAGCCGAAGCACATAGCAGGAAACTAAGTAGTGGCATGGGTAATGAGGGATCTTGCGTACTGTAATAACACTCGTTTTCTTTCGGTCAGTATAAGGGAAAACCTCATTCTTTACTGACATGCTTAAAGCTCACGATTCACAATCAACTCAAATTTGTCAGATCAGCGCAGCAGAGTAACGCACATCGCAATCACATTAAGCACACCGCGACTGCGCTGCAGCGTCCCTTCGATGATCAGCAGCGGCGACTCGCGCAGCACGCGGCGATACTGCGCGTACTCGTCGGGGCGGACGATGATGTTGATGAAGCCGTCCTCGTCTTCCAGCGTGATGAAGTGATGTCCTTTGGCGGTCGGCGGCGCTTGGTGCACGAGGATCTGCCCGGCCACCGTCACGGTGTCCCCATCCTGACAGCGGTCGAGGTCACGGCTGCCGAGGACGCCCCGTTCCCGTAACTGCGCGCGGTAGAGCGTCATCACATGGTCGCGCAGCGACAGACCGAGCAGCTCATACTCCAGCCCCATCACGTCGAGCAGCGACACCGGGGGCAGATTCAGCGTGTCTTCCGGCAGGTCGAGCGGCAAGGTATCCGGGCGGTAGTCGAGCTTGCCCAATTCCCACACCAGCGAGCGGCGCGTCTTGCCCCAGGCATCCATCCCGCCCGCGAGGATCAGGTTTTCGAGCAGGCGCGGCGGCAACTGCGTGCGGCGCCCCACCTCCGCCAGTGACCGGAATTCGGCGGACTGGCGCGCCGTCACCAGGCGCTCGCTCGCCACGTCGCCAAACCCGGTCACCTGATTCAAACCCAGGCGGATCGCGCCACCCTCCACGGTGCAGCGCGCCGCGCTCGCGTTCACATCGACCGGCAGCACGCGAATCCCGTGCCGCTTGGCATCGTTGACAATCGCCGCCGGACTCCAGAAGCCCATCGGCTGATGGTTGAGCAAGGCGGTGTAGAACGCCGCCGGGTGATAGTGCTTCAGCCACGCCGACTGGTAGACCAGCACCGCGAACGCCGCCGCGTGCGACTTGGGGAACGAGTAGCCGCCGAACGCGCGCAGCGTGTCGAAGACGGCGTCGGCGAGCCGCGGATCCACGCCGCTGCGGCCCGCGCCGTCAAGGAACGCCGTGTGCCAGCGGTCGAGCGCCTCATAAGCGCGTTTGGATCCGAGCGCGCGGCGCAGCCCTTCGCCCTGTCCGCCCGTGAACCCGGCGAGGTCACGCGCCACCTTCACCACCTGTTCCTGAAACAGCACCACCCCGAGCGTTTCCGCCAGTGCGGGCTGCAAGCGCGGGTGCGGGTAGCTGACCGCCTCCTCGCCCAAGCGCCGCCGCAGATAGGGATGCACCATGTTCCCCTGCACCGGTCCCGGGCGAATCAGGGAGATCGAGACAATCAGGTCGTTGAAGCGGCGCGGTTGCATCCGGGGCAAGACCTGCTGCTGCGCACGCGACTCGACCTGAAACACGCCGATGGTGTCCGCGGCGCTCACCAGGTCGTAGATCGCCGGATCGTCGAAGCGCAGCCCGTCCAGATCGAGCGGTTGCCCGGTGAGTGCGGCCACTGTCTGCGCGGACTCGGCGATGGCGGAGAGCATCCGCAAGCCGAGGATGTCGATCTTAACCAGCCCGGCCTCTTCGAGCGCATCCTTATCCCACTGCACCACATAGCGATCCGGCATGGTGGCGGGTTCGGTCGGCAGCCGCGCGGCCAGCGGCGCGCCCATGACGATCATGCCGCCATTGTGGATGCCGAGGTGGCGCGGGAAGCCGTCGAGCTGGTCGGCGAGGTCGCTAAGCTGCTGCCACGTGGCGCGCGAGCCGAGCAGCGCCTCCAGATCGCCCGCTTCGGCGATACGCCCCGACTTGAAGGTGTCGATGGTACGAGCCGCGCGATCCAGCACCTCGGGCGGTAGACCGAGCGCCTTGCCCACATCGCGGATGGCCGAGCGCGCGCGGAAGGTGATGAAGGTGCAGGCCATCGCCGCGTGCTCATGGCCATAGCGTCCATACACATACTGGATGACCTCCTCGCGTCGGTCCGCCTGAAAGTCGATGTCGATATCCGGCACCGACTGCCGCTCGTCGGAGAGGAAGCGCTCGAAGACGAGGTCGTGTTCCAGCGGGTTGACGGGCGAAATGTGCAGCAGATAGGCGACCAGCGAATTGGCCGCCGAGCCGCGTCCCTGACACAGAATCCCCTGCGCGCGGGCATAGCGCACAATGTCCCACACGATCAGGAAGTAGTTGGCGAGGCCGCTGCGCTCGATCACGCCGAGTTCGTAGGTCAGCTGGCGTTCGATGGGTTCGGTCGGCGTGAGCTGACGGGTATTCAATCCATCCAGACACAGCCGTTTGAGGTAGGTCACGGCGTCGGTTCCGTCTGGTGTCGGAAACACGGGCAGTTCCTGCAAGCCGAAGGTCAGATCAAAGGCGCAGCGATCGGCGATACGGCGCGTCTGCCTGATCGCCTCCGGATAGGCGGCGAACAACGCGCGCATTTCATCGGTAGACTTGAGGTAGTACTCCGAATTGGGACGACACAGCGCTGCCGCGTCGTCCAGCGGCGTCAGGTGGCGGATGCACACCAGCACGTCCTGCAGGCGGCTCGCCTCCCGCCGCGCATAGTGGACATTGTTGGTCGCCACACACGGCACGCCGATCTGCTCGGCGATAGCCGCCAGTTCCGCATTCAGCCGCTCGTCGTGCGGCAGTCGATGGTGCTGTAGTTCGATGTAGAAGTGGTCACGCCTGAACATGTCCCGATAATGCCGGGCGGCTTGCACTGCGGTTGACGGATCATCCCGCCGTAGGGCCGCGGTGACTGCACCGAGGCGGCACCCCGAAAGCGCGATCAAGCCGTCGGTGTGCTCAGCCAGCAGCGCTTCAGGCACTAACGCCTCGCCTTTCGGCGCGTGGTGGCGCGCCAGCGTGATGAGCTGGCACAGGTTCGCCCAACCCGTTGCGTTCTCGACCAGCAGCGTGAGATGGTGGGGATCAGACTCGCCCGCGAGCGTTAGCTCCGCGCCGAGGATCGGGCGGATGCCGAGTTCGCGGGCGTGTTTGACGAACGGCACTGCGCCGTACACCGCATCGTGATCGGTCAGTGCGAGCGCATCCATCCCCAGTTCGACCGCACGCCGCAGCAGATCCTCCGGCGGGGACGCCCCTTCGAGCAGGCTGTAATAGGAATGCGCGTGGAGTTCAACATACTCAGTCATACAACCGCTGTACGTACCAGGCGTCCTCGACGAGATCGTGGTACACAATCACCAGCAAGCCGGTATCCGTGATCAGCTTGAAGTAGTCACGCCAAAGGCGGAGCTGCCACCAATTCACATCGACGCGCCACTGGTTGGCCACCCGCTGGACAGTATGTACGCGCCCCGCCCACGTGAAGCGCAGCGGACTACCTGCCGAATCACGTTCAACGGTGATCGGTGCACCCGTCAACCACACCCGGGTCATGACGCGTCGATCCGTCGCAAAGCGAAGCGGCGTTCGAGCAGGATCGCGCCGCGATCCCGGAGTTCGGCGCGATAGCAGTGGTCGCCATAGCGTTCATTCAGGACGCGCGCGAGGTCGAGGAGCGCCGTCCGCGTGGGTTGGTCGCGGAACAGTTCGAGCTGGCGCGGTGCGGCGGACACCAGATGCGCTAAGCACACCTCCAGACTCGTAATCGGTTGCCTGGTGGGCAGACGCTCCAGCAGGCGCTGGATGCTCTCGGCGATCCCACGCGCGGTTGCCACGGGTTCGAGCAGGAACAGTTCTTCGGAGTGGGCAGCGCCACGTTCCGGCGTGAGCGTCACGCGCAGCCGATGCAGCGCTGCGCCGCGTTGTTCCAGCCGTTCAGACAGCTCCTCAGCGAGCAGATGCGCGGCGATATCGAGCCGCGTCCGCTCCGCGATCGGTGGTTCGAACTGCCGCCGTCCGCTTTCCGAAGCGGGCATCCGCCGGGGTGTGACCGGGCGGCCATCCTGTCCCTGTGCGAGCAGATACAGCAGCTTCCCTGCCCGCCCGAACTGCCCGATGACCGCCGCCCGAGGCAGCGCCGCGAACTCGCTCAAGCGCCGCACCGCCAGTCGATCCAGTTTGTGCGCCAGATCGCGGGTGAGCGGCAGCACGGACACCGGGAACGGCGCGGCGAACGCCGCTTCTTGTCCACGCGAGATGGTGAGAACTTCACCCGCTTCTGCCTTGAGTGCCGCGAGATAGGCTGGGAACTTGCTCACCGCCAGCCCAACCGACGCCGTGAAGTGCAGCGTCGAGCGCAGCGCCTCGACCGCGCTGGTCAGCAGCTCGCGGGCGTCGTCATCCCGCAAGCGTCCCAGATCCAGATAGGCGATCAGGGTGTGCGGGAACGCCACCTCGTCGATTTCAACGCGGTTGGTATAGGTCCACAAATAGCCGAGCACTCGCTCCAGCGCTGCGGCATAGCGATCCGCTTCACTGGTAATAAATATCCCCTGGGGACACAATGCCCGCGCGCGCGTTATCGAGAGACCGAGCTGCACGCCAACCGCTTCTGCCGAGGCAGACAGCGCGATGACCTTACCCCCGCGCTGATCATAGCGGATGAGCACCAGTGGCCCACCGCGCAGCGTCCGGTCACGCTGACCTTCGAGTGCGGCAGCGTAATACGGCACACGCAGACAGCCGATCATGGCGCACCCCCATCCACCGCGCGATCCGGATGTAGTTCGAGCACGACCTGCCGTTCCCCGGCGCGCGCTTTATCCTTCACGACCGTAACCTGCACGCGATATCCGCTGACATCGTGTCCCTGTGTCACCCACCCCGTCCACGCGAGCCGCAGTTGGAGCTGAAATAGATCGTTGAGCGTCGTTGGGACAGGTTCGTTGTGCAAGAGGAGCGCGGCACAGCGCGTGCGGACGAGTGCCTCGCGCAGCTGCTCCAGCGGTTTGCTGCCACGCACAGGTAAACCGACCAGATCGAGAACGATGAGGCGCACGCTGTTCGTTCGTGCGCAGTCCCGCGCGATGAGCAGGGCTTGCGCGGCATCCTCCGGCTGTACAAGCAGCAGGCGATCCGGATCCACCTCACACCGCGCCGCATAATCGGGATCGAAGGTGCCAGCCCCATCGAGATACACGACCGGCGCGGCATCCGCATGCGCACTGGCGATGATGCGCAGCGCGAGCGTCGTCATGCCCGATGTGGGTACGCCAACCAGCTCGGTCAAGCCATGATCCGGCATGCCCCCTGCCCCGAGCGCTGCATCTAGTTGAGGAAAGCCCGTCGTGATCGCAGCGGCAGAAGTGCCCCGTGCGCCGAGCATAGTGATGGCGTGATCGCCAAAGCGTTTCTGTAAATCCCAGAGGGTTTGTTGTAAGTTAGTCGATTTGGGCATTACGGTTATCTTCTTGTTACATCTCCGCGCCCAAAAAAGTATAGTTCAAATGTCCTGAAAAGAGAAAGTTTGTTCGATTATTTCTCGGTACGAAGTTGGATAGAAATAGGTTTAGGTGGTTGCGGGGTACTGCAATTTCTGAGTTGGCACAATACAGACCTCAATTCTCCGAAGGGATGCCCGTCCACGTGAACTGCCGATTTGATCCCTGACGAGCATCGTGACAGGTGAAACGCCAGTCGACGGTCGCTCGTTTTCGGTTGCGCTCTGCTTCCCAGGCCCAGAGTTCTTGGCGTAAGGTTGCCTTGCTGCCAATGCGCCGTTTCAAACATTGCGCGGACAACACAGCTAATTCCAATTCGACCATGTTCAGCCATGAGGCATGGACGGGTGTGTAATGAAACTCAAGACGTCGGAGAATGCGTCGGGCTTCCGCTGGCTCGAAGGTTTCGTAGAGTGAGGTTGGAGAATGGGTATTGAGGTTGTCCAACACCACGCGAATTTGGAGTGCCTTGGGGAAGTACACGTCGACTAACGCCTTCATTTGGTGAGCAAAGTCCTGTTTGGTGCGTTGCTCGGTGACGGTGATATGCCGCCAGCCCTGTCGGGGACAGAAGAAGATGAACAGATTCGCGGTGCCTTCACGTCGGTAGTGGTAATCATAGCGCTGACGACGACCGGGCAGACAAGGCAGCGCTTCAACCACATGGCTGACCAATTGGTAAGGGGATTCATCGAAGCACACGACCGGAAAATACGGGTCATCCGCTTCCGCATATAAGTCCAGCACATCTTCCATTCGGACGACAAATTCCCAGTTCACCTTGGGGATGCACCACTGGGCTCGCTGCCAGGGTTTCAGGACGTTTTTTTCAATCGTTGACGCACGGTTTCATCCGACAGGCTATCCACCACACCCAACTCGACTGACCGGTCGGCCAACAACTGCATCGTCCATGCGCTGCGTCCTTTCGGTGGTTCACTGCACGCTAAAGCGACTAACACTGCTTCGCCTTCCCCGTCCAATTTCGTTTGTCCGCCCGGACGTGGTTTTTCCTCTAACGCGAACGTTACCCCGCCTTCGACAAAGCGTTTCCGTATCCGTTCCACCGTGGTGACTGCGATCCCCAGCACCGCAGCAATGTCCGCGTCAATTTCCCCTGCATCGGCAGCTAACAGGATTTGCACCCGTTTCAACTTCCGCACCGATACTTTCCCTTTGCTCGTCAGTTTCCGCAGTTGTTCCCGTTCCTCATCCGTCAATGTCACGTGATATTTCTTCATGTCCCCACCTGCTTTTTAGGGAACACTATAGCGCTTTTTGTTTACCCCGTAACTCCCGCTTGGTCACCTACTAGTCGAGAACCACTTGTTAGGGCGTATCAGTTGCAGCAGCCTGTCCGCTTTCAAGTTCGGACAACCTGTGCACAATCGTTGGGTCAGATCTTTCCCCGGCAAGTTGAGCGTACTCGCGCAGGTCGGCAATTGCTTGGACTGGGATGTCCAGCGTCGCAAAGGCGATTCCCCTCCCTGCATAGGCGTCAGCCAAAGAAACGTCGAGCGCGAGCGCGTTCGTATAGTCTACAAGCGCTACTTCGTATTCGCCGAGCTGACTGTATGCGTTTCCGCGGTAGTAGTAAGATATGGCTGATCGGGGATCAAACTGAATCGCTTGATCCAAGTCAGCAATCGCCCTCTGATAATCGCCAAGTTGCGCAGAAACAAAACCGCGTAGGCGATAGGCATCTGGCGAACGAGGATTCAATTCTAGTGCACGAGAAAGGTATTCAAGCGCCTGTTGATATTCGCCTAGCTGTGCGGAGGCTAAGCCGACAGCCGCATACGCAACTACCAGAGACGAGTCTAGGTTTATCGCAGTGCGGTAGTCCGCAATTGCTTCTTCATAACGCGAGAGTTCAGAGTAGACGTTTCCTAGGTAATAGTGAGCTAGCCCAGAGTCTGGCGCTAGCTGAATGGCCCGATTCAAATTCTCCATTGCTCCGTCATAGTCGCCAACTTGAAACGAGGCGAGACCGCGTCCAATATAGGCATTTGCAAAAGTCGGCTCGAGTTCAATTGCTCGGCTGTAGTCTGTCAGCGCGTTCTCATACTGAGCGAGTTGGCTAGAAACATTCCCCCGGTAGTAATAAGCTTGAGCAGAGTCCGGCGCTAGCTCAATCGCTTGACTCAAATCCGCAGCTGCGCTTTGCAGATTGCCAATGTGAGCGTAGGCGATTCCCCTCCCTGCATAGGCGTCGGCAAGCATTGAATTTAGCCTGATAGCTTCCGTATACTCCATGATCGCTGCGTCATAATTACCCAGTTCACTCTGAGAGTCGCCGCGATTGAGGGCTGCTCGCGACGCTTCGCCAATCGCCATCTGCGTACTCATCAGTTGGTCAGCGGCCCGAGTAGTGGCAATGACCTCCTCAGCAGTCGCCGTATATTGTTGGGCAATCAATGTCGCTTCAGCATTTGCCGCCGCTTGATTGGACATGCTCGCGACAAACGTCGCTCCTGCGCTAATAATTGCCAATAGCGCCACGATGATTGAGGCTTGCCGCCGTCGCCGCGTGAGGCTCGCCTGCCGTTTCTGTGCAGCGGCGATAAATCCAACTTGCAGTTCCGTCGGCGGTGGATCGTTGATTGCACTGGCACCGAGCCATGTCTCAGCTTGCTGGAGTTCAGTGCCACTGATCAGATATGACGGATCATGATTGGTACGTTCCCACTCGATTGCCTTCTGCAACAGGCGCGTGTGGAGTTTGACATAGTCGAGATCGATACTAATCGCCTGAATGAGGCGGTTGAAGGCAGCATTGAAGTCGTCACCATCACGAATGTATATCCAATTCAAGCGCGTAAGGAAATCTAGGTTCAGTTGAGCCTCTTCCGTCATTTTTCGCTCGTACCATACCCCCGCCAACTCCTTGGCTTCAAATTCCTGACGCAAAACCGGAATGATACGTTTGTTGACCTGTCGAGCATGGGTCAGATCCGCATTACACAGGGGACTGACGAGGTAGTCCGGGGATATGATGGCAATAAGGCAGTCACTGTCCTCGATGCCCGCTTGGATTTCCTTACGCCAGTCGGCACTCGAGGGAATGTCTTCCCAATCTACCCACGTATCAACTCCATTTGCTGCCAACCGTTCATAAAGTCGGGTAACAAAATCGCGGTCACGGCGGGAGTAGGACAAAAAAACCTGTAGATCCGTTCGCAGTTTGAAATGATAGCTTTCGATTTTATCCGCGCGCAATTGCTGTTGTACCGCTTTGATCGACTGCCGTTCCAACTGACGATCGGCGTTTGATTTTCGGATGGGGTCGATAAAACGGTCATGTGCCAATTCGAACCAGCGATCATGGCCGCGATAGCCTTCAACGGGTCGGATGATGTGTTTGTCTTGGAAGATCAGGACGATATTATTCGCGAGCCCTTCCGTGTCCGCTTCGCCTTGGCGCACCATATTGCGCGTGCCCGCTTTGGTGATCAGGGTGTTTTCAAACCAGTTCCGGAGAGTCTCCTCAGCCTGATCATTGCGATCGGTCCCCTGCGCGAATTTCTCCACTTCGGGACTGTTGGCAGTCATGTCCTTGACCGCAGCTTCTAGGCATTGCTCATAAAATGCTTGAAGGGCACGCGCAGGATCGAATTTATCCACCTGTTTGGACGTAAATTCCATAGCCTGTGGATCGAGTTCGTCCCACAACCGCGAGCAGACCACCTGCAAGATGACCGGTTCGACAAACTCCTCGGTGCCGACCGGTGGAACAACGTTTTCCACCCGAATCAGTTTGTCGACCAGAAGTTCTGCTGCGCCACCCACGTAGCGCCGAGGGGTTTTTTCGACAGGACCCGTGACCGCCTCAAAGGCAGGATCACGGCGCAACCGTTCGAGCCGGAAACGGGCTTCGAGTCTGCCCGGAAGGAGCGTCTCGTAGGGCACAAGTTCGCCAATGAAATCCTCTCGCATGAAAAACATCACACGAAGATATTCATCCTCTTTGAGGGCTTGCGTGATCTGGCGGAAAAACTTCTCACGGTCAGTCCACCGTTCAGCCCCATACGCAGTGAAAAGTTCCTCAAACTGATCAAAGATCAGGATGCGCAGCGGCAGGTCCCGCTCAGAATCGGCAGAACGAGGTCGGGAATGCAAAAAATCGGTGAGCGACATCTGTGCCAAATCAGAGGCGGCACCTTCCCCAACCCAACCGCGCAGGGCGTTATAGATGAAGATGTTTCGAATCACGGGATTGTCAGCATAGCCTTGCACACGGACCGGTCCCCAGACCTCGAAACGATTGTCTTCGAGCATGGGCTGGAGTCCAGCGCGCAGCAGAGAGGTTTTGCCCGTCCCCGATTGCCCAAAGACCAGGATCGCCGGTTCCGCAACCACCAGGGAGAAAATCTGCCGAGTTTCGCGAGTACGCCCGAAAAACACGTCAATATCTTCGGGAGAATTGGTGAAAGGTCGGGGTCCCACATAGGGATTGCGCAGAATGGGTGTGGTCATCGCTTGTAATTCTCCCACCGGCGGCGCAGTTCGGCTGCAAACACCTGTGCATCGCCCCACACCACTTTGATGTCCATCACGCCGAAATAGTCTTCGACGTATTTTTTCTGTGCTGGTTCGTTGTTAGGCAGTTGCAGGGTAAAGCTACCGCGATTCATCCGCCCGCCCATGGTGCTCTTGAGTCCCTGAAACAAGACTCTGAAATTGAGGTCGCGCAGGCTGTAACCAATGAACAATAAGGAATGGCGCACCAGTACCTCTCGGATTTTGACCGGTAGCACATCGCGCTTGCCGATATTAACCAGGAATTCGATGTAATCATCTTCGGTCAGAACCATCGTTTCGGGAGACTGATCGTACCCGTGTAGATGGAAAACCAGCGGTTTATCCGGGGTCGGATCGGGCAGATCGGCCAGAGGATTAATCTGGTAGAGATCTTCATTCCACCGGCAAAATTCACGTCGGGCGATACGGTTTCGACTCCTCAACGCACGCACCATAAAATCATCATAGTTGGTGGTTACGTAGATCGGGAGCGGCAAATCAGCAAGGATGCTGTGGGGCTCATTCTTCGACTGAAAATCAGGATAATTGATATTTCGCAGAAACTCTCTGACGAGCTTCTCTTTGGGATAGGTTCGATCGTTATTGAGGACGCGCAAGTACTGAGAAACCCGAATGAGATCCGTTTTGTCGTCCAAAGGGTAGTCAACCCCTGCCAATCGCTCAGCGATGGTTGCACCTGACGGAATGGCGGGAACACAGGCTCCTGCACCTAGAAATGGCGTTACCAGCCCCTCGTCGATGCGGCTTAACAACCGCTCCCAATCGTGGTTTTCCATGGCAAAGTCAGGCATAGGGTTAAACTACTTTACTAGAGTTTCATCCAACGGAGTCAACAAATCGGATTACTACTTCAATATTCCGTATGCAATGAAAACGAATCTACTTCAGATGCTACTTCACAATACGAATTTCGTCTATTTCCGATTACAAGACAGGTTCATATTGATCTATCCCCCAAAAAACTGGCTCGCCCGCAAATCATGCGAAGGGCAAGCGAAGCTCTCACCGAATCTGATTGTCGTTACGCTTGGAGACGCTGATTCTCACCACATCCCCAAATTCATTCACACGAATTGCGGATGAGCCACTAAACTGGGGGTAGACCACTTCGTTTGGCGATACACTGATCCTAGTCCCCCCTAGGTTAAAGACCAGTTCGCTGAGGGAATTTCTGGCGATTCTTGATACCCAACCCCATTTATCCAATATTCATCTGATCTCATCGTCAGAGGCGATCCACTTCGTTAACCAGCAGGGCAAACTGACACAAGAAAACACACATCCGATCAATGCTGCTGAGAGCGTGACGATGAGTTCCATGCCTTGCTGATTCGCTATGAACGCAGGGGGCTAACTTTCTTGGCACTCACCATCTCGCTTTCACGCTCATCAATCTGCGTCACTCGTTCGCGCGAGACGCTTGAATTAGTTCGCCCTGTGACTTGGATCACAGGCAGCAGGAAATGCAGCGCTCACATTGAACAAAGAGAGTGAAGACTTCCCACGATTCACACCCGAGATCCTATGGCAAAAGTGGCTGAAATGTGAGTGGTATCATGCTGAAACGAACGCTGTTCTTCAAATTCGTAGTTTGCCTGACGGGTATCCTGAGCGCCTCTGTACTCATCGGAGTGCAATCGGTTGATTGTCCTCAAATCGTTGAGACCGCCCTCAATGCCGCCGATGAATTTTGTACCACGCTAGGGCGCAACCAAGCCTGCTATGGTCATGTCGCGCTTGACGCCGAACTACAGGGGGATGTTGAAGACTTCACCTTTGAAGAACCGGGGGATGTTCTTAATGTTGCCGCATTGGATACCTTGCGGCTCAGTCCTATGAATGTGGCGACGGGTGAATGGGGGGTAGCCCTGATGAGTCTTCAGGCCAATCTCCCCGATGCGCTGCCGGGACAGAACGTTATTTTCCTGATGTTCGGTGACGTAGAGATCCAGAACACTACATCTGTCGACCTATCTCCTAGGACT
This sequence comes from Candidatus Flexifilum breve, assembly GCA_016717205.1. Lineage (GTDB taxonomy): Bacteria > Chloroflexota > Anaerolineae > Aggregatilineales > Phototrophicaceae > Flexifilum > Flexifilum breve. The sequence goes on from JADKGC010000005.1 coordinate 147,963, forward strand.
AACAACCTCCATGCGATGCAGGCGTTCCGCTTGCGTACCGGCTTCCGCGATGCTCCGTGTGAAGGTGCTCCTCAAAGTGGGTTGGTTGTACAGACACCACAGGGCGCGGGCACAGTCGTCTTCAATATCAACGGGGTGGACGTTGAAATGGGGTCTACTGTTTTCTTTCAGGCGAATGCCGATGAAGGGATGACGGTCAGCACCCTCGAGGGCGCAGCGAATGTGTCGGCTGAACAGGGCTCCCAACCCGTTTTGGCTGGAACATGGGTGCGAGTTCCCCTTGATGATGATTATCAGCCTTCGCGCGCGCCCGGATGGCCCCGTCCTTATACCTGCCGCAGCGCCATCCATGCCGCTTTGCCACTCGAATTGCTGCCCCGTTCCATCGAAATTGCGCCCGCGATGGAAAATGAGCAGTTTGATATTGTGCAGGCAAATATCGAAGCTGATGAGCCACTTTGTGGTCAGGAAGGTCTTCCAGACTGCGAGACTTATCCGTTCCTTGCAGGTGAGCATCAATGCCTACTCATTCAGGGGGCATCATGCGATTGAAGGACTATTCGATACAAATGTGATTTTAGTTACTTTTATATTGCGCAAGAGGGAATAGATCAAGAATATCTCTAGGTGATCTTGAGAAGGAAATTGCCGTGCCTCAAAGGATTTTGCAGGTCAATTTCAAGTTCAATATGACACGAGCGCAATATGAACAGTTCTGCTTATCGGGTGCCCCACAGCTAGTCGCCGTTCCTGGGTTACTCTGGAAAGTCTGGATCATGAACGAGACAAGCTTTGAGGCTGGAGGGATTTATTTATTTCAAGATGCTAGTTCACTCCAATCCTTCGTCAGCGCACTTACCGGTATGCTGAGTGCGCCCGAATTCACCGATGTGAGTATCAAGCCCTTCGACATCTTGGATGAACTAACACAGATCACACACGGTCCTATTCGGCGGACAGCAGAGATATAGGCGCGAGTCGGTATTCGATTCCTCAGTCGAAGCGAGGATAAAGCATATGCGGCAGCGCGATTGCCCTAAAGGCAAGCTGCGCGCGGCAACCGTCGATCCTGTTGGAGATTGTATGAGCCAGAGTCTGGAGTGGAAAGTAATCGGCACATTTCCAGAAGTCGAAGCATAACTCGCCGTGAATTGCGGCAGCGGCTTGAACGGAGCAGCCATCTCCGCCTGGTACTCAGCCGTCTCCGTCCACGATACCGTCCGGGGATAGGGACGCTTGCCCTGATAATGCCTCGGGTAGTGATCCCCATTCCAGCGGTAGGCGTAACGTTCGAGGAGTGACCGCCAGGTCGCACCCGGGAAGGCCCGAAGAATCTCCACCTGATCGACATGCCCGTCAATCATCTGTCGCAGCTTCTCCAGATCATCTTCTTCCCAGAAATAGCCCCGGCTCAGGTGGCCGGACACCCGCTCCGAGGTGCTACCGTCGCGCCAGTGGATGACCAACCGCTTGTGGTGGCGGGAATATTTGGTGATGGTTAGATGGGTGGCGAATTGCTCGAACAGCGACCGCTTCTCTTCGCGGGGGACTTCGCTCCAGCGCCGGATGATGGTCTCCAGCACCGGACGGGCATCCACCAGCGACCGCGCCTGCTGGTCATCCGATTGCAACCGGCTCAGCTCTTCATGCAGGCTGGCGAGTTCACTTTCAGCGGCTTCATAACGGGCTTGCGCTCGTGCCACCATCTCCGGGTTGGTCAGTAACCCCAGACTGGCGATGATATTGTCTTTGGTCTGCTCGGCTTGCCGGATAGCCGCCTGCACCCGGCGGATGTCACCCTGATCGACCTGTTCATGACTGGCGAGGGCCGCTTGCCAGAGGGCTTCATCAATCGTGGTCGCCTGCAGTCGTTCCAGCAGCATCCCATCCACCAGACTGTCCACGATTTCGGCGCGGATGTTCCAGACATTCGCCTTGTAAGGCAGCTGCGCCAGTTGGTACTGATACTTCCCGGCATAGGTGTTCCAGATGCAGGCCAGCCGCTTATGCGGCTGCTCCGGCAGATCATCGCTGTAAGCCAGATAGGCGTAGGTCGGCGGCGGCTGAGTCCGCTCTTCTTTGGGATGCCGTATCCAGGGGCGATACGGGACATAATCCGGGTTGGGCTGCCCGTAGAAGTCGGTTGGCGACAACCGGTTGTAGGCGTACATGAACAAGTCGAGCGGCACAATCGCCTCGTGATTGTTGAACTGGACAATCGCCCCTTTGTGAATCCAATGCCCGATGTAAGCCACGTTGGTCAACATGTAAGCGAGGCCGGTCTGGGAAGGAGTCAGTCCGCCGGTGAACGGTGAACGCCGGATCAGATGGTCCGTGACCTTGAAGCCTTCTGGCACGGCACCGGCTGGGATCTCCGGGAAGACCGGGCCCCCGTGATCGATCTGCTGCCAGGTCTTCTTGAAGTTGCCCTCGTTGGCGCGAAACAACTCGTAGTAGGCGAGCAGCACATCGGCGTAGAGGTCGAAGCGTTTGTACTTGCGGAAGTCGGGGTTGAGCGACCCATTGGGCAGATGACTGCGGGTATCGACCATGAAGCCAGGCAGCACCTTGCGTCCCGTCCACAATCCGCTGGCATCCCGCCGCTGGCGGGCTTTCACCAGTCGTCCGCGAATCTGGTATTCGAGATAATCTGCCGCCCGCTGCGACTCCTCGCGGAACATCTTGATGTGCGACGACCCCATGATGGGATGGGCGAAGTCGTAGATCATCATCGGGGTCATGACTTTGACGTTGTTACGTTTGCAGGCGTCAATGAAGATGTTGGTCTCGATCATGGTCACATCGCGGAAGAAGCGATCCACGTCCTGCGCCGCCACCAGCCCAATCTGACCACGCTCGATCAGGTCGTAGAGCATGGACATGCCCCGCCGTTCCTTGATCTTCTTCTGCCCGCTGACCCCAGCATCCATGTCGATCATGTGGACGCTCTCGCGCACCCAGCCCTGCCGCAGCAGGTGTTCGATCATGTCCACCGTTTGCAGCGTGGTTGAGATGTTGCCGATCTGACCCTCGGACGACTGGCGATAGTAGACGGCCGCCGGGCGACCGACCGGCAGGGGTTCCAGCTTGTAGGGATCGACCGGCGCTTCCGGTCGTTTCAGCGGGCGTGGCATGGGATTGTCGAAATCTCCTGATGAACGTGCCAAACAAAAACGCCCTGCACGCCGCGAGTGGGTACGGCAAGAGCAGAGCGCATGGGTTACAATGCGATCTAGCCCTGCGACGTGCCTCTATCACTCGCGGGGTCAGCCGGATCGGGGTGTTCCATCACCTCGGTCTGGCGTGAATGAACTTCCCCAGCAGTGTACTCCTGATCCTCCAGCCGCGCAACAATTCGGAGCAGCGAGCGATACACCCCCAGCAGGTTGATGGGTTCGGTGTAGCTGCTTGGCTGTACGTCGAGGGTTTGAATAGATGGCTGCTTGAGGGTCAACGCTTGGCCTCCGGTGGTTGGACACGTCTGACCCTCACAGGATAGCAAAGTCAAAGAGCCGAAAGCGCAGAAGATTTCAGGTTTTGGGATGCAAGATTTCAAGTGGGTGAAGCAGGATTTCAGACGGTTAGAATCGAGCCAGGTGATGTTAGAAGTCAGTTGCACCCCTTGCACATGAGCATACAATTATCCATAGTCGCTACTTGTGTTGGGGGAGTCCATGACAACTAAACTCAATATCTTCATCAGCTCGAAGATGGTCGAACTCAAAGCTGAACGTGATGCCCTCTACGCTCTGCTTCCGACCCTCAACTATGGGGTGCGCCCTCAGCAGGTTGCGATAATCGTCGCTGGTATACTGACTACCCCGGTCAGAATGATGGATAAGCGGACCGCTGGGTTGCCGTTGAGTAAGTGCCATGTGCAAAGCGGCTTCGGTCAGTTCGGAAGGCAGATGGGATGCCATGCTCAGTCCAACGATTTGGCGCGTGTACAAGTCCATGACACCCGCAACATACAGATAGCCTTCATCAGTGGGAATATAGGTGATGTCGGTCAACCAGACCGCATCGGGTTGGGCGGTGTCAAAGTGTTGCTGAAGCACATTCGGTTCAAAACGGTGATCGGGATTGGACTGCGTGGTACGCGGCTGCCGTCTGCGAGACCCTTTGCCGCGTAAGCCCAGCTGCTGCATGATCCTGGCAACGCGATTGTGACCGACAACCTCGCCTTTCGCTTGCAGTTGAGCATGAATGCGTGGCGCACCATAAATCCCACGAAACCGCTGCCAGATCGCTTGCATGCGCTCGCCTAAACTCCGGTTGGCTTGCTCCCGTTGGCTCACGGGGCGATTGAGCCAGGCGTAGTAGCCACTCTCGGATACCTCCAACACCTCACACAGGCGGCTGACCGGAAACTCATTCTCACAGGCGGCAACTGCAGGGTATTTCATGAATGGAGATCCTTGGAGAATATCTGCACTGTGTTTTTAGAATATCCCGCTCCTGACGGGTGATGTCTAGCTCACGCTTGGCCTGGCGCAACTCCGCTTTCAACTCTTCGACCTCACTCCGTTCCAGCCCATCCGTCACCGCATTCACTTGATAGCGCTTTTTCCACTGGCGCAACAGGTTATGGCTCAAGCCCAATTCATCCTCGATTGCCCCCACGGACTTCCCGCTACTTTCCTGGAGGCGAATCGCAACCCTAAGGGGAAATCGATTTGAAATTGTCGTGATTAAATCTGGGTATTGAACTCATTCACCCTCTTGAAAAGCGATAACTTTAATTCGTTTCTCGATAAACTTTGGGAGCCACCTCCAAAGAATTAAGAAGATTCACGCTTAGTGTTTGGGAAATATGCCGTAAAATGAACATAAGGTAAGCAATCTGCTGTGCCAACATTCGAGCATGGTTTGATTGTCTACTCATTGCACAGAAGCACGAATCTAGCACTACGTACTGGAGACAATTATGATACGGCAGGGTTCAATCACCACCCTTTTGCTCGTCCTATCGATATTCTTGCTCTCTGGAACTGTATTGGCTGAGGTCCGCTTTGTAGTCGTACAAGAGCCGATCTCTACACCTGGTGTGATCCCTGTCCCGGTGCCAACTGAAGAACCGGCTGCTCCCACAGAAGAGATACCCGCTCCTACAGAAGAGGCGCCGACTGAAGAAGTCACGGAAACACCGGCACCCACTGAGGAAGCTACACTTACCTCCTCACCGGAACCAACAACCGAAACCCCATCACCGTCTGAAACACCGGTCATAATCCGGGTTGCTATGAACGCCAGCCCATCTAGTGGCAATGGCCCACTAACTGTGATCTTCAGCGATGCCAGCACGGGTTCCGGCATCAACGATTGGTCGTGGGATTTTGGTGACGGCACCAGCGCCAGCGGGCAGGGGCCGCATAGCCATACCTATTCGACACCTGGCACCTATACCGCCAGCCTGACCGTCCGGGGTGCGAGTGGCAGCGCCACCGCCAGCCAGCAGATTGTTGTCTTTTCGCCGGGCAGTACAGTTGAAGCCAATTTCACCTATCAACAAACCAGTGCACTGGAAGTCTGCTTTAGCAATAGTAGCACTGGTGCAATCACTTCGTCAGTGTGGTCATTCGGTGATGGCAGCAATAGCGCAGAAACCAGCCCCTGCCACACTTATGCCGCACTGGGTCAATATACCGTCAGCCTGAGTGTGACCGGGGAGGGCGGGCAAACTTCGACCGCTTCCCGTACTGTCACACTCCTGCCGCAAACAGAGCCACCGAATGCAGCCTTTACCCCAGACCGCACTACCATTGCACCGGGTGGCACTATCCGCTTTAGCGATCAAAGCACCGGCATCATCCGCTCTTGGGCGTGGGACTTTGCTGACGGCATCACCAGCAATGAACGGCATCCGTCTCATCAGTACAGCACAATTGGAACTTACATCGTTACCCTGACCGTCAGTGGGCCGGGCGGCTTCGACCAGGTAACCGCCACCATCACGGTTGCGCCGGAAACTGTGTTGACCTGTTCTTTCAACGCGCCGAGCCGGGTATTTGCAGGCGAGCAAGTCACCCTGCGGAATACCTCCCGCGTGTCACCGGGCAGCTTCAGCGGCTTCACCTGGTTTGTGAACGGGGAAACTGCTGCCACTACAACCGACTTCACCACTTCTTTTGGCGAGGCTGGCAGTTACACTGTCCGTTTGGTAGGGCTGACTCTGGATGGTCAGACTTGTCAGTCTGAACGCACAGTAACGGTTCTGCCTTCCAACGGTGTCATTGCGGATTTCACCGGAACGCGCAATGTTATTGTTGGTGCTGAGATTTGCTTGCGAGATCGCTCACGCGGGACAATCCTCTCCCGTTCCTGGGATTTTGGTGATGGCACCAGCAGTGCGGAAACCGACCCTTGCCATAGCTTTGGCAGCAGCGGTCGCTACAGTGTGAAGCTGACGGTCAACGGGGAAGGCGGAGCCACCGACAGCCGCGCCCGGACGGTGAATGTCTATGACGCACCCACGTTGACGGCTTCCGCCAACCCGGTAAATGGGGTTGCGCCGCTTTCAGTCGATTTCTCTGCAACTGGCACCAACATCAGTAATTATGAGTGGGTATTCCCGGACGGTTCACGCGCTTTTTCTGCCAATGCCAGTTTCCTCTTTGACCAACCCGGCGAATATACCGTCACCGTGAGTGGCAGCGGCCCGGTGGGTTCGTTGTCTTCCAGCCTGACCGTTCAGGTGCGGGCAGCCCGTGATGTGCGGGCAGCTTTTGGTGCCTCGGCCTGGAATGGCATCGCGCCAGTTGAAATCTGTTTCACCGATCACAGCGAAGGGGAGGAGATCACCTCGTGGGCATGGAACTTTGGCGATGGTGCCACCAGCAGCCAGAGCAATCCTTGCCACACCTTTACCAGTGCCGGGCAATACACCGTCACACTCCAGGTAAGCAATAGTGACGGCATGAGCGCCAGCGCCAGCAATACAGTGCGGATTTACGATCCGGGCAGCGGCAGTGCCTCTTTACGCATTACCTCGGTGAACGAACTCACCGTGTGCTTTGGCAGCACCCTCGATGCCGGTATGAATATCGTGCGGTGGGAGTTTGGTGATGGTAGCACCAGCACCGAAGCAGAACCCTGTCATCCTTATCTAGCAGATGGCACCTATGCGGTGAAGTTGATCGTAACAGACATCAGTGGCACCGAGCGGGCGTTGACAGCGAGCATCTCCGTCAAGGAAGACGAGGCCGAAGAAGTAACAGCAACACCGCCACCGACTGAAACGCCTGAAATCAATGTCTTTGACCCGGCCCTGAGCAAGCTGGGCTACCTGCCAGCAGGCAGCATCGGCCTAACCGGTGAAGAACTGCACTGGTTGACGACCGTCACCAACAACGGCAATGCAGCCGGGGCAAATGTGGTCATCGTAGATAACGTCCGCCCAGAACTGCGGATTGACGCAGTGCAGGTTGCCTCCGGCAGCAGCTACACCATCAACGGACAGCAGGTTCGGGTAACGATCCCCACGCTGCTACCGGGTGAGCGCCAGGACTTCACTATCGTCACGACGGTGCTGACCAGCCCGAGATCCGGCACCATCAACAATACGGTCCAGATTAACGAGACTGGCGATAGTGCCACCGCCACGATCGTCATTCCGGGCATGATGATGATTCAGGCCGCGCCACCCACTCCAAACGGCCCCATCCCACTGATCAACGGTGTGCCGGAACTAACCGACTTTGCCGGTGAAGAGTTCTGTATCACGCCCAACTTCACCAATGCGGGTAGTAATGAAGGCTATGGCCCGTATATCACGCTAGTGCGGGATGCCAACCTGTCCCTGAACAGCATCGACTACCTGGGCGTAAACCTGATGGCATCGCCCTTCCTGGTCTCCTCTGGTTTCCTGCCCGCCAATGATCCCATCGAAGGACGCGCCATTCCGGGAATAGCCGGTCAGCAGTGGATTACCGTCCGCCTGCCGATTGGCTCGCTCGAAAGTACCAGCCCGGCTATCCCCATCCGCCTTTGTATGCAGAGCGCACCGCTGGCGGCTTTCGGCGTGCCGCTGCCCATCACCATTTTCCCCGGTTATGAGTTTGGCGATACCCCGACGGGTGCCAACGGCCCTATCTCCAACTTGAATGATGTTGGTGGGATGGATAACGCCGGTTCATTCACGCCGATCCTGGTGACGTTTGAAAAGGGCAATAGCCTGCCGGAGAGTGAAGTAATCCCAAGCTGCTATCCCGCGCCACCGGTGGGCGCTCCGGGGCAGCCTGGCCCGGCCTGCGCTGTGCCGCCGGGCGTCCAATGGCCCTATGAATACTTTTTGGACATCGAACTGGCTGCTGGTCAAACCCTGACTACCAACAGCTATACCGATGTCCTCGACCCGGCCTTTGAGTTCTACCCGTACACCTTCCCGGTGACGACGGTAGCGAACGCCGTTATTTCCAGCGGCACCTGCACACCGACGGGCATCACCGCTACCTTCAATAGCAACCCGATTACAGCACTGCCTGCGCTGGCACCGCCCGGTGGCGGCACGTTGCAGGTGGATATTGCCAGCATCGTCAACCCGTCTGCCGCGACAACCTGTACACTCCGCTTGAGCTATCGCGGGTTCATCAATGACATTCTGAGCGAAACAGCGGCACCCACCACCTACGCGGCGACGAATAACGCCAGCTTTGGTTACAACCATGTCAGCGGCCCACAGCCGATCCTGACCGATACGGATGTGGTAGATGTCCGTAATCTCGAAATTCAGAAGTCGGCCTCGCCCACAACAGTTGTGCCGGGCGATGTGGTGACGTACACCCTCTCCTTCCAGTTGAGTGAGTACATCGGCATTCAGGCGCTGAGTGTGACCGACATCATCCCGGATGGCATTGACTACAACGTGGATTCTGCCACCGTGACCGTGCCGGGGTTGGGCAGCGCACCCATCACAGGTGCCAATCAGAGCATCAGCTATGGGGCAGATACTGGCACCCTGGTCTTCAATGTGACCGGCGCACGCCCTGGCCCGTACTCTGCGGCAGGTACGGTGAGCATCACCTACACCGGCACCGTCCGGCAGACCTACCGGGCAGGCGGTTCGTTGACCGGGTTTGTCAGCGCTAATGACAACCTGAACAATACCATCACCGCCAACTTCACCACCACTGGTGGGCAGACCTTCAATGATGAAAGTAGCGCCTCGGTCACCGTCGTTCCGAATAGTTTGACAAAGGAATTGGTCAGCACACCAGTGGATTCTGCTGCCGGGTTTGTTCCCGGTGAGCCTGTGACCTTCCGGCTGACGCTGCGGGTGCCTTCCGGCGATACGCGCAATCTGGTCATTGAAGATAACTTCCCGCTGCCGGTCTTCCAGGTGCAGGATGGTGACTTCGGCATCGAAGCCCGGACAATCACCCTGCCAGACCCCATCGGGCGCTCGGCTCCCTTTGACGTGCCGAATACCGATGGCTATTGCAGCAGCTATGACGATCCCAATCCGACCTTCCCGGCGTATACACGCGCCTGCGGTCTGCGTTTCGTCTACGGTACGGACGGCACCAACCTGCCCGCTGGCTCATCCGTCACCGTAACGCGGGTGGGCAATACCGTGCGGCTGAATGTGGATGCGCCGGTTGAAACCAACCTGACCGAAGAACGCCGCATTGTGGTTGAACTCACGGCGGGCATCATTGACCAACCTTTCAATGACGGCCTGTTCCTGTCGAATCGGTCGCTGGCCCGTTATACCAATACACTTGGTTCGGTTGTCACCCTGAACGCCGATGACTATGTGGATGTCGCCGCACCGGATGTCCGGATCTGCAAAGGCATTTCTGCTACCACCAATGCCTCCAGCGTGGCGGCTGCCGGTGCAGCCTGCCAGGTGACTGGTGCGCCCAACAATAACCTGACCAATGTGGATGCCGCTGATGTCCTGACCTACACAATTACGGCACAGAATGTGGGCAGCGCCCGCGCTTACGGTGTGGTCATCTCGGACAACGTGACCACTATCCCTCAATTGACGGGTTGTACACTGGTCAGTGTACGGGATGGCGCTGGAGCCGCACTGGCTTTTACCGGAACTTTCCCAACGCTCACCCTGACTAATCCGTTGCCGGGGGATGGCAGCGCGGGCGTTTCCACTGCACAGGCCACCGCTGTTGTGACCTATCAATGCACAGTTGCGAGCAATGTTGTCCCGCTGACAGCACCTATCGTCAACCAGGCGAGTGTGGTCTTCGCCGCCTTTAGCGATATCCTGCCGGGTGGCCCGCACCTCAACCCGCCAACTGTGCCCTTCGCGCCGCGCACCGATGTTGCCAACTTTGTATCGGCTGCGCCGAACATCACCAAGGCTCGCACACCGGCAACTGCCACCATTGGCGACCTCATCACCTATACACTTGCGGTGGACATCCCCGGCGGGACGATGAATAACGTCTCGATTGTGGATACACTGGATTCCGGGCTGGCCTTTGTGGACTGCACCAGTGTGAGTGTCACCAGCGGCACGCTGACCAGCAGCCTAGGCGCAATCAACACTGCCAACTTCTGCAACGATCCCACCAACCCGGTGATTGGCGCAGGCGGCGGTGCCGCCACCTGGAACTTCGGCAACCTGACCGATACGGGTAGCAATAACACCGACCTCGATACCATCACCATCACCTATACGGCGGTGGTGCTGAACACGGCTGCTAACGTCCGGGGGCAAGACCGCAACAACAGTGCAGAACTACGTTGGGCTAACCCGGCGGGCGGGCAGTTCACCGATAACGCCAGCGCACCGGATACACGCCTGGTCGAGCCAACGCTACTAGTCGACAAGACGGTGGCTCCGGCGACTAATCTGGATGCCAATGATTTAGTAACCTTCACCATCGACATCCGTCATGCTGCCGGTAGCGATGCGACTGCTCACAACATTGCCCTCAGTGATGTCATCCCATCAACCCTGACCTACGTCCCTTCATCGTTGGTTTTCGTCGCAGGGACAGGGCGGGTTGCACCAGTCACCTTGAGTGAAGCGGCTGGCACCATCACCGCCACCTGGACGAGCCTGACCACCACTCAAACCAGCCGCCTGCAATTCCAGGCGCGGTTGGTCAATACGGTTCAGCCCGACCAGCCCATCACCAATACAGCAGGCATCACCTGGACGAGCCTGCCCGGTAGCCCAACCAACACGACTTACAATCCGCTGGGTGTGGAACGCACGGGCGACCCGACGGGCCCCGGTGGTGCTGCCAACACCTATACCGCGACTGATCCAGCTACGCTGACGGTCGCCAGTCCAACTGCGACCAAGACCGTTGTATCGACTTCTTTGGCAGATACCGGCAATGGCAGTGATACCGACCCGGATTTGACTATTGGCGAACAGGTGACGTATCAGATCACCATCACTTTCCGCGAAGGTGTGACCAATAACGCCGTCATTCGGGATGACTTGCCGACGGGAGCGGCGGTGCTAGGCTACATCAGCAGTCGGATCATCAGCATCGGCAGCAACCTGAGCTTCAGCAGCGCGACTCCAACAGTCGGTCTGGCAGGAACAGCTACCGACACCAACGCCGATACGATCCTCAACCGAATAGATTGGAACTTGAGCAACGTCACCAACACGCCTGATAACGTTGCGAACGCCGCCGACCAGATTGTGGTCGAAATAGTAGCCCGTGTGATCAATGTGGCTGACAATAGCGGCCTTAGCCCGACGCAAGACCTGAACGTGGTCAATACCGGGCGAATCCGGTATACCAACTTCGCCGGGGCGACGGTTGCCCAGAATGGCACCACAACGGTTGATATTGTCGAACCACGCCTGATTATCAACAAGAGCGCCAGCGTCCCCCAGGCCGATGCAGGCGATACCGTCACCTATACCGTGACGGTTCAGAACACTGGTACTGCCCTTGCCTACAATGTCGTCATCACCGATCCCATGCTGCCGGAGCTTGAACTGCTCACCGGCACGGTGACAACCAGCGCCGGGGCGGTGACCCTGGGCAATACTGCCGGGGACACGACTATCCGGATTGATGCCGTCTCACTGGCGATCAATGGGACCATCACCATCACCTATCAGGCGCGGCTGCGGCCCAGCGTCTTCCCCGGTCAGAATTTGGTCAACACGGCGTCACAAACGTCCAACAGCCTGCCGGATGGCACCGGGCGTACTGGCAATAGCAGCGACCCGGCAACAGTGTTGGTGCTCCTGCCGCAATTCAACAAGGATATTGTCAGCACGTCGGAAGGCGCGACCTTCCCCGGCGTTGGCACAACCGATCAGTACACGGCGGCACCTGATCTGGCGATTGGCGAAACTATCACCTACCAAATGACCATCGTCGTGCCGGAAGGCACCAGCAACACCCTGCGTCTGGTCGATACCCTGCCCAGCATCGGCGCGGGCGACCCCGGCACCCTGGATCACATCAGTTCCCGCGTGGTCAGCATCGGTGCCAACATCAGCAACTCGGCACTGGCAGTCGGCGCATCGGGTAGCGTCGTGGGGCAAGTTATCACCTTCAACTTCGTCGGTGGGACTCCGATCTCCAACGTGGCTGATGGCCTGAGTAACGCCGCTGATCAGATGGTGGTTGAAGTGGTGGCACGGGTCAGCACCATCGCTGCCAATGCCAACGGCGACCTGCTGACCAACCGCGCCCGCCTGACCTACGATGGCAACAACACGCTGGACGCCAGCGCAGCAGCGGATGTGGTCGAGCCGAACCTCAATATCGACAAGAGCGCCAACCCGACCACTGGCCTGAACGCGGGTGATGTCATCACCTACACGCTGGTCATCAACCACACCGCCACTTCGACCGCTGATGCCTTCGATCTGCGGATCACCGATGTGATCCCGGCGGGTATCACCTACGGTTCAGTGACGACTGCGGCCTCCACCTGCGATGAACGCGCCGGTTGGTCGGCGGATGTCAGCAGTTTGCCCGGCACGGCCGTCTACCGCTTTGACGATCTCCCACTGGGCGTGTCCTGCACCATTGTCTACACGGCGACCCTCGCCAACACCGTCACCAACGGCATCACACTGACCAACACCGCCAGCCTGCGTTATTCCTCGCTGGATGACGGCACGCCGGATATCAACGACCCGAATGAGCGCGTCTACAACGATAGCGACCCGGTCTCGGTGACAACTAACCTGGCTCCGCTGTCCTTCACCAAGACAGTGGTGGATAGCTCAGAGACCTACACCGGCGCGGGTCAACACGGGGCAACCCTGACCGACCTGACCATCGGTGAGACTGTGACCTATGAACTGCGCGCCCGCCTGCAGGAAGGGACGGTGCCGCTCACTATCACCGATACGCTGCCCGCTGGCCTGACCTTCGTCAGCGCCACCTTGAACCTGCCCGCCCCGACCAACATCACCATCCCGGGTGGCTTCCCGGCACCGACCCTCGCCGGTCAGGTGATGACGCTGACGCTGGGTAACGTCGTCAACGCCGCCGATAACCTCGCCAACGCGGCGGACGATCTGGTGATTTTGGTCGTTGCCCGCGTCAGCGATGTCGCTGCCAACAGCGGCACCACCGGCGCGGACAAGATCAACACTGCCACCCTCAACTGGGGCGGCGGCACCCTCACCGATACCGAGACGGTCGAAATCGTTGAGCCGAACCTCAATATCGACAAGAGCGCCAACCCGACCACTGGCCTGAACGCGGGTGATGTCATCACCTACACGCTGGTCGTCAACCACACCGCCACTTCAACCGCTGATGCCTTCGACCTGCGGATCACCGATGTGATCCCGGCGGGAATCACCTACGGTTCAGTGACGGCTGCGGCCTCCACCTGCGATGAACGCGCCGGTTGGTCGGCGGATGTCAGCAGTTTGCCTGGAACGGTCATCTACCGCTTTGATGACCTCCCGCTGGGCGTAAGCTGCACCATCGTGTACACGGCGACCCTCGCCAACACCGTCACCAATGGGATCACGTTGACCAATACCGCTACAATGGGTTACTCCTCGCTGGATGACGGCACGCCGGATGCCAACGACCCGAACGAGCGCGTCTACACTGACACCGACAATGCGGTCATTGATACCAATGTCGCGCCGCTGTCCTTCACCAAATCGGTGATTGACACCTCGGAGGCTTACACCGGCGCAGGTCAACACGGGGCGACACTGACTGACCTGACCATCGGTGAGACCGTGACCTATGAACTGCGCGCCCGCCTGCAAGAAGGCACGACGCCCATCACCATCACCGATACACTGCCAACCGGCCTGAGTTTCGTCAGCACCCAACTGGCACCGACCAACGGCGCGAATGTCACCATCACGGGCGGCTTCCCCGCACCGACCCTCGCCGGTCAGGTGATGACGCTGACGCTGGGTAACGTCGTCAACGCCGCCGATAACCTGGTCAATGCCGACGATGATCTGGTCATCTGGGTAGTCGCCCGTGCCAGCAACGTGGCTGCCAACAACGGCACCACCGGCCTTGATAAGATCAACACTGCCCGACTCAATTGGGGCGGCGGCACCCTCACCGATACCGAGACAGTCGAAATCATTGAGCCGAACCTCAATATCGACAAGAGCGCCAACCCGACCACTGGCCTGAACGCGGGTGATGTCATCACCTACACGCTGGTCATCAACCATACCGCTACTTCGACCGCCGATGCCTTCGACCTGCGGATCACCGATGTGATCCCGGCGGGCATCACCTACGGTTCGGTGACGGCTGCGGCCTCCACCTGCGATGAACGAGCGGGTTGGACTGCTGACATCAGCAGCTTGCCGGGTACCGTTGTCTATCGCTTTGACGACCTCCCGTTGGCAGCCAGCTGTACCATCACCTACACGGCGACTCTGGCCAACACCGTCACCAACGGCATCACACTGACCAACACCGCCAGCCTGCGTTATTCCTCGCTGGATGACGGCACGCCGGATGCCAACGACCCGAACGAGCGCGTCTACAACGATAGTGACACTGCGGTCATTGATACTAATGTGGCACCGCTGTCCTTCACCAAAACGGTGGTGGATAGCTCTCAAACCTACACCGGCGTGGGTCAACACGGGGCGGCCTTGACCGACCTGACCATCGGCGAGACCGTCACCTATGAACTGCGCGCCCGCCTGCAAGAAGGCACAACGCCCATCATCATCACCGATACGCTCCCGGCTGGTCTGGTCTTCATCAGTACCCAACTGGCACCGACCAACGGCGCGAATGTCACCATCACCAACGGCTTCCCGACCCCAACTCTTGCCGGTCAGGTGATGACGCTGACGCTGGGCAATGTGGTCAATGCCGGGGATAACACCGTCAACGCCGACGATGATCTGGTGATCTGGGTGGTTGCACGGGTCGCCAATGTGGCGGGCAATATCGGCACCACCGGCCTTGACAAGATCAACACCGCCACCCTCGACTGGGGCCCCGGCACCCTCACGGATACCGAGACGGTCGAAATCGTTGAACCCCTGTTGGACATCACCAAGAACGCCGCGCCGAACATCGGCCTGGACGCCGGGGACATCGTGACCTACACCTTCTCGGTGACGCATACGGGGGCTTCAACAGCAGATGCCCAGGATGTCAGCATCAACGATCTGCTGCCTGCCCATATGACCTACGTGGGCAATGTCGCCACCGTGACTGGGCCTGCGCCGACCGTCACCAATAGCTCACCCAACATCATCTTTAGTTGGGCGAACCTGCCGCTGGGTGCCACCTATACCTTCACATTCGAGGTCTCTATTGACCCGACCGTTGGGCCAGCCGCCAGCCTGACCAACACGGCGACGCTCGGTTGGTCAACGCTGCCCGGCGCTAGCCCTAACGAACGCACCTATACCGATACCGCCAGTGCGGTCGTCACCACCATCCCGCCGACCATGGAGAAGTCCATCTTCACCACGTCCCTGACCGAGACGGGTTCAGCCCAGCATGACCCGACCATCGTGGATGTGAACATCGGTGAGACTGTCACCTACTACATGACCATCACCATGCCGGAAGGCACCGCGCCGCTCACCCTGACCGATAACCTGCCAAACGTGATGACGGTCGTCAGTTCGCGGGTCTTGAGCCTGGGTGCCAATATCACCACCACCGGCCTTGGCGTTGGTCAGCCGGGCGTGGTCAGCGATGCGAACTTCGCCGATGGCTTGCCTGACCGGGTAGTCTTCAACCTCGGCACGGTTCTGAATGCGCCGGATGGCATCGACAACGCGGAAGACCAGATCGTCCTCGAAGTGGTGGCGCGGGTTGATGAAAACGCAGCCAACCGCAATGGCGATCAGTTGACCAATACCGCCACGCTGAACTACGGTACTGGAACTGTTACCGATACCGAAGTCGTGGAGGTCGTAGAACCGGAACTCAACATCGACAAGTCGGCGCTGGTCGTCACCGGGCGTCCCGGCGACATCATCGAATACACCATCGTGGTCGATCATGTGGGTGGTTCCAACAGCCCGGCCTACGACATCGTGATTACCGACCCGATGTTGCCCAATCTCAACTTGATCGTCGGCAGTGTCACCGCTACCCCTGGCAATGTCGTCCTCGGCAATAACGCCGGTGATACCACGCTGCGGGTGGAACTGGGTGTCCTCAACCCCGGTGATAGCATCACCATCACCTATCAGGCGCAGATTGACGCGTCGATCACCCCGCCGGTGACGTTCGTCAACACCGCCACCCTCAACTACGATAGTGCTGCCGGGCCGGGTGGCCGCCCTGGTACCGACGATGACACTCATACCATCCGCGTCAATGATGATGTCTATCGCTACTCGAAAACAGTGGTGGATACATCCCTGATCGACACCGGCGATAGCCAGTTGACCGGCGCACCGGATGTGACCATCGGCGAGCGCGTGACTTTCCATATCGAAGCCTATCTGCCGGAAGGGACAACCACCAACTTCACCATCACCGATAACTTGCCGGACGGCATGATCGTCGTCAGCAGCCGGGTAGTGAGCATCGGCAGCAACCTCGGCGTCTCCGCGCTGGCAGTGGGCGATCCCGGCACCGCCTCCAACAGTAACTACACGGCGGATGCCTTTGATGACCGGGTGGTCTTCAGCTTTGGCGATACCACCAATGTCATTGACGGCATCGACGATGACCGTGACGTGGTGGTCGTCGAAGTGGAAGCCCGCGTATACGATAACCAGTTGCTCAATCGTGGCGGCACCACCGTTACCAACGAGGCCATCATTGACTACGGCCCCAACCGCCGCCGTGCGGAAGCCGATGTGGACATCGTTGAGCCAAACATCAACCTGACCAAGACCTTTAACCCCCGTATTGAAGGGCGCGGGCATAAGCTGTTCATGACTCTTGAACTGGTCAACAGCGGTAGCTCCATCGCTTACAAGGTATCCCTGCGCGACCCGCTCAACCCCGGCCTGTGCCTGGATACAATCAGCGTGGACGCCTCTGGAGCGCCGGGGACGACCTTCACCAATACCTCTACCAGCGGCTGTGGTGGGATCGTGCAGATCGACTTCACTGACCTGGGCATTGGCGAGCGCATCGTCGTCACGGTTGAACTGACTATCGACGCCGCGCTGGAACCAATCCCGCAGGACATCCCCAATACGGCGACCGTAACTTACCAATCCATCCCTGTCGGTCACCCGGATGAAAGCGAAGCCCGTCAGTATAATGACAATGCTACCGACATCCTGACGGTAGATGAACCAACCATCGAAGTGACCAAAGTCGGCAACCCGCAATCGGTGCGGGCTGGTGGATTGCTCACCTACACTGTCACCGTCACCAACACTGGCGAACCACCCATCGATGCCTTCCAGGTGGTCATCACCGATGTGCTGCCGCCTGAACTCACCTATGTCTCGGCTACACCGGCGAAGGGGGTTTGTACCGCCAACGGTCAAACCATCACCTGTATCATCGACAAGCTGCTGCGTGGGGAAACCACCACCATCCTGATCGAGACTCGGGTCGCGGCTGGCCTGGCGGCTGGTACCCGGATCATCAATCTGCTGGGGCTGACCACCCTGGAGGGTGTGTCGGTCGAAGCTGATGCCCTGAATGTGGTGGCCTCGGAAGCCGTCTGTAGCATCGGCTGCCCGGATGCCCAGATTTACCACAGCGACCAGACCGGCGACTGGGAAATCTTCCGGCTGGTGGGCGGCACCACACTTGAGACTGATGCTGATCAAAACCTAACCCAGAACCCTGCCGATGATGTCGAACCGAGTCAATCTCCGGATGGCAACTGGATGGCCTTCGCCAGCAACCGGGACGGCAATTGGGAAATCTATGTCACCCCGACAACGGTGATTGATGGTCAGCCCACCCGCACCCGCCGCGTCACCACCAACACTATCGCGGTCGATACCGACCCGGTCTGGGGGCCGACCGATCATCTGGTGTACGAATCAACCCGCGACGGCAACTGGGAGCTATACCTGCTCGATTTGCGGACAGGCATCGAAACCCGCCTGACCAATAACCCAGCCGATGACCTGAATGCGTTCTGGTCGCCGGATGGCTCGCGCCTGGTCTTCCAGAGCAACCGTAGTGGTCGCTGGCAACTGTATGAACTCAACTTGCAGACGGCAACGCTGCGCCTGCTCAGTGACGGCAGTGGCGATGATATGGATGGAGCCTACGCCAACAATGGGGAACGGATTGTCTTCCG
Source organism: Candidatus Flexifilum breve (assembly GCA_016717205.1). GTDB lineage: Bacteria > Chloroflexota > Anaerolineae > Aggregatilineales > Phototrophicaceae > Flexifilum > Flexifilum breve. Next base: position 166,608 of record JADKGC010000005.1, read on the forward strand.
CTCGGTCAACCCGGATGGCACCATCATCACGTTGATGAATGCGGATGGCAGCGGACGCACTCCCATCAGCGAACGCAGCAGCCGTGCGGCTAACGCGGTTTGGTCGCCGGATGACAGCCTGATTGTGTATCAATCGGACACGGATGGCGACCTGGACATCTACGTCTACGGTGTTGCAACGGGTCAAGTCCGTAAGCTGACCGCCAATGATGTGGATGACTATGCCCCGACCTGGTTATGCGGTAGCTTGCAGGTGATCTTCACCTCGGATGAACCCGGCAACCCGGATATCTTTCAGGCGAATGCCCTGCCGCTGACGGCCCCGGCCTTAGTGGTGATGGACGACACCACCCAACTGACGATTGACTCGAACCGCGACCTGTATCCGCAGGGCGCACCCTCGGAGGAGAACGCCAGCCTGGAAGGGATACTGCCGGATACTGTTTCGGCTGAACCTGGTCATACACAGATTTTGAATCTCGATATGGCGGTCACGCCTGAAGACCAGACGCTAAATCGGGATGAAGTGTGGGAAGCGATCACAGGTTGTGCAGAGATAGATCTCAATTCATCGCCACCACCTTATGCGCTGTCGCTGCTGCCTACGCGTTAAACTGACTACCCCTCATACAGAACGCACTCCTTGACCGAGATGCGTTCTGTATGAGGGGTAGAGTTGGAGGGTGAGTCTGCGATAATGCGGGCAGATCATTCGTGAGTTTGCCCCCTGAAACGGAACAGTCGCAACGTATAGATATTGATGAGAAACTTCGCCACCATCTCTCAAGGGCCTTAGATATTGACCCGACTAAGCGTCCAACTATTGAAGAGATGATCGATGTATTGAGTCCAACTCGCCCCGTATGATTTTCTGAGGGCCATGGTCAATGTATAAGGGTTCTGCTCTCTAATGTACATCATGCTTTCTTTGTGCGTAAGCTGATCTATTTCGGATAGAGCCCAATAGAGAGTTGTGAGCGTTAGGTAAGTGGAAGCACAGTATCATGATTAGCTAACAGCGTCCAACAGTTGCTCATGATTGGTTAACGACGCCTAGCTCAGTTCACAGGTTTCACAATCTTCACAACTCGGTAGTGATCGACATGAAAGCGTTGTTTGAGGGTGGGCCAAATCTTCTGCAAATCAGCACGACAATGCTTATGACCTGTGATTTCTGTGAAGACTGTGATGAAAACAACTTATACCAATAGAAAAGCCTGTGTTCACAGGTTTCACAACCTTCACAGGCTTTCTTCGGGCTTCACCCCTTGAGCCTGTCAGTTTTCGTCTTCACAACCCTCACAAGTTTCACAGCCTAGAATTTCAGGCTTCAACCGCCATAGACGAATGACACTACCGCGCACACTGCGTTGCACCGTGAGGTTAGTTTTGCCGGGCAGCAGCAAGCCATCTTCTTTGAGTTGCGTGCCGATAGCAAAGGCGGTAAAGCGGAGCGGCTGGATTTTGTTCACCTCACGTAAAGCGACATCTGGCAGTAAGTAGATGAAGCTCTCATCACGGTAGCCTGCGACGACCGCCCCAGGCGTTGGATCACCTTGTGCGCGCAATGATGGTTCGATAACGCATTGCCCACTGCCGATGATCTGCCCCAGAATGTTCAAGAACATCTCACTGGCACGTTCCTGACGCAGCGTGCGGACACTCTCGACAATTACATCCTGCCAGCCAGGGAGCAGATAGTCTTCGTCCATCTCAGATAGAAATCGGGAGAGCATTTGGTAGACCGTTACCAGCACTGCCCAATTCTGGATTACACGTCCGGTATTGGATTGCCCACCCGCTTGTTTTGCAAGCTTTTCGCGGTAGCCACGCATGTTGTTGCTGAAGCGGTTGGCGATGTCGGTTTTCAGATCACCTTGCTCAAGCTGTTTCGCTATCCACGATGCGAAATGTGCAGTGAAGCCTGGCAGGTATTCACGTAAACGTTCCGCCTGTGCCAGCGCCTTAGCGCCCGGGTCACGCTTCTCCCAGGGCGGGATTTCCAGTACCAGCATTCGCGCGACAACCGACATCTCACCCTCGATAGTCGTTTCGCCAGTAGAGAGGATTAGCCCGCGACAGGGTTTCTCATGACGAACCTTCGCCTCACGAGTCAAACGTCCTCGTCCCATGCCGCGCGAGTAGGATTGCAGAAAACGGGTGAACGTCTTCTCGTCTGCGTAGATGCTCTTGTAGTCATCAACCCAGAACAGACTGTCTGCCAGTGGATAGCCCAATGTTTCGACGGTGTTGATCGTATCCCCCCATTGTGCAGGCGGTGTATCCCGGCCGAACTGCCCGTAGAAGCTGGTCAGGAGCGAAGCAATCTCCGACTTGCCACTGCCGGATGTTCCTACCAAATGGACAGCAGGTCGTGGCGCGGCAGGCGGAAAGAAGCGTTGAAGCAAAGGCAGGAGCGCAAAAGCGATGAGCGATGATGCCATCCGGGGTGGCAGCACCTTTGTGACTGCATCAAAGGCTTGAAGACTCTCTGGCCAGCTAGTCGTCTGCAAGCCGTAGTCTCGCAATCGTTGGTCGAGTTCAACCGCTGGTGAATCTGTCAGTTTGCCCTTCTCGGTGATGCAGTCCTGCGGTGAAATGTAAACCCACTTTCCATCCATTTGCATCCAGCCCATGAAGTTATAGTGACGATGCGTGGGAAACTCGCCAGACAACTGCACAATCGCCGGTACAAGATGCTTGGACATCCCTGCCCGCACGACGTACTGTGAACCGGCATTCGCTCCAACAAAGCGGCGCAGCGCAATATCATCGACAAATACTTCTCCCGGCACATCCAGCTTCTTTACAGAGTCACCGCGCCGGAGTTCAAGGGCTGTCGTGTGGGTTTCCTTGCTATCGTCATCAAGTTGACAGGTCTGGTAGATCACCTTTGCAGTCCAATCTGTGACCGTGTTTTCTATCGTGCCGCGATAGGTTTCTTTGTGATGGATGATTTTGCCATCGCGCAGCAGATAGCTCTCGGTATCAATGTACCCCTGCTCCCTCTGCTGGAAGCTAGCACGCTTCTTCTCTTTATAAAGATGATCAATGTCCCCGATTTTCAATCCATCACCGCATAGCACTTTCAGGCGCTGTCGCTCTGCCGCCCACTCAACAGGATTGAGATGGATACATGCTTCAACTGCGGCGACAATCTGAGCAGTAGTAGGACGTTCTGCTTTCTGATCAACCTGAAACTGTCCTACAAGTTGGTCAACAATTTGGCGTGCCTGCTGGCTTCTTTCTGCGATAGGCTCACGCGGCGGGCGGCTGTAGGTACTGCGGATGGTCGCCAACGCCTCACGCTCATTGCATCCGTCAGCCACGTAGCGTGGGACAAGCTGGGCCTCGGCATCGGATAGGGAATTGCCCGCATCGCGCAGTTGACAGGCAGCGGCGAAAAGTTCCTTGTTGCGCTGATGTACTGGCGCACCAGCTATCAGATACCCCTCGGTGCGCCGAGGCAACGGATGCTGCCCATTTCCATTCAGGGTGACAACTTTGAGATTACCAACTCTGGTTGGCTCGACCGGCTGGCGCAGCCAATCGAATTGGGCAAGTGAATAGCGCCGGGTGGGATCGCCTTCAACAATGCTGACGATGGCACCGTTACGTTCAGGCTTGGTATTGATGCTGCCGGGCAGTCGCATGACAGAAGCCACCGACTTGACATAAGCCGGGTCGCCACCCAGGGCGGAAGCCAATCCCCGCAGCACATCAGCAATGCGGGTACGAGCAGCTTCATCAGTCAGGACAAAGGGTTCATCCAACAGCCAGTAGCTGTGCCAGCCGCCACCACTATCGAGTATGAATGAAGGTGCTGGGTCAAACGCCCTTAGTCTCTCCAGCAGGCGGTCTCGTTGGGTGGGATCTTCATCGGCATCTACATCCAACCAGAGGGCCGGGACGAGCGCAGCGGACTCGGCACTGCCCTTGCTCTCAGAGCGCAGGCAGGGGGCGAAGTAGAGACCAAAGACTTCGCGGTTCAGGGTGTCAGCCTGCTTGAAGCTGGTCATCAAGCGGCGTTTGTCGCCAACCTTGCTCCACAGGGTCTTGACCTCGCCGGTTTCCGGGTGAATGCAGCGTAGTTCGAGATAGAGATCATCCGGGCAGCCTTGATAAAGTGCGCTCAGAAAGGCGCGGCGATCCAGCGCCGACAGCTTGTCGGTAGTCAGGTTGTGTGCCATACTCTTGCTATTCCTTTTGTATGCAGGGGCAGGACGCGCTATCGGTCGCCAAACTTCCAGTGCGTCCCGTCCCTGTATGCTTTACAAGTCGATTTCCATCGCTGGCTGGTCCGGTTCCAAATCCTCCAGCAAGGCCGAACGTTCCGCTGGTGTCATCTTCCCCAGCACCCCGGCCAACTGCTTCAGCTGCTCCAGGTCACCTTTCATCCCAATTCCCAGAACTTGTGCCAGTTGCTCGGCCTCTTCGTGAGTTAGACCACTCAACAGCGGACGGAACTGAACGGTGACAGACTCCTCGTCGTCATCGGTCGGCGTGGCATAAGGTCGATAGAAGCCCAGGCTGGTAGTCGTTTCGCTGGTGCGGCGCAAGCCACACCAGACCGGCCACTCTCGGTCATCCTTATCAATCGTCCATCCATGCGGGTCTCCGTCGGTGATCGCTATCTGCTGCTCACGGATGTCTGCTAACTGGTCATGGCGTGTTTCCCATTCCGGCCCGACATAACGATCCATGAGCGCGACCATCTGGCCTTCTGTCGCCCGATGCAGCATCTCGATGTGGTCGACCTTGCGATTGCGGCTGAAGAAGAGCGGCACCCGGCAGCTATGTTCCTCACTGTAGACCGTGCCGGGCAGGACAGTGTGAGTATGCGGGTTGTGCAATCCCGGTGCCTCTAGATCGTTGGTCAAACGATGATGCAGCACTGTTGAAAACTCGATACCTGTGTCCAGTCCCCGGCGGTCGAAGAAGTCCTCGATGACTCCCTCGGTCAGTTCCCACATAAACGCCTCCCGATCTTCCGGCGCGACCATCGCTATCAGGTCAGGATTAGGATTTGTGACCAGGCTGAAGGCCAGCACATGCTCACTTTTCAGGGCGTCGCAGCGAGCGGCAATCTCGGCGACCGATCCGCCCATGCCGTGATCCCGCCAACGATCCTTCCCGGCTGCGTGGCGAGCAGCCTCATCCCGGCTCTCCCTGTACGTCAGGTAGTGCAAAAGATTCTTCGACTGCTTTGCGCCATCAGCGGACGGCTTCTTGTATTGCACATTGGCGACACACATCTGCTTGTGATCCATGCCGTTACTGTCCCTCCTGGCGGCGGCGAATGCTGTTCACAAAGTCGTTGAACTGCCCCGTCAGCGCGTCCAGCTTGACCTCGATCCCATCCACCTTGCGCTCAATACCTTTGGCGATGGCTCGCCTCGATCCGGGCAGGTCATCCTGCGAGGCCAGGTAGTAGTTGACGGCATCGCGCAGCAGGTCGTTCTTACTGACGAAGCGACCGGCACGAGCGCGAAGGTTGCGGAGTTCCTCCAACCGCCGCATTTGCTCGGGGGTCAGATTGACGGTCATGCGTTCGCTGTAAGCATTGGGTGTGCGTCGTTTCATTCGGTTGCTCCCTTCCCTATCCCCAGAACGGCTTGCTTCAATTTGGCAGTGGGTCGGAAGCGCAGATACAGGCGCTTGAGCCGTCGCCGTCCGACAAATCCGCCTGCCTCCATCTGCTGCACTTCCACCACCAGCTTGCCCAGGTCGCCCAGGGTGATTGAGCCTTCAGGTAGACTGAGGTCTGCCAGCCAGAGTTCATGCTGAACGGCCAGCACCTCGGTGATGTCGCGACGTTTGAGGCGCGGCAGCCGCCTCGCAATTTCACGGACGAGTTGACAGTGATTCATGTGTGTAAGCCTCCGTATACTGACTGGTGCATGGGTTCTTCGCACCCCGGTACCGGGTGCGGTCAGTGGGTGCGGCTCACCGCATCCACTGACGCGGCGTGTGCCTCACACCGCCGCCTCGGTGCCAGCGCCGCAGGCCGCTGCACCGCAGCCCTCCGGCGCATGAGGAGCCAGCGATTTAGCTGGCCTGCGCGGGGGTGGAATGAGTTACTCATCCAGAGTGAGGGTGTTCCACCCCACCCCCGCGCGTGGTTGCCGCGCCCCGACGCGGCAACCGGGCGGCTCTGCCGCCCCTCTGCTCTACGTATGACGGACATCACCAGCCCCGATCCTGAATGCGCTTCGACCGGCGCTCGCTCTCGTTGTCTGCCATGCCTGTAGCCCATGCGGGAGCTTGTACTGCAGGAGTAAGTTGCACTGTCGGACGAGCAGCTAACTCATGCAGGTAACTCTCCAACCAGGCAGGCATGTCGGACAAGGCTTGTCGTATCCAGGCGGTGTCATGCTGCAACACGCTCAGTTCCGGGATGCTCAGGCGTTTGGCGGGCCTCATGCCCAGCCCCAATCGCTCCCGGATTAGGTCGCGCAGCGCCTCACTGCGCTCGCCTTCGGTGCAGCCTTCCCACCAATCCAGGATGTCAGCGTCGCTATCGTAGTAGGCTTTGAACGAGATCATCTTGTAACCGCGTCTCGGCTTCTTCGGCATGGTTCCCTCCTTCCCTCAAGAAACTGGTCGGACGTGTCAGGACGAATGGTTGGACGTGTCCAACCCGGCTCTGTCAGCTTCACTTGCTCCTCCCCATGAAATTGGCGTAGTACAGGTAGCCACGAGCGTTTGCCATCTGCGCCTGCGGCACCAGTTTGGTCTGCGGATAGGCTCGATAGACTTCCTCATAAACCAACTCGGCTCCGCCGCCCGACAGGTAAATCACATCGACGGTGGTGCCGCGTTGCCACTTCTCGCTCATCAGGTTCAGGGTCGCACTGCGAAGTGGTTGTAAGGCTTCTTCGACCTCGCCTCGGTAATCGATGGTCTTGCCATGCGCGGTGAACATGCCCGTCTTGAGGACGCTCTCGACGATCTTGTGGGGAATCTTCTCGCGGTAGTCGCGCTCCAGCATGGCGGCAATGCGCTCCTGAGCGGTGTAGACTCCACTCTCGACCGAGCCGCTTTCGGCATCGACGTAGTCACCATCGTCATCCAGCACCAGATCGACAGTGTACGTCCCGACATCACACACGCCCGTTCGCATCCAGGTGTGGTAGACATTGATCTCCCCGGCGGGGGTCAGCATCATGGCGTAGGCACTACCATAGGGCTGCGGCATGACCATGACCTCGGTGATATTCACTACGAAGTCCGCCGCGTCGGTCTGGATACGATGCTGCCCAACCAGCCCGGCTTTGAACTCCCCGGCATCGCGCATGTAATCGACCGGCAACCCCGACGCCAGGCGCAAATGCACGACATCGCCATTGCCAACGCTGCCTCCGAGCAGCTTGCCCAATGCCGCTTTTGCCAATCGCAGCCGGAAGGCATTGCCCATCGTTGCCTCGTTGGCCGTGCGTCCCCGCAGCCGCAGGATTTCGCCCGCCGGGAGTTGATTGAGTGCCAGATCGCCGACGAACCAGTGACCCTCCTCATCGATGAGCTGATCCCCCGGATAGCGGCTCGCCAGCGTCTCGGCCTGGAACTTGATCTCGCGGGCATGACCCGATACCGATGGGAAGCTAATCTCCGCCGTATCGGTGACCGCCTTGACCACCCCGTAGCCGACATCCAACCCCACCGTCAGCACATTCATGGACGGCATGCCGCCTCCGCCTGCCATCCCCACTACACCTGTCTTTCGCTTGTTCATCTCACTGCTCCTTTCCTGAGCAACACAAAATCGAGCCAGGGACACCCGCCTCAAGAACGGGGTTTGGCTCGTTTACGACCTCGGTTTTCGGTTTCCGATGGGGACTTGGGGAGATACCGCTCGACGGCGCGGGCTACCTCGGCCAGATCGAACGGCGCGGCTGCCGCAACTTGTTGGTCAGTTACAACTCCACCAATATATGAGCAGGTTTTTGTTCCTGCCACGATGCGTGCATGGGCAAACTATCTGGTCAATCTAGTTGAGTTGAAACTAGGTACACGGATTCTGGATGTTGCCTGCGGTACGGGGGTTGTTACCCATCAAATTGCTGAACACGTCGGCAAGACGGGACAGATTATCGGTTACGACATCAACCCGGAAATGCTGGCAATTGCACAAGCGAAACAGTCAAACGCCTCTATTGAATGGCAGTTGGGAGATGCATCCCGTTTACCGTTTCAGGATGAATCATTCGATATTGTGATTTGCCAATTCGGTCTCATGTTCTTTGAAGATCGTGCCACGAAATTGACGGAAATGTATCGTGTCCTTGCGCCGGGCGGCCAATTAGCAATTTTGGTTTGGGGTGCGATTGAACACAATCCCGGCTTTCTCGCCGTCGCCGAAGGATTCAGACGCTATGTAAGCGGCGAAGCGAGTGATAGCATTCGGGGCTCATTCGTACTGGGTGACATTCAGCAGATGTGCGCTCTCGCAGATGCTGCTGGATTCCGAGATGCAACTATTCAAGAAGTAGCCGCGGAGGCGCATTTTCCATCTGTTGAACTCTTCGTTCACGGTTATGGGGCAATGCTTCAGGCCGTCATCGACGAAGCGACATACAAGCGTTTGATAACGGATGTGACGGCGGCTTTGCAGTCATATGTGGATGGTGAAGAGCTGTTCTATCCGATGGAAGCGATTTTGATGCAAGTGCGGAAATAGGTGTCCAAACATATACTTTAGCGCCGCATTGTCTGCACCATTTCAAGACAAATACGTTAGTCAACTCTCAGTGAAAAGGAGAGAAACATGGCGACAACTTTCATGCAAATGGCGGAAGAGGCAAGGGCAGTCGTGCCGGTGATCAGCGCAGCGGAAGCTCATCAGCGGCTGCAGCAGAATCCCACCACCCTAGTAATTGATGTTCGCGATGCAGCCGATATCGCCGCGACTGGCACGATTCCGGGAGCAAAAACCATTTCGTTGGGCAGCCTGACCTACAAAGCTGATCAGGAAGTTCCGGAAGATTGGCGTGACCCTGTGCTCCAAGATCGAGCCCGCCCCATCATCACGACTTGTATTCTCGGTCCCATGGGCGCGCTTGGCGGCAAGCTCCTTCACGACATGGGGTTCACAAACGTCAGCATCCTTGAGGGCGGCGTACAGGCGTGGATCAAAGCGGGCTATCCAACCGAACAACCGAACAAGTCGCAGGAGGGGTGATGTGTCTGATTACGCCTTTTCAACTATGCTTGCCAGTACCCACTGGCTTGCCTATCATGTGAATGACCCTGCTGTTCGCCTAATTGAAGTCGGTTTCAGTCGTGCAGCATATGACTCTGGGCATCTACCGGGAGCGATCTACTGGAACTGGAGTGGAAACGTTCTGCAAGCGAGAAGTCGCGAGCTTCTGAGCAAAGAAGCACTCGAACAGCAGCTTTCAGAGGCTGGTATTGACCAAAAGACAACACTTGTCGTCTATGATCTCTGCCAGCAACCTGCTAGCCGCAATGGCATTGTGGTTGCTGAAAATCTATGGACATGCCGATGTACGCTTGCTCGATGGTGAACGAACGAAGTGGGAGCTCGAAAATCGCCCCTTCACTACGGAAATCCCCTCGTTCGCGCCAATAACTTACCGCCTCCAAGAACCGGATTGGACACTGCGTGCCTCTCGCGATTTGGTGTTGGAGGGACTTGGCAGTGCCAATCGTGTCCTAGTCGATACGCGTACATCGAGCATGTACAACGGTGAAGACGCCATGGGTGGGACAGTTGGTGGACGCATTCCCGGAGCGATCAGCCTTCCTGCCGTGATGGAAATGGAGAATGGGCAGTTCAAACGCTGGCAGACACCGACCACGAATGCCGACGGGACGTTCAAATCAGCCGACGAACTGCGCGCCATGTGCTACGAAAAGGGTATTACGCCCGACCATGAGACCATCACCTATTGTGTGCGCGGCGGACTCTCTACACACCTGTGGTTTGTCCTGAAATATCTGCTCGGTTTTCCACAGGTGCGTGAATACGATGGCTCGTGGGCGGAATGGGGCAACTTGGTGGGTGTTCCCGTTGAATAAGTGTCGAAGTCCAGTAAATTCTTCGAGCAGACCGTAGTAATCGCCTGTGATTGATTCACATGAATTCTGGACTATACTAGGAGGAAATACGACATATTACTTAAGCCAAAAAGCGTATGAATGATCATTTGCCCGTTAAATTGGATGAAGTGCGGGAAATACCAGCTTTCCGCGATTTGCCACTCGAACAGGTGCGTAGTGTGTCTGCATTGATGGTTCGCAGCCACTACGCGCCCGGTCAGATTATCTTCTTGGAAGGCGAAAAAGCCTGTTCGCTGTGGTTTGTCTTTGAAGGACGGGTCAAAATCATCAAGCAGTCCTTGAACGGGCGCGTTCAGGGATTATGCTTAATGAACCAAGGTAAATGCTTCGGTGGTTGCTCCCTTTTCGATATGAAAGATAACCCAGCTACGGCTCAAGCGCTCGACCATGTCACGCTGTTCGTATTACCAGAAACCGGGGTCGAGAAGTTGGGAGCAAGCGACCCGAATCTCGTGAAGGCGCTGCTTCATGTGTACAGCCAACGGCTAGAACATCTCGCCCGTGTAAGCGAGACATTGGGCGCATGGACAGCAGCAGATCGCATCAACGACTGCCTGCTCACCTATGCCAATCGTGCTACGCAAGAAGTCGTCGTCGAACTCACTCATGAGCGTCTGGCGGCGCTTTCTGGTACAGTGCGTGAGGTTGTCACCCGGCACCTCAATCTCCTCGAAAAAGAGGGGATCGTTCACAATGAGAGCCGACGTATCATCCTGTTGAATCCCGATGCCTTGCTCCCTCCCTGTGCCTGTGACGAGCAGCGACCTAACGTGATTTAGGTCACATCTCTTCTCCGCTTTCGCCTCTATGCTGACACTATAAGTCAGTGACGATAGTGGTCTTTATATGATGATCGGCGTTGAGCTTCTTTCTAAGTTCGATTCGATTGCCGGACTCAGTCCCCGTACGCAGCGCTGCATTGCCGAGAAAACTATCACCGCCGACGTTGCGGCAGAAGCGAGTCTCTATCAGCAGGGTGACCCGCCCTGCGCGTTTTACATGCTTGAAACTGGGCGAGTGAAACTGTACCGCCAGTCGAAGGACAAACGCCAGATTCTGGCACTGCTTGCGCCCGGTGAATGCCTAGGAGCAGAGTCACTGTCAACAGGCGGAATAAGCCCGTTCACGGCAACGGCGCTGACCCCGGTAACCGCGCTCTGTGTGCCACCAGATCCCCTGCAAGTGCTGTTGGACGAACACCCGGATTTTCAAGAAGTGTTTCTGCGACTGATCACCGATCGGTTGAAACAGTTTGTGACCCTCGTTCACGATCTAGCGTTTCGAGATGTGACATCCCGGTTGGCCATGGTCTTGGTGGCACGTGCTGATCTCGAAGGAAAAGAGGTCGACGATGGTGTTTTGCTCGACCGCCTGCTCTCACAGCAAGAGTACGCTGACATGGTGGGAACTGTCCGCGAAGTCGTCTCACGAACCTTCAAGCGTTTTGAAGACGAAAACCTCGTCCATTTGACCCGTACCAGCATCCTCATCCGTGATTGTGACCGACTCCGGGCTATCGCGCTGCTTGAAGCGCGTTGAATTGTTGATCTACGCCAAATCAACTACCTCATGTGACTTGGGTCACATCTGACTTTCCAGCTCCGTTCCATGATGAGCGTATAACGGTGCCCCGGTGTTGTGGCACAGCTAATACGCTTAGAATCGTTTCATTCAAGGAACGGAGAAAATGATTTCGCATAAGTTTTCCTCAAGAGTTTTGTTCATCGGGGCAGTGATCCTCGTAGCAATCGTGCTAACCGTGGTGGTCTCTCCGCGCGTCAGTACGACCGCGCAGAGCGGGGCAACCGATTGGCAAGCCATCGCCGCTGAACGCGGACTGACTGAAGCCGATCTGCGCGCCGCCGCTATGACCTATACGCCCAGCGGCGTCATGGATGAATACGTCATGTTCGCATCGGCTGGTCAAGGTGGACAGGTGTTGGCAATCGGTCTACCATCCATGCGTCTGCTGCGTCTGATTTCAGTCTTCACGCCGGAATCATGGCAAGGCTATGGCTACGGCGCAGGCAACGAAGTATTGGAACAGGGTTTCATCGACGGACAGGAAATTCTGTGGGGCGACACGCATCACCCCGCGTTGAGCGAAACCAATGGCGAATACGATGGGCAGTGGTTGTTCATTGGCGATAAGGCCAATGGGCGTGTCGCCGTGATCGATCTACGCGACTTTGAGACCAAGCAGATCGTTCACAATCCGGCATTCCTCAATGATCACGGTGGCACATTCGTGACCCCGAATACCGAGTACATTGTCGAAGGCGGTCAATATGGGCTGCCGCTCGGTGGTGATTACGCGCCGCTCGCAGACTACCAGAATTCCTACAGTGGCATGATCACCTTCTGGAAGTTCGACCGTGACACCGGACGTATCGACTACAGCCAGTCGTTCGCGATGGAGCTACCGCCCTACTGGCAGGATCTGTGCGATTCCGGCAAGGGTGTCTCTGAAGGTTGGATTTTCTGCAACTCGTTCAACGCAGAGATGGCGACAGGTGGCATCGAGAGCGGCAACCCACCCTTTGAAGCGGGGGTAAGCCGTGGTGCGGTCGATTACCTGCACATCATCAACATCAATGCAGCGGAAGCGGTCTTCCAAAATGGTGGAGCGGTCGACATCGCCGGATTCAACGTCATCCCGCTGGAAACTGCGATTGCCAACAATCTGCTGTATCTTGCACCCGAACCCCGCAGCCCGCATGGCGCAGACGTAACGCCGCGCGGCGATTTCATCGTCGTCGGTGGCAAACTTGATCCGCACGTTTCCGTGTACAGCTTCCAACGCATTCAAGATACGATTGCTGCCGGAACGACGGAGACTGATGCCTTTGGCGTGCCGGTGCTGCCATTGGAAAGCGTGTTGGAGGCGCAGGTCGAGTTGGGGCTTGGGCCGCTGCACACCGTCTTTGATAATCAGGGCTACGCCTATACCAGCTTATTCCTCGACAGCGCGGTCGCTCGTTGGAGCATCGGCGCGGAAGGCTACCGTCCGCAGGACGGTTGGACGCTGATCAGCAAGACGCCCGTTCAGTACAACGTCGGTCACTTGGCCGCTGCTGAAGGCGATACTGCCTCGCCCGATGGAAATTACCTAGTGGCGCTCAATAAATGGTCGGTGGATCGTTTCTTGAGCACAGGTCCGCTGCTCCCCCAGAACCTTCAGTTGATCGATATTTCGCAGCCCGGCGACTTCACGCAGATCCTGTACGACCTGCCGATCACAGGGGCAGAACCACACTACGCCCAGATCATCGCTGCTGACAAACTGAACGCATGGGAGGTCTACCCGGAGGTCGGATGGGATCCTTTCACGCAATCCGTCGATCCTAATGCCGTGTTACAGGGCACAGAAGGCATTACTCGCGACGGTAATAATGTCAACGTGCGTATGACGGCGGTACGCAGCCATTTCACGCCAGAACATGTCGAAATTCAGGCTGGCGATCACGTGACGTGGACCATCACGAATGTCGAGCGCGCCCGTGATGCGACGCATGGGTTCTCGATCCCGTTCTACAACATCAACTTGAGCATTGAACCGGGTGAATCGATTACATTCGAGTTCGATGCCACCCGCTCCGGTGTCTTCAGCTTCTACTGCACCGAATTCTGCTCCGCACTCCACCTCGAAATGATGGGCTATCTACTGATACCCGAATAGTCCCCAGTCCCCGCCGGGTGACCGGGGCGCTCGTTCCGGTTACCCACCTCTAGCTCTTGCAGATGAGGTTTATGATGACCACTAAAGCAATCTCCCCGACGGACGGCAAAGCCGCCGGAAACACCAAACAAGCGGGTCTGCGACGCTGGCTCAAGTGGCTGCCGTCGCTGACATTCGTTGTTGCCGCTGCCCTGCTGCTGATCTCTATCAGCCAACCCTACTGGGGACTTGTGCTGCAAGCGCCGCAGTATCCCGGCGGGTTGCAAATGCGCGTCTTCGTCAATTACATGACGGGCGACGAGGATCCTCGACTGGACGAAGTCCGAGAAATCGATGGTCTAAACCATTACATCGGCATGAAGTCGCTTTATGAAGCGGCGAAATTTGAGCGGTCAATCGCCATTCCCGTAGTCATCCTCATGATCGGCTTGCTGCTCATCGCGGCTGGCTTGCAGCGGCGCTGGACATGGGTGTTGACGATCCCGCACTTACTTTCCCGTTCGTCTTTCTCGCCGATCTCGCGTTCTGGATGACGAACTACGGACAAAACCTCGATCCCTATGCGCCGCTTTCCAGTGCAATTCAGCCGTTCACGCCGCCGATCCTTGGTGAAGGGGTCATCGGCCAATTCAGTACCGTCGCTTATGTGGATACCGGTTGGTACATCATCTTTGCAGGAGCAGTGTTGATTGCCATCGGATTAGCAATCAAACTGATCGGCAAGCTGAGAACAGAAAGAGGCTAGGGCGACATGAACACGCGCCCGGTACACGCCATCACGCGGATGCTTGTGATCGCTGCTCTGCTCGTCTTGATCGGTGCGCAGGTCACGGCGGTTTATGCTCAAGACAGCCTGATCGTTGGCGCGGACGGCGAGTTTGCGACCATTGAGGCGGCGCTAGCCGCCGCGAACGCGGGCGATACCATCGAAGTTCACAGTGGAATCTACCCCGCACCGCTGATAATCGACAAGCGAGTGACGCTGATCGGGATCGACCAGCCGATCATTGATGGAGGCGGCGCGGGGAGTCTGGTGCTGATCAGCGCACCACAAGTGGTGTTCAGCGGATTCATGGTCCGCGGCAGCGGTTCCAGCCTGACGCACGAAGATACAGGCATCGTCATTCAGGCGACAGGCGTCACCGTCAGTGACAATTTGCTTGAAGAAGTGCTGTTCGGCATCTACTTTGCCGACGCTTCGGACGGAATTGCGCGGAACAATATTATTCACGGCAAGGCGCTGGACGAGAGCATGCGGGGCGACGGAATTCGCGTGTGGTACAGCAACAACGTTCAACTACTCGGTAACGAGATCACGTTTTGACGCGATACGCTCATCTGGTATGCCGACAATATCACCATCCGTGACAACCATATCCACGACAACCGCTATGGGCTGCACTTCATGTATAACGAAAACGCGATTGTCGAGAACAATATTATCGAGAACAACGCTGTCGGCGCTTACATGATGTATTCTGCCGGACTGGTCATGACGGGCAACCAGTACATCAACAATCGCGGGGCGAGCGGTTACGGTATTGCTCTCAAAGATATGGATAATGCCCGCGTGACCGATAATGCTTTCATCGGCAATGTTGTCGCCATCTATCTGGATAATTCCCCGTCACTGGTCGATATTTACAATACGCTCAGCCACAACTTTATCGCCTACAACGATGTGGGGCTGATGGGACTTCCCTCAGTTCAGCGCAACATCTTTCAATCCAACAGTTTCGTCGAAAACTATCAGCAGGTTGCGGTGCAAGGGCGGGGCAATCTGTTAGGCAACCTGTGGAGCGCAGAGGGCAGCGGCAATTATTGGAGTAACTATGTCGGCTATGACCGTGACAGCGACAATATCGGCGACCTGCCGTTCCGCGCAGAGCGTTTGTTTGAGAGCCTTGCCGACAGTGAACCTGCGTTAAGGTTATTCCTGTTCAGTCCCGCCAGTCAGGCCATTGACTTTGCCGCATCGGCCTTCCCCTCACTTCGGCCTGATCCAAAAGCCATTGATGATGCCCCACTGATGAATTTTGAACTGCCTTCGGGGATGCTCCCCACCCCACAAGGAAGCTCTCCATCTCTGCTGGCGGCCGCACTTTTGCTGCTGGCAATTGGGCTTGTGATCTGTGTGCTGACCCTGTCTGGAAGTCGGCAGCCAAAATCAATGCGCAAACGGCAAGAAATTGTTCAGACGAGTAGCTAGGCAGCGAGGAAACGCCATGATCACCGCGAAAAATGTCACTAAACGCTATGGCAAAGTAGCCGCCTTGAACGATGTTTCGTTCGCCATCCGAGCAGGTGAATCGGTCGCGCTGTGGGGGGCGAATGGCGCGGGTAAGACGACGACACTACGCTGCCTGTTGGGAGTGCAAGGTTTTGAAGGCGAATTAATTGTCAACGACATCGACGTGCGCAAGCAGGGCAAGGCCGCGCGGGCGGCCATTGGTTATGTTCCACAAGAAACTGCTTTCTATGATATGACCGTGCTGGAAACGCTCCGATTCTATGCTCGACTTAAGAAAGCGGCACAGCAGCGCGTCGGCGAAGTGCTGGAACAGGTTCAGCTTGACAATCACAGCGCCAAACGAGTCAACATGCTCTCCGGCGGTATGAAACAGCGATTAGCACTGGCGGTCGCACTGCTGGCAGACCCGCCGGTGTTGGTGCTGGATGAGCCGACGGCGAATCTCGATGTTCAGGCGCAGCGCGACTTCATTCACACGATTCAAAGCCTCAATCAATCTGGCAAGACCATCGTTTTCTCCTCACACCGCCTTGATGAAGTGATCGCGCTCAGCAGTCGCGTACTGGTGCTGGCAGATGGCCGGCTGACGCTGGAATGCCCGCCACACGAATTGGCGGCGCGCCTGGGACTCCATCGCTGGCTGCGGATTTGGGTCGCACCGGAACACAAAGAGACGACGATCCAGATATTCGACCGCGAAGGCTATACCTACATGCCCAATGGTCGCAGTGTCTATGTGCAGATCACGCATGGGGGAAAGATTGCGCCACTGCGCTCGCTGGAACAGGCAGACATCGCCGTCGAGGACTTCGACTTGATCGAAGGCGAATTACAGGGGGGTAACCATGTTTGATGTCGCCAACATCCGCGCACTCGCCGGGAAGGAGCTCCGCGACGCGCTGCGCAACCGCTGGTTTATCGTTTTCACCCTCGCGTTCGCTGGGCTGGCGCTGGCACTGTCCGCGCTCATGCAGCCGAACGGGCTGCAAGTCCGAGCCATGAGTTTCAGCCGCACGGCTGCCAG
Source organism: Candidatus Flexifilum breve (assembly GCA_016717205.1). Classification (GTDB taxonomy): domain Bacteria; phylum Chloroflexota; class Anaerolineae; order Aggregatilineales; family Phototrophicaceae; genus Flexifilum; species Flexifilum breve. Next base: position 183,642 of record JADKGC010000005.1, read on the forward strand.
CCTGATCAATCTCGTTTTGCTGTTTGTGCCCTTGATCGGTCTGACACTCGGTTCTGCCAACCTAACAGGTGACCGCGAAACTGGCGCCCTGGTCTATCTGCTGGCACAACCCGTGAATCGGATCGAAGTGCTGATCGGCAAATATCTAGGGGTGGCCGGGGCGTTGCTGTCAACCTTGACGCTCGGATTCGGCGCGGCAGGTGTCGTACTGGCGCTGCAAGGCAGCGTTCAGGATGCGGGCGGCTATCTGCTGACCGTCCTGTTGGCCTATCTACTCGCACTGGCGATGCTCAGTCTCGGTTTCCTCATGTCCACGCTGGCACGCAAAACAGCGGCCGCCTTGGGCGGCGCGCTGTTTCTGTGGCTCTTTCTCGTCTTCATCGGCGATCTCGGTATTATGGGAACAACCATCTCCATGCGTCTACCTATTCAAACCATTTTCCTGATCGCCGTGCTCAATCCGCTGCAAATGTTCAAAATCGCTTCCATCCTCACCATTCAGGCGAATCTCGAGGTCTTAGGCCCGGCAGGTCTGTACGCTACCGATCAATTCGGTGCACTACTGCTGCCGCTCCTGCTCATGGGGCTGCTCATCTGGATATTCCTGCCGTTGGTGGCGGCTGTGGTGATTTTTGCGCGGCAGGAGAAATTCACACTCAAGGCACGCTCACGATGAAAGCTCTGAAGGCGTTATTGAGCCTCGTTATGCTTGCGACGATTTTGGCCGCGTGTGGTCAGCAAACCACGCCGACGGCGACACCCATCCCCGTAGAAATTTCACTGCGCGCCGAACCGGAAGCGCTCGCCGTCGGCAGCACTACCCTCATCGTAAGGGTGACGGATTTGAGTGGAACTCCAATTGACGGCGCTGTGCTGCAAGTTCATGGAGACATGGATCACGAGGGCATGGCACCTATTGATCGTGAAGTGAACGAGAGCGTTTCCGGGGATTACCGCGTGCCCTTCGAATGGTCAATGGGCGGCGGCTGGATCGTGACCGTCACTGCGCGACTGCCGAATGACGGTGGGGAAGTCAGCGAGCGCTTTGATGTGTTTGTCGAGGCGATTTCCAGCGAAAGCATCATCAATCGTCCGACTAGCACCAGTGTATCTGCGATCAACATTGCCTATCAACCGGATCACGATCCGGTGAAATATGGCGATGCGGTGGTCATGATCAGCCTCACGGATCCTGATGGAGCGCCAATCACCGATGCCGGAGTAACCGTCACGGGCGACATGGGGCACACAGGCATGATGCCGAGTTCTGGTACCGGTGAACATGTCGGCGGCGGTCAGTACCGAGTCCCATTACGCTGGACGATGGTTGGGGAATGGATCGTGACGGTCAGCGTGACGCTTTCCGATGGCAGTTATATCGAGCAGGTTTTCACTCAGCAAGTCGTGATCGAATAGCACTTTGATCAGCGGCCAGCTATCCGAACCGCTGGTTTTGACCTTCTATGGAGAATCGAATGTCACAGCATCACTCACCGGAAGAAACGGGATTGCTCAATCCAAACATCGTGGCAATCATTTTCTTGAGCCTATTTGGTATTATTGCTGCCCTGATCTTCTCGCAAATGCCACCCCCACGACCGCGGGCCGAGACGCCCGCCGCCGTGGTCGCGCCGACCAGCACGCCAATTCCGCTCGTTATGGCGACTGTACTCCCCCCCACGCCGACCAGCACCCTCGTGCCAACGGATGTGCCCACAGCAACCCCTATCCCAGAAGTCGTTACACAGGAACCCGTGGGCAGTGTAGAAATAGTTAGCGCGGCGTATGATCCGGCATTGGTCGCCCGCGGCGAAGCACAATTCGTACTCTGCGCGGCGTGTCATGGATCAGATGCGCGCGGTATTCCAAACCTAGGCAAGGACTTGGTCGAAAGTGAGTTCATTGCCGGACTGACCGATGAGGAACTGGTGCAGTTCATTACTACTGGACGTCCCATCTGGGATGCGCTGAATACCACCGGTATTGATATGCCCCCCAAAGGCGGCAATCCGGCCATGATAACGGAGGACATTCAAGCAGTGGTTGCCTACATTCGCTCACTCTCTGCGAACGCGGCCCCGGCTGATGAACCGGTCGCGACTACTTCTCCTGAAGCTACTGCGGAGTCAGTCAGCAGCGTTGGGCCGGTCGATGCGGCGTATGATCCGGTATTGGTCGCCCGCGGCGAAGCGCAATTCGTACTCTGCGCGGCGTGTCATGGATCAGATGCGCGCGGTATTCCAAACCTAGGCAAGGACTTGGTCGAAAGTGAGTTCATCGCCGGACTGACCGATGAAGAACTGGTGCAGTTCATTACTACTGGACGTCCCATCTGGGATGCGCTGAATACCACCGGTATTGATATGCCCCCCAAAGGCGGCAATCCGGCCATGACGACGGAGGACATTCAAGCAGTGGTTGCCTACATTCGCTCACTCTCTGCGAACGGCGGTTGAACGAATATTTTCATCTGCTGAGAAGGTACTAAAGGGATAGCTCGCTGTATTCGGGCTATCCTTTCAGCATATTGGGGGTTGCAGACCACCATGAATTCTCAACTATGGTCGCCACGAATCAATTATTCACTGTGTAACGGGTGCGGTGAATGCCTTCAGAAATGTCCATGCAGCGTTTTTCGAGTTGAGCATAGCAAACCAGTTATTTATGATCCGTTGGGCTGTAACTACTGTGGCCCCTGTGAAGCGATCTGCCCAACTGCCGCAATTGAGCTGCCGTATCTTATCTGCCGAGCGACCGATCAAGTCATACTGCAGGAGCGCTCAAAGGTCACTGTCAACCACCAAAAGAACCCATACACATTTTTCGACAGTCTCATTGCGCAGCTCGATCTCATTCTTGCCGACAGCATCATTAGCCGGACAATCGTTACAGACCGGCACTTCAAAGTGACCCTTTCTGGGTTTGCCGCTGGATAGTCTTGGCCAGAACACGGCGTTGCCCAGTCCGCAGTCATTTAGATCGTTTCGGGTCAAGCAATCATTACGCTAGGCAATCATGTCTATAAAGTCGACGACGGAGCATGGGTCTATGTGCCACCCCAGCTACCGCACAGCATCACCGCGCTGACTCCCGTAATCATCCTGTTACTGCTGGTTGGAAATGATAGGCCTTCCCCTGCATAACGCAAGCCGACTGCTGCTATGGACGCTGGTTGGCGGGTCGTAATCACAAGCCAAACAACGGAACCTCCTTATCCTGCCAAACGCTCAACACCCCAGCGCGAGGCAGCGGGACGACTGGCTCCTACTTGCGTCACTCAAGTTGAGGACTTCGAGACAGCTTCTCTGTTCCGCGACCTGCCGCTGCGGAGCTTTGCCACATGACCCTAGTCGATCAATGCCAACTCAACCATTTCACCGATTCATCGTCTGGATCCTGTGCATGTTCGCGCAGCCATCTCTATTTCAACCCTTACCCATCCAACCCCGCTTTGGATTTCAGTCCGCTGTAATCGAGAATCTGAATCTGATGTCGTTCAACGCGGATCAGGTTCTCGCGCACCAAACTACGCAGCGCGCGGTTGAGTACATCCGGGACAGTGCCGAGCCGGTTGGCGATTTCTGCTTGCGTCGCCCAGCGGGGACGAACGAGTTGTTCTTCCTCCGACTGTTCGACTAAATAACGCGCTAATCGCGCTTCGATACTCCGTAGTGATAAATCCTCGACCATCTGAATGAGCTGCTGCACTCGTCCTGCTAAACGGCGGATGATAAACCTTCCGAGTTTAGGGTGATGATCGAATAGGTCAAGCATTGCCCGCTGCTCGATCACCCAAACGGACGAGGCTTCCAACGCCATCACCGTTGCTGGGTTGGAGTCCTCGACGAAAACGCCAATCGCATTAAAGACCTCTCCCGGACCTATGAAATGCAGCGCCTGTTCGCGTCCATCGGGGGAAGTCTTCAGCGCTTTGAGCCAACCAGACTGAACAATGTACAGCGCGACATTCTGTTCACCCTCTAAGAAGACGATCTGCCCGGCAGCGTACGCCTGATACTGCATCTGTTGGGTGATCAAGTCGACAAGAGCGGGTTCGAGGTTTGAGAAATAGGGAACCTGTGCCAGGGCTACTTTTGCCTTACCGATCAGGGCATCATCGGACATCATGAAGACCTCAAGTAATTCTACGGGCTGCGGGACAGGACATTTGGTAAGTTGTCACATGAAGTCCGACAAAAGTCAAAGACACGCTGTCCGTTCTGACGCACACTAAAAACAGTTTAATCGTTCAGGAGTGTTTTCAATGGCTGTAAACGTCGGAAAACTCAACTCAGTCCGTGCTGCCAATGATGCCCTGATTCTTCTGACATGAACGCTGGTATACATCCTGCGGAGCGAAGCGTGGGAGGAAACGAGCATCACAGATCTGACGTTTCCCTCACAGTTCCGGTGATAGATTCTGACCGCTGTACAGGGTGCGGATTATGTGTGCGTGTGTGCTCAAATCGTGCGCTGGGGGTGATTGCTGGTCGTGCAGTGATCATTGACCCATCCGCATGTACCTATGCCGGGCACTGCGAACGCATCTGCCCGACGCAGGCGATCAACCGCCGATTTCAGATTGTGTGTTTACCCAAGGAGAAGAAATTGATGCAACCCGTGTTCGTACCAAACTGGCGCGACCAAGCTGTCTTTTCGCCCGACGGTCCGCAGCCGCAGGTGCTGGTGCAAACCGACAAACTCAAAGCCATCATCGGCAGTCTTGAGGCTGGACAGGTGATCCCGCCACACCCGGAGGCGCTGGCAGTCTATCACTTCCTTGAAGGTTCAGGCTGGATGACCGTTGATGATGAGCGCTATCCCGTTCTCAGCGGCACCATCATCATCACACCAGAAGGGGCGGCGCGCGGCGTCGAAGCCGATACGCGTCTGGTTTTCCTTGCCGCCCGCATCGCATAACAAATTTCTCAATTCGTACTGTACCCAACAAGAAAGAGTAAGCTCATGGCGTTTGTCACATTCATGACCGGAAATACTGGCCGTATGCTGCGGATCATCGCAGGGATCATCCTCATGACGGTCGGAGTGTTGGTCGTTAAAGATACGCTGGGAACGGTGCTGTCCGTGGTTGCGCTAATCCCAATCGCGGGCGGATTACTCGACTTCTGCATCGTCGGAGCAGTCTTGGGCTATCCCTTCCGCGGAGCCGCTGCCCGCGAACAACTGGCGCGGGAACGTCAATCCCGCTGATCCGATGCTTCAACCTAGCCGAGTCACCTGCATGATCACCCGACGAAGAATGGCATCCCAATTACAGGAGTATCCACGTGTTCAATCCCTATTTTCTGGTAGCTTTCTTGTATGTTGCGCTGGCAGTGCTGGGCGCACTGGATGCGTCCTTGGTCAATTTTGAGGTTCTGCCATTCTTCGCCGGGTTGCGTTGGATGCGGGTGCATTTCATCACCTTAGGCGTACTGACAGAGATCGCGTTTGGCATTCTACCGCTGCTGGCAGCAGTGCGGTCAGGAAGTCCGCGCCCCAAAACCCGGTGGGATATCTGGCTGCTGCTCAACCTCGGTCTGCTTATCCTCCTGATCGGCATCCCGCCGATCAACGTGGTACTCATTACCACCGGTGGGACGCTGATTTTCATCGCCGCGACCCTGCTGATTCTGCAACTGGGCGCGATGCGCTCCGAAACTGCCGGGGCAGCGTCTGCTTCAGGGCGCAAATTCTACATCGTGGGATTAGCCTACTTGCTGTTGGGTATTCTCGTTGGCACCGGCTTGTGGCAGGGATGGAGTACATGGCTGCAAATCCGCGTGCCGCTGGAAGTCCACATTCACGCCAACAACTGGGGCTTTATGTCGCTGCTGTTTGCCGGACTGCTGGTGGACTTGTATCCCCACTTCGCCGGGCGCTCGCTGGCATGGCCGCGCGCAGTGACGCCGATCTTCTGGATGATGACTTTGGGCGCGCTGGGGTTGGTACTGGGGCCGTGGTTCCAGTCGAATCTGTTCTCTGTACCGGGGTTGATCCTCCATCTCAGCGCAACCATCTGGCTGCTGGCGAGCGTCATCAAACCGTTGCTGGGAGGTTCAAAACTATGGACACCGGGGATGCTGCATCTCATCACCGCATACATCTGGATTCTCGCTCCGGTCATTATCGCCCCGCTAATCATTCTGGAAGTTCCGGGTTTCCCAGGTGCTGGCATTGAGCAGAACGCTCCCCAAGCATTGATCTACGGTTGGGTGCTCCAGTTCGGTTACGCGATCCTGCCGCTGCTATTCCGGCGCGTATTTGTCGCCAACACCCCCGATCGGTTGGGCGGTAACTGGTTCAGCCTGATCGCCGTGCATTTAGGCGGCACCCTGCTGTGGGCGGGCATTTTCATCGCAGACAGCCAGCCCGTTTTACATGGCCTTGCCTATGGGCTGTGGTTTGTATCCCTCATCCCGATTGTCTACGAACTGTGGCAGATCGTTAGAAGCGGCATCCACCGCGCCGAGGATCATTTGGCAACGGTCGCCGAAGCCAGTGACTAGATTGGTGTGAGTGGCCATTGATGAAACGCGACGATCAGACCGGCGCCACTCAGGAGAAGAAATGAATTGGGCATATCGAAACGATTGGACGAGGCACGGCGGGCCTTTAAGACTGGTGATCTGTCTGCATCTGCAGCGGCGCACACCTCCGGTCGCATTACATCGACTGCGGAGGAAAAACATGGCGGCGCAGGCAGCCAATACATCGGCGATCTGGTCTATGGTGGACTTGACGGCATTATTACGACCTTCGCGGTGGTCAGTGGGGTTGCCGGGGCTCAGCTAGGGACGCCGATCATCCTGATACTGGGCTTGGCGAATCTATTTGCCGATGGTTTTTCCATGGCAACGGGAGCGTATCTCTCCTCGAAAAGTGAACGAGAGTACTACGATCGTGAGTGGCAGCGGGAAGCATGGGAAGTTGATCACTTCCCTGAGGGCGAACGAACGGAGCTGATCGAGGTTTATCGCGAACAAGGGTATTCGGACGAGGAAGCGAGCACACTGGTCGAAATCCAGTCTCGTGATCCGCAGCGCTGGGTCAATGCCATGATGATCAACGAACTTGGGTTGCTGAAGGATGACCGCAAACCGCTGCTCAGTGGGCTAATGACGCTGTTCGCCTTCGTGATCGCCGGATCAGTGCCGATGCTCATCTATCTGCTGGGGCTGTTGATACCGATTTCGGCGGAGACTGCCTTCCCAATCGCGATTGCCCTGTCCGCCATCGCGCTGTTTGGGTTGGGTGCCGCCAAGGTTGTCATCACCCGGTTGAATCCGGTGCGCAGTGGATTGGAAATGCTGATCGTCGGCGGGTTAGCGGCGGTGGTAGCATATATGGTTGGTGCGCTGCTCAAGGGGATCGGTGGTTGAGCCGTCTAGTCGCTGGTACACCAATTCCTAGCGGCATAGCGAGACAAGGTCTGCTCGCCTCAATGCAAGCTCGGAATGGTTGTGGTGACCTAAACCTAACCGAACCAAGTCTCTTATCAAGTCTGCTTCAACTTTCGTCATTCACTGAATTTGCTCCGGGTTGTAGCTGACCCCTTTGACAGTGCTGCCGGGATTGCAGGGAGCACAGACCTGCAATCAGCATGAGGATGAGGGCAGCCCAGCACAAGAAAATCTGTTGCTTGGTCACTTCCGACCTCGTGATGTGCTCAACCGAGCCTTGCACAATCTGGCGAAGGAAAACCTGATCCAGGTGGAGCGACACCTGATCCAAATCCTCGATTACCAAGGTTTGGAAGCCAAACCGGAACTGAATAAATAAGAAGCTGTCAAACTCGACAAAAGTCAAGGAATGTCAATCGACTGGGTGATACTATCCATGTATCTCAAGCGATGTTGTCCGGTAAAAACAGACAAACTCTTGGGACTACGCCAATACATGATGTCCGTGGAGACAAAGGACCAACATGCCGAAATTCCTGAACAAGTATGTGCGCAAGTTTCACCGTTGGTTGGCGTTGCCATTTATCGGTATCGTTATCACACTGATGCTAACTCAGGGTACATCCATTGGTAATCTAGTACAGCGAATCCAGCAAGTTGTGATTATTACAATGGTCATAACGGGGGCGTATCTGTTCCTGCTGCCGTATTGGGCGAAATGGCAACGGAGAAGTCGCGCTGAGAGCAGGTGAACGACATCGAGTACTGCCAAGCTCAAGTCAGTTTCAACCCAACATACCCCTCATGCTTTTCCCCGTGAGCATGAACGGTATGAACGGTTTTTCAGGGGCTTTTGTAAACAATCGGCACATCGTAACGGCGCATCATGTCGATCACGTCAGATGATTTCACGGCATAGGTAATGCCATCCATCCCGCGTTTGCGTCCCGCCTCATCGAGCAGGTGCAGTCGCTTGAGGATGTGACCGATCCACTGGGTATCCCCCATCTTCTCGACTGGCTGCCCGATCAGTCGCGCAACCTTCTCCCGCAACATTACCGCTCTGATCCACACGGTGCCATCCTGTCCGCGAGTCATCAGTTCGAGTGCCTGAAGAACCGCCTCTTCCGTGATCAGCGAGTCGCCGAATTTGCGGCTGATCGTCAAGATACCCAATGCCAGTACCGAATTCAGCCTTCGACAACTGCTCGATACGACGAGCGGGCAGGGCAATCATGGCGATGACATCATGCTCCACAACAGCGGTTGTGGCGTTGAATTCACTTCATGAATGGGATCATGCGGTAGCCGACGCCTCGTATCGATTCGATGTACAGGGCGGTCTCCGGTTCGATTCCCAGTTTTTTGCGCAGATTAAGCACATGCGCGCCGATGATTTCGCGCGCCTCGTGGCGAGAACAGGTATAGCCACACGCGGACTGCACCAGCGAGACATAGCCGATGGTTGCGCCGGGCGCGCGCGCCAGTTCGAAGAGCAGGCGAAATTCGGTTGGGGTGAGGTCGAGTACCTGACCGCCAAGACGGGCGCGGAATCCGCTTACGTCGAACGTTAGGTCGCCGTAGGCAAGCGGCGCGTTGGTCGCTTGCGCGACAGTCTGCTGTTCCGGCTGCACGACATCGATGAACTGCGCAGCGATCTGTTCGAGCCGGTCACGCCGCTGCTGACGCGCGCGGTCAGTCAGCGCGGATTCCACCGCGGAGAGGATGTCCTCATTCTTCGCCGGTTTGAGCAGGTAGTCATGCGCTCCCTGCCGCAGCGCAGCGATCGCCGACGAGACGGTCGCATGTCCGGTCAGCAGGATCACCGCGAGATCGGGATAGTGTGCTTTGGCGACGTGCAGGAGTTCAACCCCATCCAGACGATCCATCTTGATGTCGGTGAGCAGAACATCAAACTCGGCTCCCTCCAGTTTTTCCAGCGCTTCTCGACCATCACCCGCCGCTGTCACCGCGTAGCCGCTCAACTGTAAGATGCGGACCAGAAAATTGCGGATTGCCGGTTCATCATCGACGACCAATACTCGATTACTCACGGTCGCACGTCTCCTTCACGGGCAGCCTGATGGTAAACGTCGTTCGTTTGCCCGGCGTGCTGGCGACGTTGATGCTCCCATCGTGCCGTTCGATAATTTCGCGCGAAATCGCCAAGCCTAAGCCTAAGCCGCGTGTCTTGGTGGTGAACAGCGGCTCAAATAGGCGCGGGAGATGTTCCGGCGGAATGCCTGCTCCATTGTCCGCCAGCGTGATGAGCACCGTTTGCCCCTGTGTGGCGGTGGTCAATTGGATGTGGGCCGCTTCCCGGCGCGCTGCTTCTGCCGCGTTCAGGATGAGATTCAGCAGCACCTGTTTGATCTGATTACTGTCGCCGCACGGCGTGGGCAGAGGGTCGGCAAGCTGTAGACGCAGCGTAATCCCCGCATCTTGCAGCCGTTTCCGCATGAGGATGCGCACCCCTTCGCAAATGGCATTGACATCGAGCGGCAAATGTTCATGCGAGACCGGGCGATAGAAATCGAGCATCTGCCGGAAAATCGTCTGAATGCGTTCCAATTCCTGCCGGATGATCGTCAAATCTGAGCGCACTTCTGGCGCTGCGTTGTTGAGTTGGGTCATGACTAACCCTAAACCGCTCTCGATGGCTTGCAGGGGATTATTCAGTTCGTGGGCGAGCGAACTCGCCAACTGCCCGATGACCGCGAGTTTTTCCGACTGAATCAGACGATTCTGCGCCGCCCGCAGCGCTGCCGTCCGCTCTTCGACCTTCGCTTCTAACGAGGCGGAAAGCTGGCGCTCGGCTGCCAGCAGTTGATCGATGGTGCGCTGCTGGTCTTCGACCGCCCGTAAAAGCTGCTCCAACCGCTGGCGATCGCTTTCCAGTTCAGCCCGCTCACGATCCGCCTGCTCTAAACGTGCGTTGGTGTATATGGCCTGGCTCAATGCTTTGACCAGCAAATCGTAGGGCGGCTGCGCTTCAGGCGGTATCTCGTCAACGCCAAGACATAACGCGCCGACATGCGTTTCTCGCGCGTTCAATGGGTGATACCAAGCGTTTGTGCCAAGCAAACGTGGCGTGTACGGGTCACCGAGGTAAGCCGTATTCGCCTGTCCCAAGATGAGGCGGCGCAGCGCAGCGGGGTTCTGGGTTTCCGCGTCGGGAAGCCACGTCTCCCCGATGATGTAGCGTTTCAGATCGGCATCCCAGATCAGAAAACACACCCACTGCGGGTGGGTCAGCGTGAGCAAACTCGCCAGCGCGAACGAGAGCGTCTGTTCAACCGACCCGGCACACAGCATATTCGCTAACGTACAGGCAAGGTCATTCATGATCGTCATTTCGGGAAGATAAACGTGCCGACGGAACATTCATAATGTCCGGCAGTCTGCCCCTGTAAGCGCGACAGCACACCGTGACTGCGAAAGCCGAGAAACGGGACATCCCCCAACCGTTCTTGAACGGCGGCGCGCTGCTTGGCATAGGTATCGCCGAGTACCATCGCTGTCGACATACAGTCGATGAACAAGGCCCCGGCGCAGCTTTGCGCCCGCGCTCGCGCCTGATCGACGGCGCGTCCGGCAGCAGTCACGAGCGCATCCGGGCGGGTAGATAAGATGTGAATCAGTCGTCCCACCGGCGGCGGCGCGGTGACGAGCATCGCGCCGGATCGGTCGAAGCCCATGACGAAACTCACCTTGCAGCTTCCGTTTTCGCACACCCCGACCGGGTAATGCAGCGTCGTCGCCGCCAGATCATCCGGTTGATACGCGATGGCATGGTCATTGAGAAAATCCTCGTAGACTTCCCATGCCGGACGACCATCGATCTTGAGGATGCGATGCGCGTCGGTGTGGGTGACGCGATACGCACCGCTGAAAGGTGTCCAACCGTTGTCGAGCGCCAAACCGAGAGGCGTCTGGCTCAACACTTCGGCGGCGCTCAAGCCGTTGCGAAACACGCGGCGGTTGAAGAAGATAGAGGGTGGGCGCGGCGGCTGATTTGCGTTCGGACTGGGTCCACCAAGGATATCGTAGAGCATCCCGGTTTCCGTCATCGCGCGATCCACGACTTCATCCAGATTCATCACCTGCGCGTCGGGAAAGAGCATCAGCGCGCGATGATGAAAAGCGCTGCCCAAGCCTTCTGTCGTGACCCCACGTAGAGCGCCTAACAACCGCCCTTTGCCCACCAATGGACGCTGATAGCGGTTAGTATGGAAGCGAATGTGCTCGCTTTGAATCAGCAGCACGCCCGCACCGTGTTCGACATACCCATGGTGACTGTACTGCCCGACCGAGGTCGCGCCGATCAAGGGCACATCGCCGAGGACAGCGTTGGCCCCTTTCAACACCTGTTCCGGGTGGGCATGCGACGTGAACAACAGCGCCAGCGTGATGGGCACGTTCGTGTCCGGGAGACTGGCGCAAGCCGCCCGCGCCGCGTCGCGTCCGCAGTCGAAGCCCTTCGCTTGGTCGGATAACCCGACTCCGATGTGCGTTGCCAAAACCCGTCACCCCCAAAAACTCAATCTGCCCTCAAGTGTAATACGGAAGCGGCGGCTGGAATGCCGTCTTCGGCAAATCTTCGGCATTTGCGGGTTGTTTCTTTGCTCCTCCCGCATAAGGATTGCATACACTGAGGAGATTGACTGATTTTGATACTCACAAGGGGTTCGGACATGGCGACAACAGCGATTCGTCAGGAACAAGCGGCTTCATCCACACTCGTCAGCAGTGTAATTCAGGGGATCACCGCCGCGTTGATCGGCGGTTCGGTGTTCGGGGTGCAGATGGCGGTGGGCGGGATGCTGCCGATGCTCGCGCAGATGGTCGGTTCGCAAAATCCGGTGGTCGGCTTCGTCATGCACTTGATGATCAGCGCGATCATCGGCGCGGTGTACGGGGCGGTCGCGCCGCGCCTGCCCTCAGGGTGGCTGGTGTCGATGGGCGCGGGCATCGTCTATGGGGTGATCTGGTGGGTGCTGGGCGCGTTGGTCATGATGCCGCTGATGATGGGCATGACCGACATGGTGTTCCAGATCGGCGATGCCCAGTGGATGAGTCTGGTTGGACATGTGATCTTTGGCATCGTCACTGCTGGGTTCTTCACCCTGATCCAGCGCCGTTAAGCGCATGAATTGAACTTTCGTGCCGCAGATCAAGACCGGGCTGCGGCTTTTGTTGGCGGTAAAGCGGTCGAAACCCGCATAGGTTGGAGGATGGTTGATGAGAAACCAGCCCACGAAATTTAGCTGGATCGTACTGCTGTTCGCGCTAGTAGTTGGGCTATTTTCTGGAAGCGTCGTCACCGTGAGCGCCCAGTTGAGTTGTGCTAATCCGCCGCTTGATGTATCGAGTTTGACCCGTGTATGGGACAAAACAGATTTCTGTCAGTCTCAGGCAGGCGTATTCGACGACATTATTTCTGGCGGCGTTCCCCGTGATGGCATCCCCCCGATAGATAATCCGACCTTCGAGTCGATGGCCGATGCTGCGACATGGCTGCAACCGCAGTCTCCGGTGATCGCGTTTGCATTGAACGGCACTGCGCGCGCCTATCCCCTCGCCATTCTGACGCGGCATGAAATCGTGAATGATGTCGTGAGCGGTGTGCCGGTCGCTGTCACCTTCTGCCCACTGTGCAACAGTGCCGTCGTGTTTGAGCGGGCGGTGGATGGGCAGGTCTTACGCTTCGGCGTCTCCGGTTTGCTGCGCAACAGCGACCTGATTATGTGGGATGATGTGACCCAAAGCTGGTGGCAGCAGTTCACCGGCGAAGGGATCGTCGGCAGCTATACCGGGACGCAGTTGAACTTACTGCCTTCACAGGTGGTGGGTTTCGGCGCGTTTGTCGAACAGTACCCGCATGGTGAAGTGCTGTCGCGCAATGGTCGCACCTATGCGACCAATCCCTACGTCGGCTATGACTCATCCGCTCAACCATTTTTGTTTCGCGGTGAACTCGATGAGCGCCTCTTTGCGACCGAACGGGTGCTCGGCGCGCTCATCGGCGGCGAGGCCGTCGCTTATCCCTTCCCAATGCTGGCGGAAGCCATTGTCATCAACGATACCATCAGCGGACGGGCGGTGGTAGCTTTCTGGCAGCCCGGCGCGACCAGCGCGCTGGATCAGAGCAGTATTGATGCCTCCCGCGATGTCGGCATGGCGGCGCTGTACCGCCGCGAACTCGACGGGCAAACACTCACCTTCAGCGCCGATGCTGCGGGTGCGATTCGTGACGACCAGACGGGCAGCACGTGGAACGTGTTTGGCACGGCGGTCGAAGGCACATTGAGCGGCAGTCAACTTCGGCAGGAACTCGCCTTTCCGCATTTCTGGTTCGCGTGGGCAGCCTTCCGACCGGAAACGACGGTTTACGGCGACGTTGACAGTTAGGAGTTAAGCAGACGGAATTGTGAGAACTCTTCGGCAACTCTTCGGCATTTCAGAGGTGATCGGTTTATCTAGCGCTTACTTGCGGGGGTTAACATGGGTGTGCTTGTCGTGAGACATTCGCCTGTCCATGTTTAGGAGAGATTAGAAGATGAGATTGTTGTTCACGCTGCTCTTGCTCTTGTTAGCTGCGGCTTGTGCGCCTGCTGCGGTATCGCCACCACAATCCGTTTCAATCGACCCTACAGATGTAGTTGAGCCGACTATTGCAGCAGCTAGCCTCGTTGACGCAACTGAAACATTGCTTCCAACCAGCACTTTAATCGAAACTGCACTCGCGCCCGTCACTGAATTACCCGCGTGGCAGACTCTCCCTGTAACCAATGCACGCACTGGCGAGACGTTCACCTTTGCAGATTTTGCCGGTCAAACCGTGTTCGTAGAGCCGATGGCGACGTGGTGTTCGAACTGCCGTCAGCAGCTTGGAAACGTGCGGAGCGCGCGCGAACAACTGGGCGAGAACGTGATTTTCGTCGCTTTGAGCGTCGAAACCAATATTTCATCTGCCGATCTCGCGGCGTATGCCGACACCAACAGCTTTGAATGGCACTTCGCCGTGATGACGCCTGAACTACTCGGTGAATTGGTGAATGCTTTCGGGCGGACGATCAGTAATCCGCCTTCGACACCGCATTTCATCATACGCCCCGATGGTACAGTTTCCGCGCTGACCACCGGCATCGAATCAGCTTCAGAAATCGTTGCCCGGATTCAAGCAGCAGGCGGCGCATGATCGGTCAATACCTTGAAGCTTTTGTCCTCGGTAATCAAGCGATTCTGACGAATGTCTGTCTGCTTCCGCTGTATCCCGGCTTGGTCGCGTTCCTCGCCGGGAACAGCGACGGTGCGCAAGCGCGGCGCGGCGGGCGCTGGTTGGGGTTGCTGGTGCTGGCGGGTATCTTGACAATGATGCTGGTCGTCGGTTTCCTGCTCTTCACGTTCAACCAATCGTTTGGCGCGATTCTGCCCATTCTTCTGCCCATCATCTATGGCGTAGTGCTCGTGTTGGGCGTGATGATGCTGTTTGGGTTCAATCCTTTTGCGCGACTCAGTACAACGAGCATTCCGCTGCTGCGTAATCGCTCCCTAACTGCCTATCTTTACGGGCTGCTTTTGGGCCCGATGACCCTGCCTTGCACGGGACCGCTCATCACCAGCGCATTCTTGCTTGGCGCTGATAATTTCGCTGTTCTTGCGGATGGACTACTTTATTTTCTGTTCTTCGGGCTAGGGTTCGGGTGGGTGCTGGTCGTACTCCCGTTTCTAGCAGGCACTTTGCAGCGGCAGTTCACGCGGTGGATCACGGGTAACTACAAGCTGCTGACCCGTTTCTCAGGTGCGATTCTCGTGTTCATTGCCGTGTTTGGGATTCTGACAGAAGTTCTGCCGAATCTCATCTGAGTGCGAGAACGATGATTATCGCCACAGCACGAAACCGAGCAGCGGCATGTGAGTGAGCTGCTCCGCTTCGCTCAATTTGAAAAAGTCGTCTACGTCCTTGCATCCTGCGATCACTATTTGAACCGACATGATTGCAGTCCCTGATTGATCACGGTTTGAAGCCATTCCTTCACTCTGTTTTCGCCTGTCTGCTGGTAGAACTCGCTCAGGTCTTTGCCGCGCGGCACCTGCACGGCGCTTTCTCTCGTGCGGCCCGCCGATCCTTCGGATTCAGACCGGCGACACCGTACACATTATTGCGAAAATAAAATTCGCACAGACGTTCTGTAGTATCTACTTTACCCTTCAAACCAAGTTCGGACCCTCTACATACCGCGTGGCGCTACCTAAATCCATGAACGGTATGTAGGGTTTGAACGGTTTGAACGGTTTTTCAGCGAGTCTCACTGATCGTTGGTACGTCGTAACGGCGCATCATGTCGATCACATCGAATGACCGCACAGCGTAAGCGATTCCATCGATGCCGCGCTTGCGACCCGATTCGTCGATCAGGTGCAGGCGCTTGAGGATATGCCCAATCCACTGAGCATCGCCCATCTTCTCGACTGGCTGACCGATCAGCCGCGCGACTTTCTCGCGCAGCGCGACTGCCTTGATCCAGATCGTGCCCTCGTCTCCGCGTGTCATCAGTTCGAGTGCTTGCAGCACCGCTTCCTCACGTTCGCTGAGCGCCTTGCCTTCACTGATCTGCTCGTCAGTTACTGCCGCCGTAGCAATCGCCTCAAGTAAGCCTTTTACTCCGCCCTGCTCCTCGAAGAAGGCGGCCAAGGCAACGAGCGGCGACCACAGTTCTCCAGACCGATTGTGGAGTGTGTGTAACGTGGGACGCTCCGAGTAGTTGGTGTAGACCGTTCGGAAGTGGGTCAGTGCCAGCGTGTAGAGTTGATGGCGGAGTGCCGCACCGTCGAAATCCGGCGGAAAGGATGGCAGCTTTTTGTCCGTCCGGCGCATCGGAATGGCGATGCAGCGTGAAGCGAGAATATCTTCCAACCCGGCAATGGCAGCGAGGATTTTGGGCGAATAGACATCGAACGCCTGTGGTTTCATGTCCTCGCCAATGAGCCGGATTGCTGGCATCCCCTGTTTGTAGCCGCTGTTCAGCAGCTGGCGGATTTGCTGCATGCCCGGGTCCTTCGGGTTATGGTAGCGCTCCGCCTCATCGATCCCGACCGTGCAGCTGGTGTAGTGGATGAGGCGAAACATCGACGGTCCCGTGGGATCGGAGGTCGTGACCATGTTGAAGGCGAGTGGCTGGAGTACGCGCATCACGGTCGACTTCCCGCTGTTCTTCGGCCCGTTGAGCGCTAAATACGGATACGCCGGAAACATCGTGTAGAAGTACGTCCCAATCGTCCAGAGCGTCAGGATCGCGCTCTCGACCGGCGAGCGAAAATCGACATAGTGGGTGAAAAGGTCGTGGACGTCGCGAAAGACCTGTCCAGCATCGACCGTTTCGCCGTTGAGAAACTTCTGGATATCGCTGAACCGCCAGCGCATCAGAAACTCGGAGCCTTCCGGCATGACCCGCAGCGCAACTTCATGACCGTCGAGCTTGATGATCTGCTCATTACTCAGCCGCACCAGCTCGCGAGAAGACGTGACCAGATACGGCTGTGTGTTGAGTTTCTTGTCTTTGGTGCGCTCGACGACCGACACGGTGACGATGGCGACGTCGCGCTGAAAACCCAGTGCCGGTGAGAGTAGCGGGACCTCATCACCAAGAATCTGCGGCATCTCATCATCTTCTTCATCGTCCTGCTGCTTGCGTGCCGCCCGCAGTAGATCGTTGAAAGCGCGTCCCTTGACACCTTGTTTCGCCAGCGCCGACCGGAACTCGCTCAATTCCATTTCATCCAGATCAACGGCATGAATGAACAAGGTCCGAATCGCATCTTTCTTTTCGAGACCATCGAGAAACGCTACCCGCTCGATCTCCGTCTGGAGCCACGTTTTCGCTTTGTTGAGCACTGCCTGCACCTCCTCAGTACTACCACCTTGGGTCAACCAGTCGTTGGCGTCTTTCACCCCGTTGGGCAACCGCGGAATCAGCGCGGACTTCCCTAACTGCCGCGCCAGCTCCTGATTCTTCTGGAGCGCATCCGCCGTGTTATCGAGCGCGACAAAGACCCGCCGATGCTTCCGCAGTGCCATCAGTAGTTCATCCGAAACGTGCATCCCGGCTACCGCCAGTGCCGGAAAGCCCCATTCACCAAACGTGATCGCGTCTGCTTGCCCTTCGACTAACACAAGCTGATCGGCTTCTGACGTGTACAAGTGATTGCCATATGGACGGCGCTCCCCGATAAGCTCACGCGGCGGGTTATAGTGCTGTTTCCCGCTGATCGACCGTCCGCTCAGATACCCCAAACGCCCCCGTTCCAGATGGACGTAGACGAGCATCCCAGCGGGAAACTTGGCGATCACATTGCGCCATTTGTCCGGCAGGTTCAGGTCAGCGAGCAGCTTCCGTTTGTCCGACGGCATGAAGCCAAGCCGCGCATTCCGCACCGTCGCGAGCTGCCAACCGCGCGTCTTCGTCACATAGTCGAGGGCAGTCGGTGTGTTCAGCAGCGTCTCGTGCAGTCGCTGGATCAGTTGGCGCTCCGCCCAACTGTGCGATTGGCGAAAATCGCCCTCGTCGATCCGGATGCCCGCCCGTTGGGCCAGATGGCGCACTGTTTCCATAAACATGGTCGCGTCACGGTTGTTCCAGCGGCTTTCGTAACCCAAGTGATGGCGTCCCACGAAATCGAACACATCCCCGTGTTCGCTGCGGGAGTTCCAAAAGTACAAGCCGGTTTGCGGGGTGACCACGAGGCTGTCGTGTTCCACGCCGACCAACCGGGTACCCTGACGCTTGAGCGCGAATTTCTCACCAATCAGGTGTTCAATCGGGTTAGCGGAGCGAATCTGCTCCAAATCAATACTCATGTTTCTCTGTCTCCAAGCAATGTTGAAGTGAACTCGTGTCCAAAAACACAGTTGAAAGTGGGTCTTCAGTTGCACGAGGGGACAGGCTGTGATACAGTGTGAGTGTCCAAGTCACACAGTATCCCATCCCGCCGCCCACGTGCCGTCTCGCAGTGGGCCTTTTCTTTTCTAGGGTGGACCACGCATATGAATTACCGTTCGAATCTCGAAAATGTCTACACGTGTAGACATTTTTCTATTCCTCGCCCAAGTAGCGTTCTGTTTCACCGATTAGTCTCCGCAATGCCTGCAAGCGGGCACGAGCAATTGCCACATCTCCCTCCTGCCGAATGAGTGCACGCGCTAGTTCCTGAGGGGTGGTGCTGTTGATTGCTTGTGCAACTTTTGCGACCTTTACTGCTGACGGGGAAATGTCGTCCGTCTTCTCTTCGGACTCATGGATACCATCACCTTCACACAATTCCTTGACTTGTTTGACCGAAAGGTTGAAGTCAATGATCTGACGGACAACCTCAGCGTGATACTCTGGCGCAAGGTTGAGAACGTAGCGCAACTTTCCCTCTTCAATGTGGTGCCGATCAGCAAGCTCCAAAGCTTCATCCGATAGCCGAAGAAGAATCTTCAAATGGCTGAACTGTCCACGCTTGATGCCTCCCATCGCACTGAGAATCGTGTCGGTGTATTCACGTTTGCTTTTCAGATCGAGGTCGAGTGCCTGCCGATAGAAGTCATTCCCCACTGCGTAGGCAGGGATCTCGTAGCCGTGCACCGTTAGTAGCAAGAGGGCAGCTTGCCGGGCTAGAGCAACCGCGGTCAATCCGGAACGTGCTGTGTTCTCTTTCGCCTGCCGGAAAACCGACGACTGCCGTTCGGGGATGATGATGCAGGGGATCATGCCATCGCCCGTGTAGTTGGGGATAAAGTCGCGGAGTAACCATGTTGCCCAGTAGCGGCGCTCGCCGGTTTCGATGCGGAACAAGCGCGTAACTCCCTGCGAGACATCAACGACTGTAAGCGGATTCACCTGACCATCATCGCGGATGGTCACGGCGAGATTAACCAGATCGTGCAGCAGTTGTTCTTCGGGCGACAGGTTGACAGGGGTTTCCTCTTCGTGCTCGTCGTCCGCCTTCGGCAGCAGTTCGAGCACGCTGTTGAACGGTCGGCCCCGCTGGCGCGCCGCAATCTGCACAATCTGCACCAACTCGCGGAGTGCCTGCGTGGGCGTCACATGGTTGTTGTGAAAACGGAGGTGAATGCTCTCCGGCAGCACCCGGCGTGGTTGTACCGGATCAGGACGCACCATATCTAACAACAGACGCTCCACACGAATGCTGTTGTCTTGTAGTGCGCCGTGACCGTCTCCCATCAAATCGGTGGTCACCGACGCCAGGAGCTCGTCAATCCGGTTCGTGTTGCCCTTGGCCATCACGCACCCACCTTCGTCATGTAGCGCACCAGCGAGCCAACCACTTGAATGTAAGCGCGGCTGGCCGAAGAGCGCGGATTGTAGATGAAGAGACTCTGGTGGTTATGATGGGCATACGATACCGCTTCGTTGACCGGGATCACGCCGAGCACGAGTTTGCCCAGTACTGGATGGGCGTTGATCTCCGATAGCAGATGATTGTGGCCGCGCACACGGGTATCCATTTTCGTGACCAGCAGGCCGCTGACGCGCAAGCTGGGATGCCGCCACCCATCGCGGATATCGTTGATCTTCTGAATGACGCTCGTCAGACCAACCGTTTCCAGATAACGCGGTTCGACCGGCACAATCGCATCCGTCGCCGCCAGCAACCCCATCTCCGTCAGCAAGGAGAACGATGGACGGGTATCAATCACAACCGCCGCGTACTGCCCGGCAATCTTGCTCAGAGGATCGGCGAGGCGATACGGCGCACCCGCCACACCCATCAGTTCCCGCTCCGCACCTTCCAACATGGGCGAAGCCGGCAACACATGTAGATCTTCATCCCACTGACTTTGGACGATGCAGTTCATGAGTATCTGCGGCGCATTCTGGCGGTCGGCCATCAGGACGGTGTACAAACTGTCATCCACGCCGTAGTCCTTGCGTCCCGTGGTGACCAACGACGCGTGGCCCTGCGAGTCGGTATCAATCAGCAGCACGCGGCAGTTGGACGCGTTGGCGCGCTTCAGCACCTGCGTGATACCCAGCGCGATGTTGGTGGCCGACGTGCTTTTGCCGACGCCACCCTTATGATTGGTGAACACGAAACTGCGAGTCATTGCCATTTCCCTTCTTCAGTAACCCAACACGTTAGCGATTTCGCTGGGGCTGGCAAGGACTGCGCGGAGGTGTGGTACAGTGACCTCCGGGAGTCTTGCTGGCACGGGCAGCGAGCTTCAAGGGGCGGGGAGAGGGTTCAGCTCTCCCCAGCACCCGCTAAGCCTTTCCAAGGTGGGTTCGTTATGAATGACGCGAGCGCTTCGCGTTGCGGAAATGGCAAACTTTCGAGGAATTGAGTGGTCTCACGGGGAGATTGATGTTCGAGTCTGATCCAATCCTTCCAGCTCACGGGAAAAAGGGCTTTCTGACAGTGTCAGAAAGCCCTTTTTCTCTTAAGCGATGTTCGATTTCAAGTCTCCTGTTTATTAACTTGACCGCAAACTTTTGCTTTAGACTAAGGGTAGATTGACGGAAAGAACGTTCGAGTCCGAGTTGTGGAGTCCGAGAGAAGCGAAGCCCTTGAGAACCGTCTCAAGGGCTTTTTCTTGCGTGGATATGGTTCGAGTCCAAGCTCTGGGAGTACTAGTCGATGGCACTGTTTGCCAGCAGTAAATCAACTATCGCGTTTTGTATACTCGGTGGGCTGCTTCGCGGGTGTCTTGTGGCGTTAGCACGCAGCGATCAAACCGTCGTCTCTGAGAAACTTGTCGGGCGTGTTTAATCACTAAGCTCGGCGCGCACAATGCTCGTGCCTGCGACCATCGCTTTGAGCTTCTCCCGCGCGACCCAGCGGGCTGTCATGCTGAAACCACAATCTGAACTCACCCAGACGCGCTTCGGATCGGTGTACTTTAGCACATCGCGGATCCGTTCTGCGACGATCATGGGGGTTTCGACTGCGCGCACCTTGACATCGATCACCCCGGCGGCAAGGTATTGATCCGGGCGAGCATAGCGGCTGAACAGGTCGGTTTGCCACATCCCGCGATTGGCGAACTCAAGATGAATGATGTCTACGTTCAGGTCGGGGAAGATCGGCGCGTTCATACGTGCGGTGCGCCACCGCCGGACGACCCATAAAATTGCCAAAGCAGATGTGCAGATCGAGGGTCGCGTTCAAGCCTGCCACGCACTTGTTGAACAATTCCACAAAGTCGGGCAGCGGCACAAAATCGTCAATCGCGGACGGTTCATCCAGTTGGATGTGGGTCGCGCCCGCTTCGACAGCGCGCTTGAGTTCGGCGTTGATGAGTGGCGCAAACGCCCACGCGATATCGTTTTTGTTCCCGTACACTTTGCCGGGGTTGATGTGGAACGCGAAGGTCACCGGACCGCCTAGCGGCGTGACGAGCGGTTTACTCGTCCGCGTACGGGCATAGTGCAGTTCTTCCGGCAGTCCCAAGCCGTTCGGCGTGCTGAGGTCGCCTGTTGCGCGGAATGCGTCGATCATGTCGGGACCGGGATAGCCAAGTTGACGCTCCCAAGGGATTTTTTCCAACCCTTGAATCGAGTCATAGAAGCCGACGAGGAAGTTAAAGCGGCGCATTTCGCCATCGCTGATTACATCTACGCCCGCTTCTTCTTGTTCTATGATGGCGAGGTTGGTCGCATCGTCAAACGCTTCGCGGATGTCCACGCTGCCCAGTTCACCGCGCTTCATGGCTTCGCGGACGACGAACAATCAGCCCTGCGTGCCATACAAGCCGATCACCTGTGTGGGGAGTAAAGGCATGTTCTGATAAAGGTACATTGATGTTTATCCTTTTTGATAATGGACAGCGGTATCCGCCAGCGCCCCGTCAATAATGTTGATCAACTGGTCGATTTCGGTGCGCGGCAGGTTGAGTGGTGGCGCAATCAACATCACGTTGCCGGGATGAATGGGGAGTAAAATCAGCCCGCGTTCCCG
Source organism: Candidatus Flexifilum breve (assembly GCA_016717205.1). Lineage (GTDB taxonomy): Bacteria > Chloroflexota > Anaerolineae > Aggregatilineales > Phototrophicaceae > Flexifilum > Flexifilum breve. The sequence goes on from JADKGC010000005.1 coordinate 206,009, forward strand.
GCACGCCAGCCGGAAGGTTTTGCCTATGTGACCGGGTGGAGTCGTGGCAGCGTTCATCACTTTATCCAGCACCTGTTCCAACCCGATCAACATCCCTTTTCTGCGCACGCCTCCAAAACACGCATGATGCGACAGGCTTTGCAGTCCTTCCAGCAAATAAGCACCCGATTCAGTAGCGCGGGCGGCGAGATTTTCGGCTTCAATCAGACGAATATTTTCCAGCGCAATCGCACAGCCCACGGGATGCCCGCTGTAGGTGTGTCCATGCCGGAAGGTGTGTTCCGCGCCGCCTGTGAAGGTGTCGGCGATTTCCCCTTTGACAACTGCCGCTGTGGGCAGGACAGCAATTCAAGATTCGCGCTTCGGGTTAGCCAGCGCTATGTCGCTGGTCCGCGTGATTCTGGGCGTGCTGTTCACACTCTATCTCATCCGGCAGTTGATGAAATCGAGGGTGGTGCAGTAATGCTGACGAACGCAGTCCGTCCTAATCGCCGTTTGCAGCAGGCGATCTATAATATTGGGGCGTTCATCGTCCCGACGCTCGGCGCGCTGCCCGCCATCTGGATCATCTTCACGGCGATGCGTCCGGCATCGGAAGTGAATACCACGCCGCCGATCTGGATTCCGCAGCGCATCACCTTTGATGCGTTCGAGTCGCTGTTCGGACTGAATCCCCAGTATGCGGCGGGCGTGCCGGTCGGTGACTACACACGTAATTCGATCCTCGTGGCGACCATGAGCATCGTCGTGGTCCTCGCGCTCGTCACGATGGGCGGCTATGCTTTTCACGCTTCGAGTTCAAAGGTCACCGGATCGTCTTCCTGATGATCATGCTCTCGCGCGCCGTGCCGGGGATTGCCCTGAGTCTGCCGCTCTTCCTCCTGCTGCGGAATTTCGGCTTGCTCGATACGGTGCATGGTTTGGCGTTCGTCTATGTCGCCGTCAATACGCCGTTCACGGTCTGGTTGATGGACGGATTCTTCCGGCAAATCCCGCGCGATCTGGATGAGTCCGCCTATATTGACGGGTGCGGCTATTGGACAGCCTTCCTGCGGATCGATTTGCCGCTGGCGCTGCCGGGGATGGCGGCGGCGGGCATCTTTGGCTTTCTAGCGGCGTGGAATGCGTACCAGCTCGCCAGCATGTTGACGCGCACGCCTGCCGCGAAGACCTTCCCGGTCGGCTTGTATGACTTCACCAGTCAGTTCAGGGTCGATTGGCGCGGCATGTGTGCGATGCCGGTGCTGATGATGATCCCGGCGATTCTGTTCGTGATCGGCACGCAGCGCAGTATGGTACGCGGATTGACATTCGGCGCGATTAAGGGTTGATAATGCAGTACATTATTCGTTTCTTCTGCCCCACAGGAACAACATCATGCCTACAGTGATCGTCTATTGGTCACCCGGACGCAGCCCGGAACAAAAACACCGTGTCAGCCAGCGTATCTACGAAGCGCTGATCGAGGACGGCGGCGCACGTCCTGAAGACGTGCTGGTGATCTTCCAGAAGATTGAAGCGGGGGATGCGGCTCGCCCCGGCGCAGCGGCGTCCAAACCAGTTGAGGACGATTAGCAATGGCTGTCGATGTCTTGATGCCTAATCTGGGCTTTGACACGCAAACCGGGCGTTTGATCGAGTGGCTCAAACAGTCGGGGGGAATCGGTGGTGAAAGGCGACGCGCTTGCCATCATTGAGTCGGACAAAGCCAATGTTGAGCTTGAGGCGCTGGCAAGCGGCGTTTTACTGGATCAGCGCGTCCGCGTCGATGAGGAAGTTGCCATCGGCGCAGTGATCGAGCGCATCGGCAGCGCGGACGAATATAAACTCGTCGCACCGCGCCCGGAAGCTGCTGTGGTGGTCACCCCGATCAGCGAAGACTACCCCGCCCCGCGTGTGTCCCCGGTGGCACAGCGTATCGCCCGTGAACTGAACGTTTCGGTCGAAAAGATCACCGGGAGCGGCGGGCGGGGGCGTGTGACGCGCCGTGACATCGAAGCCTACCACAAGGTTCAGACGCAGTCGAATACGCCTGTCGCCACTGGCGCAGACGCGCACGGAGTCATGGCACTGCCGCGCGTGCGCCGCGCCGCCTGTGAACGCGGTATTGATCTCCGCGCTGTGCTGGCGGCAGGGTTCGATAATCCGGTCACGCTGGCGACACTGGAGGCGTTCGCCGCGCAATCGACACCGCCGCCTGCCGCTGAAGCACACGCCCCGCTCCCTGTGCCGGAAGGGGCGACGCTCGTGCCGCTCTCACGCCTGCGCCAGACCATCGGCAGGCGCTTGAGCGAGGGTATGCGCGAAGCTCCGCATTTCTACGTGACGGGCGAGTTCATCTTTGACGCGGCGCTCGACAAGCTCAAGGCGCTGGCGGGCAAAGCCAAGATCAATGACCTGATCCTGTATATGACCGCGCAGACGCTGACCCGCGTTCCCGCTCCAGAACATTGTGGATCGCGCGGCGGCGTATGCCATGCCCGGAGTCGTGGTCGATGGACAGGACGCCGAAGCGGTCTACGCGGTCGTCAAGACGGCGGCGGATCGCGCGCGCGGGGAATGGTCCCAGCTTGATCGAATGCAAGACCTATCGCTTTCGCGGACACTCGCGCACGGATACCGCGCCGTATCGCAAACCCGGTGAACTGGATGAATGGCGGCAGCGCGACCCGATCACGATCCTGAAGGATCGCATGATCGCGAACGGTCAGTTGGATGAGGTTGAATTTGCTGAACTGCGCCAAGCCGCCGAAACCGCCGTCATCGATGCGGTCGAATGGGCGAAAAATGAACCGTTCCCGCCGCTCGAAGCCCTCTACGCTGATGTGTACTACGAAGGATAAGCGCCCATGCCCGAAATGACGTATCGTGAAGCAGTGGCGAAGGCACTGGCGGACGAACTCACCAGCGACCCCGATGTGATCTTCTTCGGCGAAGATGTCGCCGAAGTCGGGGGCGTGTTCAAGGTGACGCCCAGACTCTACGAGCGGTTTGGGGGCGACCAAGTGCGCGACACCCCGATCAGCGAACAGGCGATCATCGGGACGGCGCTCGGCGATCACGGGGCTGCGTCCAGTTGCGGAATTGATGTTTGCGGATTTCGTCCCGGTGGCGCTCGACCAGATCGCCAATCAGGTCGCCAAGTATCGATACATGTCGGGCGGGCAGTTCGTCGTCCCGCTGACGATCCGTGCGGCACAGGGGGGCGGCAACGGCTTCGGCACGCAGCACAGCCAATGCGCTGAGTCGTGGCTGATGCACTTCCCCGGCATCAAAGTCGTATCGCCGTCCACGCCCGTCGATATGTACGGTTTACTGCGCGGCGCGATTCGCGAGAATAACCCGGTGTTCGTGCTGGAACATAAGGGCTTGTACAACCTGAAAGGCTAAGTCCCCGACGATACCGCGCCGATGAGGCTCGGTGAAGCGAAGATCGTGCAGACGGGCAGCAGCCATGTGACGGTGGTCGCCTCGCAGTTGATGCTGCACCGCTCATTGGAAGCGGTGGCGGTGGAAGGCATCGAGGTCGAAGTCATTGATGTGCGCTCATTCGTGCCGCTCGACAAAGCGTCGATCCTCACGTCGCTGGCGAAAACTAATCTCCTCGTCGTGGTCGAAGAAGCGCCGCATCAAGCCGGATGGGGCGGTGACATCGCGTCGCTGGCAACCAACGAAGGCGTGTACTGGTTGGCTGCTCCGGTCAGGCAGGTGAACATGGGCGGCGCGTTGATCGCCTACAGCCCGCCGCTCGAAGATGAAGTCCTGCCGAATGTCGGACGCATCACCAGCGCGATCCGCTCCGTGCTGGCGGAATAAGGGAAAAGCTCATGCAGCGATTCGGGCAAATCATCCGGCTGCGACCGGAGAAATACGACTAGTACAAGCGGCTTCACGCGGCGGTGTGGGCGGATGTGCTGGCGAAACTGCGCGAGGCGCACATCACCAACTACTCGATTTATCACCGGGGCGGACTGCTGTTCGCCTATTTCGAGTATGTGGGAGATGATTTCGCGGCAGACATGGCGAAGGTGGCGCGCGATCCACGCATGAATGGTGGGCGCTGACCGACACGTGTCAGCAACCGTTCGAGGACGACTCCAAAGGCAGCACCGAGGGGAACTGGTGGCCGTCGATGGAAGAGCTGTTCCATATGGACTAAATCCGGCGGCGGACGTGCGGTTCGCGTCCGTAAATCGACACAAGGGTGATGATAATGATCCCCAGCGCCGCCTGAATCAGCGCCTGATTGAAGCCTAGTCCAATCAAGACGGTGTTGAGTTCGATCAGTACGAATGCACCGACCATCGTCCCGACATAACTGCCGCGTCCGCCTTGCAGCGACGTTCCGCCAATGACGACGGCGGCGATGGTCTGGAACAGGTAGGGATCGCCGACGTAAGCATAGGCACTGCCCGTAAAACCAACGAGCAGAATCCCGGCGATGGCGGCGAACACTGCGCTGATCGCGAAGGTGATCGCCCACACGCGCAGCGGACGCACCAGTGCTAGGCGCGCCGCCTCCGGACTGGAGCCGAGCGCGTACATCGTCCGTCCAAGGATCGTGCGATCCAGCACGAAGCTGATCAGCAGGATAATGCCAAGCCAGATCGGCACAATCGGCGGAAACGGCAGCGGACCCGTCCGTGCGCCAAGTGACACCATATCGGTGATGTACTGCGGCGCGCGTCCTGACGGGAAGCCCGCCGTCCACAGCAAGACCGCGCCCTGCACAATCGTACCGACGCCGAGAGTCACAATCAGCGGGTGGATTTTCAGCCGCGCCGACAGCGCCCCGTTAAACGCGCCGATCAGCGCCGCCATCCCCAGAACAATCAGCACGACGATGCCAAATGGGACGCCTTGCCCGTTTAATTCCGCCGCGACGACGTTACCGAAGCCCATCAGGAACGGGATCGACAGGTCAATCCCGCCGATCAGCACGACGAGCGATTGTCCGACGGCAGCAATGCCGAGCAGTGCGGTCAGCACGAGCATCGCGCGCACGCCAAATTCCGAACCGAAGCCGTTGACGAACAGTTTGCCGAGCAAAAACACAAGGATCGCCATTGCGAACGCCGTGACGTAGCGATTGGACAGCCGTTTTATCAGGTTCGACATACTAATGCCTCCCGGCACGCCGCAGCGCCGACTGAACCGGCGCGGCATTCAGGACGATGGCGATCACGAGGATAACGCCGAACGCGATTTGCAGGATGAAGGTCGAAACGTTGAAGAAGGTCAGGATGCTTTGCAGCAGGAAAATATCGACGGCTCCCAGCGTCGCGCCGATCAAGCTGCCTTTCCCGCCGCCCAGACTGATCCCGCCGAGCGCGACGGCGGCAATCGCGTTAAGTGTATAGGTCGGACCGACCGTCGGATCAGCCGAGCCGAGCAGCGCACTCAAGGAGACGCCGGCAACCGCCGCGAACACGCCTGTAATCATATAGGCGAGGATGCGGATAGTCGTCACCGGAATGCCGCTGGTATACGCGGCGCGGTCATCACCGCCGAGCGCCATGATGTGATCGTAAAGCGGGATGCGCCGAATCAGCAGCCAGATCGCAAAGATGGCGAGGATCGGCACGATTGACCCGCCGCGCGCAAATGCGCCGATCCAGTCGGGGACATCGCCAGCGGGCGCGGGCATCAGCCAGAGCGTGACGCCAACGTACACGAGATACGTGCCGAGCGTGGCGACAATCGGCTGAATACGGACAACCGACGCCAGAAACCCGTTGATCGCACCTGACGCCAGCCCGATCACGATGACCGCCGGAATGATGACAAGCGGCGAACTGATCCCGGCATTCATAAACAAGTACTGCACGACGATCACGTTGACCAGCCCCATGAACGGACCGACCGACAGATCGATGCCGCCGCCGCCCGCGAGGATCACCGGTGTAGAGGCGATTGCCGCGAGGATCAGCGGCGCTGCCAAGCCAATCGTCACGCCGAGGGCGGACGGGCTGAAGCGCGCCGGATTGAGCAGAATGTTGATGACCAGCAGCACGACGAAAAACAGCGCGGCGAATCCGGCTGTGCCTAGCCCGGCGCTGATGCGCCCGAAGATCAATCTGGATGCGTTAGCGTTCATCGTGTCTCCCGAACATGCCCGCGATGATCGCGGCGTGGGTCAGGTGGTCGCCGCTCAAGGTTGTGAAAACGGTCTGATCGCGGAAGACCAGCACCCGTCCGCACAATTGCAGCAGTTCTTCGACCTCGGTCGAGAGCAACACCAACGTGGTGGTGCGGGCGGCAACCAGATGGCGGAAGACCTCGTACAGCTTGAGCCGAGTCGGGAGGTCAACGCCGCGCGTCGGGTCATTCAGCAGCAGCAGACGCGGTTCCGCCGCCAACCAGCGGGCGAGCAGCACCTTCTGCTGATTGCCACCGCTCAAACTGGTGATCGGCGCTGTCGGTGACGAGTAGACTATCGACAACTGCTGGCGAAACGCTTCCAGTCGCTCCCTTTGTGCGCGCCGGTTGATAATGCCAAAGCGCCCGTGCTGGTGCAGCGTGGCGATGCCGAAGTTGTCGAGGATCGACAGGGCGGGCAAAATCCCCTGTGTCTTGCGATTGCGCGGCAGATAGGCGATCCCTGCCCGCACTGCGCCGGGGAAGGTCTTGATTTCGGCGCTCGTCCCGTCCGCCGTCAGACGAATGTGTCCGCTGGCGGCGGGCTGCAAGCCGCAAAGGGCTTCGACAAAGCGTTCCTGCCCCTGCCCATCCAAGCCCGCCAAGCCGACGATCTCGCCCGCGTGGAAGCTCACGCTGATGGGCTGCGCGGCGGGGGTCAGGCGCAGATCGTTAACCTGCATTACGGGAGGCGTCTCAATGCTGGACATGGGGATTTTCCGTGACTTTCTGCGCCAACGGCGTGTCGGGCAAGACCAGATTGAGCAAACGCGGGATGCTGACCTCGGCGCGCGGAAGGGAGGCAACCGCGCGCCCGCTGCGTAAGACCGTCACGACATCCGACAGGGCGATCACTTCGTCCATGCGGTGCGAGATATAGATCACCAGCCGCCCGCTCCCGACGAACTCCCGGATTAGTGCGAACAGCATATCCCGATCTTCGATGTCGAGCGCGGCGGTCGCCTCGTCCAGAATGAGGATCGACGGGTCATGCACCAGCGCGCGAGCGATGACGATCAACTGCTGCTGTGGCAGCGGCACGCTCTCGACAAGCTGATCGAGGTCGAGTTCGGCATGCGTCAGGCGGGTGAGGGTGGCGCGGGCACGTGTGATCCGGTCAGCGCGGCTGATGCGCCGCCGGAAGATACCATCGTAGCCCATGAAGATGTTGTCGATCACCGACACGTTAGGCGCGACGAGGACTTCTTGCAGCACCGGAACGATTCCCAGATGCCTCATCCAGAGCGGGCTGTAACGGGTCACGATCTGCCCGTTGACGCGAACTTCTCCCTGATCGGGCGTGATGATCCCCGACAGGATTTTGACGAGGGTGCTTTTGCCGGAGCCGTTCTCACCGAACACGGTATGAACCGTTCCGGGCTGGCAGGTCAAGTCGAGGGCTTCAAGTGCGCGGGTTTCGCCATAGCGTTTGTGGATAGCTTTGAGGTCAAGCACGATGATTATCCTATCGCGGGCGCTGGGCAAGGATCACTCCTTGTCCAGCGTCACAGTATCTATCGAGCTTAGGACTCAGCAGCGCACGGATCGGGCGTTTCGGCGTAATCAAAGAAGGGGATCGCCTCGCCGTTGGCGAAGTACGCGTTCAAGACTTCTTCTGGCATCCGGTCTTCGGGCGGGATGGGGAAGGTTGAGACGGAATCGACGGTCATGCACTCGCTGTACCAATCAGGCAGCGAGTCGGGTGTGACGGGCGGGATCGGCATCATCAGCGTGTTCAGCAGAGGATGCTGCCCCATCAGCAGACGGACGCCAACGCGGAACAGCGCTTGCGCAGTCGGCACGGGCAGCACGGCGTGACCGGTGAAGTGGAAATCATCCTGATGTTCGTGCCAGTAGCCGAGTGCATCGCCGGAGATCGACGAGGTGATCACGGGCTGCGGGCGTCCCGCTTCGGCGAAGGCTTCGGCGACAAGGCGCGATTCGCTGCCCGTCGTCCATACGGCATCCACCGGGTTGGGGTTGGTCGCCAAGAATTGCAGGACGACCGACTTGGTGACGCTCGGCGTCCAATCACCGTTGACCGAGCCGATGATATTGATGTTGGCGGCGGCGGCAAAGGCTTCGTCCGCGCCGGCGCGTTCCATCACGACAATCGGGTGACCTGCGATGCCTTCGACGAGCAGCACGTTACCGCCATCCGGCAGTTCGCTGATGATCGCATTCGCCATATCGTAGCCCCAACGATTGTAGTTTTCGTCCACGTTGATGGCATACGGACTGGTGACTGCGCCCGCGACCGTGACGAACGGAATACCCGCATTGAATGCGGCTTCAATTGCGTCATCCAGACCGGTCGATGACCCGGCAATCGAGGTGATGATGTCGCAGCCCTTGTCGATGAAGGCGCGGATTTGCGCGTTCTGCTGCGCGACATCACCATTCGAGTCGCTGACTTCAAATTCCGAAACCAGACCTTCGGCGATGTAGATGTCGGCGAGGCGCTGGAGTTCATTGGTCACGCTGACGCGCCAAGGATTGCCTTGATACGACTCGGAGTGACACCAGTGCCACGGCGCGTCCACGGCGGCGAAATCATCATAGGCAGATGGCAGAACCGGGCTGGCTGTGTTCGCGTACAGCGCCTGCAAAGTTTCGGGAAGCTGCGCGATCAAGTCTTCTGGCGTAACGGTGTCCTGAGCCACAACCGAACTAATGGCGAACATCAAGAGTGCAAGAACAGTCAAACGGAGCATGGTCTTCATAGGGAGAAATCCTCACTTTAATTGAGAAATATCAACTTTTGCTGCCGAATCCTACGTGCCTGCTGTTGGTTCTGGTTATGCGCCTCCTGCTTTTGTGGTCAATTCGGAGATTATATCTTATAATCTATATCGTAGTCAACATGGGCAGTTGGTCGATTTGTTTGTGGTTTCGCTCTTGCTGGTTATTTGAAGTATTGAAATAGTGAGGGAAGATGACATTTGATTTTCGAGGCAAGTCCGCGCTAATTACGGGGGCGGCAGGTGGAATCGGCGCGGCGGTTGCCCATCTGCTCGGCGCAGCCGGGGCAGCCGTCGCGGTCACCGATGTGGCGTTGGAGGGTGCGCAGATCGTCGCGCAGCAGATCAACGACGCAGGCGGGAAGGCTGTGGCATTCAAGCTGGATGTATCATCGGCGGACGATGTGGAACGGGTAACAGCGGCAGCCGAAGCAGAGCTTGGTGTGATCACCCTCGGCGTCACCTGTGCCGGGATTATCCGCATCGTGCCGTTCCTCGAACTGACGGCGGATACATGGGATCGCACGCTGGCGATCAACTTGAAGGGGACGTTTCTGGTCTTTCAGGCGCTGGCACGGCGCATGATCGAAGCGAAGCAGCCGGGGAGTCTGGTTGGGCTGTCGTCGGTCGCGGGACGTGGCGGGCGTGTCAGCGCGGTGGATTATGCCGCCAGCAAAGCCGGGGTGATCAGCGTGGTACGGTCAGCGGCGCTGGCGTTCGCTCCGCATGGGATCACCGTCAATGCGGTCTGTCCGGGGATTGTCCAGACGGAAATGACGTTGAACATTCACCGGGAACGCGCTAAGTTGAGTGGGATCACACCCGAAGAATCGCTGGCAAAACTCGCCAGCAGCATCCCCCTCGGACGTATCGAAACGCCCGAAGATGTCGCCGGGGCAATTGGCTTTTTGCTGTCGCCCGAAGGTTCTTATGTTACCGGGCAGGCGCTTAATGTCTGCGGCGGGCTAGAATTCGACTAAAAATTATCCACCGGGGAGACAAGAAAAATGACACTAACTACTGAATCGCAGCGCGTCTTGCTGTATGTGGGAACCTATACGCGCCCCGCCCCCTATTTGAAGACGACCAACGGGCAGGGGATTTACGTTTACAGCCTGAACCTTGCATCGGGTGAACTGACCCCCGTCAGCGAGATGCTGAATATCGACAACCCGTCCTATCTGACGATCAGTCATAACAGGCGCTATCTGTACGCCACAAGCGAGGTCTGGCTGTGGCAGGAAGGCATGATCACCGCCTATAGCATCGACGCGCAGACTGGTGCTCTGACCTATATCAACAAGCAGCCGACTCTCGGCAGCATCAACGCTTACGCTTCGGTGGATCACGCCGATCATTTCGTCATGGTGGCGAATTATTGGGATGGCGAATCGGTGGTGATTTTCCCGCTGCGCGCGGATGGCGGCGTGCTGCCCGCCAGCGACAGCGTTTTCCACGAGGGCAAGGGTGAGAATGAGGCACGACAGGACAAATCACATGCCCACTGCATCCTGCCTGATCCGACCAATACCTACGTTTACTCTGCCGATCTTGGCATCGATCAAATCGTGTGTTACCGCCTCGATCACAACCACGGGCGCTTACACCGGCATGACAGTTTGCAGCTTCCCGACGGGACGGGACCGCGCCACATGGTGTTCCATCCGAACAACAAATTCGCCTACGTCATCGGGGAACTGAATTCCAGCATCACCGTGCTGTCAGTAGACAGCGCGACCGGTGCTCTGGCAGCCCTTCAATCCGTGCCGACTCTGCCGGCCGGCGTGGCGCACGAAACGAGCCATTGCTCGGATATTCAGATTCATCCGTCGGGTAAGTTCGTGTACGGCGGCAATCGCGGACACGACAGCCTCGTGATCTACGCGGCGGATAGTGAGACCGGTCGCTTGACTTATGTCGGACACCAGCCGACGCTCGGACAGACGCCGCGCAACTTCGCAATTGACCCGACCGGAACCTATATGCTGGTTGGCAATCAGGACAGCGATACCATCGTGATCTTCCGCATCAATCAAGAGACGGGAACGCTTGATCCGACCGGTCAGGTCGCCTCTGTGCCGACCCCTGTGTGCCTCAAACTGATTACCCTCTAGGAACCTAACATGAAAATCGGTTTGCTTGGACTCATCATGAGTAATTTTTCCGATGTCAATTACGACAAGCTCCGACTTGCCGCTGACATCGGTTTTCACGGCGTCGGCGCGCATCTGACCGTCCCCGCCAGCACCATTTCCGACGAGATGGCGCAGCGCGTCAAAGGCGTCTTTGCCGATCAGCGAATGCCGTTTCTGCAATTGTGGGGACCGTACCCCTATCAAGTTCAACCTTGATCCGGCGGCATACCCCTACGAAACATTCGCTAACCTGCTTCAGGTCGGTGCAGCGAAGCGTTTCTCTACGAGGTAAAGGTGCTGGCACGCCAGCACCACCGCGCCATGCTGATTGAAGGCTTCAACTGTTTCAATCAACTGCCCGTGCGTGGGGCGTTTCGGATAATCTCTTTTTTCCGAGATAGTCGCGCGGATTTTGAGCGTATCGCCAATAAAGACAGGCTTAATAAATCGCACCTTGTCATATCCAAAAGACACAGAAACCGGATTAATGTCGTCTGCGGTCATGCCGATGGCAATGCTCAGAACCAGCGTTCCATGCGCGATGCGCCGCTGAAAGTCCTGTGTTTGCACCCATTCAGCATCCATATGGTGTGGGAAGAAGTCGCCGGTTTGCCCTGCATGCAGAACAATATCGGTTTCGGTGATTGTCCGCCCCATTGTTTCGCGAGCAGAGCCGATCTCATAGTCTTCAACGTAAATGTTGACCACTTTCATTCGTTTAGCCAATTCTGCTATTTCAAGTCGGAACTGCTGCCCGGTTCCTGCGGTGTTTTATAAACACCCGCCTCAACCTGTGCGGGATGGACAAAGTAGTCACGGAGATGGGGAATGTACTCCAAGAAAATGACGGGATGCCCGATGGCAATATGGTTGACGAGCACTAAGTGCTGATGAATTTGCCCCATATCCCCTACATGCGGAATCACGGGGATGCCGAACTTTTTCGCCATCAGACTGACCGTCAGGAATTCGCTCACACCACCGACACGGTTGCAATCAACCTGACAGAATCCGATGGCATTCGCCTGAAAGTAGTTTTTGAAGACCACGCGATTCGGGACATGTTCCCCCAAGGCCACCTTGATCGGGGCAATCGAGCGCACCAGCGTCTGGTGGGCGATTACGTCGTCAGGATGGGTCGGCTCCTCGATCCAGAACGGTGAAATTGGGGCGAGCAGGTGGCTCATGAACAGCGCGTGCTTCAAGCTCCAGCGCTGGTTGCAATCGAGCATGACCCGCGCTTCATCTCCGGCAATCTCACGAACGAGGAACGCCCGCCGTAGATCGCGTTCCCAATCATTCGAGCCGACCTTGAGCTTGAGCGCCTTGAAGCCACCGCCCAGCGATGCTTTGACCTTGTCTGCGACCTGATCATCGGAGTACGTGAACCAGCCCACAGACGTATCGTACCCGGGATAGCCTTTGGCGATCACCCATTCGCGTTCGCGCCGCGTGGTTTGCTGTTCACGCAGAAGCGCTAGGGCATCGTCCGCTGTCAGAACGTTTTCGAGATAACTCAAATCGAGCGTGTTGACAATCTGTTCCGGCGTTAAGTCGAGCAGCAACTGCCACAGCGGCACCCCGCGGGACTTTGCCCATAGATCAAAACAGGCATTGGTGATGGAGGCCAGCGCCAAGTGGACGATACCCTTATGCGGGCCTAACCAGCGCAAGCGCGGGTGGTCGGCGATTTGGCGAAACACCTGACCGAAGTCGGCCATGAGCGCTTCGATTTCTTGCCCGACCAAGCGCTCCGCCAATGCTTCGATGGCCCGACAGACCAGATCATTCCCATCGCCTTCGGTCAGCGCAATGCCAACCCCGGTCAGACCAACATCGGTCTGCAGCAGCGTCACGGGGTAGGAGTAATACGGGTCGGTATGGGTTGCATCGACCCCTTCGCCAGCTTTGAGCTTGAACCTTGCGTCACGAGTTGCAATTCTTGTGATGATAGTACTGGGCATAGGTCACCTTTGCGCTGCTTACGCGAGTTGGAACTCGGTCGTGATCTTGTCCGTGTCTTCGCCCACCCGGGGAGCTCCTTTGTCGGACAGCAGGAGTTCGCCATCAATTCGAATTGGGCAGCGTGTCGTGGGCAGCGGCGTATCGAGTCCGGTACGCCACACCTGCTGAATCATGTTCAACACTTGAAAGCCGTCATGCTGGAGCAGGCGCGTCCACGTCAGCACGTCCGCGCACCAGTAGTCCGCAGGTTCGAGGCGCGCAAGCCAGTAGTCCGTCGGCTGCATGCGCAGGTGATCGACCAGAATCTGTTTGATTTCGTCGCGCTGGCTAAACCATGTTTTTCGGTCTGCATAGGCGAGGAGCGCCGGGCAGTCGAGCAAACTTGCCAGATCAAGGATCGACCCCATCGCCAAAGCGATATGGCCGTCTGCTGTCGCATAAATTCCGTAGGGAGCCGCCAAATAAGCGTGGGCACTGTTGATCGTACTGCGCTGCGGGAGTGCGCCGTTATCGTTGAGGTGGGTCGTGATGACCTCAAATTGGAAATCGAGGATCGACTCGAGTAGGCTCACCTGCACAAACGCGCCTTTCCCGGTGATTCCACGCCGCACCAGCGCCGCGAGTATGCCCTGTATCAGATGAGCACTCGTGAACAAATCAACGATGGCGAGACCGAACGGTGTCGGCGGTTGGTCAGCATTTCCGTTAAGCCAAGTAATCCCCGACACCGACTGAACCAGCAGGTCTTGACCGGGTTTATTCCGCCAAGGACCCTCGTTGCCGTATCCGGTGATCTCGCCGTAGATCAGGCGCGGGTTGATCTTGCTGACTGACGCATAATCGATCCCCATACGCTCGACAACGCCGGGGCGGAAATTCTCGATGAGGACATCGGCTTTTTCGATCAGCTTTTTGATTTTGCCGAACTCCGCCGGGTCTTTCAGGTTCACCGCGAAACTTTGTTTGTTTCGATTGATCGAGTGAAATAGGGTGCTGTCGCCATCGAATTCAAGATTGGAGTTGTAGAGGGTGCGACCGATGTCGCCGCCGTCCGGACGTTCGATCTTGATCACCCGCGCCCCAAGATCAGCCAACCGCAACGCAGCCGAAGGCCCGGCTAAAAACTGGCAAAATTCGAGAACAAGTAACCCGTCTAATGGTTTCATTGGGCTATTCCTCGTAAAGTAGACTCTTCAAAAAGGCGCTTCAAATCAGCGATCACGGTCGTGGTGTCACCGCCGTACAAAAGATAGTTACGCACAACATCTCCGGCATGATCCTGAAAGTGCATATAGCCCCCGTAGCGTGGGCGAAGATACGCATTATCAAGTGTGGGCAGCGTGTTCAGAAAGTAATTATGCGTGCGGGCATTCACGGCAGGATCAAGCCATGCGCTGCGATGTCCGGGCTGTCCGCCATTCTCAACATAGAGCGTCTTCTGGATTTCGCCGGCAGCCGTGAATCGGGCGTAGTCAGTCGCGACTGCGCGGTGCTTGCTCGAAGCCGAAATCGCCAACCCTGTTCCGCCAAGCGTTGTGCTGCAATGTCCATGCCCGGCAATGGTCACCGTATCACCGAAGATGAGGAGCTTTTCGGCGTAACCTTGCCGTGAGTAGTTGGAATAGCCGTAGGCAAATGGGCAGTACGCGGCGCGATCTGTCGTGGCGAGCGTCTCGTAGACGCGAATAGGATTCCAATTGAAAATGTCAGGTGTGCAGAGCGATGCGAGTTCGCGCAGTTGTTCGAGCGCCCCCGCTGCCGTCGTATCGCTAACCGCCCATTCGTTTTCTACAAAGGGTGGTTCGTCCTGTGTGCAGCACAGCATATAGAAGTTCATCAGGGTATCAATCGGGATGCCCGGAAAGACCACCAACCCTTTGCGCGCGAGTGCCAGCAGGTCTTGCCACGTCTGCGGGACGGTTTCCCCCGCTTTTTCGAGCAAATCAGGTCGCCATGAGGCGACTGGCGTTGCCGCGTCGATCGCCAACGCGCACTGATACCCGCCAAAAACGTAGCTCTGGTGTGATTTGCCGACCGTGTTCGCCGCCTGATCCGCCAGAAATGTCGGCGGCAATACCTCACCTAAGTTAAGCAAGGCGCGGCTGCTGGCGGCAAACCCCGCCCACGGATGATCGATGACGAGCAGATCGTATTGCTCGGTCAACGTTTGAATCGGGTGATCGGCGAACGCTTGCAGGGAGCGTTTTTCCCAGATGATCTCGACACCGGGGTTCAGCTCCGCGTAACGCTGCGAAGTAGCGACCAAAGGCACGAAGCCCCGGCTGTGATTCCAAGTGATCCCGCGCAGGACAGTGCTTTCGGACATTCGCCAGACCTCCGCTGTGCTTTAAGAACGCATTCGACCATCTTGACAACAAGGTGACTCAGGTGTATTTATTGATGAAACATCGTTTCGCTCATAAAATACTATCGTGGGAGTGAATCATTTGTCAATAGTTGAAGAAACGAAGTACCACGTTCCAGCACTTGAGAAGGGGCTCGATATTTTGGAGACCTTATCCAAGTCTGTGGTGCCGTTGACGTTAAGCGATCTTGCACGTGATTTAGAACGAGGGCGCAACGAGCTATTCCGCATGTTGATCTGTCTGGAAGATCGCGGCTACATCGTCAGGAATGAAAGCAATGATGCTTTCACCCTGTCACTCAAACTATTCCAACTGGCGCACCGCCATTCAACTGTGAAGCGTCTGCTTGCCCATGCCGTTCCCAAAATGGTGAAGCTGGCAGAAGAAATCCGCGAATGCTGTCACATTGCGGTGATTGATCAAGGCGCCCTGGTGGTATTAGAACAAGTCATGTCGCCGGAAATCTTCAATCTGGCCATCAAAATTGGCAGCCGTCAGTCGATTATTCACACCCCTTCGGGGCGACTGCTGCTCGCGTATATGCCCGTTCAACAGCGCGATGCTCTCCTCGCCGCCGATGCCCAATATCAGGCACTGACCACGGACGAAAAAGCTTACCTGCACAGCCAGATTCAGCAGGTACTAGAGATCGGCTATTCCTATTCGGAAGGCGAAAACTTTGTCGGCGGACGTTCGGTTTCCGTCCTGATTGGCAGTCCGGAAATCGGGGTGACTGCGTCCCTCGCCGTGCCAAGCCTCATGATTCCGGGCGCGAATAAACCGCTGGAGCCGATGCTGAACGCGATGCAAGTGTGTGCTGCCGAAATTACCCATTCGCTGGGGCTCGATTTGCACGATCAGTAGAACTTTTCGCCATCCCCACGTCAAGCGGAGACAACAATGCCCGAGTCCACACCACCTGAATTGCACAGCCAGATCAAAGTGAACGCCACTGAAGATTGGATGTTCGAGGACTTTGAGATCGGCGTAAAAGCCCGCTCGATCCGTCGCACCTTATCGGAGGGCGAATGTATGCTGTTTAACGCGATGGTGCTTGATATGCACCCCTACGTCGCTGATGAACTGTTTGCGCAGCGCGAAGGATTATTTGGTCGGCGTCTGGTAGCCGGGGCAATGGTCTTCAGCGTCGGTCTTGGACTAATGGCGAACAATAACATCCATACCTTCAGCTACGGGTATGACAAGCTCCGCTTCATCAAGCCCGTTTTTATCGGCGATACCCTTTACACAATTCGGACGCACCTCGCTAAACGCCCAAAGTACAAAGAAATGGGGCTTGTGACCGTCAGCTACGAAATCTTCAAAAACGATGGCGAGCTGGCGCTCTATGCCGAACACTTGCAGACGGTGAAATACCGTCATCCTGAATCAATTCAGACTGAACTAGACAAATCAAACGGGGAAGACTTACGATGACCAAAGCCGCATTTTACGAGGGCAACCAGCAGTTCAGCTTTGGAGCAGGCAGCGTCGTTGCGCCGAAAGCTGGCGAAGTACAAATTCGCGTCGCTTATGGCGGCATCTGCGGGACTGATTTGCACATCTATCACGGCAATATGGATCGGCGTGTCACCAAGCCTCAGGTTATCGGTCACGAGATCTCCGGGGTGATTTCCGCGCTGGGCGATGGCGTTGAGGGGTTCGAGATTGGCGATCCAGTGACCGTGATGCCGCTGGATACCGACCGCTGTCTGGAACGTGATGCCGAGTACAGCCATATCTGCGAACATCTCAAGTTCATGGGCATCGATTCACCCGGCGGCTTCCAGAGTTTTTGGACGGTGCCAGCCTACACACTGCACCGCCTACCACCAACACTTCCATTGAAATATGGCGCACTTATAGAACCGCTTGCCGTCGCTTGTCATGACGTGCGCTTGGGGCAGGTCAAAGCCGATGATATGGTCGTCGTGCTGGGGGGCGGACCGATTGGAACTTTAGTCGCTATGGTCGCGCAATCCATCGGAAGCCGGGTGATCGTTTCGGAAATCAATCCGTATCGCGTCGAATTTATACGTTCGCTGGGGATGGATGCGGTTAACCCACGCGAAACGGATTTACCCGCTTATGTACTAGACAAGACCAATGGTCGCGGTGCGGATGTGGTCTTTGAGGTCACGGGCAGCGCCGCCGGTGCCGAAATGATGACAAAACTCCCCCGTATTCGTGGGCGAATCGTCATTGTTGGCATTGCCAACGCGCCTGCACCCGTCGATCTTTTCCGCTTCTTCTGGCGCGAATTGAGTTTGCAGGGCGCACGGGTCTATGAACATCAGGATTTTGACCATGCCATCGAACTCGCCGCATCCGGAAAACTGGCGCTCGATCGCATTATTACTCAGGTTCGCCCCATCGAAGAATTGCAGGTGGCACTCCAAGTACTTGAAGCGGGCGGCGAGGTGATGAAAATCTTGATTGAGGTTGACCCATCATGACAATTGCCCTCAATCTCTTCCGGTTGGATGGAAAAACCGCACTGGTGACCGGTGCGCGGCGGGGCATGGGACGTGCGATGGCAGTCGCGCTTGCCGAAGCAGGTGCCGATGTCATCGGTGTCAGCACATCGCTGGAACACAGCGGCAGCGCCGTAGAAGCCGATGTTCGTGCAGCAGGGCGCAGGTTTAGCGGCTATGCGTGTGACTTTGCGGATCGATCCGCGCTATATACTTTTGTCGAGCAGGTTAAAGCGGATTTTCCTGTGATTGATATTCTGGTCAATAACGCTGGAACAATTCTGCGGAAGCCCGCCGTTGAGCACCCTGATGAATACTGGGACAAAGTCCTCGAGGTTAACCTGAATGCCCAGTTCATTCTCAGCCGCGAAATCGGCAAAGGTATGATCGAGCGAGGGGGTGGCAAGATCATCTTTATTGCTTCGCTGCTCACCTTTCAAGGGGGTATCAACGTCCCCGGTTATGCGGCGAGCAAAGGGGGCATTGGTCAGCTCACGAAAGAACTTGCCAACGAATGGGCTTCTAAAAACGTACAGGTGAATGCAATTGCGCCCGGATATATCAATACAGACAACACGGAAGCCCTCCGCAACGACCCGGTACGATCCAAGTCGATACTGGAGAGGATTCCAGCGGGACGCTGGGGAGAGCCAAGCGATTTTAAAGGTCCTGTTGTGTTTTTGGCTTCCAAGGCATCAGATTACGTCACCGGGACGATCTTGACTGTTGACGGCGGCTGGATGGGACGTTGAAAGCAGCTTTGCTGTATGAAACCTCTCGCTCAATTACGAAATGAAAAATGATGGCGAAACATAGAATGATCGAAGCCCGACACGGGGGCTTCGATTATTCTGACAGCAATGAGGCTGAACGACCGACGCAGCTTGAAGGTAATGGGAGTACCTTCCACATGAAAGAACAGAGTGAGTCGTACAATCTCCGCTTTCCCGATAGGACTTATTCAAACACCTATTCCCCATTCATTGATGGTCTCGAAGCTGAGCCGCTTGACTCCACCTTGCCGTCCGACGACTTTGACCACCTGAGTGGCGCTTTTCAACGGTGCTAATGCCGCCTCCGAGTAGGCGCGGTACTGTCCCACCGTGAATTGAAAGAAATCACTGTGCATCGCTCCGCGCCACTGCCCCATCACCGGCGTATCGTCCGGGAACGCAAGCAGGTCGCGGGACTGATCGAGCAAGCGGACCTGTACGGCATCCTCGGTCGCGATGAACACGAGTAGCGGCGTATGATTGAGCCGTTCCGCTGTGAACACATCGCTCAGTTTGAAAAAGTCGTCTACATCCTTGCGTCCTGCGGTCACGATCTGAATTGTCATAATGACACTCCTTCATTGATTACGGTTTGCAGCCATTCTTTAACCACGTTTTCGCCTGCTTGCTGATAGAAATCGCTCAGGTCTTTGCCGCTCGGCACCTGCACGCACCTGACTGCACCGGAGAGCGCCGCCAACTGTGCCGCTGCCCCTGCCCCCGCTGCATCCGCATCCATGCAGGCGATCACACGCGGCACACTGAGCAGCGTTCCGTACCAACGGCGGTCGATGCGGGCATGGCTGGCACTGCCAATGGCCGCCGCTCGCGCGAAGTCACCGCCAACCTGCCAGGCAATCAGCGCGTCGAACTCGCCTTCGGTGATGATGAGCGGCGTTCGCGGCAGAATGCGATCTGCCATGTACAGGCAGCCGCGAATGTTGCCGCCGCTCACCTGCTGGTAACGCTGTTCGCCCGTTGCGCGGCGAACCTTGATCCCCCAAACGGTATCGTCAACGATCCAAGGAATGACGATGCCGCACGGTACATTCAAGCCCTCGATCTCCCGCCACGCCGTCGGCGTCACATGATTGTTGTGGAAACGCAGATGGATGCTCTCCGGCAGCACGCGGCGTGGCTGCACTGGGTCGGGACGCACCATCTCCAACAGCAGGCGTTCGACGCGGATGCTGTTGTCTCGGAGTGCGCTCTGCCCATCGCCCATCAGATCAGTGGTCACCGATGCTAACAACTCATCAATCCGGTTGGTCGATCCCTTCGCCATCACGCACCACCCTTCGTCATGTAGCGCACCAGCGAGCCAACCACTTGGATGTATGCGCGGCTGGCGGACGAACGCGGATTGTAGGTGAAGAGACTCTGGTGGTTATGATGAGCGTAGGACACCGCTTCGTTGACGGGGATCACGCCGAGCACGAGCTTGCCGAGCACCGGATGCGCGTTGATCTCGGATAGCAAGTGATTGTGGCAGCGCACCCGGGTATCCATCTTGGTAACCAGAAGACCACTCACGCGCAAGTTCGGATGCCGCCACCCGTCGCGGATGTCGTTGACCTTCTGGATGACACTGGTCAACCCGACCGTTTCCAGATACCGCGGTTCGACCGGCACAATCGCGTTCGTTGCCGCCAGTAGCCCCATCTCCGTCAGTAAGGAGAAAGAAGGACGCGTGTCGATCACAACCGCCGCATACTGTCCTGCGATCTTGCTCAACGGATCCGCGAGACGATACTGCGCACCCGCTACCCCAGTCAGCTCCCGCTCTGCGCCTTCCAACATCGGCGATGCCGGCAGAACATGCAGGTCCTCATCCCACTGGCTCTGAACAATGCAGTTCATAAACGTCTGCGGCGCATTCTGGCGGTCGGCCATCAGGACACTATACAGGCTGTCACCCGCCCCGTAGTCCTTGCGGCCGGTGGTGACCAACGATGCATGTCCTTGCGAGTCGGTATCGATCAGCAGCACGCGGCAGTTGGACGCATGGGCGCGCTTCAGTACCTGGGTGATACCCAGCGCGATGTTGGTGGCCGACGTGCTTTTACCCACTCCCCCTTTGTGATTGGTAAACACGAAACTGCAAGTCATTGCCATTTCCCTTCTTCAGTAACCCAACAAGCTGACGATTTCGCTGGGGCTGGCAAAGACTACGCGGAGGTGTGGTACAGTGAGTCCGGAAGTCTTGCTGGCACGGGCAGCGAGCTTCAAGGGGCGGGGAGAGGGTTCAGCTCTCCCCGGCACCCGCAAAAGCCAACGTTCACTGATGGGTTGCTGTCAGTTGCGTGAGTTGTTCACGCTGAGGAAACTCAATGCGATGGGTAAATTCGAGGGTTTCTCGGCTATCAGTGGGTTCGACTTGGCTCCAGTTCCCCCAGCTCACGGGGAAAAAGGCTTTCTGAAAGTTTCAGAAAGCCCTTTTTTCTCTTAAGCGATGTTCGATTTCAAGTCTCCTGTTTATTGACTTGACCGCAAACTTTTGCTTTAGACTAAAGGTAGATTGACGGAAAGAACGTTCGAGTCCTGGTTTTTGAGCCTACTTAGTTGGATGTGACTCGAACATTGTTCAGTGTAAACGCCGGGATATATCTCGGCGTTTTTTGTTGTGTGTCGCCCACGGCCAGCGGGATGGCTAGTCCTCAATCCCAAGCTGGTCAATCTGCTCATCGAACTGATCGACGATGTGCTTCTGGACGCCCACAGTTTTCGCGACGGAAATGATCGATGTTAAGATTAATTTCGAAATCGAACCGAGCTTACTGTGGTCTGCTCAATGCTTTCCAGCCCCGCCCATGCGGATTTCGAGTACACTCAAGAGAGAACTTATGCAAACTTTGGCAGTTGATCTGCCATAAAGGGCATGATGAAACGCGCGCTTTCGCGGCTCAATGTGCGGATGGTTGGCGTTGGTCTCGGCATTCTGTCGATCCTAGTTATCATCACGGGCACGCTGATCGAGCATGGCATCCAGTTTGAGCCGCTCGCCGTCTTTCGGGATTTGTGGCAGAACGTCGGGACAGACCTCGGCAGTATTGCGATCACCATCCTCGTGATCGATACATTGAACCAGCGGCGGCAAGAAGAAGCTGAACGGCAGCGGGATCGTGATCGGCTGACACGCCAGCTTGCAAGCAGCGTCAACAACGAGGCTAAACGCGCCGCCGAAGAACTGCGCGAGCGCGGCTGGCTGCTGGATGGCACCTTGCTTGGCGTCAACCTGTCGGAGGCGGATCTGCACGACGCCAACTTAACGGATGCCAACCTGCGCGGGGTCAGTTTACGACGGGCGAACCTGCAAAATGTCGTGCTGCGCGGTGCTGATCTGCGCGATGCCGATTTGGAAGACGCGGATCTCTCGAATGCGGTGCTGGAAAACGTGCAGATCGAGCGGCTGAACCTGAACGGCACTTATCTGCGCGGGGTGAAGCTGGAAAAACCGCTCGGCAGTCGCTGGGATACGGTGATCGCGCTGCTGACGCAGCCCGCGCGCGATGTCGACCTAAGCCGCCGTGATCTGCGCTACGCCAATTTAAGCGGGCTGCGCGTGATCAATGGGGTATTTCTTGAAACCATGCTGTACCGCGCCCGCCTGACTGATGGATATTTCTCGAATGTCGATTTCAGCAGCGCGAATTTCTGGGGGGCGGTGCTCCGCAGTGCCGAATTCGTCAACTGTCGCTTTGTGAATGCCAATTTTCATCAAGCGGATCTCTCGGGAGCACGGTTGCTAGGCGCTCATCTGGCAGATGCCAATCTGAGCGGAGCCAACCTGACCCAAGCCGGATTGCAAAACGCGAATTTCTCCCACACCGATTTCACCGATGCCGTACTGAATTATGCTGACTTGACGGGTGCGATTTTGACGAGCGAGCGACAGCTGCGCTTTGCCCGCAGTCTGCGCGGCGCGGTGCTGCCGGATGGCCAGCGCTATGATGGGCGCTTCGCGCTGGCAGGCGATAGAGAAGCGGCGGCGGCTCAGGGGTTTGATCTGCACAGCGAGACCGGATTGCGAGAATACTATGGCGTTTAATTCGGAAATTTACATCACGACTACGCCTTATCCCTGGGGTGTTTTGCAGCCGCTGATCGAAGATGAGACGGTCGCACAAATTCTGGTCGAAGGGTTCGGCAAACCGTCGATTTACCGCAAATCAAATCACCGTTCTGGCCGCGCGTTCGATCCTTGGTTCGGGAATGCCTTTGAGGATGAAGGGGCTTTCATCACCTGTATTCAGGCGTTGTTCCCGGACACGCCGCTTAACACGAATTCTCCGAGGGCTTCCCTGACACTTGAGGATGGCACCCAGATCACGGCGGCGCTGCCGCCCGTGGCGCGCGATGGCCCGATGTTGATGATCCGCAAGCCGTCGCGCCGCACCATGACGCCGCTTGCAACTGCGGAAAATCTAGCCGACACCCCGCAATCCGCCGCACTCACATTTCTGTATGCCTGTGTGTGGGCGCGGCTGACGATCTGTATCACGGGCGTCAATCCGGATGACTGCTCCCATTGGTTGGAAGTTTTGAGTGCGCTGATCCCGTCCGACGAACGGATCGCTGTAGTAGAAGCGCAGCCGTCGCTGCACCTACCCCAACCGCATGTGATCAGCCTGACGCCACGGGCGGCCAACCGTGAAGGCGCAGGCGCGGTGCCTATCAGCCGCGTGTTGAATGCCGTCTGGGATCTACGTGTCGATCGGGCGATCATCGATCCATTGGTCGATCCGGTGGCGACGATGGATACGCTCATTCGCTACAGTGGCGCCTATGAGGGTGGACTGTTCACTGTTCCGGCGGCATCGCCCCGGGCGGCTTTGTCGCTGCTGGAAGTGCAGTTTCTCGCGGCGGGTTACGATACACCAGATCGGGTCGCCCGTCGGTATGTCAGTGAAGCCATCAATGTGATTGTATATATCGATCAGCGCGGCGATCTGGCACAGGTGGTCGAAGTGCGCGGTATGGAAGGTGACAGGATCGCACTGACTCCCCTATTTGAAGGTGATTATGCATTTAGACCGACAGGAAATCTTCCGGGCTGCATGCGTGATATCGAATCTGCCGGGATCATGCTTGCGCCAGCGCTGTTCGGCATTCGTGACCCGGACTCGAAAAAGCGCCCGACATCCCGGCTTCAAGCGCTGGCGACACAGATACGGCGAGGATTCCGGCACAGTCGCCGTGAAATCTCCGCGCCTGAGCCGCTGCAATTCGACACAGTTGTTGATGCTTTGCGCAGTTATTACGAACCGCGAGCAGTATCAGCGCTTGATTCTGAACAGCAGGCGGCGAAAGCACGGCAGGCGGTCTTCGAAAAACGGCTGATACAGCGGTTCGCCGAGGTGTGGTACACGTCGAACCTCCATGTGTCACCTCACTACCCAGATCGCAGGGCGTTAAGTACAGAGGCTGACGAAATCAGAGCGCTGTTTGATTCCGTGCTTGCCCAAGAGAAAACAGGGCTTTCGGAAGCGGATCGGGATCGGCTCTATGAGCGCGTGCTGGCTGCGGTTATCGGCTACGGCCCCTTGCAAGCGCTCATCGAAGATGATACGGTCAGTGAGATTATGGTGAATACGCCGGATCAAGTCTATATCGAGGTGCGTGGCATTCTTAAGCTTCTACCAGATGTTACCTTTGAAGATTCCGACCAACTGCTGCGGATTATGGATCGGATCACCGCGCCGTTAGGACAGCGGTTCGACGTAACAGCGCCGATCGTGAGCACCCGGCTCTCCGACGGCTCACGCGTGCAGTTGATCATGCCGCCCATCAGTCCTTCCCCGATGATCGTCATCCGTAAATTCAACAAGCGACCGCTGCAGATTGAGGATTTGATCCGTTTTGGCGCTCTGCCACCTGAGGTGGCAGAGTTTTTGCGCGCGCTCACGATCGCCGGCGCGAATATCCTGTTTTCGGGCAACGCCGGTTCTGGCAAGTTGACGCTGATGCAGGTGACCGCCAGTTTCATTCCGATGGATCGCCGAATCATCACCGCCGAGTCGGCTGTCGAGATGCAGCTTCCGTTGGAGCATGTGCTGACACTGGAAAGCCGCTCGCCCAATATTGAGGGACAAGGCATGGTCACTGTCGGCGATCTCATTGCCATCGCTTTACAGCACCGCCCCGACGGGATTATCCTCGGCGAGATCGGCATGAATGAGGCTCTGGCCTATATTCAGGCGGCGAATACCGCCGATCTGATAGTCTGGACGACCATCACCGCATTTAATCCGCGTGACGCGCTCAACCGTTTGGAAAGTCTGATCCTGATGCGTAACGCGCTGCCACCTGCGCTGGTGCGCTCGCGGATCGCATCGGGGCTGCAGTTTGTGGTGCAGCAGGATCGCCTACGCGATGGTTCGCGGAAAGTCACGGCGATCAGCGAGGTGTGCGGTGTAACTGGTGACCGAGTGGAGTTGGTCGATATTTTCCGCTTTGAAGAAACGGGTTACGAAAGTGGCCGGATCATCGGCCGGACTGCGCCCACCGGGGTGATCCCCCAGTTCTATCGCGCCATCTTTCAAACGGGCATCACGCTTCCCCGCGAGACATTCGGGGTGAGCGACGCGCAGATGCGCGCTTTCATCGGGGACGATCAGCTCCGGCGGTTGGAAAGCTATCAGCAGCGGGAAGCGGAACGCCGGGCTGCCGAGCAGCGCGAAAAAGACCGCCAGTTGAAAGAGAAACAGCGCGCAGCGCGCAAGAAGCCCGCGGCTAAATCCGTGCCGAAGGCTCGCCCGTTAATCGATGAACTTGAATTGGATGACGATTTCGGGTCTTTGGATGACGATGATGATATTTTCGCCAGTGAATGAGCAGGAAACAGCATGACCAGCGCGTCTGAAGCACTGCTCCGGCAAGGGATTGAAGCTCTCAAACAGGGACGGCGAGGGACTGCCCGCGAACTGCTCGAAAAGCTGGTCAATGACGAACCAGCACATGAACTGGGCTGGCTGTGGTTAAGTGGTGCGACCGATGATCATGAGGAGCAAATCATCTGTTTGGAAAATGTGCTAACGCTCAATCCGCAGAATGAACGCGCCCGCAAGGGGTTGGCGGCGCTCAAGGCTAAGCGCCCCGACCCGCCACCCCCGGATGCGTTTGGCGCAGCCTATGATCTGCCCGATTTCGGTGAAGAAACGCCCTTTGGTGCTGTGGACGACTCCGATGTGGAGAGCGGTTTTTCTGACTTTGAAGTTTCCACACCTGCCGAACCACCGCCGATCATTCCGTCATGGGAAGCTCGATGGCAAAGGGAACAAGAACACCGCCAGCAGTTGAGTGACCTCCAAAACAGAATAATGCGTGCGCTGCTTTATGAGCTGGAACCGAATTTTGAATATCGGCCTGATTCGGCGGCGGTCGACGAGCGACTGCGTGATCTGTTCAATGAGATTTTAGCCGAGGAATACGTTGTGCTGACCAGAACCGAGCGCGAGCGGCTGTACAGCGCGACGATCAGCGAGCTTTTCGGCTACGGCCCGCTCGATCCGCTGCTGAAAGATGAGTCGATCACGGCGATCATGGTGAACGGTCCCAAACTGATCTTCATCGAGCAGAATGGGCAAAAATCACTGTCCGGGGTGGTCTTTGAGGATGATGAGCATGTGCACCGGATCAAGGATCGCATCGCTGCCCCGCTGGGGCGGCGGATCGACGAAATCGTGCCATTTGGCGATGCCCGACTGCCCGATGGCTCGACGGCGTACCTGACCGTGCGCCCGATTGCGCTGAATGGACCAAGCATGACGATCCGCAAATACCGACGCACGCCGTTCACGGTCGAGGATTTGCTGAGCTACAACAGTGCAACGCCTGAAATCTGCACTTATCTCCAGATGTGCGCGACTGCCGGGATGTCGATATTGGTCACGGGCGGCCTTGGCGCAGGCAAAACGACGCTGTGCAACATTATGGCCGCGTTTATTCCCGCCAACCGCCGGTTGATTACGCTGGAAACGATCGCCGAACTTCAGGCGCAGCATGAACATGTGGTAACGCTCGAATGCAGCCCGCTCCAAAGTGATGGGCAACGCGCAGTCAATACCCTCGACTTGATCGAACAGGCGCGGCTTTTACGCGCCGATGCAGTGCTGTTCGGGCCGCACATGAATCAAGGCGGCGGCGAACGGCTGTTTGTGCTGCCGAAAGATCCTCCAGCCCAGCAGATCATGGGCAGCCTCGACGGCGGCGACGCGCGCGACGCCATCACACGCTTGGAGATCATTGGTTTACAGTCTGACGATGGTCCACTGGAAGTCCTGCGCCAGCGGATCGCTGAGCGATTGCAGGTCATTGTACACATGCGGCAGCTGCACGATGGGTCGCGCAAAATCGCTGGCATCTGGGAAGTGACGGGGCTGAGCGGCGGCGAAATCAGTCTGTCGCTCATGTTCGATTTCCAGCCAACCGGGATGGTCAATGGCAAAGTCTACGGCGAACACCGGATCGTAACCACGAAGAGCCAGTTCATCGACCATTTTGTCCGCGCCGGGATGACGCTTCCGCCTTTCCTTCAGGGTTCACCCGGTAAGCCGCGGAGCAAATGAGGATACGATGTCATTGTTGAGACCCAGACCATCCGGTATGCAGCGCGCGTCTTCGCCATTGGCTTACCGTGACCTGATCAAAGATCTGGCGGTGAAGGTCACGGATACGCTGGCGGCTGCCGATGGCGGCTCGTGGCTGATGCGGTACCAGAACCGGGTGCGCTACCGTCCGGTCGTAAGCGAACAGCTCGACAAGCTGTTCATGGAGGAACAGCTTGTGCTGTCGCGGGTGGATCGGCACAAGCTGCAGGCGACGATCTTCAGCGAGATCTGTGGCTTAGGCCCCCTGGATAGTCTGCTTGACGATGATAGTGTGAACGAAATCCACGTCAACGGCCCCAAAAACGTGTATATCAAGCAAGCAACCGGTATGCAGCGCTCAGAGGTGGTCTTTGATGATCCAGCGCATATTCTGTGCATATTCGAACGTTTCACGCTTCTTGCTGGAAACTATACGCAAAACGTCGCTGGCCTCAAATGGGTCACCCTGCCTGACGGGACGCACATCACTGCCGTGATCGACTCGGTTAGTGTGACGGGACCATTGTTGACGATTGTTAAAAGCGCCGAAGGCCGCGCCGATAATGTGCTGGCGCGCTTTGGACTGACCAAAGAGGCGCTTAAGCTGCTGATCGATGCAGTTCAAAATCGGCGCAATCTTATCCTCTGCGGCACGAGCGGCAGCGGCAAGACTGCCCTACTCAACGTATTGGCGAAGTCGATCCCGGCGGCTGACCGGGTGATCGTAATTGAGCGCGGACGTGAAGTGAATATCGATGTGACGAACGATCTGCGCCTGACGCTGAGCGATGAAACCCAGCTCACAGCGGTGGATCTGCTGCGTTATGCCACAACACTGGCGGCGGATCGCGTGATTATCGGCGAATTGGAAGGGGACGAGACGGCCTTGTGGATCGAAGCGATCAATCGCGGTTGTCA
The DNA here is from genome assembly GCA_016717205.1 of Candidatus Flexifilum breve. Lineage (GTDB taxonomy): Bacteria > Chloroflexota > Anaerolineae > Aggregatilineales > Phototrophicaceae > Flexifilum > Flexifilum breve. Next base: position 234,107 of record JADKGC010000005.1, read on the forward strand.
GGGGAGTATCGCGGTCGTACTGGCGCGTGATCCGGAAGATGCCCTCACCCAGATCATGCAGCAGTGCGCGCAAACGCTGCAGACGAGCAGTACCGACGAAACTGTGCGCGAATTCGTCGCCAGCGCTTTGCATCTCATCGTACATCAAGCCCGCATGGGAGATGGATCGCGGCGGGTGGCGCGTATCAGCGAAATTACGCCTCACGGTACGCTGCATGATCGGTTTGTCTTTCAAGTGTCAAGCGCTGCGGATGGAGTGATTCAGGGCATGCTGCACGAGGCTTGAGCAAAAGTTGTAATAGCAAGGACGTGAGAGCAGGGCGCTTTACTGGCGGCCATACAATGACCAACTGGTGGCGCAGAAACGCATTCTCAGCGATCAACTCGGATTTGCTGCGGCCGACATCCATCACGGCACCAAGGGTTGGATGGGCGATGGCCGGTTGCAGGCAACGTTTGAAGGATCGCTCGAAGGGGACGATGACATGGATGAACCACTGCTGGAGAAGGGTTTGCAGGAATTGACGACGTATCGATTACGCCCGATTGGACCATTGTTGAATGCACAAATAGGGGTATTGTAGCAATTTTGGGAGGTGGGCCTACTCCGGATAGCGTAAGTAGACCTCACAACCTGCAAGCGCAGCGCTGAATGAAAGCCGGGGTGTTAGGGTAGGTTGTATGGTCAAACAAAGAGCTATGCTCGCTGCAAACCGCCTAAATCTGCTTGCTCTCGCGCTTGAAAATGACGTTCACCAGCACCGCAATCAGGATGAGCACGCCGCGCACGACATTCTGCGCCTGCGAATTGACGCCCATCAGTACCAGCCCATTGCCGATCACCGAGATGAAAATCACGCCGATCAGTGACCCGATAAATGTCCCCCGACCACCCGACAGCGATGTACCGCCGATGACGACGGCCGCAATCGATGAGAATTCGAGGCCGCTGGCGACTTGCCCGGTCGCCGTTCCGAGGCGCGACACATGCAGCAGTCCGGTCAGCCCGGCGAGCGCGCCGGTGATCGCAAACACCGATGCGCGCGTCCACAACACGTTGATGCCCGCCGCATAGGCCGCTTTCGCGTTGCCGCCCACCGCGAAGACCGCGCGTCCATAAACGGTTTGTTTGGCGATGTAAGCGAAAAAGATGAAGAGCACCCCGGCGATGATGATCACATAGGGGATGCCGAGCAGTTCACCTCGCCCCCAGACCGCAAAGGCTTCATTTTCGACCGGAATGGGGATATTGTTGGACATGACCTGCTTCATGCCGTCGTAGATGCTCCACAACGCCAGCGAGGTCACAAACGAGGGGACATTGAAGCGGGCACGTACATAGCCCGCCGCCAACCCGACGACCGTCGTCACCCCGACGACCAGCGGCGCGGCGATCTCCAGCGGAATACCGTTATTCGTCACCAGCCAACCGAGCAGGACGGCGGCAAAAGCGACCGCCGGGCCCAGACTCACGTCAATCTCCCCGGCGGTGATCACGAAGGTCATGCCCCAGGTGACGATGCCGAGAAATGCCGCCGAGCGTAGTACATTGATCAGGTTGGGGCCGGTGAGAAACACCTCATTGTTGACGGTGATAAACGCGCTGACGCCAATGAGTCCAATCAATAAGGTGATTTCGTTGAGGTTCTTGCGCGCCCAACTGAGGAAGGACGCTGGGACGCTCCGCCTATTTTCCTCAACGCGCGGCATGCTGTCAGCTTGATTCGCCATTATTCGACACCCTTATCTCCCCCGTTGACCAACGAGTTTAGCGTCTCCGCGTTCAGATCCGCTCGACGGTATTTTTGAGAGGCTTGGCCTTTATGTAAAAAGATGATGGAATCGCAGCACCACAGCAGCTCTTCGAGCTCACTGGTAACCACGATGATCGCCACGCCGCGCTTGGATGTGGCGCGAATGATTTCATAGATTTGGCTCTTGGCTTCGACATCGACGCCACGCGTCGGTTCGTCGAGGAGGAGCACGCGTTCCGCTACGCCCAACCAGCGCCCAATGACCACTTTTTGCTGGTTGCCGCCGGACAAATTCATCACAGGGGTATCCAGTTCCGGCGTCTTGATCGACAGCTTCTGGACAAAATCGCCCGCGACCGTGCGCACTGAACGCCACGAGATCAGGCCGCGCCGGGTAAGTTCGTTCCAACGACCCAGCGCGAGATTTTCATGGACGCCCAGCCGGGGGATAATACCTTCATCACGGCGATTTTCTGGTGTCAGCGCGACGCCACGCGCGATCATATAGCGCACGTTCGCCCGATGATCACCCGCGTTCCCCAACGTGATCCGACCATGTTCGACGGGTTCAAACCCGGCAATCGTGCGCAGGATCTCACTTCGGCCTGTGCCGAGCAGCCCCGCTAGGCCGAGGACTTCGCCCTGATGGAGATCAAACGAGACATGTTCGATGCGCTGCTTGATCGTCAGGTCGTCAACGTGCAGGACGACGGGCGCCGTGGCAAATTCGCGCGGTTCAATCTCGCTGTGTTCGACGGCTCCACCGACCATCTGATTGACGATCATCTGCTCGGTGAGCTCGGAAAGTGGGGCAGTGCTGACCAGTTTCCCGTTGCGCAGCACGGTGACAGAATGCGCCACCTCGGCAATTTCGGAGAGGCGGTGCGATACATAGATGATCGCCACGCCCTGACTGGCAATGCGCTTAACCGTCGTGAGGAGCGCCGACACTTCGGTGAGGGGCAAGCTGGACGTCGGCTCATCGAGCAGGAGCACTGACGGTTGCTTGGATAACGCTTTCGCAATTTCAACCAGCTGCTGCTGCGCGGGACTCAGCCGGGAGAGCGGCAGGCTGGGATCAATTTCAACATCAAGGCGCGCCAGCGATTCGATGGCAGCGCGCCGCATGGCCTTGTAATCGATGCGCCCGAAGCGTTTGGGATAGCGCCCGAGGGAGATATTCTCGGCGACATCCAACCAGGGCACGAGATTCAGTTCCTGACTGACGATCTCGATGCCGAAAGCGCGCGCATCCGCCGGATTCTTAAATTCAACGGGTTTGCCGTGAATGGTGATGCTGCCTTTGTCCGGCCGTTCCAGCCCACAGGCCAACCGGATCAAGGTGGACTTGCCCGCGCCATTCTTGCCGAGCAGCGCGCGGACTTCACCGGCTTCTACCGCGAAATCAACATCTTCCAGTGCGGTGACGCCGGGATAAAACTTATAAATGTGCTCGAGTCGGAGCGGTGTTTGCTCTGTCATCCGATTAAATCCACCCTTAGGAGCGACAGACAGCAGAAGTTGGTCGCCACCGGAGCGGCGACCAACTGAAGCAGTAGCGTTACAGCGAGGCCAGCTTTAGCTGCTCTGGCTATCCAGCCACGCCTGTACTTCTTCCGGCTTATCCGAATAGAAGTTGCGCGGGGTCATATTGTAGATGACGCCGGGGCTGAGTTCACCGAGAATGGCCGCCACCGCGAGATCGAAGGCTGTCTGACCGAAGTCTTCCGCGATCATGGCGTTGATGTACTTGACAATCGTGCCATCGAGCAGGAGCTGCGCCGTCGTCGGGGAAATGTCGTGACCAAACACGACCACCTGCCCGCTCAGCCCGGCCAGTTCAATCGCCGCCGCCGCGCCCGCGACCATGTTGCCCGCTTCGCCGTAGAACGCGTCGATTTCGGGGTGCGCCGTCAGCATATTCGTCGCCACTTCTTCCGCGCGGTCGACTTCCAATGCTTCCTGATTATCCACAATCGTCGCACCGGGGACGAGCGCGAGCAGCGCTTCGGTAAAGCCCGCGATGCGCTGCTGGCACGCACCGTAGCGTTCGCATGAGACGACCGCGATCACCGGGTCGGTGACGCCTGCCGCAACGAAGTATTCGCCCGTCGCCTGACCAACGCCCGACCCCTGCTGGAAGTGATCGCCCGTGATCCACGTATAGACGTACTGTTCAGCGTCCGCCTGCGCAATACAGGTGTTGTAGCAAATGACCGGAATGCCCGCTTCACTCGCCTGCTGGATGAGCGCGACCGACGACGTCTCAGAGACCGCCGACATGATGATCGCGTCCACGCCCGCGCCGATCAACGTTTGCATCTGTTCCGCTTCGACCGCCGCGTCACCCTGACTGTTGTTGCCCAGCAGGTTGACCGTTGTATCCGCATTGGCTGCCGCGCCTTCGATGCCCGCGCGCACGCCCGTGTAGAATTCGCTGGCGTCCAGCCACAGCGCGCCGATGGTGATTTCTTCCGGCAGTGGAGTCGCTTCCGCGCCGCTCTGCCCGTCGATCCACGCCTGAACTTCTTCCGGCTTGTCCGAATAGAAGTTGCGCGGGGTCATGTTGTAGATGACGCCGGGGCTCGGTTCGCCCGCAATCGCCGCCATCGCCATATCGAAGGCGGTCTGGCCGAAGTCCTGCGCAATCATCGCGTTGATGTACTTGACGATCGAACCATCCAACAGCAAACCCGCGGTCGTCGGGGAAATATCGTGACCGAACACGACCACCTGCCCGCTCAACCCGGCCAGTTCAATCGCCGCTGCCGCACCTGCCACCATGTTACCCGCTTCGCCGTAGAAGGCGTCGATTTCGGGGTGTGCCGTCAGCATATTCGTCGCGACTTCTTCCGCGCGGTCGACTTCCAACGCTTCCTGATTATCGACAATCGTCGCACCGGGGACGAGCGCGAGCAGAGCTTCAGTGAAACCGGCAATGCGCTGCTGGCACGCGCCGTAGCGTTCGCACGATACGACTGCGATCACCGGGTCGGTGACGCCCGCCGCCACGAAGTATTCGCCGGTCGCCTGACCGACGCCCGAACCTTGCTGGAAGTGATCGCCCGTGATCCACGTATAGACGAGGCGTTCGGCATCCGCCTGCGCGATACAGGTGTTGTAGCAAATGACCGGAATGCCCGCGGCGTTCGCTTCTTCAATCAACGCGACCGACGACGTCTCGGAGACCGCCGACATGATGATCGCATCCACGCCCGCGCCGATCAGCGTCTGCATTTGTTCGGCTTCGACGGCGGCATCACCCTGGCTGTTGTTACCCAGCAGGTTGACGGTCGTCTCGGAATTCGCGGCGGCGGTTTCGATGCCCGCGCGCACGCCCGTATAGAATTCACTGGCATCCAGCCACAACGCGCCGATAGTTACTTCGGTAGGCGCATCCTGCGCCAGCACGGGGCTGACGACGAGCAGCAGCAAAACGATCAAGCACAATAGTTTCTTCATGTTTATCACTCTTCAAATAGTAGTCGAATACGCTGCGAAAAGCCGAAATGCCTCTCAAGGTTGCCCAACCCCGATGTTCTAGCGTTCGTCTTCCCTCCTGCTGAGTTCCAGACCCAATTTGCCCGGACTGAGTATGTTTTGCGGGTCAAGCACCTGTTTGACCCGTTCAAGCACTGGCATGCTCGAGCCAAGGGCTGAGCGCACGAAATCTTTACGCGCTACGCCCACGCCATGATGATGCGAGAGCGCCGCGCCCGTTTCGAGGCAAATCGTCATCGCCGTCTGCCACACCTTGAGCAGCGCCGCCTCGGCCTCGGCATCATCCGCACATTGACCGAGCAGGATCAGATACAGTGAGGTTCCCTGCGGATAAGCATGCGAGAAATGCGCCAGCACTTCATCGGCATACGGGGCGAGTTCCTGCGCCAAGCGCTGATACGTCTCCTCAATCCCATCCCAGAAGTGCGCAATTTCAATCGTCTCCGCCAGTCCACCGGGCGTTTTGAGGATGTTCTCGACCGTCGAAAAATCGAAGCGGCGCTCCATCCACTTTTCAACCGCGACTGGTCCCAGTTCCTGCGCGCCATAGCCATCCCAGATCGCTTTGGCGACGCGGTACTCGGCTTCGGCGATCCCCTGTTCGCCCTCAAAGCCGATGAACATGGCGCACTGGTTGAAGCCGGGGTCTTTCATGGCATGGCGGGATTCGATCACGTTGTAGAAGCGCAGTAGGAACGGCTTAAGGCCGCGCTGCATCACTTCACGCATCACGGCGACGCCGTCATCCAGGTTCGCAAAAGCGAGGGTCTGAAAAATGCGGTGGGCAGATTGACGGAACATTTGCAGCGTGATCTGCGTGATCACCCCCATCGTGCCTTCCGCGCCGACGAACACATGACGTAGATCCGGCCCGACGGCCATGCGCGGCCCTGTCTGGAAATGGGCAGTTGAACCATCGGCCAGCACGACGTCAAAACCGACAAGCAGATTTTCGATCCCACCCCATTTAGAGGAGAACTGCCCGGTGGCGCGTGTGCTGAGCCAACCGCCAACCGTCGACCGATCCAGCGACTGCGGTGAGTGATTGAGCGTATAGCCGTGGCGATTGAGTTCCGCTTCCAGCACGTGTCCCATTTTGCCCGTCTGCACGGTGACGGTAAGGTTGCGTTCGTTGATTTCGAGCGTGCGATCGAGCAGCGACAGGTCGAGTGTGATGCCGCCAGTGAGCGGCAACGGCGCCCCCGTGACTGACGACCCTGCGCCCCACGGCGTAAGCGCCACTCCATGTTCATTGGCCCAACGCAGCAGCTTGGGGATCTGCTCCTCGCGGGCCGGGCGCACAACGACCTCTGGTTTCAGCGGTGCTTTTCCCTGATTTCGCCATTTTGCAGCCACGGGCCACCCATCATAAGCGAACTGCTTCAGTACGTCTTCACTATCAAAAACGCTGTCGGCATCCAGGAGAGTTTTTAGCGCACCGGCCAATTGGGTCATCGATTTCACCCCTTTCACTGTGCGGCACTATACCACAACCAAACAGCGCATGTCAACAAATAATGCTCATTTAAGTCAGATATGAGCAAAATTAGCTTCAATAAATTGATTAATGCGCAAGACTATGGTAGAAATAGGTGATAACGAGCAAGCAGTGATGAAAGGGTGACTCACGATGGATTCGCGCACTGGCAAGAAAATTCGGATGGGGCGGCTGTTTGATCCGGTGAGCCAGCGCAGCCTGATTCTGGCTTACTCCCACGGCGTGCTGATGGGCGCGAGCGCCGGGATGCAGTCGCTGGCAGAAATGCGCACCCGCATTGAGGCCATGCGCCGCGCGAACGGGTTGATGATCACGCCGGGGATGGTCAAATATCTCGAAGACCAGTTCGTTGGCAAAGATCGCCCCAGCCTCGTCATCCATATGGACTGGCAAAGTTACAGCCGCAGCACCCTGCCTTATGAAGAAGGTTCAGCCGTCGAGCTTGCCACCGTCGAGGATGTGCTGCACGCAGGTGCGGACGCCCTGATGACCTACCTGTATGTCGGTCATCGGGACCCGGAAAAAGAAAAACTAGAAATCGAACGTAACGCGCGCCTCGCCCGCGCTTGCGACCGCCTGGGCATGGTGCTGATCATCGAGCCGCGCAGCGCCCGCGAAAAATACGAGCCGAGCGACAAAACCGATGTCGCCGTCATGAGTATGTACTGCCGCATGTCCGCCGAAATTGGCGCGGATCTCGTGAAATGTATCTATCCCGGCGACCCGGCCAAGATGAAACAGATCATCGACGAATGCCCGACGCCCGTGATGGTCGCTGGCGGGGCGAAGCGCGAAAGCTTGAGTGATGCGCTGCACATGGCTGAAGGGTGTATGCAGGCTGGGGCAGCAGGTCTCATGTTTGGCCGCAACATCTATCAGTCGGATGATCCAACCGCGACACTCGCCGCCTTCCTGAGCATCGTCCATGACGGCCAATCCGCCGCGGAAGCGCTGCGCGTCGTCAATGAAGGGAAGTAGGGGATGAAATCACTGGTATTGAGCGTATCGCCCAACACCTCGACCGACCGCGTGTCCGTCGTCGAGCGCTTTGTGCCGGGAGAGCCTGCGCGCACTATCCTCAGCTTTGATCAGGCCGGCGGGTCGGGCGCGCATTCGACGGGTGTCGTTGAGGAACTCGGCGGTGCGGCGTGTTCGCTGGTGCTGTTGGGCAGCTACAACGGCGAGCGCTGGATCGAAGCGGCCAAGCGCCAAAACATGACTTACGATTTCGTGCGGATGGAAGCGGCGAACCGCTCAACGTTCGTCTTGATCGACAAACAGCGCGGCAACGTCGCCGAAGTCATCGATCCGGGTCCGCGCGTCAGCGATCACATCGCCGGAGAACTGCTCGCCCTCATCGAAAAGTACCTCGACCGCACGGGTATTCTCATCCTCTCCGGCAGTTTGCCGCCCGGCATCCCCGACGACTTCTATGTGCAAGCGATTCAGCTCGCACGCCGGTATGACGTGAAAACCCTCGTTGATGCCAGCACTGCCCCGTTGAAGCACGCCCTCACCGCGCGCCCCTGGGCGATCAAGCCGAATCTCTATGAGTTTCACCAGATGATTGGCCGAGAGACGACCACCGTCAGCGCACACATCGAAGCGTTACGCCAGGTGGTCGGGGTTCACGCCGACATCGTACTGCTGTCATTGGGCAAAGATGGGCTGCTCGTGGGCACAAACTCGGAAATCTGGCATTTGACCGCGCCTGCCCAACGTTTTACGCTGCCGGACTCGAACGCAGTCAACACCGTTGGCTGTGGTGATGCGCTCGTCGGTGGCTTCTGCTATCAATATGTGCGGAACGAAGACGTACTGGAAAGCGCTTGCTGGGGTATCGCCTGCGCAACCGTCACACTCGGCAATTATGGTGTCCCATCCTGTCCACCCGATCAGGTGCGTCCACTGGTCGAAGATATCGCCGTGCTTGCTCGGTCATAGGCGCTGGTATCCACGCATAGTTACGCTAGAATTAGACCTACGGGAAATGACCATTTATAACTAGCCAATCAACTCGATTGAAAAACTGATGTCTAAATCCGAACTTTCCACTCAAGAGCGGTATAAACGCATCCTGATCCAATTGAATCAGACGGGTCAGATGCTGGTTGAAGACCTGGCCGTTCATCTTGATGTGTCGCCGTCTACCGTTCGCCGCGATCTCACGCAGATGGAACAGCAGGGATTGCTGCGCCGCTTTCATGGAGGTGCCGAACTTGTCCAACCCCTGTTGTACGAACCGTTTCGCCACAGCATCAACTTTAGCAATCAGGAAGGCGTGAACGCGGACGAGAAACGCCGCATCGCACAGGCGGCTGCCGAGATGATTCAGTCGGGCGAAACCATCGCCTTCAGCGCCGGCACCACGACCACACAGATTGCGCGTTTTTTGGGTCACGTCAAAGACATCACTCTTGTGACGAATACGGTCAATGTGGCAATGGAATTGAGCCAGCGGCAGGATATCAAAGTCTTTGTGACAGGCGGCTACATCAGTGGGGGCTGGTTTTCGCTGGTTGGGGAAACCGCGATTCATGCGATCCAAACTCTTTATGTCGACAAAGCGTTCGTCGGGCTCAACGGGATCGATGCAGTGAACGGGCTGACCTCGCATTATGTTGACGAAGCGGCTATCGTCCGCACGATGATCCGGCAGGCGCGTCAAAAAATCGTCGTTGCCGATCACACGAAAATTGGTGTTACGGCGCGCTCGCGCATTTGTGAAATCGACAAAATCGACATTTTGATCACGGGTATTGAGACTTCCGAAGAACAAGCCGCGGCATTTGCAGGCGTGGGTGTTCAAGTGCTGAGAGTTTAGGGTGTCTTTGGTAGTCAGGAAGTTCTGTAAAAACACGAAAGCCTGTTCCGGCGGAGTTGCCCATAACTCAAGAGGATTGGGCGTCGTATAGTAGATCTGATCCTCAAATTAAGACCGCCCCGATTGCACAAACCGGCGTGCTCCGTATCTCGGAATAGTAGTCATCACGACGTGATCAGCTTGCCCGACAAGAGAGTATGTGACAAATACTCCAACATCGATAGCGAAGCCACCCAAAGCTAGAGTCAATGCTTAGCGAACTTAGCCATGTGCAGTGGTACGAGTTTGGGCTGTCGGCTGGCAGTATTGGAATACACGAACTGGCGCAATTTCAAAGGTGTTCTGCTCAAAGCACAAATCGCGTGTGAAAACAGCGCGTAACCCCAAAAAAGTCCATACTACCGTGACCTAACGGGGGCTCCGGGTCTTGATACGGTTCTCAGTCCGGTTTTTCAGACGGTTAAACCACTTATACACTTCACCCTGTATCTCGATGTCAAAACAACAAAGTCGTCGAATGCCCAACGTGATGAGGCAATATGCCATCATTATGCTGAAGGGGAATCAATTAGCGATTTAGCATGCGCCTACGCTATTTCTCCTCAGCGAATATTCCAGATTGTCCAAAACACCCAACGACAAGGAAAATGCGGTTCGTTTGTTGAAGTTTCTGACAAATCTACTCCCAACAATCTGAAAAACTGACTGAACTTTGTTGAAGGGTTTGCCGAACGATCATGACTGCTCTTTCCTCGGCAAACCCACTACATTGAGACTGGATATGCGGTAACGCCGTCAGTTCGATTGGTACTCGACCATAGCTAAAGCTACTTTTAGCTGCGCTGGTCGATATATTTCGCAGCATTTATTTCTCTGTTCCGCGCTGAATACGGGTGATGGCGGCGTTACGGTCTTCTAGTGTCGGCAAGCGCTTCGACAGTTGCCAGTCGTTCGTGCGCAAACCATCCCAATCTTCGTCAAGGACGACACTGTCATCATAGATAGGCGGCAGCGCTGGATCGTCGACCAGAAAAACATACCCGGGCGCGATGATATAAAAAACATCACATGGCTCATCACTCGGGTTGTGGAGTTGCAGGAAAGTGCCCGGTTCCGTAAGAGCTGCCTGCTGAGGAGCGAGACAGACATCGTACACATCTTCATCACCGGAACCCTTCATACGGATGATGAGAGTTCCGCGACTTACAAAAGTAATCTGCGTCACAAAAGGCAGAATTTGGATTTTCGATTGATAGCGTGGTGCAATCAACCCACCTGCCATACTGACCACGTTCGGCAGACTAGACGACAAACCGCTGGTGCTATCGAAGGGATTAAGGAACGGGTATACGATGGTGCCATCCGGCACGAGAATTGCCGAACCCAAGCCGAAAACGCGGTTCATGTTGTCACCTCCCCAGAGTTACTAGCACCTACTTGAGATCCAGAAGCACCTATCCGGAGTAATCCCCATCGCACTGCTGCCATCTCCGATATGTGCGCCGAGGTTGGCCTGCTAATCACCTCTGTCAGGTGAACCTGGTCTTTTACAACCGCTCACCTGTCCTCTGGCATCTGTAGGTTCTCCAGTATCTGCGCCGCTTTTTGGGCATACACCGAGTCCGGCGGGCATGAATCCACACACCAGCTAAAGCAGGCACCTGCCCGCGTGCGATTTCCGCTTTCCAACAGTGCGTAACCGAGATTCAGCACCGCCGATGGATTAGGCGGATCGTGCTGCAAGAGCGCTTCAAACACAGCAATCGCTTCTGCTGATCGTCCCGCTGTGTTATAGGCTACACCGAGATTGATCGCTGCATCGATGAAATCAGGTTCCGCTTGAACGACGACCTCAAGGGCGGTGACCGCGTTCTCAAGCTGCCCCAGATATAGACAGGCGATGCCCGCGTGGTAGCGGGCAGGCATGAACTGCGGATCGAGCTCCAGCGCGTACTCATAGAGCAGCAGCGCAATCTCCAGTTCGCCGCGCTGGAAATAGCCGACGCCAAGGTTCGTCGCCGCTTCCGGTGTGTCGGGCGCGATCAACTGAGCGGCGATCTCGAATTCGGCAGCAGCTTCCGCCTCACGACCCTGCTTCAGATACAATAGAGCGAGGTTGTGATGCGCCTCACCATCGTCGGGCACACGTAACAGGTATTCACCGTACAGGGCAATCGCGTCACCGATATTGTCTTGTAACTGATAGAGGAGCGCGAGGTTACGATACGGAGGCGCATAATCCTTATCAGCGGCGATGGCATGCCAGTAGGCGGATTCGGCCTCCTCTATTTTTCCTAGGCGTAACAGGGTGTTTCCCAGTGCGTTCGGCTCTTGCGACTGGGCTTGGCTAAGCAGAGCATCAGAATCTATAGCGCTAATATTTGTCCGCCAATTTGAATTCATGGCACCGTCTCACTTGTATCTTCGCCGCCAATACTTGGCGCGAATTAGGTTGTAGATGTCACCAAGTGATCGAATTTTACCTTTATACTGAGCCACTTCACCTCGCCAGCTCTGATAGCCCGGATCACCAGCAAAGGGATGATATTCAGGATCATCTACCACGCTTTGGTGGAAAGCATGACTGTGTTCATCTAGTGGAGAAAAGAAATCTTGATCAGTATGATGCAGTTCAATGAAGTCATCGTTCGGCAAGAATGAAGTCAGCCCCTTGCTCGCACGTTGGCTGTTAGTGCGGCCATTCTTGTCCTTGGATGACACATATTTGGGATCAAGTGTCCTTGCGGGAAATTGCTGACCAACAGGATTCGAAAAATCAGAGAGATCCAGCAACTTCCCCTTGAGTATACGTGCATAATCTTTTCCATCCTTTTTCGGCGGAATAGCTTTTGCCTTTTGGGGACCATCGTGTTTGCCATCACTTGCGATGTATTTGAAGTCCCAGTCACTGCCTCCATCGACAACTTGAATGGACTTAAAGACCTTATGCTGTTTTTTGACCTCAGCGACCTCGGCCTCTAACTCTTTCTTTGTAGTTCCTTCTTCCTGAACTTTGTTTGAGATTCCGTCCAGCGCTGCTAACCCTTCTTTCAGCTTTTCGTCATGCTCCTTCTCCGCCTTGACCTTCGGATCTTCCTTCTGCTTGGCGTCCTTGACGTCCTTATCACTCGGCTTGCCTTTGCCACCCTGCAGCGCTTCCTTCTTCTTCTTGTCACCATCGGTCTGCGCTTTCGGATCGGTGGGAGCCTTTTTGTCCTTTTTGCCGCCGCCGGGTTGAACCGTGGGTTTAGCCGGACCGGGGTCCGCGCTCGCGCCGGGTTTCGTGCCGCCGCCCTTCGCCGCGCCACCGCCACCTTGCTGAACGCCCTTGGCGTCACCGTTTTCCTTGAAGTCGGCGGGCTTTTCGAGATTCTCCTTGCCGCTCTTCGGCGGCGCTTTCTCGCGCATGATGTCGGTCATGAACTTTTCGGAGTCAAATTTCGCCTCAGAGAACGTGACCTGCGGGTATTCTTTTGAGCCGAGCACATAGTCGATGTCCGCACCGATGCCGAACTGCCCCGGCAGCGGATACTCAAGCTGCCCGAGCGGCCACGTCCATTTTTTGTCGGGCAGCGGCGACCACCACGGGCTGTCCACTTCGACGAACAGATCGCCGCCGAGCGCCAAAAACGGCTGCGCGGCGAGTTCGGCGTGCCCCTTGATGAACATTTCGCCTTTCTTGCCTTCTTTCGGGTCGGCCTTTTCGCGATAACCGATGGTCGGACGTGCGTCGACATATCCCTTGACCCCAGCGATTGCGTTAATCCCCGCGCCTGCTTTGATGGCGTGATCGAGAATCTCCAGGCCGACACCGCCTTCACCGCGCAGTTTCAGCCCGGCATAGGCGGACATGTTGAACGAGGCGGCTAACTGCAAGTTCTGCATCACATCCGGGTTGGTTGAATACGTCCCGTCGATCTCGATCTTGTAAATCTTCGCTGGGCCAATCCGCGCTTCGGCGATCAGCGCGATGTTGGCAAACAGGAAGACGTTTCCGACCACCGGGATGCCATAGGGTGCGCGGATTTCCACTTTGACCAACTGTTTCGAGTAATCCTGCTGCGCGAATAGTTCTTTTTCGGCGGGCGGCGCGATCTTGCCGATCACCGTGATGTGCCCCTTACCGTCGATGATCACGGTGGCTGTTCCGGCCATCCAGTCGGTCAGCGCGAATTCCAGCGTGCCGAAGCCCGCAAGCTTGCGCTTTCCGGGTTTGGGCAACCCATCATCCTCGGCGGGTGCTTTCATCTCGTCAGATTTTGCCTGAATCTTGTCCGCCGCGAGCTTGGTCGTCGCCAGCGTATCCGCAGTTTTCTCGTCGACGAGCAGCACCGTGACTTCACCGGAGAACTTCTCGTCCTTGTAGCCGACGGTTCCTTGAATATCAGCCACCCCGCCCACGAAATTGGCGTTAAGTTTGCCGCTGAACTTGGCTAACGCGACCTCGAGTTCCGTCTTGCCGGCGATCACACCCTTTTCGTCGCGCTTCAGATCCAACGTGCCGCCACCAAGCCCCGGGATGTTGATGTTCGCCTGTCCGCTAAACGTGACCTGTTCGTTATTCAGGCTAAAGTTCGCCGTTCCATCGATGAAACCGCCCAAGGTGATCGGGAAGTTCTCAACCTCAAATGTCAGGGTGCCATCTTTGAGGCCACCTTTGACGTCCGGTAGTTTGGTGACATCAATGCCCGCCCAACCGAACTCACGGCTGTGTGCCTTAATCTGGGCCATCAGCGCTTCGGGGTTCGGCGCTGGTTTGCCGTCCATGGAAACTGTGATGTAGCCGCTGATCGCGCTGTCCTTCACCTCGACTGCCAGCACAGGTTCAACCTTTGCAGCCCGGATAGGATCGAGCGCAGGGTGATTGAGCTGAATTTGCTGTTTCCTTGGCGTGTTGTACTTGTCGCCTTGCTTGGCAATCTCAATCTCACCGCTGGCCAGCTTGCCAAAGTACACGGGAACTGTCTTTTTGCTGTTTCCAGGGTCTAGCCCCGGCGGCACAACGAACGTTGGCGACGCGAGCGACACCCCTTTGCTGCCTGCGCCCGCTTGGGCTGGCGGCGCATCCGCACCCGTAGCGGCAGTAGGCGCGCCGCCCGCTGCCGGGGCACGGTGAATAGCTGGCGCTGTGGGCTCTTCATCCGGCGCGGTTCGCTGAACCGGCGCGTCCTGTGCTGCCGCGCGTTCGACATCGGCGGTCTGGCGCGCCGGGTGCTGATCTTCGGGTCGCATCCGGCTGATGGTGCCGGGCGCGACCTGTTTACCGGCGCTAATCTGCTGGGCGGCCGATTCGGCTTCGCGCTCCACGCGATCACCCGGCTTGCTGACCTGAGGCGCGGTCTGGACATCACCCGCCGGTTTCTCGGCATTGGTGCTCTGTTTGTGTACAGGTTCATCAGCGGTCTCACGGGCAACTGGCGCGTCCTTCTGCTGGACGGTGTGTGCCAGTTCATGCGCGATCAGATGCTTGCCTTCGGGTTGATCCGGTTGGTAACGTCCTTGCGCGAAATACACATCCTGTCCGGATGCAAAGGCGTTGGCATTCAATTCGCGGTTCGCGCGATCTGCCTGCGGGTCGGTATGCACCCGCACATCTTTCAAATCGCTGCCCAGCGCTTTTTCCATCGATACGCGGGTCGGTTCCGGCAGTGGTTGACCGCGCCCGCTCTCGGTCAGTGCCGCTTGCGTCTCGTGACCAACTTGTGAAGCCTCGCCGGGATCGGTGCGCTTGTCGCGGGCGACCATCCGATTGATGCGCGCATTACCTAATGTGTGCTGCATCTGCCGCATGACCTGAGCGCGACTACGGGCGACGGGTTCTGGCACAGGTGACTTCTGCGGTGATTGTTTGACCGTCTCCTGCTGCATTGGTTGAACCTGCTCGTGATCGGTGTCTTTTGTCTTGCCCGTCATGACAGAATATCCTCTACCGCCCACTCATAGAAGGGTTCGCCGAAGTCACCTGGCGTAATTGGCTTGCCAAGCTTTTGATATTCCCGTGTCACGCCGGCTATCAGATGGCGCAGCCTCAGGCGCAGTTCGCCCCTGCTTTTTTCTCGTTCTTCCAGCGCGCGGATCGCAGCGTCTACGACCACGTTCTTGATGTTGCCGCCCGCCAATTGGAAGCGGCGCGCCAGCAGCAGCGTCTCATCGTGAAGAAGGGCCGCGCGTTCCTCGGGCGTGAGCGCTGCCAACACCGGATCGAGTAAGTGGCAGATGCGCTCGCGTGAAATATCCACCAGCTTTTCCTGAAACTTCGCTTCAAGTGCGGCTTGGTCGAGGAAGCGCCATTTGTCCTCCACCCAAGCGCGGACTTGTGTTCTCAGGGCAGCACTGCCTTCCGGCGTGCAGCGTGCATAATATTCGGCGTCGGGGAAGCGCACGTCCGGCTGATCCGTGTCCCGTTCAGCCAGTATCTGCTCCCAGATGATGACGCGGTGGGCGTCGTCGGGGAACGGAAAATCGATTTGCACATGAATGCGGCGGGCGAAAGCGTCGTCAATGTTCTGGCGCAGGTTCGATGCCAGGATGACAACGCCGGAATACTGCTCCACGCGCTGCAACAGATAATTCACTTCGAGATTCGCCCAGCGATCTTGTGCGTCTTTGACTTCCCCGCGCTTACCGAACAGCGCGTCCGCTTCATCAAAGAACAGAATCGCCCCTGTGCCTTCAGCAAGTTGGAATACGCGGTTGATGTTTTTCTCGGTTTCGCCTACATACTTGCTGACCACCGCCGACAGATCGACGCGGTAGATGGCGACGCCCATCGACAGCGCGAGGAGTTCTGCGCCCATCGTCTTGCCCGTTCCGGAACTCCCTGTAAACAGCGCGATTAAGCCGCTGCCTAGCTGGAAGCGCTGCCCGAAGCCAAGCGTCGTCAGCAGGTCACCACGGTACTTGATGCGTGCCTGGAGTTCGTGGAACTGCTGTTTGTTGGGGCGCGGCAGCACGAGATCATTTGCCGACAAGTGTTTGCGTGGTTCGATGCGCTGGGCGAGTGCCTGCAGGTCGTGGCTCGACTGCGCGCGACTGCCCTCGTAAAGATCGTCGATTTCAAGCTGTGGCGCGTGAGCGTCGCGTCGCAAGGCAATCGAACGAGCGGCGCTGATGGCATCGGCGATTTGTCCTTCAGTAAACTGGAAACTGGAGGTTAGCGACCGGATAATCGTTTCAATTTCATCTGCGGTTAGCCGAGACTCCGGCACTTGAGCCAAACGTTCACGCCACATATTCAGGCGTAGATCGTAGCTCGGTAACGGGAATTCGACCTGTATGTACGCTTGGACGGCGGTTGGGTCGGCGTTTGGAGCCCGCCAGGCACCGCGCGGAGTCCAACCGCGGGCACTTTCGAGAAATGTCACGACCGGAGTCGATTGAGCGGCCGCCAGCAGCGTTTCCCACTGACGCGGCTCGTCGATCACACCCTCGCATGTCGCCCAGTAAACACATCCGCGGTTACGAAGCAGCGCTTCGCGGTAGACCCGGACAACGACTTCCCCCCATGTAGGCGCAGAACTAGCAGCAACGGGTGTATCCACAAGCAGAAAGGTTAACTGGTCGTCGAGTCCATGAGCCATAGCGCGTGCCGCTCCCAACCGCCCGCTGCCATAGGTACCGTGTAAAAGCAAAGTCGCTCCCGCATAACTGCCATGGCGTTCGGTGATCCACGCGCTCAGGTTTTTGAGGATGGTCTGCTGATCCGCGTCCTGTTTGACTGTTTCCCAGACATCAGCATGAGCGAGATGGGGATACAACGTGAGTGCTCCCACAATCTGTGAGTCAGGCGCGTCTCCGTCGAGCAGATAGGTCACAATGCGTTCGTCAAGTTTCACACCCCGCTGCGCGCCACCCACTTCCGGCAGCGAAACAATCTGCCAGCGAACTAGCCGCGCTGCTGGCTCAAGAGCCGTATAGATATCGTTCAAGCGCACGCGCTCTGCAACGATCATGAGAGGCGTCAGAATTTGCGCGATCAGCCGGATGGAGGGTGTATTCCGAGTCGTGTCGTCCATGAGGTACCCGTAGAGACGGCGGTATCGTTCATCCAGTTCTGCCCACAGGCAGACCAGCACGATGTCGCGTTCGAGGGGGGACAGAGCAAAGCGCTCCATAAGTGTCTGTAAGCGCAGTTCAAACTCGGTTTCACGTATGCGGCCCTCAATGCGCTGCGCTTCCACCACAGCACAGCGCTCAAACGTCTCGATCTGCGCATAGAATTCGGGGGCGAAATCTGCACGCGGATCGTCGGGCATAATCGCCCGGCGCTGCAGCATCCGGTTCACTTCTTCGTCAGTCACACCGGCTGCGCCCCACAGATCACTGGGCTTGGATGCACCGATCTGTGCGCGCCAGCGCACGATTTGCGCTTTGATCAGCCAATCGATTCGGCGCAGTTCATGCTGCAAATGGTCGACACTTCGGTCATATTGCGCGTCGAACAGGCTGTTATCGTCACAGTCGGCAAATGAGTTGGACTGTGGGAGCGGCTCTGTCCGTGCATGATTGAGGGGCAACGCCTCCGCTGCTATCCGGGCTTGCTCAGTGCCGCCGCGTCCCCGCCGAAAGTTGATCATGATCACCACTCCGTCACTATGCGATAGTGAACACGTCGATTTCCCAGCCATGTCACGCGGTCAAGGTCGCCGAGATATCCAGCCAATTCCAGCACCACATCGAGCGGACGTGCATCCAGTTCGATCGTTAGGTCATCTTCAGTGATGATCATGCGTCCTACCCGGCGAATGAAATTGTCGAGCAGGTATGGGATGGTGGTCGCCTGAAACTGTCGTAACCAGCGTGACCAGACGCGCAGCAGCGCTGCCGAACACAGGCGCAGCAGGAGATCTACTTGCGGCTCGCTCGTGTCGCCCGTCGCCAGCTCGCGGAAAGTATTCTGTATAACTTGCGCCGCGGCATCGTCGGCCCACAGTTCATCAGTCACCTGATCAGAGAAACGCGCATCCACCAAAACACGGGATACCGGATCCTCGCCGACCAGGAGACTGCCGTACTCATCATTGCCGTAGAGTGCGACGCGGCACCAGCGTGGCGGCTCCTCACTCAACATATGTTGTCCGGCAAGGATGCGCGTCACTTCTGCCCAGAAAGTGTACAAATCTGGGACGGACGCGTGCGTCCAGTGCGCTGTTGGCGACGGGCTATGCTCAATAGTCGGATCAAGTCCCACAAACATAAGCAATCCGGGATCGAGTTCAGCGGATTCCTGCGCCGCTTTTCCCGCGCAGCGTAAACCAAGCTGCAACAGCAGCGCCGACCAGCGTACATCTTCTGGCAAAAATGGACAGCGCGCCGCCAATCCCTGCAAACGTAAGTCGAGCAGCGGGCGCAGCAGCAGGAAAATCCCAGCACACTGGGTCGAGATGCTGTTCATCGGCGGCATATGGGGTGCTTGATCGGTTGCATTCAACACCTCGATCACCGGTTGAGCGCGGTCTCCCAGCGTGGCGATGAATTGCAGCGCCTGCGTAACCGGCGTCTCCGAAATGGTGGCCAGCGTCACGGATAGGTGACCATTCAAAACTTGTACCAACAGAGGACGGCTGATCGCCCCCCGCTGGAGCAGCGTGCGTAACTGCAGCACTCGTTCGATGACTTCTGGCACCAACGGATCGTTCATCCAGTGCGGCGTACGGCTAATCAACGCAGTATAGAGAAGCAACCGTGCGGACCAGTCCGCACTGGTGAATGGATGCGCCCGCAGCACAGCGACCAGATCGTCGATCAATGCGCGTTGACGCTCAGGAATTGGCACGGCGGCGATCCAAAAGCCATCCACGGGGGGACCATTCCGGTGCGCGAATGCAGCGAGAATCGCAGCCTTGAGCGGTGCTGTATCTAGGTAGCTGAGCGCCGACAATGCGTTATCCAAGCGCGCCGGCAACGAGGTAAGGTCGGTAGCGCGCAGCAGATCGCCTTGAGCCAACAAGAACGTGAATGCGGCTTGGAGGATGACGCACAAACTGCGGGGATCGCGCCAATCCAGCACAAACGCCTCGGATTGCGCTAGGAAAACGGCGACTCGCGCTTCGACATCCGGTTTGCCATGTGCCCACAGGTCGAGCGTATCGACGAGCGCTACCATCTGCTCAAACAGCACTCGCAGCGCAGCGGGGCGTCCAGCATCGGCGGCATCCAGACCATGTCGCCACAAGTCGCGGATGTGATCGGGTGACAGCTGCGCCAGCAACGCATCCAGTGCGCCGAATTCCTTCAGCGCCACCAGAATGCGTGGCAGCGACTCGCGCTGTTCCATCAAGAGGCGATGAGCAGCAGTCGGGATGTCCAACCCGCGCAAGTGCGCGAATGGGTAGCAGTACCATACCCGCCATGCCCGTCCCAGCAGCAAGAGATCAAGAAAGTGTGCGACGAACGCCGCCATATTCGGGAACACTTTGAGATCGTCATCTTCCCCGCGCGCGATGCGCCCAACGACGCCTCTGGTCAGGTTGATGCCCCATTCATCAGCGATCTGCACGTCGAGGCGATCGGTATTCAGCTGCAAAGCATGGGAGACGGTGAGCGCGCGCAGAATATACACGGTATCCGTATCACCGCCGAGCGCCCGTTCGAGACGGTATTCCCATGCTGCCGGGAGATCATTGCATACCAACCGCCTCAAGTGCGCCTCAAGACGATTGCGCTGCGCGTCATCACCAGCGATTCGGGCGCGTACCCGCACCTGTGCTAAGTTAACTGAGAATGTCATCGGGCTTGTCCCCACTTTTGCCCGTGATAGTACGAAGCAATTTGTCGAGCAGTGTCCCTAAACCAGCATCAACAGTTCGCGAACTCAATCTGCGTTCTGCTAGTAAACGCATAGCTTCTTCTGTCTGTCGTGGCACAACATCCAGTAGAGCGATACGCTGCGCGATCAGCGTCCCGGTGACCGTTACCTTGCCGTTCTCGATCTGTAGAATGGGCTTGAACTTCTTCTCTTCAGACCACACCCCGACCGTGAAGCGCGTTGGATCGCTTAGCTCCTTGCCCAGCTCAACGCGCAGTTCCCGCACGTTGGAATTGACCAACTCGTTATCCGGTTTGCTAAGGTAGATGGCTCCGGGATTAGGGACAAGCGACGATGTCGTTGCTGGAGTAGCCGGAAGCCTAAATTCCAGCGCGCCGGTAATGTTCACATCGCCCACAACTTGCATGTTGCCGTTGAGTTCGATCTCATAGTTCTGAGAGAAGAGGTTTCGATGTATCTTCAGCGCGGGCTGAACTAGAGCGTCTCCGTCTGCGGCGCTTTGTGGGTTGAACTGGCGCTGTGGTTGCAGCTTCGAAGTTCGTACAGCCTGTTTGGTATCCTGCTTGGCGATGTAGACTGCGAAATGGGGTCGATTATCCTTGCACAGCTCTACCCGAACCTTGCCGGTCGGATGTAGGATTTCGCTGCCCACTACCCCGGCATACGGACGTCCAAGCAGTTCGGCGGTATAGGTCGTTTGCCTTCCGATGGTCGTTCGGCACATCTGACCAAGATAGACAGGAAAATAGCGTTCCGGGGAATCGGGAGGTGTCTGACTGGCGGAAAAGTTTTCACTGGCGGGAACGGAACGCGGCGAACGCCGATCGGTATCGTTGACCGTATCAGCGCGCAGGACGATTTCCGGCACTTCCTCCCAGCGATCAACGTTGTTCGCTGCTTCTTCGTCAGCTGCACATATGCGTCCTACGCTGCTCTGTGCCGCTGCTTTCAGGCGGTATTCCAGCCACAGATCGATTCTATCACCGTCGAAGTTCTGGAAAATCCCAATCTCATAGGAGCGGGGTTCAGTCACGATCAATTCGCGTCCATATCCATCGACCGCAATCCCCGGTTTGACAGTAAATGTACGATCAGTTTCGCTGTATTCCAGTTCTAGGCCGCGGACGATTCCCCAGATGTGGTGGGCGAGATTGTGCCGACGACGCATACCGATGTGATACGCCTGTTCATCGCTAAAGTCCTGCGCCCGCAAGAACTGCCGCTCATAGTAGTTCACGCGCATGACACGTTGGTCAGTCATCCTCGCTTCCTCCTCGTTATTGCGTTCATTGCAGCTCGTTCTTTACAGTCACTAGGCCGAAGCCGGTCACTACATCCTCATTCGTACGGCTCCCATATGCGATCACGAGTACCGTGAGGTTGGTGATGTCTGCGGGAATAATTTTAGTATCTATTTCATATACAATTTCGCCGTTTGGCGGTAAGGAACCCACGTTTTCGGCCACTCGCCCCGCGAAGAGTTGTCGTCCACCGTTGGTGCGAACATCCGCATAGAGATTGATACTATTGATGGCTGTACCGCTCACGTTCTTGAGCTGGACTCCCGGCCTCTTCGACTTGCTCACTGTAATGACCCCCGCTGCGTCTGCGTTGGGGAAGGTAACCTCTAGCCCCTGATTCAGGAAGACGGGATCAATGAGCAAATCTTGGAAACGCGGATCGTTCAGGTCGGCGTCTATCGGCGATTGGAGCACTTGATCGGCACTGATGTCACCGCGCATAATGACTGTGCCATTGGCAACAACCGTGAGAAACGGTGAGAACACGCGCAGGTTTTTCTCATCTAGACCATATACCCCCAATTCCAAGCGGTAATCCGCTGGATCGCCCAGTTTACCGGGATGATAGAGTTCGACGCGTAATTCCGTGAATGGATGCTGGTCCGTGTCTTCTCCTTCGGTTCCGATCGCTGTATACATCCGCCACGCTTGCGGCGTTTCCGGCGGCGCGTGGGGTTCCAGACGCAGCCCAAAGCTGTTCAACGTGACTGGCTGATCGGACTTGAGCGCTACCTCACCGTAAAAATACGTGTCGCCGACACGATTGATCATGAGCTGATCTTGCATTTCACTTGTTAAATCGGTAGTGGCGACGGAGAAGCGGCGCGAATCGTTCTCTGCTTCAGTGTCCAGCGTTACGCGCACCCGCTCATCCGGGTTAATGATCGACCCGGCGTAAAAGCGGGTGTAGCGACGCGCCGCCCCCTGATTGTCGGGTTGAATCAGCGCTGATTCCCCCCCTAATATGATCGTCCCCAAATAGAGCGGCGGCGCGGCTATTGGTGGCGGATCGAGGAGTAGATAGTCGGCTTCACGCTTCGGTTCAAGGACGGTGGTCGCGGCAAAGACAACGCCCGTCTCCTGAATGCGACTGGCAGAGATGGTCTGCTCGGAATAGCGAATGCCGATTTGAACAGGCCCTTCAAAACCCTTGAGGTCGGCTTGGTGGATAGCGACTGGCTCCGCGAGGACGATCAGCCGCCCGTACAGATCGACGGCGACGCCCGGTTGTACGACCACCGCATCATCTCCCGATGCAACCAACGCCAACCCGGTGACGATGCCCCAATCATGGGCAGTCAACAGATGGCGGCGGTGCATGGCGCGGTGATACGCCTGGTCGTCGCGCAAATTGGCACCGCGCACCGTTTGGTGATCGCGGTAACGCACGCGCAGAATGCGTCGCGCGGTGCTACCCGTCTGCTTATTCACTCGCAGTTTTGTCAGCATCTTGATCCCCCTGCTGGCCTTTTTTGGAACCTTTCAAGGGACGTGGTGGGTTCACGGGGGAACGAGTACCGCGATCGAAGGGATCTCCCTTCGATCTAACTTCAGGAAAATCGAATAGGATGACAGGTTCATAGGCTGTGCCGGGAATACCGTACACGGCGCGCACCGCGAATCGTTCGTTTCCGACCGTTGGCACTGCGAACAAACGCTTTCCTAATTCTTCGATCTTGGACTTCCTATGGTCATTTGCGTTCGCACTGTTGGGATCAGCTCGCCAGGCTAGGAGGGCGCTCATGAGCTCTTCGATGTTTTCTGGCAGACGCTTCTTTAGTTCGTTAATCTGAACACCACGTTCCGCTAACCAGCGGCGCGCTTCTTTGACGGGATAGCCAACCACAGGAGCAATGTTGATGATACCGAGGGGAGTGGGTACGCACGTCCGGCGCAGCAGTTGGCGGAAAGGCGGCTGATTGTGAATGTACTGCACATTGTAAGTCCGTGTCTGATCATCCCAGTTGAGGTAGACGCGCGCGATACGCACCCCGTCACAGGCGGGGATCTGCTCACAGCAGGTGTACAGCATTTCATTGACTCGTTCGATCAGCATGAGGCCGAGTATTTGGGGGAGATTGAGCGACTGCGTTTTGTACAGGCTTAGCGCATCAAACTGCTGCGCCGGGTTTTCCAGAAGCCAAGTTGTAGCCTTTCGCGCTTGCTCTTCTTGATCTTGCGTTCTCAGAATCGGCTCGACCTGCCGCCGCCACAAATATGTGCGCTCCAGTTCTACGAGCAGTCGGTCATACCAAATTTCCGCTTCATTGATTGGAGCGAGTTCGACCACGGGCTTAAGTTTGACGCACGTCCCTTCGACGGCGCGGCTGTACTCACACCAGATCGGAACTCGAGCGGCGCGTCAAACTGGTGCGCAGATCCGTGAGTTTTTCGGTATGGTGCACGTAAAGATCAACGGCAAATTGAGGGGTCGCAGTCACCAGTTTTTCTTCGTCTGGCGTGAGGCAGTCTCCGCCCTCAGTGACAAGGCAGGACAAATCGACCCGAAGTGGGGCGCACAGCACGATGTCCTCTCCGCAGCAGTCAATCGCCATGCCGGGCTGAACGACCACCGACAGCAGTTTTTCCGGGTCAATGTAAGTGCGCAGTCCGGATACTACCCCCCACCCTTCATAAAAGCGGCGCAGAGCTAACCGCTGGCGGGTATAGTTCACGATAGCGGTCAGGTCTTGGTCATTCAGCACCTGCCCGTAGAAGAACTGCGGACGTTCGACGCACGACAGGGAGCACAGATCGTCGTGCAGTTCCGGTTCCTCGCAGCCACATGATTGCTGTTTGGATTCGCGCGTCTGCGACGGTTTCGCCGTCAGGATTTTCATCTTCGCCATCCTCATCCCTCCTGATTCGCTTTACCCTGCCACCCAGCCGGTCGTCCTTGATTGTGCGTGCGCGGTATATCGTTAATGATGCGGGTCCAGCTTGTAAATTGACCGCCTGCCACGCCGTCGCCTGTAGGGCGTCTGCCGCCGAGATGATTGCCGTCGACGGCATTGCCGTTTTCGTCGACCACAAAGTCGCATCTCAGTGAGATGAGCATATGTTTGTCGAAGATATTGACTTGTCCGGTGCTTTCACTGATGTAAAAGCGATAAATCGCTCCACATTCGTCGGCTTGTAACTGCACCTGATAGCGGGCTTCAGCATCGCCGGGGTCATAGACGGGGCGATCTGGCTCTTGGGGCACCACCACTATGAATGTGTAAGGATTGATGCCGTCGCCGTCACCCGTGCTAGCTTTGATCTTGCCGTTGAATCTGATCTGCAGGGCGTACTCGCTCAACGTTGGGTTTTCCGCCCGTTCCGTATCCGACCGCGGAACACGGAGGCTGGACAGTTTCGTTTCGCCGCCATGCACCCAGTTGATTCCGCAGATCTGTGTCAGGGTGGCGGGAGTGCGCAGCAGCGGACGTCCCTCGGTTTCGACCTGCCAGTAGGGCGCAGATGGTGCCGTTTGCTCGTGATTAGCGGTGGGAGATACGTAGGTGATGAGGGCGATGGGAATCGCGTCTGCGCACGCGCAGCTGGGATCAAGACAACTGCACTGTTCACCGGGTTCTGGGCAGTCAGCGCATTCCGGCATCCCCTCTCGATTCTCTTTGACACGCCACACGTTTGGCAATTCATCGAACTTGCGCCACACGAGCGCCACACCTTCCCGGATGCGATTTGGCTCACGATGTCCCGGCATCCGTCCTTCGGCGTACAGCGCCGGCAGATATTCCACCGGGGTTTCGACGTACTGCAAACAGGCGAAAAACCTGCCACCTAATTCCGTCTGATCATTATCCGGCAGCGCAATCGTCGCAGTCTTGGGGACAATCAGTTCGCGCCCGCAGCAGTCCAACGCAACGCCCGATTCAATGTCGAGACAGTTGGTATTCGGACGTCTGGCGGCGATCAAACCGCACAAGACACCCCAGCCATGCAATAAACGGTTATGGGCGCGGCTGTGGCTCAGGAAGTAGTTGGATTCGTCGCGGAGGTCACGTGCGGTCAGCAGTTTGCCGGTGAAATAGTGATTGCGCTCGCTGGCGATCGGCTCGCAAGCGACTGGCTGCCCCTCAGCATCGGTGCATGGGTGCGCCAGCGGATGGTGCTGCTGTTTTTGCTGATCCTGGTTGATGGCCGTCATGTCTTTGCTCCTTGACTAAATTAGGCGGGAATCGCGCCCCACACGGGGGGTAACATACACAGTCGGTGCCTGATCGAGGACGGTGTCGTAACCGAGCCGTCCCTGCGCTTCGCGACTCGGTGCGGCATCCGAATCGCTTCCCGGCTCCTGGCCGAGTGGCTGCGGCGTAGGCAGCGCCCCCACGATCGCGTCGACGCCGAGCATCGCCTGTACGCCAATGCGCAAGCGCGCTTCGACCAGATGCAGTTCATAGGCGGTATGTGCCGGTTTTTCGGCATCCAGTGCCCGCCGGAGCATCTGCTCCTCGGCGGCGGTCCGCACCCAGATGGCCGGCACATAGACTTCAAAGCGATGCGCGTAGAAACTCAACCGATCAATCTGTGGATCGCCCATCGAGATCATTTGCGCTTCGCCTTCCGTCGAATTCACGCCGAGTTGGAAGCGATTGACCGCCGTGTCGCCCCACAGCGGAAGTCCCGTTCCCAGCGTGTCCGCCGTGCTCTCGGTTTCGTCTGACGTCTGCATAGTCTGCATTTGGAGATGCGCGCGAGCACGATAGGATTCCAGCAGCATCGGCACGGCCAGGCTCTCCTGATCGGCCTCGCTCACGCCGCTGAAATTGCCTAGATAGACGCGCAGCCATGTCCGCAGGCCATCCAACGTGCCCCGCCGCCCAAACAGGCGCTGCGCGCCGCTCAGCAGGCGGCGATTTTGCTCGTCCGACCATTCGCCTTCCAGATTCACGGCGTACCAACTGGCAAGATACTTCAGTGCGGCACCGCCGGGTACGGCTTCGGGATCGAACAGTCGCGCTGATTCGCGAACGCGCCGCTCGATGTCCTCCCATTCAGTCTGCGCAATCGAGAGATAGCGTTCGAGGAACCAGCGGCTCTCCTCATCTTGCGCGAAAACCGTTGGGAGGTATTTCAGATACGAGTCGCGGGGAAACTGCACGCGCAGCGAATTAATCGCTGGCGTCCCATAACCATCACCCCACATCCGGATACGCAGCCATAGGTATTGGCCTTCGCGGCTCTGTACCAGACCATCATGCACTCCGGTCGGAGGCTGGTCAGCCGCCAGCGTGCCGACAAGCGAGAATCCGCGCTCCCAGTATTCTTCGCGTAAGGCGGTGATGTACTCATCCGTCTGCGGATCGACGCTGGAAAAGGTGCTGATATCGATACGCGCTCCGGGCGGTAATTGAGCGATATCAACAATCAATCGATGCCACTGGCAGCGGTACAGCTCACTGTCGAGTGCGGTACTCACCCAGACACCATTGCGGCAGTAGAGCGGCAGCCCGACGCGCTCTTCCGGTGGCAGGTCAAGCGGCTCTCCAGTCCGATACGCAAAGCACAGAACGTCTGGCTGAGCCGGCGAACATGTCACGTCTGCTTGTGCTTGGTCAAGGTGCGGCAATTGGCGTCCAGCAGGGCGGCGCAAACTCGGAGGCAGACAAAACCAATCGGGGCGACCGGGTGTGGATGAGGATTCGACGACCACGCCGGGCGGCTCGAAGCGATCGCGCACATCGCCCGCGTCGTCTGCGGTTTCCTGCCAGCACCAACCGCGCTTCGGATCAAACGCGAAAATCTCTAGAACGCGAAGCTTGCGGTAATACAGGTATATACGCTCGTCGCGATCAACCGCGATCCGAGTCCATGCGCCCCCGCGCTCCGCATGCTGATCGATCACCAGTGTGAGCCTATCCGTACCCGGCCTATGCGCATAGACACGTCCCTGAGCGCGATCAAGGATGTACACCGCGTCTTGGGCTGCGGCGACCGCAGTCGGTTGCCACTCCGTGGAGAGTGTCCAGAGGTGACGCAGCGCCAGAGATGTCAGATCAAAAACCTGCACACGCGCATTCACCGGATCAGCGACATAGAGTGCCTTGCCATGAATGGCAATACCTGCCGAGGGATGAAAACGCCGCGCATCGGCGGTGTGCCCCTCACGGCTGATCCAACCGCCAATTTCGGGCAGGGCTTCAAACTGCTGCATGAGGGCATTGAAGCGCAGAATCGTCGTTTCGAGACAGTCCGCCTCAGCCCGTTTGACCAGCAAGTGCAGCGTCAAGTCGGCGTCCAACGCCATACGGCGCGGCAGCACCAGCCGCCCCAGACTACCGTCCGGATTGGAGAGCGCCAACTTGCCATGCGGATCGGCAGCCAGTGTGAGCGTCGCTCCCGTCGCTGTGCCGGCTGCGGATCCAACCGCGCTGCGCCAGCCGAGCTGCTCATTGAGAAGGAATGCTTGCGTACCTTCCGGGTGATTTGAGGTCATACGCTGCGCTCCCTGTTACGAATCGCTCGCCGGCTTGACGATGATCTGATGATCGAGGCCAAACACCAACCCATCCGGGTTGATCGGGTACGGCTGATTCATGTCCGCCTGATCGAGTTCGTTGCCATTCACCTTGACCACTAGGCGCTTGACCGCGCGCACCTCGGATACACTCAGAATCACGCTGTAGAGGTTGGTTGGGTAAAAATCCTGCCCGAAGCGCTGTTTGTACGGATCGAGGATCGGGGATTCGCACAGTGCTTTGAGGATACTGTCACGCACCGCGCCGAACGCGGCTTGCGGATTCACCTCGACGGTTGCTGTGACGCACACTTCAGTGTAATCAGGCCCTTTCACGTACAATTCAGTGGCGATGGGGCGCTTACTATCCAGCGAACGCAGTACTTCGCGGATGAGATTGGATGATGGTTTGGGCGGTGCGGAACGGCGATTCGCACACTCTTCTTCCCCTTCGGGCACAATCACGACGGTGACCGCGCCGGGAGCTGCAATACCAGGAAAATTCGGGTTCATAAGCGGCACCGCGACGGCTTTCGCGACACCGCCGATTTGACGAGCCAGTGCTTCGTAGTCATCTGCGCTAACTGCCCGCCCGAGGCTGCGCAGTTGCCCTGGAGCTTTGCTAGTCTTCCCTTCAACCGATTCCTCGTCCGTGCCCCCGACCGCCGAACGTTCATTCGTGACCTGCAAGGCGGCAGCTCCCTGCACATTTGAGTTCAGGCTGGTGATCACGTTCACCCCAACATTGCTGCTCGTGCCACCACCATAACGGTAACTACGGGCGACAATCTCCAACCCAGCAGGCGGAACCATGCCATTGATGCCGTTGCCAAAGCGAATTTCACCCGTCGTGGCGTTCAGTGTGTAGTGCTGGTCACGGGCTTTGGAGCCGAGAAAATCACCTTTACGCTGCCATGGCGAATTATCTCGGTCGGGCGCGTTCTGCGTGAGCAGCACCGCCGCGCCAGGAGATGCATCGACCTCGTTCTGCCGAACTTCAAGGATGAGGCTGTCCGGTTGAATTGGCCGGCGGCTGAGCGGAAACACCTGATCCGGTCTGCCGTCGCTGCTGCCAAGCAACTCATCCGTCACCGTTGCCAAACTTTCGACCTCGACCACGTTAGCCCGGATGAAGTCGATGCGTGGGATACTGCCGCTCGGATAGCTGCCGGATTCGAGGCGACAGCGAATCCAGTAGAGCGAAGTTTCGAGTGTGATCCCCGGCGGATTCATCGCTTTGGGGCGCGGAGGCGCGCTCAGAAAGATGTAGTCTTCGCGTTGAAACGCCTCGGTCTTATCTTCGACCACCAGCGGCAGCCAACGCTGAAAGTCAGCGTGATAGGCCTCCCACACCAGCGTGACAGGCGCGGGCGGTGGGTTACGCACCTCGCTTGCGCTTTGCGGCTCGCCCGCGGTGATGCTCTGCTGCATGAACACTCGTAGGCTGATGCGTGGCGGAAAGATTTTGTCGGCGGTGAGCGGCGGATTGAGATTCTGTTGTGGGAGGTCAAAGCCAAGATACAGCATGTTCCCCGGCGCAGGTTGCCCTCCCAACGGCGGGAACGTGTCTCCCAGCAAGTCGTTGTTGAGCGCGGTCACATCGTAGAAGCGCGAACCGTCAAACACCCAGACAGCGGTGAGAGGCGTCGCAGTGACATCTAACCCACGCCGGAGTTCAAACGTGACGGGGAGACCGCCGGGCGGACTCGCTTCCAAGCGCGAGTACTGTGGCAGGCTCACCGTGCCACTGCCGTCGGGCGTGAAGGTCACGTGTGCGATGGCTGGCTGCGCGGGATTGAGTTCCATGCCGATCATCTGCAAAAACTTGATGTAGTTGAGGTCGGGCAGACGGTTCATTTCGAACAGCATGATTTCGGTGAGCCACGCGTACAGTTGCAGCAGCGTGATACCGGGATCGCTCTCGTTGAAATCCGTCCACTCCGGGTTGTACTGGGGAATACGCAGCCGCGCATCACGCAGTAGGCTGTCGAATGTCCGTTCGTCAAGCTTTGGCGCTATCAACGGCATGATTTACCTCTTACCCCGCACCTTCGGTCAGAAAAAACGGATACACCAGGTTGTAAAACGAATTGCTTGTGCGAATACGGTAGTCAATGCGAACGATCAGGAAGTTGCGCGCTTCCGGTGGCATTTCTACTCGCACATCGACCACGTCGATGCGCGGCTCATAGCGGATCAGTGCGTCACGCACCTGATTCTGCACGCGCGCATGGAGCATTTCGGTGTTTGGCTGAAAGACCAAGTCATGGATACCGCAGCCGAACTCCGGGTACATCTTCCGTTCCCCCGGTGCAGTGCTGAGGATCAGCAGCAGGCTTTGGCGAATCTTCTCTTCACCGGACACAAGACTCAACTTGCCCTCGGGATTCGGGCGAATCGGGAACGTCCAGCCTTTACCGATCAAGTTGGGCATCATCAGCCTCCAATCAGCACGGTGCTGACGGCGATCACGGTGCCGTTCGGTAGATCGCTGGGATCGTTGCAGGTGAGCGCGGTGTCACCCATGCGGGCGGCGGGCTTGCCGTTGATCGTCACCGTCGCACTGCCCTTCGTGAGCGTCGCCTTGTTTTTCGGCGGTGTCTGAAAACCGTTGCCCATGGGGATATGGGCTGGCGTGTTGGTCGCTGTACTATTGACAGTTGCCGCTGCCCGCCCCTGAATGGTGACATCTTGGCTCAGACCGCCATCAATGATCCCATTGAACATATAAGGTAGGGGGACGGGAGTTGTCCCACTGGCGCTGGGTACAAGCGTGATGTGAATATCCACTCCCTGTACGCGATCCCCTTGTTTGGCCGCTGGTTGGCCCATAATTCCGCTCCTCAGTTGATCGCGACCGTCGCGCCCTTGATAGTGACTTTTCCGGTCGCTTCCAGGTTCAGGTTGCCCTGCGCCTTGACCGTGATATTGGCTTTAGCATTGATCTCGACGTTGGCCGCTTGCGTGACTTTGACATCGCCCTTGGCCATGATTTCAACATCGCCCTGATCGGCTTCGATCCGGATTTTCTTCTGCTGGCAGTCAATCACGATGCGGCGCTGCGCGTCTTTGTCGATGATTTCGATCTTTTCTTCGCCCTTGGTGTCGTCGAAACGGATAACATGTCCGCTGCGCGAGTGAATGAAGCGGTGATTATTGTCTTTCGCGCTGCTGTCGCTCGGTGGCGGTGCGTCGGCCTGACTCCACAGCGCCCCCAAAATGTAGGGGAACGAGGAGTCGTTTTGCTCGAAGGCGACCAACACTTCATCGCCGACTTCCGGGCGGAAGAAGAAACCACGCTTTTTGCCCGCCATCGGTGAGACCAATTTCGCCCAGTGACTTTTCACTCCGCCAAGATGCGGGAATGTCACCTGTACACGACCGAGCTTGTCCGGGTCCTCTAGGTTGCAGACTTCCCCAATGACAATGCCATTGGTCGATTGAGCCGTATTCGTCGATCCCATACGCTTATTCCTTCTCTTCCCGCCGAGCCTCGAACGTAGTGAGATAGCCGCTGTCGTTAATGCTGTGCGTTGTGCTGGTGATGAAATAGCGTCCGCTGAAACGTTCGCCGATGCCGCGAATGTACACAACAGTCCCTGCGCGAAGATCGGGCATCCCGACTGTCGAGCCGCTTCCCGTGATCATGTCCTTGACGATGCGTTCCAGCGCGGCTTTGGCTTCGCGCTTGGCTTCCGTCTCGTTGCGCACGGGTACGTTGGTGATGATTTCCTCACGGTCGAAGGCCGATTCGATGAACTGTTCGTCTTTGCGCTTCATACTGCGCACGTTCAATTCCTGCCGTGTCACCGTCACGCTGATCGGCTTTTTAGCGACCGCGTTCCACCCTTTCACGGTGACTTTGTTCACCTGATCTTTCGTGGTCAGCGTCGGCTGAAACTGGATCAGTGATTTGCCGTACTTGAGATCATACGGACGCTGCTTCAAGGTAGTGGAAGGGACAAAGCGAATCTTGCTCTCGCCTTTCTTCTGCCCTTCGCTCACGCTGATGTCGTAACCGATTTTGCGCGCTCGTCCCATGAGAAATATGAAGTCGTACTGATTGTCTTGCAGTACATACTCGCGAATGGTCGTGCCTTATGGCGCTTCGACAGCCTCGCTCTGCACGCCTAAGCGAGCCGCGATCTGTTTGGCGATGTCGATGTCGGTTTTTTTGAGATAGGCGTCGGTATTCTGTTTTTTGCGCAGGCGATGCAGCAGATTCAAACCGCTTACTTGGAGCGTTGGCGCGCCGGATGCCGGGAAGTTTGGGCGAAGCTGGGTGATTTCGCCTTCGATCATCTTGGTGAGGCTGCTTTGACCGTAATAGCCCATGTAGAGTTCCAGCTTTTTGCCGGGGTCAAAGTCTTGATCTCCACCGCGGTCACTGTACTTGTACGTCCGGGTATCCGCATCATAGTTGTTGATGGTTAATTCGAAGCTGTCGATTTCGGTCACGCTGTCGCGATACGACACCTGCGTCACGTCACGGATGACATCCGTCCGGGTATGCTTGCCATCGACGAATACCTGAAATGCCGGGACGTAGAAGTCACGGTTGCCTTCGTAGATTTCGAGCGCGTCTGCCGGTTTCGTATCGACCATCACCGGCCTCCAAAGTCTGAGCCCGGCTCGATGGCCGGCAGTTCCAGTTCTGTGCCCGGTGTCAAATCGCGCAGGTTGGTCAAGCGATTCGCCTCAGCGATCACGCGCCACATTTGCGGATCGCGGTACTCCTCCCACGCAATCTGACTGAGTGTTTCGCCGCGCTTGACCATGCGCCGCTTCGTATGATCAGGCGAATTCAGTTTCAGTTCTTCCACCTGTTCCTGGATCGACTTATATTCCCGCAGCGTCAGCGAAAGGGTTGCGCGCAGCGGATTGCCATTCGGAGCAAACAGGGTAAATTTCTGATTGACGCTCTCCACAATCGCCTTGAAATCGTTGGCTTTGTCGAACGGCTTACCCGGACTCCCCCACATAAACTGGATGCGAGGCGGGGCGTGCGTTTCGGGCTGAATACGCACTAATTCAAAAAAGGGGGCAGTCAGTTCACGAACATCACGGGCATCTTCCCCCATGCCACTGTCGGTCGTGTCGAAGAAGAGTTCAAGCGTTAGCTTGGTATTTTGACCGCGCACAAATTGCAGCAGCGGATTATCCAACCCAGGTATACCGATCTCGGCGATTTGCGCACCCTTTGAGATCGCGTATTCGGTCGGGTTGAACAGGACGAACATTTCCTCTTTGAGGCCGCGATTTGAATTGAGCGCCTCTTTATCGAGGATTTTGATACACGCTAACGCCGGTGCTGCCATGACTTCATTCGTCCTTTACTCGGAGTCCGGCAGGGATTCGTTTCGCAGGCGGGTCGCGGAACGCCGCGATTGCTGGTCGCGCGCCTCGGTGGCGAGGCGCTGCATGATGAGCTTGACCAGTTTTTCGATCTGCGCCTCGGTCAGTGGCATATCTTGATCGATGACCGTCGTCTCGATTGTTGTGTTTTCAATGAACAGGGGCATACCTCACTCCTACTTCACATACTCCAGCCATTCGTGCGCGAGTTCCAGTTGTTCGACGGCGATGGCGTTCTGGGCCGCGTTCAGATCCGGTCCAATCCATTTGACCGGAAATGCGCGCCGAAATTCAAACGTCATCTGCGCTGTGCCGCCGGATGCGTCCATCACCTGAATGCTGCCTGTCTTGCGGATGATTTCGCCGCGAACCAGCTTCCAGTACCAGTCCCACAGTTTTCGATCCACGATGCCGCGTTTCAAGGTGATGTTCGACTGCTTGGTGCGCGTGGGGAACTTGTGCACGTGAGTGTTCAGCCCACCTTCGACGTAATCCTGAGTTTCTGTCTCCAAGCGAAGTCCAGAACATTCACTGAACCCGCCGTACAGCTCGTTGTCGATTTTGACGATGAACCGGAATGCAAGATAAGGATCAACGCGCTCATTGCTCGCTGGCATAGTTTATGAGCTCCTTCGTTCTGACCGTCGCTCGCCGATTTCGATTTCCGTGCCGCCTTGCACCTTGCCGATTCGCACCAGCACGTATTCGGTAGGCGCGGGGAGCAGAAGGTCAATGTGGGTTTGAAGCAAACCTCGGTCAGTATCTTCGGGCGGATTGGTCGTCGCGTCACACCGCACACGGTATGCGGCTTCGGCGGTCGCGCCGCCGAGCATTCCCGCGCGCCACACCTGATCGAGAAAGCCGCGGGTGATACGCTCAACCGCTTCCCACTGATCAGGGTTGTTGGGCTCAAAGACCACATCGGCCGAAATGTCTTCAATCACCTCTTCTATCCACAGCAGCAAACGGCGCACATTGATGTAGCGCAGCAGCGTGTCGCTGCTCAACGTGACCGCCCCGCCTATGCGGATACCGCGACCGGGAACGGCGCGCAGCACATTAATCTGATGTTCGTTCAACACCCCGTGCAGCACATCGTCAATTGGGAAGACGAGATCTTTCACGTCTTCCATGAGCATGTTCGCGGGGGGTTTGTGCACACCAATATCGATATCGCCCCGCGCGTAAATTCCCGCAACGTGACCACAGGTCGGCACTTCGACCAAGCGCCCGCCCTGTGGACGTGACACTTTTACCCATGGGAAGTACAGTGCAGCACGGCTGGTATCAAACTTATTACGCCACTCGATCACTGTTTCGGGGAACTGCCGCGACGGAGGAACATCGAGGATGGCGAAGCGGTCAAGCCGTTGTTCACACTGCCGAATGAGGGCGAATTGAAGCTGTTCGATCTCCTGTTCGCCAAAGCCCCGCGCGTACTCCGTTTCCAAGGACGGCGGTCGCTGCCGCTCATCGCTCACCTGATCGCAGCGCAGCGCGGGCGTCTGGTAGCTAGGGTCGCTGTGCGGGAAGGGCATCATATCGGGCATAGCAAGGAGGCTGATCTCGTCAATGTCTTTGAAGAGACTCAAGCCCCATTTTTGTTCCGGCATGGCGAGATCCCCGCTGAAATGCGCAGGCATCAGCCCACTTAAGCCGCTGTCGCCGCCTATGAAAGCGCCATTTGCGACGACCCAATCACGCGCTAGCGTCCGCCCGCCTTGGCCTGCAGCGCGTTTCTCTGCAACCGTAGGCATCGGTGCATCATCGATGAAGCGGATGAGCCGTTCCGTTGTTCGCCGCGTTTCTCGTTGGTAGCTCGTAGACTGCTCGTCAGCACCGAACCAGCGCACATCAAGTTCTGATTCCTCGATGCGTTCACGGAGCGCGTCGCGATCGTTCAGGGGCAGATTGCGCCATACCTGCCGCACTTCGCCGTCCCCTTGCGGCAGTCGAATCGTGATATTCATCAAACTGCCGCCTGTGCGCCGCAGTTCGATCTGCAACTCGCGCCCCCAGGTTCCCGGGCTCGACGCCTCCAAGCCCCATGGCGTACTACCTTCCAGAGCGACAGAGAAGGTTGCTGGCGCTGCCGTGACCGGATTGGCGACGCGCACGACCCAACACTCACGTCCACCATTATCAAAGAACCCGCGCACCGCGTAACTCAAAAAGCTCGGTGCAGTCTGCGACACGCCCCCGAAGACACTGAAAAACTGCTGCCAGCTCTCCAGTTTGACGGCGCGATGCAGTGGCCCTCGGCGCGCAAGCCCGACGAATCCTGCGATGTCCGTGCGCACCTGGGTGAAGGGACGCAAACGATCCAGTCGTTCAAAGTAGACGCCGGGCTTACGGTAGCTGAACATATCGCGCTATTCCAGTTCGATCGTTTCGCACACAATTTCGAGCGTTTCGATGGCGACCTCATTGTTCTTGGCGTTGAAACTCGGGCCTTCCCACTTTCGCGGCCAGCCTTCGGTGAATTTCCACGTCAACGCGGGTTCGCGTGCTTCGTTGAGCAGCACAATCGACCCGGACTGGCGCTGCGTCTTCCCCTGAATGACCAATTTGCGCCATTCCCACAAACTCCGGTCACTGGTATAGCCGCGCTTGAGGGTGATGTTGGAAGATTTCGCTAGTCCCGGCATTTTGCGCACATGATTGATTTCTGAACCCGTGCGGTACTCAATCGCGTCAGTTTCCGTAGTCAGACCGCTCACTTCCGAAAAGCCCGCGACAGTCACACCATCGATCACTACGCGGAAATTGAAGGACGCAAACGGGTCATTGCGATCATTAGAAGCAGCCATTTACCTTTTCCTCTCGGCTTGACCCACTCAACTACTGCTGGTTTTCCGTCGCCGTGTATTGCTGAATGCGGAAAATGACGAATTCCGCTGGTTTGACAGGCGCAATGCCGATGTAGCAGATCAAGCGCCCGTTATCGATATCGTCCTGTGTCATGGTGGTACGGTCGCAGCGGACGAAGAAGGCTTCTTCCTCGGTTGTCCCGAACAACGCACCGTTCTTCCACAGACGAGTTAGGAAATTGCTGATGCTGCGGCGGACATAGCCCCAGGTGAGGTCGTCGTTTGGCTCAAATACCACCCACTGCGATCCCTCATCGATAGATTCCTCGACGAAGATGAACAACCGCCGGACGTTCACATATTTCCACAAGGCGTCGCTGGATAACGTGCGCGCGCCCCACAGGCGGATGCCGCGCCCATCAGGTCGGAAGTCGCGGATGCAGTTCACGCCGCGGGGATTGAGCATATCCTGATCACTTTTGGTGATTGGGAACTCGATTTCAACCGCCCCGCGCACGACCTCGTTGGCGGGCGCTTTATGTACGCCGCGCTCAATATCGGTGCG
Organism: Candidatus Flexifilum breve; assembly: GCA_016717205.1. Lineage (GTDB taxonomy): Bacteria > Chloroflexota > Anaerolineae > Aggregatilineales > Phototrophicaceae > Flexifilum > Flexifilum breve. The sequence continues at coordinate 270,946 of JADKGC010000005.1, forward strand.
CGCCATAATGCCTGCAATGTGTCCTGCCGGCGGCACGAGGCGATAATCGTTGATTGTCGGATCGAAAATCCAAATCCAAGGGTGATAGAGCGCAGCATACAGGGTGTCGCGCGGCATGTCGACGTTGTTGACATTCGACTGTCCCTGCCGCACCGACAGCACGCCGAACCGATCTTTCAGGAGCTCGCATTGGGTGATGATCGCATTGTTGATCGGGGTGAACAGATCATCCCGCGCCTGATCCGGCACGAGCAGCAGTGCGATATCATCAACCGTCGCCAGCCCATCTAAGCCACGTCCCCGTCCGAGAATATCGGTGGGCAAGCCCGCAGGCACGGGGATCAACTCTTTGCTGCCAGTGAAGTCAGCCGCGACAACCGCTGCGCCATCATCACCTTGGCTAAATTCACCCGCGTCGAAACCCGTCATGGGCAGCCCAGCGGGGCCATCGTCCGTCCAATCGCAGCGGACGAGCCGTGAGCGCGAATTGATTACGACCATCACGTTATTACTAGCGCGCGGCTCAGCCGAGAGATTATCAAAGACTTCCAACGTGTCGGGTGGGCGCAGGTCGGGATTGGCGGCATTGGCCGGGTCAGTCGGGTCGACGAACGGATCGGGGAAGTTGGTGTAGTAAAGGATACTCACCCGAAACTGATTCGGCGCATTGTTCGACGGCGGGGATACTTTGATGCGAAGATTGTTGCCCCATGCTCCGCGTCCATAGGCGACAAACTGTAAATTGCCGATGACGGCCTGTGAGGCGACCGCCTCACTGCTGGCGACGCGGGTCACATAGCAGCGCTGCCCCCCGTTTTCAAAGAAGCCCTGAATGGCATACGCGACATACGAAACATCGGGGATGAAACCACCGTACCAGCGCTGAAACTCCAGCCAACTGCTGATAAGTCGGGGTTCTTCAGGACCGCGTTCCGTCTGTCCCACAATGCCAGCGGTGCTGGTGCCAACGCCTTCAATCGGACGTGGTCCGGTGCTGATCTCTTCGACATAGACACCGGGTGATAAATATTCAGGCATTCGCAATTTCCTCCATAGCTCGCGTCAGAATTCGAAGTCGCCCAGCTTGTTCAACTTTTTCGGCTCGATCTGGACGATGCGTTGAATTGCTCGGTTATCGGTAGGATGGCGCAGATTGATCTCTACGCTTCTGGGCAAAGGGTTCATGCGATCCGGTTCGGGAAGGTAGAAGGACCACCCGCCGTCCCGATCACTGAGTGCTGAACAAGGAAAGCCGCGCACCGTGACTCTGACCCCGGCGACCCGGTTGTCCGGCGCGGCCAGCGCTGAATCGAGCACGCGACTGCGCAGTCCAGTGCTGGTCGGTAAATAGGGGTAGGTCGCGCCGGGTTCAAGCGCAATTGGATACGCTGCATTTGACGACGGAAGCACTACATCAAGGGTCACTGACTGGTAGAAGCCATCCGGTTGCGTGACGCGTAACCGGTATGGGCCATCTGGCAGCAGACCCTGGTTCCGTTGATCGCCACTCGACAACCGGACTTGTCCAAAAAACAGATAGTAGCCGCTCGCATTCCGTGTCATGACCAACTGGATCGGTTGGGGCAAGGGAGCCCCATCGTATGCGATCAGAGCGAAGTCAAGTGGTCCTTTGGGCAGGATGCGGCTCTGCTGCGGTCCTACGCGCAAGGCATAATCGTCCCAAATATCGAACAGCAGCCGCGCTGTGAGCGTGCGCGAGAACCATTCACGGGTGTTCACGACAGCAGCCCTTCCGGTGTAGCCCGGTAACTGTCCTGCTTCGACTTGACGCGTCCCTGCGTCCGTACGCGCTGGGCGTCAATGCGGGTAACCCGCACTTGATAGCACACCGATAAGCGATAGGGCTCTTTGAGCGCTTCCCAGATGCGGGTGAGTTCTTCCAGTGACAAGCGGCACAGCGTCAAATGCAATTCCTCCGAGACGTTGTTGCCTGCCGACCGCAGCGGGATGATGGCATTGTCGTAGAAGGCCTGCATCGTTTTGCCGAGCAGCAGATGATCCATCAGTTCATCCCCCGTGACCGGCGTCACCAGATAGTAGAGGTTGAGCGCCAGCGGCGTTTCGCGCAGCTGCTGATCGTCTCCGTTCAGGCGCAGGGGCGGGTTATTCTTGACGAACTCGTTTTCCGTCACCTGATACAACCAGAATGACAACTTGTGCGAACTATTCTTGACGCTTTCAGTTGGGTTTTTGAACGTGATCGCGTCATCGCTGCTGGTATCCACGGCGAAGTTCGGTTCAGCCGCATAGTGCTGCTTCAGCATTTCTTGCAGCGCGATGCTGGTCGACTGGATGACGAGATAGCTGCTCATTCCGCCTTACCTCTGGCCTTAGGCTTCCGTCTGATCGTCATGGCCACTACTGGGCGCCTCGACTTCGTGCACAGATGTGGTGTCATTGTGGGACTGACTCGCAGCAGCTTGCGCGGCCCGCGTCGTCTCGAACTTGGCGGTAATATCAGCAACGCGACTGGCGATGGCTGCCTTATGTTGGCTCTCCGCCGCAGCGAGATCGGCCGCTTTTTGGTTGGCGTTCAGCGTTTCGGTCGCCGTCTTGGTAAGTGCCCCCATGTATTGCGTGAGTGCTGTGTCAATCTCGCCAATGTACTTTGCCACCGTCGCGTCAGCGACCGCCCATGTCAATGATGGAAGCGTTGGGGGAAGTGTGTTGTCCCCCAGCAGGACTCGATAGGTCGCGAGTGCGATTCCGGAGGCGACGAGATCGGCTCCGCCGAGCGCGGTCTCCACCGCTGCCTGCTGCGTTTCAACTTCGCTGCGCTTGTCCTGAATAGTTTTGGGCAGATTACTCAGTTTGCCGTAAGCAACATCCAGTTTGGCACGCAGCGCCGTCTCATCAGCTTTGGCAGTTGCCAAAGTCGCATCTGCCGTTGTCTTGGCGTCTTTCGCCTTTTCCCAGTCTTGTCGCAGCTTTTCGATATTGGTATCGACCTCAAAGACGACCTGTTTCAGGGTGTCGTAGTCCGCAAACTTCTGGACTTCTTTGAGCGTCTTTTCGGCTTCGGTGTAAAAGGTGTTGCCCGTCCTCAGCCGCAGTTGCCCGGCGGCCCGCGCGGTGGGCAGGTCTTTTTTCGCCTTGTCGAGGTCAGTTTTCAGCTTTTTGCCAGTCCCCACTCCGCGATTCTGAGAATCGGCGTTACTGGTCGACTGATTGAGCGCGGTCTGCGTGGTTGTAACCCACTGCTGCACCACGTTGATCAGACTGTCAATATCTGTTGGTGGGGTCGTCGTTCCACTCGTATTGCTAGACATGCTTGTTTCCGCTCCTTGTTGGACTAGATTTGTTTTCCTCAAGGCGATGATTTGCTCTCGTCTTGTGATGGGTCAAGTGTGGTGACAAACCGAATTCCGTTGAGCAAGGCTTCCGAAAGGCGGTCAGGGCTTTCGACGGTGAGTTTGTTCCAACGGAGACTCATCCAATACGCTGTGATGGACGAGGCAATGAGCGGCCCCGAGATGACAAGGATGCGCAGTCCGGTGTATTCCTCCAGCAGATGCGTAAACAGGCGGGGTAGTTTGGTCGTGGTTTCCGACAAATGCAGGACGACGATTAAGACTCCATCCGCCATCAGCGGAGACAACCGAGCCAGCGCAGCCCCTTGCCCCCACATTGAAGTCAAATCCAAAGTAATCTCGCCCCTGAAGCGCAGATGGTTTTCGATGGCGAGCGCGGTTTCGAGCGCCTGAGTGATGCCCGGCGGGCAATTCGCCGTTATGACGGAGATAAGATCCTGCTCATCATCCTGAGCTTGCGTCATGAATTCCCTCGATCCGCTTTCATCGTTCGCAGAGTGGGGTAGATGTTTTCATCTTAGGTTTTTGGCGTGGCGCAGTAAATCGATCCGGAGGAGGGTTTTTCTGTGAACTTAACGTAGATGTAAATAGATCGTTGGATCTAGATCGCGGATAGAGCGTGTGTGTTCACCCCTCTCGCCGTGGGATTAAGCGAGGGGCTAGCGACTGATTGGGGAACGAACTAACTCAGCGGATTACTGATCCTCTGTTGGGTCGACGGTCAGACCTGCTTCCATAGCGAAACGAGCTGCGTCCCACCGCCGGGACAGGTTAAGCTTCCGCAAGATGTTATGCACATGATTCTTCACGGTGAGGATATGAATCACTAACGTATCAGCGATCTCCTGATTGCTCATGCCCGCCGCAACACAGCGCAATATTTCCAGTTCCCGGGGCGTTAGTGCCAATTCTGGCGTTACTTGTTTGCCGGGCGTGCCGAGTGTCCATAAACGAGAGCATAGTTCCGTCGTGACAGCGGCTGAAAAGCTGACGCTGCATAAGAATACACTGCGAACCGTAGCTGCCACCTCGGCAACCGGCACACCTTGCAAGCAGTAAGCCGATGCGCCCGCCTGCAAATAATCTACGATGGTACTTGGATCGTCTGGTAGTTCCAGTACGACACTCGGTATTTGCTGTGTCCGCCAATACGTCAACCATGAGAATATACGCTGCCGTCGGAGGTTGCCGTCAAGCAGCACCATGTGCGCACCGTGGATTTTTTCCTCCGGGAGCACGGCGCCATCGTAGATGGCGGCGACAACAAACTCGACATATTGCCCAAGCGCCATGGTCAATCCCTCGTATAGTAAGCGACTGGCACTTACAATGATGAGAGACGGGACTGCTTGTGTAATCAGATAGGGAACGGTCGCAGCCAATACACTGTCAGTAGGATTCATTTCACCTCCCGGTTCTAACTAGTTATGACCCAACAAGCATTGATATTACAGTTTATTAATTTTCTGGTTTTCATACTCCACTATAATTTACAATCGTGACAAACACGTAACACACTGCAAGACATACCAGCAGAGGTATAAGATGTCAGACGTACGGTTGTACTTTTTTGGCACTCCTCGCTGCGAACGACTTGGTCAGATTATCAATTTCGAGCGGCGTAAATCCACCGCGCTGCTGGCATATTTGTTTATCAGCGGGAAGTACCACGCCCGTGACACCCTGGCCACACTGCTCTGGTCCGACTACAACCAGCAAAACAGCCGGACGACACTTCGGCAAGTTCTCACCGATATCAAGCAAAAGCTAGGCGATGATCTACTCGATATTGGCCGTGAAGAAATTGGTATCAGTGCCGAACATTTTGTTTGGGTAGACGTAATCGATTTTCAAAACTGTTTACAGCTCACCCGAGCACACGGGCATGCACGTGGGCAGTTATGCACCAATTGCGCTGATCTGCTCACTGCAGCGGTTGACCTGTACCGCGCCGACTTTCTCAGCGGCTTTTCGATTCCCGACAGCGCCGAATTCGACGACTGGCAGGCATTCCAAACGGAACAGCTTCGCCTGGAATATGTCGATGCGCTGGATCGTCTGTTGTCGTATCATGTCCAAAGTGACGCCCGCGATGCGGGCTTTGCACATGCGCGCCGCTGGAGCGAACACAATCCACTGGACGAACGACCCCACCGTTATCTCATGCAGCTCTACGCCAATGCAGGGCAAGAAGCGGCGGTCACGAATCAGTTCAATTACTGTAAGCAAGTTGTGGAAGCGGCGGGCTTGACACTCGACCCGGAAACTGAGCAGCTTTACAAAGACCTCCGCGGGACACAGCACCTGGTGATTGAATCTCCGGTACTGACGCCAACCTCGTCGCTCTACGTGGGCAGGCTGCCTTCGCTGCCCAACCGCTTTGTTGGTCGGGGCGAAGAACTGAAACAAATCTGCGCGGACTTGACGTCGCCAGGGTGTCGCTTGTTGACGCTTTTAGGTGCCCCCGGTGTCGGCAAAACCCGTTTGGGCTTGAAAGCAGTCGAGCAGTTAGCTTCTGGGTTCGTCAACGGTGGATATTTCGTCCCTCTCGCTTCGATTAATGACCCCGCGCTCGTCGCGCAAACCGTCGCACGTGTCCTCGATGTGAAGGAACGCGGCGAAGCGGGAATTACTGAGCAACTCAAGAATTTCCTGGCAGATAAAGCTTGTTTGCTGCTGCTCGACAACTTTGAGCATGTGCTGGACGCAGCGGCGTTCGTCGGCGAAATCCTCACCGCCAGTCCACAGACGAAAATCTTGGTGACGAGCCGCGAACCGCTCAACCTGTACGGCGAACACGAATATATCGTCCCGCCCTTCACCTTGCCCGAACGACACGACCAGCCTGAACAGATCATGCACAATGAGGCGGTAAGCTTATTCGCGGAACGCGCACACGCAGCGGCATCTGGTTTCAGCCTGAGTACAGATAATGTGCTGACAGTTGCGGAGATTTGCCGCCGACTAGAGGGACTTCCGCTAGCGATTGAACTGGCGGCGACGAGGGTCAAGCTGTACTCGCTGAATGAGCTACTCAAACTACTGGAACAACGGCTCGGCGTGCTAACAAGCACGATTCGCAATTATCCGCCGCGGCATCAGACACTGCGGGCAGCCATCGATTGGAGTCACAGTCTGCTCAGCGGGGCCGAGGTCGTGTTATTCCGACGAATCGGCGTCTTTGTTGGCGGATGCACGGTAGACAGCGTCGAAGCCGTCTGCGCTGATGGGCTGTCGGACGTGCAGGGGTTGATTGAGGCACTGGTCAATAAGAGCCTGCTCCAACCGCAAAAAGGCGACCATGCTGTGCCGCGCTTCACTATGCTCGAGACCCTTGGAGAATATGCACTCGCAAAACTCGCGGAAAGCCGTGAAGAAACCAGCACCCGAGAAGCGCTTGCGACGTACTTCGTAAGCCTCGTCGAGCAGGCCCAGCTGGAACTGCGCGGAATGAATCAGCGATTCTGGGTGCAGCGATTGGATGACGACTACGACAATATTCGCGCCGTATTGCAGTGGTTCTTACAGAACGGCGATACGAAAAAACTCAACTCCATGGGACGGCTGTTGGTTGCTTTCTGGCATGATCGGGGCTATCTATCCGAGGGTCGCTACTGGTTGGAAGTCGCGCTGCAATCGGGCGAAGACTCAACTCAGCTGGAGGCCGAGACGCTGGAGGCAATATTTTCGCTGGCTTGGGCACAAGGCGATTACCGGGCGGCGCAGCAGTATGCAAGTCAATATCTGAAAGCAGCGCAAATCCTTAAAGACGCTGCATCGATTGCGGCAGCCTACCATGCGCTGGGGGGCGCCGCACTCGCTTTAGGCGAGTATGACATCGCGCGTCACCATTACGAGGAGAGCCGACAGATCAGTTCGACTCCGAAGAAACTCTGGTCAACTTCATTCGCCCTGACTGGCATTGGCGAAGTTGCTTATCTACAGGGAGATTACGTCTCCGCGCGGCGCTACTTCCAAGAGGATTTGGAGCATGCGCGTGACACCCATTCAGCCCAAGCAATCTCTGCCGCACTCAATGGACTCGCTAAAGTAGCCGATATGCAGGGAGATTATCCCTCCGCGCAAGGCTATGCGAGAGAGAGTCTTGCGCTGGCTGAGGAAGTCGGGAATCAACAGGGTAAGGCGATTGCCTTGAACCGCCTCGGACGTATCGCTCGTCAGTTGGGGAATATCATGCAGGCAAAAAGTCTGCATGAGCAAGGTCTCGCGTACGCACGGGCGATTCACAACGCCCCCATCACCGCGTTTACACTCAACAAGTTAGGGGAGGTCGCCGCGGACGAAGGTGATTACCAAACGGCTCTTAATCTGCATAGCGACGCGCTCCGCCGCAACCGTGAGATGAATGATCCCTATTACATCGCCGACAACCTGTGCTATCTAGCGGCAGTCAGCCTCAAGCTCGGCGCCTTGGACGATACGGAGGCGTACATACGCGAATCGCTGGAGCTTGCGGCGAAGATCAATGCGCTCGTGGTGTTGTTTCAGATATTCGACTGCTGGGCCGAATGGTTCAGTTCCCAAAGGCAGTTCGAGCGCGCCGCAGAACTGGTCGGTTTCATCGTTCATCATCCGGCAGTCTCGGCGGCAGTCGCCAAGCAGGCGCGGGCGCTCTACCAGGACCTGGAAACAAAGCTGCCATCCGATCAGCTCTTAGCACTTATCGCGCGGGGCAAGGATACTTCGATTGAAATGATCATTCACCAACTTAGGCAGCGCTAGAGCAAGAGAAGTACTCCACTTCAACACAGCGCGATCTTGCCACATCTGTTTAGTAAACTTAATGCGTCAGCCCGTTGATCAGGATCAGAAGCATGCACAACTCGCGGCTCTCTTGAGTACATTTGTCACTTAAATTATTCGGTATTTGGCGGTACATATGGAATGCTTGTAGAATGATCTGCAAGTTTTGTTTAATAAACAAATGCAATCCATGCGATCAAGCATACTGGTGGTCACGGCAGAGGCTTCCAGAGTTCCCTTTGCTCCCTCGCATACGCTCCCACGAACTATCTGCGCGTTTGGAGAGCTGTTGAGATTTAACTGAATCACCTTGGAGTTCAAACCTATGTTCAAAAAAGACACTTGTACCCTGAGTCGTGAAGAGATCGAAGCGCAAGCTCAAGCGCTGCTCGGGCAAATGACCTTGAAAGAAAAGGTCTGGATGCTCAACGGCAACTGGGATATTTGGGGCAACATCGAGAAATACCAGAACGGTTATAACCCCGTCCCGATTGACACGAACGGCTGCCCGCGGCTGGGCATCTCGCCGATTCGCTTCAGCGATGGGCCACGCGGCGTGGTCATGGGACATTCGACCTGTTTCCCGGTGTCGATGGCGCGCGGCGCCAGCTTTGACCCCGAGCTTGAGCAGCGCATTGGCGCCGTGATTGGCAAAGAGGCGCGCGCGCAGGGGGCGAACTACTTCGGCGGCGTATGTATCAACCTGCTGCGGCATCCAGCGTGGGGACGGTCGCAGGAAACTTACGGTGAAGATCCCTTCCTGCTGGGCGAGATGGGCGCGGCGCTCACCAAAGGCGTCCAGTCGCACAATGTGATCGCCTGTGTCAAGCATTATGCCGTCAACAATATCGAGAACTCCCGCTTCTGGGTAAATGTCAAGGCAGATGAGCGCACGATGCACGAGGTGTACCTGCCGCACTTCAAGAAGTCGATTGATGCAGGCGCGGCCTCGGTCATGGGAGCTTACAACCTGTTCAACGGCGATCACTGCTGTGAAAGCCGCTGGCTGCTCACCGACGTTCTGCGCGACGACTGGGGCTTCGAGGGCTTCGCCATCTCCGACTTCGTCGCCGGCGTCCGCGATACCAAGAAGGCGATTGAAGCCGGGCTGGACATCGAAATGCCCATGCCGATTCATTATCAGCGCAACCTCCTCGCCGCCGTCGAAGAAGGTCGCGTGGCGGAAGCAACCGTCGACACCGCCGTCCTCCGCATCCTGCGCACGCTGCTGGTCTTTGAAAACACGCCGGAAGCGATAGCCTACACGCCAGACCTCGTCGCCAGCAAGGAACACACCGATCTCGCCCGCGAAGTCGCGGAAAAGTCGATGGTGCTCATCAAGAATGCGAACGCTGTGCTGCCCTTCCCGAAGCCCGTTAAGCGCATTCTGCTGGCCGGGGAACTGGGAAACCGTAACAACACGGGCGATGTCGGTTCGAGCAACACCAGTTCACCTTATGTCGTGCCGCCGCTGGAAGGGCTGCGCAGCTATTTCGGCGCGGATGCCGAGATCGTGTACTGCACGGAAAGTGAACTCGACACCGCGGCCGCCGAAGCCGCGCAGGCCGACTGCGTGATCATCGTGGTTGGCAACGACAAATATGACGAAGGTGAATACATCTCTGCCGAGCCCAATGCCGACTTTTCGTTCGACGAAGCGGTCATCAAGGGGACCGAGAACATGGGCTTGTCCACCGCGCGCTTCGGTGAAACGTTTCCCGGCATTGGCGACGCCAAAGGTGGCGACCGGCAAAGCCTGTCGCTCAAGCCCACGCAGATCGAACTCATCAAGCGCGTTGGCGGCGTGAACCCGAAGACGGTCGTCGTCCTCATCGGCGGCGGCACGATCATGACGAAAGAGTGGGAAGCCGACGTTCCGGCAATTCTGTATGGTTGGTACTCGGGGATGGAAGGCGGCAACGCCCTGGCGCGGGTGCTCTTCGGTGATGTGAATCCCTCGGGTAAACTGCCGTTCACCGTCCCGCAGGACGTCAGCCATCTACCCTATTTCAGCAACACGGACGCCGAGATCACCTATGACCTGTATCACGGCTATTCGTATCTCGATAAGTACGGCTATGCCCCCGCCTACCCGTTTGGTTTTGGACTGTCGTATACGGCGTGGGCGTATGGCGAACCCGTGCTCACCCAGCAGGCGGATCGCGTCGAGGTCACAGTCGAGCTGCGCAATGTAGGCAGTGTGGCGGGCGCCGAAGTCGTTCAGGTGTATGTCGGCCTGCAGCAGTCGGCGGTTGACCGCCAGAAGAAACTGTTAAAAGGCTTCAAGAAGGTCTATCTGGAACCCGGCCAGTCCGCCGCTGTGACAATTCCGGTCGCGCTGGATGACCTGCGGTACTTCAGCAATGAGCAGCGCCAGTGGGTCTTTGAGGCCGGAACCTACACGTTCGCGATTGGTTCCAGCTCCGCGGAAGCTGACCAGCAGGTCAAGACCATCGTGCTCGGCTAGGCGATTTACCAGAGTTCGCCCAACTGGGGCGCTTGAGCGTCGGAGCGGGGCAGATCCCCACCCCGACGCTCAAGCGATCACCGTTTTCAGGCACACGCAGCGCTCGGCAGAAGTTCGTAGACCGTGCTCTTGAAAAAAATGTTGCACGAGTCAAAAAAGCCACTATAATGTCCGTAGTTGTGCATCAACATAGGTGATGGACGGCGGATTTTAGAGCGTTGTTGGTCTGAGAATGACAGTAGTAACACCCCGGTGGATTGTTCCGCCGTTTTTTTGGTAGTAAATTGAAAGCGTTTACAATTTGATGAACAGTGGCAATCTTGATGTAAAAAAGAAGCCTCGTGTCACGATTACGGACGTCGCCCGCGCCGCGGGTTTGTCGGTGGCGACGGTCTCGCGCGTCCTGAGTGGCTATGAATTCGTCAAAGAGTCGACCCGAACCCGCGTGATGGAAGCGGTGGAGCAGCTCGGCTACGTGGCGAGCCTCCCGGCGCGCAGTCTGGCCGGTGGGCGGTCGCGGACAATCGGTGTCCTGGTGCCGAACCTGGACGTTGGGTATGTCGGCACGGTCACCCAAGGCATCGATCAAGCCTTGTCGAAGGCCAACTGTGACCTCGTCTTATATACCAGCCATCATCAAGCGACCAAAGAAATTTATCACGTCAGCGCCATTGCCAACGGCATCACCGAAGGTTTGCTGCTGGTGGCGCCGCAGTTTACCTCCGCCTATCTCGACATGCTGCGTGATCGCGGCTTCCCGTACGTCCTCATCGATCAAACCGATGCCAATAACAACAGCGATGTGGTTGAATCGACCAATTACCAAGGCGCGTACGAGGCCACCCGGTATTTGTGCCAGTTGGGACACACGCGCATCGCCTTTATTGTGGGCGAGCTGAGCGTGTGGAGCGCCGTCGAACGCCTGCGCGGTTACAAAGCCGCCCTCGCCGACCACCAGATTCCCCTTGTACCGGAACTGATCCTTCAAGGTGACTATCAGCAGCAAACCGGCTACGAAGTTACCAAGCAAGTCCTGAATAATGTTAATCCGCCGCCGACGGCGATTTTTGCCTGCAATGATATTTCAGCTTTTGGCGCCATGGATGCCGCCCGTGAACATGGCTTACGCATCCCGGACGATATTTCCATTATTGGTTTTGACGATATCCCCCAGGCATCTCTGGTCTACCCCAAGTTGACGACCGTGCGGCAGCCGTTGCAGCAAATGGGTCAGGTGGCCGCCGAGATGCTTGTGGAGCGCATTATGGATCCCAGCCGTTTGCCACGGCGGGTGACACTGGCGACACAGCTTGTCATTCGCGATTCATGCGCTCCACCTCAACTTCAAGTGAGTGACAGCCAAGCATCCTTCCCGGAGACAGGAGGCAGCCTAGCGCCGACAAATTGAGACGTTTTCCCACTGAAGACCGCTTAGTTAGTTCGTTATGTGACCTTCTCGAATAATTGGAGGACAAAATGGCAGGTGAACTCAGCCGCCGCGAATTTCTCAAGACTCTCAGTGTTGGCACTGGGGCTTTCTTAGTCGGATCCACTGGCTTAATTCCCATCTCTGAATCGCTGCTCAAGACTGATGCAGCCTTTGCCGCCCAGATCGGCACGTTCCCGCGCGAAGAAACCCTGATCGCCCGCATTCTGACCGGGCGCGTGGGCACCCCCGACAACTTCAACCAATGGGTGGGCTGGAAGTGGCAGGATCGCGGCATTCAGAATCTGGCCGACGAACCGCTCTGGTCAGTCGACTTTGCCACCGGCAACATCATCAACGGTCTGGCGGACGGTGATCCGACCTATAACGAGGATTTCACAACCCTCACCATTCCGCTGCGCGAAGGCGTGGCCTGGTCGGACGGCACGCCGTTCACCGCCGCTGACGTGGTCTACACGGTCGAAACCCTGATGGCGTTCGAGGGCTTCAATGCCCACACGTTCTTCGTCGACAACGTCGAGAGCGTGACCGCAGTTGATGACCTCACCGTCGAATTCGTGCTGAAGCAGGCCAACTCGCGCTTCCACACCACGTTCCTGGATCGCTGGGGCTGCACGCGCATTTTCCCCAAGCACATCTTCGAAACGCAGGAAGACCCGACGCTGTTCACGTTCAATCCCTACGTCGGCTGCGGCCCCTACAAGCTGCACAGCTTTGATCCGCAGGGCAGTTGGACGGCCTGGGAAAAGCGTGAAGACTGGGACAAGAGCCCGACCGGCATCATGTACGGCGAACCCCAGCCCCGTTACATCATCTATCAATACTTCGCTGATGAAGGCGCGCAGATCCTCGCTCAGTTGACCCACCAGCTCGATATCGTCGAACTCTCCGCCGACGGTCTCAAGGCGCTGTTGGCGCAGGCCGAAACCTCGCGTGCCTACCAGCCGACGTTCCCCTTCGTAGTCAACAACGACCCGGCCATCACGGGCATCGTCTTCAACACCGCGCGCGCGCCGTTTGATAATCGCGATGTCCGCTGGGCGCTGACGCTGGCGATTGAAATCGTCGAATACACCAGCATCGCCGTCGACTCCTCGGGCACGCTGAGCCCGGTGCACATCCCGCATCTCGGGCCGTATCCGGAACTCTACATCGGGCCGATGCAGGAATGGCTGACCGAATTCACGATCGACATCGGCAACGGCGAAACCTTCGCGCCGTATGATCCCGAAGCAGCGCGGCGCGTGGCTGACTATGCCCGCAGCCGTGGTTATGTCTTCCCCGAAGATGACGAATTCATCATCAAGACCTTCGGGTATGGCTGGTACAAGTACGCGCCCGATATCGCGGAACGCCTGCTGGTGAACAATGGCTTCTCGCGCGGCGCGGACAACATGTGGCTGCTGCCCGACGGTACACCGTGGCGCATTTCCTACATGACCGGCACCGTCCTGTCGAACCACGATGCGCGGAACGCCGTCGCGGCCGTGCAGCAGTGGCGCAAGTTCGGCATCGATGCGACCGTGTTCAACACGGAAAACGGCGCCGACCTCGGCTCCGTTGGCGACTTCGATGTGGAAACCGTGTGGCCGGGCCGTGAGCCCTGGGGCGCGGGTCCGGACCTCTACCGCGTGCTCGACGACTGGAATTCGGCCTACATCAAGCCCGTGGGCGAACGCGCGCAGAGCTCGTATCACTCGCGCTGGTCGACCCCCGAAATGGACGACATCATCCGCCGTCTGCGCGAAACCGATCCGTTCAACACCGAACAGGTGGTGGCGATTGGTATCGAAGGTCTCAAGGAAGCTGTCAAGAATATGCCCGGTATCCCAACTTACGGCTACATCGGCTTTGTCGGCTGGGACGAGACCTATTGGACTAATTGGCCCGGCAGTGAGAATCCCTACGCCGTGCCGTATTCGCACTGGCCGAACTTCAAGTACGTGACGCCGTTCCTGCGTCCGGCGGGTCAAGCCTAAGCTCGCTGCGCTTTACTGCAACTGCTTTGAAAACCTGCTCTGGGCGGGGTTCCCGTCCAGAGCAGGTGCTTTCAGGTCGCAGGCGGTTGCTACTTAGGAGGGTATAGAGTGTTGAGGGTAAGACCATGAATTTTGTGAAACGTTATCTCCTTCCCCGTCTGATTTCATACTTTTTAGTCATCTGGTTGGGTATCACGGTGGTATTTTTCATCCCCCGACTTACCCCCAACGACCCTGTCATCCGCATGATTGATCAGATGCGGGCGCGTGGTTCAACGCTGGAACCAGGCGCGATGGATGGCATCATCGAAGACCTGACCCGCATGTACGGTTTGGAAGGTTCGTGGCTTGACCAGTACGGGGCCTTTGGGGACGACCTGTCCGCGGTGACTTCGGCGTCTCGTTCTTCCAATTCCCGACCCCGGTTGAACCAACTCATCGGCAACGCGATGCCGTGGACGTTGGGGCTTGCTGCTTACCACCACCGCGATCACATTGATCTTTGGCAATATCATCGGCGGGATCGCCGGGTTATTACACGCGTAAACGCTGGTCACGGGCGCTGGATGCCGTCGCGATGGTGATCCGTCCGCTCCCCTACTACATCTTCGCGTTCAGCCCTGCTGCTGATCTTTGCTTATCTCGTGCGCTGGTTCCCGATCACGGGCGGCTCATCGCTGGGGGCGCTGCCCAGTTTACCTGGGATTACATCAAAGATGTCCTCTGGCATTCAGCCCTGCCTGCAGCCTCGTTGGTGGTGCTGGGTGGCGTGGTCGTCTTCCAGACGATGAAGCTGCTCGTGCAGAACGTGAATTCCGAAAGCTTCGTCCAGTATGCCAAGCTGGGCGGCGTGACCGAAGACCGCATCGTGAGCAAGTACATCATCCGCAATGCGATGCTGCCGCAGATCACGGGGCTGGCGCTGTCGTTCGGGCAGATCTTCAGCGGCGCGCTCATCACCGAGATTGTGTTTGGCTACCCAGGAATCGGTATGCTGCTGTATCGCGCCATCCTCAATGGCGACTACAACCTGATCATGGGCATCACCGTTCTATCCATTGTCGGCATCACGACCGCTATCCTGTTGGTCGACCTGACCTATCCCTTGCTTGACCCAAGAGTTCGGTACGTATTAGGGAAACCACTTCCATGAAACTCCTCAGAGATCTATTCAAAGATTTTCGTTTCACCTTCAGCTTTATCGTGCTGGTGGTCATCCTGTCCCTAGCGGTATTATCGCTGTTCTCGCCCTACGACCCGACGCTGTGGTATGTCGTCCCGCGCGATTTACCGCCGTCGGCCACGTATCTGCTGGGCACCGATTCGAACGGGCAGGATATCTTCTGGCAGGCGACCTTTGCCGTGCGTAACTCGCTGGTGGTTTCCCTCATCTCCGGTCTGCTGTCCCGCACCATCGCCATTCTGATCGGCATGGTCGCCGGGTATAAGGGCGGTACGCTCGACCGGGTCCTGATGTTCGTCGGCGATAGTCTGCTGGTCATCCCGCTCGTCCTCATCTTCGTCATGCTGGCGATGATGGTGCGGCAAAACATGACGCTGGTGACGCTGGGGCTGATGCTGGCGGGTTTCGGGTGGGCGTGGGACGCGCGCCTGATCCGTTCGATGGTGTTGAGTCTGCGCGAACGCGAGTTCACCAAGACGGCGGTGCTCTCCGGCACGGGGACGATCAAACTGGTTCTGAAAGAATACATGCCTTTCACCATGCCGCTGGTCTTCTCGACCCTGATCAATAATATGTCGTGGGCGATTGGCATCGAAATGTTTCTGGCCATCCTCGGGCTCGTCAATCTCAACATCCCCACGCTGGGGACGATGTTGAACTGGGCGCTGCACTACCAGTCGATCCTGTTGGGGCGCTGGTGGTGGGTGCTGACGCCCGTCCTCCTGTCCCTGTTCGTCTTCATCGCTTTGTACTGGATGTCGGTGAGCGTGAGCGAATACCTCGACCCGCGCACGCGCATTCAACGCGTAGGAGCCTAATCGGATGGTAGACATGACCGCAACGAAACAGACCATCCTTCGCACGCAAGATCTGCAGGCGTTCTATGTGCTGGAAATGCAAGGGGTGCAGAAGGTCGTCAAGGCTGTCAATGAGATTAACCTGCAAATCCGCGAGAACGAAATCTACGGGATTGCGGGCGAAAGCGGCTGCGGTAAAACGACGCTGCTGAAGACGCTGTTCAACGACATTGTGCCGCCGCTGCGCCTGATAGACGGCAAAATCTACTACCGCATCAATTCAACGGAAGTCGATGTCACCGGCATGAGCGCGGAAGAAAAGCGCAAGCTGCGCATGGAGTTCATCTCGTATATTCCGCAGGGGTCGATGAGCGTATTCAACCCGGTGCAGCGCATCCGCGGGACGTTTGAGGATTTTATCGGCAGCCATGTCACGGAGAAAAATCGGCAAGAGATCTATGAACTGACGTATCAGCGCGTCGTCGATCTCGGTTTGCCCAAAAACGTGCTGGATGTGTATCCGCACCAGCTCTCCGGCGGCATGCGCCAACGCGTGACCATTGCGCTGGCCTCAGCGCTGAACCCGCGCGTGATGATCGGCGATGAGCCGACCACGGCGCTGGATGTGGTGGTACAGCGCGGCGTCATCCAGATGCTGACCGATATTCAGAAGGCGCTGAAGAACACCATCATCATGGTCACCCATGATATGGGCGTGCATGCCAACGTCTCGGATCGGATTGGCATCATGTATGCGGGAAAGATCGTCGAAGAAGGGACGACCGAGCAAATCTTTGCCGAACCGGCGCATCCCTATACGCGCTTCCTGATCAATTCCCTGCCGAAGTTTGGCGACAAAAGCGTGCGCGACAGTGTGCCCGGCAGTCCCCCGTCGCTGGCTGACCTGCCGAAAGGCTGCCCGTTCCATCCGCGCTGCCCACATGTCAAAGATATTTGCCGCCAGCAGATGCCAGACTTCACGCAATTGGATGCTGACCACAAAGCGGCCTGCTGGTTAGTTGGAGAACAACAACATGGCTAATCTGCTGGAGGTTGTGAACCTCACCAAACGCTATTCCCAAGGCAACGTACTCGACCGCAGCGTCTTCACCGCGGTTGACGAAATCAACTTCTATATCAAGCCAGCCGAAGTCTTCACGTTGGCGGGCGAAAGCGGCTGCGGCAAAACCACCACGGCGAAGTTGGTGCTCGGCTTTGAAGAAGCGACATCCGGCGAGATTCGCCATAACGGCAAGGCGCAGGTGCGCAACGAAAAAACGTGGATCACCGAAGGCGTACAGGCGATTTTCCAAGACCCGTTCAGCACGTTCAATCCCCTGCGGCGCGTCGAGTCCTATTTTCACGAAACGGTGCAGAACTTCCGTTTGGCGAAATCCAAAGAGGAAGCCGTCGCCCGCATCGACCAGAAGCTGCGCTTGGTCGGCTTGACGTATCACGATATCGCCGGGAAATACCCGAATGAATTCTCCGGCGGGCAGCTCCAGCGTATTTCCATCGCCCGCGCGCTCGTCACAGACCCCAAGCTGATCATCGCGGATGAGCCGGTGTCGATGGTCGATGCCTCGCTGCGCATGTCGATTGTCAACCTGTTCAAGCAGCTCCGCGATGAATTAGGCGTGAGCATTCTGTACATCACGCACGACCTCGCGACCGCCTATTACGTCAGCGACCGCATCGCCATCATGTTCCGCGGACGCATCGTCGAAATGGGCACAGTGGATAAGGTGTTGATGCAACCGCGGCATCCGTACTCCAAGCTGCTGCGCGACTCAATCCCGCAGGCCGATCCCAAACAGCGCTGGACGACCTCGGTCACGCTGGCGGAACTGGAACAGGAAGAGTATCTGCGCCAGGGGTGCCGCTTTGCTGGCC
This sequence comes from Candidatus Flexifilum breve, assembly GCA_016717205.1. GTDB lineage: Bacteria > Chloroflexota > Anaerolineae > Aggregatilineales > Phototrophicaceae > Flexifilum > Flexifilum breve. The sequence continues at coordinate 288,808 of JADKGC010000005.1, forward strand.
GCTGCCCCGATGTGATGAACATCTGCAAGAGTGTGGTGCCCGCCGAAGTCAAAATTGACGATGTGCTGGTGCAGTGCCATCTGTACGACGATCATAAAGATGCGATCCCCGTCCCCGCGAAGTCGACGGAAGCCACGCGGTAAAGCGTCACCTCACCCCAGTCCCCTCTCCGGGAGGAGAGGGGACTTAAAGACGTGAGTTATGGATAAGATTAGCGCAAATCGCTTTGTCTCGAACTTACTCCCCCTCACCCCCTAGCCCCCTCTCCCACGCAAGCGGGGAGAGGGGGAATCTGTCTCCCCTCCCCGATTCGGGGAGGGGCCGGGGGTGGGGTCGGATGCGAACAGCATGCACATAGTCGTCACTATAGGCGGCTGGCTTATCCACAACTGACGTTAAAGAACTCTCTTTGTCGCCCCTCTCCTCCCGGACAGGGGCCGCTCTCAAGGGTAGGTTCTTAATTGTAGGGACGAGGCATGAAGTCACTTCAGAATCGGCACTTTGTCTAACCTCACCCCGTTTCGCTGCGCTCAACCGCCCCTCTCCAAAGGGCGAGGGGCCAGGGCAGGGCGGGTTGGTTGTGTCCCTCTCCTCCCGGAGAGGGGCCGGGGGTGAGGTTGAGTATTATCACCAATTTTCCCTGCAAACCACGCCTCAGTGCCCGTGTTCGCGCACCAGTTGATCGAGGGGCTGCGTGTCCAACCGGGCGAGCTGCGCGCTCACCCGGTCGACGAGCTGGGGGAAGGTCGTCAGGTCGGCACCCCACAGGTCTTGATGCGCCAGCACCTGCGCTGTAAGGTCACGCGCTGACACACCCGACGCCCACACCTGACTCAGCCACGCCACACGCGCCGGATCATCGTTGACGGGCAGTGCTCCGCCCGGCCAAGCGCCCCCATAAAACCGGATCAGCGCCGCGAAGACCAGTGCCAAGCGTTCTGGCGATTCGCCGCGCAGCGCGGCGGCAGACAGTGTCGGCAGCAGGCGCGTCCGGAATTTGGACAGCGAATTCTGCGCGATATTGGCTAAGCGATGATGGAGGAAAGGGTTCCGAAAGCGCGCCAGCACCGCTTCCGCGAACTGCGGCGCTTCGGGGAGGGTCAACGTCGGCACGATGTCCGCGAACACGAGATCCCGGATGAACGGCCCCAGCAGCGGGTGTTCGACCGCCTCGCGCACCGTTTCGAGGCCGAGCAGCAGGCCGAGCAGCGCCAGCGACGTATGTGCGCCGTTGAGGATGCGCACTTTGAGCGCGTGGTAGGGGCGCACATCGTCGACGATTTTGACGTTGAGATCGGTCAGGTGGAACGGCAGTTCACGCTCCAACCACACGGGCGCTTCGATGATCCAACTATGATACACCTCCCCTTCGACCAGCAGCTGATCCGTATAGCCGAGCGCCGCGAAGGTGGCCGCGCTGTCGCCCGGGGGAAAGCCGGATACGATGCGATCCACGAGCGTATTGCAGAACAGGCAGCTGTGATCCAGCCAGCCTGTAAAGCCCGGTTCCAGTTGCCACAGGTCAGCGTACTTGACGATCAGCGCCTTGAGCTGTTCGCCGTTCCGCTCGATCAATTCGCAGGGCAGCACGATGCAACCGGATGCCCGGTCGCCGCCGAAATGCTGGTAGCGTTCGTACAGAAACGCGGCCAGCTTCGCCGGAAACGACTCCGACGGCTGGTCGGCCAAACGCACAGCGGGATCGTAGACGATGCCGCTTTCCGTGGTGTTGGAGACAATAAAGCGCAGCCCCGGCTGGCGCGCGAGGCTCAGATAGGCGGCGTAATCCGTATAGGGATTCACCGTCCGGCTGACACAGGTGACGAGGGCCGTCTGCATGACCGGGTTGTCCGCCGCGCCACCCGTCAGCCGGACGTGGAATAACCCCTCCTGAGCGTCCAGCGCGGCATACGAGCCATGGGGCGTCGGCTTGACGATCACGACACTGCTGGCGAAGTCCGTCTGCCGGTTCAACTGCTCGACGATCCAATCGACGAAACCGCGCAGAAAGTTACCGCCGCCAAACTGCACGATGCGTTCGGGCGCAGGCGCGGGAGTTTGGACGGTCTGGCGATTGAGAGGCGGCACGAGTCTGCTCCTGTTTTCGAGTGAGGATAACGACTCCAGCGTCAGCGGTCAAAGGGTGAGCATGGCCTTGAGCACCGCCGACTCGGGCTTGAGCCAGGAGCCGAAGTTGGCGATCAACTCCTCCGGTGTCGCGCGATGCGTGATCCAGCCGTCGAGCTTGACCGTACCCCGCGTCAGCGCGTCGATCACCCACGCGAAGTCCTCATCCATCGCATTCCGTGACGCGAACAGCGTCATTTCGCGGCTGTGAAAGTGCGGATCGCTGAACGTGATATCTTCTTTGCTGATGCCCACGTAGACGAGCTTGCCGCCGTGCGCCACATAGCGAAACGCGTTGATCATGGAACGCGCGTTGCCGGTGGCGTCGACCACGATGAGCGGCAGATCGCCGTCGAGGGTGGCGCGCAAGCGGTCTTCAGGCTCATCCAGCGCGTCGATGGTGTGAGCGATGCCTAACCGTTCCCGACAGAAGGTGAGACGGGTGAGGTTGACATCCATCGCGATCACCTGCGCGCCGCGCAGCCGCGCGAACTGCATGGTCGCCAAGCCAATCGGCCCCGCGCCGATCACCAATACAGGGCTGCCCGCATCAATCCCGGCGCGCCGCACGGCATGCGCGCCCACGCTGAACATCTCGACCAAAGCGACCGCCTCCAAGGGCAGATCCGCCGCGCGGTGCAGTTTGCGACTGGGAACGGTCAGATATTCGGCCATGCCGCCATCGCGATGCACGCCGAGCACCTGCAGCCGCAGGCACGCATTCGGGCGACCGCGCCGACACGCGCTGCATTGCCCGCATTCGAGATACGGATTGATCGCGCAGATATCCCCAATGGCGCGGTCGCCATGATCGGCGCCGTGACCGAGCGCCAGCACTTCGACCGCCAGTTCGTGACCGAGCACGCGCGGATACGAGAAGAACGGCTGCGTCCCTTCATAAGCATGCAGATCCGTGCCGCAAATGCCCACGCGATGTACACGCACTAACGCTTCGTCCGGCTGGAGAAGGGTTGGCTCCGGGGCGTCGTGCAGCGCAAACGCGCCGGGGCGTTCCAGTACGATGGTTTTCATGTTGCGCCTTTTCTCAACCTTTGACCGCGCCGACCAATAAACCTTTAGCAATATAACGCTCCAACAGCACCGCCATAAGCACCAGCGGGCTCACCATCAACAGCACGAGCACCGAGATATTCCACCACTGTGGGCCGCGGGTGGCATTTTGCGCGGAGACGAGCAGCGGCATCGTCTGCGTTCGCGACCCCGAAAGGAACAGCGCCATCGTATATTCGTTCCACGAAAAAACCAGCACGATCAGGAAGGTCGCCACGAGCCCCGGCACTGCCAGCGGCAGGATAATGCGATGAAAGGCACGAAAGCGGCTCGCTCCGTCGATGAACGCGCTTTCTTCCAACTCCACGGGGATCGACTGGAAATAGTCGCGCAGAAACCAGATCACGATGGGCAGGTTGGCGGCACAATACGCGATGATGAGCGCTTGTGGCGTATCGAGCAGGCCGAACTGCTGAAACAGGATATAGATCGGGATGATCACGGTGACCGGCGGCAGAATGCGCTGCGAAATCAGCCAGAAGGCGATATCGCTGTTACCCATCGTCCCTTTGAAGCGCCGCCCAATCCCCTGCGCCAGCAGGAAGTAGAGCACCACGCCGACACTAACAGCGAACAACCACGGCACCTGAAGGCCGATCAGCACCGCGGCCAGCACGCCGCACAGGATGAACGTGACGATCAGCGCCGGTTTGGGACGATACTCGAAGCGCGTCAGCGCGTAAGCCGCCCCCGCGCCGATGATCAGCGCGACGACCGAACTTGTCAAGCCCACGCTGATGGTGGTGGCGTAGGGTCGCCAGAAGATATTCGCGCTGTCGGTCGAGCCGAGCATTTCCTGCCAGGCATGCAGCGACGGCTGGAAATCGACTGTGGGGAGGTAGGTGGGTCCTGCGCTCACATCAATGGGCAGTTTGAAGGACGTGACAAACAGCCAGTATAACGGGAACAGCACAACAAACGTCCAGATGAGCAGAACTGCGTAGGAGAGCAGTTTCACGCCCAGTGACAGGCGAAACGGATTAGCCGCGCGCGCCGAGAACCGCATTAGAGACGCTCCACAATTTTCTGACGAACCGTGTTGACGAACAGCGTGGCGACGAAGGTTACGACGAACAGCAGCAGATAGCTCAGCGCCGCCGAGCCGCCCAGATTCGGTGAGCGCCATTCGTTGTAGGCGTGCAGCGCCATCGATTCAGTCGCCGTGCCGGGGCCACCGCCCGTCAGCAGGCGCGGCATGTCGATGATCTTGAAGGCTTCGATCAAGCGGATGAGGATCACCGTGAGGCTCACGGGCGCGATCTGCGGCAGCACGATATGCCGAAACATTTGCAGGCGATTCGCCCCGTCGACGCGCGCTGCTTCGACCTGATCCTGCGCGACCCCTTCCAGCGCGGCCAGCAGCACGATGAACATGAACGGAATCCACTGCCAGATATCACCGATCAGCACAGCGATGCGCGCGCCGCCGCCCGTTTCCGCCCACGAGAAATCTTTGAGCCCGAGCGCCACCCACACGGGCGCGAACGGCCCGACCGAGGTATCGGTCAGCATGCGAAACAGAAAGCCGATGCCGACGGGCGTGATCGTCATAGGCAGCAAGAAGATCACCCGGAAAAAACGCCTACCGGGGAGATCCTGCACCAGCAGCAGTGCCAACCCCAAGCCGATGATGTACTGAAAAGACACGCCGACGAACACAAAGATCAGGGTGACGACGAGTGTACCCGGCACGCCGCCCTCGCCTAACGTGGCGACGACAATCCAGCTCAGGCCGACCGTCAGCCCCAGCGCCAGCAGGCGCAACCCCGCCCCGATGACGCGCCGTTCGCGGCTCTGCACGTAGCGGAGGAACCAGAACAGCATCAGCCCGCTGATCAGCAGCCAACCGACCCACCCGGCGAACGTCGGCGTTTGCAGTGCGCCGATGAAGTGGCGCTGGCCGCTGCCAAACAACAGCTTGGCGTAATTGGCGAAGCCCACAAACTGAATATCCAGCCCGCCGCGGACAAAGTTCACCCGCGAGAGCGAGAGCAGCAGCGACGACACGAGAGGGAAGATCGACAGCAGCAGAATGAACACCACCGTCGGCATTAAAAACACATATTTCGCCGTCTGATCGGCGCGGATCCCCGGCGCGCGCCGGGAAGTTGTTTGCGCCGCTGCGCCCGTGAGCACGACGCCATGTTCGAGCGTTTCCATAGCCAACATCCAGAGTAAGACCGACAGAGGGACGCGCCAAGAGAAGCAGGGCAGTCGGGAATAGACTGCCCTGCGATCTACAGCCTCACTCTGTCCGGCTGATGCCGAGCGAGGCGCGGTACGCGGCCAGTTGGCTGTCGCGGCCTACCTCGTCGGTGATCTCCTGCCACTGGTTGTAAATTTCCTGCGCGGCCTGTTCCGCCGTGAACTCGCCCGCGAGGAATTGGCTGACGACCGTGTCGAGCACGACCTGCTGGTAGCGCTGCGTCTGCGGGATGCTGAGATCGAGAATCATGTTCGGGTTATTGAGCGAGTCCTCAATCGCACCGAGATAATTCGCCGCGCCCTCTTCGGTGAAGCCCGCTTCGACCCACGGCTGCAAGTCGGCGGTCTGCGACAGGCGGTACGGGTTGTATCCGGAGCGCCCGAGCGTCACATCGACGTTGGACTGCGCGGGTTGGGTCAGGTACGAGAAGAAGGCATAAGCCGCATCTTGAACTTCCGGCGCAGCCGCTGCGCTCACCGCGCCGCCCCAGCCGCCGAAGGCCGCCAGCGGCGCGTGGTTCACGCCGTCGATGGCATAGGGGCAGGTCGTAGCATCGCACGGGACGAGCGCGCCCGTCGCCCGGTCCAGCACTTCGGTCGCGCCCGGCATCAGCAGCGTGCCGACCGTGCCCGCCACCGTCGAGATCGTCGGGTCAATCGAGAGCGCGCCGATGTCGCCCCAGTCGAGCGTCAGAGCGCAGCGCCCCGTCAGGAACAGCGACCGCGTGTCGTTCAGTTCCAGATTGAGCTCGTCGGGCGGGCCGTACTGGGTGGTCTCATTGTAGATTTCCAGCGCACGGATGAAGCCCGCGTTGTTGACCAGCGGCTCCAGCGTTTCGGTGTCGAAGAACGCACCCTGTCCCGTGCCCTGACTTTGCAGGTAGCCACCCGCCACATCGAGAACCCACCAGAAGCCCTGACCCGCGCGGCGCTTGGGAATGCACGAGCCATAATCCGCTTCGCCATCGCCGTTCATGTCCTGACCATGCAGCGCGGCGGCCACTGTCAGATACTCTTCCCACGTCTTCGGCGGTTCGATGCCCGCGTTGGTGAACACGTCCGTGCGGTAGTAGACCAGATGCAGATCACCGTCGAGCGGGATCATGTAAACACTGCTGTTGTAGGTGGAGATGAAATTGCGGAAGAAGGGCGAAATATCATCCCACGCGATATCCGCGTCACTGCCGACGCGCTCGGTCAGGTCGGCGAAGTAGCCGGGCGTCACGTAATCCGCCAGCCACTGCGGCGCGAGCACGAAGGCGTCATAGCTGTTGGTGCCTGTGGCCTGATCGGTGAGGATGGCCTGATACAGGTCGGCGAACGGCACGGTCGTCACTTCGATGTGCGCCCCGGTGAGCGCTTCAAAGTCTGGCCCACGGCGCAGCAGCGGTTCGGTGACCTGCGGGCCAGTGAAGCTGAGCACACGGACGGTGACACCGGCATACGGTTGATCCTGAGCGGAAACCGAACTCAACAGAGTCAGCATGACGACGAGCAAGCTCGCCAGAGCAAAAGATGAACGCAAATTTTTCATCGTTGGCCTTTGCACAACTGATTAAACAGATATGGTGGAAATAATGCATCATGCACGATATTTTTGAAAGTAGCACCGTTCTTTTTATCTGTCAACCTGTTGGTGTTGGTGAGCTTTTTTGCGCAGAGAGGGCGGCCATGAGACAATCGAGGGGTCAAAATCAGCACGTTGTCGGGAGTACTTCAGGATGACGGACCCTACCTCGAAACCGAACAAAGCGATCAAGCGGTCAGCGCATCTGTCGTTAGCAGATATTGCCTATAACGGCTTGGTCGAAGCGATCATTAATCAGGAGTTTCAGCCCGGCGAACCGCTCAGTATCGATCAGTTAGCGCGCCAACTGGAGATGAGCAACACTCCCGTGCGGGAAGCGCTGATGCGCGCCCACGGCGAACGCCTCGTCAAACAGAAGACCAATTACGGCTTCGTCGTCGCTGAACTGCTCACGCCGGAAGAACTGCATCAGCTCTTCGAAGTGCGGCACTTGGTCGAAATCCGCGCGCTGCAGCTCGCTCCCCTTCCCTCCCAATCCATGAGCGAACTGCGCCGTCTCGTCGATCACATGCTGCAAGCGCCGGACGGCGCGGGGTATCACGACTACAAGGTCTATCTCCAGCTCGATCACCAGTTTCATCACCAGCTCGTCAGCCTGTCGGGCAACGTGTTCCTGATCAAAGCGTGGGAAGACCTGCACGTGCATCTGCATCTCTCGCGCCTCTATACAGGCATCGGCCTGTTTGATCGCTCGGACTCCGCCCGCGAACACAAACAAATTCTGGAGGCGCTGGAACGCAGCGACCGGGAAGAGGTCGTCAACCTGCTGAGCGAGCATATTCAGGGCGTTCGCGAGCGCGTCGAGAAATACTTCCTGACCTGAACGCGCTCACGCAATGGCTATCGGATGCACCCACGAGCCGGTCGCGCCTTGCAAGCGCAGCGGCGTCACGATGAGCAGGCATTCATAGACCTGATCGCGGCCTAACTGTTCCAGATACAGGTTTTCGAGATGCGTCACGCCGTGATGCGTGAGTAAGAAGCGATGCACCGCGTGATCCAGCGGCGGCACCGCTTCGACCGTCATGTTGTCAGCACCCGCCAACACCATTCCCTGCTCGAACAGATAGCGGGCGGCATCCAAGCCGATTCCGGCTATCGCGTCGCGGTAGAGCGGATCGCCAGCGGCCAGATGCTGGTAAAACCCGGTGCGAATGAGGACGGCCGTCCCCGGTCGCACCTCGGTTCCCTGCGCGCTGAGCGTGGCTTGAACATCCTGCCGCGTGATCATGTAAGCGGGTGGCAGCACGTCGACGCCCTTGCAGCGCGCCACATCGAGCAGCACTGCGCGCGTGATGATCGGCGGCATATCGGCGATGCTCAAATACGCCTGACCGTGCACGTCTGCGACCGAGTGCGCTGTCACCGAGGCATTCTCCCCGGCATATAACCGCACCGTTCCGGTCGGATCCGGTTCTCCCGCCGCACTCTGATGCTCCCCGATATGGCACAGGGCATCGATGTGCGTGCCGACGTGCGTGGACATACTGATCACCTCGGCGGCAGCGGAAGCCGGCCTGAGATCGGACAAATCACCATGCCGCATATGCGGCCAGAGACTGTAGGTCTGCATGGGGCCGGGGGCCAGCATGCCCGGCGTGTGCATGACCGCCAGACTGTAGACCTTCCCGGTGCGCACCAGTGTCATGAGCTCGGGCGTCAGCACCGGGACAGGCAGCGCGCCATACGTCCGCAGCGTTCCGGCCTGCGACGATTCCAGCGTTGTCGACAAGTTTTTACTCCTCGTATGTGAAAATTGATCGGCCACACCGCGCACGACAAGCGATCAAAGGCACTTGATTGACAATCATAGAACCTTATGCTATTTTCAATAAAACATGCATCATGCACGATTATTGCAACCCAGACATTGTTTGACAAATAACCACTCTTTAGGAGAGACAAAATGAGGCGGAATCTTTCACGTCGCAACTTTCTGAAGTCGGTTGGGGTCGGTGCGGCAGCCGCCGGTCTTGCCCCATACGCGCCCTTAATCGGCAGCACGCCCAGAAAAGCCGCGGCTCAGGATAATGCCAGCTATCGCATGGCGTTCATCCAGTTTATGCCACACACCGTGCCCGCCGCGTGGAGCACCGGCATCGAAGAAGTTTTGACCACGCAAGCCAATATCAGCTATGAGCTGCTCGACGGACAGGGTCGCCCTGACGTGCAGATCGGCCTCATGGAAAACCTGATCAATCAGGGCGTAAACGCGATCTTCCTGCAGCCCGTCGACAGCGTCGCGCTTGGGCCGTCGATTGCGGCGGCGCGCGATGCGGGCATCCCTGTCATTACGCTGAACATTGACGCCGTGGAACCGCATGCCGTGCACGTCGAAATGAACCACTATTTCGGCGCGGTGGCTATTGGTCAGGCGATGGGTGAATTGATGGGCGGGAGCGGCAAAGTTGCCATTCTCAACGCGCCGCCCGGCATCATCATCCGCGATCAGCGCACCAACGGCTTCCTCGAAGGGCTCGCGCAGTTCCCCGACATCCAGGTCGTGGCGGATCAGTCCGCTGAATGGGATCGCCGCCGCGCGCAGGAAGTGCTCGCCGCCATGCTCGCCGCCGATCCCGAAATCACCGGGGTGTACGGTGTGAACGACTCGATGGCGCTCGGCGCGGTCGATGTGGCCAAGTCTAACGGAGTGCTCGAAAACATGGTCATCTTCGGCAACGACGGCGAAATCGCCGCGCTGGAGTCGATTGAAGCGGGCGAATTGACCGGGACGCAGTATACCGACGTGTTCCAGCAGGGGCGCTTTGCCGCGTCGATTGCCGCGAGTCTCATCACGGGCGGCGTTCCTGCCGGAGCCTTCACCCGGCAGGGGCGCGTGCTCATGCCTTACACCATCGTGACCGCGGACAACGTCGGCACGATTCAACCGAACCAGCGCTGGTAGGGTTATCCGGTGCCGCAGAGAGCGGTCAGCACACCGCTCTCTGCGCCCTCTAGATTTTGGATACGAAGAATTTTTTGAGGAAACTTATTCTGACATGCATAGAAAGTCATTGACCGGGCAGCTCGGGCTGATCTCCATTTTGCTGCTGTTGATCATCATCTTCTCACTGCTTTCGCCGAACTTCCGCACCCTCAACAACCTCCGGAGCGTCCTGTCGAATTATTCGCACATTGCGATCATGGCGGTGGGCGTCGCCTTCCCCATCATCCTCGGCGAAATTGACTTGAGTGTCGGCGCGATTATGGGTCTGGTCGGCATGGTGCTGTTCAACCTGCTGCTCATTCATCAGTTCCCCGCGCCGCTAGCCATCGGAATTGGGCTGGGGATCGGGCTGATCTGCGGGCTGGTCAACGGCCTGCTCATCAACCGCTTCAAGCTGCAGGCCTTCATCGCGACCCTCGCCACGCTGGTGGCCTATCGCGGCATCACCTACGGCATCTCCGGTCGGCAGTTGTTCCCGGAAACGACCGTGCAGGCGATCACCGACCCGCTTTATCTCGCGATTGACACCAAAATCGGCGTGCTCCCGTATGCCTTCATCTACCTGATCCTGCTCGTCGCAGTCACGCATGTGCTGCTGCACAATACCAAGCTCGGCATGCACATTTACGCGACCGGCGGCAACGAAACCGCCGCCCAACTGTCGGGGATCAACGTGCGCCGCGTGCGTCTGTTCGCCTATGCAGTCTCCGGACTGTGCAGCGCCCTCGCCGCGCTGATCATGACCTCGCGTATGCGCTCAACGCAGGAGAGCCTCGGCCTCTCGTTCGAACTCTCGGCGATCACTGCGGTCATCATCGGCGGCGTATCGCTGCGCGGCGGCATCGGGACGACGCTGGGCCCGGCACTCGGCGCATTTCTCGCGGGCACGCTCTACACCGGGTTGACCATGGTCGGCGTGACGACCTACGCACAGCCCGTGATCGTCGGCATTGTGCTGCTGATCGCCGTCGCCTACGACAAGCTGTTAGCCACGCGTCAGCGCCAGCGCCAGCTAGAGCGAGGGGCGCAGCATGGCTGAGGTCAAACTGCAGGCGCAGGGACTGCATAAACGCTATGGCGCGATTCAAGTGTTGAGCGACATCAACCTCACGCTGTACGCCGGGCAAACGCATGCGCTGGTCGGCAGTAACGGCGCGGGCAAATCCACATTCGTCAAGATTCTCACGGGCGCGGTCGCGCCGGACAGCGGCAGTGTCATGCTCGACGGGCGCGCGCTGCCGCTCGGCGATCCGCAGGCCGCGCTCAAGGCGGGGATCGCCTGCATTTACCAGCATCCTCACCTGATCCCTGAACTCTCGGTGATGGATAACATCGTCATGGGGCATCACCCGACGCGCAGATTCGGCTGGCTAGATCGGAAAGCTCAACGTAAAGCGGTAGGGGAACTGCTCGACAAACACGATTTGCAGCTCGACCTCGAAACCCCGGTCGGGCTCTTGAGCTCGGTGCAGCAAAAAGAGGTGGAAATTGCCAAAGCGCTGTCGCTCGACGCGTCGGTTATCCTGATGGACGAGCCGACCGCCGCCCTCAGCCGCGCCGAAGTCGACAAGCTGTTTCGGTCGATCGATCAACTGTGCCAGCGTGGGGTCGCCGTGCTCTATATTTCGCACATTCTGGACGAAATCTTCCACATCGCGCAGCAGGTGACCGTCCTGCGCGATGGTCAGGTGAAGCTCTCGGCGGCCACCGCCGAGCTGACTAAAGCGAAACTGGTCGACGCGATGCTCGGACGCGAACTGATCGCCGTCGGGCAGCAGGCCGAAGCGCATGCCACCGCCAGCCGCCCGGTCGCCCTGGAATGCCGCGCTTTACACAAGCACAACGTCTTTTCCGACATCAATTTCAGCCTGCACAGCGGCGAAATCCTGTGCATCACCGGGCTGATCGGCGCGAAGCGCACCGAATTAATGCGCGCGATCTTCGGCGTTGACCCGGCGGACAGCGGCGAGATCCGCGTGTGGGATAAGCCCGTACGCATTCGGCATCCGCTGGACGCGATTCGGCTCGGGATCGGCTTCGTCCCCGAAGATCGGCATCGCGACGGGCTGTTCCTCGATCTGTCGATTGGCGTGAACGCGATCATGTCGTCGCTCAAGCGCGTGACCAAGGCCGGGCTGCTCCTGCCGGGGACAATGCAGCGCCTCGTGCGCCAGCAAATCGCCAAGATGGAGATCATGCCGCCGCTGCCGCGGTATCCGGTGAAGCATCTGAGCGGTGGCAATCAACAGAAGGTGCAGTTGGGGCGCTGGCTGCTCGGGGATACCAAGATCCTCATCCTCGACGAGCCGACTATCGGCATCGATGTGGGCACCAAGGCGACGATTTATCGCCTGCTGCGCGAACTCGCAACCCAAGGCACGGCGGTGATCGTCGTGTCGTCGGATATGGAAGAAGTGCTGACGGTCGCGGATCGGATACTGGTCATGGCAAGTGGGCGCATCGTGGCGACCTTCGGGCGGCAGGACGTGACGCAGAGTCAGATTCTGGCAGCCGTCAGCGGTGAGGTGAGCTAGACGATGGATATCTCCACCCGCTCACTGACCTTCACCCCGGAACGCAAAGCCCGCCTCACCGACCTGGTGCGGCAGATCATCGGCAACTATGGCCTGCTGCTGATCATGCTGCTGCTGATGCTCGGGTTTTCGGTGTTCTACCCGGTCTTCTGGAGCCTGAGCAACCAGATCAACATCGTGTTCGCCGCCTCGCTCATCGGCATTATGGCGGTCTTCTCAACCTTCGTGATTCTGACCGGGGGCATCGACATCTCAGTCGGCTCGACCGTCGCCGTGTCCGGATTGGTCGCGGCCCTGCTCCTCGAAACAGGTCAGCCGCTGCTGACCGCGCTCCTCGGCGGTATCGGGGTGAGCGCCATCGTCGGGCTGGTCAACGGGGTCGCCATCGCTTATCTGGGTCTGCCGCCGATTGTCGTCACGCTCGGGGCACTCTCAATTGTGCGCGGAACCGGCCTCCTGATCGGTGGCAGCACGCTCCATCTCATCCGCGAACCCGCCGAGTTTCTGTTCATTGGCGGCGGGCGCATCGGTGGACTCCCCTTTCCGATTTTCATCTTCACCGCCGCGGCACTGCTCATGCTCTTCGTGCAGACGCGCACGCACTTCGGCCTCTCGATCTATGCGGTCGGCGAGAACGAGCGCGCCGCGTCACTGTGCGGTTTACCGGTGCGTTTGGTCAAGCTGCTGGTGTACTTGTTGTCGAGTGTAGGCGCAGGTATTGCGGGGATTGTGCTGGCGGCGCAGGTCTCCACGGCGTCGGCCAATTACGGCAACGCGCTGGAACTCGACGTGATCGCGGCGATTGTCGTCGGTGGGACGAGTTTGCGCGGCGGGCGCGGATCGGTACATCGCTCGGTGTTCGGGGCGCTCTTGATCGCCGCGGTTAACAACGGCTTGAGCATTTTGAACGTTTCCACCGATCAACAGCTCATCGCCAAAGGCGTGATCATCGTCGCGGCGATTGTGCTGAATAACCGTCTGCAAAAGTGGTCAGAGACGCTTTAGGCTGCCGCGCGATGCGATAAACCGCGTCCACCACCCCTAACAGGGTCGGTTTTTCATGCTTCCCAATGGAACATGGGTTCCTTCGCCAAAGAACCGGTAGGGACGAGGCATGCCTCGTCCTATTTTTCTCAGGAGAGAGGAATCCACCCGTCATGTGTTCCCATAACTGGAGGAAGTCGAAGCCTTACGCGAAGCGGTTCTGGTTCGATTTTCGACCGAGGACGAGGCATGCCTCGTCCCTACAGTTAAAAACCTACCCCTGTTAGGTCCACCACCCCCGTCCCCTCCCCGAATTCGGGGAGGGGAGGGGACGGGAGGGGAGACAGAAAAGGCCGTTTTAACCCCTCTCCCCGCTTGCGCTGAGGAGAGGAGATTTAAGAACGCTGCCTAACACCCTACTTGAGCGTGATTTTGAAGGTGAAGGCGTGCGCGCACGGCGGCGTCGATGGGGTGGCGATGTGCAGACCATCATCCGCTTGCGACCACGTCAGGCTTTCATCGGAACCAAGCATGGTGATCGATAGAATCTGCTCGGCGGCGAGCGCGGATCCGGTTCGCAGCAACTGAATCACTGCGCTGTCGCCCGGCCACCCGAGAGCGATGGCGTAGAGCGCGCCGTCACGAGCGGTGAAGCGAATATCCTGCGCGGTGAACGGTTTGTCTTCGTGTTCGCGCATGTGCCCGCCGACGGTCGTGGGACCTTCACCAAAGGTGTGCCAGTGGCGCGTCCCGTAGATCGCCTCCCCGTTGATGTGCAGCCACTCCCCCAGCCCGAGTAAGCGCTCGCTGGCTTCCGCCGGGATCGTGCCATCCGGTTTGGGGCCGACGTTCAGCAGCAGATTGCCGTTCTTGCTGACAATATCGACCAGATCGTGCACGAGGGTGGCCACGGACTTGAAGTGATCATCCGCCACGTAGCACCACGATTTGTAGCTGACCGAGGTATCCGTCTGCCAGTAATCCGGGCGGATGGCGCTGAGCTTGCCGCGTTCCACATCGAGGAGCGCCGTGCCCACCGGGAACGCCTCCAGCTTGTACTGAAGCACAGGATCAGTCACATGGTTGTAGTAGTAGGCGGCGAACTTCTGCAGATACGGTTCAAAGACCGCCTGCTCAATCCACCAGTCAAACCAGAAGACCTGCGGCTGATACTTGTCGACCAATTCGCAGCAGCGCGCCAGCCATTCGTCGAGGAACTTGGCATTCGGGCGCGGACGCCAGTCCTGGCTCGTCCACTCCGCGGACGTAAACGACGCATTCGGCGAGGCTTCGACCGCTGGCCCGTAGAAGGCGTCATACTGCGGATCCTGCACATCTGACGGGAACTTCTGCCCGCCATCGAAGAACCACCAGTGTTCAGCGCGGTGATTGGACACGCCGAAAGTCAGACCGTGGCGGCGCGCCGCGGCTGCCAGCTCCGCGACGACATCACGCTTCGGCCCCATCTGGGCGGCGTTCCACTCCGAAAACGCGGTGTCATACATCGCGAAGCCGTCGTGATGCTCGGCGACGGGCACGACATACTGCGCTCCCGCCCGCTTGAACAGATCAATCCACGCCTCGGGGTCGAAGTTTTCCGCCGTGAACATGGGGATGAAGTCTTTGTACCCGAACTGTGTATGCTCGCCCCACGCTGCCACATGATGCTGAAATTCCGCGCTGCCCTGTTGGTACATATTGCGGGCATACCATTCGTTGGCGAAGCCCGGCACCGAATACACACCCCAGTGGATGAAGATGCCCAATTTGGCCTCCTTAAACCACGGCGGCACTGCATACTGTGCGAGCGATTCCCAAGTGGGTTCAAACCGTGCATCGGCTGTCATGCTTTCCCTTTCAGAAGTTGACTCAAGGTAGATGGCGTCATCACTTGAACGTCGGTTATGGATGACTGTCGAGTCGGCATTTTGTCGCCCCTCTCCGCTGGCGTAGGTGAGATGCTCGGGAGGCAGGGGGCAGGCCCAGACACACGTCGCTGTTCCATAACGCCCCTAGATTTAAGCGGATTTCGCGCCCGGCGCAAACTATCGGTTTGCGAGCCCCACCTCAAGACGATTCTCACGTAGGGACGAGCTGAGCCCATGAGCCAGCCGCAGCTTGCTCACGATCAGCTACCAGTGTTTTGAACGAGCACCGCTGCCGGGTAAAATCGGAGCTCTCACTTCAGCCAAGGCCAGCGAGGATCAACATGCAGCGAATTGGCATCATCGGCGCAGGCGATTTTGGCATCCAGCATGCCCGCGCGCTCCAACAGGTCGCCGGGGCGGAACTAGTCGCGGCATCCCGGACGAATGAAACCGCGCTGGCCGACTTCGTAGCCGAATTCGGCGGACGCGGCTATGTCGATTACCGCGACCTGCTGACCGATCCACGGGTGGACGCGGTGATGATCGCTACACCGCACCATCACCACACCGAGATCGCGCTGGCGGCGGCGCGCGCGGGCAAGCACATCCTGCTCGAAAAGCCGATGGCGCCCACGCTGGCCGAATGCGACGCGATCATCGATGCGGCAGCGCAGGCGCGCGTCAAGCTGATGCTCGGGCACGTCAACCGCTTCACGCATCCCTATCGCATCGCCCAAGCGCTCATCGCGAGCGGCGAAGTGGGCGACGTCATTCACGGCCTCGCGACCATGCAGAAATTCTGGTTCGAGCCGAACCGCCGCGACTGGCATTTGGACCGGGCGCGGGGCGGCGGCGTGTGGCTGACCGTTGGCATTCACCCGCTGGATCGGCTGACATGGCTGATCGACAGCCCCATCAGTGCGGTGAGCGCGCGCTTCGGCACGCACTATCACGCCGATATGGCGGCGGATGACACGGGGATGGTCTTCGTACGGTACGCCAACGGCGCGGCGGGGACAATTGTCAGCACCGGCTATTCGGTCGGCGCGCCCAAGCACAGCACCGAACTGACCTGCACCAAGGGCATGCTCAACATCGATTACGCGACGGGCGTGCAGATTGGGCGCGAGGATCGCTGGCAGCTCGTGCCGGACTCCGTGCCGACGGGCAGTTGGATGGTCGAAGGGATCGCCAACGAATGGCGCGACTTCCTCCACGCGATCGCCACGGATACCGAACCGTCGGTTTCGGGCACGGTGGCGCGGGCGATCATGCAGGCGGTGTTCGCGGCGGAAGCGTCATCCGCGGCGGGGCGCGAAATTCAGATCAGCGAGTTCACCGGATGAGCGCCGCTGACTATAGCGCCCACTGGACTCTCGCCGATTTCGACTGTCTGCATCTCTACTCACGGACGCTCGACCTGCCGTCAATCGACTGGCGCGGCGGCTTCACGGTCGCGTTCTGGTTCTGGGCAGATAACCCGGAGCGCACGCAGGTGATCCTCGAACACGCCGACGCGCCGCAAGCCTATCACCGCTGGGAGATCGTCCTGCGCGACGAGTTCATCCATTTTCAGCATCCGGAATTGGATATGGGCGTCGCGTTCCGCGTGCTGGGCGACCGCTGGCACCATTTCGCCGTGAGCATCGATCCGTTGGGCGTCGTGCGCGCCGCGCTGGACGGGCAGATTGACACCTCGACGCTTGTCTTTCAACTCGACCCCTACACACGCATGGAGCGTTTACAGGCGGGCGGCTCCACCGACCCAGCCGGTGGGCACTGGGATCACACCTTTGGGCGCAATGGCAGCGGTCTGCTGGACGATGTGCGCGTCTACGCGCGGCCGCTGCTGGAAGGCGAGCTCGCCGCGCTCGGCACGCCCCCGGCGCGGGTGTTGTGGGCGACCATTGAGGCTGATACGCTTCAAGGTGACGCGCCACTCACCGTGCAGTTCAGCGCGCGGATCTCCGCGGATCAAGCCACGCTGCTGTGGGACTTCGGCGACGGCGACCGGGCGACCGAGGCGGCTGTCACGCATACCTATACCTACGCAGGGGACTACACCGTGCGCCTGTGGGTGATCGCGCCGGATCACAGTCAAACTACCGCCGAGCAGGTGGTTCATGTGACCGGAGAGGCGCATCCGCTGCGCTTTGTGCCCGTGTTCGTTAACGGGACGGAAGGCTACGCCTGCTACCGCATTCCGAGCATCGTCCGCGCGCTGAATGGCGATCTGCTGGCGTTTGCCGAAGCGCGGCTTGAATCGTGCAGCGACTCGACCGGGACGATTCAGATTGTCGGCAAGCGCAGCGCCAATGAGGGCGCGACCTGGTCGCCGCTGACCGTGGTCGCGGCGGTCGATGGCTATGTCAATATGAACGCCTCCCCGGTCGTCGATGAAGTTTACGGCACGGGCAAAGTCGTGCTCGTCTTCCGCGCGGCCAGTCATTCGGAATGGGATATCGCGCGCGGAGTCGGGCTGAGCCGCGCGCTGTGCGTGACCAGCGACGATCACGGCGTGACGTGGAGCGCTCCGCGTGACATCACGGCGGAGGTGCATAAGCCCTATCAGCCGGAGTATGCCGCCGTATGCCCCGCCGCCGCGCTCGCCGAAAACCAAGCGCACGATTGGCGCATCCAGATTCCGGCGCAGGGGCATGCGCTTCAACTCACACGCACGCCCCAGACCTCGTGGACGCTTGTTTTTCGCGGGGAGCCTCACGCGCGGTGATCGGAGCGTGTTCGACTCGGAGAATTACGCCTTCTGGAGCGACGATCTCGGCGCGACGTGGCAGATCGGCGGCATTGTTCCGCGCTTAGGCCTGAACGAAGCGATTGCTGCCGAGCTGGAGGACGGCGGCGTGCTGATCAACACGCGCTCGTACACCAACGGCGTATCCGACGGGCGGCGGGCGGTGACGCGCGCGCACTTTGACCCGAACGGCGCGATCCACTTTGGGGAGACGATACTCGATCAGACGCTGATCGACCCGGCAGTGCAGGCGACCCTGCTGCGCTATTCGTGGAGCGATCACGGCGGCAAAAGTCGGCTGCTGTTTGCCAACCCCGCGCATGACCGCGCGCGCGTCAACCTGACCGTGCGCCTGAGCTATGACGAAGGCCACACCTGGGTGTACAGCAAAGTCATTGAGCGCGGCGCGTCCGCCTACAGCGATCTGGTGGTGACACGGAGCGGCGAAATCGGCGTGCTGTTTGAGCGCGGCAACACGGGCGGTCTGCACTTCGTGCGCTGCACGCTCGGCTGGCTCACCGACGGGGCGGACAGCGGCTAACCTCACCCTGCTTGCTGTGCAAGCGCTGAAGAGGCGGTCATTCAATCCGAGGCACTAGAATGTAGGGGAAGAGCTTGCCCCTCTCGTTAGCGGGCGAGGCAAGCCGGTAAATGCGCAAAATACCGTGGAAATGGGTTACAGCTCACTTTTGGGATGTTGCGGACGCGATTTATCGCGTCCCTACACAAACACTGTGTTCTCGTAGGGACGCAATTATGCAGTTTAACTTATGAAGGCGGAGTACCGACCCCACCCCCGGCCCCTCCCCGAATTCGGGGAGGGGAGCCAGCAAAAGCGTCTTTTCTCCCCTCTCCCCGCTTGCGTGGGAGAGGGGTTGGGGGTGAGGGGTAATCCGTATCGTTTTCTTAAACTGCATCATTGCGTCCGCTGCTTCTAAAACGACTTCACGCTATTCCACATAGCTACAGCGTATCCCTCGTTCTCCCTTCTCCTCGTTTCGGGGAGGGGCCGGGGGTGGGGTCAGTTACAGTGCCGCAAGTTCCGCGAAGTCGGTTTGATCCAGCGCGCGGCGCAGGGCGGCTTTGCCCTCGGCCGTCAGGGCGATAGCAGGCAGACGCGGCTCGCCGCAGTCTACGCCGATGATCCGCAGCGTTTCGCGCAGCGCCCCGTTGAAGCCGACCGAATACAGCGCCTTGGTCACAAGATTGGCCTTCTCCTGCATCGACTGGGCGGCGGCATAGTCCCCACGCCCGACCGCCTCGAAGATCGCGCGGTACGCGCCGGGAATGTAGTTGAGCGTCGAGCCGATGAAGCCGTGCACGCCCATCATGCGCGCGTAGACCGCCTGCTCGTCCATGCCCGAGAACGTGATCCAGCGCCCCGCGTTCATGTCCATGATGAGACGCATCTCGTACATGTTCGAACCCGTGTACTTGACGCCGTGCAGGTTAGGCACGTCGAGCAGTTCCTGCAGCACCGCGACCGGGTTGATCGCCGGGTTGAGGATGTAGGAGAAAAACGGCGTTTCCGGCACAGCCGCGGCCAAACCTTTGTAATAGGCGACGACCGAGGCATGCGTGTTGTACATGGGCGGCATGATGCTGGCGATGCCCGCCGCGCCGTGATCGACGGCGTGCCGCGCCAGCAGTTTCGCTTCGTTAAGCGACATCGAAGCGATATGCATGATCACGGGAATGCGCCCGTTGACCCGCTTGAGCACGGTTTCCGCCAGTAGTTGGCGTTCGGCAGCGGTCATGTAGATGCCCTCGCCGGTCGTGCCGCCAACATACAGCCCGTCGACACCTTTGCCGATCAAATACTCGACCAGCGCCTCGACGCCCGGCACGCTCACGCCGCCGTCGGCGGTGCTGGCCGTCACCAGCGCCGGATAAATGCCACGAAATTCGGTCATGTGGAATCCCCTGTCTGGAAGTGAATGTGGCCGGACGCGCCAATCGCATCCGTGCTGCCCGCGGCGGGCGTGCCGTCGAGCTGTTCGCGCAGGTAGTGCAGTTCGCTGCGGATGCCGCGCGCGGTGAACAGCGCGTCGCCGCGGTAGCTGATGAACGTGAAGCCGCGCCGCGCCCAACGCAGCGCCCAATCGACCGAACCGCTGATGAAGTGCATGCCCACGGCGATCTGGTGCGCTTGGCAGGTATCGATGATGTGTTCGACCGTCTGCTCAAACAGCGGATGCTCGTACTGTTCCGCGATGCCGTGCGACACGGTCAGGTCATGCGGGCCGATCAGGATCGCATCCACGCCCGGCACCTTGAGGATATCGGGTAAATTCCGCACCCCGGTTGGGCTTTCGATCATGATGATCAGGTTGACGTCCGGGTTATAGTTTTCCAGATAGGTTTTTGTTTCGGGGTTGGGGAATTCGCCGCGTTCGACGGCTGCGGTCAGCGCCGCGCCTTTGAGCGGACGATACTTGATCGCGCCGACGATAGCGCGCACCTGCTCAACCGTTTCCACATACGGCACGATCACGCCATGCGCCCCGGCATCCACGACCATCGCCGCCCGCGCCGCCGAAATCTCGGGGATGCGCACAAGCGGCGCGACCCCATTCCCCGCGTAGGCTTGAATCGCCCAGGCGATCGTTTCGCGGTTCACGGGGGCGTGTTCGCTCTCCAGCCACACGTAATCGAGTCCCACATCGGCAAAAAACTTGGGAAAGCGCGGCTGACCGTAGCTTTCCATCGCAATTCCATACACGCGTTCTCCGGCGTGCAGTTTGGCGCGTAGTTCTCTTCCGCGCATGTTGCAATGTCCTCTGATCAGATGACCATGCGCGGATCCACAGCGTCGCGCACGCCATCGCCAATAAAGTTGACTGACAGCACCGTGATCACCAGCATGATCGCGGGGGGAATCCACATCCACGGCATGTTCCGCAGAATGTCGAGGTTGCGGGCGGCTTCGAGCATGTTCCCCCAGCTCGGCGTCGGCGGGGGCACACCCAGCCCAAGGAAACTCAGCCCGGCTTCGGTGAGAATCGCCGAACCGATGGCGAACGTCACCAGCGCGACCAGCGACCCGAACACGTTGGGCAGAATGTGCACGATGATGATGCGGCGGTCGCGGTAGCCGAGCGCGCGGCAGGCCAGAATGTACTCCTGCTCGCGGATGGACATGACCTGACTGCGCACGATGCGCGCCGTGCCCGTCCAGCTCAACCCGCCGATGATGAACACAATCGTCCACACGGTGCGCGGCAGCATGGCCGCCAGCGTGAGCATGATGATGATGCTCGGAAAGGTCATGAACACGTCGGTGATGCGCATGATCACCATGTCGACCCACCCGCGGTAGTAGCCGGAGATCGCGCCCAGCACCGTGCCGATCAGCGTGGCGACGAGCGTCGCGCCGAAGCCGACCACGAGCGAGACCTGTCCGCCGTTGAGCAAGCGACTCCACACGTCGCGCCCCACGCCATCCGTACCGAGCCAGTGCAGGTCGCTTGGGGGGGACGCGCGCGCGCGCAGGTCAATCGCATCGTAGCGGTAGCGTTCGATGAGCGGCGCGGCGATGGTCAACAACACGATGATGATCAGCACGATCAAAGCAACCACCGCCGGGCGGTTGCGCAAAAAGCGGCGCAGCGCGCGCTTATCGTCGCGGCGTTCGAGTTTGGCGCGGTCTTCATCGGTGACGAGGACGGCAATCGGCTGGCGGGTTTGGTCAGTCATAGCGAATCCTCGGGTCGGCGACGGCGTAGGCGAGATCGGTCACGAGATTGGCGACGAGCACGACCAGCGCGATCACGAGGTTCATGCCCATGAGCAGCGGCACATCGCGCCCATTGACGGCTTCGAGATACAGCGTGCCCATCCCCGGCCAACTGAAGATCGTCTCGGTGAAGACCGCGCCGACCACCAGCGTGGGCAGGCTCAGACCGAACAGCGTGATCACGGGGAGCAGCGCATTGGGGAAGCCGTGTCCCCACGTGATGCGGTTTTCGCGCATGCCTTTGCCGCGCGCGGTGCGCACATAGTCGGCGCGGATGACTTCGAGCATGGCGAAGCGGGTATAGCGCATGAAATTGGCAATCGGCGCAAGGCTCAACACGGCGGTGGGCAGCGCCAGATAATGCAGCGTCGTGAGCAGCGTCGGTTCGCGGTCCACCGGGCGCATGCCGCCCGCCGGGAACCACCCGAGTTTGATGGCGAAGACATACAGCACGATGATCCCGGCGACGAATGGCGGAATTGAGATGCCGAAGAACGAGACGCCCGTCAGCAGAAAATCCCACACAGAGTACTGGCGCAGGGCCGTGAACACGCCGAGCGCTACCCCAAGCGTCGCGCCGATGATCAGCGCCGTGCCCGCCAGCAGCACCGTCGCGCTCAGGCGTTGGACAATCGTCGCCGCGACGGGCTGACCGTTGGTATAGCGGTAGCCGAAGTCGCCTTGCAGCACGTTCCCCAGCCAGTTGACGTAGCGCACGGTCAGCGGTTGATCGAGCCCGAACCGCGCGCGAATGGCCGCTTCGGATTCATCGGTCATGTTGAGTTCGGGGCGGATGAAGTAGTCGGTGATGTCGCCCGGCGCGAGTTCGATCAGGCCGAAGATGATGATCGTGATGCTGATGAAGACGGGAATGCCGATCAGCACCCGGCGCAGAATATACTTTTGCATAACCCAAGCCCTCGGTTGGAACGGGCGGCGCGGAGGGGGCCGGGCGCTCAGAACGCCTAATCGCCTCATGGTGGTCTACGATCGGACGCCCGCGCCCCGCCGGAGCGAGGCACGGACAAAATCATCGTGATACGAACGTTACTCGCCGACCGACCACAGTTCAGCGTGATCGTTGTAGGGGCCGCCCGCCGGCGGGGAACCAGTAGAAGTCTTGCAGGCTGCTGGAAGCGACGCCGAAGCGGATCGCCGTCCACATGTAGCCTTCGGTCGCGTTGGCGTTCTGGTACGCGCAGATGTCCTGCAGCAGACCGACATAGGCTTCCGGGTCGCCTTCCACGCGCGCCTGCGCGAGCAGGGCGGTGAGTTCCGGGTATTCCGTGCCGCTCAGCGGCGCGCCGTCAGTCGTCGGCTGGCCGCCGACTTCGTAGAACGGGAAGGGGAAGTTGGCCATGCCTGCGGCGATCCCACGGTAGGAGATCGTCCAGCCTTCGCCGGTGTAGAAGTAGCTGTTGTAGGTGGGCACGTCCTGCTTGATCGGGCGTGATGGTCACGCCGACATCCGCCAGGAAGGCTTGAATCGCCGCCAGCGCATCCGAGTGGAACTGGCTGTCGTAGTAGGTCACAACTTCAACCGGCTGGCTGGCATCGAAGCCCGCGTCGGCGAGGAGCTGGCGCGCCATGTCCGGGTTGTAGGCGTAGTCATTCAGACCTTCCGCCGGATACATGGCCGGGAACGCGCCAATGCACGGCACGACCTGCGCCGTCCCGCGCAGCACGGTTTCGGCAATCGCCTGACGGTCGATGGCATACAGGAAAGCCTGACGCACGCGGGCATCCGCAAAGCGCGCATCACGTTCGTTGAAGATCATGTAGTTGGTGACACCGGACGGGCCGGAGAACACCTGATAGCTCTCGTTGCCTTCAAAGCCGAGCGCCACATCGCCGCTGGCATAGCTGAACTGGATTTCGCCCGCTTCCAACGCGAGGATGGCCGACGTTTCATCCGCGAAATAGCGGTTGATCAGGCGGTCGAGCTTGGGCTGGCCGCGCCAGTAGTTGGGGTTGGCCACCAGCGACCAGAATTGATCGCGCTGGAATTCTTCGTGCATGAACGGGCCAGTGCCGATCGCGTCGGTGAAGAACCATTCGGTCGTCTGGTAGTCGGCGGGGGCGAGGTCGGCCAGCGCGTGTTCCGGCAGAATCCACAGCAGCATCAGGTTGTAGGGCAAACGCGGATTCGCGGCGGTGAGCACGAATTCGACCGTGAGGTCATCGACCGCGCGCACTTCCGAGACCGTCGTCGGCGAAAGTTGGCTGAAGCCGGAGAACTGCGTCGCGGCGTCCGGGTTCACGGCGAGGTTGTACGAGAAGACGACATCGGCGGCGGTGAAGGGTTCGCCGTCATGCCAGGTCACGCCGTCGCGGAGGTTGAACGTCCACACGGTGTAATCGTCATTCGACGACCAGTCGGTGGCGAGTTCCGGTTCCGGCGCGCTGATGTCGCTGTTCCACACCACCAGCGTCGACCAGATCTTCGACAGCCACGTGCGGCCAGCCGTATCCATATAGGGGCGCACACCCGGCGCGCCGCCGGGGCCAATATCAAACGCACCGATGAGCGTGTTACCGCTCGTGTCCTGTGCGAGGCTGACGGTCAACGGGATCGCCAGAACAAGCAAAAGGGCGACCAACACTAACTTCTTCCAAAGATTCATTGCTGCCTCCAAAACGTAAATAAAGCGTATGTTCAATCGATAAGGAGCCGACCTAGTGCGCCGCTCCTTCGATACACAGAATTTCCGGGATCAACCGGGCCGCGACCGCGCGCACCCGCCCAGCCTCCGTCTCGTCGATCCAACGATAGGGTAAACGCAGCCGTGAACCGATATGCGCCCATCCGCCAATCACCGACAGGAACTTGTCGAGCGCGCCGTTCGGGTAGTGCTGCTCCGTGATGTACGGGATGATCTCCGCTTCCCAGAACTGCAGAATGCGGCGCTCAATATCCAGCGCCGCCGGAAGGTCAACACGCATGAGGTCGTACCAGCGCTGTGCGCCGACCGGATGCAGACAGGCGACGTTGGAATACGCGCCCGCTCCGCCGCGGCTGTAGCCAGTCGCCAGCAGATGCCCCGGCACGAACACCGAGAGATCGCTCATATGGGCGCGCATCTCAGCGTACCACGCTTCATCGCCCGCGGGCACTTTGACGCCGACCAGCGCCGGAACCGCCCGCTTGAGCAGCCCGAACTGCGCGGGCGTCAGGCGGCGTTTGGCGTGCGGCGGGTTGTACAGCACCAGCGGAATCGGATCAGCAGCGGCGGCGAACAACTGCAAGCACGTGATCATCTCGGCGTCCTGCACCGGAAACCAGTCGGGCAGAATCACCTGAAAGGCGCTGGGCTGGAAGGCTCGTGAGCGGCGAATGCGGTCGAGCGAAATTTGCATGCTCATGTGGCTCGCGCCGATCTGGAACGGCAGCCCCGCTGCGTTGCAGCGCGCCGCGACCAACTCGTGAATACGGTCAAATTCGGCTTCCGTCTGCGTGTGGAATTCGCCCGCCGTGCCGTTGGTGTACAACCCGTTGACGCCCGCAGCCGTCAGGTAGACGACTTCCTCATCCAGTCGCGCATAGTCGATGCTCTCGTCGGCGTTGATCGGCAGCATGAGCGTGCACCAGTTGCCGACGATTTCGGAAGCGGTGAGCGGTTTCATGGGGCTTTCTCCTCCGCGTGCGCGGCCTTCATCAGGCGCAGGCGCTCTTTGATATCGCCGTAATGCGAGTTGAGCGCGCGGCGCACGGTATCGGCATCGCCTGTCCGCAGCGCATCAACAATCGCGGCGTGCGCGGCGGCGGTGCGCAGCGGGTTGCTGTCGGCAATGTTGACCGTCCCCAACGCTTTGCGCAGCGTGCTCCAGAAAATATCTTGCAATTGGAGCAGAATGGTATTGCCGAGCGGGCGGAAGAGTTCCATATGAAAAGCGCGGTCTTCTTCCACCAGCGACTCGCCCTGTTCGGCGCGGCGGCGCATCTGCCCGACAATCGCATCGAGCGTCGCCAGTCGTTCGGGAGTCACATGTGGCAGGGCGAGATCGACCATGCCGCTTTCCAGCACTTCGCGCACTTGCAGCATGTCTTCCAGTTCGTTCAGGTCGAAGAGCACGCCGTAGGAGAGATTTTCGAGCAGCGGCTGCAGGGTAAAGCCTTTGACGTACAAGCCGCTCCCCCGCCGCACATCGAGGATGCCGAGAGAGGCGAGGGACTGCACGGCTTCGCGCACCGAGTTGCGGCTGACACCTAACTGCTGGCTGAGGGCATTTTCGGACGGCAGCTTCGCGCCGTCCTGCAAATGATTATCCAGAATGTACTGTTTGATCGCCTCCTGCACCTGATCATTGATCTGCGGCACAGCTTTAAGGCGCTGTAAGGGTTTTTGCACAGTCTAAACCTACATCCAAAACATATTTTGTTTCAGTATAGGTCAACTTGTAGGATATGTACACCGGATTTGTATAGTTTTGACCAACCCTCCCTCAGATTTGCCGTGCCAGCAGTCCCGCGCCGAGCACGCCTTCGTGATTGCGGAGCGCAGCGGGCAAAATGGGCGTCTCGACCAGCGGCGGATAGACCTGCGCGCGAAAGGCGGCGCGCACGCTGTCGAAATACAGGTCGCCGATGCGGGCAACGCCGCCACCGATCACCACGACCGACGGACTCAGCACGTTGACCATGCTCGCCACACCGTAACCAAGCCACGCCCCGACGACGCGGATCGCCATCAGCGCGGCGGGATCACCCGCCTGCGCGGCGGCGACGACCTGTTCGCCCGTGCTCAACGGTGCGGCAGCGCGCTCATTGTATTCGGTGACGAGACAGCCCCCGCTGGCATAGGCTTCGAGACAGCCGTGCCGTCCACACGGACATAAGCGCCCATCCCGTTCGACGGCAATGTGACCGAGTTCAAGGCCACTGCGGTCATCGGCGTGATAAATCTGTCCATCCACAACGTAGCCGCCGCCGATGCCCGTGCCGACCGTCACGCCGAGCACCGAGCGATAGCCGCGCCCCGCGCCGATCAACGCTTCGGCGAGGGTCGCCGCCTGGCCATCGTTCTCCACCGCGACCGGGAGACCAAAACGCGCCGCCAGCGTGCCCTTGACATCCGTGCCGACCCAGTCGGGAATGGAGGCGGTCGCAAAACGAATCACACCCTGACGATCCACCACGCCACCCGTCGAGACGCCGATCGCGCTGGCGTTAGGAGCCGCTTGCAGCGCGCGTTCGACCGCGTCGCCAATGCGCAGCATGACCTGTGCGCCACCTGCTGCGGCCTCGGTCGGTACGCGTTCCTCGTAGATCAGCTCGGTTTCATTCGCCAGCGCGCCCACGGCGATCTTCGTACCGCCCACATCCACGCCGATCACGACGCCGGACTGCGCCCGGTGATAGCTATTT
The DNA here is from genome assembly GCA_016717205.1 of Candidatus Flexifilum breve. GTDB lineage: Bacteria > Chloroflexota > Anaerolineae > Aggregatilineales > Phototrophicaceae > Flexifilum > Flexifilum breve. Next base: position 315,985 of record JADKGC010000005.1, read on the forward strand.
AGAGCCGTCACATACTGCTCGGTGATCCAGCGCGGCTTGGTGATCATGGAGCCGCACACGACCGCGAAACCGCCCAGTTCCAGCACATGCCGCGCATGCTCTGGCGAGGCGATCCGCCCTTCGGCGATCACCGGCACGCTAAGCGCCGCCGCCAGCCGCGCCAGCAGATCAAAATCTGGCTCGTCTTGCGCGGGGCTGTAGGTCGTGTAGCCGGAGAGTGTGGTCGCGACGATGTCCGCGCCCGCTTCGGCGGCGGCAATCCCCTCGTCATAGGTGGCAATGTCCGCCATGACCGCGACGCCAAGTTCCGCGCGGATGCGCCGGATTAGTTCGGCGGCAGGCAAGCGCCCCTCTTCCGCGCCGCGCCGTGTCGCGTCCACGGCGATGATGTCCGCGCCCGCCGCGACGATGGCGCGCGCCGCGTCGACGCTCGGCGTGATGCGAATGCCGAAGCCGGGTAAATCCTGCTTGTCGATCCCGATCAGCGGCAGGTCGGACAGCCGCTTGATCGCCGTGATGTCGGCGACCCCGTTGGCGCGCAGCCCCACCGCCCCGCCGATCTGCGCGGCCAGCGCCATGTGCGCCATCGCATCACTGCCGTACAAACCGTCGCCTGTACCTGCCTGACACGAGACGATCAGCCCGCCGCGCAGCCTGGCTACTACTGGATGCATATTTCCTCCTTGTGAGCGCACCTATGCGCAGTCCAGAAACTCCCGTTCAGCCGCCGACTCTAGCACGAGTTGCGCGTTTTGAAAGTACGCTCGCACCTCTGTGATTGTTCAATGATTACGCAGACCGCAGATCTACCCCTCCGCAAATCGGTCGACGTCCGCCTGAACTTAATGCCCGCCGATCCATGTGATCGGCTATACTAAAATCGGACTCAGGGGGATAGCAAACACATGCTGCGCATCTTCATCAACTATCGACGGCAGGACAGCGAAGGCTACGCGGGACGCCTGTTTGACCATCTGCTGCACCATCTGGAACGCGAGCAGGTGTTCATCGACGTGGACGATATTCCAGCCGGTGCCGATTTTGTCGACGCGCTGGAAAAAGCGGTCGCCACCTGTGATGTGCTGCTCGCCGTAATCGGCCCGCAGTGGGCGACGATCACCGACGAGAGCGGCGCGCGCCGCATCCAGCAGTGGAACGACTTCGTGCGCATCGAAATCGCCAGCGCGCTGCGCTTGGGCAAATTCGTCGTGCCCGTGCTGGTCGGGCGCGCGCCCATGCCCGCTCCCGGTGACCTCCCTGACGATTTGCAGGCCTTAGCCCGCCGCAACGCGATTGCGCTCGGACATCACAGTTTCGCCCGCGATGTCGAAAAGCTGGTCACGGCGATCAAAGAGGCCGTGCCCGCCAACGAGTCGTTTAAGCCGCGCCCCAATTCTGAGACGCTGCGCCAGAAAGACGAAGCGCTGCGCGCCGTCCGCGCTGAGGTGATCAACGCGCAGGCCTCGCCGCTGTATGCCTGCCGCATGGAAAACGGCTATTTTCCCGTCTTCGGCGAGGGCAACGCCGACGCAAATCTCATGTTCATCGGCGAAGCGCCCGGCAAGAACGAAGGTCGACAGGGACGTCCGTTCATCGGCCCGTCCGGCTCGGTGCTCGACGATATGCTCGCCGGGATCAATTTGAAGCGCGCCGACGTGTTCGTGACCAATCTACTGCTCGACTGCCCGCCCACCAAGCGCGAACCGACGCCCGAAGAGATCGCGTTCTACGTACCGTTTGTGGATCGCATCATCGACATAATCCAGCCCGCCGTGATCGCACCGCTCGGGCGCTTTGCGACCAGCTATATCCTCAAGAAGCTCGGCTTAAGCGAACACAAGGGCAAGATCGGCGAACTGCACGGGCGCTTGATCCGTGCCGCCATGCCCTACGGCGACATCCATATTGTACCGCTCTATCACCCGGCGGTGGTGCTCTACAGCGCCAGCCAAAAAGAACTGCTGCGCAAGGATTTCGACAAGCTCAAAGTCTTCGTGTAGGTCAGAGGTGTTGGCAGGCGGGTGTTGGTTCTGATTTGAACCGAAGATGAAATCTCAGGGCAGGTAGTCATAGGCCTTAGCCCCTGAGCGCACACCCGCAGACGCGCTAGGGAGCGTGTCGGACGAAGCATGAGCGTATTTCACATTTGGTGAAAATCCTTAACCTCACCCTGCTTGCATGGGAGAAGAGGAGGCTTGGCAGGCACTGTTGGCTCCCCTCCCCGAATTCGATTCACGTTACGACACTTTTAAAGGTCGGGGAATCGGGGGCAAGATAGAACTCGAGATTTTGGGGGCGGGAGGAAATAAAACGGGCAACGAGTGCGTCCAAGCCGAAACGAAAGAGACTGAGGCGTTTTTGGCGGACGCTGAGGGAATAGAGGAAGTAGACTTGAGTGCCTTGGGTGAGCAACCAGAGGCAGGCACAAGCGAGCACGAGGAGCAGGCGGGCGGTCTGGCTCGGTAACCAGAAGCGCGAACGCTGCCAGTGACAGCCAGCGCTCTTCAAGTCACGAAAGCTGGCCTCATGATGAAAGCGGACCGCGTAGAGCTGTGGGGCGAAGTGCCTAAGCCGCGATCCGCCAGCACGACCGCGACCTGGTCGGCTGGGAGCAGGTGGACGAGTAACTGTTGCATGAGGGTGACTTGGCCTGCTTCCGCATAGTCTGTCGACCAGTAGGCACGCCAGACTAAGGGGATCGCGCACGCATAATAGGCGCCCCTCCATCATCACGCTCACGTGCTGGCTCAGTTTGGTCTCGTCGAGCAACACCAGTAACGGGGCTTTCCCCCACAAACACATCACCCTCCGCCTCTCCTCTAGGCTCACGCTACAGTTTGAATATTGCGAGGCCGTCTTCCCTCAACCGACACACTCTAGGAACGCGCTTCTGCGTGTCCCTACAAAGACTCGATTGGTAAGAGTGTCGTCCTCAACCTCTAGGAGAGGGTGGGGAGTGAGGTTGGATGCAATTCCGCTTATTTCGGCAGCTTGCCGAACGCGCCGAGCGCCCGCCCCATAAACCGATGGAAGCCATCCGACGGCCGCCCGAACATCAGCGGGCACGCGCCCGCGATGACGCTCATCTTGTGCTCAACGGCATAATCGACCGCGCTCTGCGACACGCTCGTCCCCATGCTGTGAATGCCGTTGTGCATCCACACGCGGGTGACGCCTGCATCGACACAGTCGCGTACAACCTGTTCGGCAGCCGCTTCCGGCGTCGCGATGACGATGCCGCCGACTTTGTTGGGAATATCCTTCACGCTGTGATAGCAGCGATCCCCTTCAACCTGATCCGCGTTCGGGTTAATCGCGTAGACGTGATAGCCCGACTCGCGCAGCCGCTTGTAAATGGCGTTCGCCGCCCCCGGCGATTTCTCATTGCGCGACACACCCGCAACGGCAATGTTCTCCTGCGCCAGAAAATCCGCCACTTTTTCCTTGAGATTGGCAGCCACGATCTTTCCCCCTTTTGTGAAACCCTTCTCAATTCGTTGTGATCTTATACGCAGAATGGACCGCGCGGGTTGTCACCAGATCAGGGTGATTTTGGACGGAGAGGAGGATTGAACTGCAACCTCACCGTGTTTCGCTGCGCTCAACTGCCCCTCTCCGGAGGGCGAGGGGCAAAAGCGGTATGTCAAGCTAAGTGCTTCATCCGGTAAATGCTTCAAGTCGTAGGGGCAGACCGATGTGTCTGCCCGGTTTCGGGCGCACACGCAGGTGCGCCCCTACATGCGTTCGTGGATTTGTTTCGAGAACCTACTTTAGTAGGTCAGCACCGACCGTCCCAACAGCTCGTCAATCTGGCGCATTTGGTCGGGCGTGAGTGGCCCGAAGTGCAGCGCGCCCGCGTTGTCGTCCACCTGCGCGACCGTGCGAATGCCGGGAATCGGCACAGTGACCGGGCTGCGCGCCCAGATCCACGCCAGCGCGCCCTGTGCCAGCGTGCGCCCGCCGCTCGTCAGAATGGCGCGCAAATCCTCCAACCGATCAAACGCCGGGTTGAGGATGTTCTGCACTGCCCACGGATCGGTGCGCACATCATTGGGCGCGAACACCGTGTCTTTGGTGTATTTGCCGGTCAGGGCGCCGCGTGCCAGCGGCGAACGGTTGACGCTGGCCAGCTTGAGCGTCTCGCACAGCGCGAGCATCTCCGGCGCATCGAGCACCACATTGAGATCGTGCTGCACGGCGACGCAGTGTTCCCCGGCGGCGAAGGCGCGCGCATTCTCGACCGAGTCGGTGCTCCAGCCGTAGTAGCGAATTTTCCCCTCGCGCACGAGCGCTTCCAACACGTCGAGCAGCGCGGGCGCGTGCTCTTTGGGGAAGTCCCACACATGCAGTTGGTACAGGTCGATGGTATCCATTGCCAGATTGCGCAGGCTCCGTTCGCACGCCGCGCGCACATTGGCGATGATCTGCTCCGGCGTCTCGAAGCGGATGGCGTGCTTGGCCGTTTCATCGACGTTGAAGCCGAACTTGGTGGCGATCACCACCTCATCGCGTTTACCCGCCAGCGCCTGGCCGACGATGCGTTCGCTGTGTCCCGTGCCATAGGTCGCCGCCGTGTCGAAGAAGTTGATACCGCTGGCCAGCGCGTGCTGCACCGCGCGGATCGACTCGTTGTCGTCCACTTCGCCCCAACCCGCCTGAATGTCGAGGAACTGCCACGGGCCACCAATCGCCCAGCAGCCCATGCCCAGCGGCGAGACTTCAATGCCCGAATGTCCCAAAAGTCGCTTGTTCATCGTGCGCCTTTCTCGTGTAACTGATACAGACGCAACTCTACAACTTCGAGTACACTCTAAGTCAAGAGATCAGTTTGGGAACGAGGTCAAAGATCATCCGATGGACATGATCAACGAAGTCGAGTTGCTCACGATTAGTCAGGTAGCGGACATCACGGGGCTCAGCGTGCACACCCTGCGCTATTACGAACGGGTCGGCTTGATCCACGCCATTGACCGCGCGGACAACACGCACCGCCGCTATTCCCGCGACGATATTGGCTGGATCGAGTTTTTGATGAAGCTGCGGGCGACGGGCATGACGATCACCGACATGCAGACGTATGCCGAACTCCAACGCGGCGGCGACGCGACCCTGCCGGAGCGTGTCGAGATGCTCAAGCAGCTGCAGCGCGACGTGGAGACGCACATCGCCGAATTGAACGCGCATCTGGGGTTGATTCGCTACAAGATCGAGTTTTACGGGGGCATCATCGCGGAGCAGGGGGTGAATAAAAGCTAGCCTCGCCCCAAACCCCTCTCCCAAGGGCGAGGGGCTTAAATGTGCCGTTTTTCACCCCTCTCCGCTCGGAGAGGGGCCGGGGGTGAGGTTGCCGTTTATCTTTAGAAGAACAGTTTCGCCAGCTTGAGCGCACCCTGATTCCACGGCACGCGATGCGACACGCCCGACTGCCCTTCGAACTGGTGCAGGTTGTCGAGATACCACTTGTAGTTGCGGATCAGCGCGTCCTTGTTGGAGTACTTCGGCTTATAACCGAGCTGCTTCTCCGCTTTCTCGATGCTCACAAATGAGTCTTTGCTGGCCGTCTCGTAGACCCACGCATACAGCGGCGACAGCTTGAGCGCTTCCAGTACCTTAAGCGCTAGAATCACCGGGCCAGCCGGGAACGGCACGATCTTCTTCTTGAAGCCCGCGTAATCCAGCACTGCCTGATAGTCCTCGCGCATCGTGGTGAACTCTTTCGCGCCGATGTTAAACGTATCGTTGACGACATTCTTGTCGAGCGTCATCGTCAGGTAGATGGCGTCGCACAGGTCTTCCACATCCAGCAGTTGATAGCGGTTGTTGCCGCTGCCGATCATCGGGAAGCCGCGCCCGCTCTTCGCCCAGTCATAGAACAGCGCGAACACGCCGAGGCGTTCCGGCCCGATGAACGACTTCGGGCGGATAATCGGCACGACCAAGCCCTTGGAGCGGTAGCTCTCGCACACCTTCTCCGCGTCGATCTTCGCTTTGCCGTACGGCCCCACACCGACCATTTTGTCGGTTTCGAAGAGCGGGTGATGATCCGGCACGCCGTAGACCGCCGTCGACGAAATCTGAATCACACGCTCGACGCCGTGCTTGAGCGCGGATTCGAGGATGTTGCGGGTGCCATCGATGTCGGTCGAGAAGATGTCGGCTTCGCTGTACAGTGGGAGCGCCGCCGCCGTGTGCACAACCATGTTGACGCCCTGCATGGCGCGGTCCACCGCCGCGGTATCGCGGATGTCGCCCTTGATTTCGGTGATCTGGTCGCGCTCGGGATAGGTGAAATCAGCGATGTCCAGCGACACGACCTTGTAGCCGCGCGCCAGCAAATAGCGCGTCAGATTGATCCCCAGAAACCCGGCGCCGCCTGTGATGAGTACTGTTTGTGTCATGGTTACCTCGAAAGGAGTTGTCAGTTCACAGTCGTCAGTAGACAGTAAAAACCTGTCTTAACTGTGAACTGTAAACTGTCTACTGTGAACTCAAAATCTCTCCCACCCCGCGCCTTCGTGACCGAAGCGGAAGACGGTCGGGTGGCAGATTTCCGCGAGAATTTCCAGCGACTCCGCCAGACGCGGCGACGGTCGGCTGAAAAACTGATCAGCATCGGTAATGTACACCTGTTTGTCGCGAATAGCCCGTAAGGTTGCCCAACCGGGCTGCCTGGTCAGCGCGGGCAGGGCGGCGCGCGCCTCATCCAGCGTGTAGCCACACGCCACAATGACGATGCGATCCGGGTCTGCCGCCCACAGGTCATCCCAGTCGATCCAGAAGCTCGGATGTCCGGCGCGCCCGAACAGCGTGACGCCACCTGCCATCGTGATCAGCTCGGGAACCCAGTTGCCGCAAATCATCAGCGGGTCGATCCACTGGAGCGCCGCGACGATCGGCTTCGGCTGAATCTCCGCCGCACGGGTGTAGATGTCTTTCAGGCGCGCATCGGTTTTGAGCATGAGCGCCGCGCCGCGTTCCGGCACGCCGAGCACCCCGCTCACCCGTGTGATGTTCGCCAGCACAGCCGAAACTTCGTTTTGCTCAAGATTGATGAGCTGCGGCGCCGGTTTGAACGCGTCTGCCAACGCCATCTGAAGGGTATCTTCGCTGCCGGGCACCACCGTCGTCATGATCACATCGGGCGTCAGCGCCCGAGCCTGTTCCAGATCGACCAGATACACCGACGACAAATGGGTGTGCAGGGAAAACGGGGCATCCCTGGCGAGCGCGGCGGTCTTGGGCTGCGTGACCGCGGGCAAGCTCAGCACGGACTCCGGGTGATCACACCCGTGCGACCGCCCAACTAACTGATCGCCGCAACCGAGCGCGCACACGATCTCAGTTGCTGCCGGAGTGAGCGTGAGGATGCGCATTTCGCCTCGCTGCCTATACCGACGATTCCGCGGTAGTGTAGTCCATCGGACGCGCGGCGGTCAAGATGAACCTGATGAGGTGGCACTGAACAAATCGACCCCACCCCCGGCCCCTCCCCGAATTCAGGGAGGGGAGCCAACACCGCTCGCCGAACCGCATTTAGTTTTCGTAGAGACGCGATAAATCGCTTCCGCCGGCGAGCGGAAAGACTTTAAGGTGGTCTTTTAAACACCTTCAAGTCTCGCCCCTCATCGAATTCAGGAAGGGAAACGGAAAGAGACTGTTTGCGCCCCTCTCCTCTAGGCGAGGGGTCGGGGGTGAGGTTGTCTTACAACCGCACCACGTCCCAGAATTCGGTCAAATCATTGAGCAGATAATCGGGGTTGCACGCGGCGATCTCCTGCGGCGACGGGCCGTACCCGGTCTTCACGCCGACCATCGTCGCATTGATGACGCGCGCGCACGATGCATCCGCTGCCGTATCACCGATCACCCACACATCGCGCGGAGCAAACCGATGTCCGGTCAGCTCCTCGGCGCGGGCGACCGCCAGTTCGGGCAGGTGATCGCGCTGCATGCGCTCGTTGCCATACGCGCCGACCACGAAATCCGTCGGGTCATAGCCCGCCGCCGCCAGCTTGACGCCCGCGCCCCGCTGCACATTCCCGGTGACGAGACCAAGCACCACATCGTCGCGCTGGCGCAGACGTTCAATCAGTTCCAGCCCGCCGGGGCACGGCGCGACCGGATAATCGCCGATGATGTGCAGGATATGCCGCCCCATCACCATGTCGTAATTGGGCATGTGCCCGCCGATTTCACCTTCGCTTTTGCCGAGCGTTTCGACCAGCGTCAGCCAGTCGGTTTTGCCGCCGAAGGTATGTGTATCCAGTGTGCCCGATGTGCCAAAGACTTCCAGCATGGCGAGGCGGGTCGCTTCACGCCCCGCGCCGCCCGTCCAGACCAGCGTGCCGTCAATGTCAAAGAGGAGGAGTTTCATAGTGAGTGCTCAGTTTACAGTTTACAGTTCACAGTTAAAACCAACCGACGGGCTGTGAAACCCATCGTTGGGGTGTTTACTGTAGACTGACAACTGTGAACTGCAAACTTCTTTCCTTTCTACCAGCCCCATGTGCCGGGCGCGCCTTTGAACGGCCCGACCACGTCGGACGTGACCCAACCGCCGTAGAAGTCGCCGGGCTGCGCTGTGACAACTTCGCCATTCACCGTGCATTCGTCGACGCGGGAGGCGTAGAACGCAATGTGATGGCGAATCGCTTCGTAGCCGGGGCGCGGGTTCGCATAGCCCCACGAGGCATTCTCGCTCTCACGCTTACCCACCACCAGCGACCAGTAGGTCGCGCCGCCTTTGAATTCGCACACGGTCTGCAGCGGCGTGCGCCGCAAATACTCCATGCGGATATCGGCTTGCGGCAGGTAGTAGGTCGGCGGATGGCTGGTTTCGAGTACGCGATACGCGGCCTGCGTCTCGGCGATCACGATGCCGCCGAAGCTGACGCGGATCAGCTTAGTCGTCGGTTCGACGCGCGGCGGACGGGGATAATCCCACACCGATTCTTGTCCGGGCTGCGGAATTTGTCGTTGGGTTGGCATACGCTAAAGCTCGTTTTCATCTACTCCGTGTTGACAACTCCATTGTAGCGAAGCGGCCGCAGCCAGAATAGAGCCTGCACAGGCCAGACATGCCGTTACTGCGTTCTTTAAGGTTCGATTTAATCGGCATTTATACTTCACTCAAACGAAGCTCATATTTGCCACCTATTCTTATGCCCAGTGCATGGTACTACGGTAACGGTTGAGAACAGCTTTTAACGGTATTTAAGGAGTCAAGACATGCGTAAGTGGTTTATGTTGGTGGCGGTGATGGCAGTACTGGCGCTGGCGGTTGTGCCCGCGTTCGCGCAGAGCAACACGATTGTCGATATTGCGGTGGCGGATGGGCGCTTTGATACGCTCGTCGCGGCGGTGACGGCGGCGGGTCTGGCCGACACGCTGGCGAGCCCCGGCCCGTTCACGGTCTTCGCGCCGACGGATGCGGCGTTCGCGGCGCTCGGTGCGGACACGATCAACGCTCTACTCGCGGATCCGACAGGCGCGCTGACGGACATTCTGCTCTACCATGTGGTTGCGGGTGAAGTTCCGGCTTCGGCAGTCGTCGGTTTGACGAGCGCGGCCACGGTCAACGGCGCGTCGGTTAAGATTGCCGTGGAAGATGGCGGCGTCGTGCTGGATCGGTTCGCCAACGTGATCATCACCGACATTCAGGCGAGCAATGGCATCATCCACGTCATCGACGCGGTTATCCTGCCCCCGTCCTCGATTGACAGCGGCGCGCGTCTGCGTCAGATCACCGAAACCACGTGGGTTCAGGGCGGCGCGCTCGGCGATGGCATCACGGGTACGCAGTTGGCCGCTGGCCAGACCTTCTTCGTGACCGACTACGCGAATGGCGCGCTGCGTCTGCGCGACATCCCCGGTTGGGTGATTGCCGCCGATACGCAGGTCGTTCCGCTCAACTTCGGTCAGTAAGCTCAATTCCAATTCCACAACGCAGCGTTAAAAGTCGGGGCAGCAGTGCCCCGACTTTTTTGTGTGTTACTCGGCGTGCGTCGACGAATTCCAGACGGCTTCCGTGTACTGCGCGGCAAAGGCGTCCGACGGCGGCACGATCTGAATGACGTCGATCAGCACGCCGTTCGGGTCGACGGTCGCAAAGTGTCGCTGACCGAACTCCTCGGTGATCAGCGCCCGCACTAGGGGCAATCCCGCCTGCTCGATGAGGCGCGCGTATTCCGCATCGACATCTGCTACTTCAAAGTTGAGCAGCAGCCCGGCCACCGGGGTCTGATACGCGCTGACGACGGTGGCGTGATCGTGGACCACAAACGCCAACTCATACCGTCCATCTGCCGATTTCAAACTGACGTACCAATCCGCCTCAAAGGTCACCGGAAAACCAAAGTGGGTCGTGTAGAAGTCCCGCGACTCGCGAAGCTGGCGGCTCATCAGCACGGGGTAAAAACTGTTGAGTTGCATCGGTTTCGCTCCTTGCGCTAAGATACATACATTGTGTATGTTTCTTATCCACATGATACATACAATCTGTATGTATGTCAACAAGGAAAGGCTCAAGGATGGCGACCAAAGCCGAGCAGCGCGCCGCAACCACCGCCCGCTTGATCGAAGTTGCGCGCGAACAGTTCACGACTCACGGGTACGCGGACGCCCCCACCGAGGACATCGTTCGGATCGCTGGCGTCACGCGGGGTGCGCTCTATCATCACTTTGGGAGTAAAGAGGGCTTATTTCACGCGGTGCTGGATGCGGTGCAGCACGATGTCGGGGAACGCGTCGAAGCCGCGGCGGGGCAGGTTGAGGGGACATGGGAGCAGTTGATCGCCGGGTGCGCGGCCTTCCTCGAAGCCAGCCGCGACCCGCAGGTACAGCGGATCATGTTGATCGATGCGCCAGCGGTGCTCGGATGGGCGGCCTGGCGGGAACTCGACGCCCAGTACAGCATGAAGTCACTGCGTGAGGCGCTGGCGGCGCTGCAAGCGCAGGGGGAACTCGCGCCGCTCTCACTGGATGCGCTCACGCATCTGCTCTCCGGCGCGATGAATGAGGCGGCGTTATGGATCGCGCAGTCCGATCAGCCCGCCGCGCTCGACGACGCAGTGGCGGCACTCCGTCACCTGCTCGAATCGCTCAGGCTGCGTTAGCTGCTCAACCGGGAATCACCGGGCGCAACCTGAATCACCGCGCCCCACGGCTGATAGCGGCTGGCGAAGATATAGCGGTCAATCTCATTGCCGCTCGGGTCATTGATGATGCGCGTCACCTGCACATACGAACCTTCCGCCGCCCAGTCGACTTGCAGTTCTTGTCCCGCGCCGAGGTCGCTGTTGGCGACGTACTGGGTCGCGGCAGGCGGCTGCACTTCGCTGACCTCCGTGCCCGCTTTGACCACCTGCCGTCCGGGGTTGGTGCTGTAGAAGCGGAATTCCACCATGTTGCTGCCGGGGTAAATCTGCGTTTCGATCAGCAGATGATAGGGGGTATCGTTGCGGAAGGTGAAATCGAGTTCACCGTAAGTTTCGCCCGCCGCGCGGTCCGGGATGTAGATCGCCGCGTCCATGCCCACGCCTTCGCCGCCAATCTCGTAGTAGCCGACGCGGTAGCCGTGCGCATGCCGCTCCTCGATCTGATAGCCACCGTAGAAGGCCGCACGGAAGGCCGTCGTGCTCACCTGACACACGCCGCCGCCCACGCCGCGCACCGTACGGTCGCCGACGATCACAAAGCCTTCGACAAAGCCCGACTCGGGACTGATATCGCCGACGTAGCGATTGAACGAGAAGAGTTCGCCGGGGGCGATCACGAGACCGTCGAAGCGCGAGGCCGCGAGGATGATGTTTTCGATGCGCGCCCGCGACGAGCCGGTGTAATACGACTGCCCGGTCGAGACGAGCTGCGTGATGCCGAGTTCCGCCGCCGTGGTGTTGTTGCCGTAGCGCGGCGCTTCCTCATGGAAAGCCAGGCTGATCGTCCGGTTGCCCGAGCTGAAAATCGCGTCATGCAGGCGCTGGAGCGTGCCGTCCACATCAAGTGTGCGCCCATTAACCCCGGAACGAATGACATCTAACTGCCCCGTCGAGACGTTGAAGTGGTAGCGCGCATCCTGCGGCTGGCTGATGAGACCGCGCGCGAGTTCCTCAAGGTACGGGCGGAAGGCGGCGACATCCACCTCGACGTCGTACGTCAGCAGCCCATTCGCATCCGCTACCGTATCGATGCGCAGCAGATTCTGGATCTGCGCGACGGTCGCCGTCCACGGGCCGAGCGCACTGCCGTCCGCGGCGGTGGCGGTGAGCGTCACCGGGCCGGAGAGCGCGATCTGCGCGCGAGTCGCCGCGGTTTCAGCGTCCAATGAGACGGGCACGGTCTCGTTGACCACCAGCGGAATCTCGCCGCCCGCGTCAAAGTTCAGCACCGCGGCGTCGAGCCGATAGAGTGTCGAGCGCACATCGACCGCCTTCCCGGTTTCGCCGGGCGTCGCGCTGATATTCGCGCCGTCGATGTGCAGCACCGCATCGCGCGCCGGGCGGTTGATCTCGGTGGCAATGCGGGCGACCTGCTGCGCGGCGGCATTCTGATCATAGCGAATGATCGGCGTGATCGTTTCGCCATTCAGCCAATTGAACGCCTGATCGATCAGATTCACGGCGAAATTACCCGCGCGCCCCGCCGCAAACGCCTCGCCAACAGTCGCTTCCACGTCGAAATACACGCCAAGTTCGCCCGCGCGCGCCTGCCAGAACTGATCGCCATAGCGGAACGTGAACACGGCCTGCTCATCGTAAGTGAAACGGCCATCGAGCGCTTCCCGCGCCTGTTCCGGCGTCATCCCGCCGAGACTCACGCCGTAGGAATATACGCCGGGGTAGATGCGCCCCTGAAACGCGATCTCAAAGGCGACGATCAAGCCTACCACGGCGATGAACAACAAAATCGCGCCGCTGATGAACAGGATCGGCAGGCGAATCAGCCACGGATTGACGACCGGGGCCTCGTCGGGGTACGTGTCTACGCGATTCACGCGGAAATCTCCGTTATGGGACAACTTGCGCCTATTGTAGCAAAGATTCACGGCGTCCCTAAGCTAAAGTTTGCTGAAGGATTAGCCGCTGGGGGTGGGTCGGGGGATCAACCTCACCCCTAAGTCCCCTCTCCGGGCGAAGAGGGGCGGGGGTCAGGCGCCTAACAGGAACAGGAGCGTCCATGTGCACACCCTGATCAGCAAACGACTTGTCGTGACAAAACAGGGGGCGACGAGGTTACTCGTCCTCGTGATCGCCGTTCACGCTGATCGGCGCGATTTCGACGGCATCCGTCCGCAGGGGTTCGAAGCGGGCGCGATATTCTTCGAGCTGCTGCTCCAGATCCACACGCGCCAGCGTCACCGTTTGATCTTTCTCGTGCAGCAAATCGCGCGGGACGCCGATCTGCTTGCTGACGAGGTAATCCACCAGCGCATCGCTGAATGTACGACTGCTGGCCTGATCGCCGTACACTTCTTTCACTTCGCGGAGGTGATCGACCATCCACAGGTACAGATCGCCCTCCGTGCGCTTCGGCATATAGCGCATCATGTCGTACTTGCGAATCAGCGTTACCGCCGGGCGGTACACGTTGTCGTACCAGTCCGCCGCCGCTTCGTCGAGCGTGACCGGCTGACCGTCATGCCGCTCCTTGACCGCGCCATGCAGATAGATGTGCCCGAGCAAGTCGTCATAGCGCGATGTTTCGCTCAGCTCCATCGACTGGTGATGCGGGCGCGTGTACGGCAGGCGCGTGATATCCAGGAACTCCGCATACGCGGTTAGTTCGTCCAATTCCTGTTCAGAAATGCCCGGTTTGAGCGAAATCGACGTGGGCAGCTCAGTCACATGGGCTTGAATGTAGGTCGCACCCAACTGCTTCGCCACCGAGACGCGATGATTGCCATCGCGCACAAAGTACACATCGCCAACTTTGTACAGTTCGATGGGCGGCAACCCCATCATCCCGCTGGCGACCGCATACACGCGGCTCCAGCGTTCCTGCATCTTGTTTTTGCGGGGGAGAAACTTCGCCGTGAAGTCTTTGTATCGTCCAACGCTCCCCACCACCTGGTCCACCGGGACTTCTTGCAGCCCCTTATAGTATTCTTCGCGCAAGCGCAAACGCGCCCGAATTTCGTCAAAACTGAGTAGTTCGGCAGATTGCCCGCGCAGCAGCGCGAGCATGTCTTCCCAAAAGGCACCCATACGGGCGCTTTGAAACTTACTCACGCCTTCGAGAAAGTCGATCTCATTGATGTCATCCGGCATGGGCGAGAGCCTCCTTGTCGCTTCAGCCGTCGGTTCGTACTGTACAGGACTCTGTTTCGATCTACAATACGAACTCTACACAAGCATTGTACATGACAAATGGTGCATTTCTGTACAAGAGTGCTTAAGGTTAAGTAGCCGAGCTTAGAGTGTAATGAGTAACGTGGTTTATGGTGGCTGAAAACGCTCCCAAAACGCCTGTCTGACCGCGCTGCTCGTCGTTGTCGACTAAGGAGAGATGTTGTTGAACCGCATGATTGTGACGAATGATGATGGCGTCCAAGCGCCCGGCATTCTGGCACTGGCCACGGCCATGCGCCAGCTTGGCTCGGTGCAGGTGATCGCGCCATCCGTGAATCAGAGCGCCAGCGGCCACAAGAAGACGCTGTTTCAGGATATTCCCGCGAACGAGGTCGTGCTGGCCGACAAAACCAGCGCGATTGCCGTGGGCGGCTCACCCGCCGACTGCATCGCCATCGCCGCGCTCGGTCTGGTGGAATGGCCGCCGCGCGTGGTCGTATCGGGCATCAACCGCGGCGCGAATATGGGGCAGGATGTCACCTACAGCGGCACGGTGACTGCCGCGCTCGAAGCGGCGATTCAGGGCGTGCCCGCCGTCGCCGTGTCGCTGGCCCAGCGGGATGCCGACCGGGTCGAAGATTACGCGGAAGCGGCGCGCATCGCCGTGATGGTGGTGCGCAAGGTACTGGAGAAGGGCTTGCCGCCGCTGACCATCCTCAACCTGAACATCCCGCCCGTTAGCCCGGTCAAAGGGCTGCGCCTGACGCGGCAGGGCGTGCGCATCTACGCCGACGAACTGGCACGCGAGAACAACATCTATCGCATTGTTGGGCCGGAACCGGGCGGCAATTACGAGGAAGAAGGCACAGATCTGTGGGCGGTCAACAAGGGCTATGCCAGCCTCACACCGATTCATCTCGACCTGACGGCGCATCGCTTTCTGGCCGATCTCGCGGCCTGGGACATCACGACGGATTAAACGGGTTGAGATTGCACCATCTTTATTTGTAGGCACACGCTTCTGCGTGTCCACGGACAGCGGACGCGATTTATCGCGTCCCTACGAAAACGAACTCACCTAGCCAGTGATGTTGGCTCCCCTCCCCGAATTTGAGGAGGGGCCGGGGGTGGGATCGATTATAAACAAAAACGCACTTACGCTTTAGTTTATTTGCCAAAAGGATCGCGCCATGTTCATCGAACGCCCCTATGCGCAGCTCTACAGTGTCGCTTTTGGGAACAGCCCGCGTACGCTCCTCGCCATTGGCGGATGGGCGGGCAGTTGGGAAGTGTGGACCGATACACTCGCCGATCTCAGCCCCACGTGGCGCACCATCGCTTATGATCATCGCGGCGCGGGCGCGAGCTCGTGTGCCGTCGAGTCGATCATGTTGGACTACTTAGTCAGCGATGTGTTCGCGGTAATGGACGCCTATGGCGTCGATCGCTGCATCCTGGCTGCGGAATCGGCGGGCGCGGCGACAGCGCTGCTCGCGGCATTGGAACGTCCCGAGCGCGTTCAAGGACTGGTGCTCGTGGACGGTGTGTACTACCAGCCTGACGATCCCAAATCTCCCTTTTTGCAGGGACTCAAAACACGATTTGAAGCGACGATT
The DNA here is from genome assembly GCA_016717205.1 of Candidatus Flexifilum breve. Taxonomy (GTDB): domain Bacteria; phylum Chloroflexota; class Anaerolineae; order Aggregatilineales; family Phototrophicaceae; genus Flexifilum; species Flexifilum breve. The sequence goes on from JADKGC010000005.1 coordinate 331,886, forward strand.
GGCGCTTTCGTCGATAACTGTGTCACCGAGGAACATGGTGATATGTGGCGGCGCTGGGGGCGGCAGATTCTGATGCGGTCTGAGCCTGCCGCTGCGATTCGCTTATACGAATGCGCTCAGGAGATCGATCTCCGCGCGCGGTTGCGTGAGATCGTCATCCCTACGCTCATCCTTCACGGACGGGATGATCGCATTCTGCCGCTGGTGAGTTCCGAATGGTTGGCAACGCAGCTTAAAAACTGTCACATGGAGGTGATCGACGGGGCGGGACATGTGCCCACCGTGACGCGCCCGCACATTGTCGCCGACGCGATTAACCGCTATTTCGGGTAGGCTCGCGCGGATCAAGTTGTAGAGAGGGGAGCGTTTCAGCTCGTGAAAAAATACACTTTTCACGATAGCTTAACCCGTCGGGCAGGCAGCCTAGAGTAACGTAGAAGGGTTTTGCTGATTCCAACACTTTCAGGAAGATCCATGCCCTATCAACTAGACTGGCTTGTGCCCAAACGCATTGTGCTCCTCAAATACCAGGGGACGATCACGGAAACCGAACTGCATGAGTCCGACGCCGCGCTGTGCCGCTTCTACGACGAAGGCGATGCTGACGCTGCTCTCATCCATCAGATTTGCATTCTGGATGGCACTTCGAAGACGAGTCTCGTCCAACTCACCTCGCTCAAATGGCCCAAGCATCCGCGCAATGGCTGGATGATCGCGATCGGGAAAGTTAATTCGATTGAGCGAATCATCGGTGGGTTTGCGGCGCAGTTATTGAAGATGCGGTACCGCAGCGCCAATTCATTGGCAGAGGCGGTCGAAACTCTCTACCGCGTGGATTTGACGCTCCCAGAGGCGACACGGCCTTCTGTCACTTCGGCTGACCTTTAGCATCAGCCAGCACGGGGGCAGTCGTACGTAATCTGCCCCCGCTTCCCCGCAATTACGGCTCGAACAATTTCCACAGGCGATTGGTGACCGCGCGCGTCTGCATGGCCCAGCGGATCGCGATCAGCGCGAGGATGAACACCAGCAGCACCACGCCCCATTCCCACGATGTGAGCGGCTTGAACGCGATGATATCCGGGAAAACGTATGGTGCGATGATGGTCAGCGCACACGAAACCACGCCGTAGATGAACAGGCGCGGACGCTGCACAATGCTGCGCGGTTCAAACAGGTCGATACCGTGCGTGTGCCACATCACGATGAGCCCGTAGAGCGTGAGGAAGACCAGCATCGTGCTGCGCGCTTCCAGTAAATCCTTCGAATTGCTCAGGTAGGTGAAGGCGTAGACCAGCGCCATCGCCACCGCGCCAATCGAGCCGACCGTCACGACATAGTCGAGCACATCCCGGCGGAATTCCTTCAGGTAGATCGGCTTGAGCACGCGCAGCGCCATGAACCCGGCGGGCAGGTTGATCACGCCGAAGGTCAGCCAGCTAATCTGGATCGGGTTAATCGGGAACGGCAGCCCCATGAAGCCCGCGAAGATGAAGAAGATCATGCTGTAGAAGTTCTTCACGAGGAAAATGCGGCTCGTGCCGAAGATCGTCTGCGTGATGATGCGCCCTTCGTGGAAGGCGCGCGGCAGCGTCGTCATGGCGTTGTTGAGCAGCACGATATCCGCCACATCTTTGCTGATCTGCGCGCCGTCATTCATGGCGATAGCCATGTGCGCCTCTTTGAGCGCGGGCACATCGTTAACGCCGTCGCCGACCATCGCGACGTATTCACCCTGCCGCTTGAGCGCGGCGATCAGCTTCTTCTTGGTATCCGGTTCGATGCGCGCGAACAGATCGCCTTCGGTGACGGCCGCTTCCAGTTCGGAGTCGGTCATCGCGTCCAACTGATCGCCCGTGAAGGCCTTACGGATGGTCATCCCGGCTTCCCGCGCGATCTCCTTGACCGTTTCGAGGTTGTCGCCCGAAATGACCTTGAGCGCCACGCCTTCCTTGCGGAAATCTTCGAGCGTGGTCTGGATGTCCTCGCGGATTTCGTCGCTGAGCACGACCAGCGCCAGCGGTTCGCGATCATCCGACAAGCGCCCATCGGAGAGCGGATGCGTGGTGCGCGCCAACGCCAGCACACGCATACCCTGCGCGGCGAGCTGGGTGGCTTCTTCGAGCGCGCCCGCGTCGCGCAGCCGCAGCACGCGTTCCGGCGCGCCCATGATCAGCGTTTCGCTGGCAAATTCAATCGCGCCCCATTTGCGCGCCGACGTGAACGGGATCTCACGCGTTTTGACGAGTTCCGGCAGGAGCGGCACATCCCCGTTGAGGTGGTGCGCGACCGCTGCCGCCGTTCGGTTGAGATGCGACAGGTTCGCGGTGTACAGCCGCAGTCGTTTGTCGATCTCCGCGCCGGAGAGGTTCGCCAGCGGCTGCACATGATGCACGCGCAGCTTATTCTTGGTGAGCGTGCCCGTCTTGTCGAAGCACAACGTGGTCACGTTAGCCATCGATTCGACGGCGTTGACACGCTGCACCAGCGTCTGGAAGCGGCTGATGCTCACCGCGCCGATGGTCAGCGCGAGGATGGCGCTCAACATCAACCCCTGCGGGACGATGCTGGCGACGAACACCACCGCGTTGCGGAACGTCTCCAGATTGATCAGCGGTTGGGCTTGCAGCGACCCCGCGATGAACAGCATGGGTGTCACCACCACCATGATCACCACGGAGATCTGCACGATGTACGAGAGGCGCTGCTGCGTCGGCGTGAGCACCATGCGGTAGGCTTTAGCCGTGCTGCTCAGGCGATTGATCGTGCTGTCGCGCCCGACCTGCGTCGCCTGCATCAGGCCGCTGCCCGCGATACAGAACGAGCCGGAAAAGACCTTGTCGTCTTTATCTTTGAGCACCGCATCCGATTCGCCCGTGAGCTGCGACTCGTCCATTTCGAGCGCGTCGCTGGTCAGCACGACGCCATCCACGACGAGACGGTCGCCCGGATCAATCGGCAGCACGTCATCTTTGACGACTTTGCGGATGGGGACGGTGATCAGTTGGCCGTCACGCCACACACGCACTTCATGCGCCGCCAGCGCCGCCAGTTGATCCAGCTTACGCTTGGCGCTGATCTCCTGAAACATGCCCAAAAACGAGTTCGTGACCACGCTGAACCCGGCGAAAAACACGGTTGCGTAGTCGCGGAACACGAGCACAACAAGGAGCAGCGAAAATAAGACGATGTTGAAAACATTAAAGACATTATCCCGGACGATCTCAAAATACGAGCGCCCGACGCGCGCTTTAAAATCATTGCTTTCGCCCCGTTTGATGCGTTCTGCAACTTCAGGGGCGGTCAAACCGCGTGGCTGTAGCGACAAGTCCCCGCCTTTCCGTACCGATAAGTCCCGGCTATTGTACAGGAAATCGGCGCGCGCAATCAAACTTCCGCCTTGACGGTGGGGGCGAAGTGACTATAATTCAGGGTAAATAAGACGGACTCCTAGCTCAATTGGCAGAGCAATTGACTCTTAATCAATGGGTTCAGGGTTCGAGTCCCTGGGGGTTCACAAGAGCGACCACACAATTGTGTGGTCGCTTTTTTGTTGTCCCCTCGTCGAAAACCGCTTCTAGAATTCCTATTTGACACGATGAATTGCGCGCGTTAGGATCATAAATGCCTGTCGCGGGGCGGCAACCCCCACAGGCTCTCCGACAAGCAGGGTCAGAGCAGCATGGATTCTATACCGATTCGCCGCACCTACAAGTACCGTTTGTATTCCTCCAAGCGCGATCGATATTTGCACGATCAGATCAACATCGCGGGCTTGATCTGGAATCACGCCCTAGCTCTGCAAAAACGCTATTATCGCCTCACCGGCAAGTACATCTTTGTCGAGCGCATGCGCGCCCACACGGGCAAACTGCGCATGAAAACCCAGCGCTTCGCCCACTGGAAACTGCTCGGTTCGCAAACGGTGCAGGATGTGTGCAACCGCCTCGACAAAGCCTATCAGCGGTTTTTCGTGCGGCTTGCCAGCAGTCCACCCCACTTCAAAAAGGTGAAAAGCTATCGTTCGTTCACGCTGACGCAGTATGGTTGGAAGCTGATCACTTCCAATCAGAATCAATTGAAGCCGAACGGCGAGTACACCCGTGAACGCGGCATGATCAAAATTGGCGATCAAACCTACAAGTTCGTGCAGCACCGCCCGCTGGGGGGCGAGATCAAGACCGTGACCGTCAAACGGGATGCGATGAACCGCTTGTGGCTGTGTTTCAGCGTAATCGAACGCATTGTACTGCCCGACGGAGTCGGCTCGAGTCGCATCGGCGGCTTCGACTTCGGGCTGCGCACGTTCCTTACTGATGAGCAAGGGCGCGCGTGGATGCATCCTGAATTCTTTCGGCAGGCTTTAGGCCGGGTGCGCCGCTTGAACCGCAGTCTAGAGCGCAAGCAGGCGGACAGTCAGAATCGCAAAGTGGCGAAATGGCTGCTGGCGCGGGCGCATGAGCGGGTGGCGGATAAGCGGCAGGATTTTCATTTCAAGCTGGCACACGCCCTGTGTGACGACTATGACGTGCTGGTGTTCGAGGATTTGAACCTGCGCGGCATGACGGCGCGCTGGGGGCGCAAGGTCAATGACCTAGCGTTTGGCAAATTCCTGTACATCATGGAACATGTCGCCAGAAAGCGCGGTAAACAGGTCATCTACAGCGCGCGTTACGAACGCACGACGGGCAAATGTTCGCAGTGTGGCCACATACAAACCCTGACCCTAGATGATCGGGCGTTTCACTGCGGCGCGTGTGATGTGGTCATTGACCGCGATCACAACGCGGCGCGGAATATTTTGCGCGCCGGGGCATCGGCGCATACTGGTTTAGGCGTAGTAAGACCCGCTTCGGCGGGCGGCGCTGCTTGACGCCAGCGGCTCTACCTGAAACGGTTGGGGCGTATGTCACTCAGCATGTTGAGGGTTGAGCGTATGTCACTCATTCGGTTCAGGGTTAGGGGATATGTCACTCAGCGGGTTCAGGGTGCCTACAGGTCCACAAGAAGATCGTTACGAAGAACCCGCCAGAAGGCGGGTTTTGCTTCACTTTTACTATCCCTCCCGTGCTAGCCACGCGCGGACGTTGGCCTCATGATCATCGTGGAAGTGCTCGAAGAATTCGCCCGGCGGAAAACGGACGCCGCCGATCCGCACGCGGTAGTAAGCTTTACCCGCCGCATCGTGATCCGCCTCAATCGGCGTCTCAGCGGGGAGGCGGTCAAGGACGGCGATCACCTGCTGAATAGTCTGGCGCGCTTCGTCGAGTACCGCCTGCGCCGCACGCCCGTGATACGCCTCGAAAATCCACGCGTTGATCTCATCGCCAGCTTGAAGATGCGCCGGCCACGGTGGCGGCGGTTCGGGGTCGCCGCGCTGCGCGGCCTGCATGTACGCCGCCAACCGCCGATTCCAGCCGGTCATGTGGGCGACGAGGTCTTTCATCGACCACGGCCCGTTCACGCCCGGCTGCTCCATGCGTTCAGCGCCAACCTGGGTCAGTAAGGCTTCCCCACTGCTGCTGCTCAGATTGCAGCCAGTGCACAAGCTCAGCTTTGTTCATGCCGTCCCCCCCAGCGTCGTCTACTCGTAGTAATCCGGTGCTTGCTTCAATCCCGCCCACTGCGCCATGTCATGACCGAAAATCACCAGCCCGATCTGCTCTCGGTCGACCAGATCCAGCAGCTTGAGCATGCTGGCGCGGCCCGCTTCGCCGTTCGTATCGGTGCCCTCCTCCGGTTCGCCCCGGGTGAAAGCCCCGCCAAAGGGCACCGCGTCAATCGTCAATAAAATCGCGCCTGTTTTGGGCAGCCGCACCAGCACCGATTGATGTCCCGGCACATGGCCGCTCGTCTCAAACAGTTCCAGCCCCGGCAGCAATTCCGTGTCCCCGTCCACCAGCCGAATGCGTTCCAGCGGCTGATCCCATTGGGAGCGCAGCGCCGCAAACCGCGGATTGGTCGCCGCGTCGGCATGATGCGCCCGCTGCACCACATACTGCGCCTTGGTGAAAGCCGCGTGTCGCCCGGCATGGTCGATATCATAGTGCGTCGAAATAACCGTCTGGATATCGTCCGGCTGTAAACCCAGGCGCGCCAACTGCTGGATCACGTCCTGACCGTTCACAAAATCTGCTTCATCCTCCGGCAGCACCTCGGGCAGCCCCGTGTCAATCAGAATGTTCTGGCCGTCCCCCGTTTGCACCAGATAGCACACAATCGGAATCTCATATTCCGGCATCGATCCCACCTGCATCAGATACAGACGCTGTGCGGCATTTTGACTCATCTTACCCCCCTTAAAACTAGACCAACCCTTGGATTACGACCCGGTAGGACTGCGCGACACTGACCGCCTGCCGCTCACATCATCTCGATATACAGCCGGATTGTCACGTCGTCGCCTTCTTCAAGCTGCTCCGCTTTGCGCACGCTCACTTTGAGCGGCACGAGGTAGAGGCCATCTTTGGGGAACAGCGACGTTTTGAACTCCGTTTTGCCGATGCGCCCCTGCACGGGAATCACCCCCCAGCCATACGTCACATGGTTGGCGATCTCCTTGATGTCGCGGCTTTCCGCTTCGGGAATGGTGACGAAGTAAAACGGCGACGGTCCACGCCAGTACCAGATGCTGCCGCTGAACTCAATTTCCATCGCTGCCCCTTTCGCTAAAATCGGATGCTGAAAGTGCCTGTCGCTTATGTGGATGTATAAACACTTCTCCCATACAAGCGGAAAGGGCGATGTTGCGAACAATGTTGTCTCCCCTCCCCGAATTCGGGGAGGGGCCGGGGGTGGGGTCGGAATTTGATCGCTTTCAACGTCCCCATGTCCGCCGCCGCTCAGGCTCCCACCAGGTTCTTGTCTTCCATTTCCCAGGAGTGATCCAGCGCGTGGTACGCGGTATGCCGGATCAGGTAGCGCAGCGGCCATTTCGCCAGCTTACCGGCGGGCTTGCCCTGCGCGTGATACGCCCGGATGGCGGTGCAGTACGCCGCGCGATGCGCCGTCAGCCCCTCGTCGGTCAGCATCTCCGCGCCGGGGGTGAGCACGCCGATCATCTTCGCCCACTGCAGTTCGGCGTACAGCGTGTGCCGGACGATCTCGTCGCGATCCTTCCCACCGCCGCGCGTCCCTTTCTGCATCTCGGCAGAGACGCGCGCGCGCACCACGTCGAAGAACGACCAGCAGGCGCGCATCAGGGTCAGTTCGCGTTCCAATTCCTCGCTCGACATCGGCTGTTTGTCGATGCTGGAGAACGCAAACGAGATACCCCAGAAATCCGTTGATCCCACACCGGGATAGTGCTCGACAATGTTCAGCGCGGTGTTTGCGGCAAACTCGCCATCCATGCCCGCCAGCGACGCGATGGGCGCGTAGCGGGGGAGATAGGCTTGCAGCCGTTCCAGCGCGAGTTCCTCGGTCTTGGCGCCGCGCTCCAGGCCGGGCCAATCCTGTGCCACGGCGATCACTTTCTTGCCTTTCGGCCCGACTTCGATGGTCACGCGCACGGGTTGAGTCAAGGTCTTCGTCCCCTACGCAGTCGCGGCCCGCTGGATCAGCGCTTTGAGCAGCGCGTAGTCGACTTCATCCTTTTCCCGAATCTTGATCGTCTTGCGGTCGCCCGTCTCTGACGATTCGAACAAGCCTTCCGGCGGCTGCAGCGCCTGCGCGTTAAAGATGGTGAAGCTCACCCAGCCCTTCGCCGGACCGAGCACCGCCGCATATTTGCCGTTCTGGAGGAAGTGCGGCTTGCCGTATTGGATGCGCTCCTGCACCTCGGGGATCGCCTCGTTGATCAACGCGCGAATCCGGTTGCAGACATCAGCCTGCCACGGCTGCGCGAGCTTGCCAATGTAATCGGTGACTTCCTGATTCATCGATTCAGTCCTTGTCTATGCGGTTGTCCAGAGTAGATCATACCCATCGATACTAGCATAGAACTTTAGTTCTAACCATTACAATCGCGTAGCTCGTCGTGTAAGCAGCGGCGCTCATCCCAACCCTCAGTGATTTTCGCAGCCCCAAAGGTTAGATCTCCAACTTACAGAGGTTCCATTCTATGCGGCGATGTGTCACAATACAGGCGTGTCAGGCTGGCTTCAGTGTGACACGAACATCCTAACTCAGCAGACCTAAGATGACAGCATGTTGCGAATTCTGGTTAGCGGCGTAGCCGGCTTCATTGGCTCCAATCTCACGCAGGCGCTCCTCGAAAAGGGCTACGCCGTCGTCGGCGTAGACAACCTATCGCAAGGCGATCTCCTCAACATGGCGGCGTTCCGCGAACATCCACACTTCACCTTTGTGCAGGAGGATATTCGCAACGAGGCCGCGATGATCCAGTGTGCGGAAGGCTGCACGGCCTTGGTGCATCTGGCGGCCTACAAAATTCCGCGCTACAGCGACGCGCTGGATACGCTGCATATCAATACGATTGGCACCGAGTCCTTTCTCAAAGCAGCGGTTGAGCACAAGGCGAAAATGGTCGCCGCGTCCACATCGGATGTGTACGGCAAAAATCCACAGGTGCCGTTTGACGAAAACTCCAATCTCGTCGTCGGCAACCCGGATGTGCGCCGCTGGGCGTATGCTATCTCCAAAATGTACGAAGAGCAGTTGATGTTCGCCTATCACGAGCGCTATGGCATCGATATTGTCCCCTTGCGCTTTTTCGGCGGCTACGGCCCCAACCAGAACCTGACGTGGTGGGGCGGCCCGCAGTCGGTGTTCATCAATATGGCGCTGGATAACGAAGAAATCCCCGTTCATGGGGACGGCCAGCAGACGCGCTCGTTCACCTATGTGAGCGACCACGTCAACGGCATCATCCGCGCGGTCGAACGTCCCGAAGCCAATAACAAGGTCTTCAACATTGGCGCGAACCGCGAGATCACGATTGAAGGCTTGGCGCATTTGATCTGGGGATTGGTGCGCGGCCCGGAAGAGACCGCGCGCATTCGCTTCATTCCCTATGAGACGTTCGGCAAATATGAAGATGTGCAGCGCCGCATTCCCGACATTGCCCGTGCGCGCGAACTGCTCGGCTTCGAACCGCAGGTGGAGCTCGAAGAGGGCTTGCGCCGCACCATCCGCTGGCAGGTCGAACGCCGCCGCCAGCTCGGTATCAGCACGCCCGACCCGGTGAATGCCTAATGCCCAGCCTGTATATTGCCGTCCCCGTCCTGAACGAAGCGCCCAACCTCCCCCGGCTATTTGATTCATTCCGGCGGCTGGCCAGCGATCACAGCGCGCAGTTCAGCGTGCACATCCTGCTGGTCGACGATGGCAGCACGGACGGCACCGCCGACGTCGCGTGCCAACTGGCGGGCGATCTGGCGTTTAAAGTGCTGCGTCATGAGGTGAATTACGGGCCGGGGCGCGCCTTCCAAACCGTGTTCAGCTATCTTGCGGACAAGCTTCAACCGGGCGACTGGGTGCTCACGATGGAAGGCGATAATACGTCGCGTTACGAACTCGTGCGCACCATGTTTCGCCGCGCCATCGAAGAGGATTACGAGGTTGTGCTCGCCAGCCCGTACCTGTACGGCGGCGGCATCGTCCACACCTCATCCCTGCGCGTGTTGTTGAGTAAAGTGGCGAACACCTTCGTCAAGGAACTGCTCGGCATCAACGGTATCGTCACCGTCAGCTCGTTTTTCCGGCTGTACCGCGCATCGGCGCTCCAGCGCTTGCAGCAGCGCTACTCGCCGAGCATTCTGGAGACCAACGGTTTCGAATGCATGACGGAAATGGTCATCAAGATGATCAACCTCAACCTGTCCATCAGCGAGGTGCCGATGGTGCTGGACACCCAGCTCCGCATCGGCAAGAGCAAAATGAAAATCATGCGGACGATTCGCGGCTATTTGCGCCTCGCCCTGCAGTTACGCCGGTGGAAGGCACCGGAAATCCCCAAACCATCGCTGACACGCATTTAGTTTCGTCCCACTGACTTGCTCAGGAAACGTCATGGCTCCTAACTCAGCACTTTCCATCACCCAGCGCGCTCGCTCAAAGGTCTTCATCCGTGCGCTGCTGATCACGCTGGTGGTGGTACTGCCACTGCTGATGCTGCTGATTATGGTGCGCCTCACTGCGCAGACCAATCTCAGCGGCGCGGTACCATGGCTGTCAGACGGGGTCATGAACTGGCATCAGGTCAAAACAGTTCACACCGTGGGGTTCAGCGGCGGGTATTACACTCTCAACGAAATCCCCGCGCAGGTTGATGTCCTGCGCTTCTACATGCATGGGCCAGTTTACCCGCTCTTGTACGGCCTGTTTGCGCTGGTCGCCGGCTGGGATTTGCCGATCGTCGTCTATGCGAACATAGTGCTGTTTGCTGTCGGGGTTCTGGTCGTCGTGCGCACTATTCCGTTCACCAATCGGCAGCTTGCGCTGCTGGCGCTGGTGACTGGCAGTTACTATCCGGTGATCCTCTTCTTGCCAACGGCTATGCAGGAAACCCTAAACGTCTTCGTCGGCCTCGTGTTAGCGGCGCTCTTTTACCACGCATTCCAGCGTCAAGCTGAGCTGCCGCTGACCGCGAAAATCGTGGGCGTCGGTTTTTTTGCCTTTGCCATCTTCACCCGTATGTCGTGGGGCTTACTGCTGCTGCCGTACCTGTATTTGATTCTGCCCCGATCCCGCGCCCGAATTCCGCTCGCGCTGCTGGGCACGCTGCTCATAGGCGGCAGCCTCGTCTTTATCATGGGACGCATCATCCCGGCCAACGACTATCACATGGTCTACCGGCTGCTCACCGCTTTGCGCGAAGATCCAGCCGGTGGCTTGGATCTACTCGTCGAAAATATCGTAATCAACCTCTCCCGTTACACCAGCTTGCACAAACCGCAGAGCGATATCGCTTTAACCATCGTGTTTTGGGCGATGATCGCCATGCTGCTGGCGATACTATGGAAGAATCGGTACGCACAGGCGGCGGATGCTTCCAATCCCCGGTTACAGATCGGTTTTCACCTCTACAACCTGTTCAGCGTGTTGATCCTCAGCTTGCTGCTGTATATTATGGGCACGTGGGGGGATTACCGGGTCATTTCCATACATCTGCTGCTTACGTTCGTGCTGCTGATCGCGTTGGGACAGGAGCGCTTGGTGACGGTCTATCTGGTCTTCAACCTCCTCTGCATCCCACTGCTGCAGCCATCATTTCAAGACCTGCACGAGGCGCACTTCCCGCCAGAGCCGCGACCGGATTTGACGACCCTCGAACCCTACCTCGTATTTGAGCCAAACCAAACGGATCCCTGGTGCAATTCGATTGCCGTCCAAGATATTCTGTTCGACAATCGAATTCTGACGGTTCCCGGTGGAATTGGCCTAAATCTAGTTCAGCCCGGCGTCTTCACGGAGCTGTCCATCTTGCGCTCACGCTACCTGTGGCTAGCCCCGGATGCCTATGAGCGAGTCCGGCACGATATGGGTGTAACGGAACTCACGCTGGCCGTCCCCGCGGAATTGAACCTACCCATCTACCTCAACCCGAATGCTGACTGTTAGGCGCAGGAGACAGCCATGAGTCGCTTACTCGGTGGGCGCGAACTCTTCATCGGTGAGATCCTCGACACGATTCCGCAGCGCGTCGCGCCGGAGCTGGTACTCGGTCCGATGCGCCAGGGTTGGCCAAGTTATCGCCTATTGGAGCAGCACATCTTCGGCCTTACGTGCTTGGTGGCGGATGCACGTGGCCCCTATGAAGATCGCGAATGCGTGCAGCAGATCTTCGAGCTGACGCTCGACGCTGACTACCCCCTCGCTGAATTGGAATCCCGCTATCTCACAAAAATTGAACCCGTCATCGGTCGCCCGATCAAGGCGAACCGCTATGCGACCCAAAGCGCCGCACAGGTGGCGTACAGCGCCGATTGGGACAGCGTCGATTTACGCGTGACGCTCTCGATCTACGGCGGACCGCGGGCAAGTCACGGCGGCATGGCAACGGCGGGGCTGTTCGTCAACCTGCGCGACGAGCTGCCGATTATGGCACGCTATGCGGCGGCGCTCAGCGCGCGCGAGTCCGCTCTGTGGGGGACACTCACCAGCCCGGATGTGCTGCACATCAGCCGACTGCAAACCAAGTTAACCCCCTTCTCGCTGCAACCGTGGGCGGTGCAGAGTGATCCCGTCCGCCGAAGAGCGCAAAAAGCGTTCTACAAACGCGATCTGCTGGAAACGCCGCCGTTGGTCTCACACCGCCTCACCGCCAACGAGGTCATGCTGTGGCGGCACAGCGCTCACCTCTTCGTCTCGACTCAATACGACACGGTGCAGCTCGTGACTGGACAAACGACTCTGGAAGTCGTCAACATCCTTCCGGCGCGGGGCGGCGGCGGGTTGAGCGTGCACGTGGGCGAACTGCAAATCACTGACGTGCCGGAATCGCGTCCGCTCACGGAGCTGGTGGAGGCGATCCAAGCGGTGTGCGCCGTCCATTACCGCTATCAGGAAACCTACGACGACTGAACCGCTCCCTGCGTCGACTCATTCCGCGAAAAGCATGTTAGACTAGAACATCTGTCCGCAAGTCGAGGAGGAGTAACGCATGCAGATGAAACTGGAGTTGGTGCCTGTTCCGGTGCGCGATCTGGAGCGCGCCAAAGCCTTCTACGCCGATGTACTGGGTTTCCACGTCGATCACGACACGACGATCAGCGCCGAGGTGCGCCTCATCCAGCTGACGCCGCCGGGCTCGGCGTGTTCAATTGTCATCAGTCAGGGCATCCCGAATCTCGACGAGATGACGCCGGGGACGATCAAAGCGCTGCACCTAGTCGTCAAAGATGTCAGCGCCGCCCGCGCCGAGTACCGCGCTAAAGGCGTCGATGTCGGCGAAATCACGGATCATGGGCGCGGCGTGAAATCGGCGGGTTTCAGCGACCCGGATGGCAATTCATGGTTGTTTCAGGAAATGGCATGGCGTTCCGCCGAATTTGAGGGGACATGACCAAACTGCATCTCGATACGGACATCGGCGGCGACATGGACGATCTATGCGCGCTCGCCCTGCTGCTCAAACTGCCGGATGTGGAACTGACGGGCGTGACTACGGTCGCCGAGGAGCAAGGTCGACGCGCGGGCTATGTGCGCTATGTGCTCGACCTGATGGGACGCAGCGATGTAGCGTTTGCGGCGGGCGCGGATACCGCCGACGGTTACTACCGCTATCCCACACTCGGCTACCCGCCGGATGAAGTCAATTATCCCGAACCCGTGCCGCGCATTCCCGGTCACATCGACGCGGCGCTCGATCTGCTCAAGCGGAGCATTGAACAAGGTGCGCTCATCGTCGCGATTGGACCGTTCACCAATCTGCGCCTGCTCGACGAGAAATATCCCGGCATCCTACGCGACGCGCGTTTGTTCCTGATGGGCGTGTACGTCGACGATGTGCCGCCCGGCTACCCGGACTTCGCCCGCACCGACGACTGGAACGTGCAAGTCGATATCCGGTCGGCGCTGCATGTGCTGGAACATGCCGACCCAACCTGCATCCCGATCACCGTGACCGCGCAGACCGCCCTGCGCCGCGCTGATGTGCCGCGCTTGCGGTCAGCGGGCAGGCTCGGCGCGCTGCTGGCTCGGCAAGCCGACGCGTTCTGGGACGAGTGGCACAACGGCGAGAAATTCGCCAGCTTTACCCACGTGCCCACCGATATGATCAACTTCCACCATGACCCGCTGGCCTGCGCGATTGCACTCGGATGGTCAGAGGGCGTGACCATAGAGCGCGTGCCGCTCACGTGGGCAGTGCGCGACACCTACCTCTACGAAACGCGTGATCCGCAGGGCAAACCGATCAACCTGGTGACGAGCGTGGACGGTGCAGCCTTCAACCGCTACTGGGTAGAGGTGATCTGCGGCGGCACATCGGGTAAAATCGGCTGAAAATACTCTCGCACAAAGGAATAAAGCCATGCTGGATTACAAAGCCCGCATCGACGATTTACAGGCGATCAGCGGCGTCGATGCCGTAATGCTCGTGCCGGGTTCGAACATGATCTATTTCACCGGGCTGGAATTTCACCTGTCCGAACGTCCGGTGGTCGCCATTTTCACCGCGGAGGGCTTGAGCATCATCATCCCACAGCTGGAACTGCAGAAGATCACCAAACGACCGGATCTCGAAGTCAACGCCTTCCCGTGGTCGGATACCGAAGGCCACATGGGCGCGTTCGCCAAAGCGATCCACGACCTCGGATTGACGGGCAAGCGCATCGGCATCGACGGCATGACCATGCGCGTCACCGAATGGATGAACTTCCAGAGCATCGACCCGACGCTGCAAGTCGTCCCGGTCGAACGCGAACTGATCAACATCCGCGCGCACAAGAAAGCCGACGAAGTCGAGTTGATGCGCGCGGCCATTCAGGCGAGCGAACGCGCGCTGGAACAACTGCTGCGCGAAGTCAAGCCGGGCATGACCGAGCGGCAGATCAGCGCGCGGTTGAGCGAACTCGTGCTCAGCGAAGGCTGCAATGGTCTCGCCTTTGACGCCCTGATCCAGACCGGCCCGAACAGCGACAACCCGCACGGCTTTGTGACCGACCGCGCGCTGCAGGCGGGCGAATTCCTGCTCATCGACTTCGGCGGCAGCATCGACGGCTATCCAGCCGATATCACGCGCACGTTCTGTATCGGTGCGCCGACCGCCGAAATGCAGAAGATCTACAACACGGTGCTGGCGGCCAATCTCGCGGCGCAGGCTGTCGCGAAGCCGGGCGTGCCGATGGGCGCGGTCGACCGGGCGGCGCGCGGCGTGATCGAAGCGGCGGGGTACGGGCCGTATTTCACGCATCGTACGGGGCACGGTCTCGGACTCGGCGGGCACGAACCGATCCCGCAGATTGCCTCGAACATGGATGATCTGCTGGAGCCGGGCATGAGCTTCACGATTGAGCCGGGGATTTACATTCCGGGCATGGGCGGCGTCCGCATTGAGGATAACGTCGTCATCACGGAGACGGGTCTCGATGTGCTGACGAGCTTCCCGCGGTCGCTGCAGCTGCCGGGGTAAAGGTCAACCTCACCCTCACCCCCTCTCCTAAAGGAGAGGGGCTTTTTTGCTCCGCGTCCTGAATTCGGAGGCGTGGGGCCATCGCCGGGTCGGATGCGGCGGACGCAATGATGCAATTTAACTTATGAGTACGGAGATCCCGAATGTAGGGGAGGGCAGTGTCCCCACCCGTTCTGGGCGACCTGGGTCGCCCCTACAGCCAATATCCGCGATCATTAGTTAAAGTGCATAATTGCGTCCCTACGAAGATCACTTTGGCTTGGCAGGCCAATGTTGGCTCCCCTCCCCGAATTCGGGGAGGGGCCGGGGGTGGGGTCGGAATCTGACCTTTTTCAACACCCTCAAGCCTCTCGCCTACGTGTGTTTTCCCCGTATCGAACAGTCTGCATTAGCCAAAGCCCAAAGAGGCGGACGCAATAAATTGCGTCCCTACGAAACCCTTGCGTGATTTGAACAGCCTTACCCCAACCCCTCCCTGAATTCGGACGGGGTGAGGTTTTGTTACCCCGCGTGTTCGTCGTAGAATTTTTGCCATTCGGTGCGGAAGTCATCCCGCGGCTTGTTGACCACATGCGGCACCGAGGCGGGCAGCGTCCCCACTTCGACAGGCGGGAAGTGTTCGAGAGCCTTGCGCACGAAATAGATCATCTCACTGACTTGCAGCGCCGCATTCACCCAGTGCCCGAACCACGACAGCGCGAACAGCAGCGCGATCAACAGGGCGCGGACGGGCGTCGCCCACGGCAGCGAGGCGATGATCGAGCCGATGAAGGCCGGGATGAGGAACGAGCTGAGGATGTACGGCGCGTGGATGCGCGTCGTCAGGCGAATAGCGGTGATCGACTCGTCGCCTTCTAGCGTGGACACCTCGCCGAAAACAGCGGCAGCGACGCCGGTACGACGGCGGCGACCGCCCCAGACCTGGCGCGTATCGCTGGTCAGGCGAAAGCCCGTCGCGCGCGGCTGAATGTAGTAGCGCCGCCCCTCCATGAACAGGTTACGCAGGTGCAGGCGTTCCGTGCTGGGGCGCGCGGCTTCGATCAGCGTTTGCACCGAGAGAGCGGGATCCGCGCGCACGACGAGCGCGACGGGACGATGCAGCACAAAGGGATTCGCCAGCGGCCGCCACCGCGCGAACGGCCAACGGCGGCGGCGAACGGTCATCCGGCCTCCGGATAGAGCGCGCGGGTGGAGTCGACCAGCTCCGGCAGGTTGAGCGCGGTATACAGACGCACCGCTTCGTCGAGCGCGACAATCGCTTCATCGGTGCTGCGCAGTTCGAGATTGAGCGCGCCAAGCGAGCGGAGCAGATCGGCTTCGCTGCGCTGATCGCCGAGTTCGCGGACGATCTCCAAAGTACGAACGTAGTATTTGAGCGCGTTTTGCTGGTATTCGATCTGGTTGCGACGCGACCCGCCGCTGCGCCCTAACGCCGCATACAGATTGCCGATCACGCCGAGCCGCTGCGCCTGCATGCCTTTTTCGCCGAGGTCACGGTAGAGCAGCGCCGATTCTTCAAACAGGGGGATGGCGGCCTGAAACTGATGGAGCGCGACATTGCTGTTGCCGAGGTTGCCGAGCCGCACCGCCAGCCCGCGCTGATCAGCGAGCGTCCGAGCGATGCTGACCGCTTCTTCGTGCAGGCGCACCGCGTCTTCCGGTTGGCGCATATCATCGTAGACGAGCCCGAGATTCGCCAACCAGATGCCGCGTCCGCGCTCATCGCCGACTTCGCGCGCCAGCGTCAGCGCCTGATTCAGATGCAGAATCGCCTCATCAAAGCGGCCCATTTCGCGCAGGATGTTGCCCATATTGCCGAGCAGGCCATCCTCGGTCAAGCGGTCGCCATCGGCGCGAGCGCTCAACAGCGCGCGGTGAAAGGCTTGCAGCGCCTGTTCCATCAGACCGAGGCGGTGGTAGATCAGGCCAAGGTTGCCGAGATGCCGCCCTTCGCCCGCGCGATCGCCCGCCTCCCGCGCAAGATGCGCGGCGCTTTCCAGTCCCTGAATGGCGGTGGGATAATCGCCCGTTTGCAGCGCCAGGCGCACCTGACGGAGAACATTTTCACTCATGTTTTGCGAGGCGTACCAGACTGACGATCAGCGCAGTCAACACACCCGCGGCGATCAACCCGACCCACACCCACGCGAAATCGGTTGGCAGGGGTGGCAGCAGGGTTTCCGGCGCGTTGGGCTGCGGATCAAACCGGACGATGGTGAAACGGTCGCTGACTTCGGGGAGCGTCTTGGGCGAAATCGAGTCGCGCGCGCTCATCCGCGCCAGCATAGGATCATACACAAACGGCGCAGCGCGGCGAAACAGATGCAGCACGCGCAGCACCTCCCCCGCGTTGGTGACGACGGTCGCGCGCGCTTCGATGCGCTCCTTGCCGAGCTGCAGCGTCACTTCCGGCGACGCTAACAGATTTTGATACCAGTGGGGCTGTTCTCCCCAACCAGACATCACATAAATTTTGCTGCCGTGCCGCCGATATTCAATCGGCGTGTAGCGCGCCAACCCGGTGCGGCGTCCCACTGTGCCCAGCACCATGATGCGCGTCATGTTCAAGAATTCCCCAAGACCGGCGCGATACATCCATAATGGCATTTTCAGAAACACGCGCTGCACGCCCCGAGGATGAGGGATGAGCTGTCCGTTGATCATAACTTTGATAAAGACCTCGTTTCCTAGCCCTATCTTACTCTGATCTACGTTTGTGCGCACGGGTGGTTGCGCGGTTCGGCCCAGCAGTTTGCGCCCAGCGGGGCAGATGCGCCAATTTAGCCTATGGGCTGTAGGGATGGCCTTCTAAGCTTGACCGCGACCCTACCCCCATCCTCCTAACAGGGGGAGGTTTTTAATTGTAGGGACGAGGCATGCCTCGTCCTAGGTTGAAAATAGAACCAAAACCACGCAGAGTAACGCTTCGATTTTTCCTTTGATATGGGAATAGATAATAGGTGGGTCACCCTATCCAGAGAAGAAAACAGGACGAGGCATAAATTCATTTCAGAATCGGCATTTTGTCTAACCTCACCCCGTTTCGCTGCGCTCAACCGCCCCTCTCCAGAGGGCGAGGGGCAAAAGCACGGCGGGTCGTGTCCCTCTCCGTGGGGAGAGGGAAGGCTTGCGGAGCAAGCAGGGTGAGGTTGAGCATTTTCACCAATTGTAAACCTCGTCCCTACAGGTTTTTGGGCGAAGGAAACCCGTATTCGATTGGGACGTATAAAAAACCTAACCCGTGAGAGGGGGTGGGGCCGTTACCTAGTTGCATTCCAAGCGCAAATTCGCCTATGATAGACGCACGGACTTGGGAGAGATGATGATGCTCGTGCGCTGCCGCAGCCGCGGTTGATCTAATCACTCGCTAACCGCATATTTCCTCGCCAATGCTGTGGGCGTTACGCCGACGGCATGTTTTGATTCCCGACAGGAGACAATTGGATATGCTCAAGTATCTCAGCCGCCGGCTGACGCGCCGCGTCGGCCTCTTTGTATTCGTGCTGCTCGCCATCGAATTCGTCGACGAGGTGGCCTTTGGATTGGATCAAGCCGCGCTGCCGCTGATTCGCGACGCGCTCAACCTGAACTACGTGCAAATCGGCCTGCTGTTCACGATTCCGGGGTTGGTCGCCATGGTGATCGAGCCGCTGTTCGGGCTGATCGCCGATGGTAAGGCGCGCCGCCGCCTGATTCTCGGTGGGGGCGTCGGCTTTGTCGCGGCGTTGGCGCTGACCGGATTCAGCACCGACTTCCTCATGCTGATCTTCGCCTTCTGCCTCTTCTACCCGTCGTCGGGCGCATTCGTCAGCCTGTCGCAGGCCGCGCTCATGGACACCGATCCCACCCGCCATGAGCAGAACATGGCGCGCTGGACGTTTGCGGGTGCGGTCGGCGTGTTCGTTGGGCCGCTGCTGCTCGGGGCGATCATGGGGACGACGGGCAATTGGCGCGACGCTTACTTCGCGGTGGCGATCATCGCGCTGGTGATCTGGTTCGCGGCAACGCGCTTCCCCTTCGCCAAATCAGCACAGATCGCCGAACCGGAAGAGGCGGGCGTGCGCGCCAGTCTGCGCGAAGTGTGGCGGGCGATCCGCAACTGGAACATCATCCGCTGGCTGGTGCTGCTCGAATTCGCCGACCTGATGATGGACATCCTCAACGCCTACCTCGCGCTCTACTTCGTCGATGTGGTGCGCGCGGGCGAATCGAGCGCGGGCATTGCGGTGGCGGTGTGGGCGGGCGTCGGCCTGATCGGCGACCTGCTGCTCATCCCGCTGCTGGAACGCGTGCGCGGCCTCACCTATCTGCGCATTAGCGCCGCGCTCAACTTCATCCTGTATCCGGCGTTTCTGCTCGTGCCCGGCTTCATCCCCAAGCTGATCATCGTGGCGCTACTCGGTTTCACCAATGCGGGCTGGTACTCGATTTTGCAGGCGCAGCTCTACTCGGCGCTGCCGGGGCGCAGCGGTCTGGTCGTGACGATCAACAGCGTGACGAGCATCATTCATGACCTGCTGCCGCTCATGATCGGCGTGGTGGCGGAGGCGTTCGGCCTCGGGTCGGCCATGTGGTTGATGCTGCTCGGCCCCATTGCGCTGACGATTGGCATTCCACGCGGTCAGAAAACGCTGACCGCAGCAGCAGAAGAGAATGTGCAGTAAGCTGAGTGAACGTTTGGCGGCGGATCGCAGAGGCTGGCGTTCCGTCGCCAGCCAGCACCTCGGCTCAGAGTATATGAGGGAGAAACGATGGATATTCAGGCAGTCCGCGACCTATTTGACTACAACTATTGGGCGAACCGCCACCTGCTGACGGTCGCCGCCCAGCTCACACCCGATCAATTCACGGCGCCATCCGCGCACAGTTGGGGCGGCGTTCAGGGCACGCTCGTGCACATCCTCGACACGGAAATGGGCTGGCGCGAACTGCTGTGCGGTCGCCCCGGCGCGCCGGAACTCAAACCTGCGGACTTTCCCACGGTCGACGCGCTCCAGGAAGGTTGGCAGGCCGACGAGCAGATCATGCGGGCGTATCTCGACGGTCTGAGCGACGCCGATCTGCAGGGCATCATCCGTTATCACACGGATACGGGCGCGCTCCGTGAACGCGTGCTGTGGCACTGCCTGTTCCATGTCGTGAATCACGGCATGCAGCATCGCAGTGAAGTCGCGTCTATGCTCACGGGCTACGGTCACTCGCCGGGCGATATTGACTTCACTGTCTTCTTGAACCAACGCGCCGGGTTGGAATAACGGGGATCTCACCCCCAGCCCCTCTCCCGTAGGAGAGGGGCTGGGGATGAGGTTAACCTACGCCTTCTTTTTCTCTTTGCGGGCGTACATGCGTTCCAGATACGGGATGATCTCCGGCGTCTTGCAGTCGGTTTGTCCGTGGTCGACATAGACCTTGCCGATCTGCCGCGCGAGGGCTTCGACGCGGGCGCGCAGCGTTTCGTTACGCGCACCGACGCAGATCAGGAAGTTGTTCATGTTGTAACGCACGCGGTTTTTGGCTGTATGGATTTCGTTCTCCACGCGCTGCAAATACGGGTCGAAGAAACTGTCGGGCAGCGTCATATCGTTGAGCGCCAGGTGATTGAGCAAGCCCCAACCCGCAGTTTCGATCCATTCGCCGTCCGCCGCCGTCCATTCGAGCATCTTGGGCATGATGAACTTGGTTTGCGCGACGACGCCCGCCAGATAATCGGTATCGGCGTAGTTGTTGAGAGCGCTCAGCCAGCGATCAATCTGTTCCTCGGTGATCTGCGCCGGGTCGATGATCATGGTCGCCAGCGTGCGGGCGTCGTAGTTACCCGATTCCCACAACTGCACCGCCAGTGCGTGATCCTGCTTGATCTTCTTCTGCAAGGTTTTGAGATCGCTGGTCAGCACGCCGAAAAGTTCACCCTGGACGCCGTGCCGCATGTAAGTCTTGCGCGTCTGCGCAGTTCCCGCTTGTTCCAACGCTTGCATGACTTCCGCAAAGTTCATCGCTCACCTCACCACTCAAACTCCGTTTACGAAAATAGCGGCCTCACTCGAAGGTTGAGGCTTGACGGTATGGGCTGTCTTTTGGCATTTTGCGGACGCGATAAATCGCGTCCCTACGAAAACCAACTTACTTTGGCGCGTGATGTTGGCTCCCCTCCCTGAATTCGGAGGCGTGGGGCCGGGGGTGGGGTCGGGCCCTCATGCCTTAACCCCTTCCCAGCCCTTCGGAATGCGCTCGGTGTACGTGATCTGCTTGGCTTTGAGGAATGTGCCCAACTCCTCAATCGCGCCTTTGACCGCGCGCACAGTGGCCTTGTTTTTGGGTGCGTCCGCTTCAGCATACACGGCATTGATGCGCAGCGTTTGACTTTTCTTGTCGTAAGTCGGGTCGATGCGCCCGATGAAGCGGTCGCCGTGCAGAATCGGCAGCACGTAGTAGCCGTATTCGCGCTTATCGGCGGGCACGTAGATTTCGATGCGGTAGTAGAAGTTCCACAGTTCTTCGGTGCGCTTGCGGTCGCAGATCAAATTGTCGAATGGAGAGAGGAGCACCGTGCGCCCGCGGAAATCGCCATCCTCGACTGCGCCCAACAGCGGCAGATCGGCGGTGTGCACGTACCACGTCCGCTTGTCACCGTCGACCTTGACGCGCTGCACCAAACCGTCGGTTTCGAGATCAGCCAGCACGGCGGGTAGATCCGGGTAGCGCCCGCGAATGAAATGCACCTTGATCTGCTGCGGCGTGGCCGCGCCGAGCGCGCGAATCGCCCGCTGTGCCGCCGCATACGTCACCTGTCGCTCGTCCCATTCGTCTTTGGGCGTCCATTCGGGCAAAAAGCGTTCGGTCAAATCCCACACCTTTTGACCGCCCTTGCGTCCCGCCACCATGATCGTGCCGGACGACCATAAAAAGTCGAGCATGCGGCTGACGTTGCGCCCGCTCGTCCACCCGCTCGACACCCAGCCTTCCGGATGCAAGCCATCCGCTTCGAGTTCACGCGAGAGACGCGCACCGTTTGCGGTGATATCTTTTAGGATGAAATCATGCAGCGCTTGATTCGTTTTCACCCACTGACGCACACTCTCTGACCAACCGTCGACGCCGGTACAGTAGTCGCGCATCCGCTTGTGATAGATGGGGAAGTCCTCGGTCAGCACAATCGAGGCGACGTGCGCCCAATATTCGAACAGCGCCCGGTCTTCCCACTGCAATTTGTCGAGGAGTTTGAGGTCATACGCGCCGACCCGGCTGAAGACCACCAGTGTATGCGAGCGCGCCACTGCGCTGATCGGGTCAAGCTGCAAGCAGCCGAGGTTGCGGGCGACGCCGAGAATGCCCTCGGCAGTGGCGGGGGGACGGTCAGCATCAAGGTGTTGGCGGCGGATCGCCAACCGCCGCACGGTTTCGGGCGTGATGGTACGCAGAGTCATACGGTGTCTCCGGCCTCACCTCAGCACCCCACCCCAGGCCCCTCCCCGAATTCAGGGAGGGGAGCCTGCCGACTCGCCATGCCGCCCCTCTCCCCGCTTGCGTGGGAGAGGGGTTGGGGGTGAGGGGTAATCCCCTCAAACTGCACCGGTGCACGCCCCAATCTCAGGACGCAAGAGGTGAGGCAAATTGTTTGGAAGCAATACGGAGAGGATATCAAAATTCGCACAAATGTGCAACTTTATTGATAGAGCGGAATCCGAAAGCCGAAGATACTCCCGACCTTATACACGCTGTTCCACACGAGGTCGCCGCGATGCCGCGCCACGATCTTGCGCACGAGGTACAGTCCGAGGCCGTTGCCCTCAATGCCGCGCGCTTCGCTCATTTTGATGCGGGAGAAGGGCTCAAAGAGGCGGGCTTGTTCGCCATCCGGCACACCGAAGCCGTTGTCCTCAATTTCGATCTGCCCGTACCCCTCGGTGATCAGCAGGCGCGCGCTGATGCGGCCCCGTTCCGGCGTGTACTTGATGGCGTTATCCAGCAGATTGTTGATCGCCTCGCGGAGCTGCCCCTGATCGCCCGTCACATACACCGGGTCGGAGGGAATGCTCAACGTAAGCTGCTGATTCTTGTCACGGCACTCGTCATAGTGCTCGTCAACGGCCGTCTGGAGCACCATCCCCAACGCGACGATATCCTCCGGCAGAGACGTGTCCGTCTCCAACCGTTCGACCGCGAGGATGTCCGCGGACATGCGATCAATGCGCCCGACGGACTTACGAATCGTGCGGACGGCGTTCCGATGATGCTCGGTCATGTACGGCTCAAGGTCTTGATTGAGCAGATCCATGTACGAGTAGATGATCGCCAGCGGGCTGCGCACATCATGCGCCACCACGCGGATCATGTCGGTTTTGAGCTGTTCAAGCGCGCTCAGTTCGTGATACAGCCGCTGGAGTTCGCCGAGCTGCCGCTGCGACTGCTCGTACAACCGGGCGTTCTCGGTCGCGCTGGCGCTGCGCGCCGCCAGCAGACTCGTAAACTCGAAGACTTGCGGTGTGAAATCATCCGGCGCGTCGGTTTCCATGTTGAGCAGGCCGATGATTTTGTGATGGGCCAGCAGGGGCAGCACCATCTGCGCGCGCGTTGACGGGATGACCGCCGCATACTCGGCATCGAGGCTGACATCGGGCACATATTCGGCGCTGGCCTGCCGCAGCGCCCGCGCGGGCACGCCGATCTCCGGCAGCAGCGGCAGTTCCGTGTAGCCGCCAAACCCGCGGCTAAGCGTCACCTCTCCGTTGTCGTCCAAGAGGGCGATGCAGCCGGACTGGGCGCGGCTGACAATCTGCGCGGCGTGCAGCGCGATCTGCAAAACCGAGTTCAATTCGAGCGCGTGATTGAGTTCAGCATCGACTTCCTGCAGGACAGCGAAGAAATCAATGCGCTGGTTAAGCAGCGCGAGCGCCGCGGAATCGCTCAGGGAGTCGTCGGGTTGGATGGCAGGGACGGGGGACGGCATACGGACTCTACTTGATACTAACCAAATTCCTACGCCGCGATCCTAACACGAAAGCCACCGGAAGTAATGTTCACAAATGTCTGAAGATTGTTAGGTTTTGCGGAAGGGCAGATTTAACCTCACCCCCGGCCCCTCTCCTAGAGGAGAGGGGAGAAAAGAGGCTTTTTCCGTCTCCCCTCCCTGAATTCGGGGAGGGGCTGGGGGTGGGGTCAGAATATCTGCGTACCGGACAACCCTGTTACGGGGTGAGGTTACTCAGCCAGCGCCGCGCAGCGAGCCGATGGCGTCGCACGCGGGGCACGAGCCGTCCGGTCGGATGATGGCGTAGCCGCCCTGCGGGTCACCATCGACGAAGCGCGTGAAATTGACGTTGAACACAATGATCAGGCGCGTTTGCACGTCGCTGGTCTCCGCGGCGATCTGGATCGCGTCGCGCAGCCAGTCGGCCTGCTCCTGCACGCTCGTGTTCGCGCCCCACGCGAAGCCGCCCGGGAGTTCACCGTAACCATCCGGCGACAGGTAGCCCATTTCACTGAAGCAGAACTGGGTCGGCGTGCTGCGGAACGGGAACGAGGCGCGCTGGAGCATCAATGGGAAGTAGTAGGTCGGGTAGTCACCGCGTGGGTCGCCGCCCTGCTGGTTCGGCGGGATGATGCCTTCGTTGTAGTGGATGCCGATGCAGTCGGCGAAATTCGCCGCGCCCGCATTCGCCATGCCGAGGTAGTAGCGATCATCGTTCCACACGCGATCCAGCCCGAACGCGCCTTCCGCGCCCGTCGGCGAGGGCGCACCCGTCACCACGAGGATCGACGGATCGACGGCCTTGATCGCGTCATGCGCTTGGCGCAGCAGTTCGACATACTGGCGGGGATCGATCTGCCCCTGCGGCCATTCACGGTCGAGGTTCATTTCGTTCCACACCTGAATCGCATCTGGCTGGAGCGCGGCGATGCGCCCGACGAAATCGGCGTACTGCGGATAGTAGGCATCGCCCTGCGCCGCGAGTTCGTCTTTCAAGCCCTTGATGCTGAGGAAGGCGAAGAAGCCCTGCTCATGCGACCAGTTGATGCGATCGCGCGCTACGTTGATCAGCGAGTCGTCGCCGATCACATAGGGGATCTGCCACTTCATCCAAGTCATGCCCGCCGCGCGCATGAGTTCGGCGGCGCTTTCGTCGAAGTCATCCATCTGCCCGCCGACCGGGATCGGCAGTTCGTTGACGACGTTCGGACGCGGGACAATCGTCGGCTCTTGCGGCTGCTGCGGTTCCACAACCTGTGGCTCGACAGTTGGTGCAGCGATGATCGGCGCGGTGCTGCCATCGAGGCGCACGAGCTGGTTGGCTACGCGCAGCGGCCCGACCACGTCAAACTGTTCGGTGAAATCGGTCAGAATCACGTGCAGGCGCAGGTTGTACACGCCATCCGGGACGACCGTCGTGTCCCACCGCGCGATCACGCTGCCCGTGCCCGGGTTGCGCGACGGCAAGGTAATCGGCGTCCACAGCGCCGAGTCAACGGGCTGCGCGTAATCCGCGACTTCGAGATAGTAGCTTTGCAAGTTGGGCAGGTTGACCGTGCCGAACACATCGACCGCACCCGCGAGGTCATAGACCGCATACGGGAAATCAATGCTGACCGTCGCGTCTTGCGCGGCGACTGGCGCGACCATAATCAGCACCAGCAGCAGAATAAACCATCGACGCATATAAGCTCCTCAAGAAAAGTGAAGGACTCAGGACTGAGGGCCGAGGACTGAGTAAATTTCACTTGTCCTCTGACCCACTCAGTCCTCAGTCCTGTAGACTCAGTCCTAATGATTTACGGGCACGAACCCTTTTGCAGGACGTATTCGACCACGCGCTGCTGATCCGTTTCGTTGTTTTCCGGAATGGCGTTCGACGGGTCGATGATCAACGTGATGCGGTGGGTTTCGTTGTACCACGTGCTGACCGTCAGCGGCATGACGACGCGGAAGGTCTGGCCGGGCGACAGAATCGGGAAGCCGCCGATGGTCGTACCCTGCGTCGAGCCATCTGCCGCGCGGACATCGACGAGCGAGACCGTGCCGCTGGCGCTGCTGGCCGTCGAGCCGAGGTTCGCCACGTCAAAGCCGACGTTGAACGTCTGACCGCAGGTCGGCGTCGCCGGTTCGAGCACGACGATGCCCGCGACAAGGTTCGCGCTGCTGGTCGGCGTGGCCGTGAACGGAACTGGCGTCGGAACCGGGGTCGCGGGCGGGGGCGGAGGCTGCACGCGTGGCAGACCGCCCGTATTCCCGCTCACCGTGACGATGCTCGGTGCGACCCACCCGGTGCTGCCATTGGGCAGGCGAACGTTGTACCAGCCAGAGCCGGTGGTCGAAATGCCGACGATATCCAGCACCGTACCCTGCGTCAGCGTCACGATGATGTTGTAGTTCGTGCCATCGCCCTGCCGGACGTTGCCGGTCGGGGTGCTGATGGTGACGCGGGGCGTCGGGTCTTCGGTCGGGATCGCGGTTGGCTGCGGCGGGGTCGTCGGCTGGACAACCTGCGGTACGGGTGTGTTCGTCGGCAGCACCACCGGGGCGAACGGCGGTGGCGTGTTTTCGAGCCGCACCGGGCCGACCGCATCGGTGATCGCCGTGCCCCCGGTCACATTGACCGTCAGGCGCAGTTCATAGATGCCATCGGGAACCACCGAGGTATCCCACACGGCGAGCACATCATCCTGCACGGCGGCGGCATTCGGCAGCGAGGCCGGGAACCAGACTTCACGCCCCGCGGGGGGTTGGAGCTGTTCGTCCAACGGACGGAATTCAATGAAGAAGTTGGCCATATTGGGGACATTGGCCGACCCGCGAATTTCAAATTCGCCACGCAGCACATAGACCGGCGGTGGCCACGTAATTTGCGCATTGGGGTTGTCTTGGGCTGGATCGCTTTGCGCGCTGATCGGGATACCGACCGCCGCAACGATCAGCGCCAGCACCAGCAAAAGCAGTCGCTTTTTCGTCATCACACAATAACCTCTCGTGCATAACCGTCACACTTTCCATTGTAGCGAATCTAACGGGAAAGTTGCGAACGCTTACCCCACGGGAGCTGTACGCTGCCTGAGCTTTTAGTCCCGTTGGAGCGCCCATGCGGTCAGGCGCAGCGCCACCAGCGTGATCAGGATCGGCGCGATCAGCGGGAGGATGGTCTCGACGAACAGGCGCAGCGCCGGGTCGAGCGGCAGCAGGCGCAGCAAGTTAAGGGCGAAGAAATAACCGCTGGCGAGCAGCACCGTGCCGACAATCGCGGGAATGCGCGCCCACAGCGTTGCGCCCATCAGCAGACCGAGCGCCCCGACCATGATCGGCTCCAGAAACACGCGAATCAACGCGGCGCACTGCGCAAGGATGAGCGCCCCGCGCATCAATATCGGGTTGTCTTCCAGCGAGAACACGACATCATATTGGATGATGAGCAGCGGCATGCTGAACAGCACCACCGCCAACCAGATCAAGCCGAGGTTTTCGATTTGCCGCCAGATGACCGCGGCGAGTTTGCTGTAGAGCACCTGCATGAGCGGGCGCGGGATGATCAGCAGGAGGGGCAGAGTTTCGTTGCGGCGTTCGCTGACAATGCTCGTGGTGCTCATGATGGCGACGCTCGCCAGCACCTGCAAATAGATGAGCGCGGCGGCGGGCAGCAGCACCAACGACACGGTCACCGTGGGCATGAGCACGGTGAATAGCAGCGGCAGGACATACGACACGGCGACGAAGGCCGCTTGCAGCGTAAACAGGCGCACGATCAAGCCCAGGTCGGGCAGCAGCGTCTTCCAATAGGGGCCGAGATGTCGACGCACAATCGGATTGTTGCGCCGCGCCCATTCGGGATACTGCTGATCGATGTCGGTGTTCTGCACGATGATGGGGATACTTCGTGCCGCCTTGTCTCTCAGCACGCGCTGTGCCATATGCGCCCTTTCCGTTGCGTTCGTATCCATATAATAACCGCAAATGGGCACAAAAGTTCAAGTGGGTGATGCGCCGTTAGCGATTAGCGGTTAGCTCACAGCGAAAAACAGCGGACGGCGGGACGTGGCTGAGGGTGTTGGAAGAGACCAGAGTCCGATCCCATCCCCGAATTAAGTTGAGGACAGAACACTTTTAACAAGCGAACGCTTGCAGGGACGCGCTTCTGCGCGTCCGTGGTCAGAGGACACCGCGATCATGATCGCGGTGTCCTCTGTATTCGCTGTGGTTCGAATCTTTTCGTTACAGGCCGAGTTTGCTCTCGTAGAGTGTGCGGTGCTTGACCGCTTCGCCGAACACGGACACGCCCGCGTTGAACAGGATCAAGCCAACCAAGCCGAACAGGAACCACACCACCGTCGACTTGCGCCGCGATTTCAACACAATCGCCTGACCGATCACCGAAATGCCCGCGCCGATGAGCAGCAGCCCGCGTGGCGCGTTTTCGCTCCATTCCTGATAATGCTGATCCATATGCCCTCGCTCGGATAAGCCTCATTTCTAGCCCAAATCATAGCGAGTCTTGAACGTTTCCGCTATTCGTCACGCAGCGACTCGCTCTATCCCCTCACCCCCAACCCCTCTCCCACGCAAGCGGCTGAGGAGAGGACACGTTTTCAAGTGAGCCGTGTGTCTGGGATAAAGGTAAAGCCCAGACACACGGTATGCCGATGAACGACTTGCGCGGTAACGCAGTCCTTCCCGAAAGAGACTCCACAAGCGCCGGAAAGCACCGTTGGGGCGACGGACCAGGGGTTGGGCGCAACCTGCCGCGACCGCTTGACTGCCGAGGCGACCATCCAAGTGTAGGCAATGGCCAAGAGGATGAGCAGGTTCGCGACGTGGTGGGGAGAACGTAGGCGACTGTCGCCCCAATGCCAACCGCCACTTTTCAGGTCACGAAAACTTTGCTCCTGCCAATTGCGCCGCGCATACTCGTATCCGGTGAGCCGTTCATCATTAGTCACCAGCGCCCACGGTTCGTCGTAACCAACACCCCACAATGCCCGAGCGTGCGCCTCAATCCGTCCCGCTGCTTGAAGACCCGACCCGCCTGCCTCCACACCTCGCCCGGTTGGACTTGGCGAGCGATGCGATAGTCGGCATCTTCAGTCACGATTTTAGTCTGACAGGTTACGCGGAACAGATAGCGCCAGCCTAAGGCTTCGACCACCCGGCATAAGGCGGGCGAACAGCCAATCCCCCGGTCGGCTAAGACGAGGACCGACGCCAGATCGCCGATGCCTGCTTTCACCGCTTGCAGTAAGGCGCGAATCATCCCAACTTGTCCCTCGGCCGGATACGCTGCTTCGCTGTTGGCTCGGTAGGTGCGCCGCTAACGGCAAACAGCGTCCTTGCCACGCCACTCCCACCAGCATGACCCCAATCCGGTCGTGGAGCTTCGTTTCATCCACGAGCAACGTGATCTCTGCGCCCCCGACACAACTCACCACCCAGCGACTCCAGGCCTCGAAAAACGCCCCCAAGTCCACCGCCTCGTTGTCCAACCAGCGCCGAAACCGCCGCGCGGTGCTTTCCACTTGCTCTCCACAGCTGGTGGCTTGGGCATTGCCCCTTGCTGGCAGCTTTTTGCCTGTATCACCCCGTAGCTAAACAGCGCCACATTCGCTCGTTGCCAACTATTGAAACCCGGTAAATGGGCTGACAACAGTCTCTCCCATTGGTACAGTAATGGATAGTTCATCGCTCATACTCGGTTTGCTTGGTCGCTACCAGTGTGAACGATGAACTCCCTGCTTTTCAACCCCTTTCCCAAACATGTCCTCTCCTCAGCACGCAAGCGGGGAGAGGGGGAGAAAACACGCTTTTTCTGGCTCCCCTCCCTGAATTCGGGGAGGGGACGGGGGTGGGGTCAGATCTACCCTAGCCGCGCGGCGTCGAGGATGCCCGCGCTTGCGCCATTCAGCAGATGATCGACCGCGCGTTCCGCCACGCCCGACCCGAACGCCAGCCCGTGCCCCGTGAAGCCGACGGCAAAGCCGATGCGCGGCGAGCCGGGGATCGTGCCGATCAGCGGCAGGCCATCCACGCTGAAGCCCATGATTCCCGCCCAGCGTCGATCGACCTTGGCAGTCACATCCGGGAACTTGGTGCGCAGGTAGTTGTCGAGGTACGCCTGCACCGGGTCGCTGATGCGATCTTCGCTGGTGCTTTCCAGCTCTTTGTACAGCTTGCGCCCGCCGCCGATCAAGAGGCGGTTGTCGAAGGTCATGCGGTAGTACATGTAGCCGTAATCGCTGTAGCCGCATACGGGCATGACGTTCTCGGTAAGCGGCTCGGTGACGAGACACTGCCCGCGCGTGGGGAGCACTTTGCCGGCGAAGTACGGGTGCACGAACTGCGAATAAGCATTCGTGCAGATCATGACATAGCGCGCCTGAAAGATGAACTGGCGCGTGTGCACCGTGACGTAGTCCGCGCCCGTCTGTTCGACCTTGTAGACCTCGTTGTTGTTGACGAGTTCCGCGCCGCTCGCCTTGAAGACCGTCCACACCAGTTCGTAGGGCTGCACGGCGGCGTCCCACGGATGTTCGACCGCGCCGAAATAGCCCCGCTTAAGCGGATCATTCGCGTGATACACCACGTCGATGCCATCGGCGTTGAGTGCGCGCGCCGCCGCTTCCAGTTCCTTCCCTTCTTCTGCCGATTCCGCCAGCAGCATCGAACCGCAGTTGTCGAGGCGCACGTCGCCCTGCTTGGCGAATTCCCGCCAGTATCTGTGCGTTTTGTCGGAGAGCGCCCACAGTTCGCGCGTGTTGGCATGACCGTACAGCTCAATCGCCCGGTGATAGTAGGTGTCGGGCCCGGTGATCATGAACCCGGCGTTGCGGCTGCTTGCGCCGAGCGCCACATCGCGCATTTCGGTGATCACCACGCTGCGCCCGGCCTGCGCTGCGAAATACGCGGCGGCGCAGCCCGCCAGCCCCGCGCCGATCACGAGCACATCCACTTCGCGGATTGGTTGGGTATCTTCGGCCTGCCAGATCGAAACGGTCATAGAGAGTCCTTTAAATTCGCAAAGCGCTAATCATAACAAGGCGTTCTGGCGCCTGGGGCAGCGAATCCGCAGATTGGGCATTGTTGAACTTTTCTGACCCATCTATAATCCCTCGCGTCCGAAATAGCGAGTAGAACCCTGTAGGTAACCCGCTGGTCCATTCCGGAGAGACTATTTGACTCTGTCACGTTTCAAGAAGTTTGTGTCGTACTACCGCCCCTACCGGCGGTGGCTGCTCATCGACGTGGCCTGCGCTTTCGTCGTCGCCCTCACCACGCTCCTGCTTCCCCTCGGCGCGCGCTACATCACCCAAAATGTTTTGGCCGAAACCACGCCCGACACCCTCAATCAGATTTACGCGATGGGCGCGGCGATGGTCGGTCTGGTCGCGCTGCACACGCTGAGCCAATACATCGTGGACTATCGCGGCCATTCAATGGGCGCGCTGATGGAACGCGATATGCGCGCCGAATTGTTCGATCACTACCAGAAGCTGTCGTTCAGCTTCTACGACGATCAGCGCACCGGGCAGTTGATGTCGCGTATCACCACGGACACCTTCTGGTTCTCGGAATTGTGTCACCACGGCCCGGAAGACTTCGTCATCTCGTTGCTCAAGTTCAGCGGCGCATTCGTCATCCTCATCACCATCAACGTACCGCTCACCCTGCTCGTGTTCGCCTTCCTGCCGATCATGGCGGTGTACGCCTTCTACTTCAACAGCCGCATGAGCAAAGCCCTGCTCGCCAGTCGCGCGCGCATCGGAGATGTGAACGCACAGGTCGAAGATTCGCTGGCGGGCATGCGGGTGGTCAAGTCGTTCACCAACGAAGCCGTTGAACAGCGCAAGTTTCGGCACGAAAATAATCGCTTTCTGGACAGCCGCCGCCTCGGGTATCGCAGCGAAGCCAACTATGACGCCGGGATGATTGGCTTCACGCACTTGCTGACCATCGCGGTGGTGGTCTTCGGCGCCGTGGCCATCGTCGGCGGTTCGCTCGACTTAGCCGATCTGCTCACCTATACGCTGTGTGTAGGCATCCTTGTCGATCCGATCAAGCGGGCGATCAACTTCACGCACCTGTATCAGGAAGGCGCAACCGGCTTCACGCGCTTCATGGAGATCCTCGAAATCGAGCCGGATATTCAGGATGCGCCCAATGCGCGCGACCTGAAGCACGCGCGCGGCGACATCGAGTTTCGCAAGGTGAGCTTCAAATACCGCGCCGAGCATGAGGACGTGGTCAAAAACCTGTCGCTGACCATCCCGGCAGGCGAATACGTCGCGCTGGTGGGCACGTCCGGCGTCGGCAAGACGACGTTGTGCTCGCTCATCCCGCGCTTCTACGAGGTGACCTCCGGCGAGATTCTGCTCGATGGGATCAACATCAAGGATGTGAAGCTGCGTTCGCTGCGCCAGCAGATCGGCGTGGTGCAGCAGGACGTGTATCTGTTCGCGGGGACGGTCGCGGAGAACATCCGCTACGGCAAACCGGACGCGACCTATGACGAGATCGTGATGGCGGCCAAACGCGCGAATGCCCACGACTTCATCATGGCGCTGCCGGATGGCTACGACACCGATATCGGACAGCGCGGCGTCAAACTCTCCGGCGGGCAAAAGCAGCGCCTGAGCATCGCGCGGGTGTTCCTCAAAGACCCGCCGATCCTGATCCTCGACGAAGCGACCAGCTCACTCGATTACGAGAGTGAACGTGCCGTCCAGACCTCGCTGGAGCAGTTAAGCGAGAACCGGACGACGCTCGTCATCGCGCACCGCCTGTCGACCGTGCGCCACGCGCATCGCATCCTCGTGCTGACCGCCGACGGCATCAGCGAGCAGGGCACGCACAACGAATTGATCGCGCGCGGGGGCAGCTATGCGCGGCTGTACAACCTGCAATTGGAGATTTGAGCGGCGTCCGGTAGATAATTTATACCGTAGGGGCGCACCTATGTGTGCGCCCTCAGTCGGGCAGACACGTAGGTCTGCCCCTACAGAAACCCTGGCTGATCGAGCATTTAATCACTGGTTGCAAATTCAGAACCCGCGGCTCCGAATTCGGGGAGGGATAGAATCATATCCATCCGCGATTTGCACGCGTTCCTCCGGTACAATAACCCCCTAATTCGCATCTGCTTGAGGTTGATCATATGGATATTGACTACTCGTTTACCCGCCCGATTCCACCAGATGAACTGCATCACCTGTTCGCGCAGGCCGAGTGGACACAGACGCGCACCACTGCCGAGATTCAGCACCTGCTGGCACATTCGGTGTGCGTCGGCGCGTGGCGCGGCAACGAACTGGTGGGTTTTGCGCGCGCTGTCACCGACGACCTGTTCCGCGCCTTCATCGAAGACGTGATCGTCGACGAGGCGTTACGCGGGCAGGGCATCGGCCTCGCCCTAATGCGGGCGCTGCTCGGTCGGCTGGCGCATGTGCAAGCGATCGCGCTGGACTGCGCTGATCAACTTGCGGGCTATTACGCGCAGCTCGGCTTCGTCAAAGTCGGCCAAACGTGCATGCATATCTGGAAAGGCTTCGATTGGGCGCATTAAGCGGCGTGCGCGTGCTCGATTTCACGCGCGTGTTGGCGGGGCCGTTCTGCACCATGCTGCTTGGCGATCTCGGCGCGGACGTGATCAAAGTCGAAGACCCGCTGCGCGGCGACGAAACGCGCCAGTGGGGCCCGCCGTGGCTGGAACACGACGGCCAGCGCTTCAGCGCCTACTACCTGAGCGTCAACCGCAACAAGCGCAGCCTCACACTTGACCTGAAGAACCCGCACGACCAGCAGATCGCGCGGAAACTGGTCAAGCACAGCGATGTGGTGGTCGAGAACTTCAAGCCGGGCGGCATGGCGTCGTTCGGCTTGGGCTATGCGGACTTGCAGGCGATCAATCCGCGCCTGGTCTACGCCAGCATCACGGGCTTTGGGCAGACCGGCCCGTACAGCGACCGCCCCGGCTATGATTTCGTCGTGCAGGCCATGAGCGGCCTCATGTCGATCACGGGCGCAATCGAGGGCGCGCCACACAAAGTCGGCGTGGCGATCAGCGATGTCTTCGCGGGACTGTTCGCGCATTCGGCGATCCTCGCCGCGCTGCTGCATGCCGAACGCACGGGTGAAGGGCAGCATCTTGACATTGCTTTGCTCGACTCGCAGATCGCGGCGCTGGTCAACATCGCCAGCAACGCGCTGGTGAGCGGGCAAACGCCGGGGCGCTACGGCAACGCGCATCCGAGCATCGTCCCGTACCAGACGTTTCGCGCCGCCGATGGCGAGTTCGCGCTGGCGGTGGGCAATGACGGCCAGTTCCGCCAGTTGTGCGCGCTGATCGGGCGCGAGGAGTGGGGCAGCGATCCGCGTTTTGCGACCAATCCGGCGCGCGTCGCCAACCGTGTTGAACTGGTACGTTTGCTCAATGACGTGTTCGCCGGTGACACGGCGCGCGCGTGGGTAGAGCGCAGTCTCGCGGTCGGTATCCCCGCCGGGCCAATCAACACGGTGACCGACATTCTCGCTGATCCGCACGTTGAATCACGCGGACTGATCCACGTGCTCGACGGCATCCCCATGATCGGGCATCCGGTCGGCTTCTCCGCCACGCCAACCGAGATCCGCACGCCACCACCCGCGCACGGTCAGCACACCGCCGAAGTGCTGCGGGAGTTTGGCCTTACGCGGTAAGGCTGTCCCCTCTCCTCGTTCGTATGGCAGAGGGGCTAGACATGAAGTGTCGCTTAAATGGAGCCTCACGCCAGCGGACGCCATCAATTGCGTCCCTACACAACCTTTTTGGTTTGGTGAGACATGTTCTCTCCGTCCCCTGAATTTGGAGGCGGATTTACCCGGGTTTTTCCCTCAATTTTGCCCATTATATTCGAACAAAATTTCTTGACTTTACACGAACATTCGTGCTATAATAAGCAAGTCTGCTCGACCTCACAAAAGGATAAAGCACCATGATCATGCCCATCCTGTCGGTCAAGAATTTTGCTGTGTCCAAGAAGTTCTATACGGAAACGCTCGGCTTCAAACAGAGCGTGTCGATGAACGATGAGAACGGGAACGAAGTCTTCGGCATTTTCGAACTCGGCAAAGCGGGCTTCGGCCTTGGCATTGATCCGGCAGGGCCGACGCCCGGCGCGACGGTGCAGTTCATGGTGTATGTCCCCGATTCGACCGACCTCGACCAGTACTACGCCGAGGTCAAGGCGCGCGGCGGGGCGGCTGACGACCTCAAGACCGAATACTGGGGCGACCGCAAATTCGACATCAAAGACCCGGACGGCTACTGGCTGACCCTCTGCAAAACCGTCAAGATGATGACGCAGGAAGAGGCGGCGGCGAACAACGTCACGATGACGCCCGTCAACGGCTAATCAGCTCAGCGACTCAACCGGAGGACGCGAGCACTCGCGTCCTTTTTGTTTCCCCAATTATACCGATCTCACAGTAAAATACGGGCAAGGCTGGTTACAGGTTTACTGGATAGCAAGGGTGGTTGTCATGGGCGTAGCGATTAAACCCGAATTTCTGGAACGGATCCAAACAGCAGTCTATATGTGGTTCACCACCGTCCGCGCGGACGGCATGCCCCAACCGACTCCCGTGTGGTTTGTGTGGGAGGACGGCACGTTTCTGATTTACACGGGCGCAGAAGCGCAGAAATACCGCAATATCCTGGAACATCCGCAGGTCGCGTTGAGCTACAGTGGTACGCTGGATGCCGACGACTACCTTGTGATTATGGGCGAAGCGCACCCTGACCCGGCCGCGCCGCCCCCGCATCAAAACGCGCAGTATATGGCGAAATACGGGACGAGCATGCCTGAAATCGGCATGACGCCCGATGTCTTCGCCGGGACCTTCCCGGTGGCGATCCGCGTCACCCCGACATACGTCCGCGGCGAATAGCTACGGCGTCACCGTCAATTCAAGCGCGTTGGAATCGGCACCGCCCCACATGTAAGCGCCATCGGCCGCCGCAATTTCCCCGGAGGCGAACGCGCTCAACCTCGCGGTGCCGACGCTGACCGCACGTAACTGCACCACATCCCCGGTGACCCCTTCTTCAGGTACGACAAATTCAAACGGCGCCGCGCCCACCGGCTGACTCAGGCTCGGTGTGCCGCTGGCGTAGGGGATGAGCAGCGCCGCGCCCGGCGTGAGCGTGTAGCGATACTGCGGCATGCCGACGCGGAACGACTGCGCCCGCACCGTCACGATGTCACCCACCCGCACCGTCGATTGATCGGCAGTGAGCAGCACATATGGCTGATCTGCTGGGGTTGGCTCGGGTATAATCAGCGGCGCAACTCCGTCAAACAAACTGCACGCGCTCGTCAGGCACAGCACACACAGGAACAAGACTAAGTGACGCATCCC
Source organism: Candidatus Flexifilum breve (assembly GCA_016717205.1). Lineage (GTDB taxonomy): Bacteria > Chloroflexota > Anaerolineae > Aggregatilineales > Phototrophicaceae > Flexifilum > Flexifilum breve. Next base: position 368,290 of record JADKGC010000005.1, read on the forward strand.
AGCCTCCCACCAGTGGACTCTCACCATAATACGTTTTTCGCCGGGATTTGGTTCCATCGGGAGGCGACAGATGCGCGTGCGTGATCTCGGCCTCGTGCCCGGTCGATTGGCCGCCGGGGAGTTCAACGCCATCACCGATGTACCGGGCGTGCTGGTCGGGCATACGACGCTGATACAAGGCGAAGCGGTGCGCACAGGCGTCACGGCGGTGCTGCCGCATGGCGATAATCTGTTTCGAGAGAAGGTCGCGGCAGGCGTCGCGACGATCAACGGTTTCGGCAAGGCGGTCGGCTTTGAGCAGATTCGCGAACTCGGCGTGATCGAAACGCCCATTCTGCTCACAAACACGCTCAATGTGGGCAAAGTCGCCGATGCGCTGATCGCCTACATGCTGCGTACCAATCCCGAGATTGGCCTGGCGACCGGATCGATCAACCCGGTGGTGGGCGAATGCAACGACCAGTTTCTCAACGATTTGCGGGGGCGGCACGTGCAAGCCGAACACGTCTTTGCGGCGCTGGAGAGCGCCGCGGGCGGCGCAGTCGCGGAGGGGAATGTCGGCGCGGGGACCGGGACGCTGTGTTTCCAGTTCAAGGGTGGGATCGGCACGGCGTCACGGCACGTGGATACTTACACAGTCGGCGCGCTGGTGCAGACTAACTATGGTCAACGCGCAGAACTGCTGTTCCTCGGCGCGCCGATGGGGCAGCACCTGCTCGATGAGGCGCTGCCGCAGGTCGGCGGCGGCTCGATCATGATGGTCATCGCGACCGATGCGCCGCTCGACGCCCGCCAGTTGACGCGCCTGGCCAATCGCTCCGCGTTTGCGCTCGGGCGAACCGGATCGGTCGGGCATCATGGCAGCGGTGACTTCGCTATCGCCTTCTCGACGACCAACCGCACATCGCACACGCCCGCCGCACGGATTAACCCGCCGCTGGTGCGCGATGATGCGCTCGATCCGCTGTTTGCCGCCGTCGTGGAAAGCCTTGAAGAAGCGATCCTCAACGCGCTGCTCGCCGTGGAAACCCTGCCGGGTCGCAGCGGTAACACGGCGTTCGCGCTGCCGAAAGATCGGCTGGTGGAACTGCTCAAACGGTACGGGCGGCTCTAGCCGTTCAACGTCTCCCCCGTCCCCTCTCTTAAAGGAGAGGGGAGGAGTTCTTAAGTCCCCTCGCCCAAGGGCGAGGGGGATTTAGGGGTGGGGTTAGACAAACTGCCGATCCTGAAATGACTTCATGCTAGTCCTTGTTGTGCCCGCCTAGCGGATCGTCGGGTCGGCGATCCACACGTCGTTGGCGTAGCGCGACTCGCCTTCGATGACGAGGTTGGTCGTGTAGCCGTAGCGGAACTCATACACGTTCAGGCCGTTGTACTGCGAGATCACCGGCTTGACCGCGTTCGCGTTGTTGTCGAACACCTGCAGCACTGGTTCGCACCCGGTCGCGTTGACGGCGGGCTGCGCGCAGACTTCCAGCGCGACCTGCGCCGTGCGGGCTTGCAGGTTATCGAACACGTAGGTTACGCGCACGTAGTTCCACGACACGAGCTGCTTGGTCGAGGCGATGGTCGCCGGGTCGGGCGTGGCAATCGGCGTCGTCTGGATGAGCACGCCAATCAGCGGGCCATACCCTGTCGGCGTGGGCGTCGGGCCGGGGCCGTTGCACCACAGCGCGTCGCAGTAGGCGAGTGGTTCGCCATCGAGCGTCGGCAGGCTGCGGAACGTGATCTCCGGCAGTGTGGTGAAGCGATAATCGAGGTACACCGCGAAGTTATCGCCGCTCACGAACATCATATTGGACGCGCCGAAATTACGGTAGACCGCGCGGAACTCCGTGCCACCCGGCATGACGCCCATGTAATCGAGCGCCGCATAGTCGAGGTAGGCGAACGCATAGTTCGACGTCGCCATCAGCCGCTGTTCCGCCGCCTGATCGACGATATCGAGCACCGGCGGGTTTTCGACCAGCGAATTCACGGCGATATCGACCTGCGCGCAGTAATCCGGCGCGGCGGGGTCAAGTTCGCCGAGCGAAATCTCGAAGGATGATTCGACGATGAACACCAGCGACCGCACCAGCGGTTGGCAGCGCTCCAGCGAATTGACGCCCTGCCAGCCCGTCGGACGGCGGTTGACGCCGTAGGTGGTATCCGCCAGCAGTTCGAGGTCGGCGCGCAGATTGAGGTACGAGGTCGCGGGCGAATTGGTCGTCGCGCCGATCCAGCCCGGCGGGCGGCTGCCGAGACCGAGCGTATTATCCGCCAGCAGTTGGAGATCGAGCAGCACATCGCCGACAAACGTGGGCGAGTTCAGGTCACGACTGCCGATGTACCCGTTCGGGCGGGTGTTGAGGCCGAGTAGTTCGTCGGCAAGGCGTTCGAGATCGCCGCGCACCGCGCCGAGCAGTTCAATCGGGTTGGGCAGGTTGCCGTTCGCGTCCGGTGTGCCGAACACGATGTTGACCAGCTCATCTTCGATCTCCGCCTGCACCGCGCCGCAGTAGTTGATCGCCGACTCGGGCGTTTGCGCCTGCAAGCCATAGAAACTACTGAGCATAATCAGCGTGTTTTGCAGGGTTTGATCGCAGCGCAAGATGGGCGCGCCGCCGCGCCATTCCGCCGGGCGCGAGTCGCGCCCGAAGAAGGAGTCCGCCGCGAGTTCGAGGTCGTGGCGTACATTGCGGGCGATCACTTCGGGTACCGGCACGGTCGCGCCGATCCACGCATCTGGGCGGATGCTCGGGCCAAACACCGCATCGGCCAGTTGTTCGTTATCGAACCACAAATCCGAGACGATAGTCGGCGATTGCAGGTTGGTATTGCCCGTCCAGCTTTGCGGACGAATGCCAACGCCCAGCACCGCATCTGCCAGTACCTCAAGATCGGCACGCGCATCGAAGACGAGCAGTTCAAACGAGTTCGTTTGGGCCAGTGGCGCGGCACTCACCGACGCCGCGAACAGGCACAGGATCAGGGTAAACAATAAGCGTCGCATGGGCGCGTCCTTCTAAGTACACATCGCTGCGCTTTATTATATCCGCGCCCACACAGAGGACAATCTAGCCGTTAGTCATCCTTGGACGAAATACGTCGGCGTGACCGGGCGCGTGCCCAAACGGGTGACCGTCGACGCGCCCAAACCGACCGCGCTCAGCGCGCCAATGATCAGGACATCGGCCAACCAACCGAACGGCAGGATGACGAGCAGGGAGATACCAGCAGAGAGGACGAAACTGCCGATCACAGCGGCGACGAGCGGCGGCAGGCGATTTTTCGCCACGCGCTGCACGATCACATCGCCGACGACCAGCGCCAGCGTGACCAACCCGCACAGCATGAGCGCCACCAGCGCCACCAGCGCCACCAGGTAGACGGGCAGCAGGAGCAAGCCGAGCGGCGGCACGACCGCCAGCAGCGTGATCAGCGCGAGCGTGAGCCCCACGCCGAGCGCATACAGCGCAATCCCTACGCCGAGGAAGCGTGTCGGGCGGGCGCGCACCGCGTCTTCAATATGGCTGATCTGGCGTGGGAAGGCAGTCACGGCGATGGTGGCCAGCCCAACCAGCGTGATCACGGACAGCGAGAGCGACAGCGACAGCCCGAGCGGACTCCAGCTCACCGACAGGCCGCTCCCCGTACCATCACGCAGCGCGAGCAGCGGCTCAAACGGATGGAGCGCTTTGTCTTCCGGGCAGGGTGCCGCTGCGACGCCCTCCGGCAGCGTGATTTCATCCACGCACGCCGTAATCAGGCCCGCTTCCTGCGCCTGAGCGGTGAAAGCGGCGGTGGCGGCATTAACGAGGATATCCCCGTCGATGCGCCCTGCGACGAGCGCGTCCGACCCCATCAGGTTGACATCGCCGTCGACTACGCTCGACTCGTTCAGGCGAATCTGTTCGCCCAACACCGTGAGCTCACCCTCAACGCGACCATCGACGGTGATTTCGCTGCCGATCAGCGCCACATCGCCGTCAATGACCGCGCCGCTTTCCAACGCGATCACCCGGGCGACGACCACCAGATCGCCGTCAACCGCTTCGTCAAGGCGGTATTCGTCAGTGAACATGACATTGGTGCCGTCGATCAGCGTGGTCGGGTTGAGGAAGTTTCGTGCGAGCAGAGACAGCACGATCAACCCGATCACGACAGCGGCGAGGATGAGCAGATTGCGCCGAGTGTTCATCGCGTCTACTCCTGCTCCTTACGCCAGCCAAACCGCACCAACCAGAACAGCGCGATGGGAATGATCGCAACCATCACCACCGGCGCTTCCGGATAAGTGTTGAGCACATCGCGCGCCCCTTGCACGAGCGCGTCCAGTGAATTCATGATGAGCGAGAGCAGCCCAGCGATCTGGTTGATCAGCGCGGTGAGCGCGCCCGCATTGCCGACCGCGTTGACGATCAGCCAGCCTAAGCCCGCCAGCAGCGGCGTCAGCACCAGCGTGACCAGCGCCAAACCGAGCGCGAGCGCCAGCCCCGACGAGCGCATCAGATGTTCGGGCTGCAGGCCTTCCGCCAGCTTCGCCATGATTTTGAGCGCCAAGCCCTGCGGGGCGCGTTCCATGGGCGCGGCGCGCAGCAGGCGGTCAACATGTTTCAGCTTCTGGAAATCAGCCGCTTCGTCGGGATGGTCATCAATGCGCTGGTACAGCTCCTGGAGCGCTTCTGACTCCAGTTCGCCATCCAACGCTTCTTGCATTAGTCGTCGTCCTCGTTCGTTCGCCATTTACACGTTCTCCAATAGCGCCGTCAGCGGACCCGACGCCGTCTTCGGGTTGATCTTCTCGGCCAGAATCTGCCGAGCGCGGAACAGGCGGCTTTTTATGGCGCTTTCCGTCGTGTCGAGAATGTCCGCAATTTCGGTATACGAATAGTCATACCAATAGCGCAGCACGACGGCGGCGCGATATTCGGGGTTGAGTTCCTTGAGCAGCGCCTGAATTTCGCGGCTTTGCTCCCGCATGATCGATGCGAATTCCGGTTCGGGTTCCTCGCTGCTCAGGCTTAAGGCCGGCAGCGGATCATCCTCAATCGATAGCCACGTCATGCGGCGGCGGCGAATGCGGTCAATGCAGTGATTCGACGCAATCGTCAGCAGCCAGGTCTTGAACGAACGCGAGGGGTCGTACCGCTGGAGGTTGAGATAAGCGCGGAGAAACGTTTCCTGTGCGGCGTCTTCGGCTTCGCCCCGATCATTGAGCATCCGGTACGCCAGGTTGTACACCGAATCCTGATAGGTGTAGACCAGCTCCGCGAATGCATCCTGATCGCCTTCCAGCGCGGCATGTACCCATTCTAGGACAACCGGATCGGGCGTAGACAACTTGTTCTCTCCAATCGACGTCTTCCTCTCGCCTTGCGTGGCTACTTTCCTATACGCAGCGGGACGGCGAAAGGTTGCGGCATTATACCGCTAAACAGTGTGCGTGTGGATGCGTGACGGCGGTGCGTTGAACCTTCGGGGAAGGACGTGGGGTGCTTTAGGCGCTCATCTCTCGTGGATTCCCGAAGCCGCTCTGCTCAAGAACGAAAGACCAAATTACTGCTTAGGATAGCACGAACGTTGGAGGCTTTATATCAGTCAAATGTCATAGGTGGTATATGAGATCAGATGGAGATGACTGGGAGCGTTTGCAATAAACGTGTGATATAGGCTCAAGATCGCAAGGCCATGTCGAGGCAGACCGTAGGGGCGCAGCATGTTGCAACCTCACCCTGCTTGCTGCGCAAGCCGTCCCTCTCCGCATGGAGAGGGACACGACAACCCGGCGTGCCATTGCCCCTCGCCTTCTGGAGAGGGGCGGTTGAGCGCAGCGAAACAGGGTGAGGTGAACTGACCAGCCTACAGCAAGCCCGCTTCGCGTTCGGCCTGCGTGAGCGCAAGATCGAAACGTTCCAGCCCCTGCTGCACCGTGTCGCGTTCGATCATGAGCGGCGGGCAGAAGCGGAGCGTATTCTCGCCCGCGCCGAGGATGAGCAGCCCGTTTTCCAGCGCGGCCTTCTCGACGGTGTTGCGCACGACCGCCGCCGGAGTCCGCTTCTCGTCGAGCACCAGCTCCGCGCCGATCATCAAACCCTTGCCGGCGACGCGCCCATGCTTGAGCGTTGGGTGATGCGAACGCATCTCTTCGAGCGCTTCCATGATGTATTCGCCCTGCTCGACCGCGTTCTGCATGTAGCCCTGCTCGACCAGATCGAGCGTGACGAGCGCCGCCGCGCACGAGATCGGGTTGCCGCCGAAGGTTGAGCCGTGCGCGCCGGGCGGCCAGCTCATGACATGTTCTTTGGCGATGATCGCGCTGATCGGCATGCCGCTGGCAATGCCCTTAGCCGAGGTGACGATATCCGGCTCGACGCCGAAATGCTCAATCGCCCACCATTTGCCCGTGCGCCCGACGCCCGCCTGCACTTCGTCGGAGATCAGCAGAATGCCGTACTTATCGCAGATCGTGCGCAGTTCCTGCACAAAGCGCGGATCGGGCACGATATAGCCGCCTTCACCCTGAATCGGTTCGAGGATGATCGCCGCGACCGAGTCGCCGGGCATGATCTTCTTGAAGACCACATCTTCAATATAGTTGGCGCACGTGCAGTGCGCTTCGCATTGACTCTGCTCGCGCCCATGCAGGCAGCGATACGGATTGTTGTACGGCACATGATGCACGCCGGGGATGAGCGGGAAGAAGCCGTTGCGCTGAACCACTTTGCTGGCCGTCAGCGAGAGCGCGCCGAGCGTGCGCCCATGGAACGCGCCGAAAAAGGCGATGATATTCTGGCGTTTGGTGTACCAGCGCGCCATTTTGATCGCCGCTTCGACGGCTTCCGCGCCGGAATTGCCTAAAAAGACCCGGGCATTTTCTTTAAACGGCGCAATCTGCGCGAGGCGTTCGGCGAGGCGCACCTGCACTTCGTAATAATAATCCGTCCCCGCGATGTGAATGAATTTTTGCGCCTGTTCGGTGATCGCCTGCACCACCTTGGGGTGACAATGGCCCGTCGAGTTCACGGCGATGCCCGCCGCGAAGTCGATGTACTCGTTGCCATCCACATCCCAGACCTGCGCTCCCAGTCCGCGCTCCATCACAAAGGGATAGCGCGGCACCATCGAGCCGGACATGGTTTGATCATCGCGCGCGATCAACGACTGCGCGATGGGTCCGGGGCGGGTGGACGTATTGATCGTCATAAGATTTCTCCAAAGCTATTCGGGGTAAAGCACCTTGTTACAGCAGCAGTAACGTGCGCCAAAGTCGCTCGATTCTACAGTAGATGAGCGCGTGTTCGCAAAGAACTTTGGTTATATAATCCAACGCGTTAACCGCCGCGACACAAGGGAAGCTCCATGAAAATCATCCTCATCGGCTTTGGCACGGTTGGTCAGGGCCTCGTGCAAATTCTCCGCGACAAACGCGCTGATCTGAAGGCACGCTACGGCTTCGAGCCGCAGGTCGTCGCCGTGGTGACTGGACGGCGCGGGTCGCTGTACAGCCCGGACGGTCTCAACCTTGACGCCTTACTCAGCGACTTTGCGGCTTACCCCGATCAACCGGCGGTGCTGGAACGCGGGTGGAGCGCGGAACGCATCATCCGCGAGAGCCACGCCGATGTGCTGGTCGAAGCCAGCCCGTCGAACCTCGAAACCGGTCAGCCCGCGCTCAACCTGTGCGAATTGGCGCTGCAAACGGGCAAACACGTCGTGCTGGCGAACAAAGGCCCGGTGGCGGTCGCCTACAACGACCTGATAAGCTTCGCCCAGAAAGCCAAGCGACAGGTGCTGTTCGAAGGCACGGTGATGGCAGGTACGCCGTCGATTCGCCTCGCCATGCAGGCGCTGCAGGGCTGTACCATCACATCGGCGCGCGGCATCCTCAACGGCACGACCAACTACATGCTCACGCAGATGGAAAGCGGCAAACCCTACGCCGAAGCGCTGGCCGAAGCGCAGGCGCTCGGTTACGCCGAAGCCGACCCGACTGCCGATGTCGAAGGCTGGGACGCGGCGGGCAAGGCGCGCATCCTCGCGCAGGCGCTCTTCGGGCGGAAGTTCCTCGCCTTGGACATGCATGTGCAGGGGATCAGCCACCTGACGCCCGCCGACATCGACGCGGCGAAAGCGGCAGGCGAGCGCTGGAAGCTGATCGCGCAGGTGACGCCGCAGGGTGCATCCGTGCAGCCGCGCCGCATCCCGGTCAGTCACCCGCTGGCGGGGGTGAGCGGGACGACCAATGCGGTCACCTACACGACCGATTTACTCGGTGACGTGACGCTGATCGGGGCGGGCGCGGGCAAGCTGCAAACCGGCTTCGCGCTGCTCTCCGATCTGTTGGCGATCCATCAGCTTGGGTAGATCCCGGCGGTCAGAATGGGCGTACGCTGGTAGCAAAGCGACTCGCGCCAAAACGACACAGGAGGCACAGCGATGTCTACGCCCAATCAGTCGACTTCCGACAGCGATCAGGCTTCCAAAGGCTTGATCTTGGTTGTGGAAGATCAGAATCATCTCCGTGAAGACTTACAATTTGTCCTCACGCAGGCGCACTTTGAGGTGATCCCTGCCGAGAATGGCAGACAGGCGTTGGAGGTGCTGCGCGCGTGTCCTCGCGTGCCGGATCTCATTATCACTGAAGATATGATGCTGCACATGAACGGTGTGGAACTGATGCGTGAGATTCGTAAGGAAAGCGCGTGGATGTGGGTGCCACTCCTCTTCTTAGCAGGGCGCTGCTGCGACCGAAACGTCGATATTCGGAAGATATTCGGCGGAAACGACTTTTTGCTCAAGCCCTTTAACGCCGACCAGCTGCTCAGGGCCGTGGAAGAAGTCCTTGCCCGGAGTCGTGCGAGCAGCTAAGTCTGTTGAGCGGCGCTCGTCGATTTACCGGAAATTCACGGAAAATTCCAACTTTCGCAGATCGAAAAAGGTTATATGATGAGAAAATAACGTGAGGCTCCACACCACGAAAATGCAAGTCTCGGAGAAACCGCATGCTCTCGCTGAACCAACGTAACCCGGACTCGGACGTCGCTGCCAAAGGGTTGATTATGGTAGTTGAGGACGATCTGAACCTGCTGGAAGGCATTCAGACCGTGCTTGAACTCGAACATTACGAGGTAATCAGCGTCGAGAATGGCAAGCAGGCGCTCGAAACCCTGCGGGCGTGCATGCGCCTGCCGGACCTGATCGTGTCGGACATCATGATGCCGCACATGAATGGGCTGGAACTGCTGCGCGAAGTGCGCAAAGAGCGCGCCTGGATTCGTATTCCGTTCATCTTCCTGACCGCGTTGAGCGAGAAACCGGATATTCACCGGGGCAAAATGCTCGGCGTGGACGATTACCTGACCAAACCGTTTGACGCGGAAGACCTGATCATCGCGGTCGATTCGCGCCTCAGCCGGCATCGCGCGCTCAACGATTTGCACCGCGGCGCGATGCGCGACCTCAAGAAGACGATTCTCACGATCCTCAATCACGAGTTCCGCACGCCGCTGACGTTCGTCGTCGCCTATTCGGAGATGCTCAACGACACGCAGAACTATTCGCTGAGCGGCGAAGACATGATGCTGTTCCTGCGCGGCGTCAGCGCGGGCGCGGCGCGTCTGCGGCGGCTGATCGAGAACTTCATCCATCTGGTCGAAATGGAAACGGGCGATGCCGAGCGCATGTACATGATGCGCCGCGCCCCGGTCATGAACATCAACGAACTGTTCAACGCGGCGATCCAGTCGGCGCGCCAGACGTCGGAATTCCCGCCGAACATCAACATTGAAGTCAACGAGCAGCTCCCGCCGTTCGTCGCCGATTCGCCCTATTTGCAGATGGCACTCATCCAACTCCTCGAAAACGCGATCAAGTTCTCGCCCAACGGCGCGCCGATCATTTTGGGCGCGCGCACATTTGACGGCTACCTTGTGCTGTCCGTCGAAGATCACGGGCGCGGCATTGATCCGGCATACCACAAGGACATCTGGGAAATCTTCTACCAGCACGAACGCGATATCTACGAGAATCAGGGCGCGGGCGCGGGGCTGGCCATCGTTCAGGGCATCGCCCAATTGCACGGCGGGCGCGCTACCGTCGAAAGCGAACCGGGTCGCGGAAGCTGTTTCTCGATCTACCTGCCGATCATTCTGTAAAGTCGCTGCCTGTCGCTTAACTGACGCAGGTTTTCGGATTCAAATGCCGCGACCTCACTTGGAAAAATGTCGATGGAACTTTGGGAGCTAAACCAACTCGGAGAGAGTGATTTCATCGCGGGACGAGTAGCCGAAGGCATAGAGCATTATTCGGCATTCCTCAACGCCGCCACCTCCGCGTCGAAGCCCTATCATCTGGGGTCGCTCTATGCGGCTTATCTTCGCCGAGGCCTCTTGCACTTTCTGAACCGAGATTATCCGGCAGCGATCCAGGATTTATCTTTTCAACCGGCGTATTACTATCGCGGGCTGGTGTATACCGCTGCGCAGCAATACGCTGAGGCGGCAATCGATCAGCTTCGGTTCATTGAAGATAGCACTCAATCGATTCAGGGGCGTTTGACAGGGATTTCTGATGTAGCCATTCGTGGGAAATCAGCTCGTGCCTTGGTGCAACCGGACTACCTGAGTTTATATATCGCAGTTGGGCGTCAAGACATCTACGCCCATGCAGTTCGCCTATGTGGTGAAGCCATCGAAGTAGGTGCCAACCGCGACGCAGCTTTGTTTTGCCGAGCGGCAGCTTATGAACAACAGCGTGAGTTCTTCAAAGCACTAGACGACTACCGCCAAATCAAGACACTTGCCTTCAAGGCCGGTGTTGACCTTGCACTTGAACGCTGTGAAAAAGCCGCGCTCTACGTTAAACCCACTGATCGTCAGTTGATGCAGCCCCATCTGAGTTACTGTATCGAGACCAACGGAGCATATGAATTCTTCGATCTCGACAGCTATAAACAGCAGAACTTCGTGTTGTCGATGATCGGATGGCGGTTAGTAGCGAGCAACTTTCATAAAGAAGGCCACGAGAAATATTTCCAGAAGCGGCGGCGCGGCTAAACACGCTGCCATCCATTTTTGCAACCCCCGCACGCGTCCTGCGTATAGCAGTGCATGGACTTGTGAAATTCGTTATACTAGGCAAAATGTCTAGCTCATGGGGGAATTGGGATCAATGGCTCCTTCGCTGATTGAAAAGGTGAACACCCTGATCAACGCCAGTATGCATGGCATGGTAGATCGGGCATTGCAGCAGAATTCGGTCGCCGTGATGGATGAGTACATCCGTCAGGCCGAGAAAAATCTGGAAGCGCTCGAAGATTCGGCGGCCACGGTGGGTGGTACGGTGCGCACGCTGAAGCGCAAGTATGACGAATTTGCGGCCGCAGCCGAAAAGCTCGACCGAGATATCGACACGCTCATTCTCAAGGGCAAAAACGACCTCGCCGCCGCGGCGCAGGCTGAGCTGAACACCAAGCAGCAGCTCGCGCAGGACTACTACGAACAGTGGCAGCAGCAGGATCAGCAGTACAACGCCATGCTGGACATGCGCATGAAGCTGGAAGCGCGCCTGACCTCGATCCGGCAGGAGCGCGAACAACTGCGCTCGCTGATCGAACTGGCCGCTGCGAAGCAGGTCGCTACCAAGACGATCAAGAGCCTCGACGATCTGGCGAAGGTCGGCGATCAGGAAATCAGCAGCTTTGCGGAACAGGTGCGCAATCGCCTCGACACCGAAGATGCGCGGCTCGACATGGCGACGCAGAATCTGCGCGATCAGATTGACGATGCGGTGCGCGGCGGTGAAATCGACCGCCAGTTGGAAGAACGCCGCCGTCGTCTGCTCGGCGCGCAAGGTGGTTCGCAGCAAGCCGCCGAATAACTCGCGCGGTGAGTCCCGGCTTGACCGGAAGGATAGGCTATGTCTGAGCAATCAGTCCGCAGCCGCGTGACTGGCGCGGTGCTGCAGAACGCGATCTTGAGCTGGCAAACGGCACTCACGCTGATCGTGACAGCGGTGCTGTTCTTGTTTGTGCCGCTGCCCTTCGAATGGTGGGCGCAGTGGATGTGGCTGGTGGCCGGGGCGGCAGCGGAAATCGCACTGATCGCGTCGAACCTCACCAACCCGGAAGCCGCCACCATTGCGCTCAACCGCGAATTCGAGGCCAAGTACGATCTCGGCCAGATTCGCAGCGTCGATGCGCGCCAGCGGTTGGAACGCGCGCTGGAATACCGCCGCAGCATGCTCACGCTGACCGAGCACCACGGTGGCGCGATGCGCACGCAGTTGCAGCAGACGGTCGCCGATGTCAACGACTGGATCGGGCACATGTACGATCTCGCGCTGCACATTGACTCGTTTAACGGCAACGATCTCGTACGCCGCGATCAGGCGGAGGTGCCGCGCAAACTGGCGCAAGCCAAGCGCGACCTAACCGCAACGGCGGACGCCGACCTCAAGCGCGATCTTGAGGAGCGCGTGCGGTCGCTGGAACTCCAGCAGGAGAACCTGCGCGAGACGGAGAACGGCATGAAGCGCGCCGAAATCCAGCTTGACAACACGCTGGCGTCGCTCGGCACGATTTACGCGCAGATGTCACGGCTTGGCACGAAGGAAGTGGATAGCTCGAAGGCGCAGCGCTTGCGGCTGGAGATTCAAGACGAGGTCACCGGGCTGCAGGACACCATCGACGCGCTGGAGGAAGTGCAGGCGCAGCGCCTGCGCATGCGGTAAACAGAATTGCGTAATCATAACGGTAGGGGCGCAGCATGCTGCGCCCCTACGTGTTTAGAGCTTATTACATAATTGGCGAAATTGCCGAACCACGCCCCTCACCCCCTAGCCCCCTCTCCCCGCTTGCGTGGGAGAGGGGGAATCTGTCTCCCCTCCCTGAATTCGGGGAGGGGCGGGGGTGGGGTCAGATGTGCAGCTTACCGATTCTGAAATGACTTCTAGACTACCGAATTACCCATTCATCCGTTCGCGTTCTTCGGGATGATAGCCATTGCTGGTCGGGGCTTGCGAGCGCCCACTGCTGAGATTGCTGCGGTGCTCCTGCACGATGTACTCCGGCACCACCGATTCAAACAGGCGCATGGCCGCGAGCACCAGGCCGATGTCATCCAACTGGCCGAGGCCGAGGACGAAATCCGGGATGAAGTCGAACGGCGACAACACGTAAATGATCGGCACGATCACAATCGCCTTTTGCCAGGCGGGAATGCGCTGGTCGAACATCAGACGCCACGTGAGTTGAACCTGATTGAGAATCCCCTGAATCATTCGCTTACCCTATCTGTTCATGTGATTAGTAACAATTCTAGCACAGATTCGCCGCGCAACCATCAGTGCCTTGTGAGAGTTCGGGCTATACTAGGCAGTTAAAAGGCGAAAGTTAAAAGTCAGAAGCGGAACACGCTGCCTGACTTTTAACTTTTGACTCTTAACTTTTAACTTCAATGAGGCGATCTATGCTGCGTCGGCTGATAGTGATTCTGACGATCTGCTTGTTCACCCTTCCGGCGGTGGCGCAAGAAGCGCTCAACCTGCCCGCCGATCTGTTCGTGCTGCTCAACGATGGGCGCATCGAGCGGTACGGCGTGGGCGCGGCGGGCGTGCGCACGGTCACCCCGGAGGGCGCGTACATCATCGATTTCGGGGTGGATGCCGCGGGCGAACGTCTCGCCTACCGCACCGAGGACGGCCTGTACATCACGTTGATCCCCGCGACGGACGTGCCGCTGGGCGATCCGATTCGTCTGGAAGCGGAGAGCGCCAGTGTGCCGTACTTCCGCGGCGCGGGCGAGACCATCGCTTGGTCACCGACCGGGGATGCGCTGGCCTACACCACGCTGACCGGGGCGAGAGTCTATTTTCAGGGCAGCGGCGGCTTCGTCGACCTGCTGGAAAGCCCCATGCTCAGCCTGAGCTGGTCGCCGGGTGGCACCTTCCTCGCCGCGCAAGCCGAGCAGAACGTGTGGTGGATCTATCGCCGCGATGGCAGCCTGGCCACGCTCACGAGCATCATCCCGTCGAGCATTGGTACGGCGTGGGTCAGCGACAGCGAATTGGTGTTTGCCCCGGCCGATGGCAGTCTGCGCGTGATGAATCTCGCGGCGGCCAATGCGCAAAGCATCCTGCTCGACGATACGATCCAGTATCGTCTCCCCTATTTGACTGATGAAGACGCGCTGGTGTTCTTCGCCCGCGATCCGGAAGTTCCGGAAGGCTATGGCGTGCTGATGCGCTTGCAGCGCGGCGCGACCGAAGTCGAAACGCTCGGGCAGGTGCCGGTCGCGCTGACCGGTCTGCGCTGGACGCCGGATGGTTCGCTGCTGGCGGCGTTTCAGGGCGGCGTGATCGCGCTCTACGACCCGATCACGGGGCTGGGCTTCCCGCTGCCGCTCCAAGGGGCGGTCGCGTATGGGTGGGGGCGCCCCGCGCCAGAAACTACCATCGCGCCCACGTTGATCCCGGGGCCGACGCAGGTGGTTGTCCCCCTGGCCGCGCCGACCGAGACACCGCTGCCGCTGGCCACGGCGCCCGCTCCGGTCGCTGTAACCTCGACGCCCGCGCCCGCTGTGACGGTCACGGCGCTCGTCCTGTCATCCGATGGCTACTTCCTCTCGCCGGATTTCAACGGTACGCTGCAAGTGTGGCGCATGCCCGCCAACGGCGCTCCGCCCGGGCAATATACCGGGTCGCTGGATGATGTGGGCGAATATGCGATTGCGCCGAACGACGGTACGGTCGCCTATGTGGTGACGGGTGAGCTGTGGATTCAGCCCTTCAGCCGCGCCGCCCCCTACTACCTCACCGAGATCACCAGCTTCGCGCCGACCAACCTGACATTTAGCCCGGATGGGGCGCTGATCGCCTTTGCCGACGAGGAGCGCGGCATTTTCACCGTGCCCATGGATGGCACTGAAGATCCCTCCCTCCTGATCGTCAACGCGGCGGACACGATCTATCGGCGTCCGCAGTTTTCGCCGGATGGCTCACGCCTGCTGGTCGATATCTATCGCGGGGATCGTGTGTGGACGGGCGTGTTTGACCTGACGAGCAAAGCGCTGATCGAAGCGCCCGTGCCCGACTCGCCGGAAGATACGCGGGCGGCGCGCGCGCGCTGGTTAGCCGATGGTCGCGCCTACACCTACGCGGATGCGGTTGCGCCTTCGGGCGTGTCGGCGGGTTTCTATGTGTTCGATCCAGTCGCGGCGGGATCTGCGCCCGCGCAGTGGGTGCCGTTCGACTCGTCGATCAACGTGCGCACGGCAGTCGAAGTGCTGCCAGGCGTCATCCGCGCGGTGATAGCACAGGCGGACGTGCTGCAAGTTGTCGACATCGACCTTTCTGGCGGCGGGCAGACGCCCGTGCTCGCATTCGACGTACCGCTAAACGCGCCGCGCATCTCCCCGAATGGCCGTTTTGTCGCGGGCTACGAGAACGTCACCGACCGCCTCGGCACGCTCACGATCATCGACCTGCAAAACGGTCGGCGCTACCAGCTCACCACGCCAGAAACCAGTACCGCCTATCAGTGGCGAGAAAGTTGACCAAAGCGCTGCGTTTCCAGCCACATGCAGGCGGACGCGATAAAGAGGATATCTTCCACTAACGGCGTCATCTGTCGGGACGAGGTATGAGGTTTTGTCTAAACACAAGGGCGCACAACCGTGCGCCCCTACATATTTCCGCCTCCTAACCCCTCTCCACCCGGACTTTAGACTCCGACACATAATCGAAAGGGCTCAGGCAGGTCAGCTGCCTGAGCCAAGAGGGACGGGACGAGCCAAGTGGCGTAACGGGCGTAGACCAAGGCAAACAAACGCAGTCCTAGGCGAAAGAGGGAAAAGCGCCGCCGCCGGACGAGCGACGGCACGAAAGAGGGGTGGTAAAGTCAGCACGAGAGTACCAAGGGTTAGGGTGTAGGCATAGGCCAAGGTCATGACCAGGAGCAAGCGCTGAGCGTGAGCGGGCGTCCAGACGCGAGAAGTCTGCCACTGCCAGCCGTCTGACTTGAGGTCACGAAAGGCCGCTTCTTGCCAGTAGCGCAGCGCGTAAGTGAAGTCGCTCACATAGGCCGCATTGGTGACGAGACACCAGGCTTGGTCATAGGCGGGTTGCCATACGACTAAAACCGTGGCCGCGAGCCAGCCAGCTTTAAACACGACGCCCGACCCGCGCCAGCATTCCCCGCGTTTGACCAGCGCCGTAGGGGCGGTCGTGGCCGGCACGGGTGCAACAGCGCGTGTCGTTCTGCACCCGAAACAAGTAGTGCCAGCCCAAGCGGTCGACGGCGCGGATTAAGTCTGGCGAGGTGCCAATGCCGCGATCCGCTTGCAGCAGCGGTTGACAACCGACCGGCAGCACAGCATCAATCCAGCCCAACAGCGTAGTAATGAGTTCTACCTGTCCACAAGGCATGTGGACGTACGCCCAAAACACCAACGGTAAACAGCACGACTGGTAAGCCAGTCCCACCACCATTACGCGCAGATGGTTACCTAGTTTCGTTTCATCTACCAGCAGTACCGGGTGTGCTTGCCCGACCCGCGCCAGCACCCATCGGCTCCAGTCCTGACAATTTCCCTGCCAACTCACTCGCTCATTGGCAACCCACCGCTCGAACCGTCGGCGTAGGCTTTCGGGTTTGCTCATCCACCCCAAGACCTCAGCCACCCGACTGGCGCTGCTCTGTCGGGCGATGACCATGCCCACGCTGTACAACGCCACCACCAGGCTTTGCCAATATCCTAATTCAGGCAAAATGTGCGCGATTTGGGCTTGCCATTGATACAATTGCTCTCGACTCATCCTCGTGTTCTCACTTGGCCGTGCAAGACACACGAGGATGAGTCTACCCTCTTCCCCAAAACTGTCGGAATCTAAACCACCCGGACGGAGAACAGGACACTTTTAACAAACGAACGAATAGTAGGGACGCGCTTCTGCGCGTCCGTGGTCAGCGGACGGCCAGAAGGCCGTCCCTACAGTTAGTTGTCTGAGGGAAGATAGCCTCGAAATGTTAAAACTATCCTGCCGTGAACCACCCGGAGAGGAGGTTAGGGGGTGAGGTTGTTCTACCCTCGCACCGCCGCTTTGAGCACCCCGCCCAACCGCTTGATGCCTTCCACGATACGCTCTTCGCGTGAATTGCTGAAGTTCAGGCGGAAGGTGTTCTTGCCCGCGTCGCCGATGTAGAAGCCTTCGCCGGGCACAAACGCGACATCGTGCGTCAGCGCCTGCTTGAGCAGGTCGGTCGCGTCGAGATGCGCGGGCAGCGTCACCATGAGGAACAGACCGCCTTCGGGGCGCGTCCAGGTGACCTCCGCCGGGAAATATTCGTCCATCGTCTGGAGCATCAGGTCGCGGCGCTGACGGTAGACCTCCCGCAGATGGGCGATGTGCGCGTCGAGGAAGGCTTCGTCGCGCGCGACTTCGTAGGTGATCACCTGATTGAGCGTGCTCGTGTGCAAATCCGCGCCCTGCTTGACCTGCACCAGTTTGTCGATCACCGGGAAAGCCGCCGCCACCCAGCCAATCCGCAGACCCGGCGTCAGGATCTTCGAGAATGTGCCGCAGTAGATCACGTTGCCATCGGCGTTGGTTGCGCCGCGCACTTCGGCTTCCATTTGCAGCACGGACGGCACTTTGTCACCGCTGTAGCGCAGTTCGCCGTAGGGATCATCTTCGATGAACGGCAGCCCATGCTCGACCAGAATGCGCGCGAGCTGCGCGCGGCGTGACTGCACCAGCGTCGTGCCCTGCGGATTCTGGAAGGTGGGAATGGCGTACATGACTTTGTGCGGCTCGGCGAGAAGCGTGGGCAGTTCGTCGACCAGCATGCCGTCGTTGTCGGTCGGCACGGCGGAGAAGCGCGGGTAGTACGACTTCCACGAGCTCATCATGCCGACATAAGTCGGGTTTTCCACGACGACGCGGTCGCCTTCGTTGAGGAAGATGCGCGCCAGCATGTCAATCGCCTGCTGCGACCCGCTGGTGATGAGGATGTTGTCAGGGTGAATCTGGAAGTTGCCATGCGCCAGCCGCTTGGCGATCAAGCCGCGTAATTCGGGCATGCCTTCGCTCGTGCTGTACTGCAAGACTTCGCGTCCGCGCTCCGCCAGCACGACATCAGTCGCCTCGCGGATGCGATCCACGGGGAAGAGTTCGGGTGCGGGCAGCCCCCCCGCGAACGAAATCACTTCCGGTTTGGCTGTCAATTTGAGGATTTCGCGCACGGTCGAGCGTTTCATTTGTTTGGTACGTTCGGCAAACAGAGAATCCCAGTTCATCAATCCAATCCTTATCGGCACAGCAGTAAATGAAACCCGGATTTTGTAGGGACAAGGTCTGCCTTGTCCGCTTCGTCTGTCTCGGAAAAGTCAGACCGAGGCAGGAGCGTCTATAAACCCCTCATCCCCAACCGCTCTCCCACGCAAGCGGGGAGAGGGGAGACATTGCGGGCAATGTTTGCTTCCCTCCCTGAATTCGGGGTGGGGTCGAAAAAGCCATAACCGGATGCCTGTTAGTTCTCGGAATCAGCATCCGTGGGGCGCTTCAAAAACAACGCGGAGCGGGTAACTTCGCACACCACGACATCATCCTGATTGCGGCCAATGTGCTTGAGCGTGACCACGCCGGTATCGGGGCGCGACTTGCTCTCGCGGCGCGACACGACGGTCGTCTCGACATAGATGGTATCACCGTGAAAGACGGGCGCGGGGTGACTTACGTTCTCGTAGCCGAGGTTGGCGATGATCGTCCCGATGGTCAGGTCGTTGACGCTGATGCCCACAACCAGACTCATCGTCAGCAAGCCATTGACGATCCGCTGCTTGAACTGCGTTTTGGCGGCAAAGTCTTCGTTGATGTGCAGCGGTTGGGTGTTCATCGTGAGGCTGGAAAACAGCACGTTATCGGCTTCGGTAATCGTGCGCGCCAACTCGTGCTTGATGATCATCCCCGGTTCAAGATCCTCGTAGTATTTCCCCGGCATGGGCAATTTCCCTTGATGCGACGCGATGCGGCGTTCGCTGGTCGATGGTAGGGACAGCCTTTCTAGCTGTCCGCTTTACCGGACGCGCAGAAGCGCGTCCCTACACTGCTGTAGCCGGGGCGAATCGATACCGCATAACGTCTGTATGCGTGAAGAGGGGGATTATAACGCACTGTCGGAAAACCAAAACCGCCCGATGTGAGGGGGGACACATCGAGCGGTTCTAGAGGGATGGGCATGTGAAGGGTCTGTTTTTACCCTAGCCCTTGAACTTGGCTGCTAACAGTAAGTCACGAGCCTCGCCTAGTTCGTCATCTCAATTCGACCAAGTTCAAATGAAACTGTCTCCAAGATAAGTTTCCCGGCTAAAGATCACATGAAGCAAAAATGAGAACCGGGTGAGAGCGTTTCATTGACCGGGCGGTGAGACCACGCCTACAGGCGCAACCGCACCGGGCGTCAGCGCCCAGTTCGGATCGACGGTCGGCGGCGCGTTGAGGCACAGGTTCTGCGCGTTGGCATATTTGCCGTTCGCCGTGCCGCTGCTGAAGATATTCATCGCCTGTTGATACTGGCTGGCCGCGCTGCAGTAGTTGGTCTGCGCGAGGTACGAGTCGCCGATCAGTACGTACTGGTTATACAGGAGCTGCATGGCGTCGTCGTAGTAGCGCCCGCCCGCGCCCAGGCTAATTAGCTCTTGCAGCGTCGAAATCGCGACCGGGCTGCCGAGGCCAATCGCATTGCGCGCGCGCAGATACAATTCGGCGGCGTAGCGTTCATAGTCGAGGCCGGAGTCAATCTGGCCATATTCCTCCGCACGCCCGACCAGAATGTTGGCGGCGGCGGGTTGATTCGCGTTGTAGAGTTCGAGCGCGCGGTTTTGCAGCGCCTGATTCAGCGCGCGGCGCACTTCGTCGCGCCGGAAGCTCGGATCCAGCCCGACGACCACGTCGAGCAGTTCAATCGCGTCTTCCCACAGCGATCCGTTCATGGCCGTCTGCGCCTGCTCGTAGAGCGCGGCGACATCAAAGCCGCTGTCGGAGTCCTCGACGGTAGCAATCGCCAGTTCGTTGGGCGCGGCTTCGGTCGTCGCTTCCGGCGTCGGCGAGGGTGTGGGCGTGGTGGTGGGCAGCGTGTTGAGATAGACGGCTGTCCCCGTCAGCGCCAGATTCGGGAGGTCGTTGTATTCAGGCGCGGATGTCGCCAGCCATTCGAGGCGCGTGCGCAGCAGCACCGTGTTGCCCGAGGCAACATCGCCGGGAATGCGGTCTACTTGATCGCGGATGGCAGCGTCACGCGTGCTCCGCACCAGCGTTTCCGCTTCGCGTTGACCGGACGTCCAGCCTGCCGCGCCCGCCAAGGCGACGATGGCGACCGCGAACACCACCAGCACCACCGAGATCAAGGCGTACATGCCGCAGCCGCTGGACGGGGGCGCGTCTTCGACATCATCGACGCTGATGGTGGGTTTCAGGGGAATGTCCTTGAGCGGCGAGCGGGGTTGGGTATCATCGTCAAGCTGAGGTGTATAGCTCATGCAAAAATCTCACGCTTCCATGGCAATTGACCCGTTTGCCGGGCACGCCGATTATACAGGACGCTATGAACAGATGATACCCTACGGTTACCCTACGAACAGCGGACTGCTCCGTAGGGACGCGCAACGGCGCGTCCGCTGTTTTTACCCCACCCCCGACCCCTCCCCGAATTCAGGGAGGGGAGCCAACACCGTTGGCTAAATTGAATTCGTTTTCGTAGGGATGCGCTAGATCGCGTCCGCGTGCCTAGAAATGCGACGGACGCCCCGTTGGGCGTCCCTACAAGGGCTCAATTGGTAAGTGTATTTCACTGTCAACCGAATATGGGAACAACGCGAGAAAAAGCCCCTCTCCGAGCGGAGAGGGGTTGGGGTGAAGTGAACTGACCACTGTCAACTGTTCACTGACCTAAAAGCTGCGCGACGCGCTGGATGATGTGCTCTGCGACGTGGGCTTTGCTCGCCAGTTCGAGCGCTTCCTGGCCGCCGCGCGCGTCGAGGATGACGACGCGGTTGGTGTCCACATCGAAGCCCGCATCTTTCGCCGTGATGTCGTTCGCCACCAGCAGATCCAACCCCTTGCGTTCCAGCTTTTCGCGCGCATGGGCGATCAAATCTTCGCTTTCCGCCGCGAAGCCGACCACCACGCGCGGGCGGTGCAGATCGCGCCGCCGCTCTTTGACCGAGAGCAGAATGTCCGGGTTTTTCTCCAGATGCAGCGTGAGCGGATCGTTGCCGCTTGTCTTCTTGATCTTCTGGTCAGAGATGGTGCGCGGGCGGAAATCGGCGACTGCCGCCGCCATGATGAGCGCGTCTGCGCCCGCCTGATGGGTGAGCACCGTCTGCTGCATCTGGTATGCCGATTCGACCGGGATGACCTGCACGCCATACGGGGCAGTCAGACCCCGCGCCGCGCTGATCAGCATGACTTCGGCGCCGGCATCGGCGGCGGCCTGCGCCAGCGCGTAGCCCTGTTTGCCGCTCGAACGGTTGGTGATAAAGCGCACGGGATCGAGCGGTTCGCGCGTGCCCCCCGCCGTGATCACGAGGTTCTTACCCTTGAGCGCGCCGCTGCGCCCCAAGCGGTGGCGGATCGCGCCGATGAGCTTGGGGGTTTCGGGGAAGCGTCCCACGCCCACCAGACCCGAGGCGAAGCGCCCGGTTTCTGGCTCGATCAGCGTGACGCCGCGTCCCTGCAAAATGGCGAGGTTCTCCTGCACGGCGAGGCTGGCGTACATGTGACCATCCATGGCCGGGGAGATCAAAATGGGGGCAGTCGTCGCGAGAGCCGTAATCGCGAGCAAATCATCGGCGAGACCGTGCGCGAGTTTGGCGAGGGTGTTGGCGGTCGCGGGCGCGACGATCAGGAGATCGGCGCTTTCGGCGAGGCCGACATGGGCGACATGCGTCGGCAGCGATCCACCGCCGGAGGTCCACATGCTCGTGTAGACCGGGCGTCCGGTCACCGCTTGAAACGTGAGCGGCGTGACGAATTGCTGCGCGGCCTCGGTCATGATGACGTCGACCTGCACGCCGAGCTGCGTCAATTTGCTGGCGAGATCCACCGCTTTATAGCAGGCAATGCTGCCCGTCACGCCGAGAAGTATACGTTTGCCGTCGAGCAGCGTAATGCGTTCGCTGTCCATGCGTGCTCCATCCGTGCCGAAGGATACGCATCGATTGTACCGCTACACGGTCGGATCGTCCGAGTCCAACTGCGCGCGCACCAGCCACGCCAGTGCGACGGCCAGCGCCGCGGCATCACGCCACTCGTCTTGATCGAGGCGTTCGGGGTAGCGAGCACGCAGAATCTTGCCGACGATAGTGGACAAGTGAAACAGGGCTTCGCGGTTGAACGCGCTGAATTTGAGCGGGAGGCCATCGGGGTCGCGCATTTCGCGGCGCACAATGCGCAGCGTTTCGGCGTACAGTTCGGCGCTGAGCAGTTGGGTGATGTCGTCTTCGGAGAACAGCGGCGGGGCGTCGAGGCCGCTCAAATCGAGGTCATGGTTGATAAAATCGCTAAAACTCGTCAAGGAGTTGTCCGGCATTCCACACTCCAGTTATCTAGGGATATGGAGAGTTTACAATGGTTCACGCCGGACGTCAATTATAACTTCAGCGCCCGCGCCTGCCGCGCGAATGACCGCCAACCGAGTACAATCGACACGGCAGGCAGCCAGATCACGCCGTAGGCGGCGAACAGGCTGACGAGGATCGAAATGCCGTCGGGATCGGTGCGTGGCAGTAGACAGCCGGTCATCACGCCGACGAAGAACGCCACCGCCGGGAGAAGCCCGCCGGGCAGCCGCTGGGTGGGCACACGGTCGAGCAGCATGGGGCCTTTGACGCGCTTCTGAAACCAGAGGATCGCCGTGCTGAAGCCGACCAGCACGAGGCTGGTGATCGCCGCCACGCCGTCGATGCGCCCCTGCGCCGCGTGGAACAGGATCAGCGCCGCGCCGATGACACTGATGATCAGCCAGCCGAGCGGCGACAGGCGATAGTCGGTTGGGGGATCGGGCTGCTGTGCTAGCGCCGACAGCGCGAGGTACACGACCACGCCGACCGCAAACGTGCTGAGCGCGGTGATCAGCGGGGTTGGTTCGGCGGTGCCCCACAGCTCGACAGGCGACCAGCGTGCCCACACCCCCGCTGCCACTCCGACCAGCAGCGCGCCGCCGAGGTAGAGGAGCGAATTGCGCCCGCGCAGAAACGTGACCAGCGCGATCAAGCCGACGAGCGCGTGCGCGCCGAGTGCCCGCGTAAACAGCGTGCGCGGCATGTCGATCAGTGCGGTGGCGGGGTGAATGAACACCGCCGCCAGCAGCCCATAGATCCCGGCCAGCGTGAGCAGCGCGAACACATCCCGGGCGCGGAAGCGCGCTGCAAGGTCGAGCAGCAGCGCGCTGATGGCATAGTAGCCGGGCAGCGTCAGCCAGTCGAGTGGAGATAGGATCGGTGTCCACAGCAGCCCGGTCGAGCCGAACCAGAGGAGCGCCGCCAGCAGCAGACGCTGCCGCACGAGGGGCGAGAACACGCCTTACTCCGGCTTGATGGCGACAACCTGCGAGACGTGTTCGACTTCACTGTTACGCAGCACGCGCCAGTCGCCGAAGTAGCCTGCGAGTTCGCCCTGACCGAGCAGAAAATCGCGCGGGGCGTCTGAGACGAGGTTGGCGCACCGGGTATTGAACGATTCGTAGATGATGCGCCCGCCCGGTTTGATTGCGCCGCGCAGCATCGGGAAGAGTTCGCGGCGCAGGAAGCGGACTACGCACACGACATCATAGGTGTTCGCATCCAGCTTCAGTTCGTCGATATCGACTTGAATAAAGTTGACATTGCGTAGGCCGCGTTCCACGGCTTGGTCCTGCGCCCGGGTGAGCGCCATTCGGCTGATGTCCATCAGATCGACGACATAGTCCTGGGCCGCCAACCACAGCCCGTTCTGCCCCAGCCCGCATGCGAGATCCAGCGCGCGAAAGGTG
The DNA here is from genome assembly GCA_016717205.1 of Candidatus Flexifilum breve. GTDB lineage: Bacteria > Chloroflexota > Anaerolineae > Aggregatilineales > Phototrophicaceae > Flexifilum > Flexifilum breve. The sequence goes on from JADKGC010000005.1 coordinate 392,300, forward strand.
CGCCCAATGCCGTGAATCGGCGGCACGTACTGAAAGAGCAGCGGATCTGGATACGGGTACGGAAAATTGGCGGTTTCGCGGTAGATAGCATCCCACCGCACACGATCTTTTGCGGACATTAATCCCTGCCTGCGTAAAGTGGAATAAAGGCAAGCGCGTTGGGGACGGCTTGCATGGCCTCGGCATCGCCGGGGTAGAGGTTCGCCTTCAGGTTGCGGCGGCGGCGTTCATGCAGCGCATATGCATCGCGCAGTGTGACGAAATCCGGCGTGGTGTCGAGCTGCAGACACGCCAGCACGCGGCGAATCTGCTGGCCGTTCGGCGTGCTCCAGTCGGTCGTTTTGAGGAGGTCGCCTGCGCCGCCCGCCTCCGCGCCGACTTTGCCGAGCACAGTGGCGCTCATGCGGTTGAACAGCTTGCCGACCTGCCGCGGATCCAGCCCGCTGGCCATTTGGCGCACGTCGTCCGGCAGCGCGTCCAGCGGTACACCGCCCACGGAGTCGGTGCTGGTCGCGTCAAGCGGCGCGCTGAGCGCCCGCTCGCTGCACGGGTAATCCGCCAAGGCGGTGACGGAATCGGCGAGCGCAGCATCGACATAGACCCGCAGTCCAGTTCCCTCCAGTGACGCTTCGATCACGCGGGGGAAAGCGGGCAGCGTGAACGTCAACGGTTTTTCCGCGATCACGCGCACCCAATCCCCCTGCGGTGGCGCAATGAATAACCGCACCGCATCCGGGTAGACGCGCCCCGGCATGAGACCGAACGCATTGAATTCAGTGTAACCAAGTTGGAGTAAACTGTCGCGTAAGCGGGCCGCAATGGTTGGCTGGTCGCTGTGATTGATGTATAGGTTATACCATGCGACCATCGCCGCTCCTAAAGCTTCGTGAAAACATTATTGCAACATATACCATTTTAACTTGAGATCGCACACCAATACGTCCAATTGGTATCATCAGTGTGGATGAAGCGGTGTGCAGTTTGTAAGACTTCTCAGACAGATATGTTAACTGTAGTGCAGCTCGCAGGAAAAGGAAAGACGATGAAGATTTACACGAAAACGGGGGATGACGGGACGACCAGCCTGTTCTCTGGCGGGCGCGTGCCCAAACATCATCTGCGCGTGGAAAGCTATGGCACGATCGACGAACTCAACTCCACGCTGGGGTTAGCGCGCGCGCAGCAGCCAACCGCGGGAACAGACGCTTATCTCGCCCGTATTCAGCATCAGTTGTTCAACCTCGGCGCGGACCTCGCTACCCCGCTTGACGCGCCTAACAGCTATGTCGTGCGCATGGACGCGGCGACTGTCGCCTGGCTGGAACAGGGCATCGACCAGATGACAGGCGAACTGCCACCGCTCACTTATTTCATCCTGCCGGGGGGGACTGCCGCCGCCGCCGCGATTCACATGGGGCGGACGGTGTGCCGCCGCGCCGAGCGCGTGATCACAGCGCTGGTGGAACACGAACCCATCGGCGATCAGGTGCTGCCCTACGTCAATCGCCTGTCGGATTTTCTGTTCACGCTGGCGCGCTGGGAGAATCATCAGGTTGGCGGTACAGATGTGCGCTGGACGCCCTAAAAGTGGTCTTTCGAAAGTTTTAATGTAGGGGCGGACCTGTGTGTCTGCCCGGTTTCGGGCGCACACGCAGGTGCGCCCCTACGGAAAAACATCGTCATTTTCGAAGACTTGGCGGATGCACCACTTCAGTACATGAGATACTTGCTAATCGATCTTCATCTCGCTGAAGCGCGCGGCGACCACCCCCGGCGGGGAATAGACCGTCACGAAAATTTCAACCTCGGCGGGCAGATCAAAGGCGTAATCGGTCGCAAGCGTGCGCCAATCCTTCGCGTCGACGCTGTACGCCAGCGTGTACAACGTGCCCACCCGCGTCAAGCGGAAGTAAACATCGTCTTCGCCCTCTTCATAGGGCAGCCGCTCGATTTCGGTTGTCGTGCCCGCTTGCGTCGCGCTGACGACGATGTCGCCCCCCTCACGCACAATGCGCAGCCAGTGCGTGACGTCTTGCGCCGCGCGCACGCCGAGCCCTGCGCCGTTTTCCACCGCCAGCGGATCGAAATTCATCTTCACTTGCGCGGCGAAATCGCCTGTAGTGGCGTAGGCAAGCACGGGCGCAGTGGTGATCGCATCGCGCTGATCCGTCTGCGCGTCAGCGATCAGCGTGACGGTGTTCGCCGCGGCGTCGATGCTGTGCACGAGGCCGCCAGCGCTGCCCTGATACCATGTCCAAACTGAGCTAAACGTGTAAGGGTCGCCCGCCGCGCCGAAGGGGAGGTATTCCGAACCCAGCAGTTGGTAACCAGTCGCCAATTGGCGCACGGCCCGCTGGATGAACACGGGGCAATTCGTGTACTCTCCTACCCACGCGTCGATGTCCGCCGCCTGAGCAAAGGAGACAATCACCGCCTCGCGCGTACAGGGATCGTCCTGCGCGCGAAGCGGTGCCGCTGCGATAAGCAAACCGATGGTAAACAGCGCCAAATGTTTGAACATACCGCACCTCAAAAACTAGGAACCGAAGGTCGTTTAGTCTCCCGTCGCCGGTTCGCGCGCAGCGCGCACAACGTTGAGCATGTCGTCGACGCGGCTGAACTTCACGCGCGGGCGACCTGAAGCCGTCCCGTTGGCGACTTCGGCCTCATCCAGCTTCTGCCATTCGGCAAAGCTGATGAAATCGACGCCGCGTTCGCGCAGCACGCCTTCGACGGCCGCGCGGGAGGGCGCAGACGGCGTGAAGCTTGACCCCGCCTTGGCGTCTTCCAGCGCCTGATCGATGGTTTCCTGCGAATCGGGTTTGTTCGTGCCAATGATACCGGACGGGCCGCGCTTGATCCAACCTACGGCGTATGCGCCCACCGCCACTGACTTATCCGCGTTGAGGATGCGCCCCTTCACGTTGGGGATCACGCCGCCGCGTTCGTCAAACGGCACGCCGGGCAGCGCCACACCTTTGTAACCAATCGAGCGGAAGACCAGATCAATCGGCAGGGTGATCTTTTCGCTGGTCGCGCGCGGGCGCAGCGTCCCATCGTCGGCCTTGTACAGCTCGTTCTTGACCAATTCAATCGCTTCGACGTTCTCCGTGCCAAACAACGCGGTCGGTGACAGCAGAAACAGCATGTGAATGCGCTTGCTCTTGCCCGCGGGCGTCTGCGTGGAATAGCGCATGAGCGTTTGCGTGTTGCGTTCCGCGTCGCGGTCGCCGCTGGTGAGCACGTATTCGCTGCTCAGCGGGTCCAGTTCGGCGGTTTCCGGCGACACGATCACATCGGCGTCGTGCAGTTCGCCGAGTTCTTTCAGTTCCGGGTTGGTGTAGGCGGCTTGCGCTGGTCCACGCCGACCGATGATGTAAATGTCCTTGACATTGCTCGCTTTGAGCGCTTCAAGCGCGTAATCGGCGATATCAGTTTTGACCAGCTCATCATAGGTGCTGGCAAGGATGCGCGCCACGTCCATGGCGACGTTGCCGTTGCCGATGACCGCGACCTTCTCTTTGGAGAGGTCAAACTGGAGTTCCCGGTAGTCGGGGTGCGCGTTGTACCAGCCGACAAATTCGGTCGCTGGGTGGCTGCCGAGCAAATCTTCACCGGGGATGCCCATGCGGCGGTCGGTTTGCGCGCCGACGCCGAACACCACCTGATGATAGTGCGCGCGCAGATCGTCAATCGTCAGGTCACGCCCGAATTCGACGTTGCCGTAGAAGTGGAAATTGGGGTTGGCCGCAATGCGATCATAGACCTTGGTGACCGTCTTGATCTTGGGATGATCTGGTGCGACGCCGCCCCGAACCAAGCCGTAAGGGGTCGGCAGACGCTCAAACATGTCGATCTCCACCGCGAGACCGCTCTTGAGGTAATGCTCGGCGGCGTAAAACGCCGACGGGCCCGATCCGATGATTGCTACGCGCAGAGGAGTCGCCGTTGTCCCCAGAGTCATGTCTATCTGTCTCTCATCAGCAAAAACACATGCCGCCCATTGTACCATTCTTCGCAATCTACAGACGTAGGAGGTGCAATTGATCAGGGGTGGGAGGTAATCATTGACGCGCGCGGAAAGAAAACGGGGTGCACGCTGTGCACCCCGCCCGGAATTGATGTCGTTGCTGCAGTGTTACGAGGTGGTAGGCAGGTAGAACCCGAAGCTGCTGCCCTGCTTGTACACGCTCTTGAAGGTCACCTTGCCGCCGTGCCGCTCGATGATGTTCTTGACCAGATGCAGCCCCAGGCCTGTGCCGCCGATCTTGTAGGTTTCGTCGGTGGGGACGCGGTAGAACGCCTGAAACAGCCGCTCCTGATCCGCTTCGGGGATGCCGTAGCCAGTATCGTTGACCTGAAACAGCAGGAAGTCGCCCTTATCGTGAATCTGCACGCTGACGCTGCCGCCCGCCGGGGTGTACTTGATCGCATTCGTGAGCAGGTTTTCGATGGCTTCGCGGAGCTGGCCGGGGTCGCCATTCAGGTTGTACGCGCGGCCTTCATCGGCGCTAAAGGTGTAACTCAGGTTGGCGATGTCCGCATGGTCGCGGTTGGTCTCAAACACTTCGTGCGCCAGCAGGCGAAAATTCACCGTCTGGTAGTTGTTGGCGGGATCGCCCGTGATGCGTTCCAGCGCGAGAATGTCTTTGATCAGGCTGAGCATCTTCTGGCCGCTGCGCAAAATCGAGGTGACGAATTCGCGGTGATGTTCCGCGAGTTCTTCGCCTTCTTCCAGCATGAGTTCGCTGTAGCCCATGACCAGCGCGAGCGGGTTGCGCAGGTCGTGCGCGGCGACGCGGATCATGTCCGATTTCACCTGCTCCAGTTCGACCAGCTTTTTGTTCATCGCGGCCATGTCCTGAAGCTGCTGCGCTTGCAGCAGCGCGATCTGCTGTTCCGCGCGGCGCTGCGCTTCATGCGCGTCGATCAGTTCGATCTCCGTCATCACCGAGGTGGCCAAGTCGGTCAGGGTGTCAATTTCCGCCTGCGTCCAGGTGCGCGGCTGATGATCAATCACGCATAATGAGCCGATGGCGACGCCGTCGGCAGTCACCAGCGGGATACCCGCGTAGGCAATCGCGTTCAGGTCACGGATGGCGAGGTTGTGCTGAACGAGCGGCTGTTCCCGCGTGTCGCTGATGATGAGCGGCGCGTTCGACCGCACGACATGCTGGCACAGGGAGTGCGACAGCGGCGTCTCACGCTGGCTGGCCCACGGTTCAGGCAGGCCGATCTGGCTTTTGAAGAACTGTCGGTCGTGGTCAAGGAGCGTCACGAGCGAAACCGGCGAATGCAGCAAGCGCGCTGCCAGCCGCGTCAGCCGATCAAACGAGGGATCGACCGGGCTATCAAGCAGGCACAGGCGCTTCAAAGCGGCAAGGCGAACAGAGTCGGTGCTGGAGAGTTGGGTGTCTGTGTACACTTCTGTAATATCTCGGACGTTCTTGACAAACATTACGACAGTATCATACACCGGTCGTAAGATTTATGACATAGATCTTTCGTGAATTTTGTACCTACGACTCGCGCAGGGGCAAAACTAAGTCTTTGCGAAAATCGGTCAGACTCAGCAATTCGCCGCTGTTGGTGATGTAGAACGTGTCCTCGATGCGCACGCCGAAGCCCTGCTCCGGGTAATACAGACCGGGCTCAATCGTGATCAGGTTGCCTGCGACCAGTTTATCCGGCGACAGATGGCCGATACCGGGGCGCTCGTGAATGTTCAGCCCAACGCCATGCCCGAGGCTGTGCACATAGCCGACGCTCGTGCCCGGCGTGCTGCGCCCGGTCGGATGCCCCGCCGCTTCAAAGTGATCGAGCACCGCTTCCTGCAGTTTTTTGGCGTCGATGCCGGGGCGGAAGGTCTCGACGGCGATGTCGAAGGCATCCATCACCTGTTGGTAAACCCGCTCGACTTCCGGCGACGCGTAGCCAATGGACCACGTGCGCGTCATGTCATGGTGGTAGCCGCCACCCAACTGGCGCGGGAAAATGTCGAAGACAATGGCCTGCCCGAGCTGGAGCGCCATATCCGCTTCGCCACGGCTGTGTGGGAAGCCGCCATCGCGTCCCTGCGCGAAGATCATATCGGTGTCTTCGAGGTCACGGTCGAGCAGAGCGCGGCGCACAAAACGCTTCACGTCGCCAATGGTGAGCGCCGAGCCATCCGCCTTGACGACGGTTTCGCCCGCAGCCCGATGTCCGCTGATGAAATCCCACGTCGCGGCGACGACTTCGGTGGTACGCTTGGCCACCGAGCGGATGATGGTGAGTTCGGCCTCGTCTTTGGTGATGTAGGCTTCGTCGAAGAGCGTCATGCCCGTTTCGCCAACAAACTGATAAACGGGATAGGTTTCGCTCAACAGGCGCGTGAATTCGATCTGCGAGTGCAGGTTGCCCACGCCATAAATCCCCACGCGCCCGCTCGTGATGCCGAAGCGTTCCAGCATCGCCCCCCACAGCGCGATTCCGGCTTTCGTCGCGTCACCCTTCGCCTCGCTGACCATCTGCGCATAGCCGAGGTCGGAATAGGAGAAGACCTGTAGGCCGCTCTTGGCCGCTTCTTCCGTCTCCATGCCGTTGACGACCATCACCGCATCGCTGCCCTGCTTCTTGATGATGTAGCCACCGGTCACATGCGCGCCGTTGGACAGATAGCTGCGCGGCGGGTTGTCGTGCGCTTCGCCGGTGACGACGATGGCCGTCAGGTGGCGCGCCGCCATCAGTTGATCGAGATCAGATTTCATGAGGGTTCTCTCTATCGCATCAGGGCGGGTGTTGATGGGGTGCAATGAACGCGGCACGACGCGGCGGGATCTACGCCTGCCGAGGCTGCTGCTTTCAACATCCGACTGCCGTTGAAAGCGCAGATTATAGCGTTGAATCTCCAATGTCGAGGAATCAGGTTTGCGCTGACCGCACCACCTAAAGTAGGTTCTCGAAATTCCCGATGTAGGGGCAGACCGATGTGTCTGCCCGGTTTCGGGCGCACACACAGGTGCGCCCCTACATCCGTTCGTGGATTTGTTTCGAGAACTTACTTTTAAGCAGAGGAACTTTGTCAACAAAAACGCCTTGCCAGTTAGCAGGGCGTGGCGCTCTTTAGAGGATCTGTTCTAAGCCAATGACCGTTTATCAGCCAAAGGACAAGGCAGGCCGGTAAGTACGGAGAATGCCGTGAAAACGAGGTACCTGTCGGTCTTGGGAGTTTGCGGACGCGATTTATTGCGTCCGCTGTCCCCAAAAGACATTATTCTACGTAGCGATTGGCCTGCCTTGGCCTGTTTTGTCGTATTTCGGACACTGGCTTAGGACACACATTCAAACACGTTTGAGCCGTGGGAGGGAACTGCAATATAGCCTGCGCCCAGATTGGCGACGCAAATGCTGGTGGCGTTGGCTTCTCCACTCGGTGAATAGACCCAGCGGCGCGACAGGTTGCCGTTGGGGATGGTACACGCCGGGTCGCTCCAGTAATTGCCAGAATTCACGAAATTGCTGTTCGTGAAATCAACATAGAAATTTGGGTTCCAGGCTAATGCGCAATAGTTGATAAGGCTAATGGGTGCGCTTTCTTCAACAATTTCCGGGGGCAGGACCCAGGCCACCCAGTCGGGGACTTGGGCGCGGGTGATCATACCGACCTGAAATCGGATGAGATACCAACCCGCTTGCCACTCGAGTTCTGTGTGGCAGCGGTACTCCATCGCGCCACCTTCCAGACACGCGTTGGCTGCATCGTTCACATAGGGGTCATTGGGGAGATCCTGCGTCTCCGTGTCCTCTTGGGCAAAGGCCGGAATAGCGACGAGCAAAAACAGCAAGGTAACGATGACTAAACGTTGCAGCATAGGAGACCTCATAGATTGGAGTTGTATAACGACTTGGCATGTTCGAGTATACGCGGCTTTTTCTGGAACGCTTGTGAAGTTTTTGGGAATTATTGCCAGCGATAACCGACTGACCCAAGGCGGTCTAGGGCATCGGGGCATCAAACAGACGGTTGATTGGCGTAGCGCCGCTCTCCGTGTCTGTTCACGTTGACCTTTGGGAAATCTATTGGGGATGTTAGAGCGCTGATCGCACCGCCCGCAGCAAGTCGTCGCCTTGCGTCGCGAACACCGTGCGCGGGTCGAACAGCACGCGCCCGTCCGCGATCCGCGCGATCACGGGGGGATCGGCGGCGCGGAGCTGCGCGGCGAACGCGTCCGCGTTGGGCGGCGTGAGCGCCAGCAGCGCGGTCGGCAGGGTCGCGCCGGGCAGACTCCCCCCGCCCACCATCGATTCGCCTGCGATAACTTCGCCACCGAGCGTGTGCGCCCAGCTTTCCGCCGTCGCGCGCAGTTGATCGAGCGGCGCGGCGATCATCTGCCAGATGGGAATCTGGCTAATGGCCTCCCCTTTCCGGTAGTGATCAAGTGTCGCCACCAGCGCGGCAATCGTCAGCTTGTCAGCGCGGACAGCGCGCGCCAGTGGATGCTGCTTCAACGCGGCGATCAACGGCGCTTTACCCACAATGATCCCCGCCTGCGGTCCACCGAGCAGCTTATCACCGCTGAACGCGACCAGATCCGCCCCGACTGCGAGGCTTTCGCCGACCGTCGGCTCGTGCTCCAGCCCGTAGACCGCCGTATCGAGCAGTGCCCCGCTGCCGAGATCGTCCAGCAGCAGCAGGCCGCGCTCGTGCGCCAAGCCCGCCAGTTCAGCCAGCGGCGCAGACTCTACGAAGCCGATCTGCTTGAAGTTGGAGGCATGCGCCCGCAGCAGCGCCGCCGTCGCCGGGGTGATGGCGCGTTCATAATCGCTCAGGCGCGTCTTATTGGTCGTGCCCACTTCGACCAACCGCGCGCCGCTCTGCGCCATCACGTCGGGGATGCGGAAACCGCCGCCGATTTCGACCAACTGCCCGCGCGAGATGATTACTTCGCGATCTTTGGTCAGCGCCGTGAGCAGGAGCAGCACCGCCGCCGCGTTATTGTTGACCACAAGCGCCGCTTCCGCCCCGGTCAGCGCCGTGAGGGCGCGTTCCGGGTGCGTCAGGCGGCTGCCCCGCTTACCCGTCGCGAGGTCGAATTCCAGCGTGCTGTAGCCCGCCGCCACACCGATCATGGCGGCTTGCGCGGCCTCCGACAGCGGCGCGCGCCCCAAGTTGGTGTGAATGATGATGCCCGTCGCGTTGATGACGGGGCGCAGCGCCGGCGCAAACTGCGCATGCAGCGAGACCGCCACCGCATCGAGCAGGGCAGCCGCGGTCAGCAATGGCGACGCACCGGAGCGCAGTTCCGCCCGCACGTGATCGAGCGCGTCGCGCAGCGCATCCACAGTGGCGGCGCGTCCGTAGCGAGCGATTAAGGCCGTCCCGCCGGGTGAAGTGATCAATGCGTCAACGGGGGGAGCGCGCGAAAGGGATTATCTGTCATGGGTGAATTACCTCTTAGTCGCCCCTCACCCCAACTCCTCTCCCACGCAAGCGAGGAGAGGGGCGGCTTGGCGAATACGTTTGGCTCCCCTCCCCGAATTTGGGGAGGGGCCGGGGGTGGGGTGACTTTCATCTTACCGCTGATTGACAGGCCGCGCATTTGCTGCTATTCTAGTTAAAATGAACATGTTCACTAAGGCACAATGACTGACCTGACACCGAAAGCCCAGCACACCCGGGCGCTGATTCTCAAGACCGCGCTCGATCTTTTCGCCGAGAAGGGCTACGAAGCCACCACCATGCGCGACATCGCGCAGGCGGCGGGCGTCTCGCTCGGCCTCGCCTATCGCTATTTCGCCAGCAAAGAGTCGCTGCTGCTGGTGCTCTACGAGCAGATGTCGGAGGAGACGAGCGCCGCCGTCACCGCACTGCCGCCCGCCACCATTGCTGACCGCTGGTTGGCGCTGATGACCGCTCGGCTCGAACAGGCCGCGCCGCACCGCGCCCTGTTTGGCGTGCTGTTCGGCGTGATCATGACGCCGGGAACAAGCGCGGCGGTGCTCGGCGCAGAGGCGGCGAGTATGCGTGCCAAGGCCGAAGCGGCCTTCATCGATCTGGTCAACGGGGCGACAGACAAGCCGAAACCGGCGGTCGCGGAGGATCTCGGCAAGCTGCTCAACGCGCTGCACTTCGCGGTGATTCTGTTCTGGCTGCACGACAAGTCGGAGGGGCAGGCATCGACACAAGCGCTGCTCAAATTCATTCACGGTTTCGCGCCCATGCTGCGCGTGAGCCTCAACCTGCCGCCGATGGCGGGAAACCTCAAGCGCTTCGTGCGCATCATCGACGGGGTCTTTGGATAGACCTGACTATGTGCCCCTCTCCCACGCAAGCGGAGAGAGGGGCGAAAGCGGCGAGCTAGCGGCGCGCTAGGATGCGCTCAGGTGTGTCTACAGACTGCAAATTGAAGATGGCTGAGCCATTTTCTTTTTTGATTGCAAAAATGAACGTGTTCACTATATGAGAGGGAACATCATGAAACACGTAGTGACCGGCGCTTTCGGCTATTCCGGCAGTTACATTGCACGGCGCTTGCTCGAAGCGGGCGCGGACGTGATCACGCTGACCAATTCACCGCGCAAAGCGGACTCGCCGAACATCCCCACCTACCCACTGACTTTCGGCGACTCGCTGGTCGACTCGCTGTACGGCGTCGACGTGCTGTACAACACGTACTGGGTGCGCTTCAATCACCAGAAGTTCAATCATCAGTCAGCAGTCGAAAACACGCTCCAGCTGTTTGAAGCGGCCAAAATCGCGGGCGTCCGCCGCATCGTGCATGTGAGCATCACCAACCCGGATGAAAGTTCGCCGTTCGAGTATTTTCGCGGCAAAGGTTTGCTCGAACGCGCGCTGATCGCGAGCGGTTTATCGTATGCAATTTTGCGCCCGGCGGTACTGTTTGGCGGTGAGGATGTGCTCATCAACAACATCGCGTGGCTGCTGCGGCATCTACCCGCCTTCGGCGTGTTCGGCGACGGCAGCTACCGCCTCCAACCGATCCACGTGGATGATATGGCGTGCCTCGCCGTCGAGCAGGCGTTCAACCGCGACAATTTGATCGTCAATGCCATCGGCCCGGAGACCTTCACCTATCTCCAGCTGGTCAAAACGCTGCGGGACATCCTCGGCCTGCGCCGCCCGATCCTCCACGTGACGCCGGAGATCGGCTATCAGGCGGGCAAGGTGATCGGCGCGCTCATGGGCGATGTGACGATCACCCGCGAAGAGATCGGCGGGTTGATGGCGGATTTGCTGTGCGTCGACGCGCCGCCGACTGGATCGACGCGGCTCACCGACTGGGCGCGGACAAATCACGCCACGTTGGGTACACGGTACGCGAGCGAGTTGGCGCGGCGGTGAGGAGCACCCTCGTCCGAAACTCAAACAGCCTGAAAGACCACGGACGCCATCTATAGGGTGTGCAAACAGCACACCATCTCTTGATGAGAGAGGTTTTGCAGGGACAACGTGTCGTTCAGAAGCGTCATTTCTGTCTCCCCTCCCTGAATTCGGGGAGGGGCCGGGGGTGGGGTCGGTGAAGAGAGCGTTACTACTCGTTGCCCATTTCGCGGGAGCGCAGGAAGACCTCGATCACGCCGAAGGCCAGTGCGAGGAAAAACATGATCGGCACGGTGAGCACGCGCGGAATTTGCAGCCATGCGCACGTCACGACAAAAATGCCGATCCACACGCTCTGGCGAACGATCACGCCGCCGGACGGGAGCGGGCGCGTGATCGGTGTGAGGCGGATGTTCAAATAGCGCACGAACGGCATGACCGTCCCGGTCACGGCGATGTGCAGCAGCACGAAGAACAGCCAGCGCTGCCCCACCCGGGGAATTTGCGTGGTGACGAGGGTATACAGACCGTACCAACCGACGATGATCATCAGGAGGGCGGCGAACAGCACGCCCGCATAATCGGGCGGAAGTTTGGTCGAGGGCGGTGATTGTTTCATAATGGTCATTATACCTGTGAGCGCAACTTGTGCTAACCTCGAAAACAGTGATATTGAATGTCCTCATCCCAGCGCCTCGCCCACACGAGCAGATCGGGGCATAACGGCGCGACTGCCGTCTCCCCTCCCTGAATTCGGGGAGGTGTCGGGGGTGGGGTCGGATACTTGAGTGCCTATGCTCCGACTTCTGTTTCGCCTCAGCCTGTTGATCTTCGCGCTCGCCGCCGCCATGATCGCGCTCGCGCCGCTGGCCGCACCCCGTCCCGTCGATGCGACGCCCGCGTGGACGGCCTATGGCTTCGCGGCGTGCGAACTCCCCTGCTGGGCGGGGATCACTGTGGGCGAAACCCCCTTCGCAGATACGGTCGCGCTCACCGCCGCCAGCGTCCCCGCGCTCACATCGCATACGATTGCCGGGTCGCCGGTGTTTTTGTGGGGCACCGCCGATCCCTACTATTTCAGCGGCTTGGTTTATCTGGGCGAAACAACCGTCGGGCGCGTAGAACTCAGCCTGAAGCTCCCCGCCGACTATCTGATCGCGCGCTTCGGACTGCCCGCGTGTGTGTTGAGCGGCCCGGATGTCAATCAGGCCGGGCATTTGAGCGCGATCTACTGGGGCGGCGCGGACTGGGTGGCGGCGGCGTTTGTCAACGGCAGCGCGAACGGGCTGTTCGGCCCGGCGGCGACGATCTATGCGTTTTCGGTCTTTCGAGGGAACATGTCACCTTGTCCAAAAACAACAGCCCCGTGGCGCGGGGCTGCTGCATGGTGGCGATATACGGCGTGGATCGAGGAGCAGGCGGATTAGCGGCCTTCGATCATCCCCATCAGTTCCTGCGTTTCGCGGGACGGGTCAATGCCGAATTTGTCGTTGAGTATTTGCTTCAAACGGCGATACTGCATCTTGGCATCATCGATCAGATTCATCTTAAAGTAAATGGTCATGACCTGACGATGGATGTCCTCACGTTCGGGCGTTTCTTTGAGCGCCCGCGTGTAGAAGCCGAGTGAGCGGTTTTCGTCGCCACGCTTGGCGTAAATGCGGCCCATCTGAATGAGCGCCTGCGCGTACAACTGACGCAGCGTGTCACGGCGCTGCTGCACCCACGGCATTTCGACCGTTTGCAGGAAGGGCGCGCGGTACACGTCAATCGCCCGGTTGAGGAGCGCCATTTCTTCGCGTTCGCTGTTGGCAACGAGGGCTTTTTCGACCGTATCCTGAAAATCGCCGACATCGTAGTGGCGGACAAGCTTTTCGCTGGGCATGTAGAAGCCGGAATTGTACTGCGTCAATTCGTGATTGCCGCCATCCGGAATTTTCATACTGATACGTTCGGTGATTTTACGCTTAGTCACATGGAAGACGTTCGTCGCCTCTTTGACCGAGAGTTCCGGCCAGAAGGTTTCGAAGATTTCGTCACGGGTGACCAGCGGGTGATCCATGAAGAAGAAGAACAAGTTCCGAGGCAGCGCGCCATCCCAGTTCGTGATCGGTTGGCCGTTCACGAGCGCGTGTCCACGACCAAAAGCGTAGACTTCGAGCTGTGGCTTAGGCATATTTTCCACCGTGAACATCAAATCATCCCGGCGCTGTTCCGTACCGAGCACGACGGCGTCACCGCGTGCGACCATGTCATACCACGGTTGGTACATCAGCAAGCGCGACGAGAACGCGATCTGCGCGTTCGGGGGCATGGCTCCAACCACCGCTTTAATAAACTGGTTGAAGTCGGCGTCCATCCCAATACGATCAAGTTCGTCGATGAAGAGGGTGGTGGGTTTGTCACTAAAGGCGGCGAGGTCGGCAGCGAACGCTTCCCCGAGGCGAGTGGGGTTTGAGCGATCGTCGAGGGCTTGCTGGAGGTTGGGGCCGAAGTTGGGGAGCACGGCTTTAAATTCCTCCAGAAGGCCACCTAACCAATCCACCAGGGTCTTCTGTTGTTCGGAAATTCTATAATATAGAAAGCCTTCTTTAGCATTTGACAAGAAATGCGTTAAGAATAAATTCCTATAGCTTGTCCATGGGTAGAGCAGGACGATCTTCTTACCTTCAGAACGCTGCCGGAAGGACTCGACGGATACGTTGGTTACCTGATGCACCAGCATTCTGAAACTCCACCCTTCCATAACCGCTGTTGTACCCATGTCGTTGTCCTAGTATGCAGTAGGGCTGGGCCAATTCCGCGAAACGATAACATTACTCCCCACTTGAGTATAATCCCTACGCTGGTCAAATCACAATGCTCAAACGTTAGAGATTATTAACAAAGGTGTATGTAAATACAAATGGAGCGACTATTATTTACATTTTCCCCAAGGATTGTAATATTTGAATGATAATAGTGAAAAACATTTGGTATGTCAATAATACGAATGGCTGATACTGTGGTTAGGCCAGGTGGTTAGGCCGTAACTATTGCGCTCAAATGTACCGGACGCCTGCGCGCGCCTGAGGTCGAGCGCGCGCGATTCGTTTGTGATCAAAAGCTGACAAAACGGCTTATCCTAAAAACGTATGAATGCTTGAGGCTGCAACAGTGAAACGCGTATCCTTAATTCTCTTGTGTTTACTGATGGCGGCAGTCCTGTTCTTGAGTCTCCCCCACAGCGCCAACTGGCTGCTGCGCGTGGATGTGCTGCTGATTTACGGCCTGCTGACCGCCGTCTCGCTCACCTTCGGGGTGGTGCTGGCCGATCGTCTGCAACTGAGCAGCGCTCATGTCGTCGGCATGCTCGCGTTCCTGTCGCTGCCCTTCGGCTTGATCGGTATGATGACATGGGCGCTGGGGTCGGGCGGCGTGCTCGCCGAAGTGATTCGCGTCGTGCGCGAGCGCCGCTCCGGAAGCCAAACATACCGCGCCCCGGCGCGCTGGTGGCGGGTGATCTTTACGGTAGCGCGGGTCACCGTTCCCTTTTACTGCGCGGGCATCGTCTATCATGCGGTCGGTGGTACACTGCCACTGAACGACTTGACGCCGACCTCGCTGCTGCCGCTGCTGATCTACAGTCTGTTGTATGTTGGGCTGTACATCGGCATCTACCTGACAGAAATCTGGTACGACGGCCAACCGCTCGATAGCTTGCGGCAAATGCGCGCCGAAGTGCTCATCGCGCTGTTCCTGCCGATTCCGTTTGGGCTGCTCGGCTCAGGCGTCTACAACAACGGGTCTGATGTCTTGTTCAGCGTGTACATCACCGGATTTGCCGCGCTGCTCATCACTCCTTACGCGATCAGTCTGACGCAGCGGCGGCTGCGCACCCAGTTGGATAACTATCGTCAGCTCTCCTCGGCCAACCAAGCGCTGTACAACAGTCAGCGCCAGCGGGTGGCGCAGTTCAGCGCGCTCAACGAGGTGCTGATGCGCCTGAACGGTACGCTGTCGTTTGATGTCGTGCTCGAAACGATCACCGACTCGGCGCTCATGCTGTCGGGTGGCTCGGCGGTTTCCGTATACATGTACTGGGATGATGTCAAAGGCGCGCTGGCGCTCGTCCGCAGCAGTGGGTTGAGCCAGCGCTTCACCATCAATCCACCGGACCCGCTCATGAGCCAGGCGGCGAGCAAAGGGACGTCCGCGCCGATTGTCCCGCTGATCATCTCAGATGCGGGGCAGAGCGAACAGGCCGCCGCGCTCCGCGATCTGCTGCTCGACGAAGGCAAACGCGCGTGGATCGAGCTGCCGCTGCTGGTCGGCGGCGTGCTGGTTGGCGTGCTGGTGCTGTACTTCGACCAGCCCCACGAGTTCGCGCCTGAAACGATTGAAGTGCTGCGCACCTTCGCGAATCAGGTGGCGCAGGCGTTGAGCAACGCGCGGTTGTACGCTATCACCGACGAAGCGCTGGAACGGCGCGTCGGTCAACTGCTGGCGCTGGCAGCCATCGGTCACGAACTGACGGCGACTATCGACCTCAAGACGATCTGCAACCTCGTGCTGAATCACGCGCTCGATGCTACCCGCTCGACGATGGGGCTGATGCAGTTGTTTGACGAGCACGACCAGACCGAACTGGTGGTCAAACGCGGCTACAACGCGGCGACGCTCGATGATCCCATGCCCTATCTGACGGGCATGGTCGGCGAAGTGCGGCGGCGCGGTGAGCCGATTCTCATCAGCAATGCGGAAGCCGACCCGCAGTATGCGCGGTTCGCGCTCTCGGCGCAGTCCCAGCTCACCGTCCCGGTGCTGCAAAATACCACGCTGCTCGGCGTGATTATGCTGCAAAACCCGCAGCCCGGCGCGTTCAGCACCGAAGACATCGATTTCATCATGCAGCTCGCGAATCAAGCGGTGATCGCGCTGGACAATGCGCGTCTGTTCCGCCGCACCATGGAAGCGCGTGACCGCCTCCAGTTGATCCTCAACAACGTGCAGGAAGCGATCATCCTGCTGGACAGCACGGGCACGATCACGCTGGCCAACCCGCGCGCCGATCTGCTCGGCTTCCAACCGGAAGCCCTGCTCGACAAGTCGGTGCTGACTTTGATGGAGGAAAATCCGAATTTTGCGACGGTGCTGGGCTACACCCCCCAGGAATTGACCGAACTGGTGCGGCATCTCACGGGCGGCGTGATGCCAGCGGACGAACCGACCAGCTACAGCCTCGAATCGCGGTATCTCGCGCGGCAGGTGATTCCGATTACCGACGACGAAATGCGCGGGGCGCTGCTCGTGTTCTACGACGAAACGGAGCGCATCCACTTGGCGCAAACGCGCGAAGATGTTTCGCGCATGTTGATCCATGACCTGCGCAGCCCGCTCACCGCCGTGACGACCAGCCTTAAGCTGCTCAACGAACTGACACCCAAGGACAGCAACCTGCGCCCGCTGGTTGACTCCACCAGCGAATCCGGGCGGCGCGCGATTCGCAAAATCCTCCAGCGCGTCGACTCGCTGCTCGACGTGTCGCGCATGGAGTCGGACTTCCTCGCGCTGGATGTCGAGCCGACACCGCTCACGGCCGTCGTGCAGACGGCGCGCGAAGAGCTCGACCCGATTGCGCAGGAGATCAACGTCACCATTATCGCCGAACTCCCCGACGACCTGCCGCTCCTGAGCATTGACTCGGATAAGGTCGAGCGCGTGCTGCTGAACCTGATCGACAACGCGCTCAAGTTCAGCGGGGATGGCAGCGCAGTGACGATCCGCGCGCAGCACAACGGCGGACGCATGCTGCAAATCGACGTGATCGATCAAGGTCCCGGTGTGCCGGACGACTACAAAACGCGCTTGTTTGATCGCTTCGTGCAGGTCAAAGACCAGAAGGGGAAACGGCGCGGCAGCGGCCTCGGCCTGACCTTCTGCCGCCTCGTAATCGAAAACCACGGTGGGCGCATCTGGGTGTGGGATAACCCGGCGGGCGGGAGCATTTTCTCGTTCACCCTGCCCACGCTCAAAGAAAAAGACAAGACCAAAGAAGTGCAGAAGGCCTAAGAGCCGCTGCTCGACCGAAGTTCACCAGTGGACGTTGGGGCGCAGCTTACCCTCTACGAAAACTGCTAATTCAGCGTTACCAGTTGCTTCCACAATCTTATGCTCGGCGATGAAAGAATTGCGCTATCATTGCGATAGTGTCAGTCAATCTCAAGGAGCTTAACTATGGAACCAGTGACGGGCATCATCATCATCTTTGTGGTGGTCATCGTGGTTATGGGGTTCTTCGCCTTCCGCCTGCTCAAACCGGCAGCGGCGCAGCCCAGCCAGGATGAAGCGCAGTCCAAGTAACGGTCTTGCCGCAAGTCTAGCCGTTGGAACTGGCCGCTCCGGCTGGTTGTCGATCTCTAATCAGTGGGATGAGGACAAACCTCATCCCACTTCCTCGGTCAACCCCAATTGATTCAGAATATGTGCCGCGCGAGCATCCCACGTGTAATGGGTCATGACCTCGTTGTACGCCTGATCGGCGAGCCGCTGGCGCAGCGCGAAGTCGTCGCGCAATTGGCGGATCGCCTCGGCCAGCGCGATCACATCGCTCGGCGGCGTGAGCAGCGCCGATGCGCCATCGGTCACAACTTCACGCGTGCTCGGCAAATCTGAGGCGACGATGGCGCGGCGGGCGGCCATGTATTCGAACAGCTTGAGTGGTGAGGCGTGATAGGCAAAATGCGGCGTGAAGGGAAACGGCATCGTACACACGTCGAAGGCGCGCAGATACAGCGGAATCTGATCCGGCGCGACCTGCCCCGCGTACAGAAAATCGTCTTCGGGCAAACCAGCGGCGATCCAGCGGTCGCGGAGCTGCGCCGCGCGATCATCCGGCCCACCGACCAGCGCGATGGCCGTGCCGCCAACCTGCGCCAGCGCGTCGACCAGCGTGCCGACTCCCTTATCCATTTCCATGGTGTGCAGGCGTCCAACATAGCCGACGATGAAGCCTTCTGCGCGCCACCCGAGCTGCGCCCGTGCTGTCGATTTATTCGGCAGGTTGGCGAAGCGATCCCGGCGGACGCCATCGTGCGCGACGTGCGCAGACTGCGCCCCACGTTCACGCAGATCGGCGGCGAGCTGCCCAGTGGTCGCGAACACATGCCCGACGCGGCGCACCGTCCAGCGCTGAAGGGTCGCCCCGACGCGCCCGCTCGCCAGTTGATGCGCCTCATAGGCCAACTTACGCCGCGGCTTGACGAGGCTCAACGCCAGCAAAACCAGCGGATCGCGGCTGTAGTACACGTCTGCCGGGGTGAACAGCGCCCCGATCAGCGCGGAGACCGTGAAGGTGAGCAGTTGCAGCAGGAAAATCACCTGCGCCAGTCGATCTGAGCGGTTCGGCACGAGCGGCAGCAGGTCGAAGCAGGGCAGACGGCACACGCGGAAGTTGCGGCGCACGCCGTAGTGCGCCCAGAGATCACGGACGCTCGCCAGCGCCGCCGTGTTGATGCGATTGGTCACCCACAGCGAGACATCCGCGCCCACCTCGGCGAACGCTTCGCAGTTCTGCATGATTTGCAGACCATGCGCCTTTTCGGTCGGCAGGCGGATATTGGCGATGTAGATCATGCGCGTCATTCGGCGCGCACCGGATGCAGCATCCATACATTCGGCTCAACGTAGACGGCGCAGTCGCGTTCGACATCCACCGGCACGGGGACAAGTGCGCCGGGCACGATATAGTCGCCGCTTTCGGGGAGGCGCAGCCCCGACCATGCCTCCCACTGCGCGATCGTGCCGGGGACGCGCATCGACTGCGGCGCCACCTTGACGATGCGCGCGCCTGCCCGCCAGTGAGCGCGCAGCCACGGATCAAACGGGGCGACCCCGTCGGTGTGCTTCCATGTGACGTAACGTTCCATCGGGGTGAGCGGATAGCGGCTTTTGAGGTTGGGGCGCACGGGCGCGATCAACTGCCTGAAACCGTGCTGCCGCGCCAGATCGCGCATGGCGGCGATCACATGGTGACTGATGCCCTGCCCCTGATGTGAGCGCGCGATGGTGATCGAGATGGCGCACAGCGTATTCGGCGTGATGCCCGCGTCTTTCCCGGTGAGCGCCGCTTCCAGCCCCCACGCCCACCCGCGATCGGGCAGATCGCCGCCGTCCCACGCGACCGGGACGCTGTAACCATGCGCGATGAGCGTGTCACTTTCGTACAGCCCGAATTGGAACGCGGGCAGTTCGTCCACCATGCGATCCCAGTAGCAGGCAGCGGTGTCGTCTTCCAGCATGAAAGGCGCCCAACCGTCCTGCATGATCTGCCACTGCGCTGCGCCATCCATCGGGCGCACATCCGTTGGGAGAGCGCGATAGGGAGAACTCATCCTGCTTATCTCACAATCTGTTGGTACAGGGCTTCGTAGCGATCCGCGACAATGCCCCAACTGTAATGATCTTCAATCAGTTTGCGCCCGTATGCGCCGAGCTGTGCCGCCAAGGCGTGATTATTCAGCAGGCGGATGATCGAGTCGACCACGGCGGCATCGCTGTCCGCGACCAGCACTTCGTGGCTGTCGCGCGCGTCGATCCCGTCAAGGCTGAGCGGTGAGGCGATCACCGGGCAAGCCATCGCCAGCGCCTCCAGCACTTTGTTCTTGATGCCCGCGCCCAGCCGCAGCGGCGAGACGAATGCCGACGCCTTGGCGAGATACGGGCGAATATCGGGCACGCGCCCCGGCACGCTGACCGTGTCGCTGTTGAGCGCGCACATCTCCGGCGGCGGCTTGTTGCCGACCAACTGCACTTTCGCGTCAGGGATGACTTGGCGTACACGCGGGAGGATGTCAATGGCTAAGCGGATAGCCGCGTCGACGTTGGGCGCGTAGTCGAAGTTGCCCGTGAACAGGAGCGTCGCCGGGTCACGCGGCTGATCAGTCTGCGGCGTGAAATAGCTGAGGTCGATGCCGTTCGAGATGACCTCGACCGGGAGTTTGGGGTTCAGGCGCAGCAGTTCGTCGCGGTCGCGGTCGGCCACGACGACCGTCTTGGCATACGGCGTGAACATCCAGCGCTCAAATTCGCGGGCGACCTGCAGACGCAGCCACGTGCCCACATCGCCGTTTTTGGCGGCGAGACGGCTCAGGAACAGAGTGTAGCTTTCGTATGGCGTGATGAGCATGGGCAGCGGTTCAACCGCCCGCGCGAATTCGTACACGTGAATGCCGCCGAACAAATGCGCGAGGTCGTAAGCATGCGCGTCAAAGGCGCGCTTGATCGCCTGCCACATGTCTGGCGACCACGCTTCCGCTTCGACTGCTGGAAAGCGCCCGACCGGGTTGGCGAGGCGGCGCAGGTAGCTGCCCACCCCGCGCGGCGACTCGGGAATGATGTGAATGTCGCGGAAATGCTCGGCGAACGGCGTGCAGTCCTGTTCGGGATCGCCAAAGGCCAGCAGGTCAATTTTGTGGCCGCGCGCCGCGAGTTCGCGGGCGAGATGGTAGACGATCAGCCGATCGCCGAGGTAAAGCGGGTACGGGGTGCAGCGCGATATGAGCAGAATCCGCATGTTGTTCTTCCTACTTAAAGCCGCGCCCCGTTTGACAGCGTCTAGCCCTTGTGAGGGAATCAGGGGTGCAGCCGTGTCTTACTGTCTATGACCGCCGTAAATCGATCCGCCATCGCCTGGGCGGAGAACCGCGCTTCAACCCGCGCGCGCCCCGCGAGGCCCATACGCGCCCGCAGCGCCGGATCGCGCAGCAGAGCGATCACCTGCCGCGCCAGCGCCGCCGCGTCACGCGGATCGACCAGATAGCCGGTTTCACCGTCGGCGACCGTTTCGGAGGGGCCGCCGCGCCGCGTGCTGACGACGGGCTTGCCCGACGCCATCGCCTCAAGGTTGACCATGCCGTAGCTTTCAAAATCGGAGCTGCACACAACCACATCCGCCGCCGCGATGACACATTCGGCATCGGCGCGGAAGCCGAGGTAGATCAGGCGGTCGCGCAGGGCAGCGTCTGCGCGGGCAGTCTGCAGGATGCGCTGCTTGTAGGCGGTGTCCGCCGCCGCGCCGTGCACGTTCTCCCCGGCGACGATGAAGCGGGCTTCGGGGATGGCCGCCGCGACGATGCGCGCCATGTCCTGAAAGGTATCGTGCCCCTTCACATCCTGAAAGCGCGCGATCAGGGCGACGAGCGGCGTGTCCGCGCGCACGCCCGCATCGGCGCGCACGTTGGCACCGTCGCGTCCCGGCCGGAAGCGCTCCGTGTCCACGCCCGGCGGCAGCACTTCGACCTGATCGGGCGGGAGAAAGGGCGGATCGCCGAGAAAACCCTCTTTGATCGCCCACGAGGCGGCGAAGGTGTGATCCGGTTGCGCGAAGAAGCCACGCTGCCACGCCTTCGGGTGAAACCACCAGCCCCAGCACGTCCACACCAGCGGCACACCGACGGCGTGGGCGGCGGGCAGCGTGAAGGGCAGGCTGTGATAGTCGCTGTGCACGGCGTGAATGCCCTGTTCGCGGATCAGGCGTTCGATGTGGCGCCGAATCGGGAACTGCGCGTAGAGCGCCGGGATGAAGTACACGCTCGCGCCGCGAAACGGGCGCATGTGCACGGGCCAACCGTGCGCGCGCCAACGTTCGGCCAGTTGTCCATCATGCGGGATGAGCAGATGGGGCACAAAGCGTGCCGGGTCAAGCTGCTCGACCAGCGTCAGCAGCGAAGTCTCGCCGCCACCCAAGCCCACATACGTCGTGATGAACAGCAAATTCCGTCGTGACACAATGCCTCGTCATGAAAAGAAGGACTGAGGGCTGAGGTGAAAGGACTGAGTGAAAATCAGGCCACTACAGCCCGGATTAGCCTGTATTTCTCAGTCCTCAGTCCTGCGCACTCAGTCCTTTGGTTCGCGTCAGTCTACCACTTCACAAATGTATAAGCTACGCCCGGAGATGCCCTCCGGGTCGCGCAGCACGACTTTGAAGCCGCTGCGTTCGACGGCGCGGCGGTACTGTTCGTCGGTGAACAGGCCGAGACGGTGCGTCTCGTCAAACGTGAAAATGCCATCGGCCACGGCGACCATATAGCGAAAGTCGAGGACCGACACCGTGCCTTCGATGCGCGAGACATTCATCCGCGCGATTTTGAGATCCGGCTCGTCGACGAAGCGGGCATGCACTGTATCCGGCACGTACTCCTCCGGCGAGAACCACGCTTCGAAAATCAAAATGCCGCCTTTGACGAGATGCCGCCGGAAGGCTTCGGTGGCCTGCTGTAAACGCGCTTCCGTTTCGACATAGCCGATGGCGCTGAACAGGCAGGTGATCACATCAAACTGTTTGCCGAGGCTGAAGCTGGCTAAATCGGCGTGGTAGAGGAGGAGGTCAGGCAGGCGATCATGCGCGATGGCGAGCATCTCCTCGTCGAGGTCAAAGCCCTGCGCGTTGTAGTAACGGCGCAGGTAACGCAGGTGCTGCCCCGTGCCACACGCGGCATCCAGCAAACGCGAACCAACCGTCCGCTTATACCGCTGAATGAGTTCGTGAATGTAAGCGGATTCGCCCGCATAATCTTTAGAGGCATAAATGAGATCGTAAAATTCAGCAGATTTGGTGAACATCCGCGACTCCTCATTCGCTTCTGCTACTAGCTTAACATCATTACTTGACGGCCGGCATGCTTGATTCTGCGCGGCAGGCGGCGCTGCATCCCGACCAGCGCGACCCGGGTTGTTTCCATGCCGCTCGATCTGATATTATCCTGCGCATGAGACGATTTGCACTGTTTATGTGTCTAATTTTTACACTTGTCATGCGCGTCGGCGCCGCGCCCGGTTTCCCATCGGCGAATCCGCTGGCCGCGCCGCTCCTCGCGCTGGACGTGGCCGCGTCTGATCACCTCACGCTGTACGATGTGACCAACGACGCCTACCGCGATCTCACCTTCGGGCGAACGCTGCACCGCGTGTGGGGCTTCACACCAGACGGCTGCCGCCTGATCATCACCTTAGGGAATAATCCGGCGCGGCTGTACACCACCCGCCTCGACGGGGGCGATCTGCGCGAACTGGTGCAGTATACGGGAACATCATGGAGCGTGTGGGATGCGCACATGCAGCCCAACGGCGACCGCATCGCCTTCACGCTGATCGACACGGACGGGAACGGCGACCAGCGCCATCGCCTCGCGGTAGTGAGCGTCAACGGGGGTGAACCTGCGTTTTTGAGCGTCACGGGCGATGAACACACGCCGCGCTGGTCAGCGGACGGTCAGTGGATCGTGTATGTCTCGTATGAAACGTCGCCGGAAGGCAGCCGCGAAGCCGACCTGTGGATGGTCAGTGCGGACGGCCTCAACAAGTACCGCATGACCAATTTCAACGCGGGCAGTGTGAGCATGCCGCGTCCGTCACCGGATGGCGACCTGATCGGCTTTGTCTATTCGCCCTCGCCCAACAATGACCAGTTCTGGATGATCGGCGCGCAGCCCGACGCGCTGCCGACCCAGTTGAGTTACAACGCCGTGCTGGCGCTCGATTTGACGTGGCTCCCGGACAGCAGCGCTATGGTCGCCGCCGCGCGGGATATGCAGGGAATCGCGGAGAATCGGCTGTGGCGGATTCCGCTCGTGGGGAACGCGGACTCTGACGCGGCGCAGATCCCCGTCGATGCGGCGTTGAACTATCTCGACTATCCGCGCTTTGATCTTGGGTGGCTGGCGTTCCGCAGCGAGTATGGGCTGGAACTGTTGAACATGAATGACGGCGCGTGGCGCACGCTCGACAATGCCGCCAACACCCCGCCCGTGTGGAGTCCCGCCGGATTTGCGAGCGAAGCGGCCTGCCCGGCGTAGGAGTTAGCGGCGCTGGCGATACGCCCGCTCATCAAACTCGACCGCGTCCGCGCTATCATCGTCATCGCTGAACACTAGGGAATCTTCGCGCTTGGGCTTCTCGACATACGGATCGGCTTTGCGCTCCTGTTGCAGCGCACGGCGCACGGCGAAATCCAGCCACTCGGTGTAGATCAGCCACAGCGTGTGGCAGCCGACCGCCACCAACCAGACCATGCCCACCTGCCGGAAAAACGGATCGATGTTCCAGCTTCCGCCGAGCCACGCGCAGTAGATGATGAACAGCGTGAAATCGGCCAGCAGCAGCATCCGCCGCTGCCAGCGCCGCTTGACCTTCCGTTCGATCTGCGCTTCCCACTCGTGATCGCGCGTCATCAGCGGCGCTTCCGGTATTCGCGCTCTTCAAACTCCAACGCATCTTCCAATTCGCCGTCATCGTTCAGCGTCAGCCGCTGATCACGCTTGGGTTTCTCGTGGCGGATTTCCGCGAGTACGGTTTCGGCAATGGCGCGATAGTAGGCATTGCGTTCTTTCTCTAGGGCGCTGCGCACCGCGCGTTCCGCCCATTCCCAGTAGATGACCAAGACGCTGTGAATGACAAACGCCATAAACCACAGGACGCCGACCACCGGGAAAAAGTCGCTGATGTAGGAGCGACCGCTGATCACGGTTCCATATACGAACAGCAAGCCGAAATCGGCCACCAGCAGCATGCGCCGCTGAATGCGCCGCCGCACCTGCCGCTCAATCTCAATTTCTCGTTCCCGGTTATATGACATGCCTAATCCCCGCTGGCTGTTACGTAAATTATACGCAGCAACGGTCGGTCACGTTGCAGATCCCAGCGCGCTCTGCTGGCTTAAGCAGGTTCTTGAAACGAATCGAGGAACGACTGTAGGGGCGAGACAAGCGGGTGTTTAAAAAGTATCCCTGAAAGCCTTTCCCTTCGTCAGCGGACACAATGAATTGCGTCCCTACGAAGACGGATTCGGCTTGGCAAGCGCTGTTGGCTCCCCTCCCTGAATTCGGGGAGGGGCCGGGGGTGGGGTCGGAATCTGACCTTTTCAACCCCCTCATGTGGCCCGCTAAACTGGGCAGACACGTAGTGCCTCTACATAGAAATTTTCTGGTGTTCTACTTTTGCGCACCGCATGGTCTGAGACGGTTCCATTGCTTTTTTGCTCAAAATCGAGCAATCTGTGTCAAATTTCTTTCCATACAACAAGGTCATTTCCATGTCTACCATTCGACTGCTCACCGAAGTGCCGGGACCGAAAAGCCGCGAAATGGCGGCTCGGCGCGAAGCCGCGACGCCGCGCGGCGCGTCGAAAGTCTCCGCGATCACGATTGAGCGCGCCGACGGCGCCGTGCTCACCGATGCTGACGGCAACACCCTGCTCGACTTTGCGGGCGGGATCGGTGTGCTGGCGGTCGGTCACTGCCCGCCGAACGTCGTCGCCGCGATCAAAGACCAGGCCGATAAGCTGATCCACTTCTGCGCGATCATGGGCACCTACGAACCCTACGTGCAGGTCGCGGAGATGCTCAATGCGGTCACGCCGGGGAACTTCCCCAAGAAGACCATCCTGCTCAACAGCGGCGCGGAAGCGCTGGAGACGGCGGTCAAGGTGGCGCGCAGCTACACCAACCGCTCCGCGATTATCGTGTTCGAAGGCGCATATCATGGGCGCACTAATCTCACGCTGTCGATGACGAGCAAATACGGCCTGTTCAAGAAGGGTTTCGGCCCGTTCGCGCCGGAGATTTACCGCCTGCCGTTCCCGAACCTGTACCGCCGCCCCGACGGCCTGAGTGAAGAGGCGTTCGTCGACGACGCGATCAAGCGGCTGGAAAATGCCTTCATCGCGCAGGTCGATCCGAGCGCGGTCGCGGCGATTGTCATCGAGACGGTGCAAGGCGAAGGCGGGTTCATTCCCACGCCGCCGCGCTTCCTGCAGCGCATCCGCGAACTGTGCGATGAGCATGGTATCGTCATGGTGTCGGATGAAGTGCAGTGTGGTTTCGGGCGCACCGGGCGCATGTTCGCCGTCGAGCACTATGGCATCGTGCCGGATCTGATTTGCATGGCGAAGTCACTGGCCGCGGGCATGCCGCTCGCCGCCGTGACCGGGCGCGCCGAGATCATGGATGCCCCGCATCCGGGCGGCCTCGGTGGGACGTACAGCGGCAACCCGCTGGCCTGCGTCGCCGCCATCGAAGCGATCAAGATGATCAATGCGCCCGATTTTCTCGAACGCGCGACGCAGATTGGCCTGCGGATGCGTGAACAACTGCTGCGCATGCAGGCCGAACTGCCGATCATCGGCGATGTACGCGGCCTCGGCCCCATGCTGCTGATCGAGTTCGTCAAAGACCGCGCGACGAAAGAACCCGCCACCGCCGAAACCCCGCTGATCGTCAACGAGGTGCTCAAGCGCGGCGTGGTGACGATTCGCGCGGGGTTGTACAGCAACTGCCTGCGCTTTCTGCCGCCGCTCAATATCACCGACGACCAGTTGGACGAAGGTCTGAACGCCATTGCCAACGCCATCCGCGCGGTGGTCAGCCAGCCGGTGGCGTAGACCAGTAACCTCACTCCGTTTCGCTGCGCTCAACCGCCCCTCTCCAGAGGGCGAGGGGCAAGACCGCCGTAGTTCAGGTCCCTCTCCGGGTGGAGAGGGACGGCTTGCGGAGCAAGCAGGGTGAGGTTGCGCCTTCCGCGTCCGCTGCAACACCAAATTTTGCGTAAATGCCCAATGCGACATTAATTGCTCTCGAATGGAACTCGGTGTAGACTGATCACAGATCCGTGTAGATAGAGAGCGAATCGTCGTGGTCGATAATGTCGTCCTCAGCGCCAGTCCTGCCAACATTCATGAATGTATTGAGCTTGCTCGTGAGCATGATTTGGGCATTGAAGTGATGGCGTTCGCGTTTCCGGCGGTGTTGGACGGCGACTGGCGGACGCTGACGGAGCAGTATCGCACGTGGCTCAAGCCGATCACTGGAGCGGTCACGCTGCACGGCCCGTTCATGGATATGGCGCCCGGCAGCCCGGACAAACAAATCATCGATGCGACGCTCAGCCGCTTCAAGCACGCGCTGCAGATCGCGCATGATCTCGACGCCGAGAAGATCGTCTTTCACGCGAACTTCCTCTCGCAGGTGCACTCTGAGGATTACCGCCTCGGCTGGACCAAACGAAATATCGATTTTTGGGGGCCGCTCGCCTCCTACGCGGCGCTGCTTGGCGTGACCATCGTCATCGAGAACATGTGGGAATCCGATCCCTATTTGATCGCCGATGTACTCAAAGCGATTGATCACCCACGGCTGCGCGCCTGCCTCGATGTCGGGCATGCGCACCTGTATTCGCGCGTCCCGTTCGAAACGTGGGTGCGCGTCACCGCGCCCTACCTCGTGCATGCGCACATCAATAACAATGACGGTGAAGACGATGTGCATCGCGGTTTGCTCGATGGTGTGATGGACTACAGGCGTATTCTGCCGCTGCTGCGCGCCCTCCCCGAGCCCGCGACGTGGGTGCTGGAGATGGATCGCGTGGTCGATATGCGCGCCAGCCTGCCCCATTTCGATCTGCGCGTCTCTCAAGCCGAATAATCCCGCTGCTGCTCCGACGCCCGACTCATGGTGAGCCGGGCGTTTTTGTTGCCCCGCCGATCACGAAAACGTTCGGGGTGGAGCACCTTAGCCACTTGACCAAGCCGAAAAATCACTCAGAAATCCGCGCCCCCTTGTCCCCCATCTACATTTAGAATCATATTAAGCTCCACATACGGTGAAGCGTTCAAGGGAGGTATTGTTATGTCGAAACGGTTTCTAGTGGTGTTGGCGGCGCTGCTGTTGGTGGTGGGTGCGCTGCCCCTGAGTGCGCAAGAAGTGACCCAAACCCCCGGCGGTGATCTGGGTAATACGGGGATGATGTCGGACGTGACGCGCGTGCAGATCGGGCATTTTGCGCCGGATGCGCCGCCCGTGGTCGCGTATATCAACGGTCAGGCGGTGCTGGAAGCGCTCACTTACCCGGCGCTGACCGGGTGGCTGGAATTCCCCGGCACATCGCTCAATCTCACGTTCGTGCCGGAAGGCGCGCCGGGAAGATCAGGCGGTGCTCGGCCCGGTAACCGTGAGCAACACGCTCGGCGGTTGGCTGACGCTGGTCGTGGCCGGTTCCGCGACGAATGGCACGCTCGGTCTGTACGCCATCAATCAACCGACAGGCAGTCTGGCACCGAACTGCGCGCGCGTGCTCGTCTTCCACGGCGTGGAGGGTGGCCCGACGGTCGATTTGCAGGATGCGGGCGGCATGTCGTTTGGCGCGAATCTCGCCTTCCCCGGTGGGATGATGGCCGGTGACATGATGGGCACGCAGGAAGCCGGCGGTACGGCGGGCGGTCAGGCGGGCATGGCGACGATGAGCACGGCCTGTGCTATGACCGGTATGGACAGCGGCATGAGCGGCGGCGCGCAAGCCACCCAGGATCCCAGTCTGATGGGCACGCAGGAAGCGGGCGATACCAGCGGCCAGACGATGGGCAACATGATGATGACGGGCATGCGTGATTACTCGCAGGGTCAATCCCTCGCCTGCTCGTTGATCGCTACGCTCAACACAGGGGATCCAATGATGAGCAGTGACGCGCAAGTCACGCCGGAAGCGATGGCGACCGCTGAACTCGGCGCAGCCGAAAGCCCCGTCGGCGCGGATGCCGGGTCAATGCTCGGCACGTACAACAACTGCGCCTACGTGATCGATGTGCCCGCGGGCGCGGGGACGTTCGGCGCGTATGCGGACGGCGGCCTGCTGGCCGACTTCGGCACAACCGAATTCACGGCGAATACCTACACCTTCGTTGCGCTGATCGGCACGACGGATGCGCCACAGGTGTTCACGTTCACGCTGCAAGGGGCGGATGTCGACACGCTGCTGGCGAATGAGCAGGAGCGGATGGGGCAGTCCGCTGGTATGGGCAGCGACGGTCAGGCCACGCAGGAAGCGGGCGGCTCGGGCTGATCGGGCTAAGAAGGTTAACGTCAGTTAGGGATAAGCTGCTTGTCAATCCACGCGCATCTGCACCCATATTGTGATCACCCGCCAAACCGCTCAGGACGAGGCATGCCTCGTCCCTACACAGACACACTTATCTGTCTCCCCGAATTCGGGGAGGGGCCGGGGGTGGGGTCGGATACACAGGGCAGTCACGCAAAATCATCGCCACTCGGCTGTTTTATCCCTAACTGACGTAAGGTTCTCCTCTTCTTTGTGCGCCCCGACGCCTGTCTAGCCACTCGGACGCCAGGCGGGCGCGGCATTGACCGCGCGGTCGAAGGTGAGGCGGCGCAGCGATCGTTCCCCGTTCAGGCCGACGACATACAGTTCGGACATGCCCTCACGGTACGAGACAAAGGCCAACTGCTGACCATCCGGCGACCACACAGGCACATCGGCGTATTCGCGCCCGGTGCGCACCAGCAGCCGTTCGTTCCGGCGGCTGCTGTCGCTGATCCAGATGCCCCAGGCGCCCTCACGATGCGCCAGAAACGCGATCTGCTTGCCATCCGGCGAATACACGCGGCTGAAACTGCCCGGCTCGATTGCCAGATCGATCACCACGCCGATCGGCGGCAAGCCCCCACCCGCCACCTGTTCCATATTCGTGCCATCCACATTGATGGCGTAGATCACGCCATTGCCTTCGTGCAGCGCGAAGAACACCACCTGCTGGCCATCGGCGGACCATGCGGGATTGGTGTAGACGCCATCGTTGGGGGTGAGGCGGCGCACATTCCGCCCCGTGCGATCCATGAGGAAAATATCCGGGCGACCATCACGATCTGACATGAAAGCGATCAGCGTGCCGTCCGGCGACCACGTGGGCGTAGCATCGTGCGCGTCGTGCTGCGTCAGGTTGCGCGCCAAACCCAACCGGACATCCAGCACATAAATATCGGAATTGACGTACTGATATGACATATAGGCGATTTCGGCGCGCGGCAGCGCATCACCGATCCCCTCCGCCGCCCCGATCAACAGGGCGCACAGGGCGGTGACGACTCCGCTGACGAGTAGAAAGCGGCGCAGCATCGGTTGTCTCCGCATATTTTGTGTATTCTACGCGGAAAATGATCGGAGGGTTCAGAAGCCCCCCGCCAAACGCGCGCCAGCGTCCGGTCAGGCCGCCGAAGTCGTCGACCAGCAGCACAGTCTGCGCGCGCCCCGGCAGATAGATCGCGCGCCCATGCTCAAACGCGAGGATCGACACGGTATCGCCCGCTTCCGGCACGACCGCCCAACCAAGGGCGGCGCGCACGTCGAGATTTGTGCGCCACACTTTGCCAAAGCCGCGCACGGGTTCAAGTAAGCCCGCGGGCGGCACTTCGCCTAGGCTGTCCGGATCAACACCTGATGTCCACGTATCGGTGAACACGCGGAACGTCCCGTCATTCGACAAACTGTAGATTTGCCCCGGTGTGCCCGCGAGGTAGACCATCAACCCGCGCTCAAACAACTGTGACGCGCCGCTGCTCTGGGTGGCGGCGATGCTCAACGGGCAGCCGATCTGACTTTGCAGCACCGGATCGACGGCGAGCACGCCGCTCAACGTGGCAGGCGGCGGAATCATGCAGATCACCGGGGTCGCCACGCTGGTTGTGGGGACACCGACCGCGGCAGGCGTGCCGAAATCCGGCGGGAGAGCCACGATCACATTGCGTCCGGCGATCTGCGTCTGCTCGGCGATGTGAAAGGCGGTCAGCGTCGGCGCATTGTAGAGCTGATCCGGCGGGAGAATCGTCGTCCGCGCGGCCAGTTCGCCCAGCGACCCCATGCCAGAAAGCGGCATGGTCGGTGTGAAGGTCGTGGTGGGCGGCACGGTGTTCGTGTTGGTGATCGTCAGGCTGGGGGTGCGTGTGACCGTCGGCGTGTCCGTGCTCGTCAGCGACGGCTGCGGTGTCCATGTGGGGGACGGCGTCGCCGTCGCCGTTGGCGGTATCGTCGGTTCCGCCACCGTCGGCGGTACGGTCGGCGCAAGGGTATCGGTGGCCGTAGGCAGCACCGCGACTTCCAGCGTGGATGGCGCCTCCGTGTCGGTGGGGAGCGCGGTGAGCGTCGGCAGCACCACCACGGTCGGCAGACCGGGCGCGGGCGTCGACTGGCAGGCGGCCAGCAGCAGAATCAGGCAGGTCAAGACAAGTTTACGCATCATGCGCGTGATTATAAACGCGAATCCGCTATACTCAACGGAACACCTTTGTCCTATCCCAGCCCACCGCTTTGACCGGATAACTCACTTCTGTGGAGCGATTGTATGCCCGAAGCGAATGATATTTTGCTGACGTTCATTCACATCACCGATACCCATATCAGCCCCGACCCGCGCTATAACGCCGCGGGTGGCAGTCACACGCCGCTGTTCGGCGCGAAGGCGCTGGTCAAGCGGTTGAACGCCCTGCCCTTCAAGGCAGATTTTGTACTGCATACCGGTGATGTGTGCTACGACCCCGACCCGACGGCTTATGCTGCGGCGCGCGACATCTTCGCCGAGCTCACGCTGCCGATCACTTACCTGAACGGCAACCACGACGACAAAGTGGCCTTGCAGCGCGTGCTGCTCGGGCGCGAACCACAGCAGCCCCGCTTCGATCAGGAATTCGAGGTCAACGGCGTGCAAATCGTGTGCCTCGACAGCCAGCACACAAGCAAAGAGGTCATTGGCGAGGTGACGGCGGAGCAATTACAGCGGCTGGAAGCTATCGCGCAGGCGGATGATCCGCGCCCGCTGGTGGTGGCGACGCATCACAATGTGCTGCCCATCGGCGTGCCGTGGTGGGACGAGTTCATGGCGCTGGAGAACGGAGCCGACTTGCACCGCGCGCTGCTGCCCGCCCGGTCCCGCTTACGCGGCGTGTTTCACGGGCATGTGCATCAGGCGACGCAGACCTATCGCGACGGCATCGTCTACACGAGCGGTTTGAGTAGTTGGTATCAGATTCAGACCATGCCGGGGCAGGATCGCACCATTGAGGATCGCACGGCGCTGCCCGGTTTCAATGTGGTGACGGTCACGCGCACGCAGACCTTCATCCGCACGCACACCTATGTCGTGGAAATTGATATCGAGGGGTAGCGCCTCATCTTGCTGGCGGGCGAGGCAAGAGCGTATTTCACAATTGGTGAAGATGCAGAACCTCACCCCCACCCCCTCTCCTAGAGGAGAGGGGAGACAGGCAAGTTTTTAAGTCCCCTCGCCCTTGGGAGAGGGGATTTAGGGGTGAGGTTAGACAAACTGCCGATTCTGAAATGACTTCAAGCCTCGCCCCTACAAATGCATCGTGAAATTCAGGTATCGACCGCTCAACCGTGGGGAGAGATGGCTGAGCGGAGCGAAACCGGATGAAGTTACCGCATTACCACGCGTAGGCTTCAGGAGCCGTACCGCCGGGGCCGGGGAAGATTTCGTCGAGCGTCTTGAGCTGTTCCGGCGACAGCTTGATCGTCATGGCGTGCAGGCTGTCCTCAAGCTGACTGGACGTGCGCGGCCCGATGATCGGCGCGGTGACGGCGGGCTGATGCAGCAGCCAGGCGATCCCTACGTCGGCGGGCTTTTCGCCGAGTTCCTTGCAGAACGCCTCGTATTTTTCGATCTTCGCGTGATGCTTCTCAATTTCCTTCTGCATGCGTTCACTGGCACGCCGCCCCGCCGCCTGCTTCTCCAGCACGCCGCCGAGCAAACCACCCGCCAGCGGGCTCCACGGAATCAGACCGAGGCCGTAGTGCTGGCACGCCGGGATCACTTCCAGTTCAATCGTACGCGCGTTGAGGTTGTAGAGGCTTTGTTCGCTGACCAAGCCGTAGAAGTGGCGCGCTTTGGCCGCTTCGTTGGCCTGCGCAATGTGCCAGCCCGCGAAATTGCTGCTGCCCACATACAGCACCTTACCCTGCTGCACGAGCACTTCCATCGCCTGCCAGATTTCATCCCACGGCGAGAAGCGGTCAATGTGGTGCATCTGATACAGGTCGATGTAGTCGGTCTGCATGCGCTTGAGGCTGGCTTCGCATGCCTTGCGGATGTGCAGCGCGGACAAACGGCGCTCGTTCGGCCAGTCGCCCATATCGCCATAGACCTTGGTCGCGATCACGACTTTGTCGCGGCGGCCGCCGCCCTGCGCCCACCAGCGCCCGATGATATTTTCGGTGACGCCTTCGCCCTTCTTCCAACCGTAGACATCGGCGGTATCGAAGAAGTTGATGCCCTGTTCGAGCGCTTCGTCCATAATCACGTACGAATCGGCTTCAGTGGTCTCCGGACCAAAATTCATTGTGCCGAGGCACAGACGACTCACCTTAAGGCCAGTACGACCGAGTTGTGTATATTCCATGTTGAAATGGCTCCTTGTATGAAACACCCTGCTGCTAGCTGCAAAGGCGCAATAGTAAACTGTGCATTCGATTTCAGACACAATTCTGACGCATCTGTAGTAAAATTGCATCAATTGGGAGTGAAGAGTTTCGATGCGGTATGCTGTCCGGCGACGTAGCGAGAAGGCGCTTGACTAGACGCGAAAACCGGGCGCACCAAGGCATATGGCAGACGGTGGTGCGATTCCACCCACTTCCACACACACGACCGGGCGATCACGTGATCGCCCGGTTTTGCTTTCTAACCTCACCCTGCTTGCTGCGCAAGCCGTCCCTCTCCGTGGGGAGAGGGACATGAGCCGATTTGCCTTTGCCCCTCGCCTCATGGAGAGGGGTAGTTGAGCGCAGCGAAACGGGATGAGGTCAACTGAAGTTCGCTACGACTTGAAGTTGATCTTCTCGTTCTCGCCGCCTTCGTATTGCTGTCCCGTGACCACCGCCTTGAGGAAACCGACCAGCGTCACGAACTTGTTCGACGGCGCATCCCAGTATTCCGCTTTGTCGACGGCGACTTGCAGCAGCGCGATATCCGGCGTGTCGAGACCATCGGGGAACCATGCCTTATAGATCGTGTCCCAGTATTTCTCCATCGTCTGGCGGTCACGCACGAGCAGCGCGCGTCCGGAGACCGAAACAAAACGGTTGCTGCCGGTGTCAGCGTAGCTGACATTTACCTGCCGATCCTGCTGCACGTCCTGCACCTTGGGCGACCGACCGTAGGTGAAAAACCACAGGTAGTGCCCGTCGAAATCTTCCAACTGCGTGCCCATCGGGCGGCTGCGCAGCGATCCATTGTTCTCGTCGACCGTGGTGAGCATGGCGATTTTGATGTCCTTGATCAGTTCGCGGAACTTCTCGACATCGCTGTGACCGTTTTTATTTTCCATCGCTACCAATACCTCATCACCTAGTTTACGAAATTAAGTTTATAATAAAGTGATGGACCAAGGCAACGATATATCATCAAACATTCATGCATTACGGCCCGGTGTAGACCACGCGCCACACCGAGCCGTACACGTAATCGACCACAATCAGGTTGCCCGCCGGATCGAACGTGACATCGGATGGACGAATCAGCCCGGTCACGAAAGTGGACGTTACATACTCCGGTGACTCAGCCGCGCGCGGGTCGATGTGAACGACGCGCTGCCCACCCTCCACGCCATTCCACAGCGCGACAAACAGGTGATCGAACAGATTGACCGGGTAAGTGTTCCCGGTGTTGATCGCCACACCGCGCGGCAGACTCATATTCGGCAGGCGGACGAGATCGGGCTGGGTGACGATGATCGCGGGCTTGATCCAGCACTCGGTGCAGCCATAATCCAGCCAGTACGGGAAGCCGAAATGCGCGTCCGCTGCCAACCGCAGTACGCGATTGCCGCCACCCGTGATCAGCCCGCTGTCCGCCGCGTACAACGTGCCGTCACTCGCCAGCGCCACATCGACCGGGTTGCGGATGCCCTGCGCGTAGACGCTGTATTCGCCCGTGTGCGGCTGAATGCGCAGCACCGCCGCCTCGAACGGCTGCATATTGATCACGCCTTCGGCGGAGCGCGTGCGGTTTTCCGCATGGTCGCTCAACGCACCAACGCCAAGATACAGGTAGCCATCCGCGCCGAACGTCAGGCCGTTGGGCTGGTTGTCGATCATCTGGTAGCAGCACGGCAAATCGGTAATCACGGGCGTGACCGCGCCGTCCGGGTCAACGCGCCATACGCCACCGCCCGCATCCAGCGTCAGCCGCGCGCTGACGTAGAGCACATCTGTCCCCGGTTGGAAGGCGAGGCCATAGGGCGACACAAAATCGCCGGCATGGCGTTCGGTAGAACCGTCCGCGTTCATGACGTAAACCGCGCCGTTCCGCGTGCCATTTTCGAGCACCGTGGCGTACAGGCGACCGTCCGGCCCGTAAGTGATTTGGAGCGGCTGGCCGGGGAAGCGTCCAACCGCCTCCACCTGAAAGCCTGTCGGCACTTGCAGGCGTCGCGACCACCCAGCGAAATCATCGGCGCAGGGGAAATCATCGCACGACCAACCCGTGATATTGGCGAGCGCCGCCTCGGCCAGCGGGATCGCCGCGGGCGCGCCGAACGGCGCGGCGGGTGTGAGCGTCCACAGCGACTGCGTCGGCACGGGGGTGTTTGTTAGCGTCAGGGTCGGGGACGGCGTAATCGTCGCCGTCAACGTAGCGGTCGCCGTTGGGGTTGGCGTGATCGTCAGCGTGGGCGACGGCGTCAGCGTCGCGGTCGGGACCAGCGTCGGCGTCTCCGTGTAGATCGGCGCGCTGCTCGCTTGCACAATCGGCGTGGCGCGGAAGGTCGACTCGGTCGCCGGAGCGCAGGCGGCCATCAGCCAAAAACTCAACGCAAAGACGCAAAGACGCAGACACGCAAAGAATTTTGAGAACAAATACGCTCTCCTAAACAGCCAATCAATCTAGCGACACGCCTTTGCGCGTCCGATCATGCAGACAGCCTTCTAGCTATCGCCATCTTCAGAAAATACGTAATTGTGTAGGGAAGCGGGTATTGAAAAGCAATCCCTAGAGCCCAACCACCCATGCGGACGCGATAAATCGCGTCCCTACGAAAACGAAATTGGTTCGGCGAGCGCTGTTGGCTCCCCTCCCTGAATTCGGGGAGGGGCCGGGGGTGGGGTCAGAATCTGACCTCTTTATCACCCGCTTGCCTCACCCCTACATGTTTCGCGGTACAGGAATCAAAAACGCCTGCGATTATACACAGGCGTTTGGAAATACAGGTGGGGTCGCGATTACATCAGCGTGTTATACGTGCCGTAGCTGAACTTCTGGATGGCCTCGAAAGCGGCATCCTGCACGAGCGTGCTCTCATCCTGCAGCCGATCCGCCAGCGGTTCGACGGCGCGGCGGTCGCCCAGTTCAGCCAGCCCGACAATCGCGGCGCGCCGTACCCATTCGTTGGGGTCGTTCAGCGCGGCGAGCATGGCGTCGAACGCGGACACATCGCCAATGCGACCGAGGGCTTCGACAGCGACTTCGCGCAGCGTATCCCGATAATCGCCCGTCAGACCGATCAGCGGCTCAATGGCGCGGGCGTCCTTCAGCCAGCCGAGCGCCTCCGCCGACGCGGTTTGCAGGGCTTCACTGGATCCGCCGAGCAAATCAATCAGCATGTGGACACGATCAGTCGCGCCCGCCTTGCCGAGCAGCCGAATCAGGTAGGCATGCTGCGCTTCGTCCATCGTCTGCGTATCGATCGCGTGCAGCACGCGGTCGACCACCGCCTGATCGCCGAACTGCACCAGTTCAAGCAGGCCCATGCGCAGGCGCAGGCCAATATTCAGCTTGAGCAGATCCCACACGCGGCTGTTGAAATCCGCGGTCAGCATGTTGACCATCGGCAGTGCCGCCTGTTCCGCGCGCAGCTTGATCAAGCCGGAGAACGCGGCGTACTGCACCTTCGCATTGGTGTCGGCCAGCAGTCCGATCAACGGATCAGCGGCCCGCCCATCACTGGACGCACCGAGCTTTTGCGCGGCTTCGTAGCGCACCGCGGGGTCGGTATGGCGGACATCAACGATCCATTGTTCGTACATGGTCACAACTCCACTTCACTGGCATTTGAGAGATTCTGGGGAACGATAACAGTATACGACTCCCATATTAGAAGTCCAGTAACACTCTATCAGAATTCTACTTGAAATCTTCGGAATCGAGCAGAATGGTCGTCGGGCCGCTGTTGTGAATTTCGACTTGCATCATAGCGCCGAACACGCCCTGTTCTACCCGCGTGATGCCTTCCGCGCGCAGCCGTTCCGCGAAGTAGTCGACCAGCGGGGAGGCGATATCCGGCGGCGCGGCATCGGTGAAACCGGGGCGGCGACCGCGGCGGGCATCGGCGTACAGCGTGAACTGCGAGATCACCAGCACGCCGCCGTTCGTCTCCAGCGCGGAGAGGTTCATTTTACCCTGCGCGTCTTCGAAGACACGCAGATGCGCCGTCTTTTTGGCGAGCAGTTCGGCTTCGGCGCGGGTGTCGCCGTGCGTCACGCCGACCAGCGCTACATAGCCGTTGTCCACCGCGCCGACGATCTGCCCGTCCACCGTGACGCTGCCCTTCGAAACCCGCTGCAATACGACGCGCATGGATTGATTATCTCCTCCTCACAGTCGTAGGGACGCGCAACGGCGCGTCCGTCGTCAAACCGTAAGCTGCGGACGCCCCGTTGGGCGTCCCTACACAGTCACGGTCTTGGGGGTGAGTTTTGCGGTCTGATCTTACGCTTCCGGCGCGCTGACTGTCAACCGCACGGGGAAAAAATGGGTACTGGCAACCAATTCACAGGGATCACGAATATCGACTTTGCGGGGTGACAGCGGTGACGTACAATGGTGATCGAAGTGGAGAGTAAAAAGTTGATGGCTGGAAGCCTTTTCGATAACCGTTACCGATATGACTACATTTACCCGCGCGGCCGCTCCGGGGAGACGCTCCGCGCGGTTGACACGCAGGATGGCGAGCGCCCGGTCGTGATCAAGCGGCCCGCGCCGCAGGACGCGCCCCCGATTCGCTTTGGGCAGGAAGTGAGCATCCTCAACGAACGCAAGGCGCTCACCCGCCTGGCCGGGCATGCGGTGGTGACTGCACTGCTCGGCAGCGGGCAGTTCACGATTGGCGGTATGGCCCACCAATACATTGTGATGGAGCGCGCGCAGGGCGTGATCGTGGCCGATCACGTGCTGGAACTGGCCGGGCGCGGTGAACGCCTGCCCGAACTGGAAATGCTCGTCATCATCGACAGCCTGCTCGACCTGCTGTTCACCGCGCACGCCCACGACATCGTCTACAACGATGTGGATGCCAAGCACCTGTTTTGGGATCGCGACGCTTACCGCCTTAAAGTGATCGACTGGGGGAACGCCGTCTTCCTCGAAGGCGACGACGTGACCGCGCAGGGCATCAGCCGCCAGACCGATGTGTTTCAGGTCGGCGAACTCCTCTACTTCATCCTGACGGGCGGCGGACGGTTGGAATCGCCACGTGACGCGGGCGCCGAGTTCCGCGTGAACTTTGGGCACGACGCCGAGCACATCCATTCGCGCTTGGCGACCATCATCAGCCGCGCCGCGCACCCGAGTCCGCGCCTGCGCTACGGCTCCATTGCCGAACTGCGCAAAGACCTCGCCGATTATCGTTCCCCGCTGGAACGCGAACGCAACAGCACGCTCGGACGCGTCAACGAACGTCTGCGCCGCGACCTGAGCAAAGACGAGCTCAACGGCTCGCTGAAGATGCTCGACAACATCTTCGCCATTGATCCGGGCTATCCGCCCGCGCGGACGGCGCGCGAGGAAATTCTCAACCGCCTGAGCGATCTGGAAATCGACGCCGACCTCGACGCGGCGCGCATCTATCTCGAAAGCGGCAGTTGGGCGCGGGCGATCAGCGTGCTCGAAGAACTCGCGCCGCGCGCCCGCAACGAGAACGCCCGGCAGATCGCGCTGCTGCTCGACTGGGCGAAGCTGGCGCAAGAGGCCAATCTGCGCCCCACGCCGCACAGCGTGCTCGACGCGATCACGCTGCTGTTCGAGGGGCATATCGACCGCGCTGCCTACCGTCTGCTCACCGAAAATCAGGCGAACGACACGCTGCGCAATCTGCAATTGCAATTGGCCGAACGCATCTCCGCCCATCTGCCCGATATCCTGCTCCTGCGCCCCAACCTGTATCGTCTGGAAATTGCACTCGGTCAACTGGCAAGCGAAGGTATTCCGGTCGCCGAGCCGCGCAGCTTCCTGACCGAGTTATACCGCCAGCTCGATCGCATCTCCGACCCGAACGACGCCAGCCTGATCCGCCTGCGCGACGGCTACAGTGCCGTCGTCGACCAGATCAACCGCCTCGGCGTGTTTCTGGAAAGCGTGCGCGAAGATCACGCGCTGCCGAATACCCGCCTGCCGCTCTCCGCGCTGACGCGCGCGCTCAATGCCAGCATGGCGCTGGCCGACTACATGCATGTGATCGGCAAGCAGGCGACCGGATCACCGCGCGACGCCCTCAGCGCCTTGGATTCCGCGCGCGCCATCGACCCAAGCAATCGCTCATGGGACGCGGTGCGCGGCATGCTCGGCGGGCTGTACGAACTGCTCGGCGTGTTCCAGCAGTACATCCCCAGCGCCGACGCCTCCGATCTCGAAAACTGGCTCAAGCAGACCGAAGCCCAGTTGGAACCGTACGTCGAGCGCCTGTTTGACGAGACGCTCGTCGGCATGGTGGTCGGCTTGCGACTGGCGGGGCAGTCGTGGCAGGCTTACGCCGACGCGGTCATTCAAGGCAACCGCTCCGCTGCGACGATGGCGCTCCAGCAGGCCACTGAATCGATCAGCACGGTCAGTCCGGCGCTCGCGGGTTGGCTCAACCAACTGCGCGCCATCATCAACAACGCCAGCTACATCGAGCGGAACGCGCTTTACGGCGCGCTCGGTCGGGCGCTGGCGGATGGCTGGGAGAACTTTGACCGCGGGCGTTTGCCGGAAGCCGAACGCCTCGGCATCACCGCTTATGAATCCGCGCGCAGCGACGCCGAACGATTCGCCGCCCGCCGCCTGCGTGATCTCTCTGAACTGCTGCGCGACTGGCTGGAACGCAGCGGCGTCGCCAGCCTCAAAGCCACGCAGACGATTCTCACCAAAGTCGAACTGCTGTACACGCCGGATGAGATCGGCGCGCGCGACAACTTCGCCGCGCAAATGCCGACCAAAGAGACGTTCCTCAAGGCGATGACCAAGGGCTTGGTCGAAGTCTTTGCCCGCCAGAACACCGCCGCCAACCGCGTGCTGTTCGCCAATTACACCCTGTTCGGCGTGCTGGAAGCCTACGAAGATCACCTCGACGATGCGCGCTTCTGGCGCGATGCCGCCGTCAAGGCGCTCGGCGAATTCGGCGCGCGCCATCCGGCGACCAAAGCGCTCGAAGACATGCTCGACCGCCGCCGCGATCTGATCGCCGCCGCCGAACTGCTCAACAGCATCAGCAGCCCGTACGCGCTGCCCGGTCTGGAAGCGTCACGCCGCGCGCTGGAAGAAAATCCGCAGGCGAAGTCGATTGCGCCCGCCGTCTACAGCCTGCGTGAACTGGAAGCCGCCGCCCGTGACTGGTCGGATGGCGAGTTCCGCGCCGCGGGGATCAAGCTGGAAAATGCGATCCGCGCCGTCG
Source organism: Candidatus Flexifilum breve (assembly GCA_016717205.1). GTDB lineage: Bacteria > Chloroflexota > Anaerolineae > Aggregatilineales > Phototrophicaceae > Flexifilum > Flexifilum breve. The sequence continues at coordinate 433,100 of JADKGC010000005.1, forward strand.
ACGAAATCGAGACGACCGCGGGCATCACCCTGACCACCTACCGCGCCTTTTTGATGGAACTGCTGCAGGGCGCGGCGGATTTGCATGCCGCCGCCCGCAAAATGGTGAGCACCATCGAACGCCGCCCCGACGAGCCGGTCGATTTCATCCGGCACGCGCATCAGCAAATGGTGGAAAACACGTCACGGCTGCTCGGCGCGTCCTACGCGGCGACGCTGCGCACGTGGGCGGAGACTTACGAATCGTTCCTGTCGGTCTATACCGATCCGGCATCGCGCCGTTCGGCCAAGCTTTCCCGCTTCAACGATCAATTCCGCGCGCTGTTCATCGACCGCCACCCGGCCTATCCGCTGTATCGTCACTGGTACAGCGTGACCGAAGAAGCGCCGGAATTCCCCGCGCCGCCGACCAATGAACCGACGCCGCGCATCGCCGAAGAAGCCGATATCACCGTGCCCGATGAAGACGCGCAGAGTCGCCCACCTCGCGCCCCGCGCACAGCACGGTCGACGGCAACCGTCCCCGACGAGGAGGACGACGAACCGCGACCGCGCCGCCGGGGACGTGCTGGCCTGATCATCGGCTTGGGCGTCGTGCTGCTGATCGTGCTGGCAGCGGTATTCCTGCTCAACAATAATCCTGAGCTGCTCGCAGGTTCATCGGACGGGCTGACGCTCACTGCCAACAGTGTGCTCGCTGCCGCTGAAACTGATCAAGCGGTGGCGCTGGCGGTCACCGAGACCGTCGAAGTCAGCGCGCCGACCGAGCTGCCAACAAATGCTGATCCGACTGAGACGCGCCCGCAGGTCGTCAACACGATTGCGCCGCGCGGCAGCGAAACCGCGCTGCCCACGCGCACTCCATCGATCACGCCGACATTCACCGCGAGCAGCACCTTCACGGCGACCTTCACGCTCACCGCGACCAACACGCCCCTGCCGACGAACACGCCGACGCGCACCGCTACCCCAACGCCGACCCTACCCCCGCAGGGCTTGCAAGGCGAACAGGACGTGCTGCCCATCGCCGCCGAACTCGGCAGCCCGGAATTGTTCACGTTGGGGCAGGATGGCACGTACTATCGCATGGGTACGGGATCGCCGTCGACCAATGAAGTCTACACGCTGGCGCTCCCCGCCGAATTCCTCGACATTCGCTATGGTGGGAATCCCGCCGCGCGCATCAGCAGCGTGCAGGTGACCATCGAACTGGCGACGTGGAATCCGCCGCTGGTGCTGGACGATGACGTGTATTTCGGCGTGGTGCTCATGCCCGCCGACGATGCCGCACGCGCAGTCGGCGTGCAGTTGAACCTCGTGCAGGATGAGGTCTACAACATCGCACGGCGGGTGGGCAATCAGGTGAACGTCAACGCGCAGCGCGGTTTGAATGGCAACACGGCGCGCATTCGCCTCGAACGTGATGGTGATATGGTGGCGCTGTACGTCAACAACGAGCAGATCGGCGAACCGATTCCGCTGGCCGACGACAACGTGATCCCCGCCGTGTATGTCAAAGAAGGCGGCGTGGTCATCTACCTGCGCAGTTGGAGCATTACGCTAAGATAGCCCCAATTAGGGATAACATCTCTCTGACCCGCCCCCTGTCAGGGGTGGATTCGTAATTGTAGGGGCGAGGCATGCCTCGTCCTCGTGTGCTCCTACGATCACCACATGCCGTAAAGCACCTCTTTTGCTTACACAGGTAACCGATCTCTTGCCTAATCCAAAGGAGAAAGCAGGACGAGGCATGAGGGTGTTGAAAAAGGTCAGATTCCGACCCCACCCCCGTCCCCTCCCCGAATTCAGGGAGGGGAGACAACAGCGCCTGCCAAGCCGAAACCGTCTTCGTAGGGACGCAATTCATTGCGTCCGCTAACGAAAGGAAAGGCTTTAAGGGATGTTTTTTAAACACCCTCATGCCTCGTCCCTACAGGTTCTCGACGAAAAAACCTATGTTCGATGGGGCAGCATGAGGTACCTACCTTGTAGCGCCTCCACCTGATCTACTTGGCGACGGTCGTGTGCGCCTTGTACCACTCAATTGTCTTGGTGAGACCGTCCCGATACGGCGTCGCCTCGACGCCGAACGTGCGCGTGAACTTGCTGCTGTCCACGATGAACGGCTTCTCGAATTCATACATCATCTCGATCATTTCGCGGGCCGGAGGGATGAACAGCCCGCCGATGCGCAGCATCAGCTTGCCCATCGCGCTGAACTTGGGCGGCACTCCCGCGATCTGCGCGGCCAATTCGATGATCTGGCGGGTGCTGAGCGCGGGCGCGTTAGGCACATGCCAAATCTCCCCGACCGCCCGCTCATCCCCACCGAGCAGCGCCAGCGCCTTACCGATACCTTCCATGTACCTGTAGGTGTGCGGCGCATCGGGATCCCCCGCGATCTGCGCCGCCTTGCCCGCCAGCAGCGGCTCGAACACGCGCTCACCTAAACCCGAATCGCGTACCCCCGCGCCGTAAAAATCCGACGCGCGGGCGATCACCGCGCGCACAGCGCCGCGTTCGTGCGCTGCCATCAACTCCTGCGACATCTTCGCGCGCACCTGTCCCTTTTTGGTGTGCGCGTGGTACGGCAGGTCTTCGGTCAGCGGACGATCCACGTCCCCGTAAGCGTAGACATTCTCCATGGCGACGAACTTGGCGCGGACAGCGGTCGCCGCCTTGAGGATCGCCGTGTGCATGGGCGGGAACTTCTCCGCCCACTGGTGATACGGCGGGTTGACGCAGAAGTAGATCACACTCGCGCCCTCGGCCAACTGCCGCGCCTGGGCAGGATCGGCGGCATCGCCCGCGCAGACCTCGACGCTTGCCGGGACGTTCGCCTTGCCGCTGCGATTGATCACGCGGACGCGCTCACCCGCCGTGACGAGTTCTCGGGCGGTCGCTTGCCCAACGGGGCCAGTTCCAAAAATGACGTGCAGATCAGAGGTTGCCATGTGAGTTGCTCCCTGCGCTCAGGCGCACTTAAGAGACCCCCGGTGCATCCGAGGGAATTCGTGAACGAATGGATTGGTTGTTAGTTCTGGTGCTCGCTGCCCCAATTCCGGGCAGGGGTCAAATTACTCGAAATTCTCCGGCAGCAGATTCATGTCCTTGAGCATGTGCCGCACTTTGAGGCGGTAGTACGCCTCGACATCGCCGACCGTGGCCGGGCTGTGCGCCAGGATGTGCAGCATGATCAGGCCGTACAGCCGATGCCACACATCAATGGCGATACTCATGTGCCAGTAGGAGAGCGGCACGCCCTCGGTATACACCAACGCCTCGAAGTGTGCGCGCATCGCCGGATCGTCGACTTCGTCCTCGGCGGGTACGGTCAGCACGCCTGCCTGATCCGCTTCGAACAGAATGCGGACGAACGGCACAAACGTGCGCTGCACGGCGGGCACCGTCTGGTCGCGCGGCGCGACATAACCGGGGATCGGCGTGCCGTAGATCAGTAGAAAGTCGGTCGGGTGCTCGACCGCCCACGTCCGGTAGGCGTGGATCGCCGCGTACATGCGCTCAGCGTAGTGGTCTGGCGGCTGCGCTTGATCGGCGGCTTCGACGGCATCGGCCAGCGCGTTGAACGCGTCGACGATCAGGTCGGTGATCAGCGCGTCGCGGTCGGGATAGTAGCGGTAGAGCGCCGGAGCGGTGATATCTAACTCGCGCGCAATCGCCCGCAGGGAGATCGACGCACTGCCCACCTCACGCATTTGCGATCGCGCCACCTCTTTGATGCGGTTGACAATCGCCCCGCGCTTGCCGTCGTCGTCCGTGTCAACTTTGATTCGCGCCATCCGCTTACATCCTTAGTAAACGCCGTATACTTTAAGTATACGGCGTTTACTTTGATTGTCAAGCAGCAATTTTCGCAGGTGGTTGCATGCAGAATCAGCGGGACGGCGGACGCGATCCCGTGGGGGACAATAATCTACACTGTACACACGTTATTGTAGGGACAAGGCATGCCTTGTCCTCTGTATCCTTCTCAAAAAATCAGGACGAGGCATGCCTCGTCCCTACACAAGTGCTATTTCTGTCTCCCCTCTCCTCATGGAGAGGGGCTGGGGGTGAGGTTTTACGGAGCGGTCACCTGATGCATCTGGATCAAATTCCCGCAGGTATCGTCGAACACGGCGACAATCGTCATGCCCATGTTCGTCGGCTCAATCGAGAACCGCACGCCCAAACGCTTGAGGCGCTCGTACTCCGCGTAGACGTCGTCCACCTCAAAGGTCGTGAAGGGGATGCCATCTCGCACCAGATCTTCCTTGAGCGCCTTCATCGCGGGGTACTCCCCGTTCGGCTCCAGCAGCAGTTCGACGCCGTCCGGCGCATCCGGTGACACGACCGTCAGCCACTTCGCCTCGCCTAACGGGATATCGCGCTTCTTGATGAAGCCGAGTACCTCGGTGTAGAACTTGAGCGCCTTATCCTGATCGACAACGGGCAGGCTCGTCACTGTAATTCTCATGTGGATTTCCCTCTCCTCAACAGTTCGGTCGCTTTGGCACAGCCGAGTTCGCGAAACTCCCCCGGACTGATCCCGAAGTGCTTTTTGAAAGCTTTGGCAAAGGCCGCGTGCGAGTCGTAGCCCGCCGCCAACGCCACTTCGGTGATGTCTACCGCGCCCATGCGCAGCTTGCGCCCCGCGCGTTCCATCCGCACGCGCCGAACATAAGCCGGGGCGCTTTCGCCGGTGCAGCCCTGAAAAACGCGGTGAAAATGCGGGATCGAAAAGCCCGCGACTTCCGCCAGGACTTCACGGCTCAGCGCCTCGTCAAGATGCTCGTGGATATAGCGTTCGACGGCGCGGATTTGTTCGTGGTAGACGTTTACCATAGCGTCATCTTACTGCTGTAGAACGGGCGTTCAGTAGTCCAAATGTATCAAGTTCGCGGGCGATCACCGGTTCAGCCACGCGAGTGCCGCCGCGCCGACCGCCGTCACTTCGATTTGTGACCAGCCGAATCTGAGCTTTTCGAGCATGGGCGGATACACGCGCGTGGCCAGCGTCGTGCGCGCCCGCGTCAGCAGGCGGTCGCCGAGCACTTTGCCCATGCCCCCGCCGATCAGAATCAGCGCCGGGTTGAACATCGCTACCGACCACGCCATGACCGTGCCGAGCGCATCGCCCGCCTCAGCAACCACCAGCCGCGCCAGCGGATCGCCGAGCTTATCGGCGGCCACAACCGCCGCTGTTGAGAGTGAGGAGCGGTGCAGGGGACTCTCCGGGAATGCAGCCAGATGTTCGCGCGCGCCTTCCAGCACGCCTTTGCCGGAGATGTACATTTCCGCGCAGCCGCGTGTGCCGCAGCCGCACAGCCGCCCATTCGGATCAATCGAGATATGCCCGACTTCCATCGCCATGCCCTGCGCGCCGCTGATCAGCTTGCCGCCGGACATCGCACCGCCGCCGAGCCCTGTGCCCACGGCGAGATACACAAAATCGCTGACACCCTGCGCCGCCCCGAACAGGTATTCGCCGAGCGCGGCGACATTGACATCGTTTTGCACCTGTACCGGGATATCAAATTTGAGGCCAGCGCGCACCCCCGCCGCCAGCGGCACATCCGTCCAGTTGAGGTTCACGGCGTTGAGGATGACGCCGTACTCGACATCAATCGCGCCGGGGGAGCCGATGCCCACGCCGACAACATGCCCGCTGACGAAGCCGGAGGTCGCCTCAATGCCCTGCACAATCCGGTCGATGACCGCATCCGCGCCTTCCTGCGCCAGCGTCGGCAGCGTGTAGTCGGCCAGCACCTGCCCCTGCCGATCCACCGCCGCAAAAGCAATTTTCGTCCCACCCAAATCCACGCCGATGACAATGTCCTGACTCATTTGCGCAGCATTCCTCGATAAATACTCGGCGTTGAATCGGGAATTTCAATCGCGCCCACGGTCTGTTTGTACCAATCAATTGGGCCAGCCGCGCCGATGATCGCATAGGCGTAGCCCGCCGCATACATATCATGCAGGCACACGAGCAGCAGCGCCTTGCCAATGCCCTTGCCGCGCTGCGCTTCGTCAACGCCCGTCGGGCCAAAATAGGCTTTGTACGAGGCATCCCAGCACGCGAACCCGACCAGCCGATTCTCGAAGGTCGCCAACCAGCACGAGACCGGGCTGCGGTTGAAGGCGACGTCCGTTTCGCTGGCCCAATGCGGGCCAAAGGTCGCGCCAACCCACTGGGTGACGATGTGCTTTTCCGGGGCAATCCCCCGGCGAATATCAACATTGTGTTCACGCACCCGCGCGAGATCCGGGGTGGCATCGGGCAGCGCATACAGCCTGACCAGTAAGTCTGTCATGCAAGTTCATCCTGTATCCAATTGTTAAGCCGCTGACTCTAGCGCGAAGGTGGGGTTTGAGCAATCAACCGCATCAACGGCGCGCCAACATCCGGTGACACCGCCATCCAGCAGCAACCATTACAGAGTTTGTATCAAGCAGCATTTCGCGGTATGCTTATAGTCGGGAGTTCGTCCCCACATAGATTGCCCAAGATTACCTTCAGGATCAGATGAGTACACTTTCTGACAATATCCAGCGGATACAGGAAGAACTGCGCTTACATGATCGGGCGATGGCGTCTTCGAGCTGTGGCATCACGATTGCAGACGCGCTCGACCCGGAGATGCCCCTGATTTACGTCAACGAAGCGTTCGAAGCCATCACGGGCTACCCCGTACCCGAGGTGGTCGGGCGCAACTGCCGCTTTCTGCAGCGCGACGACCGTGACCAACCGGGGCTCTATACCCTGCGCGCCGCGCTCCGGCAGGGCGAAAACTGCACGATCACGTTACGCAACTACAAGAAAGATGGCAGCCTGTTCTGGAACGAGCTGTTCACCTCGCCCATCTTCGACTCTGCGGGCAATCTGACGCATTTCGTCGGCATTCAGACCAATATCACCACGCGCAAAACCGCCGAAGAGCAGTTGGTGCAGCGCACCACCGAGCTGGAAACCACGCTGCGCGCACTGCGCTCCACGCAAGCCATGCTTGTGCATTCCGAGAAGATGAACGCGCTCGGTCAGATGGTGGCGGGTGTCGCGCACGAGATCAACAATCCGATCTCGTTCGTCAACAGCAACCTGCACAGCCTGCGCCGTTCGCTCGATGACCTGTTCAGCGCGTATGGCAAGCTCGAAACGCTCATCCGCGCCGCCTCCCTACCGGAGATGCTGGCCGCGGCGGAAGTCATTCGCAAAGACGGCGACCTCGACTTTTTGCAGGATGACACGGGCGATCTCCTCACCGCGTCGATGGAGGGGCTGGGGCGCGTCCGCCGCATTGTCGAAGCGCTGCGGACTTTCAGCCGCCTTGACGAGGCCGAACTCAAGGTGGTCAATCTGGCCGAAAACATCGAGAGCACGCTGTTGATCGCGCGGCTGGAGCTGCAAAACCGCATCGACGTGGAGACGCGCCTCGACCATCTGCCCGCCATCAAGTGCTACCCAGCGGAGCTGAATCAGGTGTTCCTCAACCTGATCGTCAATGCGGCGCAGGCGATTCAGGGGCGCGGCAAGCTGACGATCAGCGGGGAGGAGGAACCGGAGCACGTTGTGCTCAAGTTCAGCGATTCGGGCGTGGGCATGCCGCCAGAAGTCATGGCGCACCTGTTCGAGCCGTTCTTCACGACCAAACCCGTCGGTTCGGGCACCGGACTCGGGCTGACTATCGCCTACAAAATCGTCGTCGACCGCCATAAAGGGACGATCAGCGCGGAATCAACCCCGGGGCTGGGCACGACGTTCACGCTGCGCCTGCCCAAAGATGTCGAAGCGTAATTTATCTGCTAAAGGATGTTGAGTGTGACCCAACCACTGCCGGAACGCGGCCAACTGCTGATCATCGACGACGAAGAAGAGATTCTCAAAGCGCTTTACCGCCAGTTCCGCCGGGAATATGATGTTTACACCGCCCCGAGCGCCGAGCAGGGCTACCAGTTGATGACCGAGAACCCGATTCAGGTCATCATCTCCGATCAGCGCATGCCGGGCATGAATGGCGCCGAATTCTTCGGCAAGATCAAGAACGAGTACCCGGACGCGATTCGTCTGCTGCTCACGGGGTATGCCGACATTCAGGCGGTGATCAGCGCGATCAATGATGGCAATATTTTCCGCTACATCGCCAAGCCGTGGGATCCGGTCGAACTGGATACGATTGTCCGCGAGGCCTTCGAGCGCTATCACCTGATCGTGCAGAACCGCAAGCTGCTCGAAGAACTGCAGGAGTCCAACACGCGGCTCGAACAGCGTGTCGCCGAGCGCACCGCCGAACTCGAAGAGATGAACGGGCGCTTGCTGACGCTCAATCAGCAAAAAGACAGCTTCCTCGGCATGGCGGCGCATGACCTGCGCACCCCGCTGACCGTGCTGCAAGGCTTCACCGACCTGCTCACGCACCCCTCCGCCCGCCCGGAAGACTTCAAAGAGTTCATCGTCATCATCCGTGAGACGATTCAGCAGATGCTGGTGCTGCTCGACGACCTGCTCGATATCACGGCGATTGAGGCGGGCAAGCTCACGCTGCGCCCCGAGACCGTGGCGATTGCGCCATTCATCGAGCGCATCTGCAAGCTCAGCTATCGCATTGGCGAGCAAAAGGGCATCCAACTCGTGACCGATGTCGCGCCAGATTTGCCGCCTATCACCTTTGACCCGCGCCGCATCGAACAAGTGCTCAACAACCTGCTGAGCAACGCCTTCAAGTTCTCGCATGGCGGCACGACCGTCACCGTGCAGGTGCGGACGCGCCCCGACGCGGTCGAATTCGCCGTGATCGATCAGGGGCAGGGCATCCGCGCCAACGAGATCGACATGGTGTTTGGGGAATTTCAGCGCGTTTCGACCAAGCCAACGGGCGACGAAGGCAGCACCGGCCTCGGCTTGTCGATCTGTCGCCGCATCGTGGATCTACACAACGGGCACATCGCCGTCGAAAGCGAAAGCGGCCAGGGCAGTCGTTTCTATTTCACGCTGCCGACCTAACGGATAAAAATCTCGAACTGATTGACGAAAGCTTCGAGATCGGCGTTTGGACGCAGCGCCAGCGCCTGACGATAGACATCAAGCGCGGCCTCCCATTGGCCAAATTCCATGTAGATCGCGCCCATCTGCTCATAGATGTCAGCATCCGCCGCAGTGTTGCTCAATTGCGAACGAACCGCTTCGGCGTCTTGAAGATGACCGGGCGCTATCCAGTAACCTTGACCATAGGTGCCATAGTCGGTGACAAACTCTGGATACGCCATAAAACCCATCGAATAGTCGGCGAGCGCCATAGCATATTGGCGCTTATAGAGATCTATCGCGCCCCGCAACAAATACGCTACGGTGACAAAATCTGCCCGCATGCTGGTGTCAGTTAGAAACTGATCGACATCTGTCAGTGCCAGTTCGTACTGACCAAGCGCTATGTAGACCATGGCGCGATAGAGCAATGAAGTGAAATGATCATACAGATCAGCCTGCAGCAAAGAGGTATATATCGCTAAAGACTCCGTATAACGAGCTTCAAGTCCAAAGACATACGCTAGATTGTGAGCTGCATTTTCGTTATTCGGGTTAAGCGCCAGCGCCTGTTTGAGATCATTGATGCCCAGCTCAGTCTCCCCCCTTCGTAGATAGTTGAGACCACGCGCGGCATAGACACGATCATCGGTTGGATCAAGACCTATGGCATAATTGAAGTCAGCAAGGGCGGCCTCTGTGTCACCATATTCATTACTCATGATAATTCCACGTCGGAGGTAAGCGCCAACATAGAAGGGATCAATTTCAATAGCGAGGTTCAAATCATCAAGCGCGGCTTCAATATCACCTTGATCTTGATAGAATTGCGCCCGGAGATGCAGGGCGCCAACGTAATACGGATCTCGCTCAATCGCCCAAGAATAGTAAGTCAGCGTATCCGACGTCATATCATCATAGTGTGAGAAAATGAAGGCGGCACTTGCGTTCACCAACCCCCACTCAGGTACGAGATTCTGAGCACGAACGATATACTCCCGCGCTAAACCCCATCGATCCTGAAGCTGATAACTGATTGACATCCGATTGAGGACACCGGGCAGCACTGTACCTGCATCAATTACACGTTGAAAGTTAAGTTCAGCTTGTACGCCGTCTCCACGGTCAAGAAAAGCTTTGCCAAGATATTCGTAAAGACGAGTCTCATCTGGTGCGAGTTCAATGGCTTGACTGTAATCGCTCACAGCTGCGGCGTAATCCTCGCGACTCAGGGAGATCGTTCCCCGGCGTAAATAGGCGCTCACGGCATTGGGATCACTGCTAAGCGCCGCGTTGGTCTCTGCCAGCATTTGATCCAACGCAGCTTCAGAAAACAGAGCCAGCGTAAACTGGCCAGAAATTTTGGCCGGTACCCAGCCATATGCATTATTTTCTAGATACACCCATGTTTCGCCGGCTTCGCTAGAGACGACGGCCACAACCCGGGTTACCATGCCACCCCACAGTTCAGTGACAATCGGGTGGGTTTCATCAGTGCCCGTCCGCACGGGCAGCACATCGGGGAGCACGATCACACGGTCCCCTTGCTGGAACGTGATGTCGTCTTGCGCGTTGACAGGAAGTACAAGGATCAGGAGAGTAACAGCAACCCAGAGGACGGCAAATCGTTTCGCGCTGCGCATGGTGATCCACCTTGAGCTATCGACCTCTGATCATCTTACTCCAGATAATCATTTCGCACCGGGTAAATCGTGGGGTAAAAGCCTTTCCGCTGTGTCCCCGGTTTTGCTTGCAGGTCTTCATTCGCTAGGCTGCTTCGGCTCGACCTGCCGCAGATTTTCGTGGCGCGGCAAGATCTCGCCGGAGGCGGCGCGTAAGCGCAGCGTCACGATGGCGATCACGATCAGCGTGAGGTAGACGAGTCCCACGATCAGCATGACGCTCACACCGGGAATGATGCCGATATGCGCGCGCTGCACCAGTTCACCCCACGTTCCAATCGGCGTGGGGTACAATGAGAGCTTCGCGATCCACGCCAGCAGCAGCACCATATAGATCCACAGGTAATTGCGCCGCAGCCGCCGTCCAAACGCCTCCCACGCGGAAATCGGGAAGCGCGGCACCAGCAGACTCTTCGCCAGCTTATCTGACCATTCCGCGCGCGGCTTGAACGGCGGAATGAGCATCGCCGCGTAGAAATCCGTCTCAATCAGGCGGACGCGATAGCTCCACAGCTCGTAATAGCGGTAGCGCCGCGCCTCGATGAACAGAAACAGCGTGATCAGCACCGAATTCAGGATGATGATGCTGTGATTGGTGTACTGGTCGCTGGAAGCCAAAGGTGATTGCCGCGCCGGTCGCCACGAGCGCCCAGTTCGTCGTCACGTCGAGACGGCTGCGCCAGGCATTCGCCCGCGCAATCTCTGCCCGGTAGAAGTGCACGAGCGCTGTATTGAATTCGGACGGTCGCAGCTTGTAACCGCGATACGTCCAGACCGAGGGCTCATTTGGTGAATCTTGCATGAGAACAATCATCCATCTTTGTCATTTCTTTCGTTATTATAGCAAAGGTTGTCATTTGAATTGTTAGCATTTTCACGTATGATCATGTGGTAAGGGAAAGTAGAAGTTCAATCACTATGGGCAAGGTCTCGCACGTATTCATCTGGCTGCTGCTCATGGCAGTCTTCAGCGTCCCCGTTACCGCTCTGGCGCAGGTCTGCACCGGGATTGTGCAGCAGGCACTAGAGGCGACCCATGCGCGGTGCGATGAACTGGGGACGAATCAGGCGTGTTATGGTCATGCGCGGCTGGAAGCTCAGCCGCAAGCCGGGCTGCCTGAATTCACATTTCAAGCGCCGGGCGACATCATCAACGTGACCGCGCTGCGCTCGCTGCGCCTGAGCGCGCTCGACGAACAGACGGGTATCTGGGGCGTCGCGCGGATGGCCGTACAGCCGAGCGCGCCGGATGTCGACCCCGGCGAACAGGTGACGTTTCTGCTGTTCGGGGATGTCGAAATTCAGAACTTGATCCCCCAACCCTCGGCAACCGCTGCCAGCGTGCTTTCACAGCTCAACGTGAATGTCCGCCGCGAGCCCTCGCTCGAAGCGTTTGTCACGCGGACGCTGGTCTCAGGGGAAGGTGTGGTGGCGCGCGGGCGCACAGAGGACAACCGCTGGCTGTATATCCAAACATCCGATGGAGAATACGGTTGGGTGAGCGCCCCGGCCATGCAGATCGAGGGCGGGATCGCTGCGGTCAATGCGATTGAACCGTGGACCACCAATTTTGGCCCTATGCAGGCGATTCGGCTGGAGACGGGCGAAGATGGCGTGCTGTGCGATGATATGCCGGAAAGCGGCGTGTTGATTCAGACGCCGGATGGCGTCGCCGAAGTCAGCCTGTGGATCAACGAGGTGAAGGTGCGCCTCGGCTCGACGGCCTACATCCGCGCCGGACGCAACCGCGAGATGCGCATCACCATGCTCGAAGGTCAGGCGCAGGTCGAAGCGCAGGGCGAAACGGTGACCGCGCCCGCCGGAACTGAGCTCACAATTCAGCTGGATCAAAATCTCGCGCCCGTCGCGCCGCCGAGCGTCCCGCAGCAGATTCAAGCGCCGGTCAACAACCTGCCCGTCCAGGACTTGGAACGCCCCGTGCCCACCCTCCTGCCGACGGTCGTGCTGCCGACGCCCACGCTCATTCCGACGCTAACGGAGACGCCGACCGCGCTCCCAACCCTCACACCGACCGATACGCCCACGATCACGCCGACGAATTCGCCGCTGCCCACCAACACGGACACGCCTACGCCCTCCCTGACTCCCAGCGATACGCCGCTGCCGCCGCCGGATACGCCCACGCCGACGACTGCCGCGTTCATTCCGCCAACGGCTACCCTGCTCGAACCATCCCCCGACCCGCCAACCCAGGTGATCAGCTACCAGCCAGCTATGCAGGGTCGCCAGTTATCACGCACGCCGCCGGGGCGAGGTCGTCGGGGTAACAGCGGCGGGGACAACAGGCATGGTCGTGGGAGCGCGCACGTAGGCGCAGGGGAGTAAGTCGGTTCTCGAAAGTGGAATATGAACAAACGGGGCGCAGTGCGCCCCGTTTTTATGCGTTAGGACTCCGCCCCGCACGTGGGCGCGTACGGCTCAGCGCCAAAGTAGATCGTCCACTCGTCGGCGGTCAGGTTCCGCCCGGCAATAGTGCAGGCACGTTCCAGCAAGCCCGCCGTCTCCAAATTAATCGGGTCGATCCAACCGTTTTGCCCGGCGGCGTACAGCGTCAGCCCGTGGAAGGCGAGGTGATTCAGCCACCCGTCGCTGACCGGCAGCGGTTCGCCCAGCGCTAACCAGCGCTCCGTATCCCACAGCCGCAGCACACCCTGATGATCCGCGGTGGCGAGCACCCGTCCGTCGCCGCTGAACGCCGCGCCCGCGACCCAATCCGCATGCCCTTCCAGCCGATGCAGCGCCGTGCCCGTCGCAAACTGCCACACGATGACAGCGCCATCGCGCCCGGTCGAAATGACCGAGGCGCCGTCCGGACTAAAGGTCAGGCTCATCACGCCATCGCTGTGACCCGCCCATGTCTGTGGGGTGGTGGCATTCGGTCGCCACAGGTCGATCACGCCGCTGCGTTGACCAACCAGCACGGTCTGACTGTCCGGCGCGAACGTCACGCTGAGCGCAGCGCTCGGGTAGCGGCTGAGTTCCGCGCCGTCATCGACCGCGAAGACCGCCGCGCCGCCCCCACCCACCACGGCGATGCGCTGGCCGTCCGGGCTGTAGGCAATCTGCTGGATCACGTCGACATTCGGGTTGAATTCGCTCAGGCGCGCGGTGGTCTGGGCATCCCACAGGCGGACGCGGCCATCATCCGCGCCCGTGGCGAGGACGGTTCCCGCCGGGTTGTAGCGCACCGCCGTCACCAGCCCCGCATATTCGCTGTCAATCACGCGGGGTTCAGCGGCTTCGGGCGCGCCGACGTACACGAGGTTATCGATCCCGGCGGCGGCGGTCGCATCCGGCAGCAGGTCAAACGCCTGAATCGCGCCGACCTGACGCCCGGTCGCCGGTGCCGCCCGCCAGCGCAGCACATAGGCATCCTCACCCGCCGAATACAGCGTATCGCCGGCAAACAGCACACTCCACACCGCGCCGCGCTGCCCGCGCAGCACCTGACCGTCGCCGGTAGCGAGATCCCACAGGCGCACCGTGGTATCCGCGCTGCCGGATGCGAGACGCGAGCCGTCGGCGTTGAAGGCCAGCGCCCGAATCCAATTGGTGTGGCCGCGCAGCACCTGACCGTCCCCGGAAGCCACATCCCACAGGCGCACGGTGTTATCGGCGCTGCCCGACGCCAGCAGCATTCCATCAGGCGAGAGCGCCAGTGCCAGCACCCAGTTGGTGTGCCCTTCCCAGATTCCGATCTCGTCCCCGGTTTCAAGATCCCACACACGGATCACGTTGTCCGCCCCCGCCGAATACAGGCGCGAGCCATCCAGCGCGAAGGCCAAGCCCCACACGGTATCCGTGTGCCCACGCAGTTCGCGGATCAATTCGCGGGTGTCAGTATCCCATAAGCGAATGACACCATCGTCCCCGCCCGAGGCCAGCACTGTGTCCTGCCACGCCAGCGCGCGCATCTCTGTATCTGTTCCAATGTCAATGGTCACGCGCGCGCCCCGGTCAGCGGTAGCGAACACCTGAATCACGCCCCCCGCGCCCGCCAGCGCGATCTGACTCGCGTTGCAGGCCACGGCATTGATCGGCATAGCGACGGCGCGCACAGCGGCCGCACTGAGCGTCTCACCGCCCGCGTCCAAGACCTGCGCGACTCCGCCGCGTCCCGCGATGATAGTCTGCGTGCCGCACTGACTCAGCGCGCGTAAACTGCCCGCACCGGGGTACAGGAAGCCCTCCAAGAGCGGATTAGCCGTCAAGCGCGTGAACAGCGCGTTGCGGGCTTCGTACGTGTCGTGGACGGCCAGCGCTTCGACGCTCAGGAGCAGCGAGAGATCGACCTGTTCGGCAGCGCTTAAGCTGCCGGAGGCGAGTTCGCGCGATTTGGAGATGCGCGCTTCGCCTTCCGCCCGGCGCTGGCCGTCCACGGCGAAAATCGCGGAGAACACCGCGATCAGCGCGACCACCGCCAGCCCGGTAATGCCGATCTGCGTGCGCCGCCGCGCGCGCTGGCGCGCCGCCACACTATCGAGCACGTAGCTGCGCTCGGCCTCGGTCAGTGTGAGCGTGGCGCTCGTCAGCAGTGGCTCAAAGGCGACCAACCGCGATCCGGTCGCCAAGTAGCTGGGGTCGCGTTTGGCTTTGTCCCACTCCGCCGCCACCGCCGTCAACGCGCTGCGCTGCCGGAGTTCGCCTTGCGCCTCATCGATCCAATGCTTCAGCCGATCCCACGTGGCGATCAACGCCTCGTGCGCGACTTCGAGCGTCGGCGCGCGCGTTTTGGCATCGTAATCGAGCGTGAGCAGGCGGCTTTCCACATACCGTTTGACCATCGCCTCGCGACCGCGAATGTGGCCGAGTTCGCTCAACAGCACGCGCCGCCGCGTCAGCGTGAACGGATCGACCAGCCGCAGCAGCACCTCACGCGCCGCCGCCTGTTCGGTCGCATCCAGCCCCCCGTAGATCTCATCAGCGCGGCGCTGCAAAGCTCCGCTGATGCCGCCGCGTTCCTCATACACCTTCTTGGTGATCAGGTGGCCAATGCGCGCGTCGAACAATTCGCGCAGCGCATACTGGAGCAGCGGCAGCCCGCCCGGCTGATCGCGCACGTCTTCGATGATGCGCGCCACCAACCCCGGCTCATACTTAATCTGGTCGCGCTCGGCGGGCTTTTCGATCGCCTGCGTCATCTCGGCGATGCTCAGTGGCAAAATCACTTCGGTGTGCTCGGAAAGCAGCGGCGCGAAGTCGGGATAACTCAGCGGGCGGTCGTAGAAATCGGCGCGCAGCGTGAGCACAATATAGATGCACTCATCTTTGAGCGCCTTGAGCAGCGCGGCCAAAAACAGCTTGACATCGGCATGCTGGGTGAACAATTCTTCAAATTGGTCGATCACCAGCACGAGCGTGCTGTTCGGCGGCAGACCCGCCCGCCATTCACCGTTTTCCAACTGCGCATAGCTGATGCGCCCGGTATTGACCCCCCGCAGCGCATCGTCGAGCGCGACGAACGCCGTGCCCGCCTTCATCACCGCGTAGAACCACGTTTCTGAGCCGGGGAGCGCCCCCATGCGCAAGCGGGGCAGCACCCCCGCCAGCACCGCGCTCGACTTGCCCGAACCGCTCGCGCCGATGATGGCGACGAAGTGGTCCGCGCCCAAGCGCAGCACCACTTTATCGGCGAAGGCTTCGCGCCCGAAGAACTGATCGGCGTCGGCCTGATCGAAGGCTTGCAGCCCGCGATACGGGTTTTTGACTTCCGGCGCGGGCGGCAGAATCCGCGTGGTGCTCTCCTGCTCCCCACTCGATAGGGTGATCTTGCCTACGGTGGTGATCTGGGGAATCGGCGCTTCGCCCACCACGCGGCGCAGTTCTTCGGCGAAGGTGAGCGGGTCTTTATAGCGATTCTCCGGCGAATAGGCGGTCGCCTTCCAGAGAATCGGGTTGATTTCGTAGGGGAGGTCGGGGCGCTCTTTTTGCACAGGCGGGAGCGGGTTTTGTTCCGGCAGTGCGCCTGTGAGCAGCTCATAGGTGATGATGCCGAGGCCGAACAAGTCGGTCTGCGGGCTGGCGATATCTTCGGTGAATTGTTCCGGCGCGGCATAGGCCGCGGTGCCGAAGCGTTCGCCCGTCGAGGGGAACCGCAGATCGCGCGCGATGTTGAAGTCGGCGAGATAGGCGTTGCCGAATTCGTCCAGGAGGATATTTTCGGGCTTCACGTCGCGGTGAATGACGTTGCGCAGGTGGGCAGCGTTGAGCGCCGCCGCCATCTGCCCGACAAGGCGCGCAACGCGGGTCGCTTCCAGTTTCGGCTGGTTCATGAGCACGCCGCGCAGATTGCCCCCGCGCAGGTAGCGCATCACCAGATACGCGCCGCCGGGGTCGCGCCAGTAATCGTAGAGCGGCACGATGTGCAGATGCTCCAACCGGGCGATCATCTGCGCTTCGATCTCAAAGCGGCGGATGAAATCGGGATGCGCGGCATATTCCGGCAGAATCACTTTGATGGCGACATCGCGTTCGAGTTCCGGCTGATACGCCTTGTAGACCGCGCCAAACCCGCCGATACCAATCTGCTCCGCGAGATCGTACCCTGCGATGTGTCCAGTCATGTCGTGATCACCGCCATTGTGAGAGCGCTGGACGCCAGCAGATGGAACGCCGCCAACAGACGATCAATGTGGACGACTTGTCCTAAGGCTGGAACATTCGGCGAAACGTGACTTAAATAGTCTAGCACCAAACGCAGTAGATCCGGCTGGAGCCGCACACGCAGGTCCTCTCGCTCGATCAGGATGCGCTCGCGCGTTTCGCTTTCGCCCAGCCAGCTCAGCATTTCTTCCAGTTCATTCATCAGGCGCACCACATCTTCGTGCTGCGCTCGCCAGCGGGGTAGTTCCCGCTCGGCAAACTGCAGCGCTGCCCCCGCGCCAGTCAGACACACCTGCAACCGCCCGTTTTCGCTGCCGATCTGCTCGATAATGAGAGGATCATCTTGCTCCCGAATGGTATCCGCGACGAGCTGCAGCACGGCCAGCGCCGACAAAAACGGAGTGACGGTGCGACCGAGGTAGTCCGGCGTCAGTGGATGCGGAGCGCGCGCGTCATCCAGAAACACACGGGTCACGAACACCTTCTTTCAAATTTCATTACGAGTACCGGATTATAACATGGAATCGATTCGCCACAGGTTTTTATGTTATCATCGCTCTAGAATACACCAGCGCCAGAGGAACTGTATGTCCGACATCATCGTTTCCGCGCTCAACAGCGCGGCTGACCGCCTCGACCAACCCACCGTGCATGAAGCCTATCAACAGTTGGCGCACGTCCTCGGCGTCGTCCTCACGGGGCAGCCGTTCGATGCGCAGCTCCCGCTCACGCCGACGCAGCTCGTGCTCATTCGGCATGCGCTCCAGCGGTTATCCCCCGCGCAAATGACCGTCATCAACAGCGCGGCGGAAGAACTCCAGGGCCGGGTCGGCGTGAACATCACCGGCAATACGGTGATCACCAACTCGATTGGCACCGTGACCGGCGGCAGCGTCATGATGATCGGCATCAGCAACGGCGAACCGCCGTACATGCCAGCCGCGCCCACCCCTGCTCCCGCGCCGACCAAAGCGCAGGCCGTGCCGCCGTCGATTTCGGTCTCCCAGGTGCATGATGTGTTCATCAGCTACAGCCGCAAAGATGCGCCGTCGGCCAAGCGCCTGTACGCCGATCTGCGCGCTGCCGGGTTGATCGTATGGATGGATAACGACGAACTCCAACCGGGGAATCCGTCGTGGCAAAAGGCCATTGAAAAGGCAATTCGCTCGTCGGGCTGTGTCGTCGCGCTGCTCACGCCCTCGGCGAAAGCCTCGGAATGGGTCGAGCGCGAGATTCACCTCGCCCAGACGCATCACATCCCGATTGTGCCACTGCTTTATTCCGGTGATGAAACCAACGCGCTGCCGCTCTCGCTGTTCAATATCCAGTGGACGCCGATGCGCACGCCGCGCGAACATCGCGCCAATCTCCAGAAAGTCGTGGCGGCGATCCGCGAGTTGAATGCCTGACCTGCACGTCGGAATTCTCGCGCCCGACCTGACGCATAAGCACGGTTGGGCGCACTACAGCCTCAGTCTGATCGAAGCGTTGCAGCGCGTGGGCGTGCGTTTAACAGTGGTCAGCGCGCACAACAGCCCGCGCCTCCCCGGTCTGGATCAATACCCGCTGCTGCCCTCCGTCGACCCGCTGGATCGCGGCATGCTGGCGCGTCTCGTGCGCTCCCTGCCGCAGGTGCAGGCCGCGCTCCGCCCCTGTACCGTCATCCACACGCACATTGAACCGTATGCGCCGCTGGCCGCGCTGATCGCTGGCCGCCGCCCGCTGATCATCACCGGGCACGGGAGCTATGTGCGTGCGGCTGCCCGCCGCTCCGCCGCGATCCGCGCGCTGTACGCGTGGGCGTTCCGCCGCGCGACGGTCGTGTGCGTCAGCCACTACACCGAACAGATCACCCGCGAAACGATCCTCGGTGTGCGCACACAGGTCATCACCAACGGTATCGACTTTGCCCGCTTCGGCACACTTCAGCCCGAAGGCGGCGCGGTGCCCACCGTGTTGAGCGTGGGTGCGGTCAAAGCGCGCAAAGGTACGCTCGAACTGGTGCGCGCGCTGACACAGGTCCGCGCAGCGATCCCGAACGTGCGCGGGCTGATCGTCGGGTCGCTGGACATGGAACCGGAGACGGTCGAACAGGTGCGCGCAGCCATCCGTGACCTCGATTTAGCCGACACGGTTACGCTCACCGGGCGCATCTCCGATGCCGAACTGCTGCGCCTGTACGCCACCGCCGACGTGTTCGCGCTGCCCTCCGTCAATGTCGATTGGAAGTTTGAAGGCTACGGCCTGTCGCTGATCGAAGCGAGCGCCGCTGGCCTCCCGGTGATCGGATCGCTGGACTGCGGCGCGGAAGATGCCGTGCAGGACGGCGTGACCGGGCTGCTCGTCCCGCAGCGCGATGAAGCGGCCCTGGCGGCGGCGCTCGTCCGCCTGCTGACGGATCGTGATCTGGCGGCGGCGTATGGCGCGGCGGGGCGCGCTTGGGCGGCCACCCAAACGTGGGATCACGCGGCGCAAGCCCTCCTCCGCCTGTACCACCAAACTATCTAACCACAGAGAACACAGAGAGCACATAGAAAAGATCAAAATAGAAACCGCAGAGAGCGCAAAGTGCGCAGAGACAATCAGCTTGTTTCTCTGCGACCTCCGCGACCTCTGCGGTTAAACGTTCTTCTTGTTGCTTACTCTGTGTTCTCTGTGCTCTCTGTGGTTAAGCGTCTTTAGCTCTCGGCGCGGGCGACGAAGGTGATTTCCAACGTCACATCCTCCGACACGTTGGCCACGCCGGGAGCGTTCGGGATGGTCAGCTCGTACAAGGCGCGCTGCACCACCGTCGAGGCCGTGCCGCTGAGTTCCGTCGCGCTGACCGGGGTCACGCGCGCCGCAAACGTCACCCGGTTGGTGATGCTGCGCAGCGTGAAATCGCCCGTGATGTTGAACGTGAACGGTTCACCGATGGTCACCGAGGCGGGCAGGTCGCTCAATTCGATGTTGCTGAATTCGGCGAATTCGAACTGATCCTGATCGGACTGGAGAATAGCGCGGCGAATGGCGCGGTTCCGCATATCCGAGTCGGTTGCCAGCGTGCGCACGTTGATGCGGATCGTGCCGATCTGCGTGGCAGCGGGGTTGGCGAGGTCGACGAGGAGCTGCCCCGCGACCTGATCCGTGATGCCAACCACGTTGGTCGGATTCCCCATCAGCACTTCGCTGAGCGCGAACGACACCTGCGATTCTTCCGGCACAATGTTGAAGATCACACCACCACTGGTCGCGGCGGCCGCTTCCGCCGTCGCTTCATCCGTAGCGGACGCCTCAACGGTCGACACCGCGGCCTCGGTCGTCGGAACGGGGGTATTCACAGCCAGCGTCGGCGCGCTGATCACTTCGCTCGCCACGCCCGATTCTCCACCAAAGAAGGCATACAAACCAACCGCAACGGCGGCGATGACGAGGACAGCGGCAATAATCAGAATTCGGGTTCGATTTCCCATAACGTTACTCCCATATCAGTTCTTCTGCGTAGGACAACGATAGGATATAGGCAAATAGATTGTTTCTGGACAGACCTTCAGGATACTCTCAGGGAAATACGGAGAAAGTGTAAAACTGCACAAGTTCTGAACACAGGGTTTCAAAAAGCCTGTTGCGGACAAGTCTGGACTGGCCTCCGCTGCCTCACACCAGTTTATTCTCCCACTCGATCCCAAACTCCTCCCGCAGCACGGTGAACATCCAGTCTATGGACAGATATCCCGTGCGGTCTTTACGCTTGCGCTCCAGCAAGGCAGCGAACAACGCCCGCAGTGATGTGCCGCGCACGTGCAGTGCCTGATCGAGGTCGGCAAGTGGGGCGAGTGAGCCGAAGACGCCGCCCGGTTGTATTTTCTCGGCGAACGCTTCCGCTGGTGCGCCGAGCAGTTCCAGCGCGAACTGTTCGCTAAAATACAAGTTCAACGCCTCGCCGATTAAGCGGCGGTCGGAGCGCGGGCAGTCGGGCGCGGGATACAAAGTCGATTTGTAGCGCCCGCTCCAGGCGGCAGTCGTGTAGAAGTGGAGGAGCTCGTGCAGCAGACCGCTGACCAGAAAAGCGCGATAGGTCGAATAGCCGTACTTGGCGCCTTCGGCGGGGGCATCTGCCCCATACGCGACGATCCCGTTGAGCACGTTTTCGCCGGTCGCGAACGTGTTTCCGTCCGTTTGCGCCAGATAATCCTCTGGAGCACGCAGCAGCAAGACATCGATCTGCTCCAAACCGCTGTACGGCGCGAGGTTCGTCTCCAACCACTCGAGCCAGCGGCGTGTGCTGGCGATGAGGAACGGCAGATCAGGGGACGTTGTGCCGTGCTGCGTCAGCCAGCGGAACATAACGCGCTTCTCTTTGCCCTCATACACACTGATTTCTGGCTCACGCCGCGGGCAGCAGTAACAGAAGAACCCGTCAAGCTTGGCGGGATGCGCGCCGCCCGTGCTCAGGCTGCTAAATGCTTGCCAACCGTCTGGCATGTCGCTGATTTGGAAGTCCACGTGTAAATCATCGGCAATCTGAGGGAGATCAGTCGGGTAGGGGATCGCGCCTGTTCCGAGAAACACTTCCTCCGCATTGATAAATGGCACAATCAAATCGCACAGGCGGCTGGCCCCCATACACGCGTCAAACCTGGTGCTAAGACGGTAACGCAGCGTGATGGGTAGATCGGCTTCAATGGTGAAGGTAGCTGCGTCGCTCATCTGAATGGGCAGTGGTTTTCCGTCCGCTTCCGCTGTTAAGTCGTTCACCTGCGCCAGACCAGCCAGTGCTGCCAACTCAAACGTGGTGACGCCGGGACGATCCCACACGAGGGCGCAATCCAACCGTCGATCCAGATAGTGCTGCAAGCTCACGGTGATGGCGAGGCGCATGGCGATCTCCTGTACACAGCCTGAGTCTAGTCTACCTGATTCCCGTGTCTCAGCCTTCATCACTAGGACAGGAGTCCGCCAGACAGGCTTCGTGAAATTGGTATAGTTAAGCTATGCTGTATGTCCCGTTATGTGGTGGTCGCAGCCCAAACCCGTGGGCTGCTGGGGTGTGCCAGCGGCACAAAAAGTAATTTGGAGAAGCCAATGAGTTTATCCCGGCGCAATTTTCTCAAGCTGTCCGGCGCAACCGCTCTCGCAGCGGGCGTCAGCCCGGAGATGGCCGCGCTCTGGCGCGCGCCGACTCCGCACACGGCGGCGCAAACAACTGACCCGGTGCTGCACCTGCTCAACCGGATCTCGTATGGCGTACGCCCGGAAGCCTACGAGCGCGCGCAGCAGATCGGCTATGAAGCGTATCTCGACGAGCAGTTGAACCCGGAAAGCATCGACGACAGCGACACGCAAACGCGCTTGCAGTGGTATCCCATCCTCAACATGGATCGGCGCACGGGCTACGGCGTGAGCGAACGCTATGGCCGCTCGTATCGCGCGCTGCTGGACGGCACAGTGATCCGCGCCACCTACAGCCAGCGGCAGTTATTCGAGCGCGTCGTCGAATTCTGGACGGATCACTTCAACATCGCGGAGAACGGCGACTACAACGTCGATCTGATCATCCTGCATCGCGACGTAATCCGGCGGCATGCCTTCGGCAATTTCCGCGACCTGCTGCTCGGCGTGGCGCGCAGCCCGGCCATGCTCTACTACCTCGACAACTACCTCAATGTCGCGGAACACCCGAACGAAAACTACGCCCGCGAACTGCTGGAACTGCACACGCTCGGCGTGGATGGCGGCTACACCGAAGATGATGTGAAAGAGGTCGCGCGCGCCTTCACCGGGTGGACGGTGCACAACGGCACGGACGATGGCTTTATCTTCGATCCGGATGTGCACGACACCGAACAGAAAATGGTGCTCGGGCACAAAATCCCGGGCGGACGCGGCATCGAAGACGCGCTGCATGTGCTCGGCCTGCTGGCCGTCCACCCTTCGACGGCGCGCTTCATCGCCTACAAGCTGTGTGTGCGCTTCGTGAGCGATGACCCGCCCGCGAGTCTGGTCGACAGCACCGCGCTGCAATTCATCGTCAACAACGGCGAAATCGCGCCGGTGCTGCGCCATATCTTCACCTCGCAGGATTTTCTGGCGGCGGCAGGGCAAAAGCTGCGCCGCCCCTACGAATTCTTCATCGGCGCGCTGCGGGCGACCGACACGCAAATGCCGTTCTGGCGCATGATCGAGCTGCTGCAAGACCTCGCGCAGCTTCCTTACGGCTGGCATCCACCGGATGGTTACCCGGATGTGGCGGGCGCGTGGATGAACAGCAGCGGCTTGCTGGCGCGCTGGAATATCGCCATGACGCTCACCCATGAAGCAGCGAGTGAACCCTACACCGATCTGCGCGCGCACTTGTTCGAGCGAGTTGGCACACCCACCACGCCGACCGAACTGGTCGACGCGGTAGCACGGCAGGTGTTCGGCACGCCGCTCTCTCCGGAAGCGAGTCAGCCGTTCTTCGACTACCTGACGGACGGCCTGGACAAACTGGCGCTGGATGAACACATGCTGGCGACGAAAACTCCCACCCTGTTCGGATTAATGCTGGCATCGCCGCTGTTTCAGTGGCGGTGAGCGTAGCGTAGCGATCTGTTAACCCCTCACCCCCAGCCCCTCTCCCACGCAAGCGGGGAGAGGGGAGGCGTAGCGAACCGTGTTGGCTCCCCTCCCTGAATTCGGGGAGGGGCCGGGGGTGGGGTCGGCACATCGCTGCTTGCTCGAAAGGATAACGATGATTTCTCGACGCGATTTCATGAAAACCTCGGGCGTGCTCGGCGTGAGCAAGGCGCTCTTTCCCTCGTGGATGCCGCGCCTCGCCTTCCGCCCGCCGCAGCAAACCGGGCGCGGCGACGTGCTCGTCGCGATCTTTCTGCGCGGCGGCATCGACGGCTTGAGCGCGGTCGTGCCCTTTGGCGAAGGCGCGAACTACTACGATCCGCGCCCATCGCTGGCCGTGCCGGAACCCGGCAACGGCGCGAACGCCGCCATCGACCTGAACGGCTATTTCGGGCTGCATCCGGCGCTCGCCCCGCTCGCCGACCTGTACCGCGCAGGTGAGCTGCTCGTCGTCCATGCAACCGGATCCATTGATCCCAGCCGTTCGCATTTCGACGCCATGCAGTTCATGGAGTACGGCACGCCGGGTGTCAAGACGACGGGTACGGGCTGGATCGGGCGGCACTTGCAGTCGACGGCGTGGGAGAACGAGTCCCCATTCCGCGCGGTCGGCATGGGCGCCATGGTGCCGAACTCGCTGCGTGGCGGCATTCCGGCGCTCTCACTGCGCTCGATTGCCGATTTCCACCTGCGCGGGCGCGAAGATGAACTCGCGCAAGCCCAGCAGATGCTCTCACGCCTGTACAGCATCGACGCACCGACCGGGGCGCTCGACTCGCAGGCGCGGCTGGTGTTCGAAACCGTCGATCTGCTCAAAGCGATCAATGCGGGCGGCTATACCCCAGCCAACGACGCCGCCTATCCCGGCGATAACGAAGGTTTCGGCCTCGGGCTGCGGCAAATCGCCCAACTGATCAAGGCGGATGTCGGGCTCGAAGTCGCGTGCGTTGATGTAGGCGGCTGGGATACCCACGAAAATCAGGGTACGACCAATGGCTACTTCAACGCCCTGCTGACCACGCTCGGTCAGGGGCTGGCCGCCTTCCGCGCCGACCTCGGCGACCGTCTGCGTGACGTAACTATCGTCACCATGAGCGAATTCGGGCGGCGCGTAGAAGAGAATGCCAGCGCGGGCACGGATCACGGGCATGGGAACTTCATGTTTGTGCTCGGCGGCGGGGCGCGCGGTGGACAGGTCTTCACGCAGGGCTTCTCACTCGCGCCCGAAACCCTGAACGATGGCGATCTCGAAATCACGACCGATTACCGCGATGTGCTCGCGGAAGTCGTCGGTCAGCGGTTGCTCAACCCAGCACTCGATCAGGTGTTCCCGAATCACAGCGTCACATCGCTGGGGCTGGTCAACCCGCGGTAGCGTGCGGCTCGTCGGCAGCCCCCGCACCCCTAACCCCTCTCCCACGCAAGCGGGGAGAGGGGAGAAGTTGCGAGCGGTGTTGGCTCCCCTCCCTGAATTCGGGGAGGGGTCGGGGGTGGGGTCGGAATCTGGCCTTTTTAAACACCCTCTTGCCTCGCCCCTACAGATGTACGCCTGAAAATCAAATACCGCCTCCGTCCGGGATTCGTGGACGGGGTGGGTCGGAGACTGCGATACAGAGGACTCCCGCCGGCACGAATTGGCAGGGATCATTTGCATAAAGATTAGTGACTTTCGGCTTCATCCCTTAAGTTTGCTCGCATCGGAGAGGTTGTATGCTAGGGATGAAGCGAACGCTTAGACAAGCCGACGCGGGCGACCGCGTGGTTTCAGGAGATCGATCATGAAACGCATTGTCATGCTGCTCGCTGTAATGCTGCTGTGTGCTCTCCCCCTCGCCGCGCAGGATGATGCGCAGCGCGTTATCGACCGGGTGGCGCAGCTCCCCGAATGGGTCGATTGGCTGGCGCAGTATCCGGGGTCGTTTGGTCAGGCCAACGACGACGACAGCGACGGGGTGTGGTACGTCGAGTTCTACGCCGAAGAGTGGTCGGAATGGCTCGGCTACGCGAATGTGGTGCTGGAGACAGGTGAGATTGTCGACAGCTTCATCCCCGCGCCGCTCTCCGCCGAAGAATTCCAGCGCGGGCAAGATCGTGTGCTGCCGCTGGTGCTCAACGACGCAGAGATCCTTGCCGTGCTCGGCGACACGCTGTTGTGGGATCACTACATCGACTTCAACCGTTACGACCGCCGCTGGGAAGTCACGTTCTACCGCGGTGTGCAGGCGGTGCAGGCCGTAATCCAGTTCGACGAGGCGGCGAATGAGTTTGCGATTGAGGAAATCCGCGACCCGAACGCGCTCGAAGAACAGGATCAGCGCGAAGCGTGGCGCGACGAAGCCATCAGCCTCGCGTATTCCGGCGAGGGCGCGGGCGAAGCGCTCAACGGGCGCGACGACTGGACAACCTACACCGAAAATCTGCGTCCCGGCATCTGGAGCGTCTCGTTCGTGGCCGGGGAAACCGAATTGTACTTTGCTCTGATTAACGTCGATACCGACGAAGTATTGGAAACACTGCGACCGTGAACATTCCGTTTCGAACCGGCGTCAACCTGCGGGAATTTGCGTACTATGGGACATCCTCCGTACCGTATACGCGCCTCGAACTACAAGCCGCTCAGCTCACCGAGTTGAGCGGCTTCGGCGTCCAGTTAATCCGCTTGTTTGGCGCGTGCCAGCGCTTGACCGTTGACCAGAACATCGCGCGTCTCAAAGCGGCGCTCGACCTCATCCAGCGGGCGGGCATGCAGGCGATCATCGCGCTCGGCGATGCATTTGGCTCCGAGTGGATCATCCCCGGCGAGAGTCACTATCACACGGCGACCGGGTCGCACCTGCACAAGAACTACTTCCTCAACCGCCTGTACCAGAAGACCTATATCCCCTATATCCAGCGCGTCGCAGCGGCGTTGGCCGGGCATCCCGCCCTGCTGCTGTGGGAACTCGGCAACGAATTCGCCATCCACCCGCAGCCCGCTTACGCGACGGACGAACGCGCCTTCTACAACTTCGCCGCCGAAGCCAGCGCCGCGCTCAAGCAGATCACGCCGCTGACGCTCGTCAGTACCGGGATCATCAACAGCAATCAGATCACCGTACCCGCGACGCGCGCTGCCGCTTCCCGCCGCCTGTACAGCCTGCCCACCATCGACGCCGTGTCGATCCACTTTTACGCTGAAGATGGCGAAACCGAGTATGCAACGCTCGATATTCAGATCGGGCGCGAACTCGGCAAGCCGTTCTATGTCGGCGAAATGGGCGGGTCGATCACGCGCAACCCGGATCGCACCGCGTACTATGCCAACGAGTTCAAACGCTGGCGCAGTGCGGGCGCATTCACGATCATGCCGTGGGCGTTCGACACCTCGCCGTGGAATGTCGGCGTGAGCGATTTATACGCCTTCGCGCGTATTCACCGCGACTACAACGGCCTCAAGGCGGTGGTGGGCAGCCATGCGACCAACGCCCCCGCCTATCGCCCCACGCCGACCGGAACCAAGCGCTATCAGGTCGTGCTCGGACCGCTCAGCGTGCGGACGGAACCCGCGATCACCGCCAAGCGGCTCGATCTATTGGCGAATGGCACGTGCATCGACGTCGATCCGGCGTCACGCACGGAAAAGGGCGGCTATGTGTGGTGGCGGCACTTCGGCAAGCAGCAGTGGTCCGCTGAGAAGCGCCTGCTCGATAACGTGGACTACATGCGCGAAGTCGCCGTCGCGGTGAAGTAGCTGTCAGTTTTCAGTTGACAGTTCACAGTTTGGCGGCTGCCCCAACCTCACCCCTAAATCAGATCGCCAAAGAATTGCAGGAATTGTAGGGACGCCCAATGGGGCGTCCGCAAATCAAACGGCCCTTTTCAATCCCCTCATGCCTGCTCACCCAACGCGCTCGGGAGATCGTGACCTGTCTTGAATTTTCTCGGGTTGGCAGATCTCACAACTTATTTGGGCTGGAATCAAGATACAATCAATCACGGTGCATAGTAGAATGAATGGTAATAAAACCTTTATTTGAATGAGTTCATCAAACATGTCGAGTGGTTTTATATAAATCTCTAGACTAATCCGGTCTTAGAAAACTGAATCAGCGTTACAATCAGAATTAGTGAACCAGAAGCGCTACCGCTCCGACCAGCAAGTCTGGAAACACTGGGTGTCAGAAGAGACAGGCTATGAATGATCATCATCCCGTCGATGCGGATACATCACTTCTGCAAGATGGGGCGCTCGCGCCAACGCGTACCGAACAACGCTACCGCGCTATCGTCGAAGACCAGACTGAGCTGGTCTGTCGCTACGATCCCAATCTCAATCTCACCTTCGGCAACCGAGCCTACTGCAAATCCTTCGGGCTCACGCCTGACGAACTGATCGGCAAATCGATTCTGAGCAAAATCCCGCCCGAAGAACGCGAAGCGGGCATTGCCCACATTCGCGCGCTCACTCAGACGAACCCGGTGGCGATCAGCGTGCACCATTCGCTGCAAGCGGATGGCAGCCTGCGCTGGGTGGAATGGAAAGACCGGGCAATCTTCGATGAAGGCGGGCAGATCGTGGAATATCAGGCGGTCGGGCGCGACATCACCGAGCAGAAACGCGCCGAAACCGAACTGCTCGAAACGCAAGAGCGCATGCGACTGTTCATCGAACACGCGCCCGCCGCGATTGCAATGCTTGATACGGATATGCGCTATGTTGCGGTCAGCCGCCGCTGGCTGAGCGATTATCGCCTCGGCGATGAGAACATCATCGGGCGTTCTCATTACGACGTCTTCCCGGAAATCCCGGAACGCTGGCGCAATATCCATCAGCGCTGTCTGAAGGGCGCGGTTGAAATGAGCGACGCCGACCGCTTCCCGCGCCTCGATGGTTCACACGATTGGGTGCGCTGGGAAATTCGTCCGTGGCGCCACACCGATGGGCGCATCGGCGGCATTCTGCTCTTCTCCGAAGTGATCACGGACCGCGTCAATGCGCGCAACGACCTGGAAGAAGCGTATGATGCGCTGGAACGCCGCGTCACCGAACGCACCATCGAATTGGAACGCGCGAAAGAGCGGCTGGAAGCCATTTTCAATCACAGCGGCGATGGGATTCTGCTGGTCGATGTGCAGCAGGGTATCCAGCAGTCGAACGACACGTTCAACCGGATGCTGGATCTCGGGGAGCGCAGCGCGCTCGGTTTGAGCCTGCTGACCTGGGTGCATCCGGACGATATGGCACGCATCAACGCCAGCCTGCGCGACGCCGCCAGCGCACAGCACCCGCAGGGCGTAGAAGCGCGCCTCCGCCGCAGTGACGGCACCTTCATTGAGGTCGAAATCAGCATCGCGCCCATCAATCGCTCGGTCTATTCGGTGACGAATCTCGTGTGCATCATTCGCGACATCACCGAGCGTAAACAGGCGGAAACGACGCTCAAGCTGATGCTTGAACAAGAGAAAGAACTGGTCGAACTGAAGACGCGCTTTGTCTCAACCGCGTCGCATGAGTTCCGCACGCCCCTCGCCGCAATCCTCGCCGCGACCGAATCGCTCAGCCTCTACCGGCACCGCATGTCCGATGAGCAAATCAGCGAACGATTGACACGCATCGGGCAGCAGGTCGGGTTCTTACAGTCGATCATGGAAGATGTGCTCCAGCTTTCCAGCTTTCAGGCGCGGAAAATGGAGTGCCGCCCGGTCGTCGGGGATGTAGCGCGCCTGTGTCGAGATTTGGTCGAGGAATTCGACGCGCAGGCTGAGCATCAGGGGCGCATCCGCTGTGACTGTCCCGACACCGCGGTGCTGGTCGCCTATGATCCGCGCCTGCTGCGCCAAGCGGTCAGCAATTTGCTGCACAACGCGCTCAAATATTCCGCCGGGGAACAACCAGTCGATTTACAGCTCAGTCACGACGAGCAGGCGATTCGCATCTGCGTGCGTGACGCGGGAATCGGGATTCCGCCGGATGATATTAAGCACATTTTTGAACCGTTTCATCGGGCGGACAACGTTGGCTCGATTTCCGGGACAGGCCTCGGCTTGAGCATTACCAAGCAGGCCATTGACCTCCACAACGGCACGATCACAGTGGAGAGCGAAGTCGGCAAAGGCACCAGCTTCACCGTCACGTTCCCGCGCGAACCTGAGCGCTACAGCGCCCACGATCTGCCGTAAGTACCGACGGGCGCTACGCCTTGATCGGCACGCGCACGGTGAATGTCGTCCCAACGCCCACCTGCGAGGCTACCGACAGCGAGCCTTTATGTAAGGTCACCGCCTGTTTCGCGATGCTCAACCCCAGGCCCGTCCCGGAGATCGTGCCGACATTCGCCGCGCGGTGGAACGGCTCAAACAGCCGTTTGAGGTCGTCTGCTGGGATGCCGATGCCCTGATCGCTGATCTTGAGGATGAGCTCATCCTCATCGCGATCCAGCTCAACGCGCACCTGTTTCTCCGAGTATTTAAGCCCGTTGTGCACGAGATTGGTGACCACCTGCCGGAGGAGGCGCGCATCGAACTGCGCGGTCGGCTCGGCGAGCGGTGTGCTAAAAACCAGCCGATCATGATAGTCGGGCTGGCTGTTGAATTCATCGACAATCGCCTGGCACAGCGCGCCCAAGTCCCCATCCGTGAGCTTGAAGTCGGCATAGCCCGCCTCCATTTTGGTCAACTGCAGCACGTCTTCCATGATGTTGCGCATATGCAGCACCTGAGCGCGTATGCGTTCCAGCCGGTTGGCGATCTGTTCGTCGTCCATGCGCTGGCGGTACAGGCTGAGCGATTCGGTCGCAGCGAGGATCGCCGCGAGCGGCGTGCGGAATTCATGCGAAGTCGTGGACACGAAGCGCGCTCGCAGCTCGCTGAGCTCTTTTTCGCGCGCCAACGCCTGTTTGAGCGCTTTTTCGGCGGCGGCCCGCTGAGTCATATCGAGCACATGCAGCATCATCACGGACGACGACTGGATCTCGATATAGCTCAATTGGATATCCGCCGGGAAGCGCGTGCCGTTTTTGCGCCGTCCGACCAGCGCCATAACATTCAGGCGTTCGCGCTCGTCGTCAGCGCCAGCAATCACAGGCGAAAGTGGGAGATCGGTCTCGTCCAGCGCCTGCGGCATGATGATTTCCAGCGGTTGGCCGAGCATCTCGGCGCGTGAATAGCCGAACATGTCCTCAGCCGCCTGGTTGACCAGCGCGATCATGCCCAACGTATCGCTGATGATCGTCGCGACCGGCGCGGCTTCAAGGAGCAAGCGGAACTCTTCCTCACTGGCCCGCAGTGCGTCTTCGACCTGCCGGCGCACCAGCGAGGCCGACACATAGATGCCATACTGCGCCAGAATCTCGATCTGCGTGGGCGTGACCGGACGCCGATGAATGTAGTTATCAGCCACCAACCAACCGAGCACCCGGTCACCCGACCACAGCGCTACGGTGAGGTTCCAGCCATAGCCAACGACGTCCTCCTTGTGATACAGCGGCGCATTGTCATTAAAGTGAAAGCGTTCCGGCTTGATCATCGACGTATACATGCCGCCGTCCGGTCGAATGAGAAACCGGATA
This sequence comes from Candidatus Flexifilum breve, assembly GCA_016717205.1. Classification (GTDB taxonomy): domain Bacteria; phylum Chloroflexota; class Anaerolineae; order Aggregatilineales; family Phototrophicaceae; genus Flexifilum; species Flexifilum breve. The sequence continues at coordinate 464,574 of JADKGC010000005.1, forward strand.
TACTTTTCCGCCTGAATATTGCCCACGTCATCGGTGCCGTAAACGCCCTGCGCCATGTTGGCCGCCTGGTCGTAGAGGAAAATACCGACGCGATCCATGCCGAGGCGTGTCAGCCCCATCTCGACCACCGCGCGATAAAACTCGTCGAGCGTTTCGACCTTGGTCAGCTCAATGCTGATGGCATGCAGCACCTGCAGATTCTGCTGCAGCTCCTGTTCTTGATCCAATTTCTGCTGCAGCGTCATTTCAGCGCGTTTGCGCTCGGTGATATCAACCCCGACGGCCTGCACGCCCGCAATGGTGCCGTGATCATCATACAAGGCAACATCTGTCCAGTACTGCCAGTATTTCTGGCCATCCGCGCCCGAAAATTCGTATTCGTGCACGCTGGCTCCACCATTGCGCAGCAAATCCAGAGCGTGCAGGCGCACCGCGTCCCGCTCCCGCTCCGGGATCAGGGGCAAAAAGCTCTGGCCGACCAGATCACGCGGCAGTTGGTCAAAGCGCCGAGCGTAGGCGTCGTTGACGAACGTCAGCTTCAAGTCGGTATCGTAGCGGCAAATCAATTCCGTCTGCGTCTGGACGACATTCAGGTAGCGCGCTTCACTGGCGCGCAGCGCGGCTTCGGTGCGCTTGCGCGCCGTGACATCGCGAATGATGATGACGAGCTGCGCCAGCTCGTTCTCATCGCCGGAGACCGGGGCGTAGCTGATCTCCACATCGTGACTGAGACCGCCCGGACGCTGCAGCACGGCCTCGACCTGCTGCGGTTGGCGCGTTTGGGCGACTTGCAGCTTGAGCGCGCGCAGCCGGACGACCGTTTCTGGCGCAAAAATGTGTTCGAGCCGGAACGTCGCATAGTCGGCGGGCGTGATGTTGAGCAGCGCTTCGCCGGCGGGATTCGCGGCCTGAATGCCGTGCACTGGATCCAGCAGCAGCACGCCGTCGCTGATCGTCTCAAAGATCGTTTCCAGCCGATGCTTGATTTGGTTGAGCTCGGCCGTCCGCTCATCGACGCGTTGCTCAAGCGTCGCCGCCGCCTCGCGCAGCGCCGCCTCTGCCTGTTTGCGGGCGGTGATGTCACGGCCCATGGTATTGACCGTGAGCGGCTGCCCCTGAGCATCGTAATTGACCCAGATCCGCTGAAACTGCCAGTGGATGCTGCCATCGGGGAAGACAAGGCGGCGTTCCAATTCGACAGATCCCTTGTCAAACAAATCGTTACGCTGCCGGATCACCAACGCCAGATCATCGGGGTGGACAACCGTTTTGTAGAAATCGGGATCGCTGAGATAGCGCTCAACCGGGTAGCCGAAGACTTGTTCAAACGACCGGCTAGCGAAAATCAGCTTTCCATCCGGGGTGACACTCATAAACGCATCTTCGACGCTGTCGAGAATGTCGCGTAGGTAGTTGCGCTGCATTTCCAGCTCCGCTTTGACGGCGTGGAGCTGCTGTGTATCCGTGCTAGGCCCCGGCGGTGGAGTGGGAGGCAGGTTGTCGGTCATCGGCTTCATAGAATTCATTCTGTTGTTCGCCACTTGGAACGAGGGTTGGGGCTGAGAAATCATCATGTGCGTTTAGCTAACGTGTTTAATCTCAATATAACTCAATTCTCATTAATTGTTCGTAGATATCCGTAAACTAACGTCAGTGAGGGATAACACATCTCCGACCTCTCCCCGCGTGCGTGGGCGAGGGGGAGCTAACAGGGGTAGGTTTTCAATTGTAGGGACGAGGCACGAGGCTGGTCAGAATACTCAGCCTCACCCCCAACCCCTCTCCTAAAGGTTGACGGAGGGACAGTTTTAACATTGGGAGCCATTAAGGCACCGGTTTGAGGGGAGACAGGCGGACTTTTTAAGTCCCCTCTCCTCTAGGAGAGGGGATTTAGGGGTGAGGTTAGACAAAGTGCCGATTCTGAAATGACCTCATGCCTCGTCCCTACAGGGGGTTTTGGCGAAAAAACTTCGCGTTCTATTAGGAAGCATGAAAAACCTACCCCTGTTAGGTGGGGGTGGGCACCGACCGATGCTTGTCCCTCACTAACGTCAAACTATTGCCAGCGCGCAGACTCGAGAAGCGGCGGGTGCTACGCGGACGTTCCCCTGACACAGGGGCACAAATTTCGCGTATACTCTAGAACAGGCGAGCGAGATCCGGTCGCGACCGTACGTGTGAGGAGGAACTAAGCATGTGTCGAAATATCAAGCCGCTGTACAACTTTGAGCCGCCCGTCACCGAGGACGAGATTCAGGCGGCGGCGCTGCAATTCGTGCGCAAGATCAGCGGTTTCAACCAACCCTCGAAGGTCAACGCCGACGCCTTCAACGCTGCGGTTGTCGAAGTCGCCGCCGCGGCGAGCAAACTGCTCGGCGCGCTGGAAACGGCCGCGCCGCCCAAAACCCGCGAAGTCGAGGCCGAGCGCGCGCGCATTCGCAGCGCGAAACGCTTTCCCAGATCCGCCGATGCCAACTAAGGAGATACAGTTGTTATGGCCGTGACCTTCACCACCACCGTTCAGCAGGCCGAAGGCGTGAACGCGACCGGCCTGCCTGTGCCCGCCGACGTGGTCGCCGCGCTCGGTTCACATAAGCGTCCGCCCGTCGTCGTCACGATCAAGGGCTACAACTATCGCAGCACGGTCGCCGCGTATGGCGACGTGTTCATGCTCCCGCTAGCGGCTGAGCATCGCACGGCGGCGGGCGTGCAGGCAGGCGATACGGTCGAAGTGACGCTGGAACTGGACACCGAACCACGCACCGTCGAGGTGCCTGCCGATCTAGCGGCGGCACTGGCCGCTCAGCCCGGCGCAGCTGAAGCGTTTGCCGCGCTCGCGCCGTCCAAGCGCAAAGAGTTCGTGCGGCAGGTCAACGAGGCGAAAGCAGCGGAGACGCGCGAACGGCGCATCGCCGGGATCGTCGCGAAGGTCGCGCCGTAGAGCGTCATCCCGTTGCGCTGCGCTCAACCGCCCCTCTCCCAATGGAGAGGGGCAAAAATCCGTTTGTGAGGCTGAGAAATGTACGGCTTTACGCGGGATGCGCGACGAACGTGCGCCGCGCAAAATCTTCGATGCTGTCGAGCTTCACGTTGAAGACTTGGCGCCAATGCTTCATGTCGATGGAGCTCTCATAGGTCTCCATGCCCCACATCAGCGCGTTGAAAATGTCAGGCAGCAGGGGCAGCGGCGTCCCGATGGGTACATACTGCACCGGGATTTGGCGCTTCGTGGCGTGCGCGACCATCTGCACAATCTCCGTCCACGAAGCGCGCGTGGAGCCAATCGGAATCATCTGGTTGATCGCTTTGGGGTTGCCGATGGCCTTGACGGCAATCTCGGCGATATTGTCCACGGCGATGAAGTGGTGATGGTGGTTGCCATGCCCGACGAGGGTGACGGGCTGCCCGGCTTGCAGGGGGATGCCGATGACCGCGCCGATCCACACTTCCATGAAAACGGCGGGCTGGAAAATCGTATACGGAACGCCGCTGGCTTTGAGATACTCTTCGACTTCCGCTTTGACGCGCATCAGTTCGGCGGGCGCATCCTTCGTTGACCCGTACGCCGAGGTATAGATGAACTGTTTGGCGCCAGCGGCTTTGGCCGCATCGATCAGGTTTTTCGTCCCCTGCAGATCGACGGACTGGAAGTCGCCGCCATCAAAAAAGCGGGCAATCGCCGTGGTGATGACGACATCTACCCCGGCACACGCCGCATCCAACGATGCCCGGTCGCGCAGATCACCTTTGACGGCCGCTGCGCCCTGATCAATCCAAGTCTGTGCTGCCGGATTATCCCGCTGCAAAATGCGCACAGGCTGGGCTGTTGCGAGCAACCGGCGCGTGATGGCGCCGCCGAGCAAACCGGTTGAGCCGACGACCAGAATCATGTTGAACTAGTCCTTTCGCATGAACCGTTTCCCCAAGCCCTAGTACGTACTACATCTTTGATTGTACTCCCGAATTGGGCGGCCTTGGCTGCTCGAGCGACGCGGCTCGCTGCTTACGACCGTTTGCGCCAGTAGTGGAGGATCGTCCCGCCATCGATGCCGGGGAGCGGGGCGAGCGCGCCCACCGACATCAGCAGACTTTCGAACAGGCCGAGCCGAAACAACCACGCGAGCACATCGTTGAGGTGGGCGGTGGCCAACACCAGCACCAGAAAGATCACAGCACAGATGCCGCTGGCCATCGGGCCGCCGAGCGCGCGGCGAATGTGCACGCTGGCGGGCAGCTTCGGCTCAGTTTTCGGGTACAGCGACATCGAGAGGATGCCCAGCATACCGATCCGGACGCCGAGCATCGGGTAGCCCGTGCGCTGCGCCAGGTAGGCATGGCCGAGGTGGTGGATCATCTCCAGTGACCAATGCAGCACGGTGCCGAGCAGCGCGCCGATCAGCACCATGTCGACGGTGAAGTTGAGCACGCTCGACAGGATAATGAATAGGATGGCGAAGATCGCCAGTGAACCGAGCAGCGTGGGCACGGGCAGAATCTCGATGGTCCAACGATAGAACGGACGCGTAGGGGTCGTATTCATGGTTGTCCTCAGGGCTAGGCGAAAGCTGACCTGATTCTAGCGCGTCTGCTAATCGGCGCTATTCATCGAGTTGTAACGTAAGCCACGGCGGAATCTGCTAGAGTGAAGGCATGCGGCTGTATAGGAGTGATTTATGTTCGAACGCATCCGATCCCTGCTCTACCGGCTGCCGCTGGTGGAACACTTAGGCATCCAACTGCTGATCGGCCTGCTTATCAGTCTGGCGTGCCTCGGCGTGTTCGCCGCCATCGCCGATGAGGTGCGCGAACAGGAACTGCTGGTGCGCATTGACACGGAAGTCGCCAATGAACTGCACGCGCAGGCCACGCCGAGTTCCATTCAGTTCTACCGTCTTGTGAGCTGGATCGGCATGGAGGGCTTGTGGATCACGGGCGGCGGGCTGGGCCTCTACTTTCTGCTGCGCCGGCAGTGGCTGCATCTGGCGATCTGGATCGCCGCGCTGATCGGCGGGACGCTGCTCAACAATGTGCTCAAGCTGATCTTCGCCCGCGCGCGCCCGGTCTTCGCCGACCCGTTCGTGATCGAGCGTAACTTCAGCTTTCCGAGCGGGCACGCCATGATGTCGCTGATCGGCTTTGGTCTGCTGACCTACTTCGCGTGGTCGCTCTTGCGGACTTCCATTGGCCGGATTATCCTCGTGTTCGCAGCGCTGATGCTGATTCTGCTGGTCGGCATCAGCCGCATGACGTTGGGCGTGCATTATCTCTCCGACGTGGTCGCCGGATTCGCGGCGGGCGGCGTGTGGTTGGCCGCCTGCCTCACCGCGCTGAACACGATCCAACGCCGGAAACGGGCGGGTGATCCTGCCGCACAGGAGCAGACTGGCCTTGCTGAAGCTCCCTGAAATTCAGGCTTTGACCACCCTTTCGCGTGATGGTTGGCTGTTGTTCGCCACGCGGATGGTGCGGCTCTTCGCATATGGTTTCCTCGCCGTCGTACTCGGCTTGTATCTGGCCGAAGTCGGCCTCAGTGATCCCCAGATCGGCCTCGTGTTGAGCCTCACGCTCCTCGGCGACGCGCTCATTTCACTGCCGATCACCATCATTGCAGATCGGGTTGGGCGGCGGCGTATGTTGATGATCGGCGCAGGCTTAATGATCTTCGCGGGTCTCGTCTTCGCGCTGACCGGCAACGTCGCCCTGCTGACAATCACGGCTATCATCGGCGTAATGAGCCCGAGCGGCAATGAAGTCGGCCCGTTCCTCGCCATTGAACAAGCGGCGCTCCCGCAAACCACCACCGACAAGCAGCGGACGCAGGTGTTCGCGTGGTACAGCCTCGTCGGTTCACTGATGACCGGGCTCGGTTCATTGGTCGGCGGATCGCTGGCGCAGGGACTGCAAGCCAGCGGCTCGACCCCCTTGGAAAGTTACCGCGCGGTGATTATCGGCTATGCGCTGCTCGGCGGCGCACTGCTGCTGATCTTCGGGCGTATGTCACCCGCCGTCGAAGTCGCGGAGGTCAAACCGGCGCCGACGCTCAGCAGCCTGTTCGGGCTGCACAAGTCACGCCAGATCGTATTTCGGCTGTCGCTGCTGTTCATGCTCGACGCGTTCGCGGGTGGGTTCATCGTGCAGAGTCTGGTCGCACTGTGGTTCAACCGCCGCTTCGGGGTAGATACAGCGGTCATTGGCTCGATCTTCCTCGGCGCAAATCTGTTCGCGGGCTTATCGGCGCTGGCGGCGGCGCGGGTGGCCGCGCGCTACGGGCTGATCAACACGATGGTGTTCACGCACGCCCCTTCGAATCTACTGCTGATCCTCGTGCCGCTCATGCCGACGCTGCCGCTGGCGGTGCTGGTCCTGCTCGTCCGCTTCAGCATCTCGCAGATGGACGTGCCCACCCGCCAATCGTATACGGTCGCCGTGGTTGACCCGAGCGAACGATCGGCGGCGAACGGCGTCACCAGTATCGCGCGCTCGGTCGGCGCATCCTTCTCGCCAGGGTTGACCGGGGCTTTGTTCAACCTCGGCGGGATCTGGTTGAGCGCCCCCTTCTTCCTCGCGGGTGGGCTAAAACTGGTCTATGACTTTTTGCTCTACCGCAACATGAAGGCGATCAAGCCGCCGGAAGAACGGGAACAACGGGCGTAAGCCAACCTCACCCCGTTTCGCTCCGCTCAACTGCCCCTCTCCATTGGGCGAGGGGCATGGGCATGTCGAGGCGTGTCCCTCTCCCCACGGAGAGGGACGGCTTGCGCAGCAAGCAGGGTGAGGTAACTGTCATCCCCCGAAAATCAAGCAAAAGTTTGGTGTTTGTCTCCAACTTTCGCTGGACGCCGTCAAACATCCTTTGCCAGACAATAAGGACAATGACTATCGATCGGCCTAGAGGGGAACATCATGAACCGCCGACGCAGTGTTGTACTCATGCTGGTATTGATCGCTTTATTGGCGTTTGCCGGAACGGCTTCGGCGCAGGATAACGACGGTGACGGCTTGCCCAATGGACAGGATCGCTGTCCGGCGCAGGCCGGGCCGCGCACCAATGGTGGCTGTCCGCTGCCCACCACCAGTGTCCCACCGCAGGATCGCGACTCCGATGGTGTGCAGGATTTCGTCGATGCCTGCCCGGATCAAGCGGGGACGGGCTTCAGCAATGGCTGCCCAACGGGCATTCAACCGATTGACATCGCGCCCACCCAAGCGCCGCAGTTGGTCATGGTGTGGAATTCGATGGATGTGTGCATGGTCGGCGTGCCGCTGACGGCGACCGGTAATGTCAACGTGCGCGAACAACCGACGACCAGCGCGAACATCCTCGGTCAGCTTACCCCCGGCTCCCAGTGGGAACCCTGGCTGCGCGACTACGACGAGAATAATCAGGTGTGGTTCGACGGCGCGCCCTCGCCGGGTGGTTATGGGTGGGTATCCGGCGAAGTTGTGATCACCAACGGCCAGTGTGTGTATCTGCCGCAGGTCATTCATGTGGATGCGTCGGACAATGGCCAGTCCATCGATGTGAAGTTCGACCCCAGCATCATCCCACCGGAAATCATCGACGAAGACGGCGACGGCTGGAACTTCGGCGACCTGTTCGACGAATTCGACGTGGTGATCATCGACTGGGAGGATTTCGAGGTATTCCCGCAGCCCGACATCACGCTCACCCCGCACCCGCAGCCGCCCCAGCCTGCGCCGACTCCCGGTGGTCACGTGCGTGTGTTCGACGGCAGCCATTTGATCATCAACTTCCTGAACGGCGATGGCTCGGTGATCCCGACTGACCAAAAGATTCTGATCGGCGCGCACCGCCAAGCCGATGGAGAGACGTGTCTGGAAGTTGGCGGCGGGCTGTGCATGGACTACGGCTTGCTCCTCCCGGCGGTCAACGAAGCTGATCCGCCGAGCGAAAGCCCGCTGTGTACACCGGATCAACTGGCGCGCGGTCTGGATTTGATCAGCGCCGGGGACGGTACACAGGGCATTTTGATCGGATTGCTGCTGCCCGCCGTGCAGAAGGTTCGCGAGGCCGCCTCGCGCGCACAAATGGGCGACGGCAGCGTCATCCCCGGTGAAGACGTTATGCAGGATTTCCATTTCCGGTCGCTGAGTGCGCTTCTGACCGACCCACCCGACCCGGATCAGCCGCAGTGCGGCGTGGTCATCGTGACCCCCGGCGCAGAGGGGGCGGTCGGCATCCTGATCGGACTGGATGTGCTGCTGCTGCCCGCGGTGTAATGAGTGAGGTCTGATGCAACGGACGCAATGAATTGCGTCCCTACGAAATCTGTTGCGCTTTCGCCCCTCTCCGCTCGGAGAGGGGTTGGGGGTGAGGTTAGGCTACACCACCGCTGTTTGCGGTCGATTGGGGCGGCGCGGAGGGCGCAGTTTCTTGATCAGCTTGCCGACCAGCGGCCCGATCACCATGATGACCGCCGCCGCTGCCGCGATGAACCAGAAGTCGAACAGCACGCCGTCAAACGCGTTCCAGTTGAGCGTGATCGCGTCGTCAATGCCGCGGCCTTCGCGGCCAAAGCCTTCCGGACGTTCGCCCCGGCGAAAACCTTCCGGTGCGGCAATACCGCCCGTGCTACCCTGCGCCGCGTCACCTGTGGACGGGTTGAAGCCTTCGGGACGGTCGCCACGTTCAAAGCCGCCCCGCCCAAACCCACCAAACTGATTGCCCGTGAACCCTGCGAACACGGTGAACGGGTTGCGCAGATCGCCGTTTTGCGCGAGCGCCACACCACTTACCACGACCAGCGCGATGAACGCGATCTTGATGATCCACGTGCGGCGGTTCGATCTACGCGCCATGCGCTTCCTCCCGTCGGGGCGCGCCGAACTTCGGCAGCGTGAGCAGATACTTCTTGCCGAACGTCGCGATCCACTTCCAATGCATGCCGATATGCGCCGCGATGATCACGAGGCTGAGTTCGGCGGACAGGATGTGCCACTGCTGCCACGGCAAATTCCGCCCGACGCCCTGCAAATTCAGGCCGAGCGTGCGCGAGATGATCAAGCCGCTGACGACCAGCACGAGCGCATCGATGAACAGCAGCCAGTTGAGCAGGTAATTGAGGCGCGACTCCTGCAGGAGGTTGCGGAAGAGCGTCTTGGTGACGCCCCAGATCCAGTCCCAGTGCAGGAGAAGGTGCAGCGCGAAAATGAGCGTGAACGCCAGCCCGATCAGCTCGTGCAGGCGCAGCCCGGTGAAACGAAATTCGAGATCGACGACGAAGCCGATCACGAACAGGATGTCGAGGAAGAAGTTGACCTTGGTCTTGTTGATTTTCATGAACTACTTCGCTGTCAAGGCGGGATGATAATAGGTTGAGGCGAGCGCCAAGACGGCAGCGATGCCCAAAATGCCCGGCGCAAGCAGCGGGTTCGCGCCGCCCAACGCGTCGAGAAACACCTCGCCGATGGTGGCATTCGGGCGAATTTCCAGCTCAAAGGCAAAGTTACCCGTCACGTGATAGTACAGCCCCAACAGGCTGACCAGCCCCATACCGAGCATGACGAGGCGCATAGCCTGCAACGTCCAGCGTTGGGGGCGGACAATCGCCGCCCCCAACGCCAGCAACGCGACCACACACATGACAATCGGGATGTACTGCTCGGTTGCCTGAAAGTGTTCGATGACGAGCAGTTCGCCCAACGTCCCCGCCACCAAAAACACCGCCAGCCCGATCAGCAGCCGCCGCAGCCGTTCGACAATGATATCCGCGCTCATGTTATGCGTTCCCTCTGCCCGGTGTGTGATCCATGATTATTGGCTCAGGTAGTTCGCAGCGTACTGCACCTGCGCCGCCGACAATGTGCCGCCCAACGCTGCGAGGAACGCATCATTCGAAGCAAACGGCCGCGTCGCGATCAGAGCGTTCGCCGCCGCTTCATCGACGCCGGGAATCTGCATGAGCGTGGCGGCGTCGGCGTTGTTCACGTCAATTGGGACGTATACGTACTGTTCCCATTCGGCGGTCTGTGTGTCGCCGACGTACTTGCTGATCTCGCGGCGGAACTGCTGAATGCTCACGTACGGGCGGTATTCAAGGAATTCGCGCACCATGCGGCTCGGGAAATTCGGGATCGTCGCGGAGAAATCATCCCCCGACGCCGTATTCAGGTTGAGCAGCGTAAACGCGACCACGGCTTCCGCTTCGCTACTCACGGCTGCATTCGCCGGGTTCGCTTGTTCACTGACCACGGTCAGGTCGTTGTCGAAGTCCGCGACGGTCGCGACCGGGTAATACGGACCTTCGGTCTGTTCCGGCGTGAGGGTCAATGTGCCCGCTGCGCCGAGGCTGACGATGATGTCTTTCGCGGCCAGTTGAAAGGTCAGGCCATTGGTGTCCGTGACTTCGGCGGGTTCGAGCACCATCAACACGGCATCTGCGCCCGCCTGCGCAAACCACTGATCGCTCGCGGCGCTGTCATCGCCCGCAAAATAGAACTGCGTGGTCAGCACTTCGGCATCATCCACAAACACCTTGACATGAATGTGCAGCGGTCGCCCGATGCCCTCTTCTTTCGGCACGACGGTGCGAAACGTGTAGAAGCCGTCGGCGTCGGTCACATACGCGCCGAAGTGCTGGAAATTCGCGTCGATATTGGTCGCATCGACGTTGGGGTGAGCGTAGACGCTGTTATCATCCGTCTGCCAGATTTCGACACGCGCGCCTTCGACCGGAGCGCCGTTCGCGTCGAGCACATGCCCGGTGAGCACGAGCACCGTGCCCGCCGCTTCGACCGGATCACTGTACACTGGTATGATCGCCGTCGTCACTTCCTGCGCGCTCACCGCGCTAACGGCCAGCGCCGCCAGCACACAAGCGGACATCATCCGCACCATTGACTGTTTCATGGAACTCCCATTACTCCTCTGATCATCGGTTGTGGCACAATTGCAACACCTTTACTCTAAAACAGGCTGGCCAGAAATGCTTTATCGAAGCATCAAATTACCTTAAATCGACCTTAAATTTGCCCACCGCTGCGCGTTTCTGATGGGATACTGAAGCTATACCGAAGGATAACTTGCCATGCCGACTGTCCTCCTCATCGAAGATGACCGCCTGATCGCCGAGCCAATTGCCCGGGCGCTCAAACTACAAAACTACACCGTACTCACGGCGACCAACGGCGCGGCGGGTCTTGAAATGGCGCTGACCGCCCAACCTGACCTCGTGATCCTCGACATCATGCTGCCGGAAATAAACGGCTGGGATGTGTGCAAAGGCATCCGCCACAAGAGCGTCGTGCCGATTTTGATGCTCACCGCCCTGAGCGAAGAGATCGACCGCGTGCTCGGCCTCGAACTCGGCGCGGACGACTACCTGAGCAAGCCGTTCAGCACGCGCGAACTCATGGCGCGTATCAAGGCGCTGCTGCGGCGCGTCGAGTTCGACACAGCGCGCACCGCGCAGAACGAACAGATCGAATTCGCGGACATCATGATCGATTTGAACCGCCGCCAGATCTTCAAAAGCGGCAAAGAAGTCGCGCTGCGTTTCAAAGAATTCGAGCTGCTGTCGCTGCTGCTGCTCAAAGCGGGCGATGTGGTCACGCGGGCGGAGATTTTCGATAAGGTGTGGGGCACAGACTGGCTCGGCGATATGCGCACGCTCGACGTCCATATCCGCTGGTTACGCGAAAAGCTGGAAGACGACCCGAGTGATCCGCGTCTCATCCAGACGGTGCGCGGCGTCGGCTATCGCCTCGTGACCGGCAAACCCACATGAAATTGACGAGCATTCGCGCGCGGCTGTTATTCGGATCGGTGGGCGTGTTGTGCGCCGGGTTCATCGTGCTGATGGTGATCGCCGGGGCGCAGATTTCGTCGGCAGCACGCGCTGACTTCGAGTACCGCCTGCAGAACGAAATCCAGTTGATCGCGCAGGGCATCCGCTCCGAACTACGGCAGGACGATAGGCTGACCGACGACGAACAGGCCGCTTTGATCGCGGAATATGAAGGTCGCACCCACGGCGAGATCACGCTGTACACGCTGGATATGGATGGTGGCAGTCCCCGCGGCGGTGGCAGTGACGACGGGGGCGCGCCGCGCTCCAATTTCCGGGACGCGCCGGAAATGGAAACGGCTCTGCGCGGCGACACGGTTGTCGTGGAGCGGAACAATGAGCAGGGCAATCCCGCGCTGTATACCGCCGCTGGCATCAATTCGCAGCCGCCCGTGCTCGTGCAGTTGAGCGTGCCGCTCGCCAATCTGCAGACCGTGATCTTCGAGCGTTGGGCGCTGCTGTGGCTGCTGTTCGGCGCAGTGCTCGTCGCTGCGGTGATCGCCTCCGTGCTGCTCGCCCGCTCGATCATCCGTCCGCTGACTGCGCTCAAGCAGTCGGCGCACCAACTGGCGGCGGGCGACTTTTCCAGTCGCGTCGAGTACACCCGCGACGACGAGATCGGCGAGGTGGCGCATGCCTTCAATGAGATGGCGCATCAGGTCGAAAGCATGCTGGAAGAACAGCGCGCCTTCGCCGCCAACACGTCGCACGAACTGCGCACGCCGCTGACCACCATTCGCCTGCGCTCGGAGGCGCTGCGCTATGAAGAGGGCGTGGATGCGGGCACACTCAAGCAGTACATCTCCGAGATTGACGACGAAGCCCAGCGCATGGGCACGCTGATCGAAGACTTGACCGTGCTGGCACGCTTCGACGCCGGACGCGCCGAACTCGGCAGCGATTCCATTAACTTCGCGCTGCTGGCCGCCAGTTTACAGCGGCGTATTCAGCCGCACGCCGACGCCAAACGCATCGGTCTGGTGGTCAATGTGCCGTCCGGACTGCCCCCGGTACGCGCCAGCCTCAATCACCTGACGGTGGTGTTCCGCAACCTGCTCGACAACGCGATCAAGTACACGCCCGAAGGCGGCGTGGTCACGTGGACGGCGCGCGCGGACGAGGGTGGCATCACCAGTGTGATTAGCGACACGGGGCGCGGCGTCGAACCGGAGCAGATCCCCAAGCTGTTTGAGCGCTTCTACCGCGTCGACAAAGCGCGATCACGCGAGATTCCCGGCTCGGGACTCGGCCTCGCCATCGTCAAATCGATCATCGATGCCTACGGCGCGACGATCCGCATCGAGAGCGCGGGTAAAGACCGGGGTACAGCCGTCACGGTGTGGTGGAAAGGTCAAACAAACGGGTTATAATGGCTCAAAACGGATTTTAGAGAGGGTATTCGACCACCCCCTCTCCCATCAGGGGGGGAGACAAAAAGCTCGCTGTGCAGAGTTCGCTCGTCGTAGACAGGCACAACCGAATTGGGGATGAAGCGCGCGAACACCCTCTGAATTGGAAAGTGCATGCATCAGATTCAAGCTCACCCGTCTTTGACCTCGTTGTTCGCCGTCCCTCACCTCAGTTTCGTCGTCGACGCCATGCAGGCGGGCAGCAGCCCTGCGCGCATCTGGGTCGATGATTTGGATGCCCCACGCAGCGCCTTTATCTGGGATACCACCCACTGCCTGTATGCAGGCGGTGACGCCAGCAATCCGGCCTTCACCGATTGGCTGCGCGGTTTCATCGCCGACACGTACTTGCCCACACTCGAACGCGAAAAACTCGGCGGTTTCAAACTCACGCTGGCATCGCCGGAGTGGGAAGATCCGCTCCGCGCTGCCTTTCAGCCGCTGGAATTGTCGAAGTATCCGCGCGTGTGCTATCGCCTCAACCCGGCGCTGATTCCTCCTGTGCCGGAACTCCCACCCGGCTACAGCCTGCGTCCCATCACCCGCGACCTGCTGACGGCTGCGGATGATCCCGGCGTCGCCGACCTGATCGAAGAAATCGAATTGTGCTGGCCGACGCGCGACGGCTTTTTTGAGCGGGGCTTCGGCTGGGTGCTGTACAGCGATGCGGACGGCATCGTGTGCCGCTGCACCGCCGAGTACGCCAGCCCGGGTCAGATTGGCGTGGGCATTGCAACGCGCGAATCACATCACGGACGCGGCTTCGCCACCGCGACCGCGCGCCAGTTCGCGCAGCAAGCGGCACAGTTAGGTTTGTGCACGCATTGGGACGCATGGACGCGCAACGTCCCGTCATGGCGCGTCGCGGAGAAAGCGGGCTTCGAGAAGATCAGCGACTATGACGTGTTGTTCTGGTGGGGAGAGTAAGCCTCCCTCCCAGTACAGAGGGTTTCGGGTAACGCCGGTAAAAAAGGACGAGGCATGCCTCGTCCCTACAGACACCATTCTATTCCCTCTCCCGTGGGAGAGGGCTAGGGTGAGGTTAGATTATGAGCCGCCCGTGACGCTGACCGTCTCGGCGAGCTCAATGGACAGGGCGCTGATCTGCGCCTGCCGCGCGAGATCAATCGCTTCGGCGAGGATGCGCGCTGCTTCCTGCGGGCTGTGGAAGCCCGTGCTGTTCTCCGACGAGACGAAGTCCCAGCGCATCTGCGCGCCGCGGTGCAGCGTCCGCGCGTCGAGGAGCTGCTCGTCGGTCGCGCCACCCGCCATGGCCGCGCTGATGGCATCCATCGCGGCGAGGATCGCGACTTCGGTATCATCCACCAGCCCCGCGGTCGTCGTCTGGATGGCGACCACGCGCGAGACCAGTTCATCTTCGTCGACATTGTGGCAGGTCTGGCACGCGGCGCTGACATTGGTCAGCGGGCTGCGCAGCCAGTGATCACTGTACTTGACGCTGCCGACGCGGGTATAGGGCATGTGGCAGTCGGCGCACGCCACGCCCGCGCGGGAGTGAATGCCGGAGCTGTACATTTCGAATTCCGGATGCTGCATCTTGAGCAGCGGCGACCCGGTTTCCGGGTTCGTCCAGTCGATGTGGCCGACTTCCTGATAGTAAGTTTCGATGTTGTCGATGGAGAGGCCGTTAGCCCACGGGAAGGTGAGCACCTTGTTTTCGCCCGCGAAGTAGTATTCGACGTGGCACTGGGCGCACACGTAGGTACGCATTTCCTGCTGCGTGGCCTGCGTCACATCAATCCCCCGCGCCGCCATCGCGTTGATGAAGGCCGGACGGGTGATCGTCAGTTCCATCGTTTCCGGGTTGTGGCAGTCGTGGCATGAGCTGCCGGTGTGCAGGCTGGCGCTCAGGTCGTTGTAGGGCGTGTGGTTGAATTCTTCCCAGCCCATTTCGGCAATCAGCACGGGCGCTTCAGCGGAGTGGCAGTTGGCGCACGCGCCGGGCTGCTGGCGCTGGAGCACGCGCTCCGATTCACGCTGGTCGATCAGCGCGTAGGCGTGGCCGCGTTCCTCGTTATATTCAATCGAAAAGGCGTAGCCCGCATACAGGCGCAGCAGATTCGGATTGGCTTCGAGGTGGCTGAACGGTTCCGAACCACCAAAGGTCGTGCGCCCGTAGTTTTCCGCGGTGCGCTGAAACATTTCATACTGGACGGGGAAATTTTGTCCCCATACGGCGGGATCGAGTTCATCTGCGCCAATTTCGACGATGCGCAGCGGTGACTGCCGCGCTTCGGTTTGCCGTTCGTTGATGTTCAGCAGCAGTGCGGCGACTCCTACGGTGAGAAGCACCGCCCCGATGAACACGAAGGCGTAGAGTAAGGCTTGACGTGATCTCTTCATGAGCAGTTTTCCTCTTTATTGCGTGTTGCGATTCTGATGACCGGGATTGCCGTGGCATTCAACACAGCGCCGCTCTTGATCCGCATGCATGCCGTACACGTTGCTGATCAGCGTGGCGTGGCAGTGAATGCAGTTCTCTTGCGCGATATCCGCGTTGAAGTCCGTGATCTGGATCACTTCCGGATAGTTCCCGGTCGTGAACGCCAAACTATGGTTGAAACCGTTGATCCCCTTGACCACCCATTTCCCGACCGGATCGTGCGGGGTGTGGCAGTCGTTGCACGTCGCGAAGTTTCGATGGCTGGATGTTTGCCAGGCCTCGTATTCGTCGCGCATGATGTGGCAGTTGACGCACGTCTCGGGATCGTTGGAAAGATACGATGTGCCGCGGGCATACACAAACGTGAAGCTGCCCAGCCCGACCAGCACCCCGAGTACTATCATCAACAAGCCGCCGAGCAGCAGTGAACGAGCGCTGCCGAGTCGCCGCATAGCATTACCTCCCTCTAGCCGTGACAGCGGTTCTACGCTTACATTAGCACGAGGTGAGAAGTAGAAAATTGATCCAGATCAAGTTTGCGGGGAGTTTCCCACCTGCCCGAATCCCCTCGCCCGAAGGCTCAGGAAAATCCAAGGCAGGCGTCGATCAGCCGGGGTAACGCAGATAGAGTGCGAAGGTGTGAATGTGGAGGTTAGGAAAGCTCAGCGACTACCTGCAGCGCGGCTAGATCGCAGATTTCCAGCCGCTTATGGGAGCAGATCAGCCAACCCTGTTTTTCCCACTGTGTCAGCGTGCGATTAATCGTTTCGACCGTTGTCCCACTGAACTCGGCGAGATCCCGCTGCGTGAGCGGCACATCGATCAAGAGATTGCCATCCAGCGGTTTGCCGAATTTCTCGCACATTTTAAGCAGTGTCAGGGCGAGGCGGCGGTCGACCCGTTTGGTCGCCATATGCCGGACGCGGTCATGCCCTTCGTGGACATGCGCGGTGAGGAGGTCGATGATCGTAAGCGCCAACTCCGGGTAATCGAGCATCAACGCGCGGGCGTCCTGCCCGTCAATGCCGATGAGCGTACTTTCCTGAATGGCTTCGATCTGTGTGGGATGGGGATAACTACCGGAGATCGCCAGCAGCCCAAAGACATCGCCGACCCCGTACACCTTGAGGGCGACGCATTGTCCGTCTTCCGTATACTGGAGGAGGCGCATCCCACCCGACTGTAAGATGTAAAACGAATGGATGTAGTCACCCTGATACAGCAGCACTTCACCCGCTTTGAGCGTGAGGGTGCGTGCAACGCTCAGCATGGCGCTGAGGATCGTGCTGTCCAGATGTTGAAAGGCAGAAATTTGGGGCAGTTGAGCCGGAATACCGCTGCGAATCAAGGTGGACGCTCCGATGGTCTAGGACTGACGCCCACTATAGAAGATCGCGGCGCAGCGTCCTAGTGACGATGCGCCGCGAAAACTCAACTGGATGTCACTAGCGCAGGAACGCTTCGAGCAAGCCGCCGTCCACGCTGAAAACCTGCCCGGTCGTCTTGCTGAAGGCGTCCGTGCTGATGAGGTACGCGACTTCCGCCTGATCCGCCGGGGTGATCGGCAGCTTGGTCAGCGTGCGCTGCGCGTAGAAATCCGCCAGCTTGGCGCGCAGCGCTTCGGTGCTTTCGTCTTCGCTGTGCGCGATGTTGTATTTGACCAGCGAGCTGATCACGCGGTCGCGCGGGAACATGGTGCTGCCGTCAACCACGGTCGCGGGCGCCAGACCGTTGACGCGCACCAGCGGCGCGAGTTCGACCGCCAGTTCGCGCACGAGGTGATTGGCCGCCGCTTTGCTCGTGTCGTAAGCCAGTGAGCCCTTCTTGGCGACTGCCGCGTTGACGCTGGTCGTCAGGACGAGCGTGCCGCGCAGCTTCTGCGCTTCCCACACGGCGCGCGCTTCGTCGGCGACGATGTAACCGCCGAGCACATTCACGTCGAAGGTGAAGCGCCACTTGTCGTCGGTGATGTGCCCGGTCTTATCCGGTGAGACGAACACACCCGCCGTGACGATGATGTTGTCGATGCCACCATAGGCCAGCACGACGCTGTCGAGCAGGGCGCGCACGCTCTCGCGGTTGGTGATGTTCACCGCGCAGGCGATGGCCGGTCCCGAACCGGACAGCCCCGTCCCCGCGACGCCGATGCCGACGCCGTAGATCTTGAGCAGTTCGTCGGCGGTGGCCTGCGCCGCGTCGCCGTTGAGGTCGGCGCACACGACGTGCGCGCCTTCTTTGGCGACCCGGTGCGCGACCGCGTGCCCGATGCCGCTGCCTGCGCCGATCACGATGACGACGCTGCGTTCAAACGGCTTTTCCGGCGGCATGCGCTTGAGCTTGGCTTCTTCGAGCAGCCAGTATTCGATGTCAAAGGCTTCCTGTCGCGGCAGCGCGACGTATTCGCCGACGGCTTCCGCGCCGCGCATGACTTCCACGGCGCAGTTGTAGAATTCGGCGGTCACGCGGCTTTCGCTCTTGTTCTTGCCCCACGCAATCATGCCGAGGCCGGGGATGAGGATCACCGTCGGGTTCGGGTCGCGCATGGCGGGCGAATTCGAGTGCTTGCACGCGGCATGATAGGCGGCGTAGTCGGCGCGATACTGCGCCAATCCGCCGTTCAGCTTGGCGACCAGCGCGGTGGCGTCTTCGACCTGCGGGTTCCAATCGACGTACAGCGGCTTGATCTTCGTGCGCAGGAAGTGATCCGGGCAGCTCGTACCGAGCTCGGCGAGGCGGGCGGCGTCGTGGCTGTTGACGAATTCGAGGATCGTCGGGTCGCTTTGCACCGTGCCGATGAAGCGGTTGTACTGCGACACCAGCCCACGCAGCGTGGGGAGCAAATCGATCAGGCGGCGTTCCGCATCAGCCAGCGGTTCGTACTTCGCGCCGCCGAAGGTCGCCGCGCCTTTGTCATGCGCTTCAAGGTAGCGCGCCGCCTTCTCGATCAGCGTGAGCGACAGTTCATAGCATTCCTTGTCGTCGTTCGCCCAGTTGATCAGCCCGTGCCCGCCGAGGATGATGCCCTTGAGGTTCGGGTTCTGGCGAATCGTTTCCTGCAGCAGCAGGCCGAGTTCAAAGCCGGGACGCTGCCATTCGACCCACGCGACTTCGTCGCCCCAGATTTCGCTGACCAGTTCGCGACCGTTGCTGCAGGCGGCGATGGCGATCACCGCGTTGGGGTGGGTGTGGTCGACGTGATCGAACGGGATGAAGGCGTGCAGCGGCGTATCAATGGAAGTGGCGCGCGGGTTGAGGTTGAACACGGTGTGCGTGTACATATCGACCATCGCGTCTTCCATCGGCGTCTTGACGCCTTTGACGTCTGCCGCGGCGTAGATGGCCTGCAGCGCCATCAGCTTGTCCATGTACAGCGACGCAAAGTTCGCCTTCTTGGAGGTGCGCAGGTCGCCGCCGGAACCCTTCACCCACATCACGCGGACGGGTTCGCCTGTGAGCGGGTCGGGCAGCGTGACCTTGCTCGATGTGTTGCCGCCGCCCGTGTTGGTGATGCGCTGGTCGGTGCCCAGAATATTGGACCGATAGACGAGACGCTCGACGGGATCGAGGGCGTTAGCGCGGGCCTCGTCCCACAGATAATTGACATGGCGATAGTCGCCCGGGTTATACAATTGCATGGGTATCCTCACTAAGTGCTCGCAATTGGCGTGAATCCAACAAGAAGGTTCTTTTGATGATGGGCATTCGGATGACAATTGCCCGAAAATAGCATCAATCGATGCAAAACGCAAGTTTGTGAAAGAAAAGGCAATCATCTATCACGTTAGATCGAAGGCCAAACGCGCAGAACGGAGTCCGCCCCGGTCGCCTCAACGCTCGTCGGGATGTGCTGTTGACACGATCTGACGATACACCGGATAATCGAGATAATCGGTGTGAGGTATGGTTCAGGTGCGTCACGTGCCCGCCTTATGGTTTTCGCATAGAGTCGCCCTTGTGGCTGGATTCGCTGCCACGCTCTTGGGCGGAATCGCGCTTATGGGTTGGTACTTGGATATCCCCCTGCTGCGGTCGCTGGGCATGCAGTTCTCGCCGCTGTCGCCGAATGCATCGGCCAGTTTTGTGCTGGCTGGCATCGCCTACTGGGCGACGGTCAACAGCCGGGCGCCGCTGGCGCGGGGGCTGGGCGGCATCATCAGCAGCATTGCCCTGCTGACGCTCATTGAAAACCTGTTCGGGGTCAACCTGAGCATTGATACGCTGCTGATTCCCGTCAACCATCCCGCTTACCTGCATCCCGACCGCATGAGCGTCGTCACCGCGCTGAATATGCTGCTCCTCGGGACGGTGCTCGTCCGCGGCCTCGGGCGCGCCTCGCGCGTGAACGCCACCTGCATGCTGCTCATTCTCGCAAGCAGTTGGGTCGGGCTGCTGGGGCTGGTCTACAACGTCACCTCACTTTACAGCCTGCCGATCTTTCAAAGTTTTTCCATTCTCTCAGCGTTCACCTTCATGGTGCTGGTGGTGGGCTACTTTTATTCGCAGCCCAGTCCCTTCCTGACCGTCTTGCGCTCGAAGACCAGCGCCGGCCTCACCGGGCGGCGGCTGCTCCCGCTGGCGATGATCGCCCCGCTGACCTTCGGTTGGCTGATGTCGGAACTCACCCGTAACGGCGTTGTCGACACCGCGATGGGCGTGGCCGTGATCGTCATGCTCACGTCTGGGCTGTTCGTGCTCGTGATCAACGTGACGATGCGGATTCAGTATGATGAAGAACTGCTGCGCCAAGCCGCCGCCCACGACGCACTGGAATTCGCGCTGCACCGCGAACGCAACCGCCTGCTCAATGAATTTGTCACCAATACGCTGCACGATTTACGCACGCCGCTCAGTTCGATTGGCACGAGCGCTTACATCGCCGGGCGCATCGAGGATGCGGCAAAGCGCGGGGAACGCCTTGAGCACATTCAGACGGAAGTGCGGCAGATCGGCAAGCTGCTCGATCAGTTTGCGGAGATGGTGCGCCTGAATCAGATGGAGGGCGTCGTCCTCACTCCATTAGCGCTCAATCCCATCGTCGTACGAGCCGCGGCGGAATATCAGGTGCTGGCAGAACGCAAGGGCGTGCGCGTCGTCACCGAGGTCTTCCCCGGTGAGCTGGTCGCCCCGGTCAGCGATTTACTGCTGCAAACCGCGCTGATACAGGTGCTGAATAACGCGGTGCGCTATACGCCGTCCGGCGGGCTGATCACCCTACGCACGCACTGTCGGGAGACGCACGCGCTGATTGAAATTGCCGATACGGGCGAAGGGATTCCGGCGGCGGCGCTCCAGCGCGTGTTCGATGTGCAGTACAAAGGCAACACCGCGCGCACTGCCGATGGCAGCACGGGCGGCATCGGCCTCTCGATGGTCAAACGCATCCTCGAACTGCATCACGGGCGTGTCGACATCACCAGCATCGTCGGGCAGGGGACGACGGTCAGTTTGATCATCCCGATTCACACCCCGCCGAGCTAAACACGCGGCTTCAACCAACGCTCCGCCCGCAGCAGGTAGAGCAGCGCGCACAGCCCCGTCAGCCCGCTGATGATCGCCCCCACGCCGAGCAGCGGCGTCGTAAACTCGAATTCGACCGTCGGCGCGCTGTGCGGCGGCACGACCACACCGATCAACTGCCCGACCGACTCCAGCGGCGCAGGCTGACCATCCAGCCGCACCACCCACCCCGGCCACGCGACATCCTGCACGACCAGCACCAGCGGCTCGTCGGTCGGGTTGTCAATGGGGATGGTGATCCGACCGGGCACCCACGTATAGGCGTCGATGCGCGTGGTCAGCGGGGTGAGGGCGGGGAAACGGCGGTCAGCCAGCAGATCGGGCAGCGGGTGACTCACCAAATCAGCATAGGGGATGGTGAACACATAGCCGAGCGCGTTTGGGTTGCGCCAGGCACACGGCACACCGTCCATGAGTGGACTTCCGGGCTCCGGCGTCCAGCCGCGACCGCCGAACAACTCGCGTTCCTTCGCAAAATACAGAATCGCCCAGTCGGGCGCGGCCTCGCTGAGATCGGCATTGTAGAGCGTCGGCGCCAAACCAAGCGGATCGTAGTCGGCGGAGATATTGCTGAGCCGGATGCCCGTCCGCAGGAAGGCGCTGGCGTTGCTGTAATCGAGCGCCCACACGCTGATGAAAGGCGCGTCATCGTTGGCTTGAATCCAGTCGAGACAGGCGTTCATCTCTGCCGATTCAGGTTCGACAAACCCGGCGCGGACGCGCGTGGTCACTGTCTCCCACGCGGCGACCAACGTGAGCAGGATCACCAGCGCGCCGATGGCCGCGCCGAGGAGTCCGCGCACCCAAACGCGGACTGCGCCGCTCGTGAGATGCACCGCCTGCGCTTCGGGATCGATGCGTTTCCACAGGCGATCCACGGCCAACGCGGCGAAGACCGCCGCCCAGAACGAGGTGAGCGTCAGCATGCGGTTAACCCCGCGCCAGCGCCCCATGATGGCGGTATGCTCGCGCAGCCAACCGATGAGCGGGTTGGTCGCCGTGCCCCATGTGGTGAAGAAGATCAGCAGGAAGCCGCCCGCCACCCACACGCGCCAGTGCGCGCCGAACAATTTGCGCTCGCCGGGGAGTGTGCGCTCCAGTACCGGAAACAGGATGAACACGACGAAGCCATACCACGCGGGCATGGTGTAGAGGTAGTAGTTTTCACTACGCACCCCCGCACTGAGGACGATCTCTTCCGAGGTGAACAACTGCGCCAGCACGCGCAGCGGATCGGCGTAGTCGCCCCACCCCGGCTCGGCCAGATGGCGACCAATATAGCCGGAGGTGAGCAGCGTCGGCAGCAGCGTGACCGCTGCCAAGCCGATAGTCAGCAGCAGAGCCAGGCTAAGCCGCCGCGCGATCACCCGGTCAAGGCGGAACGACCGCCCCGCCGCCGGATCACGCTGCACAAGGTAGATGCCGCCGATGCTCAACGCCATAATCAACGCGGGCAGCGTGTAATAGACGTTGCCGCCGAAAAACACCAGCGTGATCCACACAGCCAGCAGCACCACCGGACGGCGGCTCTCACGAAACTTGACCAGCGCCACCGCCGCCGCGGCCACCCACGGTAGATAGCTCTGTGTGATGCCCAGTTGAAAGAAGCCCTCCGCCAGCGAAGCATGCTGCGGGCCTTTCACCGCGAACAGCAAACCGAGCAGCAGGCGCGCGGCCACGCCAAAGCCGAGCACGCGCGCCAGATACCACCCGCCCCACCCGGCGATCACCGCGGACAGCACGATGCTGATCTTGAGGCCATTCGGGTAGCCCACGATCAGGCTGGGCAGCGTTTGAAATGGGTTGAGCAGGAAGGCCACGGTGTTGTCGACGGTGGGTTCGCCGTGGTTGAAGTAAGGCTGCCAGAGCGGTAGGGTGCCCCGGTCGCGCAGACTATCGGCGGCGAACTGCGCCGACCCGGTCAGCCACTGCGCTTCCCACCCGCTGATGGTCAGCGTAGCGTCAAAATTGAGGTAGGCGCGCAGACCATAGATCGCGAAGGCGGCGATCAAGATCAGCTCGAACAGGCTTTGGCGCAGGCGCAGGGCAGGAAGGGAGGTCACGGTAGTCTTTCCAGTTGATCAGGCAGCATACTCCCCCTACTGTACCGCCAGTTGCGCCGCTCTGCACGATCAGGAAATGCCCTGAGCGGCAGCTTTGAACCCCTCTGGACTCACGTGAATAGCTGGTGTACACTGATCGTCTTGCATAACGAAGTTTGCTACGGAAACTAATGAACGACAGCAATCACGATCATTTCAAATCAGACCGCATGGCGACGTGGATCAAGAGCGCCTGGCTGCCGCAGCACCCGACAGCGATCACGGTGTGGACCTCGGTGGCCGTTGTCAGCGAGACGGTGGT
This sequence comes from Candidatus Flexifilum breve, assembly GCA_016717205.1. Classification (GTDB taxonomy): domain Bacteria; phylum Chloroflexota; class Anaerolineae; order Aggregatilineales; family Phototrophicaceae; genus Flexifilum; species Flexifilum breve. Next base: position 488,075 of record JADKGC010000005.1, read on the forward strand.
CGAGCGGATTGATCGAAGCATGTCGTTTGCGGGGTATCGCTTCACGGCCAGCGAAGCCCTCGACTGTCCCGTCGTCGCCAATATCCGCCAATTGGATGATCGCAGCTTTGTGTGGCGGCAAACGGGCGCGTTCATCTATCACTTCAACCCGGAAGCGGGCGGCGACGTGATCGACGTGCTGGTGCTGTGCGCGCAAATCCACGAAGTCGGCTGGAGTTTCGTCGTGCTGGCCGCGCTGCCGGAACACTTCAAAAAGGGCTGGACAGCCTTCGTCGAAGAGGCGAATCGGCTGGACGAAGCCTACGATCAGCATGACCGCGTGATCGTCATCGGCGGGCGGCAGAACTCGTTTGTGCCCACGGTTGACTGGGACGAGATCGTGCTGCCGAGCGCGCTCAAAACCGATCTGCTTAACGATGTGGACGCTTTCTTCAAGAAGGGCGTGAGCATCTACCTGAAGCTCAACCTCAAGCCGTTCCGCAAGCTGCTGCTGGCGGGCGTGCCGGGGACGGGCAAGACGATGCTGTGCAACGCGCTCGCCAAGTGGGCGATCAGCGAAGGCTATCTGGTGATTTACATCTCCAGCGCGCGCAAGACGAGCAACGAAGAGGAATACACGACCTCGTTCAGCAAAATTGAGCGAGCGCTCGAAGCGGCGGCGTCGTCCAGCGTCCCCACGCTGATTCTGCTCGAAGAACTCGACGCATACCTGCACGAAGACGAGAAAGCGCTCGTACTCAACGTGCTCGACGGCTCGGAAGCGCCGCTCAATACCAAGGGCACGCTGCTGGTGTCGACCACCAACTACCCGGAAGCGATCGACGAGCGCGTGCTCAAGCGGCCGGGGCGGTTGGATCGCGTGTTCATCATCCCCGAAGTCAAGACGGATATGGACGCGGTCGAGATGCTCAAGCGCTACCTCGGCGCCATGTGGAACGACGAGTTCAAGCAGTTCGCGCACGAGCTGGTCGGCTACCCCGGCGCGTTCATCCGCGAAGTGGCCATCTACGCGCTGACGCAGGTCGCGCAGGATGACCTGCCGGAACTGCCGCCCGCCCTGCTCGAAAAGTCGTTCAAGGCGCTCAAGGCGCAAATCGACGCGCGCGACAATTTCCTCAAGCAGCGCTCGTTCGGCCTCGGCGATCCGCTGCGGTCAGCAAACGGGAGCTAACCCTCGTTAAGATGCTTGTCGTAGGGGCGCACGGCCGTGCGCCCCTACAGGAAAGAATCTTCCCCACACGCAAGGAAAACCAAGATGGAACTGGAAGCCTTTCGCCGCTGGACGCAGCGCCTCATCGATAACCTGAAACAGGATGAGCGCGTACTCGGTTTGGTGATGCTGGGATCAGCCGCGGAGATCCGCCGTATTCCGGATGCATGGTCAGATCACGACTTCTTCGTCATCACGCAGCCCGGCGTGCAGGAAGCCATGCGGGTGAACCTCGACTGGCTGCCCGACGCCGAGCAGATCGTGCTCTCTCCGCGCGAAACCGAGCACGGCCTCAAAGTGCTGTTCGCTGACGGGCATGTGATCGAGTTCGCCGTGTTTGATCTGGAAGAAGTTCACCGCGCGCGCGTCAACGACTACCGCGTGCTGTTCGAACCCGCCGACGGCGCGATCAGCGCGTTAGTGCGTCAATCTGAGGAGCGTGATGCGTCCGCGCCCCCCTTTGATCACGGGCGCGAAGCTGAACTGCTGCTGTCACTGGTGGTCATTGGGACTGGACGGGTCGCGTGGGGAAGTGCTGGTTGGGTCGCGCTTCATCAAGGACTTCGCGCTCTCGGCGTATTTGCGGATGCTGGCGCATCAGGTTGCGCCCGCGCCGGGCTCGATTCCTGATAATCTCGACCCGTTCCGCCGCGTTGAACAGTGCTACCCGCAAATCGCGCCGCGCATTCATGCGCTGCTGATGCTGCCCCCGCTCGATGCCGCCACCGCGCTGGTCGATCTGGCGGTGAGCACGCTGCATTCGCTGCCAGCGGCGGCGCTGCCCGTCGTGCGCAGCGAAATCGAACGGGCGAAAAACTACAACGGGTAGATGTTGATCCCCAACGCGGCGGCGATGGCGACCAGCAGCGGGGCAATAAGCAGGGCGGGCAGGAAGTTGGCGATGCGCGGCTGCTTGATGTCGAGCAGGATGAGCGACAAACCGATCAGCATCAGGCCGCCAACACCCGTCATCTCGTTGATCATCGGGTCGGTCATCACCTGACCGATCTGGCTGCCGATCAGCGCGAGGCCGCCCTGCACCACCAGCACGGTGATCGCGCTGAAGCCCACGCCAATCCCCAGGCTGGACGCAAATGCCAGCGCGCCGAACCCGTCCAGCGTGCTCTTGATCGCCAACTGCTGAAAGCCGAGCGCCAAGCCCATGCCATCCTGCATCGAGCCGACGAACGTCAGCGGGCCGATGCAGAAGACGAGGCTGGCCGTCACGAAGCCGTTGATGAAGCGCACGCGGTCTTTAGCATCCGACGTGTGTCCCCCCGCCCGGGTTTGCAGCCACGCGCCGAGCTTCTCAAAGGCGACGTCGAGGCGCAGCAGTTCGCCGATGATCGCGCCAATCACCAGACTGAGCAGCGGAATGATGATGTTGCCGCTCGCGCCCGCGTTGCTGATGCCCACATACAGGGTCACGAGGCCTAAGCCCGTGATGACCGTTTGCTGAATGCGTTCCGGTAAGCGATTGCCGATCAGCAGGCCGAGCGCCGTGCCGATCAGCACCGTGATGATGTTGAGAATGGTTCCGCCCAAGAGTTACCGCCAGTTTTCGAGGTTGAGGTTGAGGCCGCTAAAGTCTTTGGTGTTGTCGGTCACGAGGATGGCGTTTCTGAAATAGACCACATTATTCATCCTCAAAACCAAGATCGCGTTCCGGAAACACGACCCGATTTTCCCGCAGAAACGCATCAAATTCAGCCCACCATTCATCATCGCCCGGCTCGTGTTCCAACGAATCCAGTACTTCCATGATCCGTGTGATTTGCGACTTTTCCTGATTTTCAACCTGTTCGTACTGTTCACTGGGAATCAGAATGTATTCTTTTCCTTCCAGATCGTGAACGATGATCGCCCCTTTAGGCAGGTTTACGGTATCCGTCATGGTTCACCTCGCTCAAACTCAGGCTGAAGCAAAGCATACAACAGCAAATCGTGATAGTCACCCCAGTCCCAGTACTGTTCGCGCAGCCGCCCCTCAAACTTAAAGCCGAGCTTTTCCAGCACGCGCATCGACCCGGGGTTATCCGCGCTCACGTCCGCTTCGACGCGGTGCAGCTTCATGTGGTCGAAGCCGAAGCGAATGATCGCCCGCAGCGCCTCGGTCATGATGCCCTGTCCCCAGTGGGACTGCGCGAGATCATAGCCGATGGACGCCCGCTCGTCTTTGCGAATCCAATAGTTGTAACCGCACATCCCGATCACCCACGCGGGATCGTCTTTGAGGGTGATTCCCCAGCGCAGCTCGTACAGATCGGGGTAATTCCATTTGATGTTGCGGATCAGTTCGCGGGCTTGCTCGACATCCGTGTATGCGGCACCGATGTTGTGGCGCGTCACCTCGATGTCACCACGAATCATGAACACGGCGTCTGTATCGGTTTCCAGCAGTTCCCGCAGAATCAGCCGCGGCGTTTCCAGCGTCGGAAACGTTTTGAAGTCGTAGTCGGGCTGGATCAACGTAAGCGGCGCTCCTTGCTGCCGTTGCCGAGCCGCTCCCGCGTTGCGCCGAGGGGTTTGCCGCCGATCTCGCCGCGCAGCATCGCCTCGTAGAAGGCCTCATCATAGCTGCGCGTTTTGACCACGACGGGCATCGGCACAGCATGCCCCATGATGATTGCCTGCTGCTTGGTATCCAACCGCGAAAGCACTTCGCGCAAACCCGCCGCCCCGCTGATCCCGGTCAAGACAGCGTTGATGTCGCGTTCGTTGTCGAGCAGCGCCGTCACGCGCGTCCCCACCTGACTCAGCACTTCCTCGTCGATCCCGCTCGGGCGCTGATCCACGATCAGCAGCGTGACGTTATACTTACGCATCTCACGCGCGATGATGCCGAAGGTCGTCTGGCTGGCGATCTTCCGGGTCGAGGAACTTGTGCGCTTCTTCAATCGTGATCAGAAGCTGCGGCGGTTCCATTGAGGCGTCACCCATTGCCCGCTCGACCTTGTCGATGTACAGGCTGTGAATGCGGCGCGTCAAATAGTTGGCGACCAACATGTACGCTTCCAACGAATTGCCATAGCGCCCGAATTCGAGTACGACGCTGCGTCCGCCCTCCAGCAGCTTGACGATCTGCGCGACGCTGTCGCCCGGTGACTGCGGCACGAGGAACTGCCAGCGTTCGAAACGCTGCAACCGCCGCTGTAAACCCACGAACGTCCCGGAGCGGATCGGCGTCGTCTGCTCGATTTCGTCAATATCTTCGTTATTCGCGTTGATCGTCCGCTCGATCCAGCGTTCACCCCAGCGCTTGGCGACGGTGCGCGCCGCGTCGAGCATGGCGTCGGTCAAGCCCATCGTTTCGCGCAGCGCTTCGATGTCTTCCGGCTCGACTTCGTCATAGCCGAGCTTGACCTCAAAGTCGACCTTCGCATTGCGCTTAAGCGACGATTCGGGATCGAGCGTGCAAATGCTCACCTTGTCGTTAAATAACTGCTTCAAGCCCTTGACGCGCGGGCCGCCTTCATTGGTCGCTTCCCAGCCGTAGTCGTTGTGCATGTCGAAGATCAAATTGACCGCTGCGCCGCGCTGGATGATGCCCGCGATCAGCAGGCGGGTGAGAAAGCTCTTGCCCGTACCGCTCTTGCCGAACACGCCGACCGAGCGTTCGACCAGCTTCTTCAGGTTGAGGTTGATCTGCGTTTCTTCCAGTTCGAGCGGCGCGCCGACGTTGAAATTCATGCCCTCTTCTTCGCCGAAAACCGCGTTCACGTCTTCGACCGTGGCATTCATCACGCGCATGAAGTGACCGGGGATCGTCTTGACCGGCTTGGGTTTGGGGTGACTTTCGGTATCGTCAATCGAGAGCATGGGCTGCGCATGGATTTTGCCATACGCCGCCGTGCCGATATAGATCGCTTCGAAGAACGGGTCGCTGATGTCCGGCGGCGCATTCTGAATGTCCGGGTTGCTGCTGTCCAGCACGACATCGGTGATCATACAAAAGAAGCGCCGCTGATGCCCATGGACGACGATGTAGCGCCCAACAGCCAGTTCTTCCACCGACTGACCGCTGTCCAACTTGATCACCAGCCCCTTGCTCAATGAGCCGCTGACGACTACCCCGAGCCGCGCCTCGCTGTCCAGCAGGCTGACGCGTCCGGTTCTTGGGAACATCTGTTCTAAATCAGTGGAACTATTGGATAGAGACATATGCACACCAACCTATACATTTTAGCCTGTTGGGGATGGTTGTATTATACCATGAATCGGCGCACAATGGGATGAATTGAGCGAGTGAGGAGGCATCATGAGCGCGTTGCCCCAAAAGAGTTTCGTCGAGATGACCGAGGAAGAGTACTTGGCATTTGAGCGCGCTAGTCAGTTCAAGCACGAGTTTCGCAATGGTGAAGTGATCGCGATGGTGGGAGCAAGTGAACGCCATACACTGATCGCTGGTAGTACCCATTATTCCCTGTACGGACAGCTTCGTGATCGTCCATGTAAGGTCTATCTAGAGACGATGCGAGTCAAAATCCGGGCAGTAAAAGTAAATACCTATCCAGACATCAGTGTCATCTGCGGCGAGCCTCAATTCGCTGACAGGGAGTTTGATACGCTAATCAATCCCACCCTCATTATCGAAGTATTGTCACCATCCACGGAAACCTATGATCGCGGCAGGAAATTTTCCTATTATCGCGCGTTAGGCTCGCTGCAAGAGTACGTCCTGATCAGCCAAGACAGCCCGCACATTGAACGCTATATCCGTCAAAATCATGATGGTTGGCTGTTGACTGAAGCACAAGGCTTGGAAGCATCCATCGAACTCACTTCGATTGACTGTACCCTGAAGTTAGCCGAGGTCTATGAGCAGATCGATTTCAGCGATACAGAGCCTTAAGTGCTTCGCGTTTCCGTAAGTTCGCCCGAAAATCCGTGTTGTCGCTGAACTGATCGATGCTGCCGATGAGCGGCTGCTGCGCGATCTGTTTGACCTCGGGATCGGTGATCACCTTGACCAACGCCTCCGCGAAACGGTCACCATGAATCACGTTGAACGGGCGACCATGATAGCGCGTTACATCCGTCGGCAGTGGATCGGTCACGCCGAGCGCGTTGTGCAGCTTGGCAACAGTTTCATAGGCGTGGCACAGATGTGCTTCGCGCTGCTGCCAGTGCTGCGCCGAGAGCGCCCGGTGAAAGATCGGCGTGAGGGTCGGCGCGCACGTCAGCCGCGCAAACCCTGTACCGTACCATTTGGGATACGGCGCATAAACCTTCTCCATCAGAAAGCACAGGAACATCAGATCGCGGATGAGGCGCGCAGTGATCACCCGTGAGCCGAGTTCGTCGCCGACTTCACCGCCACGACCGACAAATGCCTCTTCCTGACCGATGCGCGCCCAGCCCGCCGCCAGTAGATACAACCAGACATCGTGCGGAAAGTAGGCCAACTGCTGACGCACGCGCTCCACAGCGCCGAGCCCACTGTACCAGACGCCGCCCGCCGTGAGCACGCGCAGATTCTGCTGCGGGAAAGTGAGCCAGTCGGTGACGTCGAGCGGCGTCACGCCATCCCACTCCAGCGCCTCCTGCAAGAAGTCGCTCAGCGTGCGAATCGAATTGAAATGCGCGACTTCCCCGGCTGTGCGTCCCTCGTCGAAGTGGAGCACCCACGGTTCGCCCGCGTCCGGCGTCATGCTGGTGGCATAGCCGCGAAACCGATGCGGCAGTTCGCGCCTCAGCGCGGCGTCGATCTCCGGCGCGCAGCGTGTGTGATCGGCCTCACTCAGAAACAACATGACCCGGCAGCCCCAATGATGATCAGTCGAGCGAGCGGTGTCGAAGCCCAGCACTTCCGATCCCGATCCGATCAGCGCGGCGTCGTAGCGCAGATTCGGGAACTGTGCGGCCAAGATCGGCTGGACGGCTTCCAGATAGTACAAACGTGATAGCTCAAGACCTTGTATAAATTGCGCCATACGCCATCTTCCCTAAGACTCGGTATAATGTCACCGGACTCCAATAATTAAACTGAGGAAATAGAATGTCGAACGAACGCTTGCAAGAACTGCGCGGGCAAGTTGACGTCATCAACATGCAGATTTTAGAGCTCCTTTCGAAACGTGCCAGCATCGTCACGGAAATCGGGAAGTTGCACACGTCGATGGGGAACGAACATTACGATCCCGAACGCGAAGCGCACATGCTGCAAGCGTTGGAGCAAGCGAACAAGGGGCCGTTCAGCAACGAGACGATCAAGGCGCTGTTCCGCGAAATCTTCCGCGCCTCGCTGGCGATGGAAGAACAGCAGGCGCGCGCCAAAATCCGCGTGCAGCGGAAGTCGAAAGACGAACGCACGGTCATCACCCTGCCCAACGGCGCGGAATTCGGCAGCGGCCAGTTCCAGGTGATCGCCGGGCCGTGCGCGGTCGAAAGCTTTGAGCAGGTCGATGAGGTGGCGAAGGCGTTGGCGGCGCGCGGCGTCAAGTTGATGCGCGGCATGGCCTACAAACCGCGCACGTCGCCCTACGAATTCCAGGGTTTAGGCGAACCCGGCCTGCAGATCGCGCGGCAGGTGGCCGACAAATACGGCATGGCCATTTGCAGCGAAATTATGGATCAGAGCCAGATCCCCATGTTCCTCGACTACGTGGATGTGTTGTGGGTGGGCGCGCGCAACATGCAGAACAGCTTCCTGCTCCGGGCGCTCGGCAAGGTCAACAAGCCGATCATCCTGAAGCGCGGCGCGGGCGCGACCCTCGAAGAATTCCTCTACTCGGCGGAATACATCGTGAGCAGCGGCAACCCCAACGTCATGCTGATCGAGCGCGGCATCCGCACCTTCGAAAAGTGGACGCGTAACACGCTCGACATTGGCGGCGTGACCGTGCTCAAGCTGGAGACGCATCTCCCGGTGATTGTCGATATTTCGCATTCGGCGGGGCGGCGTGACATCGCCAATCCGCTGGCGCGCGTGGCACGGGCGAGCGGCGCGGATGCGCTCATGGTCGAAGTGCACCCGAATCCCCCGGTGGCGATGAGCGATGCCAAGCAGCAGCTCACGATACCCGAATTCAATTCGATGATGGACGAAGTCATGCAGATGGCGTAAGTCTGAGGCCGGAGGACGTTCAAGAGACCATCTGAACATTCGCAATTTCTCGCGTAGGGGCAAGGCGCGCCTTGCCCCTACAGAAGCGAAAACCGTGCGTTATTCGAATGGTTTCTAAAACCCCTCATCCCTACAGTGGGGTCGGTGGCAGCGGACGCAATGAATTGCGTCCCTACGAAAACGCTTTTTTCTCTCAGGGCACGCGGCTACACCGCGGCAACCAAAAAACAAACCCATAGTCTTGCGCCTACTTCTTCGTCGTGCCCCCGAGTAAACCCCCCAACCCCAGACCGTCGATAAACTGCTGCGCGAAACCAAACGCACCCGCTGACATGGCGAACGAGAACAGCACCGTCACGATAATGAATACGGCGACACACCCGAAAATACGATTCGAGGTGCTGGCCGTGCGCAAGAGCACCGCTTCCTCCGGGCGTTCCGGGTCGTAGAACACCTCGATCAGCGCGCCGGTCGGGTACTGATCGACAATCTTCTGCGCGGGTCCGGTCCAGCTCGTGCCCCAGTCCGCGCCAAAACGGACGCGGTTGCCCTGTAGGCGCCGCCCATTGACCATGTACTCGTACACCACCACCGGGTAGAACGCCGTCGTCGTGCCGCTGCCGCTGCGACTGCGCCGCCGGTCGACGTAGGACATGAGCACGCGCCCCTGCGTCGCCGGCCAGTTTTTGCTGGCGCGGACTTTGCCGCCCGCCCGCAGCGCCATCACCACGAAGACCAGCGCAATGATGATGAAGGGTGTAATCACCAGCGCGGGAATAGCGATACTGGTGAAATTCGGGTCATTCAGCAGTTCGTAGATCGTATCCACTGAAGTTACCTCCGCGTTTACTTCTTGGTCGTGCCGCCGAGCAAATCTCCCAAGCCCAGCCCATTGATGAACTGCTCCGCGAAACCGAACGCACCAAAGGTCATCACGAGCGTGCACAGCACCGAACCAATAATCACGATGGCGATGAACACAAACATGAGGTTCGCCGTGCGCGCTGTGCGCTGCAAAACGGCCTCGGTCGGGTCATTCGGGTTATAGAAGACTTCGACCATCGCGCCGGGCGGGTACTGATCGACGACTTTTTGCGCGGGGCTCGTCCAACCAAAGCCAACATCGCTGCCAAAGCGTACCCGGTTGCTCTGCAAACGTCGCCCATTCACCATGTACTCGTAGAGCACCACTGGATAGTAAGCGGTCGTCGTACCGCCGCGACTGCTGCGACTCCGGCGCATTTCGATGTCTGAGGCGAGCACACGTCCGGAAGTCGACGGCCAGTTCTTGCTCGCTCGCACTTTGCCGCCCGCCCGCACGACAATGAACAGAAAGACCAGCCCGACGATCAGAAAGGGAATCGACACCAGCAGCGCGATCCCGCCCCCCATCAGGTTCATGTTGTTAAAGAGCTGCGTGATGAAATCCATGCAACGGCCCCCCATATGTCGATGAAAGTTTTACTATATAGAGATTTGAAAATTATCGCTGGATTTCATATTACGAACACGATCATCAGCCGTTAATCTGGTACTGATGTCATAGTCAGCTTGGGGAATTAAGGTAGAGGCATGAGACTAATCGGGGGGAGAGTGCACCATGGCCATTGAACTGTACTGGGACAACGACGAACGGACGGTCATGCTGTGCGAAATCCGCGGCGACTGGACGTGGGAGCAGATGTACGAGACGCTCGGCAAGATCAAGAAGGTGACCGAAAAGGCCACCAGCGTGATCGCCGCGATTATCGACATCAGCGACGGCGCGAGCATCCCCGGCGGTTCGATTCTCACCCCGGCGGCATTTGACCATGCCAAGAATATGCTCAAGATGGGCGAAAATGGCACCGGCCCCATGGTGATCGTCGGCGCCAGCCCGGTGATCAAGACCGCCTACAAGATGTTCACCGGCATGGCACAGGGCAAGGCGCTGAGCAAGATCGCCTTCACCGATACGACCGATCAAGCGCGCGCGCACCTCACCGAGTATTACCCCACGCGCGTCACCGCATAAAGACGAAATAATTCAACCACAGAGAACACAGAGAACACGGGGAAAAGTTCAAACTATCTCTCCGTGCTCTTAGCGTTCTCTGCGATTCAAATCTCTGCTTTTACTGCTCGGCATTTTCGGAGTCGTGTCGAGTGGGCTGCTTGGCGCTCTCATGCAGGTAGGTGAGCAGTTGTTCGCGCGCGGCTTCGACCATGCGCGCTTCCACCTGCGCCAGCGTCTCACGCGGGATGTGCACCCACAATTCACGTTCGGCGCGCTCGTGATCAAGCATGAGGGCGCGCAGTTCGTCCGGCGTCATCCCGACGCGCGGCGCGATGATGTCGAAAGTTTTGCTGTAGCCATTCGGCTTGACCTGATCGTACATCAGGTCGCCCCACTCGCGCAGCGCGGGCGCGGGCAAAAACGGCAGCCAATCCCCCGGCGTCGACTCGTGCATGGCCGACCATGAGCGCTCATCCAGTAAGCCAAGATCGCGCTCATCCATGCCGATCAGCATGACGTGCAGCATCAAAAAGCGCTGCTGCTGAGTCCCCCACTGCCCGTGACCAAAATGGGCGGCGAGCATCTCCATCGTCCACACCTCATCCAGCGTCAGGTGAAAAACGTACCCCGCCAGAAACGCGCGGTGATCGGCGTCACTTGCCAGCCACAACCGCGGATAACGCATAAGCATCACGCGCCACGGCGTCACCGTGATCGGCTCATCGTAACTGTAAAAGTGCGTATCAGCACGGCGCAGTTTGGCGAGAAAGTGGCCATCAGCGACCACGCTGCCCAGCAGATAAGCGCGCTGGTGTTCGTTGAGGAACTGGCGAGTGGCCTCAGGGATCAGCGGGTCGGTGAGCGCGGCTTGCGCGGCGTATAAATGGGTAAAGGGTGTGGGCATACGACCTTACCAGATGAGTTTAATCAACGCGGAATGATCTAACCTCACCCGCGCCAGCGAGAAGGGTGACATGGCGAGTGTTGTTGGCTCCCCTCCCTGAATTCGGGGAGGGGCCGGGGTGGGGTCGATAGAGACGCGACGACATCACGGGCTCGGTTCGGAACAGCTCGGCAGTTCCGACGGATTGCGCGTCCAGTCGCGCCCGTAGAATTCAAGATATTCGGACAGGTGCGCGCGCCAATATTCGTCGTCGTGCTCACCGACCGGGTGAATCACGTAGGTATGGGCAATCCCCCGCGAACTCAGGCGGCTGGAGAACAATTGCAGTTCCGTGCCTGCCGGGTCCGCCGCGCCGTTGTCGATGTACATGGCGAGATTCGCATCGGTCAGGAACGGCGTGTTGAGCGCCAGCTCCAGCGGGTTGAAGGCGGGCGGCGCGTTATTCGCGTCAAATGAGGCGCTGTGACCGCCAGCACGCCCGAACACATCCGGGTGGCGCATGGCGATGCTGAACGCCCAGAAGCCGCCGCGCGAAATGCCGCCGATCGCCCGTTGATCGCGGGTGTTGATCGTGCAGAAGTCGCGCTCCACCGCCGGGAGCAGTTCATCCATGAGCACCGTCTCATACGACGGATCCGGCAGGAAGCTGTTGTCCGCGCCGATACGACCGTAGTCCGGCATGACGAGGATCATCGGCGGGAGCGCGTTCAGGCGAATCCCCTGATCCATCGCCTCGACCACGCCGAGTGACGGCCATTCGCGTTCGTCCTGCTGCAAGCCATGCAGCAAATACACAACCGGGTAGCGTTTCCCCGTTTCGAGGTAACACGGCGGCATATAGACCTGATACGGCAGGGTCGCCCCCGCGGTCTCGCTGCGGAAGTCGTCGAACGCGATCACCTGCCCCCCGTCCTGCGTACAGGGCAGCGCGGTCGGCGGCGGCGTATTGGTCGGCGTCGAGGTGGGCGGCGGCGTTTCCGTCGGCGGGCGCGTGGCGGTGGGAATCGGCGTGTTCGACGCTTCGGGCGTCACGATGATCACCTGCGGCGTTGGCGTCGGGATCGGCGCGAGTGGATCACAGGCGACAATTAGGAGCAGTACGAGTAGAATAAGCAGGTATCGTGTCATGTTTTTGATTATACCGAAAGGCCCTTGATGACGCTTGATATTCGCGCTTTCCTGTTTGATCTGGACGGGGTGATCACCGACACCGCCGAATTCCATTATCTCTCGTGGAAACGCTTGTGTGAAGAAGAAGGCATCCCGTTCACGCGGGAAGATAACGATCAACTGCGCGGGGTATCCCGCCGCGAAAGCCTCAACCGCATCCTCAAAGGTCGCGCGATTGACGAAGCGACCGCGCAGGCGTGGATGGATCGCAAACAGGGCTACTATCTGCAATATCTCGACACCATCACGCCGGACATGGCGCTGCCGGGGGTGCGTGATCTGCTGCTCGAAGCCAAGAGTCTCGGGATTAAACGAGCGGTCGCCTCGGCGAGCAAAAACGCCAAGCCCGCGCTCGAAAAGCTGGAACTGATCGATCTGTTTGACGCCATTGGCGACGGTTACAGCGTCGTGCACACCAAGCCCGCGCCCGACTTGTTCATCTGGACGGCGGGGCGGCTCGACATCACGCCGACGCAGGGCATTGTGTTTGAGGATGCCGAAGCGGGCATCGACGCCGCGCTCAAGGGCGGCTTCTGGACCATCGGTTTAGGATCGGCGGATGTGAGCCGCGCGCATGTGCGCTTGCCGAACCTCGCCGGGGCGCGCGTCGGGGATTTGCTGGCGAAACTGAGTGAACCTAGCCTGACGTAACCGCCCCGCACGACTCGCGCACGACGAGGCGCGGCGGCAGGAGGATGTGCCGCTCAAAGGTCGGCACGTCCTTCAGCACACAGCCGAGCATGCCGATCAATTCCTGCGCGATCATCGCCAAGGGCTGCTGCATCGTCGTCAGCGCGGGGCGAATGTACTGCGTCATGGGCGCATCATCGAAGCCCACCACCGACAAATCATGCCCAACGCGAATCCCGCGCCGCTCGGCCTCATTGATGACGCCAATCGCCATCAAATCACTGCTCGCAATGATCGCCGTCGGCGGGTCGGGCAGCGTCAGCCAGTAGTCGAGCGCCTCACAGCCGGTGGTGTCACTGTGTTCGCCGCGCACCACATATTCCGGGCGCAGTTCCAAGCCCGCGCGCCGCAAGCCATCGACATACCCGGCATAGCGATAGTCACCGGAGAGCGAGCCTTCTTCCCATACGACCGCCGCGATTTTGCGATGGCCTAGGCCGGCCAGATAATCCACGGCATCGGCCACGCCGCGCTGACCATCGACATCCACCCAGTTGAAATCCCACTCGGGATTCGCCCGCCCAAACGAGACAAACGGGAAGCTCTTGTCCATCAGGAATTTGACGCGTGGATCGTCATAGGTGGTACTGCCAACCACGAACGCATCAACGCGTCCCGTGCGGATCAATTCATCGTAGACGGGAATCGGATCGGTGACGGGGAACGTGAAGGTGAGGATATGGTAGCCCGCCGATTCAGCGGCGCGCGCCAGCGAATAGGTGAAGTGTTCCAGCACCGGGTTAACCATATCCGCCGGAACTTCGTGCCACGCATAGCCGATCAGCAGGGTCTGGTTGGAGCGCAGATTGCGGGCGGTGACGTTAGGGCGGTAGCCCGTCTTGCGCACCGCCGACCACACCCGGCGGCGGGTGTCTTCGCTCACCGAGTCGGATTTATCATTGAGGACGTACGAGACGGTCGCGATCGAAACGCCAGCTTCTTTGGCGACATCTTTAATAGTAGTCATGGGTTCTCAAACATTACGGCGGTCAGGTCGACTCTCAATATAACCCCAAAAGATGACAAATGGAATTGAGCCGAAAAATCCCACACCGGGTACATAGCCGACGAACTAAAATCGGTTGCCGAAAGTGTAGGGGCAGACCTATGTGTCTGCCCAATACCGGGCGCACACAGAGGTGCGCCCCTACAGTTGGCTGGCTTTCGAGTCCGGCGCAGCAGACGCCCAGATGCATATCACTACCTGGGAAGGACAATGAATGAGTCGAGCGAGCCATTGAGCGACACATCAAAAATCGGCGTAGAACGACTGCTCCGAGGCTTCATCCGGTTCCGGTGGGGGCTGCTGAATGCCCGCCGCCCATAGGCGATCCTGCACGGCGGCATTCGCCAGCACGGCGACCGCCCCGCCGCTCAACAGCAGCAGGATGGGCGGCACCAGCAAGCCGAGCACGCCAAACACCGTCGCCACCAGCACGATGACCAGCGAAAAGCCGGGGTTTTGCAGCAGCATCACGACGGCATTGCGAAACGCGCCGATGAAGGTCGGCTTATCCATCGCGAAGTAGAGCGGATAGGCGAACAACTGCAGGGCGAACCACGTCAGCAGCACAATGATCCACGAGATGCGCAGCGCCAGCGCCAGCAGTCCCGGCGAATTCCAGAACAACAGCAGATTGGTGCCGTTCACATAGATCACGGCGAGATTGATGAGCGCCAGCGGAATCCCCTTGCGCCACAGCGCGCGGAACGTGCTCCAGAACTCGTCCATGGTCACGCCGGGCTGCCGCGGGATCAGGTAGCCGAGGCGAATGAGCGCCATCCATGCGGCGGTGGAGGTCACCAGCGGCAGCGCCAGCAGCAACCAGAGCACGTTGCCCCACACGTACAGGTGACTTTGATGATTGAGGCGCTTCACCGCGCGCCCGACGACTTTGAATCCCGCGATCATACTGTGTAATCCATTCGTGACTGTTCGCCTCACCCCGGCTTGGCGGCGGTTGTCTCACTTCTCCCTACAGTTCACGACCAGACCATTCTAACCTTTCGAGGCCGTTTTCCCTTAGCCAACAGACTGTAGGGACGGCCTTCTGGCCGTCCGCTGATCACGGACGCGCAAAAGCGCGTCCCTACAATGGCTCGATTGTTAGAAGTATCCCGTACTCAACCTGATAGAAAGAGGACTAAGGGATAAGGCCGCATTTACCCCTTCAACCCCGAGTAACTCACGCCTTCGACGAAGTAGCGCTGGAAGGCGAAGAAGATCACCGCCATCGGGAGCGTCGTAATCACCGCGCCCGCCAAAATCAGGTCGAACTGGAGATCCTGCCCGGAACCGCGCAGGATCGTCAAGCCCATCGGCAGATTATACAGTTCCGTCTTCGTGCCGACGATGATCAAAGCGTCCATGAAATTGTTCCACTGCCCCTGAAAGCTGAAGATCGTCAGGGCGACCAGCGCGGGCGTGGCCATCGGCAGCACAATGCGGAAGAACGTGGTGAAGCGACTCGCGCCGTCGACCGATGCCGCCTCTTCGATCTCTTTCGGGATGCTCTCGAAGAACTGTTTCATGAGCAGAATGCCGAAGGCGTCAGCGCCGAGCACGAAGAAATAGCCCCAATACGTGTTGAGCAGCCCCATCTGCTTGAGCATGAGGAAGCGTGGAATGAGCAGCACCACGCCGGGGATCATCAGCGTGCCGAGGACAATGAAGAAGAGTACGCGGTTGCCGGGGAACTTGAAGCGCGCCAGCGCATAGCCCGCCATCGAGTCGAACACGAGGCGCAGCACGGTCACTACCACCGAGTAAATTACGGTGTTGAGGAACCAGCGCGGCAGCCCATCGCCCTCACTGAAAATGCGATCGTAGCCGCTGGTCGTCGGGCGGAAGGTCGCGCCGCTGACCTGTTCGTCCGCGCTCAGGCGGTCAACGCTGCCATCCGCGGCCGTCCCCTGACACTGCACCCCCGGCAGCACGGGGATAAAGGCCGCCGGATACGCGCTGATCGCGGGTTCGCATTTGAACGAACTCGCCACGGTCATGACGAAGGGCGCGATCTCGATGAAGGCGAAGAAGATGAGCAGCGCATAGCCGACGATCACGAGCACGCGCCGCCAGACAAAGCGGGTTTCGCCCTTCGGCGCGGGGACATTGGCACTGATAGTGGTCATAGAAGTCTCCTTGTGCGCCTAGACATCCGAGCGGTCGCC
Organism: Candidatus Flexifilum breve; assembly: GCA_016717205.1. Classification (GTDB taxonomy): domain Bacteria; phylum Chloroflexota; class Anaerolineae; order Aggregatilineales; family Phototrophicaceae; genus Flexifilum; species Flexifilum breve. The sequence goes on from JADKGC010000005.1 coordinate 504,282, forward strand.
GCCGACGAAGCGGCGCTGCAAAATCGTCGCGATGAAGATGATCACGAACAGGGTGATGGCGACGGCGGTCGCGCGCCCCATGTTCGGGTCGGTCTCAAACGCCTGATCGTAGACGAGATAGGCGATACTCATCGTCGTCTCGCGCGTGACGTTGGACTGGAGGATGTAGATCTGGTCGAACACCTGAAACGTGCCGATCAAGCCGAGCGTAACGACAAAGAACGTGGTCGGTTTGAGCAGCGGCAGCGTGATTTTACGGAACGTCTGCCACGCCGTCGCGCCGTCGACCTGCGCCGCCTCATATACCTGACTGGGGATATTTTGCAGCGCCGCCAGATACACCACCATCATCGTGCCGATGGTCGTCCAGATGGCGAGGATCATGATCGTGAACATGGCGACCGACGGCCCACTCAGCCACTCCCACAGCGAGATGCGGAAGATCTCCGTGTCGCGCAGGACCGGGACACTGTCAGCCGTGATGCCGAAGATTCCGACAATGTTATGGAGTACCCCGCTGTTATCGGTGATCCACGAGACATCCCGAAAGCCGGGGATGATCAGGCGCAGCGCCCCATTGACCGGCCCGGTATTCGAGAACATGAACAGAAAAATCATCGACACGACAATGGACGACGTGATCGACGGGAAATAGAAGGCCGTACGGAAGAAACTGCGCCCGCGCAGCCAGCGCTGGTTGACGATCACCGCCAGCACGAGGGCAATCGCGGTCTGCGTGGGGATGACGCCGAGCGCGTAGTAAAAAGTGTTTTTAAAGGCGTTATAAAAGTCACTCACGCGGCGACCGCTGATGAGCAGACGTTCGTAATTTTGCAGGCCGACAAAGTCATACGCGCCCGGGTTGGTGAGCGGTGTGCGCCCGTTCCAGTCGGTGAGGCTGAAGTACCCGGCGACGAACAGCGGCACGATCAAAAAGAGCACCAGAATGAGCAAGGCGGGAAACATAAACCCGATGCCCGCTACTGCTTCCTGCCGCTGCGCGTTCGGTTGGGTTTTTGTTTGCTGCTGGGGAGAGGCTGCGGCGGTCGTTGTGGTCATCGCTATCCCTCGTAATCTATATGGAGAGCGGGCGCGTCGCTGCATGTGATCGGGCGCGCCCGGTGGTACAACCGCGTACGCGAGGGGCGCCTCGGGGAGAAGCGCCCACCCGCCACACGTCGAAGATCGTTACTGTTCGGCCTGAATTTCGTTCCAGACTTCCGCAACCGAGTTGAGCGCTTCCTGCGCCGTCTGATTGCCCGCCAGCACGTCCGTCGTCGCTTCGCCGAAGGATGTGTTGAAGTCACCAAAGCCGAGCGGGAAGACCGGGGCGACCGCGTAATCAGCGGCGCTCACGAACGGCTGGAATTCTTCACCGCGGGTGGCCAACCACGCTTCGCCACTGCTGGCGCGCGCCGGCATGACACCGAAACCAGCTTCCGCGACACTCGCCGCGCCTTCTGTGCCGGTCAGGAAGTTAACCAGCGCCCACGCTTCTTCCGGATGTTCCGTGTTCGCGCCGACCGCCCAACCTTCGGTGAAGGTCAGTGAACCATTCATGCCCGCTTCGCTGCCGGGGATTTCCGTGACACCCCAGTTGACATCCGGGAACTGTTCCTGCAGGTAGCCGATGGCCCAGTTGCCTTCAATCGTCATACCAGCGAGACCCTTGCCAAACGCTTCACCGTTCCAGCCGGCGCCGCCGATGTCGCTCGGCAGAGCGCCGATGCCATCACGCACGAAGCTGCTGTAGAAGTCGAGCGCCGCGACGCCCGCTTCGCTGTTGACACCGCTCGAACCGTCTTCATTGGCGATGACGCCGCCATTGCCGTAGAAGAAGGCCAACCAACGGTTGATGTCCGCCGCCGCGCTGAAGCCCGTCACGCCTTCCTGACCGAGCCCCGCAATCGCTTCGGCGGCAGCATACATATCCTGCCATGTCCAATCGGCCGTCGGATATTCCACGCCCGCCGCATCGAACAGATCCTTGTTGTAGAACAGCGCCAAGGTCGAGAAGTCCTTCGGCACCGCGTAGACTTCGCCGTCCACCGTGAACGCCTGCAGCAGACCGGGGTAGATGTCTTCCGGCGCTTCGATGGCGTCGCCCGCGGGCATCAGCACGCCGCTGTCGACATACGACGGCACGTCAAACTGACCGACCGTGAACACGTCGGGATAATCGCCGCTGGCCAGCGCCGCCTGAATCTGCGTGCCGTAGTCCGGCGCGATCAGCAGATTGACGTCAATGTTCGGGTTGGCTTCTTCAAACGCCGCGATCTGCGTTTCTTTGAACTGATTTTCCACATCCGACGATGACCCTGTCCACACTTCCAGGGTGACCTGATCCTGCGCGGAAACCGCGCCCGCCAGCACGAGCAGAGCTGCCAGTGCAACCAACATAAAGGATTTACGCATGAGCAATACCTCCATTAAAGAGACAGAAACTCGCAAAACCACCTCATCCTAAGATGAGGAGACTAGCGCGGGGTTTTTGACGGTAAACGTCTGTTTCTCGCCCCGGTAGTACACGGTGAAAGTGACCGACCGCCAGTGTTCCGGCAGGCGGGGATCGACGGCGGGCTGGCCCGCCGCATCGATATGCAGGCCGCAGAAGCCGAAGACAATCGCCTGCCACACACCGCCGCAGGCCGCCGCGTGGATGCCATCGCGCACGTTGCCCTTGTTGTCGTGCAGGTCGATGTGCACGGCGTGGTCAAACAGCTCGTAGGCCGTGTCGATCAGGCCGAGCCGCGCCGCGGTCCAGGCGTGCATGGCCGGGCTGAGCGACGAACCGTGATCGCAGCGCGGATAGTAGGTGTTCCAGTTATTCAGCATGACTTCGCGCACGCTGAAACCTTCCGGCACGCCGATGTTTTCCCCGAGCAGCGCCATCAGCATGACGACATCCGCCTGCTTGATGACCTGCGTCTGGATGGTGCGCGCGTGTCCGAGCATGGCCTGCACGCTGCCAATGCGCGGCGTGTAGTGCGGCACGGGGATGTATTCCATGTCGAAGAAGCCGGGGAACTGCACATGAATCCCCTCGTTCGTGTCGAAGGGGAGGTACATGCGCTGCGTGATATCCAGCCACAGTGCGAGCCGTTCCGGCGTCAGCTTGAGCGCTTCGACCAGCCGCTGATGATCGGCAGGGGCGTTGGCCTTGAGCCAATCGAGCACGGCGAAGGCCGTCTGCAAGTGCCACACGACCATGCGGTTGACGAACACGCTGTTGTCGATGTTTTCGTGATACTCATCCGGGCCGATCTGCTGCGAAATCTCGAAGCGCCCGTTCTTTTCTTCGACGCGGCTGCCCCAGAAGACCGCCGTATCGAGGATCATCTCCGCGCCGTACTGGGTCAGGAACTCGTCGTCGCCCGTCCAGCGCCAATACTTCTCAATCGCGTAGGCGATATCCGTCGAGATGTGCTGCTCACTGTCGCCGGTCCAGATGCGGATCTTCGTCCCGTCCGGCTGCGGGTCCGACCACTGGGGCGTGGTTTCTTCGCCCGTGTCGGTGCTTTCCCACGGGTACATCGCGCCGTCGTAGCCATTGGCCTGCGCCTTGTGCCGCGCCCCCGGCAGGTTGTGATAGCGGTACATCAGCAGATTGCGCGCCAGCTTCGGCTGTGTGAGGATCAGGGGCGGTACGCAGAACAATTCGGTGTCCCAGAAGACATGGCCCTTGTAGCCGAGGCCGGAGAGCGTCTTCGCACCGATGCTCACGCGCTCGTCAAGGCGCGGCGCGGGGATCAGAATGTGATAGGTCGTGAAACGCAGCGCGCGCTGGGCTTCTTCGTCACCGTCAATGTGAATGTCGGACGTTGCCCAGTACTTCGCCCATTCGGCTTCGTGGCGGGCGCGGAGTTCTTCATAGCCGACCGAGGCGGCCTCGGCGATTTTGCCCTGCGCCGTTTCCAGCGGGCTCAGCGCGTCGCGGCTGGTGTAGATGCTGCTGAACTTATCCAGCACCACCCAGTCTTCCTGCGCCAGATCGAACGAGGTGACGGTATACGGACGCTTCTCGGTGCTGCCCGTTTGAATACGGCGCGGGCTGACCAAGCGCGAGGCTACGCCGACGATGTACTTCGACTGCTGCGTCTTGAGCTCCACGCCAATGGTATCGCCGCGGTCGTCGAGCGTGAACTCCGGCAGGTAGTGGGGCACCCCGGCGTTAGTCACGTCAGCGTCGATGGCGCTCTCCACGCGGATGTGCGCGTTGCCATCGACGGCGGTAATGCGGACGCGCTGCGCCAGCACATGAATGTCGTGCAGGCTGGCAAAGCGTTCAAATTCAAGGCGGACGATGTTGCCCGACGGCGCGCGGAACAGGACTTCGCGCGTCAGCACTCCGCGGCGCATATTCAGCGCGCGGCGGTAGCCGAGCACCACGCCTTCCGGCGGGCGCATGAAATCGGTCGTCTTGGTGATCAGCTTGAACGGCGTGCCGTCAACGTAAATGTTGATCGGCAGCCAGTTGGGGACGTTCACCAGTTCGGGAACGAGCATCCCCGGCGTGTGATCGTACACGCCGTGGACGAGGGTAACGGGGGTATCCCCGGGATAGCCTTCTTCAAACGCGCCGCGCGTGCCGAGATAGCCATTGCCGATGGTGAACAAGGTCTCGTAGTGGAGCAGTTCATCGGGACTGAAATCGAGTTCGACAATTTCCCATAAACGGTCGTGCATCGGGAGGTCTCCTGTGTGGTTGTACATCAAAAATGCGTCATGGAGACTTTAACTTAAACGTTTAAACTTAACCACAAGTTATCCCGCATCGTGGAGGGAGTCAAGCAGGATTAGGCATAATGCATAATCTTTCGCGTAACTTAAACCTTTAACTTTCCAAATGACTGAGCAAGAGTCATAGTTAAACGTTTTGGCAGTGACCAGCAGCACCTCCCTGTAGCAGAGCAACCGAGGTACGTTAGAATCCTCAAGTGGCGTGTCGAATGGTTAGGTAGGGGCATGACATACGGGACGGATGGAACCGACCGTCAAGACGGGGAATAGATCGGTTTTGGGATTTTGCGGACGCGATAAATCGCGTCCCTACGAGAAAAGTTGTCTTTGTGTAGGGACGCAATGAATTGCGTCCGCTGTCATTAACTTGCGGAGGAAACAGGCGTGTCTGGCTATGATTTGCTCACCAAAAACCGAGAAGCACTGGATACTACGCGCGACATCCTGCTGATCCTGTGTCATGAGCCGCTGCGACCGTATGTGTCAGCGCTGTACCCGCCCGCCTACCTGCCCTTGAACCCGCTTTACGCGGCGCTGTCCCCGTTCTACGAGCAATACTTTGCCACCGGTCGCGACTATGTCCATTCGCCGCAGCGCTATGAGCACCTGAAGCAAGCAATTGAAACGCTGCTGGCCACCCTCCGTGAGCAGATGGACGAGCGCGACATCGACCGCTTATGTACGTGGATTTCCAAGCACTACATTTCGGAAGAACTAGATTATTCCCTTTTCATGCTCTTAGAGTTTTTGCGAAGGGACGCAGCCGATCGCCTGCAAGCACGAGTTTCACCGCTTGCGATCGAGAAAATACAGAATCTTGTTAAAAATAAAGCCAACCGCGCCTCGACGGTGGATAGGGAACTTGACGAAATATTAGAAGCCTATAAAGCGGCCAACCTACCACAGACCACTGCTGACGGAGAACCACTGTTTACCGAGGGTTTGCCATTCTATGATCAGGCGATAACAGAGATCAGCTTACGGGCATCAACGATAGAGGACTGCATCCTGTTCAAGCAGTTGCGCGATGAACTCACGTCAGCTGAATTTGCCGCTTTGTGCGCAGTCATCATGCAAGATCCAGCTTGGCAAAAGGGGAGCACTCCGAGACCCGGTCACTACACGCTCGTTCCTTTGGAACGCATCCTCGATCAGTTTTACGTGTGGTTTCCGTGAGGGGTTTTGCGCCGTGGATTGCACGAATTTCCAAAATTACCCCTTGTCAAGCGAGTGGAGGAATGATAATCTATAGACATGTTGCGGGTGTAATTCAGCGGTAGAATGCTTCCTTGCCAAGGAAGATGTCGTGAGTTCGAATCTCATCGCCCGCTCAACCAAACTCCGGTCACACGACCGGAGTTTTTGTTTTCTTAAGCGGTTAGCCGTTAGCGATTAGCCTTTGGCTAAAAGCTCACTGCTAATCGCTTTTTTTCCGCACTTCCTGCTCCCACGGCTTCTTGGATGTCCCCGTGTAGCCGATCTCCCGCATCCGCTCGATCTCCAGCCGTTCGAGCGTGTCGGCGAGCGCGGCATAGTCGCTCTCAGGTATGCGCCGGCTCACCCCGCGCGCATCGCGGTACACATAGCCGATCCCCGCGCACCAGCGGCACTCGACTTCACCGCCTTCGTCTTCGTCGTCAACCCACCCGTAGCCATCACAGGCGGCACAGCGCACAACCACATTGTCACTCATTGAAAGCCTTTCTCAAGGACTGAGGGCTAAGGACTGAGGACTGAGTAAAAAACTTCCATCTTGGTGACGCTCGACCATACCTTTGAGCTCGGCGCGCCTCAGTCCTTGCACCTCAGTCCTCAGTCCTGTTTTTTTACCCGCCCGTATTCCCTTCCGGGATTTGCAGCGGCTCGTAGGCCGTCTCTGACCACCACCACGGGTACGGCGCGGTGTAGGCGTTGAAATAGGCGTCGAGCAGGCGGCGCACGATGGGCGCGGCGGTTTCCGAACCCTCGCGTCCATACTCAACCATCGCCGCGACCGCCACCTGCGGATTATCAGCGGGCGCGTAGGCGACAAACCAGCCGTTCGGTTCGATGCGCCCGGTCTGCGCTGTGCCCGTCTTGGCGCACACGCTGTACGGTGCGATACCCGTGCCCGTATCGTCGTCAAATACGAACCAGGCCGTGCCGATCGGCTGCCCGGTCGTCGTGCCGACCGTCGCCTGCGTGGTGACGGCGCACATCCCCTCACGGATGAGGGCGAGCGTTTCCGCGCTCAGATTCATCTCTCCAGCGGCTTGCGGCTGTCCCTGAAAGCTGACGTTATCGCCTGCGCCGACCTGCTGCACGACATACGGTGTGTAGAGCGTGCCGCCGTTGGCGATGCCCGCCACCATGCGCGCCATCTGCAAAATCGTGACCTGCGTGTCCGACTGGCCAATAGCCGCCGAAATCGCCACATCGGTCGAATTGATCACGGCGAGCTGCCCGGCTGCCTCCGGCACGGATGGATCATAGACCAGCCCGGTCGGGCGCCCCAAGCCCATGCGCCGCGAGTAATTGCCTAACGTCGAGAAGCCATCCGGCGTGCGCGTGAGCAGCGCGCCCATCTGATAGAAGAACGGATTGCACGAGGCGGTCAGCGCCTGGCTCATGGTGATTTCGCCCGTGTCAAAGCGGCGCTCTTCCGGTTCCCAGTTGCGCCAGTCGTAGCGTACCGGGCGCGAATCGCCGTATTCCGCGCCCTGCCATTCCATCCCACAGTAGAACAGGTCGCTGGGACGCCACGTGTGTTCTTCCGAGGCCGCCGCCAGCGTGATGATCTTAAACGTTGAGCCGGGCGGATACTGATCCTGATACACGCGGTTGGCGAATGGACGGCGTGCATCCGATTGCAGCAAGCCAATTTCCTCGCCCACCAGCAGCGTCGGCGTATCCGGGTTGAAGATGCCGGGGTCAAACGTCGGGTAGCTGGCCATCGCCAGCACCGCGCCCGTGTTCACATCCAGCATGACGATCCCCGCGCCCGGCGAGTGCGCGTCGCCCGCCCAGTTGCCCGCCGCCTCGTTGTAGGCATCGGAAAGCGCTTGCGCGGCGGCGCGCTGCAAGTTGTAGTCGAGGGTGAGCGTGACGGGCTGCGGCGCGACGCTCGTTGTGCCCGCCAGCGCGCGGATCGTCAGACCGCCCGGCTCAATGATTTGCAGCACGCGCTCGGCGCTGCCCGCGAGCGCTTCTTCGTGCAGCGCTTCGATGCCCGTCAAGCCGACCAGACTGTCGGCGTTGTAACCACGTTCCGGGTTGACCTCTAACTGCGCGGCGGAGATTTGCCCGACGTAGCCGATCACATGCGAGGCGATGCCGTGACCCGCGTAGCGGCGCGTCGTGCGCGAATCCGTGCGGATGTTGCACGCGCTGAGCAGGCTCTCCTGCGCGTTGGTGTAATCGGCGGGGTCGATATCGCCGACGTAGAAGATCGTTTCGGGGTTAGCGCGGCGGGCGTCGACCTCAGCTTGCAGATCGGCGCGGTTCTTGCGCAGCACCGACGCCAATAGGTCAACACAGGCAACCTCGTCGAACATTTCGCTCAACGCCACGTACAGGCTGATGACCTCCGTATCCTGCTCGACAAACGCGATGCCGTTGCGGTCGTAGATGTTGCCACGCGGTTGGCTCACCGCCGCCGAGGTCAGGCGCGTGCCGGGGGCGTAACCCTCGAAAATGTCCATCTGCGTCCACGCGATGCGCCACTGGTTGTTCGGCGCTTTGACCACACGCATCATGCGCCCCGGATCGGTGATGGTGCCGAAGATCGATGAGGTGATCGTCAGATCGTAGCGCACCGTCGCGCTGACGCCCTGCTCGGCGCTTGCACCGAGCGTATAGCTCAGGTTCTGTGTGCCGATGGCGGTATCCGCATTCTCGTAGGTCGTCTCAAAGACTGAATACGAGGTCAGCCCCTGCGAATTGCTGCTCAACAGCGCGTACATCGCCTGATAGTCGCGCGCGTTCCACGCGTCAAGGAAGCTGCGCACGGGGTCCTGCGGCGCACCCGCCAGTTGGATGAGCGGCGCAGCGCCGCCCGTGCCATCGGGCAACGTCACCGTACCGCACGCCGTCAGCACAGCGAGCAGCGCGAACACGCTGAAGCGCAAAAAAGCTCTGGTCACAGTCAAACTCAACCTCTCCCGTTACGCCGAACCCGCGCCAGGCCGTACTTCTGGTCTGTTCAACCTCACCCCGTTTCGCTGCGCTCAACTGCCCCTCTCCCAAGGGCGAGGGGCAAAAACGGCACAACCAGCAGAGTGAAGTCTAGGCCAGTCGAAGCAACTCTACCGCGGCGGCGCAGCGGAATCTTGATCGATGGCGGCTACTATAGCAACGGCGGTCACGCCGCGTCCAGAATCAAAAACGCCCGCACGGGGCGGGCGTCAGGGAAGCGTAGGCTAACGGCTAGAGCACGTCGTTCTTGGGCTTGTCGTCGCCGCGCTTCGGGAAGTCGAAGTCGTCGCGGCGCTTGGTCTCCGGGCGCAGACCCAACCGGTCGCCGAAGAGCATGTACGCGCCGAGCGCGATCAGCAGGAGCGGCAGCCAGTTCCCGCCGAAGATCGGCAGGCCGAAGAAGACGCCAATCGCCAGCACAATCAACGCGTTGTGATCCGACGACCATGGTTTACCCTCGGTGACCGTGCGGATGAGCATCGACAGGCCGATGACGAACATGATGCCCGGCCACCAGTATCCCGTGATAAACAGAATCGCCAAGCCGATTAGGAAACTGCCACCGAAGATTTGTTCGGAACGTTGCTTGCTGTTCATCGAAGTTATCCCCCAACTTCTGTTTGACTTTACAAACATCTATACGCGCTAACCAAAATAAAGTTGCATCTGGTCTCCGAAATTTTGACAGTGTGGCATAATTAATCCATGTGACGAAAAGAGACGACTAATGAAAGCTAAAGATCGCCGCATACCCCGACGCAAACATCCCCGTGAGCCGCAGAGCACCTCCACCCTCAGCGGCTTGATCGACATTAGTCGCGTGATCAGCTATAAGCTCGATGATTCGGCGTTGTGGGACACGGTTTACGATCACCTGGCGGCGAATTTCGAGACCTCGTCGTTCTATATTGGCATTTATGACCCGGAGCACGACCTCGTTAATTTGCCGCTCGTGGGCGAAAACGGCCTGCGTGTGGATCACGAACCGATCCCGCTGTGCGGCCTCTCGCGCGCGGTCTTTTTGCATGGCATTGAGTTTTATTTCCGCGATCTCGACGAAGAATGGGAGCGGATCGAATCGCTCGGCATTCAGCTCGATGAGCGCGAACCCGGGCAGCCGGCCAGCTCGTGGATCGGCGTGCCGATTCGCAACCGCCAGAACGAAGTGGTCGGTGTGATCAGCGCGCAGAACTACATGCCGGACAGCTTCACCGACGCCGACATCACCGTCCTCATGGGCTATGCCGCTATGCTCGCGCTGATGTACGACAACCTGCGCCTCGTGCAGTTGGAACGCGAACGCCGCTTGATCGCCGCCTCGCTGATGGAAATCGCCCAGGTGGTGAGCAGCGCGGCCAACTATGACGATGTGCTCGACCGCATCCTCGACCAGATTCACCGTTTGATCGACTACGACAGCGCGAGCATCCTGCTCGAATCGGCGGGGATAGACAGCGATAAGCTGATCGTGTGCGCGACGCACGATCCCGAGCTGTTCGTCAAAGGTCTGGAAATTCAACTCACCGAACAGAAGCCGATTGGACAGGCGTACCTGTCACAGCAGCCCGTCGTGATCGACGATGCCACGCCGTATCGGGGGGGCATCTTCAGCCGCGCGCGCTCGTGGCTGATCGCGCCGATGGTGGTGCAGGATCGTGTGATCGGCATCATCATGATCGGCAAGCGCACCCTGCGCGCCTACTCCCAGCACGACGCCAGCACGATCTTCGCGCTGGCGCGGCAGGCGGGCATCGCCGTGGAAAACGCGCGCATGCACGCGCAGGCGCAGGCCAACGTCGAAGTTTATCAGCAGCGCGCGCGCCGTCTCGCGTCGATTCACGAGATCGCCACCGTCATTACCTCATCGCTCGACAAAGACGAAGTGCTCAACGCGACCGCGCGCCTGCTGCAGGAATTGTTCGGCGTGGATCACTGCGGCATCATCCTGCTGGAGTCGGTCGAAAATGGCGAGAAACCGGAACATGGGACGCTGGTCGCCGAATATCCCAAGCGCGATCACGTCGGGCTGCGCTTATCACTGGACGGCAATACGGTGATGGAACGCCTCGGCGAACGCGGCACCGCGCTGGCGGTAGACGATGTCGCCACCGCGGACATCGACGAGCACACGCGCGGACTGCTGACGAATATCGGCACGCGCTCGGTGATGCTCGCCCCGCTCATCGCCCGCGATCAACTGATCGGCAGCATCGGCCTCGACATGTTCTCCCGCGCGCGCAAGTTCACCGAAGAAGAACGTGAAACGCTCATGACAATTGCCGGGCAGGCGGCGATGGCCGTGGTCAATGCCTCACTCTACACCGAAGCGCTGGAGGCCAACCGCCTCAAGAGCATGTTCCTCGCCACAATCAGCCATGAACTGCGCACGCCGCTCAACGCGATCAACGGGTACAGCGAACTGCTGCTCTCCGGCATTTATGGCGACCTGAACAATGATCAGGTCGACCGGGTGGAGCGCGTCAACCGCAGCGGCAAGCATCTGCTCACGCTGATCAACGATCTGCTGGATCTCACGAAGATTGAAGCGGGCGAAGCGCCGTTCAACCCGGTGCCAACGCGCATTTCATACATCATCAAAGAAGTGCTGGATGAAGTCGCGCCGCGCGCCGAAGCCAAACACCTCAGCATCTGCGTCGACGTGACGCCGGAAGAGCGTCCGGTCGCCGCCGACCCGCAGTATCTCCGGCAGATCCTCGTCAACTTGTTGGATAACGCGGTCAAGTTCACGCATGAGGGTTTGATCTGCGTGAATGTTCTCCCGACCCAGTTGGTGACAGCAGGTCAGGCCGAGGCGGCGTTTGCCATTCACGTCAAGGACTCCGGCATTGGCATCGACCCCGCTGACCACAAGATCATCTTCGACAGCTTCCGGCAGGTCGATGGCTCGACGCGCCGCGAGTACGGCGGCACCGGGCTCGGGTTGGCGATCACTAAGCGGCTCGTCGAACTGCAAAGCGGCACGATTCGCGTGGAAAGCGCCCGCGGTCAAGGCAGCACGTTTATCGTCACGCTGCCCGCGCATCCCGAGAAGTAACGCCGCGCAGCGACGCGGACGAACGGCTGGAAGGTCGGGTACGAACGAGATTCTGTATGCGGTAAATTGCCCCATAGAGGTTGTAGGGGCGCACCTGCGTGTGCGCCCTCAGCCGGGCAGACACATAGGTCTGCCCCTACAGTTTGAGCGATTGACCAGATGGAGCGCTAATACGAATACAACGGCGGCGGGTTGTCGCGCGTAAGCTCGATCCACGCGCGCTGGTAGCGAGCGAGCCGCTCCGCGTCTTTCTCTGCGACGACCGGATTCGCCCGGCGCAGATCCATGTTGTCGAGCAAATCGGCGAGCTTGACCGCCCGCGCCAGCGGATTCGGCTTGAGGCGCAGAATAAATTCCTCGTAGGTCTCGTCGTCGCGCCGCGTGATGGCATCGACCGCCGCGATGATCGTCTCGGAATAGCCGAGTGCCCGCAGATCGTCCAGCGTGTGATCGGAATCTTCGATCGTGTCGTGCAGAATAGCGACGAACCGCGCCTCGGCGGAAGTCATGCGCAGCATGACGCGCAGCGGGTGCAGGATGTACGGATTGCCCGCTTTGTCGACCTGCCCGCGGTGCACCTCCGTCGCCCAGATGATCGCCTCTTCGATGGTTGGCATGCTGTGTTTCTCCTCAGGTTGAGACCACATCCCATTTCTAGTATAGCGCTTGACCGACCCCGCTTTCAGGGCTATTATATAAGCAGTGACTAATATATTGATACGTGGTATCAACCATGCAACACACCTACAAAATCGGCGGCATGGACTGCCTGCACTGCGCCCAAACGGTCGAAAAGGGCGTGAGAAGCTTGCAGGGCGTGACGCAGGTCGAAGTGAACCTCAACACCGCGACGCTGAAGTTTGCGGGCAGCATCGCGGAGAACGTGCTGCGCGAACGAGTCGAGGCTTTGGGATATAAGCTGGAAATCCCAACCTCAGAACGGTATATCCCAACCCCCGGTGGCGTGATCGGCTTCGTGCGCTTCCTGCTCACGGGCGACACCAGCCGTTTCGCGCTGGCGGGCGGCGCGCTGCTGCTGCTCGGCGCGCTGCTGAGCGCCTTGCAGGCGAGCGAAACACTCACCAACGGGGTCTTTCTGCTGGCAACCGGGATCGCGTTGTATCCCCTCGCCCGTTCTGGGATTAACAACCTGCTCATCAACCGCGACTTCAACATCAACATGCTGATGACCATCGCGGCAATCGGCGCAGCGCTGATCGGCGAGACGGCGGAGGCGGCCACCGTCGTCTTCCTGTTCACCATCGGCGAGTCGCTGGAAGGCTACACCAGCGAACGCGCCCGTGAGAGCATTCGCTCGCTGATGACGCTCGTGCCGCCGACGGCGATCCGCCTGACGGACAACCAACAAACGGTTGTGCCCGTCGACGAACTGCAGATCGGCGACACTATTCTGATCAAGCCGGGCGAACGCCTGCCCATGGACGGCGTGATTCTGGCGGGCGAATCCAGCCTCGACCAAGCGCCCGTCACCGGGGAGAGCGTACCCGTGTACAAGACGGTCGGCGCGGAGGTTTACGCCGGAACGATCAATGGGAGCGGCGCGCTCGACATGCAGGTGACGCGCCGCGCGGCGGATAACACCATCGCGCGGATCATCCGCATGGTGGAAGAAGCGCAGAGCGTACGCGCGCCGAGCCAAACGCTGGTGGATCGCTTCGCGCGGGTGTACACGCCTGCGGTGGTGCTGGTCGCGCTGGTGATCGCGCTCGCGCCGCCGCTGCTGTTCAACGCGCCGTTCCTCGATCCCGGCGATGGCACACATGGCTGGTTGTACCGCGCGCTCTCCCTGTTGGTGATTGCCTGCCCGTGCGCGCTGGTGATCAGCACGCCCGTGACGGTCATCACGGCGATCACGGCGGCGGCACGGCGCGGCGTGCTCATCAAGGGCGGCGCGCATCTGGAGATGTTGGGCAAGGTCAAAGCGGTCGCCTTCGACAAAACCGGCACACTCACGCGCGGTCAGCCGAGCGTCACCGCGACGCACGCGCTCGACTGTGAGACGGGTGCAGAGTGTCCCCGCTGCGATGATGTGCTGGCGCTGGCCAATGCGGTCGAAACCAAGAGCGCGCATCCACTGGCGCGCGCCGTAGTCGATGCGGCGGCACAACGCGGCGTCGCGACGGCCTACGCCCCCGCCGAAGCGGTCGCCTCGCTGGCGGGACGCGGCGTGCAGGGGCGCGTGGACGGCAAGCTGATCACGGTGGGCAGCCATGCGCTGTTCGATGCGCAGTACCCGCATGATCCGGCACTGTGCGCCGAAGTGGCCGCCGTCGAGGGGCGCGGTCAAACGACCATGCTAATCGCCGAGGATCAGCGAGTGCGCGGTTACATCAGCGTGGAAGATACGCCCCGACCGGAAAGCGCTGCCGTACTGCGCGATCTGCGCGCGCTGGGCCAACACACGATCATGCTCACCGGGGACAATGCCGCCGTCGCCCGCGCCATTGCGGACAAAATCGGCGTGGAGGACGTACGCGCCGATCTGCTGCCCGAAGACAAGGTCGCGGCAGTGGGCGATCTGCTGGCAAAATACGAAACGGTCGCCATGATCGGCGATGGCATCAACGATACGCCCGCCTTAGCGCGCGCCTCGGTCGGCGTGGCAATGGGCGGCGCAGGCAGCGCACAGGCGCTAGAAACAGCCGATGTCGCACTTATGGGCGACGACCTGACCGGGCTGTCCTTCGTGCTGCGGCTGGCGCGGTTCGCCCGCCGTTTGATCGTGCAGAATATCGCCGCCAGCGTGGGGATCAAGATCGCGTTTGTGCTGCTGGCGCTGTTCGGCGCGACCTCGCTGTGGCTGGCGATCCTCGCGGATGTCGGCATGCTGCTCGTCGTCACGTTGAACGGAATGCGTCCGCTGCGCTATAAAGCATAATTCCACATCCCTGAACTCGGGGGCGGACGCGATCAAGAAGGTGTCCAAAAAGGGTTCTATTGTAGGGACAAGGCATGCCTTGTCCCTACAAAATCATCGCTTATTGAGGTGTTTCTGCACTTTTTAGACACCCTCTAAATCGCATCCCTACGAGAAAAACAGTCTTTGTGTAGGGACGCAACGAATGGCGTCCGTTGTATCCAAGCGGATTTCACGCTGCCGGACTGAGCTTCCAGTTACCTTTGGCCTGCAATTTACATTGATTTTACAGAGAGCCGATCTAGCCAGCGCAACATTACAGAGGTAGACTATCCGAGTGTTATGACAAGTCTACCCACTGGAATCCCTATGGATCGAATTGCTACCGCCAGCAACCTGCTGATCGATGCGCAGCCGGAAGGCTGGCGTTTGCTGTTGAATGGGTCAAGTGACCGCACGCTGCTCGAAGCCCGTCGTGGCGCACCGATCCGGTATGCGGAGATCTTTGGCACGCGGCGCAAACTGCCGCTGGAGGGTCACCTCCCCGTCGAAAGCATTGACCGGGTAGTGCTCGGCTGGTCGGTAAAAGATCAGGCGTGGCATCTCGGGTTCGTGCTGCTCCCGCCCATCGCGGACGAACGCGGCAGCCGCTGGTGCGAACTCGCGCACTGGATCGACCCAACGCGGAAGGAGTTTCAGGCGACGGCGACGGCTGCTGGCGAGGCGCTCGGCGCGCAGATTGGCCGCCCGTTCGCGCTCATTCCGCCGGTCGCGGAAGCGGTGCCCATGCCCCCGCTCCCATTCCACTTCGATCTGTGGACGTTCCAGCAAAGCGCCGAAGGCCAATACGAATTCGTCCGCGCCGCTAAGTGGGCGCGCAGCAACTTGCTGCGCGCGGCGTGGTATCTGCTGTGGATGGTGGCCTTCCTCGTGCTGGCGGTCACCAGCGTGACCAGCGGCATCGCCTATCCGCGACCGGAACTGCTCGTCCCGGCGGGCTTTGTCTGCGCGGTCGTGCTGTTTGGCATGGCGGTCGGGTTGGTCGTCCGCACCCTGCTCCGCCCCAACCGCATCGTCGTCGACAAGCAGGGCGTGCGCTGGCTGCGCGGACGGTCTGTGACCAAAACGATCCCCGTCGACACCGTGCAAAGCGTCTACGTATCGCATGTGGTGAGCGGTGCCAAACGCCGCAAGCGTCCGGATGGCGAAGTGAGCGCCGATCTGCGCGCGGTGCACTACGGCGAACTCAACCTCGATCTGCGCGACGAGCGCTTTCAGGTGGTGCTGACGCATGGCGCCAGTGAGGAACGGGTCAACGGCGAGGGTGAAGACAATGCGCTCGTCCCACTGAATCACGGCAACCGCCGCACACAACTACAAGCGGCCGGTCTACTGATCGCCGATCTGTTCAACCTGCCCGCACATTACGATCAACGGCGGCGCTAACGCGGCATTTGAGCGTAGTTAAGGACGCCCCGGTGGCGTCCTTTTTGTTTCTAAGGAGCCATTTGAAAATGTGTTGTTTTCGCTTCGGTAGGGGCAAGGCGTGCCTTGCCCCTACGAGAGAAATTGCGAATATTCAGATGGTCTCTTAGGATTTCGTCCAATAAGAGCCTGCAAATCGATCCGTATCTGATCCTGCTGCTCATCCCTTGCCCCTCGTCTGTTTGATCCATAACGCACGTTAAGTAATGGAAAAGTCAATTAACGTTCGTGGATTCCCCTTGATTCGGTTTGAAAATGGGTATAGGCTCATGCGTACTGTTAAACTATCCGATGAATAACACATGGCCAACGAACGACCCCTCATCCTTTTCACCAACGACGACGGTATTGAGTCGCCCGGTCTGTGGGCGGCAGTGGAAGCCTTCCATGGTCTCGGCGAGCTGCTAGTCGCCGCGCCGAAGACGCAGCAGTCCGGCACCGGGCGCAGCATGCCGCTCGCCAGCGAAGGCCGCATCCATACGGAAGAACGCGTTGTGCACGGCGAAAAACTGACGGTCTACGCCGTCGAAGGCACGCCCGCGCAGTCCGTGCAGCACGGCGTGATCGAACTCGCGCCGCGCCTGCCCTCGCTGATCGTGTCCGGCATCAACTATGGCGACAACACCGGCAACGGCGTGACCATCTCCGGCACGGTGGGCGCGTGTCTGGAAGGCGCGAGTTTCGGCATTCCGTCGCTGGCGGTCTCGCAGCAGACGCACCATGACCTGCACCTCACCTACTCGACCGATGTCGATTTCAGAGCGGCGGCCTTTTTCGCGGCCAAGTTCGGTCAATGGCTGCTGAGCAACGCGCGCCCGGACGATGTCGATCTGCTCAAGCTGGATGTGCCCATCGGCGCGACGCCGGAAACGCCGTGGAAAGTCACGCGCCTCTCCCGCCGCCGCGTCTACTGGCCGACCCGCCCGGAGCGCGTCGCGTTGAGCGATGTGGGGCGCATGGGCTATCACCTCAACTCGGATCCGTCCGAAGCCGAACCCGACTCTGACGTGTATGTGCTGATGCACGAAAAGCAGGTGTCGATCACGCCGATGAGCCTCGACATGAGCTCGCGCACCGACCTGTACCGCCTGCGCCAGATCATCACGGGTGATGAAGCCTACCCGCAGACCGCGCCGAGCAAGAAGAAGCCGCTCAAGAAAGAGCCCGCCGCTGGCGATTAGTCGCTGAACAGGTGGAAGTGCAATAGCGGCACGTCCTGATGCTCGCCACCGTTCGTGATCAACCGGTAGTTGACGATGTTCAATTCGCGGATCAGGCGCTGCGCGGTCGTGAACACTTCCACGACAAACTCCTGATCCTGCGGCGTGATGGCGAGCAGATCGGCAATCGAGCGCTTGGGCACGATCAGAATGTGCACACGATAGCTCGGTACGGGGTGGTGAAACGCGATCAGTTTCTCCGACTCGTACAGCCGGTCGACGGGGATGAGCCAACTCATATGGGCAAAACTCCAGCCGATGAAGAATCGGGCGATAGGCGAACGCGCCAGTCGAAATAAAAACCGTTTCAAGATATGATCGTCCTTTATGACGATGCGACGTGTACTCTTCATTGTACTCATCTTGCTTGCGTACCAGCTTACGGAGGCGCAGGCCTTTATTAATGTGACGGGGCGGCTGGATAACGGCACCCCGCGCTTGGTCTATCCGTTTGATGGCCTGCGCGGGGACGTGATCAGCGTGCGGCTGACTGTCACCAGCGGCAACCTCGACCCAATCCTCACCATTCTGGACAGCAATGGCACGGTGATCGCCACGCGCGATGATGTTCCCGGCGGCGGCGGGCGTGATCTCATCCTCGACTCGATTCGGATTAGCGCGAGCAGCCGCTACAGCGTGATCGTCAGCCGCTTTGGCGACAGTCTCGGCACGACCAGCGGGGAATTCACGCTCACCGTCGAGCGCATCGGCGTGAGTTCGGCGGCGGGCAGCGCGCTGCGCTATGGCGATTCGATCTACAACGAGGTTACCAACGCCGACCCGATTGTCTACTACAGCTTCCGCGGGCGCGCGGGCGACGTGGTCAGCGTGCAGATGCGCCGTGCCACGGGCGATCTCGACTCGGCGCTGCAAATCCTCAACAGCCGCGGCGAAGTTCTCGCCGAAAACGACGACAGCCCCGGTTCGGTCGATGCCAGCATCACCGGGCTGATTCTGCGCGCCGACGACATCTACGTGATCGTCGCCACGCGCTACGGACAAGCGTCCGGCACAAGCCGCGGCGCGTTCGTGCTCACGCTCGACGCCGAATCAGAAAGCGGGCTGGGCAGCCGCATCGACTTCCCGATCCCGATTACGCCGGGTACGCCCGCCACCGGGACGATCAGCCGCCAGTACTACCAGCGCTTCTATGCGTTCAGTGGGCGCGCCGGGCAGAGCGTAAGTATCCGCATGAGCCGCGCCAGCGACGATCTCGACACCTTCATCGCGCTGATCACGCCGGATGGACGCGAACTCGTCAGCGACGACGACAGCGGCGGCGGGCAAAACTCGCTCATCGACAATTTCACCCTCCCCGGCGATGGTACCTATCTGGTCATCGCCACGCGCTTTCAGAGGCAGGGGGGCACGACGACCGGGGACTTCACACTAGAAGTGACGCTGCGCTGATCAATTTCACTCCGGCGCATCGCTGTTGGAGGGGATTTTCCGGCAGTTTATGGGTTAAGCAGTTCGGCGAGGAAGGCGGCGGCGCGCTGGCGGTGCGCCTCTGCGCCCGCCGCCGTCAGCATTTCGACGGCTTTCTCGGTGCAGCGGCGCGCCCAGGTGAGCAGACCTTTGTCGCGATACAGCACGGCTTCGCGCAGGAACCCCTGCGTCGCCAAGCGCCACAGGAGCGGCGCCCGCGCGATGATCATGGGATCAATGGCCTGTTCCAGCCGCCGCCAATCCGCTTCCGCGTCATGACCGCTCGCCGAAAAGGCGCTCACGCGCAGCAGGGCGAGATACGCAGCGTTGGTGTGCAGCGGGTAAACCTGCCGCACGGTGATGCCGAGCATCAGATTAGCATGGCCGCGCGCATGGCTGAACTCCTGACGCTCAATGTGCACACTCGTCATCGCATCCCGCGCCATGCTCATCATTTCGACGCGGCGCACGGGTTGAATGCTCAGCACTTCTGGCGTTTCCGAGCGGTCGATGAGCGCGCGCGCGTAGCTTTCAGCCGCCGGATAATCATACAAATCGGCGGTGGTGATGGCGAGGTAGGCATAGGTAAGATACAGACGCGCGCTGTTTTCCGGATTGACCGAAGCCGCCTTGAGCCGGGGCAAAAATCCTTCGAGGAGCGCCCGCGCCGCTGACAGTTCGCGCTGCATCAACCGGGTAACACCTTGATTGAGCTGGAAGGTCAGCCAGCGTGCCTCGTTAGCGTAGGCCGTCGCGCGTTCAACGCCCGCGGTGAATTCTTGATAGGCGCGTTCCAGTTCGCCGAAGACGAGGTAGGTCAGCCCGTAGTTGTTGAGCGCGTAGAGTTCGAGATCGGCATCCCCGATATCGCGCGCCTGGTCACGGATTGCGGCCAGTAAGTCGCGGTCACGCTCTAGGTTGACTGTGTTCATCGTCAGGATGCGGAAACGAATTTCTTCAAGATGCTGCCGGAGGATAGTGCTCTGGTAGTTGGGAGCGGCACCGCTCATAGTAAGACCACAATTGTGAGAAAACTCATAGTAACACCATAGATTTTACGCTCTGCGCTGTACCCGCGCTACCGACCTGTCCGCTGTCCGCCATGCATCTATATGAGGAAAAAGTCACATTTTAGCCTGTGCTGAGCCGATTTGGTGTGGCATCCCGATGAAGTCAAATCCCGCGCAGTGCACAGAAAAGCCCTTCTCCAAAGGAAAAGGGCTGCCACACGCCGAACAATCAATGCGCAATTGGCCGGTGCTCTACAAAATCTGCGAGAGGAACAGTTTGGTGCGCGGGTGCTGCGGATTCACGAAGAAGTGCTCCGGCGTACCCGTTTCGACAATTCGTCCCTGATCAAAGAACAGCACGCGATCGGCAACTTCCCGCGCGAAGCCCATTTCGTGGGTCACACACAGCATGGTCATGCCGCTCAACGCCAGTTCCTTCATCACGTCCAGCACCTCTTTGATCATTTCCGGGTCGAGCGCCGAGGTCGGCTCGTCAAACAGCATGATCTTCGGTTCCATCGCCAGCGCCCGCGCGATGGCGACGCGCTGCTGCTGCCCACCGGAAAGCTGACCGGGGTACTTCTCCGCCTGTTCGGGAATGCCAACGCGGGTGAGGAGTTCGCGCGCTTTGGCTTCCGCCTTGTCGCGCGACCAGCGGCGCACCTGAATCGGCGCGAGCGTGATATTTTGCAGGACGGTCAAATGCGGGAACAGGTTGAACTGCTGGAACACCATGCCGATTTCGCGGCGAATGGCGGCGATATTGCGCACATCGTGGCTCAACTCGATGTTGTCCACGACGATTTTGCCTTCCTGATGTTCCTCAAGGCGGTTGATGCAGCGGATAAAAGTCGATTTACCGCTGCCGGACGGCCCAATGATGACGACCACCTCTTGCGGTAGAACGTCCACGTTCACATCGCGCAGCACGTGGAATTCGCCAAACCATTTGTTGACGCCTTCGCACTTGATGATCGGGTCGCGGACGACGGTTGCTTCCTCGGTCATGAGACTTATACCCTTCTCGCTGCGCCGGAACCGCTGGCTTCGAGGCGGCGGCTTAAGGCGGCCATGATGTAGCAGAACGCAAAGTAGATGATGGAAATGAAGATGTAGACTTCGCGGCGCAAACCGAGGAATTCGGTCTGCGCGACGGTGGCCTGCGAGATGCCCGCGAGATCGACGAGGCCGACGATAGCCACCAGCGATGTATCTTTGAAGAGCGAGATGAACTGCCCGACCAGCGCCGGGATCACCAGGCGCAGCGCCTGCGGCAGCGTGACGAACAGCGTCACCTGCCAGCCCGCCAGGCCGAGTGCTTTCGCCGCCTCTTCCTGTCCGGGCGGGATAGCCTGCAAGCCGCCGCGCACGTTCTCCGCGAGGTAGGCCGCGCTGAACAGCGTAATGCCGACCATCGCGCGGAAAACGTTATCGACATTCGCTAGGTCTTGATTAACGAGCGGCACGAGCAATTGCGCCATGAACAGCACCGTGATCAGCGGGACGCCGCGCACAAACTCGATGTAGAGGGTGCAGGCGGTACGAACGACGGGCAGTTTGCTGCGCCGACCGAGCGCCAGCAGCACGCCGAGTGGGAACGACGCGATGATGCCGACCATCGAGAGCATAACGGTGAGCAGCAGACCGCCCCAGCGCCGCGTATCGGTCAGCGGCAAAATCGGATTGAGGCCGTAGGTCAGCACGAACATGAGCACGGGGAGCGCCAGCAGCAGCCACCACGCGATGCGCTGCGCGACGGCGCGCGAACTGCGCTGTTTGGCGCTGGCAGGGGCGAAGCGGTTGATCAGGCCGAGGCCGATGTAGCCAACTGCCCCGGCGATCACAATCCACAGCAGTGCCTCGTTGATCAGGTCGAGGAAGGGGCCGAGGTACAGCACCAGATAATCGTTGAAGGTGCGGTCACCGCGATACTGATTGTCGATGATGATCATCATCGGCACATCGCGCCCCTCGATTTGCGGGCGGATTTCCTCGGTAATGAAACCGTCGGTCATGCGGACGTACTGCTGATAGCGCCCGGCGGAATTGATCACGTTGCCCGCTTCATCCAGCTCTTCCAAGCGCGAAAAATCGCGCTGGAGATGCGGGTAAATGCCGTGTGTTTCCAGCAGACCCATGCCATCGCCCGTCGTTTCGAGGATGTACCAACCGCTGTCGGGCAGCGTCACCGTCGCCGCGGTGCCGTCCGGCGCAAGTTCGCCTTCGAGGATTGGTTCGAAGGTCGTGCCCCGCAGCACCCGGTAGCTGATCGGCGTCTGGTTGAGCGCCAGTGTTTCGGCAATCGGCTCCGGGACGACAAGCCGTCCCAGTTCGGTTTCCAGCGCCGCCCGCTGATTAGCGGTGAGCGTGCGGAAGTTCGGCGTGTCTTCGGCCAACTGCGCATTAATCACGGCGATGCGATCAATGTTGGTCAGCCGATTTTCAGCCGAGGCGCGCAGCAGGTTCGCCGCCACATCGCCGAAGCTGTGCAGCGTGCGCAGCGCTTCATCGCTGGTCGTCAGGTCGGTCGCCAGCCGCAGCGATACGGTTTCGCCCGCCTGCCCGATGAAACCGACGTTGGGGAGCGGCGTTTCGGTTGACGAACCGGATTGCAGTTCGGTCGAGCCCGCGGTGAGGTAGGTCGGCGGCACTACGCCGACCGCGCGAATCGCAACCGGAATGACGAACGCGAGTGCCACGATCACCACGATGATGAGCGCGAAGAAGCGCGTGATGCGCCCCCACGCGGCTAACGCCGCGCCAATCGTGAAGGCGATCAGCAGCATGGTGAGCTGCACACGCCATTCCGCGTCGGCTTGATAGCGCCCGAGCATGAACTGGCGCATATTGAAAATCACCGCGTACCAGTTGGCCTGTGTGATCACCCAGTTGATGAACGAGACGATCACCGCGACAATCAGCGCGCCGACGAGCACCGTCAGCACAGAATTCATCACAGAGCTGAACAGGTTGTTGCGCAGCCACGCCAGCGGCCCGGCGGTCAGCATGGGCGGCGGTTTGATCGGCGGCTCCTGATAGAGCACCACCGTTTGCGTAATGCGGGGGTCAGTCGTCGTCGCCATCGGGTTACCTCGTCACAATCTGGAAACGACGGTTGGCGCGTTCCGCCAGCGCCGCAATCGTCAAGCTGATCAACAAGTAGGTGATCATCACCATGACCATGCCCGTCACCGACTGTCCGGATTGATTCATGATAGTCGTGGTGATCTGGAACAGGTCAGCATAGGCGACGGCGATGGCGAGGCTGGAGTTCTTCGCGAGATTGAGGTACTGGTTGCCAAGCGGCGGAATGATCACACGCAGGGCTTGCGGCAAAATCACGAGCCGCAGCACATCACCCCCGCTCAACCCGAGCGCGCGCGCCGCTTCGACCTGCCCGGGCGGCACGGCGAGGATGCCCGCGCGCACGATTTCGGCGATGAAGACCGCCGTGTAGATCGTCAGCGCGAGGAACAGCGCCGTGTATTCCGGCAGAATTTGCAGCCCCTGCGTGAAGCGGAAGTTGTTCTTTTGCGGCAGCTTGAGCAGCAGCGGCGTCCCGGCGTAGACCGCCTCTTCTTCCGCCGTGATCAGGCCGTCGGCCTGCGCCTGTTCGATGGGGACAATCGTCGTCTGTCCGTCCGCGTTGGTGACGGTGACGGTCGTCGCGGCGGGTTCACTGCTCACGATCAACCACCCGACGACGGTCAGCGCCACAATCGCGATCACCGCGTAGAGCAGGCGGGGATACGCGCGTCCGGTCGCTTCTTTGAGGCGTCCGAGGTACACCCACATGATGAAGGCCAGCACCACGCCAATCGTAATGAACGCCGCCCAGTCGGCGAAGCGCGCGGTGGGCAGCAGTTCGGGGAAAGCCAGACCACGAATATTCAGATAGATCCACGGTTGAATTTCAAAGCGGAACGCCGCATTCCACACCAACCCGAAGCGCGCGCCGATCTCCGCGAGGATGATCACCGCGCCCGCCGCCCACCAGATCGGGCGGCGCAGATGACTGCGCTGCGGCGGCAAGTTGCGCGTATAGTTCCACACGGCATACGCGCCGATCAGGTAGACGATCCAGCGCAGTGGGATACTCCCGTAGCCTTCCGGCGGCAGTGAGATGCTCTGCTGGAAAGCAGGCAAACTGAGCATGACCACGAAGTACCACACAAAGAGCTGAATCAACAACGGGGTATTGCGCAGCACTTCGACGATGGTTTTGGAGCTGTTGCGCAGCAGCCAGTTGCGGCTGAGCAGAAAAATGCCGAGGAAAATGCCGATCACGGTGGAGACAACCAACCCGGCGATCACCACGCGCAGCGTGTTGATGAAACCGATGGTATAGGCGTCCCAGTAGCTGCGGTCGGATGAATACCAGGCGGGCGCTTCGCCGATGTCGAACCCGGCGCGATCCTGTAAGAAGCGTAAGTTAGGCGTAATATTTTTGTCGGCGAGCGCGGTAAAAATACTGGTCATTAAACCGTAGAGCGCCGCAATAATGACGATGGCAAAAATGATCTGCCCGATGATGGACAAAACACGGGTGTCGCGGAGGATGTTGCTAGGGGATCGGGATACTGCCATCGGTGTGCCGCTCTCCATGAACCAAGATAGCGTGGCTGTTTTACGGGTCAGGGCATAGCGTCGCCATGCCCTGACCAAACAGATTACCTATGATCGTGGTGGGGCAGATTTCTATCCCCTCACCCCCAACCCCTCTCCCACGCAAGCGGGGAGAGAGGCGACATTGCGAACAATGTTGGCTCCCCTCCCTGAATTCGGGGAGGGGCCGGGGGTGGGGTTAGATCAACCTTAGTCAATCCGCCCCTACCGACCAGCCTCACCCAAGCTATGGGTGCTGCTCTTTAACGGAACGGCGGCGAATACTGGAGGCCGCCTTCCGTCCAGAGGGCGTTCAGGCCGCGTTCCAGACCGAAGGGGGTGTCCGCGCCGAGATGGCGTTCGAAGACTTCGCCGTAGTTGCCGACCTGCGTGATGACGGCGACCATGAAGTCGTTCGGGATGCCGTACAGCGACCCGGCGGCGTTGTCGCCCTGACCGAGGAAGCGCTGGATTTCCGGAATCTCGCTGCCGACGAAATCGCCGACGTTGGCGCTGGTGATACCGAATTCTTCCGCCTGAATCATGCCGTAGACCACCCACATGACGATGTCGGCGAACTGCGGGTCAGATTGGGGCGACAGCGGAGCGAGGGGTTCCTTGCTCAGCGTGATTTCGAGAATGGTGTGTGAACCGGGGTCTTCCGAGGTCGCGCGATACGCCGCCAGACCGCTCTTGTCGGTCGTGAAAGCGTCGCAGCGGCCGCTCAGGTAGCCTTCCCACGTCGCCGCGGCATCCGCGAAGACCTGCGGTTCATAGCTCAGGCCGCGCTGGCTGAACGCATCAGCGAGGTTGAGTTCGGTGGTCGTACCGCTCTGCACGCAGATCGATGCGCCTTCCAGCCCTTCAATTTCGGTGATGCCCGTGTCCGTGCGCACCATCAGACCCTGACCGTCGTAGAAGGTCACCGGGCCAAAGGTCGCGCCCCACACCGCTTCGCGGCTGAGCGTCATGGTGGTGTTGCGGGACATCAGGTCAATTTCGCCCGACTGAATGGCAGCCTGGCGTTCGCCCGCCTGCAGCGGACGGTAGGTCACAGCATTGGCATCGCCCAGGATGGCGGCGGCCACGGCACGGCAGAATTCAACGTCGAAACCTTCGTATTCACCCGCATCGTTGAGCGTGGCGAACCCGGCGAGGCTGGTGTTGACACCGCAAATGACTTCACCGCGATCGAGGATCGCCTGGGTAATCGGGCCAACGACGACCGGTTGGGCGTCTTGGGCGACAACCGCCAGCGCCCCACTGAGGACGATGGTGACCGCCAGCGCGATCAAAGAAAACCGCTTGAACATGTCTCTCTCCTAACAATATTCACTCAGCACACCATCCCGGTGACGGGACGTTAAAACTGTCGATCAGTCTAACGAACGCTGTATTTATTGTCAAACAGACATTTCAACGGATTTCGGATTAGATAATTTGTGCATTCCTTCACATTAGTTGAGGATGTATCGAGAATCTGAGCGACTTCTCGTGAGGTAAGCAAAAGATTGTATTAAGAATGAATAGGAGTAACATCCGTACTAGATAGGTGGAATCCTTCACGTCTATCCATACTGCTCTTGCGTTAAAATAAGTGGGTAGAAACTAGGCAACTTCCGAGAGTGTGGCGATGCCTGCATTAAACGAAACCTTTGAGATGTATGTTAGTCTGCGCAATCGTGGGCAAGAAGCCACGACGGCGCTTCAGACCCTGCGGTTTCAGATCGAAATATTGGATGCGGAATCCCGGGCTGAGCTGGTGCGGCGCGTGCGCGAATGGGAATCGGAACGCCAGTCCGCCATGACCAGCACCAACGCCGCCAAGAGCACGCCGAGTGTAGTGAAGCCGATTGCGCCGCCTCCCGTGAAGCCCGTCGCCCCACCGCCCCAGCAAATGATCAACTGCCCGCAGTGCGGCAAGCCCAACCCGACCAACGAAGTCTTTTGCTATAGCTGCGGCTATTTTCTCAAACAGGATGCCAGTTTTCACGACACCGTGCGCCTGTCTGACCCGGATAATCGGACGAGCCGCGGCGACTACTTCGGCCCAAATTCCACACTCGTCCTGCTGATTGTCGCCACCAACCAATCGTTCAAAATCCGCCCGCAGAACTTCAAGCACGAGATTGTCGTCGGACGCGGCGATGGCGCGACCATGCGCCCGGATGTCGACCTGAGCGAACACGGCGCGGGCGATCAAGGCGTGTCGCGGCTGCACATGTCGCTGACCTACAACGGCAAAATGAACACGCTCTCGGTGTCAGATATGCGCAGCGCGAACGGCACGTTCATCAACGGACAGCGCCTGTACCCGCAGGAAGTGCGTGTGCTCCGACACGGCGACGAACTGCGGTTGGGACGCATGGTGCTGCGCACCTATTACTATCACCCGGAGAGCAACCCGGTCGGCGGCGGCAACCCCACGCCGTAATCCGAATGCAACGGACAAGCAAACAGGCGACCCTGCAGGGCGCCTGTTTTGTTTTGGCGTTAACGAGCGCCCGGTCTGAAGTAGGTTCTCAAAAAAATCCACGAACGGCTGTCGGGGCGCACCTGCCTGTGCGCCTACAACCGGGCCGACACATCGGTCTGCCCCTACACAACAACATTCGGCAGCAGAATATACCCTCAGCCCCCAGAAATGTGGGGATACTGTGCCACGGCAGCAACTTTCCAAAATCTCGCTGCGTATATAGGCATGTATCGACATTGAGGGGGAAGCATCACTACCATGAGCAGTTACGATTTCGAAAAACCGAAAAATGGCCGCAGCTATGTGTATGAGACCGAAGAACTCGCGGGCTTGGGCGAACGTCTGATCGCGTTGATCATTGACGGCGTCATCCTCGGCATCATCGGCGGCGTGTTGTTCTCTGGTCTACGTGAAGGCACTCTGAGCAGCATCATCACCTTCCTGATCGGCATCACCTACAACTGGTATTTCCTGACGCAGCAGAATGGCCAGACCATCGGCAAGCGCGTGATGGGCATTCGCGTCGTCAAAATCAACGACCGCCCGCTGGAAACCGCCGACGTGATCGTGCGCTATGTCGGCTACTACATCA
The DNA here is from genome assembly GCA_016717205.1 of Candidatus Flexifilum breve. Taxonomy (GTDB): domain Bacteria; phylum Chloroflexota; class Anaerolineae; order Aggregatilineales; family Phototrophicaceae; genus Flexifilum; species Flexifilum breve. Next base: position 531,944 of record JADKGC010000005.1, read on the forward strand.
ACTCGTTCCTGTTCGGTCTCGGCTGGATCTGGGCGGCGTTCGACAACCGCAAGCAGGGCTGGCACGACAAACTCGCTTCGACGCTCGTCGTCAAGGCGTAACGCACCAGCGTATGACAGCCCCAGGGCGACCAGCACGGTCGCCCTTTTTTGTTACCCCGTTGCCGGAATTTGCGCCCGAATGTGGATTGATCTATAGTTCGGAATTAGCACAAATGGTCGCATGCAAAGGGACTGGATTATGCCGCATCCATTGGTCGTTCAACTCCGTTTCACCCGCAGCGAATTCCAGCGCGCGCTCAAAGGCGTGACCGCCGAAGAAGCCTGCCGCCGCCTTGAACCGATGAACTGCATCGGCTGGATGGTGGGGCATCTGGCGTGGCAGGAACAGCGCTATTGGCTCACGCAGGGACAGGGGCTGACCCCGGTGCCGGAAGTCAACAAATTTGGTTACGGCAGAGCCGCCAGCACGCCGCCGCTCGACGAGATGTGGGCCGCGTGGAAAACTGTTACCGAAGCGGCGGATCCGTGGTTGGACACACTCGATGATGCGGCGCTGCTCACCTTCAGCCTGATCGGTAAGCCGCCCAAGCCTAGCTCGGAGAGCATCGGCACGCGCTTGCTGCGCACGACCTATCACTACTGGTTCCACAACGGCGAATCGCAGGCCATCCGCCAGATGTTGGGGCACTCGAAGCTGCCCACGTTCGTCGGCGACATCGGCGGCAAAGCGCCGTATAGCATGACCGAATAGCGCGTCATCGAAACCATAACTCAGCTGTTGAAACAGCGCACAAATACCCAAGTGACAAGTTTTTGTAGGGACAAGGCATGCCTTGTCCTCTTTGTTCACTCTCGAGAAAATTAGGACGAGGCATGCCTCGTCCCTACAAAAAAGGTCTGATCTGTCTCCCCTCCCTGAATTCGGGGAGGGGACGGGGGTGGGGTGATTGCTGTTACCCCATCGGCTGGCGGATGATCGTCTTGAGTTTGTCCGGCGCGGACTTGTTCGGGTCGCCGAGATAAATCTCGTGGTGCTTGCCTGTGGGCTGCTTGCCTTGCGCGGCGATGAACTCATGCAGGCGCTGGATCGTCGGGCCTTCGGCAGCATACGGGCCGATGTGCAGAATCTGCGCGCACAGCCCTTCGTGATACGTTTCCAGACGCAGCGCATCCAGCGCGGGCAGCGCCTTCTTCTTCGCGACTTCGGGTTTGATCGCTGCGAACACGTCGGGCGTCACCACGTCCGGCTGCAGGATCATCATCGTCCAGAGGTACGCGTCTTTGTCGGCTTGCAGGAAGGCATCCATGTCGTCCGCCCACCACAAGCCTTCGAGCGGCATCACGCCATAGTCGAGGCCGCGCGTCTTCTTGAAATGGAATTTGAGCGTATAGGACACACTGTACAGCGCTTCGACTGCGGCTTTGTAGCTCGGCGCAGTGTTCGGGTTGCCGCGCCCGTCGATCATCAGGAAGGTGAGCGGCGGCACATCGACAAGTTGGGCTGCTTTGGCAGACGGTTTGAGATAGGCGGCATACTGCTGTCTGAGATCGAGTTTGAGCATGGGGGACCTCCTGCTGCGTTGCACAATCACCAAAACGCCGACCCGTTTGGCCGTTGCCAGAGCGCTCCGGTTACATCAACCATACACTCTCCAGCCGCTAGAGAGTCAAGTGACCAAGATCCCCGCGTTGGATTTGTCCATTGCGACCAATTGGCAGAGGTAGTGGTTTCTCTATACAATAGTCAAAATCTGTTACAAACCGAACGTTTGGTAAAAATAGCTATATGGCCACTCAAGAGATGCGCGCGCGCGCCGCGCGGAAAATCCCCCTAGCGATTCAGGCCGCTATCGTACGGTGTTTGTGTCGCTCCTGCTCGTGGTGCTGCTGGCGCTCGTGTGGGAAGGCGCAAAAGCGTTCGGTTCGTCAGTGGGCTATACGCTGAATGTTGGCGGCACGCCCGTCGACCTGACGATCTTCAACGATACGCAGCTCCCGCATCTTGGCGACATCTTCGGCTCGTTCACCGAACCGGCGCAGCGCAATGGCGCGCCGCTCTACCAGATGCTGTTCGAATCCGGCCTGTTCACGCTGTGGGCGGCGCTGCGCGGCTTCCTCATGGGCGGGCTGATCGGCTTCGTGCTGGCGATTTTGTTCGCACATTCCATGCTGCTTCAGCGCGGCCTGCTGCCGTACGTGATCGCCTCGCAGACGGTGCCGATTCTGGCGGTCGCGCCGATGGTCGTCATCTGGATGGGGCGCATGGGGGCAACCGAATGGTCGGTGCCCATGATCGCCGCTTACCTGACGTTCTTCCCGGTCACGATCTACACCCTGCGCGGCCTCACGTCGGTCCCGGCGACGGCGCTCGAACTCATGCAGACCTACGCGGCGAGCCGCCGCGAAATCCTCTTCAAGCTGCGCTTGCCCAACGCGCTCCCGCAGATCTTCACCGCGCTCAAAATCTCCGCGACGGCCAGCGTGGTCGGCGCGATCATCGGCGAACTGCCGTCCGGCATTCAGAGCGGTTTGGGGATCGCCATCCTCAACTTCGCCCGCTACTACAACCAGTCGCCGCCGCGCTTGTGGGCGACGATTCTCGCCGCGGGGCTCCTCGGCATTTTCTTCTTCACCGTGATCGCGGTGATCGAACGGTTCGTCGTGCGCTGGAAACCGGAAGTGAGTGAGTAGTTCAGTTCACGGTCGTCAGTTTACAGTGGACAGTAAGGACAAAAACATGGCGCTAGTACGCTGTATAGAACATGGAAACCCTAAAGGGACGAAACATGAATATGTTCGTTCTGTTGAACCGGTCGGCTATCCAAAAACCGGTGTTATTTGTGGCACGACAGGCTGCGAAACTTCCGGCTTGATCTGGCTGGATAACTACGAATCCTTCGCTTATGAGACGGGACAACGCGTCTTTTCAGTGACCACGCAGTCAGTCAAAGTTAGAGCGAAATAGTCGTTTGACTGTTAACTGTAAACTGTGAACTGTAAACTGTGAACTGTAAACTTTTGAGGCACTATGGCTCCGATCATCTCTATCCAGAATCTCTCGAAGACCTTTCGCGGCGCGGACGGCGTCAATGTCCACGCGCTGGAAGGTATCAACCTCGACGTGCAGCAGGGAGAATTCATCTCGCTGATCGGGCCGTCCGGCTGTGGTAAATCGACGCTCCTGCGCATCATCGCCGATCTCGTGCAGTCGTCCTCCGGGGCGATCACGGTGAACGGCAAGTCGCCGCAGCAAGCGCGTAAAGATCGCGATTATGGCTTCGTGTTCCAGAGCCCGACGCTCTACGAATGGCGTACGGTGCTCAAGAACGTGCAGCTTCCGCTGGAGATCATGAAGTATCCGAAGGCACAGCGCGACGAACGCGCCCGCGAAATGCTCAAGCTGGTGGAGTTGAGCGACTTCGAGAGTAAGTTCCCGTGGCAACTTTCCGGCGGCATGCAGCAGCGCGTGAGCATCGCCCGCGCGCTGGCGTTTGAGCCGCGCATCCTGCTCATGGATGAGCCGTTCGGCGCGCTCGACGAGATGACGCGCGAACGCATGAACAACGAACTGCTGAGCATCTGGCGTAAGCTGACCGGCATGACGGTCATTTTCGTCACGCACAGCATCAGCGAAGCCGTGTACCTGTCGTCGCGCGTGGTCGTGATGTCGCCGCGACCGGGGCGTATCGCCGAAGTCATCGACATCCATCTGCCTCGTCCGCGCGGCCCGCAAACCCGCGACCTTGACGATTTCTTCCACCTGACGAACAAGGTGCGCCACGCCCTGCGCGAAGGTGTTGGCGTCACGGCGATGGGGATTGGCGAATGAGCGACACGCTCAAACTTAACCCGCATCAGGCGAGTGACGTCGAAGCCGCTTCGGAGATCGTCTACGCGGAGGCCGCGGAGCTGTTCGAGCCGCGCACGCTCGACCGTGACATCATTGCGCTCATCACCATCTTCCTGATCGTCGTCACCTACCACATTCAAAATCCGCTGCTGCTGTTCAATGTGCAGTTCGGCTCGGCGTTTCGCAATGCGACGCTCCAGCCGGTCATGGCCATCGGCCTGATCATCGCCGCCGCCGCGCAGATTGGCTCGTGGCGCAAAGTGCGCGGCAACCCCCTCAAACTAGGGGCAGCAGCGATCCTGATTCTGTATACGCTGTACATAGGCGCAGCCATTCTGCTTGATTTCAATTTCAGCGGCGCGCTCTATGGCATCGATCAGGCGGTGTTCGTCGAACGGCTGGAAGACACTGCGCCGCTGGTGCTCCTGGAAGCGGCGGCTTCGCTCACCTTGATCTTCGAGGTGCTGGCGCTGGTCGCGGCGGTGCTGTTGTGGCAGCCGTGGACGCGCCTGGACGTGTACCGCAAGGCACTGCGCAAGCAGGGGGCGGCGCTGGTCGTCGCCGTGATTGTGGTCGGCGTGTGGGAACTCGCGATCAACGTGTTCAAGATCCAAGAATTCCTACTGCCGCGTCCGTCGGTGATCGCGGGCGCGTTCTCCGAAGTCTATCCGCGGTTGGTGTCGGCAGGCTGGAACACCTTCCAGAATGCGTTCTGGGGCTTTGTCGTGGGCTGCGGCGCAGGCGTCGTCACGGGGATTTTCGCGGCGCGCTTCACCTCGTTCAGCAAGGCACTGCTGCCCGTCGCGGTCGGCGTCAACGCCGTGCCGATCATCGCGCTCGCGCCGATCTTCAACAACTGGTTTGGGGCGCTAAATCCGGCGTCGAAAGTTGCCATTGTCGCCATGCTGACCTACTTTCCCGCGATGATCAGCACCGTACGCGGCCTGACCGCCGTCGATGTGCTGTCGCTGGAACTCATGAAGACCTACGCCGCCTCGCAGTGGGATATTTTCCGCAAACTGCGCCTGCCGACCGCGCTGCCGTACATTTTCTCGGCGCTCAAGGTGGGCACGACGCTGGCGATGATCGGCGCGATTGTCAGTGAGTATTTCGGCGGCGCGACGACGGGACTCGGCTTTCGCATTCGCGATGACGCCGGGCTGTTCAAGTACCCGGAGGCGTGGTCGGCCATCATGATCGCCGCGCTGTTCGGCATTCTGTTTTACATGGTCGTCTCCATCGTGGAACGCGCGCTCATGTCGTGGCATGTGTCGTTCCGCGAGTGATGTGAACCTCACCCCCTAGCCCCCTCTCCGAAAAGAGGAGAGGGGGAACAAGAATGGGTAGGGACGCTATACATGGCGTCCGCCGGAAACGGCACAGGTGGCATCTACCCCCTCACTCCACCCTTCCTCCCACGCAAGCGGGAGTGGGCGGGGGTGAGGTCAATCAGTTGGTATCCAACCGCGTCTTAAGGAGGCGCGGAGAGGTGTACAAGAGCGGTCAGTTGTTCAAGGAGCTATAGAAGATGCGTAAGTTGTTTCTAGCGGTATTTGCTCTGTTGGTACTCGCGATCGTCCCCGCCGTTGCCGCCCAGGACCTGACCCCGGTCAGTTTGGTCTTGAAGTGGGTGCCGCAGGCCCAGTTTGCCGGCTACTATGCCGCCGAAGCGCTCGGCTACTATGAAGAAGAAGGCCTCGACGTCGAAATCATCGCCGCCGGTGTCGATATCAACCCGCAGCAGTTGGTCGCGTCGGGCGATGTCGAATTCGGCATCGACTGGATGGGCAACCTGCTCGCCACCCGTGAAACCGGTCAGGATGTCGTCAACATCGCGCAGATCTACCAGCGCTCCGGCATGCGCCAGATCACGTGGGCGGACAGCGGCCTGACCTCGTTCGAAGACCTCGGTGGTCGCACCGTCGGCGTGTGGTGCTGCGGGAACCAGTTCCCGACCTTCGCCGCGCTGACCAAGGCCGGCTTTGACCCGGAAAACCCGGATGATGTCGTCGTCGCGCAGCAGGCCTTCGATATGAACGCCTTCCTGAATCGTGAAATTGACGCCGCCTCCGCCATGACCTACAACGAACTCGCGCAGGTGCTCGAATTTGTTGGCGATGGCAGCGCCTTCCCGGTCTACACGCTGGAAGACCTGAACGTGCTCGACTTCAACGAATACGGCACGGCTATGCTGGAAGACGGCATTTTCGCCCGCGCTGAGTGGCTCGCCGAAGAAGGCAACGAAGAAATCGCCATCAAGTTCCTGCGCGCCTCGTTCCGCGGCTGGATTGCCTGCCGTGAAGATGCGCAGCAGTGCGTCGACTTCGTGCTGGAAGCTGGCCCGACGCTCGGTCAGGGTCACCAACTGTGGCAGATGAACGAAGTCAACAAGCTGGTGTGGCCGTCGGAAGCCGGTATCGGCCTGATGGACGCGGAAGCGTTTGATATCACCGCGCAGATCGCCCTCGACTACGGCATCATCAGCAGCGCGGCGGAAGGCGAAGGCGTGACCTATCGCACCGACCTCGCGCAGGCCGCCCTCGACAGCCTGCAGGCGGACATGGCCGACCTCGATGTGACCGGCGCGAGCTACGAAGCGCTGGCCGTCGAAGTCACGCCCAACGGCGAATAGTCGCTTAGTCAGTCAGATGTGCAGGGGCGAACCAGTCTGGTTCGCCCCTTTTTGTTTCCCATTCACAATCAGAGACTGCAGTGATGGTGAGTGTAGGGGCAAGGCGTGCCTTGCCCCTACAGCTATTTTCGGCGATTTATTTGACGGCAAAGACTGCATACTCATTGACAGAGTAGAACAAATGAACTAAGTTATCGTCTCAAACAGAATGCAGGAGGCGGATGCATGGGCAAGGTGATCGGCGGTAAGACGCTGTCGGTGGATGGATTCGCGAGCGACCCGAACGGGGATGTGGGTCAACTCTACCCGGATTTGGTCAACCTGGCGCAGACGGAAGTGCTGCAGGAAGAGATGCGCACAACCGGCGCAATCGTCATGGGGAAGCGGTCGTTCGAGATGGGGGATCCGGACTGGTACGCGGACAACTACGAGTATCAGGTGCCGATCTTCGTGCTGACGCATCACATGCCGGCGAAACAGCCCAGAAGCAATGGTCGCCTGCGCTTCATCTTCGTCACCGACGGCATCGAGAGCGCGGTCGCGCAGGCCAAAGCCGCCGCGGGCGACAAAAACGTGCTGGTGATCGGCGGGAGCATTAACCGGCAGGTGATCAACGCCGGGCTGTGTGACGAGCTGCACATCGGTATCATGCCGGTGCTGCTCGGCGGCGGGCTGCGCCTGTTCGCGGGCGTCGACCTGACGCGGCTCAAACTTGAGAAGATCCGCGTGTTTGACGCCGGCCCGCGCACGGATATCTGGTTTCGCGTGGTGAAATAGCACTTCAGAATCAAAAAATCGGCCTAGAGCCGATTTTTTATGATCTTGGAAACAGCGTGCGTCTAGTTGTTGGAGGAATTTTGGACGACAAGGCCGACGAGGAAGCCAACCAGAATAAAGCCAAAAATCGGCGCGATGGACAGCAGGCGCGCATCCCCGGTGGTGTTCAGCGAAATGAGGTAGCTCGGGGCGAGTGACAGCAGCAGACCGAGCGTGATCCCTTTCCAGCGCGCGGGCAGGATGTCGAACAGCTCGATGAGCAAGGGGCGCTGCTTCTTCTTCGCGGTCTTTTTCCCGTTCATGGCGGTCAGCGGGCGCGGCGCGCGTTCCGAGATCTGGCGCTGCTGCGTGTGCGCGATCCGTTCGCGAACTGGACTATAACGTGATGTCGACATAATTCCTCACCTTATCACTTAACCCGTCTGATAATAAGAAACGTGAGGAAACGCTCAATGTCGCGCGATTCGTAAATTTTCCTGCACAAATTTGATCGGCGTATGCTTGTGCACTTTATAGCAATGCATATAAAAGCATGTGCATTGCGGGCATGAATGCGGGGGAACATGTAAGGTCTAAAGTAAGTTCTCGAAACAAATCCACGAACGGATGTAGGGGCGCACCTGTGTGTGCGCCCCTACATCGGGAATTTCGAGAACCTACGTAAGCCAGTGTCCGAAATCCGACAAAACAGGCCAAGGCAGGTCAATCGCTCCGTAGCATAGAGTCTTATTGGGGACAGCGGACGCGATGATGCAGTTTAAGAAAACGATACGGATTACCCCTCACCCCCAACCCCTCTCCCACGCAAGCGGGGAGAGGGGAGAAAAGACGCTTTTGCTGGCTCCCCTCCCCGAATTCGGGGAGGGGCCGGGAGTGCGGTCGAAAACAGTGAGGTGCCCCTTACAGCTCCCGGTAGCGGTGCGCCACGCCGACCACGATCAGCCCGGCGATGAGCGCATAGCCGACCAAGCCGAGCAGCAGTTGGTTGCGGTTGAGCGCGTCGCGCTGCGCTGTCCACGTCTGGTCGAACACATCGCGGTTGATCTGGCGCAGGTTTTCCATCGCGCTGACGAAGCGGTTGAAGGTTTCCTGACTTGAACCGGGATCATCCGCACTGGTGTTGAACAGAATCGCCTTTTCGAGGTCGCCGCTGTTGATCTGGCCACGCAAGTTGACGTGCGCTTCGCGGAAATCCTCCAACGCCCGCCGCGCCATTTCGAGCGCGGTCGCTTCGCCGGAGAAGGTCACATTCGTCACCAGCGGACGAATGCCGTCAATGCGCTGCGAATCCGCCGAGCTGATCGCTTCCGCGTCGGTGATCGCCGCCGTGCGCATGACATCGCCCGAGCCGGTAAACTGCTCGGCCGTGCAGTCGATTTGACCGCACAAACGCAGCATCACACGTTCCATCGCATCGTTATAGCGGGCTTCCCACGCTTCGGTGTTGTCCGGGTCGAGCAGCAGCGAGCTTTCCGCGCGGTTGGCGAGGTTGGCATCGACCAGTGTGCGCGCGCTGGCGCTCACGCTCAGGTAAGCATCGTCGATCATGGTGTGGATTTTGTTCGGCGCGTCCAGCAGATTTAAGCCGACGAGGAACAGCAGCACCCACGCCAGCACCACCGCCGCATCGATCCCCGGCGTCAGGTAGCGGCGCACCTTGCCGCGGATCATGAACGAGATGTAGGTCAGCAGCGCCGCCAGCCCGAACGCGGGCACGGCGAACAGGATCAACTGCCCGGCGATCACGCTGCCCGCGTTCTCGCCCGCGTCGACCATGCCCTCAAAGTTGAGGCTTTCCAGTTCCTGCAGCGCGGGCGTGATCCAGTTGCGCACGTGGTTGTCCGCGTCGAGGAATTCGCGGCGGGCGAGCGCGTCATCGCTGCGGTTGGCGACCAGGTTGCTCACATGCCGCCAGAAGCGGCTGAATGTATACGTTTCCGCGGTGGTGTAAGCGGTCTGCTCATCGGCAGACTGCAAATTGTCACGCAGTGTAAACAGCTCGTCGCGGTAGGCGCTGAAAGCGCGGAAGATGTTGTTCTGCGCCTGTTCGTAGAGCGGCGTATCCGACGTCAGCAGGGTGTAGTCGGCGGCGGATTGGCTGGCCTGCGCGACGTACTGCAGCGCGTTTTCCGCCGCGTCGACCGTCGTGCTGTTGATCTCGGCAATGCCGCGGAACAATTCATACGACGTGCGGTAGGCGTTGAGCGCCTGCACGAGCGTGAGCAGCGCCAGCAGCACCGCCGCGCCGCTCAGCAGCGCATAGCGAGCGCGCGTTTGCGCGGCAATCTGCCGCCGTGGGCGTTCCATCACCGGGACTGCCATTGCAGGTTGAGTAGTCGTCATAATTTCATCATCCTATCGACGCGGCGAACCTGTTGTCTCCCCTCTCCGAATTCGGGGAGGGGCTGGGGGTGGGGTGTCGTCATCGCTTATCGTCCTATCGCGTCGTGCACGCGTTCCCACGCCGCGCCGTACGCTTCGTCGAGCGCTGCGTCGGAAACGGTGTAGAACAGGGTATCAGTCGCTTCCGGGTAAATGGCCGCATTGCTCAGGTAGTCGCCGTAGATGAGACCTTCGTCAATCGCCACCTGATTCGGGCTGGCGTAGGCGGTGTAATTGCTGATGTCGGCGTTGACCTGCGCGTTGAGGATGTAGTCGATGAAGACTTCCGCCAGCGGCTGATTTTGCGCGCCAACCGGGATGGCGAGGTTATCTGTCCAGATCTGCCCGCCTTCCGCTGGGATGATGTAGCGGTAGTCGTCGCAGCCGCACGAGGCGATCAACTGGAAGATGTCACCGTTGTATTCGACCACTACATCGGCTTGCCCCGCCGCCAGCAGATCCTGCCCGGTATCCGGCGCGATCTCGACCAGATTGGCCGCGTGGTCGATCAGGTACTGCTCGGCTTCAGCGATCTGTGCCGCATCAGCGGTGTTCGGATCATAGCCGAGCACACGCAGCGCAAACCCGAACATCGGACGCGATTCGTCCAGCCATGCGACGCGCGCGTTCATCTTGAAGATGTCGTCCCACGTGGCGATGTCACGTCCCAGCGCGGCGCGGTTGTAACCCACGCCGATGGTCCCCCACTGGTACGGCACGGTGTAGACGTTGCCGGGGTCGTAGGGCGGGTTCTTGAACGCCGCGCCAATGTTGGCAAAATTAGCGATATTGGCGAAGTCCAGCGGTTGGAGCAGACCCTCATCCACCATGAGATACACGTTGGCGTTGGAGGGCACGACCACATCATACTGCGGCGTATTGCCCGCGCGCAGTTCTTCGAGCATATCGGTGTCGCTGGCGTAGGTGTTGTAGTTGACGCTCACACCGCACAGCCGTTCAAAATTGGAGATCGTGTCTTCGGCGATGTAGGTTGTCCAGTTGTACACATTGAGCGTTTGCCCCGCGAACCCCGGCGGACACGCCCAGAAATCGGTTTGGGCGGCGGCAGGCATACTCCCTATGCCTAACACCACCAGCACCAGTAACAGCAGTGATTTTTGCCTCATCAGAGCCGCCTCATTTCGTAGTTGGTCACAGTACAGACCAGTTAGCCGTCGAGCGCCGTCCTCGTGCAGATTTTCCAACAAAAGGACGAGGCTCGCCTCGTCGCTACAATGGTATCATCAATCATACATCCCGCAGGCTCTGTCTAGCGCGATTTGACAACTTTTTGACGCAACTGCCCCGTAAAATGGGGGAGCGTATTGTAGAATTGTGCGTACCATGAAAGTGTTGGGAAGGAACTGATTAACTATGCAATGTCCAAACTGCCAGCACTGGAACGAACCGGGCTCGCGTTTTTGCGAAGAATGCGGCACGGAACTTCCGCAGGCGGCTCCCTCGGTGGCGCGTGTGGTGCTCGTCAATCCGGCGGATGCAGCGCCTGTTCCGCCGCCGCCCCCCCAAGACCTGATTCCGCAGGCCGACCCGCCGCTCGCCCCCTATGAAGGGCCGCACCTCGTGCTCAAAACCACCGGGTCGATCTTCAAGCTGAGCGATGCCGCGGTGATCGGACGCGAAGACCCGGCGCTGCAAATCGACTTTGACGGCTACCCGGACGGCAAATACATCAGCCACCGCCATGCGCAGATCACGAACATCGGCGGCAAGTACTACATCGAAGACCTCGGCAGCTCGAATCACACGTATGTCAACGGGATCAAGCTGGCGCAAGGACAAGCCGAACCGATCGACGAGGGCGATGTGATCAAGCTCGGCAAAATTGAGCTGGTCTTCCACGAAGCGTAACCTCACCCCGTGTCGCTGCGCTCCACTGCCCCTCTCCTCATCGAGCGGGATGGATTGCCCAGCAAGCCGGATGAGGTTGTATTTCGTAGGATTCAGGCAGGTTGGTAAGCGCGTAGATACCGTTAATACGGGTTACAGGTCGGTTTTGGGAGGTTGCGGACGCGATAAATCGCGTCCCTACACGAAGACAGCCTTTCTCGTAGGGACGCAATTCATTGCGTCCGCTGTCCCCAAGCAGACTGCACACTAGTCTAGCGAGCTACCGGCCTGCCTTGCCCCTACAAGCATTAGGTTGTCGTCAACTGATAAAGGCAAAAAGACGTGACCACACAAGCGAAAATCACCTGTCCGCACTGCGGCAAGCCGACCACCACAGCCAGCGGCTTCTGCGATGAGTGCGGGCTGGAACTCTCAACGCAGGCGCTCAAACCGCTGACGGCGGCGCAGGTGATGGCGACGGGCGAAGTCCCCGTCGACCGCCTGACGTGCCCCAACTGCGGCTTCAAGCTGCGTCCGAATGCGCGGCACTGCCCCAACTGCGGTAAGAAGCTGGATACCAACGGAGCGACTGCGGCAGCGCCCAAACCCGTTGTGCTGGAAGGCCCGCCGAGCGCCATTCAGATCGGCGCGGTCATTTCTGACCGCTACGGCATCGAGCAGTTACTCGGTCAGGGCGGCATGGGGCGCGCGTGGAAAGCCTATGACCGCAACCTGTCCAAGTACGTCGTGATCAAGACGGTGGTGGCGCAAGATCCGCTGCTGCGCGATGCGCTGGAGCAGGAAGCCAAGACGCTCATCAATATCCGCCACCCCAACATCATCTCGGTGATCGACTTCTTCGTGATCGATACTGAACTGTGCTACGTCATGGAATTCATCGCCGGGCCGAGCTGGGCGGACGAGATCGAAGAGCCGACCACGCGCAAGCTGGTGCTGCCCATGTCGGCGGAACAGGCGCTGCTGCGCGTCAAAGGGCTGCTGCCCGCCTTCAAGTATCTGCACGGCCTCAACCCGCCGATCATCTACTGCGACTTCAAGCCGTCCAACGTCAAGCGCATGACGCTCGCCAACGGTGACCAGATCGAAGTGCTGCTCGACTTCGGCACAGCCTATCGCTACGACGCGAATAAGCCGCCCAAGCCCGCGCGCGGCACGCCCGGTTATCACTCGCAGCAGGCGCGGCATCCTGATTGGCGCGACGACTATTTCACCATCGGGCGTACGCTGGCGGAACTGGTCGGCATGGAAGAAGTCCACACGGAGGAGTTCCGCTACATACTCACGCCACCCACTGACCATCCGTGGATTCAGTACGATGAATCGCTGCGCTACTTTGTCGAGTGGCTGACCGCGCCGGAACGCGAGAACCGCCCGCAGAGCGTCGAGGAGATCGAAGCGGAAATCGACGGTGTGATCGGCTATGTGAAGGGGCAAACGCCGGATATGACGGCGTTCCGCCAGCAGCGCGAACGCGCCAATTTCGCGGGTGTGACGCTGGAAACGCTGCGCCAGACGACCGGGACGGGCGTGGTCGCCGGAACGGTCAAAATCGACCTGCCGCAGGTGCCGACCACCAACCCCGCGTCAACCGTGATCCTCACCGCGCAGGAAGCCTATCAACAACGCGACTACCGCCGCGCCCTGCTGCTGGCGAATCAGGCGATCAACAACAATGGCGGCGCGTCGGCGTATCTGCTGCGCGCGCTCGTCTACACGCAGGCCGGCAAGCTGGAAGAAGCCGCCGCCGACCTTAAGGTCGCGCAGGCCAACGCCAACCCGCAGGTACAGTGGGAAATGCTGCTCGCCGAGGGGCAGTATCTCGAAAACACGGGTAAATTCGAGGAAGCCGCCGAACGCTACCGCCGCATGATGACGCTCAAACCGGGCGATCACCGCGCGCGCTTGCTGCTGGCGGAACTCTACCGCCGCAGCGGCAACAGCCAGCAGGCGATTCTCGAATACAAGGCGATCATCAACAGCAAGCCGTCGATTGGACAGGCGTATATTGGCGCGTCCAAAGCCTACTTGTACGAAAAGCAGGTCGACGAAGCCATCGGCGTTCTGGAAGAGGTCAGCAGCCGCAACACCAGCTACAACGATGTGCTGCTCGAACTGATCGCGCTGTACAACCAGAAGGCGACCGATGGCGATGTCGCCAAGCTGGAACAGGCGGCGCAGGCGATCAATGTGCTGCGCGAAAACGGCGTGGAAACGCGCTCATTCTTCCGGCTGATCGGCGAGTTCTACTACACCGCCGTGCAGATCGCGCGGGCGACGGGCAAAGTCCCGCAGATCAACTACCCGGGCGAGCAAATGCGTTCGGTCGGTGACTTGGCGCGGGCGAACGAGGCCGCGTGGCGCGAATATCTGGCGCGCGACGAAAACGCCGACCGCGAATGGGTGATTAACGAGCGCATCATGACCGGGCGTGTGTGGCAGTTGGTGTAAAGCGACCTCACCCAAGAAGCTGATGGTTCTTTGCCCCTCTCCCGTGGGAGAGGGGCGGTTGAGCGGAGCGAAACGGGGTGAGGCTATCGTAACGACGCGCCAAAGCGCGTTAACTGGTGGCGCAATTAAAGCCGGACGAGGCAGGCCTCGTCCCTACACGATGAACATATGAGGGGAAGCTATGGCGAACGCATTCTCATTCAAAACGTACTACAACCCGTACATCAGCCCGACGACCAATTCGGTGTGGGGCGTGGTGTCGGTGACGGCGAACCAAGCACCGCAGGAAGCGCAGGGCGCGGTCATCTCGCTGATCTGCGATGTGTCCGGGTCGATGCAGGGTGCAAAGTTCAACAACGCCATCGCCACCGTTGAAGACCTGCTCGAACACGCGCCCAATGGCATCATGCTGCAAGTCGTGGTCTTTGACGACGATGGCAAAGAAGTCGTGCCGATGACGAATCTCACGCCCGCGGTCAACCGGGCGCAGCTCGTCTCCCAGTTCCGCTCTAATCTCAAGCGCGTGCAGATTTTCGGCGGCACGTCGATGTCGACGGGGATTGATGTCGCGCTGCAAGCCCAGCGGCAGATCGGCGGCGGCTATGCCCGCTACGGCATCTTCCTCAGCGACGGGCAGAGCACGGAACCCGAGTCGCATCTCGCACGCGCGGTCAAAGCGGCGGCGGATATGCAGATTCACCTGTGCGCGTATGGCTACGGCAGCGACTGGAATCCCAACGAGCTGACCAAGATGGCGCAGATCACCAACGGGTGGATGCCCAAGGCCGTCCCGCAGCCCGAAGCCCTGCGCGAAGAGTTCGCGACTTCGATCGTCAAGATGGCGAATACGGTCGCCAGTGACGTGGCGCTCAACTTGTGGACGCCGACGGGCGCGCGCATTCTGTCGCTCTCGCAGGCGTATCCCGACTGGGTGAAGGGCGAAGCCGCCCCGCAGGGCGATGATCACACGTGGGTTGTGCCCGTGCCGCCCATGTCCACCAAAGATCACCGCGACTTCATCGTCCACGTCGAGTTGGCCTCGGTCGGCGCGCGCGTGGTGGCGATGAAACCCTCGGTCGTGTACGTGGCGGGCGGGCAGCGCATCGAAGAAAAAGGCGATCAGGCCACCTGGATGATCCTCGAACAGACGCATGAGACCGAAAAGTCGAATCAGGTCAATGCGGTCGTCGCGGGCTATCTCGGACAGGGGCAGTTAGCGGCCTCGACCCGCGCCATGACTGAAGCCCTGCAAGCGGGCGACGCGAAGGCAGCGGAACGCCATCGCACCGAAGCGTTGGAGATCGCGCAGGCGGTGGGCAATCGGCAGATGACGCAGGTGCTGGAACAGGCGGGCGCGGGCAGCGAAGTCGCCCGCAAGACCGCCGCGCTCGGCACATCTACGGTCAGCCTGACGGAAGAAGACGAGGCGTAACCTCACCCCCCAGCCCCCTCTCCAGAAGGCGAGTGGGTGAAGAACAGTCTAAGCAAGTCCCCTCTCCACCCGGAGAGGGGATTTAGGGGTGAGGTGATTGGACGCGCAAAAGCGCGTCCGCAAATCAAATGATTTACCCCACCCCCGACCCTTCCCCGAATTCAGGGAGGGGAGCCAGCAAAAGCGTGTACTCTCCCCTCTCCCCGCTTGCGTGGGAGAGGGGCTGGGGGTGAGGGGTTAATAAGCACCCTCATGCCTAGCCCAACTCTTGGAGGGTTGAGCAGTATACGTCACAATTGGCGCCGCAAACGAAATGCGTGTTTCTGGCGGAGAATCTCTATGACCGACGCGGCGGGAAAAGCGTGTCCCCGATGCGGACACACGAATAAACTGACGGCGAAGAACTGCACCCAGTGCGGGTCGCCGTTTTATCTCGCCGACGTGCAGGGCGAAATGCGCAAACGCTGTGCCGCGTGCGGGCACTTCAACCGCCTGACGGCCAACGTATGTACGCGCTGCGGGGCAGCCTACGCCAAAGTGCAGATCGCGGCCCGCGGCCACAAACAGAAGTGGTGTCCGCAGTGCGGCGCACCGCGCAAAATGACCGCTAAAGCGTGCTCTCGCTGCGGCTACCGCTTCGTGATCCGCCCCGCGGAAGCGCCCATCGTCCAATCCGATCAACTGTCTGAGCCGAAGAAAGTCATCGCGCCGCCGGATATTGACGGCGAACCCGCCCCTTACATCTCGCCCGACGAATTGCGCAAAATCCGCCTTGGTGAGCGTGAATCTGCTGATACCTTCCTGCGCGCCATGCAGAACCTGTTGAGGAAGAAACCGTGAAAGTCTACCAGTACGAAATGGCGTCGATTGATCACCCAGAACGCTGCGAAGATGCCGCCATGACCTTCGTCGGCGATGAGGACAACGCCCCTGTGTTCGCGGCCATCGACGGGATGGGCGGGCATCAGCGCACGTTAGCCGATGGCCGTGTGATCACCGGGCGGGAAGCCGCATTGATTGTCCGCGAAACGCTGGTCGAGGATTTGCAGCATCTGCCGCGCGACGTGTCCGCGGATCCCGGCGGTGAAGCGCAGACCAAAGCCATCGCGGCGATCAAGCGCGCGCACGACCGCATCCGCCGCGAACTCAATGACGAGTCCGAGCATCCGCTCAATCAGCGGGTGGGCGCGGTGGCGACAGTATGCGTGGTGTGCGAAAACGGGAAGCGCCTGCTCACGGCGCAGGTCGGCGACACGCGCGGCTATCTGGTCAGCGGTGGCGAACTGCTCCAACTGTGCTATGACGAGGACAATATTCAATATCTGGTCGATCAGGGACAGTTGAGCGAAGAGGACGGCGCGACGCTCAGCGAGATTCTCAACAGCTATGACGGCGTCAACGAGCCCAAACTGAGCGGCACGGTGCAGATCGGCGGCAACCCGTATGAGCTGTATATCGCGTGGCGCTGGTTTCTGGTCGGCAACACGGTGCTGAAGATCCCCGCTGCTAACATCGTGATTCGCACGCTCGGCGTGTACGATGACGAACCAACGCCGCAGGTTTCGCGCATTGAATTGTCTGAGGGTGATCGACTCTATCTGTGCTCGGATGGCGCGTACAAGAACCTGACCGATGCCGAAATGCTGACGCACATCCTCGAAGCGGATGATCCCGCGCAGGCGATTGGCAGTGCCGCCTATGCCCGCTCGCAGTCGACGGAGAACCGCCGCAGCACACAGGATGACATCACTGCCGTGCTGGTGGAGTTGTAGAGATCTGACCCCACCCCCACCCCCAACCCCTCCCCGAATTCGGTTGAGGGGAGACAACATCGTTGGCCAAGCCGAATTTGTTTTCGTAGGGACGCGATTTAGCGCGTCCGCTGCCATTTTGAGAGCGATGAGAAAGGTTCTTGTAGGGACAAGGCGTGCCTTGTCCTCTATGTCCTTCTCAAAAAATCAGGACGAGGCATGCCTCGTCCCTACAGTTGATCCCCGGATTGAACAATCTGTTTATCGCGTCCAAGGCTGCTGTTGAGCGCAAACCTCACCCCTAGCCCCTCTCCTAGAGGGAGAGGGGAACTGAGCGCACTGCCGCTAGTATCCGACTGTGAAGCGCCCGCCGATGTGCTGCGGGTTTTCCAGCTCGTTGACCAGCGCCGTGGCGAAGTCCGCATTGGAGATCGTCGAGTTGCCCTCGGCGTCGAACAGCAGATTATCCGTCGCAGTGCGGAATGTCCCCTTGGCCGGGCCGGGGAAAATGACGATTGAGGGGGTGGCAACGGTCCAGGCCAGCTCGCCCGCCGGGAGGCTGCGATACAGGTTCAGCACTTCGCGGTAGGCCAGCGATTCCGGGCGATATTCGGCGGGGAACTGCGGCGTATCCACTAGCGCGACACCCGGCGCGACTTCGAGGCTGCCCGCGCCACCCACGGAGAGCACGCGCTTGACGCCCGCCGCCTTCACACCCGCGATGAACGCCTGCGCGGTCGCCACGCTTGACTCGATGTTCGCGCGATCCACCACCGAGCTGATGACCGCCTCATGCCCGGCGACCAGCTTGGTCACCGCCGCGCTGTCACCCGCGTCGCCCGCCTGCACGGTCAAATTGGCATGCTGCACAGTGATTTTCGCCGGGTGGCGCACAATCGCCGTCACCTGATGACCACGGGCCAATAGTTCCTGCAAAATCGCCCCACCCACCATGCCGCTCGCGCCAAACAGTGCTACCTTCATTGATTTGTGCTCCCGTGTTATACTGTAGAATGACAGTAACTATAAGTAACTTAGTCACTTTGGGCAAGTAGGCACTCCAAAGTGCTCTACTTACTTTGAGGTAACTATAGCGAAGGCAGACAGCCATGCTCGCAGAAGCACCCCGCACGTTTGATGCTTATCGGGAAATTTGCCCCACTCGCGCCGCGTTGGATCGCATCGCCGACAAGTGGACGGTGCTGGTCGTCGGCGTGCTGCTGGACGGCCAACCACAGCGCTTTTCAGCGATTCAGCGGCGCATCGAGGGTATCAGCCAGAAGATGCTCACCAAGACGCTGCGCACGCTGGAACGCGACGGTCTGGTCGAGCGGCACATCTACCCGGAAGTCCCGCCGCGCGTGGAGTATCAGCTTACGGCGCTCGGCAAATCGCTCTCCACGCTCATCAACGCCGTGCAGGCGTGGGCAGAGAGCCACATGGAGGATATTCTCGCAGCGCAGGCGCTTTACGACCAGCGCGGCGAGCCCGTTGACGAATAGGCACGCCTCTGCCCTGCTGTCTGACCGCTATTTGCGGGTCAAATGCCCCCAATTTGGGCAAGGTGCCTCAAGATTTGATGTGTTCTTAACATTTCGGTGGTAATAATTAGGGGTGTATCTTTGATAAAGAGAGGTTTACACCATGCGTAAACTCGTTTTCCTCGCCTTCGTGGCACTCTTCGTCATGGCCGGAGCGGTCATGGCACAGGATGATCTGGCGAACGTCGATCCGTCGGGACAGACCATCGCTTACTGGCATCAGTTCAGCAACGCTCAAGCCGAAACCATGACTGCCATCATCGAGCAGTTCAACAGCACAAATGAATGGGGCATCACCGTCGAAGCGACGGCGCAGGGCAGCTACAACGACATCGCCGATCTGGTCAACGCGGGCATCGTCAGCGGTGAGCTGCCGAACCTCGCGGCGGGCTACGCCAACAACGCCGCCAGCTACGCCCGTGACGGCGTGGTCGTCGACGTGGCGCAGTATTGGAACAGCCCGGACTGGGGTCTGAGCGCGGACGCGCTGGGCGACTTCCGCACCAACCTCGTCGAATTCAACACGGCGGCGGATGGTCAGGTGCTGGCCTTCCCGCACCAGTTCTCGGCGCAGGTGATGGTCTACAATCCCGCCATGCTCAGCGAACTCGGCTATGATGCCGCGCCGACCACCGTCGAAGACTTCAAGGCGATTGCATGCGCCGCGAACGACCTGACGACTGAAGCGGGCGGCGATGTTCAGGGCTTCCCGATCACGACCGACGCCTCGGCGTTCGAATCGTGGGTCGCCAGCATGGGCGGCAGCATCTATGACGCCGACGCGGGCGCGTTCACGTTCGCGGACAATCAGGCGGTTGCGGACACCCTCGCGCTGTACAAAGACCTGTACGACAGCGGCTGCGGCTACATCCCGGCGGAACGCTTTGCCGAACAGGCGGATTTCGGCCTCGGCCTGAACCCGTTCTTCGTGACGAGCACCGCGGGCTTCACCTTCATCAAGCAGGCGCTGGTCGATAACAGCGCGGCCTTCGACTTCCAAGTCGGGTCGTTCCCCTACACCGAAGGCAACCAGACGGTGCAGGTGTTCGTCCCCAGCATCATCATGTTCCAGAGCACGCCGGAAGAACAGCTCGCGAGCTGGTTGTTCCTCAAGTACCTGATTTCGCCGGAAGTCGCCGCGATGTGGAGCGCCGGTTCGGGCTACTTCAACCCCATCCCGTCGACCTCGGAAATGATGACCGAAGACATGTTCACGGCGTATTCGAGCATTTACCCGTATTTCACCGCGGCGAATGAACTGCTCGGCAGCGGCGTGACCCTGTACAGCAGCCCGTCGATCAGCGCGTACGGCACGGTGCGCGGCGCGATCAGCGAAGCGATTGCCAACGTCACCACCAACGGCATGAGCGTCGAAGATGCGGTCGCGACGCTGCAAGCCGCCGCCGATCAAGCGGTCGCTGACAGCCAGTAAGTCACATAGGACTGAGATAGGACTGAGGACTGAGTAAAAAAGGGCTGAGGCGCAAGACAGACTGTCTTCCCTCAGTCCTCAGCCCTCAGTCCTATTTTGTTTCCTTCACGCGGATCATCTCGGCGAGGTTGTGCCCGATGATGCGAAACTCCCGCCCCAACTTGAGCTGAATCGGCCCATTGAACGGCGCGGCGTGCAAGATCTCGAACTGCGCGCCGGGTTTGAGGTGCAGCGCGCCCAGATATTCGAGGCGATCCGGTTCGCGGGTGCGCACGCGGGTGAGTTCCAGCATCACAGTGTGCGGCGCTTCGCTGAGCAGAATATCGTCCATGGGTGGCAGGTCGCCTTCCGGCGTGGGGATCGGTTCGCCGTGCGGACAATGCGTCGGGTAACCCGCCATCATGGCCATGCGGTCGGCGACGGATTCGCTCAACACGCGGCTGATGCGATCCGCTTCGGCATGAACTTCGTGCCAGCCAAAGCCCATCACCCGTTCGAGGAATGCTTCGACAATCCGCTGGTGGCGGAGCTGCTTTAAGGCTTCGCGTTCACCCACCGGCGTCAGACGGATGCCTTGATACGGCTCGTGGAAGAGCATGCCCATGTCGCGCAGCCGCGTCACCATGCGGTTGACTGCCGGGGCACTCACATTGATGATGTCGGCAAGGGCGGACGTACTGACAAACCCCTCCCGCTGGCCGTCGCTCAGGCGGTAGATTTGGATGAGGTAGTCCCGTTCGCGCGCCGTCGGATTGAGGTCATCGGTCATGTTACCAGCCGTGTTCGAGGCGTGAGATCAACCGCTCCGGCATATCGAATTTACGCATACGGGCTTGCACGGCCTTGATGTTGTAGGGCACGCGGCGATGCTCAAACTGATTGGTTTCCACGTCGAGAATGGCATAGGCGGCATCGGGATTCGCATCACGCGGCTGGCCCACGCTGCCGGGGTTGATGATCTGGCGGTGACCATTCAAACGGATACGCTGGCGGTACACAGGCGCGACCGCTTCGGTATCGCCCTGCTCGTCCATCTGCTCGTAAATGATCGGCTGGTGCGTGTGCCCCACCAGACAATAAGAGGTTTCAAAATGCGAGAAATTCAGCGCGGCGATCAGCGGCTCTAGGATGTATTCCCACACGGGTTCGCGGGGGCTGCCATGCGCCAGCGTGTAATTGCCGATGACGAAGGTCGTCGGCAGCGCTTCGAGATAAGCGAGATTTTCGGCAGTGAGGGTGTCACGCGTCCAATCGACCGCTTTGCGCGCATCCGGATTGAAGGTACGAATGTCGAGGCGACCGAGCGCTGCCCAGTCATGGTTCCCCGCGAGGCACAAATGCGGCAGTGTCTTGAGCAGATCAACACACTCGTTCGGATCAGGACCATAGCCCACGACATCACCCAAACACCAGACGTATTCCCACTCGTTGCGGGCATCAGCCAGCACGGTTTCAAAAGCGGTGAGGTTGGCATGAATGTCGGAAATGACTAGTACGCGCATACACTATCGTTCCATACGGCGAAAACGGCTTCAAACTCGATAATACCACGCTTTCTTCAACGGTACGAATTAATGTTTGTTGAAAGGTAGCTCAAGCTGCGCTCAAGGGCAGGCGGACGGCGAAGCGCGTGCCGATCCCCTCCTGCGAGGTGAAATTGATTTCGCCGCCGTAGAGCGCCACACAGTCTTGGACGATCTTCAGGCCTAAGCCCGTCCCCGTCGCGAGGGGGGCGTTTTCGCCACGGAAGAATGGCTCGAAGATGCGCGTCTGGTCGGTCAGCTTGATGCCGACGCCCTGATCTTCGACCGTCACCAGCAGCCAGTGATCGACGCGGCTCATCTCCAGCCGAATCGGGCTGCCGCCCCGCGAATACTTGACGGCGTTGCTGAGCAGGTTGCCGACAATCGGACGGAGCAAGCGCATATCGACGCACACTTCGTCGTCGGAAAGCGTGTAGTTCAGCGTGTAGTCGTGATCTGGAGCATTGAACGTTTCGTAGTCGCGCACCAGTTCTTCGCAGAACGCCCGTAGATTGTGCATCTGGCGTTCCAGTGGGAAAGTGCCGCCCTGCATGCGCCGCATCAGTGCGACTTCCGAGACGAGGTCGCTCAACCCGTTGACCTGCGACTGAATGCGATGCAGCAGTTCCATTCGGCGCTCAGCAGGCAGTCGGTCATTGTAGTTCTCGATCATCTCGCTCGCCGTGTAGATCGCCGCCAGCGGCGTCTTAAATTCATGCGAGATCGTCGCCATGAGGTGATCTTTGATGTAGCCGAGTTCACGCTCTTTGTCGAGCGCCAACTTCAAGCGCTCCGTTTCGACATCTTGCGCCGATTTCTCCGCTGCCAGCCGCCGGAAATGCAGCACGGCGACGACCTGCAGCGCAAATGTCAGCATGACAAAGGCCAGCGACCCAGTCGCAATATCGATAAAGGCGACATCTGGAGTGACGTAGGCCAGCACGCCAGCGCCAATGGTGAGGAGGAGCAGCAGCAGGCCGCTGTAAGCAAGTGGCACAAACATGCTCGCCAGCATCAGTGGCAAGATCGCGAAATTAATGTAATTGAGTTCCCACAGTCCGATGTCTGGATAGGCAAAGACCAAAACGGCGGTGAGAAAAGCCCCACTTACAATACCCGCCATCAACTGAACGTGACCACGCCGCGCGCACTGACTAGCGGCGATGAGCAGCCCGACGACGCCGAGCACCATCATGTCTGCGCTAAACCATTCAGAATTCGGCGATAAATAGCTTGGTAGAAACGGGAGAACTGCAAAGATGATAATCAGCATAGCGAGCGCCAGCATCAGCGCTGCAAACAGTCGAATGCTGTAGACCTCAGTTGGAGATTTGATGCTAGGATGGGGTTCAGTCACTGACTGAAACACCGTTCGGAGGGACTGAACCCACTGTGATGAAGCTGCCAATCATCCCACTCACAGATTACGTGCCAATATCACATAAGCAATAGTACACGCAAATCGCTTGGGGAAGTATAAACGAGTCCAGTTTAATTCGACACTCATTATATCTTTGTCAATGATTGCAAAAGTGGGCAGCGCCACCTAGTCAGCGCATGACAGAGGTGACCAGTTGAGTAGCCACCCCTCCAAATCTCCTGTACGGCAGATTGAACATCGAGGCGAGCACTGCGCCTGTCGGCGGGAACCTGTGTTTCGTCAGGACGCGCCGCTGCGCCTTAGTCTTCGTCGTCGGTCTCGTTGATTGGAGCTTCGCGGAAGCCGTGCCCATAGGCGACATGCCCCTGCCCGACCACCATAAACGCCGCCGGATCGACGTGGCGCACGATGCGGCGCAGTTCGTTGACCTGTGAGCGCGCCATCGTCACGTAGAGCACGGTGCGCGGCTGATTGGTGTACATGCCCGTCCCCGCCCACGAGGTCACGCCGCGCCCCATGCGCGAGGTGATTGCGTCCGCCAGTTCGCGCGGGTGATCGGTGATGATCACGCTCGTGCGGATGACGCTCGGCCCTTCGAGCACATAGTCAGTGGTGGCCGCCGCCACGTACAGCGTGACCATCGCATACAGCGCGCCTTCCCAGCCGAAGACCAGCCCCGCGCCAAGCACCACAAAGCCATCGGTGTACAGTGTGCTGCTGCTCAACGGGGTGCCATAGCGCTTCTGCAGAATGCGCCCCAGCGTCGAGGTACCGCCGAGCGTGCCGCCCGCCGCCAGCACAATGCCACCGCCGATACCGCCGATGATCCCGCCGAAAATGGCGTTCAGCAGACGGTCATGTGACATCATATAGCCGTTAAACCAAGGGGTCATAATATCGATCAGCAGCGAGTAGAGCACGACGGTGAAGATCGTCGCCGCAACCACTTTCCAGCCGCCGAGGAACCGGAAGGCGATTAACTGGATGGGGATATTGCCAATCAGGATCATCAAACCGATGGGCAGCGCGGGCACGAGGTGGTTGAGGATGATCGCGATGCCGGAGATACCGCCGGGCGCGATCTGTGCTGGCACTTCGAAGACGATCACCGCGATGGCGGAGATCACCGCGCCAATCGCCAGACGCAGCAGGCGATACGCAATCGACACGAAGCGGGATGTGGTCACAGGGTGTCCTTAGGTAGTGTACTTCTTCAGGCGTTTCAGTAACTCGGCTTTCAGCTTGTTCGAGCCGCTGATACTGTCGGTGTACGGAATCAAGCGTTTGCGCAGAAAGTCAAACGGAACATCTTTCGGCGTTTGGGTGAGGAGGATTACGTCTTTGCCTAATACGTCGGCCAGCCCCACTTCATACGCGACATTCGGGTTTTTGGAGGTGAGATCAGCGATCACAACCCGTGCTTTACAAATGCCTTCCCAAACATCTTCCATGACATCGCTGCCCGTACTTTCATCACCCCGAAGGCAGCGCATCCCGGCATCCTCGACGATTCCTCGAACCGTCTCCCAAACGTCGTTTGACCACGCTTCGCTGAACGGCATCGCGAGAAAGACGAGATCGCTCTCGACTTCAAACCGCCCTTTCCATACAGGCGTTACCGCTATCACATTTTTAGGTTGGTTAGCATCATTTGTTTTCGAGGTGCGGCCGCTTCCCTGTGCCTTTGTGAGCAACCCATTCAAGCGAATGTCGTTAATCATCCGGTCAATCGCCGCGGTGCAGGCTTGCCGATCATTCTCCAGATAATTGGCGCGATTTTCCGGGTACGCTCGTGCGTAATAGAACCGGAATTTAGCAATCTCTTTAGTGTAGGCATGATCACTACCGAAAATCAAAGCGACCGTACTGCGAATCTGCAAAACGAGGGCTTCAGCTTCTGGTCGCGCCGCAGGAACTGCAGCTATTCTAGTTTTCAATTCTTCTAGCTGGCGAATCGCTTCTCTGGCGGCATCGTCCACGTTGGACTCCAAAATCTGTGGTGATAGGGCTATAGTAGATTGCAAACTTAAGAACAGTATAGCGTTAGCCTTGTTCTTAGCAAGCTCAAAGGAATCAAGATTATGCGTGAAGTCGTGATTGTGGAGGCAGTGCGGACGCCGTTAGGGCGGCGGAACGGGTGGCTGCGCGAGACGCATCCAGTGCGGCTGGGGGCAGCGGCGCTGTGCGCGGCGCTGGAACGCGCCCACCTCGATGCGGCACTGGTCGAACATGTGCTCATGGGCTGTGTCGGGCAGGTGGGCGAGCAGACGTTCAACCTCGCGCGCAACGTCGTGCTCGACGCCGGCCTGCCCATCGACATCCCCGCGACGACCGTCGACTTCCAGTGCGGGTCAAGCCAGCAGGCGGTGCATCTCGCAGCGGGCATGATCGCCAGCGGCCAGATCGACATTGCGGTGGCGGGCGGCGTCGAGAACATGAGCCGCGTCCCGATGGGATCCAGCATTGGCGCAGGCGGCAGCCCGTTCACCGACCGCATCATGGCGGATCACAACATGATCCCGCAGGGCATCGCCGCCGACGAGATCGCTTTCAAGTGGAATATCAGCCGCCAGGAAGTCGACGAGATCGGCTACGAGAGCCACATGAAAGCCGCACAGGCGGCGCAGGCGGGTTACTTCCAGCGCGAGATTCAGCCCGTCGGGGGGATCGACGAGAAGAAAGTCCCGCTCACGGTGACGCAGGATCAGGGCATTCGCCCCACCGCCAGCCTCGAAAAAATGGCGATCCTCGACCCCGCCTTTACCCCCAACGGCCTGACGACGGCGGGCAACAGCAGCCAGATCAGCGACGGTGCGGCAGCAATTCTCCTCATGACCGCCGAGAAAGCCGCCGAACTGGGGCTGAAACCGCGCGCACGCCTCGTGTCGATGGTGACGGTGGGCAGCGACCCACATCTCATGCTGACCGGCCCCGTCCCCGCGACGCGCAAGGCGCTCGCCAAAGCGGGCATGACGCTCGACCAGATTGATCTGTTCGAAATCAACGAGGCGTTCGCGGCGGTGATCGGCATGTGGAAGCGTGAGATCGGTGCGGATATGCGCAAGGTCAACGTGCATGGCGGGGCGATTGCGCTCGGTCACCCGCTCGGCGCGAGCGGAGCGCGGCTCATGACCACGCTGCTCCACGCGCTCGAAACCCATGACAAGCGCTTCGGCTTGCAGACGATGTGCTGCGGCGGCGGCATGGGCACGGGCACCATCATCGAACGACTGTAAGTCAGGGGGTGGCGGCACGCCTCTCATAGGCAATCAGCGGCGTGCCGTCATCGTGAACGAATTCGTGCAGTTTCACAAAGCCGAACTTCTCGTAAAAATGCTGATTGCGCACCGCCCACGCTGGAGTATCGAGCGTCCACATGCTGGCGGGATACGTCTGTTCGAGGAACTGCATGGCCAGCGTGCCGATCCCGCGATTTTGCGCGGCGGGATCGAGAAAAATCACGTCCAGGTGATAGTGCTCGTTGTCCCGCTTGAACGCCACCAGCCCGCCGACACAGGTTTCCCCATCCATGATTTTGTAGGTCTCATCCTGCTGAATTTTCTCCAGCATCTCGTCTACGGAGTCATAGCCCGGCGGGCCGCCCAACTCCACACCGGGATACAGCACCGAATCATAGTGAAACGCCGCGACTTGCACCCGCACGAGGGTTTCCGCATCAGCGGGTAGTGCCCGGATAATTGAAATGCTCATGATGCAGCTCTTTGTGTAGGGAAGATGTAGCGATCATTATAGGGGCATTCGCGCCGCACGAGTCACATAAGCACAGCCTGTCTCGTCTCCTCTGGTAACAACGTATAACCAAACTAGAGGAGCGAGGCTCATGTCTCACCAAGTCGTGATCATTGGCGGCGGCTACGCGGGGATTCTGGCAGCGCAGCGCCTCCACGCGGCGCAGGTCACGCTAATCAATAACCGCAGCACGTTTACCGAACGCATCCGCTTACATCAGGTGGCAGCGGGCGAACGCCGCCCCGAACACGCGATCCCCGGGCTGCTGCGCAAGGGCGTGACGTTTGTACAGGGGCATGTCAGCGCGCTCGACCTCGACGGGCAGCAGGTGATCTACCGGGACGACGCGGGCGAGCATACGCTGCCCTACGACTCGCTGATCTACGCGCTGGGGAGCAAGACGGGGAATCTGCCTCAGCAGCCTGTAGGGGCGCACGGCCGTGCGCCCCTACGTTCCACCGAAAAATCGGATGCCGTTTTCACCCTCGATCCCGCGTCGACGGAACGCCTCGCCGCGCGGCTGCGTGAACTGCCCGCCGGGGCGCACGTCGCCGTGGTCGGCGGCGGCCTGACCGGGATCGAATCCGCGTCGGAGATCGCCGAGAGCTACCCGCACCTCCACGTGTCGCTGGTCACGCGCGGCGCATTCGGTGAGCGCCTGTCGCGCAAGGGGCGCGCGCATCTCTACGCGACCTTCCAGCGGCTGAACGTGCAGATCTGCGATCATCTGGACGTGCAGAGCATCGGCGACCGCGAATTGATCACCGAGCGCGGCGCGATCTCCTACGACGCCTGTGTGTGGACGGCGGGTTTCACCGTGCCCATGCTGGCGCGGGAGGCGGGCTTAGCGGTCAATGACTGCGGGCAGATCGTGGTTGATCGCACCCTGCGCTCACTGTCACATCCGAACGTGTACGCGGCGGGTGACGCGGCGTGGGTCGCGGAGATGCCTATCCCGATCCGCATGGCATGCGCGACGGCACTGCCCATGGGCGGGCACGTCGCCGACAACCTCAACGCGCTGCTCACGGGCGGACCAGCGAAACCGTTCGAGTTCCGCTACTATTGGCAGTGCATCAGTTTGGGGCGAAATGACGCGCTGGTACAGATCGCGAGTGGGGACGACATGCCGCGCGAGCGCATCCTCACGGGCAAAGGCGGCGCCGTGTTCAAGGAGATGATCTGCCGCCTGACGATCAACGTGCTGCGGTTGGAACGCCATGTGCCGGGGTTGTATCGAGTCCCCGCATGAGTGAGATGATCTTGATGGACGAATTTGAAGCGCTGCGTCCGCGCCTGTTCGGCATTGCCTACCGCATGCTGGGCAGCGCGATGGAAGCCGAAGACATTGTGCAGACCGCGTATCTGCGTGCGCATGACGCGGGCGAGATGCAGTCGGCCAAGGCGTATTTGACGCGCGTGGTGACGAATCTCTGCCTCGATCAGCTCAAGTCGGCGCGGGAACGGCGCGAGGTCTACGTCGGCGACTGGCTGCCCGAACCTGTGCTCACGCCCGACGACACGGCGGAGGAACGCGAAACGCTCTCAATGGCCTTCCTGCTGCTGCTCGATCACCTGTCGCCGCCGGAGCGCGCGGTGTTCCTGCTGCACGAAGTGTTTGACTACAGCCACGACGAGATCGGCGAAGTGCTCGGCAAAACCCCGGCGGCCTGCCGCCAACTGCTGCGCCGTGCCAAAACCCATCTCGGTGACCCGCCGACGCCGACGCCCGATCCGCAGGGACACGCGCTGCTGCATCAGTTCATCGAAGCGATGAGCAGCGGCGATGTGGAGCAGATCATGGCGCTGATGACCGGCGACGTGGCGGCGATCAGCGACGGCGGCGGTAAGGCAGTCGCGGCTCGGCGCACGGTTGAAGGCGCTGAACCTGTCACCCGTCTGATCAAGGGCGTGGTGCGTACGGGCGTCAAACCGACGACACGCTACACCATGCCCGTGATCAACGGCGAGGTGAGCGTTGTCGTATGGGAGGGCGATCAGATTGTCACAGTGTTGATCCCCGAATGGCGCGATGGCAAGCTGCACCGCATCTACTTCATGCGTAACCCCGACAAATTGAATCTGCGCACGGTATAATGGGAACCATACCGTAGGCAAATCAGACCCCACCCCCGACCCCTCCCCGAATTCAGGGAGGGGAGCAAGCGGGACGCTCGTTCTCCTCTCTCCCCGCTTGCGTGGGAGAGGGGTTGGAGGTGAGGGGCTGCGAAATGGACTCTTCCAATGCGCCGATTGCTCCCCCTGCTAGTTCTGCTGCTCATCCTGATTCAGCCGCTGACCACGTCGGCGCAGGTGCAGTGCGGCATCGTCAACCGCATCGACTTCCCGGTGGACCCGACGCGTTTTCGCGTCATGCAGGATTACGGCGCGCAAAGCTACCGGCATCAGGGGCGCTATCACACAGGCGAAGATTGGTACGGCGGCGATGGTGTGGGCGAATACGTGCGCGCCATCGCCAATGGACGCGTGACCTTCTCCTCGGCCAACGGCTGGGGCCGCGACGGCGGCGTGATCATCATTGAGCATAATTTCCCTGATGGTTCGGTCGCCTACAGCATGTACGGCCACATCACCGACCAGACGGGCGTGCAGTTCCCCGCGCCGTTCTCGTGCGTGCAGCAGGGCGATGTGCTGGCGGCGGTCGGCGACGCGCGCCCCACGCCGCATCTCCATCTCGAAATTCGCACAACCAACCCGGATATTCCCGGCGCAGGCTATACATGGAACTTTCCCGCCGACGAAGGGCTGCGCCGCCCGACCAAGTTCATCCTCAATTGGCAAACATGGTTGAGCAACGCTTACCGGTGGCGGTTGGATCTCGCCGACGAGACCGGAGCGGTCGCGCCACCGGTGCCGCTGAGCGATAACGGTCTGCTGGCGCTTGATGCCAACCGCGTGATCCGCGTGAGCAGCGACGGACGTCTGCTGTGGCGGGTCAACCTGAGCGCCATGGCGGTCGGCTTGCTCCCGGCGTCCGGTGATGGCGCGTACATCGCTTACGCCGACGGCCATTTCGAGCGGGTCAACAACGACAGCACGGTCGGCGAAACGTGGGAGACGGGGATCGCGCTGGCGGGCGCGCCGCTCATCCGCGCGGATCGCATCCTGTTCCCGACGCCCACCGGGATCGCCGCGCTCGACTCGTCCGCGCGCTCCGTGTTGTGGACGCAGGCCGGGATCGGCGCCGTGGCGCGCTGGCAGACAGTCGGCGATCAGATCGGCGTGATTACGACGGCGAATGAGATGATCACCTTGCGGGCAGACGGCACGATCCTCGATCAGGCGCGGCTGCGCGAACCCGGCGCACTGGAGACAGACAGCGGCGGATTGCTGGCCTATACACGGGGGGGCGCATGGCGCATCGACGCGGCAGGCGCTTGGACGCCGCTCATCGATATCGCGCCCGCAGGCGGCGCGGAATCCGCGGTCGCGTCGGATGGGCGCGTGTTCCTATGGGACGGTGAATCGCTCTACGGCTACAATGCCGAGCATTTCGGCTTATGGCAATTGCCACTCCCCGGCGTCGACGGCGCGGCGCAGTTGGAGATTTTTGACCGCGCAGTATTGCTGACCACCAGCCACGGCGACATCATCGCGATTCAGCCGGAGTCAGGCGGCGTATGCAACCGCACGCGCATCTACGGCAGCGCCTTCACACAGATGTGGCACGCGCTCGGCGCGGACGGCGTGCTGCGCGTCCACCTCGCCGATCAGATCATCGGGCTGGATTGGGAGACCTTCTTGCTGGGATGTGCGTAAGCCAGACCTCACCTCCTGCCCCTCAACCGGGTGGAGAGGGGAGAAAAACACGCCTGCTTTTGTCCCTCGCCTTCTGGTGAGGGACGACTGGCGCAGACAGCAGGGTAAGATCACCGCCGCCCGTATTGCCGCAATAACTCCACCAGCCAATCTTTCGGCAGCGGGCAGCGCATTGAGGATCGCTTCTTCGAGGCTTTCCACGCCGACGGCAAACAGCGGAGCGATTGGTCAGGCGCGTCAACTGGCCTGCGTCGAGCGGTGCATCGGTCGCGATGATCATCATGATCGAGCCGCCGCCGACCTGCGGCAGCGCTTCATCGAACAGCTGGAGTGGTTATTTCTGCCTCGGGGCGTGCCAGACTACCTGCGCAGTGATAATGGCGTGGAGTTCATTGTGTCTGCCTTGCAAAAGTGGCGGCACGATCGCCATTGCCAGCGCGTTGTACATCAAAGCCGGCAGTTCTGGGGAGACTGCCTAGCTCGTTGGATTTTCGTCAATGGGCATGAAGCACAGATTGTGACGGAGGCGGGGCGACAAGAGCACAATCATCGGTGCCTACACAGCAACCTTGGCTACCTACCACCAGCTGTCTTTGCGGAACAGGCTCGCCTCTCACTCCCTGTGGACTAGTCACAGGGGACAGATCAGCGCAAATACCATGTATTCGTCAGTATTATGTCGAGGAGGTGGCGGATAAACTCGGCCGCACGCGTCCTAATGAACGGGTCGAGATCCAGCGGACACTCAACGCAATTGATGAGGAGGAAGCGCGCGTACCGCGATTGTATGCTGCAAGTATGGTCACGGAAGAAAACTGGCGGGCTCTGTGGAACGAGTGGCAGGACAAGCGACAGAGACTTCGCGGTAGCCTAACCTTACTGGATCGGCGTTGCGAAACCTACATCAGCGACCTTGACGCGGCTTTAGCCATCATCGGCCAATTGGGTATAGTGTATGAAACGCTTCCATTTGACGACCGATAGGAGTTGTTACGGAACGTTGTTGAGAGGTTGTCTTGAACCCTGAAGGAACAGTACTACGTGTAGATTTGCTTCCGCCGTTTTGATACCTGACACATGTTTCTGAAAAGGTATCTAGGCAGCACCAAAATGCCTCGGAAGAACCCGCTGAAATGCAAACACCCAGCAACGTTGCTGGGTGTTCGAGACGTATCATTGTGGGCAGTAGAGGACTCGAACCTCTAACCACTCCCACGTCAAAGGAGTGCTCTGCCAATTGAGCTAACTGCCCGCAGATGATTGAAAGTATACCCGAATTGGCTTAGTGATCAAGACCCAAGTTAACGCCCATAGGGGAGAAATGCCCCGTCAAAATTGACTACTTGACATTATGCAGAATTCTGCATAAACTAAATCTAATTATGCAATTTGATGCATAAAGCGAATAACGCGCATACGGCGCATAAAAGGAACCCGCTGTGGATAACAACTTCGTCCTCGCCCCGGCTCTCGTGACTGTCCGGTTTGACCTCGACCCGGTGAGCAATGCCCTGCAAAGCCTGCGCATGCTCAACGATCTCGAACGGCTCTCCGGCCTGCATGACTGGCTGACGCGGACGCAAGCGGCACTATCCCCGGAGCGGAAGTCTCAGAACCGCATGGTGTTCGTGGCGTTTGAGCCGCTGCTGTTCTTGCCCGAACAGAAGCTGCCGAGCTTTCCGGCGTTCCTCGACTATCTGGCGCGGTTGACGCCCGTCGAGCTGATCGCGAAACAGGACGAGTATCTGGCCGATATGTACACGCACTATCCGGAACACATGGCGCAGCATGAACAGGGCGTCACGTTTCGCGCGCTGCTGACCGACCGCGAGCACTACGTCCGCTTCATGACGCAGCTGGAAGAGCTGGATGAACCGGAGTTCTGGAACGCGGCCTACGACCTGACCCGTGACCCGGCGGTCATGCAGCAGTATGTGGTCGAACACCTGCGCTACATGTGGGAGACGCATCTGCGCGCCGAATGGGAGCGCCAACTGCCGCTGCTCACCGAGTCGATCAACGCCTTCCGGCGCATCGACTTCACCGACAAGACGGCGTTGGAAGCCGCGCGCATCGTCACCAACCGCGATCTGCGTGAACTGCTGGAAAAGAAGCTGCTGATGTCGAACATCGTCGAATTTGTGCCGAATCCGCACCTTGGGCCGTATGTGTCCGTCGTTTCGCGCTCCGGATACACCAACATCAACTTTGGCGTGCGGCTGCCGCGCGGAGCGCAGTCGACGGCTCAATCTGAATTCAGCCGCGCCGAGCTGCTCATTCGCCTGAACGCGCTGGCCGACGACGCGCGTCTGCAAATCCTTGAACTGCTGACCCAGCACGACGAACTGTGCGCGCAGGACATCATCGAAAAGCTCGGCGTCAGTCAATCGACCGTGTCGCGCCACTTGAGTCAGCTCCGCGCGACGGGGTACATCATCGAGCGGCGGCGCGAAGTCGCCAAGTGCTACAGCCTGAATACCGACCGTGTAGTGGATACGCTGCGCGCCCTGACGAACTTTTTATCCCGACAGTAAGTATTAGTAGTGGAGCGAGAGATCATGCGACCGATAGACTATTTGGCTCAGACCGAGATCGCTCAGCAGCGCCGCGAAGCGACTGCCCAACACGAACGCGCGCTTCTCATCAAGGAAGCTCTGGCGGGGACGCGCGGCCACATCGCCTTCTACCAGCCGCTGCTGATCAACGTGGGCAAGCGAATTGAACGCTTTGGCGCGGGTTTGCAAGCGCGCTACAGCGTCGGCCTGGAAATCAGTCACTCCGGAACGTTAGCGCGCGACACCGCCTGCTAACTCCGCCTACATCAAAAAGGCAGCTCGTACTTCGTCCAGAATCGACTGCCTTTTTGATTCCTGTTAATTGTGGAAGCTAAATGCTCCGTCCGGCAATTGATTGCAGAAAAGGAAGCGCTTTTTCGTAGGGGCGCACGGCCGTGCGCCCCTACAAACCCATATTCGACCATTTACCGGATGAAGCACCAAAGCAGAGAAAACAACACTTCAATACCGAGTACCACAAAAAGCTCATACCCCTCTATAGATTTAGAGGGGCAATTGGAAGAGCATTTACGCAATCTGCGCGAGTTCGACGGGGACTTCTGCGTACTGGATCGCCTGCGCGAAGGTCACGCGGTTGCCGTCGGGGTCGGTGATGGTGAAGGCGCGCTCGCCCCACAGTTCCTCATGCATCTCAGTGCACAGGTGCACATCATGCGTGCGCAAGCGGCGGTACAGCTCGTCGATTCCGTCATTCAGCGTGATGTACAACTCGGAGCGGCACACGGTCAGCGTGGAGAGGGACGCTCGCCGGGCAAACAGCACCCGTGCATCCCCGAGATACGCTTCTGCCGCCGCGATTTTGCCATCGGTGCCGGGCAGCCCGCCCTCGCCAGTGAACCCCAGCAGATGCGTGTAAAAGCGCAAACTACGCTCGACATCGCGAACACGGAGTACGGGTGTAATCATCAGAACAACCGCCTTTTCGCTCTAAACAAGTGTTCTAATTTTAGCCGAAAATTGGCGATTTTTCAAGCAAATTTGACGATTTGATCGACCCAATTTCGCACTGCTTCCGCGACAATTTTGGGCTGTTCCAGAATCAGTTTGTGCCCCGCGTTTTCGACCATAATCAGCGTCGAATTGGGGATGTTATCATGCAAAAACTGGCTGAACTTGGGCGGCAGCATTTGATCGTGCGCGGCGCCGACTACCAGCGTCGGCACATGGATTTCGTTCAGGCGGGGACGCGCGTCGAAGCCCGCGCAGGCCACGAAGTCGCCGTGCATGACTTCCGGCGCGATCTGTAATATCGACGCGGTGCTGTTCTGCAGGCTGGCGGCGTCCGCGCCACTCACCCACGACCAAGCAGTGATCAGCTGCGCGACGCGTGGCTGATCGCTCACGGCGTAGTTGAGGATATCCGGGTGAATCGGGATCTTCGCGCCCGTCGCGATCAAGGCGATGCCTTTGACCCGCGCTGGATAATCAAGCGCCAGCGCCTGCGCGATAGCGCCGCCCATGCTGTGCCCAACCATGATGGCTTGAGGGATATTCAGCGTATCCAGCAGGGCGATGATGTCCGCTGCGTAGTCGGCGATGCGAGTGCGCCCCGGCAGCGGACTTTTGCCGTGACCGGGTAGATCGACGGCGATCACGCCCACGTTGGGCAGACGGCGCAGTTCCGCCGACCAGTCGAGGCGCGTGCCCGCCGCGCCGTGAATGAGCACGACGACGGGCTGAGGGTTGTCGGGAGTGCGCCCATCGGCGATCCAGATCGATGTGCGTGAGGTTGATACGAGCGACATAATCACCCTCCTGAAGGTGAGTTCGGGAACCACCGTGCGCCGATCCTAAACAAGACAGGAAGGCTGGCGATCAGGGCGCCCACGACCAGTGGGGCTGACCACGAAAACGTTGACCACTGCAAATAAGCTTCCTCGAAGCCCCGCCCCAGCAGCACAAGCGTGATCGGCAGGTTGAGCAGCAGCGCGGTCAGCGTACCAGGGGCATAACGCCGAAGGGACAGCGTGGCGAGCAGGTGCGGTATCACCACATTGAGCAGCATCGCCAGGGCGTAGCCCGCGATCAGATAAGCCGGGACGCTGGCTTTCCCGGCGATGCTGACCGCCGCCGCGAGCGCATACGCAAGCAGGGTCAGCACTGACACGGCGAAACGAAAGACCGGAGCGCGCACGGGATGATGCCAGCGACCCGCCGTTTGCGACCAGTCAGGCAGCAACCACGCTTCCTCAGCGTTATGGATGGTGACCCCGATGGCGAACAACCAGCTCAACGTGGAAAAGGTCGGCATAATTCTCTCCTGCGCTAAGGCGGGGGCACGGTGACGTCTACGCGCACAAACGTCTCGCCGTCTGCCCACGTGATGCGCTGCAAATCGGGGAGCGTGTAATGCCCGATGTCGAGCGTGTAGCCCTCCCCCGGCGGCACATCGAAGAAATCCGCCATAACGATTACTTGGTCGCCAGAGCGCCACGTGTGGATCGACAGCGGCACATCCGAACCCATGAACGGTTCGCCCTCGCGCGTGTCGGCATTCCGTAGATGATGGAACTGCTGCACGACGCTTGTCGTTGTCAGGTCGCCCACCCGCCAGAGCGTCGAGACGCGGAAGCGGCTGCCAACCCAACGTACGCGCCAGCCTTCCAGCATCGTGCCATCGGCGAAGGCGACCGGATCGAGGGCGGTGAACCCCTGCGGGTCGCTCACGCCGTCATAGCGCGTGGTCATGAACGGGAGCGCGCCTTCGCGCCGCGGAGATTCGCGCACATCAACCGCCAGCCCCGCCGCGACCAGTTCTTCCCACATCTGGAACGGCGCGAGCGTGGCGATCAGCGTGGTTGGCTCGGGCGGGAGAATCAGCAGCACGTCGCCATTAATGACGCGGTGCGGTTGATCCCAGAGCAGCGTCTCGAATACGGCGACTTCGCCGTCAATGGCCGCAACATCCCCGTGCGTGAACATGAGTACAGGCGCTTCTGACCCGTAAGCCACATCCCGCGATTCGCGCAGAATGCTCGATAAGGCGCTGTTGGGCGGGCGGTTGAGCGCCGCATAGTTGAGCGTATTGACCGCTTGCAGCGTCCAGACGACGGCCACGGTGACCGCGACGGCGGCGGTCAGGAGCTGCGTTTCCGCGCGCGCGCGAATCATCCCTGCGCCGACGAGCAACGCAGTTGCGGGCAGCGCGATCAACTGGTAGTGGATCAGCACGGGCGACGAATGCCGCAGGAAGGCCAGCGGCGAAATCAGCAGCAGGAGCAGCACGAATTCCGCGAGGAGAGCACCTCTCCCCCTCACCCCCAACCCCTCTCCCACGCAAGCGGGGAGAGGGGAGAAACCGCTCTTTTCTGTCTCCCCTCCCTGAATTCGGGGAGGGGCCGGGGGTGGGGTCGGATCTTCACTCCTCTCCCCTACAGGCTTCTCTTCGTCGGGACGCGATTCATCGCGTCCGCCGTGTACCCTAGCCATCAATTCCCTAATCAACCCAACCGCCCCATTGAGCAGCAGCAGCCCGACGAGCAGCGGCGCGAACGGATCGCGCCCGTACGTGTCATAATCGCCTTGCCCAAGGTAGCCCCAATCCCAGTTGAGCGCGAGGCGCGTCAGATTGGCGAACCCATCCAGCGAATAGGCAACCTCCCCGCCCGCCACCGAGCCGAAGCGCGCCAGCACATTCGGGTCGATCACGGTGATGTAGTACAGATACGGCAGCGCGAAGATCAGCGCGACTGCCGCGCCGATAATCACCGGGAGGAGCGACTTGTACCAACGCACCCGGAAGAAGAGATAGGCCGTGCCGAGCACGAACGCCACGCCCGCAAAATGCACCTGCACCACGCTCAACCCGACGGCGACGCACGCGGCAATGGCCGCCGAACGCGGGCGTCCGGTCTGCGTCACGGCGAGGTACGCCAACCCCAGCCAGAGCGTGGCCAGCGGTGCCAGCAGGTTCGGCTGCCAGATCGAGCGGGCGTAGAACACGCCATACGGCGAGGCCGCCAGGAACAGCGCCGCGATCCATCCTGCGCCGGGATGCCACTTGCGCCCCAGCGCCCACACGCCGATCACGGCGAGCACGTTGAGCGCGGCGGTGAACTGCGTGGCGAACAGCGGATCATTGGAGAGGCGGTAGGGCAGCGCGTACACCCAGACGCTGAGCGGCAAAAATGGGATATTGACCGAGGACTGCTGCCCCGCCATGACGAATTCATCGTGCATGCGCAGCGCGTCAAGGCTGATGCGGGCTTCATCGCCCGCGAAGGAGTTCACGCCCGCCCAACCGAAACGCAGCGCCGCTGCGAGGGCGATCACCGGGACGAGGGCGATCAGTTCAAACAGGGTGCTGCGTTTCAGGGGCGTTACTCCTCAGGGTGTAAGATCACGGTTCAGCCCGCAGCGCCGCCGGAATGCTCTTGATCGACAGGGTGGCATCGCGCCCGGGTTGCCGGGTAATGCGGCGCGTCACATCGTTCAGCAAGCCGCCGATCACCTTGCGCGTTGTCAGTACCTTGACGACCAGACCGGTCTTGCCATCGGTCGCGCTGGAGGCCAGCCACAGCGCTTTGTTCGCCGGGACATCGGCATCATTCGCCCACCAGCGAATCACCGTGCTGAGCGGCTTGAGCTTCTTCTCATAGCCTTCGACGGCTTCCAACTGGCGCAGCATGTCCGTATCGACCAAACCGGGATTGAAGGCGTAAATCCCCACGCCATCCCGCTTGTGTTCCTGGGCCAGCGCCAGCGTGAAGCTGCGGATCCAGATTTTACTCGACGCATAGGCATTTTGGTACTTGACCGGGCCGTCGTCGCCGCGCCCGAGCAAATTGATCAGCTTGCCGGACTTGCGCGGCAGCATGTGTTCGAGCGCCACCATCGAACCGTAGTACGTGCCGAGCACATTGGTATTGATCACCGCCTC
This sequence comes from Candidatus Flexifilum breve, assembly GCA_016717205.1. Classification (GTDB taxonomy): domain Bacteria; phylum Chloroflexota; class Anaerolineae; order Aggregatilineales; family Phototrophicaceae; genus Flexifilum; species Flexifilum breve. The sequence continues at coordinate 569,949 of JADKGC010000005.1, forward strand.
AAACCGTTGGACCGGGATGCTGGAGGTCGGGCCATAGGCGTTGGACAGCCCGGCATTATTCACCCAGATGTCGATTTTGCCGAAGGTTTCCACGGCCAAATCCGCCAGCGCTCGCACCTGCATGAGATCGCCCACATCGCACGAACGCCCCGCCGCCTGCGCCCCACTCGCGCGCAGGTCGGTGACCACTTGCTCAATCTGGCGGCTGTTGCGCGCCCCAATGACGACCGCCGCACCCTCGCGGGCATATGTCTGCGCAATAGCTAACCCCAAACCGCGGCTCGCGCCAGTGATAACTGCAACTTTGCCTGCTAACTGTCCCATAATCTCCCTGTACATCTCGTACTTGGTCTGCACTGTAAAAATGAGCCTGTCTTCATCATACGAGAAGTGTAGCACACCTAAATGTATGGATGACGAACGCTAACCAGATTATAAATATTTACGGCGAATATCGGGAGTTTTAGGGGCACATTTAGCAATCAAGAGAACTGTAGGGACGCCCCATGGGGCGTTCACAGGATTTGAAACGCGCCGCACGCCTCGTTGCGCGGTCGGGGAAGCTGGCCACCGTAGGTTAAAAGCGTCCCTATATGAAACGAATTGAGAGAACAGACACAGAAATGGCGCTGTCGTAGGGATCTAGCACGCCGATGTACGATAAAGTGAAGCGGAACGAGGGCACTTACCGGCTTGCCCCTCCTCTACATGGTTCTGGCAGGTACCGAATTGTCGCTTCCGCAGGTTCACACAAGCAAGCTGGGCGAGTGATATTGTTTCCCCTTCCTAAATTCGGTCGACAACTTTCAGGCTTAGTCGCCCACCAGCCCCGCCGCGACCTCCTCCGGTTGGAGCGCTGCGCCCGCGTCAGCGAGCACCTGATATGTGCTTGCCCCCAGCTGCTCGCGCAGCGCCGTGACCAGCCGATCCAGCAGCACTCGATAGACGCGGTCGCCACGCCAGCGCGTGATCAGCAAGCCGCTGATCTGCGCGGCGGTTCGGTCATCGCCCTCCGCGGCGGCGAGATACGCGGCGGCGGTCAGCGGGCGCAGGTGATCGACGTGGAGTGTCTGGGAAGCGCCTAGCGCTTCGCGCAGAGCCGCCCACGCGGTGGGGCGGTCACCCTGCCGCGCGGCAGTGATTGCCAGGCTGGAGGCCGCATAGGTGATCGGCTCGGGCGTTTGCATCTCCCGCGCGGTGACCAGCGCCGCTTCGAACAGCGTCCGCGCCCTCGCGTCGTCACCGCGCAGCTGACGCGTCAGCCCAAGGCCGTGCTGCGCGAACATCTCTTTCCACCGCCACGGCTTGATCTTCCCGATGCGCAGCGCGTCCTCGTAGTAGCGCGCAGCCGTCTCCAGGTCGCCGCGGGCGAGCGCGCCATCGCCGAGTTCGGGCAGCATGCCGATCACCTCGCTGCTGCCCGCCTGCTCACATTCGATCTGCTGCGCGGTTTCGAAGAGGTAACGCGCGGTGTCGTCGTTTCCAGTCTGAAAGGGCGACCTGTCCGCGCACGGCGAGGATATTCGGCAGGGCGTAGCGATCATCCATCTGTTTTCGGATCGCGTGATTCTGATCGACGTAGGTCAGCGCCGTGTCATAGTCTTTCTCGTACAGCGCGACCGTGCCGAGCATTTGCAGGCTGATGCCCTCGCCGCGCCGGTAACCCGCCGCGCGGCATTCTTTCAGGCACATCTCGGCGTATTCCCTGGCCAGCGCATAGTTGCCCCGCCGCGTCATGATCAGCGCGAGGTTGTTGAGCGCGGTGATCGCCTTCCACAGCCCGCCAATCACCTGAAACAGGTGGATGCTTTCAGTGTAGTAGGCGATGCAGTTCTCAAAGTCGCCGCGATACGACGCGAATACGCCGAGCGTGTTGAGGATGCGCGCTTGTTCCTCATACAGATTGAGCGCGCGGGCGGTGGCCAGCCCGATCTCGGCTTTGCGGAGCATCTCGTCATGGCGGCGGAGCATACTCAAGGCCTGCACCTGCCCATCGATGGCGCGCGTCCATGCGGCGCTGTGCGGCGGTGCCTGCTGTTCCAGCGCTTCGAAATGCGCGAGCGCGGCCGTGTACTCCAGATTGAGCAGCATGGCATCGCCGAGCTGCCACGCCAACTCGAAGGCATGCTCACCCGGATCGCGGTCGAGCGCGCGCTGCACCAGCGCCTTGATCTTCGTGATCTGCCCGGATGTATCCCGCGTATGTTGAATCGCCGTCATCAGGTGCTCAACTTCGGTGTGCGGATCGCCAGCCATGGCCGCGTAATCGGCGAGCAGTTCGGCGTAGGTCGGCGTGTTGGGGTAGGCCGCTTCGATAGCCTGCGCCAGCCGCCGCGCCCGCGCGGGCAGCACCTCCGGCGCGATGTCTTCGCGCAGGGTTTCGCGCAGCTTGTCATGCGCGAACTGCCAGCGCCCGTCAATCCAATCCAGCACCGCCGCGTTGACGCATTCCGTCAGCCAGTTGTCCCAATCGCTGACCGCCTGCGTGGCGAACAGCACGCGCGGATCAATCGCGCGTCCGAACAGCGCCGCCAGTTCGAGCGCTTCGCGGCCCCACGCGGGCACGCGGCTCAGGCGCTGGCGAATGACGGTCGTCATGCCGCCCGCCGTGATGCGCGTCGGCAGCGTGTTGTTGAGAATGGCGTTGAGGTTGCCCGCCTGTTCCGCCAGCGCCCGCATCACCTCCACCACGAAGAAGGCATTGCCTTCGGTTTCCCGGTGCAAAAAGTCGACCAGTGCGGGATGTCGCCCCGCCTCCCCGAGCATCGCCGCGCTCAGATTCTCAATCGCCTTGAGGGGCAGGCGCTGCAAGCGGATGGTCTGCGCGCCGGGGAGCAGTTCCGGCAGGGTGAGCGCGTCATCGTCGCGGAAATTGGCGATGATCAGCCAGTTGTGGTCGGTCGCCAGCCGGATCAAGCGCTTGAGCGGGGCTAACGCCGAGAGCGCCCAATGCACATCTTCCAGCAGCAGCACAACGGGCCGGGTTTGCCGCCGGAACAGATCGACGATGGTCAGGTTGAGGCGTTCCTGCAGCGCATCGTCATTGAGATGCGGCGCATCCGCGACGGGCTGCCCTAACAGCGCCTCGATGCCCGGCACAATCGGCTTGAGGATGCTCGCTTCGAGATCGGATACAGGCGTGCTGAGGATCAAACGGCGCAGGGGGTCGCGCCACAGGGCATAGGGCACGCCGTCGCCTTCCAGACCGCCGCCGCGCAGCACCAGCGCCCCTTTGACCAGCGCGCGGATGCGCAGTTCGTCCAGCAGGCGCGACTTGCCCACCCCCGATTCGCCGCCGATCAGCCACGCCGAGCCTTGACCCTGCAGCGCGTGATCCAGCGCCAGTTCCAGTTGATCGAGTTCGGCGTCCCGCCCGACAAACGCCGACGCGCGCAGATAGCTTTCGCGCACTTCGACCTTGGCGGAGGGCAGCGGCATGTGCGCGATCTGCGCGACTTCGCGCAGCGTTTCGTCGGCGCTGCCGTAGCGGTCGTCGGGGTCCTTCGCCAGCAGCCGTCCGATGATCAGGCCGAGCGCCGGATCCAGTTCGCTGAGATCAGGCTGGTGGCGCAGAATATCTTGCAGCAGGTCGCGCATCCCGCCGAGGCGATACGGGAAACGTCCCGTGAACATCTCATAGGCGATCACGCCGACGGTGTACAAGTCCGAGGCCTGGGTCGGCTGTTCCCCGGCGATGATCTCCGGCGCGAAATAGGGTGTCGTACCGGAGAGACGCGCCTCGTCGACCGTGTGCGCCGACAGCGACAGGCCGAAGTCGAGCACGCGCACCTGTCCCCCCGCATCAACCAGCACATTGGCGGGCTTAAGGTCACGATGGATGATGTCACGGCGGTGAATGTAGGCCAGCCCGCTCAACATGTCGAGCAGCAGCCGCAGACGTTCGTTGGGCGGGACGTGTGCCGCCCGCTCGGTGATGGTGTGCGCGCCTTCGAGCAAATCCATAGTGAAGAAGGGCTGTTGTTCCGCGTCGAAGCCGTAGTCGCGCACGCTGATGATGTGCGGGTGGCGCAGCGTCGCCAGAATGCGAAATTCCCGCGCCAGCGCCAGATGCGGCTCTAGCCCGGCATGGCGCGAGTCGAATTGCAGTTGGGAGGGTTGGATGAGCACGCGTTTGAGCGCGACCGCCGATCCGGTGAGGTGGTCAACGGCGCGAAAGACTTCGCCCATGCCGCCCTTGCCGAGCGGTTCCGTGAGTTCATAGCGATCATTCAGGCGTGATACAGATTGCAGCATGTTGGTGGTGGGCTGTGCGATCACAAGGCGACACGCTCAATACTACTGGAAGAGTCGCCTTTTGAGTGTACCTCTGTCTGAAGGATTCATGAATGAGCGAAAAAACAACCTCACCCCCAGCCCTGTTAAAGGTAGGTATTTCGTTGTAGGGACGAGGCGTGCCTCGTCCTGAACGTTCAACCTCATCCCTCAATGAGAACACGCTTTTCGCCCCTCTCCCCGCTTGCGTGGGAGAGGGGCGAGGGGATTTTTGGGTTTACGGGTACGGAATCAACTGCACCTGTTCGGCGTAGCGGAACACGTCGTCCCGGGTGCACTGCGCTGTCCCCGGCTGCGTGACCGTCGCCGTCGCCGCGCCGAAGCCGACGCGCAGCCCGTCTTCGATGGGCAGCCCCTTGTCGAGCGCATATGCCAACCCTGCCAGCACCGCATCGCCCGCCCCCGCTGCGTTGACCACCGGCACCGGAATGATCGGAATGTGGTAGGCACGATCCCGCAGCACGACGAGGCCACCCTCTGCGCCGAGCGTAGTCACGGTGATCGTCCCGTACTGCTGGTAAAGCGTGAGCCCCGCCTGATACGCATCGTCGATCAGGATCACCGGGCGACCGATCAAGCCCGAGAGTTCATCCTGATTCGGTTTGATGATCGTCGGGTAGCTGGTCAAACCAGCGCTCAGGTTCGGCTCGGCAGCATCGAAGATCACCGGGATGCCGCGCGCGCGCGCCAGCGCAATGTAATCGACGTAGAAGGCGGGGGTCATCCCCGCGGGCAGCGTGCCGCCCAAAACGACGACCGAAGCGTGCTTGAGCGCGTCGATATATTTGGCGCGCAGTTGAGCGAGGTGTTCCTCGGTGACGATCAGGCTGTTGGTGGTGATGGCGGTCTGCCAGCCTTCCTCGCTGATGAGGATCAGGTTGCGCCGCGATTCGCCGCCGACGGGCACATAATCGATCTGCACGCCCTTGTCGCGTAGAAAGCCCGCCGCGCGGTCGCCGTTCGGTCCGGCGCTGAAACCGAGCGCATGGCTGGTCACGCCCAGCTCGCCGAGAATCCACGAGGCATCCGACGGTTTCCCGCTGATGCTCTCGACCATCTGCGTCGCGCGGATCGTTTTGCCACGCGGCAGTTCCTTGACGAACGCGATGTAATCAATGCCCGTGTTCGCCGTGACAGTGACGATCATTTAAACGTCCTTACCAAAGCGCTCGGCGGCGGCGGCCAGTTCGTGCCGCTCCTTGTACAGCATATCCGAATTGCCGAAGGCGGCGTGCGCCTGCAAAATGCAGTACGCGTTGGTGTCAAAGCGTTCGACCGCGTCAAACGCCGCGTCGAGGTCTTTACCCATGAGGAAGACACCGTGCCACGGGGCGATCACGCCCGCGCCATGCTTGACGATGCGCTGTTCCTGCCCGCGAATGCCGCCGACCACGTTTTCCGCGAGCTGGGGGCTGTGGGCAGGCGCGTACTCGATCACCTGAATTTCACCGAACTTGAGGTTGGCTTCGAGCACGGGGGGCATGGGCTTGGCCAGCGCCGCGAAGACCATCAGGTTGCGCGGGTGCGCGTGCATGACCGCCGTGCCATACTGCCCGTATTCGCGATGCAGTGCCAGATGCACCTTGCTTTCGCGGCTCAGTTTGCCGTCGCCTTCCAGAATGTTGCCGTCCTTATCGAGCACGAGCACATCTTCCGGCGTGATCTGCCACTGGTGTTTTTGCCCCGCGTACGTCGCGGACATGCACACAAATTCGCCCACGCGTACGCTGATGTTGCCGCCGCCCGCATCGGTGAGGTGCCGGTCGAAGAGCATGCGACCGAAATAGGCGATCTTCGCGCGCATCGCGTTAACTGCTTCTGAAGCCATGATATCCCCCTGAGTAGAATGACAAAGTGCTCTGATTATACCGCGCTTAACCTTATGTAATCGAATGCGTTGCCGCCCCTACAATAACAGCAATGCATCGAAGCTGTAATAGAGGTTTGCGCACATGTATCGTGATCCGGATCGCCGCTTGGCTGTCACATTGCTGGTGTTGGGGGTGATCGCGGCGCTCATCCAGACGCACAGCGCGGGGAGCTTCCGCGTGGTCGATTTGTGGCCGCTGCTGTTGTGTGGTCTCGGCGTGGTCATCATGCCGAAAAGGATTTAACCACAGAGAACACGGAGAACACAGAGCCGCAAGCTCAAAAGCAAGCAGGAAAGAGAAGATTCAACGCAAAGACGCGAAGGCGCAAGGACGCAAAGAAAGGGATTGTCGGGATGCCCCATGGCGCGTACAACCGAATGGCGTCAAACGCTGCGTGCTCGTCTCGAAGCTCGTGCTCAATCGCAAACATGATCCGACTACTCGCTGATGAACACTCACGGGGAAAACGCAGTCCCCGCTTCGCTCGGAGCGGGGACTGCGGGGCTGAGGCGAATTACCGGTTCATGTAGCCCTGGAACTGCGTGCACAGCGCCTGATCTGTCGCGGCGTACACATAGAGGATCGTCTCGTTGTTGACCACAAACTGACCCGAACCGCTGCACGGCTGCTGTTCTGCCGCCTGCGCGCTGAAGGCCTGCACGCCGCTCAATGCGCACTGCAGGAAGTTATTGACCACGCGGTTCTGGTTGACCAGCGCCAAGGCGCCGACCACCGGGACTTGTCCCTGCAGCACCGAGCTGATATCGGCCTGCGTGTACACGCGCGCGCCGACCGCCCCGACGTTCTGGTAGCACTGAATCATGCTGTCGATTTGCGCGATGAGCGCCGCCGTGACCGGGTTGCCCGTGATCAGCGACGCGCCGCCGCCCACCGCCGTCACCGCATCGACGATGCTGTCGGCATCGGTCGCCACGTAGCCGGGAATGTTCGGCAGGAACTGCTGCACCGCCGAGGGATCGCTGGACGTGTCGCCGGTCGTCGGCACGATCACGCCGCCGCTGCCATTGCTCGAAATCATGGAACACGCGCCCACCAGCACGGCTGCCACCAGCAGCACGAGAGTCGTCACAATTTTACGCACAGTCGTTCGCTCCTTCTTAAGGTCATACGCTTAGTATAGCCCAAGTGCGGGGTGAATGATCCCCCTGTCATCTGGGGGAATGAACGGCGTAACTTGAAGAGGGGAATCGGTCTCCCCTCCCTGAATTCGGGGTGGGGTCGGAATCTGATCTTTACACTTCCGACTGCGCGGGGGCTTCTTTCGCAGAGTCGGTGCGCCAGCTCTCGAACAGAATCAACAGCACGCCAAACACAATCGCATGGTCGGCGAGGTTGCTGACATTCGAGATCACGCCGGGGATGGTGTAGTGAATGAAGTCGATCACCGCGCCGTGATCGATGCGGTCGATGGCATTGCCGAGCGCCCCGCCGCACACCAGACCGGTCGCATAGCGGGTGATGCGCGCGCTCGCCGGAATGCGCGGGTAAAAGGCGATCATCGCGATCACCACGATGATGGCGATGATGAGGAAGATATCGCTGGCATGCGCTAAAAATCCGAAGGCGGCGCCGGTGTTCTCACTCCGGGTGAGCTGGAACACGGGCGCGAGCGCGGGGATCGGCTGTACGCTTTCGCCCAACTGCAACTGCGCGATGATGATCCGCTTCGTCGCTTGATCGACCGCCAGCGTCAGCGCGATCATGACGAAGAGCACCACCCATTTACGCCCCATAACGTTTCCCATTCATGTCTCTGTCAATCTGCGTGGCATTGTATCACACGCCGAAGAGGTCCTCTAAGTAAGCGCTCATGCTCTGCTGCCACAGTGCCGGGTCGTTTTCGAACAGGCCAACGTGCTGCGCGGTCGGGAAGAGCACCAGCGTTTTGGGATCACCGGCCGCGGCGTACAGCCGCCGCGCGTTCTCGACATTCAGCAGGGGATCGCGTTCGCCGTGCATGATGAGCAGCGGGCGCGGCGCGATCAGCGTGATCTGATCAATGGGGCGTAAATCCTCGATGTTGGCTTCGGCTTCACGCTCCCCGAAGAACAGGATCAGCGGCGCAAACGGAAACGGCGGCAGTCCGGTGAACGCGCGCACGCCATCAGCGACATTGTCTTCGAAGGTGCTGAAGGTCGATTCGACGATCACCCCGCGCACGTCCGGCAAAAGCGCCGCCGCGCGGATCACCGCCGCCCCACCCATCGATTCGCCGTGCAGCAGCACCCGCGCCGGGTCGATTTCCGGTTGGGCGATCAGCCAGTTGTACGCCGCGAGTACGTCGGCGCGTTCCAGATAGCCGAGCGTAGAGAGTTCACCGTCACTTTCGCCGTGGCCGCGTAAATCGAACAGCAGCACGCCATATCCGCGCCGGAGATACCACGCGGCGCGCGGCAGAACATTCAGGCGATTGGCGGCGTGTCCGTGCACGAGGATCACGGTGGGGGCGGGCTGCGCGGGCGGGATGTACCAACCGCGCAGCGTCAAGCCATCGGCGCTGAACTCAACATTGCGCCATGTGGCGATGCCGAAGTCGGCGGGTGAACTCGTGATCGGCAGATGCGCCGGGCGAACAATCGCCAGCGCAAAACCGCGCGTCACCCATATGGTCGCGCCAACCACCACAATCAGAAGTAGGGCAATGACAAAACCAACCAAGCGGAGGACTTTCGTGCGTGCTGGCATCATGGATCTGCGCTAGCTAAGCGAAACTGCGGGCGGATGATACCCGGTATTGCAAGTTCGTCACACCCTTTATACGGTACATCTCGCAATTGTTGGTTAGAATAGAGTGAGTTTGTCTTCGTCACCACTAGACCCGTGCTGGAATCCTGCTTATGACCTCTGACATCATCGTTAAAATTGACGATCGTGTGCGCTTGATGTCTGCCTTGCTGGCGGCGACGCGCTACCCCGAACTGTCGCAGCAGAAAAAACCGCACGGCACGCACGCTCATGCCCGTGCCACTAAGAAATTCCTCGGCCTGCAAGCCGGGCACGAGGCCGCGACGACGCTGCAAATCATGATCGATCAGCGAGCGCCACTGGAAGCGATCTTCGCGCTGGCGCTGGTGCTGCGACCGCCGCAGTACACGGTCGATAAGCCGCCGCGCTGGATGCCGCCCGGTTGGAACGACAAGGTGCGCGACTTCGAAACGGTCAGTGGGCTGGCTGGATGGTGGCAGTCCGAGGCGGCAGTCTGGTCGAGCGCGCTCGACCAATCGCAGAAAATGTTTGCGAAGATCAATCTGAAGCCGTTCCTCAAGCCGTTTGTGGGCGAGATCAAAGAGCGGTTGATTTTCATGCCCAACATCCTCTACCCGACCGATCAGGAGATTTCCTTTCGGCTGGGCAATGATCTCGTGGCGATCATCCCGCCGCGCCTCGCCTGGGGCGACAGTCCGCCGTGGCCGTTCGATGAAGACCCGGCGCACGTCTACCGCGCGGCGATCCTCGCCTATGGCCGCCTGCTCATGAGCGCCTATCTGCGGACGCATCAGGCCAAAGTTGCCGAGATCGCGCAGACCCCGCTCCCGATCAGCGATGCGCTCAAGGCGGCGCACCCCGGTTGGATGGAGCAGTTCACGGCACTGTTCGTGGCGGGCGCGGTCGCCATTTATCTGGAAGATCATGTGAGCCATGCCGAGGCGAAGTCCTATATTCTCATGGAGAAGAAGGTCAACGGCCTCGACGTGCTCCCCGGCGTGGTCAGCGTGCTGCGCCGCTACCTGACCGAGCGCGAAGCGGGGCGCTACCAGAATTTGCTGGAATTTTTGCCGGTGTTCCCGCGTCAACTGCGCGTCGCCCGCCGCATTGTGACGCTCTAAAAAGTAAGTTCTCTAAAGGAATCTACGAACGGAGGTAGGGGCGCACCTATGAGGGTGTTTAAAAATCCCTCACCCCAACCCCTCTCCCACGCAAGTGGGGAGAGGGGAAACGTTGCGAGCGGTGTTGGCTCCCCTCCCTGAATTCGGGGAGGGGCCGGGGGTGGGGTCGGAATCTGACCTTTTTCAACACCCTCATGTGTGCGCCCGAAAATGGGCAGACACATAGGTCTGCCCCTACTTTTGAGAATCCACTTAAGCCGTCCGCTGGAAGTTGGGTTCGGGCGACTATTTCGGTCGCCCTTATGGACTACATACAATATATATCTTGACAGTTATATAACCAATATGGTATATTATAAACATGGTCACTACTGTCTATGAAGCGCTGGCGGAACCGACGCGCCGCCGCATCCTCGATTTGCTGCGCGACCAGCCCCGGCTGGTCGGAGAACTTGTCACGCTGCTCGACATGAGTCAGCCGGGCGTCTCCAAGCATCTGCGCGTGCTGCGCGAGGTCGGGCTGGTCAGCGTGCGGCAGGATGCCCAGCGCCACTGGTATGAACTGCGCACCGAACCGCTCGAAGAGATTGACGGCTGGCTAGAAACCTATCGCCACCTGTGGAACGAGCGGCTGGATCGCCTCGACCGCTACCTCATCGAACTCCAGGCACGGCCCGACGATCTGCCCGACGCCTAATCTCGACCTGCGCTGCCGCACTTCTCCCGTGCCCGCCGTCCCTACTGGACATGCACCCACCGCTTGGGTAAACTATCACAAACTGTTGAACTTTTCGGAGATGTTGGCATGGCAACCGACTCGCGGACTTGGTTCTACACCACGCCCGACGCCCGTCCTTACTTTATTGAGGAGCGCGTGAATCACACGCTCTGGAAGCATCGTCTCGCAAACATTCACATGCTTTGCACCCATGCCGAGTCCCCCATTCGCATGGAAGGGCGCTGGCAGAACGAAATGCCGGTGGTCTTCGAATGGCAGCCGGGCAAGTACTTCATTCTGCGCACCGGGGCCGAAAGCCGCGAGATCATCGGCGTGATGCGGCAGATTTTGAAGATGCGCCCCGCGCTCACCTATCAAGACACCGACGGCATGTTCGTCGTCGAATGGCACACCGACGGCGGCGAAGCCCGCTGGCGCGAAGTGCAGGGGCAGCCGCAGTACCAGTCACTGCGCCGCCTGCGCCGCGACTAACGAACCTACGTAAGAGTCGATTGCATCGAGCCGTCTGCATTGTAACTGTAGACGGCTTTTTGCTTGGAGTCCCACATCCTCATGTTGAATGTCAAAGTAACCCTTGGCGCTGGCTATGAAACGCTGATTGAGACCCGTGGTTTGACGGCAACCGCCGACGAACCCATCGAAGACGGCGGCACGAACAAGGGCATGACGCCCCGCGAACTCCTGCTGGGGGCGTTAGGCGCGTGCGCGGCCATCACCGCGAAGCTCTACGCGACGCGCAAGGGCTGGCCGCTGGAAGGCGTCGAGATTAATGTGTCGAGCGAACGCTACAAGGCGAGCGAGTACCCCGGCACCTACACGGGCACATCCGCCAATATCAGCGATTTTCGCCAGCTCATCAACTTCAAAGGCGATCTCACCGAAGAGCAGCGCACCCGCCTGCTCGAAATTGCCGGAAAATGCCCCGTACACCGCATTTTGACCGAAGATAACTTCCTTTTCGAAGAACTCGTCACCCAGGCAATCAGCGAAGAGTCCTAACCTCCGCCACCTTTTGTGTTACTATTGACATTATGTCGATAGCGAACCAGAAGGTGGTAGACATGTCTGAAACGACGTACGCGCTTGACCGCGATCTGCGCGAAGCCGAAGCGATGGCCGAGGGGCTGCTCTCATATCTCCAGCAGGATCGCCTGTACGGGTCGGTGGGCAGCGGCGGCCTCTTCGGTGGTGGGAGTATGCCCAGCCTGACGATTGGCGCGCTGCTCATGCGCCTGCGCCGCCTGCAGGCGCTCAGTGACAGCCTGACCGATGCGCAGCGCGAACAACTGCGCCGCGTGGTTGCCGCGCATGACTCCGTGCGCAAGGAATGGACGCTGCGCTATACGGATCGCCTGCTGCAAGAGGCAACGTCCCGCCTCAAAGCGATGGATGCGTTCTTCGAAGAATGCGAAGATAACCCGCGTACCTGTGCCCGCAACTACATGCCGGAGACGCTGCGCCGCACGATTGTGCAGGACATCCACGCCGCGCTGACCGAGCTTGGCGCTGAAAGTGCCGAACTTGACCGCGCGCTGCGTAACGCCGACGGCAAGCTGCGCCGCACCACCGCGCCTGCCGAGTTCGTCTGGTCGAAGGCGCTGCAGCCCGCTTATCCGCAGTCGCCCTACTGGTGGCTGTACGCTCTGCCGCCCACACCGGAAGAGAAGTAGCCAGTCAGCCGCTCTCAGTTTACAGTTAACGAGCCGCTGGTCTCAACTGTAGCGGGTGTCTAAAAAGTATTTCCATTACACCCCTCACCCTGCTTGCTGCGCAAGCTGTCCCTCTCCCACGTAAACGGGGAGAGGGACAAAAGCGACTTTTCTCCCCTTCTCCCCGCTTGCGTGGGAGAAGGGGTCGGGGGTTGAGGGGCTGATTGGACACCCTCTGTAAACTGATCAGTGTGAACTGTCAACTGATAACTCTTATGCGCCTGTTCATTGCCATTGAACTGCCCGATGAGCTGAAAGATCGCCTTGCGGGGCTGAAAACCGTGATTCCCGCCGCGAATTGGGTCAAACGCGCCGGCTACCACCTCACGCTGAGTTTCCTCGGCGAGGTGGACTCCGCTCGCGTCCCGGCGCTCACGGCGGCTCTGAGCAGCATACAGTCACCGTCGTTCAGCGTGACGCTGCGCGGAGCAGGGCGCTTTCCGCCCAAAGGTGCGGCGCGTGTGCTGTGGATCGGCACGGAGACGCAGCCCGCGCTCATAGCGCTGCACCAGCAGGTCGAACGGGCGCTCGTACCGCTCGGCTTTCCGCCGGAAGATCGCTCCTTCAGCGCGCATATCACGCTGGCGCGGCTGAAAACTGACGCGCGGCGTGAGGTCGAGGCATTTTTGGAGAAGCATCGGGATTGGCGCGCCGATCCCTTCCCCGTGACCGCCTTTCACCTGATCGAGAGCACGCTCACGCCGCAGGGCGCGCACTATCGCATCGAGCACAGTTTCCCGCTCAACGAGGGCGCATCCCCCCATCTGACTGCGAACTCGCAAGCCTAAATGAAGGGGCATCGGGGTGCATGCTAGAATGGACTCATAATTCCGTTCGCTTGTGGAGTGCGCCATGCTCGACCAACTCATTCGCCAGCTCGACGATGCCGACCCCGCACGCCGTAAACAAGCGGTGATCGCCCTGGGTAAAAGCCGTGATGCCAGCGCGCTGAAACCGCTCGCCAATGTCTACCGCAGCGACCCCGAGCCGGAAATCCGCGAACTTGCGCGCAAAGCGGGCGTTTACATCAAGCAGCACGCCGAAGTCATCCCCGATGTGCCTGCGACCACGCCGCCCATGCCCAAACCCGCCGCCCCGGTTGGCGAAAGCTACACACAGCGCAAAATGCGCGAAATGGAAGAGGCGAAACGCGCCGCCGAACTCGCGCAGGAACCACGCTTTGAGACGCAGGAAGCGGACACGCGCCGCCCGATTCGCGGTCGCGAATATCAAGTACCGAAAGAGGCGCGCGAGCGTGCCGCCAAAGCCGTCGATGCGGCGCTCAGCTACAACCTGGCCGGCGATGATGCTAAGGCGATGAAAAATCTGACGGAAGCGATCAGCCTCAATCCGAACCTGATCAACGATGCGTATTTCAACAGCATCACCGCAGGCGTCACCGGGCTGGATGGCGATGCGGCGATGGACATGATTCTGGATCGCGGCAAGCGCAAGGAATTCGAGGTGACGGCGAAGAACGTCACCAAGCAGGCGAAGATCGACAAGCATATGGAAGTCGCGACGAAGTCGTCGTGGACGGATGTGATGTGGGAAGGCGTCATCTACACGCTGATCGTGATCATCGGCCCGGTGTTGGCGGGTCTGGTCGCCACGCAGACCGCCATGAACTACTTCAATGCCATCGCTGGCTCCGCGCAGGTCACCATTGAGCCCTCCATCGCGACCGAATTGCAGTCGTCGCTGATGGCGATCACGGCGGCGACGCTCATCCCGGTCGGTATCATCTCCGGGATCATCGGCGTGGGCGGTCTGCTGCTGGAACTGGTACTTGTGCATTTCCTGGCCGTGTCCGTCTTTCGCGGTCACGGCACGATTCAGCACCTGCTGTCGACGCTGCTCGGTTTCTACAATCGCTGGCTGCCCGTGATGTTCCTGATCCAGTATCTGATGACGGCCATCTTCTTCGTTTCCGCCGGGTCGCCGATCACCTACTGTTTCACCATCATCTTGGTCATCCTCACGCTGTATGTGCTGGGCAAAACCTCCGGCAAAATCGGCGAGGCTTATGATTTTGGTGGGATGAAGGGCTGTCTGGCGTATAACCTCAGCAACGTGGTCGTGCTCGGCGCGATCACCGCGGTGATGTACCTGCTGTTCAACGCGCTCGGCTCGGCGATGGTACAGTCGCTGTTCCAGCTCAACCCGGAGATGCTTCCTCCACTGCAGTAAAGCCCCGCAACCCCCGACACCTGCTTCCACGCAAGCGGGGAAAGGGGTACCTTGTTGGGCGGAATTGCTAAAGCGTATCCGTCATGGCGTTGGTTGTAGGGGCAAGGCGCGTCGGTAGCTCCGCAGAATAGCGTGAAGTCGTTTTAGATGCAGCGGACGCAATGAATTGCGTCCCTACACAAGGACAAATTTCTCGTAGGGACGCGATTTATCGCGTCCGCAACATTCCAAAACCGACCTGTAACCCATTTTCACGGTGTTCTACGCACTTACCGGCGCGCCTTGCCCCTTCTTTAGCACGTCCGCAGCCACCTCGCCCCATTCGTCTGGTGTACAATACGGGTCGTATGTCGGCTGTGTTCCCAAAGGACGACTTTGAATCTCGGTACCTCTCTGCTGGTAGGCGCGGCGGGTTTGGCGGTGGGGGCGTTGACCTACGCCCATCGCATCGAGCTGAATCGCATTGATGTGCAGGAGATCCCTGTGCCGCTGCGGCAGCTCGATCCCGCGTTTGATGGCTACACCATCGCGCAGATCAGCGATATTCATATGGGCGGCAGCATGACGCCTGCCCGATTAGCAGCGGCGATTGCGGTGGTCAACCGTTATGAACCGGATGTGATTGCGATCACCGGGGATTTTGCCACGCGCCGCCTGCCGCTCAACGTGAGCGATTTGATCACGCCGCTATGCCAGCTCCGCGCGAAAGATGCGCTGTTCGCCGTGCTCGGCAATCACGATTACCGCAATGCGCGCGCCGCAGTGCGCTTGGCTATTCGCAGCACCGAGCTCACACCGCTGCATAACGCCGTGCAAACCATTCGTCGTGGAGACGCCGTGCTGCATTTCGCCGGGGTGGAGAGCGTGATTCTGCACCGCGCGCGCCTCGACCGCGTGCTCGCCGCGCTGCCTGCTGACGGCCCGGCCATTCTGCTGGCGCACGAACCGGACTTCGCGCTGGTCGCTGCCGCGACCAGGCGCTTTGCGCTGCAGCTCTCCGGGCATTCGCATGGCGGACAGGTGCGCTTGCCGTTCGCGGCCAGATTTGTGCTGCCGTCGTTTGCGCGGCGCTACGTGATGGGTCTGTATCGTGTCGGCACCATGCAGCTCTACGTGAATCGCGGCTTGGGCACGGTCGGCATTCCGTTCCGCTTCAACTGCCCGCCGGAAATCACGATTCTGCGCCTGTCCGCGCGGTGATTATCGCCTGACTCTATTGAACCTCACCCCAAGAATCTGACAGTTCTTTGCCCCTCTCCCGTGGGAGAGGGGCGGTTGAGCGGAGCGAAACGGGGTGAGGCCAAATGAGAAGTCTCTGGAAGCGAATACAGCGTAGTCAATCCCCCTGCCGCTGATACAACTGCATCCCTGCACCGTAAAAAGTCGAACGGGTACTCGGTGATCAGCGCGTACTCCGCGTTGAACGCCTCCTGCTGGGCCAGCCCCTGCCGCACGAATCCCTCCATCGTCACCAGATAATCCGGCTGCGTGTCGTAGATCAACTGCGGCGGGATGGCATAGTTCATCCCCGGCACGATCAGCGCCGCGTCGATGGGATAGTAGCGCGTGAGTTCCGGCGTCACCAGCCCGACCGTATCCACAATCGTCGCGCGGCTGAAATAGCCGACCGCGCCAATATCGCCAGACGCGACGCGCGTTTCCGCCGTCACGCCGAGGTCATTGCGCAGGTGTTCGCCCATCTGCTGATACAACAGTTCGATGGCATGCCATGCCATTTTCGGCGCGGGACGGTTCGGCCCGTGATCCGGCGTGAGCGTCCACCCACTGAGCGAAGTCACGACGCACAGCACGCCGATCCCGCCCGCGATCAGTGGCAGGGCGAACCTCTGTTTCTGGAGCGGTCGCAGCAGCGCCCATAATCCGACGAAGACGCCGACGATCAACGCGGGGAGGGGCGGCGCGTTGTACCAGCGAAACATCTGCGGGTTGAGCACGGCGAAGGCGGCGAAATACACCCACGGGTACAGCAGCAGCGGCACCATCCGCCGTTCGGTGCGCAGCGCATAGCTGAACGCGAACAACGTGCACGCGAGGATCAGCACCGCGCCGATCATCACGCCGAGTGAGCCGAGTAGATCGAACTGGAAGAAGGCGTTGGAGTAGGTTTGCAGCAGTTGACCGAGCGCGGCATTCGGCTGAATGAGATAGGCGAAGCGTTTGGCCGTCACCGAATTGGGGATCGCCGTGCCGAAGTAGGCGAGGCTGAACAGCATCCACGGCAGCACGACTAGCACCGCCGCGCTCCACGTGCGCAGCGGCAGCTTACGCCGCGTGATCCACGATTCGCCCAATTGCCACACCAGCAGCGGCCCGATCCACAGCACCGAATCGACGCGCGTGAGCACGCCCAACCCTGCGCACACGCCCATCGCAATGTCGCGCCACTTGTGCTCCGAGACGACATAGAAATACGTCGCCGCGATCAGCCACAGCACGACGACGCTCGTCTCCATGCCGCCGACCGCGAAGGTCACGCTCATGGGGCTAATCGCCCACAGCGCGGCGGGGAAGATCGCCACCAGTTCGCGCCCCGTGACTTTGCGCGCGATCAGGAAGATCAGCGCCGCGCTGATCGCATCGGCGAGGGCGCTCACGGTCAGCGCGTACCACGGATACGCTTCACCACCGACCACGCCGAACGCTGCCATGATCAGCGCGAACAGCGGCGTCGTCGTGCCGAGCGTGTGCACGCCGGGGTTGTACACGAAGCCGACCCCTCGACGATGTTGCGGCTGTAACGGAAGGTGATGAAGGCGTCGTCAATCGTGCGCGGGCCGGGGATGATCCGCGCCACCAGCGCGACGAGCAGCAAGCCGAGCAGGATAAGTCGAGTTCTAGTCATGCTGCCGGGCATCCTCGGTATCAATTTTGGTGTGTAGACGATCTTTGGCCGCTTTGGCAAAATCAGCTGTCGTGTCGACTGAGGAGACGGATTTATGCAGCGGATCGCGCGGTTTGGGCGGCGTTCGTTTGCGCGTGAACGGTGCAAACCACCATCCTGCGAGGAACAAACCCACAGCCCCGGCAACTAGTCCTCCCTGTGCTACGCGATCCACCGGATCAACGTAGCCGGGAACACTGAAATAGCGCACCACACCGCCGCCCGTCGAGTCCACCAACGCCGTGAAGGCAGGGTCGAGCACGGTATTCACACGGATATAGAGCCACAGGGGTTGGTTCAGCGCACGCGCAGCGGTGACGTAATCGGTGATTTGCTCGACGCGATCTTCCTGCGTATACAGCAGATTGCGCGCGTTCTTCGATTCGGCAATGTAGCCGGCGCCGATGAAATCGGGTCGCCGGAAGCTGCCCTCAATCGGCTGGGTGGTTAAGCAGACGCGGCATTCGCTCGTTGGGGGTGTGCCCTGTGTGCTGCTGCAAATGCATACGCGTTGATCTGGAGCGTTGTTGTTCGGTAGGCCTAGATCAATGGCGAGAACGCGTTCGGCGTCGTCGCCAATCGCCTGCGGGCTAGCTTGCCCGCTAGTGAGGGGTGACGCGCTCGAATAGCGCCTCCCGGTCGGGTTCGGCGCAGTGAAATTGAGCAGGAGCACGATACAGACGAGAATGGTCAGCAAGGAGAGCAGAAATAAGAGCCGCCTGATCCGGCGCATCAATGAATCTCCCAATAAAAAAGGCGCAAAGCTGAGTCTATCTTACTCGCTTTGCGCCTCATGGATCGTTGGGGCGATGCCTATGTAGGGACGCGATTTATCGCGTCCGCTCCACATGTTCGAGTTCGGAGCCTAACGGGTTAATCCCCGCTGGTGGCGACCTGCGCTTCGGTGCTCAGGTCTTGCAGATCGCGTTCGCGTTCACCCAGCCAGTTGACCGTCGCCAGCGCCGCCGAGGCGCCCTGACCGGATGCGGTGATCGCCTGCCGGAAGTAGTTATCGTGAATCTCGCCGCCCGCGAACACGCCTTCCACGCTCGTACGCATGAAATCATCGACAATCAGGTAGCCGAGATCATCCGTTTTGAGCTGCGTACCAAAGATGCCGCTGTTGGGGTCATACCCGGCGAAGATGAACACGCCGTCGATCAGCTTGTCTTCGGTCGCGCCCGTCTGAACGTTGCGCAGGGTCACATTCGTCACCCTGCCATCCGCGCCCTTGATCTCGTCCACAACCGTGTCATAGATGAACTTGATGCGGTCATTCTGGAAGGCGCGCGTCTGCAGCGCAACGCTCGCGCGGAGTTCGTTACGGCGATGCACCACCGTCACCGAGTTGGCGAACTTGGTCAGGAAGATCGCTTCCTGCAGCGCCGAGTCGCCGCCGCCGACCACGATGATGTCCTTGCCGCGGAAGAAGAAGCCATCGCACGTTGCGCACCACGACACGCCGCGCCCGATGAATTGATCTTCGCCGGGGATGTGCAGTTTACGCGGGTTCGCGCCAATCGTGACGATCACGGCATCCGCCATGTATTCTTCGTTCTGCGTCTTGACGTAGAACGGCGAGCCTTTGGTGAAGTCCATCGCCGTGACAATATCGTAGTCAAATTCCGCGCCGAAGCGTTCGGCCTGAGCGCGGATACGTTCCGCGAGTTCCGGCCCGGTGATCCCTTCCGGGAAGCCGGGGAAGTTATCGACATCATGCGTGGTGGCGATCTGGCCGCCAAGCTGCGTGCCGGTGATGACAACCGTGCTCAATTGGGCACGAGCCGTATAGATGGCCGCGGTCAAACCCGCTGGTCCCGACCCGATGATTAACACACGTACCTTGCGCATACCCTATCCTCTAAGAAGCTGTCAAACCCTGGTTTTCGGCGCGAATAATCGCCAGTAATGCCTCGTACTCTTCGCGGCAGTCGGGGCAGCACATCAGGTGCTCCTCGACCGCTGGCAGCAGATCCCGCGCATCCGCGCCGCTCGCCACCAGTTCCGCGAAACAATTAAACTGTGAGCCACACGTCTCGCAGTCAATGATCGTATCCAGATGGGCATCAAAAATACAATCGACTAGTTTACGCAGTTGATCATCCACCGCGTTCCCCCAACGTTCCGATTTTCGTATCTATAGGATCGGACGCCAACCGACAGGGCAATCTTACCGCAACCACGGCAGCGTATTCGTCGGCGGCGCACACGAGAATCATAATCTGAAATGAGCGAATGCGTTGGAGGAGGTAACGCGTGGGAAAATCCTAGGGCGTGCTCATGGGGCCTTGCCCTCTCCCAAGGGAGAGGGCGGTTGAGCGCAGCGAAACGGGTGAGGTTCGCCTACTCCGCGCCGACCGGGTGCAGTTCCTTCGCCGCGATCTCCGGAGTACTGTCCGCCGTTTCAGGGAGATAATCCGGGCGTTCACTTTCGATATAGCGCACCCGGGGCAGCGCGTAGACCAGCGCCGTGGTGATCAGCAGGCCTGCGCCCGCCAGCATAATGATCAAGCCCATGCCCGCGCCCGGTTGACTGCCGACCAGCGGCGCGAAGACGGCCCAGCCCGGCGTATTGACCGCGGGTTCGAACACGTTGTCGACCAGCGGGCCAACCAGCAGGTAGGACAAGGGCATGAAGAACATGGTCATCTGACCGAGCGCGGCGAACACGCGCCCTTGAATATCCGGCGGGACTTTAGCCTGCATCAGGGAGGTGGCCGACGCATTGACCATCGGCGCGGTCAGCGTCATCAGCACGAGTGTCACGCCGAGCAGCACGGGCGTCTGCGCGCTGCCCACGCCGATCATAAACAGACTGCTGATCAGAATGCCGCCCATAATCGTGTGAATGCGCGGGCGCGTGCCGCCCCACACGCCGATGATGATCGCGCCGATGATCATGCCAAAATCAGCGACCGCCTGCAGCAGACCCATCGTCGCTTCGCTGCCTGTACGCGCCAGCAGATAGGGCGTTAAGAGCATCCCCGCGCCCGCGAACAGGAAGTTCACCAGCGAAATGTGCAGTGTGAGCATGAATAGGTTGCGCCACGACCACATATACTTCAGCCCGCCGACCATCTCTTTCCAGACCGTGCCCTGCATCTGCCTGCCGATTTCGGTCTGCGTGGGGCGTGGGATGCGCATGAACATGACGACGACCGCCGCGACAGCAAATGTCACCAGGTCGAGGCCGATGATCCCGTTCAGGCCGATCAGCGCGTACAGCGCGCCCGTGAGCGCTGGCGCGAGCACGCCTGCCAGCGGCCCGGTGAGCGTTTGCAACGCATTCGCCCGGTCGCGCTGATCATCCGGCACGAGCATGGTGACTGCCGCGGTGAAGGCGGGCGACTGGAACACGCCAAACCACGACTTGATGAAGGCGATGATATACAGATGCCAGATCTGGAAGCCGCCGGAGAGGAAACTGACGAGCAGGATGACCGTGCCGAGCGCTTGCCCTGCGTCCGAGAGCATCATCACGTAACGGCGATCCCAGCGATCCGCCAGCACGCCCGCAAAGCTTGCGCCGATGATCTGCGGCAGAATGGTGAAGACCGAGACGAGCGCCAGCGGCGTGACATCACCCGTCTGGTTGTAGATGTAGATGCTCAACGCCAGATCGGTCATGCGCGACCCGATCAGCGAGAAGGTCTGCGTGAAGATGAGCGTGTAGAACGTCCGCAGATTGCGTGTGGCGTCCATCCGATTTCCCCCGACATGTGTGTGATGTCTGGTATTACGGATGAACGCCGAATTTGTTCTAAAATCGAAGGAATCTCCGCCAAAAGTCGGAGAACAACCTGAAATTACGGCTTCAGATACCCGTTGGTCTTGCCATTGAGCAGCGGCGGCGACTTCTTGACGACCGCATCGACCAACCCGTATTCGACTGCCTTCGCCGCGTCGAGGTAGGTATCGCGTTCCATGTCGCGTTCCAGCACGTCGCGCGGTTGCCCGGTATGGCGCTGGAAAATATCGAGCAGGCGGTTTTTGAGCCGCTGGAACTCGTTGGCGGCGATCATCATGTCCGTGACCTGCCCCTGCATTCCGCCGAGCGGTTGGTGCATGTGAATCGTCGCATTCGGCAGGGCAAAGCGCTGGCCGTGCGCCCCGCTGATCAGCAGCGTCGTGCCGAAGCTGGCCGTCATGCCGACCGCCGTCGTGCTCACGGGCGCGTTCAGTTCCTGCATCGCATCGTAGATCGCCAGACCGGAGTACACCTCGCCGCCGGGAGAATGGATGTACATCTGGATCGGGCGTTCCGGGTCTTCCCGGTTGAGGTAGAGCAGTTGCGCGACGATCAGGTTAGCGACGGGCGCGTTGATGTCCGATCCGAGGATCACCATGCGCTCTTTGAGCAGCAGCGAATAGATGTCGAAGGCGCGTTCGCCGTAACTGGTCTGTTCCACCACCATCGGGACGAGATTGAAGAGATTCATAGCTCATGTTCCTCTCTGATTTGATCCCATGTCCAGCCGCTGGGCCGGGGTTATCGTCGTTCGCCCGCGTGTAGGGGCAGACCTCCGAGAAAACCGTTTTTGGGTAGGGATGCCATTCATTACGTCCGCTGTCCCCTCAATTCAAACGGCTTCTAAGAGAGTGTCCAATAAGGGCGTCATCTGTAGGGACGAGGCATGCCTCGTCCTAATCTCTAGAGAGGGATACAGAGGACAAGGCATGCCTTGTCCCTATATAAACCTCGCCAATCAAGATAAGGGTACGCTTTTTAGACACCCTCTAATTACCCTATCCGCCGACCTCCGCTCTCCCCGCTTGCGTGGGAGAGGGGAAGTCGCCTATGCCACCACCGCCAGCGTTGGGATCGGCTGTTGATATCGTCGATACAGCGCGACCAACGCGGCGATCTGCACGTCCATGAGCCAATGATCGCCACCACCCAGTCCAGAGATCGTCGTGGTGAGGCTCATCATGGGCAGCGTTTCGCGCAGATGTTCGCGGGCGTACTGCAAGCGCTTCTTGACCGTCGTCAGCGGGAGCGCTAACCCCTGCGCGATCTCATCCAGCGAGTAGCCGTAGCCGTAGAACAGCTCGGTGACTTCGCGCTCGTGGCGCGGCAGGCGTTTGACCGCCCCCCATACCTGATCGCGCCGTTCGCGCTCTTCGGCACCACGCGCGGGGTCGGCCTCATGCGGCGCGGGCGCGTCGTCGTCCATCGGGCTGATCTCCGGCGTGTGGCGGCGCGTCATGCGGCTGCACTCGCTGAGCACGATCCGCTTGAGCCACGCGGCAAACGCGACCGGTTCGCGCAGTTGATCGAGCTTGCGATACGCCGTGAGGAACGCTTCCTGCGCTGCATCCTCGGCGGCCTGCTCATCGCCGAGCACGTTGAACGCCCATGCGCGCGCCGCCGCGCCGAACCGTTCAATCAGCGCATTGAAGGCGTCACGGTCGCCGCGCTGCGCCGCTTCTACCCACCGTACATAGGACTGCATGTCTTTACCCTCGTGATCACGCTCTACCTATAAAGAGCCAGTATAGGCGCAAAAGGTGACAAAATTTCTTTTGCGGTACAATCCTCATATATTGGATGGTCATTTTGTGGAACGCTGAGGCTCTCGCCCTATGCCCAACATCAACATGAATGTCAATCTCAAAGTGGTGGTGCTGGATACCGACTACTACGCGCTGCAATCCATCAACAGCTATCTGGCGTGGGATCGGCGCACGCGCGTGACGCTGATGGCGCAGTCGCTGGATGAGCTGTGGGCGTACATCAACCGGGTGGGCGTGGCGGAGCAGCCGAATGTGATCGTCGTCGATGCCGATCATGTCGGCGGGGCGAGTGCCTTGCAGACCATGCTGGAACATCTGCGCCGCCGCATCAAAAAAGTCATGGTGATCTGCTTGGTGCGCGCTGCGGACCCCGCCTTGATGGAAGCGGCGGCGGCGGGTGGCGCGCGCGGTTACTTCGTCAAATCGGAGGTCGGCTCGCAGATCGCGTGGGCGATTGTCTACGCGATCGACCGCGAGTTCACCCTCAGCCGCGGTATCGAACGGCGTGGCGCGGATCATCCCCGTTTACGGGCCGCGGATCGCCTGCCGCAGCAGCGCCAATTCCCCGAATTGACCGGGCGCATCCGGCAGGCCATTGAGCTGTGCGTGCTGCGTGGTATGCCCGCGCAGTTGGCCGCCGACGAAATGGGCATCAGCCTGCACACTATCCGCTCGTATATCAAAGAGGGCTACCGCATCCTCGAAGCCCACGACGATACCCATTTCCCCGACGATTTTTCACCGCAGGAACGCGCCTTCATGCGCCTCACGAGCTTCGTCAAAGACGAAGGCGCGTAAACGCGCTTCAGCAGCAGTCTGAATACTAGCAATTTCACTCGTAGGGCACGGCCGTGCGCCCCTACAACCTCATATTCGGCTGTTTACCGGATACAACACTCGAGTAGGTCTCGAATGTTTCCGTGTAGGGGCAGACCGATGTGTCTGCCCGTTTTCGGGCGCACACACAGGTGCGCCCCAACATCCGTTCACGGCGTTCTTTCGAGACCAGGCTTCAGTCGATTCGCACGAGTTAGCAGTCGAAGACGAACCAGCAGTATTGATTGCGCAGCCGTTGATCATCGAGCACGAGTTCACGGATCGCGTCGGGAAGCTGCGCGCGCTGCCACTGGCATTCCCGGCGACCCGCCTCTACTTGCGTTTCTTTGGGAGCCGCTGCCCGAACCGCGCGAATCGCATAGGCCGCAGCGCCGAGTTCGTGCGCGGCGACATGCGCCACGGCGGCGGCTTGTCCGGCGGCGTAAGCGGCTTCCCGCGCCGCCCCACGCAGTTCCCGTGCTGCGCCCATCGCGTGTCCGCCGAGCGCCCGGGCTTCCATCATCGGCAGCTTACCGCGTACCCACGCGCGCGCCGCGTCAATGGCCTGGCGCGGACGGTCATCACCGGGCTGCATTTGCTCGAAGAAGGGCAAAACATGTTCGGCGCAGACTGCTGCCCACAGCGCTAACAGACGATGATCGGCGTCCTGTAAGGAGCCGCCCCGCCGCACGGTGATCAACCGCGGATCCCGAATCGGGCTGAAGATCACAGGTCTACCCTTCTCGTAGGGACGAGAGACGAGAATGCCTAAAAGCCCCTCACCCCCACCCCTCTCCCACGCAAGCGGCTGAGGAGAGGACACGTTTTCAAGTGAGCCGTGTGTCTGGGATAAAGGTAAAGCCCAGACACACGGTATGCCGTTGAACGACTTGCGCGAAGTAACGCAGTCCTTCCCGAAAGAGACTCCACAAGCGCCGGAAAGCACCGTTGGGGCGACGGACCAGGGGTTGGGCGCACCCTGCCGCGACCGCTTGACTGCCGAGCGCGACCATCCAAGTATAGGCAATGGCCAAGAGGATGAGCAGGTTCGCGACGTGGTGGGGAGAACGTAGGCGACTGTCGCCCCAATGCCAACCGCCACTTTTCAGGTCACGAAAACTTTGCTCCTGCCAATTGCGCCGCGCATACTCGTTCGTATCCGGTGAGCCGTTCATCATTAGTCACCAGCGCCCACGGTTCGTCGTAACCAACGCCCTACAATGCCCGAGCGTGCGCCTCAATCCGTCCCCGCTGCTTGAAGACCCGACCCGCCTGCCTCCACACCTCGCCCGGTTGGACTTGGCGAGCGATGCGATAGTCGGCATCTTCAGTCACGATTTTAGTCTGACAGGTTACGCGGAACAGATAGCGCCAGCCTAAGGCTTCGACCACCCGGCATAAGGCGGGCGAACAGCCAATCCCCCGGTCGGCTAAGACGAGGACCGACGCCAGATCGCCGATGCCTGCTTTCACCGCTTGCAGTAAGCGCGAGATCATCCCAACTTGTCCTCGGCCGGATACGCTGCTTCGCTGTTGGCTCGGTAGGTGCGCCACGCTAACGGCAAACAGCGTCCTTGCCACGCCACTCCCACCAGCATGACCCCAATCCGGTCGTGGAGCTTCGTTTCATCCACGAGCAACGTGATCTCTGCGCCCCCGACACAACTCACCACCCAGCGACTCCAGGCCTCGAAAAACGCCCCAAGTCCACCGCCTCGTTGTCCAACCAGCGCCGAAACCGCCAGCGCGGTGCTTTCCACTTGCTCTCCACAGCTGGTGGCTTGGGCATTGCCCCTTGCTGGCAGCTTTTGCCTGTATCACCCCGTAGCTAAACAGCGCCACATTCGCTCGTTGCCAACTATTGAAACCCGGTAAATGGGCTGACAACAGTCTCTCCCATTGGTACAGTAATGGATAGTTCATCGCTCATACTCGGTTTGCTTGGTCGCTACCAGTGTGAACGATGAACTCCCTGCTTTTCAACCCCTTTCCCAAACATGTCCTCTCCTCAGCTCCCACGGGAGAGGGGATGCGCCGCTAAACGCTGGGTTACGCGGTCGTCGGCGTGAACGGTGCGGGGACGGTGTCGGCTTGCGCTTTCAGCGAGCGGTCGATGAGCCACGGCATGACTGTGAGCGCGAACAACCAGTACGCCGCATAGCCGATCACGTCGACCAGCGATGGTGTGCTGTTGTAGCCGAAGAGCGTCTTCAACAGACTGCCGAGAGGCGACTCGACCGCGAGCAGCCCGTTGCTGTCCCACATCTGCTCGATGATGGTCGGCAGCAGCCCCGCCTCTTGGAACTCGTGCAGGGCACTGGCGAACATCCCCGCCGCGAACAACAGCAGCAGCACGCTCGTCACGCTGAAGAATTGGCGCAGATTCAGGCGAATGCTCGACGCATAGACCAGCGCGCCGATCAGCGCGGCGACGGCGAGGCCAATCAGCGACCCGATGACGGTTTCCTGCCCGTTGACCGTGAACGCGGTCGCCGCCAGCAGCAGCGCCATCTCGACGCCTTCCCGCACGACCGCAAAGAACGTCACACTGAACAGCCCGCGTGGGCTGGTGCGTACGGCGGCGAGTTCGGTTTCGAGGCTGCCCTTCAGCGTGCGCGCCTGCGCGCGCATCCAGAAGATCATCCACGTCAGCACAGCCACGGCGATCAACATCATCACGCCTTCGAAGATTTCTTCGGCTCGGCCTTCCAACTCCGCGCCCACCGCTTGAATGCCCAGCGCGACCAGCACGCTCACGCCGATGGCTGCCAGTACGCCTGCCCAGGCATAGCGTTGATAACGCATCTGGTTCGTCTTGCGTAGGTAGCTCAACACGATGCCGACGATCAGCGAGGCTTCGAGTCCTTCGCGCAGCGCAATCAAAAGAGGTGCGATCACTGTCCTGTACTCCGCTCAAATTTGGAATAAAAAAGGGTGTGCTTGCAGCACTTCTATGCATTGTACGGGGTGCAGCGGGCAGAATCTACGAAGGGCGTTAATCATGAGTTCATGCGCTGGATTGATCGGATGTTAAAGCGAACCAAATCACGGACTAGCCTGTGATTAATCATAATTTGCAGCAGGTTAAATTGTATCAGCCGGGGGTCTTGATATGCTGGTTTTGGCGGGGCGAGGCAAGAGGGTGTTCAAAAAGCACCCCTCAAAGCCTTTCCACTCACCAGCGGACGCGATTTATCGCGCCCCTACGAAAACGCGCTCGGTTTGGCGAGCGGTGTTGTCTCCCCTCTCCTCTAGGAGAGGGGTTGGGGGTGAGGTTGATCTTGTGCGCTTACGCCTGAATGAGCGTGCCCACGCTGTGATCGCCGAGCACGGCGCGCTTGAGGTCGTCGCCCGACCACAGATCCAGTACGAGGATCGGCATCTTGTTCTCTTCGCACAGGGTGAAGGCGGTCATATCCATCACCTGCAAGCGATCCGTCAGCACCTGCGCGTAGGTGAGCGTTTCGTAGCGGGTCGCATCCGGGACTTTCTTGGGGTCTGCCGAATACACTCCGTTGACCTTGGTCGCCTTGATGACGATCTCGGCGTTCACTTCGACCGCGCGCAGCGCCGCCGCCGTGTCGGTGGTGAAGTAGGGGTTGCCCGTGCCACCCGCGATGATCACCACGCGGCCTTTTTCCATGTGGCGAATGGCGCGCAGCCGGATATACGGCTCGGCGACCGCTTTCATTTCGATGGCGGTCTGCACGCGGGTTTTGACCCCCAGTCGTTCGAGCGCGTCCTGCAGCGCCAGCCCGTTCATGACGGTGGCGATCATGCCGATATGGTCGGCGGTGCTCTGTTCCATCCCGCGCGCCACGCCTTGAGCGCCGCGCCAGATGTTCCCCCCGCCGATGACGATGGCGATCTGAACGCCGAGGTCGTGGATGCCCTTGACCTTCTCGCAAATTTCCTCCGCGCGATCCGGATCAATGCCGTAGCCATGATCCCCTGCCAGCGCCTCACCGCTCATCTTCAGCATGATCCGGTTATAGACGGGTTTCTCTTGCATCGCCTTGCCTCCTGTGGGCATAAAAAAGGGGATGAACACGAAATGTTCATCCCCTTCGTTAACACTAGAAAACGGTATACCGCGGTCGTCCGAGCATCGGTTATTCGGGTACGTCGACCGGCGTGCTGATTTCGAAACGGGCGAAACGGCGAATTTCGATGCTTTCGCCGACTTCCGCGACGGTTTCCGCCAGCAGTTGGCTGATGGTCTTGTTGTCATCCTTCAGCCACGGCTGTTCCATGAGGACGATGTCCTGATAGAACTTGTCGAGGCGGCCAGCGACGATCTTTTCCGCGACTTCCGGCTTCTTGCCTTCGTTGAGCGTGCGCGCCAGCAGCACCTGACGTTCGCTTTCGACCAGGTCGGCGGGCACATCTTCACGCTTCACATACTGCGGGTTCAGGTTCGCAATGTGCAGCGCGACTTCCTTGGCGAACTTCTTGAAGGCGTCCGTGTTGGCGACGAAGTCGGTTTCGCAGTTAACTTCGACCATCACGCCGAGGCGCTTGGTGAAGTGCAGGTAGCTTTCGATCAAGCCTTCGTTCATCGAACGACCGGCGTTGAGCTTCTTGGCCGCCTTCGCCAGACCCTTCTCACGCAGGAACGCGGCGGCTTTTTCAACATCGCCGTTGGTGCTTTCCAACGCTTTCTTGCAATCGAGGGGACCCGCGCCCGTCATTTCGCGCAAGTCTTTGACCTGTTGTGCGGTGATCGCCATAGAGTTTATTCCTCAGTTTCTTCTTCAAACAGCTTGGAGTTGCGGAGCTTCGCCAGCGTCGACGCGCCCAGCAGCGCTTCATCGTCTTCGACTTCGTCGTATTTGCTCGCCGCTTCAAACACCGGGGCGCCGCTGTCGCCGTCCTGACCGAAGTCATCGGGCTTGCGCATCTGCTGGCCTTCGAGGATGGCATCTGCCAGCGCCCCGATGAGCAGCTTGATCGCGCGCACCGCGTCGTCGTTTGCCGGGATGACGTAGTCAATCGTGTCCGGGTTGCTGTTGGTATCCGCCAGCGCCATCACCGGAATCTTGAGCGTGTTTGCTTCCTTGACCGCCGTGACTTCGCGCATGGTGTCGATGACCAGCAGCACGTCGGGCAGCTTCTTCATGTTGCGGATACCGCCGAGGCGTTCCTGCAGCTTGGTGATCTTGGTGTTCAGGACCTGCGCTTCACGCTTCGACAGCAGTTCGAATTCGCCATTGTCGCGGCGCTTTTCCAGCTTCTTGAGCGCTTCGATACGATCCTTAATGGTCTTCCAGTTGGTCAGCGTGCCGCCCAACCAGCGGGTGTTGACGTAGGGCATGCCGCAGCGTTCGGCTTCGCGGGCGATGGCGTCCTGCGCCTGCCGCTTTGTGCCGACGAACAGCACCGTGCCGCCTTTTTGCGTCTTGTCGCGCAGCATGTCGGCATAGCTGTTGAGGTTGACCAGCGTCTGCTGCAGGTCAATGATGTGGATACCGTTGCGTTCGGTGAAGATGTACGGCTTCATCTTCGGGTTCCATTTGGTCGTGCGGTGACCGAAGTGGACGCCCGTTTCGAGAAGCGCCTTCATAGTGACTTGCGTGGGCATTGCATTCTCCTAAAGGGTTCGTGTTTGTGTACAAGCACGCCGTTCACCCCCGGCGGATCATCGCTCTACGCGACAACACGCCGCCGAGTCCGGGCGTGTGAAATTTGGGTCTGCACCCATCACGGCATTCTAGCAGAGCGGGTAAGCGCTTTCAAGATGAGGGATCGCGTCCTCACGACGCAGGAATGATCCCCTGTTCGACCAGATACGCCGCATAGGCTTCGGCCTGCAGGCGCGAACCTTCGCCGTTCAGGTGCAGGTGATCGACCCACAGCGTAATCCCTTCGGGTGCCACGGTTGCGAAATCAATGTAGGGGAGATCGTACTCGTCCGCTAAGCGGGTGACGATCGCATTCTGTTCATCCGCCGCCGCCCGCCATTCGGGAACCGCTTTGGGATCAGCGCGGTCGTAGGCCCACGTGCTGAGCAGCAAATCGACGCCCTGAATCTGCGCGATCCCGATCAGGCTGCGCAGGTTGCGTTCGTAGTACACCGGCGGGTTGAGCGCATACGCTTCGGCGTCCGCATAGGTCTGCTCGTCACCGCACGTGATGTAGGTCTCCGACGCGCTCGAACTCGGATCGGCGGGATCACGTTCCAGACCCAGCTTAATCGTGAGGAAGCGGTACAGCGTGCTGATACTGAACGTCCCCTGGTTATACGTGCTCACCATCACATTCCGTGGGTCGAGCCCGCGCAGGAGGTTGGCGCCCCGGTAACAATCCGGGTTGGCGGCGCGCCCTGAAATATCAATCACGGACTGGTAAAAGATGATCAGATCCGGATCAAGCTCCAGCATGCGGAATTCGAAGTTGCTGAGCGTGTGCCATGTCGTGTAGCCCTGCACGCCCGCATTGATCACCTCGACGTTGGTCAGGCCATAGTCTTCCCGCAGAATACGCTGCAGCCACGCCGGATAGGTGTCGGTGTCTTCGGTGGCGCCAAACGTCGACGAATCGCCGAGGGCGATGATGCGAAACGTCCCCGCCGGTTTTTCAGGGGTGATTTCTGGACCGCGCAGCCCGAAAGCATTGTAGCCGTCGACGGCTGGATTCAAGGTGTAACCGATAAACGGCAGCACGACCGCCGAGCGGTTGAGTTCGTTGACTTCTTCGCGGGTGTAGATGTAACTGATGCGATCTGATTCGGTGCCAAAGTTGGTGAAGATGAAGCGCAGCGCCAGTTCCAGGCTGAGCGCGGTGCCGATCACCCCTAAGGTGACCGCGCCGACTGTCACCAGCATGCGTTGGAACCAGCCGACTGCCGCTGGTTGGGTGGTGAGTGCTGTGCTCCGGACGTGGGGTCGATGGCGGGGGAGTACCAGCAGTGCCAGCAGCGAGATGCCGATACCAATACTGGCCAACAGCAGAAACAGCGCCAGCGGCTGGTGGATGAAAAACTGAACTGGGAGTGTATATTCGTTGACGCTGCCATCGACCAAGACCACCCGGAGCGCGGGCGTCGTCTCGCTCTGTAAGCACACCTGCTGCGCGTCTTGACCGATGGTCGGCTGATTATCGAAATAGACTTCCCGCACGCCGTCGACCCGCCATTCGACGTTCACACAGGCGCCGGGCGCAAACACCACGCTGCGATCAACCGCCAGATAGATGGAACTGGTGTTCAGTTGGACGTTCGTCGTCTGCGCACCGGGCACCAGCACCGCCCCCGCGCCGATGGCGAGGACGATTAGAAATGCGAGGATGTGGAGATAGAGCGCGTATGTTTGCAGTGAGCGCGTCAATTAGTTGACAAAGCGGTACTTGATCAGCGTCCAGAGCGCAATCGGCGCATCCGTCCACTTGATCTTCTTGCCTTCCGTCCATTCGCGTCCGTTGTACGAGATCGGCACTTCGTAGATGCGAATGCCCTGCTTGAGTACCTTCGCCGTGAATTCCGGCTCAAATTCAAAGCGCTTGGCGTGGATCACCATCCCCTCGACGACTTCGCGGCGGAAGACCTTATAGCACGTCTCCATATCGCTGAGGATGGAGTTGTAGAGCAGGTTGGTGGTCAGCGTGAGCGACTTGTTGGCGACCATGTTCCAGAAGTTCATCGCCTTGCGCGGGCCGCCGAGGAAGCGCGATCCGTAGACCACTTTGCTGATGCCTTCTTCGAGCGGACGCAGCAGCACCGGGTATTCGCGCGGGTCGTATTCGAAATCGGCGTCCTGAATGAGGAAAATGTCGCTGGTCGCGTGCTTGAACGCGGTGACGAGCGCCGCGCCTTTACCTGCGTTCTGCGGGTGATAGACGATCTTCACGTGCGGGCGGTTCTGCGCTTCAATCTGGCGCAGCACCTCAAGCGTCCCATCCGTGGAACCGTCATCCACGATGATGATTTCGTCGGCCAGCCCCACCGCTTCGACGCGATCCAGCACGGGTTCAATCGTATCGCGCTCATTGTAACAGGGGATCAACACGCTCAACGTCAGACGTTTCGCGCTGGGCGTCGAGCGTTTTTCCGCCGTTTTCATTTGCATTGTTCGTCGCCTTCAATATGCCTTACGGCGGCGGATTATAGCATAGTCTGTGCCTGTCACCAGATGCTTATCTACTGCTCAGGCAGCGTTCCCGCAGGCGCTCGATAATGAATGCAATGTAAAATGAAATAGAAGCAGCCGCGCCGCACCGTTCGTCCTTGTGGATGAGCCGGTGATCTGTGCTGTGGGCAGGCGGTTGCCCAGATCGGGAGCAGACATGACGGATCGACCAATGACGAATGGGCGCATTCATACAATTAAGCTGTGGGTGAACGCATTTATTCCTTCCACCTATACAGGGGCGGAGACGGTACCTGCCGGGAAACACGCCGGGAAAACCATGCTGACGACGCTGTGGGTGGTGAATCGCTGCTTTCTCACCGACGACCGCACTTTTAGCAATAATGTGCATGCCCAGTCGCGTCTGCACTCCGAAGTCGAAATCGATGTGCAGAAAAAGAAAGTGGTCTACGAGTTTCACCACTGCCACGAGACGGTCGAGATCGACTGTACCAGCGGTGAGGAGAAGTGCCGCCAGCACGGCGACACCAACCATATGCACTTTGAGAATTTCGTCGCGGCGGAAGCGGACGGCACGTTCAGTATTGATCTCAAGGCGAGCGCCAAGAACCCCTGCCTGACGGTCGCCAACGTCAAACTCGCGCCGAATGTCGACCTGTACGGAACGATCACCATCCGGCTGAGCGCGGATCACAACGCCGCCACCGTGCGCTTCGAGGGGATGATCGAGACATATCCCGCCTTTGAAATGGTTGTGGCGTTCAACGGTTCAGAGGTTGGCCAGCCCGTGTTTCAACTCGACGTGGAGGAGGGGGCAACCGCCGCCAACATCACTGGCGCGCCGACCCGCCCGGTCAATGTGGAGGCGGTGATCAAGCGCGAACCTGCGGCTCGCTTTCACACAGACCCGTGATCGACACATGAGTCCGCATAAGACCTGATGTGGAGGAGACAGCATGCGACAGTTGATGATCGCGGAGTTCATCACGCTCGACGGTGTGATTCAAGCGCCGGGTGGCCAGGATGAAGATTTGGACGGCGGTTTTCTGCATGGTGGGTGGACGTTTCCCTACTGGCATGACTCCATTGGTCAGCACTTTTTCGAGGCGATGACGCACACCGACACCCTCCTGCTCGGGCGCAAGACTTGGGAAATTCACGGCGGCGCGTTTGAGCCAATGGTGGACGATCCGTTTGGCAATACCATGAACGCCTTGCACAAGTATGTCGTTTCGACGACGCTCTCGTCGGCGCAGGCGTGGCGCAATTCGACGCTGATCCGCCAGAACGTGGTCGAAACGGTGCGCGAACTCAAACAGGCCGAAGGCAAAAATATCATGCTGGATGGCAGCAGCGTGCTCGCGCATACGTTGATCGAACACGACCTCGTGGATGAATACGTGCTGCACGTGTATCCGCTGGTGCTGGGGACGGGGAAGCGCCTGTGGCCAGACGGCAAGCGCGTCAACCTGACACTCGTCTCGTCCGAGCTGCTGCCCACGGGCGTGCTGTATCAGCGCTACCGTCCCGCGCGCAGCGGCTGATCCGCGCAGCATTGTGTTTAGCCTCACCCCTCAAACACCTCTCTCAGAATGGTGAGGAGAGAGGATGAGGGTGAGGTAAGACAATCTGAGTACCGGACAATGCTATTTAGGGGTGAGGCCAAATTCCCACATCGCGTCTAGACTGATTGCCTCTCCCCAGCACCGTGAGATAATGTGGGTTGAACATGAGGCCGAGGATGTTGCCGAACGGATCGAGCACCGAGGCCGTGATAAAGCCCGCTTCGCGCTTGATCAACGGCTCATATTCGGTCGCGCCCATCCCCTTGACGCGGGTCAGGGCCGCTTCGATGTCATCGACGTGCCAGAACACAACCGCCCCGCCCACGCCACCCGCCGCCGCTGGCGGCTGGTAGCGCTTGTCGATGATGCCGAGTTCGTGCTGGTAGTCGCCGAGCCGAAACTCGACATACGCCGGGTGGAGCGCATCCGGGCGTTGAAAGTACGGCTCAAGACCGAGCAATTCGCTGTACCAGTCTTTCGCCGCCGCCACATCGTCCGCGTAAAAGCTGATCGTCGCCACGCCGCGCAGCAGAGTCGTGTGTGTCATGGTCCAATTTCTCCTTCACTCTCCCAACTTGATCTCAGCTTACCACCCGCGTGTGACAACCCTATGTCAGCAGCGTCAGGCAGTCGCCCGTTGCAATCCGGCAGGGCATGGGGAATCATAAAGCGCAGACCGCCCGACTTGAGGATCACGCGCTTGAACCGCTTAACCCGCCTGCTGTCACTCCTACTCGTCCTGCTCACCTTCATCGTCCTGCCGCTGCGCGCGCAGGATCAGCCGCCGCCCACCGATGAATCCGGGTTGGATGCTGTCGCCGGAACGCCGATCCCGCTGCCCACCCGCGGCGCGCGTCCGGCCTCCTTCCTGATTGCGGAAAACGACCGCGCCCAACTGCATTTCTTCTTTCAGGTGCTGCCGCAGGGGACGACCGCGTTAATGCGCGTGGTCGGCAATGACATCGCCAATGCGCGGGCGCTGTTCCTTGGCGACCTGATCGACTTCTTCCCGATTGACGACGACTTTTACGGCCTGATTGCGACGGGTATGGAGCAGGCGACCGGACGCGAGAACGCGCTCGCGGTCTACGTCACGTTCACCGACGGCACGCGGGCGACGCTCGAAGCGAATGTGGAGATCGTGCAGGGCAGCTTCATCCGCCAGCAGGTGACGCTCGCGCCGGACAAAGGCTATCTGCTCGACACGGAGACGGAACAAAACGAACTGGCGCGGCTGGAAAGCATCATCAGCGGCTATGAGCAGGAACGCCGCTGGGATGAGACGGGCTTCCAACTGCCAATCCCCGCCGCGCTCACCTCGCCATTCGGCGCGTTCCGCACGTTCAATGGCACGCTGAACACGCGCCACACCGGGTGGGATATTCGCACGACACTGGGGCAGCCCGTGCTGGCGGCGGCGGCGGGGCGCGTCGTCTTCGCCGGAACGCTGCCGATTCGCGGCAACTATGTGCTGATCGATCACGGGTACGGGGTGTTCACGGGCTACGCGCACTTTTCGACGACGCATGTGACGCGCGGGTTGGACGTCGAAAAAGGTCAGGTGATCGGCACGACGGGCGACACCGGACGCACGAGCGGCCCGCACTTTCATTGGGAACTGGCCGTGAATGGTGATTGGGTGGACAGCGTACAATTCATCGAAATGTGGATGCCGTAGAGAGGTCACACGATGTCCCTGCGTTCAGCGTTTTTCTTCATCACTGCTCTCTTACTCATGGTGACGCCCGCAGTCGCGCAGGACGCGCAGCCCGGCGCACCCGGCATCGGCGACTCACGTTACCCGGAATTCGGCAACGGCGGGTACGATGTGCAGTTGTACGATCTCAATCTGACGGTTGACCCGGAGGCGGGCACACTTGACGGGGTGGTCACCATCGATGCGATTGCCACCGCCGATCTCAGCAGCTTCAATCTCGATCTGGTCGGCTTCGACGTGCTCGAGGCGACGGTGGAGCACGCGCCCGCTGAGGTCAGCCGCGCCGGACAAGAACTCACCATCACGCCGGAAACCGTGTTGGTCACCGGGAGCAAGTTCACGGCGACAATCCACTATGCGGGCGTGCCGGAGGAGATGCAGTCGCAGGGCTTTGCGGGGTTAACGGGTTGGATCAATTACGGCGACGGCATCTTCGTCATGAGCGAACCAGATGGCGCCGCCAGCTTCTATCCGGTCAACGATCATCCGCTGGATAAAGCCTTGTACACGCTGGCGATCACCGTGCCCGAGCCGTACACGGTCGCGACCAATGGCGTTGTCAGCGAAATCATCGACAACGGCGACACGACCACGACGATCAGCGCTGTGAACGCGCCGATGGCGAGCTACCTGACGACAATCAATATTGCGCGCTTCGAGCTGGTCGAAGTTGTGAGCGGGAACGGCGTGCCGATCCGCAACTATTTCGACGCGGGCATCCCCGCCGACGCGCGCCGCGTGATCGCCCGACAGGGTGAAATGCTCGACTTCTATGAAAGCCTGTTCGGGGCGTACCCGTTCGACGTGTACGGCGCGGTCGTCGTGAACACTACCACAGAGAGCGCAATTGAAAGTCAAACGCTCTCGCTGTTCGGCAGCGACATCTTCACCGACACCGATCCGCTGGAAATGGAGCTGTTCGTCGCGCACGAACTGTCGCACCAGTGGTTTGGCAACAGCGTGACCATCGCCGATTGGCGCGATATCTGGCTGCACGAGGGCTGGGCGACCTACTGCGAAGGCTTGTGGATCGAACACGCGCACGGCGCAGACGCCTTCAATGACTGGGTTGCGACGATTTACGAGTATGCCGCGGAAGACAGCGAAACATATCCCCCGCCCGGCGACCCGCCCGCCGAGGATGTGCTCAACTACAGCGTGTACGAACGCGGCGGCATGACGCTCCACGCGCTGCGCCTGGAAGTGGGCGATGCCGATTTCTTCGCCATTGCCCGCACATGGTTGGAACGCTACCAGTACGGCAACGCCACGACCGAGGATTTCATCGCCGTGGTCAACGAGGTCACCGGGGACGACTACACGGACTTCTTCACCGCGTGGCTGTACCGCAAGGCACTGCCCGAGCTGCCGTAATGTGCCTGAGCGCTTCACGAGCAGGGCGCGCCGAGGCATGTTAGAGACTAACGTGAGTTACGG
>JADKGC010000006.1 GCA_016717205.1 Candidatus Flexifilum breve
GCTCAAGACTATGAATGGAGGCAATTTTGACGAACAAGACTTTCGTTGACTCGGTGAAAACTATTGCCGTTATTCCGGCCTGTAATGAAGAACGCACGATTGGCAGTGTGGTTATCAAAGCCTGCTCGCAGGTAGAGACGGTGATCGTGCTCGATTTGGGTTCGGTTGATGCGACCAGCGCGATTGCGGCGGCGGCGGGCGCAGTGGTGGTCGAAGCGGCTGCGCAAGATGGTGGAACAGCGCCGCTCGCCGTTGCGCTGCTGAAGGCGCGTGAATATGATCCCGACGCGGTTATCACGCTGGAAGGGGAATGGAAATATCTGCTGGATGACGTCAGCGCTTTGGTTTCGCGGGTGCTGCACGATGAGGCGGATCTGGTGGTTGGGCAGCATGTCTTCGCGCGCGGTCATATCGCCTATCAGCATGGGCGGAGCGTGTGCCGCGTGTACTCCCCGCAGGCGCTGGATGTGTTCAGCCTGATCCCGGTGGCGTTTGAACGCAGCGCCGAGATCAAGCGGTTGGCGACTGACTACGGATTGAACGTTGTCGATGAGCCCGTCGAAATCCATCGGTTGAACGCTGCGGGACAGGGGCTGCTGGCCGCGTTCTGGTCAATGCTGACCCTGTTGATCGGTTACGTCAAACAAGACCGCCTGCTGCTGACTTTCTCTATGCTCGGCGCTATTGCGCTCTGTGTCGGCCTGCCTCTCGGACTCGTGATGGTCGTCGGTGAACTCCTCTTCGGCGAGTTCATGGCGCATCTGGCACTGCTGGTGTTCCTCGTGCTGGGGTTCGGGATTGTCTCGACGTTCATTGGGTTCTTCCTGCATGGCATGCACGTTGTCGCTGAGCGCGCGTTGTGGCCGATGAGCATCCGTTCGTAGCTCCGCATAAAAGTAACGATAAATCGGGGGACGCCCGCCATCTTCGAAGATGGCGGGCGTTTGTTTTGTCAGCGCTAGATGTTTGGTTCGGTTGCGGCGGGGTTACAGCGCGGATTCCAGATGCGTGAGGAGCGGCGCGTCTTCGTGCGCCTTGATCAGCGGCAGACTAACGGTGAAGGTGGAACCGAGGCCTTCCGTGCTCGTCACGCTGATCGTACCCCCCTGCTTCTTCACGAGCACTTCCGCAATCGAGACCCAGGCCATAACCCGCGCCGTTGCGCGCAAGGTCGCTGCGGTAGAAGCGCTGGAAGATGTGCGGCAGATCACGCGGTGCGATGCCGATGCCAGTGTCCGTCACCTGAATGCGGGCATGGGTCGCATCACACGATACACGTAGATGAATATCCCCATCTGGCGGCGTGAACTTGCAGGCATTGTCCAGCAATATGATCAGCACCTGTTTGAGCATGTCCCGGTCACCGAGCACGGTCACCGACTCCGGCATGGTGATGCGGAAGTCGCACTCGCGATTCCAGCCGTTCAACTGCCGCTCGACTTCGCGGATGAGCGGGGGGACGGTCACAGGTGCGGGGTCGGCATGCGGCGTACTGTCGGTACGCGCCAAAGTGAGCAGGTCATGGACTAAGCGGATCATCCGCTGGTTCTCGTCGACGATGTCATTCAGAACTTCCTGCCGATCGGCGGCGCTGATCGGCGGATCGCGCTGGAGCAGGGCGAGGTTGCCGCGCATGGTCGTGAGCGGCGTGCGCAGTTCATGCGAGGCATCGGCGACGAAATGCCGCTGCGTTTGCAGCGCGTCGGTCACCTGTTGATAAGCTTCCTGCAGCGCAGCGAGCATCGCGTTGAAGGTCGTAGCCAACTTGCCGATCTCGTCCGGCGGCCCGCGATACTCGACGCGCCGCTCAAAGTTACGCTCAGCGCGGATGAGCCCGGCGGTGCGCGTCAGTTGATCGACAGGGCGCAGCGCCGCCCCGGAGAGCACCCACCCACTGCCCACCGCCAGCGCGAACATCGCCAGACTGCCGACGATCAGCGTGGTCTCGAGCACGATCAGCCCCTGTTCTTGGTCCGCTGTGGAGCGCGCCACTTGCAGGATGCCGGTCACGCGCCCCCGGTCGACCATGGGTTGGCTGTAAATCATCATGGGTAAGTCTTCGACGTAGGTCGTCTCATAGACAGGTTGTCCGGCTTGAACCAATTCCAGACCCGGCGTGCTGAGCGGAAGAATGTTGCCCTGAAGGTTGCTCGTCTGGTCGATCATATGGCCGGAACGGTCGCAGGCCTGCCAGTAGGTCTCGCCACTGCTTAAGGTATCCGTCGGCCACTGGACATAATTCGGCGCGTTGGCCGCATTGTCGATCAGACGGCTCATCATTGGCGCGCGTGTCTTGAGCATGTCGCGCGTCGAATGCTTGACCACGACCAGCACGACCACGCTGAATACGGTCAGCGTGGCAGCGAGGATCAGACTGTAGAGCAGGGTGAGGCGCAGGCGAATGGACATGGTTATTCGCTATTCATTGAGGCGCAGCATATAGCCGACGCCGCGGACAGTCTGAATCAGGCGGGGTTCACCGCCCGCCTCCAGTTTGGCGCGCAGGTGACCCACGGTGACTTCGAGCACGTTGGCATCACCGCCAAAGTCGTAGCTCCACACATCTTCGAGCAGTTTTTCGCGGCTGATTACGCGGCGCGGTTGACGCAAAAAGCAGGTGAGCAGGTCGTATTCTTTGGGGCTGAGCGGAATCAGCCGACCGCCGCGGC
This sequence comes from Candidatus Flexifilum breve, assembly GCA_016717205.1. GTDB lineage: Bacteria > Chloroflexota > Anaerolineae > Aggregatilineales > Phototrophicaceae > Flexifilum > Flexifilum breve. The sequence goes on from JADKGC010000006.1 coordinate 2,670, forward strand.
GCACATCGCGCGTGAGCGGGTCGATGCTGAGATCGTCAAACACGAGCGGCGTCTCACCCTCATTCGGAACGGAACGCCGGAGCAGCGCGCGAATGCGCGCCAACAGCTCGCCCGGTTCAAACGGCTTGACCAGATAATCGTCCGCGCCGCTGTCCAGCCCCATGATTTTGTCTTCGAGCGTGTCGCGCGCGGTCAGCATGATGATCGGGATGCCGTCGGCCTTGCGCACGCGCTTGGCGACCTCTAGGCCATCCACGCGCGGCATCAGCCAGTCGAGCACGATCACATCTGGGCGGTGCGCCTGCGCCAGTGTAAGCGCCTGCTGCCCATCAAAGGCGGTGAGTACATCATAGCCCTCGTAGACGAGCGTGCGGCGCAGCATATCGATCATTTTCTGGTTGTCATCGACGATTAACACAGTCGGCATGGTTCAGACCTGCATTCATGGACAGAGTATGTCCTGCATTGTAAACCATGCACCGACTGAAAGATCGCTGAAACTACCGCGCAATCAGCGAACTTTCAGGAAACGTCAAGTCCAGCCTCACTTCGGGTTTTGACACTTGCCATAGTTCATAACAGCACTAAAAGGATACAAGTATGTCGTCTCAACGCAGCGTAAAGCGCAGTGCGCCGAAGCCGCCCGCACCGCCGCCAAGTTTCTGGGCGCAGTGGCTGACGCTGGATCGCATCATCATCGGCGGGACGGTGCTGGTCACCGTGCTCATTATCGGCATTGTGGCTATCGGTTCCGGCAGCAATTACGCTGTCCGCAATACCGATATCGACGGCGTGGAAGTGTTCCCACGCCCGCAGCCCTCGCACGTCAACGAGCCGGTCGATTACGAGCAGACGCCCCCGGTCGGCGGGCCGCATTACAGCGTGTGGCAGCAGTGCGGGGTATATACCGAACCCCTGTTTGACGAATATGCCGTGCATTCGCTCGAACACGGCGCGGTCTGGATCACCTACCAGCCGGATCTGGCGGCGGATCAAGTGGCGACTCTGCGCGACATCACCCGGCGCAGCACGCATCGCCTGCTCAGCCCGTATCCCGGCATCGACAGCCCGATCATTTTGTCGGCGTGGGGTTACCAGTTGCGGCTGGACAATGCCGACGATGTGCGCCTGATGCAGTTCATCCTCAAGTATGAACAGGGCGAACAGACCCCGGAATTGGGCGCGGTCTGCAGTGGCGGCGTCACGCTGACGAAGAGCTAAGCACATGACCGTGATCGAACAACCGCAGGCACGCTCCACGCCTGCTGGACGCTTGCGTGAGATTGCGCTGTTCGTATGCTTGCTAGCGGCCTTGATCGCGCTGTTGGTGCTGCGTCCAACGGCTGAGCCGCCAGCGAACGCCGCCGAAATCGGGTTTGCGCGCGACATGATTGTGCATCACGCGCAGGCCGTGGACATGGCGATGCTGCTCTATGACCGCACGGATAACCCCGATCTCAAGACGATTGCGCTCGATATGGCGCTGACGCAGCAGGCGCAGATCGGGCAGATGCAGGGCTGGCTCAGCGTGTGGGGCGAGCCGATTGCCAGCGCTGATCTGCCGATGGCGTGGATGGACATGGCGGTGAGCAGCGGCCTGATGCCCGGTATGGCGACCGATGACGAACTCGCCAGCTTGCGGGCAGCGGACGGATCGGAGGCCGATGCGCTGTTCATCGCGTTGATGATTGCGCATCATCAGGGTGGGGTGCATATGGCGCAGGGGCTGCTGGCGCGTTCGGACACCCCGATTGTGCGGCGCTTGGCGCAGTCGATCATCGACGCGCAGCAGCGGGAAATCGCACTGCTGGAGAGTCTCAGGCCGTGAGGTTCGACACAGATCGGCAATGACAGCGGACTATGGCGTATGGCGTGAACTCGTGCGATAATGCGACCACACTGCAATCAGGAAATGTCGCCCTATGTTGTCGGTTGTTTGTTGTCTGTGTCTGTGCGCTGCCCAACCACCACCCCTTGAGGTGTGAGGTCGCTCTGACATTTCCGTAACCCGGTGAACCCAGCGAGCCACTCTCAAGAGTGGCTCGCTTTTTTTATTCATGCTGAGGAGAGAGAACTGATCATGAAGATTGCCGATAACATCACGCAACTGATTGGAAACACGCCGCTCGTCCGCCTGCACCGCGTCACCGATGGCGCGGGAGCGCAGGTGGTCGCCAAGCTCGAATACTTCAACCCGGCGCACAGCGTCAAGGACCGCATCGGCGTGTCGATGATCGAAGCGGCGGAGCAAGCCGGACTGATCAAGCCGGAGACCGTAATCGTCGAGCCGACCAGCGGTAACACGGGCATCGCGCTGGCGATGGTGTGCGCGCAGCGCGGCTACCGCCTGATCCTCATCATGCCGGAGACGATGAGCAAGGAACGCCGCGCGCTGCTCAAGGCGTATGGCGCGGAACTCATCCTCACGCCCGGGCCGGGCGGTATGGGCGCGGCGATTGCCAAAGCGCAGGAACTCGCCGCCGCTGATCCGAACGTGTGGATTCCGCAGCAGTTCGAGAACCCGGCCAATCCCGCCGTGCATCGGCGCACGACCGCCGAGGAAATCTGGCGCGATACCGACGGGCAGATCGATTTCCTCGTGAGCGGCATTGGCACGGGTGGCACGATCACGGGCGTGGGCGAAGTGCTCAAGGCGCGTAAGCCGGGCGTCAAGCTGATCGCCGTCGAACCCGCTGCGTCACCTGTGCTCTCCGGTGGGCAAAAAGGGCCGCACCCCATTCAGGGGATTGGCGCGGGCTTTGTGCCCAAGGTGCTCAACACGCAGATCTATGATGAGGTGATCCCTGTCCCTGCCGATGACGCTTTCACGACCGCCCGCCGCATGGCGACCGACGAAGGTCTGCTCGTCGGTATTTCGTCGGGCGCGGCGACGTGGGCCGCGCTGCAAGTGGCCAAGCGTCCCGAAAACGCGGGCAAACTGATCGTCGTGATCATCCCGTCCTTCGGCGAACGCTACCTCTCGACCGCTCTGTACAGTCATTTGATGGAGTAATCATGTTTGCGACCATGCGCGAAGATATTCAGTCGGTGCTGACGCGCGATCCGGCAGCGTATGCACCGCTGCAAGTGATCCTGTTTTATCCGGGGCTGCACGCCATCTGGTTGCACCGGATCGCTCACCGGATGTGGAACGCGCGGTTGCACTTTCTCGCGCATGGTCTGGCCGTGTTCGCGCGCTGGCTGACGGGCATTGAGATTCACCCCGCCGCGAAAATCGGACGGCGGCTGTTCATCGATCACGGGATGGGGGTAGTTATTGGCGAGACGGCGGAGATCGGCGACGATGTCACGCTGTATCACGGGGTGACGCTGGGCGGGGTGAGCTTGTCGCATGGCAAGCGCCACCCCACGCTCGAAGATCATGTCACGGTCGGCGCGGGCGCGAAGGTGCTCGGCGCGATCACGATTGGCAAGCACAGCCGCATCGGCGCGAACTCGGTCGTCGTCAAAGATGTTGAGGCGGAGAAGGTCGTGGTTGGCATTCCGGGCAAAGTGGTGACGCGGGAACGCCGCGCCGATCCGGTCGATTTACAGCATGATCAACTGCCGGATGTGCTGGCCACGCGTCTGGATCTCGTGCTGGCGCGGCTCGAACGGATTGAGGCGCATCTGCGCGAAGATCAGGACGCATGGCAGGATGAGCTCGACTTCGCGATCTAGGGCGTGTGCCAGTCGAGTCCCTGCGCGCGCAGGTTGACCACATCCCCGATGACAAACAGCGCGGGCGAACCGACCTGGGCCGCCTGCGCTAAACCGACAATCGTATCCACCGTGCCGACGATCACGCGCTGATCCGGCGTGGTGCCAGCTTCAATGCAGGCGGCGGGTTTCGCGCCATCGATGCCCGCTTTGAGCAGTTCGGCGATGATCTGCGGCAGGTAGGTCACGCCCATCAGCAGCACCAGTGTCCCCGCGCGCGCCGCCGCGGCAATCGCTGGATAATCGATGGCGCTTTCGGGCTTGTTCGGGTTCTCGTGCCCCGTCAGCACGGTAAAGGCGCTGGCGAGGGTACGATCGGTCACGGGGATGCCCGCGTAGGCCGGGGCGGCGATGGCGCTGGACACGCCGGGCACGACTTCAAACGGAATGCCCGCCGCATGGCAGAACAACCCTTCTTCGCCGCCACGCCCGAACACGAACGGATCGCCCCCTTTGAGCCGGACGACCAGCTTGCCCGCTTGCGCCTTTTCCACCAGCAGCGCGTTGATCTGCGGCTGCGGGATGCGGTGATCGTGCTGCGCTTTGCCCGCGTCGATGATCTCGGCGTCGGCGCGGCATTCTCTCAGCAGTTCGTGCGGGATGAGGCGGTCGTGAACCACCACCTCGGCGCGGCGCAGCAGGTCCAACCCCTTCACTGTGATCAGTCCCGGATCGCCGGGCCCCGCGCCCACCAGATAGACTTTGCCTACGTTCATGATGTTTCCTCCAAGGCGGCGCTCAACCAGTGATTGCACGGTTCAGGGCACGGTAGCTCGTATATCTCCGGCTGGTCAAACCAAAGTGGTTCGAGAATGCACCGACCGCACACCCGCTCGACCAGCTTCGACTGGGCTGCTCGCGGCAACGTTTCCAAGCGGCGGTACATGCCGACCTGACGCCGCGCTGTCTGTGCGAGAGATTCGGTGCGGAACTGACCGTTTGACTCTGCTGCCCACAGCCCGACCACGCCGGGGTAGACGGTTTCAATCACCGCATGGATCTGTGCCGGATCAGTGATGGGCACGCGCCAGCCGCGCGGCAGATCGTCGGATGTTGCCAGCGAGCGGAACGGGTTTTCGCGCACCCGCTGACGCAGGGCCGTGGGCGTCTCGATGATCTCGTGCGCCTCATCGTCACCCCAGGCGCGCACGTCGTCCAAGCTTAGCCGCAGCCCACCGAAACGGAGCGTGCCAGTGGAACGTACAGCTTCAGTCAAGGCTTCTCGTCCGACTGACGGAAAACCTTGCCACGCGTCGACGGATGGTTTCGGCTCAAACAGCGGCGCGCCTGCCTCCCGAGCGAGCGCGAGGATCACGTTGAGCAGGTCGTCATCCACGCCGACCGGAGCGGTGTAGATGACTTGCCGTCCCTGCACCGTCCCCTGATTCATCCCCGGTTCCAGCCCCAGTTCGCGCGGCACATCAATGGTGGTATGCGACCCGGCGGCGAGGAAATACGGCACGGCGATGAGGTTGGGCGCTCGGCTGAGCGTATAGATTTCGGCGATTTCTGGTTCGTCGTCCAGATAAATGGCGTGGACTTCGGCGGCGACTCCGGCGGCGCGGATCCGTTCGGCGTGCGCTTCGGTCGCTTTGCGGCTGTCTGGATTGCGGCGGGTGCTGTGCCCAATGATAGCGACCGCCGTCTGCTCCGGAAGGAGATCGTAGTCGCGCAGTGCTGCGTCAACGCGGGCACGGACCACCTGCGCGAGGTAGGGATGTTCGTGAAGCGACGGCGTGTAGCGGATGCGGCGCCCGTCACACTCGGTGATCGCTCCGGTTAGTCCCATTTCGGCAGGGATGACCGACTGCGTGAAGAAGCCTTTCGCCGTGAACACCGGAATCACGGTGATATCGTGAGCAGAGATCGAGTAGAGCACGTTGGCGTACGACGGTTGCTCTTTCCAGAACGCCGCCGTGACTTCATCGGCGACGCCCAGCGCGCGCAGGCGATCCACATGCCGCCAGACCAAGCCCGCCGTCTGCGGGCTGATGTGTGAACCGTGTCCCGCGAGAATCAGTGCTGTTGTCATCTTACCCGACTATCCCAATCTAGTTGATTCAGTTGGTTGACAAGTTTGCCATTCTACTATATTCTTGCCAGCGTTACTCGTTTACGACAAAAAACAGGTTACTCCGTGGCGCATTTCGCGTTCTGTCCCGCATGTTCGATGTGTTGTCTGTGTGCAAGACCACATACTGCATGCTGCCTGGACGCTCGTTTGTAAGACGCTGATCGGATTTTACGAAGATCGCAAAAGCCCCGGCACATGTGCCGGGGCTTTTTTGTTGTCAGAAGCAGGATTATGGCGAAACCAAGCGTAGAGCAAATCAAGGCGGAAAGCCGCGGATTGCGCGGTACCATTGGCGACGAACTCGCCAACAGCGACCGCTTTTTCAGCGGCGCAGCGGACAAGCTGCTGAAGTTTCACGGCATTTATCAGCAGGAAGACCGCGACGCGCGCAAATTGGATCGGACGGCGGATCATCACTCGATGATGATCCGCACGCGCTTGCCCGGCGGGCAGTTGACGACGGCGCAGTACATCGCACACGACGACATCGCCGACAAGTACGCGAATGGTACGCTGCGCATCACCACTCGCCAGACGTTCCAGTTTCACGGCGTGCTCAAAGGTGAACTGCGCGAGACGATCCGTGAGATCAACCATGCGTTCGTGACAACGCTCGGCGCATGTGGCGACATCGTGCGCAATGTGGTCGCGTGCCCCGCGCCCACCGCCGACCCGCAGCGCCGCGCGGTGCAGGATTTCGCGCTCACGCTGACCGAGGCCTTCTTCCCGAAAACCAACGCTTATCACCAGATCTGGGTGGACGACGAAGAGATCGTCGACGACCACGAGATCGACGATCCGCTCTACAAAAAGACGTATTTGCCGCGCAAATTCAAGATCGCCATCGCCTATGCGGGCGACAACTGCGTCGACGTGTACACCAACGATGTTGGCCTCGTAGCGCTGTTTGACGACGACCAGCAGTTGATCGGCTTCAACCTGCTGGCAGGCGGTGGCATGGGCATGACCCACAACAACGACGCGACTTATGCCCGCCTCGCCGACGAAATCGCCTTCGTGACGCCGGAACAGGTGGTGGAAGCGGTGACGGCGGTCGTCACCATTCACCGTGACTTTGGTGACCGTGAGAATCGCAAGCATGCGCGCCTCAAGTATATTCTGGCGGAGCGCGGCGTGCAGTGGTTCCGGGATGAACTGGAACGGCGCGTCGGGTTCTCGTTGACTCCGGTCAAGTCGCAGCCCGCGTTTGCGGTCCACGATCATCTTGGGTGGAACGAGCAGGGCGATGGCCGCTGGTATCTCGGCGTACATGTCGAGAATGGGCGCATCGTGGATCGCGGCGCGTACCGTTTGCGCTCCGGTCTGCGGGCGGTGATTGAACGTTTTGGACTATCAGTGCGCCTGACGCCGCAGCAGAATCTCCTGCTCACAGAAATTCAGGCGGAGGATCGCGCGGCGGTGGACGCGCTGCTCGACGAGTACGGAATCCGCCGGGTGGAAGCGATCTCGAACGCGCGCCGCAACGCGTTGGCCTGCGTCGCGCTGCCGACCTGCGGCCTCGCGATCACGGAGGCGGAGCGCGTGTTCCCCCGCGTCATCGACCAACTGGAGACGACGTTGGAAGAACTCGGCATCCCGGACGCGGATATCACCGCGCGCATGACGGGCTGCCCGAACGGGTGCGCGCGTCCCTATGTCGCCGAGATCGCATTCGTCGGGCGGTCGCTCGACAAGTACACGATTTTCCTCGGCGGCAGTCCGGTCGGCACGCGCCTGGCGCGGCCGTTCCTCGACTTGGTGCCGCTCGACCAACTGATCGCCGCCCTGTATCCCGTGCTGGCAGCGTACCGCGATGGACGGGAAACGAGCGAGGCTTTCGGCGACTTCGTGATGCGCACCGGGCTCGAAGAACTGCGCGCGCTCATCGCCGACGAGTGGCGCACGCTCGGCGCGTACGGCGACTGATACGAGAACGAGTAGAGAGATCGGACGCAGACCATGCCCTCGATTGTGACCATTGGCGGCAGCCCATCCGCCACATCGAAATCCGCGGCGCTTCTGGGACTCGTCCGCGCGCGCCTCGAAACGTTCGGCATTACGACCGCTGGCGTCAACGTGCGTGATCTGCCCGCCGAAGACCTGCTGTTTGCGCGGTCATCCGCGCTGACGATTGCTTCGGCGGTGGAACTGGTAGCCTCGGCTCGGGGCGTGGTGGTCGCCACACCAATCTACAAAGCGGCCTACAGCGGCATCCTCAAGGCATTTCTGGACCTGCTGCCGCAGGATGCGCTGGCCGGGAAGGTTGTGCTGCCCATCGCGACGGGCGGATCGCTGGCGCACATGCTGGCCATCGACTATGCGCTGCGCCCGGTGCTGAGCGCGCTCGGCTCGACGCACATTCTTGGCGGCGTGTACTTGCAGGACAGTCAGTTCATCAACGTGCCGGGAGCCGAAGTCCAGCTCGAGGTAGCCGCCGATGACCGCCTCAACTCGACAATCAAGCAGCTCGCCGGGCTGCTTAGCAGCAGAGGTTAATGATGGAAATTTTGTGGTTTATTCCCGGTCACGGTGATACGCGCTATTTGGGGACGCAGGTCAGCCGCCGCAACACGAGCGCGAGCTATCTGGAGACGGTGGCGCGGGCGGTGGATACACTTGGCTTTACCGGGGCGCTGCTGCCGACGGGCGCGGGTTGCGAAGACTCGTGGATGCTGGCGGCGTCGCTCATCCCGCTGACGCAGCGCATGAAGTTCCTAATCGCGGTGCGACCGGGCAGCCTGTCGGTGACGCTGGCGGCGCGCATGGCGGCCACGTTTGACCGCTTGTCCGGCGGTCGGTTGCTGCTCAACATCATCACGGGCGGCGACCCGGTCGAACTGGCAGGCGATGGCACATTCCTGAGCCATGATGAGCGCTACCGCGTCACCGACGAATTCCTCACGATCTGGCGGCAGTTGTTCAGCGGCCAGCCCGTCGATTTCGCGGGCGATCACCTGCGCATCGAAGGCGGCAAGCTGCTGCTGCCCCCGGTGCAGCGACCGTATCCGCCGCTCTATTTCGGCGGTTCGTCGCCCGTGGCGCTGGAAGTCTCGGCCAAACACGTTGATGTGTACCTGTCGCTGGCCGAACCGCCCGCTATGATGAAAGAGAAATTTGACCGTGTGCGCGAACACGCCGCGCGTTTTGGTCGCACCGTGCGCTTTGGTGTGCGCGCGCACATCTTCGTGCGCGAACGTGCTGAGGACGCGTGGAAAGCCGCCGAAAACGTGCTGCGCTACGCCGACGACAAGGCCGTCGCGGCGAGTCAGGCGCACCTTGCGCGCTTCGACTCGGTGGGGCAGGCGCGCATGGCTTCCCTGCACAACGGCAGGCGCGAGGCGCTCGAAGTCAGCCCGAACCTGTGGGCGGGCATCGGCCTGATCAACAAAGGTGTGGGCACGGCGCTGGTCGGCGATCCCGATACGCTGGCGGAACGCTTGCAGGAATACGTCGACATTGGTGCGGACAGTTTTATCCTGTCGAGCTACCCGCACCTTGAAGAGACGTATCAGGTGGCGGAACTGCTGTTCCCGCGCCTGCCCGCGTGGCGTGACAAACTGCGCCAGCGTGATGACGTGTTCAGTCCCGATCGTCTGCCGACGACGTGGCAGTAGCCGGAGCCGCCGATCGTGATCTCAGCAAATGTCCGCGAGCGTCGTGCCTTCGATGATACTGAGAACGCAGTCCCGAATCTCGGTGAACAGCTTGACCAGCGCCGGTTCCTTCTCGATGGGCGTGGAGCGGTAGAAATATTTGCTGACCGATTCGGTCGGCGCAATCGGGCCGTCCAGCAGGCGGATCACATCGGCGAGCGTGATGTCTTTCGGCGCTTTATTCAAGCGGTAGCCGCCGTTGTGCCCCTTCAGGCTGGACAAGAACTGCCCGCGCTTGAGCGTCAGCAGGATTTGTTCGAGAAATTTGGGGGGAATGCCTTGCTGCGTTGCAATCTCCTCCACCCGCGTATAAGTATCGGCGGGCTGCCGTGCTAAGTAGACCAGGGCGAGTAACGCGTACTCGCTGCGTGATGTCAGTTTCATAGATTCCCAAACGAACGGAGAAGACAAAATACTTTGCAGCATATTTTACACCAATTCAACGCCATAAACTTATGATGACTTACACAATAGGCTAAGTCATAAAAGAGTAGTAAGATAACGGACGCTCAAGTTCTGAAAGCGACAGCAATTGACTCAACTACGAGATGACCTGACTGAACTGAATTTGCAGTTGGAACAGGCCGCGCCGCAGGACATTCTGCGCTGGGCGGCGGACACCTACGGCGACGGGCTGGCTCTCGTCACCAGCTTTCAGCCGACCGGGCTGGTGATGCTGCATATGCTGCTCGATATCGCGCCGGAGATCTCAGTTTTGACGCTGGATACGGGACTGTTGTTCCCGGAGACCTACGCCCTGGTCGAGCAGTGGGAACGCCAGTTCAACCTCACGGTGACGCGCGTCCGCGCAGCGCAAACGGTCGCGCAGCAGGCGGAAACCTATGGTGACGCGTTATGGCAGCGTAACCCTGACCAATGCTGTCATCTGCGCAAGACGGTGCCGCTCGGCGATACGCTGCGCGGGTACGCGGCGTGGATTACGGGCATCCGGCGCGATCAAGCGGAAACGCGGCGGGGTTCAGCGGTCGTCTCGTGGGATAGCAAGTATGACAATGTGAAACTCGCGCCGCTCGCGACGTGGACGGAGGAGATGGTGTGGACCTACATCCGCGCTTATGACCTTCCGTATAATCCGCTCCATGACCAAAACTATCTGAGCATCGGCTGCCAGCCGTGCACGCGCGCCGTTCGCCCCGGCGAAGACGCGCGGGCGGGTCGGTGGAGCGGGCAAGCGAAAATCGAATGTGGCATTCACTTACCTCTGGAGAAAAAGGCATGACGCAAGGCTTCACACTGTGGCTCACCGGACTGTCCGGGGCGGGCAAGACGACGATCGCCGTCGAACTGGAACGCGAACTGCAAGCGCGCGGGGTGCTGGTCGAACGGCTGGATGGGGATACGGTGCGGCAGGGGCTGACACGCGACCTCGGCTTCAGCAAGGCAGATCGCGATAAGAACATTGAGCGGGTGACGTTCGTTGCCAAGCTGCTCTCGCGCAACCGCGTGGGCGTGATCGCCTCATTCATTTCGCCATACCGTGAAGCGCGTGACAACGCCCGTCGCGAGACGACCAACTTCATCGAGGTGCATGTCGCCACGCCGATTGAAACGTGCGCGGCCCGCGATGTCAAAGGACTGTACGCCAAGGCGTTCGCGGGCGAACTGAAGGATTTCACGGGCGTGGACGATCCATATGAAGCGCCGCTCAACGCGGAAATCACGCTGCACACCGAAAATGAAACGCTGCAAGAGAGCGTGCAGACGGTGCTGGACTATCTTGAAGCGCACAACCTGATCCCGGTGGCCGAAGCCGCCGTGAGTGGAGACTAATTCGATGGCTTTCCCGCTGATCCAGCCGCACGGCGGCACCTTAATCAATCGTTTGCTGACGGACGTCGCCCGCGACAGCGCCCGTGACTGCGCGCCGACGCTCGTGCAAGTGCCGCTGACGGATACCAACCTCGCCGACCTCGAAATGATTGCCACCGGGGCGCTCAGCCCGCTCACCGGGTTCATGGGCGAGGCCGATTACAAGTCGGTGGTGCACAGTCTGCGCCTCGCCAACGGCCTGCCGTGGACGATCCCGGTCACACTGGCGGTGAGCGCCGACCTCGCCGCGCAAATCAAGATTGGCGATCAGGTCGCGTTGGTGGAAAATGGTAATGCGCTCGCGCTGCTGAACGTGGCTGAGAAGTACCACTACGACCGCGAAGCCGAAGCGCAGCACGTGTACCGCACGACGGAGACGGCGCATCCCGGCGTCGCCCGCCTGTACAAGCAGGGCGATGTGCTGCTCGCTGGCGACATCGACGTGATCGATTTGCCCGCCCGCACGTCAACTGAATTTGCCGACCTCCGCTATACGCCGACCGAATCGCGGCGGATTTTCGCTGAACGGGGCTGGCGGCGTATCGTCGGCTTCCAGACACGCAACCCCATTCACCGCGCGCATGAGTACATCCAGAAGAGCGCACTGGAAATCGTCGATGGGCTGCTGCTCCACCCGCTGGTGGGCGAGACCAAAGCCGACGACATCCCCGCCGATATTCGCATTGAGAGTTACAAAGCGATTCTCGATGTATACTATCCGCAAACGCGCGTCCTGCTCGGCGTGTTCCCTGCCGCGATGCGGTATGCCGGGCCCCGTGAAGCCATTTTCCATGCCATTGCGCGTAAGAACTATGGCTGCTCACACTTTATTGTGGGGCGGGATCATGCCGGGGTGGGCAAGTACTACGGCACCTATGACGCGCACTACATCTTCGACGAATTCACCCCTGAAGAAATCGGCATTACCCCGCTGTTTTTTGAGCATACCTTCTACTGCAAGCAGTGTGGCGGCGTCGTCAGCCTGAAGACCTGCCCGCATGACAGCAGCCACCATGTCACCTTGAGCGGCACGCAGGTGCGCGAGATTCTGGCGCGCGGCGATCTGCTCCCTACCGAGTTCACCCGCCCTGAAGTCAGCCGCGTGCTCATGCGCGCTGTTAGAGAGAGGATTAGCTAAGGTGATCCGTCCGGTACAGCTCCAATCACGAATGATCGTCCAGCATCAAGTCAAATGTTGTCGGCGCGACTGTTGTTGTCGCTGATCAACGCCGCTTGATGTTGGGAAGCCGGGTTAGTGCCCGACTTCAAAATCGATCGCTCGTTCTTGAACTGTATCTCTAAGGAGGGTAAACCCCATGGCTCGTGCTCGTTTGCTGGTGTTCACGTTGGTCGTTCTGACCGTTCTCGCGGTGGTCCCGGTGTTCGCGCAGGACACCCCCGCTCCCGTCACCATTACGCTCGCTGGCTACGCTGTCCCGCGTGAAGCCTACGGCGATATCATTCCCCTGTTCCAACGCTACTGGCTGGAACAAACCGGCCAGCAGGTGATCGTGCTCGAATCGTATCAGGGGTCGGGCGCGCAGTCCCGCGCGATTGCCGGTGGCTTTGAAGCCGATGTCGCCGCGCTCTCGATTGAGCCGGACATCACCCGCCTCGTCGACGCCGGACTGGTTTCGGAAGACTGGAAAACGGATAACCCGTATCAAGGCTTTGCGACGCAGTCGCTGGTAGTGTTGGCGGTGCGCCCGGATAACCCGCTGGGCATTACCGATTGGGCAGATCTGGCGAATGACGGCGTGCAGGTGATCACACCTGACCCCGCGACCAGCGGCGGCGCGCAGTGGAACATCCTCGGCGCGGTGGGCGCAGCGGCGCGCGGGTTTGTGCCCGGCTATGAAGGCGAAGAAGGGGCGGTAAATTTCCTGCGCGCGCTGGCGGGCAACATCGCCGTGCTGGATCGCGATGGCCGCGAGAGCTTCCTGACGTTTGAACGCGGGATCGGCGATGTAGCGATCACCTACGAGAACGAAGTTTACGCGGGGCAGGCCGCAGGCGGCGAATATGGGCTGATCTACCCCGCCTCAACCATCCTGATCGAAAACCCGGTCGCCGTCATTGACAGCTACGTCGACAAACATGGCACGCGCGAAGTCGCGGAAGCCTTCGTGCAGTTCCTGTGGTCCGTCGAAGCGCAGGCGGCATTCGCGGATCATGGCTTCCGCCCGGTCAACCCGACGGTGCGCGCTGCCTACGGTCTCGACGACGGCGGCGTGGAAGTCACGCCTGACCCGAACGCACCCGTCATCGAAGCGAACCCCAGCATCACGTTCCCGGGCGGTGCAAGACCTGTTCACCATTGCCGAATTTGGCGGGTGGGCAGAAGCGCGTCCCGCGTACTTCGGCGATACCGGCATCTTCACCCAGATCATCGGCGAAGTTCAGGGAGGCTAAATGGCCCAGATTCCGCTCTCGTACCCCACAACGAACGAGGCGGTGACGCGCACTCAGGCTCCGAATCTCGGAGCCTGGGGGCTGCGGCTCACGGCCTTGATCTATCTCGGCGCTTTCATTCTCGTCCCGGTGCTGGTGATCCACATTCAGGGACTGCGCTTCGGGCTGGCTGAGTTCTGGACGAGCATCACGCGACCGGAAGCCATGAGCGCCGTGGGTCTCTCCCTCTATACCTCGGTCGTCATGGCGGCGATCAACACGGTCGTCGGCACGCTGACGGCCTATGTGCTGGTGCGCTATCGCTTTCCGGGCAAGCGTGTGTTTAACACGCTGATCGATCTGCCGTTCGCCATTCCCACGCTGGTCATCGGCGTGATGCTGGTGCTGCTCTACGGGCCGCAAACGCCCGTCGGGCGCTTCTTCGACCGGCAGCTCGACGTGCAAATCCTGTTCGAGACGCCGGGCATCATCCTGGCGCTGCTGCTGGTGGGCTACCCGTTCGTGATCCGCACGGTGCAGCCTGTCTTGTTACAAGTGGATCCCAGTCAGATGGAAGCGGCGCACACGATTGGCGCGTCGGCGTGGACGACTTTCCGCCGGGTGATCTTCCCCACGATCCGCCCCGCCGTGGTGACGGGCGCGCTGCTGAGTTTCGCGCGGTCGCTGGGGGAATTTGGTTCGGTGATTGTCGTGGCGGGCAACATCCCGCTGCGTTCGCAGACTGGAACGGTCTACGTCTATACCCAGGTCGAAGCCGGGAATCTGCAAGCGGCCAGCGGCGTGTCGATGGTGCTGCTGCTCATCGCATTCGGTGTGACTGTGGCGATCGATTTGCTTCAGTGGAGGCGGCATGCGTGAGACCGAAGCGCGGTCACCGATCGCGATCCTGCTAATTCTCATCGTCGTGTTGTATGCGGCGGCGCTGTTCGTCGCGCCCTTGTTCGCGATGGTTCAGGGCGCACTGGCGCGGGGCATCGAACCACTGCTGGAAACGTTTCGCGATCCCAGCGTGATCCATGCGTTTCAGGTCACACTGATCCTGTCGCTGGCCGCGGTCGCGATTAACGCGCTGCTGGGTTTGACGACGGCCTGGGTGCTGGTGCGGCACCGTTTTCGCGGGCGCAAGCTGTTTGACACGCTCGTGGATATTCCGTTTGTCTTCTCACCCGTGATTGCAGGTTACGCGCTGATCGTGTTGTTTGGTCGGGAAGGGTGGCTTGCGCCGCCGATTTTCCCGGTCGTGTTTGCGCTGCCGGGGATTTTGCTGGCGAAAGTGTTTGTGTCGCTGCCGTTCGTCACGCGCGAAGTGCAGCCCGTACTGGAAGCGCTCGCGCCGGAGCCCGAACAGGCCGCTTATACCATCGGCGCGAGCCGCTGGACGACCTTCCGCCGCGTGATTTTGCCGGAACTATGGACGGCGCTGCTCTACGGCGTGGTGCTGACGTTTGCGCGGGCGATTGGCGAGTTCGGCGCTGTCTCGGTTGTGAGCGGCAATATCGAAGGCTACACAGAGACGGCGACGAGCTTTGTCTTCCGCGCGCTGAATGATCGCAACAATGTTGGGGCGTATGGGGTATCGGCGCTGTTGTGTGTGTTCTCACTAGTGATTTTGATCGTCATGAGTTTGCTGCGCAGTCGGATTGTTCGTAGGGAGGCATGATGTCGATTCAACTGGAGAACGTCAACAAGGCGTATGGTGCGCATCAGGTGGTGCGTGAAGTTTCGCTGCACATTGAAACGGGTGAATTGTTCGTCCTGCTGGGCGCGAGTGGCAGTGGCAAGAGCACGCTCCTGCGCCTGATTTCCGGTCTGCTGCTGCCCGACAGCGGGCGCATCTACCTCAACGACCGCGATGTGACGACGCTCGCTCCGCAGGCGCGTGGCACTGGTTTTGTGTTTCAGAATTACTCGCTGTTCCGCCACATGACGGTGGCGGAGAACATCGAATTTGGCTTGAGCATCCGGCAGGTGAGCCGCAAGGAACGCGATCAGCGTACTGCCGAACTGCTCGACCTGATCGGGCTGCCGGGTTACGGCAATCGTCTGCCGTCGCAGCTCTCGGGTGGTCAGCAGCAGCGTGTTGCCTTGGCGCGGGCGCTGGCCTATCAGCCGAACGTGCTGCTCTTGGATGAACCGTTCGGCGCGCTCGACGTGAAAATCCGCGTACAGCTCCGCGAGAGTCTGCGCGAAATTCAGCGGCATTTGGGCGTGACGACCATTCTGGTCACACATGACCAGGAAGAAGCGTTCGACATCGCCGACCGCATCGGCGTGATCGAGAATGGCGAACTGCTGGAAGTCGGCACGCCGAGCGATTTGTACCAGCGGCCGCAGCGCCACTTCACGGCGACCTTCCTCGGTACGGCGAATCTGCTGCAAGCGCATCGCAATGGCAAGTATGTGCATCTCGGCGATGTGCATCTGCCCGCGCCGCCCAACACCGAGCACTTGAGCGGTCAACCCGTGCATTTGCTGGCGCGCCCGGAAGAGATCACGCTGTATCCGTCGCGCAGCGCCGCTAACGGGCAGGTGATCGGCAGCGGGAAAGTTGAATCGATCAACTTTGCTGGGGCGATGACGCGCGCCGTGGTGCGCTTGCACGAGCCAGCGCAAACGGCGGTGCAAGTGTTGGTGTCTCCGGCAGAAGCCCGCACGCTCGGCTTGACTGTCGGGCAGGAGTTGTGGGTCGGCTTAGGCGCGTATCACGTGCTGGCGAAAGAAGAAGCCGTTTAGACGATGAAACGTCATTAATCTAGCGACGAGGCATGCCGGTAAGTGCGTAAAATGCCGTGAAAATGGGTTACAGGTTGGTTTTGGAGATGTGCGGACGCGATT
The DNA here is from genome assembly GCA_016717205.1 of Candidatus Flexifilum breve. GTDB lineage: Bacteria > Chloroflexota > Anaerolineae > Aggregatilineales > Phototrophicaceae > Flexifilum > Flexifilum breve. The sequence goes on from JADKGC010000006.1 coordinate 19,194, forward strand.
TATCGCGTCCGCTCCTTCTAAAACTACTTCATGTCTACATAGCTTCCACTCTGACTCATCCCTCCACACTTCCGCTTTGGTCTCCGCTCTAGCACTTCTTTGGGAACCCCGCCTGCCGTAGAATAGACACCGGTTCGCCCGCAGCGTGGAGTATCCCCCATGATTCAGTACATCAGCTTTGGCATCGTCATCGACGATATTGTGCTGCCGGATGGTTCGGCGTACATGGGCATACTTGGTGGAGGCGGGCCACAAACGGTGTGGGGCATGGCCGCGGCGCTCGGTGGGGGTGAGCAGGTTGGGCTCGTGGCGGAGGTCGGCGCGGATTTGGCTGCTGTTGCACTTGCGCCGCTTCACGCCGCGCGTATCAACCTTGACGGTGTGCGCTCGACGGCAGCGCAAACGCCACGCGCATGGCAGCACATCGATGCGGAGGGTGGACGTACTCATCAATGGCAAGCGCCGCCCCTTAAGTCAATCACGTTTGGTACGAGTATCGCGGAGCTCCTACCCGCGAGTTATGCCGGCGTGCGCGGTTTTCACTGGGGGCTGCATCCCGAGAACCCGCCGCTTGGTGAGGCGCAGCAGCTGATTCACAGTGGGGCACAGGTGTCGCTGGAGACCTTCAAGCCGCCGGAACGACCGCTGACGGCGGACGCACTCCGCGACTTGATCGGCGCGTGCACGGTGTTTTCGCCGAATTGGTCGGAGGCGGCGGGTATCGTCGGCAGCACTGACTACCTGACGGTGATCAACGCCTTCCGCGTGGCGGGCTGTCAGGTGTTGGCGCTGCGCCGTGGGTCGGCGGGGGCTGACGTGTGGGACTTTCGGTCCGATGAGGCGGTGCGCGTGCCGGCCGTGCCGACCACGGTGGTCGACACCGTTGGGGCGGGGAATGCCTTTTGTGGCGCGCTGCTGGCGACGCTCGATCAGGGTGTGGAAGCGGCGGCGTGTCAGGCGGTTGCCGCGGCCGCCTACATGGTCGAGCAGTTTGGGTTACCCGATCATCTGCCCGAAGCTTCAGACTATGCCCAGAGGATTGCGTTTGCGCGCCGTGGCTTAACAAAATTGAACCTGCAACGGGGCTGACCAACCCAGTATGTTAAGTGAAGTCTCCCTAGATGAGCATTTGACTATATGTTGGGTTCATCTTTACTTGACAGGCGTTTAACACTCACTTAAACTTAATTTAAAGTTTGAGTTGAAAGCCTGACGCCTGTGATCTATTTCATTCCCATCCTGCTCCTGACCGTCATTTTCGGGTATCTGAACAGTCTTAACGGTGCGGCCAGCATCGTCGCGACGCTGATTTCGTCGCGCGCGCTGTCGCCGCGGCGGGCGATTCTCCTCGCCGCGCTGTTCATGTGCTCCGGGCCGTTTCTACTTGGGGTGGCGGTCGCCGGGGCGGTGGGCACGGATATGGTCGCCTCACAGGCGCAGACGGCGAGTGTGTTGGTCGCGGCGCTGGCGGGCGCGATCGTGTGGGTCGTGGTCGCCGTGTGGCTGAAAATCCCGTCGAGCACGACGCAAGCCTTTGTCGGCGCGCTGGTCGGCGCGGTGTGGATCGGCTTCGGGCAAGATGCGGTGCTCGTCCCCGGCTTGACCAAAACGTTGATCGCGCTGTTCCTGTCCCCGGTGCTCGGGATTATCGGCGGGTACTGGCTGGTCAAAGCGTGTTATGTCGCCAGCGCCAGCGCCAGCCCGCACATGAATGTGTGGTTCAAGCGCGGACAGGTGCCGCTGTGTGCCCTGTTGGCACTCGCTTACGGCGCGAATGACGGCCAGAAAATCGTCGGCATCCTCGTATTCGGGTTGGTGGCGACGGGCTTGATCAAGAGTTTCGCCGTGCCCGAGTGGGTGGTCGCGCTCAGCGCCATGACCATGCTGCTCGGCACGCTGCTCGGCAGTTGGCGCTTGATTCACACCCTCGGCGATAAATTCTATCGCATTCGCCCGGTGCACGGCTTTGGCGCGCAGGTCGCGTCTGGCACGATTCTGCTCAGCGCGTCGTTGTTGGGCGGCCCGGTCAGTTCCTCGCAGGTGATCACCTCGGCCATTGTGGGCGCAGGCAGCGCGGAACGCGTGCAGCAAGTGCGCTGGCAGGTCGTGCGGCGGATTTTGTCCGGATGGCTGCTCACCCTGCCGATCTCGGCTCTGGCGGGTGCGAGCATTTACCTGCTCCTCAGCCGGATCGCCTAATATGAATGTCTTTGCACGGATCAAGAACCGGGCGCAGACCGCAACGCGGCGCAAACCGGATAAGTTCATCACGCGGCTGGCGCTGCAGACGCAGATCGTCGTATGTGGGGCGCAGGCGCTCCTCGACTATATGAATGCGCCCACCAAGCCCAATGCCAATCGCGTGCGCCAATTGGAACACGAGGCGGATGATGTGCGCCGCCAGTTGATCAGCGAGCTGAATCACACCTTTGTCACGCCGATTGATCGCGAAGATCTGTTCGGTTTGTCGCGGGCAATTGACGACATCCTCGATTTTGCCTATTCGACCACCAACGAACTCGACATCCTGAACGTGCGCCCGAATACCTATTTGCGGGCGATGGCGCGGTTGCTGCTGTTGAGCGCGCAGGAGATCCAGATCTCGATGGAGCATCTGGAGCGCGAACCGGCGATTGCCGATCTCCACGCGATGCGCGCCAAAGCGATTGAGAATCGCATGGAGAAGCTGTACGCGCGGGCGCTCGCTGCCTTGTTCAAAGACCCGCGGGATCTCAACGATGTCGTGATGATGTTCAAACTGCGCGAAATTTACCGGCACATGTATCATGCTATTGGCAGCGCTGAACAAGCCGCCAACTTAATCAGTGACATTCGCATTAAATTCTATTGATAAGCCGCGCTTAATACCTTGCGCTGACTTAGGTAAGCAGTACAATTAATCTGCATTTAAAGGAGATTTAATATGTTGCGTTCGTTCCTCTTTGTGTTCCTGCTTCTCGTTCTATGTGTGGCTCCGGCTTTCGCGCAAGACAGTACCCTGACCGTCCTGTGCACGCCCCAAGAAGACTGGTGCGTTGCGATGACCCAGGCTTTCCAGGCGGAAACGGGTATTGAGACGTCGTATGTGCGTCTGTCCTCCGGTGAAGCGCTCGCCCGCATTCAGGCGACTGCCGACAATCCGGAATTCTCGGTGTGGTGGGGCGGCCCGGCGGATGCGTTCATCGCCGCCAACGAACAGGGCTTGTTTGAAGCCTATGAATCCCCGAATGCCGCAGTCGTCGATCCGCAGTATAAGGGTGCGGATGGCTCATGGACGGGTGTGTATGTCGGCGCGCTCGGCTTCTGCTCGAACACCGAACTGCTCGACGAACTGGGCGTTGAAGTCCCGACCTCGTGGCAGGATCTGCTGAATCCCGCGCTGGAAGGCAACGTGGCGATGGCACACCCGGCGACCTCCGGCACGGCATTCACCGCTTTCTGGACGAATGTCACGCTGGCCGCCGACGCGCTCGAATGGCCGGACGGCAAGACCGCGGCGGATGGCACAGCGGTTGAAGGCACGGGCGAAGGCTACAACGAAGATGGCAGCCCGACGCAGGCCGCGATTGACAACGCGTTCGAATATTTCACCGCGCTCAACCAGAACATTCTGCAGTACACCCGCTCGGGCTCGGCTCCCGGTCGTATGGCCGGTGGTGGCGAAGTCGCCGTGGCAATCATCTTCTCGCATGACTGCGTCAAGCTGCAGCAAGAAGGTTTTGCCGAAATTCTGGTGAACTCGTTCCCCGAAGAAGGCACGGGCTACGAAATCGGCGGCATGGCGATTCTCGCTGGCGCGCCGGAACCGGACGCTGCGCGGATGTGGTACGACTGGGCGCTGACTCCCGAAGCGCAGGCCATCGCGCTGACGGTCAACTCGCTCCAGATTCCGACCAACCCGGAAACGCCGCGTTCCGAACTGACCGTGGATCTCGCTTCGGTCAACGTGGTCGAATACAACTTCCAGGCGGCGGGTGAAAACCGCACCGCGCTGGTCGAACGCTTCGACGCTGAAGTCGCGCCGACGCCGCAGGAATAGCGCTCCTCAACGTTCCACTCGTCAACCAATCCCGCTCAGCACCTGCTGAGCGGGATGCTTATTCGAAGGATGGGAGCCTAAGTTGTATAGACGAAGCCGCATTCGCAATGAATTTGTGCGACTGCTCCAAGATCCGCTCCTCACGATTGGCCTAATTCTCGTCAGTATCTTCGTGTTCATCGCCATTGTGCTGCCCATCATCGCGATGGTTGGCGCGGGGTTTTCCGCCGAAGGGCTGCCGTTCTTTCAGCGTTATGTCGGCGAGCCCGTGTATCAGACGATCATCGGCAACACGATTGTGCTCGGCTTGACGGTAGCCACGCTCGGCACACTGATCGGCTTTCTGTTCGCCTATGTGCAGGTGAAGGTTAAAGCGCCGTTCAAGCGTTTCATGCACTTCATCGCGCTCGTACCGATCATTTCCCCGCCGTTCGCCCTCGCCAGCGCCGTGATTCTGCTGTTCGGGCGCAATGGCCTGATCACCAAGGGCGTGTTTGATACGCGCTGTCTATGGGGGTCGGGGCGTAACTGCAACGACATTTACGGGCTGGACGGTTTGACGCTGGTGCTGTCGCTGTCGTTGTTCACCGTCGCCTACTTGAACTTCAAGGGCATGCTGCAAGCGCTTGACCCGGCGCTCGACGAAGCGGCGACTAACCTCGGCGCGAGCAAGTGGCACACCTTCCGCACGGTGACCATCCCCATGCTGCTGCCCGGTTTCGCCAGTTCGTTCCTGCTGCTGTTCGTCGAAGCGATTGCCGATCTCGGCAACCCGCTGGTGCTGGGCGGCAACTTCGAAGTGCTGGCGACGCGCATCTATGTGTCGATTGTCGGTTTGTATGACACGACCGCTGCTGCTGTGCTGTCGATTGTGCTGCTCGTCCCGTCGCTGACCGTGTTCATCATCCAGCGTTACTGGATTAACCGGGCGAGCGTCGTCTCGGTGACGGGCAAGCCGACCGGACAGCCGCAGTTGATCACGCATCCGGTGATGCGCTGGGTGCTGTGGGGTGCGGTCATGGTGATCTGCGTGCTGGTGGTCGCCATCTACGCGACGATCTTTGTCGGCGCATTCACCCGCGTGCTCGGCGTCAACAACGAGTTCACGCTCGATAATTTCAATTTTGTCATCAACGGCTATGGCGCGGAAGCCATGGGCGATACGACGTGGCTGTCGGCGCTGGCGACTCCGGTCGCGGGCATCCTCGGCATCTTCATCGCCTTCCTGATCGTGCGCAAAGCCTTTGCGGGACGGACGCTGCTGGACTTTGCGACGATGCTCGGCATCGCCGTGCCCGGCACGATTCTCGGTATCGGCTATCTGGTCGTGTTCAACAATCCGATTGAGCTGACCCTCGTCAGCAGCCCGGATAACCCGGTCGTGCTGACGCTGCTCCCGAAATTGACGGGAGGGCGGGCGATCTTCGGCGGCGCGCTGGCGATCATCCTCGTGTATATTGCGCGCAGCACCCCGGCGGCGCTCCGCGCGGGGGTGTCGCTGCTGTCCCAGATCGACCCGACGATTGAGGAAGCCTCGACCAGCCTCGGCGCGAACAGTGCGCAGACGTTCCGGCGCATCACGCTGCCGCTGATCCGTCCGGCGTTCCTATCTGGCCTGATCTATGCGTTCGCGCGCTCGATGACGACGATCTCGGCGATTGTCTTTTTGACCACGCCGCAAACGAAAATTATGACGGCGCAAATCTTGAATGAAGTCGAAAATGGACGTTTTGGGAATGCTTTCGCCTATTGTGTGATCCTGATCGGTATCGTGTTGGTCACCATCGGCATTCTCTACTTTGTGGTTGGCGCGCGGACAGGCGCTGAGCGGTTAGGAGGAGGCAGGTAATGCGCGAACAACCGCAAACGAGCATGGTGCTCGAAGAACTGACGAAGAAGTTCACCGCTCGTGAGGGTTCGGGCGAAGTCATTGCCGTGGACAGCGTGTCGCTCACTATTCAGAAAGGCGAGTTCGTCACGCTGCTCGGCCCGTCGGGCTGCGGCAAGACGACCACCCTGCGCCTGATCGCCGGGTTCGAGATGCCCTCTTCCGGTCGCCTGCTGCTGGAAGGGCAGGACATCACCAATCAGGCGCCGAACAAACGGGACATGGCGCTGGTGTTCCAGAGCTACGCGTTGTTCCCGCACATGAGCGTGTTCGACAATGTGGCCTATGGTCTGCATTTGCGCAAATTGTCGCGCGACGACATTCAGAAGCGCGTCAATGCGACGCTGGAGATGATCGGTTTGGGTCAGTTGGGCAAGCGGCGTCCGAATCAGCTCTCGGGTGGGCAGCAGCAGCGTGTCGCGCTGGCGCGCGCGTTAGTCATGGAACCGCGCGTGCTGCTGTTCGATGAGCCGCTCTCCAACCTTGACGCCAAGATGCGCGTGCAGATGCGCAGCGAAATTCATCGCTTGCAGCGGCGGCTCAACATCACCACGATTTACGTGACGCACGACCAGATCGAGGCGATGTCGATGTCGGATCGCATCGTCGTGATGAACGCCGGGCGCATCGAACAGATCGGCACGCCAGAGGATATCTACCGCTGCCCGCAGACGCATTTTGTCGCGGATTTCATCGGGCGCGCGAACTTTGTGCAGGCTACCGTCGCGGACAAGGGGAGCGCGTCGACGACCTTGACGCTGCTCGGGCTCACACTCACCCTGCCCTCAACGGTACCGGTGCCAGTCGGCAGTCAGGTGGAAGTGCTGCTGCGCCCGGAAGCCATCAAGCTGCGGGCGGATGCCGCGCTGCCACAGGCGACGGTCGAGCAGACGATGTATCTCGGCTCGGAGATTGAATATGTGGTGTTGGCCAAGGGTATCCGCCTGACAGTCGCAGAGAATGACCCGCGCGTGAGCCAGATTTTCGCGGAAGGTGAGACGGTTGGCATCGACTTCGTCGCCGAGGCGATCCACATTATCCCGGCGTAGCTGACGGAACGTAATTCACGTAAGTGTTGTAAGAGACTGTATTGAAACCCCACCGCCCTCCCGACCCAGGGGGGAGACCGATCGAAGTCTTTGTGTAGGGACGAGGCATGCCTCGTCCTGAGCGGTTGGGCGGGCGATCACGGTATTTTACGCACTTAGCGGCATGGCCTCGTCCTCAAGCTGCCAAAGACCGTTACACAGCCTGTTAGGCGCGTACCAGACCCCCTCGACGGTTTACCTTGGTAGCACTGACCACAACCCCTGACAGTCATTGAAATTCAGCCAATGCGCGAAGTTGCCGATGGCATCCTCGCGGACGAGGTCGTTGTACTGGCTGCGCGGAATATCGCGGAAGAAGATCACTGAGAGCACTGGACTGCGATCATAAGGGTGGCCGTAGGCGACGAGCGTCAGCGTCCCACCGGAATAGAAGCCGAGCTTTGAGCCAAACTCGAGATACCATTCGCGGATGAAGTCGCTCTCGCTCCAGAACAGCGCCAGCCGCGTCAGCGCCTTCACATTTTCGGTGAGGGCGGTATTGCTATCCTCGTAGATAGCGCGCAGCACCTGAAGAAAATCGCTCGGCGACCCGTTCGCGGTATGCCGGGCGAGAATTGCGGTCTGCACGTCCCATGTGGGGAACTGTGTGCCGCGACCGGAACGGTACTCGATTTCCGCTGCTCGCCATTCCTCGTCGTTCACGTATAGGTCGAGATAGCCTTCACCGATGGTGCGGTTGAGAGTGTCAACTTCGCTGAGCGTCGCTTTCCCGGTGACGTGATTGTTCATGAGCAGCGGGATCATCGTCAGCGAGTTCGGGTAGTCGGTGTTGGTGATGCCGATGGCGCGATAGATCGCATCCCAATCGACTGGGTCGAGCAGGTTGAGAATGTAGTCGGAGGCCGCATTGGAGCTGTATTGGACCATACCGAGCGCCAGCTCCCATAACGAGATCTGCTGGATGTTGTCCGGGTACTGCGCCATGAAGCGATCATGCGCGCCGCGGTCGGTGCGCGGTAGGTTGTAGCGATCCAGCTCATCCACGTTCACCAATTCGCTGAACGTCAGCTCGCCCGAGTCCAGCCGCTGTGCATAGGCGATGAAGATCAGCAGTTTGGTGACTGAGGCTAACGGAAAGGCGTCGTTCGCGTTATACAGCACGGTATTCGCCGGGTTATCTAGCGGCATACACGCGATGCCGACATCGCTGGGTTGGTCGGCGATCTGCTCCCAGATCAGACCCAGATCGTCCGTGCCAATCGGGCCGATTTGCGCGTGCGCGGCGCTCGGCGCGATCATCAGGAGCGCATAGGTGAGAAAGAGGATGAGGCGGGTTGTCATAGGAGTCCTGTCCGCTGTGCTATTTGTGTGCACACTGTTCCAAGTGTAATTGCGCACGGCGAATGATGGTTAAATACAGCTTAAATATGCGTGAATTCGCTGGCTTCTGTCGTCTATACTACATCAATCCGGCGTTCACTGTGCTGCGTGCTACACGTGTTGATTCGGCGGCAGTTCGGTGGTATCTTCTGCGCTGCGCGCCGCGTGCGGTGGCCGGAGCAGCGCGCGCCTACATCTGGTCAAACGAGAGCATAGACGACAAAAATGAAATATTTCCTCGGCATTGATGTCGGTACATCAAGCCTGAAGACGGGGTTGTGGCGCGAGGATGGTGAACTCGCGGCGAATGCCAGCCGTCCCTATCCAACTGTGCGCCTCGCGCCGAGTTGGGCGGAGCAGGATCCGCTCGATTGGTGGCGCGCGCTGACCGAAACCGTCGCGCAGGTGCTCAATAAGAGCGGCGTCCGCCCGGCAGAGATCGCCGGGATCGGTGTGGACAGCATGGGCTGGACGTTCGTCCCGGTCGACAAAGCGGGCGAACCGCTGTACTCGGCGCTCACGTGGCAGGATCGCCGCGCCAAGGAAGAAGCGGCAGCGCTGCGCGCACATCCCCAAGCCGATCAGCTCGTCCACCTGAACGCAAATCCGCTCGACGAAGCGTATTCGACGGCCAAAGTGCAGTGGCTCAAGCAGTATCACCCGGACATTTACGCTGGGGCTGATCAACTGTTGATCGCCTCCAGCTTCCTCGTGCGCAAGCTGACGGATGTCAACACGTGCGATTATACGCAGGCTTACGCCTTCCATTGTTTCGATGAGTGGAATTTGCGCTGGGATGAAGCGGCCGCTGACCTGATTGGCCTCGACCTCGCCAAGCTGCCGCCGCTCTACCAGTCGTGCGCGGTCGTCGGCGAAGTCACGACCCGCGCTGCCGCCGAACTCGGTTTGGCACCGGGTACGCCCGTGATCGCGGGCGGACTCGATGCCGCGGTCGGGGCGTTCGGCAATGGGGTGACGCGTGTTGGACAAACTGCGGATCAGGGTGGGACGGCGTTCGGCATGTCGATTGCCGTCGATCAGGTGGTTGTCGAGCCGCGCCTGATCTTCTCGCCGCATGTCGTGCCGGGGTTGTATCTGCTGCAGGGGGGTACGGTCGGCGGTGGCACGTTCGAATGGTTCCGCGCGCAGCTTGGGCAAGCCGAGCAGCTCGCCGCCGAGATCACGAGCGAGAATGTGTTCTCGATCATGACGGCAGAAGCGGAACGCGCGCCTGCCGGGGCGAACGGTCTAATCTTTCTGCCGTATATGTCCGGTGAGCGCAGCCCGATCTGGGACAGCGATGCGCGCGGCGTGTTCATCGGCTTGAACTTCAGCACGAAACGTTCGGACATCCTCCGCGCTCTGATGGAAGGCTGCGCGCTGGCCGTCTACCACAACATGCAGGTGGCCGAAGAATCGGGTGCGCATGTGGCTGAGTGGATCGGCATTGGGGGTGGGGCAAACAGCCCGAGCTGGTGCCAGCTCAAGGCGGACATCACCAACCGGACGTTCACGGTCAACCGCCGCGCGAATGGCGAAGCGGGCGATAACTCGCTCGGCGTCGCCGTGATGGCGGGCTATGGCGTCGGGCATTACGGCAACCTCGCGCAGACGATTGAGCAGTTTTTGCCCAAGCGGCAGGTCTACCAGCCCAACCCGAAAAACCACGCCGTTTATCAGGAACTCTACCCGATTTACCTCAACGCGTATGAACCGCTCAGGCCGACATTTGCGGCGCTGGCGGCGTTTACCCAGAAAGCAAAGGAACAAACCTCATGACTCTCCCGGAGATGATGAACGCGGTCGTGCTCGAAGCACCGCAGCAGATCGTCTACAAGCAAATTCCTGTGCCCGCGCTCGAACCCGGTTGGGTGCTGCTCAAGGTGGGCGCAGTGTCGATCTGCGGGTCGGATGTGCTGCGCGTGTGGGCGGGACATGCCCGCGTACTGCCAATTGTGCTCGGTCACGAATGCGCGGGGACAGTCGTCGCCGTCGGCGACGGTATGGATGCGGGGCTGATGGGGCGGCGGTTCGCGCTCATCCCGCTCATCCCGAATATGGACTCGCCGATCAGCGACATGGGTTTTTACTCGTCATCACCGGGCTACTCGTTCATCGGGTCACGTATCAACGGTGGTTTTGCGGATTACGTGGCTGTGCCTGCCGCCAACATCATCGAACTGCCCGCGGACGTGCCGCTGCACCTCGGCGCGCTGCTGGAACCGTGCACGGTCGCACACCATGCGCTGAATCGCAGCGGCGGTGTGGCCGGTAAGTCGGTGAGCGTGTTCGGCGTCGGGGCGATTGGTCTGCTGACGATTCAGGTAGCGAAGGCGCTCGGCGCGCGGCAGATCATCGCCGTCGACTTGTCCGACGCGCATCTCGAAGCGGCGCGGCACTTCGGGGCGCACGTGACGGTCAACCCGAAGACGACCGACGCGGTCAAGGCGATTATGGAGGCCACCGAGTTCGGCGCGGATGTCTCGGTCGAAGTAGCGGGTGTCCCGGCGACGCTCATGCAGGCCACACTGAGCACCCGCGCAGGCGGCGATCTCGTGCTGGTCGGCAATCAACCCGTGCACAAGGAGATTTCACTCGACTTCTTCGAGCAGTTCATGCGTCGCCAGCTCAACATGCACGGCTCGTGGATGTCCTATTCCAAGCCGTTTCCCGGCATGGAGTGGCAGCACTGCCTTGATTTGATGCAGGCGGGCGAACTCAACCTCGAAGAGATGATCACGCACAAGCTGACGCTGCCGGAACTGCCCGACATGTTCGCGCAGATCAACGCGGGCGGACTGGACTACCGCAAGATCATGGTGTTTGCTGACGGCGCGTAACCTCACAGGGCACGGCGCGCGGGTAGCTCCGCAGAACAGCGTGGAGTCTGTTTGGGCATAGCGGACGCAATGAATTGCGTCCCTACGAGAAGATCGTCTTTGTGTAGGGACGCGATTTATCGCGTCCGCAAAACTCAAAATCCGACCTGTTAAGCTGCTTCACGGTATTCTTCGCGCTTACCGGCACGTCGTGCTCCGACAATCCCCGTTTTCGCCTAATTTCAATCTGACTGCAAATTAGGCTGCGCCGACGGGCAGTGACACGAGCATACGCGTGCCCTTGCCGAGGTCGCTGCTCACGCTCACCTGACCGCCATGCGCGCTAATGATCGCCTTGACGATAGCCAGTCCCAGTCCAGTGCCGCCCATATCCCGACTGCGCCCCGAATCGACGCGATAGAAGCGATCAAAAACGTGGGGCAGGTGTTCCGCCGCAATCCCCTCGCCCGTATCGCTGATGCTGATCTGCAAGTCGGACGCGCTGGTGTTGACCGCCAGTGTGATTTTGCCGCCTTCGGGTGTGTGGCGCAGCGCGTTGCTCAACAAATTATTGATGACCTGCGTGATGCGGTGTTTATCCGCGAGTACGGTCGGCAAGGCGGGCGCGATCTCCACTGCGAAGGCGATCTCTTTGCTCTCGGCAACCACGCTGAACGGCGCGGCGATCTCTTCGATGATGCCGCCGAGGTCAGTCGGTTTGCAGTTCATCGGCAGCTGCTGGGCTTCGGCTTGCGCGATTTCGTGCAGGTCGGTGACGAGACGGCTGAGCGTGCGCGTCTGCTCATACAGCCCGGCGATCTCCGTTTTGGTCATCGGATAGGCGTCGTCGAGGATGGCGTACAGGTTGGCTTGCAGCGCCGTGATCGGTGTGCGCAGTTCGTGCGCCACATCGGCGACGAGGTTGCGCCGGAGCTGCTCCGCATCGTGCAGTTGATCGACCATCCGGTTGAATGACTTCGCCAGCGTTTTGACTTCTTCTGTTCCGGCCTCTTCCACGCGGCGATCCAACTTGCCTTCGCCAATGGCGCGGGTGGCTTCGGCCAATTCGTCGAGGGACGTGGTCAGCCAGCGGCTGATCATGATGCCGAACAACAAACTCAGCGTGCCGCCGACGAACATCAGCAGCACGAGCAGTTCATCGAGCCGCACCATATCGCGGAAGATCCAGAAGCCGCCGCCGATCGGCTTGTTCTCAGGGGAGGGCGGCGCGGCGACTTCAAGCATGCCGATGGTGACGCCATCCACCGTGATCGGTGTACTTTCGCCCACCTGCGCGTCGGTGGGCAGTTCCCCGGCGACTGTGTTTCCGTCCGCGTCGACCAGTCGCACCCCGTCATTGAACATGCGGTAGGGGAAGGCGGCCTGCGCACCGCTGAAAAGAGAGGCGACGCCGTCCCAATTGCCGCCCGTGAGATAGTATTCCCGCAGTTGCGTGGACAAGCCTTCGACGATGCGCTCGCGTTCCTGCTCAAACGAGTTCTGCGCGTTGGCGCGCACAATGGTTACCGTGAGGACGGCCACCAGCGCGAACGAGATGAACACGACTGCGCTGAAGGCGAGGCTCAGCCGAACCCACATCTGTTTCATGATCAGCGATTCCCTAACCGATAGCCAACACCATAGACCGTCTGAATGTATTCCGGGTCGCGCGGGTCGTCGCCCAGTTTGCGCCGCAAGTTCTTGATGTGCGTGTCCAGCGACCGCTCCATGCCGTCGTATTGGTAGTTGAGCGCCGACTCGATCAATTCGCCGCGCGTAAAGATGTGTTCCGGGCTGCGGATGAGCGCATGCATAAGGTCGAATTCGATGCGCGTGAGTTCGACTTCGGTCCCACGTAGCGTCAACTGCCGGCGCGATACGTCGAGCCGGAGCGCATGGTACACCAGCACTCGTTCGACCTCCGCTTCGAGGTCGCCTTTCGCGCGGCGCAGCACTGAGCGGACGCGGGCGGCGACTTCGCGTGGGTTGTAGGGTTTGGTGATGTAATCATCCGCGCCGACTTCCAGCCCGACGATCTTGTCGGTGTCGTCCACGCGCGCGCGGTGAGCATGATGATCGGGATCGACTTCAACGCGGAATCGGCGCGGAGTTGGCGCGTGATATCCAGTCCATTGTGATCGGGCAGCATGAGGTCGAGGATGATGAGATCGGGGTGGTCTGCGCGGATGAGCTGGAGACCGCTTGTGCCGTCAAAGGCGCTGAGAATGCGGAAGCCCGCGTCTTCGAGAAAGACGCGCAGTGCGCGCACGGTTTCGCGGCTGTCGTCGACGATCAAAATGGTTTGTGCTGCCATTGTGCCTTGCCATAGTCCAACGTTATGCCCCCATTGTAAAGGACGATTGTGGCAAAAGTGTAAAATTTCGCGCTCCTCGAAAAAGTTTACAGTTTCCCCAAAATCCCCACACCAGACCTTCAAATTCGCTCGCGACAATGAGGCCATGTCGAATGGTTGGAGGGGTTATGCGTGTCACACTGGCTTTGTTTTTACTCTTGCTTTTGACCCTCGCCGTGCCGGCGGGCATCGGCGTGTTTTCCGCCAGTCAGGGGGGGGCTTCGGCGACGATGGAAACGGTCACGCTGCCGAATGGGCAGCAGGCGCAGGTTCCCGCGCAGGTCGCCACGCGAATCGCTGCGAACGGTGGGACGTTCCCGCAGGCGGGACAGTTCGGCGCGGCGAGCGCGGAGACGACGACGGACACCGTGACGAGTGTTGCGGTTCTGGGATCAGTCGAAGAAAACCTGACGGCTGATCTTGCGTTTCAGACATCCGGTACAGTCGGTGAAGTCTACGTACAACCGGGCGATTATGTGGAAGCGGGGACGGTGCTGGCGCGGTTGGACGACACCGACGCGCAGATCGCCTACCGGCAGGCGCAGTTGAGCCTTGAAAACGCGCAAATCAACCTGCACAACCTGCTCGATCCGCCCAGTGAAGACGAAATCCGGCAGGCGGAACTGAGCATCGCCAGCGCGCAGGCCAGCTACGGCGACGCCGCGGACAACAACAACGACGCGCAGGTGCAGCAGGCGCAGGTCAAGTACGACCAGGCGGTCACGAGCTACAACCTCGCCGTGCAGCAGCGCGCCAACATGAACGGTTCTGAGCAAGAGCTCGCGCTGCAAGATGCGGCAATCGGGCAGGCATCGTTCAACATGGAAATCGCGCGCTTGCAGCTTGAAGCCACGCAGACCAGCGACAATTCGAGCTTGTGGGCGGCGGGCGTGCGCATTCAGATCGCGCAGCTCCAGTACGATGAACTGCTGGCGGGCGCGGATGATGCGCAGGTGACAAACGCTCAGCTCGCCGTAGACATCGCCGAGGCGAATCTCGCCAGTGCCGAGACGACGCTGCGTCGCCTTGACCTGATTTCGCCGATTGCTGGGGTGATCAGCGCGGTGAACATTGAAGTGGGCAATACTGCGGGGGCAGGGACGGCGGCCATCACCATGACCGATCTGTCGCACCTGTGGCTGACCGCGCCGATCCACGAGCTGGATCTCGATCAGGTGACGGAAGGTATGAGCGCGAGCATCGTCCTCGACGCCATCCCCGACGAAACTTTCGCCGCCACCATCGAACAGATCGCGTGGATTGGTACGGAGAGCGATGGCATTGTGCAGTATACGGCGCGCTTCCTGCTCAACACGGATGATCAGCGCATTCGACCGGGCATGACGGGTGAAGCCACGATCGCGCTGGACGCGTGAAGGAGCATGAACATGACAGCAAGAAAATATCCCAGGCGCGGTCTGCGGCGCGGTATTGTGATTATCAGTCTGGTCGCCGGGGTAACGGTGATCGGGTTTGGTGGCTACACGATTGTGCGGTCGCAGGACAACACGGTGACGAGTGAAGCGTCGAGCACAGAGACGGTGAGCATCAGCGAGCGCGCGACGGTGTCGACCGGGACGCTCACGCTCACGCTGGATGCGGCGGGGTCGCTTAGCCCGGCGGCGAGCGAAACGCTCAGTTTTGGCGCATCGGCCCCGGTGACGGAAGTGCTTGTGCAGGTCGGCGATACGGTGCAGGCGGGTGATGTGCTGTCGCGGCTCGAAACAACGGACGCGGACGCCCGCATCCGGTTGGCTGAACTCCAATTGGCGCAGGCGCAGGCGTCACTGGATGCGCTCCTCGCGCCGCCCACGCAGATCGCCATCGACCTCGCGGAAGCGAACGTGACACTGGCACAGGCGCAGTTGTACTCGGCATCGCTGTCGGGCACGACCAGCGATGCCGATGTCGAGATCGCGCGGTTGCAGGAAGAACTAGCGCGCAATTCGCTGTGGCAGGCGCAGCTCCGCCGCGATCAGAGCGTGGCGCAGGATATCTATCGCAGCGGCGAACTGACATGGGTGGAGTCGCAGGCGTATGACCAATCGGTCAATAACGCGGCGGACAATGTGACGTTGGCGGAAACGAATTACGAGGAAACGCTGAATCCGACGACTTCCAGTTCAAGCCTCGTGTCGGCGAGCGCGTCAGTCGAAAACGCGCAGGCGCAGCTTGACAGTTTGCTGGCGGGCGCGACGGCAGACGAAATTCGGCAGGCGGAAATCAAGGTCGAACAGGCACAGTTGAGCCTGGACTCGACCCGCGAGACGCTCGAAAATTATGTACTGGTCGCACCGTTTGCCGGGGTGATTGCCGAACAAGCGCTGATCGTCGGCGTGAATCCGCCGGCGACGGGCGCGATCACGCTGCTGGATACGAGCCAATACACGATTGACCTGAGCATTGCCGAAGCCGATGTCGTTAATGTGAGCGAAGCACAGGCGGTGACCGTCGACGTACAGGCCTTCTCCGGTGCCAGCATCAACGGGACGATCACTCATCTCGCTGATGTGCCCACGCAGAGCAGCCAGTTGGTTACCTATGATGCGGAAGTTCTGCTCAACGCGACGGACAGCGTGACGCTGCGCCCCGGCATGAGCGCGACCGCGACCGTCATCCTCAAGCAGTTGAACGATGTGTTGCTTATCCCCAACCGCTTCATCTCCACCGACAGCGCGACCGGCGAAAACATCGTTACGGTGGAGAACGCCGACGGCACGTACACGAGCATCCCGGTCACCATCGGCGAGCGCAGCACCGACTCGAGTGAAATCACGAGCGGGCTGGAAGCCGGACAGACGATCGTCATCATCGCGCGTGAAGTCGACGCGGCGACGGGGACGCAGGGTGGTCTCGGCTTGGGTGGTCTGCTTGGTGGTGCGGGTGGTGGTCAACCTCCATCCGGGTTCCAGCCGCCGTCGGGCGGTTTCCAACCCGGGAACGGTGGTGGCGGTTTCCCCGGCGGTGGAGGCTGATGATGAAATTCTTCAAGCGCACCAACGGCAACGGGGCACACGAACCCGAAGTTGACAAACCGGTGATCTCCATTCGCGAGATCACCAAGGAATATCAGATGGGTGAAGAGAAGCTGCAAGTGCTCAAGGGAATTTCGCTCGATGTGCACAAAGGCGAGTTTCTCTCCATCATGGGGCCGTCGGGGTCGGGTAAAAGCACGCTGATGAACATCCTCGGCGCGCTCGACTCGCCGACGAGCGGCGAATACTTCCTCGATGGGGAAGACATCGCGCGGCTGAGCGCGACGGCGCTGGCGAAGATCCGTAACCGCAAGATCGGCTTTGTCTTCCAAAACTTCAATCTGCTCAAGCGCACTTCGGCGCTGCGGCAGGTGGAACTGCCGCTGATCTACGCGAATACGCGGGATCGCAAGGGGCGGGCGCAGGCCGCGCTCGAATCGGTCGGTCTCGGTCAGCGTTTGCATCATTTGCCGAGCGAACTTTCCGGCGGTCAGCAGCAGCGTGTCGCGATTGCGCGCGCTCTGGTCACCAACCCGGCGATCATCCTCGCTGACGAGCCAACGGGCAATCTCGACTCGCGCAGCGGCACGGAAGTCATGCAGATCTTCCAGCGCATGAATAACGAACAGGGCATCACGACAATTTTCGTCACGCATGACCCGTGGATCGCGCGGCACACCAAGCGCGTTGTCATGATCCGCGATGGGCGCATTGTGGCCGATCAAAAAGTCGGGCAGCCGCTGGTCGCTGGTGTGGACGAGCGACCGTCGGAAGCGCACGAACTGCAGTCGATCTTTCAGGAGACGTACTACAGCGGCAAGGCGGAGGAGTACACCTGATGCGCTTCTTCGAAAGCTTCCGTATCGCTGTGGTGAGCCTGCTGCTCAACCGCACGCGCGCGCTCCTGACGATGCTCGGCATCATCATCGGCGTGGGCGCGGTGGTCAGCCTGATGAGTCTGGGGCGCGGCGTGCAGGATTACGTCGCGTCGCAGTTTGAAGGGCTGGGCGCGGATTTGCTCACAGTGCGCGGATCTCCCCCGATGCGCGGGTTCTTTCAGGCGACCAACCCGCTGACGATGGTCGACGTGGAGAAGCTGGCGAATGACAGCGTCGCGCCCGACGTGAATCAGGTCGCGGCAGACTACTCGGTCAACGGCACGGTCGTCGACGGCTACACCAGCGTCAGCGTGACGGTGCGCGGCGTGACCGGCAGCTACTTCGCCGTGCAGGACTGGCTGCCGAGTCTGGGCAGTCTGTTCACGCATCAAGATATTGACGCGCAGGCGCAGATCGCGCTGCTGGGCACAACGGTCGTCGAAGACTTGTTTGGCGATGCGACCTACAACCCGGTCGGGCAGACCATCCGCATCAACGACCTGGCGTTCGTGATTGTCGGCGTGATGGAAGAACGCACGGCCACGCGCAGCGACCCGAACAACGAAATTCTCGTGCCGATTTCGACGGCGCAGGCGCGGCTGGCCAATGCCCGCGTCGCGGGGGAGGGCTACACCGTCTCGACGATCTACGCGCAGGTGAGTGAAGACGCGTCGATGGATGCCGCGCAGACGCAGATTGAAGCCTACTTGTTGGATAAGCATGGCATTGCCGATGCAGATGAAGCGGATTTTGACGTGACGAGCGCCGAAACTATCGCGGAATCGCGCACGGCGGTGCTCGGCACGCTGACCATCTTCCTGAGCGGCATCGCGGCGATCTCGCTGCTGGTGGGCGGTATCGGCGTGATGAACATCATGCTTGTGTCGGTCTCCGAACGCACGCAGGAGATCGGTTTGCGCAAAGCGGTCGGCGCGCAGCATGGCGACATTCTCAGCCAGTTTCTGTTCGAAAGTATCCTGCTCTCGCTCCTCGGTGGCGCGGGCGGGGTCGCGGTCAGTTGGGGGATTTTGCAGATCGCGCCGAATTTCCTGTCCGGCGTGACCTTCAGCCTCAGCCCGGATGTGATTTTGCTGGCGACGAGCGTCAGCAGCGGCATCGGCATATTCTTCGGATTGTTCCCGGCCAACCGTGCCGCGAAGATGAGCCCGATTAAGGCGTTGAGGTTCGAATGATGTTCACTCCCATTCTGGAAAACGTTCGCATCGCCCTCAATCAACTGCTGGGCAACAAGCTGCGCACCATGCTGACCATGCTTGGCATCATCATCGGCATCACGTCGGTCGTGCTGCTGCTCTCGCTGGGGCAGGCCGTGCAGTCGAGCATTACCTCGCAGTTTGAAGGGCTCGGCGCAAGCCTCATCCGTCTGTCGCTGACGGGCAACAGTTCGACCAAGCCGCTCACGCAGTCACTGGCGGATGCGCTGGCCGATGACAGCCGGGCTCCGGCGATTGCGTATGCCATGCCGACCACCAGCGGCAGCTACGCGGTCGTGTACAACGCCGTTGAGGACAACATTTCCGTCACCGGGGCGACCACCGAGTACCTTGATGTTAATGACCGCTCGATCAGCAGTGGGCGCATGTTCACGCTGGCGGAACTCGAAGATAGTGCGCGGGTCGCCATCATCGGCGTGGACACGGCGGAGAACCTGTTCGAGAGCGCCAACCCCATCGGGCAGCAGATCCGGGTGCGGCAGGTGTTCTTTCAGGTGATCGGCGTGCTGGATGACACGGGCGGCGAGAACGACGATCTGATCGTCGTTCCACTGACGACCTCCCAGACGCGCCTCAATGCGTCGCGCAGCCTGACGGGCGACCCGGTGATCAACATGATCCAGATCAAGGCGGTCGATAACGAGCAGGTCGAGGCCGCGATTGAACAGGCGACGCGTGTCATCCGCGAAGAACGCAGTATCGCGTCGAGCGCCGATGATGATTTCCGCCTGTTCACGGCGACGACCATCATCGACTCGCTGTCCACGACCATCGAAACGCTGACCGTGTTCCTCGGCGTGCTGGCGGGGATTTCGCTGGTGGTCGGCGGCATCGGCGTGATGAACATCATGCTGGTTACAGTCAACGAGCGCACCCGCGAAATCGGCTTGCGCAAGGCGGTCGGCGCGCAGCGCGGTGATATTGTCTTTCAGTTTCTGACCGAGGCGGTCGTCATGGCGCTGTTCGGCGGGCTTCTCGGCATTCTGCTGGCGGTGGGCGGTTCGTTGCTGATCACGGCGCTCGTGGAAAGCCTGCCCGTCGTCGTGCAAGCCTCCAGTATTGCTCTGGCAGTCGGCATTTCGGTGAGCGTGGGCGTGTTTTTCGGCGTCTATCCGGCCAGCCGCGCTGCCAGCCTCAACCCGATTGATGCGCTGCGCTATGAATAGCGCGGAAAGTGGTGGTAAATCATGGAACAACTGATGCTGATAGCAGGCTTTGTGCCGCTGCCCTACGTGCTTTACTCGATTGTGCAGACGCTGCGCAAGCACCCGCAGGCGAATTTCTTCGGCGTGCTGCTGGCGTATCTCGCCGTACTGATCCCCGTGGGCGTGTTTGCGTGGGGGACGGCGCGGCAAACGCTGCCCGATTTGCTCACGCTGATCATCGTCATCAGCGCGGCAATCAGCCTCGTGTTTGGTCTCGTGCTGCTGGTGCGCGAACTGCGCCGCCCGGGACACAAAGTCGCGCGGACGTACGGTTTCCTAAACCTCGGCGTGAGCGTCTTGATCGCGGTTGGTCTGATCGCCACGCCGACGATTCTCACGCTGATCCCAAATGCGACGGTCAGCGCGGCGATGGTTGCCACGGATGGATTCCCCGCGTTTGGACAGGGTCGAGGTGCGGCGGGCAGCACTGATGTGGCAGCCGCCGACTCGGTGGTCGATCCGTCCTCGGCTGCCAGCGCACTCCCGGCAGCGCCAGCGGGCTTTGCAGCCCCAGCCGGATTCGCTGCGCCGGCGGGGTTTGAAGCGCCATCCGGTCTCTCTGCTGAGAGCACGCAGGAAGCGGAGCCCGCCGCCGTGCCGCAAGCCACTGCGACTGAAGTGCCGACCCGTGTCCCGGCGCGGCAAGCGGTGCTGCCGACCATCACGCCGACCGTGGTGGTCACGGCCACGCCGTTCGTACAGGCGACCGCCGTGCCCACTACCGGGCCAACGTGTAATCTGCTCACGATCTACAACCTGAACCTGCGCGCGGAAGCGAGCGCCGATGCCGCGCTGCTGACAACCATTCCGTTCTCGACCACGCTCACAGCTTACGAAGTCAACACCGACGGTTGGTGGCGTGTGGACTATGCCGGGCAGACGGGGTGGGTGAATGGGGAGTATGTTTCCGCCGCCACCGCGTGTATCGCGTTGACTGGCGATTAACGATGAGATCAGGCGTGGAGAGATGGATTTCCTGTAAGTCGGCCTCTAGGCGCGGATCGAACAACGCACTGGAACATGGAAGCACTCTTTAGGATGAGAAAGGACTCGCGAATGAAACGGTTGTCACTGATAGCAGTCGTGATCTTGGTACTCGGCGTCTTCAGCGCGGCGCACGCGCAGAGTGACCCGACGCTGGTGGATACCGTGGTGCAGGCGTTTGAGCAAACCCGCGCTAGCACCAGTCTGCATGTCGCAGCGCAAAGCCTGACCGAACAAAGCGGCGATGCCGGGTTTGGCGGCGGTAGTCAGCAGGGGCAGTCGGCATGGGATGTGGCGGTGGCAGCGGATGGATCGTGGAATCTCTCCGGCTCAACATCGACGGTGCTGCAAGTGGGCGATAACCAGATGCAGAACGCCATTCAGTATGTGGTCCTCGATGGTGTGACGTATGTCAACCTCGACGAGGCGCAAATGGGACAGATGCGCGGCCAAACGGATCAGGCGACCACACCGCAGGGCTGGATCGAAGTCAGCACGGACGGCACCGACCAGACGATGGGTTTCCCGATGCTGGCGTCGACCGCCAATCTGTCAGCGCAGGCGTTGGGTGGGCTGCTGCTGCCGATGAGCGCGACCAGTATCGCGGCGATCAGCGCGCTGCCGGATGACATCATCGATGGTCAGACAATGCACGTCTACCAGATCAACCTTGACGCGCAAGCGGTGATCGACAGTGAGACCAGCGCACTTCTGCGCGGCAGTGGCTTCGGTGGCGGGTTTGGCGGCGGTCAGCGGCCACAAGCTATAGGCGATGCCAGTACCCCTCCTGTCGACGGTCAGACTCCGCCGACGGATGGACAGGGTACACCACCGAGCGACGGACAGCGCCCCAGCTTTGATCAGGCCCTGGACCCGGCCAATGTCATCGTGACGATTGCCGTTTACATCGGCGCTGATGACGGCTTCGTGCATCGCATTTACAGTGTGATCGAAACCGCTTCGACCGCGCGGGACGGCAGCAGCGTTGTATCGACGGTCACCAGCATCACCGACTTCTCGGCTTTCAACCAACCGGTGAGCATCACCGTCCCGCAGATCGGCGCATAGTTTTCAGAGAAAAACATCTGGTTATCGAATACCCGTGGTCGAATCGATCACGGGTGTTTTTATGCCTGACTCAGTTTACAGAAAGTTTACGCTCCCTCGACCAGACTCCACATTGTCTACCTAAGTTCCTCACAGCGGCGGCCTATGCTTAGGACAAGTTCGAATTCAGACAAGGAGCAACACCTACCATGAAACGCAATCTCACCATTCTCGCTGTTCTCGCCCTGCTGCTGATGTCCTTCGCGGTCGCCGCGTACGCCGATGATGAAGTCGTGCTGCCGACGATTGAAGACGGTCGCATCAACAAGTTCGATATCGCCAGCCCGGTCGCCATCTTCGCCGACTACAGCTATCCGTATGCCGACGACATCAACATGGGCGTGCTGGAACGCCTCGAATTCTGGGGCATCACCTATGAAGATCACGTCGAAAAGGTGTTGGATGTGAGCGCGGCGCAGCTTCAGGCGGCGGATAACTCGGCGGGCAGCGCGGTCGTGGCCGCGGCGAATGGTTACACGCTGATCCTCGAAGCAGACGGCAGCCTGACCCTCACTGGCGCGGGCTACACCTACAACTGGACGCAAGCCTTCTAGCTCCCTCCCAGCCGCAGCCTCGCTGTAACCCGGCCATTATTCCCCTGATAATGGCCGGGTTTTTATTTGTTGCGCAAGCAACACTCCAGAAATATAAGAAAATCCGGTTGTGTGTGCAAACTATACAAAGACTCTCCTTGACAGGCGTTTGCGGAAGGCGTTAAGCTTAGAATCAACGCAATCGATTGCGAAGCTATATTCTTGATGCCGAATTCGAAGATTACCTTAGCTGACATTGCCAAACTCGCGGGCGTTTCGACCTCCACAGTCTCGCGGGCGCTCACCGACAGCCCGCAAATCAGCGACCCCGTCAAACGCAGCATTAAGGCGTTGGCTCGGCAGCATAACTATCATCCGCATCTCGGCGCGCGCAATCTGCGCTTGAGAAAGACCAATGTGATCGGCTTGGTCTTACCGATTGAAGCCAACGACGCCGCGACGCTCTCCAACCCGTTCGTGTTGGAATTTGTCGGAGCGGTGGGCTTGGAACTGCGGCAGTATGAGTGCAATTTACTGCTGCTCCAGGAGCGTATGATCAACCCGCAGTTGTGGAATTCCGGTCTGGTGGATGGCTACCTGATGCTTGGCCACGGGAATGACCCCGACCTGCTGAATGAAGTTTCCGGCCTCGTTCCGCTCGTGGTGTGGGGCAATCGACTGGCGGAACAGCAGTACGTCACGGTGGGCGTCGACAATACCGATCTGGCTCGGCAGGCGGTCGAACATCTCATCCAGTTAGGGCGGCGGCGCATCGGCATCATCGTCGGCACGTTTGGAGCGAACAACACCGAGTCGTACCTGCGCTACCGCGGCTACTGTCAAGCGTTATCCGCTGCTGGCCTGAACTACGACCCGGCGCTCGTCGTCTTCACGGAATTTGACGCCAATTCGGCCTACTGCGCCGCGCGGCAAATTCTCGACCAGGCGCCGCAGATTGATGCGTTGTTCGCGGCGCACAGCGATGTGGTGGCTCTGGCCGCGATTCAAGCGTTGGGGCAGGCCGGGCGGCGTGTGCCGCAGGATGTCGCTGTGATCGGCTTCGACAACATCAGTTTGGGGATGCATTTCGGCCTGCCGTTGACCACGGTGAGTCAGGAAGTCCAGTCGACGGGCGCTCGGGTGCTCGTGAAAACGTTGATGCAGTTGATCGCGGGTGAACCCGCAGAGTCCACCACAATTGCAGGGAAGCTGATGGTGCGGCAGTCATGTGGTGCAGGTACTAGTTAGTCCGAAGATCACCTAAACCCATGACGCTTCTCATGTTTTGGTTCTAACGCGCTTGAAACTAAGCGCTGGGAATGTAAGGTTAAGCAGGATGGTTATGCCGAGTGTCGACTCGACATGCACCATAGCTACTCGCCCGGTTGAGAGCCTGCTGCTCATAGTAGTCTAGGAGGCGTATCGGTAAAGAGTAATTCGGTCTTGTCGTCCATTTGGTTAGCATTCGCCTTTCAAGGAGATTGGTTTTCATGAATCGTAGATTCCTCGTGTTCGTTATGTTGTTTGTCCTCGCTCTCGGTACGGTGAGCGCGGTGGCCGCGCAGGATGCGGTCAATCTGGTGGTGTGGAGCCAAGACGGCGACGAAAACAACGTCGTGCTGCAGGCGCAGTTCGAAGCGTGGGCGGCGGAAAATGCCCCCGGCGCGACCATTGAAATCGTCCAGAAGGAAACCGAAGTTCTGCGTAACGACATCCTGACCGCCGGTCTCGCTGGTTCCGGCCTGCCGGATCTCATCCTCGGCCCGAACGATGCCATCGGCGTGTTCGTCGACGCTGGCCTGCTCCAGCCGCTGGACGAACTGTTCGATACGTCCATGTATCCGTACAACCTCGGCGCAGCGCAGATCGGTGGCGCGACCTATGGCGTGCCCACGAACGCGGGCAACCACCTCATGTTGATGTACAACAAGAGCCTCGTCGCCGAAGCTCCCCAGACGTGGGATGAACTGATCGCGACCGCCGCCGAAATCGAAGCGGCGAATCCGGAAGTCCAGGGCTTTGCCTACAACCTCAACGAACCGTTCTGGTTCCTGCCCTTCGTGCACGGTTTCGGTGGCAGCACCTACGCGGAAGATGGCAGCATGGTTCTGGACAGCGAAGCGTGGGTGAACGCCTACCAGTTCGTCCATGACCTGAAGTTCGTCTCCGAAGCTGTGCCGCAGGAATGCGACTATGCGTGCGCGAACGACCTCTTCAAAGAAGGCAGCGTCGCCATGATCATCAATGGTGACTGGGCCATCGCCGAATACAGCAACGTCGAATCCTCGCCGGCGCTCGGCGCGGAAAACCTCGGCCTCGCGCCGTGGCCGGAACTGCCGAATGGTTCGCGTCCGCAGCCGTTCACCGCTGGTAAGTTCCTGAGCATCCCCGTGACCGTCGAAGGCGCGCAGTTGGATACGGCCGTGGCGTTCGCGACGTGGCTGACCACGGATCCCGGTTCGGTTGAAGCTTACGCGCTCGGCACGGGCCGCCTGCCCGCCATCGCCGCTGTGACGGTTGATGCCGAAACCAACCCGATTCTCGCCGCCTCGAACGAAGCGCTGTCGACCGGTGTGGGTATGCCCGCCGACCCGACGCTGCGCTGCATGTGGGACAGCGTCCGCCCGAGCCTCGAAGGCGTGATGAGCGACAGCATGACGGCGGAAGATGCCGCCATGGAAGCGCAGATCTCCGCTGAGGACTGCCTCGATTCGTAAGCTGTACCGCTTGCCGTAAAGACATCACAGGGCGGGGTCAGATGATCCCGCCCTGTGTGTACTAGGAGACGTACTTATGGAATTCAGCGGCTTATCTGTCGATATTGTTCTCAATACGTTGGGGCAATTAGTTCCCTTACTGATCGGCGTGATCCTCGGGATTGTGGTGCTGGAAGTTGCTCTGTACCAGTTTCTCACGAAGGTGGTGAAGTCCAAGCACGCCCTACCGTATACGCTGCTCGCCCCGGCCATTATCGCGCTCGTCGTGTTCATGATCTATCCGCTGGTGTTCAACGTCGCACTGGCGTTCTCCGACCTCAAGCGCAGCACCTTCCCGTGCTACAGCCCGGTCGCCATCGGGGAGTGTGAACTCGATCACACCTATGGTGTCGACTATGCTGTCAAAACTTCTCCGACGTGTTCGTCCGGCAGCGTGATGGCGAAATTGTCGGTTGGGGACGCCTGCTCCGCACCGCTGATTCGACGTTTCCGATCCTGTTTGCCCGCACGGTTCTCTGGACGGTCACGAATGTGATCTTCCACTTCAGCATAGGTATCGGCCTAGCTTTAATTATGAACCAGAAGATCCGGTTCAAGGGGCTGTACCGATCTCTGATTGTCATCCCCTGGGCGATTCCCGCGGTCATCGTCGGGTTAACATGGAGGCAGGAATTCCATGCCCAGTATGGTTTCGTTAATGCCTTAATCACCGCGTTGGGGGGGCAGCCCGTGAGCTGGTTGGACGAACCGACGGCCGCGTTCATCGCCGTGGTGTTCGTCAACATCTGGCTCGGCGTGCCGTTCTACATGGTGATGCTGCTCGGTGGAATGCAAAGTATCCCCGGTGAATACTACGAAGCTGCATCGATGGATGGCGCGAGCGCCTGGCAGCGCTTCAACAGAATCACGATGCCCTTGCTCAAACCGATTGTCATCCCCGCGGTGACGCTCGACGTGATCTGGACGTTCAACAAGCTCGACATCATCTTCCTAATCACGGGTGGCGGGCCGCAAGAGAGTACCAATATTCTGGTTTCCGCCCTGTATAACGCTGCCTTCGGTCCGGCCGCTACACAAGAACTCGGGTTCGCCGCCGCCTTCTCGATCATCATATTCATCATCCTGTTCTTGTTCGCGTTGATCTGGATTACGACCAGCGGTGGTTTGAAGGAGATTTACGACCGATGAGCGCCAATGCTGCTGTAAGTCCTGCTCGTCAATACCAGGAACCCGTGAGCACGGTGACGCGCGTGCGGCAAATTGTCGCGATCGCGCTGGCAGCGGGCGGACTAGTGCTCACGCTGCTGAACGGCTTTGCCATCGCTTACCTGCTGGTGGGCCTGTGGTTGGGGCTGCTGGTGTGGAAGCCGTATCACGGCATTCTCGTGTTTTACTCGATCATCTCGGTGTACCCCGTGCTGCGCGTCATCAGCATTTCGCTGCGCCCGACGAGTGGTCTGCTCTCACGCTCACTGGATATCATTCCACCCGGTGCGAATTTCAACAGCTTCGTGCAGTTGTTCACCGAAGAAGAGTTTTTGCGCTGGATGTTCAACAGCCTCGCGATCACCGTCACTGTGTCGCTGATCGGCATCGCGATTGCCGCGACGGGCGCGTATGCCTTCAGCCGCTGGCGCTTCCCCGGTCGCCGCCCCATGCTGATTTTCCTGCTCACCACGCAGATGCTGCCCGCCTCCATGCTGCTCATCCCGATCTTTGTGATCGTCGCGCAGTTGAACCTGACCAATAACATCATTGGCCTCGTGCTGGCGTATACGTCGACCGCTGTGCCGTTCAGCATCTGGATTCTGAAGGGCTACTACGACACGATTCCGCCGGACTTGGAAGAAGCAGCGATGGTCGATGGCTGCGAACGCCTGCAAGCGTTCTGGCGCATCATCCTGCCGCTGTCCACACCCGCGCTCTCGATTGTGTTCCTGTTCAACTTCCTCGCGTCGTGGTCAGAATTCATCGTCGCAAAGGTGATTTTGCAGGCCAACAGCGTCATGACATGGCCGCTCGGCCTGAACGAACTGATCGGCACGTTCAACACGGACTGGGGCAAGTACGCCGCCGGGTCAGTGTTGGTGACGCTGCCCGTGCTGCTGCTGTTCATGTGGCAGTCCAAGTACCTGATCTCCGGCCTGACGCTCGGCAGCGTCAAGGGCTAAGCGGGTAATTTTCTCCAAGTGAGTCGAAAAACGCTCTCATGCCGAGAGCGTTTTTGTTTGTGGATCTGACGCGCAAGTCTTTGGAGAGAGTCGCCTCCGACCCCACCCCCAGCGCCTCCCCAAATTCAGGGAGGGGAGCCAACAGCGCCCGATCAACCGAGTTTGTTTGCCTAGGGACGCGATTTATCTCGTCCGGTGACAGGGTGAGCCGTCAGGCGAGGCTCATGAAGGAGGCACACAATTGATAGAGTTCTACAGCTTATAGGTTTGTTTGGCGAGACCGTAGGCCAGCGCGGTCATCATGTCCCGCGCATCGTCCATGTCGATAAAGCCGCGGGACACCATCCCCGCCAGCCAATCAGCCGCGTGCCGCCGCCACAGATCATGCCGCGCCGGAATCGACGGGTAGGCGCGGGTATCGTCGTTGAAACCTGCGGTGTTATAGATGCCTGCCGTTTCGATCACATTGTCGAAATAGCGGCGCATGCCGTTGAAGCTGTCGAAGAACCACCACGGCGGGCCGAGGCGCAAAATCGGGTAGTGCCCCGCCAGCGGGGCGAGTTCGCGGCTGTAGGTCGTTTCGTCCAGCGTGAACAGCACCACGGTGAGGCGGGGATCATTGCCGAAACGGTCAAGTAAGGGCTTGAGGGCATACGTCCATTCGGTCGCCGTCGGGATGTCCGCGCCCATGTTCGCGCCGAAGCCCTCGTACAGCGCTGGGTTGTGATCACGGCGGCTGCCGACGTGGAGCTGCATGACGAGGCCGTCTTCGAGGCTCATGCGCGCCATTTCACACAGCATGTGACCTGTGAAGCGCATGGCATCCCGTTCATCCGCCGTGCCCTTGAGCGCCCGCTCGAAGAGCGCATGCGCCGCGCCGTCGCTCAGGATTTCAGTGTAGGCGCTCACCGCCGCGTGATCTGTCGCCGTCGCGCCCATTGACTTGAAGAACCAGCGCCGCTTTTCCAGCGCTGTGATGTAGCTCTTATAGTCGGTCACGGTGACGCCAGACATCTCCGTCAGAGCATCGATGGTTTTGCGCCAACCGGGTGTGCCGATGTTCACCACGGCGTCGGGGCGGAAGGTCGGGATCACGCGCCCGGTCCAGCCCGAGTCGCGAATCGCCTGATGATATTGCAGCGAATCGGTGGCGGCGTCAGTCGTTGCCAGCACTTCGATCTTGAAGCGTTGGAAGAGTGCGCGTGGTCGAAATTCCGACTGCTCCAGTTTAGCGCTCACGGCGTCGTAAATCGTTTGCGCGTTCGCCCCGTTGATCTTCACCTCAACGCCGAACACGTCGCGCAGTTCGTCGCGCAGCCACACTCCGGTCGGTGTACCGCGGAACAAGTGCCAGTGATCGCATACCAACTGCCAGACTTTCCGATGATCGGTTGCGACCGCGCCGCCATCCGCGCGTGGAATGCCCAGGGCCTCCAGCCGTATCCCTTGCGAATACAACATGCGGAAGATGTAGTGGTCGGGGATGATAAGCAAATCGACGGGGGAGCCGAATTGATAGTCGGGGTCGGCGAGCAAGCGCGGATCGACATGCCCGTGCGGGCAGATCAGTGGGAGGCCACTGACCGGCGCGTACAGCTCAAAGGCGAGGGTTTTGTGCTCGGGCGCGAAATAGCGGTACAGGTCAGACATGTTTAGGCATCCAGAAGTATAAGTTCAACCTGACCGCAAGTATAACGTTTGGCGCAGTTATCCGCCGTTCACGCCACTGCTGCTCACTGGGCGATGCCCGTCGTGATGCGAATGACGGGGCGCGTGCCATCACTGCACCGCGCGGTGATGGTCGCCGTTTCGCCGGGCAGCAGATACAGGTAATTGTCGCTGAACTGCGTGTAGTGACTACCGACTTCATCTTCCAGCCACAGGCCGAACGCCACCGCTTCGCCGCTGTTGGCGAGCGTGAGGGTCGCCATACCATTGACATCGGTTTGCTGCATGTAGACGCCAGTCGACGGAAGATTAAGCAGCGGCGCGAGCGTGTCGCTCCGCGTGAACGGGTAGCGATTTTGGGCAATCACGCTGCCGTCCGAGTCCGTCAAGCGCAGGTCGAGAAAGAAGACCTCGGTGACATCGACGAGCGGGTGCGCGAGCGCGAAAATCTGCTGCGCGCTGTTTGCCGTCCATGCCACTGAGCTGACCCATTCGTGGATCACGGTACCGCGCACCGAGTGCAGCCGCACGCGCAGTTCGACCTCGGCATAAGCGCGTTCATAGGCGTTGTTAACCCAGACCTGTGCGGAGAACGTCGAACTCTTCCCCCATGCCATGCTCGCAAAGCGGGCGGAGACATGGATCGGGGCATAGGCACGAGCGACCGCATAGTAGGCAGGTTTAGCGATCCCATAGTAGTCGACGGCGGCGGTACAAGTCGCATTGGGGTAGGGTTCGTTGAACTGCCACGGAAGCGTGCCGCTGTTCTGGTATTTGCGCCGCTGATCCGCTTCGATGGCATAGCGCAGCTCTTCCGCCTGTGTGAACTGCGTCGCGCGGACCAGTGTCGGCACGTCGGCGATTTCACCCCAGGTCGCCGTCCATGTGCGCGTTTGATTCCACCAGGCGCCGAGGTGCTGCCAGTACGGGTTATCCAGCGTGGGCGGTTGCTGATGTTCCGGCGCGATAGTGCGATCAAGCGTGGCGAGGTTGGTCACCCCCTCGACGCCGAATTCGCTGTGTAGCAGCGATGTGCTGTGGTTGTAGAGCTCATATTGCCCGCGCACACCCTGATACTCCCACGGGCCATGCACATCATGTAGGCTGGTTGGGTCGCGGACGATATTCTCCAGCGAGTTCATGAACACGCGCCCGGTCGGCGACGTGGGCAGCCACACCCGGTCGGGATCGAGGCGGGCGACGGTGGCCCCGAGCGCGCCGAGCAGCGGATGTCGAGCATCGAGCGGTGTGTTGTCCGCAGTCGTGAGTTCGTTGCCACCGCACCAGATCACCAGTGACGGGTGATTGCGCTTATGCGGGATGATTTGCTCGGCCTCGCTGATGATGAACTCGACGAACTCCGGATCGGTTGCTGGCGTGTTCTCGATGCCGGAACTCGATTGAATGAATTCCTGCCATACCATGATGCCGAGTTCGTCGCAGCGGTTGTAGAACGCCTCGGTTTCGATCAGGCCGCCGCCCCACACGCGCAGCAGGTTGACGTGCGCGTACTGAATCAGCGTCAGCAGATGTTCGAGCTTATCGGGGCGGGGGACGCCGAACAGCACATCCATTGGCACCCAGTTCCAGCCTTTGGCGAACATCTTCACACCGTTGACCTGCAAGGTGTAGGGGCGGGCGCTGAGGTCGGGGGTGTCGTTGCGTACCAATTCGACGCGGCGCACGCCAAAGCGTACGGTCCGCTGATCGAGCATGGCTGAGTCGGGTTCGGACAGCGTGATCTCGGCCTCGTACAGCGGCTGATCGCCGTGCCCGTTCGGCCACCACAGGCGCGGCTGATCGATAGGGAGGAATTGCGTGAATGGGGTGCGCCCTTCAGCAAGTGCAAGGTCGGCGTGACCGTTGGCAACAACTTTCCCCTGATAGCGCAACGTCGTCTCGACGCGCGCCGCCCGCGCCGCCAGTGCATCCAGCTCCAGCGAGATGACGACATCGGCGTGGGTGAAGTCAGCGTTGAGTTGCGGACGGACGAACACCGAATCAATCCGCGCATCTCCGGTCGCTTCCAGCCACACGTCATCCCAGATGCCCACATGGATCATGCGCGGGCAGAAGTCCCACCAGTAGGTCATGCGGCTCTTGTGTGTCCGTACCAGACTCGTGCGCCCCACCTGTGGTTGTTCGTGTGGCGCAGGCTCGATCACGACGGCGATCAGGTTATCCTGCCCATAGAGCAGACGGTCGCCCACGTCAAATTGGGCGGGCGTGAACATGCCGACATGTGTGCCGAGCAGTTCCCCATTCAGGAAGAACTGCGCTTCGTAGTCTACCCCCGTGAAATACAGCCGCATTCGTTGGCCGCGCAGCTCGTCGCCGACGCGGAATGTCTTTTTGTAGAGCCATGTGCGTGCTGGAATCCATTCCAAGAGCAAGCTGTTGCGTTCAAAGTACGGGTTCGGCACCGCGCCGACCTGCCACAAATCATGGTGCACGCTGCCGGGCACGCTGCCGGTGTGCCAGTGACGGATGTCTGTAGTCTGCGGTTTGTGCGCGTCCCGCCAGCGCCAGTCTTCGCCTTCAAACGCTTTGAACTGCCAGTCCGACCCATTAAGTGACAGCGTGCGCGACATCAAAGCTCCAGTAGATTGGTTTCGACCACGGGCAGACTCGGGTCGGCGGGCAAGCGGAACGTCTTGATCGCGCACGGCTCAAAATCGGCTTCGATGACGCGATTCCATGCGGGCAGGCAAATGCGCGCGCGGGTGGCCTGCTTGTCCGTTTCATAGGCGCGCACGATGATGTCGCGGCCGTCATCCGCCTGTTTGATGGCGCTGACCACGATGTTGGGCTGGTCCACTTCGATGAAGGAGGCGGACTGCGGGAGCTTGCCGTGCGGGTGAAACGTGCCGAACAGCGCAAACGGCCGCTGGTTGAGTTCGGCGGCACGTTTGATTGTGCCCGCTGCTGCCCAACTGCCCGTGTGCGGCAGCAGCGTGTAGCTGAAGCGCTGCACACCCTGATCGATGAAGCTGTACAGCCCGTCCGGGTCGAGTGCCGCCGGGATGTGATGCGCGTAAGCGGGACTGCGCAGAATCGTCAGGCCGATATCCGCGCCGTCGATGTCGAGGCTGTATTTGCTGTCGTTGAGTAGGCTGAAGCCGCAGGTGCCATCGGGCGCGGTCACGTCGACCCAGCTCTGAAACGGCACTTCATCGCCGTTAGCCACCTGTTCGAAGTGGCCGTAGGGGATTTCATGCGTGACGCGCGCGGAGTTCAAGTTAACCGGGAAGCGCAGCTTGAGCAGCTTGGACTGTTCGTGCCAGTCGACGACTGCGTTCACATCGACCTGCCGCTGACCGGGATAAAGGATGAAGTCCTGCGTGAGCGTCGATCTTCCGTAGCGGCTGGTCACGCGGATCACCGACTTGACCGCGCCGTGCTCGATCAGTTTGACGCGGGCATCCTGGAAGGTGCCGAGGCGTTCGTCAAAGCGAATGACATTGTGCCCCCAGGTATCTGACGGATCGTTGATGACGATGGCCTGCGCTGCGGCCCCGGCGAAGACCTGCCGTCGCTGCTGTATATCGTAGAGGCTGGCGATACTGCCGCTCATCGGATCGAATTCGAGACGCAGGTACTCGTTTTCCAGCACTGTATCGGTCGCCTGGGTCGTAATCTGTGCTGGAATGCCGTCTGTAGGCCGCAGGCGATAGGTGCGATAGCCGAGCGCGGGTAAGTCGGCATTGAAGCTCAAGCGGCGGCGATGGGTGAGCGAAGCCGAGCGCACCGCCTGATGGGGCACGACGTTCCCCTCGTCATCCAGCAGCACCGCGGTATCGGGGATGCGGTTCGTCTCCAGTTCGATGTTGGCGCGAACCGGCCAGGCGTGCGGGTTGAACACGACCATGGGGTGGACGCCAGCTTGCTCCTCAATGCGGATGTTCCATGCCAGCGCTTGCACCGCGTAGTTGAGGTTGCGGTCGGCAATCGACAGGGCTTCGCCGAAGGCGTTCTGCGCGTCGTCGTAGGCGGCTTCGAGGCTCGTCCCGCCCATGATGTCATGAAACTGGTTGAAGAGCACGGATTTCCACGCGCGGTCGAAATCGTCCGGGTAGGGCTGGTCAGCGACGGTCGCGGCCACCGACGACCACTTTTCCGCGGCCAGCAGCGCGTTTTCCGAGCGGCGGTTGAGGCGCTTGATGGTCGAATGCGCGGCGTAGCAGCCGGTCGCGTGGCGCTGCAAGTCGGAGTGAATGATGGGGAGCGTCCAGTTCTTGGCCTCGACGGCGGCGAAAAACTGTTCGGGCGAACTGCACACGATCTGCGGGTAGTCCGGCGCGGTTTGCAGGTGACGGATGCTGTCGAGATTGGCTTTGGTCGGCCCGCCGCCGTGGTTGCCCACGCCGTAGAAGCACATCATCTGGTCGATCGGCGCGCTCATTTCGTCGGCGCAGCGTTTGGCGTGCTCGTCGAGTTCCTTGCCCCAAGACAGGTATTCGAAGGGGATGCGGAAGGTCAGCACGCGCGAACCGTCATCCGACTCCCACCGGAAAATGCGCGCGGGCAGTGTCTTTTCGTGGGGCTGTGGGCGCATGAACACGTAGTAGGGCAAACCGCTCTTCAGCAGAATCTGCGGCAGGCTGGCCGTGTGACCGAAGCTGTCGACGTTGAAGCCGACGCGCGCCATGACGCCGAACTTCGCCTGAAAGTAGCGCTGCCCATACAGCCCCTGCCGCACAAACGATTCGCCGCTCGGGATGTTGCAGTCGGGTTCCACCCACCACCCGCCGACCACCTGCCAGCGGCCTTCGGCGACGCGCCGCTGAATCTCGGCGAACATGGCCGGGTCGGACTTCTCGACCCACTCATAGTGAGCCGCGGAACTGGCGACGAAGACAAATTCCTCGTATTCGTTCATGCGATCCAGCGCCGAACGAAACGTCGCCTTGACCTCATGGAAACCTTCGTGCCACTGCCACAGCCACACCGGGTCGATGTGGGCATGGCCGATCATATGCAACGTATTGGACTTCATGAATGCTCTCGGAAAAACTCACATTTGTCAGATAAGGGTGACCAGCGCCTCGGCCTGCTGGCCAAACGCCTGACCATGCACGTTGAGATCCAGTGCCACGCGCGCGCGCCGGACCGGTGTGTCAGTTGGTGTGATGCGGAATACCACCGAATAGCTTTCCGTGCCTTCCAAACACACAGTGACTCGTTGCTGCGCATCAAAAGTGAGCGCCGCGCCGCGGAACGTTGCCCCTGTCACCTGCCAGCTCGGCGGCACGACCAAGTGCAGCGCTGCCTCGATCGGGAAGGGGTGCGGGCTGCGAACTTCCGCGCGAATATCGATGGAGTCGCCGCACCGCGCGGTCGTTTGGTAGGGCGCGAGGTGGGCGAGAAAGCCGCTTGTGCCGAGATTGAGGTGACTGGGTAATAGATCGCGATGCAGGCGTTCAAGTTCGGCGCCAATGGCGCGGATCTGCTCGAAATACTCGGGCGTCGTCCACTGCGGATTCCAGTGTCCGGTCAGAATCACGGCGGGGCACAGGCGCGTATACAGGTCGGCGCTTTTCACATAGTCAGCCGCTTCGAAGCCGCCGCCGTACACATAATTCAACTGTGTGCCGAGTGCGCTCTGATACTGGTCACCTGTTGCCAGCACGACATGCCCATCGGCCTCAAAGCATATGGCGACCGCGTACTTGGTATGTCCGGGCAGGGCATACAGCCGGAACGTGTATTCTTCCCACTCGAAGGCGGTGTCGAGCGGCAGCACGCGATCCACGCGGATCGGGTCGTACCACAGACACGGCAGATCATAGTCGGCGGGATGCTCAAGGATGTCAGCGAAATTAGCCGCCGCCCACACTTCGGTGCCTTCGACGCGACTCAGCAGGTTGCATCCGGCGACATGATCGTCATGGTAGTGCGTCGGGATCACAGCATCAATGTGGCTGATGTTGAACTGGCGCTTGAGCGTGTTGATCGTGTACAGCCATGGGCGGCGCGCGGCACGATCCGATCCGGCGGCGAGGCCGGTTTCGAAGTCGTAGCCGAAGTCGATCATCAGGG
Organism: Candidatus Flexifilum breve; assembly: GCA_016717205.1. Lineage (GTDB taxonomy): Bacteria > Chloroflexota > Anaerolineae > Aggregatilineales > Phototrophicaceae > Flexifilum > Flexifilum breve. The sequence goes on from JADKGC010000006.1 coordinate 54,234, forward strand.
CTTTTCCGCTCGCCGACAGCACGACGTAGCTGTTGGCGAGGCACACGCGCGACTTGAGTACGTGTGGCGTGACATGACGGTAGGGTTCGGCGCGCAGTTCAAAGAGGCGCACATGTTCGCCGCGCAGCTCCAGCAGCTGCCAGAAACGCGCCACGAGCAGATCAATGGCTGTGTCGGGATCCTCCATCGGGTCACCGTGGGCGGGCAGCAGCAGACTTGGCTGGCGCTCTTTAAGATCGAGCAGCGAAGCGATACCTGCGGGCACACCGTCAGCAGAATTGTAGCCCCACTGCGTCGCCGCCATGCTCCATACCTTGCCCGGCGCGCAGATCAGATCGCCCGTGAAAGCGAGGCGTTCACCGTCATGCTCGACGAGCAGCGTAATCGAGCCGACGGTGTGGCTGGGCGTCGGGATGACCGTCAGCGCGTAGTCGCCAACTTGATACGTCGCGTAGTCAAGCAGCGTCGCGGTGACGGGGACGGACTCCAGCAGCGAAAAGCGATCCTGCCGCAGATTGTAATTGTTCGTGACGGCGCGAGCTTGCCAGTGGGCATCAACCTCCGCGAACAGGTCGCGTTCGGCTTCGGGGACGAGAATCGGAATGCCCGCCGCGACGGCGCGGGGTAAGCCTTGAGCTTGATCGCGGTGATGGTGCGTCATGAGGATATGGGTGACGCGCTCGATGCCGATGGCGGCGAGCTGATCGAGCACTGCTCCGTCCCCAAAATCGATGAGGATGGCGTCGCTGCCGGAGCGCAGCACATAGACATTGCACGTGTCGTGGTAGACGAACAGGTTGCGCAACAGTTGCCGCATGACGCCCCCCAGCAGTCATGTTGCAGTTGGAAATTAACGCAAATGATGCGGAGATGGGTGCGGAAGAGAGGTTAGTTTCCAGCCGTAATAATTCGTTATTCTTAATATACCACATCGGTATGCATATGTTGCGTAAAGAAGATGTTTATTTTTGCCCCCCGGACAACCGCAGCATTGTACTGTCTTTACGGGCGACCGGGACGCTGATCTGCCCGGAGGCGGCGACGACAGTACCGCTCACCAGATCGCGCCAGTGACCGCTCTGCGGCGCAGGCAGTTGAATCGTGGCGGTCTTGCCTTCGTCGCCGACGTTGGACGCGATCAGATAATAGTCGCCGTCGCGATGAAAGAGGGCGGTCGTCACGTCGGGCGTGGTCGAACGGCTGGGAATGCCGACGCCAAACTGGCGATGCAGAAGCACGAGCAGTTCGGGCGTGGGCTGCAAGCCGATCACCGTGATGCGCCCGCGCAGACGGCGCACGGTATAGCCGATGGTGTACTGCTGTCCGGTGGCTAAGTCGAACTGCAGCAGCAGTTCTTCGGATGGAGGAATGCGCACGCTCAACCGCGTGACGCTGATCGGCTCGCCGGGGACTTCTTCGTAATGCTGAAGCCACGCGCTCTCGACCGCACCATCCCACAGCGCGAGGTTGAGCTTGCCCACGCCGCTCACGATGCCGGCGGGGTTGGGGATATTCAGCAGGTTCAAGCGGCGGAAATGTTCATCGGTCGTAGGGTGCGTCCCAATGCACACCAGATGCCCGCCATGTTCAACATACTCCACCAGACGTTTTTGCCCCGTACGAGAGAGCCATGAACCACCCGCATATAGGAGCAGCGGTTTCTTGGAGGGGGTCTGCGACAGGTCGAAGAAATCGTAATCGATGTCGGCTTGGTACAGCCTGGTGAGCAAATCCTGACCGGGACGCTCGGTGCTGCGCTGGAGCGCGTCAAAGGTGACGGCGGTGTTCGTCAGCCGTGTCAGCGTCGTCGGGTCGACTTCCTGATACAGCGCCGTGATCTGCTGGAAAGCGCGGAACAACGGTGGCCGTGTGCGTCCCCATTCGTTGATCGGGCTCTGATACCAGTTGTCACGATTCACGAGCATGTACCAGTTCCAACCCGCCGCCCCCGCTTGCAGCGCGGACAGGCAGATCAATCGGTAGTGATTTGGCGTGAGCGTGCCCACGTCTTCCAGCCAGTCATGCCAGATGCCCGATTGATATTCGGGGATGTAGGGCAGCTTGGAATAGCTGCTGGCGTAGCGCAGCGCTTCGAGGATGTGCGCGTGTTCCTTCGCGCCACCGCGGTTCAGAAATTCGCGTGACGGATAAATATCTGGCCCGGCGAGATCGCCGATCTTTTCGAGTTCCGCCCAGCGCTGCGTGCCGACGCCGCTGTAGGTGTTGAGCAGTATGGGCACATCGACGCCAAGTGCGCGATATTTATCAACTGCCCACTGGCCGACCTTGTTCACATACCAGTGCAGAAAATTCCGGTAATCCTGATAGCGGCTCATGAGCGCGTGATCGCTCGGGAACAACTCGGTGACGGCGCGCGCATCGTCAAACGAGCGGTAAAGCGTGCGCCACGCCGTATTTAACACGCTGATTTCACCGTAGCGTTCGCGCAGATACTCCTGAAAGCAGCCCGCCGTGCGCCCCAAACCGAGCGGTTCGGTGTAGAAGTGCGGCCACGGGTCGATCTCGTTGTCGGCTTGCCACAGGATGACCCGCCCGCCGCGCGTCGCCAGATAGGGACGCGTCGCCTCGGTGACGGCGGCCATGTAGGTCTCGGCGGCACTGCGAAAAGCGGGGTCGAGACGGTGATACTTGGCCGCGTGGTCGGGAACGCCATTGTTCTTCCACTCGGCGTAAATGTAGGGGCCGGGACGGAGGATGACCCACAAATCTTCCTCCGCCAGCATGTCGAGAAAGCCGAGCAGGTTGCGTCGCGCATCCGTCTTGCCCTGAAAGTCATACTGGCCGGGCGCGAGCTCGTGAAAATCCCAGCACACATAGGTCGCGACGATCTTGATACCCAGCTCTTTAATGCGCCCCAGAATGGGACGCCAATTGCGCGGGTCAAGCCGCCAGTAGTGCATTTCACCGCTTAACAGGGGGATGGGCTGGTCGCCCACCCGGAGTTTGCGCTCGGCAATCGTAACGGGGATCAGAGTAGTCAGCCTTTCAAACCTGTGGTCGCGATTCCATCCATGAAATAGCGCTGCCCCAAAAAGAAGATGATGATCATCGGCAAGGTGACGATCACGCTGGCGGCCAGCACGACTTCCCACTGCATTTCGCCGCCTTGCCCGAACTGATCAAGAATCGCCTTCAATCCGAGCGGCAGCGTGTATAAATCCGTCTTGTTCAGGTAAATAAGCGGCTTGACCAGGTCGGTCCAGCTCGCTTTGAATTCGAAGATGAACACGACGATTAAGGCCGTGCGCGTGAGCGGCATGGCGATGTGCCGCCAGATCTGAAAATATGACGCGCCATCCACGCGGGCAGCCTCAAATAGCTCACGGGGCAGCGACAGGTAGAACTGGCGGATCATGAAGATATAGAAGGCCGAGCCGAATAGGTTGCCTGCCCACAGCGGAAGATGCGTATTGGTCAGCCCGAGATTCTTCCAGATCAGGAAGACCGGAATCATCGTGACGACGCCGGGGAGCATCATCGTCGCCAGCACGAACCCGAACAAGGTGTCGCGCCCCCGAAAGCGAAAATACGAAAACCCGAAGGCGATCAGCGAGCAGCTCACGGTCACAGCGAGCGCCGCCAGCACGCCGACGACCAGGCTGTTTTTAAGCCAGATGAGCAGCGGCGCGGCTTGCCAGACGTACACGTAATTTGTCCACGCGACCGGGTCGGGAATCCATTCGCTGTTGAAGACTTCAGACCTGGTCTTGAGGGAAGCGCTCAGCAGCCATGCGAACGGCGTGAGAAACAACACCGTAAAGAAGATCAACAGGGCGAAGTAGATGACTCGCGCCACTGTCCAACGAGTGCGAAACGATTGGGGCGGGCGGATTGTTGTGCGGTCCGCTTCGATCACCGTCATAGACTATGACCCTTCATAGTACACCCACCGTCGACTTACGCGCAGTTGGATGAAGGTCAGGATGAGGATGATGACGAACAACAGCCATGCCATCGCCGAGGCGTACCCCATACGTAAGAATTCGAAGGCCTGCCGGAACAAATAGACATTATAGAACAGTCCGGCAGAGGACGCCGCGCCTGAGCTCATATTGCCGAAAAACATCGTATACACTTCGGTGAACAACTGCAATGAGCCGATGGTATTGACGATCAGCGTGAAGAAGATCGTCCCGCTGATGAGCGGTATGGTGATGCGGATGAACTGCTGCCAGCCATTCGCGCCGTCGATGCGGGCTGCTTCGTACAGCTCGGGCGGGACGTTGCGCAGCGCGGCGAGGTAGAGAATCACCGTGCCGCCGACATTCCACAGGCTCATCAGCACAATCCCCGGCTTAATCCACGCGGGATCGGTTGTCCAGCCCGGGCCTTGAATCCCGAGCAGCGCCAAACCCTGATTGACTAAGCCGATCCGCGGATTGAGCAGCCACAGCCACAGCGTCGCCACGGCGACGGCGGGCGTGATGGACGGGAGGTAGTAGGCGGTGCGAAAGAAGCCCGCCGCTTTGCCGACCCGATTCAGCAGCAGTGCCAAGCCCATGGCGACGAGGATCGCCAGCGGCACATGGAACAGCGCATAAATGAACGAATTGGCCAGGCTGAGCCCCAAGCGAGGATCGCTTAGCAAACGCTGATAATTTTCAAAGCCAACAAATTCTGGCGGGCTTAACACGTCGTAGTCAGTGAACGATAGGCCGAGACTGACGGCCATCGGGCCGGCAGTGAAAATGAGGAAACCGACGATCCACGGAGAGATGAACGCCAGCCCGGCGAATAGTTCGCGTTGTTGAGGCGTGACCCGCCGCTCACGACGGGAGAGACGGGTCACGACAGCTTGATCAGTCATGCGTGGGGGTTATTCGCTCGCCGCCCACGCTTCGTCGAGGGCGGCCTGGGCTTCGGCTTGCGCCTGATCCAGCGCTTCCTGAGCGGTCTGTTCGCCGTTCAGCACACGATTCACAGCATCAACCCACGCCTGCCGGAATTCCGATCCAGCGGGGTTGGCCGCGACGGCGAACCCGTTTTCCTGCACATCAAGGATCGTATCCACGCCGCCAGCGAACGCAGGCACGTCGATGGGCTGCACGACCTCGCCGAAAATCTGTTCATCGGCGACGCTGTTGCCCGTGTACACACCCGTGTTGATCGCACCGGATTCCGTACGCAGATCCGCGCGTTCCTGAGCTGCCGCCACCCACGCTTCGGGCGCGGTGATCGCCTGCATGAAGGCGCACGCTGCCTCCGGATTGGACGACCCGACCGGAATGGCCCACGCGCTGCCCGTCACAAAGTTGATCGGGTTGCCTTCGCGGTCGAGGAACGGCGCGAACGTGATATCCACGTCCGGTGATGAGCCCGCCAGCACGTTCATGTACCACTGTTCCATCGGGAACACACCGAGCTGATCGGCGACCATCTGGTTCTCGGCGCCGAAGAAATCCCACGTGTCGCGGAAGGCGATGAACGGCTGGCGACCACCCGCCGCATCGTGCAGGCTGGTGGCGAATTCGAGCGCTTCAACCACGCGTGGATCGTTCAACTGCGCGGTGCGGCCATCGTCTGACAGCAGGGAAGCGCCGTTGGCCATCGCCCACAGCGGCAGGAATTCCGGCAGTTTGGGGTCAAAGCCGATGCGCGTGACATTGCCATCTTCGACGCGGGTCAGGGCGTCGTTCAGCGCGCGGATGCTCTCCCAATCGCTCGTGTCAACGTCTTCCGGGCTCAGGCCTGCTTCAGCCAGCGCGGCATTGTTGATGAACAGCATGATGCTGTTGTAGAACTCGGGAATGCCGTAGACCTCGCCGTTCACCGTGACCTGATCGACCGCCGTCTGGCGGTACTGGCTCATGTCAATCCCCCGCGTGTCGATGCATTCAGTCAGCGGCATGAGCGCGCCGCGCACGGCGTAGGTGCTGAGCACATCACGCCCCAGGTAGACGAGATCCGGCGGGTCACCGCTGGCAACAGACGTGAGAAACTGCTGCTCATCCAGCGCGCCTTCGGTGAAATTCAGTTCGAGATTCGGGTAAGCGGCTCTGACCTGATCGACCCGCACGGTGGCAATCTCGTCACCCAGGCCGAAGCCCATGATGTCGAGCGAACCACTGATGTCTTCCTGCGCGGCCAACGGCACGACGAGCAGGAACACGGCGGCCAATACTATCAGCATCGATGAAAAGCGCGGCGAAGTCTGTCTGAACAAACGCAACATGACCATCTCCTTGATGCTTTTCTGATAGAGCCAATCTGTAAGTTGGAAAGGTACTTCCCCTAAAATTTATAACGAATGAAATAACTTGTCAAATGACTGGCTCTACGCGGAATCAAAATGGGACGTCGCAGCGGACGTCCCATTGCAATTACGTTCGGTGAATTGGACTATTCGCTCGAACCGTACAGACGCGTTTCTTTGTTGCCGAGCACCTTGTCGATTTCCGCCATGACATCGTCGGTCAGCAGCGGCACGACATCCAACGCGGCAAAGTTCTCGGTAACCTGTTCCAAGCGCGACGCGCCCGTGATCACCGTGCTGACGTGCGGGTTCTTGACACACCACGCCAGCGCCAACTTGGGCAGCGTCGTGCCGAGGTCGCCCGCGATCTTCGCGAGTCCGGGGATCTTCGGCAGGCTGTTTTGCCCCCACGGGCCTTCCAGCATGGCCTTGAGCCATTCGTAACCGGGCAGGTTGACGCGGCTGTCCGCCGGAATGCCATCATTGTACTTGCCCGTGAGCAGACCGCTCGCCAGCGGCGACCAGATCGTCGTGCCGAGGCCGACAGTATCGTTGTTGTACAGGCGCTTGTATTCGACTTCCACGCGGTAGCGCGTGAGCATGTTGTACTGCGGTTGTTCCATCGTCGGCGGGATGAGGTCGTACTGGCGGGCGACCGCGTAAGCTTCCATGATTTCCTGCGCCGACCATTCGCTCGTACCCCAGTAGAGCACATCGCCGCGCCAGATAAGTTCGGTCATGGCGCGCACGGTCTCTTCGATGGGGGTGTTGCGGTCCGGGCGATGGCAGAAATACAGGTCAAGATAGTCGCACTGCAGGCGGTCGATGGCCTGATAGGCCGCTTCATAGATGTGTTTGCGCGACAAGCCGCGCTGAATCGGCGAGGGGTTCTGGACCGCGCCGCCGAAGACTTTGCTGGAGACGATGTAGCTATCGCGCCGCCAGCCCGCCTTCTTGAGCGCCTCACCCATAATCGTTTCCGCCTGACCTTTGGCGTACACTTCTGCGTTGTCGAAGAAGTTGCAGCCATGATCATAGGCGGCGGCCATGAGTTCCAGTGCCGCGTCGACGTTCAACTGCGTGCCGAACGTCACCCAAGCGCCGAACGACAATACACTCACCTGCAAACCGGATTTGCCTAAGCGTCTGAATTCCACGATAAATCCCTTTCGAAGTCGATTTGTCGGACGTATTTTCCCGAGTCAAACCCAACCGCGCAAGGAATTGGACTCATTGTGGATCGGCACAAATGAGCTGTGCAACCTCCCGCGCCGCCGCTTCCACCTCGGGCGACAAGCGCTCCGCATGGTCAAACTGGCCGCCTTCGATGCCGTACACGAACAACTGATTCGGCAGACAGTCGAGCACGCGGGCGAGTTCAACCGCCGCCGCGACGCCGAACTTATGCGTCGACGTGCCGTTCATGGCGACCGGCATCGGGTGGCGGTGCGCGTCAAAGCGCGTTACTGAGCCGGGTGCGCCGCCGCTCACCATCGCGTCGATCACATAGACGGTGGGCACGCGCGTCGTCGTCCACAGCTCGATCAGGTCGGCGGGATCGCCGGAGCTTTCGCGCACATCGGCTTCGGGTAAGGCGGCGCGTACCAGCCGCGCCGCCGCCAGACCCACGCCATCATCGCCACGCTGTGGATTACCCACGCCAATGATGAGGCAGTCGTTCATGTTGGTTAGCCTGTCACCGCTTCAATGACGTGGCGCAGCTGATCGCGCAGTTCCTCCGCAATCGGTCTGAGGAAGGCGGCGTGCATGTCGCCCCACGCGATGAGCGGATCGGTCGCCTGCACTTCGACCAGTTCTTCGGTCGGCTGCGAAATGGCAACCTGACACAGCAGCGCGACGCTTACCTGCGGCGCGACCGCCATGGCCCGCTGCGCGATCTCCGGTTTGATCACCACCAGCACACGGTGGGCGAGGCTGTAGGCGGTCTCTTTCGCCAGCAGCGGATCGAGATCCACGTCGGCGACGATTTTGAACCCGGCGGCGTTTAAAGCGAGCTGCGCCTGCCGGTAAGCAGTCTCGAACGATGTGTTGAGCGTGCGCTGTAAGCCAATTGCCACGGGAGTGTGTGACATGACGCCCTCCTCTAGGTTCGTTCAATCGTTAAGTTCAGGAAATGGGTGGCACACGAGATGCACGGGTCATAGTTGCGGATCACCTGTTCACATCGCAGCGTGAGTTCCTCGTCGGGCGTGTCGAGATGGTCAGCGACATAGCGGCGCAGATCGTCTTCGATGACTTTCTGGTTCTGCGCGGTCGGTGGGACAATGCGCGCGTCGAGAATCGCGCCTGAGTAGTCGAGGCGGTAGCGGTGATAGAGGAAGCCGCGCGGCGCTTCGGTGCAGCCCCAGCCAATCCCCGCGCCCGGTGTGACCTCAACGGAGGGACGCGGCGGCGGCTCGTACTGCTCAATCAGCTCGATGGCATGGTCGCACGCGTAGACCGTCTCGACGGCGCGCACGATGATCGTCTGGAAGGGATTCGTGCAGATCCGCCCGAGTCCGCCCGCTTGTGCCGCCTGTTTCGCTAAAGGCGTGAGCTGATCGTAGTTGAGGTTGTAGCGCGCCAATGGGCCAACGTGATACTGCCCGCGGCCCTTGAGCACCGAATGCAGCGCGTTGGAGTGCGCGACGTGTTCTTCGATAAAGTACTTCTCGTAGTCCTCAATGTCGATATTCAGCCCCTTGTTGGAGACGAGCCGCCCTTCGCAGAGTGGGTATTCGTCGGGATGATGCAGCGCGACAAACTCGTAGTCGTAGGTGAAGTCGGGGAACGGCAGCGTGCCGACCCATTCCGCGGTCTCCAGCGCCGCGTCGCGCGCCCATTTGAGCTGTTCCAGCAGCGGCTGGAAGTCGCGTTTGCTTGGCACATGATAGAACCCGCCCACACGCACGTTGATCGGGTGGATTTCCCGCCCGCCGAGCACGCGCACGATCTCATTGCCGATTTTCTTAAGCTTCAGCCCGCGTTTGACCGCGTCCGGGTGATCTTTTGCCAGCGTGAGCGCGTCCGGGTAACCGAGGAAGTCGGGTGCGTGCAGCATGTAGACGTGCAGCACATGGCTTTCGATCCATTCGCCGCAGTAGAGCAGGCGGCGCAGCGCACGGAGCTGACCGTCAACTTTGACATTGAGCGCGCGTTCCATCGCATAGACGGAGCTCATCTGGTAGGCGACGGGGCAGATGCCGCAAATGCGCGCGGTGATGTCGGGCGCTTCGCTGTAGGCGCGCCCGCGCAAAAAGCCTTCAAACAGGCGCGGCGGCTCGAAGATATTGAACTTGATGTCCGCGACTTGATCGCCCTTCACCTTGACGTACAGCGCGCCTTCGCCTTCCACGCGCGCCAGCAGGTTGACTTTGAGGGTGCGGGTTGGGGCAGCGACGTTAGCTTTCATGGACATCACTCTCCTTGCGGAAGGCATCCGCATACGCGTTGAAGGTGCGGAACGCGCGCACGAGGTCTTGCGGTGATTGGCCGAGCGCTTTCCACTGCTCCGCCAGCGACCGCGTATTCGGCGCTTCCGCCGGGCCAAAGCAGCCGAAGCAGCCGCGTTGATACGCTGGGCACAGCGCGTTGCAGCCCGCCTGCGTCACCGGCCCGAGGCAGGGCGTCCCCTGCGCCACCATCACGCAGGGCGTACCGCGCCGCTTGCATTCTACGCACACGCTGTAGCGCGGGGTGATCGGTTTGCGGCCGTCAAGGTACGCGCCGATCACCTCCAACAGCTGCGTTTTGCTGATGGGGCAGCCGCGCAGCTCAAAATCGACGAAGACGTGATCGGCAATCGGCGTCGATTTGCTCAGCGTTTCGATGTATTTCGGGTTCGCATACACCAGCGCTGTGAGCGCTTTGGTGTCTTTGAAGTTGCGCAGCGCCTGAATGCCGCCCGCCGTCGCGCACGCGCCAATCGTGATCAGTACTTTGGAGGCGCGACGGACGCGGTGAATGCGTTCGGCGTCGTGCTGCGTGGTGATCGAGCCTTCGACCAGCGAGACATCGTACGGCCCCTTGACCGAGGCGCTCGTCGCTTCCGGGAAGTAGGCGATTTCGACGGCATCGGCGACGGTGAGCAGTTCATCTTCGCAGTCGAGCAGGCTCAACTGGCAGCCATCACACGAGGCGAATTTCCAGACGGCGATTTTGGGTTTGCTTTTGCGCTCCATGTTACAGCTCCCATCTGGTGAGCAGATGCTCGACCTGGCTGTGCTGGAAGACCGGGCCATCTTTGCACACGAAGACTGATCCGAGTTGGCAGTGACCGCACAGGCCGATGCCGCACTTCATATTGCGTTCCAGCGAGACATAGATGTTGCTGCCGCTGATGCCGCGCCGCATGAGTTCCTGCGTGGTGAAGCGCATCATCAGTTCCGGCCCACACACCAGCGCCTGCGAATTGAGCGGGTCGAAGGGCGCCCGTCCGATCAACTGGGTGACGAGGCCGACGCTCCCGCGCCAGTTGCCCGTTGCGCGGTCGACGGTTACGTACACGTCCAGATCAAAGTGCGCGCGCCACTGTTCCAGTTCTTTACGGTACAGGACATCGGCGGGGGTGCGCGCGCCGTAGAGCAGCACGACCCGCCCATACTGTTCGCGCCGCGCGAGGATGCGATACATGGCGGGGCGCAGCGGCGCGAGGCCGATGCCGCCCGCGACGATCACGATGTCTTTGCCGCGCCCCAGTTCGACCGGCCACGCCGACCCGAACGGGCCGCGCACGCCGAGCGTATCATCGACGTTGAGCTTGCTCATGGCATGGGTTACCGTGCCGACCGCGCGGGTAGTGTGGATGAGTACATCGCGGCGGGCAGGGTCACCGCTGATCGAAATCGGAATTTCGCCCACGCCGTAGATGTACACCATATTGAATTGTCCCGGCTCAAAGGCGGGAATGTCGCCGCCTTCCTGCGGTACCAGCTCCAGCGAAAACGTGTCGCCCGTATTCCAGCGTGTCCGCAGTACGCGATACACGCGGGGGATCATCGGGTCAGCAACGTTGACCGGGACGGCTGCGAAGTCCAGTGTTGTCATACGACTGCCCCCTCATTGGCTCACCTGATACAGGTCGATGAGCTGAATGCGCGTCGCCTGCAGGCGTTCCATCATGATGTGCGAGAAACGTTTTAGGAATTCATAACCGAAGCCCGTGTCGGTTTCGCATTTCTGGCGCAGACACGCGGCGTCAAAGGCGAGTACACGCAGTTCGGTCGCCGCGCGCCCGGAAAAGTGCCAGCGATACGGTGGGAACAGCCACGACCAGCCGACGATTTCGCCGGAATGGATGGTTTGCAGGGTGACTTCGCCCGCCGCGGGCATCTGCACCATCAGCTTGAGTGTGCCCTCGCGAATGACATAGAAGTGATCGGCCTGTTCCCCTTCGTGGAACAGCAGTTCACCCGACTTAATAATCTGATTGGAGGCGCAGCCCGTGATCAACTCTAAATAGGTGGGCTGGAGCCCGGCAAAGAATGGATGTTTAGCGATAAGCGGTTCAAGCGTTTTCATGGATTTTCTTCTTTCGCGTCTTGGCTTCGGGTTTGGGCTGGCTGTGTGCGCGAATCGTCGCCGCCTCTTCGGTCAGGTCGATGCCGACGGGACACCACGTGATGCAGCGCCCGCAGCCGACACAGCCGAGCGTGCCGAACTGGTCGACCCACGCGGACAGCTTATGCGTCAGCCACTGGCGGTAACGCGACTTGGCCGAGGCGCGGACATGCCCGCCGACCATATATGAGAAGTCCATCGTGAAGCACGAGTCCCAGCGGCGAATCCGCTGTGCCGACGCGCCCGTGAGTTCCGCCACATCTTCGAACGTGGTGCAGAAGCAGGTCGGACACACGAGCGTACAGCTCCCGCAGGTCAGGCAGCGCGTCGCGACTTCGTCCCATTCCGGATGTTCGAAGTTGTTTTCGAGCAGTTCCTTGAGGCCGTGCGTATCGAGCGCCCGTCCCATGTGCGCCGCTGTGTCGGCGATGATCGCATCGGCGGCTTGCACGTCGGCGTCCGTGGCGGGCTGCAGCGGCACTGCGTCGAGAATACGCTGACCGGCCTCGCTGCCCACTTCAACGACGAAATAGTGTCGTTCCGTCTCCAGAACTTCGGTCAGCGCAAGGTCGAAGCCGGTTTCAGCGCGCGGGCCGGTGCCCATCGACGCGCAGAAGCAGGTGCTGCCCGCCCGCCCACAGTTCACCGCGACGATGAACAGGCGCTCGCGCTGCGTTTCGTAGACGGTGTCGTGATACTGGCCGCCGCTCAACACGCGGTCGAGGATGCGGAGCGCGCCGAGTTCGCACGCGCGTACGCCGATCAGGGCGAGGCGTTCGGGCACGTGATCATTGGCGGCGATGGCCATGCCACCGTTCAAGTGAGCTTGCCAGAGCCGCAGCTCGGCGGGGTACAGGAATTTCTTCCACGAGTGCGGGCCGAGACCGCAGCCGAACAAGCGACCGGGATCGCCGGCTTTGAGGCGATACGTGCCGCGCTCCTGCTCGTCAGTCAAGCCGATGGGAAGGTCTTCAACTGCGTTGATCTCATCGTAAACCACCGCGCCGATGCGTGGGGTTGGGCCGATGAGCCGGTAGCCATCTGCGTTCAGGGCATCCAGCAAACTCTGGAAGTCCTGCCGATCTAAAACAAACTTCGACCGTAAATCCGCTTTGGACGATTTCGTCATGGTTATTCCCCTTCGTCCAGCCACCGTATGAGTTTGAAACGTTCTCTTTGGTTGAACTGATGTGCTGCTCAACCGACTCGGTAGGGGCAGACCGATGTGTCTGCCCGGCTTCGGGCGCACACACAGGTGCGCCCCTACATCCGTTCGTGGATCGTTTTAACCGACTTACGCTGGTTCCGGTAAGCGCAGCAGATCTTCCAACGTCAGCGCGACCTGCGCCGCCGCCGTGGTGACCGCACTGGTCGGCGGGTGACCGAACTGCGCGTCCCCGACCTGAATGCCGATCAGCGCGATATCGCAGCCGACCTGATCGGTGAGATAACTGCACATCATCTTGAGGGGCAGGGTGTGCGTAGACATGCAAATGCCATCGGCGTACTGCCACGGGATGAGATGGACAGTTCCGGGTGGCTCGTTCATCTGCGCCGCATCGATCACGATGATCAGCTCCGGGCGCACCTTGCGGATCAAGCCCGTGAAATTCTCCGGCGCGAGACCCGCGTCGATGATCAGTCGGTGATCGTTGGATGGGATGTGCTCGCGTAACTGCCGGGCGATGAGCACGCCCACGCCGTCATCACCGCTCAAAATCTGGCCGACGCCCATCACGGCCACCTTGATGCCGGGCTGAATCTCCTGCTTGAGGACATCGCTCCACAGTGTCACAACACACCTTCCTCGCCATACTCAATCACAAAGGCATTCCGCTGAACGGTCGCCAGTTCCCACTGGTCATGCGCCAGTTCCAGACAGTTAAAGCGACAGCTCTGCACACACTGACCGCAGAATGTGCAGCGGTCGACGTAGTAGCGCAGTTTGAACTGTTTATTCGCCCGGTCGATGTCGATGAGCTGAATCGCGTCCGCAGGGCAGTCCTTCACGCACAGCGAACAGCCGGTACAGCCGACTGAACGCCACACCAACCGCCCGCGCAGTCGCTCTGAGACGGGCGTGCGCACCTGCGGATAGCTCCGCGTCGCGGGACGAATGAACAGCGAATGCAGCATATTGCCGAAGAGGGTCGACACTTTCATAGGGGGGCCTTTCCCAACAGCGTGATCAGCCATTGACCGAGCGCCAGCAGCACGCCGTAGCGCCACCACAGACCGATCGTCTGGTCGATGCGGAGGCGGGCGAACAGCGTCTGCGCGATGGTCACAGCGAACAGCAGCAGCAGCGTTTTGGCGAAGAACAGGAGCGGATTGGCGGTGCCGCCCAAATACAGCGCGGCGATCAGCGCCAGACCGACGACCAGCACGACAGCGCGACTCAGACGGAACAGGGCGAGCCCACGACCGCTGTATTCGGTCAGCGACCCGGCGACAATTTCGGTGTGCGCTTCCGGTGCATCGAAGGGCGGCAGTTCCAGCTTGCCCATCAAGCCGATCACGGCGACCACAAAGCCGATGGGCTGCGTGAGCAGCAGCCACGTGTGTTCGCTGGCATACGCGGCGATCTCCCCGATCTGCCAACTGCCCGCCGCTAGTGCGGGGAGCAGGAGGGCGAGCAGGAAGGGCGCTTCGTAGGAGAACAACTGCGTGAGCACGCGCAGCCCGCCGACGAGCGCGTAATGGTCGTCGGTGATGAGCCCGGCGAGGCTGGTGCACAGGCTGAGTACGCTCAACAGGTAGACGGCGACGATCAGGTCGCCGGAGAAGCTCCCCGCCGGGGTGAGGCCGAACAGCGGCACATAGACCGCCGCTGTCGTCACCGCAGCGAGGCTGACCACGGGTAGCAAGTCGAACAACGTGGGTGAGACACCCTGCGGGTAAATCTCTTCTTTCGCCAGCAGCTTGACCAGATCGGCGAAGGGTTGGTACCAGCGCGGGCCGACGCGGTTTTGCAGCCGCGCCGCCAGCTTGCGATTGAACCACTCGTAGAGTAGGGCGGTCAGCAGCAGCGCTAATCCGCCGGGGAAAATGAGCAGAGCGCTGAGTTCGGTCATGACTTTGCCCCCTTGCGCCGGAACTGATCCCAGTCGAGCGCGAGGCGTTCGCCTGTTTCGGCGCGGCGAACAGTTACGAGACGGTCATTGCACGAGAAACACGGGTCAACACCGACGAGCAGCATGGGGATATCGGCCAACTGTCGACCACGGCTCAAGTCGAGCACAGAGGCGAGGTTACACAGGGTCGGCGTGCGCACTTTGATGCGCTCCGGCATGTCACTGCCCGCGCTTTTGATGAAGTAGAACAGCTCGCCGCGCGGCGCTTCGACCCGGCTGATGGTTTCGCCCGCCGGGATTTTGCGCGGCATGCGTGCCTGCAATTCGCCTTCGGGCAGCGCGTCGAGGATGGCGCGGATAACACGGATGCTTTCCAGAATTTCCCGCACGCGTACGATGAAACGCGCGTGCAGATCGCCTGCTGTTTCTGTCACAGGCTGCACGGGAAAAATAGAGTACGCCGAATACGGCGCTTCGACGCGCAGATCGCGGAGGACGCCGGAAGCGCGCGCCGTCGGCCCGACCACGCCGAGCCGCGCGGCGTCGGCCTCGCTCATCACACCGATATCCCGCGTGCGGCCGCTCAGCATCGGGTCATTCTGCACGAGGTCGAGGTAGTAGCGGGCGCGTTCGTCGAGGTAGTCAAGTCCTCTGCGGATCGAGTCGATGTGCGTGACGGTCAGATCGAATTTGACGCCGCCGAGCGTATTCACCGAGTGATGCACGCGGCTGCCGCTGAACTCCTCAAAAATGTCCATGACGGTTTCGCGGTCGCGCCACGAGTACATAAACAGGGTGTCGAAGCCCGCTTCGTGCGCGGCGACGCCGAGCCAGAGCAAATGACTATGAATGCGTTCGAGTTCCGCGGTGAGTTCGCGGATAGCTTGCGCGCGCGGCGGTACGGTCACCCCGGCGAGCTTTTCCACGCCGAGCGCGTAAGCCAGCGCGTGAATGTGCGAGCAGATGCCGCAGATGCGTTCCAGCAGATACAGGTTTTGCACCCACGTTCGGCTTTCGGTCGCTTTCTCGATGCCGCGGTGCGCGTAGCCGAGTCGTACTGTCCCACTGATCACCGTTTCGCCTTCGACGGTGAACTCGAAGAAGCCCGGCTCTTTCAGCGCGGGATGCTGTGGGCCAATCGGGACGGTGAACTGTTTAGTCGGCGTGGTCATGGTCGACCTCCGCGAGAACCGCATCCTTCAAAAGCGGATACACGCCCTCCGGCCAATCATCGGAGAGGAAGAGGCGCGAGGTATCGGGCGCGCCGCGAAAGGTCACGCCGAACAATTCGCTGACTTCGCGCTCAAACACGCTCGCCGCCGGGACGAGGCGGCAAATGCTGGCGACGGTCGGTGTTGTGCGCGGCAAGCTGACGCGCACGGTGACGATCACCGCGCCATCGGCGAAGTGATAAAGCAGTTCGAGCGCATCACTATGATCCAGCCCGGTGATCCCGGCGAGATAGCCCCAATGTCCGGCCAGCAGCGCGGACACCGCTGTTTGGAGTTCTGGTGCACTGATCGGCACATCAAGGCGGTTGGCTTCCGGAGTGCGGAAGTCGGCTTGCCAGTGCAGGAGCAGCATGCGGGCGAGTTCGAGTGTGGTCATGAGGCGGCGACCTCCGGCGGGGACTGTAATTTGCCGAGCAGCGCCACCATCCCGGCGATGATCGCTTCCGGTCGCGGCGGACAGCCGGGCACGTATACGTCGACCGGGATGAACGCATCAACCGGGCCGACGACGTTATAGCAGTGCTGGAACACTCCTTTGGAGAGCGCGCACGAACCGAGCGCCATCACGAAGCGGGGTGCGGGCATCTGCTCGTAGATGCGGAGCAAGCGTTCCTGGGCCTGCCGCGTGACCGGGCCAGTTACCACCAGTAGATCGGCTTGGCGGGGGCTGCCTTGCAGCTTGACGCCGAATCGTTCCACGTCGTAGCGTGGGGTGAGAGTCGCCAAGAGTTCAATGTCGCAGCCGTTGCACGAGCCGCTGTTGAAGTGCAGCGCCCACGGCGAATTGATGCGTGCCCAGCGGGCGACTTCGCCAAAGGTTTGTTCCCACAGATGCGTTAACATGTTCGCCTCCTTTCAGCCCAAGATCAGGGCGAGGAGCGACAGAGCGAGAAATACCAGATAGATGGCCGCTGCGCTCGAACCGGCGCTGCTGCCGAGCATGAGTACGCCGATGTGCACGATGGCGAAGAAGAACGCGACGATGAAGGTCTTGGAATACCCCGGCAGCACATCCGTCGTGGGCGGACGTTCACCGCCCGCGTAGATGCTGGTGTGCGGTGTGTTCGGCGTGCTGTGATCGCCGCCCGCCAGTCGATAACCGAAGCGGGAGAGCAGCGCGGCCAGCGCCAGATAGATCAGGAAGGCCGCAATCGGCGTGAGCAGCAGGGTCATGGCGCACCTCCGAAGACCAGCACCGCGCTGGCGAGTTCGGTCAACCAGCGCACGGAGTCAGGCAGCACGCCGATTAGCACGATCAGCGCGCTGAGCAGGATCAGCGGCAGGCGCACGGTGAGCGGCAGCGGCTTCTCCGGTCTTTTTGATGGCGGTTGTTCACCGGCAAACAGCGTCAGCAGTGGGGGCAGGTAGTAGCCCAGCGCCAGCAAGATGTTTAGCGCAATGACGACAACTGCGCCGCGCACGATGGGGTCTGGGCTGATGAACGCGGCGGCGAACACCTGCCACTTGGACATGAAGCCTGCCAGCGGCGGCAGTCCCGCGAGGCTGAGCAGCGCCAGCAAAAGCCCGACACCGACGAGCGGCGCGCGGTAAATGAGGCCGCGCAGATCCGCGAGGGTGATGTGTCGGTTATTCGGAAGGGTGGCGAGGCATAAAAAGGCGAGCGTTTCCATGAGGCCGAGCGTGAACAGGTGAAATAAGCCCGCCTGCGCGGCTTGGGGTAGGTTGGCGTACAAGCTGACGCCGAAGCCGAGCAGAATCGTGCCGATGTGGCTGATGCTGGAATAGGCGAGCAGGCGTTTGATATCCGTTTGGCGGAAGGCGAGCAGATTGCCGGCCAGCGTATTGACGACACCCGCGCCGATCAGCAGCAGCCCCCAAGTTTCCGCCGCACTAACGAGCGGCAGCAGCGCGCGCATCAGGACGATCAATCCGCTGACCGTCACCGCGCCGGAGAGCAGCGCTGTCACCCGCGTGGGCGCATTCGCGTAGACATCGGGCAGCCACGTGTGCAGCGGCACGAGCGCGCTTTTGATGCCAAGGCCGACGATCAGCAGCACCCCCGCCGCCAGCAGACCCGGCGCTAAGCGCCCCGGTTGCGCGCTGTCGAGTGTCAGCGCTCCGGTTTGCGCGAGCACCAGCGCGATGCCGAGCACGATCAAGATTGATCCGACCGCGCTTTGCGTCAGATATTTGATGCTGGCATCGAGCGCCAGCGGTCGATCCCGCTCCAGTGCGACGAGCAGGAACGAGCTGATCACGACCGTCTCCAACCACACCCACAGATTGAACAGGTCACGCGCGCACACCATGCCGATCAGCGCGCCGGTCGTCGTGAGCAGCGCCGCGAAATACTTCTCGCTGCCTTCGGCGGTTTCAGCACTCGAAGACACGAGCACCAGCGTGCTCACGCCGAGCACCACCAGCGCAAAGAACAGACTCAAGCCATCGACGCGCAGCGCCAACAAACCGAAAGTCACGCTTAGTGTTTCACCTGTGGACAAGCTCAGCGCGGCGCGCAGCCACAGCCCCCACAAGATCAGCAGCACGCCGAGGCTGAGCCACCAGCTCCTACGCTCGGCGGCGCGGGCGGAGATGCGGGCGCGGCTTGCCAGATAGATCAGCGGCGAGGAGGCCAGCGGCAGCGCGATGAGCAACGCCGTGAGGTTCATCTCAGCGTCCTCCGAGCCACAACGTGAGCGTGAGCAGCAGCGCCAGTCCGCCGATGATGGCGGCGATATTCCAGTTGATCTGGCGGGTTTCCGTTCGTTCGAGAACGGAAGCGGACCGGTCCGTGCTCGTCAGCACGCCAGTTTCCAGAGAGGCGAATCCTGATTCGTCGGCATGTTTCAGCCAGGCGCCGACGCTGTTAAAGCCACGAACGAATACCTGCGCGTACAGGTCATTCAACCCCCAGCCGCGCGCCAGCAGATCGAAGGTGCGGCCTTCCAGCGGATCGCAGCGGTTCTCGGGCAGCGGCTGGAGTCCGTAGATCAGATAGGCCGCGCCGAGGCCGATTCCGCTTATGCCGACTGACAGCAGTGCGACCATCGGGTTGAAAGCCGCCTCATGGACTTCGCCCAGCGTATGCCCAAGCCACGTGCCGAGCGCGCCGTGCCCCGGCCAGTTGAGCGCGCCGCCGATGACCGCCAGCGACGCTAAACCGATCAGCGGGAGGGTGATCAGGCGCGGACTCTCGTGCGCGTGTTCGGCGGGGCGGCTGCGCGGCGCGCCGAAGAACACAATCAGCGCCTGCCGTCCGATGTAGAAAGCGGTCAAGCCTGCTGCACCGAGCAGCGCCAGTCCGACCAGCGGCTGTGCCGTCCACGCTGCGCTGAGAATGTCATCTTTGGAGAAGAAGGCGGCTAGCGGCGGAATGCCCGCCAGCGACAGCGCGCCAATGCCATAGGTGGCAAAGGTCGTCGGCAGGTGCCGCCGCAGCCCGCCCATCATGCGCATGTCGTTACCGTGACCGAGCGCGTGCACGACCGATCCGGCGGCAAGGAACAGCAGCGCCTTGAAGAACGCATGGGTCACCAGATGGAAGATCGCCGCGGTGTACGCCCCGAGCCCGACCGCGCCCATCATGAAGCCGAGCTGACTGATGGTCGAGTAGGCGAGCACGCGCTTGATGTCGTACTGCGCAATGGCGGCGCTGGCGGCGAGCAGCGCGGTGAGCGCGCCGACCGCGGCGATCACCGCTTGGGTGAGCGGTGCGAGCTCGAACAGGGTGTGCGCCCGCGTGATCAGGTACATGCCCGCCGTGACCATCGTCGCTGCGTGGATGAGTGCGGAGACGGGCGTTGGCCCAGCCATCGCGTCGGGCAGCCACACGAACAGGGGGATCTGCGCGCTTTTCGCGGCACAGCCGATCAGCAGGCACAGTGTCAGCGCGACGACCAGCGGATCGCCAGGGAGGAAGTGTTCCCCATTGAAGACAACCGCGTAATCGAACGAGCCGCAGGTCGTGCCGATGATAAGCAGCGCGATGATGAACCCGGCATCGCCCACTCGGTTGACGAGGAACGCTTTGCGGGCGGCATCACTGTTGCGCCAACCAACGCCGTGCGGCTGATCGAACCAGAAGCCGATCAAGAGAAACGAGCACAGCCCGACGCCCTCCCAACCGACGAACAGCATGAGGAAGTTATCGGCGGCGACGAGCACGAGCATGGCGACGAGGAACAGGTTGAGATAGGCGAAGAAACGCGCATAGCGTTCATCACCGCGCATGTAGCCGATGGCGTACACATGAATGAGCGCGCCGACGCCCGTCACGACGAGCATCATCGTCACGGAGAGCGTATCCACGCGCAGCGCCCAATCGACGTGCAGCCCGGCGTCTTCAATCCACGTGAAGAGGCGGATGACAGTGCCTGTCGGTTCGGTGAGCAGAGCAACGAACTGGAGCAGGGCGGCGCTAAAAGCGAGCACAGCGGCTCCACTCCCGATCACCCCAGCATGCAGCTTACGACCGAACGCGAGGTTGATCCCCGCGCCAAGTGCCGGAAAGAGGAGGACGAGCGGAACCAGCCCGAACATAGCGCACCTCTAATCGGGAGGTGATGAGGGCGGATCATGCACGGCGGTGAGATGTCGCAGATCGAGCGTTCCACACGTTCGCTGCATCTGCACTGCCAGCGCCAGCCCGATCACCGCCACCAGTGTATCGATGAGGAGAAAGGTTGCCGCGAGACTTTGCGCTAATTGGAGCTGACCGCTGACTCGCCCCGCCAGAATCAGCGCGATGATGACGCCCTTGGCGGCGATTTGCAGCGCGATGATCAGCTTGAGCAGGTTGCCGAGCAGGAGTAAGCTGCCAATGCCGACCACGATCAACACGATGGCGGCAGCCGTGCCAACCTCAACGGGAGAGCTCATGAATGCGCCTCCGTTCGCTGTGGGCTGCTAGCTGGCTTGACGGGTGCGCGTTGCACCGAGCCGAGCAGATGCAGGATGCTGAGCACCCCGGCGAAGATCAGCACACCTTGCACGAGCATGTCCAGCCCGCGCGTTTCCCAGAGCATCGCGTTGAAGCTCATGGTTTCGGTGGTCGGAGGCAGCGCGGGCGACGCAAAGATCATCGCGCCGATGAGGAGCAAGCACAGCAGAATAAGAAATGAGGCGAAGGGAAGGGGGACGGAGGACGGTAGACTGGTCGATTGTTTGCCCAACAGGCTGGCCGCGAACACAAAGAGAACTGGAACCAGCCCCGTGCCGACGCTGAGTTCGATCACGGCGATCTCGTGGGCACCTAAGGTGTACAGCACTGCCGCTGCCGCGGCGCTCGTCAAGGCGAGCCACAGTGCGGCGACCAACAACTGTTTTGTCCTGATAGAAAGTACGGTGCAGATGACGATCACCAGGACAAGGCTTACAGTAAGCATCTTCGTCCCTCTTGTGAAATCTTGCACAATACTATTCTAACATGTCAGCCAGAACGCGCAACAGTGTGCAACGTCATCTCCTGTGTGGAGAAGCGGCACATCCGTTACCAGAGGTCAGCGCGGTCGAAGAGGGTTTTGTGCGGGGTGGTACGCACAAATACATCCAGCTCAATGTGAGTGAAAAGTCCGATGTTAAGTGTGGTCAGGTGGTATGTCCACGGTGCATCCCACCCGAAGCGACCGTTGAACTGCACCTGTCCCCATTGACCTGCCGCGAGCGTGATGCTGCGCGCAACCGGATAACGCGTCGGCGCGCCGGTGCCAGACCATGTATAGCGGTAGATGACGGTGATGGCTGTCGGGGCGATTTTCAGCCGGGTACCGGGGAAGGAGACCTTATCATGGGCGGCGATGGCGCGGCTAGTGGTGAGAGGCGGTGGCATTTGGAAATCAGCCGCTTCGGTACAGCGGTACTGCTGGTGGATCAGGACGAGCGGCGCGGCTGACAGCGTTTTGTCGAGCGGCGGCAGGTCGGTCAGCGGTAGGGCGTGCGGGACGGCATTGCGCCGCCCTGCATTGACCCCACCGCGTGACGCCTTCGTCCATGTGACGCGAATATCCTGGACCACCAGCAGCAGTCGACTCATGAATTTAACCTTAGACGAGCAGATGCACGGCGTACGGTTCGAGCGTGATGCTACCGCTGAGCGTCGCGCCCGTCAGCCGATCCTGATACGAACGGTTGCCGAGATCGAGCGTGACCATGTTCGCGTTGTGGTTGAGCACAAACGTGAGCGGTTGCCCATTCTTGACGCGCTGCGCGACCTCGACCCCCGCGGGCACGCTGATCGTTGGCGCGATACCGTGCCCCCTGAGCAGATCGCCGTAGAAGCGGTCAAGGAAGGCTGGATCGGGATCGCTGCCGAGGTAGTAGGCCTCGCCTTGTCCCACGAGATTACGCGTGAGCACGGGCATGCCCGCGTAGAAATCGCTGCCGTACGTCGCCAGCACCTGCGCACCTTCCGCATGCAGCAGGTCGGCGATATGGCGGCACGTGTACGAGCCGCTGCCATCCGCCATGACAAGCGTGTTGGTCTGGTCGGGGTAGAGTGCGTCGATCTCTTCGACCCACACGCCGAGAACCTTGCTCAGCGGGCCGGGGTAGCCATTCTCGAAGGCAAGATCGGTCTCGTCAACCAGCCCGGTCAAGTAGGTAGCGACGAATGAGCCGCCCTTGGTGACGAACGCCTCGACCTTCTCCGCTACGCCCGCTTTGACCATGTACAGCATCGGCGCGATCAACACGTCATAGCGGCTGAAGTCAGAGTCGGGGAAGACGATATCGACGGGGACATTCTGGCGGTAGATGGCGCCGTAATGCTTGCGCACCGTGTCGATGTAGCGCTTATTGCGCACCGGGCCGACCGCATCGTCAAGCGCATGCCAGTTGTCCCAATCGAAGAGGATGCCCACACGGGCATCGACTGCCGCGCCGACCACCGTGTCACCGAGCGCGGTGAGTTCCGCGCCGAGTTGACTCACTTCGCGGAAGACGCGCGTATCGGTGCGCCCCGCATGCTCGATGACTGCGCCGTGCAGTTTTTCGCAGCCGCCGCGCCCGCGCCGCCATTGGAAATACATGACCGTGTCCGCGCCATGCGCAACCGCCAGATAACTCCACAGGCGCAGTACACCGGGACGCTTAAGCGCGTTGATCTCCTGCCAGTTCTGGCTGCTCGGCGTCTGCTCCATGAGCAGGAACGGCTGACCATCCTTGATGCCGCGCATCAGGTCATGCAGGAAGGCAATATCGCTCGGAGAGTGATTGGGATTCGGGTAGCAGTCCCACGAGACGACATCCAGTTCTTTTGCCCACTGGCGATAGTCGAGCGGCTTATACGTGCCCATCAGATTCGTCGTGATGGGGAGGTTCGGCGTAATGCTGCGTAGAATGTCCCGCTCATTGCGGAAGCAGTCGAGCTGGCTCGCGCTCATGAAACGGAAGTAGTCGACGTTGAGGCCGTGCGTCAGCCCTTCGGCGTTGGCGCGCGGCGGCAAAATCTGTGACCAATCGGTGTAGGTATGACTCCAGAAGGGCGTCCACCAGCGAGCGTTGAGCTCGTCCAGTGTGCCGTATTTCGCTTGCAGCCAGACGCGGAACTGGGCGGCGCACGTGTCGCAGTAGCACGCGCCCGCGTACTCGTTGCTCACATGCCACAGCAGCACCGCCGGGTGCTGACCGTAGCGCTCCGCCAGCTTGCGCGCGATGTTCCCGCTCAGGCGGCGGTAGTTGGGTGAATTGGGGCAGTAGTTGGTGCGCCCGCCCTGCTGCCGCCGGACGCCGTTTTCGTCGGAGCGGAGCACATCGGGGTACTGCTGCGACATCCACGCGGGCTGCGCGGCGCTCGGCGTGGCCAGTACGACGCGGATGCCGTGCGCGTGCAGGCCGTCGATCACCTCGTCCAGCCAACCGAACGTGTACTCATCTTCCGCGGGCTGAAGTGACACCCAGCTAAACACGCCGACGGTTGCCACGGTGACGCCCGCCTGCTGCATCAATCGAAAATCTTCCGCCCAGGTTTCACGCGGCCATTGTTCCGGGTTGTAGTCGCCGCCATGCCATAGAAACGGGGCAGAGGGCACGACCGGAGGGTACGTTTGCGGCATTCTTATCAGTCCTTTGGGTCAAAAACGGGACAACCATACATCGATCTGTGGGGGAAGTCACGAAAATCAGCGGCGCGGAGATGATCTCCGCGCCGCTTGAGGTTACTTCAGCTGCCAGTAGATGGTGTAGCGCTGGTGATGCAGTTTGTAGAACGGGAGAATCTGAACGGCGTGCGGGAGTCCAACGCCGCTCAGCTGGTAGGTCAGCGGTTGCCCGGCGACGGGGTGAAGCTGTTCCAATACGCTCTGTGCTGATCCCTGCAGCGGGGGCACGGGCGGCGCGGGATGCCAGTTGATCGCCGCATTGCGGGTGTTCGGGTCTTCGAGATACACGTTCGGCATATTTTCCGTGCCGAGCGCGCCCGCGAGCACAATGGGGCCGTAGAGCAGCGCGATGTGATCCGCTGCGCCGGGCAGCGGTTCGGCGTGGAGCCGCATGGGTAGGCGGAAATCGATTTGATCGCCGTCGTGCCATTCGCGGTCGAGACTGATGTATGAGCCTGGTTCGACGTTGAACGGCTCATTTACGCCGTTGATCTGTACGCTCGCACCCGTCGCCCAAGCAGGATAGCGCAGCTTGAGCGCGAAGCGCGTCGTCTGAGCGCAGCGCAGCGTCAGGTGGGTCGTGTCGCTGTCGGGGAACTGCGTCTCCTGCCGCACGGTGACCTGCCTGGCATCCCAGGTAAGTTCAGATGCGATGAACAGATTGACGTACAGTGCGTCGTCGGCATGGTAGTAGATCGTGTCGGCGTATTTAGCGTGGTTCTCGACGCCTGTGCCCGTGCAGCACCAGAACGAATGCTCGGGCGCGCTGTAGACTTTCACATGTCCCGGTTTGAGTGAGCAGAAGTACAACATCATGCCTGTCTCGGGATCCTGCGAGGCGAGGATGTGGTTGAACAACCCACGCTCGTAGAAGTCCATTGCTTCGGCGGAGGGTTCCCACGCGAACAGGTGCCGCGTTAGCTTAAGCATGTTGTACGTGTTGCACGTCTCCGCACTGACCGACGTCAGATGATCGGCGAAGCGGTGCACCGGGAAAAAGAGTTCGTCGTCGCTGTGACCGCCGATCACATACGAGCGGTAATGCGCTACCCGTTCCCAGAAGAACTTGGCCGCGTCGCGCAGCACCGGGTCGCCTGTGAGTTCGTACTGCCGCGCCAACCCGATCAGCTTGGGAATCTGGGTGTTGGCGTGCAGACGATCCATCTGGTCACTGCCCTGTTTGAGCGGGTCGAGCACCACATCGTCGTTGAAGGCGAAGGATAGGCGCAGGTGTTCCGGATTCTTCGTCACAGCGTATAGGTTGGCGAAGACTTCGTTCATGCCGCCAAATTCCATCAGCAGCGTGATTTGCATCTGCTCGTAGGTGAGGTTGTCCACACGGAACTTGACCCAGTCCGCGCAGCGTTCGAGCACGGGCAGCGCCTGCGGGTTGCTGCAGTGCAGATGCGCGTCGAGCAGCCCCGCCATGATTTTGTGGAGGGTGTAGTAGGGTGCCCATACTGGAAAGCGCCCTTCGACGCGGTCGAAGTACGATTCTGGGAAAGCCGACAGGTAGCCCGGGTTGTAGCCTTGCGACGGCAGCGCCGCTTGCACAGAAGCGAAACCCGCTACCATGTGATCGACCCGCGCTTTGAAGCGGTCGTCACCCGTGCTGGCGTACATCAGCGCGCAGGCGGTCACGTAATGTCCGGCGAAGTGTCCGCGCAGCTCAACTTCCGGCGCCTCCCAGCCGCCGTAAGGTTGGGCAGTCGTCGGCAAGCCCGCGTTGAGGTAGAACGTGTGCAGCAGACGATCAGGATCAAGCTGAAGGAGATAGGCGGCGTCACGTTCCATCGCCGCCTTGAACGCGCCATCGAGCAGGCGCACGCAGGTGAGGTCAAAGGGGTGCGCGGTCATGTTAGCCCTTCAACCCGGTCATGACGATGCCCTTGATGAAGTAGCGCTGCGCGAAGAAGAACAGCAGCACCACCGGGATGATCATCGCTGTCGAGGCGGCGAGCTGGAGATCCCAGCTCACATCCTGCACGCTGCGGAACGAAGCCAGCCCTGCCGCCACCGTGAAATTCTCCGGCGAGCGCAGGAAGATGATCGGGCCGAGCAGGTCATTCCACGCATTGAGGAACGTGAAAATGGCGACGGTGATGAGCGCCGGACGCGCCAGCGGCATCATGATGCGCCAGTAAATGCCGAACTCGGTGCAGCCATCAATGCGCGCGGCGTCCGCTAGTTCTTCGGGAATCGTGCGGAAGAACTGGCGAATCAGGAAGATATTGAACGCGCCGCCGCCGAAAAACATCGGGACAGTCAGCGGCAGGAAGGTGTCGACCCACCCGAGGCGCGAGAACATGATGAACTGCGGCACGATCATGATGGCGTACGGCAGGAACAGTGTCGCGATCACGATGCCGAACCAGAAATCGCGCCCGGGGAAGCGCAGACGCGCGAAGCCATAGGCGACAAACGACGAGGTGAACACCACGGCGATCACGTTCAGTCCGGCAATGACCAGCGTGTTGCGCAGGTACAACCCGAACGGCTTGTACGTCAGCGCGTTGAAGTAGTTCTCGAATTTCACCGGATTCGGAATGAGGTCCGGCGGGTACTGGAAAATCTGCACCTGACTCTTGAGCGAACTGCTCACCAACCAGAGGAAGGGCGCGATCATGATCGTGCCCATGATCAGAAGCAGCGCGACGGTGACGTACCGCCAGATGCGGTCATTGCGGGACATGGTGCTGCGGCGCGGCGCGAGCTGCGCGGGCGCGATATCGGTGAGGGGTTGTTGGACAGCGGCCATTTGCGATCTCCTTCCTATTCACCCGGATTTTCGTAATACACCCGCCGTCCGAGATAGCGGAAAATCACAACGGACAGGATCAGCAGAATGCCGAAGAGCACCCACGAGAGCGCCGCCGCATACCCCATCTTCAAACTCTGGAACGCGCTGCGATAGATGTACAGCACGAGGAACAGCGTCGCGTTTTGCGGGCCGCCATCGGTGACCAGATAGCCGATCACGAACACCTGCAGCGAATTGATGAAGCCGATCACGAGGTTGAAGAAGAAGACCGGGGAGATCATCGGGATGGTGATATGGCGCATCTTCGCCCAGCGCCCAGCGCCGTCGATTTCCGCCGCTTCATAGTAGACATCGGGGATGCCCTGCAGACCGGCGAGGAAGATGATCATCGAACTGCCCGAGCCCCACAGGCTGAGGATGACGAAGGCCGGAACGGCGAGATTCGGGTCTTGCAACCATGCGATCTTCGCGCCGCCAAACGCGCGGATCACGGCGTTGATCAGGCCAAATTCGGTGTTGAACATCCACGCCCACAGCAGCGCGTTCGCCACGGCGGGGACAATGCTGGGCATGTAAAAAATGGTTCGAAAAATAGAAATGCCGCGAATATTTGTGTTGATCAGATTGGCCAGAAAGAACCCGAACAGCAGCCCGAGTGGCACCGACAGCACGGTGTACAGGAAGGTCGCTTTGAGGGCTTGCGGGAGAATGGGATCTCTAAAGAGTGTTTCGAGGTTTTGCATCCCCACGAAGCGGGGCGCGGACATCAGGTTCCAACTGTGAAAGGTGAGGTAGAGATTGACCAGAACCGGGATCACCACCCAGAACAGGACGCCGAGGATGAACGGCATGATAAAAATGTAGCCTGTAATCGTCCGCCGCCGCCGGAGGGACATGTTCGTCCACCACTTCCAGCCAGATTGAACGGGTGCAGGCGCTGCTTGTACGCGCGTTGCCATAGTTGACCACCGTGTCTATCGTCAGAACGGGAACGGGGCGCGGCCAACCGACCGCGCCCCGGCAAAGCTAGACTGACTACAGATTCGCCATCGCGATTACATCGTTGGCCTGACGCACTGCTTCGGGCAGCACGTCGGCGGGCGGCGTCCCACCTGCAATCGCTTGGACGGCCGGGTCGATGAAGTTGGCGGCTGCTTCGATGTAGCCCGGCGGAATACGCACGGCGACGCCGTAGGTCGGCAGGTATTCGCTGACGAACTGGCGGTAGTTCTCCGGATGAATCCCTTCGGTGATCCACGTATCCAGACCCTCGGGGGTGGTCAGCGCGGTTTGGCTGGGCAGCCATAGACCGATCTTGAGGAACTGGGTCTGATAGAACGGCGTGGACAGGAAGCGTACCCACTGCCACGCTTCTTCGGGGTGCTGGGTATTGGCCAGCGCCGAGTGGAAGTGCGCCTGCATGACGGTCGCAGGCTGCACCATCTTGGGCAGCGCGCCGGTACCCATCGGCACGCTGACGAGCGACGGGTTCATCCACGACAGCGCCCAAGAGCCATCGACGGCCATCGCCAGACGCCCGGTGTCGATCATCTGCGTGTTGGTCATGCCGAGGTCGGCCATCGACGCGCTGCGCGGCGCGACATGATGCACGTAAATCAGTTCATACAGGCGGGTGATCGCTTCGATGGCTTCCGGTGAGTCGATGGCGATGCGACCATCGGCGAAGTACGCGCCACCGTTCGAGTGCACGGCTGCGGCAATCGGCATCCACCACAGCGGCCAGTCCACGCCCCACTGCTGAATATCTTCAGAGTCGAAGCCTTCGTCATCCGGGTGGCGACCCGCGCTGTCCTTAGTCAACGCCTTGGCATTGGCCACGAACGTGTCCCAGTCCCAGATTTCGTCTTCGGCGAAGCCGGGCGGGGTAATGCCCGCTTCTTCGAACAACTGCGCATTGTAGTAGATGTGGTGCGCGACCCAGCACGACCCGATGCCGTGCCAGCGACCGTCATTGTCCGCGCAGCGCGCTGCTTCCTGCGGCAGGAAGTAGTCCGGCGCGCCCAGCAGCGGGTCGGCGGTGATCCGGTCGGTGATGTCCAGCAGGAGACCCTGCGAAACGTAGGTTTCGTAACCATCGGCGATGATGAACGAGGTGTCGGGGGTGGTGCCCGCAGCGAAGTTGGTCAAGAGCACGCGGTTGTATTCGCCCGCGTCCGGGGTATGCTGCCATTCGACGGTGATGCCGGGCATTTCTGTTTGGAAAACCTCAATGGCCGCGCGCACGCCTTCATCTTCCGCGACGCCGCCCCAACCACCAAACGAAATACCGACCGCATCCTGTTGACTCGGCAGGGCGAACAGCTTGCCGCCCAACTGCGTCATGCTGGCAGCGAAGGCCGCCGAAGCACCCATAACCTTCAGAAAATCACGACGAGAAACGTTGTTACCTGCCATGTTTATAAGCTCCTAAAGTTTGCTCAAACGGACTTACTTTTTAGTACAACGAGACGCTGCACCGAGTCTCGACATACCCACTCAGGGGTCGCTGCAGATCACGTCCAACCGGAGAAACTCCCCGGTTGGCTTGACTTGAGTAATCTATTGCTCGCGCACCCAGACGCGCATTTCACCGGGCTCACGGTTCGCCCACAGACTGTAGGGAATAGCCTTGAACGGCACGGCATCATATGAATATTGGAGCGCGCTTTGCGGCTGATAGAGGCCACCCGCCCATACGGCTGGTTCAGTGCGGACGGCTTCCCCGGTGATCACGCCCACGCCGCTGAACAGGCTGCTGTCGACGTTGCCCACCAGCTTGGCGGTGCGCGGAATGACGAGATTGGCGAGATTCGGACCGTTATCGGCTTCTTCGAGGCAGTAAACGACCGGGCCGCGCTGCAGGGCGACCGTGCCCGCATTGTGGCGCACGTTCGGGTGTGACACGATGCGTTCCACGCTCATAGGCAGCGCCAGCTCGATGGTGTCGCCGTTATTCCATGTGCGGTCGATGAACGCGTAACCGCGCTGGACGTTGGCGCTCACGGTCACGCCGTTGACGCGCAGCGTGAAGTTCGACGCCCAGTTGGGAATGCGCAGCGCCAGCTTGAACGGGGTCGCCTGCGCTACGCCGATGGTGAGGCTCACATCGCCGTTCCACGGGTAATTTGTTTCCTGATCGATCTGCACGCTGCCCGCGGGCAGGCTGACGCGCATGTGGCTGTGGTTATACAGATGCAGGTAGATCGTGTCGGCGCTGTGCGACGAGAAGTAGTGGCCCAGGTTCGCCACGACGCGCGCCAGATTCGGCGGGCAGCACGGGCACACGAACCAATCCTGACGGCGGTAGTGCTTCGGCGTGTTGATGCCGCTGAAGTGTTCGTGCGGGTTGACGTAGGGGTAGGAGGCCAGCGGGTTGGCGTAGAAGAACTGGTTGCCTTCCCACGACACACCCGACATGATGCCGTTATACAGCGCGCGTTCCATCACGTCGGTGTAGCGACTGTCCGGGTCAATGTCGAACATGCTCTTCGCCCAGAAGACCAGCGCAAT
The DNA here is from genome assembly GCA_016717205.1 of Candidatus Flexifilum breve. GTDB lineage: Bacteria > Chloroflexota > Anaerolineae > Aggregatilineales > Phototrophicaceae > Flexifilum > Flexifilum breve. The sequence continues at coordinate 84,641 of JADKGC010000006.1, forward strand.
CGACGCGCAGGTTTCGGCATAGGCGGATTCGTTCGGGAGGTCGTAGCCGAAGGTGAAGCCTTCGTTGGCGTGCGCCGGGCCGAGACCGCCCGTAATATACATCTGCTTGCTGGTGAGGTCTTCCCAGATTACGCGGCAGGCGTCAAGCAGGGTGCTGTCGCCCGTTTCGGCAGAGATATCCGCCGCTCCGGCATACAGGTAGGCCGCGCGCACGGAGTGGCCGGTGGCGACGTTTTGTTCGCGCAGGGGTTTGTGCGCCTGGCAGTAGTGATAGGTCTTCGCCCAGAATTTGGTCGGGTCGTCGCCGCGTGCCGCCGCTTCGATGTCGAAGAAGTTTGGCTCTTGCCCGCGCTCGTCGACGAAGTACTTGGCGAGGTTGAGATAGCGTTTTTCGCCCGTCGCCCGGTACAGCTTGACCAGACCCAATTCGACTTCCGGGTGGCCGCAGTAGCCGTGTACCTGTTGTTCGCCGGGGCCGAAACGCGCGTCGATGTGATCGGCGTAGCGCGCCAGCGTGTCGAGCAGCACGCGCTTGCCCGTCCCTTGGTAATAAGCCGCCGCGCCCTCCATCAGGTGACCCGCGTCGTAGAGTTCGTGCCAGTCACGCAGGTTACGCCACTTGTTTTGCGGTTCAATCACCGTGAAGAAGCTGTTGAGGTAGCCGTCTTCGAGCTGGCCTTCTTTAATCGCCTGAATGACCTTGTCGGCGAGCTGTTCGAGGTCGGGATCGGGATAGCTGTCGAGGCTGTAGCCGACCGCTTCGATCCACTTGGCGAGGTCGGAGTCCCAGAACTTGTGCACAATGTGACCGTCAAACCGGGGATCGTTTTCCCCGCCGTGCAGATGCCAGGCATCGGTGCGGTGGGTGATTTCAAGCTGATGATGGATGGCGGGAATGGTCGAGGTGCGGACAGTAGCTTGGCGCTCACCCCAATAGCCACCATCAATTTTGACCTGATTAGACCGGATAGAACTTAAGGGCAGCCCATTATTAACCATGGCGGATCCTATTCTGAAATCGAATGCACTATTCAACAATTTGTATCCACTGTAACGAAACCGGGAGTCGGTGAACAGTAGGTGAAACCCGCCAATACCAGTCCGATTCCGACTTTTGCCTAATTCCGACATATAATCGGTGTGCAAACAGGTATTCGAACTCCGGACAACCGACTTATGGATACAACCCATGCTTTGTACCTGACGATGAGCTGTCCCATCAAAGCGCAGAACGCCGGGCTGTTCATTTCACGGGGGACGGCGCTGCATCCCACGCGCATCATCAACTCGCATGAACTGATCTTTGTGAAGCAGGGTGAACTCGAATTGTGGGAAGAGGGGCAGCAGTTTCATTTGCGTGCGGGGCAGACGCTGCACCTGTGGCCGGGACGGCGGCACGGCGGGTCGAACCCCATGCCGCCCGACTTACGCTTTTACTGGATTCACTACGAGGTGATTTGCGAAACGGTGAGCGATGTACAGCTCACCACGCCTGATTATCATCCGAGCTTGGTCGTGCCGCAGATGGCCACGCTGCGCCAACCCGAACGACTGGAGCGCTTGTTCCGCACGTTTCTGGACGATCAGGAGTCGGGGATGCTGCATCCGTACGCGGCGAATCTGCTCATGACGCTTATGCTGCTTGAAGTCGTGCAATCACAAGTGGAACCTGTCGAAGTCAACGAGGATGCCAACGTGGTCGCGACGTGGGCGCACACTTATATTCGCATGAACTTTGACCGTCCGATTACGGCCAGCAAGATCGCCGCCGCACTCGGCTACAATACCGACTATCTCGGGCGCATCTATCACCGCTTGTACGGCTGCACTCTGACCGAGTCGATTCACCGCCGCCGCATTGAAAAAGCCTGCGAATGGTTGCTGGACACCAATCTGACGATTGCGCAGATCGCATCCCGCTGCGGTTTCAGCGACACCGACTATTTCCGGCGCATCTTCCGGCGCATCATGCAGATCGCGCCCGGTGACTACCGCACCGAGTTTTCGCGCATGCACATCAACACGCACTGACGCTCAGCGGCGAATTTTACCGGAGCTGTCGCCGGACATGAGCTGCTCGACCTCTTCCACGCTGACGAGCAGCGCGTCGCCGGGAATAGTGTGTTTGAGGCAGCCCGCGGCGGTCGCAAAGTTGAGCGCATACGCGGGATTCTCCGGGTGCTGGCGCAAACCGTAGATCAACCCGGCGGTGAACGCATCGCCCGCGCCGACCCGGTCGACGATGGGCGTCAGATCGTAGCTTGTACCGGTGTAGAACTGGCCGCGCTGCCACAGCACCGCCGACCACGTGTTGTGACTGGCGGAGTGCGAGGCGCGCGTCGTGAAGGCAATCGTCTTGAGCTGCGGGCAGCGCTCCGCCAATTGTTCCGCGACATCGCGGTTCTGGTCGATCAAATCGGCAGCGGGGTCACGCGGCTTAAGGCCGAACATGGTGTGCACGGTTTCCGTGTTGCCGACCACCACATCGGACTGCGCGACGAGATCGGGCATGACCTCCGCTGAGGTTTTGCCCCATTTCCACAGCGCATGCCGGTAGTTGAGGTCGCATGATATTGTCAGGCCAAGTTCGCGGGCAATGCCAATGGCCTCACGGCAGGTGGCGGCGGCGCTCTCCGTGAGCGCGGGCGTGATGCCAGTCCAGTGAAACCAATCCGTGTCAGCCGCCGTGAAGATTGCGCGCCAGTCGAGCATCCCCGGTTGGAGTTCGGCGGCGCTGGATCGTGCCCGGTCATAGATCACTTTGCCGCCGCGCTGTGCCGCCCCTTGTTCGACAAAGTACACGCCCAAACGGTCGCCACCGCGCGCGACATGCTCCACGCCGACGCCGTACTGGCGCAGATACATCAACACCGCTTCGCCGAGGTCGTGCGCGGGTAGGCGGGTCACATACTCGGCGCGGTGACCAAAGCGCGCCAGCGCTATGGCGACGTTCGCCTCTGCGCCGCCGAACGTCACGGTATACGACTGCGTTTGGATGAGGCGCAGTAAGTCGGGCGGTGTGAGGCGCAGCATAATTTCGCCAAAAGCGACTATCGCATGCATGTCGTTTGCTCCTCCGGTTATACGCGCGGCGAACTGCCTGTCAGCCGCGTAAACGTCTGATAGCCGATCCAGCGGAACGGTTCCGGCGGGAGCGGCGGATAGGTCTGCTGGTAGAAGGGCAGCCCGCGCCAACGCTGATCATCGCGCGAGTACAGGTCGGTGATGACTTCCCCGGCAATGTTCGCCAGCGTGACGCCATGTCCGCAGTAGCCGATGGCAAAGTATACGTTGCGATTATCACCGCGCACGCCCATCAGCGCTTGGCGGTTCAGCGTGATGCCGAGTGTCCCTGTCCAGCGGTGCGTGATCGGCAGACTGCGCGAACCGGGCATGTAATTGGCCAGCGTCTCCTGCATTTTGGCGAAGGCGGGCTGCGCGGTGTGCGGCGTGCCGGGGTAGGCGGTGCGGTTGTTGAACAGGTAGGCGTAGGACTGATTGCTGCCGCCGCCAAACACGAGCCGTCCATCCGTGGTTAGGCTGCTGTATGAGATGCGGTCAAGGTCGTCGCTGAAGCCTGCCAGCGCCTTCCAGCCAATCTGTTCGCGCTGTTCCGGGGGCAGCGGCGCGGTTGCAAACACGTGCGAGTGCAGCGGAAAGAGCGCGTCCCGGAAGTAGCCGAGCTTGCCCGTGTATCCGTTGGTCGCCAGCATGATCGCTTTGGCTTTGATGCTGGCGTGCGGCGTGTGTACGGTGATCGTCGCGCCTTCGTCGATGCGCGTCACGGGCGTGCCTTCGTAGATTTCCACGCCGCGTTCGAGCAGTACCGGGCGCAGGCCGCGCACCAACTGCGCGCCGTTGATCTGCCCGGAATTCGGATCGTAGACCGCGCCATGCGCCCCATTGAGCTGCAAACGCGCGGCCAACTGCTGCCGATTCAGGTAGGCTTCGGGGATGCCGAGCGACTGTAAATATTCGACTTCTTCGTGGGCGGCTTCGGCGCGCTGGGAATCGGTCAGTACGGTCACCGTGCCGTCATAGCGCGCGCTGACCGGAAGGTTATGTCGTTCAATGATCTGGCGGATGGTCAAGATCCCAGTGTGCGTCATCTGGTAGATGCGCGCGGTCATTTCGGCACTGTAGCCGCTGGTCACGGCCAGCCAGTTGAGCAGCATGCCGCCATTGCGCCCGCTCGCGCCGTTCGCCAGCGATTTCGCCTCCAGCAGAAGCACGCGCTTTTCCGGGTAACGCTGACTGAAGTGGTAGGCAGTCGAGACGCCTGTGAAGCCGCCGCCAATGATCACCAGATCGGCGCTGGTGTCCTGCTGGAGCGCGGGCAGCGGTTGATAATCGGGCGTTTCTGCTGTCCACAGCGCCTGACTCTCGTCCACTTCCAGCTTCTCTTTGAAGATGTGCCCCGCCAGCGGCCACGTCAGCGCGGCGAGATTAGAGGCGGTCGTGAGGAAGCGGGTGGTCAGGTTGCGGGACGGAGTGCTCATCGTCATCTCTCGATCAGGTCTGGTCAGCAGCGCAATACGATATCCACAAACTGGCCCGGGCGCTAGCGCTCAAGCATCCTTCAGGATCTAAACGTCGGAAACTCGATAGAATTCTTATAGACGTTGGATGCATCCGGCGGCGAACACGGCATAGTCACAGCGCAGAAACATATTACTGAATCCGCAGTTGAGGACATCGAACCATGACGTCATATGTCTACTTTGAAGATGACCAGTTGAGCGGGGAGATCATGAGTCTCACCCTGAATTTTCAACTGGGTATCACCGACCTGACGATCTGGAATGACAGTGTCGACTTCATGCCGCGCCTGCGCAGCCTCTGTGTGCAGCCCGAGGTGATCTTTCTGGATATTCACATTGGCCCAACCGATGGCTTTGGTATTCTCAAGGGAATTCGTGCGGATACGGCCTTTGACTCGGCCAAAATTGTCGCGGTGACAGCGGGCGTCACGGGCGACGAGGTCGATCAACTGCAGATGGCGGGCTTTGATGGCGCGATTGGCAAGCCGATTGAGATCGCCACCTTTCCTGAGGTACTGGCGCGCATCATGCGCGGTGAGCGCGTGTGGCAGTGTATGTAAGCCCCCGGACAAACAAAAACTCTCCCCACGTTCAGGTTGAACGCGGGGAGAGCTATCCCTTCCACCGCCCTTACGCGATGGTCACCTCAGCACACAGATAGACATCCTGAATCGCATTGAGCAGATCGACGCCTTCGGCCAGCGGGCGCTGAAACGCTTTGCGTCCGCTGATCAGACCCATGCCGCCCGCCCGTTTGTTGATGACTGCCGTCTTGACCGCGTCGGCGAGGTCGTTCTTGCCGCTCGCGCCGCCCGAATTGATTAGTCCCGCGCGCCCCATGTAGCAGTTCGCCACCTGATAGCGCGTCAGGTCAATGGGGTGATCGCTGGTCAACTGGCTGTAGATGCGTTCGTCCAGCTTGCCATAGCTGGAGCCGCCCGCGTTGATCGCTTTATAGCCGCCGTTCGATTCCGGCTGTTTCTGCTTGATGATATCGGCCTCAATCGTCACGCCCAGGTGATTCGCCTGCCCGGTCAGGTCGGCGGAGGCTTCATAGTTGACGCCATTCACCTTGAAGCCGGGGTTGCGCAGATAGCACCAGAGCACGGTCGCCATACCGAGTTCGTGGGCGTGGACGAACGCCTCCGCTACTTCGACGATCTGGCGTGTGCTTTCCGGTGAGCCGAAATACACAGTCGCGCCGACGGCGACCGCCCCGAGATTCCACGCCTCTTTGACGGTGCCAAACATAACCTGATCATAGCGATTCGGGTAAGTCAGCAGCTCGTTGTGGTTGATTTTGACGATGAACGGAATTTTGTGCGCGTACTTGCGCGCGACCGCGCCGAGCACGCCGAAGGTCGAGGCGACCGCATTGCAGCCACCCTCAATGGCCAGTTCGACGATATGCCCCGGGTCGAAGTAATCGGGATTTTTGGCGAACGAAGCGCCCGCCGAATGTTCAATCCCCTGATCGATGGGCAGAATCGACACGTAGCCCGTGCCGCCGAGCCGACCGTGCGCGTGCAGTTGTTCAAGGCTGCGCAGCGCCTGCGGATTACGATCCGAGAGACCCCAGACTTCGCTGACACAGTCCGGGCCGGGCAGATAGAGACGGGTTTGGTCGATGGTAGTGCAGCGATGGGTGAGCAGCAAGTCGGCTTCATCACCGAGAAGTTCGGCGATCCGGTCGATAGACGGACTCCGAGTCGGGGTAGGGTGTAAGGTCATGGCAATATCCTCAAGAATAATATTTAGCCGTACTGTAATGATTATACACCGCATTACAGCCCGTGATTCAGCCCGGTGTAAACGTGTGACAAACATCACCGCGTGGTAAGTGCACTTCTTCATGACTTACGGGTCAAGCCGCGTTAAGACCCCCGTCCGCGAGTAAAATAACGAAAACGATAAATACTTAAAACGTTAGGAGCATGGCCATGCGAATTGCAGTATTAACGGGCGGCGGTGATGTTCCCGGGATTGAATCCCGCTATCAAAGCCATCGTAAATCGGGCGATAGACAATGGTTACGACGTTTTGGGAATTCGGCGCGGTTGGCGTGGATTGGTGCAAATCAATCCGGATGACGACAGCACGCGAAATTGGGTGTTACCACTGACGAAAGAGACTGTGCGCCGTGTTGATCGCAGCGGCGGCACATTCCTGCATACATCGCGGACGAACCCTGCGAACATGAAACCGGATGAAATCCCTGCTTTTGCCAACGTGCCGCTGAAACCGGAGGCGAAGACCCACGATATCACGCCGCACATTCTGCGTGTGATCGAGACGTTGGGGATCGACTGCCTGATTCCGATTGGCGGTGATGATACGCTCAGCTATGGCGAACGACTGGCGCGCGAAGGCGTCCGCGTGATCGCCATCCCGAAGACGATGGATAACGACGTTTACGGGACGGATTACTGCATCGGTTTTTCGACGGCGGTGACCCGCAGCGTGGAATTCATCCATGCGCTGCGCACCTCCGCCGGGTCGCACGAGCGCATCGCGGTGATTGAGTTGTTCGGGCGCAATTCCGGCGAAACGTCGCTGATTGCGGCGTATCTGGCGGGCGTGGATCGCGCGCTGATTTCGGAAGTGCCGTTTGACATCCACAAGCTCGCCAAGCTGGTGCTGGAAGATAAGGCCAGCAACCCGAGTAACTACGCCATGATCACCGTGTCGGAAGGGGCTCATCCGCTGGAGGGGCAGGTGATCGAAGGCGGCAAGGAAGATGCCTTCGGTCATCGCAAGCTGGGCGGCGTCGGGCAGGCGGTCGGCGACGCGCTTAAGGAGCTGACCGGGCAGAACATTATCTACCAGCAGCTCGCTTACTTGATGCGCAGCGGCGCACCGGACTCGCTCGACCTGATGGTCGCGGCGAACTTCGCGCACGTAGCGCTGAGCCTCATTGAGCGCGGCGAAAGTGGGCGTTTGGTGTGCTTGCAGCGCGGCGTGTACAGTGATGTCCCGCTTTCGACGGTGGCGCAGGGAAAGAAACGCGTCAACGTCCCAGAGTTGTACGATACGGATTGCTATCGTCCGCGTGTGCGTCATGTGCTGGGGATGCCCATGTTCCTGACGTGAAGTCGGGACACGACAGATCTATCAAGCTGAGCATAAGCTGACGGCGCGGTGTCCGCGCCGTCAGCGTTTTGCCCGAGGAGTTGATCGGCTATGAACCAGCGACTAGCAATTGTGACTGGTGACGACCCCGCGCCGGGGATGAACGCGGCGCTGCGCAGCGTAACCCGCCGCGCGTTGGAACTGGGCTGGCAGGTGATCGGTATTTGTGACACGGATGGCGACTTGCTGCCAGAAGATTGTATCCCGCTGACCGCGCGCACCGTCGACGGCATCAGTCCGCGCGGCGGCAGCCTGTTAGGGTGCATGGATACCCGCCAGATTTTGACGGACGCGGGGCATGAAAATCGCCCACCGTTACTTCACCGAGGTTCGCGTCGATGCGCTGATCTTCATTGGCGGGCGGGAGACACAGGCGGCGGCGCAGGCGTTCGCGCAGAGCGGGCTGCCCGTCAACGGTATCGCCGCATCGGTTGAAAATGATGTCGCCGGTCTAGAAATGATCATCGGCACGGACAGCGCGCTCAATATCGCGCTCGACAAAATCGACTATCTGCGGTCCACGCCGACGGGGCATCTGCTGCATCTGATCGAAGTGGCCGGGCGCAGTTCCGGCTATCTGGCGCTCATGTCGGCGGTGGTCGGCGGCGCGGCGGCGGTCATCCTGCCCGAGACCGATGGCGAACTCGTGCGCAATGTCGCCAACGTGGCCGCGCTGACCGAGTCCGGTGATCCGATCATCGTGGCGGCGGAAGCCACCGATGCCAACCGGTGCGCGCCTAGGTCCTGACGCACGATCAGGAGCGCAAGCTGCAAGGCCATCAGATGGCGCATGCGCAGCGTCACGCCGCCCCGAGCGCGTATGATCGCCTGCTGGCTACCCGCTTAGGCGCGCAGGCCGTCGACGCGTTGGTCCGCGGCGAATCCGGCGTCGTTTTTGGTTTTACTCACGGAGCTATTCATGCAGTCCCGTTTGCCGAGGTGGTCGGCCAAGCCAAACCGCTCGACGACGATCTGCTCCATCTCGCGGCTCTCCATACGGTCAGCGCCGCGCTGCACGAACACTGATACAGGCATTGGAGGAACATCCCACTATGAATAAACGGCTGGCGGTAATGACGAGCGGCGGTGATGCGCCGGGAATGAATGCCGCGATTCGCTCAATTGTGCGCATCGCACTGAATCGCGGCGTGGATGTCTATGCGATCTACGAAGGTTATCAGGGCTTGATCAACGGGGCAGACTTCATCCGCAAGCTGTCGTGGGATGCGGTTGGCGGTATCCTGCACCGGGGCGGTACGATCATCGGCACGGCGCGCTGCGATGCGTTTCGCACGCACGAAGGGCGCCGGATCGCAGCGCTCAACCTACTCAAGCACGAGATCGATAACCTGATCATCATCGGCGGGGATGGCAGCCTGACCGGGGCGGATGTATTCCGCCGCGAGTGGGGCACGCTGCTTGAAGAGTTGGTCACTGCGGGTGAAATCACGCGTGAAGTCGCCGACCAGCATACACACCTAACGATCATCGGCCTCGTGGGGTCGATTGACAATGACATGTACGGCACCGACATGACGATCGGCGCGGATACCGCGCTGCACCGCATCACCGAAGCGGTCGATGCGATCAGCAGCACGGCGGCCAGCCATCAGCGCACGTTCGTCGTCGAGGTGATGGGGCGCAACTGCGGTTACCTCGCCTTGATGGGCGGCATCGCGACTGGAGCGGATTACGTGCTCATTCCCGAGAATCCGCCGGATGCCGATGTCTGGGAAGACAAGATGTGTGCCGACCTCAAAGCAGGACGCGAGGCGGGGCGGCGTGACAGCATCGTGATCATCGCCGAAGGCGCGCAGGACTGCAACGGCAAGCCCATCGACAGCGCGCATGTCAAGAAGGTGCTGCAAGAGAAATTCAATGAAGATGTGCGGATCACCGTGCTCGGTCACGTGCAGCGCGGCGGGACGCCGACCGCATTTGACCGCAACCTCGGTACGCGCATGGGCGCGGCGGCGGTCGATGCCGTGCTCAACGCCACGCCTGAAACCGAGCCGCAGTTGATCGGTCTGCGCAATAATCGCATTGTGCAAGCGCCGCTCATGAAGTGCGTGGAGCAGACGCGCGCGGTGGCGGCGGCCATTGCCGCGCACGACTACGAAAAGGCGATGGAACTGCGCGGCACGAGCTTCAAGCAGACGTACAACACACTGCAAGTGCTGCTGCGCGCCCTGCCACATCCGCCGCAGCCCGGCCAGAAGCGTCTGCGCATCGCCGTGATGAACTCCGGCGCGCCCGCCTCCGGCATGAACACCGCCATCCGCGCGGCGGTGCGCAGCGGGCTGGATCAAGGGCACATCATGCTCGGCGTGACCAACGGTTTTCAGGGTTTGATCGACGGTACGGTGCGCGAAATGGACTGGATGAGCGTCAATGGCTGGGCGTCGGTTGGCGGCTCGGAATTGGGCGCGAATCGTACTGTTCCCAGCGGCCGTGACTTCTATCACATCGCCCGCACGATCGAGAAGTATGACATTCAGGCGCTGCTGATCATCGGCGGGTGGTCGGCGTATCAGGGCGCGTACCAACTGCACCGAGAAGTCGACAACTTCCCGGCGTTCAATATGCCGACGATCTGCCTGCCCGCGTCGATCAATAACAACCTGCCCGGTTCGGATCTCAGCATCGGCGCGGATACTGCGCTCAACAATATCGTCTGGGCGGTGGATCGCATCAAGCAGTCGGCGATTGCGCAGCGCCGCTGCTTTGTGGTCGAAGTGATGGGGCGTAACTGCGGTTATCTGGCGCTGATGAGCGGGCTGGCGACGGGCGCGGAGCGCGTCTATCTCCCCGAAGAAGGCATCACGCTCAGGGATCTGCAGACGGATCTGGATCAACTGCGGTACGGCTTCCGGAATGGGAAACGGCTCGGCCTCATGATCCGCAACGAGAATGCTAATCCAATCTATACGTCGCAGTTCATGGCGTCATTGTTCGAGCAGGAAGGCGGCGAGCTGTTTGACGTGCGCCAAACCATCCTCGGGCATGTGCAGCAGGGTGGAGATCCATCCCCGTTTGATCGGATTCATGCGACGCGCCTCGCCGTGCGCTGCATCGGCTATCTGATTGAGCAGGCGCAGAGTGACACGCCGACGAGCGCCTTCATCGGCATCGAGGCGGGCGAAACGCGCATCCACAACATCGAAGACATGGCGCGCATGGTCGACCAGACGCATCAGCGCCCGCGCCGCCAATGGTGGCTCGATCTGCGCCCGATTGCGCAGGTATTGGCGCAGCCAGAACCCCAGAAGTCCGCCAACGGGAACCCCTAACCCGAACGGTAAGCGGCGTGGGGTCTAGCCCACGTCCGCAGGCGCACGGTGCGACCACTATGGTGGTCGCACCGTGCGCCTTGGCACAGGGATTGATACGCCCCTCGGTTTCACGCCATCAAGCACCAGCAACTATGACTTCCTCACGAACAGTAACCCACTTGGAATGTTGAGAGTGTCGTAGCCTAGGCGTAGCCCTTACGGTGCATTCGCATTGGGACCGCGTACGGCAACCGAACTGCTGCCTCTTTAGACTGATATGGAAGTTACATGCCGCTTTTTCACACGACCGGGAGCCTCAGCATGTTACGTACGCGTTTGCGCCAGATGATAGTTATTATCACGTCTACTTTCGCAATAATGCTTGGGAGCGGCGGGATATCAGCTCAAGCCGTGATGCCGCCACTCGGCATCACCATCGAAAATGCTGCCGAGCTCGTGCCTGTTTTTCAGTTTGACTTGAGGACTTTGGCAACCGAGTGGGTGGAAGGTGAGCCGCTGACCGCCGTCACAACGCCGACGCCCACGCCCTACCGCAACGATCACACGGTTGTTCCGCCTGTCATTCACATTAGTTCCAATGGTATGCGCGCCGCGATTATCACAAGCCGGCCTGATGTGCTGTGGTTAGTCGATTTAGGGGCTCGCACGTGGAGACCTTTTCTACTACCTGAGCCACCGTACCGCTACTTCTCAAACTACCCGCTGGAAATAACGGTCAGCCCTGACCTCACGTGGCTGGCGATCCGCGGAGAATGGATCCAGAATGGCGATAATTTCGCACGCTTCTGGCGCTTGGATGAGTTGTTCGCTCTGGGTGGCGGTTCGATTAATGTGCCTGCGGACGATTGCGCAGCGCGGATCATGGTTAGTAGTACCACTCTGCGCGCCGAATCCCGTGTTGATGCAACACCGATCCGCTATCCGCTAATGGATGAACGATTTGATGTGCGTGCCCTCACTCCAAATCGCCGTTGGGTGCAGGTCAGTACTGATGGACAACGCGCGTGGCTGAGTTGGGATGCGGTTGACCTGACTGATAGCTGTGTCGGAATTCCCTTTCTGCTGGAACGCGGGACAGAATATGTTTCGGTGCCGCTGCCCTACGGGCTGAATGCTTCGGCCTTTTCTCATGATGAACGTTCCCTAATCATGACCACACGCACGGGTAGTTATGGAACCACCGTGACGACTGCAACAGGACTCACGCTTATCGATGTGGCGACGGGAACTATTGTCGAGCGACTCACGGGCGAAGTAATGGATGGGATCGAGCAATTTTCCGAGCCTGAAGCACACCTTGGGCTCATCGGGGACGTTATCTACGATATTAGCTTGCGCGAAGTGGTCGGCAGTTTGCAGTCGCAAACTGTTTACGTGGGAGCGCCGCGCCATGCAACCTTCAATGCTGATTACAGCCGGGTGTTCGTCACATATACCACGATTGGCAGGTTGTACGACATAGCCACTGGCGTGCTCCTGAAAGAAATCGCCTGGCGCGAGAATTATGTCCAGAGCGAGTGGAGTCCCGATGGGCGTCATTTGCTGATCACTGTCCGTAATCCGGATGTATCGGGTACTGTGCTGCCTTTCCTGTGGGATACTCACAATCCGGCAATAACGCTCACACTGAATGACCCGGCAGTCACTGCGTTGCCCGCCATCGTTTACGCTAGTTCGATATTGCAATTCAGCACGGACAGTCGCCAAGTGCTGCTCGATAGTATGCCCGCGCTATGGGATATCGCTAACGCAACGATAGTCGGTGATCGTCTGCCGGATACCAATGTTTTCACTCCGGCGCTTCCGCTTTTACTGCCCGATGGTACTGGTTTTTTGCGTGTACCTATGGATGAATTGAGCACCGAGATCGTTGATTTTCGGGGTAATCAGCACGGAAGAATAAGTGAACGCATGCCACCGGATAAGCATTTTTCGCGGCTGAGGGACGCTGGTTAGTGAGGGTGGACGCTGCCACCGGAATCACATTGTGGGCAGTGAATGTCCCAAGCTTGGACTGATTCACCAGCAAAACTCAAACTTTTACGGTTTTTATGCGACATTGGCGGCGGCAAGTCGTTTATATACGTGACAACTCCAACCCAACCGAATGCTCGTGTATAGAGTTGTTGCAGTACTAAAGCTGATTTGCCATTCACTGCAAACATGCGGCGACCGCTCGGTCTGGCGCATGCGAGGTAGGCAGATGCAGTGAACCCAGACCACCACTAACTGTCTATCTCAGCTATGACAACGGGGACGCCTCTCATTCGTCCCCGTTGTCGTTTCTAAACTAAGTTGTTGGCTTTGATGAGTCTGCAATAAAGTCTATTCAGCTGGCGCTTAGCCGTTGCCATTGTTGCCGTTGTTCCCGTTGCCGCCAGCATTGGAGTTTCCATTGCCTTGATCAGCAACGCCGGGGGGATCCCCCGGCGGGTTAGCTGCGCTGCCATTACCATTGTTACCGTTGTTGCCGCCACCCGGATCGACCGGAGGATTGCCTCCGCCCGGATCAGCGGGTGGATTACCCTGCGGCGGATTAGTCGCCTGAGCGCTGCACGAGTTACCCGGGCAGTTGGTCGCCTGCTGACTATTGCCATTCCCGGGATCTGCCGGCGGATTACCCTGCGGCGGGTTGGTTGCCTGCTGACCACCTTGCGCCTGAGTCGGCGGGACGTGCGTCGGGCGTGGCGTGTTCGTCGGGCGCGGCGTGCGGGTCGCACTCGCGGATTCGTCTGTCTCATCTGTGGCGGGCACACGCGTGCGCGGCGTGCGGGTTGGGCTGGGCGTCACAGATGGCGTTGGCGTCTCTGACTCGGCGAGGAGCGGGAGACCGGATGGTTGTTCGCCTTCTGGCGCTTGACCGGGCGGCACACTGCTGCCATCCACCGCGTCGATCACCGCGTTGATGGCGGTGATACTCTGCGCAAACGCTGGCTGCGTCATGAGTTCCGGGGCGAGCCGCTCGGCTTCGTTAAGGTTCTGCCGAGCTTCCATAAGAACGGTGTTCGTGTCTTCGCGGCGCACAGTGAGGACCAGCGCTTCTTCGGCGCGGCGCCGCGCCTGCTGGAGCAGCACTTCGGCGCGGTCGGCGGACGTGCGCGCGAAGACCAGTTCGACTTGTTCGACGGCGCGCTTTACGGGATACAATGTGTCGCCCGGCACCGCCGAGGCGGATGCTGCCGTCAAGCCACCGCTGAGAATGACGAGAATGAGTACGGCGGCTGCGGCCCAGCGGAGCACGATGGGCACGGGTGAACGACGCTGTTTGGGCACTAAGGCGATGGATGGCTGCGCGGTTGATGGACGTGCGCCGTTCTTGTGCACTTTGCCATTCTGTGCCGGAAACTGCTGATCAAACGCGGCCAGCATCCGGGCCTCGATGCGCTGACTCGCCTCGTTGGAGAGCGCCGGGAACGGGGTGTCTGCGACGTCAATGGCGGTGTTGACCAGCGGGTCTTTGGTGCGCGGGGGCGTAAAGGTCGTCCCCGGTGGCAGCACGCGGTCGAGGCGCGCGGCGAGTTGTTCAGGGGTGTTGCGCATCTCACTCATGGATGCCCCTTAAATAGTGACGGCTTTTTGACTCCCCACCCAGGATCGATGTGAGGTGTTCCAGCGCCCGATGCTGAGCGCTTTTGACTGCAGTCATCGACTTGCCCAAGATGGCGGCAACTTCCTCGTGACTCTTGCGATCAACAAACCGCAGAATCAGAATCGTCTGGTGTTCTTCAGAAAGCTGTCCTAAGGCTGCGCGCAGTCGATCAAATGACTGCTTTTGCAGCATTTGATCTTCGGGTAAAGTGAGATCATCAGGGAGACTCTCGGTCAACTCGCTGATCGGCTGGCGCTGGCGGGCGCGATAATGATCCGCGACCCGCGATGCCGCGATCCGATAGAGCCAAGCAGCGAAGGGAGCTTCTGTGATCTGGTACGATGCCAGGCCTTTGACCATGCTGATGAAGACTTCTGATGTAATGTCCTCCGCGTCTTCGGCGCTGCGCACCCGGGCGATGACATACCGGTAAATCGATTGGGAGTACGCCTGATACAGCGCCCCCACTGCTTCGCGATCTCCGGTCTGAGCTCGCTTGATGAGCAGTCGTACATCCACTTGCAGGGATACAGTATCTGACGTATCGACTGTCAAGAGGAAGAATGCGGTGAATACACTATATAGAGACATCGCTACCCGATAGAATGAGTAAAGGCGAACAAACCAAGCACTCGCTTCTATCGATTTTACATGAAATTCATGATCCTCAGCATAATTGGCTGAGATAAGCGTATGAATTTCAGTATGAACGAGTGTAGCCTGCACGCTTGTAACCTTCCATCCGATCGGTATCTGACAACAGTACTAGAACCATGCCTTTGTTAGGGTGCCTGGATGCTCTGACCCCCGTTGATGTCGTCTAGAGTGCCGCAAGTACTTTCGTACTGATACGACGTTCACGTGGACTGGTAACTGCCCGTTAAGCAGTCCCGCTGGCAGCCTTTGCGCGCCCGCGTTTGGCTGGATTCGGCTGGTTTTGGCTCACTCTTGCTCCTAGTTTCATCCGTCTTTGTTGTATAAACCGTAGATTGCGGTCAGATGTCGCGTGAGGTTGGTAAAAATAGTTGTAATAGCGTAAAGAAACCCTAATTTATGGCAGGCGTGGGTCAGGGTAACTCGATTCATGGCCGCATGGCAGTGTGCGTCGCAGCCGCACATGCAATCTGCCATCGACGAGACACTAGAAGCCAAGCGGGGAGATCCGGTCGAGGAATTTGCGGACGAGCGGATGACCAAACGCGCCGATGTTCTGCGCGACCAACCACGCATCCTGTTGATCGGGTTTGAGCGTATCGGAGTTCACCACGATTTTGTCGTAGTGGGGTGTCGGCAGCGATCCGACGCTGAAAATCTGAGCGACATCGTGGTCAGTCTCGTGATAGCTGATCGGCGGCAGCATGCTGATGATCTTGTAGGTCTGGCGCTGAAATTCCTGGGCTTTGGCATCCTGCAGGACATGCACCCGCAGTCGCCCTAATTCCGCGCCAAAGTACGCTGACCAGATGTGAATTGCCTCTTCGTCCGGGTATTCACGGGTCAGGGTTTTGAACAGCCGCGTCTGGAAGCCGTATTCAAAGCGGTACAGGCGGGCGATGGCATCGAGAATGTGTTGGTTGATGTTGAGGATGGCGTCGAGCGCTGCTTCCGGGTCATCGCAGCGTCCCACGAAATACCCCTCAAAGCCTGTTCCGTCTTCGAAATACGGATTACATTCGCGCCGCACGGTCTCCCAGGCGAGGTAGGTCTTCTCCATCTGGTCATGCTGAACGACTCGGTTCAACGGCAGGTTATTCAGGTGCAGACAAACATACAGCGTGTGCCCGAACGGGACTTCGCTCTCAACGGTCGTGATGCCGCTCATTGTTTGGTGTGCTCAACTGTCATTCAGAAGTGACAAACGGGTCAGGTAGGCGATCCCAGATTTGCTGCAAAATGCGTTTCTCACGGGTTTCGATGGCCTGCGCGAACGGGTCAATACTGCGGATGTGCGCGAATGCGGCATAGCCACGCCGGAGAAAGTCGTAGATCTCTTCCCATCCGAGGCGATGCGCCAGCGGTTCAGCCAGTTTCAGCCCGAAGTTCACCATGGGCAGATGCGCCAAGGCATTGACTTCGCGCACGACTTTGACGAGCAGATCGATTTGCTGGTGGCGGGCGTCCGCATTGGCGCAGCGGCGGTAGCCTTCGGCGTAGGTCGCGCCGTCGATGCAGTCGGTTACGTCGAGTTGATCGATGAGCACGCGCACCAACTGCTGATCGAGTTGATCGGTCATCTTGATGAGCGTGAGCGCGTCTTCCATGACTTTGACCACGCGCGGCGGCAGAAGCGGCGAGAGCAGGTGATGCAGGCGCTGTACGTCGTAGTTGCGCTGGCTAAAGTCACGCGCGGCATACAGATCGCTCAGGAAAAAGGCGCAGGCTGGATGAAAGCGCGGGTCGGCCAGCAGATCGGCGTAGGTCGCGGCGAGCCGTGCGGACTGCCACGTGCGCAGCAGTTCCAAATCCCGATCCAACTGCATCTCGGCGATCAGTTCGCGTTTGAAGTTCGTGCCGCTGCGAATTTGGGCGGCGGCTTGCAACTGCTGCAGGGGATCGGGATTCTTGTCCATCGTGGTTCACACCTTCATATACATCAATTTTGATGGGGGCGTTCAGTCGTCCCCAGTGTCAGTTACTGTGTTCTTGATGTTCTGTCCTGTAGCTCTTAGAAAACCCGGGAACTTTCTCGTAGGGGCGCACGGCCGTGCGCCCCTACAATCCCATATCTGATTTCTACAGAACTCGAAAATTGTCGTGTAGGGGCAGACCTATGTGTCTGCCCGGATGTGGGCGCACACGTAGGGGCGCCCCTACAATCTTTCATGAGCTTCTTACGCTAGCCTACTTTAATCGCCCGCGGGCGCATGCGCCTTCTTGAGCTCCTTGGGCGGGGTTGCGATTTCGACCGTGTCAGTGTCGCGGTCGCTGCGGCGGATGCTCAGGACGATGAGTACAATGCCGATCAGCGAGATGATCACCACCGGGAGGGTCGCATCGGCGGCCTGGGTTTGCACGACCAGCGGCGCCATGATCAGCGCGACCAGATTGATCACCTTGATCATCGGGTTGAGCGCCGGGCCTGCTGTATCCTTGAACGGATCGCCAACGGTATCGCCGACGACGCTGGCTTTGTGGTTGGCGCTGCCTTTACCACCCAGGTTGCCATCTTCGATGTACTTCTTCGCGTTATCCCACGCACCGCCCGCGTTCGCCATGAATACTGCTTGGAGCTGCCCGGAAACGATCACGCCGACGAGGAAGCCGCCGAGTGCCTGTTCCTTGAGCAGCAGCCCGATTACGATGGGGGAGAGGATGGCGATCAAGCCGAGTGGGATCAACTCCGTTTGCGCGGCGCGCGTGGAGATCGACACGGCCTGCGCGTAATCGGGCGTGCGTTCGCCCTTCATGATTTCCGGAATCGCCAGCTGCCGCCGGACTTCCGCCATGATGTAGCCTGCCGCGCGGTTAACGGCCTTGATCAGTAGACTGCCGAAGATCAACGGGAGGCACGCGCCGAGCAGCACGCCGATGAACACGATGGGATCGGCCAGGTTGATCGAGCGGGTGAAAGTGGCGAGGCGTTCTTCCGGCATGACGCGTTCAATGTCGATGAAGAACGAGCCAAACAGCGAGACCGCGGCGATGACCGCCGAACCGATGGCGATACCTTTGGTGATCGCTTTGGTGGTGTTGCCCGCCGCGTCGAGGTCGGCGAGGATTTGCCGGGCGTTGTCGTCGAAGTCTTCGCCCGCCAGTTCCGCAATCCCATTCGCATTATCGGAAATGGGGCCGAACGTGTCCATCGAGACGTTATTGCCGGTGTGCGAGAGCATACCGACGCCGATCAGCGTGACGCCGAACAGGGTATACACGAAGCGGTTGTCCGCGCCGACATCGCGCATGCTGATGAGGAACAGCGCGAAGACCATGATCCACAGTGCCTGGAAGATGCCGCTCACCACGTCTTTCTTGAGGAAGCCGCGGATGATGGCGACGACCGCGATAAGCGCGCCCACACTAAACACCGGGAGTGCCCATTCCTGCGGGAAGTTGACGCTGAACACGAGCACCGAAGCGAGGATGCTCGCTACGATCACAATGGCTGACCACACGCTCGACATGTAACCGAGCGACACGCCTTCGAGGATGACGAGCGCCGGACCAAAGACCGTCGATTTGGCGATCTTCTGGACACGGGGGCTCTTGGCGCTGGTCGCGAACGCGGTCAGCGGGTTAAAGGCGACGGCCAGCGCGACGCCGATGGCCACCATCGCGCCGAGCGACAGGTGCGACAGTATATCACCGCCGGGGTCTTGCGCGCCCGCATAGAACACGGCGAGCAGGAAGGTCGAGATGATGGTGATGGCGCTGGAGATTTCGTAGCTCTTGTACATCGCTTCTTCAGCATCGTCGACTTTCCACATCGAAACGGTGTACGTTCCAATAATCGAACTGACGACGCCGATGCCACGGACGAGCAGCGGCAGTACGATCCAGAATAACTGCCCGGTCAGCGAGGTGAGCGCGAGGCCGAGGATCAGGCTGGAGACGATGGTCACTTCGTAGCTTTCGAAGATATCGGCGGCCATCCCGGCGCAGTCGCCGACGTTGTCACCGACGAGATCGGCGATCACCGCCGCGTTGCGCGGATCGTCTTCTGGGAGATCTGCTTCGACTTTGCCGACCAGATCCGCCCCGACATCCGCCGCCTTGGTGTAGATGCCGCCGCCCACACGCATGAACAGCGCGAGGAGTGTGCCGCCGAAGCCGAAGCCGAGCAGTACATCCGGCGACGCCTTGCCGAAAATGATGAAAATCAGCGTGCCGCCGAGCAGACCGAGGCCGTCAGTCAGCATGCCGGTGATCGTGCCGGAGCGATAGGCGATGGTCAGCGCGCGCTTAAAGCTCACGCGGCTGGCCGCGGCGACGCGCACGTTGCCCTGCACGGCCATATTCATGCCCATGAAGCCGACGGTCGCGGAGAAAATTGCGCCCATCGCAAAGGCGAGCGCGCGCCCGGTGGCGACGCCCGTCACTGCCGAGGGACACTCGACGCGCGCGGCGACACGTTCCGGATTGAAGTCGGCGTAACCGTAATTGGTGGCGATTTGCTTGGGCGTCTCGGCGCGGAGCGCGAGCGCCGCCAGAACATTGGCTTCGGTGATTCCTCCCGGGGCACAGGTGCTGATATCAAGGGCATAAGCGGCCTCGACGTCCGTCGGGCAGAAGAGCTCATTGGCTTCTCCCGTCGGCTTGACAAGGGCGACGCTCAGGAACATAGCAATGGTCAGAACGACAATCAGAATAGCAATGGTGCGCAGCTGCGTGCGGAGGTAGGCGTTCGCGCCGTCCTTGATGAACCCCCAGACGCGCTGCATCAGTTGGCTGCCTTTATCAGCCGAGAAGGTTTGGCGGGCCAGCCAGTAGGCATAACCCAGGGCAATGAAGGCGGTAGCGAGGACAACGAGGATGAGGACTTGCTCGAATACTTGGATACCCTGCATAGCTTGCATTGTAGTATTCCCTCAATAGTTTGGGCGTCCCGCGGTGGGGACAGTGGAGAAGGGATAGAACAGAAGGTGTAGATACGAGGAATGGTGCCGGAACGGGCTGCGCCCCGAATCACTGCGCGAAGGGAGAACCTGGGGTGCACGCAGGATCCATACTTCTTGATGCCAGCGCATGTCTTGCCAAGGCAGTGCTGACCCTGTTGCATCCATGGTAGCCTCCTTCGGATGCACGGTTCTGCTGGACAATGCCTCATATGACAGATTATAGGCTGGCGCGACGGGAAAACGCTGTGCTCAAGATCACCGCCAAAACGGACGAGTGTCACTAGGGACTAGATGATTTGCCTAAGTGGTTCCCCACTAACGCCCTACGCGATTTGCACAAAATTACATAGTCGTTCCCCCATCTGAGTGAAGGTGTGGTAGAGTTTCTGTGTCGGTTTATTTTTACCCAAAGGAACGAAGATGCAATTTAGACGAATGCTTCTGGTCGTCTTCCTCCTGCTGCTGGTTGTGGTGCCAGCCGCCGCGCAGGATATGCCGGATGCAGAACTTCAGGATGACGAAGGTGGCGTCACCTTCGTGACGGGCCAGTTGGCTTACACCAACCCGAACCTGCCGGACTTTGGCACGCAGCCGATTGTGTTCCTCGGCGATATGTCGGAGATTTTCGGCGGTGAATTCGAGTTCTCGACCGAATACCTCAATCTGGAATCGCCGCAGTTCCTCGCGACCATCACCTCGCCGATTTCGGAATCGCCGTTCTCCTTTGAGCTGCGTCTGCCGATTGATCCCGGTGGCGTGCTCGCGGATGTTGACAACGACGGTGAAGAAGATGCCGGGATTTCGCTGTACAACATGAACTTCAGCTTCAACGGTATCGACGATCCGTTCATCGACGACCGCGAATTCATCTACTACCGCTCGAACAACCAGAGCCTCGACTTCGCCACGCTGTATCAGGTGAACGGTGGGCGCGTGCTCGTGTGGGCGCCAGATGATCAGCAGGGTTTCCCGTCGGGCTTCGGCGACGACGGTGAAATCTTCACCGAAGATGACCCGATTGTGCGTATTCCGGCGGGTTGGACCGTGGTCGACCTCGACAGCGATCCGTTCACCTTCATCCGCTCGAACGAAGCGACCGTCGACGTGATCGAATCGGCGGGCGAAGAACTGCCCGATTTCTCGAACCTCGGCTACGCCGACGCCTTCTCCGGCATGATCGACATGATGGAGAACGAATACGCCTTCACCGAACTGAAGGGCATTGACTGGGAAGCGCTGCGCGCCGAATACCTGCCGCGCTTTGAAGAAGCCGAAGCCAACAACGATTCGGAAGCGTATCAGCTCACGCTGCTGGAATTCTTCGAGACCGCCGTGCCAGATGGCCACTTCGGCATTGGGTCGCAGTTCCTGTTCTCGCAGGGTCTGCCCCCGGGCATTATGGGTGGTCTGGGGCTGGCGATTGTGGAACTCACCGATGGTCGCTTCATCGCCAACTACGTCGGCGAAGACACGCCCGCCAGCGAAGAAGGCATCGAATTGGGCGCGGAAGTCCTCGAAATCAACGGCACGGCGGTCGCCGACGCGATTGCCGACCTGCCCGGCCTGAACCCACCGTACAGCAGCGACGTGCTGCGCCGTCTGGAACAGATTCGTGAAGTGATGCGCTTCAACATCGGCGACGAAGTTGAACTGACGTACCAGAATCCGGGCGCCAGCGAACCGACGACCGTCACGCTGACGGCCATCGAAGAGAGCGCCAGCCGCCTCTTCTCGCGTTCGAACGTGTATGGTGAGCCGCGCAGCTCGAATTTGCCGCTCGAATACGAAATCCTCGACAACGGCTACGGCTATATCGCCATCTACAGCTTCAGCGATGATATTCTCGCGTCGGTGCTGCTGTGGCAGCGCGCGCTGGCGTTGTTCAATTCGTCGGGCGTGTCCGGCATTATCATCGACATGCGCTACAACGGCGGCGGTTCGCCCGACATCTCTAACCCGATGCTCGGTTACCTGTTCGAAGAGGAAGTCTATGCCGGGACGAGTGGATTCTACTACCCGGATATCGACGCTTTCGAGCTAAATCCGTTGTACGATACGACGATTGTCCCCGCGCCCGATCCGGCGGATCGCTACCTTGGGCCAATTGCCGTGCTGATCTCCCCGGCCTGCTTCAGCAACTGCGAATTCTTCACGTATACACTCACGCTGCGCGACGACGTGGAAGTCATCGGCTTCTACCCGACGGGCGGCCTCGGTGGTGGCATTCAGGAATTCGCCATGCCGGACGGCGTGTTCGCGCAGTACACGGTGGGGCGTGCGGTGGGCGCGGATAACGAAATTCACATCGAAGGCACGGGCGTGCCACCGACGATTGCCGTCCCGGTGACGGAAGAAACAGTTTTCGCCGAAGGCGATGTGCTGCTCGATGCCGCGGTCGCGTGGTTGGACGAAGCGTCCGCGCCGCCGCTCACCGATGCCGGCCCGATTGCGATTGGCGACGCCGTCAGCGGTGAGCTGGCTGTCGGCGAGCGCGCGTTCTACACGCTGACGCCGGAAGCCGACGCCACGATCAATATCGCGCTGGGCGACGAAACGGGTACATTCGACACCGTCCTGCGCCTCTATGACGCGGCAGGCGAAGTGTTGGCCGAAAACGACGACTCATCGGCGGGCAATACCTACAATTCGCTGCTGGAAGCCGTCGAAGTCGTGGCGGGTGAAACCTACTACGTCGAAGTCGCGACCTACGACGACTCGGGCGAAGGCGCGTACAACCTCACGATTGAAGAAGCTCCGTAGCATTCTCCATAAAATTGGTCGGGCGACCCACTGGGTCGCCCGACCGTGTCGCCTTACTGCCTTCCATGTATCCACAGCGCAGCCAGTGCGCTGATGTCTACCGCACTTCTTCCAGTAAATTGCAAGCCTGCCACGTGCTGCCCTTGGCGATTTTGAACGTACGAATCTGGTAGGGCGTGAACTCCGCAATGAACGGCGCTGCGCCATCCAGTTCAATCGTCGCGGTGACGCTTGTGCCTGCCGTTTCCTGCAACCGGATCACCAACGCGTCTTCGGTTTCCGCTTTTAAGCGCGCCGAGCACCACGCTCGACGGCGAGACTTGCAAGAGTGGCGCGGGGTTGGCGACCGCTCCGGTCGGTGGTGTCGGCGCGAAGTAGGCGAAGAACTTCTCCAGCGGGTGATTCAGTTCGTGCGCGGCGGCGACCAGCGCCCCTGCGGTTTCCGCGCGATCTTCCCCGGCGACGATGCGGAACTTGGTGTTGATCTGTTCCTGATCCATGAACGTGTACGCCTTGTTCGGGTCGGCGTCCGTTTCCAGCGGCGACCCGTGAATCGCGCCGCGCGCCACGCTCAGGTTGAGCTTGCCGTCGGCGTTCACATCGAAGCCGTTGAGGCCATTGTTCGCAACGCCCACGTTCAAGTGATGCGAATCGAGGCGCACCCAACGGCTGAACGGGTATTCGCTGGCATCCGCCGGATACTGCGCGATGCCGTACGGGATTTCCGCGAACGGGCGGCAGTTCCACGCGGTGAACGGGAACTGCAGCTTGAGCATTTTGGCGCGCGCCCCCATGTAAAGCGTGGTGTTCAGGTCGATGTGCGGCAGGTCGGCGTACAGCGTGAAGCGCAGCGAGGCACGCGTATGCGCCCAACCGCTCAGGCATTCGATCGTCACCCACACGTCGCCGTTGGTGATCACGCGCACGCCGGGGCCTTCGCGCGACTCCGCCCCGACGAACGCGCCGACTTCCGCCGGGGACAGAATCTCCAGCGGGGCGAATGGCTCGTTGAAGACAACGCTGAAGTCGCTGCCCCACGCATTCGGTCGGTCTTTCATAGCGACGAAGCGCACCGCGCCGTTGAGCAGGTCTTTCCCGCTCGCTTTGTGGATGAGTGAGACGAGCCCACAGGCCCGATCAAACGTCGCGGTCCAGAACGGCGTAGTGACGGAGATGGCTTGATCCGTCTCCTGCACAGCGATTCGGCGCTCAAAGGTTGGCGCGGGCTGAAAGCGAATTTCGTAGCGGCGGATGCTCAGTGGGGGAATGTCCGCGATGAACCCGCAGAACGGTTTCCACGCATTCTCGTCGAGGATAATCGCGTCGCCGCCGCGATTCTGTGAGGTGACTAACGCGCCCTGATCGTCGTAGAGTGCGTACTCTTTGTAGGCAGGTGGGGGCGCGTAATCGCTCAAAAAGTTGAGTCCGACCGCAGTGCGAATGGGGGTTCCGTGCGGGTTGCCCACGTAGACGGGGATCGTATCCGGCGTTGGCGTAACGTGCGGCATGAGCGCATGCTGCCCTTTGACGATCACGCGGCGGGCGACATCATGCGCGAAGCCGAACATGTCATCGACACCGCCGATGGCTTCTTCCGAGAGCGAACCGCACAGCGTATCGTGAAGCTGTTGAACAGATGCCGTTTCCACGCCTCGCGCAGTTGGTCGGCGGGGTAAGGGCGACCAAAGCGCCACCACGCCGCCGCTGCCCAGCGTTCCGCCGAGGCGAGCAGGGCTTCACCTTCACGCATCTGCCGCTTGATCGGCGCGACGCTGGTATACGTGCCGCTCAGCGTGCGCTGCAGTTCACCCTGATACACGGGATACTCGTGCAGATACGGCTGATGCGCCGCGTAGAACGCTTCCGGCGTGCTGTGGCGGATTTCGACATCGGCGTCTTTGAATTCGGCCAGCAGCTTGCGGAAGTTGAGCAGTTCGGCGCGCGTCGGCCCGCCGCCGTGATCGCCTAACCCCCACATGACCAGCACATCGCGCCCAGTTTGCCGCGCCCGCTCGACGCCGCGCCGCGTCTCGCGCTCCGGCGAGCCCGGCCACGGCGTGCAGTACCACGCGTCGGGGCGTACGGCGAAGACTTCGCTGCCATCGGCGCTGCGCCAGCGGTAGTACATCCCCGGCAGGTCGAGGAAGCGCGTGTCAGGACGATAGTGGATATACATTTTGAAGTCTGCGTCGCTCAAGAGCTGCGGCAGACTGCCCGGATGCCCGAAGGTGTCGAAGTTGTACGAGACGGACGGGCGCACATCGAATTTCTCGGCGAAGTAGCGCCGCCCTTCGAGGATGACGCGCACGAGCGTTTCGCCGCCGGGCAGGTTGACATCGGGCTGCAAGTACCAGCCACCGGTGATGTTCCAGCGCCCGCTGGCGACATGCCCGCGGATGCGTTCGAACAGCACCGGATCATACTCTTCGACCCACTCGTAGAGCACGCTCTCGTTGTGGTTGAACACGAACTCCGGAAATTCATCGAGCAGGTTGGCCGCGGTTGTGAAGGTCGAAATGGCTTCCCGCAGCCCTTCTTCCCACGTCCACAGCCAAACCGGATCGATGTGCGCGTTGCAAAACAGGTGCACGACTGGACGACTAGACATCGGCAACCCTTACAGCGGCGTGACCCGCACGAGCAGCGAGCCTTCTTCGGGCAGGTTGTCGATGGTCAGACCCGTCTGCATCAATGCGCTGCCCAAGCACGCGCCGAGATCTTCGCCCTCAAAGCCGGTGATGCGATACGTGCGGTTCGGCTGCAAGTCGTGCAGTTTAATGCTGCGCGCTGCGCTCGCCCCCGGCAGGCGGAACACGAACAGCAAATTGTCGCTCGCGTCGGGCAGGCGATACTGGAAGGCGCTCCAACGGTCGCCGCCGCCGTCACGGGTCGGTTGTCCCGTTAGGCGATACAGATCAGCTTCTTTGACGAAGCGGCGCACATGATTTTTGAAGACCTGGACGTGCGTGGTCATGCGCGCATCGACCCACGCGGGCAGTTCGGGCAGCTTTTGCGAGTAGCCGAACACGTTGAGCATCGAAATGCGCGTGTAGTAGTCGAACTGGTGCGGCTTGAGCTTAGGATCACGCGGATTGAAGATTTGCGGCGGGATCGGATCTTTGTTGATCCATTCGCCGAAGCTCCAGTGCAGGCAGGCATCCGGGGCGACATGCGTGGTTGCTCCCCAGAACAACTGCAAGTCGTGAACCGGGTAGTCGGGGTCGCTGAGGAAGTGCATGTCGATGCGGCGCAGCAGGCCAAGGTCGATGCGCAGCCCACCCGACGAGCAGCCTTCCAGCACAACTTCGGGGAATTCGCGGCGGATGCGTTCCAGCACGCGATAGTAGCCCATGTAATGCTCGTACAGGCCGTCGCCCGCCGCGTGACCATGATCGGTGCGGTTGCAGCCCGCGCCGGGGTCGAGGTTGAAGTCGAGCTTAATCCAGTCGAGGTCATACTCGGTGATCAGGCGCTTGAGCGTCTGGTAGCCGAAATCTTCGCCTTCCGGACTGCCAAAGCACACGTAGCCAAGGCGTTCACCATCGCGCAGCGCGACCAATTCGGGACGCTTTTCGGCCAACTGCGCCTTGACGCCCAATGCTTCGATTTCGCACCACATGCCGAACTTCATGCCGCGCGCGTGCGCGTCATCGGCCAGCGGTCGCATTCCCTGCGGGAAGCGCACGGTGTTGACCACATCCCAGTCACCGCGGTAGTCGTACCAGAACGAGGCCGGGTCGCTGGGGCCGAACCAGCCTGCGTCGAGCATGCAGATTTCGACGCCCATGCGCTCCGAAATGGCGATGTTTTCGTGGAAAATCTCAGCGCTGATGTGATCGTCTTCGTACGACCACCAGTGATTCCATTCGACCGGGACTTTGGCCGAGAGCGATGTGCGCGGGTACCAGTGGCGCCGCCCCACGCGCGCATACTGCTGCGACACGGCGTTGAGGTCTTTGCCAAGTACGAGAATCACAATGGGCGATTCCATCGACGCGCCGGGGGCGAGCGTTTTGGCGAATTCCCAGTCGTGCAGGCCGCCGCTGAGTTGGTAACCGCCGCCGTGAATAGGATCGAAGCGGAATACCCAGTTGCCCGACCACGCGACCGAACCCGACAACACCGCCCCGCTCACGTGGGTGAGCGCGAACCACGGATGCATGCCTTTCGAGGAACGTCCGAGCTTGGTTTCAACGACTTTAGCGCTGTCGAGCGGCGTATAGACCGAGGTGAATTCGGCACCCCAATCTGATGTGTAGTAGTGGAGGGCATATGCGCCCGCGGGGATGTCCAGCGCGAACGAGTCGATGCGCGTGACGGTGATCGCTTGCTCGCCCGTGCAGCGCACCACCTGCCACGACTCGGTCAGCGCGGTGTCCGAGTAGACCTTGAGGTGATGATCGACTTCGAAACCACTGCCTGTAAAGCGCGCAATCAGGTGCTGCACGCCCGCGGTCGCATAATCGAAGTCTACAGCGATTAGGTCTAGTGTGGCGCTGGTATGGCGCTGACCGTCAATGGTCACGGCGAACAATGCGCCGTCGCCGTTCGCACGCAGCCACGAATAACCTGCGCCCGCGTAGCTGGCGTAGGCGAGATGCTGATCGCGGCGCAGGCTGAAATCGAGCGCGGCGGTTGAGAGTGCAATGGTCATGTGCTTGGAGGCTCCGTGTTACTTGCCGATACCGGCAGAAATGCCCTTCACCAGATACTTCGAGAAGATGATCAACACGACAATCGTGGGCAGTGCCGACATGAGCAGCCCGGTTTGGAGCAGTGGTTCGTTGGTGATGAAACGCCCCACCACCATCGCGACCGAAGTCGTGATCGTGCGTTTGTTTTCGTCCGGTAGCAGCAGCAGCGCGAGGATCAGCTCGTTCCACATGCTGAGAAAGTTCAAAATCCCGAGCGTCAGGATGGACGGACTGCCGATGGGGATGATGATCTTCCGATAGACCTGCAGCAGCGTCGCGCCATCGATTTTGGCCGCTTCGATCAGCTCGTCGGGGATGCTGCGAAAGCTAGCGCTCAGGAAGAAAATGCTGAACGGCAGGCTGCCGACCGCGTACATCAGAATGACCGACAGGTAGTTGTTGATCATTTGCAGGCGGGAGAACAGCAGGTAGATCGGGATGAGCAGCACCTGACCGGGGATCAATTGCAGCGAGATCAGCATCAAGAAGAAGACGCGCTTGCCGCGAAAGCGCAGCTTGGCGACGGCAAAAGCCGAGAGACTGCCGAGGAACAGCGACAGGAGCAGGGCCGACCCAACGATGAACACCGAGTTGCCGAAACTCCGCAGGAAACCGTAGGTCTCGATCATGATGCGAATGTTGTCGAGGTGTAAACCCTGCGGTAGACCGTACGGGTTGGTGAAGTACTCGGTGCGCTCCTTCATGGCCGTCATCGTCATGTAAAACAGAGGCAGCAAGGTGCTGGCCGCGACGAGGCACAGCAGCAGGAAGACCGGAACTTTCACCAGCAGCGTATGGCGCAGTTTGTCCCGGTCGCCAGAAGCGTAGGCCGAACTGGGCAGCGGGCGAGATTGAGTGGCCATTACTAGTTGGTCTCCTCATCAAAGCGGGCGACGCGCAGTTGAATCACCGTGAGAATGAGCGTGATGACCGCGAGCATCAGCGCAAGCGCCGCCGCCTGACCGAAGTCGAAGCCGCTGAACGCCTTCTGGTAGATGAAATAGTCGAGAGTGGTGGTTTCGTAGCCGGGGCCGCCGTTGGTCAGCACGTAGATCAGGCCGAACAGCGACAGGAAGGTGTAGATCACGTTGATCACGGTGAGGAAGGCGATCACTTTGGCGATGAGCGGGATGGTGATGAAGCGCAGACGCTGCCACCAGTTCGCGCCGTCCAAACGCGCCGATTCGAAGATCGTCGGGTCGATGGCGGTCATGGCGGAGAGCAAGACGAGCATTCCGTAGCCGAATCCGCTCCACACGAGCACGAGAATGATGACGATCATGGATGTGCTGCCGCGCGCTAACCAGTCGATGGGTTCATTGCCGAGACCGATGAGAATCTGGTTGATCGGCCCGCTGTAGTCGAACAGGCGGCGGAAGAGCGTACCAATGACGACCGTGGAGATCACCGAGGGCATAAAGAACACGACGCGGAAGAAGCGCCAGCCCCAGACTTCCTCGTAGATCAATGCCGCGCACACCAGCGAGAAAAACAATACCAGCGGCACCGCCGTCAAAAAGATGAAGTTGTTGCCGAGTACGCGCCAAAGAATGGGCGAGTTGAGCAGACGCACGTAGTTGTCCAGCCCAATCCACGTGAAGTTGATACCGTTTGCCGTCCGGTTGAAGCTCACAAAGATCGCATAGCCGATGGGGTACAGCAGCAGCACGCCGATCAAGAGGACGGCGGGCAAAATGGCGATATAAGCGAAACGCTGTTCAGCTTTTGCCAGCTTATTCATACGAAAGACTCTTTTCCCAAAAGGAGTGGCCTGTTTATTCGGGACATACGGGTGTCAGATACTGTAACGTAAGGGCAAGGGCTTCTGTCGGTTCCGTAGGACAGCGTGAAGTCTCGGTTTTCAACCTCACCCCTATCCCTCTCCTAGAGGAGAGGGGAGATAGGCGGTGCTTTTCAAGTCCCCTCTCCCAAGGGCGAGGGGACTTAGGGGTGAGGTTGAACTGATCACGCTATTACTTGCCTTGCCCCTACAAAACCAGTGACCTTTATGCGCTACGGCATGGCTTCGTAGGCGGCTTGCAGTTCGTTCGCGGCATCTTCCGGCGTCATCTGACCGATGAACACGGCGGCGTTCAGGCGATAGAACATGTTGTTGATTTCGCCCGGCATGATGTTGTCGAACGGATAGATGGTGCGGCCATCGAGCAGCAGACGCGCTTGTTCCTGCAGCAGCGGGTTCTGAATGACGTTCGGATCAGCCTGCAGGTGATTCGACGGTTCCGTCTGGTTCAGCGCGACATACAGGTCGAGGACGTCGGGGCGCAGCAGGAACTTGATGAAGGTGACCGCTTCTTCCTTGTGCTGCGAGTAGTTGGAGACGGCGAGGGCGATGTTCGGGCCACCCGCGATGCCGCCGGGGTAAACCGAGGCTTCCAGCGTCGGGATGGGGAACAGACCGACGTTGTCACCGAAGATGTTGACGAGATCTTTGTTCGCCCAACCGCCCTGAATCCACATGGCGGATTCGCCCTGCGTGAACATGAGCTGGCCTTCGCCGCTTGGCGTGGAACCGGCATCAACGTTGGTCAGGCCGAGATCGTACATCTGACGATAGGCATTGTATGCGGTGATCCATTCGGGGGAATTGATCGGCACTTCGCGCGATCGCATGTCGAAGAACACCTGCGGACCAGCGAGACCGCCCACCAGCGTCGCCATGACCCACGCGCCCGTGTAACCTTCCTGTTCGCCGATAGCGAAGGGCAGCACACCGTTATCCTTGATGCTCTGCGCGAGGGCGATCAGTTCTTCCCACGTGGCCGGGGGTACGAAGTTGTCCATATCGACGCCACCTTCAGCCATCTTTTCCTTGTTGTAGTAGATGGCGAAGTACGAACCCGCGCCGTATGGCACACCGAGCAGTGGGGCGCTCGGGTCAAAGTTGTCGTGGACGGAGTCCCACCCGACGATCTGCGCGATTTCTTCTTCCGTGAAGTAGCTGTCCATCGGCTCGATGAACGGCGAGAAGCTGATCAGGCTGCCGCCCGCGAACTGATTGAAAACATCGGGGCCGTTGCCGGCAATGCTGGCAGCGCGCAGGAGCTGATCAAACGTGCCGAGATCGGGGGCTTGATGCACACGGTCAATGATGATGTTCGGATATTCTTCCTGGAACATATCAATGGCGCGCAGGATGAACTGCTCTTCCCGAGGCCCATCTTCGACAATGGCGAACAGGTTGTCCCAAAACACGACGTGCACGGGTTCCTGCGCGGCGACGGGTGCGATGCCGACTGCAACCACTAGCAGACTGCACAACAACAGTATGTGAATGCGAACACGATTTTTGAACATAATTTACTCCCAATACAGAATCCCACTTAATTTGCTGCTCGGTTCTACGGGCGGATGTACCCCCCTCAAACCTATGTAGCCGGGTGCAAGGCCGCAGTTTTATGCGTCTGAATCTCGTGGACGCGGCGGCTCACGAACTGGATCGACTGCTCGTCGATCTGAAAATTGACCACGACATCCGGTGTCCGCCCGGTCAACTGCGTGACTTGGTCGGCGCAGGTGTGCGTGACGACCAGATGATCACAGGTGCGCGCTGCGGCGACAACGGCGTCGAGATCGGTAATCGTGACCGCTTGAATGCTGCGGTCCGGGTAATAGCTGTACAGCATATGTTTGAGCATGTGGGTGGTGGTTTGCAGCGTGGCGACGATGCCCATATTCGGTTTGGGCAACCGCGCAATTTTGAGCATGGTTTCCGGCGTGATGCGCGTGTCGATGCCCACCACGTGGTCGCGCCCGCGCCCCACCTGTTCCACTACTTCCGCGAGATGGTGGAAGGTCGTCACGATGAGATCGTAGTCCTCGGCGATCCCCGCCGGGTCGGCGTTGAGTTCGTCGAGTACGCCGCAGTGCACGTCCATGTCGAGCGTGCGGCTGAGATAATGACCCATTTCCGTGCTGTCGTGCGCGTTGCACTCGTAGAAGGCGATGCGGACGCTGCCCAATTCAAACACATCGGCGACGGCATTGGTCAGATGTTCCAGCGTGTCTTCCGCAGTCAACCCGGCGGCGAGCGCCTGCCAGACCAACTTGACCGCCTGCTGGTAGAAATACACGCTGAATTCGCCTTGTGGCTGCGTCTCCGCGATCTCTTTGACGAGGAAGCCCTTGCGCCCACCGGGCAGGCTGGCAATCACGCCGATGTCGGCCAGCATCTGGTACGCCTTGTTGACCGTGTTGCGGTTGGAGCCCAGTTCCTCGGCGAGATCACGCACGGATGGCAAGCGGTCGCCCGATTCGTACTGGCGACTCATGATCCGGTTGATGATCGCTTGCTGGATTTCCTCGGCGGTGACCAAGTCTTTGGGCACGAGTTTTGTCCTGTGGCTTGCGACAAGTGACAGTATGAGTTAGTGTATAGACCATCATTGGATTTGTCAAATCAAAGGCTTGGTCACTATGCACCAACGCAAGCGGGTTATTGTCACCGGGGCCTCATCCGGCATAGGCCGGGCGACGGCTGTCCGCTTTGCCCGAGAAGGCTGGGATGTGTGCGTGATGGCGCGGCGCGAAGTGCTCCTGAACGATCTGCGCGCGGAACTCGCGGCGGGTCAGCATCTGGTCTGTGCCGGATCGTATGATGATCCGGCGACCATCGAAAAGTTGGACACGCTGCTGCGCGCCGAATGGGGGAGCGTGGATGCGCTGGTCAACAGCGCGGGCGTGTCGATGGGCGCGGATGTGATCAACGCGCCGCTGGATGAATGGCGCAGACCGTTCGATCTGATGTTCAACGGCGCGGTCTACGTCACGCGTCTGGCGGTAAGCCTCATGCCGAACGGCGGGCGCATCATCCACATCACGTCGATTCATGGCGAACGCGCCGAAAACGGCTCGTCGGCGTATGCGATGGCCAAGGCGGCGATCAACCAGTACTGCCGCGGTTTGGCGCTGGAGCTGGCGCCGCGTAATATTCTGGTCAACGCGCTGGCGCCGGGCTTCATCAGCACGCCGATGAGTATCAAAGCGGACGGCGAGAACGAACTCGACAGCGAGTGGTTCCGCCAGAACTATGTCGACGGGCATCACCTCCCCTTGAAACGCGCCGGTCAGCCGGAAGAGATCGCGGGCGTGGCGTATTTCCTTGCGGGGCCAGATGCGACGTACATTACCGGGCAAGTCATCACCGTAGATGGCGGGTTGACGATTACTTTTTAGTGAGACGTTTGGATGAAAATAGAAGCGGTCGACTTTTTTTACCTTTCCATGCCGCAAGTTGAAGATATTGGCGACGGCAGTCAGGACGCGCTGCTTGTACGCGTCGCCGCGGGGGGCTATGTCGGGTGGGGTGAATGCGAAGCCGCGCCGCTCGTCACCATCGCGGCAATGATCTGCCCGATGTCGCACAGCGCGTGCAAGCCCGTGCTGGCGTCCGTGCTCGGCGCGTCGCTCGACTCGCCCGCAGATATCGCGCGGATTCACGCCGACGTGCATCAAAACAGCATGGACTTGCTGCAAGCCGATCACGCGCTCTCTGGCATCGATATCGCGCTCTGGGATCTACTCGGTCAGCGCTACCAAGAGCCCGTCTGGAAGCTGCTCGGCTATGAGCGGGCGTACCCGAAAACGCCGTATGCGTCCATGTTGTTCGGCGATACGCCACAGGAGACCTGTGACAAGGTGCGCGCGACCCGTGAACGGGGTTTTCGCGTCGTGAAACTGGGGTGGGGGCCATACGGCAAAACGACGCCGGAAGCCGACCGCGATCAAGTGTTGGCGGCGCGGGAGGGCCTCGGCGCGGACGGACTGCTGTGCGTCGATGCGGGGACGGTCTGGGCGGACGATCTCGCGTTAGGTGAGGCGCGGCTCGCGGCGCTGCGGGAAGCCAAGGTCTACTGGCTGGAAGAGCCGTTCCACACCGGGGCATTGCATGTTTATAAGGCGCTCGCCACGCTCAGCGCACCGATCTATATTGCGGGCGGTGAAGGCGCGCATAACGAACACATGGCGCGCCACATGATCGATTATGCGGGCGTGGGCTACGTGCAAATCGACACGGGGCGCATCGGCGGCATCACCGTCGCCAAGCGCGTGGTGGACTACGCCGTTCAGCGCGGCGCGCGCTACATCAACCACACGTTTACGTCGCATCTGGCTTTGAGCGCGTCGCTGCAGCCGTATGCCGGCGTGCGTGAACATCACCTGTGCGAGTATCCGGTTGAACTCAAGTCGCTGGCTTATGATTTGACGTCCGAGCACCTGCTGCCGGATGCGAACGGCGATATTCAGACGCCCGACCAACCCGGTCTCGGAATCGCGCCGGACGTGGCGGCGCTCCGAAACTACCTGGTCGATGCGGAGATTGTCGTGAACGGTCAAACGCTCTACAAGACGCCCGCGCTGTGAGGTCAGATGGCCGCGACGATTGATACCCATTGGCACTATCACGGCGTCCGCGCCGTCGTGCTCGAAAATCGATTGCTGCGCGTCGTCGTGCTGCCGGAAACCGGCGGACGCATTTACAGTCTCGTCCACAAGCCAAGCGACACCGAATTTCTGTGGCATAACCCGCGGATGCATCCGCGGCTAACGCCCTTTGGGACGTCGTTTGACGACAATCTGGTCGGCGGCTGGGATGACTTGCTGCCAACCGTCGATGCCTGCATGTACAAGGGCGAGGCGATCCCCGATCATGGCGAGGTGTGGGGTCTGGCGTGGGACTGGCAGGTCATGGCGACGGCGGATGGTCAGCCCTGTCTGTTCACGGCGGTCAGCGCGCCGATCACGCCCGTGTGCCTTGAGCGCTGGCTGAGCCTTGATGCCCACCAACCGGAACTGCGCGTCCGCTACCGTTTGACCAACCTCGCGCCGCAGCCCGTTGATCTGTTGTTCGGGCTGCATCCCATGTTCGCGATTAGTCCCGCACATCGCCTTGACCTGCCGCCAGCGCGGATGCTGGTCGAATTGGCCTCCGCGGAGCGGTTCGGGCAGGTGGGGCAGGTGTACGAGTGGCCGCACTTGCCGACTAACTCAGGCGCGGTCGATATGCGTACGATCCCAGCGTCTGATAGTCAGGCATACGCTGGCCACTACGCGACCGAGACCACCGCTGGATGGTTTGCGCTGACCGACACGGCGAGTCAGGTAGGGTTGGCGTTCGTCTACCCGACGAACGTGTTCAAGGCGTTGTGGCTGTGGATGTGTTACGGCGGGTGGCGCGATCATTATCACCTTGCCGTGGAACCGTGGACAGGGTATCCGGTCAACCTCGCGCAGGCCGCCGCTGCCGGACGCCAGTTAATTTTGGCGGCGCACCAGTCGCTGGAGTTCAGCGTGACCGCGTTCGCGTATACCGGGCGCACGGAGGTCAGCGGGGTCGATCAGCGGGGCGAACACTACACCGCGCGGTGAGCCAACTACCTCTAGATAAGCTGGGCTTGGGTTCTTTTTAGCCCAGAGGTGTCAAAGGGGTCTCTGGGGCAAGGCATGCCTCGTCCTAATCTCTAGGAGGCGGCAAGGCGTGCCTTGTCCCTACAACGCCTCAACGGGCTTTGGACACCTTGGCGTCCGACGTTGGATTGCCAGGTTTACAAAGATGCCGGGTTCTGAGGAAGGCGGGGCCGCGACCAGCGAAGGTATGTACGCAACGGGCCTGAAGGGAGCGACCAACTTTGCGCGAGCGTCCATGCGGTGGATCCAGGCGTCCAAAAGCACGGCCTTTGCCGGACTGGTGGTGACCGGGCAGCGGTCGGCGAGTTTCCCCCTGGGCCCGGCCCCACTCTCCGCGCACCCGCCCAGCGCATGCCCGGGCGTCGTGTCTGTACATGGATGAGTTGCTACTATCGTCGTGGGCCTCCTCTCCCTCTTTGCCCCTCGCACCTACGCTTACGCCTCAGCAGGCGCAGTGGCACGCCGAAAACTTTGCGTCCACCATAGACGATCTGGCCCAGACCCCGCGCGATGACTCCCGGTGGCGGCGGGTCAAGCAGGGGATAGGGTTCGCAATTGCGGGCAGCGAGAATCTGATTCGCCGCGGCAATCGCGGTCGTGCAGGAGCGTTCCATCCACAGCGACGGCGTTTCCCAGTCGATCCAGTCCCCGCAGGCGTAGACATCCGGGAAGGGCGTGCGCACGCCGAGACAGTCGTCAGTCGGCACGCGGAAAATCGTCTGGGTTTTGCTGTTGCGGCGCACCGCGCCATGGACGAACGCGCCCCGCAGTTCGGGGAAAGCGCGTACCACTTCGTTGACGCCCTGCAAAATCAGCAGATTGTCCGGCTGATCGTTGTCCTTGCTGGTCGCGTACAGGTGCATTTCGATGGTGCTGCCCCCCGTCGCCGCATGCCACGCGCGGAATGGCGTCTGCATTTGATCCAGCCAGAAGTAATTGTCAAAGGCGAAGTCGCCGGTGAACATACCGCTGACGACGGCGTCTTTCGGCGTCTTGGTGAACCACAGACGCACCGTCGAGGTGTGAATGCCGCGGGGAATGCGGAGCTTCGACGCGGTCGGCGCGGTGTCGGGCGATGCGCCGAGCAGATCGGCGGCGGCGGGCGGGTCAAGCGCGAGGATCACCTGTTCGGCTTCGGCAGTGCGCGGCCCGCGCTTCGCGTCTTCGATGCGGATACGCCAGCCCGATTCCGTGCGGATCAAGCTTTTAGCGGTCGCGCCGTAGAAAATGCCGCCGCCGAGTTCTTCCAGCTTGGCGATCATCGGGGCGATCAGCGCTGTGTTCGCATCGGCGGGCAGAAAGTACGGATGCCATGTTTCGCGGTTGAGCATGGTGAAAAAGCGGAGCGCGGCGATGAACCCCGTTAGCGAAATCTCTTCGGCGGGGGCGGCGAGCAGATTCTTGCCGAGGCCGACGAAGGTCGCCTTGAGGTTGGGCGTCCAACCGCGGAAGTATTCGCTCATGAGCAGTCCATCGAGTGGGCGGCGCTCGCGCAGCGGGTCAAAGCCCACGGTCAGCAGCACACTGACGAGGAAACCGGGCAGTGACAGAAAGTCGAGCGGCGTGATGGTCGACCAGAAGCGCGGTCGGAAGAGCAGCTGCAGGTAGTGAAAGGGCGCGGGCAGCCAGCGCGAACGTACCGCCGTCCCGGCTTCAACGCGGCGCACGGCGCGCCCCCAACGGTTGATCCACATTTCGCCGGGGGAGGGCACGAGTTCGATGTCGAGAAAGCGGTCGAGCGTGGCACGCATGTTGACGTAGCCGCCCCACAGCGCGTGCATGCCGTGTTCCGTGGGGAACGCCCAAGTCTGACCGCCATACTCGAACGTTTCCGGATCGCCCCCCGCCAGTCGTCCACCGGCCCACAACTGATCCGCTTCGAGCACAAGCGGCGTAAGGCCGCGCTCGGCGAGGTGCAGCGCGGCCGTCAACCCCGCCAACCCGCCGCCGATGATGACGACCGGGAAAATCTCTTGGTTACCTGCCATGCATGACCCTACTCTGTGATCGACAACGTTCTAGTTGTACCCGATTTTGCCAGCTTGGCGCGTAAAGAGGACTGGGGCAAGCCCGGGCGGGGGGGGGCCCCGGGGCGCGTTTTTCGCGTCCGCAAATTCCAAAGTTGACCTAGCACACGTATTCACGCTATTCGATGCACTTACTGAAGCACCTTGCCCCAACCGCGATGCAAACCTTATTCCGTTCCGGCGTGGTTCAGGCGTTCCATCTGTTCGGCGCTCAGGTTGACGTGCAGCGCATCGAGGTTTTCCGCGAGCTGTTCTTCGGTGCTGGCGGCGATCAACGGGATGACCTGCCGTTGAAGCATCCACGCGAGGATCACCTGATTGATGCCGGCACCCGTTTCCGCAGCGACCGCGCGTAAGGCTTCGAGGCGGCGCTCATTGTCCGGCATGCTGAATTCGGAGCGCAGGGCGCGATCCGCGCGTGTATACGCGCCGGACTGCAGCACACTGTAAGCCAGTAGGGTGATGCCGCGTTCGGCGATGTAGTCGAGCAGGTCATCGTTCACCATGATCTGCGGGCTGACGTTGGTACCGGGACGCAGACGCAGATAGGTGTAATGCTGCTGAACGCAGCAGTACTGCGCCCACCCGTGCGTTTCGCTGATCCATTTGGCCTGTTCCAAACGCCACGCGAGATAGTTGCTGCCGCCGATGTAGCGGACTTTGCCCGCCTGCACCAACTGATTGAACGCTTCGAGCGTTTCTTCAAGCGGAGTGGTGCGGTCGTCGACGTGCGCGTAGTACAGGTCGATCACATCGGTGCCGAGACGCTGGAGGGTTTTATCGCACTCGGTGGTGATGTCGGCGGCGCGCAGGCGTTTAGGCACGTCGCCGTAGTTGAAGCCGACCTTGCTGGCGATCAGAACCCGGTCGCGGTTGCCGCGCTGGCGCAGCCATTCGCCGAGCAGGACTTCGCTTTCACCGCCGCGCCCGCCAGCGACCCAGTGCGCGTAGATGTTGGCCGTGTCGATGAAGTTACCGCCTGCCGCCACATATTGATCCAGCAAGCGGAAAGACGATGCCTGATCGTTTTTGGTGCCAAAGTACATGGCGCCGAGGCACAGTGAACTGACCTGCAAATCTGTTTGCCCGAGAGGTTGGTACTTCATCGCAATCTCCTTCGTCGTGTGTTGAAACTGAAGTTTGTTGATTCAGTATTCAATGCGTAAAATAAATGCATACGATTAACTGTATTCGATTTCAGTCGAAAGAAAAGGTTACTATCAATGAGTAAATTACTCAGCCGCCGTCAATTTGTGCAGATGGGGGCAATTTTAGGCGCAGGGCTGACACTTCCGCAAATTGTGTTGGGGCAAGAGGTGACTCCGGAAGTGCCGCCAACGTCGCCGTTTGAAGTCACGGGCAGCATCGGGTATGTCCACGATCCAGTCATCATTCGCGGCGAAGACGCCTACTACTTCTTCTATACGGGTAATGGCATCCCCTACCGCAAGTCGACCAATCTGGTCGATTGGACGCGGCCATTTCCGCAGTCGGTCTTCACGAATATGCCGGATTGGATCGAAGCGGCCATCCCCAATCAGCAGGCAATTTGGGCCCCAGATATTTCTTACTACAACGGCAAATATCATCTTTACTATGCGGTCTCGACGTTTGGCAGCAATCGTTCAGTGATTGGTTTGGCGACGAACATCACCCTGAACAACGCGCGCGAAGACTACCAGTGGGTGGACGAAGGTCTGGTGATCGAATCGCAGACCGGGTTCAACTATAACTGCATTGACCCGAACCTCGTGATCGATCAGGAAGGCGTGCCGTGGTTGGCGTTTGGCAGTTACTGGTCAGGCATCAAAATGCGCCGCATCGATTACGCGACCGGGAAACTATCGACGGAAGACGAAACGCTGTATTCCATCGCTTCTAGATCGAACACGACGACAGCAGTGGAAGCGCCGTTCATCATCTGGCGTGACGGCTACTACTATCTGTTCGTCTCATTCGATCAATGTTGTCAGGGGCTGCAAAGTACGTACCGAACGATGGTGGGACGCTCGGAAGCGATCACCGGACCGTATGTCGATGCCGACGGCGTGCCCATGATGGAGAGCGGCGGCACACAGGTTACGTTCCCCTCTGAAGAGTATCGTGGCCCTGGTCACTGCGCGGTGCTGCAAGATGAAAACGGCACGGACTACATCGTCTACCATGCCTATGCGTACCGCCGGACTGGGCAATCGGTGCTGCGCATCGATCCGCTGGTGTGGGATGCCGAGGGTTGGCCGCACATTGAAGGGCAGGGGCCAGCCTGACCCCTGCATGCCGATTGAAACGAACAGGGCGCAGTCATCTGCGCCCTGCATGATTGTCGTCAAAGATTGTGTTTAGCGGATGAGGCGGAAGGTCGCATCTTCCCGCGCGCGTTGATTGCTGCTCTCGGTGATCGGCGTCAGTGCCAGCACCCCGAACAACTGCCCGATGTATTTGCCGGGCTGACTGAATGATTCGAACGAACTTGCCTCAGGGTCAGAAAAACCCTCGTGGAGAATCCACGACGCATCTTCGGCGAAGGTGTCGCTGCCATCGTCAGGCGTCAAGACGAGCGTATTATTCTGGTGGCGCACATAGAACGTGGGGAAGTTGAACGATTCAATCGAGACGGCATTCGGGTCAGCCAAACCGGGAACCAGCATGAACATCGAGTCCGCGACGGGCGTCGGGTTAAAATCCTGCTGCAGTGTGAACGCCGAATGCCGCAGGTAGGCGCTGTCGAGCGCAGTGGCCTGAAGACGTACAACATCGATTGGGGGCAGCGCGACATCCTCGCCTGTATCACCCGAGGGGAGGGGGATCGGTGTGTCGAGCGCCAGCGGTTCGCCGAGATTGGGCGTCCCATCTTCGTTCCACGTGATCGGCTGGACGCGGGTAGTACGGGTGCCATCGCAGCCGTACGCGGTCGAATCGTTCGCGTGGTAGACGATCCAATCCTCTGTACCATCCGGCGAGCGGAAGAAACCGTTATGCCCGGGGGCATAGACACCCGCCGCGTCGTTGCGCACGAAGATTGGCTCGGGGCTTTTCACCCATGATGCTTCGTCCAGCGGATCGCCGCCGGTGTACGTCAGCATACCCAGTTGATAATTCGGCGCATTGCACGAGCTGGCCGAATAGACGATGAAGACATCGTCGTCGTGGTACAGCGCGACGGGGCCTTCGTTGACATTGCCGCTCAGCAGTTCCCACGGGTAGGTCGGCGAGGCGATGCGCGTTCCCGGACTGCTCAACGTCCACGGATTGGTCATCGGCGCGATGAAGAGGCTTTGCAAAGGGCCAACCCACGACGAATACAGAAAGTAGACCGCGCCGTTGAGTTCGAGCACGCTGCCGTCGATCATCCAAGTGTCGTTGGCCGCGTACCAGACGCGCCCTTGGTAGGTGTACGGGCCGAGCGGATCCGTGCCCGCGCTTTCAAGCACATGGGTGCGCTGAAGGCCATAGGTACCCGCGACGCCCGCTGTGTAATAGAAATACCAGTGCTGTTCGCCGTCCGGGCCGATCAGCAGGTGAAACTCCGGCGCCCAGAAGTTGCAGCAGCGCGACGGATCGGTTTCGTGATAGATTTCGACCGCTTCGGCGGTTTTGAGGCCAGCGAGCGTCGGCGAACGGCGCATGTACCACGTCGACGACCACGTGGTTGTCGCGAGGTAGTAATTTCCTTCGTAGTAGGTCAACCACGGATCCGCGCCGCCGTTCGCGTTCAGCGGATTGAGGAACGTCCCCGGTTCATCGGACTGCCCGCCCACCAGACTAACAGACAGAAGCAGGCAGGTGAGAATGGCGCTGAGCAGTCCGATGCGCCGGAGGAGGGGTGACACTGGCATCAGCGGCCACCCATACCTGTGAGCGTGACGCCCTGAATAATGCGGCGCTGGAACAGCGCGTACACAATCAGAATGGGCGTAGTCGAGAGCACCACACCCGCGAGGATCATGGGGCGGTACTGACCGGCATATGACGACTGAATAATCGACAGACCAACAGGCAGCGTACGGGTTTCCAAGCTGCTGGTCACGATGATCGGCCAGAACAGGTCGTTATAGTGTCCGAGGAAGACGAAAATCGCCAGCGCCGTGAGCGCATTGGTCGACAACGGGATGATCACGTGGCGGAAACGTCCGAAATAACCCGCGCCGTCGAGCACCGCCGCCTCTTCCAATTCCGCTGGGATTTGCATGAAGAACTGGCGGAGCAGGAAAACGCCGAAAACGTTGGCCGCGCCCGGTAAGATAAGCGCGTAGAAGGTGTCCAGCCATTTCAAATCACGCATTAACAGGTAATTGGGAATGAGCGTGACTTGCCCGGGGATCATGATCGTCACCAGCAAGATGCCAAACAGTAAGCGATTGCCGGGGAAGCGCAGGCGGGCGAAGGCATAGGCCGCGGGCGTACAGACGATCAGCACGGCGATGGTGTAGCCCGAAGCGGCGAACAAGCTGTTGCGCAGCCACAAATCCAGACGGACATCCTGCTGGGTGAGAACGAGATTATAGCTCTCAAGCGTCGGTTGGGTGGGAATGATGCGCGGAGGCCAGCGATTGACTTCCTGGTTGGTCATCAGGGATTGTGAAACGGTAATCACCAGCGGGAACAGCACAATCGCAGAGAGGATCGCCAGTACCAGATAGGTCGGCCAGTGGCGGACCATCGATGATTGTCTGAAGTTCATGCTCGATTTCCTCTAGTACTCGACGCGACGGCTGATGACGAGGAACTGGACGGCTGTGATCAAGGCCATGATCACTGCAATGGCCACAGCGACCGCAGCGCCATACCCCATGCGGAAAGCGACCCAGGCCTGCTGATACAGGTAGATGATCACGGTCCACGATGAGCGTCCCGGACCCCCGCCACCCGTTATGATGTAGGGTTGTCCAAAGACCTGAAAATGGCTGATGATTCCGGTCACAGTGATGAACAGGATCGTCGGACGTAGCAGCGGCAGTGTAATGCGGAAGAAGATCTGCCGCGCATTGGCGCCGTCGATTCTGGCCGCTTCATACAGATGCTCGGGAATACCCTGCAAACCAGCGACGAAAATCAACATCGGGAACCCAAACGTCCACCAGATGGTCGCCATACTGAGTGCCGGGATCACGAGATTTGGGTCACCCAGCCAGTTAATCGGGCGAATGCCGACAAAACTCAGGAAGTAGTTGATGACGCCAAACTGGGTGCTGAGGAGCCAAGTCCAGACCAGACCCATCGCGCCGACCGACATGAGCTGCGGGATGTACAGGAGCACCCGGAAAAAGGATTGCCCGCGAATCGGGCGCGTCACGGCGATTGCGGCCAGCAGCCCGACCGTCGTGGTGCCGATGACGGTGACAACGGCGAAGTAGATCGTGTGAACGACCGAGGTCCACCAGATCGGGTCATCGAGCAGATCTGCATAGTTGTCGAAGCCGACATACGGCACGGATGGACGCAGGAGCCGCCAGTCGTAGAAACTCATCCCAACTGAGGAGATGGTGGCGCGAACGAAGAAGATCGCGAAGAAGATCAGGAACGGCGCCAGAAAAAGATACGCTGCAATCGCCTCTCGGCTTTTCAGGTTAATTGAAAAAGGCAATGCTAATCGTTTTGGCTCAGTGAGCCTCGGTCCAGTGATTCCAGCCATACGCCAACAGGCTCCCTAAGAGACCTTATATATACGTGGTACTGTCATTACAAAAGTGTGGGGCAGATCGACGTGATCCGCCCCACAGTTACTTATTTCAAGCGTACGGTGCTGCTTTACTGGCGATCCAGGGGCTTCCTGCATCAGCACGGCGGCGTCATTCAGGGCCTGATCAGCGGGCTTAATGCCGTTGAGGGCTTCCTGCATACCGGCGTCGAGGAGGGTGAGCAGTTCCTGCGTCACGGTCGTGCGCGGGTCCTGAATACCGTAGGCCGAGAAGGTCTGGCCGAGGAGGATGTTCGACGGGTAGTTCACCGGGTCGAGCGCGGCCTGAGCCGACAACCGAGCGGGCACCTGACCCGAAGCCGCCCAAGCGACCTGATTTTCGCTGACCCACTGGATCATACGCAGAACGGCGTCCAGCTTTTCGCCTTCGGTCGAGCTGGGGATCATGAACGTGTGCGCGCCGAACCACGCCGCCGGCTGAGCGCCGAACTGGAAGTTCGGCCACGCCATGCTGGGGATGTCGCTCTGGAGCAGGGACTGATTGCGGTACCATGTGCCGGTGGGCAGCACGGCCACCGTGCCAGCGCCGAAGCCCTGCCACGTGTCGAAACCAGCGGCGGGCGGCGAAACATGATAGGTGTAAACCAGGTCGACGAGCTGCTGGAGGGCGGCGATGCCTTCCGGCGAGTTGACGGTCACGGTCGTGCCGTCTTCGCTCAGGAACGAGCCACCGTTTTGCGCCAGCGCGGCCATGAAGTTCACATTCGGCCATTCACCAACCGTGAAGCCCCACTGAACCACGTTTTCGGGGTCAAAGTCAGGCGACAGGGCGTTGTTGCCATTCGCATCGAGCGTCAGCTTCTGGAACAGTTCGACCCAGCCTTCATAGGTCGTCGGGGCAGTCGCGGGATCGGTCGAGATACCAGCGGCGTCGAACATGGCTGTGTTGATCCACAGGCCACGGCCGTGGTTGTCCAACGGAATACCGTAGGTCACGCCGTCCCAGCTCATACCGCTCATCGTGGTTTCGGAGATGTCATCATCCGGGAGCCAGCCGCCGCCGGAGGTGTACTGGTCGCTCAGGTCACGGAGCACGCCGTAGCTGCCGAACTGGGGGATTTCCGAAGCGTGGAGCAGGATCATGTCCGGCTGCGTGCCCGCGACAAAAGCGGTCTGGAGCTTCTGATACAGCGTGCCCCAGGCGATGATTTCAACGGTGACCGAGATGTCCGGGTTTTCCGCCGCGAACTGGGCCAGCATGTCGTTGAGGGTGACGCCGTCGGAGCCGGTCAGACCGTTCCAGAAGGAGATGTGCGTGCCGCCCGTACCGAGTTCAGCGATAATCGGGGTTGCAGTCGGAACCGGGGTCGCGTCT
Organism: Candidatus Flexifilum breve; assembly: GCA_016717205.1. GTDB lineage: Bacteria > Chloroflexota > Anaerolineae > Aggregatilineales > Phototrophicaceae > Flexifilum > Flexifilum breve. Next base: position 128,667 of record JADKGC010000006.1, read on the forward strand.
TGGGCTTGGACGCTCATCATGGAGAATGCCAGCACGAGGATGGCAATAAGGGAGAATAGTGACAAACCAGTAGCGCGAGTACGCTTCGACATTTCAAAACTCCTGTAATTAAAAGACGAATTTCTCTGGGGGCTTACCTGTAACCGTTTTGTATTTCGCTTTTCTACAACCTCCTGTATAATTTCATGCTGTAACCGAATACATGTATTCGTATTCACAAAGCCAATTAGAGCATAGTCCAAAAATTCTGTCAAGCAACTCCATCATTGAGAAAGATTCACGGGAAAATAGGTAGAACTGCATATTTATTCACCATGAATTCATATAAGATAATAGAGTTCGCTGAGCAGATTTTCCTTCGGAGAATAGCTCGCATTCTTTCTGATAACAAGAACGGACACTTATGATGGCCAAAAAGCACGTGTCGAAGCCCAAGATGCCAACGATGTATGATGTGGCGAAACTGGCTGGTGTTTCCCAACCAACGGTCTCGCGCGTGTTGAATCAAAATGATACGACGGTGCAAATCAGCGAGGAAACGCGGGCGCGGGTGCTGGCCGCTGTCGAGGAATTGGGCTATCGCCCGAATGTGCTCGCGCGCAGCTTACGTACGCAGCGTACCCAGACGATTGCACTGCTCATCGCCGACATTTCCAACGGCTTCTACCATACAATCACGCGCGCCGTGCAGGATGTCGCGCACCTCAACGGCTACGAAGTGTTGATTTCGAACAGCGATCACATCTACGACAACGAGAAGCACTTCTGCGAGGTGGTGTCGCGCCGCCCGGTTGACGGCATGATTATGGTGCCGATCCATCTCACCGAAGACGACCTCGATGGGTATTTCGGCAATAGTCACACGCCGATCGCGATTCTGGGAAGTCACATCCGGTATGCGGGTGGCGATAATGTCTATATGGACGACGAACAGGCCACGTACGAGGGTGTCCGCTGGATGATCGCGGAACGGCACTATGAAAGCTTCGGGTTCATCGGTGTGGCCGATGATCTGCCGCCGGGGCCGCGCCGCCTGCATGGCTTCAACCGCGCGCTGAGCGAATTCGGCCTGCACCTTGACCCGCGCCTAATGTTCCGCGGCGACTTCACCACGGAGAGTGGGGCACAGTGTGCACGTCAGCTCATTCACGGCGGCATCCTGCCGCACGCGCTGTTTGTGCTCAATGACCTGATGGCAATCGGCGCGCTTCTCGCGCTGCAAGAAGCGGGCTTACGGGTGCCGGAAGATATCGCCGTGATGGGCTTTGATGATATTCCCGAGGCGAAGATTGTCCGCCCGATGCTGACGACCATCGCGCAGGATCCCCGAGATATCGGCCTGAAACTGGCGAATGCCTTGTTCACGCGCATCAATGACCCGGATGTCCCGCCAAGTGTGCTGGAAAGCCCCTGGAAGCTCGTCATCCGCGACTCCGCCTAGGTTCTCCGATCCCCTCGGTAACCGAATTGTCAACTGCTGTGAGCCCATAGCTGGACTGGTTGACAGATTTTCTGTGCCATGGTATGAATACGAATAACTGTATACGTATTCACCGCGAACTAAACAACTGTTTTCTTGAAAGTGGGGCTCATTTTGAATCGAATTGAAGTGGATCTTGGGCGCACCTCTGGGAGCATCTCTCGGAACCTGTTTGGCGGTTTCACCGAACACCTCGGTCGCTGCATTTATGGCGGGCTGTACGAACCGGGCTCACCGCTGGCGGATGAGCAGGGTTTTCGCACAGACGTGACGGCGGCGCTCAAACGGCTCAATGTGCCGGTAGTGCGCTACCCCGGTGGCAACTTCGTCTCCGGCTACCGCTGGATGGATGGCGTCGGGCCGAAAGCTGACCGTCCGTCACGCGTCGATATGGCGTGGAACGATGTGGACTCAAATCAGTTCGGCACGAACGAGTTCATCGATCTGTGCCGCAAACTGAGCTGGGAGCCGTACCTCGTCGTCAACTGCGGCGACGGTGACATGCGCGAGGCGCGCGATTGGGTGGAATACTGCAACGGTTCCAAGCATACCGCGCTCGCCAACCTGCGCCGCCAGCATGGTTACGAACAGCCGCACAATGTGAAATACTGGGGGATCGGCAATGAAGTCGACGGCCCGTGGCAGATCGGCTACAAGACGCCGGAAGAATACGCCCGCGCCTACCTCGAATTTGCGAAAGTTATGCGCTGGATCGACCCGTCGATCAAACTGATCGCCTCGGCGGCCTCGCATTGGCAGGGCGGCACGGTCATTGAACGCACGCAGCTCCTCTTTGAACAGGCGGCCAAGTTCATCGACTATCTGTCGATTCACTGGTATGTCGGCAACCCTCAAGATGACTTCGAAGGTTACATGGCGCAGTCGGAACTCATCGAAGAGCGCTTGTTCGCCTACGAAGGGCTGATTCGCGCGCTGAGCCTACAGGAGGGCGTCAGCCGCATCCCGATTGCAGTCGATGAATGGAACGTGTGGTACCGCACGCATCCGGCGACCATGAAACCGGGCACGAATTGGTTCGGTCTGGAAGAGATTTACAACCTCGAAGATGCGCTGATGGTCGCCATTCAGATGAACTCGATCATCCGCCACGCCTATTCGGTGAAGATGGCGAACATCGCGCAGTTGGTTAACGCCATCGCGCCGATCTTCACCAATCAGTCTGGTCTCGTCTTGCAGACGATCTTCTACCCGTTCGAAATCTACAGTCAGACGTGCGGCGACACTGCGCTTGATGTCTTCTGGCAGGGCGACACTTTTAGCACGGGCAATTACACGGGCGTGCGCGTGCTCGACGTGTCGGCGACGCTCGACGAAAGTAAGCGTCAGTTGACCGTGTTTGTCGTCAATCGCAGTAAGAACAATGCGGCGGAAACCACCATCAACCTGACGAGCGGATGCTTCGCAGGTGACGTCTCCGCTTATGTGGTCAACGGCAGCGACATCTACGCGACTAACACGTTCGACACGCCGAATCAGGTGGGCACGGTGGCCACCAAGCTCACGGCGGAGGGCACGAAGTTCACCCACACTTTCGAACCGCACTCCGTCACCGCGTTAGTCTTCGCGCTCTAGCAGGCTTACGAGTTATCGTATATAGGCTGGGAGGTAGCATGGGTCTTCGCCCGGGCGACCTTCCAGCTCCTGTTATCCGTGAAGCTAGCGTGTCGGGTATGCCGCCCGGCAGAAGAGTGACGCACAATGAAAAAGAACTTGCTGCCGCCGCTGGGGTGGAACAGTTGGGATTGTTTCGGCACGTCGGTCACTGAGGCTGAGGTTCGCGCGAATGCGGCCTTCATGGCGCAGCGTCTGCTCTCTTTCGGGTGGAACACGGTCGTCGTCGACATTCAGTGGTCAGAGCCAGACGCCCAAGCGGGCGGCTACCGGGCGTTTGCGCCGCTGATTATGGATGCGTGGGGGCGGCTGATGCCCGCGGTTAATCGCTTTCCGTCAGCGGCAGAGGAGAAGGGCTTCAAACCGCTGGCCGACGAAATTCACGCCTTGGGCTTGAAGTTCGGCATCCATGTGATGCGCGGTATCCCCCGGCAAGCCGTCGACCGCAATCTGCCGATCTGGAATTCACCCTACACGGCGCGCGACGCGGCCAACATCGCCGATACCTGCCCGTGGAACACCGACATGTTCGGCCTGAACATGGCGCACCCCGCCGCGCAAGCCTACTACGACTCGATCCTCGCCCTCTATGCTTCATGGGATGTAGACTTCATCAAAGCCGACAATATGCTCGACCCGTATCACGCCGAAGAGATCGCGGGTTTCCGCCGCGCTATGGAGAGGTGCGGGCGCGACATGATCCTGAGTCTGTCCCCCGGTGTCGACGTGCCGACCGAACGCATCGACCACCTGCGGGCGAACTGCGAAATGTGGCGGATTTCGCCGGATTTCTGGGATCTGTGGAGTGACCTTAAGCACCAATTCGACCTGTGCCGCCAGTGGTATCCTTATATCACGGAGGGCGCGTACCCGGACGCCGATATGCTGCCCCTCGGGCATATCAGCCTGCGCGGCGAACGCGGTGAGGATCGGCAGACGCGCTTCACCCGTACGGAAGTGATCACCATGCTCACGCTGTGGTCGATTTTCCGCTCGCCGCTCATGCTGGGGTGCGATCTGCCGTCCACAGATGCTGAGACTATTGCTCTGCTCACCAATGCCGAAGTGCTGGAAGTGAATCAGCACAGCCGCAACAACCGTGAAGTACGCCGCGACGGTGATGCCGTGGTGTGGGCAGCGGATTTGGGAGCACAGCGCTGCGTGGCGTTGTTCAATCTCGGCGAGGAAGAGAAGACGGTGCGCGTGCCGCTCGCCGAACTCGGTTTCAAGTACTGCAATCAGCGTGACCTGTGGGCGCGCGAGGAAATGGGCGCGATCACCGGGAATCTGGCGGTGACGTTAGCGCCGCATGCCGCGGCCTTTTATCGATTAAGCCCTTTGGAGTAAAAAAACATGCTGGATACACATTTAACCGTTCGCACGGACAGCCCCATTGGCACGATTTCTCCGCGCCTGTATGGGCACTTTGCCGAACATCTCGGTCGCTGCTGTTACGATGGCTTGTGGCTCGGCACAGAGCAGACGCTGGTGCCGACCTATGGCGGCTTCCGCAAAGACGTGGTCGATGCGCTCAAGGCCATGCCTGTGCCGTTGCTGCGCTGGCCGGGCGGCTGCTACGCCGATCACTATCACTGGCGCGATGGCATTGGCGAGCGGGTGCGCCGTCTGGGGCTGTCATGCGGTTTGCAGGTGGAAGATGACAACACGCTCGGCACCCACGAATTTATGGCGCTGTGCCGCCTGCTCGGCGCGGAACCGTACCTCGCCGGGAACATGGGCAGCGGTTCGGTGCAGGAACTCTGCGATTGGGTCGAATACTGCAATTCCGGGCTCAATACCTCGCTGGCCGCCGAACGGGTCGCCAATGGGGCGCGCAAGCCGTTTGATGTAAAGCTGTGGGGCGTGGGCAACGAAAACTGGGGCTGCGGTGGCAACTACGACGCCGAAACCTACGCCCGCGAATACCGCCGCTACGCGACCATGCTGCGCCATGTCGACACGACCATTGAACTGGTGGCGTGCGGTCAGGAAGATGAGTGGAACCTCAAATTCCTGCAAACTAACCAGCGGTGGCTGAATCTGATGGATCACCTGTCGATTCACCGCTACTGGATTCACGGTGGGCCGGAACTTAACTTCACCGACGAACAGTACTACGGCCTGCTCTCAGAAGCGGACGAGACCGAAGATTTCGTCAAGCGCACCGCCGATTACGTTATGGATGCGCTTGGCACGAGCAGTCACCGCATTGGCATCGCGCTGGACGAATGGGGTGTATGGCATCCCGAAGCGCGCGCGTGGGGGCCGGACGGGGCGGAACTGCACCGCGAACCGATCACCTACGAGCAGGCGGGGACGCTGCGTGATGCGCTCTCCATCGGCGTGACGCTGGAAGGCTTCCACCATCAGTGCAACGTCCTGACGCTCGCCAACCTTGCGCAGATCGTCAACGTGCTGCACGCTCCGGTCATGACGGATGGCGCGGCGATGTGGGTGACCCCGTCGTACTATGCGCTGCAGCTCCATCTGCCGCACATCGGCGCTAAGGCACTCCCGGTTGACGTGACGCACGGTGCGACGATGCCGGGCAGCAGCAAAGGTGTCAGCGCGGTGACGGCGACGGCGTCTTCCACCGAAGCGGGAGTCGCTGTGACGCTGGTCAACCGCCACATCAGCGAAGGCGCGTCGGTCGTGGTCAACGTCGCGGGGATGAGCCGCGTCGCCAATGCGGGGCTGCTCGCGGGCGACTCGCCGCGCGCGGTCAACAGCGCGCAGGACCCGGACTGCATCAAGGTTGCGCCGTTGAATGTCGGCGCGGATGGCGCGGGGCTGTGGCGAATCGAATTGCCGGCGCACTCCATGGCGACGGTTGAACTGGCTTAAGGAGACGGAATTTCATGCGTCAGCAACTTACACTCGCCGGGCAGTGGGATTTTCAACTGGACCCGGCGGGCCAGCTCACGGTGGACGCCGTGCAGCCGGATCGGACGATCCCCGTCCCCATGCCGATTCAGGCGGCGTTTCCCGAACTACGCCGCTACAGCGGTTATATGTGGTATCAACGCAGCTTCGACGTGACCGAGGGCGATGGCGAACTGCTGCTCGACTTCGGCGCGGTCGATTACTGGTGTCAAGTGTTCGTCAACGCGGCGCTCGTCGCCGAGCATGAGGGCGGCTATATGCCGTTCCGCATCCCGATTCGCCGCTACGTGCAGGCCGGAGCGAATCGCCTGACTGTGCGCGTGTACGACACGATCCAGACACAGATCAGTGTGCCGCGCTGGATGGACAAACCCGCGCCGGAAGGCCATCAGCCCCCGTTCCATGCAGAGACGATTCCGCACGGCAAGCAGACATGGTATCTGGACGCCAGCGGCATCTGGCAGGATGTCACGCTGACCAGCGTGCCCACGCGCTACATTGATCAAGTGCACGTCACCCCCGATATTCACACCGGGCAGGCGCACGTGCGCGTCAAGCTGGCCGGTGCGGCGACCGAAGGCACCGTGCGCGTGAGCATCGGCGGCGTGACGGGCGAAGCGCTGGTCGGCGCAGATCAAGCGGAAGTGACGGTGACGGTCACTGTGCCGAACCCCAGCCTGTGGACGCCGCACACGCCGACGCTCTACACGGCGGATGTGCAGTTTGGTAGCGATGAGCTCTCTGTGCGCTTTGGCTTCCGTGAAATCTGTGTCAACGAGGGCATGCTGCTCCTCAACGGCGAACCGTTCTATCTGTTGTGCTCACTCGATCAGGATTTGTACCCGGACACGATCTACACTGTGCCGTCGGATGATTTCCTGCGCGACCAGTTCGTCAAAGCCAAGCAGATGGGCCTGAACAGCCTGCGCTGCCACATCAAACCGCCGGACCCGCGCTATTACGACCTCGCGGATGAGATCGGCTTGCCTGATCTGGTCGGAAATTCCGTCGTGGCGCACGTTCTACGGCGCGAAATCCGCGCATCCCAACGCCTATTTCCTCGACGACGCGGTTAAGGCGCGGGCGCGGGCGATTATGCATGAGATGATCGCGCGTGACTTCAATCATCCGTCGCTGATGATCTGGACAATGATCAACGAGGACTGGGGATCGACTCTGCTCCTGAGCGCCGACGACCGCGCGTGGATCGCGGAGATGGTGGACGAATGCCGCCAGCTTGATCCGACCCGTTTGGTAGTCGACAACTCGCCATGCCCTGCGCCATGGGGCTTCAGCGTGCATGTCAAAAGCGACCTCGACGACTTCCATGTGTACACCAATATCCCCGATCAGGCGGATACGTTCGAGGAATTCGTCGAAGGGCTGGCCTCGCGCCCGCTGTGGAGCTTCTCGAATACCGGGGACGCGCAGCGCACCGGGCACGAAGCGATCATCTTGTCGGAATTTGGCAACTGGGGCGTGCCCTCGCTCAAGCAGTTTGGCGGTGGTCTGCCCGATTGGGCGGACTTGTCCGGGTGGTGGTCACCGTGGGACGGCGAAGCTGGACGTGCCGAGGGTTTGCTCGAACGCTATGAAGCGCTCGGCCTCAAGGCGATCTGGCCGGATTACGAAGCATTCGCGGCGGCGGCGCAGTGGCACGAATATCACGCGCTCAAGTACGAGATCGAGACGATGCGCCGCCTGCCCAAGCTGCAAGGCTACGTGATCACCGAACTCAGCGACATCTACTGGGAGAGCAACGGCCTGCTCGATTTCGCGCGCAACGAGAAAGTGTTCCACCACCAGCTCGCGCAGTTCAACGCCGAAGATGTGATCGTGCCGCAGTTGGATCGCTACGCCTATTGGAGCGACGAATCGGCTAAAGTCACAGTGTATGCCTCGCACTACAGTCCGGAAGATTGGGCGGGCGCGCGCGCGACGGTCAGTGCGGATGGCGCAGTGCTGTTGGAATCGGATGTGAGCGACGTGCAGCGCGGCGCAGTAAGCGAACTCGGTTCGGTGAGCTACAAGCTCGCCGGATCGAATGGCGCGATCAGCTTGAGCGTTAGCAACGGCAAGACGTTGACGACGAACATGGTGCAGTTGACCGTGCTGCCCGTCGAAGCGCGACAGGCCGCTTTCCGCGGGGAAGTCGCGGTGGTGCTGCGCCCGGCCAAGTCCAACACGGCCATCGATGCGTGGAGCGCTCCGGCGGTCGCGACTCCGGTCGCACAGGATCAGCTTGTTGATAGCGCCGAAGCCATGCACCTCACCGGATCGCTGCTGCGCGGGAGCGGCTACACGGTCACGCGCACCATCAGCGACTCGACTAAGCTGGTCATCAGCGACAACCCGACGGCGGATGTCTTAGCATGGGTGCAGGCGGGCGGCGATCTGCTGTATCTCGCCAACAACGCGGGCAGTCCGTTCTTCTGGGTGAATGGGCGCGGCGGGACATACGGCGGACGCTGGATCACGAGTTGGAACTGGCTGCGACCGGGCATCTACAAGCGCGTGCCCGTCGACAACCCGCTCAAGCTGCCGTTCATGGATATGACGCCGGATGGGGTAATCCTCGGCCTGCCTGTCACCGACGCGGCGGTGCAGGGCGATTTCCTCGCCGGGCAGATCGCCGGGTGGGCCCAGCATCCCGCGCTGCATACGGTACAGTTCCGCTACGGGCAGGGGCGCGTGATCATGACGACATACCCGATCCGCGAGTCGCTGCACTTCCAACCGCTGGCGCTGGCCATGCTGCATGATCTGGTCGATCACCTGAGCTCCGAGGCGTGCCAGCCTATGCTGAGCATGAACTACCGCTAATTTCGTGTCGTAGGGGCAAGATATGAGGGCGTTTGAAAACCCCTCACCCCCAACCCCTCTCCCACGCAAGCGGGGAGAGGGGAGACGTTGCGAATGATGTTTGCTCTCCTCCCTGAATTCGGGGAGGGGACGGGGGTCTGTCAGGGGTAGGTTTTTAATTGTAGGGACGAGGCATGCCTCGTCCTCGGTAAAATCACTTGAACCGCGTAACGCTTTGATTTTCCTCACTTATAGAAATAGATGACGGATGGGTTGCCCTCTCCAGAAAGACAGGACGAGGCATGCCTCGTCCCTACAGATTCTTTGGCGAAGGAAGCCTAGGTTCCATTGGGAACCATGAAAAACCTACCCCTGTCAGGGGACGGGGGTGGGGTCGGAATCTGACCCTTTTTAAGACGTCTATACCTTGCCCCTACCCAAAACGATGTTATTTGCGCGGGGCGGTACTCTGCCGTTCGATGAGCGTTGGCTCGATATGGGTCTGCTGCGGTTCGCCGTCCGGTTCCGCGATGCGCTGGAGCAGCCCCGCGATCCCCTGCTGGCCGACGGCGGCAAAGTCCTGCCGGACGGTCGTGAGCGGTGGTATCAGGTAGGCGGCTTCGGGAATATCGTCGAAGCCGATCACCGACACATCCTCAGGAACGCGCCGCCCCGCCTCGCTCAGGGCTTGCAGCGCCCCAATCGCCATTTGATCATTCGCGCAGAACAGCGCCGTGAACTGTTTCCCCGCGGCGATCAGCGTCTGGATCGCGTGATAGCCGCTGCGGGACGACCAGTCGCCGTGGACGGTGGCAACCGGGGCGGTGTTGGCTTTCCCTAGACGCGTCACAAAGCCGTGATGGCGTTCGGCAGCGTCGAACCAGTCGTCGGGCCCGGCGAGCTCGGCGATCTGTTCATGTCCAAGTGACAGCAAGTAGTCGGCGACGAGTTCGCCGCCGCGGTGCTGGTTGACGCCGACCGAAGGCACGGATGCCCCCCGTTCTAGCCCAATCTGCACCATGGGGTAGTCGCCGGAGAGCGAGCGCACATCGTCCAAGCTGATATTGGTCAGCGGGGTGATGAGGATCAGCCCATCGACCTGCCAGTGGAGCAGGCGGTTGAGCGCGGCGCGCAGACTTTCGACGCGGCTGTCCGGCGTATGCACGAAGATCAGGTCGTAGCCCGCGGCGCGCGCGGCTTGCTCCGTGTGGATCATCACCTGCGCCGGGCCGTAGTTCTCAATCCCGAACGTGAGCATCCCCAGTACATGTGACTGATTAGCGGCGAGGCTCTGCGCGGCGCGGTTGGGACGGTACCCCAACTCGTCGATCGCTTTGAGGACGCGTTCCCGCGTCTCCGGCGCGACATACGGGTGATTGTTCACCACCCGCGACACCGTCTGGTAGGACACGCTGCAATGCCGCGCAACGTCATGTAGGGTAGCCCGACGATCTGACATAAATGCCTCTTTGTTGACAAGGTGAACGCGTGATGCTACATTCTCTGTGAACGCTCACAGACGCGTTATCCCCCTCAGACTACCCTAGAGGGAGAAACGGCGCAAGTACAAAATCACGCCGAGCTCCGAGTCAGCGCTCCGCGTGGCAGCACCTTTAATCGATGGCAAACTAAGGGATACCTAGGATTATGCACGCTTTCAATGAATTCGAAATATGGTTTTTGACCGGCAGCCAGCATCTGTACGGGCCGGAAACGCTCGCGCAGGTGGCAGAACACTCGCAGGCGATGGTCGCGGCGCTCAATGACACCTCGCTGGCGGTCAAGATCGTGTATCAGCCCGTGCTGACGACGCCGGAAGAGATTACGAACATTTGCCAGGCGGCCAACACGACCGCCAACTGCATCGGCGTGATTTCGTGGATGCACACGTTCTCGCCCGCCAAGAACTGGATCCCCGGGCTGAAGGCGCTGCAAAAGCCGCTGCTGCACCTGCATACCCAGTACAACCGCGACATCCCCTGGTCGGAAATCGACATGGACTTCATGAATCTGAATCAGGCGGCGCATGGCGACCGCGAATTCGGATTTATGGTCAGCCGTCTGCGCATGAATCGCAAAGTCGTCGTCGGTCATTGGAGCGATGCCGAAGTGCAGGCGCGGATCGATGCGTGGATGCGCGCGGCCGCAGCGTGGGCAGACGCGCAGAACGCGCGCCTTGTCCGCTTCGGCGATAACATGCGCTCGGTCGCGGTGACCGAAGGCGACAAGGTCGAAGCGCAGGTGCGCCTCGGCTATCAGGTCTACGGTCACGGCGTGGGCGATCTCGTCGCGGTGATGAAGGGTGTCACGGACGCCGAGATCAGCGCATTGGTAGATGAATATCGCGCGGCTTACTACCTCGCGCCGGATCTCGCAGCCCGGCGGCGCGCGTCACGACTCGGTGCGCGAAGGCGCACGGATCGAACTGGCGCTGCGGCGCTTCCTGCAGCAGGGCAACTTCAAGGCGTTCTCCACCACCTTTGAAGACCTGCACGGTCTCGCGCAGCTCCCCGGTCTCGCCTGCCAGCGTCTGATGGCGGATGGCTACGGCTTCGCTGGGGAAGGCGACTGGAAGACGGCGGCGCTCGTCCGCGCGATGAAGGTTATGGCGACGGGGTTGGACGGCGGCACGTCGTTCATGGAAGACTACACCTATCACATGCACCCGAACGCCATGCAGGTGCTCGGCGCGCACATGCTCGAAATCTGCCCGACGATTGCCGAAGGTCAGGTGCGCCTTGAAGTGCATCCGCTCGGCATCGGCGGCAAAGCTGACCCGGCGCGCCTCGTGTTCGACTCGCGCGTCGCCCCCGGCCTGAACGCCGCGTTGATGGACATGGGCAATCGCTTCCGCCTGCTGGTCAATCTGGTGGATGGCGCGGCACCTGCCGAACCGCTGCCGAAACTGCCAGTCGCGCGTGTGCTGTGGACGCCGCAGCCGGATCTCAAGGTTGGCGCCGCCGCCTGGATTTACGCGGGCGGGGCACACCACACCGGTTACAGCACCGCGCTGACCAGCGAACATCTCTACGACTTCGCCGAAATCGCCGGGTTGGAATACCTGCAAATCGACGCGCAGACGGACATTCGCTCGTTCAAGAATGAACTGCGCTGGAACGAAATCTACTACTTGCTGAACAACCGCTTCTAGTTTAGCGGTTGTTCTACAGGAGGGCGAGACATGTCTCGTCCCTACAAATACGCAAACTTGTAGGGACGAGGCATGCCTCGTCCTGTTTGGTCTCAGTTCCTTACGGCACTTCCCAACCGCCCGCCACGGGCATCACATGCCCGGTGACGAAGGATGCGCCGTCGGAGAGCAAATACGTGATCGCGCTGGCGACTTCGTTCGGCTCGCCGATGCGCCCAATGGGGTGGAACGTCGACATGTAGGCTTCGGCCTCCGGCGTGCCACCCGAGAAGCGCATATACATCGGCGTGCGCACCGACCCCGGACATACCACATTGATGCGAATATTCTGCTTGGCGTATTCGAGCGCGGCGGTCTTGGTCAAGCCGATCACCCCGGCTTTCGAGGCGGTGTAGGCGGGCAGGCCGGGGAAGGCGATCACGCCGATCACCGAGGCCACGTTGACAATCGCCCCGCCACCGTTTTTGAGCATCTCCGGAATGGCGTATTTCATGCAGTACCACGTCCCCGTGATGTTGGTGTTGATGACGGCGTACCAGTTATCCTCGGTGCAGTCGACGGTGTTCGCGACCGAACCCTCCGAACCCGCGCTTTGCACCAGATAGTCGAGTTGACCGAACGTGTCCACGGTGAAGCGAACGAGCGCCTCAATGGTCGTGGGTTTCAGCAGGTCGACGGGATGATAGACGGCTTGCCCGCCGCACCCTTCGATGTATTCGACGGTCTGCCGTCCATGTTCCGGATCGCGCCCGGCCACCACAACCTGCGCGCCTTGCTGAGCGAGCAGCAGTGCCGCTGCCTGCCCAATGCCCAGTGTCCCGCCGACAACTAGAGCAACTTTATTTGAGAACTGCGCCATAGCTTAATCCTTCTGGCTGTTTCTGAGCTTCGTAAATATGCTCTCAATACAATCTTAAGAGTAATATATGCGACACGGCGTATAGATTTGTCTGGATTTCCCACGCTTTTGCTCGTCGCCGCGGGGTGCGGTAGGCTCACATACCTTGATCAAGCTGAAGTAAGAGGTGAAACAATGGCTTTATGGGAACGCTATACCGATCAGGTTGCGGAGCACACGGTAGTTGGCGATTTGCGTGTGGCGCGGGATGTGGTCAGTCCGCAGTTGAATAATCAACGTGACGTGTTCGTGTGGCTGCCGCCGAGCTACGCAGCATCCGAGCGGCGCTATCCCGTGATCTACATGCACGATGGCCTGAATCTGTTTGACCGCTTCACCAGCTATTCCGGCGAATGGCAGGTTGACGAAACGGTCACGACGCTGGCACTCGAAGATCCTCGGTACGAAGCGATCATCGTGGGCTTGCCGAATATGAAAGAGAAACGTGGGGTCGAATACTCGCCGTACGATTATGATTTATTCGGCGCGCGTCTGGTCGGGCAGGGTGACTTTTACATGCGCTTCATTATAGAGACGATTAAGCCGCTCATTGATCACGACTTTCGCACCCGCCCCGAAACAGCAGCGACCGGCATTGCCGGATCATCGATGGGCGGACTAATCAGCTTATACGGGTTCCTGAGGTATCCGCAGGTCTTTGGTCTGTGCGGCGCGTTCAGCACAGCCTACTGGTTTGGCGAAAACGCTCTCCTGCGTACTGCCCATGAGCGCGCGACCGGGCACGGACGCGTGTATCTTGATGTGGGCACAAAAGAGGGCGAGACCCTGCTCAATTGGACGCAGATCCCGCCGGAGCAAACCGACGCCGCCTATTGTGAGGGCGTGCGCGCCTTGCGGGATGCGCTGGTGGCGGGCGGGTACACGGACGGACATAACCTCATGTACGTCGAAGAGGAAGGCGCGCTGCATCGCGAAGCCGCCTGGGCGCGGCGGCTGCCGGAGGCACTGCGCTTCCTGCTGCGCCATATCTAGTTCGATTAATCAAAAAGGGACGCAAGGGCCTTGTAACCGGGGGGGGGGGGGGGAATCCGGGGGCGCGCCCCCAGGGCGGGGGGGGGGGGGGGGGGGGCCCCCCAAAAGCCCCGCCGGGGCCCCCCCCCCCCCCCGGGGGGGGGAGGGGTGGTGGGCGTGTTCCCTAATTGACGTTGATTCAATTGTTGCGTGCTGCTAGCCCTTCACTGCACCCGCCGTCAACCCGGCGACGATGCGCTTTTGGAACACAATGACCAGCACCAACAGCGGCAGGGTGACGAACATGGCCGCCGCCATGACTTCGGCAATCGGCTCCTGCCGCATGACCGTGCCGTTGAACTGGGCAATGGCGACTGGAACGGTCTGTGAGGCCGGGGTCGTCAGCGTGAAGGTGAGCGCATACAGGTACTCATTCCACGCGGAAATGAAGGCGAGCAGCCCGGTCGTCACCAGCGCCGGAGCGGTGAGCGGCAGCATGATCATGTAGAACGTCTGGAAGCTCGTCGCGCCATCCACCAGCGCGGCCTGCTCAATTTCATCGGGGAGACCCTTGAAGAACGAGGTCAGCACCCACACGGTGAACGGCAGGGTGAAAATCGGGTAGGCGAGAATCAGTGACAGCGGCGACCCATACAGGCCGACATCGGTGATGATGGTGAACAAGCCCGACAGGATCGAGATTTGCGGGAACATCGTCATCGCCAACACGACGTACATCATCGCCGTGCGCCCTTTGAACTCCAGGCGACCGAGCGCATAGGCGGCGAATGCGCCGACGACCAGCGAGAGCAGCACCGTCACCCCGGATACCCACGCCGAATTGAACAGCGCCCGCATGAAATTGCCGTTGTTGAGCACACTCTGATAATTGATCGTCGTGAAGCTCTGCGGGAAGTATGAGGCGGGCTGGAACAGCTCCTGCTCACCTTTGAACGACGAATTGATCGCCCAGTAGAACGGAAACAGGGTGAAGACGAGGATCACCAGAATGATCAGATAAAAGCCCACGCGGCCTAGAAGCTTGGAGAGATTGTTTTCTGAGGTCATTGGGCTTCAATCCTCACGCTGCGAATGTACAGGAAGGTGAAGACGGAGATCAGCACAAAGATGATCACCGAAACCGACGAGGCATAGCCCGCCTGTTGTTCCTGAATCAGGACTTCATAGTTGTAAGTCGCCATTGACAGGCGCTGACGACCGAGCAGCACATTGAACACGTCGAAGACGCGCAGTGCGTCGAGTGTACGGAAGATGAGCGCAATGCCGATCACCGGGCGGAGAAGTGGAAGGGTGATAGAGGTGAACTGGCGCCAGCGCGCCGCGCCATCGACGGAGGCCGCTTCGTAGAGGTCAGCGGGGATGAGCTGCAAGCCCGCGAGCAGCAGCAGCGCCATAAACGGGGTCGTCTTCCACACATCGACCATCACAATGGCGTTCAACTGCAAGCTGCTGTTGGTCAGCCATGACTGTGACTGCGGAATTGCGCCGAGATCTAGCAAGATTTTGTTGATGATACCCGACTGGTTGTCGCGGAACATCAATTCCCATAACCGGGCAGAGATCACCGTCGGAATCGCCCACGGGACGAGCATCACGGCGCGCATCAGGCCGCGGCCCTTGAAGTTGGAATTGACCACCATCGCGATGAACAGACCCAACACAAGTTCCAGTGTGACGGAGATGACCGTGAAATAGAGCGTGTTGCCGATGCCGGTGAGAAACTCACTGTCCGTGCCGCTGAGTGCCAGCGAGCGGTCGCCGCCAATGGGGATATTGGCAAATGGCCGGTAACCCGCTTGCAGCAGGTCACGCGCGATCAATTCCCAGCGGATGTTACCGTCGGCGTCGAGCACACATGTACCGTCATCGGCGCGGCGGCATTCGACCGTGTCGATGCGGAAACTCAGGAGCTGCGTATAGTTTTGCAGCCCGACAAAACTTACTGGATCAGAACTGCCGAAACGCTTGTCGGTCAGACTGGTGATGAACGTTTTTTCCAGCGGGCGCGCGGCGACAATAATCAGGATGGCGATGGTCGGAATGAGCAGATTCCACGCCATACGCGCATTGCGGCTGGTGAGGGTTTGATTGCGATTGATGAGCATGGAGTTTTGCGACATCCACCAGCTCGCCGCGCCCGTAGGCAGGGCCAACAGGAGGGGCACGAGGGCGGCGCTGATTCCGCGCCCATAGTCTGCGGGCAGTCCGGTCAGATCATTGGCCGCCGACTGCTGGAAGAACAGGAAGATCGCGAGGATGATCGCGCCGACGGTGATCCAGAAAACGATGGTGCCTGCCCAGCGCACGGCATCGGCGTTCCCGCGCAGCATCTGGATCGCCGTGACGATCAGGAACAAGCTTAGGCCAATCACCAGCAGGGGCAAAATGATGCCGACATTGTTGAGCACGGCCAGTACGAGGCTGATTTCGCCGTTCAGCCCAAGCTGAACTTCAGGTATGAGAGCGATGGACTGGACGTAAAACGCCGTCGTCCCCAGTGCAAGGACCAGCAGAAGAATGGCGATGGCCGTGACGCCGAATCCGTAGCTGGCCGGAAGATCATTAGGTCGTGCAGCTGTCCTAATCACCGCTATTTTTAACCCCCAAACAATTAAAAAAAGGGAGGTAGCCTCCCGGAAACGGTGAGACTACCTCCCTCTAAACTTTATTACTGGCCGAGGATCGTTTGCAGATCGAGTTCCAGCAGTTCCATCGCGGTCGCGCCATCCTGTTCACCCGTGAGGACGCTGTGAACGGCGGTGAAGAACGCGGTCGAGACTTCGTTGTAGCGGGCAGCGGTCACCGTCGAGGGACGGGTCACCGTGTTAGAGAGCACCGGGAACAGGTCGGCGAAGAAGGGATTCGCTTCGAGCAGTTCCGCATCGCTGTACAGCGACATCGCGGTCGGCAGGTACGATTCCAGCGCGCGATATTTCTGGACGGTCGGGCTGGCGAAGTAGATCGCCACGGCGGCGGCCGCTTCCGGATTTTCCGCATAGCGGGAGACACCCAACTGCCAACCACCCTGAGTCGCGGCGCTCAGGCCAGCGGCACCCTGCGGCAGCAGCGCGACGCCAAAGTTGCCGGCGACGGCGCTGTCTTCACCGTTGCTCAGCGCGTAGGCATACGGCCAGTTGCGCATGAACGCGGCGTTGCCCGTCTGCCACGTGGCACGAGCATCTTCTTCTTGATACGCGGTCACGCCTTCGGGGCTGATCGTGCCAACCCACGTCGCGGCGCGGTCGAGCGCGGCGGCCACGGCAGGATCATTGACCGTGATTTCGCCTTCGGGGCTGATGACGGTGCTGCCAGCTTCCGAGTAAATCCATTCGAGCGCATCGCAAGTCAGACCTTCGTAGGCGTTGCCCTGCCACACGTAACCCCAGAATTCACTGTTGCCCTTGGCGCGTTCGCCATCCTGAATGGTCTGCGCGGCCACGGCGAGTTCTTCCCACGTGGTCGGCACGGCGACGCCGTATTCTTCGAGCAGGTCAGTGCGGTAGTACAGCATCGGCGCATCGTTGAACCACGGGATACCCGTCAGGCTGCCGTCAACGGTGTTGTTGGCGACGATGGCGGGGAAGTAGTCCGCGAGCGCTTCTTCGCTGATATAGTCGTACATATTGAGCATGTGCTCGGCGAGGATACCCGGCCAAATGACGTCGAACTGGAAGACGTCGATTTCCGAGCTCTGCGCTTCAAACTGCTGGAGGTAGAAACCGAGAATGTCGGTGGCCGACGAGGGGAGGGGGCGAATTTCGACGGTGATGTTCGGGCACGCCGCCATGAATTCGTCCGCGGAACGCTGCGCGAGGTCGACTTCGATCCCGACCGAACCGGTCGAGACGATGACCGTCGCTTCTTCGTCGGTGATGCAATCAATGGCTGGCGCATCCTGCGCGGCGACCGGCAGCACGCCAGCGACGAGCACCAGCAACAGTAGAACTAAAAATGCTTTCCTCATTTTGGACCTTTCACAATATTTGGGCACTGATTGAACACGCAAAGAGCCGTGTTCAGAATCAGTATGTCATGCAACTGCAACATTTGCAAAAAATTAAGGTAAAAATTCTTCCCTCAGTACCCCGTATAACCCTATTTAAACGATGAATACGAATGCATAGATATTCCCAGAATCCGGCTACCCTTAATGCTGCGCTTGTTGCGAATGACGCAACAATTTTGCGTGGCTGGCCGGTGTTTCCCCTAACGCTGATTTGTGCTACCTTAGGCTCGGTTGAGTTTCGTTATTCCATCGCAAAGGACATTGCCATGCCAATTCGCGCGCGTGATTTGCAGATACCATTTCGTGGCCAGCCCGGCGCGCACAACGCCATCACCGATGTGGCGGGTGTATCCGTAGGGCACACAACGCTCATCAGCGGGGATGGGGCGCTGGTCGTTGGGCAGGGACCAGTGCGCACGGGCGTTACCGTAATCCGCCCCCGAGGCCAGCAGGACGAACCCGTGTTCGCCGCTTGGTATAGTCTGAACGGCAACGGGGAAATGACCGGCACGACGTGGATCGAGGAATCCGGGTTCCTCGAAGGGCCAATCGGCCTGACCAATACCCACAGCGTCGGCACCGTGCGTGATGCGATCATTGCGTGGCAGATCGCGCGCGATCCCAGCAAAGGTGATATGGCCTACTGGAGCCTGCCCATCGTCGCGGAGACGTATGACGGTATGCTCAACGACATCAACGGCTTTCATGTCAAGGCGGAGCATGTGGTCAGCGCACTGGAAAGCGCGGCGAGCGGCGCGGTCGCGGAAGGCGCGGTCGGCGGCGGTACCGGGATGATCTGCCACCAGTTCAAAGGCGGGATTGGGACGTCGTCGCGGTTGGTGCATACCGACCACGGCGACTATACGCTCGGCATCCTCGTGCAGGCGAACTATGGGCGGCGCGATCATCTCACGATTGCGGGCGTTCCGGTCGGGCGGCATCTGCCGGATGTGCCACTGCCCAAGCACGCGGGATCGCTGCCACCCGGCTCCGGTTCGATCATCATCGTGCTGGCGACCGACGCGCCGCTGCTGCCGCATCAGCTCAAGCGGCTCACGCGGCGCATCCCCATGGGGTTGGCGCTCCTCGGCGGGATTGCGGGACACACGTCCGGTGATATCTTCGTCGCGTTCTCGACGGCGAACCCGGAAGCGGCGCGTGGGCGCGGGGTGACTCAGCTCGCCATGCTGCCCAACGACGTGATGAATCCGCTGTTCGAAGCGACCATTGAAGCGACCGAGGAAGCGATTGTGAACGCGTTAGTCGCCGCACCGACGATGGTCGGCATCAATGGGTACACTGTCCCGGCGCTGCCCCATGAACAGGTGCGAGATGTCCTGCGACAATATGGACGTTTGGCAGAATGACAGCGGGAGCAGATTGAGATACGCTAAATGACGTATAGTAGATGAGTGGCGGATGAGTGATACTCAGTTGCCGCTGTGCGTACGTGAGTAGAATATCATGACTCGGTTGCTCCTCGTAGAAGACCATGTGCTGGTGAGACAGAGTATTCGTGCTTTCCTGGAAGGCGCGAATTTTGAAGTTGTGGGCGAAGCCAGCAGCGGCGCTGAAGCGGTCCAACTCGCGACCGATTTGCAGCCGGATCTCATCATAATGGATGTGCACCTGCCTGAAATGAGCGGAATTGAAGCGACGCGCCGCATTCGCCGGGCGCTGCCGGATGTCCGGGTCGTCGCTCTCACAGCTTATAACGAGAAAGCCTATCAACGGGCGTTCAGTGAGGCGGGCGCGGACGGATTTGTCCTCAAAACGTCCGAATTTTCCGAGCTGCTCAAGGTGATCCAAACGGTGATCGCGGCGCCGCGCGACGGGGCGATGACCGTGCCGCAGCCCGAATCGGCCTCCCCGCTGACTGAGCGCGAACTTGAAGTGCTAGTGTGCGCGGCGCGTGGTTGGACGAATAAGCAAATCGGCGTGCACCTGAACATATCAGATCGCACCGTGCAAGTGCATTTGCAGGCGATCTATCAAAAACTCGATGTGACCAACCGCACCGAAATGGTGCTGCGCGCGCTGACCCTAGGCATCATCCATCAGAATGACGAGGTAATCGAATGAGCGAAGCCCTGATGCATCTCGGACACATTATTCAGTTCGACGGCCTGCTGCATTGGTGTGTGCTGCTGGCGCTCTTTGGTTTCATCATCAGCATGGCGTGGATCGTCTGGCGCATTGTGCTGCCGCTGCGCCGCTTGGCAAAACAGGCGAACGGGATCATGCAGGGCAACATTCCGGCCTTTGATGAGCCGAGCAGCGGTATGCGCGAAGTTGAACAGCTTCGCCGTTCGCTCCAGTACATGGCCGAGCAGATCAGGCTGGCGCAGGCGCGCGAGGTCGCGTTCCGCAACGCGCTGACGGAGAGTCAGGAACACGAGCGGATGCGGATCGCCCGGGAAATCCACGACGACACGATTCAGTCGCTGGTGTTTGTCGCGCACACTTTGGAACGCGCGGCGCAGCCCGCGCAGGTCAGCGCTGCGGCGCAGCATCTTGAGACGGCGCGTCAACAGGTGATTCGCACTGTCGATAACCTCCGCCAGCTCATCGCCGATTTGCGCCCAACTGTGTTGGATGAATTGGGGTTAGCCGTCGCGATTGAAAATCTCTGCGAAGTGCATCCCGCCATCGATTTCGAAGTAGTCGGCGAGCGCTATGAGCTGGATCATGATCAGGAATTGGCCGTGTTCCGCGCTGCTCAGGAAGCGATCTACAATGCACAGCGCCACGCGCATGCCAAGCAGATCAAGGCGACGCTGACGTATGCCCCTCGTTCGGTCACGTTTGAGGTGTGGGATGATGGCCAGGGCTTCCGCATTCCGCAGCAGTTAGGCGAATTCGCCGCGCGCGGCCATTATGGTCTGCTTGGTATTCGCGAACGGATGCTGCATCTGGGCGGCCAGTTGAGCTTAATCAGCGAGTTGGCGGTCGGTACACAGCTCACGGTGACCATCCCCGCACATCATTGAAGCGGGTTGGCTGAACGATCAGACTTACGGGCGCATCTAGGTGCGCCCGTGTGATTCCAGCCGCAAGCGAATGTCAAATGACCTTGGGGAGGTTGTCGGCGAGGAGCAGCAGCGCCAACACGACGACAAACAGCGCAAACAGCCGCCGCAGCAGACCCGCATTCAGGCGCTGACCGAGGCGCGCGCCCGTCAGTGTGCCGACGACGCCCGCCGTCACAAACACGACGATCAGCGATAAATCGAGCGAGAGGTCGCTGGCGTGGCCGAGAAACCCGGCGGCACTGTTCATGGCGATCACCACGAGCGATGTGCCGACCGCGTGGTGCATGGGCAGGCCAACCAGCATCACCAGCGCGGGTACGATCAGAAAACCGCCGCCCACGCCGAGAATGCCGGTCAGCAGGCCGACACCCGCGCCACCAAGCAGCACTTTCCAGATGGTCGGATCCCGCTGGTCCTGCGTGTCATCCCGCGCGGATTTGCGCGTGATCAGTAAGCCACCAATGAGCAGCATGAGCAAGGCGAAGGCGACCATCAGGAGTTCTGGCGGAAACTGCTTGGAGAAACCCGCTGCGAAATACGCGGCGATCATCCCCGAGCCGCCGAAAATCAGCGCGACATGCCAGTTGAGCGTCCCTTGTGAGCGATGAAACAACGCGCCGAGCATGCTGTTTGCGCCAACGATGGCCAGCGAGGTGGTGACGGCCATCTGCGGCGTTTGCCCGATCAGGTACACGAGGGCGGGCACGGTCAGAATGGAACCGCCGCCGCCGAGCAAACTGAGCGACAGACCGATCACAAAGCCGAGTACCGCCTCTAGTCCAAGCATCGACGCTTACTTCCCGCGCTTGACGGGAAGCCCGCCATCTGCCAGCCCATCATGCCGCCGCGCAAGTTGATCGTGGTGTAACCCGCGCGCGCCAGCAGGTTCGCCGCGGAGCTGCTGCGCGAGCCGGAAGCGCAGATACAGAGGAATCGGTTTGTCTTTGGGGAGTTGATCCATTTGCTGCTGCAGGGAGCCAAGCGGAATCAGCTTGGCTCCGTTGATGTGCCCACCCGTATATTCGCTGGGTTCGCGCACATCGAGGATAAACGGGCGGTCGTCGCCCTCAAGGAGCGCTTTGGCCTGCGCGGCCGTCATCACGGACGGACGATTGGTCTGGCCGTCATCACTCTGCCCGCCGAAGATTGATCTGAAGATATTCATGGATACCTGTGTCTCTGCGTGTAAGTTTGACGCTTACTATAGCAGGGACACAGGCGGGAAGATCTCCCGAATCGCTTATAGATGCGATTAGTGGGCGCTTATATCACGGCGCACATTCAGGGATGGCAATCGGGCACATCCAGCGGCCATTGACGGGCGCTTCGCCCGCCCACCCGCGTGTCCCTTGCCGTTCCGTCTCGACATACCAGTACCAGATCGGCTGGCCTTCCCACGCGCCGCACACTGGCCCCGCCAGCAGCGTGAGTTGATCGCCGTCATACGCCTGCGTAATCGTGCTCGCGCCATTGTCGCCGATCCATGTCATGATGCGCAGCGCGCCCAGTTCGTTGAAATCGACGGTGATGACGTCGCCGACTTGGAAGATCGTCGGGGTGGCGCCCTCACACACGCTGTCGACCTGCTGCATCAGTGCCGTCTGATCCTGTGGACTGCGCGATCACGGGGGTGAGCGTGGGCGTTGGCGTGGGCGATTGCGTCGGACTCGGCGTCATGGTTGGCGTCGACGTCGGCGTGTTGGTGGGCGCGGGCGTCGCGGTGATGTAGCGCATCTGCGTTGGGGTATTAGATGGGGTGAATGGGAACGTGTTGGTCGGCGTGATCGACGGTGTGAACGTGAGCGTCGGTGTCGGTGGAACCGCCGTAGGCGTGTTCCTATCCGGCAGCATGGTGGACACAATCCCGGAGGAACTGGGCGAAGTGTAGATCGTGAGGTCGAAACCGAGCGTAGTATTTCCGGATCGACTACCACCGCTGAAGCTCACATTCGTGATTCTCACCGTGGGGGCGGCCAGTTCGCGGAGCCGCGCGACAAAATTCATTAACTTTGGCAGATCGCCCGTCACGGTGAGACCCATACGCCGTTCATTGTAGGCGACGGCGGCCTGCGTGACTTCGCCCCGACCACGCGTCTGGCCACTGGAGCTGGCCTCGACGAGGCTGGCGATAGCAACTTCGGCTTCATCCGCGTAGGTGTACAGATGGGCGATGATATCGTCGATCTGGCTGTCGGTCCACAAGGTTATGGCCGCCTCGCCCAAGGCCGTCGCCACCATATCAAGCTGCCCGTTCACACTGGCAATTGAGGCGCGCGAATCGACAGCGCGCGAGGTCGCTTCTTCGAACAACTGCTCGCTCGCCTGTGTGACCTGCACCGACAACGCCTGATTGATGCGTACTTCCGGGGCGAGCTGCGTCGCGCCGTAATAGACGATGCCGCTCAATAGCAGCCCAACCAACAGGGTCGGCACCAGCCCGACGAGCCGATTCAGCAGGTCTTCAAGGTTGAAGTTGAGGTTCATGCTTATCCGAGGCCTCGAATGATGCTGATGTTGATGATGAATTCAACCACCTGCCGCTGACTGGTTTCGCCGCCGCTGGTGGCGCGCTCACTGATCGTGCGCAGAGTCAGCGACTGAATGATGACACGGGAGAACTGCGGATTGAGCCGCAGCGCGTCTACGTAGGCCATCACCGTTTCTTCGCTGTTCGCCTGTCCATTGACGACCATGCCGCCGTTCATTTCGGCGATCCCCACGATGGCGAGGGTATTGGGGTCATATTGACCGAGATAGTTCATGGTCTCGGCCCAGTTGAAGTAGCTCGGTTCGAGCGTGTTCAGCAGACTACCAAGGCTGTTGGCATTCGTGCGCACCACATCCAGCGTTGCGCGCAAATTAGTCTCTTCCTGGGCATCGGGCGGTGTTGATTGCAGCGTTTCGGCAAGTTGGGTTGCTTGTTCCTGCAGCGGGCCGTTGAGATCTTTGACCGTGGAGGTGATGATGACTAACCCGGCTAGAATCAGACACAACACCAGGATGAAAACGCCAAGCAAGATGCGACCGAGATTGGACGAACCTGAGCCATCATCCTCATCATCAAGTTCAGCCAGTGCCAGCTCGACATCGTCGCTGACGACCAGTTGACTATCAGACGCCGAAGGTTCACCAAGCAGGGGCGGCGAGTCGGCCTTGTTTTTGGGGCTTAGCTGGGATCCTTTGGGCATTGATCAGAATTCTTTCGCTAACGCAAATTCCATGTAATGGGATTGTATAGCAAAGCGATCATCGCACCAAAACATAAAAATGGGGCATAAGGAATGCGCAGCCCGCGCGCGGCGCGCCGAGTCAGCAGCAGCCAAACAGCTACCAGTGCACCGGAGCCCGCGCCGAGGAGTAACGGCCACAGAACGTGGGGAAAGCCGAACACACAACCAATCAGCGCGGCAAGTTTGACGTCCCCGCCGCCGAGTGAACCGGGTTTGAGCCGCCGGGTGAGGGCGAAAATGCCAAAGCTCAACACCCCGCCGACCAGCGTGGGACGGAGATCGGCCTGGGTGATCAGGCTGTTACCCACGGCCAGCAGAATGACCGCGATCAGCAGAGGGTAAACGACGATATTCGGGATCAGTTGGTGCTGCAAGTCAGTCACTGCGATGAGCAGGAGCAGCGCGAACGCCGCGCTCAACCCGGCGGCAGTCAGCGGCTGCGGCGTCTGCGCCCAGATGAGGGCAAACGCCAGCGCTGTCCCCACTTCGACGAGGGCTTCCATCCGCCGGGGTGCCCGGAGAATGTGTAGGCGAAAACTGGACAGCGGATGATTCGGGTACCCCGCATAGCGGGGTAGACTGGCCGCCGCCCAATTGATCACAGCCCCGATGAGAAGTCCGACGAGGGCGGCAGCAACGCTGACCATTAAGCGTTCGCTCCGGAGACGTCATTCATGCCCAATTGCGCGGCGATCTCTTTGGTCAGGGCCGCGAGTTCGTGAATATCGACTGGCTCGATGACATTGAGCAGACTCGCGCGGTCATCCGAAGCTTCTTCGTCCCCGAACACGTCCGACAGCAGCGACGACATAGCGTCCTCTTCCGGCTTCTGTTCGGTGCTCTGCTCCGGGGTGGCCGGGGCGGCGGCGTCGGGCGCGGGGGCTGGAGCCGCGGGTGCGGGAGTGGTCGCAGCTGGGGCAGCATTGGTCGCCGCCGCCGGTGCAGCGGTGGGTGCCGCAGTTGGCTTTGGCGGGGGCGCTGCTTTCTCGACTTTGGCTGGGTCGAGCGGCGCGGTCACATTCCGCGAAATCACGACGACCGGCTGTTCTTCTTCAGACTCATCCGGGGTGATGACAGCCGCGCGCCGTGCCTGGACGATCTGCATCTGGCGTTCGCGCCGCCGGGCGCTGCGCCGCCGTGATTGGCGGACCTGCGTGAAGACGACGACGGCAAAAGCGACGAAAATCAGGGCGCCAATGGCGGCGAGAATGATGACAAGGATCGGTTGGGCGACAAGTTCTTGAAGCAGAGGCATCATGGTAAAGTTCCCATCTGGAAGCAGTACTTACTGCTTCAACATATTGGCGACCGCCGGCGGCACAAGGACGAGCGCTATGCCGGAAAGCGAAATGAGCAGTCCAGCGTACATCGCGACTTTGACTTTATAGCCGCCGCTGCAAAAGATGATCGCCGCCGCACTCACCAGCGCCAGCGCCAAAATCATGAAAACAGTAATGGAGGCGAGAAACTGCAGGTCAGAGGCCGTGAACTGCGCCATGCCGAGGCTCATGGATGCCTGATTGGACAGGGCATCGGTGTCAGCGGGCAGCAGGGTTGCAATCAGGGCGGCAAAGTTCTGCACAATCGAGAGCACGAAGACCATCAGCCCGGCCACCACGCCTTGCATCACGGTCGTCAAGCCGGTAAAGGTGCCGGACACGAGGCGCCGCTTGGCGCGTAACTGCACCGCTTTCGCCGTGAACAGGGAACACAGATAACCCACGCGTTCCGGCTCACCACCCATTTTGACTGCGCCGTAGAAGATGTCGATGACGTCCGAGATCAGCTTGCTGCCCGTCTCCTGCCCGAACTTTTGCCAGCAAATCTCGGGCTCAACCAGCGCTTGCAGACGTTTGCTCAGGCGGTTGATGTCGTCTTCGAGCGTCGGGAAGGATGTCAGGTCGATCTTGGTCAGTGCCTGCTTGAGGGTTGTACCGCTCGACGTGGCCATACCGCCCGTGGAACGCAAGAAGGTTGCGAACTCGACATCTTTCTTCTGAATCTTGCCGTCACTGCGCGCGGCGATCAATCCGACGGGGAACAGGGCAATGCCCGCCGCAATCAGGATGTAGCCGAGATCCACACCGATCACATACAGCAGGACGGCCACCACGACAATCGCTGGTACGACCATGCGCAGCAGGTTCCATGCGCGCCGTTGTTCTACGGAGCCTTTCGTCGGGCTGCCGACCATCTGCTCTTTGGGGACAGAGCGCAAGATGATCCACGCGCCGAAACAGGCCATCACCAGCCCGGTCAGAATCAAGCCGCCCATGGTAGTCAGGTCGGTCGAATAGACCATCGACGTGATCACCTGAATGATGACGATGAGCGCGACTGAGATGACGATCGACGAGAAGGCATCCGTCCACTGCTTGAGCGATTCGATGCTGCGTTCATAACCGTTCTGGTAGTCATCCGCCTGCACACCGGCTTCCCGCGCGAGATAGTCCGGAATTGATTCGCCCGAACGCAGCGTGTCCGACAGGCGCAGCAGGAACGTCTTCATGTTTTCCGACTTGGCTTGTGAGCCGATGCGGCGGCAGGCTTCCGGATAATCGTAACGAAACTCGGTCACGAGCGTATTGATCGCCGCGAAGTAGGTGGCCGCTGGCGATGAAGTGGTCGCCGCGACCAGGAACATACGACTGCGTGTCAGACCCGCCGAGGCCATCGCCGACATAAATGTGAGCTGGTAGTACAGTTCGAACGGCGAGACGCTCTTGAAAACGGGCTGAGCTGCCCCCTTCGTCACCGTCTTGTTGGCCTCGGATGCGGGCGTGTCGGCTGCCGGGCTAGATAAGCTTTTGCTGTCTTGCTTCGGCAAGGACTTGGAAGAATTTGTCAAAGTCCGTCACTCCCTTTTCTTTGTGCAGCTTTTCGAAGATGCGCGCGCGCCGTTTGACTTCGTCGTAGATTTCCTTGCGGCGATGCGGCGGGATACCGCGCTTGATCGCGATCACTTGCTCCAGCAGATAGCTGTTCATATAACCGGGGAACTCGAACACGTCCGTCGCCGGGTTCCAGCGGAAGGCTTCCAGATACGAGAAGCTGTCGGTGCCGGGGTCATAGCCGATAATCTCATTGACGCTGAGCACGCGGCGCGCTGACTTACCATCGGCGAGACGTACGGCGGACTGGATGACCACGAGGTTCAGGTTGTCGATATACGTCTTGGGGATGTTGATGGGATCGCCCGTAAGACGTTGAATCAGCTTTTCGACCGACGCGGCGTGGAAAGTCGACATGACGCCGTGACCCGTTTGCATGGCTTGGAAGGCGACGACGGCTTCGATAGCACGGATTTCGCCGACGATGATGCGGTCGGGACGTTGACGGAGGGCAGCGCGCAGCAGTTCGAACATGCCGACTTCGCCGCCTTTTTTCTCGCCGCCGCCCATGCGCGTCACTTCTTGCACCCAGTTGGCATGCGGTACGTACACTTCCGGCGTGTCTTCGATGGTGACGATTTTGGCTTCCGGCTTGATGAAGGTATTGATGGCATTGAGCAGCGTCGTTTTCCCTGACGCCGTCGCCCCGACCACGAACACGTTCATGCCTTCTTCCAGCATCAGCGAGAGGTAGGAGGCAATCGAGTAGTTGAGGCTGCCAAACTCGATCAGTTCGAGCACGCTCGTGGGCGTGCCGCTGAATTTACGAATGGTAAAGTTGCTGCCACGCTTTGAGATTTCACGACCGTACACGATGTTGATACGCGAACCATCGGGCAGCACCGCGTCGACCAGCGGATTACGCACGGTCACGGGGTTCTTGATCCACTCGCCGAGCCACACGGCGAATTCGTCCACATCGTCGTGATCGACAAACGAGATGGACGATTCGACGCTGCGGAAGATTTTGTGTTCGATGAAGATGTGGCCGACGCCGCTGCAGCTAATATCTTCGATGAAGTTGTCGAGCAGCAGGGGCTGCAGCACACCGAGACCGACTTTGTCGCGCAGCACGCGATAGCGGATAGCTTCGCGTTCCGCAGGGGAGATCAGCACCTTGTCCTGCTTAGCCTTCGGGTTGGTCGGCTTGGACGTCGTGAAGTAGCTGTCGATCAGTTGGTAGAGCAGCTCTTTCTTCGCTTCTTTGTCTTCCGTCCGCCCAATTTCTTCCGCCCACATGACGAGTTTTTCCTCAAGCTGCGGCAAGAGGTGATCGATGGGCACGACGACGGTCGGCTCAATGGAGATGTAGTGATCGCGTCCGCCGAGAGCATCGGGGTAAATGTGGACGAACAGACCTTCCCGAATCGGGTAGATCAAGTTGCGGCGCGGGCTGTTGCCCAGACTGCGCGGCGGCTTGACATAGAATTCCGGGATACCGATTTCATTGATCGGAATGCGCTGGAGATAGCCGGTGAGAAACGTTGAGCCTTCGCAGGCTTCCCGCAGCGCGGGAGTCAGCATCGGCAGCAGCTTATCCAGCGGCAGGATCGGGGCATCGGGACCAATGTTGAAAGGAAGGATGGATTGAGCCATGTTCGTTTAACCACGCGCTTTGCTAATGGGGATGAGACGCATTCCCCAACCCGGTTCAACGTCAAAACCAACAATCGCGCCCGTCACGCTGCCCGCGCCGCGAATTTTGACGACTTCCAGCGTCTTGATCAGGCGCTGGCCGTCTTTTTCGGAGCGGAGAATGACGTGCGCGTCACACATGGAACGAAGCGCGCTGAGCAGATCTTGGTTGACCATACTGTCATGCAGTGTGACCAGCAGGGTCATGCCCGAGGCGCACAGACGCTTGCACGATTCAAAGAACTGGAGGATTTGCACGTCAGACTTCGCGTGCGAAATCGCCGACGTAAACGAGTCGATCACAATCAGATCGGGCTTCGTGAGGTACGTCCGCATGGCGTCCAGCAGCGTGACCGGGGCTGATTCCCCGAGCCGCGCTAATTCCATCGAGTGCACGCGGAGCCGACCGAGCAGCAGATAATCCATCACGTCGAGGTCGATGCTTTCCATCTGCGAGAGCAGGCTCTTCACCGAGTTTTCACTCGTGAACACGGTCGCGCGCAGACCCGATTGCAGCGCGCCCCAGAGAATCTGCTGTGACAGCACCGATTTGCCCGCGCCAGAACTGCCTTCGATCAGCAGCAGGGTGCCGGATGGCAGTCCACCGCCCATCTTGGAATCGAGTTCCGGATTGCCCGAGGACAGGATTTTGCGCTTCAGTTCGCCGGTCTGGCCGGGCTTCTTGGCATCTGCTGCTTTGTCACTCATGATTGGCTCTTTCGGTGCTCACGGAGACGGTGTCGGTTCAAGGATGGTGATGCCAAAGGGCAGGGCAATCGTATCCTTGCCATCGGTCACTGTGAAATTGAAGCTGTCGAGACCGGCCGTGCCGCTGCTGGTATAGGTGATCAGACCCGCGTCAATGTCGGCTTGTGTGAAGGTGACCGCATAGCTCAGGGTGCCGAGCGTCGGTGAGTTGATAATGCTGTAGACCAGATCATCGCCGTCGAGATCCGTCGTGCGCAGCTCGGTGCTGCTGATCGTGACGGTCTGCCCGGTTTCCAGGGTAATGCCGCTGTGGACGACCACCTCGGGCGGATTGTTGGCGGCGAGCATGCTGGTCGTGCCGGATCCATTCGGCGTGGCGACGCGCACGACAATCCCTGTGCCAGCTTCAACCGGGGGCGAAACGCGAATGGTCAGCGTGACTTGTTCACCGGGATCGAGAATGCCGCGGTTGTAGATTTCGCTGGCGGGGGTCACGCTCTCGATATGCAGCTGCAGCGGCCCGGGCGACCATTCATTGTTAACGTTGCCCGTTCCCAACCAGTTGATGTGGTAACCGGCGAGGTCATCGCCGTAGTGAACGATTACATCCCACTTGTCGAAGTCGCTGACAGCCTGCATCCCGGTGTTCGCCAGCGTGACGAGGATCGTGGCGCCGAAATCGGTGGTGTGGGCTTCCACGGTGGTGAGCTGCGTGCCGTCCTGCACATCATGGCGGTCGTACATCTCGACCACCGCGGCCTGCATCGTCTGCTGGGCGCTCATCGTGGTCTGCGCGAGGTTGAACCCGGCAAAGACCATGAGAAAGATGACGAAGATGGCGGCAATCAGCGTTTCCATGAGCTACATCCCCAGCGTCGTATCTTCAGTGATGCCATTCGGCAGCGTCAGGCGGATGTTGTAGCGGTCGGCTACGAGCTGACCCGAGAAGCTGATGGTGAGGCGCAGCGTGGCCGTCGGCACCCAGTCATTATCATTCTCAAAGCTGTAGGTCCAGTAGGGAGTGCCGCCACCGCTGCCATAGGGCAGGTGCTGGAAGTAGTTCTCTGTCCACAGAAACACATCCATCCGTTCCAGCGCGGTGATACGCGTATCGCCGACATTCTTCACCCAGACGAAGATATCAAACGTGCTGTTGCTGTTGGTATCGACCCAATTGCCAGCCCCGTCGAGTTCACCGGTGGCATGGATGATGTTCACCTGAGTTCTCATCTGGTCTTCAGCGCGGCTGGCCATGTCGCCGATCGCGTTGCCGCCATCGACAATGGCGGGGTAAGCGATATTGAACAGCATGACGGCCATGATGATACTGATGACGATGAGCAGGGCGGTGGCGATCGTCTTATCCATGAGGTTTCAGCCTAGACCTCGCTCTCGACCTTCTTGAGACCTTCGATGAGACGACCAATCAGCTGCTGGCGGGTCTTCTTCGGGTTCGCGTCACCGCTGATGGTGCGGTTCGGTGAGCCATCTTTGGCTGGTTTGCCATTGGTGCCCCAGACGGACGGATCAAAGACGAACGGGGCGCTGCTGTCATTGGTTTCGCCGTTCAGGAAGGAGAGCGGATCAACTTCGGGCGCGGCTTCCTGAATGAAATGCTGCAAGAAGCTGCTCGGCTTGTCGGGTTGGCTCGGTGATTCTTCGTCCCAGGTGGTGCTCTCAAAGGCCGCGATGAACTGAATAAGCGCATCGGCGACATCCGGTGCGAGCTTGCGTTTGCGGGCGTACTGTTCGATCAATGTGCGGGTCGACGGCGCGCCGATTTCCTCAACGCGCTGGCGCGTCCAGTCTTCCAGCTTGGTCAGGGCGGCCCAATCCGACGGCGACAGTTCATCGCTGTCGTTCTTCTTCCCACGACGGCGGGTTGGCGGCGCGGCCTGCGGTTCTTCGACAACGGGAGCAGGACGGGCAGGCGGCGGGGCCATGTAATCGGGTTCGACCAACCGGCCGGTTTGCTTCATGCGCGGTGCGGGTTCGTAGACTTCCGGTTGATACTGCGGTGCTGCGCCGTACGGGCTCTCGTCCGGGAACGCCTGAGATTCGAGGTCGCGCATTGACACGACTTTGGCGTGAGCGGGCGCGGGCTGTGAGGTTGGCTGCGGCATGGGCTGAGGTACGGGCTGCTGCGGCATCGGCTGCGGTGTGACGAGGGGCGCAGTAACCATTTTCGGAGCAGGCTCGGGTTCGCGTGGCGTCTCGACCGTGACCGGCAGTGCAATCTGCACCGAGCGGAGGGTCGGGTAAGTATTGCTGAGCAGGCTTTCCTGAATGTCCAGCAATGTCGCCTGGATTTGGTTCTTGAGGATTTGTACTTCTTCTTCGAGCGCCTGCACACGCTGTTCGAGATTCATGAGCCTTCTTCCTTCAAAGCCTGGTTGCTGCGGGTGGTGCCGGAAGCAATCTTGCGCCTAACATGAGACCGGGGTGAAGACTGCGCACGTTTTCACCCCGGTACTGACTAGCACTTACACTTGCTTATGTCCACACCGCGTCAATTAGCGGAGTTCCATCACTGCTTCGAGAACGGCGGGGGTCGTCGCGTTGATGTTGAGGACCGCGCCCGTCGGAGGCTTAACCTGGAGGGTGAATTCAATGTTCTCAGCCGGGGCTGCCCACGTACCGGCCACTGCCGTGCCACCCGTGGTCAGGTCAACCGTAATCTGGAACTGTTCGTCGGGTTCGAGCAACAGGTCGCCATCGCCAACCACTTCGTCCGCCGCCCAGTCGAGGTTCGAGCCGGCCTGCAGTTCGTCACGATAGTCGATAACGATCACGTTGTTGCCCGTCGTGTCGGCAATATTGACCGGGTCGCCGCCGGAGGCCAGCGAGAGGGTGAA
Source organism: Candidatus Flexifilum breve (assembly GCA_016717205.1). GTDB lineage: Bacteria > Chloroflexota > Anaerolineae > Aggregatilineales > Phototrophicaceae > Flexifilum > Flexifilum breve. Next base: position 160,863 of record JADKGC010000006.1, read on the forward strand.
GACGACGCTGTCGAGAGCGGTCCCACCGGCATTCGCGGTGGCGATGATCGCGCCCTTGGTGGTCATCGAGGACTGCACGTTCGACAAGCCTGCGTAAATCGATTCTTCACTCTGTTCGGTGGAAGCCGAGCCAGCGCTCAGAATGGTGAAGGCGAAGACGGACGCGACGACGACGAAGGCGATGAGGATGATGGCGGTTTCGAGAGCCGACGCACCACTCTGGTCATTGTGCAGACGATTGACGGACTTGCTGTTGAACATGGTGTGGTTTCCTTTTTTTCTGCTATGCCGAACGTTGATTGAAGGTGTTCAACGTCGTTTTCCTTAACTATGAATTCATTGTATGGTGAGACCTTTGGAAATTCCGTTAAGGAAAAACAAATTCATAATTGTTTCACAAATTCGTTTAATTTGCCCAATTCCGTGAAATAGGTAAACGATACGGGGAGTTTCGCCGTGGCAAAAACTGCGAATATTGAGTGAAAACCGAAACTAGACTCGCCGACTCTTAATGTTCAGGCCAATTTGTTGATGCGGATTTTCACAAATGCAGCGAAGGAGGATGATTATTGGAGGCCAGAGCCAAGCACAATCTCAATACTGCGCAGAATTCCGGTGAGCTTGCGCGGCGTGGGGTCATCAACTAATGAAGGGGCCGCGGCGAGCGCTTGCCCGGCAGACTGTCCGCTCAGATGCCGAATTTGCGCCAGAATTGGGGCATGATGAGGGAAGCGGAGGTCAAATTGCCCCGCAATGCTATCGGCAGCGTTGAGCAAGCGGTCGATGTGCTGCGGGTTGCCTCCGGATAGGAGCGCATAGGCCAGCCAATAGAGCGCATCCGCAATAGGTTGAGGTTGCTTAATCTTCATTAAGATTGACATGGCTTCATGAATGGTATTGAGCGCTGGCTCCCGTTCACCGAGCGCCAGCAGCGTTTCACCCTTCGTTATGAGCGCCCGCCCAAGATAAACATCACCTTGAGATTTGCGGAGATAGCTTAAGCTTTCCTCAATAAAGACTTGTGCCACACGGGGATGTCCCTCGCGCAGCGCGAGGAGCGCCAGTCCGCGCTTAATTAAGGCGATGTGCTGTAGGTCGCCTAACTGCTGCATCAACGCGAGGCTTTCATTGAGCACCGTGCGCGCTTGATCCGTCTCGCCTTGATCAATGAGCGCGACCCCTAAATTCATCAGCAGCCCCCCCGTCACCCGTTTATCGCCGAGGTCTCGGGCGAGGCTTAGGGCTTGGGAATGTACGGCGACGGCTTGATCGAGATCCCCGCGGTCAAAGTGCATGGCGCCCATGTTGTAGAGCACATGCAGCATCCCTTGCAGGTCGTTTAGCTCTTTGAAGAGCGTCCACGCCTCCTCGGCATAGCTGATCGCTTCACTATACTGGCCCTGATCCTGCATCAGCAGCGCCAAATTAGTGAGGACGGAGGCTACGCCGAGCGTGTAGTTGGCTTCGCGACGCGCGGCTAAGGCTTGTTCGTAGTAGCTGCGTGCACTCTCAAAGTCACCGCGATTCCACGCGATGATTCCGAGATTGCTTAAGGATCCGCCCATGCCTGCCTTGTCGTCGATAGCGCGACGAATGCTCACGCCCTCCAGATGCAGTTGTTCCGCGCGGTCGGGGTCGCCTTGAATCCATGCCAGATACCCCGCGCCTTGGGTGGCCGCACCGCGCGCCTTGCTGACTGTGCCTTGCGTTGCCGCCAGCAGCAGATCGAGCCACTGGCGCCCTTCGGCGATATGCCCGCGCATCAGCCAGAACTCCCAGATCGCTGCTCCAAGCTGCAGCGCGAGATCGAGCTGGGCGGGCGCGTTCAGCTCCAGCGCCCAACTGAGCGCCGTGCGCAGATTGTCATGCTCGCTCTCCAAACGGTCCAGCCACTGCGTCTGCATTTTGCCGTGAATGCGTGAATCCGGGTTGGAGGTCAGCGCCGTGTAGTAGGCTAAATGCGCTTGATGTGCTTCCAGCGCCGTGCCGCTCGTCAGCAGGAGTTGATCATAGGCGTACTGGCGCAGCAGTTCGTGCAGGCTGAAGTAACCGTTTTCAGCGCGCCGAATGAGCGATTTTTCGACCAGTGAGGCGAGGATGGGCAGCGCTGCCCCGGCAATCTTCGCGGCGGATTCACGGTCAAATGCGCCTTTGAAGACGGACAGCTTCATGAGCGCCGCGGCTTCGGCGGTGCTCAGCATCTTCCACGAAGTGTCGAAGACCGCTTCGGCACTGCGATGGCGTTCGGAGACGCCGCGCGCCGGGGAGGTAAGAAATTTGAGGTCGATTTGCTCGACGATGTCGCGCGCGGGCAGCACGCGCAGCCACGCCGCCGCAATTTCAATGCACAACGGCATGCCATCGACGCGCTGGCAGATGGTGATCACGGCGGCGCATTCTTGTTCCAGCGCGAAATTGGGATCGACGCGGCGGGCACAGGCGGCGAACAGCTCCACGGCCGCAAACCCGACTCCGTGGTCGTCGCAGTTCGCCGGGTAAGCCATGCCGCCGATGGGCAGACCCCATTCTTCCGGCAGATTGAGCCAGAGGCGTGAGGTGACCAGCAGACGCACCCGCGGCGCGCGCTGCAGGAGCGTCGAAAGTCGGTCCGCGTAGTCGACCAGATGCTCAAAGTTGTCGAGCACGAGCAGCAGTTCGCGGTCGGCGAGGTATGCGGTCAATTCCGCCAGCGGATCGTCAATGCTTTGCAGCGCGAGGCCGAGCGCATTTGCGATCTCTACCGGAAGAAACTCGCCTTTTTGCAGCGGCGCGAGCGGCACGAAGTAGACCCCATCGCGGAAATCAGGCGCGAGTTCCGCCGCGGCCTGCAGGGCGAGGCGCGTTTTGCCCATGCCGCCCGCGCCGACAATGGTCAGCAGGCGGCACTCGGGCTGCACGAGCCGCTCGTGAATGCGGCGCAGTTCGTCGGGGCGATCAATGAAGGGTGTGGCTTCAATGGGCAAATGAAGCTTAGGCTGATCCGCGGCAACCGGGCCGAGCTCGTCAGCCCGCACGCGCTCGATCAGGCGGATAGTCTCGGTTTCGGGTTCGAGCCCAAGTTCAGCGTAGAGGAGTTGAACACAGGTCTCGTATTGAGCGAGCGCCGCCGCTCGCTGCCCATCGCGCGCGAGCAGCAGAATGAGCTGCCGGTGCATCTCCTCGTTGAGCGGGTCGAGTGTGAGCGCACGTCGTGCCTGTGGAATGCCGGTCGCCAGATCACCGCGTTCCAGCGCATATTGGACGAGGCGCTGATAAGCCAGCAGGATTTGGACGCGCAGGCGTTCGGCTTCGGCGCTGCGCCAGCGTTCGAAGTTTTCGCCGTCGCGCAAGTGAAAGCCCGTGAGAAAGTCGCCCTTATAGAGGGTGAGCGCTTCGCCGAGACTGCGCGCTGTGGGCGCGTTGAGCGTGCTGCCGGTCGCGTTCAGGGTGTCGAGCAGGACGAGCGCATCGACCCATACGTCAACACCCGCGCGCAGTGAGACGGACTGCCGCGTGATGATCAGATAATCGCTGAGCTGCGCTGCCAGATTAGACAGGGCGGTGCGGAGGTTGCCCAGCGCGCGTTCCTGCGGGAGATCGGCCCATAACAGTGACGCCAGCCATTCGCGTTGATGCTCCCGCCGCTCGTGGGCCAAATAGACCAGCAGCGCTTCAACTTTGCGCGAGACGAAGCTGCCAATGGGTTGATCACCGCGAACGATGGACAGACCGCCGAGCGTGTAGAGCTTGAGAGGTGTCATGTCAGGTTGCGTTCTATTGTTTGGCTGTTCAACACATATTAGCTTAGCATAATTCGTGCTGCCCGACAGCCAATCTCAGTGTCGATGCAACAAACAGGGACAAAGGCGACTTTGCCCCAACAATACTCTGACATGAATTGGACACTTCTGCTAGAGCGTGATTTCGCGGCGCTCTTCAGCGGCTTGACGAGCCTTCAGCAGCAGATCGAGCACGGTTGCGCCCTCGCGCAGCGGGGTGCGGGTGGTGCCCCCGGTCTTGACCGCATTGATGAGATCGCGCAGTTGTTCCCGGCGCACATCGCGCTCTGAATCGATGGCAATGACGGGGGTATGGGCCTCGTCTGTCTGTGTGAGTGTGGCAATATTCGCGCTCACGAAATCGGCGGTGACTTTGTGCGCGACCACGCGATAATCACCGATCCACTTGCCAGGGACGGCATTGTTGGTTGCGGTGATTACGCCGATGCCGCCATCACGAAAGGTGACGACCGTTGCACTCGTATCGTCGCTGGTGTAGCCGGGCACGTCCTGATGGAGCAGGTTCTCCTGCCGGCTGTAGACCGCTGCCGGTTCGCCCATGAAGTAGCGCATCATATCAAAAAGGTGAATCGCCTGCTCGATCACCTGTCCGCCCGACTTCGAGCGGTCGCGCCACCAGTCCGCGTGGAGCGCGTTGGAGAAGTAACGCCCGGTGAAGAGCGCAACGCGGCCAGTTTTGCCCTCCGCCTGCAGCGCCTTGAACTTTTCGACGGCCTCGCCGAAGCGGAACTGGAAGCCGACCTGTGTTTTGATGCCGGCCTGTTCAACGCACTCCACCATCCGCCACGCCTGTTCCGAGGTGAGCGCGATGGGTTTTTCCATTAGAATGTGGATGCCCCCTTGGGCAGCGCATTCGACCTCATCCGTGTGCGCGTAGGGGGGCACGCAGATCACCACCAGATCGAGGCCGGCTTTTTCCAGCATTGCGCGGTGATCCGTATAGATCGCAGCTTCAGGCGCATATTTCTCTGCGAAGGCTTGTGCTTTGGCAGCGGTGTGGTCGCAGAGCGCCGCGAGTTCGAGTTCCTCACTCAGTCCCGTGATGGCTGCCGCATGCCGGTTGGCGACAGTCCCACAGCCAATGATTCCAATACGCATGTTTCACCCCCAAAATCGAGTCCAGCGAGTAATAGGCGGTTCGGGTGTTCATCCAACCTGTCAAGCGGGTAATCAGCGCAGTTTGAAGCTGCGCACTGACCGCACCTGACCACGCCTCTAGTATTAGTGACACGTAATTGAGGCACAGTATCGATAATAAGGCTGACGCAAGTACTCTTACCGCATCATGCTTGCAATTACTGTACACTATTGTAATGCGGAATGGCGGAATCGGCGCTAGTGAGGTCGGCGATTGGGGGATAAAGGTCGGGTACGGAGTGTGCTCCGTACCCGAAGAGGGGTTTAGCAGGCGAGCCCCTGCTGTTCGAGCCACGCAGCGGAGCGCGCGATATCGCTCATATCGTTGACTTCGATGCACAGGCGGGGCTGGTGATTCAGGGCGTTGATGGCGCGGAAAAACGCGCGCCAGTTGAGGTCGCCCTCACCGACCGCCCAGTGACGATCATCGTGACCGTCGAGGTCTTGCACGTGGACATGCGCCAGCAGATCGCCCGCTTCGGTCACCCATTGGTACGGCGGCGCGCCGCCGTCACGCTCCATAATCGCTGCGTGTCCCGTGTCGATGCTCAGGCGCACATAGTCTGAGTTGAACGAGCGCACGAGGTCGAGCAGCGGCTGCGGGTTCTTATCGCGAATGTTTTCAATCACGAGAATGCACTGCTGCCGTTCAGCAATGGGCAGCACTTTTTCCAAGGTGGCGTGGGCCGCGTCGATCATGCGCTGGCGGTTTGACTTGGGCGTGAAGTTGACGAGCGCACTTCCAAACGCGACGAACGGGCTGTGGATGACCATATGCGTTGCGCCGACAATTGCGCCGAATTCGAGGCTTTGCAGATAGCGCGTTTCGACCACCTTGCGGATCAGCTTATCTTCCGCGCCGAGGTCGAGCGCATCGAAAGCGGCGTGGATGCCCAGTCGCCCCCGATAACCGTGTTCGGTCAGCAATTTGCGCCCCGTTTCGGCCTGTGCGTGCCAATCGTGGTCGAGATAGTCGATCCACGACGGATCTTGCAGTTCGAGATCGCGCTGGCCGCCGACCAGCCAATCGATGTATTGGGGGAGGTCGGGCAGGTACATCGCCGCGCCGATCACCGGGAGCTTGTGGTTCGTCTGCATCATCTTCCCTCAGCCGCCGACGCGCTGACGGTTAAAGGTTGGCGTCAGTCACGGCAGCCTGATTCTCGACGAAAAACACCGGGTTTTCCAGCGTCAGGTGTACCGGGCATTTCTTGGCGACTAAGTGCAGGCGGTTTTTCTGCTCGTCCGTTAAATCGCCCTCAAAGCGGATGACTTCGCGAATCTCGTGCACGAATGCGGCATCACCCGTGTAGTCGGGGTAGTCTTCGCGCTTGATGCGTTCCATGTCGAGTTCGACGGCGACGCCGGTCAACGGCCAGCCTTTGCGCTGCGCATAGGCTTTCACTGTGACGGCGATGCAGGCGCCTGCCGTGCCGAGCAGGATTTCCATGGGGGTGGGGGCGGTATCGGTGCCGCCGTCGTTGATGAGTTCGTCAGCGTAAACGGTGTGCTGGCGGACATTGATCGCGGTGCGGTAACCCTGTTCGGTCTGAACTTTCACGGAAGTCATGTGTTTTCTCTCAGATTGGATGTCATAGCCGACAGCTTGGTCGGCGAACGCAATATCCTTTCGATAGGGTAGGCTGGCCGAACCTTTCGCACTGTGCAGTGCGGTATGACAAATGACTGGTGTATGCGTGACGTTTGTCACAATACAGGCGCAGGCCAAACCACATCCATATGTCATGGGGACAAACAGGAAGAGGGATGTCGATAGCTACGTACCCTAGCGTGAAGTCGTTCTAGAAGCAGCGGACGAAATTCATTGCGTCCCTACACAAGCACCGCTTTTTCGTAGGGACGCGATTGATCACGTCCGCAACCTCTCAAAACGACCTGCAAACCGCTTTCACGGTTTATCGGCACACCCCGTGAGAAAAACCCAGAAACTGTGTCGTGCGCCTTAGGGGCCGGTGCTGATGGTCGACGCCGCGCTAAAAATTAACTGCTGATCGTCGCCATAGGTGATGATGATCTGATCATCCGCCTGTTCAAAGCCTGTCGCCGCGCTCAGGGCGGCATAGAACAGGGCTTCCTGCTCCATGAGACCCGTTTCCGTGCACGCGCGTTCGGTGGTGACGAGTTCGCCGAAGCTGATGGCCTGATCGTCGACTGTATAGCTGCCGCTGAACTGGTTGCAGCCGCCTGACCCGGCTACGCGTGCTTCATCAGTGAATTCCAGCGTGACCGTGCCGCTGACCGCCGTGCCATCCAGTGACTCGAGCTGCCACGCGGTTTCAGCGAGATTTTCCATAAGCTCAAAGCGCAGCATGCGCCCGTCGTTGGCGATGATGGTTAGGTGATTGTCGGTGATCGTATAGTTCGCCGCGGCTGCCAGAATGGTGAAATAGCCGTTTTCTTGCGCGTTCCCGTCAGCATCAACACAGGCGCGGCGCGTGCTCATCAGTGGGGCGAACGCGAGCTGATCGCCGTTCACCGTGAACTCGGTATTGAAAGTGTTGCAACCGCCATTGCCGTGCGCAGTGCCATCCTCTGCGAATTCCAAGGTGAGCGGTTCGTCACCGCGCACTTCCGCGCCGTCCAGCCAGATCAACTGCCAGGCCGTACTCGGTAGGGTGGGCAAGGCGGTGAACACGAGTTCACCATCAGCCGAAGTCAGCACAAGTTCGCCGTCACTGAGCTCGTACTGGGTAACAGTCTGCAGCGCGGCGAAGTACGCGACTTCATAGTCGAGCAGATCGCAGGCCATCAAGGTGCTGACGATATCCGTGAGCTGGAGTGCTGACCCGTCGACGGTATAGGTCGCGCCGTAGCCGTTGCAGCCGCCCATGCCGCTTGCCTGAGCGGCGTCGTCAAAGAGCAGCGTGATGTAAGCTTCTTCCGGCAGCGGCGTCCCGGCCATTGAGACGAGCTGCCACTGGGTTCCAACGAGATCGTCACTGGGTTGAGCCGACACCGCCGCAACCCCGAGCATCAACAGCCCAATCAGAATGAGCCTGAACACAATTGAACGCATGCTAATCTCCCACTTGCCAACAATATGCAATAGAGACGTCGCGGCTGGGTGATTTGTTCCGAATCTGGTCGAAGCGTAGGGGAAATGAAAACACGGGATGCAGTGGCTGCACCCCGTGTTTTGTCGCCTAACGGAGGATTGTCAGATTAGAAGTCGAAGTCGCCGATGTTCTCTTCGGTGTAAACGAAGGGCAGGCCGAGGAGGATTTCGCTGCCATTGACGACCTGCAGCGTGCCCAGACGGCCAGATTCGAGGCTGGTGCTTTCCGGGGTCAATTCGCCATCGACGATGGCGCGCATGGCGTAGACTGCCGCGTAACCAAGGTCAATCGGGTTCCACAGCACGACCGATTCGACGCAGCCATTCTCAACAAACGGCTTCATCTGGTTCGGGGTGCTCAGACCGACGATCGAGACCGCGCTGTCCGCATCCGGAGCGCCGACGCCGTCCGCCGCATCGTCGGGCGTGCAGAGCGAAGCCTGCTGGACCGCATCCGCCGCGCCGGGGAACGCCACCGACGACATACCGAACACGCCATCGAGTTCCGCGCCGTACTTCTGGATGAGGGCCTGCGTCTGCTGGAAGGCCAACTGCTGATCTTCCTGCGATTCAACGGTTTCCAACCAGGTCAGGGTCGGGTAGCAGTGGGCAATGTACGCCTGCATTTCGGCGATCCACCGCGCCTGATTCGGGGCGGTGAAGCTGCTGGTCACAATGGCGAACCGGCCTTCCGCGCCGATTTCCGCGACCATGCTGTCAACCATCGACTTGGCGATGCCGTTGAATTCCGCCTGATTCACGAACCATTCGCGCGCATCGGGTTCGCTGCCGGCATCATAGCCGACCACGTGAATACCTTGAGCCAGCGCATCGCGCAGCGTGGGGCTGATCGCGACCGGGTCATTCGCCGCAAACAGGATGCCATCGACGCCCTGCGTGATATAGCGTTCGAGGAATTCGATCTGCTGGACGATGTCGCCTTCGGTCGGGCCGTCGGTCGTTACCGTCACGTTGCCCAGTTCTTCGGCGGCCTGCTGCTGACCAAGCGTGGTCGCATTGAAGTAGCCAATCCCGATGAGCTTCGGCACGTCGATCAGGGTGATCGGCTGGCCAGCGAGATCCGGCGCGCCTTCCGTGGCGCCACCGTTGTATTCAGGGGCGGCCATGGGTTCTTCGGTCATGCCTTCCATTTCGACCGGGGTCACGCCTTCGGGGCAATCCAACGGATGCGTCGGGGCGTCATCGGCGCCGACCCAACGTTCTTCCTGCGCGAAAGTCGGCGCGCTGAGTGCGAGCGCCAGAACGACCACCACTACCAGAATAAACAGCTTCTTCATGTCCTGTGTTCTCCTTAATGCACTAAATCACTAACTTGCTGCGATGCGAATTTCAGATAGTCCTGCCTTACCCTTGGTTCTCCGCACCACCCCCTTTCGGGAAGCTCTCGCTTGTGTCCGACTCGGCGCTATTTGTTCGCCGTTAGTCTTACCTGCAGCCACTGGAATAAGTTATTGAGCAGAATCGCCGCGATCAGCACGAGACCGATGAGGATCGAGGTCGCATCGCCGCGCACGCCTGCCAGCAGTAAACCATTCTTCAATACCTGAATGAGGATCAAGCCCAGCAGTGTGCCGCCGATGCCACCGGATCCGCCGAAAATGCTCGTGCCACCCAGCACTACCGCGGCAATCGCGTCGAGTTCCATGCCGGAACCCATATCGCTGCGCGTAGTGGTCACGCGGCTGACGAACACGACCGCCGCCAGCGCGGAGGCGAAACCGCTGAAAATATAGATCAGCCACTTGTTGCGGTTGACGGGAATCCCCGCAAAGCGTGACGCGAGTTCATTGTTACCCATCGCATACAGCGACCGCCCGAAGATGGTGCGTGAGAGCAGCAGCCACGTGAAGATGATGCCGACGAGCAAAATCCAGATTTGCCACGGCGCCCCTAAGAACTCTCCGCGCCCAATTTCGAGGAACCAATCCGGGAAACCTCGTGCCGAGCGGGCTTCGCTGATGCCGAGCGCCAGACCGCGATACAGCGCGAGCGTCGCCAGCGTTGTGATCAGTGGGGGCACGCCAATGCGCACGATGAAAAAGCCGTTGACTGCGCCACCGATAATGCCGCACACCAGCGCGGCGACGATGGCGATCTCCAGCGGCCAACCCGAGTCTTGCCAGAGGAAGCCGAGCACAATCGCGCTCAGGCCGAAGATGCTGCCCACGCTCAAATCGATGCCGCCCGTGATGATGATGAGCGTCATCGGCAGCGCAATGAGCGCCGTTTCGAAGATCAGCGAGATTTCGCGGCTCAGGTTGCGCGCGGTCAGAAAGCGCTCGTTCGCGCTCGCCAGCACCAGCACCGCAATCACGGTGATGACGAGCAGAATTGTTTCTTGGGCGAGCAACCGCGTAATGATCGCATTGCGGCGTTCGTGCTGTTCTGTCGAGTGTTCAATCGCAGCCAAGATGCAGCCTCCTATTTCTTGCCGTATGTCTGGCGGCGACGACGGTAGAGATCGACCAGCACGGTGAACAGGATGAGCACACCCTGCACCGCTTGCTGCCAGTACTGGCTGATGTTCGCGAAAATCATCGCGTTCGGGATCACATGGATGAGGAGCGCACCCAGCGTGCTGCCGATCACCGTGCCCGTGCCACCGAGGATGCTCACTCCGCCGACGACTGCCGCCGTGATGATGAGCAGTTCGAGGCCGGAGGGCACAGTCGACTGGATAGCGCTGAACTGCGTGGCGAACATCATCGCCGCGAAGCCGACCATCAGACCGTTGAGCATGAAGACCTGCATCAACACGCGCTTTTCGCTGATACCGCTGAGGCGCGCCGCCTCTTTGTTGCCACCAACCGCGTAGATCGCGCGGCCTGCGGGTGCATACCGCAGCCATAGCCCGGCGATGATCGTCAGGATGACCATGAAGATCACCGGGACCGGGATACCGAGCACGTTCTGCTGCGCCAGCATGAACTCGCGGGGGAGGTCGTAAATCCACTCACCGCCCGTCCACAGGATCAGGCCGCCGCGCAAGATGCTCGTCATGCCGAGCGACACGACAATCGCGGGCACGCGCAGGTAGGCGACGATGAAACCGATTACGGCTTCGACTAACACGCCGACAAAGATCGGGATGATATACGCCCAGCCGATCCAGTAGCCGCCCTCTGCCGCGCCGACCGCTAACCGCCCACCGATGGTCGCCAGTAGGCCGATCAGCGCGCCGACCGAGATGTCGATGTTGCCGCTGATGATGACCATCGCCATACCGATGGCCGCAATCGCGATGTAGCTGCTGTTGTTGAGGATATTGCTGATATTGGTAGCCGACATGAAATTCGGGTTGATCAGGCTGACGACCGCGCCGAGGACAATGATCGAAATCGCCAGCACGCTTTCCTGCGTCACCCAATTTGTCGCCCGCGCCCGCCGGTCTGTGGTTTTAGACACCGCTGCCGTTCCCGACAATGAAGCCATGCTTAAATCCTAATCTAATGACACGACGTCTGCTTTTGCCGCCATCATCGCTCCGGCGATGCGTTCTTGTGTTGCTTGCGCACGCGGATACTCGGCGATGATTTTCCCCTCGCGCATGACCATGACGCGGTCGCTCATGCCGAGGATTTCCGGCAGTTCGCTGCTGATCATCAGGATGGCGATACCTTGCTTGGCTGCGAGTTCGCTCATCAAGCGGTGGATTTCGGCTTTCGCCCCGACATCCACGCCGCGCGTAGGCTCATCGACGATGAGGATCTTCGGCTGACTGGCGAGCCATTTGCTGACGACAACTTTCTGCTGATTGCCGCCGCTCAGCTTGCCGACGATCTGTTCCGGGCTGTACGCGCGAATGTTGAGCATGTCAATCGATTTGCGCGCGAGTTTCTTCTCCGCGCCGAACTTGATAAATCCGCCCGTTGACATCAGCTTGAGAATCGCCATCGACATGTTTTCGCGAATGGTCATGGCGCGCACCAACCCTTGCGTGCCGCGATCTTCGGGCACATAGGCGATGCCCAGCTTGATCGCGTGAGCGGGGTTGCGGATGCTCACCTTCTTGCCAAACACGCGGATTTCACCGCTCTGCGCGGGCAGCATACCGAACAGACACTGCGCGAGTTCGCTGCGTCCGCTGCCGACCAGCCCCGCCAACCCGACGATTTCGCCCGCGTGCAGGTCAAAGCTGACGCCGCGGGTGTAGGGCGCACGTTCGAGGTCGCGCACTTGCAAGACCGGTTCGCCGATTTGGGATTCCAGCTTGGGGAACAGGTTGTCGATGGTGCGCCCGACCATGCGTGAAATCAGCGCGGATTCGGTCGTGTCCTTGACGGGCTGCGTGTCAATGTAGTGACCATCGCGCAGCACGGTCACGCGGTCGGCCAGTTCGAACACTTCCTGCAAACGGTGGCTGATGTAGATAATAGCGACGTTGCGCTGGCACAGCAGGCGCACGATCTCAAACAAGCGGCTGACATCGGTTTCGGTGAGCGCAGCGGTCGGCTCATCCATAATGAGCACGCGCGCGTTGATCGACAGGGCTTTGGCGATTTCGACGCGCTGGCGGTTGCCGACATTGAGCGACCCGACCTTGCGGCGCACATCCAGATCATCAATATTGAGCGATTCCAGCGTTGCCTGCGCCCGCGTCTGCATCGTATTCCAGTCGACTGCGCCGAAGCGATTGCGCGGCGCATGCCCCATGAAGATGTTTTCGGCGACGGTCAGTTCCGGATAGAGGCTGAGTTCCTGATAGATCGTGGCGATCCCGGCGTTCTGCGCTTCGCGCGGGTTGTTGAAGCTGACGGGTTTACCATCCAGCAATATAGAACCGGAGTCGGGTTTGTGCACACCGCTGAGAATCTTGATGAGCGTCGATTTCCCCGCGCCATTTTCGCCGAGCAGAGCATGGACTTCGCCGGGACGCACATCAAACCGCACATCACTTAAGGCTTTTACACCGGGAAAGTGCTTGCTAATCCCAGTGAGTTCGAGAATGGGTGTATCGGACATTAACGACGCTCGTTTTCAATGAACTTCATTTTGGTTTCATTTACTTTCGGTGTTCAAAAATAACGCGTCACGCGAGCGGTGTCAAGTTTGGGAATTGATTCACAATACTTTTTCCCTTACACCACCGCTGAATCGTTGGGGATGCTGACCTCCAATTCGCGATAGGGGAGCTTGACCGTGAACGTCGTCCCTTGATCTTGAGCGCTGCAGCAGGTGATTTTCCCTTGGTGCAGATCGACCACCTGCTTGGCGATGGCCAACCCGAGCCCGGTTCCACTCACGCCGGCGGCGTTGGAAGCGCGATAAAACATCTCGAAGAGATGCGCCTGATCCGCTTCGGGAATGCCGATGCCTTGATCAGAGATGCTGCATGTCAGGTCATCAGGCGTGTGCGTGAGTTCAATCGTGACGGTTGTGCCGTGCGGGGAATACTTGACGGCATTGGCGACCAAGTTAAGGAACACCTGCCGCATGCGCTGTTTATCGAGCAGGGCGGGTGGAGGATCATCGCTGCGCATGCTGAACTGATGCTGGAAATTGGGCCGGCGCTGGAAGTCGTCAATGATTTCCTGACAGACCGCAGTGAGGCTGGTCGGCTGCAAGGTCAGTTCAGTCTTGCCCATTTCGGTACGGGCGGCCTGAAGGAAATTCTCAACGATATCGGTTAGGAACATGACTTGATCGGCGATATCCCGCAGGCGTTGATCGAGCTGTTCGGCAGTCAGACGATCACGGTAATGGTGAATCAGCTCGGTTGCGCTGAGGATCGACGCCAGTGGGGTGCGGAATTCGTGCGCGGCCATGGAGACAAAGCGTGCCCGCAGGTCGACCAGTTCCCGCTCGGCCTTGAGCGCCTGTTCTAGCTTGAGCTCGGCGCGCTTGCGTTCGGTGATGTCGCGCGAAATGCCGACGATGCCGATAATATCGCTCTCAACATTCCGCAGTGGCACTTTGGTGACGGAGTGCCATAACGGACGACCATCCTCTCCAACGAACTCCTCGATCCGGTCGATGAGCGGTTGTCCGGTTGTCAGCACCTGATGATCGTCCGCATGGAAGAGTTGGACGGCCTCAGGGGTTGTGAATTCTGAAGCGGTATGTCCGACCAGCTCCTCCGGATGTCGTTGGGTAAATGCCTGGGCGTGCGCCACGTTGTTGAGCAAGTAGCGGTGTTCGGTATCTTTCACAAAGATGTAATCGGGCATGCTGTCGATGAGGGTACGCAGCAGATTGCGCTCTTCGGCCAGCGCGGTGATCGAGGTTGGGTTGCCCAGTTGGGTCTCAAGTTCACGAACGCGCTGTTCCAGCTCTGCGTTCCGACGTCGTTCATGTTCCAGTTCAGCTTCAAGCTGCTGTTGATGTTGCTGCGGTTCGCTTGCGCTTTGCGACATCATGAATACGCCAGTTACATCTGAGTTCAACCTAACTCCATTGTAACGCCATCCTTGAATTTCGCTTAATACAGTCTTGAGGTCTGCGTGATTTCAATAGAAAAGCCGACCGCTGAGTGAGTGCAGCGGTCGGCTCTTAATTTCGACGTTGATTGCGGGATCGCTTAGTTCTGGGCGTGCGGCGTGAACCCGAGCAGCCCGGTGAAGTGATGGGCAATTTTGCCGTCGCGCAGCACGAACACATCGTAGACGCGCGCAATGCCGCCCGCCGTTTCGACAGTCGCTTCGAAGAAGATGCTGCTGTTGCCTTCGGTGTACTTGTCGGTCGAAATCAGCTTGATATAGCCGAGATTCGCGATGTAGCCCTTAAAATATTCGACGAGCGCCGGAGCGCCGACGATATGATTGGTGAAGCTCAGCAGTTCGGCATCCTCGGTGTACTGGTTGGCGATCAGGCCGACGGCATCATTGTTGGCGAGAAACTCGATCTGGCGTTCGTAAAACGCTTTGAACTTGGCAGGTGCTTGGCTCATGGTGTCGTTACTCCTCCGGGCTACGTCAATCTCAGAGTGAATTATAGCCAGATTCGCCGTGCCCGTACATCCAACCAATGGCGGATAGCCTGACTGGACGGACAAACCTGTGCTTGCTCAGTTAGTTAACTTGAATATAATGTCAAATGTAATGAATAGGGCTGGTGAGTGACGTGTATGGCGAAGCACTTGACCTCTGGGATTCGGCGCGTTGGGGATCTGGAACTGGGGCAGGATCTCGACTTTCAGCGGCGCTCGTGGCGTATTGAACGGGTTGGCTGGGGGGTGATGCTGCTGATCGTGGTCGCTGCGCTGCTTGGATTATTCGGCGGTGACGCCGTGCTGAATCAGGCGGCGCTTGGCGCCATCGATTCCGGACTGCGCGTCCAGTACCATCACGTTGGCCGCGTCCTTGATCCAACGCATCTGCGTGTCGAGCTCGACGGCAGCGGCCGTTTATGGCTGGCGAATTCGTTTCTGGAACGCGTCCTGATCGACGAGATCATCCCGGAGCCGGAACAGATGATCGCCGGAGAGGAGCGCACCACGTTTGTGTTTGCGCTGGCCGAAGCGGACGCCGCGGGCACTGTGCTGATTTACTACAAGCCGCAGCGCATCGGTCCGCTTTCCGGGCAGATCGGGGTGGAGGGCGGCGACAGCTACGACTTGCACCAGTTTATCTTTCCTTAGGAGCGCAACATGGAAACGGTACTCCGGGCGGTCGTCGTTTACCTGCTGCTGCTGGTCGTCTTCCGTTTGAGTGGCAAACGATCGTTGGCGCAGATCACCTCGTTCGACTTTGTGCTGCTCCTGATCATTGGGGAGGCAGTGCAGCAGGGGCTGCTTGGCGAAGATTTCTCGCTAACGAGCGCGATGCTCATCGTGATCACGCTGGTAGGCATGGATATCGGTATTTCGCTGCTCAAGCAGCGGTCGCCGCGGATTGATCGCATCGTGGACAGCGTTCCGCTGGTGTTGGTCGAAGAGGGTAACCTCTATCACGAGCGTATGCACATGGCGCGCGTCGATCTCGAAGACATCCTCGCGGCCGCGAGGGAGACGCAGGGACTCGAACGACTCGATCAGATCAAGTATGCGATTCTCGAACGCAGTGGCGGGATCAGCGTTATACCACAGCCGCAAGCGCCGAAATAACGCGCACCCCACCCGGTTGCGGATCGGCGTGCAGCCTGCCAATCCGCATTTGGTTGACGAGACGCAGTTATTTGCGGCGTTTTTGCCCGCGCAGCGCAAGCAGTAACACCAGACCGAGCAGTGGCCAGACCCACGCCAGCTCTCCCGGGCCGTTGGTTCCGGTGATCGATTCGCCGCGCTCAAAGCGGATTAGGCGGTAGTCCGCAGTCGCAGCCGCGAGCTCAGCATCGGGCGTAGTGTGCGGATCAATGCCGACCAGCGGGGCGACGAACGCGCTGGCGATCAACACCTGCCGGATTTTGGCGCTGGCGTCATCCGAGTCGGTCACGTCGACTGCCTGTGCCGACCAGCGACCATCGGGCAGCCACAATTCGACCTGTGGCGTCGCCATGATGTTCTGATACCAGTGGGATCCCGCGCCGAACCCGGCCACGCAGTACACGTGTCCATCGACCAGCGCGTAATTCACCGGGGCAAAACGTTTTTGACCCGATTTGCGCCCGACGTTCACGATCACCATGTAGCGCCCCAGCAGCGTCGGCGCGCTGTTGAGCCACTTTCCCAAGCCGAGCCGCCACATGAGCACCATGTAACGGTTCAGATATTTGAAACCCTGCTGTAAAGCAGCCTGCGTTTCGCGATCCATTGCGGTCATCAGCATCCCTTTCGCAGATGTGAATCAGCACCACTATGAGCGAGTGTACGCCGATCTCGGTGGGGGAGCGCCTGATCATTGTCACCTGCGGACGCGCCGAAGCGCGTCCTGTGGGCTAGAACAGCAGCGGGTTGCGCCCGACGCCGTATTTGCGCTGATGCCAGTAGGGGTAGGGGATGGGCGGTGCGCTGACGGCATCGAGCCGCGCCATTTCGTCGGCGGTGAGCTGCCAAGTCGCGGCGTTGAGATTGTCTTGCAGCTGCTCCATGTTGCGCGCGCCGAAGATCACCGAGGTGACGCCCCGCTTGCCGATCACCCAGTTGACCGCCACCTGCGCGACGGAGACGCCCCGGGCCTGCGCGATCTCGTATAGGGCGTCGACGATGTCGTAGGCCTGGTCGTCAGGGATGTTGATCGGCGGCTCGAAGCGGTAGGCGTAGCGCCCCTGCTTATCAAAGCCGGAATCGCGGCGGTATTTGCCACCTAAGAAACCCTGTGCCAGCGGCCCCCACACCAGCACGCCGACATTCTGGTCGAGGCTGAGCGGGAGCAGTTCGAATTCCAGTTCGCGCCCGATCAGCGAATAGTAAGCTTGCTGCGAGACGTACCGGGCGGTGTGATATTCCTTCGCCAGACCGAGCGCCTTCATCAACTGCCAGCCGGAATAGTTCGAACAGCCGATGTAGCGCACTTTGCCGGCTTGGATGAGATGATCGAAGGCAGCAAGCGTCTCTTCGAGCGGCGTCAGCGCGTCGAAGTTGTGCGCCTGATACAGGTCGATGTAGTCGGTGTCCAGACGGCGCAGCGAAGCCTCGCACGAGCGGATAATGTGGTGGCGCGACAAGCCTTTGTCATTGTCGCCGTCACCCATCGGGCTGAAGACTTTGCTCGCCACCAACACGTCATGCCGTTTGCCCGCCAGCGCTTCGCCGAGCACTTCCTCGGCGCGCCCCTGTTGATACACGTTCGCCGTGTCGAACAGGTTGACGCCGGCATCCATACACACGTCAATCATGCGGCGGGCTTCGTCCGGCTCGATGCCGCCCACCCGGACCGCTCGTTCACCCACGCCGCCAAAGGTCAGCGTGCCCAGGGATAACACTGACACTTGCAGACCGGAATAGCCCAATAACCGTTTTTCCATGCCGTTACTCCTCGCACGCAGTGCAGGCGGCGATTATGTCTCAAAAGTCGCCTGAGTGGGCATGGTCGCGGCGAGCGTGTCCTGCATGGTCACCGTAATGGGGATGTTCAGCGTTTCCCACGCCAGCATGACCGCCCCAACCACCGGTTCGAAGCGGCTGGAATGGATGGTCACGCCCGGCGCGGCGGCGTGAATCTGCGCCGTAACCGCGTCTTTGAGCAGCGTGCTCGCATGGCGGAACAGCCCACCGTTCAAGACCAGATGAAACGGCGTGTGTTCAATGCCGACCTGCCGCGCGGCGGCCAGCGCGTAGTCGACCAAGCGCCGCGCTTGATCGATGATCAGCGCGCGGGCGACGGCATCGCCGTTGGCGGCTTCGGTTAGCACATAGGGCGCGAGTTTGCTCACCTGAATGTCGCTCGGCGCTTGCGACCCGCGCATGGTGAACAACCGCAGCAGGTCGGCGCAGGTGGTCACGTTGAAGAAGCGCAGCACGATCGGCGTGAGTGTGGTGGGCGGTTCGATGCCGATATCGGCGTGGCGGACGGCGCGCAGCGCGTTATAGCCCACGTCGCGCCCGCCGAGCGAGTCCTGCCAGTAGCTGGTATGCCAGAACTGACCCTGTGCGTTGCGCGCGCCCATCGCCGCGCCCGTCCCAGCGTTGATCACGACCCCTGTGCCGTCCGGTGACCCGGCCCGCAGCGCGCCGATGGCGTCGTTGTAGACCGTGACGCTCTGACCGAGGCCACGCTTGATGAGTTCGTCGCGGAACTCGTCGTAGTCCTCGCGCCAGTCCGCCCCGGCGAGGCTGTACACGCCCGCGGCCAGTTGGCCACGCGTCAGCCCGGCCTGATCGAGCGCGTGCTCAACCGCCCCTTCGATCACGTTGACTGCGCTGACGGCTGTCCCGTGCGGGTAAATGTCGCTGTTGCCGCCGCGCCCCGCGCCGAGGATGCGACCGTCCGCATCTACGACGAACGCAATGGTTTTGGTATTGCCGCCATCCACGCCGACTACATACGTCATCGCGTTCCCTTTCCGTTTAACTCAGCAGGCGTTCCGGCAGATAATCTTTGTGCGCCGCCGCCATTTCGTCATACATCTTCTCCGCTTTTTCGAGCGAGAGCACGAGCGGGTGACTGACCAGCGCCTGAATTGCGTCGGCGCGCCGACCGCACCACGCGGCTTCGGCGGTCAGGTACTGGTATTCCGCCAGCGCCTTGACCAGCGGGAGCGTCTGCGGTGGCAGGTGACCGTCTGCCAGCCCAACCACCCCGTTACGGTCGAGATAGCCGCGGATTTCGACCACGCGATCATCGGGTAGATCGGGCAGCACGCCGCGATTCGGGATATTGACCGGGAGGATCTCCTTGCGGTCATTGTAGATCGCATCCATCGCGTCGATGGCGAGTTCCAGCTCATTGATGCCACCGCGCGACCGCGCCGGATCGAGCACGGGATGCTCGGCGGCGGCCTGTTCGCGGTAATGCTGCCAGTAGCCCGGCACCTGTTCGAGGATGTCCTGCGCGCGGGTTGTTGGCTTGTTCAGGTGATAGTCGAGCACTTCGTCTCTGAAGTAGTAGTACTGGGAGTAGTCGGCGGGCAGGCTGTTCATCGTAATCGCCAGCTTGAGCAGGCGCATGTGGAATTCGTCCGTCCCGCCTTCGCGCAAGCGGCGCTCGTAGCCCTCGCGCAGCAGCGGCATCACATCCTGACCTTCGTAGAGATGCTGCACCGTCCAACACCCGTGATTCAAGCCGACCATAACCGAATCCAGCTTGCGCGGGTCGAGTCCGGCGGCATCGGCGATGGTGCCGGGGAAGTAGTAGGGGCCTTCGCAAAACGAGATGATCGGGACGTCACTGTGATGCGTGACCGCTTCCGAGATGATATTGATCGGGTTGGTGTAGTTGAACACGCGCGCTTTGGGGCAGACCTGTTCCATATCCTGCAAAATGCCCTGCATCACGTGGATGGAGCGCAGCGCCATGAAGAACCCACCGGGACCCTGCGTCTCTTGCCCGACGATGCCGTACTTGAGTGGGATGCTTTCGTCGAGATGGCGCGCTTCGAATCCGCCGGGACGGTAGCTGGTGAGCACCGCGTCGCAGTCGGTCAAGCCGGCGCGACGGTCGGTCGTGTACGAGATGGTGATGTCGACGCCGCGATCCCGGCTCATCTTGTCGGCCATCGTCTTGATGATCTGCATCTTTTCCGGGTCAAAGTCGATGAGCACAATCTCCGACCCCGCGAAGTTTTCGCCTTGATGGATGAACGAGGCAACCGTGCCGGGGCCGCGGGTGCTGCCGCCGCCAACGTACGCAATCTTGAGCCGAGCCATAATCTGAACCTTTCCTACCTGTAGCCGGGCTAGGGAATACCTCGCCCGCGTTAACTCTGCAAGTCGTAAGTGTCGACGTGGTCGCCCCACTGCACGCGTAACGTGAGCGGGACGGTGCTGGTCGCCGTGATCTGTGGCCGTTCGTCGGTATGATCGCGGCGTTCGCAGCGCAGGTCGATCCACCCAGTGCGCCCGAACGGGTAGCGGCGGACGCCGTGCGCATCGGTTAAGCGCACGTCCCACGTCAGCGTGTTATTCGGTGCGTCCGCGCGCAGCCCGAAGACATATTCGAGCAGCCCGGCCACCGGGCCGACGCCGCCCCAACCAACGAAATCATCTTTGGCGGGCGTGCCCGGTCGCGGCGCGGCATCCGGCGCGTAATTCTCCCACACGGTTCCCGTCGCCTTGAAGACCTGCGTCACATTGCTGACGTGATTGAGGCCGATCTCGTGTGCTAGCCCATGCTGCCCAACTTCGGTCAGGCCGCGCAGCACCATGTAGTTGGTCGGGTCCCACACGCCGCCCATCCAGTAGCCGCCCTGCGGGTCGTAGTTGGGGTGATCAGCGGAGAGTGAGGGCACGCGGTGCGGGCGGTTGAACGTCGCCGGGTCATTCAGGTGGGCGGTGAAGCGCCGCACCTGCGCGTCGCTCAGTGTGCGCGCCAGCAGCGCCCAGTACGCGCCAATTGACTTGGTCGTGAGCCGCCGCCGCTCGCGGTCAGCGTCATAGTAGAAGGCGCTGGTTTCATCCCACAGCCAGCAGTTGACATACTCCGTCAACGATTCGATTTCCGCCGCCATGTCGGGGATGTCCGCGCTGCGACCGAGCGCGGCGGCCATCTGACCGAGCAGACGGGCGGCGAAGATCTGCTGCAGACAGGCATCTGCCCACACCTGATGCGCGTGTTCCATCCACAGGTCGGCTTCACTGGTGAAGGGCACGCGCGGCTGATTATCCATACCGCAGCCCCAGCCCGTCGTCCAGTAGCCCCCGTCGGGCCACGTGTGGTAGCGCCGCAGCCACTGGTGATAGGCGACCAGCGCCGGGAAGACCCGCGCCAACCGCTCTGTATCGCCCGTATCGCGGTAGTATTCCCATTCCGACCAGCCGAGGATGTTTGGCCCGGTGCTCACAGGGTCAAAGCGGAAGAAGGCATCCGCGCCCGTCTGGTGATTGATTTGCCGGGAGATGAAGCCGTCGGGGTGCTGCTTCGCATAGAAATTGTCGAGCGTGCCCTGAAACGGGAAGGCCCGCCGCCCGTAACGCGTGAACATCATCATGAACGTGGAATCCCACATGAAGATGCCCGGATACCAGAACGCCGTGTCGATGAACGGGGCGACGAAACCGTTCTCCGGCGTCGGTTGGCCAATATGCTGAAACGCCAACTCCCACACCTTCCAGTAGCAGGCGATGGCGTCGGTGTGACCCGCCCAGAACGGATCGGGCAGCAGCGTCTGCACATCGTCGAGCTGTGGCCGTGATAACAGCACTGGATGCGCGTTGATGAACGGGTTTTCGTTCACCCATACATTCGCGTTGTAGGGATCCAGCGGGCTGAAGCGGGTGTAACGTTCCGAGCGGATGGTCATGAGCGTGGTTGTCCTCGCAGCACGTCAAGGATGGCGCACTTTCTTGCGCATAGTGATATCTTCGCCGATGAGGAAGGCTTGCAGCGCGAGCGTCGCCGCGCCGAGGCTGACGGCATCCCAGCCGAGCGCGCTTACCCGGATACTGGTGTTCGCCAGTGGTTGATCCAGCGCCACCTGCCCGACGATGGCCTGAATGCGGGACAGCAAATCTGCGCCGAGCAGCGTCCCCGCCCAACCGCCGAGCACGATCAGCTGCGGGTTGAACAGGTTGATCAAGTTGCCGATGCCCGTGCCGAGCGTCGCGCCGATCTCATCCATCATGCCGACGGCCAATGGATCACCTTTACGCGCGGCGGCGCCGAGCGCGCGCAGAATCTCGATCTGACTGCCGTGATTGAGGAGGGAGCTGACTGGGGCGCGTTCGCGGATCTGTTCGATGATGGCCGGCGCGCCCGCATACGCTTCGATGCAGCCCCGGCTGCCACAGCGGCATGGACGCCCGTTCATGGCGATGCAGGTGTGCCCCCATTCACCGGCGCTGTTGGAAACGCCGCGGTAGAGCTTGCCATCAGTGATCACCCCCGAACCAATCCCCGTGCCGACCAGCAGCACGACGAGGTTGTTGATGCCTTTGCCCGCGCCGAACCACATCTCGGCCAGCGCCATGGCCTGAGCGCCGTTGTCGAGCAGGATGGGTAAGTGCAGCTGCGTCTGGACGAGATCCAGCAGCGACACATTGCGCCAGCCCCAGTTGGGCGCGAAGATCGATACACCGCCCGCGCGGTCGACCACGCCGGGCACGCCGATGCCCACGCCGAGCACCTTGTCGTCGGGGATGTTTGAGCCGCGCTGCAGCGACCGCACGCCATCCACGATCATGCGCACGATGTCCTGCGGCATGATCTCGCTGGAGGTGAGCGCATACTTGATGTCGCCGATGCTGTTGAGCTTGATGTCGAACAGTTCGACGTAGATGTGCGTTTCGCCCACATCCACGCCGAAGAAGTAGCCGTAATAGGGGTCGATTTGCAGGGTAGTACGCGGACGCCCACCCTGCGAGTCTTCGACGCCCGTTTCGATGACAATGTCTTCGCTGATCAATTCGCTGACGATCTTCGTCACCGTGGCCGGGCTGAGACCGGACATCTGGCTTAGATCCAGCCGCGTGGTCGGTTCGTTGAAATAGAGCAAATTCAGCAGGTGCGAGCGATTGCTGCGCTTCAGGTCACGCGATGTTGCGACCGTTCGTGTCATGGGCTGTTCCTGCTGCGGCATGTTTTTCTCTCTACGTTGTATAGACGCGCCCACCAACCAGCAAAATGACCAGATGTCCTGCATCGTAACTGATGTCCATGATCTGATCTTCAGGCAGATCCAGCGGCACATGATGCCACTGCCGCCCCTGATCATGGCTTTCAAAGATCCCTTGCGTCAGCGAGAGCGCGTACTGCACCGCGGCATCCCCGGTGATGGTGCGCACCTGCACGCCCGGTTGGTCGAACAGGGCGCTCGTCCACGGATCGTCCGGCTTCGGGCCACCGACGAGCAGTGCATTCGGCAGCGCCAGCATCGGCGGATTCGGGAAGGCGGCGGCAATGCCCCACTGCGCTGGGATTTCTGCGCCGGGGAACCAACGCTGACCGCCATCGGTGGAGCGCCACAGCCCGATCACGCGGCGGCGCGGATCGAAAATGCCCGCAAAGATCATCGTATCGGTGGCGGCCAGCGCGACCACGGGCAGCACGCCGAACGGCGATTTGGTCGTCTGCCACGTCGCGCCCGCATCGAGCGTGCGAACAAGCTGCGTGCCATCGGCGCGGCTGCCGTAGCCGACGCCATTGGGCTGGAAGGCGAGATGTGACAGGTAACCTTCTGCCCACAGCCTGAGCCATGAGGCGCCTTGATCGCTGGAGACGTACAGACCATCGATGCCGGACGCATAAATCAGCTCTTTTTGGCGCATGACCAGCGAGAGGGGCAGCGGCACGCCGCCGAGCGGATGCCAGGCGCCTGCATGGTACTTGAGCAGAGCGCTCAGGCGCCCGGCGACCAACACATCATCGCCGAGCGCGATGACCTGCCGCACATCGTGGATCGGCGCGGGCGGGAGTTCCGTCCAACCGCTGGCACCGCCGCGCATTACGCCCCCATCGACACCCGCATACGGCGTGCCATCCGGTGCGTTGGTCAGCGAGAAGATCGTGCCCTCAAGTAGCTGTGTCCACGTTGCGCCGTCGTCGCTGCCCGTATACAGCGCATTGCTCGTGCCGAGCAGCGTCCCTGCCAGCATGCTGATCTCGGCGCCCTCCGGCAGATTGTTGTCGTGCGCTTCCCACGTGTCGCCCTTGTCGGTGCTGACCATCAGTTCGCCTGTTTCCAGCGCCGCGAGCAGTGCCCCATTGGGGAGCTGCGTCAGCGCGGTGACCGGGGCGCAGTGCTCCGAAAGCCGCCACGCGCGTCCGGCATTGGGGGAACGGTACAGGCCATTGGTCGTCCCAGCGATTAGCGCGCCGTCTTTTGTCCACAGCAGCGCCAGCACTTCATAGGATTCCAGCGCGAACGCGGAGACTTCCCAGGTTTGGCCTTCGTCGTCGCTGCGCAGCGTGCCCATGTTGATCGACGCGGCGAGCAGCGTTTTGTCTTTCTCGTACTTGGGTGAGGCCACGATCGCCGCAATCGTCGGCGCGCCACCCTTGACCGGGCAGGGCTGCCACGTCACGCCGCCGTCACCCGACCGCGCGATGCCGTCGGTGCCGCCCGCGATTAGCCAGTTGCCGACGCGCAGGAGCGCCGTGATGCTCGACAGCGTCAATCCGGCGAAGCGTGTGTGCCATTCCGAACCATCGTAAAAGGCGATACCGCCCAAGCCGCCCGCCCATACGCCGGTGCTGTCCACCGCCAGCGCGGACACGGGCGAGGGGACGTTCAACGGGGGCAGGGCTTTCAATTGTGTCTGCATAGTTATTTCTCAACAATCACTACATCGGTTGTGAGTGCCATGATCGCCGCACTTCCCGCCGATTGCAATGCCGCAGTTAGAATTGCCGCGCTGTCGAGGATGCCGGTTTCCCACATGGAGACGTATTCCCCGGTGCGCGCATCGAAACCGAGGTCACCGCCGTTCTGCTGCACAGCATGCAGGGCGACCTGCGGCGCGGCATGTCCCGTGTTGGCGACGATCTGCAGGAACGGCGCGGTCAGCGCTCGCGCGACCAGATCGACGCCCGCATCATGTTCGACAGCGCCGCGTTTGGCCGCGCAGACTGCCGGGATCGCGTGCAAAAGAGCGACCCCGCCGCCGGGGACAGCACCGCTTTCCAGCGCTGTTTCGAGCACGCGGACGGCTTTCTTGGCGCGGTCTTTGCGCTCGTCGCGTTCGCTGAAGGTCAGCGCGCCGATTTTGAGCACACCCATACCGCCGGAAAGCCGCGCGATACGCAGGCGCAGGCGTTCCCAGTTTTCATCCGGCGTCTTGATCGTTTTGAGCTGCGCGCGCAGGTCGCCCGCGCGGCGCTGCATCAGGCGTTTGTCGCCCGCGCCGCCGATGATGGTGAGCGAGTCGCGCTTGAGGATGACGCGCTGTGCCCGCCCGAACCACTCGGCGCGGAAGCGTCCCGGTGCTGTGCCGCGCTCGACCGCCGTCAACTGCCCGCCGACCAGCAGACTCACATCTTCGAGGTCGGCACGGAGCGCGTCGCCAGAAGCGAGCAGCAGCGCCGCCGCCCCGGTCAGCCGCCCGCGCACATGATTCAGTGTGAGGGCTTGCAGCGCCTCCCCGGTGATTTCCCGCGCGATGATCAGAATCGGCGTTTTGTCCGGCGCTTCGAACACCAGTTGTAGCGCGGGGGCGACCTGATCGAAGCGTTCGAGCTTGTCGTCGGAGACGAAGATCAACGGGTTTTCCAGCACGAGATCGTCCGCGGCGGGCGGCATGAGTTCGCGTGACGCGGGACGCGCGCTCCAGCGCCCGCCGTCCATGTACTCGCGGTCGAGGATCGGTGCTGCGTACTCGTCGACGACGTACGCGCCGTGCCGACCGAGCACATCGAACAATTCGCCGAGGATGTCGGCGAGTTCGGCATCATCGGTCGCCGTCAGCACGATCTGCGCGAGGCGTTCCTGCCCTTTGACGGGCTGCGCCGCCGCGAGGATCGACTGTGCCGCCGCGCGGATCGCCGCGTCGATCCCGCTCCGGAGTGTCATTGGGTTGACGCCCGCTGCGATCAGTCGGTACGCGCCGTCGAGCAGCGCGTTCGCCAGCACGGCGGTGAGCGCCGCGCCGTCGAGATAGCGTTCATGCATCTCCGTCGCTGCACCGCGCATGATCATCGCGCCGCTGTTCTCAGCCGCGCCGCTGAGTTCGGTCACGCGCCGCGCGATCACGCCGGAATCGGTCAGCGCTTCGGGCTTGCCCGCGCCAAGCGCATTCCAGATCACGCCGCGCTGCGGGCCGAGCGTCGCCGCCATGAGCTGCGCCATCTGCGCGAACCCGCGCGCGATGCCCGCCTGCGGCTGAAACAGGAGCTGTTTCATGCCAGCGCCTGCGTGGTATCCGGGTCAAACAGGCTGACCTGTTCGGGATCAATCGCAATCGAGACCATCGCGCCTTCTTCGATGACTTCGCTGTCGGAGACCTGGGCGGTCAAATTGCCGCCTTCGCCAAAGGCCAAGCCGAGGATTTGTTCGCCGAGCAGTAGTTCGATGAAGTTGACGTAGGCGCGCGGCGCGAGCGGATCTTGGGTGATCTGTATCGCGCTCGGACGAATGCCGCCGATCACCGCCGTTTTGGTGTACTTGGCGAGAATCGGCTCCCATTTGGCGGGCAGCGGGATGACCAGACTGCCCGACCGGAAGGCGATATGCCCGTCACGGTGGGTGATTTCGCCGTTGAGCAGGTTGGTCGCGGGGGCGCCGATGAAGCCCGCGACGAAGGTGTTCGCCGGGGCGGTGAGCAGTTCTTCCGCCGTGCCGATCTGCTGCACGCGCCCGCCGGAAAGCACGCAGATCCGGTTCGCCATGGCGAAGGCTTCGCTCTGATCGTGCGTGACGTACACGCTCGGTTTGCCTTTGGCGCGATGCACCGCCATGATATCGGTGCGCGCTTTGTGGCGCAGCTTCGGGTCAAGGTTGGAGAGCGGTTCGTCGTAGAGATACGAATCGGCATCCTTGACCATCGCCCGCGCCAGCGCAACGCGCTGCTGTTCGCCGCCGGAAATATCGCCGATGTTGCGTTCGAGCAGGGCGGTCAAGCCGAGCTTGTCGGCGGCGGGCTTGATGCGCCGCTCGATTTCCGCTTTGTTGACGCCGCGCGCTTCCAGCCCGTAGGCGATATTGCCGTACACGTCCATGTTGGGGTACAGCCCGTAATCCTGAAACACCATGCCGAGGTTGCGCTCACGGGGCGGTAACTGCGTGATGTTCACCCCGTTCAGGCTGATCACGCCGCTGTCCGGTTGTTCCAACCCGCAGATCAGGCGCAGGAGCGTGCTTTTGCCGCAGCCCGATGGGCCGAGCAGCACGAAGAATTCGCCATCGTCGACGGTGAAGCTCACGTTGTCGATGATCTGGCGGTTGCCGAGCATTTTCTTTAAGTTGGCGACTTGTAATTGACCCATCATTTTTCCATCAAGCTGCGAAACATTTGCGTTTGAAGTAAAGCGATCACTACCGGGACGATCAGCACCCAGCCGCCGACCGAGATCGTGCCGAGTATCACCGCGATCAGCACCGCGCCCGTGACGAGCAGCGTTTGCGCCGGATAGTGCCACACCAGCCGCGCCGACTCGACCATCAGCATGACGGGATTGCGCAGGTCGCGCGCGGCGATCAGTACGCCCCAGTAGTTGCTGAACACGAGCACGAACAGCAGCGCCAACTGGCACACGGCGCTGATCACCGTGACGGGCACACTGCCCCCGAGGATCAATACGCCGATCAGCCCGACGAGCGGCATGAGCGCTTTCGCGCCGTCCAGACCGCGCGTCTTGAGCAGATCCGTCGCCAGATGCAAAGTCAACGGTTCACCCTGCGCGGCCAGTCGTGCCATACCGTACAGTACGACCGTCGCTGGCGCATAGGCGATCAGCGTATAGCTGATCAGAACGACGCGCACGACGACCGGTAGTTCCGGCCAGCCGAACACGGCCAACGCTGGCAGCCACTGGATCGCCCATACGATGTTGAGCACGACGAGGCGCTCCAACTGATCGGCGATGATGGTGAACGGTGACCACAAGGGGCTGCGTTCACCCGTATCGACTCCGGTATCGTCCAGAAACGGCATCAGGCTTATCCGTACAACAGTGAATGTTCGCTGGCGGCATCGAACAGGTGAATCTTCTCCATATTGATCCCGAGCGGAATCTCTTTGCCAATGTAGCTGGCGGGCAGACGAATGCGGAAGGTCGCCACGTATTCGCTGTCGCCTTCGAGCGAGCTGAGATAGGCGATGCTGCCCGTCGCGCTCGGTTCGATCTCGTTCAGGATGCCGCGAATTGTATTATCGTCTGTGACGGCAAATGGCGCTTGTTTCGGGACGTGCATATCTTCCGGACGAATTCCGACTTTGACCGCCAGCCCCGCATGTCCGCCGAGTTTGTCGTTGAACTGCGCCGGGATCAGCGCTTTGAAGGCCGCCGTTTCGATGTATAGACTGCCGTCTTCCGCGCTGATGCGCCCGTCAAACAAATTGATGCTCGGCGCGCCGATGAAGAACGCGACGAACTGATTCACGGGCTTGCTGTACAGATCCTGCCCGGTGCCGATTTGTTCCAGCTTGCCGCCGCGCATCACGGCGATCCGGTCGCCGAGCGCCATCGCTTCCGATTGGTCATGGGTGACGTACACGGTCGGCTTGGGGCGCTGCTGGTGCAGCAGCATGATGTCTTCGCGCGCCTGATGCCGGAGCTGTGCGTCGAGGTTGGAGAGCGGTTCATCAAAGAGGATGATGTCAGCATCGCGCACCATCGCCCGCGCCAGCGCCACACGCTGCCGTTCGCCGCCGCTGAGCTGGCGCGGCTTGCGCTTGAGCAGCGGATCAATACGGAACATCTGCGCCGCTTTGGTGACGCGGCTGTCGATCTCCTGCCGGGAGTAACCGCCGCGCGCCCGCAGCCCGTAGGCGATGTTTTCGTACACAGTCAGATGGGGGAAGACGGCGTAATCCTGAAACACCATCGCCACATTGCGATCCCGCGGGCGAATCTCGTTCACGACTTTGTCGCCGAAGCGGATTTCGCCGGAGGTCGCGGCTTCCAGACCCGCCAGCAGGCGCAGCGTCGTTGTTTTGCCGCAGCCGGACGGCCCGACCATCGCCAGAAATTCGCCCTCTTTGACCTCGAAACTCACATTGTTGACGGCGATCTTTTCGGCGGAAAACTCTTTGCGTAAATCACGCACTTGAATGAGTGCCATGTCGAGCCTCTCTTAAAACAGGTCCGGGATGCCGGGCGTGTGCAGCGCGGTTTCGTCGTTCGCGTCGAACAGGTAGGCTGCATCCCAGCGTGGGGTGACATGAATCTGGTGGGTGTTGGGTGCGTCCAGCGGCAGAATGACGGTCACGCTCGTGCCGTTCAGGTTGCCGTGCGCGAAGGCCGCTTGTTCGGTCGGAATGCGGTCCATGAAGCGCACCGGCATGGTCGCGCCGTTCCCCACATCCCAACCTTCAGCGCGCATGCCGAGGCGCACGCTGGTGCGTCCAGCCACGGTCGCCGCGAGATCCGGCGGGAGTTCCCATGTCGCATCCTCGACGCGGAGCGTATTGCCGCTCACCTGCGCCGAAATGATCGACATGGGCGGCGTGCCGATGAAGGTGGCGACAAACAGATTCGCCGGGGTGTAGTATAGGTCGTCAAACGTGCCGAACTGCTCCAGTTTGCCTTTGCGCATGACGGCGATGCGGTCACCCATGAAGATGGCTTCCTGCTGGTCGTGGGTGACGTAGACCGTCGTCACCTTGAACTTGCGCAGCATCTTCTTGATTTCCATGCGTGTGCGTTCGCGCAGTTTGGCGTCGAGGTTGGAGATCGGCTCGTCCATTAAGAACACATACGGATCGCGCACGATGCAGCGCCCAATTGCCACGCGCTGCTGTTCACCGCCGGAGAGCGTGTCCGTGCGCTGACCGATGAGCAGATCAAAGCCGACGCCCATGATGTCGGCGACTTCTTTGGTGCGCTGCTGCATCTCTTCTTCGGTGCGTTGATGCACTTCGAAGTAATAGGCGAGGTTGCCTTTGCCCTTCATCGTCGGGTAGAGCGCGTAATCCTGAAAGACCATCCCGACGCCGCGGTGCTGCGGTTCGATGCGCGTCACATCGTAATCGTTGAACAGTACTTGCCCTTTATCGGCAAATTCCAGCCCAGCGATCACCTTGAGCAGCGTGCTCTTGCCGCAGCCGGATGGCCCGACGATGCTGATGATCTCGCCGTGCTCAATGGTCATCTGGATGTTTTCGAGTGCCGGACGCCCTTTATCTTCCTTAAGCGCGGTCTCTTCGAGCTGTACACCGTAGTTGCGCGTGACGCTGCGGAGTTCGACTTTAACCATGGGACATCAACTCCTATTTCAGCCCGCGAATCTTCACGCCCTTGAGCAGGTAGTTGCGTGAGACGATGAACATCAGGAAGATGGGGATGGTCTGCAAAATGCCCAGTACGACCAGACCGTTCCACGACAAACCTGCATCCTGCAGCGCGCGGATGCGCTCGTTCTGCGCGAACGCGCCGCCCGAGCTCATCGTCCCGGTCGAACTGAAGGCGTTGACGAGGTTGTAGATGGCGACGGACATCGGCGCTTTGGTCGGGTCTTGAATCACCAGCAGCGGCCACATAAACGAATCCCATACGCCGCTGAACTGCATATACGCGGCGACCGCGAACACCGGGATACTCATGGGCAGCACGATGCGTCGGAAGATGTTGAACTCCGAGCCGCCATCCACGCGCGCCGCCTGAATGATCGAATTCGGGATGGTGTCGAAGAAGCCCTTGAAGAGCAGAAAGTTGAACGCGCTGAACACGCCGGGGATGATGACCGCCCACGCGGTATTCCACGTGCGCAGCACCGGGAAGGGCGTCTCCGTGCCGGGGATGTTCGGCACCTGCGGCAGCGGGAACGGGAAGTTGCGCACGAGCAGGAAGCTCGGGATGAGCGTCACAGCGGCGGGAACCATCAGCGTGCCGATGAAGAACAGGAACGACCAGCGCGCGCCGCGGCCTTTCTGCAGTTTGCTATTGGCATAGGCGGCAAACGCGGTGATGGGCAGCGATAAGGCCAGCGTGCCGAACGCCATCAGGCAGGAGTTGACGAAGTAGACTGAGAGCGGCTGCCGGAGGAGATCGTTTTGCGCGGTGATTTGCAGCACCAGCTCCCACGCTTTGAGGGTCGGTTGTTCCGGCCACAGCGTCGGCGGAATACGCATGATCTCCGGCGCGCTCTTGAGCGACGTGACGATCATGAAATAGAACGGGATTAAGTGCATGAACACGCCGAGGACGAGGATCGCCACGACGATGCCATAGGTAATGCGTAAACCGGGCTGATTGCGCCCCACTTTGGGAAACAGAGACATCGTTGGCGCTCCTCTAAACGTCCGGGTCTTCTTTGAACAGCAGGCGGTAGACGACGGTGATCGCCATGATCAGGAAGAACAGGAACACGGCAATCGCGGTGGCGTCGGAGTAACGCAGGTTGCCCAGCAGGTCGAACATATACATGACGACCGTGCGGCTCGCGCCGCCGGGGCCGCCTTCCGTCATCAGCTTCGGCCAGTCGAAGACTTGCAGCGAACCGATGATGGCGAAAGTCAGCAGCATGACGATGATCGGGCGCAGGCGGGGCAGGGAGATCGTCCAGATTTTGCGCCACAGGCTCGCGCCTTCGATTTCCGCCGCTTCGTAGTACGACTGCGGGATGCTCTGCAAGCCCGCCATATAGATCAGGCCGGGGCCAAACATGAGCAGGCCGGGGACGATGAGCCAGAATAAGACCTGATCCGCGCTGCCGAGGAAGGGCTGCGGTTCGAGATGCAAAATGTCGGTGGCGATCCACTGGAAGAAGCCGAAGTCGCGGTTGTAGACGTAGCGCCACATAATCGTACTGGCGACGCCGCTCAACGGGAGAAACCACAGCAGCATCATCCAGCGCATGACGCGCGGTTTCATCTCCATCAGCAGAATGGCGACGATGATCGGGATGATGAATGTCAGGATGATGGACAGCGCCGCATAGGTGATGGTCACGCGGAAGGCCTGCGCTGTGAGCGGGTCATTCCACACGCGCTGGTAGCTCTGCAAGCCCGTGAACGAGATCGGGCCGCGCGGGCGCGCATCCGTCAAGCTGAGGAAGAACGCCACGACCAGCGGATACCAGCCCCAGCTCAACTGAAACAGGATCGCCGGAATGAGGAACGCCCACTTTTCGATCCGGCTGCGGCGCGTCAGCTTTAGCTCCATGGAAGCAGCAGGCTGCTGCTCCGGTTGATCGAGTGGGGGCGCGGGTGAAAGTGTCTGTTCTGCCATAAAGAAGCCTATCTATAACTTGATATTTACATGATGACTGACCCCACCCCCGTCCCCTCCCCGAATTCAGGGCGGGGCGACAACATTGATCGAAACGCCGCCCCTCTCCCCGCGTGCGTGGGAGAGGGGGTGGGGGTGAGGGGCAAGGTCTAGCCGAGGCGCGGGACGATCACGCTCTCGTACCACGGGCGATACGTGTTCTCGTAGAAATCCGGGAACTTCGACTGCCAATAGGCGGCGTTCGCGTCATAGTAGGCCTGTGCCGATGCGATGAACTGATCATCGGGGATGGCCGAGCTGAAAGCGTTCGCCTGCGTGTTGCGGATATCCTGCGCGGTCTGCAGGGTCGCCAGCACATCAAGGTCGCCGGGTTCGTCGCGGAACAGCGAGGTCGCGTCGCTCCACGCGCTTTCGGTCGGGCCGAGGTCGAGTTCCGGCGGGAAGAACTGGCCGCGCATTGGGTAGCCGTCGGCGGTGGTCGTCGTGTAGTTGACCAGATCGAGATATTCCTGACCCCACGCATCAACCGGCGTGCCTTCGACGCCTTCGACAGCCTGATTCGCGCGCACGAACGGATACGGCGAGAACACACGCTGCAAGTTGCCCGACTGCTCAAAGGCGAGGCGGCGCTGGAGGTCGAAGCCCGCGCCGAGGTTCATGTGCGCGTACAGGCTGACGGCGGCACTCTTGGTCGCGTCGTTAGCGTCTGGGTTGACCGAAATCACGCTCACGCCGGGGCGGCCTTCGGGGCTGTAGTGGCCGTTGTTGCCGCGCGGATGGGGGATCGCGCCGACTACTTCGCTCACCGGACGTTCGACGGAAGCGGCCAGCGCACCGGGGCCAATGTCCGCGGTATCGGTGAAGTATTGCAGCGGGACGGTGACAATTGCCATCGTGCCGTTGAAGAACTGCCCGAGCAGATCCCAGTCGCCATAGTTCGAGCCGAGCGACTTGTCCTGATGGATCATCCGGCGGTAGCGTTCGACGGCGGCGACCATTTCGGGATAGCTGGTGTAGTCAAAGCGCCAATTCCAGCCTTCGGCGGGCGTGGGCAGGTAGTTGAACAGATTCGCCTTGCCGAAGCCTTCCGACGCCAGCATCCATTCGACACCCCACCACTGCGTCCCCATGCCGAGGCGTGAGTCGGTGGTGAGCGCCAGCGCTTTTTCGGCGATTTCGTCCCACGTCGAGTCGAGAGTGAGCGGTTCAACGCCCGCTTCTTCGAAGATGTCGCGGCGGAAGAAGATGCCGTTGCCGGGGGTGACGCCTTCGGGCAGACCAAACTTGGCCTCGCCCACCTTGTATTCGACCGAACCGGCGCGCACGGCGTCGGAGAACTGCGCTTCGAGGTCGAATTCGGCGAATTGATCGGAGAGATCCGCCAGTAAGCCCTGATTAAAGACCACGTGCTTGCCTTCAATCGTCCACACGGCGAGCACGCCGGGGTGGAAGTAGGTCGGCGCGGTGCCACCGGTGATCAGCGTGCGCAGTTGGTCGGTGCTCCAAATCGGCGCTTCGACCGATTCCAGACGCACATTGGGGTTTTGTTCGAGCCAGGCTTGTTCGGCTTGCTGCTGCGCGGTGTATCCGCCATCAGGCGCGGTTTCCGGCGGGGGTGTCCACGGCCAGCCAGCGAGCTGGAGGACGACATCGGCATTTTGGGCGCGGCGGGTGGTTGAAGGCGCGGCGGAGAGCGGAAGCCCACTGGCGAAGGCGGCGACACCGGCGCCGCTGAGGGCGAGTGTCTTGAGGAAATCACGGCGGCTGAGGCCACTCTTGGAGGAGGGAGTCTGGGTCATGAAAAATCCTTTATGAATATGCAACCACTTCAATTTTGCTTGCGTCGAGGCTTCTGCCAGCCAGGACACGAAGTCCGAGACGGTCGTATTTCCCGTAATTCTCCTTTCAGATTGCACTTGTCGACCTTTATTTTACGACATAAAATAAGGTGTGTCAAATCAAAACACCGGCTTGTCCTCAGGTGTTTTTTGGGAGTCCAAACCTTATGCATTTTCCGGAAAAGTTTGTGTGGGGCGCGGCCGCCGCGTCCTATCAGGTTGAAGGTGGTTTTAACGCCGATGGCCGCGGTCTGTCGGTGTGGGATATGTTCGCGCATCGCCCGGGCAGCGTCCACAACGGCGATACCGGCGACGTCGCGACCGATCACTATCACCGCTACAAAGAAGATGTCGGTCTCATGCGCGACATTGGCCTTCAGGCGTATCGCCTGTCGCTGTCGTGGTCGCGCATCCTGCCCGACGGCGTCGGCTATCTCAATGAGCCGGGCCTGGAATTCTACGACCGGCTAATCGACGAACTGCTGGCGAATAACATTCAGCCGTACGTCACGCTGTATCACTGGGATTTCCCGCTGCAGCTCTACTATCGTGGCGGCTGGCTCAACCGTGATTCGTCGGACTGGTTCGCGGAATATGCGCAGATCGTCGTGCGCGCGCTCGGAGACCGGGTGCGCTTCTGGATGACGATGAACGAGCCGTCGGTGTTCACCGTATTGGGTCATCTGAGCGGTATCCACGCCCCCGGTGATCGGCTCGGCGCGGCGGAAGGCTTCCGCATTGCGCACCATGTGTTGATGGCGCATGGCAAGGCGTCGCAGGTCATTCGCGCGCTGCGTCCCGACGCGCAGATCAGCATGGCGGGTAACGGCACGGTTGGGATTCCGGCGACAAGGAGCGAGGCTGACATCGCCGCCGCGCGCAAGCACATGTTCGACACGACCGAGCCGAGCCTGTGGAATCTCAACTGGTGGAGCGACCCGGCGATGTTCGGGCACTACCCGGCAGAAGGCTTGAAAGCGGTCGAGTCCATGATGCCCGCGGGCTTCGAGAAAGACATGGAAATTATCCATCAGCCGTATGACTACTTCGGCCTGAACTGCTACTGGGGCGATGAAGTGAGCGCTGGTGCGGACGGCAAGGTCGAGTTTGTGCCCAAATACAGCGGCCACCCGATCACGGCGTTCCACTGGCCGGTCACGCCGGACGCGCTCTACTGGGGACCGAAGTTCCTGTACGAACGCTACAAACTGCCTGTGCTGATCACCGAAAACGGGCTGTCCAATTCGGACTGGGTGAGCCTCGACGGTAAAGTCCACGACCCGCAGCGTATCGACCATATGTCACGCTATCTGGGTGCGTTCAGCCGCGCGTATCAGGATGGGGTGCAAGTCGCCGGGTATCTGCACTGGTCGATCATGGACAACTTCGAGTGGGCGGAAGGCATGAAGCACCGTTTCGGCCTGATCCACGTCGATTACCGCGACGGGAAGCGTACGCTCAAGGATTCGGCGCACTGGTACAAAGAGGTGATTCGTTCAAACGGTGAAAGTCTGGCGTAAGGGTACGCTGGTCATTGAATATGTAGGGGCGCACGGCCGTGCGCCCCTACGATTCCATCTGCGAACCTCAACATGATTGTAAATTGGGAAATCATCCTGAGTTGGTAGGTGTAGGGGCAAGGCACGCCTTGCCCCTACTGCTCTAGCCTCACCTCTAGAAGGCGAGGGGAGGGAGAAGCGCTATTCCGCTGCCGCCGGGACGAAGATCACGTCGTCGACGTAGTACGTGCCCGCCCAGTACATCGAGAATTCGATCTTGTCGACCTGCGTGAGATCGAGGTTGCTATACAGGTCGAGGTTGATGCACATCTGTACCCACTCGTCGGTGACCGTCTTGGGATTGTCGCCCGCGCCGACGTGATCCGTCCACGCTTCCTGATCGATCAGGCGAGCATCGAAGATGCGCACGCCGACGCTGTTATCGGCGAGACCGTTGTTGTTGGTGGTCGTGTCCATGAAGTAGAAGCAGATTTTCTCGTAGCCGCTGGCATCAAACGGACGCGGTTCGGGGTACGCGCCGAACGAGTGCCATTCACCTTCGCTGCTGGTTGCCATCAGCGAGCTTGCGCCACTGTGGAAAATCTCGGTCGAGAGGCTGGTTTCCGCCTGATAGTGCGCGTAGTAGGTATCTTCCGCCTCGAAGCCCTGCACGAGATCACCTTCGGCTGGCTTGGGAACCCACTTGCCGAACGCCACATCGTCGACGTAGTACGTGCCCGCCCAGTAGACCGAGAACTGAATCTTGTCGACCTGCGTCAGATCGATGTTCTGGTACAGGTCGAGGTTGATGCACATCTGCACCCATTCGTTGGTGACCGTCTTGGGGTTGTCGCCCGCGCCGACGTGATCTGTCCACGCTTCCTGATCGATCAGGTTGGTGTCGAACAGGCGCACGCCGATGCTGTTATCGGCGAGACCGTTGTTGTTGGCGGTCGTGTCGTAGACCGAGAAGCAAATCACATCGTAGCCGCTGGCATCGAACGGACGCGGTTCGGGGTAGGTGCCGAACGCGTGCCATTCGCCCGCCGGGCTGGTCATCATGAGCGAACTGCTGCCGCTGTTGACCACGTCGGTCGACAGGGCGAGTTCTTCCGCCTGATAGTTCTCGTAGAACGGTTCACCCGCTTCAAAGCCCTGCACTGTAGTGAGCTGAAGCATCATGTCTTCGAGATTGATCGGTTCTTCAGTCGCTTCCGGTGTCGCGGCAGGATCATCCGTCGCCGCCTGCGCGATCAGGTTGTCGAACTGGTATGTGCCCGCCGCGAACATCGCGAATTCGACGTGTTCCAGTGTGGTTAGGTCGATGTCAGTGAACGCGCTCAGGTTCAAGCACATGGTCACCCATTCGCCGGTCGCCGTCTTGGGGTTCACGCCGACACCTTCGTGATCCGTCCATTTTTCCTGATTCGCGCCCGAAGCATCGAACAGCTTCACGCCGACGGTGCTGCCCGCCGCCGTCGAATCGTTGATGTCGAAGCAGAATTCGCCGTAGCTGCTGACATCCACGGGCGCGCCGCTGAAGACCACGCCAATCGTGTGCCATTCGCCTTCGGTACTGACTTCAGAGAGAACACCAGCTTCGATGCTGCCCTCGACCTGATAGACTTCGATGATTTCGGCGTCGCCTTCAAAATCCTGCAGCACGAGCGGTTCGTCCTGCGCCAGAACGAGCGTTCCCATCAGGCTGATCAGCAGAAGCAGAGCAGCCAACCCCCAAAACCGAACATTTTTCGACATGCCATAACCTTTCGTATACCAGAGAAAACCACTCTAAACCTAGCTGGCGCTCGTCCCTGCCCAGGTGAACGTGACCAGCGCCCCAGCGGGGAGCAGATACTCAAACTGCTGTCCCTGCCATGTGACCGTGATGGGAGCATCGATGACCGAATGGGCGATGAGCACCAGACTGCCATCGGGATTGAGGAACGCGACGTTTTCCGCCACGCCCATGCGGAATTCGGTCGAGTCAATGCGGTACGCGCCGGGATCGACAAACCGGCTGACATGACCGAGGACATAATATTCTTCGTTGTAAGTGACGTCACCGCTCACGCTGTCGACGGTCACCACGCCGCGGCAGTCGCCACAGCCGCCATTTTGCGGGCCAGCGTCCTGATCGAGCACCAGATTCCACAGCATGACGCTGTTGCCCCAGTTGCGGAAGTTGCCGATGACGAGGTTGCGCATGTTCCAGCTGAGGTTGTCACCGAAGTTGGTCGCCCAATCGCCACCCGAACATTCGGTAAACCAGATGCCTTTGTCGGGATGCGCGGCGTGCACTGTCGACTGTACGGAGACGTTCCCGCCGTAGCAGTGGAACGCGATGCCATCGACATAAGCCGCCGCCGCCGGGTCGGCGAGGACGGTCAGCGGATAGTCCGCCAGATCCCAGTTGTGATCGAAGATGATGAGCTGCGTGTCGAGGTCAGCAGCTTCCAGCGCCGGGCCGAGGTGGTCGCGCACGAAGGTCTGCTGCGCTTCCGCGGCCATGCCCATCGTCGGGTAGTTGCCCGTTTGATAGAGCGGTTCATTCTGCGGCGTCAGGGCGTCGATGGCGACGCCGTGCTCGACATACGCCTGAATCCAGCGCACAAGATAGTCCGCGAAGGCTTGATAGTATTCCGGCAGCAGCGCGCCGCCTTTCAATGTGCCGCCTTGTTTCATCCAGCCGGGCGCGCTCCACGGCGATCCCATGAAGCGGAGCTGCGGATTGAGCGCCTGTGCCTGCAAGAGTGCCGGGATGATGTAGGCTTCGTCATAGTTGATCGAGAACTGGTCGAGGTTCGGGTCGGTTTCGCCCGGTGGCAGATCATTGTAGCTGATATTGTGCAGCGAGAAATCCGACGCGCCGATGGGGATGCGCACGTAGCTCAAGCCGATGCCTGCGCCTTCACGCGTGAAAAGGTCGCGCATGACTTGTTCGCGCTGGCGGCTGCTCATGGTGTGCATGATGTTCCACGCCGATGAATCGGTCATGGCCGCGCCGAAACCTTCCATCTGCTGGTAGCGGGTGTCGCTATCGATGGCGATTACCCGCGTGCCCTCAACTGGGTCAGTTTGGGGGACAAAGGTTACATCGGCTTGTTGTTGGAGGAGTTGACTGCGATCCGGCATGGTCAGCCACACGCTGACGGGAGTCGATTGAGCGGCATTCTGCATAAGCGACCTGTTGGGGTTGGCAAAACACAGGAGGAGTACGCTGGCAATCAGCGCGAAAAATCGTCGCATAGTGGCACTATTTCGGGTTACTTTCAAGCAATACTTATTTTTAGTCTCGTTTAAACCCACTGTACGCTAAGTAAAGCCCTTCTGTCAAGTAGAAGGGGAGGGAACTGTGCAGTTCAAACGAATTGGGGACGTGGAATTAGGACTTCGGCGCTGCTGTGAGGAGAACACAGGCAGGTGACCAACGTCAGTACTGAAAGAAACCCGCGAACGGAAGTAGGGGCGCACCTGTGTGTGCGCCCGAGGATGGGCAGACACATAGGTCTGCCCCTACACGAGAACATTTGGCCACCCGTTTAATGCGGTCGCCTTTCGTTATCAGCGTCGGACACCGACCTGTAGCGACTCTAGCCACTGGAGGATGGCGTCGCCGTAGTCAGTCGTGGCTTCCAGCGCCAGCCAATGACTATTGTTACTGAAATGCTTGACCTGCGCCTTGCCCCAGCGGTCACCGAAGGTCGGCGCGATGAACGGATCCTTATCGCCCCAGAGCACGAGCGCGGGTTTGGTTTGCAGCAGCGCGAGCAGTTTATCATCCCACCCGGCGAAATCCTGCGCGTTCCGTTCACGGTAGTAGCGCAGAATCGCCTTGCGCACACGCGGTGACCCGAAACCGGGCGCAAACGATTCGTCGATGTACCACTGCGGCAGGGCGGGTGCAAACTGCTTGAGCGACCGGTCAAGCATGGCTTTGGGTGTGGCGATCAGCAGTTCGCCGAGCAGCGGCACGCGATACAGCTTGGCGAATGAGTGCCAGTCGTATTCGCGGAAAAAGTTGGTGTTCGAGATGACCATGCCGCGCACCAAGTCCGGGTACTTGACCGCGAACGCTGAGCCATAGTGCCCGCCGAAATCGGTCACGACAAGCGTAACGGGTTCGGTGACGTTCAACGCGCCGAGCAGCGCGCGGATGAAATCTGCCTCATTGTCGAGGGTGAGTGGGAAGTTAGCGGGCAGTGTCGAATTGCCAAAGCCGGGGAGGTCAGGCGCGATGAACCGCGCATTTAAGCTGCGGCTCAGGTGCTCGATCAACGGCAGCCACATGGCGTGGTTGTCCGGCGATCCGTGCAGGAAGAGCAGCGGCGCACCTTGTCCCTGTTCGTACACGGTGATGTTGGCGCCCTTGATCATGAGTTCGTGTTTCGTCGCTGCACCCGTTGGCGCAGATTGTTTGACGGCTGGCTGTTGCATGGGAGTTCCCCTTCTGTTAAAATGCGAATGTGAATTCGGATTTGTATTTGCAATTGTAGGATAAAATGGCAGGATGTCAATGGGGGTAACATGCACAGCGACTCACTGCGAGCCCAACCCAAGCAAAAACGTGGTCAACGGCGGGTAGATGCCATCCTCAACGCCGCATCGGAACGCTTCGCGGAAGTGGGCTACGAAAATGCCACCATCATCGAAATCGCCGCGCGCGCCGATACCTCAGTCGGTTCGCTCTATCAGTTTTTCGCCAACAAAGAGGCGATTCTCAAGGCGCTGGTTGAGCGCTACGTAGAACGTGCCAGCGTTGTGTTTGCGGGAATGGAAGTCGAAGCGTTTCCGGAGATGACGCTCGAACAGAGCATCAAGGCGATTCTCGTGCCACTCAAAGCGTTCATCCGCGATAACCGCGACTTTCAGGTGATCTTTTCCAGCCCAACCGGATCAACCTACGTCGACGAGACGATTCGCAGCATGGATGAGGCGTTTCTGGCGCGTACGGGGGCATCCCTGTTGCGGGCGCGACCGAACATGCGCGCGGAAGATCTGCGCAAGTACAGTCTCGTGTGCATGGTGATCATGAAGGGGCTGTTGGGGCTGGCGCACCATTCGAGCGAACTGACGCTCGACGAGGTGTTCGAGGAATTGGAAGCCGTGTATCTGCGCTACCTCACACCACTGATGGGGGGGTAGGGCAACCTCACCCCGTTTCGCTGCGCACAACTGCCCCTCGCCCTTTGGAGAGGGGCAGAATGCACACTTGATGTCCCTCTCCCCACGGAGAGAGACGGCTTGCGCAGCAAGCAGGGTGAGGTGAGGCTTTTAGCCGCAGCCGCCGCTGGCCGGCCCGCGTTTGATCGACAGCACAACGTGTTCTTCGTAGGTCAGGTCAAAGCGATCCGCGTGTGGTGACGCCGCCACGTGATTATCGCCGTAAGCCATCGCGAATTGAAAGTCGAGTTGATCGTCGGCGGCGAGGGCGGCATCGGCGCTGGGGAAAGCGTTTTCGCCGAACACCGTGATCCAGTTGTTGACGCCACCATCAAGAATGTAGACGTTGACCACACTCTCCGCGAGCAGATATTTCCATGCTTCGGTCGCTTCCGCTTCGTCATTGCTCATAACGAACACGACCGCGTTCTGGGGTAGGGCATGGAATTCCTCAACAATGGTGCTGAGTTGATCATAGGGTACGTTGCGCGCGTCACGGATGTGGAACAAGTTGTAGTCCGATTCGGAGCGCACATCGACCAGCATGGTGACGATCTCGTGATCTGCCATGTAGTGCAGGACTTCAGCCGGATGTGCATAGACGGCGCGGGAGTCGAGCTGCGGTTGTTTATCCGCCGCGATGCGATTCCAGCGGTCGGCGTTGGTGGGCTGACCAATGACGAGCACGACGACCGCCAGTGCGATGCCGCCGCCCGCCAGACCAATGCGCCAGCGCGGCTGCTTCTGTGTCTGCTTACCGATGACACGCTCGGCATACTCCGAGGCGACGAACGCCAGCAGCGCCATGATCATCACTGCGAGCACGATCACGCCCGTGTCCGTGCCGAAGAAATCCATGAGCGTGATGCGCCCCATGTAGGTCGAGTACCAGAATTCCTCAAAGTAGCCGACCGTCTCACCAAACAGGAAGATGCCGAAGAACGCACCGAGCGCGAACAAAATGCCATCGATTTTGAGTGTCGCGGCGCTGACGAGTGACGTGCCCGGGCAGAAGCCGCCGAGGATGAAGCCCACGCCCATGATCAAGCCGCCGACGATGCCGGGAACGAGATACGTTTCGTTGACATACACAAGGTTGTAGTCGAGCAGGCCGAGGCCGCTGGCGAGGAAGACCAGCACCATCGCCGTGATGATGCCCGTGAACATCACCTTGAGCACGGTCAGGTCCTTAAAGTAGAACTGCGCCGCCAGCTTGGACGAAACGGCGAAGCCCGCCATTTCCAGCACCGCGCCAAATGCGAAGCCGATCAGCAGATAGACGAGGAAGTACTGCGGTGAGCCGAGTAACTGCGGCAGATTCAGTGGGAAAGGTGCCATGATTGCCTCCTCAATTCCACAGCTTGCGGACGAAATAAGCGAGCATATACGCGCCGCCGAACACGGCGAACATGAACACCCAACTGCCGAGCGACAAGACCGAACCGCCGCTCAAGGCTTGGCCGCTGGTGCAGCCGCGCGCCATGCGCGCGCCGTAGCCCATGAGTGCGCCGCCGATGAACGCCATGATCCAGCGAGTACGGGTGGAGGTATTTGGCCCTTTGACCGTCTCCAGTTTGACGCGCCCGTTGAGGAAACCGCTCACGAAACCGCCGATGATCGTGCCGAAGGTGACGAACACGACCCAGCTTTCGAGCGGATTGCGGCCGCCGCCAGCCATCGAGATTAGGTAGGGTGTGCGGTCGATGTGCGCGGGAAAGAACCAATCTTCAAACAAGACGGTGATGCGGTTCATGCCGCCCGACGCGCCCAGACCGTTCCCCGTGAAGAAGAACGCCGCAAATAAGACCAAACCGAGCAGGACGCCCGCTGCATACGGGTGCATGTAGGGACGTGCCGCCCGCGCCGATTTCGTTTTGGTGGGAACTGCGAGTTTTTCTGCTGAACTGTAAGTTGCCATCAGGATTAGCCTTTGTGGGGACGCTCAGGTGAGCGTCCCCGGATAATCTAGGACTCAGAGTGCTGTGGGTGGGTTTCGACGTCGTCGTAACCCATGATCATGGCCTGAATGTTCGCCAGCGGCGTGTGTCCGGTCGTGGTCATGTAGACATGCACGATCACAAAGGTCACCAGCAGCCACGCGATCAACGTGTGGAAGGGCGCGAGCACGGGCAGTCCGCCGAGCGCCGTGGCGATCTGCGGGAACTGCTGAATGCCCCACATCAGGACGCCCGTAAGGATTTGCAGCGGCAGGAGCACATTCAGCAGACCAAAGTACGTCAACTGCTGGATGGGGTTCATCTTCTGGTCGCGCCGCTTCTCAAACGGATGTGGGTCGCCGCGGAAGATACCGCGCAGGTAGAACACGGCCTGTTCCATCATGTGATCGAAGAAGCCATAGGGGCGCGGGATGAACTGCTTGATTTCGCCGCTCACCAGATGGTAGAAGAACGCGAGCGCCGCGTTGATCACCAGCAGCAGCGCGAACAGGTTGTGCACATCGACCATCCACGCGAAGTTGAACAGGCTGAACATGTCCGGCTTGTGGACGACCAATCCGGTGAAGGTCAGGCCGAAGATCACGAACGTTTGCAGCCAATGCCACTGACGTTCGTACATGCTGTACATGTACACGTGCTTCAGCGCGGGTTCGGCATGTGTGGCCTGCCGCCGTCCGACGATCACGCGCAGACCGGCATGCACGAGCACACCAACCGATGCGCCGAGCACGATCAACACGCCGAGCAGATCGATGAGTTGCACGCTGTCGCGCCCGAAGATATAGAGTGTGGCCGCGGGCGTCTGCGTTGCTGGTTGGAACAGCAGTATGCCGTCGCTGGTCTGGCTGATCGAACCATTCCAGTTCACAGTTTCGTCGCTGACGAACGTCGGTTGGACGCCGCCCGGGGCGCGGTTGCTCAGCGGGAGGGCCGCGACGATCCGCGAGTCTTCGCTGTGGCAGGTCTGGCAGTCGCGGGTCGCCCATTCGCCGCCGATCACATCGTGGTGGATGGCGTAAGGCACGACTTCGCCAACAATGCGCGGATCGGTGAGGCCCTGCGCCGTCAGTCGTTCGGCGATCAGATTGAGCTTGGAGTCTTTGTCGAGCGTGAGTTCGGTGTCGCTCAGCGTACCGTCGCCGTCCGCGTCGAACGCCGTCAGTACGTCGGCGGCATAGGCAGCCCCGTCAAAGTAGGCCGTGCGCAGCGCCTCGTCAGTCACCGCTTGCGCGTCATCTCCCACCACCCAGTAGTAGACCGTGACGAGGTTGTAAGGCGATAGCTGCTGTGAGCCGTCCGCGTCGATCTGCTGGAGCAGCACGGGCTGATACCCGGTAACCAGCGTCGAGACGGTATTCGCCGCGACCGGACCGAGGCCGCCTTCCACGCCGCGGTATTGATCGACGGGCGAACCGTCGGCGCGCATCACCGTTGCGTCGCGCACGGCGAGCGCCGGAGCGTACAGCGTCGGAACGTGGCAGGTTTCGCAGGCGAGCGCTTCCGTGTGCTGCGACCAGTAGGGCAGCCACGCATGGGAACTTTCGGCATCGTGACAGGTGCTGCACGAGCGCATCGTGTCCGTCCCCGCCGCGAATTCGTGTGACGGGCGTTCGATGTATTCGCCAAGGTCGGCGCGGCGCGGGTCAAACACGAGATGTTCTGGCGCTGTGCTGCTGTTCGTCTGCACGTAGATTGGGTTGTTGACCGAATAGTGACAGTCAACACAGTTAAGCACGCGTTCGGCATGGACATCCCACGGACGCGTGAGATCGCTGCGCCCGCTGATATTGCCGCCGCCGTTCGAAATGCGCTGCGGTGAGACGACTTGCCCGGTGGTGAAGGTGC
This sequence comes from Candidatus Flexifilum breve, assembly GCA_016717205.1. Taxonomy (GTDB): domain Bacteria; phylum Chloroflexota; class Anaerolineae; order Aggregatilineales; family Phototrophicaceae; genus Flexifilum; species Flexifilum breve. The sequence goes on from JADKGC010000006.1 coordinate 205,472, forward strand.
GCCACTGGGATGCATCGGCAGCCGCGGGCACGAGTGGCGTTTGGTTGTCGAGATGCACTTGCCCGTGACATGCGCCGCAGTTGTCACTGCGCGGGTCTTGTATTGTGACGAATTCCGGCTTGAGCAGACCAGCGGCGTCGAAAGCGTCAGCATTGTAGCGGTATACGCCATCTGTCAGCGTGACGATCCCGTTTCCGGCCAGGGTCGCTGTGTTCGCCCAATTAGCTTGTCCGCTGGCGAGCGCGCTCAAGCGAGCGTCGTTATTCGGGTCTGGCATGTGGCAGAGGAAGCAGTCCATTTCGACATCGGTCGAGACCAGTTCCGCGGGCGGGAGCACCCCAGAGACGACGCGCCCACCATCGCCATGCAGCGTGTGGCTCGTGATGTAGGCGACATCATGGCAGGTGCCGCACGTTTGCAGCGTCGAAATGGCCGCGTCGCTCACGCTGACATTGGCGCCGGTTGTATCGAGCAGCGCGAAGGTCGGGTGCATCGGGGCGGGTTCGGGCGTGGCCGCGACCGGGACAGGCGTCACTTCGGCTTCCTGCGCCAGTACAGCCGCCGCCGTGAAGCACAGCGCGGCAACGAGAAGCAGGGAGATAACGGTGCGTTTCATTGCGTGCGTCCTCCCCAGACCATCGGGTCGCCGGGGTAGCCGAGGGCTTCCCAGTCGAGACGGCCATTTTCGCCGTGACAATCGGTGCAGGTCAGTGCGTTGGCGGCGGGCTGCACCATGTGCGTCTGCATCCAGTACATCGCCGTATAGGCGAAGCCATACTCGCCGCTGTAATCCAACCCGGCGGTTTCCGCGCCGATTTCCAACGCCGACTCCCAATCGAAGGTTGTCCAATAGCCCGTTTCGCCCACCGTGTTGGGCTGGAGTAGGATGTTGTTGACGGTATCATAGGGCTGATAAGCGTAGTGAATCTTGAACGGATAGATCAGCGCGCTCAGGTCGTTCAGTTCACCGAGCGGTAGATTGATGTTGGTGACTTCGTTCGGATTCATTTCATCGCCGAGCAAGTAGCGATTCAGGTTGCCGTTGAACCACGCATACTGCGGCTCGTAGTTGTTGGTGTAGACGAACTCGCCCTTGATGCGCAGATATTCGTGCGGGTCTTCTTCGCGGCCTTCTTGTCCCGCCTGTGACCAATCCCATTCGACTTTGGTTGGGTCGACGAGCGCGGTAGCGGGGATATGACAGGTTTGGCAGGCGACCGTATCGAGATGCTCATTGATGCGGGCGTCTTCGTGCAGATCGCTTGCATGGCAATCGGTGCACGCGACGCTGTTCTCGCTGTCAACGCTCACGCCGAGCGAGCGCCCGCTGATCACGTGATCCTCGGTCTGGTGGCAGTCGACGCACAGGAAGTCATAGCGCCCCATGTGCACGTCGACACTTTCGGGAGGGAAGTAGAGGCTTTCGTCAAGATCGCCATGCTTCACGCCGTTGCCGCCGCCGCCGTCGAAGTGGCAGCCGCCGCAGTTTTCACGGGTAGGCGTGCCGACATGACCCGCGACGTAGGTCAAATCGACCCCTTCCGCGACCTGACCGGAAGAACCTTTGACGTACGAGCCGGTCTGATCATGGCAGACCAGGCAGTCGACGTTTTCGACGTTGGTGAAGTCGTAGCTGGCATCTGACCAGCCGTAACCGGCATGGCAGCGCGTGCAGCCTGTCCAGTTGGATTGCACGCCAATGCAGAAGTTGTTGAGCAGGTTGGCTTTGCCGATGCGGATGAGTTCGTCGCTGCCATTGACCGAGACCGGGTCGCCTAACCATTCAAAGTGAGCCGTATGCGCAACCTGATCGCCGGCCTCCTCATGGCACGTCAAGCACGCGCGGGTGACATCGCTGCCGGTCTCGTAGGTGCCAGCCATCAGCGTTGTGTGATCGGTGTGGGCGACGGAACGATCCGGGACGTAATCCCACGGATCAGCGGAAACAACCGGGGTATCGAGGGTAAACAAGAGGAGTGGGACGCCGATTATCAGCAGCGTGATACCCAACCCGACGAGCCAGATATATTTCGAATCGCGCATAGGGTTACTCCGGAGTAGGGGCAGTCTCCAGACTATTCGCTTGTCGGGCGACGATAGTGCGGAGAATGGCACGCATAGAGTCGATGACGTTGATCATGTCCGGGACGGCGAGGTGATAGATGACGGTGGTACCGTCGCGGGTGCTGGCGACGACACCGCTTTCGCGCAGCACCGCCAGATGGCGCGAAATGGTCGGCTGTGGGGCATTGAGCAGTTCGGCAAGTTTCCCGACGCTGCACGGCATGTGCGACAGAGCATACATGATTTGCAGGCGTTTAGGGTCGCCCACCGCGCGGCACAGCTTGGCGTGGAGTAAGTCGATTTCTTCAAATGGAATGTTTATGGATGGTTCGTTCATTCGCATATCCGAATATAAGAGTATGCTTTGAGTCTATTGCGTGTATTTTCACAAGGGGGAGGACAAATGACAGGGGTGTCGTATGATATGTGTCATATTATGGTGTGACTGTTAACTATTGTGGTTTGAGTGCCGCGCTGAGACTCGGATAGTCCGTGGTGAGAAAGTTGATGAAAGCGCGGACAATCGGCGAAAAACGGACGTCGCGATCCCACACCAGCTTGATCTCGCGGACGAAGGGTCGCCCCGCGACGGGAACCGCATGCAGGGTGCGCGCATCGATTTCGTTCTGCACGACGTAAGCGGGCAGCACGGCGACACACGTCCCCGCCGCGACCGCGCGCTTGATCGATTCAAGGTTGTCGAATTCCGCGCCGATCAGCGGTTCGATGTTCAGCCGCTTCAGCGTCCGCTCCAACCAGATGCGCGATTGGCTGTTCTGCTGGCGCGTAATGAATGACTGCGCGCGCAAATCCGCCGGGGTGATCTGCTGGGTCTGCCAGAACGGATGCTTGCTGCCGACGACGATCTGCTGTTCGACCTGACTCATGATGAGATGTTCAAGGCGGGGCGGGGTGAGGTCGTCGAGCTCGCCTTCGATGATGCCGAGATCGACGCGGTGATTGAGCACATCACCGACGACCTGTGCGGTCACGCCCGTGTTGAGCGCGACGGTCAAATGGGGGAAGCGCGCGCGAAAACCCTGCACCCACAGCGGCGCGAGGTACACGCCGATGCCGGGCGTCGCGCCCAGGCTGATTTTGCCCGAGGCCAACTGCTGCACGTTGGTGAGCGCGTTTTCCGCCTGCGCGATCAGGTCAAAGATTTGCCGGGTGTACTCGGTGAGAATTTCGCCGCTCGGGGTGAGGCGGACGCCGCGCCATTCGCGTTCAAACAGCGCCTGCCCGAGGCTCGCTTCCAACTCCTTGATCTGCTGGCTGACCGCTGACTGCGTGATATACAGGCGTTCCGCGGCGGCGCTGAAGCTGCCTTCCTGAGCGACGACGAAGAACACGCGGAGTTTGTGCAAGTCAAGCATGGAGGATCCTCAAAGCCATAAGCGCAGCTTATCCCTATTGTAAGCGAGAAGATGGCTAACTTTCAAAGATTGCGTCCGACTCTCATCTTAGTTTGCTAGAGATTCGCCCGGCGGTATGCGATAATGCCCCTAACGATCAGCACCCTCTAGACAAGTTGTAGGCGTATGCGCATCAAACCAGAAATTATGAGTCCGGTTGGCTACTATCCGCAGCTTTATGCCGCCATCGAAGCTGGGGCGGATGCGGTGTACTTTGGGCTCAAGCACTTCACCGCGCGGGCGAAGGTCGGTTTCACGCTGGATGAACTGCCCGACGTGATGCGCGCGCTGCATCAGCGCGGCATGAAAGGCTACGTGACGTTCAACACGCTGGTGTTTGATTATGAATTGCGCGACGCGGTCGAGGCGCTGGAACAAATCGCCGAGGCGAGCGCGGACGCCGTCATTGTGCAGGATGTGGGCATCGCGCAGCTTGCACATCAGATCGCGCCGCATATGGATGTGCACGGCAGCACGCAGATGAGCATCACCAGCGCGGAAGGCGTGGCGCTGGCGCAGCGCTTCGGCGTGAATCGGGTGGTGCTGGCGCGCGAACTGTCACTCAAAGACATTCGTGCCATCCGCGAACAGACCGACCTCGAACTGGAACTTTTCGTACATGGGGCGCTGTGTGTGTCCTATTCCGGGCAATGCTTCTCGTCGGAAGCTTGGGGCGGACGCAGCGCCAACCGCGGTCAATGCGCGCAGGCCTGCCGCCTCCCCTATGAACTGATGGTTGATGATCAGCTCAAACCGCTCGGCGATGCGCGCTATTTGCTCTCGCCGGGTGACCTGTACGCGCTGCACCAGGTTCCCGAAATTGTCGAGATCGGCATCTCGACGCTGAAGATTGAGGGGCGCTACAAAGACGAGAACTACGTCGCGCTGACGACCAACGCTTACCGCCGCGCCGTCGATGCGGCGTGGGATAACCTGCCGAGTCCGATCACGCCGCAAGACGAACTGACATTGGAGCAGGTCTATTCCCGTGGGTTAGGTGCGTATTTCATCAGCGGCACAAACCACCAGCAGGTCGTCAGGGCCCGGTCGCCTCGGCATCGCGGCGTGCTGGCGGGGCGGGTCAAGCAAGTGTTGAGCGACCGCGTGCGGATCGAGCCGACGGGCATTCAAGCCGACGCGCCGCTCAAAGCCGGCGATGGCATCGTGTTCGATGCGGCAGACTGGCGCAGCCCGCAGGAAGCTGAAGAAGGCGGACGCCTCTATGCTGTCCAACCTGCAGGCAATCTGCTCGAACTGGAGTTTCGCAACGGCGCGGTGAACTTTACGCGCATTCAGGTCGGCGATTGGGTCTGGCGCTCGCATGACAGCAGCGTCGACAAGGCGGCGAAGGTATTCACGCAGCCGAGCGCGCCCGTCAGCAAGCAGGCGCTGAACGTGCAGGTGATCGCTCGCGAAGGTGAACCGCTGACACTGACGTGGACGCTCGCTAAACAGCCGCACATCAGCGTGACCGTGCACTCTGGCGATTCGCTGGGGCGCGCCAACCAGCGTGGCGTGACGCCCGAATACCTGCATCAGCAGTTGGGCCGCTTAGGGACGACGCCATACCAATTAGCCGAGCTCACGGCGGAGGTGAGCGGCAATCCGTTCATCCCGAGTTCGCTGCTCAACCATCTGCGTCAGGACGCGGTTGAACAGTTGACCCAACTGCAGGCGCAGCCGAAATCGGGCGTGATCACACTGCCCGAGGCTGTGCTGAATGGCGCGCTCAACGCGGTGACGCGCCACGAAACGCCCGCCGCCGCGCCGCAGATTCATCTGCTAGTGCGCACGCCCGAACAGCTCGAAGCGGCCATCGCCGCGCGTCCGGCCAGCATCACGCTTGATTACCTCGAACTCTACGGCTTGCGTCCGTCGGTTGATCGCATCAAGGAGGCCGGGATTACAGCCCGGGTAGCCAGTCCGCGCGTGCTCAAACCGCAAGAACAGCGCATCGTCAACTTTTTGCTCCGGCTCGACTGCCAGCTTGTCGTACGGTCAGGGGGGTTAGTGGAGGCACTCCAAGGGCGACACCAGCACGCGCTGATCGGCGACTTCAGCCTGAATGTGGCGAATCAGCTCACGGCAGACACGTATTTCAAACTTGGTGTGGAGACGATCACGCCGACGCACGACCTGAACGCTGACCAGATGTGCACGTTGGCGCGCGAGATCGGCGGCAGTCGCTTTGAAGTGATCGCCTACCAGCATTTGCCCGTTTTCCACACCGAACACTGCGTGTTCTGCCGCTTCTTGTCAAACGGCACCAGCTATCAGGACTGCGGTCATCCGTGCGAACAGCACAAGGTCGCGCTGCGCGACGCGCAGGGACGCTTGCATCCGGTCATGGCGGATGTGGGCTGTCGCAATACGGTGTTCGGGGCGGAGGCGCAGGTTGCCAGTCGCCACCTTGATGACCTGCGAGCGAGCGGCATTGTGCACTATCGGCTCGAATTCGTGCACGAGTCGGCAGATGATGTGTTCAAGGTCGCGGCCGCCTTCGGCGACTACTTTGCGGATCGCATCAGCGCCGCCGATCTGGATCGGCGTCTTGAGAAGGTCGCGCCGCAGGGCACGACCGAAGGCTCGCTGTTTGTGCCGGATAACTACGGGTATATCCCGCTGTTGTAGATACGCGTAGGGGCAAGGCGCGCCTTGCCCCTACCTAAGTCAAACTACTCCCCGAGCGGTGTTCCGTACACGCCGAATTCGACCGCCCCGGTGTTGCCGCCGTTGCTTTCGACCACTTCAAAACGCAGCGTTTCCGCCTCAAAGTCGACCTCATACGCAAACGATTGGTTGGCGTCCGGCACATCGAACGGTCCATAGACGGTGCCATCGTCGGCGGTTATGGTGAAGCTGAAGACCTGCGCGGTGTTGTTCGACATGGTGCGCGTCCAGTACTCAATCCGCTCGATGTGGGATCGCTGCCCGAGGCGAATTTCGAACCACGCGTTGCTGCCGTCCCCCTGCGACGACCACGCCGAATTGCTGCTGCCGTCGAATGCGCTCAGGATCCCCCACGCGAATTCCGGCGCGGCGCCGCCGAACGCGCTGCTGTAGCCGATGATCTCCGCGCCGAGTTCGGGCGACGCGAGGTTCGTCACTTCGGCGATTTGCTGCGCGGGCGTCGTGAACGTCTGCACGTCTGAAACGTAAATCACGCCCGCTGCGTCCACACCCTGCACGCGGAAATAGTAGGTCGTTTCTGGCTCAAGATTGGTCAACAGGGGATGATGGTCAGTGTGCGTCCCGCCGTTCATATCCATATCCACAGCCAGCGACCCAAACTCGGGCGTCGTCCCATAGATGATGCTGCAGGCGACGGGGACGCTCGTCGAGATGGGCAGCGTGGCTGTGCCATCAGCGGCGAAATTGGTCACTGTGAGCTCGCCGTCGAGGATGTCATCGACCGGGCGGACGGTGACGGCGCCCAGATATCCGGTGATGGGGGCGCATCCTGCGCGCTCAGCGCGACCACGAACAGCAGATTCAAGGTCAGGAGAGCGGTCAGGCAAACTAAGCGGATGATTTTGTTCACGAGGAATACCTTCGTCTAAACCTCAGTGTTGGCCGCGGATTATACCTATAGCCCAGGCCATCGCTCGACGGCGATACGTTTACTGAGCGGCGCTTTGTCCTATGCTATCCTTGAATTTACAGGGATTTCCGCCGGAACGATGAAGGATCAGCATGCAGTACTCCATCTACGCTCTCGTGATTTTTGCCGCCGCCGCTTTTGCCGGATGGTTAGCCTATCCGATCTGGTCGCGCCGTCCCGGTGTCGGGGTCCATGCCTTCGTCGTGATGACCTTAGGGATCGCCCTGTGGACGGCGGCTACCGCCCTTGAAATCACGCTAACCAGCGCGGATGGCAAGATGCTGGCGACGCATCTGATCTATATCGGCTTGACGGCCGTTATTCCGAGCTGGCTGATTTTCGCCATGCAGTACACCGGGCATGACCGCTGGATCACGCCGCGCCGCCTGCTGCTGTTCCTTATCGAGCCCGTGCTGCTGCAAATCGTGATCGCCACCAACGACGTGCATCACCTATTCTGGACGCAGCGCACGTTGGAGACGGTGAACAATCTGATCGTCTTCGACTTCCATCTAGGTTCGCTGTTCTGGTTCCACGCCATCTATTCGTATGCGCTGCTGCTCGTCGGCGCGGCGCTGCTGGTGCGCGCGCTGGTCCGTTCACCGCAGTTGTATCAGGGACAGGTCGCGTATCTGCTGGTCGCCAGCCTGACGCCGTGGGTCGCCTACTTCATTTATCTGACGGGTCTTAGCCCGCTGCCCGATTATGTTGACATCACCCCGATTGCCTTTGTGATCACCATTGCCGCGACCGGGTGGAGCCTGTACCGCTTCCGCCTGATGGATGTGGTCCCCGTGGCGCGCGACACGATCATTGACACGATGGAGGATGCCATCCTTGTGCTGGATCGACTGGGAAGGGTTCTGGACATAAATCGGGCGGCGCTGCGCCTGTTCAACCGGGCCAGCACGACCGAGGCAATTGGCCGCCTGGTCAGCGAACTCATGCCGCAGCAGGCCGCGCTGATCGCGCAGTTCCGCGCCGTCGCGGAGGCGAACACCGAAATCACCGTCACCTTCGACAACGTGACGCGCTTCTACAACCTGCGCATCACGCCGCTGCGCAATCGTCAGCAGGAACTGAGCGGCCGCGTGGTCGTCCTGCACGACATCACCACGCTCAAGGCTACCAACGAGCAGTTGAAACGCGCGAGCGAACAGGCAGAAGCGGCGAATCGGCTGAAGAGCGAGTTTCTGGCGACCATGTCGCACGAACTGCGGACGCCGCTCAACGCCATCATTGGTTATACGGAAATCCAGTTGATGGGCATTGGCGGTCAATTGAATCCCGCGCAAACCGACTATAGCAACCGCGTACTCGTGAATGCGCGGCAGCTCCTGCTGATGATCAACAGCATTCTGGATCTCTCCAAAATCGAAGCGGGGCACGTGGTCCTCAGCCGCCAAGCCTTTGGCGTGCGCGATTGGCTGATGGATGTCGTGCGGCAGGTGGCCATTCTCGGTGATAGTCAGCAGTTGGATTTCAGTTCGAGTCTGGACCCCGCGCTGCCGGAACGGCTCGTCGGTGATCCGGATGCGCTGCGCCGTGTGGTCGTCAATTTGCTGGCGAACGCGTTCAAGTTCACACCGTCCGGGTCGGTCAAACTGGCGCTCAGCCGACCTGATGATCAGCACTGGAGTGTAGCGGTCACCGATACGGGCATCGGCATTGCCGAAGATCGGATCGAGCATATCTTCGATGCGGTCTATCAGGTAGATACCAGCCTGACGCGCGAGTTCGGCGGCACGGGCTTAGGATTAGCCATCGTGCAGCGCCTAGTCGACAAGATGGATGGACGCATTGAGGTGCAGAGCACCGTCAATGTGGGCAGCACCTTCACCGTCACCTTGCCGATCCTGCCCGCCCCGACACCTAAGGTGGCGCATAGTTCGCGCGATTCTATTCCTCAATAACTTATGGTTCAGGCGCGTAAATTGCAGGGATGATATGCTACAAGCAGATAAGTCTGTGGTTGGCGTAGAAGGTTGAGCATGCAATTCTCAATATTCGCAGTGGTGACATTTGCCGCGGCTGCCTTCACCATCTGGCTCACAAACGCCATTTGGTCCCGACGTCCCGGCGTCGGTGTGGTCGCGTTTACGATCATTGGCATTGGTACGACCGTGTGGACGCTGTTTTCCGGTCTGGAACTGCTCCTCACAGACTACCTGACCAAGATGATTTCCGTCCAGATCATGTATGTCGGCATCGTCATGGTGATGCCCGCGTGGCTGGTGTTCTGTCTTCAATATACCGGGCGTGAGCAGTGGAGCACCCGGAAGCGGCTGCTGCTGTTCTTGATCGAGCCGATCTTAGTCATTGTGCTCCTGCTGACCAACGATCTGCATCATCTGTTTTATGCCAGTACGGACTGGTATATGGCGGATGGTTTGCGCTTGCTCGATTACAGTTATGGTCCGGCCTTCTGGGTGCACACGGTCTACTCATACGTGCTGCTGCTGACGGGTGCGGGACTGCTGTTGCAGGCATTTATGCGCTCGCCGCATCTCTATCGCGGTCAGATTCGCCTGATGCTGCTCGCCATCGTCGCGCCGTGGGCGGCCAACGCGACCTATATCGGTGGGCTCAGCCCGTTCCCCGACTACTTTGATCTGACGCCGTTGGCCTTTGTGGTCACGGGCGCGGCCATCGGGTGGAGCCTCTACCGCTTCCGCCTGATGGATGTGCTCCCGGTGGCGCGCGGCACAATTATCGACAACATGAATGACGCGATTATCGTGCTGGACGGGCGCAGTCGCGTGCTGGACATCAACCAGTCGGCGCTTAAGCTGCTCAACCTGTCGTCACCAGATGGGACAATTGGCAAACCAGCGGCTGAAGTCTTGGTGACACAAGCGGCGCTTGCTGACCAATTTCGCGAGACACAGGAGATCGATACCGAAGTTACAGCCGAGGTGGCCGGGCAGAAGCGCACCTTTAACCTGCGGATTACGCCGCTGCGCAATCGCCAGCAAGAGCTGACCGGGCGCGTGGTGACGCTCCACGATGTAACGACCTTCAAAGAGGCGAACGAACAACTCCGTTATGCCCGCGAAAAAGCCGAAGAAGCGAATCGCTTGAAGAGCGAATTTCTGGCCACTATGTCGCATGAACTGCGCACGCCGCTCAATGCGATCATCGGCTACACGGAAATTCAACTACTCGGTATGGTCGGCGAACTTAACCCGACCCAGCAGGACTACCAGAAGCGCGTGATGGTCAACGCGCACCAACTGCTGCAGATGATCAACAGTGTGCTGGATTTGTCCAAGCTGGAAGCGGGTCATATCCATGCTGTGGATAAGTCCTTTGGCTTGAATGACTGGATCGATGATGTGATGGAGCAGATCGCCGTGTTGGGCGAAAATAAGCGCCTGGGCTTCGACTCCGAGATCGACCCGAAACTGCCCGAACGGGTGGTCGGCGACGCCGATTTGCTGCGGCAGGTGATCGTCAATCTGCTCTCGAATGCGTTTAAGTTCACCAAAGCGGGCAACGTGACGCTTGCCGTGTGTCGGGACGACGACCATCACTGGAGTATTCGCGTCTCGGACACGGGGATCGGCATTCCAGCGGACAAACTGCCGTATATCTTTGACGAGTTTTATCAGGTGGACAGCGGCGCGACCCGTGAGTACGGCGGGACGGGGTTGGGGCTGGCGATTGTCAAGCGCCTCGTCAAGACGATGAAAGGTGATATTTCGGTCAGGAGCATCGTCGGCGAAGGCAGCACCTTCACCGTGACGCTGCCGCTCAAACCGCAGATCACGCCCGCGCCGCAGATGTAAACGTTACGCCCATGCCCGTCGACCGGACATGGGCGCTTTCTCAAATCCCGCTGAAGGCGTTGAAACCGCCATCCACCATAATCACGGTGCCGTTGACGAAGCGCGCGCCGGGGCTGCACAGCCAGATCAACGCGCCAATCAGGTCTTCAGGATTGCCGAAGCGCCCGGCGGGCGTGTGGTCGATGATCTTCTGACCGCGCGCGGTCAGTGTGTTATCCGGGTTGAGCAGCAGGGCACGGTTCTGGTCGCCGATGAAAAACCCCGGCGCAATCGCATTCACCCGCAGCCCTTCGCCAAACTTTGACGCCAGTTCGACAGCCATCCAGCGTGTGAAGTTGTCGATGCCCGCTTTGCCCGCCGAATACGCGGGTGAACGCGTGAGCGCACGCTGCGCGTTCATCGACGAGATGTTGACGATGCAGCCGGTTTTGTGCTGTGCCATCGCTTCACCCAACACCATCGACGGGATAACCGTGCCGATCAGGTTGAGGTCGATGACGTGGCGCATGGCCTCGAGCGACATGTCGAAGATGGTTTTGTCGGCTGGTACGGTCGCTTCCGGGGTCGTCCCGCCCGCCGCGTTGAGCAGAATGTCGATTTTACCCCATTCGGCGGTCACCTGGTCGCGCAGGGCTTCCATCTGCGCGGTGTCCATCACGTCGCCAGGCGCGGCGATAGCCTTGCCCCCAGCCGCGCGAATGGACGCGGCGACTTCTTCGGCTTTCTCCTGCCGCCGCCCGACGATGGCGATCTGCGCGCCCGCCTGCGCCAGTCCGCGCGCCATCATGCCGCCGAGCACGCCCGTGCCCCCGGTCACGACGGCGGTTTTGCCCTCTAGACTGAAGAGATCATGGATGATGCGCGGCATATTGGATAAGGTTCATTATCCGTTGCTACTTTCTGTCGCATAAGGCGAGGCACCGACCCTGTTCAGGCGCGCGCCGTCGGGCTCCGGCCGGGCGAGAGCCTCTTCCAGACTTTGCCGCGCGCCGCCACGTCCCACACGACCTCGACTTGGTCACCGCGTACGCCGTACAACTGATTGTGCAGGTTGCTCACCACGCACGTATGCACGGGAATGACGTGCACGCGTTCGCCGACGACGGGGCGTTCGACACATTGGCTGAGGTCAACGTGCGCGTGTTCTTCACTCAACTGGTAGATGCGCGCCTCCGGGTATTCGACGATGTAGCCGTGCGTGTCTTTGACGCGATCCGCCGCCAATGTCTTGCTGCCCGCATCGAGGATCATGCGGTCGGGTGAGGGGCGGCTGACCACCGTCGCCATGATGTGCATGGCGCAGTCGTCAATCGTCGTCCAGCCCTTGTGCACGCTGCTCATGTCATTGAAGAGATACGTGCCCACGCGGATTTCGGTCAGCTCCGGCACTTGGTCGGCTTGCAGGAATGCACCGTAGCCGCCCCCGCTCACGGTCTCCACGCCGATGCCCGCTTCATGCAGACGCAGCAGCACTTCCCTGAATGGCGGGCGATTACTGGCGGTGCTCGGATACACCAGCAAACCCGCAAAATGCAGGTGCTCATCGTCGTCGATCTTCTTGGCCAGCATGACAATCTCGTCCACGGGCGCGCCCGTGCGTTGAATGTCCGTCGCCAGATCGACCATCACGCGGATGCGAATATCAAGCGCGGCGGCGGCATCTGAGAGGCCTGCAATCGTGATCGGATGATCGGCGGAGACGGTCACACGGTTGTAGAGCGCAAGATCGGCGAGACGAGCGGTTTTCTTCTCGCCGACGATATTGTACGGGATCTGAATGTCGTTGATGCCCGCCTCGGCGAAAACCTGCGCTTCGGTGACTTTCTGGCAGGCGATGCCGACGGCGCCCGCTTCGATCTGCATTTTGGCGATATCCGGGATTTTGTGCGTCTTGATGTGCGGGCGGAACGCGATCCCGAGTTCGTTACAGCGGTCTTGCATGCGCCGGATGTTGTTTTCCATCCGGTCGAGGTTGATGAGGACGCTGGGCGTCTCCAAATCAGTCAATACGCATTTTAGCTCCAAACGTGCATCCCCGCTCCTAACGGGGAGAGGGGCAAAGGTGAGGCAAATTATTGCGCTTCGTTCAGCAGCCAGTCGAGGATGACGCGGTTGAATTCTTCGGTGTTTTCCCACATGGCGAAGTGGCCGACGCCACCCATCAGATACAGATCGGAATTCGGGACGAGCTGCGTCATTTCGAGGTCATGCTCGACGTAGATCGCTTCTTCCTGCATGCCGTCGATGAACAGCGTCGGCGTGGTGATGCCCTGCATCTGTTCGACCGTGTAGTTTGGTTCGGTCGCCCACATGTTGCTGATGTTGTTCAAGAAGGTTTCGAAGTTATCTGGGTTGGGGGAAAGCAGGGTATAGTCGCCCGCCGCCATTTCGATGTAGGCGTTGAAGCGTTCGCTTTCGCCGACATCGGCGCGTACGCCCGACGGGTTGTAGTTCGCGCCATAGGCGACCAGCTTGGTCAGGCGTTCCGGGTGATTGATGGCGATGTCGAGGCCGATGATGCCGCCATCGCTCCAGCCGACCAGCGCGAACTGCTCCACGCCGAGCGTGTCAGCGAGCGCCAGCACATCTGACGCCATCAACGCATAGCCGATCTGCTGGTCCGACATGGTTGAGCGCCCGTGGCCGCGGCTGTCGGCGGTGATCACATAAAAGTGCTCGGTGAAGGCGGGAATCTGGTTCACGAAATAGTCGGCGTTGCCGAGACCGCCATGCAGCAGCATGAGCGCCGGATTCGCCGGGTCACCGTAGGTCGCATAGTACATTTCGATATCGTTGACCGCCGCCATACCCGTTTCGGTCGGCGTGGGCAGTTCCGGTGCCGCGTCCTGTGCAAACACGCCGCCGACCAGCGCCATGCACAGCAGCACCAACGCTAACAAGGCTGCATGCTTCGTCCAGACCCGCATCTTCATGGAGTTTCTCCTCAAGCTGTTGTCAAATGTAATAGGACACTTTGAATGTAACACGAATCTGCGGGTTAAGGGCATGGGTCACGCTGACTCTGTCTATAATGAGTAAAAGTCAAGCTTCGGGACGCCCAAAATGATTAAACAGACACTGTTCTTACTCAAAGAGACGGTTAAAGAGTGGAATGACGACGGCGCGACGCATATTGCCGCGGCGCTCGCCTATTACGCGATCTTTTCGCTGTCGCCGCTGTTGATTCTCGTGGCGCTGCTGCTCGGTCTGGTGATGGATCAGCGGGCGGCGGCGTCCAGTCTCGTGCAAAACATCGAACTCACGCTGGGACAGCAGGCCGCTCAACTGATCGGTACGCTGCTGGAGAACCGTACCACTACCAGCGATGTGGTCGGATCGCTGGTGTGGCTGGGGATCATGATCTGGGGCGCATCCGGCTTGTTTGCGCAGTTGCAGACGGCGCTCAACAAAATCTGGGAGGTCAGGGCGCGTCCGGGGCGGTCGCCGCTGACGCTCGTCAAAACGCGGTTGCAGTCGTTTGCAGTTGTGGTGCTGGCCGCGGTGACGCTGCTCGGCACGACCGTGCTCAACGCGGCGCTCAACAGCAGCCTCGAACGCACGCAGCCCGTAGAATATCTGGTCCTGGAAGAGGGCGGTAATCGGGAAGCGGTACTCGGCGGGACAGCGCCGCTCGCGGTGATCATCGCCGTGCGGGTCGCGCAGTTCGTGCTCAGCCTCGCCGTGATCACGTTTTTAGTCGGACTGGTGTATCAGGTGCTGCCGGATGTGGAAATCCACTGGCGGGATGTGATCGTCGGGGCAGCCTTCACCGGGGTGCTGCTGTATCTCGGTCAGTTTGCCGTCGGGCTGTACTTGTCACGCGCGAACGTCGGTTCGGTGTTCGGCGCGGCGGGATCGCTGACGGTGATCCTCGTGTGGATTTACTATACGGCGCAGATTCTGCTGTTTGGCGCGGAATTCACCGAAGTGTGGGCACGGTATCACGGTGGGCACATCCAACCGGATGGCGATGCCGTTTGGGAAAACGAGTACAAAGCCAAACGCGAAGCCGAGCGGGGACGTAAACTGCCCGCCGAAGCGTCGAGCGATCCAGCGAGCAGTGATCGCTATTTGCAGTAAGGCGTACAGGGGTATGCCTGCGAGCGCACCGATTGGTGCAAGTGCAGCGCGGAATTGAGCTTGAAGTAGATTGTTGGGTTGGATTTTGAGTTTTGCGGACGCGATTTATCGCGTCCCTACGAGCAGAATCGTCTTCGTAGGGACGCAATTCATTGCGTCCGCTGTTCCCAAACACACTTCACACTATTCTTCGTACTGCCCGGTGCGCCGTGCCCTACATAGAGCAGATCGCGCCCAGCGTGTCCAACTAGCTTGCTGCGCACTCCGCGGCGAGGTCGAGCCATTCGGACGTGTTGTTCTCGTAGGTCAGGCCGTAGCCGTACGGGAACAGTGGCGCGTCGCAGCCTTCCGTGGATAGGTTCGCGAAGTCGAACGGCAGTTGATCCGCTGAGCGCAGCCATGTGAACGGCAGTGTCCCCGTGAATGGCACTGCGCCGAAGAGGACATCCGCAACCCCCGCGCCTTCCGTGCCGGGCAGCCACGCGGCGACCACGGCGTCGGCCAGATTCAACGGTTCGGTGATGACGAGCGGTCGACCCGACACAA
The DNA here is from genome assembly GCA_016717205.1 of Candidatus Flexifilum breve. Classification (GTDB taxonomy): domain Bacteria; phylum Chloroflexota; class Anaerolineae; order Aggregatilineales; family Phototrophicaceae; genus Flexifilum; species Flexifilum breve. Next base: position 220,966 of record JADKGC010000006.1, read on the forward strand.
CGATCACGATCAGCTTTTCGCTCTGTTCGCGCACGCGCTCAATGGTGGTGCGGTCGCCGCGTGAGAGGGCGAGGTAGGCGTTATCGCCTTCCCATTCGGCGTACGGTTCTTCTCCGACAATCACGATGCCGTAGTCGGCCATGGCTGGGTTCCCCGCCGCGTCGTGAATGCTCTCGAAGCGGCCTAACCGCTCAAAGGCGATGTGCGTATCTGTTCCGGCGACGGCAGTAATCCCCTCAAGAATGGTCGTGCCGATGGTGATGTCCCCCGTGCCGCCTTGCCATTCGATGGTCCAACCGCCGGACTGAATGCCGATGTCATCGGCGGCGCTTCCGGCGACGAAAATCGTCGTGGCGTCGGCAGCAAGCGGCAGCGCGTCCTCATTCTTGAGCAGCACCAGCGATTCGCTCACGGCCTGCCGCGCCAGCGCACGGTGTTCTGCCGAACCGACCACATCGAGGGCCGCGCCATCACCCGTCACCCGATCAAACAGTCCGACGGCGAACTTGGCGCGCAGAATGCGGCGTACAGCATCGTCAATGCGCTCCTGTGGCACATCGCCCGCTTCGACCGCCCGCGTCAGCGTGGTGATGAAACGGCGGTAGTCCTGCGGCACCATGTTCATGTCCACGCCCGCGTTGATCGAGGCGACGACCGCCTGATAGTAATCCGCGTTCACGAGGTCAATTCCCTGCCAATCGGAGACGACAAAGCCCGTGAAGCCGAGTTCGCCCTTGAGCACGTCGGTGATCAGGTACTCGTGCGCGTGCATCGGGACGCCGTTCCAACTGCTGAAGGACACCATCAGCGTGAGCGCACCGCTGTTGACAGCTTCGATGTAGGGCGGCAGGTACAGTTCGCGCAGCGTGGCTTCGTCGACCTGCGTGTCGCCGCGATCCATGTTGTTCGGGCCGAAGCTCGACGTGCCCCATGTCGTACCGCCATCGCCGAGATAGTGCTTGGGCGTCGCCAGCACCATGAGCGGATCGCCTTGCAGCCCGTTCATGAAGGCGAGGCCGAGGTCGGTCACCAGTTCGGTGTTTTCGCCAAACGACTCATAGGTGCGCCCCCAGCGAATGTCCTGCACCGGGGCGAGGACGGGCGCGTAATTCCAGTAGATGCCTGTTGCCATCAACTCGGCGGCAGTTGCCGCGCCAACCTGTTCGACCAATTCGGCGTTCCGCGTTGCGCCGAGGCCGATGTTGTGCGGGAAGATGGTCGCGCCGCGCACGTTGTTGTGCCCGTGTACCGCGTCCACGCCATAGATGATCGGAATGCCGAGACGGGTATCCAGCGCAGCATCCTGAAACGCCGTGACCATTTGCAGCCACGCCTCCGGCGTATTCGGATTGGGGTAGCCACCGCCGCCGCTCAGCACGCCGCCAATGAAATAGTCGAACACCGCCTGCGGATTGAGACTGTTCTTTTCGACCAGCGTCATCTGGCCGATCTTTTCGGCGAGCGTCATGCGCGCTAGCAGATCCTCGACGCGTCTCAATGGGTTGGGTGGGGTCGCGGTAGAGTTCATCCTGAGCAAGAACGCTCGTCGTAAGGAGGAGGAGGGCACAGAGATTGAGGAGAAAAACGAACAGACGCACCTGCTTGTTCATACGTCAATTCCTTAGGATATGAGGAAATATTCGCTAAAGGAGTGTTCCTGTGGGAACGCTCCCAATTTGCTGATTAGCTTACCACGTCTGGGCGAATTCGGAAATGAACAAACAGCGCATTTTGATCTAATTTTGACTTTGGTGAATCTGTATTTATGCAAAATGCCTAGATTGATTCGCATGTTTCGCTGGCAGATTTTGCCCGTTAGTGATTATTTACCAATTTATCGGCGTTTTTGGCGATCAAAAGAAGGTCAAAGCCAGACGAATTAATCAAAAGTGACAACAAGTTTCTGGCAAACCTTATTCACTTTTAGCTAAAGATGCTTATCACATATTCAGTACACTGCCTCGCATCGGACCAAACTTCCATCAATCGGGGGATGACTCATGTTTAAGCGGAATCGTATCTGGCGACAACTACTTATTATGGGCGTGGCGACGCTGGTGTTGGCCGTCTTCGGCATGCACCGGACGTTTGCACAGGGGGAAGTGACAACCCCGACGATGGAAGATATCACTAGTATCAAGATTGGCATCGATACCGCGTGGGTGATGCTGACCGGGTTCCTCGTGTTCTTCATGCAGCTCGGCTTCGCCATTCTGGAAACTGGCATGATCCGCCAGACGGCGGCGGTCAACGGTCTGCTCGAAAACTTCCTCGAAGCGGGCGTCGGCGCACTGGTTTGGTGGTTGGTCGGCTTCGGCCTCGCCTTCGGCGCGGATAACGGCAGCGGCCTATTCGGTACGACGCTGTTTGCGCCGGGCATTGAACTGGCCGACACCATTTTCTACGGCAACATCAGCACGCTGACCATGTTCTTCTTCCAGTTCGCCTTCGCCGCGACCGCCAGCACCATCACGACGGGCGCGATGGCCGAACGCACGGATTTCGTCGGCAACCTGATCTACACTGTTATCGTGACCGCGATCATCTACCCCGTCGTGGTGCACTGGGTGTGGGGCGGTGGTTGGCTGTTCCAGCAGGGCTTCTTCGACTTCGCGGGCAGCAACGTTGTACACACCGTCGGCGGTGTGATCGCCATCATCGGCGCGTGGATGCTCGGTCCGCGCAAGGGTAAGGTGTGGGGCAAGGCCATTCCGCCGCACAATCTCGGTCTGGCGCTCACCGGCACGATGATCCTGTGGGTCGGTTGGTACGGCTTCAACCCCGGTTCGACGCTCGGCGCGGTCGGTGTGGGCGGCACGATTGGTATCGTCGTCCTCAACACGACGCTCGGCGGTGGCATCGGTTCGCTCTCCGCAATGTTCTTCCAGTACTTCCGCACCGGCAAGTGGGATCTCACCGCGACCCTGAATGGTTCGCTCGCGGGTCTCGTCGCTGTAACCGCTGGTTGCGCGTTCGTCAGCCCGCTCTCGGCCATCATCATCGGTGGCGTTGCCGGTATCATCCTGCTCCTGTGGGGTGACCTGCTCGAAAAGATCAAGGTTGATGATGCGGTTGGCGCGTCGTCCGTCCATCTCGCTTGCGGTGTGTGGGGCATCCTCGCGCTCGGCCTGTTCGCCGAACCCACGCTCACGCCCTTCGCGGCCAATGTCAAGGCGGGTTTCGGCGGTCTGCTCGTGGCTGGCGGCAGCGCGGACATCCTGATCACGCAGATCATCGGTTCGGCTGCCACAATTGCGTGGGTGGGCGTGACTTCTGTCCTCATGTTCGGCGCGCTCAAGGCGGTCAAGCGCCTCCGCGTCAACCCGAAGGCGGAAGCCGATGGCAACACGATCGACAACTACGAACATGGTCAGTCGATTTGGCCGGACATCCTCCCCCTGCCCGGCGACTCGCCCGTGACCGCGAGCGTTGTCTCAGGGGCGAAGGCTCCGGCGGCTGGCGACTAGGTCAGCGCAATCTGTGATGACTTGACTGTACAGGAGAAGGGACGACTCCCTTCTCCTGTATGCCATTCTAGGGAGTAACACCAGCTTGAAAGCAACCCTTAGCGGCGAAACTTCAGCCACACCCGACCGTATTGCGAAAACACCCCTCGCTTGGATCGTTTCCGCGCTCACCGCGCTCCTGTTTCTCTATTTGCTCTCGTATCTGCCGATGATCACCGCCAGCGGCGCCATCCAATGGAGCATCCCCTGGGTTCCCGACCTCGGCCTCACGCTCGCACTGTACCTCGATGGGCTGGCGCTTCTGTTTGCGCTCATCATCGTCGGCATCGGCGCGGTTGTCGCGCTCTATGCGGGCTACTACTTTGACAGTTCGCGCGAACTCAACCGCTTCTACGGGCTGCTGTTCGCGTTTATGGCGTCGATGCTGGCACTGGTGGTCGCGGGTAACGTCTTCACGTTGTTCATCGCGTGGGAACTGACGAGCATCATCTCCTTTCTGCTGATCAGCTTTCACGGCGACGAGTCGGAGGCTGCGCGGGCTGGTGCGCTGCGCGCGCTGATCATCACGGGCGGCGGTGGGCTGGCGCTCCTCGCCGGACTAGCGCTCATGAGTGCCGCCGCGGGTACGACTGACCTCAGCCAGATCCTGAGCGGATCGACTTTGCAGGAACATCCGTGGTATACCGCCTTCACGGTGCTGATTTTTGTGGGCTGCTTTAGCAAAAGCGCCCAATTCCCACTGCATTTCTGGCTGCCCGGCGCGATGTCCGCGCCGTCGCCTGCCAGCGCCTACCTGCATTCGGCGACAATGGTCAAGGCGGGCATTTATCTGCTGCTGCGCCTGTCACCGGCGCTCAGCGGGACGCCGCTCTGGGATAACGGCTTGATGATCGTGGGGCTGGCGACGCTGCTGATCGGCGCGCTGTTGGCACTGCGTCAGCATGACCTGAAAGGCGCACTGGCTTACTCGACCGTGAGCCAGTTGGGGGTGCTGGTCGCGCTGATCGGCCTCCCGCATGGGGCAGGGCTGGAAGCGGCCTTGATCGGCATCCTGGCGCACAGCCTGTACAAAGCGACCCTGTTCCTCACGGCGGGCGCGATTGATCATGCGGCGGGCACGCGCGATCTGCGCCAGCTCGGCGGGTTAGCCTCGGCGCTGCCCGGCTGGGCGGTCGTCGCGGCGCTGGCAGGCTTGTCGATGGCGGGGATTCCGCCGCTGCTCGGCTTTGTCGCCAAGGAAGTCCTGCTCGATACGCTGCTGGAAACGCCGCTCGCGCTCATTGTCGTGGTCGCCAGCGCGGCGCTCACCGTGACGATGGCGCTGATCTTCGTGTGGGATGTCTTCCTCGGCAAGCCGCGCGCGGCACAGCACGTGCACGAACCCGCATGGGGACTTCTGGTCGGCCCCGCGGTGCTGGCGGGCGGTGCGTTGATCGCCGGGTTGGGTCTTGATTGGCTCATCAACCCGCTGATTTCCCCGGCGCTTGAACACGAGGCGCATCTGGCGTTGTGGCATGGTTTCAACACGCCGTTTCTGCTCAGTCTGACCGCGATTGCGCTCGGCATCGGTGTGTTCGCGTTCCGCCACCGTTGGCGCGCATGGTCGGTCAATCTGCCCAATGCATCGGAAGGCTACAGCGCGGCAGTCGGCGCGGTCGAGAAGGTCGGCGACCTGGTACTGCGCACGCAGCACGGTCGACTGCGCCATTACCTGTTCGTGATCCTCGGCGCGGTGACGCTGCTGCAGTTGAGCGCCGGGTTCTCGCATGTGACCGGGTTCGAACTGCAATGGGATGGCGAAAACGATCTGCTGCGCGGTCTGCTGCTCTTCCTCGCCCTGGGCACGATGATCGGCAGCATCTTCATTAAGCGGCACATGATGGCGGCGCTGGTGCTTGGCGTGGCGGGTTACAGCGTCGGCGGTTTGTTCCTGCTGGAACCCGCGCCGGATGTGGCGCTCGTGCAGTTTATGGTCGAGACATTGGGTACGGTGCTCATCATCATCATGTTGAGCAAGATCAATGCGCCACAGCGCAAGCCGCCATGAACGACCTGTGGAAACAATCGCGGCTGACGCTGTATCGCGATATCGCGCTCTCGACGTTGATCGGGGTGGGGGTCGCCCTATTCTGTGTCGCGGCGATCAACAACCGCGCCATCGCGCAGACGATCACCACGTGGCATCTCGAAAACGCCGTGCCGCTGCTCGGCTTCTCCGATGTGGTCGGCGCGATTGTGACCGATTTCCGCGGTATGGACACGATCATCGAAATCACGGTGTTCAGCGTGGCGGCGCTTGGCGTGCTCACGCTGCTGGCCAAACCGAGTCCCGGCGGTGTTATCCCCAAGCGTATCAGCGCGGCGCGACCGAGTCCGCGTCTGCGCATCTTCAAATTAGGGGCGGCGCCAGACGAACCAGTCGATGTGCAGCATGCACAAGACGATGAGGGAGAGGACTTGGCGTTTGAGTCACATTTCTCGACTCCGCTCACGCGCACGATTGCACAATTGGTGCTGCCTTTCGCGATTATCGTGGCGTTGTCGCAGTTGTTTTATGGTGGCGAAGCGCCCGGTGACGGCTTCACCGCGGGCGTGATCAGCGGCCTCGGCGTGACCCTGTGGTACGTCGTCTTCGGCTACCGCGAGTCCCAACGGCGCTTGGGGTGGCTCAAGCCGCGCTACCTGATCGGCGCGGGACTGATCCTCGTGATTGTCAACGCGGCCTCGCCCATGCTCTCCGGCCTCGCGTTTGCGGCGCATGTCAACTTTGACCAAATTCACCTGCCCGCAGATTTGCACTTATCCACAACGTTTCTGTACGAGACTGGCATATTCTTAACCGTATTGGGATGTACGAGTACGGTGATGGAAGCTATCACGTATCCGAAGGAAATTGAACCGCTATGAACGTGATTTTTGCACTGGCTACCGGGTTGATGTTCGCCATTGGCGTCTTTCAACTGCTGCGCCGTGACATGATCAAGGCGGCGATGGGCTTCTACATCCTGTTCACCGCGATCAACCTGTTCTTTTTCGCCGTCGGCGCGTTCAATGGTCAGGTACCCGCCTATGCGGGAAATCTCAGCGAAGGTACGCCGAGCGACCCGATGGTACAGGCGCTCATCCTCACGGCCATCGTCATCAGCTTCGGTTCGTACGCCATCCTGCTCGGCTTGATCGCGACCTCGGCGCGCCGCTACAAGACTGCCGACCTCGATACGCTCGACAACCTGAAGGGCTAGGGCGACGTGACTCCGAACAACCCACTCGTCCTCACCCCGATCTTCTTCCCGCTGTTCGCCGCGGCGCTGTGCGTCTTCTTTGCGCACTTCCGCCGCATGCAGCGCATCATCGGTGTCAGCGCGACCATCCTCGCGTGGTTGGGCAGTCTGTCGGTGCTGGCGCTCAACTGGGTCGATGGTCTGCAGCTCTACCGTCTCGGCGGTTACATGCCCCCCTATGGGATCGTGCTCGCCCCCGATATGCTCTCCGCGATTTTCACGGCGATGGCCTCGACCGTCGTCATGGGCGGCGCGATCTATATTCTCGGCTGCCGCGACAAGTGTGTGAGCTATCCGGCGTTCATGCCGTTGTACTTGTGCATGGCGGCGGGTCTGCATGGTGCATTTTACACAGGTGACATTTTCACGCTGTTCGTCTTTCAGGAACTGATGATCATGTCGTCGGTGGTGCTGGTGGGCATTTCCGACAACCGCCTCGGCGTGGAAGCGGCCATCAAGTACCTGCTGATCAGCGCGATGGGTTCGCTGTTTCTGCTGCTCGGCATCGGCGCGATCTACGCCTCGTTCGGCACGCTGACGCTGGCTGACATCGCCCGCCTGCTCGAAGGCGGCGACCGTCCGCTGCTCGCGCAGACCGCCGCCGTCATGCTGATGTGCGCCTTCCTCCTCAAGAGCGCGGTCTTCCCGTTCCACTTCTGGCAGCCAGATTTCCACACCGCCGCGCCGACGCCTGTGCATGCGGTGCTGTCGTCGGTGGTCGTGAAGGTCGGCGTGTACGGCCTCATCCGCTTGACCATGCTGATGTTCATCGCGGAAGCACCGCTCGTGCGGACGCTACTCCTCGTGCTCGGCATCATCGGCATCTTCTTTGGCAGCCTCGGCGCGCTCCGCACCTACGATGCGAAGCGCATGCTCGCGTATTCCACGTTCGGGCAAATCGGCTTCATCCTGCTGGGGATTGGCTGGGGTACACCGCTCGCCTTGATCGGTGCGATTGTCTACGCGGTCAACCACGCGTTCATCAAGTCGTCGCTGCTGATGATCACCGGGGCGCTGGCCAGTCGCATGCCGAACAAGTCGGCCAAGCTGGTCGATATCGGCGGGGCAGGGCGCAGTTTCAAATTGATGGGCGGGCTGTATCTGCTCGGCGGGCTGGCGCTCGCGGGCGTGCCCCCGATGAACGGCTTCATCAGCAAACTCGCGATTATTCGCGGCGGCATTGATGCGCAAAGCTGGCTTTTGCTCGGTCTGGCCATCGCCGCGGGCCTGATCACGTTGATGTATGTGGTGCGCACATGGCAGCACGTGTTCCAGCGCAACCCGGCAGATCAACTGCACCTGAAACCCTACGGCGATAGTCTGGTCGCCCCGGTGCTGCTGGTCAGTTTATGTGTGTTGTTCGGCTTGTTCGCGGTGCCGGTGGTGCAGGCCGCGACCATTGCCGTGACGCGGTTGAGTGACCCTCAGAGTTACATCCGTGCGGTGTTAGGAGGCTAAATCATGTTGGCGACGCTCTTGCTGGCTGTTCCCCTGGCGGGAATTTGGATGGTTGTGACCTCAAACCTGTCCCTCGAAAGTTTTTTCGTCGGCGCGGTGCTCGGGATTGCGATCCAACTGCTGCTGCGCACCGAACGCAAGACCGTCGAGGTGAAGCGTCTGCCCGATCAACTGATGGCGCTGGTCGTCTATGTGGTGACGCTGGCGCGTGATGTCATCCTGTGCAGCATCGGCGTTGCTCGCCTTGTGTTGAACCCCAATATGCCAATCAACCCCGGCATTCTCGCCGTCCCGACGCAGGATGCACACGAAAATGATGCGATTGCCGCGTTCAGCGCCCATGGTATTACGCTGACCCCCGGCGAACTGGTCATGGACTTTGAAGGCGGCCACACGATGTTCGTGCACTGCCTCGACGTGCATGCCTCGGCACAGAGCGCGCCCGATCAGCAGACGGCGCGTCTCAAGCTGCTGCGCCGCATCATGGGAGCCGCGCATGAGTAGTGTTGTGTCGTTGGGCGTGCACGGCGCGCTGATCGCGCTGATTCTGCTCCTGATCCCTTGCATTTACCGCTTGTGGAAAGGGCCGAGCGCCGCCGAACGTTTGCAGGTGATCGACACGATCACCACCCTTTTGATCGGGATCATCGTCGTGCTTGCGGTTATTCGCGGCGATGTGATGTTTGTCGATATTGCAATTGCTCTCGCGGCGTTCGGCTTCATTGGGACGCTGGCAGTGGCGCGGTACATCTCGGAGAAAAGGACCTTCTGATGGAAATTCTCGGCTTGATCATCCTCTGGATCGGCATTGGCTTCAGTGCAATAGGCATTCTCGGCCTGCTGCGTCTGCCCGATATGTACACTCGTTTGCACGCGTCCGGCAAAGTCTCGACCGTCGGGCTGATCGCGCTGCTGCTCGGCGCAGCTCTCCTCATGCCGTCGACCCTCTTGAAAGTCGTCGCACTGGCGCTGTTCGCCATGCTGACGCTGCCCGTGAGCACGCATGCAATTGCGCTGGCTGGCTACCGTTCCGGCGTGCGTATGAGCTGGTTTGGGCGTGATGACCTAAAGCACCGCGAACGGTCGTCGGAAACGGTTGAACTCGCTGAAGAACGCTCCGCTGCCTAACATTTGACTACATCAGGGCTGCACCTCAGCCGCCTAACCAGAAGCCACTGAGGTGCATAAGTCCCTGCGTTAATCCGCGTATTGCCCCAACGCCGTTTCCACCGCTTCCCGACATGGCGCGCTCTGCGCCCCGCCGTAACCAAGCGTTGACAGCCCACCGCACACGTTCCCCTGCCGCAGACAGCCGATGCCATCGCAACCCGTGAGATGCGCCGCGAGATAGCCTGCGTTGAAGGCATCCCCTGCGCCCGTGGTATCCAACGGCGTGACCGGGAGGGCGGGTACATGATAATTCCCCGTCTTATCCCACAGCCACGCGCCGTTCGCCCCATCTTTGACGACCAGTTTGGCTACGAGATCACGCAGTCTAAACGCCGCTTCTTCGAGCGTGGCCGTTTCGGTGAGGCGCTGTGCCTCGGACGCGTTCGGCATGAACAGATCGATCTGCTGAAGTGTTTCGCGCACCAATGGCGAATCGAGCCTGTGCGGGCGGTGCTGGCAGTCCATCGCGATCTGAATGCCGCGCGCGCGCCACTCGGCAAACAGGGACGACAGGCGTGCGTCCAGCGTCAAGCCGGGGAAATAGATCAGGCGTGGGTGACTTGCTCGACGGCCGCCTGTAACTGCGGGATCGTATCCACGCGGGGGTCGTTATAGGTGAGGAAGGCGCGATCCTGCGGGTAGGACATGGCGACGGTGATGCGCCGGAACGGTTCATCCCGCCGCACGACCAGCGACAGATCGATGCCGCGCTCGGTCAGCCATTCGGCGATCAGGCGGCTGGCGAAGTCAGTGCCGAACACGCCGACCCAGCCCGTCGTCAGCCCGAGATTGCGCAGACCCATCATCGTGTTAATTGCGCCGCCGCCGGGCACGAGCTGCATATCCTTCGCGTAGATCTCCGACCCCAGTGTGGGCAGTTCCGGCATCCCTGTGAAGATCAGATCACAGTAGTAATTTCCGGTGAGCAGCACATCGACGTGATTCACTGCCACTCCCCGACGAGATCGCGATGGGCTTCGAGGAAGGCGCTGACCAGCTTTTCTGCCAGCGGATACGAGCCGATCAGCGGATTGACGGCGAGGGCTTCGACCGCGAGTTCTTTCGATCGGGCGAGAATGGCGCGCGCGGCGAAGCGTTCGTACTGCTTGACAGTGCGCATGAGCAGGTACTGCGGTTCAGGCACGGCACCGATCTTGACCGGGCGCACGCCTGCCGCGTCAATCCAGCAGCTCACCTCGACGACATCATCGTCCTGCAAGCCAGCGATCGTCCCGTTATTCGGCACGTTCAGTCCGGTGTAAAGTGGGGTATTGGTTGCAATGGCCTCGACGCAGCCCAACGCGACGGCGGCGTACCCCTCGTCATCCTGCTCGATGGGTTCGAGTGTGGGGCGGGGCGCATCGTGGCGGGCGTGCGCCATGTACGTCGCGCCGCGCTGACCCATCACCGTTTGCCAGATGTGAATGGCCTCGTCGGGATCGGTGGCCGCCGCCAGCTGGCGCAGGAGATCGTTGGTCAGGCGTTCGACTTCCTCGCCGCGGGTCTCCGGTTTTTTCAGCAGCGCCGCCAGCGCCTCATCGCGGTGATAGAAGTAGTGTAGATACTCGTTGAGGAAGGTGCCCATCCAGCGCCGCAGACCGGGCGCGAACATCGACATATGCGTGGAGGCGACAAATTGCTCGTTATTGAGCAGGCCGGGCAGTACTTCTTCGCCCGTGCCGCCATGCCCGTCGATTTGTACCGAGCGCGTCCACGACAGGTGATTCAGCCCGTAGACCTCGTGATACACGCGGCGGAGCGGCACGCCGAGGTAACGGCTGGCGGCGTGCTGTGCGCCGTTGGCACTGTCACAAATGCCGATCACGCGCTCAATGCCCGCGTAGTGCAGCCCCTGCGCGACTAGTCCCGCCGGATTGGTGAAGTTGTACAACCACGCATTCGGCGCGCCGATCTCAGCGATCAGGTGCGCATAGTCAAGAATGGCGGGCAGGCTGCGCATCGCCATGGCAAAGCCGCCCGCGCCCGTCGTTTCCTGACCGAGTACGCCGTGTTGAAAGGCGATCCGCTCGTCCAGCGCGCGGCCGCGTTCCAGACCGGGCCGAATCGAGGTGATAACGTGCTGCGCGCCGCGTACTGCTTCCCGCGCATCAGTCGTGAACATCAGCTTGAACGGCGCATTGAACTGCCGCGCGAGCGTTTCGCACAGGCCGCCCATCAGTCGGAGCTTATCCGGCGCGTTGTCCATCAACCACACTTCTTGCAAATCGAGCTTGGCCGCGCGGCGGACGAGGGAGGGAATCAAGCGGGGCGTGCGGACGCTGCCCCCGCCAATAATCGCGAGTTTCATGACCAATCCGATCGCTACATCAACCGGGCGGTGCTTATAACTCCCCGCCAGGAGCGGATTACAAAGACGCGGTCAGACATGTCCGGAGGGCTTTACAGTCGCATGCTATCTGCCGGGAAGTTGAGTGTGGCGAAGTAATCGTCGACCGTTTCGGCGCGGCGAATCCGCTTGATTGAGCCATCGGCGCAGAGCAGCAGTTCCTGCGGGCGCAAGCGTCCATTATAGTTGAACCCCATCGCGTGACCGTGCGCCCCGGTATCGTGGATGACGAGCAGATCGCCCGGTTCGACACGTGGCAGGTCGCGCTGCACAGCGAATTTGTCGTTGTTCTCGCACAGCGACCCGACCACGTCGACGGTTTCGGTCGGCTCGCCGTCTTTGCCATGCACATGGACGTGATGATACGCGCCATACATGCCGGGGCGCATCAACGCCGACATGCTGGCATCGACGCCGATGTAGGTGCGGTAGGTCTCTTTGCGATTGATGGCGCGCGTGACGAGCACGCCGTGACCGCCGGTCATGTAGCGACCGCTCTCCATGTACAGACGCGGCGCGTATTCGTGCTTACGACGGAACGCGGCGAACAGCGCCGTGATTTCGGTGCTGAGCGCCGCAAGGTCGAGCGGTTGATCTTCGGGGCGGTAGGGGAGGCCAAAGCCGCCGCCGATGTTGATGAACTCAAAGCGCACGCCGAGTGCCGCGCTCAGCGACTCGATCAGTTCGAGCAGCATAGCGGCGGTTTGCACTAGATAGGCATAGTTGCGCTCGTTGGAGATGATCATCGTGTGCAGGCCAAAGCGCTGGACGCCAAGCGCCTGCGCGCGCTGGTACGCGGGGAGCAGTTGTTCGTGTGTGATGCCGAACTTGGCCTCAATGGGGTTGCCCATGATGGCGTTGCCGGTGCGCCGCGCGCCGGGGTTATAGCGGAAGCAGATCAATTCGGGCGCAGCGGGTAAGTTATCCAGCAGACCGATGCTATCCAGGTTGAGGATGCAGCCACCCTGATCAAACGCGGCGGCGAATTCGGCGGCGCTCGTATTGTTCGATGTGAACATGATGTCATCGGCTTGCGCGCCCACACCCCGGCTGAGGATCAATTCGGGGATCGAGCTGCAATCGAAGCCGAAGTCGAGATCCCGCATGATGCTCAAAATCGCCGGGTTGGGCAGCGCCTTGACCGCGAAGTATTCGCGAAAGCCTTCGATCTCGGCAAAAGCTGCCTTGAGTGCTGCCCCTGTGTCTCGGATGCCGATCTCATCGTAGAGATGAAACGGCGTGCCGAAGTGAGCGGCGATCTCCGGTAAAATCGGCGCAAGACGCTGATCAAAGGCGGGCGACATGGGCATAACAGTCAATCCTTCACACGGGGTAAGCGTCCCCATTGTCGCTCATTTGCCGCTCACTGTGCAGGTTCAAAATAGGGTTAGAAATCGACAGCAAACAGACTAAGGGTATGACCATGAAGAAAATTCAGACGCAGGGCGTCCACCATATCACCATGATCGGGGCAGATCGCCAGACGAGTATCGACTTCTGGGAAGGCGTCATGGGCATGCCGTTCATTTTCGAGCAGCCGAATCTCGACGTGCCCGCCGAAAGTCACCTGTACTTCGACCCCGGCGATGGGCGGCTAATCACGGTGTTCACGAACGAGAACCGCAAGCCGGATGCGTCGCGTAACCCGGAAGACATCGGTAACCTGCATCATCTGGCCTTCAGCGTGTCCCGCGCCACCTACACGCAGATCGTCAAGCGGCTGGACGAGCGCGGCATCAGCCATACCGGATTTGTCGACCGTGGCTTCATGGACTCGATCTACTTCCGTGATCCCCTCGGTCAGTTGATCGAGTGCGCGTGCTACAAGTTCGAGCCGCCGTCCGGGCACGACGCATGCGCAGGTCTTATTCGAAGCGCACAAGCTGCGCGTCGCCCGCGGCGACCATCACATCGCGGATGAGCATCTGGCCGATGCAATCGAACTGCTGCTGCAGCGCCAGCAGGGCACGCTCTCGACGGATACCGCGCCGAAAGATCCGTACACGGAAAAGCCGCCCGTGTGGGATTAGCCGCCGAGGTCACGCTACACTAGGCGCGGTGCTTCACTCTAGCAAAGGAGCTGTCATGGCTTATCAAGCCGTTAAAGAGCGTTATGATCACATGCAGTACCGCCGCACGGGACGCTGGGGTTTGAAGCTCCCTGCAGTGTCGCTCGGTCTGTGGCATAACTTCGGTGGCGTGGATTCACTCGAAACCGCGCGCGCCCTGATTCACCGCTCGTTTGACCTCGGCATCACGCATTTTGACCTCGCCAACAACTACGGACCGCCGCCCGGTTCAGCAGAAGAGAACTTTGGGCGCATCCTCGCGCAGGATTTGCGGCCGTATCGCGACGAATTGATCATCTCGTCGAAGGCGGGCTATCACATGTGGGCAGGGCCGTACGGCGACTGGGGATCGCGCAAGTACCTGATCGCCAGCCTCGACCAGAGCCTCAAGCGCATGGGGCTGGAGTACGTCGACATCTTCTACAGTCACCGTATGGACCCGAACACGCCGCTCGATGAAACCATGGGCGCGCTCGATCACCTGGTGCGGCAGGGTAAGGCACTGTATGTGGGCATCTCCAACTACAGCGCGGAGAAAACCCGCGAGGCCGCGCAGATTTTGCACCAGCTCGGCACGCCGTGCCTGATCCATCAGCCGCGCTATCACATGTTTGACCGCTGGATTGAGCCGGATCTGCTGCGCGTTTTGGGCGAAGAGGGGATCGGCTGTATTGTGTTCTCGCCGCTGGCACAGGGCTTGCTGACAGATCGCTATCTACATGAGATTCCTGAGGGATCGCGGGCGTCGAAGGCGCATGGTTTCCTGCGTCCCGCCCATATCACCGACGAAAAACTCGCCAAAGTCCGCCGGTTGCATGATCTGGCGTTGGCGCGCGGCCATTCACTGGCGCAGATGGCGGTCGCGTGGGTGCTGCGCCATCCGGGCATGACCTCGGCGCTGATCGGCGCGAGCAGCGTCCAGCAGGTCGAAGCTAACGTCGCCGCGCTCAACAACCTGAGCTTCACCGACGACGAACTCGTGCAGATTGAGGCGATTCTCGCGGGTTAACGAGTCCGTGTGGGAGGCGGGGCAGCGACCTCGCCTCCGGTGTATGAATTTCATGCAAAGTTACGTTGACGGGATCGGGCTTCGCCCGTACGATGCAGCTATCGTAAATTAGTGTTTGGGTTGAGGAAAAAACGATGTCGCTAGCGGATGCCCGCCTGTTTGTAACCGAAGTCGAAGTGAACCCCGACCTGCGGGCGTGGGTCGCCGCTGCGCACTGGGATATGGCCGTCGTGTTTGACGCGGCGGCGCAACTCAACCTCTCGTTTACGGAAGACGAGTTGAGCACGGCGCTGGATCAACTGTGGGGCATCCTCGGCGAATAAAGCCCATACGGGTCATTGGGGGTAGCAAAGAGTAATCGGCAAGTTACTTTACGCGACTTGTAATAATCCTTATGCTTACTGTTCAGTTCGTACAGTCAAGCAAAGGACGACGGCGAATGACCACCCTCGATCCGCAGCGGCGCACGGTGCCTGAGGCACAATTCCAGCGCCTGCTTCCCCCACCCGATGAAATGGAACGCAGCCCCGCCGAAGTGACAGATCAGCGGCTCGGTTGGCTGCTCGGTGTGCTGAGTATCGCCCTCGGCGTGACGAATCTCGCCGTGCCCCGTGAAGTGGCTCGCTTTATCGGCGTGCGCGACGACCTTCAGACACAGACGGCTCTGCGCGTGGTTGGCGCGCGCGAAATCGCCGCCGGAATCGGGCTGTTCCGCCAGCCGAAGCCTTCGGGTTGGGCCTGGGCGCGCGTCATGGGCGACGCGATGGATCTCACCTTGTTGAGTAATGCCACCCCGCGGCGGCGCGGTGATTGGGCGCGCAACCGCGCGGCGGCGCTCGCCTTGCTCGGCATCACCGTGCTCGACCTGTACAGCGCGGTCCGCCTGAGCCGTGAGACGATCGCGGATGTGGCGCAGCCGCAGTATATCCGCGTCAAGAAGAGCATCACCATTAATCGCCCGGTCAACGAAGTCTACGCTTTCTGGCACAATTTCGAGAATCTGCCGCGCTTCATGAGCCATTTGGAGGCGGTCCATGTCACCGGGATCAACCGCTCGCACTGGAAGGCGAGAGCGCCAGTCGGTCGTTCGGTCGAGTGGAGTGCTGGAGTCACGCAGGATGTGCCCAACGAGCGCATCTCGTGGCGATCACTGGACGATGCCGACATACCCAATTCGGGCACGGTCGAATTTCGCTTCGCCCCCGGCGACCGCGGCACGGAAGTGCATGTCGAACTGTACTACCAGTCGCCCGCGGGCAAGGTCGGCGTGACGCTGGCCAAGCTGTTTGGTGAAGAGCCGGGCATTCAGGTCGCGGATGATTTGCGCGCCTTGAAACAGGTATTGGAGACCGGAGAAGTGCTGGCCGCCGACGGTGCGGAACTCGGTAAACGCTTTGCGCAGCGTCCCGCGCAGCCCCGTAAAGATGAATCCGAAGGTGACCGATGAAGGCGGTGAGTTGGCAGGGCCGACAGTCTGTTCAAGTGGACACGGTGCCCGATCCGCAAATCCTCAATGACCGCGATGCAATTGTGAAGATCACTTCGACCGCCATCTGCGGGTCGGATTTGCACCTGTATAACGGCTTCGTTCCCGGCATGATCAAGGGCGATATCCTCGGTCATGAGTTCATGGGCGAGGTGGTGGAGGTCGGACGCGGGGTCGGCAATCTGAAAGTCGGCGACCGGGTCGTCGTGCCGTTCCCGATCGCGTGTGGGAACTGTACGGCGTGTCAGGCGGAAGCCTACTCGCTTTGCGAGAACTCGAACCCAAATGCATGGATGGTTGAACCGATCTGGGGACATGCGACGGCGGGATTTTTCGGCTACTCGCATCTGGCGGGTGGCTACGCGGGCGGTCAAGCCGAGTTTGCGCGCGTGCCGTTCGCGGATGTCGGGCCGCTCAAAGTGCCGAGCAACCTCACCGACGAACAGGTGCTGTTCCTCTCCGACATCTTCCCGACCGGGTACATGGGGGCCGAGATGTGCAACATCCAGCGCGGCGATGTGATCGCCGTGTGGGGCGCGGGGCCAGTTGGGCAGTTTGCCGCCAAGAGCGCGCTTATGCTCGGCGCAGAGCGGGTGATCGTGATCGACCGTTTCGAAGACCGCTTGCGCATGGCACGGGAGAAAGTCGGCGCGGAGACGATCAACTATGAGCAGACCAATGTGCTCGAAGCGCTCAAAGAGCTGACGGGCGGGCGCGGGCCGGATTCGGTGATCGACGCGGTGGGCATGGAGGCGCATGGTCACGGGCCGTTGTACGCGTATGACAAGGTCGCGCAGACGACCAAGATGACGACGGATCGCCCGGTGGCACTGCGCGAGGCGATTCTCGCCTGTAAGAACGGCGGCACTGTCTCGGTGATCGGCGTGTACAGCGGCATCATCGACAAGTGCCCGATGGGCGCGGTCATGAACCGCTCGCTGACGATCAAGACCGGGCAGACGCACGTCCATCGGTATATGCGCCCGCTGCTCGACCGGATCGAGCGCGGCGAAATCGATCCGAGCTTTGTCGTCACGCACACCATGCGCCTCGACGATGCGGCGCTGGGTTACGATAAGTTCCTCAATAAAGAGGATGGCTGTGTGAAAGTCGTGCTCAAGCCGTAAACTATAGACACCTCAACCCAAGAATCTGATGGTTCCTTGCCCTTCTCCCAATGGAGAGGGGCAGTTGAGCGCAGAGAAACGGGGTGAGGTCGCTGTTGCCTCGGGCAATACTTCCCCTGCAACTACGCATACATATTCACATCTTCGAGGATTTGGCGCAGCGCCGCGCTGTCGAGGTTCTTCTTGTCAAGGAAGGCTGATGCCCCCGCCGCCAGCCCTTCGCGATGAAATTCGCTGTCCGGGTAGGCGCTGAACAGCAGAATGCGCGAGGTCGGCGAAATCTTGGTCACTCGCTGCACGCACTGAATGCCGTTCTCATCGCCGAGCACCACGTCGATGAGGATGAGGCGCGGGCGATGCTGCCCGGCCAACTGCACCGCGCGCCCGGTGTTATCGGCTTCCAGAATCTGCACCTGATCGTTGATCGACAACACCATGCGTGAGAGTTGTTGACGGTAACGCTCGTTATCGTCCACAATCAGCATGGTCTGTTTGCTGCGCGGTATGAAGCGAGTATCGGGCGCAGGCGGGAGCGTCGACGGGCTGAGGCCGAGCAGTTCCGGGTGCTGAATGATGTAGTTGACCGCTTCTAACCGACTGCGCACATCAAGCAAACGGTATAATCCGGTCAGGTGGTTTTCGACGGTTTTGATGCTCAGGTCGAGCTGCGCGGCGATGTGGTAATTGTCCAGCCCTTTATAGAGCAGATGCAGCATTTCGCGCTGGCGTCCGGTGAGCTTGGGCAGGTCCGCCTCGACAACGGGCGGCGGCGCTTGATCGAGGCGTTCGAGCAGACGGCTGGAGACCCAGCGCTCGCCTGCCATGACGCGTTGAATGGCGAGGCGTAAATCGCTGAGCGGCTGATCTTTGAGGTGATAGCCGTTGGCGCCGAGCTGGAGCAGCCCCTGAACATAGATGTCGTCATCATACGCGCTGACGATGAGGATTTTCTGGCCGGGAACTGTTTGCGAATCTCCTTGACGGCGGCAAACGGTTCAAAGCTGGGCATCGTCACGTCGATGAGCAGGCAGTCGGCGCTGAACTGGCGGAGCGCGGCGAACAGCGTCGGGCCGGAATCGACCTCGGCGATGATGGTGAAGTCGGTGCTGCCGCTCAGGGCATTGCGAATGCCCGCGCGCACGATTGCGTGATCATCCGCTAAAATCAGAGTTGTTTTCGCCATAAAGCGTGCCAATAGCATTATTTTGACGCCTGATTCAAGCATAACATAGCACGCTAGACCAATCAAACGCGGGGAACACGCATGAAGCTTATCCAACGCTGGCTCGGACTGTTCACGCTCACGCTGCTGGTGAGCACCACAGCAGTGACCGCGCAAACGGCCATTGATATCGCCGTGCTCCTGCCAGACAGCACGAGTTCCGCGCGCTGGGAGCACGACGACCGCCGCTTCCTGACGGCGGCCTTTGAGGCCGCCAATGTCACCTACTCAATTGTGAATGCGGAAGGGGATCGGCAGACGCAGATCGCGCAGGCCGAACAGGCAATCACCAATGGCGCGCGGGTGCTGCTCTTCGTCAATCTGGATGGGGGGAGCGGCGCGGCGATCATCGCGAAGGCGCATGAGGCGGGCGTGCTGGTCATCGACTATGACCGCCTGACGACGCAGGGCGAAGGCGCGGATTACTATGTCAGCTTTGACAGCGTGGAAGTCGGGCGGTTGATTGGCGAAGGGTTGATCGCGGCGGTGGAAACGGCGCAACCCACCGGGACGATCAGCGCCGTGCCGAAGATCGCGATTTTAAATGGTTCCCCGACCGACAACAACGCCCGCTTGCTGGCTGAGGGCTATCACGCGGTGCTGCGTCCGCTGTTCGAGGCGGGGACCTGGGAACTCGCCGCCGAACAGGATGTGCCGGACTGGGACAATCAGCAGGCATTGATCATCTTCGAGCAGATGCAAACGAATAATCCGGACATCGACGCGGCGATTGCCGCCAATGACGGCTTGGCGCAGGCGATGATCGCCGCGCGCATGAACGCCGGGCTGCCGTTCATCCCCCTCACCGGACAGGATGCGACCGTCGGGGGGATCCAGAATGTGCTGGCAGGACGGCAAAGCCTGACGGTTTACAAGCCGATTGAGGTGGTGGCAGAAGCAGCGGCGGCGCTGGCGGTGGCGCTGGTGCGCGGCGACAACCCCAACAGTCTGATCAACGGGACGACGATGGTGGGGACGAGCGAAATCCCCTCGGTGCTGCTGCACGTGATCACAGTTACATCGGACAATGTTGCTGCTACGGTGATCGCCGATGGCTTCCGCACATGGGCCGAGGTGTGCGTTGGCGAATTCGTGCCTTTCTGCCCGGCGGAGGCGCGCCCCAATGGTTGAACAGACCCAGTCGCCAAGCGCGCCGACTCTGTTCGGCGGCGTGATCAACTTTGGACGCGGCTATGTGCGGCGCTTGTCTTCGGGTGATCTCGGTGGACTGCCGATCTTCGTCGGCCTCATCATCATGACCATCATCTTTCAGGCGCAGAATGGGAACTTCCTCACGCCGCGTAACATGGTCAACCTGATTTTGCAGATGGCGGGTACCACCATGATCGCCTATGGCATGGTGTTCGTGCTGCTGCTCGGCGAAATCGACCTGTCCGTTGGTTATGTGAGCGCGGTCGGCGGGGTGACGGTCGCCATTCTGCTGAGCGACGCGAACGCGGGCTGGACGTGGCCGCTGGCGATTCCGCTGGCGCTGCTCATCACAGCGGGCATCGGCCTGCTGCAAGGACTGATCATCACGTTGTTTCGCGTGCCGTCGTTCATCGTCACGCTGGCGGGGCTGCTGGCCTGGAATGGGGTCGTGCTGCGCCTCGTTGGGCGTGGCGGCACGGTGATCATTCAGGATCCATTTGTGGTCGGCATTGCCAATTCCTACCTGCCGCCGGAGACGCTGTGGGGTTGGGTGGTCGTCGTGATCTTCGTGCTCGGCTACGCCGCGACGCAAACCGTCCAGTACCTGACGCGGCGCACGCGCGGGTTGAGCACGCGCCCCCTCCCGGTGATCGCCGCGCAGATCGTGCTGCTCGGCGGGCTGGGCGCGGTGGTGGTCGCCGTGTGCAATCAGGATCGCGGGCTGCCCGTGGTCGGCGTTCTGCTGCTGATCACTGGCGTGCTGCTCACGCTGCTGGCCAAGAACACGCGCTTTGGTCGCTTTGTGTATGCGGTTGGCGGAAATGCGGAAGCGGCGCGCCGCGCTGGCCTGAATGTCAACCGCATCCGCGTGACCGTGTTTGTGCTGGCGAGCATGCTGGCGGGGTTGGGCGGCATTATCCTCGCGTCACGCTTGCGTTCGGTCGATACGCGGGCGGGCAGCGGCAACCTGCTGCTGAATGTGGTCGCCGCCGCGGTGATTGGCGGGACGAGCCTGTTCGGCGGACGTGGGCGGGTGTCGAGCGCCATCTGGGGCGCGCTGATCATCGCCAGCCTCGAAAATGGCATGGGGTTGCTCAACGTGGAGGCGGGCGACAAGTACATCATCACGGGGATTGTGCTGCTCCTCGCGGTGATCATCGATTCACTTTCACGGCGGCGACAGCAGCAGTCCGGGCTGGCTTGAGGTACAATGACACCGTCCGTTAGTTACTGATTTTTGGCGAATATGCAGCCTGTTTTACAGGTCACTCAACTCACTAAACGTTTTGGCACGCTGGAAGTCCTGCGCAGCATTTCCTTTGCGGTGGAACGCGGTGCGGTCGTCGGCCTCGCCGGGCTGAGCGGGTCGGGGAAGTCGGTGATCGCGCAGATCCTCGCCGGGTTGATTCCACCGACGAGCGGCAGCGTGACCTGCGTCGGACGACCGATCTCGTCGGCGGTGGTGGCGCAGCGGCTGGGCATCGAAGTCATCCACCAGAACCCCATTCTCGTTGACAATCTCGATATCACGACCAACATCTTCCTCGGTCACGAAGTGTACTGGCAGGGGGTTGGGCGGTGGCTGCGGATTCCGCATCACGCGCGCATGGACGAGATCGCGCACGGCGTGCTCGACGATCTCGGCGTGGAGTTTCCCTCGCTTGAAGAACTCGTGGTTAACGTGACCGCCGAACAGCGGCAGATGATCGCCATCGCGCGGGCGATTGTGCGCGACGCCCCGGTGATCATCATCGACGAGCCGACCGTGCTGCTCAGCTTCAACTATCAGCAGCGGCTGCTCTCGCTGGTGCAGCGCTGGCATCAGGCGGGCAAGACGATTATCTTCAGCAGCACCAATCTCGATCATCTGTCGGCCATTACGGACCGCGTGTTCGTGCTGCGCGAGGGGCAGCTTGTTGGGGAGTACAACACTGATCAGATGACACGCGAACAGGTGGTCGCAGGGATGGTCGGTCAGCTTGATCAGGTGCCGCGCATCACGCCCGTGATCTGGGCGCTGGACAGCTACTACCGGGCGCGCGAAAAGGTCGACCAACTGTACCGCCAGACGCGCTTGCTGGAACGTAACCTCGTCGCGCAGGGAACAATCAATCAGGACTTGCTGACGCAGCTCACCGAACAGGTCAAGTCGCTGGATCGGGCGAACGTGGCCTTGCAGGACGCGCAGCGCCGCCTGCTGACTGAACGCGAGGAAGAGCGGCGGCATCTGGCGCGCGAACTACATGATCAAGTGATTCAGGATCTGCTCACGGCCAACTACCAGATCGAAGAAATTACGTCGATGGTGGAGACATCGCTCCTCGTGCAGGAGCGGCTCGGCGATGTGCGCGAATCAATTCGCGATATGATCGACGCTATCCGGCAGATTTGCGGCAATCTGCGCCCGCCCACCATCGACAGCCTCGGCTTGTCGGCGGCGCTCCAGTCGTATGTGCGGACGTGGGCCAAGCGCACGGGGATCACGGCGGATTTGCAGTTGACGCCGCAGATTGGCCGCCTGCCGGAAGCCACCGAACTCTCGATCTTCCGTATCGTGCAGGAGAGCCTGAACAACGTCTACCGTCATTCCGAGGCAACGCGGGTCGAAATTCACCTCGAACACACGTCGCCGCGCACGCTGATGATCTCGATTGCTGACGACGGCAAGGGGCTCGCGCATAACTTTGACCTCGCCGAAGCGTCCGCCAGCGGCCACTACGGGCTGCTCGGCATCAGCGAGCGGGTGGCGCTGCTGAGTGGGCATCTGCGCCTGCAGAACTGGCAGAATGGCGGCATGCTGCTGCAAGTCGAAATACCGCATCCGCGAGTGGAAATGAACCTGGATACAGCTACCTGAAAAGGATGAATTGATGACCTATGATCGTGAACGCGACGCGCGATTACGGGCGAGCATGGCGGATGCGGGGTTGGATGCCGTGCTGGCGTATCGCGTCGAAGAAGTGCTGCTGACGACGGGCGAGTGTCCGTATCTGGGCGTTACGCTGTGCCTGTACCCGCGTGTGGGTACGCCCATCGTGTACACCATGCCGACCGAACCGCCTGACCTGATGCCGCCGCACGTCGAGAAGCGTCTGTACCCCAACCGTGATGAACTGCGCGAGCTGATCGCCGCCGATGTGCGCGCACTCGGCTTGGAAAAAGTTGGCTATTCGCAGGAGATGGGGCTGCACGCGCTCGGCGGGTGGATTCCCGAAGGCGGCCCGTTTGCGACGCCGCACATCGCCGCGCTGCTCGGCGCGGTCGGCACACCGACGGATTTCTTCGTCGCGCAGTTCATGCACAAGACCGAATACGACATCCAGAAGCTGCTGCTGACCAACCAGATTGCTGCCATCGGCATTCGGCGCTTCTTCGAACTCTTGGAGCCGGGGCGCACCGAAGCAGATATCGCGTCGCGGGTCGAAGCGTCGATTCACCGCATGACGGGCAAGCTCGGGTGTAAGGTGGCGCGGGGCTGGGCGGCGGTGCAGGCTGCGCACAATACGTTCAATGCGGGCGGGGCGAGCCGCTCCTCCGGCTATACGCTCAAATATGGCGACATTGTGCTGCTCGAACTCGGCACGATGGTCGATGGTTACTACAGCGATTTGACGCGCACGCGCGTGATCGGCACGCCGACGCCGGAGCAGACCGCCTTAATTACGGCGGCACGGACAGCGCAGCGCGCGGCGCTCGACTCGATTCGCGCTGGTGTGGCGTATGCGACGGTCGACGCGGCGGCGCATGCCTCAATGGATGTCAGCGGTTTTGGCGCAGGCTTCACCCATGTCACCGGGCATCACGTCGGTTTCCGCTATCACGACTATGGCCCGACCCTGAATTCGGCCACATCTGCAATTTTGGAAGCTGGCAACTGCCTGACCATTGAGCCGGGCGCATATGGTGAACAGTTCAACGGCGGCTGCCGCTTTGAAGATAACGTCGCCGTCACCGTCGATGGCTTCCGCTTTTTGTCACCCTACGAACTCATCTAGGAGCAGCCATGTCTAACTCAGTCTACTTCGTCACCGGATCCATGGGCTTCATCGGCGCGTGGACGCTGTATCATCTCGTCAAACAGGGCAAGACGGCGGTCAGCTATGACCTGAGCGAGCGCCGGGATCGTGTGAACTTGCTGCTCACACCCGAAGAACAGGCGGCAATCCGCTTTGTCACGGGGGACCTGACCAACACGGAACACGTTATCCAGATGCTGACCGAGCACAAGGTCACGCACATCATTCATTTAGGGGCGCTGCAAGTGCCGCTGGTGCGGGCCAACCCGATTGTTGGCGCACAGGTCAATGTAGTCGGTACGGCGAATCTGCTGGACGGCGCGAAGCGGCTCGGCATCCCGCACATCGTGTACGCCTCGTCAATCGCCGTCTACGGCGCGGTCGACAAGTACCCGCCGGGACTGATTCAACCGGATGCGCCGCTTGACCCGCACACGCTCTACGGTGTGTACAAGCAGGCGAACGAATTGGCGGCGCGGGTGTACTGGGAAGAATACAAACTGACCTCGACGGCGCTGCGTCCGTACACCGTGTATGGGGTGGGGCGCGATCAAGGGCTGACGAGCGAACCGACCAAAGCCATGTTAGCGGTCGCGGCGGGGCAAGCCGTACCACCTGACCTTTGGCGGCGTGTGCCAGTACCAACTGGGGTCGGATGTGGCGCAGCAGTTCATCGCCGCGGCGGAAAAGCCGCTTGGCGGCGCCTATGTGTTCAATCTCGGCGGCGCGCCGACGCATATGCGCGAAATTGTGGACTTGATCAAGCAGGCCCGCCCAGCCGCCGAGGTGACGTTTGACGATAAACAGCTTCCGTTCCCGCAGGGCTTCGACGATGCGCCGCTGCGTCAACACTTCGCCACGGTCTACGAAACGCCGCTGGCCGCTGGTATCCGCGCGACGATTGAACATTTTGAACGGTGCTTGGCCGATGGTCGGCTCCAAGCCTAACAGGAAAATCTGCACATGACACAACCCACACTGGACATGATTCTCGGCGGCGCTTTTGCCGACACCCGAACCAAAGGCGAAGGCGCGGCGGGCGCGCTGCCTCTCACCGCGGACATGCTGCTCAATGAGCCGAGCGGCAACCTGTTTGGACTCACGCAGGCCACGGCGATGGGCTGGAATCCCGAAGAGGTCGGGCATGACCAGTATGTGATCGTCAGCACGCACGGCGGGCTGCGGGCGGAAGATGGCAGCGCTGTCGCGCTCGGTTTGCACACCGGGCACTGGGAAGTCAATCTGCTGGTGCGCGAAGCCGCCAAAACGTTCAAAGCGAACGAAGCGGTGCCCTTCGCCATGTACGTGACCGATCCGTGTGATGGACGGTCGCAGGGCACCGATGGCATGATGGACAGCCTCGCGTATCGTAACGATGGGGCGCTCGTCGCCCGCCGCTTGATTCGCTCGCTGCCCACGCGCGATGGCGTGATGGGCATCGGCACATGTGACAAAGGTTTGCCCGCCATGATGCTGGCGCTGGCCGGGTTTGGTAACATGCCGGGGATCATTGTGCCGGGTGGGGTGACGCTGCCCGCGATTGATGCCGAGGACGCGGGGCAAATCCAGACGATTGGCGCTCGCTTCGCGCAGGGCATCATCAGCCTCGATTACGCGCAGACGATGGGCTGCCGCGCGTGTGGATCAGGCGGCGGGGGCTGCCAGTTTCTTGGCACGGCGGCCACCTCGCAGGTGGTCGCGGAAGGCTTTGGCTTGACTCTGCCGCACAGCGCGTTGAGTCCATCTGGCGAACCGATCTGGCTGGATATGGCGCGGCGATCAGCGTTGGCCTTGCTGCGGCTTAAAGCGAATCGTCAGTTGCTCGGCCACATTTTGACCGCGCGTTCGCTCGAGAATGCCATGCTCGTGCATGCCGCCTTCGGTGGTTCGACCAATCTGTTACTCCACATCCCGGCAATTGCGCAGCAGGCCGGCCTGCGTCCGCCCACCGTCGAGGATTGGCAGCGGATCAACGCCAGCACGCCGCGTCTCGTCGACGCGCTCCCGAACGGGCCGCGCAACTTCCCAACGGTGCAGGTCTTCATGGCGGGCGGCGTGCCGGAAGTGATGCTGCATTTGCGGCGCATGGGTCTGCTCAACACTGATGTGCTCACGGTCAGCGGGGAAAAGCTCGACACCGTCCTTGACTGGTGGGAGGCGAGTGAACGACGGCAGGTGGTGCGCGCGCAGTTGGTCGCGGCTGATCAGGTTGACCCGGATCAGATCATTATGGATGCTGACACCGCACGGCGGAATGGGTTGACGAGTACGGTGATCTTCCCGGTGGGCAACCTCGCGCCGCAGGGCTCGGTCGTCAAGGCGACCAGCATCGACCCGCGCCGGGTCGACGCGGATCAGGTTTTCCGGCATCGCGGGACGGCGCGCGTGTTCACCTCGGAGCCGGCGGCGATTCAGGCAGTCAAGGCGCGGATCGTGCAGCCCGGCGACATCATGGTGCTGATCGGCTTGGGGCCGCTCGGCACGGGCATGGTCGAAACTGCGCAGATCACGTCAGCGCTCAAATATCTGGACTGGGGCAAGTACGTCTCGCTGCTCACCGATGGCCGCTTCTCGGGCTTTTCGACCGGGGCGTGCATCGGGCATGTGGGGCCGGAAGCGCTGGCGGGCGGCGCGATTGGCAAGGTACGCGACGGCGATACCATCGAGATTGTATTGGATCGGCGCGACCTGACTGGGTCGGTTCAGTTGGTCGCTACACCCGAACACGGCGAACTCACGCCGGAAGCCGGGGCGCTGGTCTTGGCGCTGCGTCCGACGCACCCCGATCTGCGCCCACACCCGCGCCTACCGGATGACACACGCTTATGGGCGGCGCTGCAAGCCGTGAGCGGCGGCACGTGGGCGGGCTGCATCTATGACGTGGATCGCATCATCGAGGTGCTGCAAGCAGGGGTGGCGGCGCTGGCGAGTCAAACCGCACCGCCGACGCCTCAGGCGTAATCCTGCTTATCGGGCAGCGTGGGGTGATCATCGGGCAGTGGGCTGCGCAGCGACCAGCCGCCGTCCACGACCAGATTGTGCCCGTTGATCTGTCGCGCTTCCGGCGAGGCAAGGAACAACGCCGCCGCGACGACATCCTCGACGTAGCCGACGCGCCCGGTCACGGTGACCTCCGCCCAGTTGCGCTCATAGTCGGGGTCTTCGCGCACCACGCGCTCGGTCAGCGTCGCGCCGGGCGTGATCGCATTCACGGTGATGCCGTAGCCGCCTAACTCCAACGCCAGCGATTTCGCCAGCATTTGAATCGCGGCTTTGGTCAGGCTGTAAATGCTGAAGTTGGGGAAAGCCACCTGCCCGACAATCGATGAGGTGAGCAGGATGCGTCCCGGTCGCCCCGCCGTGATCATCTGTTTAGCGGCGGCTTGCGCGGTGAAATACGTGCCGCGCAGGTTGACGGCCAGCAGGCGGTCGAATACGTCAGGTGTGGCTTCGAGGAAGGGCATGTAGCGCGTGATACCCGCGTTCGCCAGGACGATATCCAGACCGCCGCGCTGCTGGGCAAAGGCGTCGATGAGCGCGGTATTGGCGGTCACGTCGCCGACATCGCCGGGGTAGGCGGTCACGCGCGGCGCGCCAACTTCCTGATTGATCGCGGTTGCGGCGTTCTCCGCGAGCGCGGCATCGTAATCGTTGAGCGCGACGTAGGCGCCCGCCAGCGCGAACGCCCGGCAGACGCCATAGCCAATTCCCTGACCCGCACCCGTAATAAAGACACTTTTACCTTCAAACTGTCCCATCATTTGGCCTCTGTGCTGCAAACCTCAGTGTGTGCGCCGATAGATTACAGCAGTCGAGAGGGCATCGTCAAAATCTACGGCGATGTCGTAGTGCGCGCTGAACCACTCGGATGCGAGCAGCGGCGCGAACGTCTGATCGTAGGAAGCGGGATACGCCGGGTCGACGATCACGTAATCGGGGGCAAAATCTGCCCAGACAGCTTCCGCGTTTGGAAAACGGGCGGCATTTTCCGGCGACAGGTAATCGGCCAGCAAGTGGCTGGCAAAGGGATAGTCGTTCAGCCAGAAATAGTAGTAAAGGTCGCCTGCGACCGAATACTCGACCGGGACATGATCGAGCATCCACTCGACGGCGATTGGCGTGGTCGGCTGAATCCGTTCGCGGTTGAGCACCGCTTCCACCGGACGGGTGGCGGTCATGCCCAGAATGGGAATCAGGAGCATGGTGAAGCTGACGAGTTGGCCGCGTTTGAACGGCAGCCCGGCATGGACTTCATCGGGCTGCACTGAAAGGGCGCCGATAATGAGCCCATAGATCGGGGTGAGGGGAATCAAACCGTAGATCAATTGGTCATCAACGAGCAGCGCCAGCAGTCCGTGACCGATCAGCAGCGTCGTGAGCAGCTGCGTATCGCGCAGGTGCCGCCGCCGCGCCGCCGCAATGACGCTGATGGTGAGGAGCAGCAGCTCAAACACTGAGGCAAGGCCGATGCTGACGATGCTCCCGGCAAACGTGAGTGCCCAGTCGACGGGATCGCGATCAGCGCTCCAGAGACGCGCCCAGACGCTGTTCCAGCCCGCCATGTCGTTGGCGAGAGCTTGCACCACCAGCACAACCGAAGCGCTGATTAGCAAGCCGCTGGCATACCAGAGCGCGTTCGTATCCCAGCGGCGGCGCTGAACCATGCCCGGTACGTACAACCCGACGAGCAGCGCCGCGCCATAGGCCGCCGCGTGATAATCGGCGTAGATCCCTAAGCCGATCATCAGACCAGCGAGCACGTGCAGCGGGCGCGCACCGCGTTTGATGGCTTCGGTGTGCAGCCAGAGCGAGCACGCGACCACGACGGCCAGTCCGACATCATGGCGAATGCGCGCCGCTGCGGCTAAAACCGCGCTGGCAAACAGCGTCACCGTGGTCATGAGGGCGACGCGCATCCCGTAGAGGTTGCGTGCGGCCGCGCCGCTGAAGATGATGACCGGGAAGATGAGCAGGAAGCTCAGCACGCGCCCCTGCCACAAGCCGATGCCGAACAGGTCGATCCACGCGGCATGCAGCCAAAAGAAGCGCGGGAACACGTGGTAAGCGTCGCCAAAACCCAACAGCGTGGGGTCGCCATAGCGCCCGGTCTTGAGCCAGTACGCTGACCAGGCGGTCATCCACGGCTCGTCTTGAATATCGACAGCCGGATAAGTCGCCAAGCCATACAGCCGGATCAACGTCAGCAGAATCAGTACGATTAGTGTGCCCAGATACCACAACTGACGGTTCCGCGGTGGGCTGGCTGTGTCAAACAGCGACTGGTAGATCACACCGCTGGTGAAGACGAAGGTCAACAAGGTGTGCGTTTGCAGCAAGTGCGCGTTGGGGTCGGGCGGAACGGGCACCAAGGCGAGGATCAGCAAGCCGACGGTTGTGGCCGTTGTGTAGAGATTGTGGGTAGTGTCGCCCAGGAGCAGCGGCACAGGGTCGAAGGCGCGCCAGAGAGCGAACAATGCCGACGCAAACGCCACGACGATGCTGATCGACAGTCTGAGGCGCAGATCCACCGGGCTGGTATTCAGCGCGAACAGGAGGTGACCCATTAAGGTCGCATTGAGGGCGATGATGCCCACCCATACGATTGGTCGAAAACGCTGCAAAGGCGGGTACTCCTCAGGTAGGCACGCGACAGTGCTGGCCGCCAGGTGATTGACGTCGGACGGCGCAAGTGTATAACTGATCCGGCGGAAAAGAAAAATGATCCGCGGCGCGCTCACACCACCGGGTAAGCGTAGGTATCCGGACTTTGAGGATCGGACTGCTTGGACTTGATCATCAGGTAATCGGAGTGTTCCTCAAAGATCACGACATGCGTCTCGTTGACCGGGAAAATGATACCTTCCTGCGGGCCGAGCTTGAACTCGTCCCGCGCGCCCGTCGCCACATCGATGGTCTTGACTGTCGCGCTGCCGCTGACCAGACAGAAGAATACGAGCGTCTCTTTGTGCTAGTGCTGACCCATGGCCGCGCCGGGGTTCATCGTGCCGCCGACAATCGATTCCCACGTGCCCTGATTCAAAATCTCGTGGAGCGTACCACGGGCGTCCGTGCGAGTGAAAGTTGGCTTGAGGATCTCATGCGTCATGGCAGCGGTCTACCTTCGGGTTATGGACAGGGTCAGGTGCGCCGTCCATTGCAGCGCGAGTGCCGGGTGATTCGTCAATCGCACGGGTCGATTCGTCCATGCTCGCGCGGGAACGCGCTATACTCCTGCGCGAGACACTTGTTGACAGGAGAAGTTACATGCTGCCGGTTATTTACGATGGCACGGGGCAAGCGCAGGCCGAACGCTTCACGCTTAGGGCGGGCAAACTGAGTCTAGTGTATGAGGCGGGGCTGATCCGGTATGTCAGCGCGGGCAATCGTGAAATTTTGCGCGGCGTGTATGCGGCCGTGCGCGACCAGAATTGGGACACGATCCCCGGCGTGCTGCGTGATGTCAGCGTCGACGCGCAGGCGGACTCGTTCCATGTGCGCTTCACGAGCGAACATCAGCAGGGCGAACTGCATTTCGTGTGGCACGGCGAGATCGTCGGGACTGCGGACAGCACGATCAGCTTCACGTTTGCTGGCACGGCACAGTCGACTTTGCAGACCAACCGGACCGGGTTCTGCATTCTGCATCCGATGACGCTGGGCGGGCAAGCCTGCGTGATCGAACATGCCGACGGTTCCATTGAAACGGGTGTGTTCCCCGATAAAGTTGCGCCGGTGCCGCCGTACAGCAACATTCGCACGATCCGCCATGCAGTGCTGCCGGGCGTTGACGCCGAAGTCCGCATGGAAGGCGACCTGTATGAACTGGAAGATCAGCGCAACTGGAGCGACGCCTCATACAAGACGTACTGCACGCTCCATCAGCAGCTGCAGCCGGTCACGCTGGTCGCTGGGGCGACGATCAACCAGAGTGTCACGATTCGGCTGCTCGGCGACCCGGCGGATGTGCCACTGGTCAAGCAGGGGAACATCCTCACGATCAACCCGGTGCAGCGCCTTAAGATCCCGTTCATCGGGTTGGGCATGGCATCCCATGACGAACCGCTGACCGAACGCGAATACGAACGCCTCGCCGCGTTGTATCTCGGTCACTTCCGCCACGAGCTGTATTTCACTGACGACATGGAAGATCGCCTGTATGAGGCGGTTGAAGATGCGAATGTGCTGGAAATCGACCTTGAAGTGGGCGCGCACTTCGGCGAAAACCTGCGCGCGGAACTGGCGCGGCTGAACAAAGCGCTGGAGGATCTCGACCACGGCGATCTCTATATCCTGGTGCGGCGGCACGGCGAAGGAGCAACTAACCCGGAAACATTCAAGCTGGTGCAGGAAGCATTTGACGACCTGCAGAGCGTGTTTCTGGTCGCGGGCACGGACGACAATTTCGAGACTTTGAACGTCGAACGCTGGCCAGCGGGACTGGCGGAACGCGCGTGGTACACCTCAACGCCGCAGGTGCACGCCTTCGACAACGCGACCATGATCGAGACGTTCCCGGCGATGGCGAGCGTGGCGGCATTCGCCCGCGAGATCACAGGCGCGGCGGTCATGGTCAGCCCGATCACGCTCAAGCCCCGGTGGGATCGCGCGGTGGTGCGCGAGATGCTGGCCGCGGGCAAGCTGCCCGGAGATGTTGACGTGCGGCAAACATCGCTTTTCGGCGCGGGCTGGGTCGTTGGCGTGATCGGCGCGCTGGCGCGGGGTGGCGCGGAGAGCGCGACCTTCTTCGAGACGACCGGGGTCTACGGCGTAATGGAGAGCGACTACGGCACACCCTTCGCTGACCAATTCCCATCGCATCCGGGCCGGGTGTACCCGATGTGGCATGTATTCGCGGATGTGGGCGAATTTATGGAGGGGCGCGTGCTGGCCAGTGACTCGAGTCAGCCGCTGGTGTTCAATGGGCTGGCGCTGCGTGAAGGCTCACGCTATCGCGTGCTCGTTGTCAATCACACGGCGGAGCCGCAGGCGGTGACAATCATCGGGTTGGATGGTCGCTGGTCGTTGAAAGCGCTCGATGAAACGACCGCTGAGGCCGCGTTGAGCGATCCCGAAGAGTACCGTGACAGCGCCGGACAGGTCGTCGAGGCGGAAGATGGTCGCCTGGTGATCGAACTGCGACCCTATGCCATCGCGCGGTTGGACAAGGTTTAGCGGGGGTTCATGCCCACGAGTGGGGCGAAATTTGTAACTGTAGGGGCGCACCTACAAGTGCGCCCAAAACAGGGCAGACACATCGGTCTGCCCCTACTCGGACTTTCAGAAGGCTGTTTTAGCGCTCACTCGCTGGCGGTCGTCAGGCCGAAGCCAAATGGGAACAGCGGCCCATCCGGGTGACTCAGCAGCGTCTTGCGCGGCAGTTGATCGGCGCTGCGCAGCCATGTATAGCCGAGCTTGCCCGTGATCGGTGCATCCCCGAACAGCGCGTCGACCACACCGTGCGCTTCGGAACCGGGGAGCCACGCCGCAACCACCGCGTCGGCGACATCGAGTATCGCGTTGATAATGAGCGGGCGACCGGAGAGCAGGACGACCACCAACTGGTCGACTTCGGAACGCACGCGCTGCACGACAGCGATATCGACGGGATCGAGCGTCAGGTCGCCGTTATCGCCCCAACCTTCGGCGTAGGGCGTCTCGCCAATCACCACAATCCCGACCTGCGCGCGGCGGGCGAACTCGCCCGTGTCGCTGAACTGCACGCTGCCGTCGACGGCCGCCTGCACCCCTTCAAGGATGCTCGTGCCGATGGTCGACTTGCCGAGCTTCCCCTGCCATTCAATCGTCCAGCCGCCGCACTGCAGGCCGATGTTGTCCGCGCCACGTCCGGCGACCGCAACATGCGCGCCCTTTGAGATCGGCAGCACGCCATCGTTCTTGAGCAGCACCATCGACTTCTGCGCCGCCGTGCGGGCGATGGCGCGGTGCGCCGCCGATCCGAACGTCTCCATCAATTCGGGGCGACCGAGCGGGTGCTCGAAGATGCCGAGCCAGTACTTCGCGCGTAAAATCCGGCGCACGGCATCGTCAATGCGCTCCATGCTCACATCGCCCACCTCGACCGCTTTGGTCAGCGCGGCGATGAAATTACGGAAGTCGTACGGCACCATGATCATATCGACGCCCGCATTGACCGATTCGACGACGCAGGTGTAGAAGTCCTCGCTGATCTGCTGAATTGCTGCCCAATCTGAGATGAGGAAGCCGCCGAAGCCGAGTTCGCCCTTCAGCACGTCCGTCAGCCAGTAGCGGTGGGCATGCATCTTCAGCCCGTGGTAGCTGTTGAACGAGACCATGATGTTCACCGCGCCCGCCGCAATCGCCTTGATGTACGGTGCGAGGTGGATGGCACGGAAGGTCGCTTCGTCGTCGCGTGCGTCGCCTTGATCGATGCTGTAGGTATCTTTTGGTGCCTGCCAGTCATTCGCGACCCAGTCCGGCTTGATCGACGTGCCCCACGTCGTGCCACCGTCGCCGATGTAATGCTTGACGGACGCCATGACGCGCGCCGCCGGATCCTGCAGTCCTTGTAAGTAGGCAACCGCGAGTTCGCTCACGACCCCGGTGTCTTCGCTGTAGCCTTCGTAAGCGCGACCCCAGCGGTAATCCTGGGGGACGGAGACCGCGGGCGCGAAATTCCAGTGCACGCCGACTGCCAGCAGTTCACGCGCTGTCGCCTGCCCGATCTGCCGGATGATATCGGGGTCGCGGGTTGCGCCGAGGCCGACATTGTGCGGGAAAATGGTCGCGCCATAGGCATTCGAGTGGCCGTGCACTGCATCCACGCCATAGATCAGGGGGATGCGCAGGCGCGTCGTCAGCGCGGCTTCGAGATAGCCGTGCACCATATCGCGCCACGTCGCGGCGGTGTTCGGATCGGGGTTGCCGCCGCCGCCGCTCAAAATCGAGCCGATGAAGTATTCAGCGGCTTCGGCGGGTGTGATGCTGTTCTTCTCGATCTGCGTCATCTGCCCGATCTTTTCGGCCAGCGTCATCTGCGCAAGCAGACCGTCGATGTCATGTTCTCGGTTGAAGTGCGTGGCAAGAGATGTGGACTGAACCATGCTGTTCCTTTGCGGTATAACGGATCTGTTCCGGGTAGCACACGCAGGTGCGTGATCGGCGTGCATGCGGGACGATGATCAAGCAGAAGTGTACGAACGCCGACATTGTACACCACACGATCAACGTTTGGGCGGGGTGAGCTCGCCCCGGAGATTCGTTTCCATCAGCGCTCGCACGGTATTTCCATCATAGCCGAGCCCAAACAACGTGTACAGCTTGGTCAGCGCGGATTCGGCGGTCATGTCATAGCCGTTGATCACACCGCAGGCTTTGAGCGCGCTCCCGGTCGCATACGCATCGAGATCGACGGTACCGTAGAGACATTGGGTGCAGCTCACCACGACCACGCCGCGATCCACCGCCGCTTTGATCGCGTCAAGAAATGCCTGATCTTTGTCGGGGGCATTGCCTGCGCCGAACGTTTCCAGAATCACGCCTTGAATCGGCGGCTGGAGCAGGTTTTTGACCACGTCCACCGAAATGCCGGGGAACAGGCGAATCTGCCCGACCTGCGGCTGCGAGGTCAACCGCGCGAAGCGAAATGGTTCGGCGGGGTGGGGCAGTACATGTGTCGGGTCGATACTGATGTCCACGCCGACCGTGCCGAGCGGCGGGTAATTAGGTGAATCGAAAGCGTTGAAGCCGCTGGCGTTGACTTTCACTGTGCGGTTGCCACGAAACAACTTCGTGTTGAAGTACAGGCAGACCTCGGGAATCGCGTAGCTGCTGGCGATGAGCAGTGAATCGATCAGGTTGGGGCGCGCGTCATTGCGCATTTCGACCAGCGGAATTTGCGAGCCAGTGACGATCACCGTTTTGCCGAGATTCTGCAGGAGGAACGAGAGCGCCGACGCCGTGTAGGCCATCGTGTCGGTGCCGTGCAGCACGACAAAACCGTCGTATTGATCGTAGTGGTCGGTGATGTCCTGCGCGATCTCGAGCCAATCGGCGGGCGTCATGTTGGAGGAGTCGAGCAGGGGCGTGTACTCGTGAATGACGAACCGCGGCATGCGCTCGTCCTGTAGTTCCGGCATCGCCTCCATCTGCTGGCGTAGGTAACCTGCAGCGGGTTGGTAGCCGCTCGGCGTTTTGACCATGCCGATCGTGCCGCCAACATAGGCGATATAGACCGACTTCGCGCTGGTCATCGCTGAACTCGCACGAGGGGGCGGACGGTTTCACGCGGGATGAGCGTCGTTCCGATCAGCGTGGTGAGTGGTGCGCGATCCGGCGTTTCCGCGCGGTCACGCAAGAAGCGTACGGCCAGTTTCCCCATCAGGATCTTGTCGACGCGCATTGTCGTGATCGCTGGGCTGAACTGCGTGGCGAGGTCGATGTCGTCGAAGCCGATGACCGAGAGTTCGTGCGGCACATCGCGTCCCGTGTGCCGCGCCGCCAGCATGACGCCGACCGCGACCTCATCGTTACACGCGAAGATTGCCGTGATCTCCGGCGCGCGCTGGAGTAGGGCGCAGGCCGCCTCATAGGCACTGTCGCGGTTGAGCTCGCTGTCTTCGATGTACACATCCGGAATGCGGTGATGCTTGAGCGCGCGGAGATAACCTTTGCGGCGCTCACGAATGCTCGGGTAGGCGTCGGCGGAACTGCCGACGAGCCCGATCTTGGTGTGCCCCTGCTTGATCAGATATTTGACGGCCGTGTACGCGCCGGTGATGTTGTCGGTCACCACGCTGTCAAAGCGACTGCCGGGCGCGTAAGCATCGACCAGTACGACCGGGATCTCGAATTTGCGCCCGATCTGGTGAATCGTGTCTTCGAGGAACGTGCCGACCATCAGCACGCCATCGACCTGATTGTCGAGCAGCATCGGCGGCAGGTTGACCGGGCGACTCACTTTGTCCACGCTGATGTTCGCCATCATCAGGCTGAGGTTGTAGCGCTGGCATTCGCGTTCAATGCCCGCCAACACGTACGAATAGAACGGGTTGATCGTCATGGTCACGCCGTCATCGACTTTCCCGATAGCGCCGACGACGGACAAACTCGGCGTGACGACCGGGGCAGCCGTGCGCACCTGCATGCGATAACCCAGCGCGGCGGCGGCTTCAATTACGCGCGTACGCGCTTCATCGGAAACGTTCCCACGATTGTTCAAGGCGTTCGACGCAGTGCCCAGCGAGACTCCGGCGAGTTTGGCGACATCACGTAAGGTGGGTTTTTCGCTGAACATTCTGCATTTCCCTAACAAGGCGGGGTAAAACCAATTATCTGCGCACTTTATGCTTCTATCTTACCGCGTTATGAAAAATGAACAAGATTGAACAATGCCCGACTTGTACATTGAACAAGTTCAGGTTAAAATGAAATTCGTGGTGAACAAACCCGATCAAAATTGGGGTCTTGCATTTTGGGAACGTTCTCAGTTATACTGGGCGAAATTGAACAATACTGAACTTTGTAGCAACTAATCGCATTGTTCTAGGAAAAGCCATGTCCGGGCGAATTAGTATTCACGACATCGCCAAAGCCGCAGACGTTTCGCGCTCGACCGTATCCCGAGTTGTCAATCACGATGTGAATGTCAGCCCGGAGACCCGTGCTCGGGTGCTCGAAGTGATCGAACGCCTGCAATACACCCCGAATCACGCGGCGCGCGCCCTCGTTAAGCAGCGTTCGCAGGTGATCGGCGTCGTGATGCCCGGTACCGCGAATGTTTTCTTCGGGGATAACTCGTATTTCCCCATGCTCCTGCAAGGGATTGTCGAAGCGGGCAATCACCACGACCAGAATTTACTGCTGTGTCTCGGTAATGTGGGCGAACCGCGCGAACACTTCAGCCAGCGGATTTTGCGCAATCGCATTGGCGATGGCTACATCATCGCGTCGATTGAAAACGACGATCCGCTGATTGATCACCTTGTGCAATCTGCACCAAATTTTGTCATGGTCGAACGCCCACAGCGGTACGCCGATGTCATCAGTTCGGTGACGGTCGATAACGTGCACGCGGGGCAGGTCGCGACCGAACACCTGATCAGCCTCGGCTACAAGCGGATTGCGCACATCAGCGGGCAGTTGAGCATCGCTGACGGTCAGGATCGGTTGGAAGGGTATCGTAGGGCGCTCGCCGTGGCGAACATCCCCTACGACCCGGATCTCATCTATGTGTCGCAGTTTACGTATGAGGCGGGTGTCGAAGCGATGCGGGCGCTGCTGCACCATCAGCCGGACGCCGTGTTCGCTGCCTGCGATGCCTCGGCGCGCGGTGCGATTGCCGCCGTCCAGCAGGCTGGGCTGCGCGTACCCGAAGACATCGGCATCGTCGGCTTTGACGATCTCGATGTGGCGACCAAGACGACCCCACACCTCACGACCATTCAGCAGCCGGTTCAGCAGAAGGGCGCTGCCGCCGTCGAGCTCCTGCTCGACCTGATCAGCGGTAAGAAAGTCAGCCCCCAGCAAATCGTGCTCCCTTCCAAGCTCGTCATCCGCGAATCCTGCGGTGCGAAGATACGTAAGGCAATATCGGCAAAGGAGGTGCAGTCCCCATCGGTATTCACCTAACCCTTATCCGTTCAATTGCGTTTCAAGCTTTTGTATATGCTAGAGGGAAATTCACAATGTCCAAGAAACTATTTGTCGTCATGCTGTTGGCCCTCCTGCTCGTCGGAGCAGTGATGCCCGCCGCGGCTCAGGAACCCGTTACGATTACGTGGTTCGTCGGTTTGGGTACTGGTACGAATTCGGAACAGATCGAAGTTCAGAATCAGGTCGTGGCGGACTTCAATGCGTCGCACGATGACATCGAACTGGTGATCAACATCGCCGCCAGCAACGAAACCTCGCGCGACACCCTCAGCACCCTCATTGCTGCGGGCACCCCGCCGGATATCGTTGGCCCCGTCGGCGTCGCCGGTTCCAACTCGTTTGCCGATCAGTGGGCGACGAACATCGACCAGTTGGCAGCGGATGCTGGCTTCGACACCACCGTGTTTGACCCCGCGTTGATCGACCTGTACCGCACCCCCGAAGGCACGCTGAGCGGTCTGCCGTTCGCCGTGTATCCCGCCGTCACGTACTACAACATCGACCTGTTCGACGAAGCTGGCCTGAACTACCCGCCGGCCGAATTCGGCGCGCCGTATGTGATGCCCGATGGCACCGAAGTCGCGTGGGACTACAACACCGTTGCCGAAATCGCCAAGATTCTGACGGTGGACGCCAATGGTAACGACGCGACGATGGAAGGTTTCGACCCCGCCGCGATTGAACAGTACGGCATGAACTTCCAGTGGGCGCGTCTCCGCCTGATCTGGACGAACCTGCAGCCGTCCGACCAGTACTACAATGCGGAAACCAACAGCATCAGCGTTCCGGAAGAATGGACGCAGGCGACGCAGTGGTATTGGGACCGGATTTGGGCCGACCACACCGCGCCGAACGCTACCGCCGCGGCCAGTGAAGTTCTGCAGCCCAGCGGTTTCGCCTCGGGCAACCTCGGTATGGCGATTGTGCCCCTGTGGTACACCTGCTGCCTCGACAACTCGGTTGGCAACTTCACGTGGGATATCGCCCCGGTTCCGGCCTCGTTTGACGGCGAACAGCACGTCGCGATGGATGCCGACACGTTCCGTCTGGTCGCCGCCTCGGCGCACCCCGCGGAAGCTTTCGAAGTTCTGCGTTACCTCGTGACCGACGCCGCCCCGGCGCTCGCCAGCGTTTACGGTGCCTTCCCGGCGCTGCCCGCGGCTCAGCCGACCTGGGTTGAAACCATCAGCGCCCGTTACCCGATGGGCGTGAACTGGGACGTCGCGGCTGCCAGCCTCGCGTACTCGAACCCCGGCCCGATGCACCACGAATCGAACGTCCCGAACTACACGGCCGTCTATGACCGTGAATTCGCCCTCCTGTCGCTGATCGAAGGCGATACGGGTGCGGACATGGACATCGCCGCTGAACTCGAAACGTTCGCGACGGACGCGACCGCTATCGTTCAGGGTCAGTAAGCACCACTTCGTACTACCTTGGGGGAGGGAGCAATCCCTCCCCCAGTCTGTGTAATTGATCCAACTTGCTCGCAATAATGCTTATAACCTGTTTAAAACTACTTAGATTTATCAACCCGCTCAGGCAGTGTTGGAGAACAACTAATGGCAACAACTAATCAATCGATTTCAGCATCGCCAGTCGGGTTGTCGACGGCGCGCAAGAAATCAGGCGGACTCGAACGCCAGCAGCGCGTGTGGGGCTGGATTTTCCTCTCCCCGTGGATCGTCGGTTTCCTGCTGTTCACCGCTATCCCCATCATCGTCTCACTTTTCTTCACTTTCACCGACTTTACGCTGACGAGTTCCGAACCGATGCGGTTTGTCGGCTTGGAGAACTGGCAGCGGTTGTTCACCGACCCGATTGCCATGACGGCACTCGGCGTGACCCTGCGCTTCGCCTTGATCGCGGTGCCGTTCGGCATCATCATCCCCTTAGGGATGGCCGCACTGCTCAACACCAAGAGCCTGTGGGGCAAAACCTTCTGGCGGCCGCTGTTCTACATGCCGTACGTTGTCCCCGCGATTTCCAGCATCTTCGTGTGGCAGAGCTTCCTCAACGGCGATACCGGCTGGCTGAACCGTCTGCTGCGTGATTTTCTCGGCGTGGTCGAACCGCCGAACTGGGTGCAGGATGCGAACTGGATTTTGCCGGCGTTCATGCTGGTCGGCGTGTGGGGCGTCGGTAACGCGATGCTGACCATGCTGGCGACGATGCAGGGCGTGCCGACCGAACTCTACGAGGCGGCTGACGTGGACGGCGCGAATCCGCTGGTTAAGTTCCTGCGCATCACGCTGCCGATGATCTCCCCGGTCATTCTGTACAATCTGGTGTTGAGCGTCATCGGTTTGATGCAGTACTTCACGGTACCGTATGTCATGACGCGTGGTACGGGCAATCCTGGTAACTCAGCGCTGTTCTTCAACATGTATCTGTATAAGACAGCCTTCCAGAATGCCAACATGGGCTACGGCGCGACTCAGGCCTGGTTCATCTTTATCATCGCCCTGG
Organism: Candidatus Flexifilum breve; assembly: GCA_016717205.1. Classification (GTDB taxonomy): domain Bacteria; phylum Chloroflexota; class Anaerolineae; order Aggregatilineales; family Phototrophicaceae; genus Flexifilum; species Flexifilum breve. The sequence continues at coordinate 260,871 of JADKGC010000006.1, forward strand.
TTTTGACGGTGGTGCTCTTCGGGACTTCAAACCGTTGGGTGTACTACGCGAGTGGAGACTAATACAAATGGCTGCGGTAACCTATTCCAAATCGGTAAACACATCCCCCTGGTATAGTTTCCAGTTGAAGAAATTTGGCGTGGGCGCGCTGATCTTCCTGATCGCCTGCTCGGTCGCCTTCATCTACCTGCTGCCGTTCGGTCAAATGCTGACGACTGCGTTCAAGAGCGCGGAACAAATCGTCGGCAACACCGATGGCCTCATCTTCCCGATGTCTCCGCGCACCTTCACCTATGAAGGCGAAGCGTATCCGATTGTCAAAGTGCCGGATGAAAACGGCGTCATGCGTGAATTGGCATTGGTCGACAAGGGGCGCCAGAGCAGCGGTTTCATTGACCCGGCGAATCCCGATGGTGGGATCATCGAATGGCAGGGCAGTTGGCGCACGCTGGAAACGGTCTATGAACTGATTCCGCATCCGGAGAATTTCCCGGAAGCGTGGGATCTGATCGACTTCCCGCGCGTGTTCTTCAACACAGCCTTCATCGCCATTACCGGGATGATCGGCACGCTGCTGTCGAGCATCTGCGTGGCTTACGCCTTTGCTCGCTTCCCCATCCCCGGCAAGAACATCTACTTCATCATCCTGATTGGGACGATCATTCTGCCCGGGCAGGTGACGCTCATCCCGACGTATGCCTTCTTCGCCAGCATCGGCTGGACGGGTTCGTGGCTGCCGCTCATCATCCCCCACTTCTTCTCGAATGCCTATAACGTGTTCCTGCTGCGCCAGTTCTTCCTCACGCTGCCGCGCGAACTCGACGAAGCCGCGATGATCGACGGTGCTGGCCCGTTCCGCATCCTGCGCAGCGTGATCATCCCGCAGTCGTGGCCGGCGATCCTTTCGGTTGGTCTGTTCCACTTCATCTTCGCGTGGAATGACTACTTCGGCCCGCTGCTCTACACGCTCGGTAAGTCGGATCTGTGGCCGATTTCGATTGCAGTGCAGCAGTTTAACTTCCAGTACGGCCCACGTCCGGAGCTCATTCAGGCGACCTCGCTCATGGCGATGGTTCTGCCCCTGCTGATCTTCGTGTTCGCGCAGAAGGTCTTCATGCGCGGCGTGGTCGTGACGGGCGTCGAAAAGTAACATGCGCCGACTGTTCCTCCTGTTAGTTCTCCTCCTGTGCGGCGTGCAGATCGCCGCCGCGCAGGACGGGGCGGATTTGCAGGTCGATGCATCCGCCTCCCGCGGCCCGATCAGCCCGTACGTGTACGGCTCTAACATGAACCTGTACAGCATCATCCCGCAGAGTTTGATGGATGAAGCCCAGATGATGGGCATCAACTTCATGCGCTTTGGCGGCGGCGACACCGACCGCATGGACATGCGCACGACGATCATGGATCTGTTTGTGCTGCAAATGCGCCAGTTGGGCGCGGAGCCGCTGTGGAGCGTTCGGCTGCTCGACGGCACGCCCGAAGCCGCCGCGGAATGGGTGCGTTACGCCAATATCGAAAAAGGCTACAACATCCGCTACTGGAGCATCGGCAACGAACCGAATCTGTTCGTCGCGTTGATGGGCGCGGAGACCTACACGGTCGACGACCTGAGTACCCAGTGGCGCGCAATTGCCGAAGCCATGCTGGAAGTCGATCCGACGATTCAGTTCGTTGGGCCGGATATCACGCAGTACGTGCCGCTGAGCATCGACGGCAATAATATCACCTTTGACTTGCGCAGCGGTACGCCGTTAGACGCCGAAGGCAATGACTGGCTGATCCCGTTCCTCGAAGCAAACGGCGATCTGCTGGCGTATGTCGGTCTGCATCGCTATCCGTGGCCCGGCAACGGCGGCGGTGATGGCGCGACCATCGACGGTCTGCGCACGCAGCCGCAGGAATGGGATGTCGTCATCCCCAACCTGCGCACGATCATTCGCAATGCGGCGGGGCGTGACATTCCCATCGCCATCGCGGAGATCAATTCGAATTCGGCGAACAGCGTCGGCGGCCCCGCCAGCCTTGACTCGCACTTCAACGCCCTCTGGTTGGCCGATACGCTCGGTCGGATGATCAACAACCAAGTTGAAATGGTCACCTACTGGGACATGCAGGGCGGTGCCGGACGCGGGTGGGGCCTGTTGAGCAGCTACAACGTGCGCCCGACTGGCTATACGTATATGATGTACGCCCGCTTCGGCACGGAACTGCTGGCCGCGCAGTCCAACGACCCGCTGGTGACTGTGTACGCGGCGCAGCGGGACGACGGCGCGGTGACGGTGATGGTCGTGAACCTCGGCGACGACGAAGCGACCAAGACGCTCTCGGTCAGCGGGTTTGCGGCGGGTGCAGAGGCGGAAGTCTGGCGCTTTGATCAGGACACGGACGCCGAGCAAATTGAGTCGGTGGCTTTCAGCGACGGTATGAGCGTGACCGTCCCCGGTCAGTCGCTGACGCTGTACGTCATTCCACCTGCGAACTAAATCTCAAGTCAACCGGGCGGGGTTCGCCTCGCCCGGCGCGGGACACCTTTCCTCACCGCTTTTGTACCTGGAGCACTACACAACATTATGAATCGGCGCACGTTACGCACCATCGTATTGATCTGGTTGGTTTGGAGCATCGTGCTGATTGGCTATATGCAGATCGTGCAAATGCGCTATGAGCCAGACCGCCCGGATACGTCGCTGCAATGGACAGGCGATTGGACGAACCGCAACAGTCAGCGCGGCAAAGACTACTTGCTCGAACCGTTTCTCAATACCCAGGTCTCTTGGGACAGCGAATATTATCTGTCGGTTGCGACGGTCGGCTATGATGATCCTGAGATCGCCTTGGTCGAAACGCCGCACGGTGATTACAGCACGAGCTATGCCTTCTTCCCCTTGTACCCGATACTGATCAAAGCGGTGCGCCTGCCGTTTGCGCTGCTCGGCATGACGCCGATTGCTGCGTCAGTCGCCGCCGGGGTGCTCATCTCGCTGTTCGGCACGCTGGCGGGCATGATCGCGCTCTACGATATCGTGCGCGAGGAACTCGGCGAGCAGGGTGGGCTGCGCACGGTGTTCTACCTGCTGATCTTCCCGACCTCGATGTTCTTCGCGGTGGTCTACACCGAAGGGTTATTCATCGGTCTGGCCTTCGGCAGCCTCGCGCTGATGCGGCGCAAACAATTTGTGCTGGCGGCAGTTCTGGCCGCGTTGGCGACGTGGACGCGTTCGATTGGCGCGGTGCTCGTGCTGCCCATGCTGATCGCGTGGGTGTTGGCGTACCGGCAAACAGCGGAGTCACTGGACAAGCGGAAGCTGTTGTTTCAACTCCCGGTGCTGGCACTTCCGGTTATCGCCTATGGATTATGGCGGTTAGTCTACGGTGTGCAGTTCGATGCCGTCGAGGAATTCTGGTTTGGCAACCGCCTGCTCGATATCCCGCTCACACTGCAATTCTGGGGCGGCATCCTCGAACGGGCACAGACCAATGAGCAAACATTGGTCGTGGTCGCGCTGCAAATTGTTGCGACGTTCCTGTGTCTTGTCAGCATTGTCGTCTGCCTGCGCCGTTACCCGGAGCTCGCCGTCTTTGGCTTCCTTGCGCTGCTCGTGCCCTTCACGGCGGGTGGGACGAGCACACAAAGCACGCTGCGCTATGTGCTGGTCGTGCCGACGCTGTGGGTGATGCTTGGCCGTTGGGGACGCAGCACGAGCTTCGACCGCGGGTGGACGGTCGCCAGCGTGCTGCTGCTGGCGATGCAGGCGTACCTGTTCAGCTACGATATGTGGGTGGCGTAAAAGAAAGCCTCACCCCCAACCCCTCTCCCACGGGAGAGGGGAGACTGTTGATTTGTTTTGGGACTAGGTTTGCCGATAGCTCAGTAGAATGACATGCAGGCTAGGAGCAGCGGACGCCCAACGAGGCGTCCCTACAAGCTACATTCGTTTCGTAGGGACGCAATTCATTGCGTCCGCCGGTTGGTAGCCCTGACACCACCCGTGAGAATGGGCCAGCAGCGGCTTAACTGTTAACGACGGGCAGCACGCAGCGATCAATTGCATCGTCGCTGGCGACTTCCGGCACGTCTTTGACCAGCGTCCAGCGTTCGACGTGTTCGACGCTGGCGGTTGGTGCTAACGTGATCAGCGGGCTGAGCGTTTCCAGCTCCAGCATAAAGTCATTCGCGAAGACCTCAACATTGCTGCCCAAATCCGGGTAGGCCGCGTCGGCTGCATACTCAAATTGCTTAATGAACAGGTGATCGGCATTAGTATAGGCGATCCACCCGCTCGAAACCGACGCGCCCAGCTTGAGCGGCGTTGACACATGCGGATTGTGAGCAATGCGGATGTACTTCCGCCCAAAGCCGAAGCGCGGGTCGGAGAGATCGACATATGGCCAGATAGCGAGCGTCGCATTCGGCAGCAGATCGTCGGGATGCGAACCGCGCGGCGGCAGGGGAATGACCGCCGTACCACTCGGATTCATTACTGAGAGCGCCCACACCGCGAGTTCGACACCCCACAGGTTGTGGTTGATGAGGCGATGCGTCAGCTGGACGCGGTTCGACGCGGGCGTGAGGCGGATGTCAATCTGCTTCTCGATTCCCGCCGCGTCGGTTGGCTGGATGATGCGCACGAAGTCACCGTGATCCTCGACGGTGATCGGCGCGTTATCGGGCACGGTCGTACGTCCGGCAGCTTCCGGCGCATGCCACAGGCGATGCCCCCCGTACAACTGCCACGCGGACCGATCCGCCGGGAGAGCCAGCGGATCGGCTTGATAGAACTCATTGCGGTCGCCGATGAAGCCGAAGTGGATGATGCGCGGCCCCACGTCTCCGGTGATGATCAATTCCAGTACGCCATTGGCGAGACGATAGCAGTTCAGCCCACTGTAGTTCAGCCGCTCAATATACATCTAGTCTTCTCGCAGCTGCAAATAGGCGGCCACCCACACCAGCGGCGCATTCCAGTTGATCGTCACTTCGTTGGTTGACCACGAGCCGATGACGTCGAGGTAGCGTTTCGCCGCGCCAACAGTGTTCAGGTTGGCCGCCAGCGCATCGGGATCGCTCGGATTTCCATTTGGTCCGCCGGCGACCACGCCAGGCGGCGGCGCGGGAAACTCACCTTGATTCGCCCAGAAACGGTGATGCGGATGCTGGAGCGACCGCACGCCGTAGCCGGAGATGAAACTGAAGCCAAGCGCGTTGCGCCCGAGCAGATAATCCATGCTCTCGGTTACGCCGTGCAGGTAGCGCGTTTCACCCGTGAAGTCATGTGCCAGCGCCAGAATGATCGCGTTGTTCAATACGTCGGAATTCGAGCCCCACGCATAGCCATTGGCGCCGAGCGACACGCGGTAGCCTTCACCCTCGATGACGCTCAGGTAGCGGTCGGCCGTCTGCAGGATTTGCCCGCGCAGCGTGACGATCTCATTCGTGGTGAGCTGATTTGGCACCATCGCCAGCGAGATCGTGCCGAGCGCCGCCGTACTGCCCCACGTCATCGATGACGCGCCGCCGCTCGCCGTGGGAAAGGCACTGTAGTAGGGCGAGGTGCGGATGAACTGGCGATATTGGGCTTCCCCGGTCGTGATAAACAGTTCCGCCGCTGCCCAGTAGAACTCGTCGCTGACGTCGGTGTCGTCGTAGTTGCCACCGCCCGCGCCGGGGACGTTACCCGCGAGCATGATCGGGTTGTCGTTAGCGGCCTGCCACGCGGTCTGGGCGACGCTGAGGCAGCGTGCCGAGAATTCCGCGTCGATTTCGCGCCAGCTGCGCGCACACTGCGCGGCGGTTGCCGCGACATTGAGCGTGGCAGCGGTCGACGGCGGGAACAGGTAGCGTCCGCCGCTCGGGTTGGTAAAGGCGCTGTTATTGTCGTACTCGCTTGGCGGCATGAAGGGGATGCCGGACCATTCGCGGTCGTGCAGCTTGTGATGCACCATGCCCGCCAGCGGCTCACCCTCTGGCACTTGCATAGCCATGAGGAATTCCATCTCCCAGCGCGCCTCATCGAGCAAATCCGACACGCCGCTGCCGCTCTCCGGGATGTTCAGTGATTGATCGGGGAAGGCGTTCGGCAAGCGTTCGTACAGGTTGAGCAGTGTCCACAGCGAGATGCCGCCGTTGACGACATATTTGCCATAGTCGCCCGCGTCGTACCAGCCACCGCGCCCGTTGAGCGTGTAATCACAGCCATCCCACTGAACACCCTGCGGATCGGTCCCGCGCCAGCAGGTGACCGCATCATCCGTCAGGTGTCCGGCAGGGCGTGCCCAGAGGTCGCCCGCGTGCTCCGCCTCCAGTTCGATGCCGCTGTGGTTGAGATAGAAGTAGCGTGCCGCATCAAACGGGAGCTGGGTGTACAGGTCATCTGCGACGATCTGGAATGGTTCGCTGGTCGTGGTGTCGATCGTGAGGACATACGTACCCGGCGTCGTCACCGCTGAGAAATCGACCGTTTGCACATAGTCGCCGGATGCGGCATCCAGACGACCGGGGGAGGTGAATCCGGCGGCGACCTGTTCGTCCGTGTCGACATTGCGCAGCACCCAGACCGTGCCGTTTGTGCCGGGGCCGGCGAACATCGCGAATTTAGGGGCGCTGGCGTAATAGCCGATCTGGTTCAGACTCACATAGCGCTGCGGCACGACCACAACGGGTTCGGGGCGTTCACTTGCCATAGGGATATCCGTTCTGCCTACTTCGAAAAAGAGCCCACTGCCAAACAGGCTGGGGTTGTTATATGAGTTGTCGTTCGTATCGGCCAATGACCAAATCAGCTTGACGTTGCGATCCTGCTCAGTCGCGCCGTTCATGTGCGCCTGAAAGCCGATTTCGCGGCCATGTTCCGGCGTGAAATACGCACTGAGGGGTACGGCGGCTTCGATGCCGTAACCCGTTTCGGTCGCGAAGACGAACGCCTGCACCTGACTGGCCGCGCTGTTCGATCCGGTCACCCTGATGGCGGTTGGGTCGGTGTTGCCGATGTCACCCGGATTGAGGTTGATCTGGAACATGCCGCTGCCATAGACCTCGGCATAGCGGTCATCGGAGAGGTTGAGGTAAAACTCCAGCGAATCCTCGTTCCAGTAGTTCGCCTCGTGCTGCCCGGTGATGATGTTGTCATCGACGGTCGTCATGCTGATGTAGAAGTTCTCCGGATCCGCGGCGACTGCAAAGGTGAACGACGCATTTTGCAGTGGATCCGGGGAGGTTTGCGTGCCGCGGTCGACCGTGACTTGCGGTACGCCCGCCCAATCGTCGAGATTCCCATCCAGAGTGATCGCCACCGGAAAGGCGATATACACGACTTCGCCCGTGATTTCGGCGGGAGCGAGCGCATCTTGAGCGGTGAGCGGTGCGCTCAACGTGAGGCTGAGCAACAGAAAAACGAGCATAATCAAAGCGCGTTTCATTCAATCGACTCCAGAAATAGTTTTCGAAGCGGTGGGGCAGGCACGCCGCACGTCCCTGCCCACACTCTATTTAGTTCAGCGTCACCGAGACCTGGCACGCGGCGCGGTCGGTGATCAGTGGAATAATGCTGCCTTCGACGGGAGTGCCATCGACGGTGAGCGCGGCGGTGTTGCCCGGCCCCGCACGGCGCACGGTGATATGATAGGTCACGCCGCGATACTTGCGTGTGGCGGTGAAACCTGACCACGCCGTCGGCACGACCGGGGCGATCTGCAAGCCTTCAAACGTCGGGCGAATGCCGAGAATCCATTGGGTGATAGCCGCATAGTTCCATGCCGCCGTCCCGGTCAGCCAGGAGTTCTTGGCTTCGCCGTGCGTCGGCGCGTCCTTCCCGGCGATCATCTGTGCGTAGACGTACGGTTCGCAGCGGTGCAGTTCGCTGATGGCTTCACGCGCCGACGGGTTGATGCGCGTGTAGTAGTCGTGCGCGTTGTTTCCGGAGCCAATAATTGCTTCCGCGATCATGATCCACGGGTTGGTGTGGCAGAAGATGCCCGCGTTCTCTTTATAGCCGGGGGGATACGACGAAATCTCGCCAAGTTCGACATGGTAGGTCGCATAGGCGGGCTGCTGCAAGATGATGCCATGCGGCGTCGCGAGGCGGGCGCGCACCGAGTCGAGTGCTTGCGCGGCGCGGCCATCGTCCAACCCCATGCCCGCCATGATGCATATGCCCTGCGGTTCGATGAAGATTTGCCCTTCGGCGCACTCCGCCGAACCGACTTTGTCGCCGAAGTGGTTGTAAGCGCGCATGAACCACGCACCATCCCACCCGTGTTCCTTGACGACCTCATCCATTTTGACCGCAGAGTCGCGATAGCTGGCGGCGGTGTCCCCACGACCGAAGTGATCTTCAAGATCCGCCATCTCTTTGGCCGCAATGCCGTACAACCCGGCGATGAAGATCGATTCCGCGACCGCGCCGTCTTTGTTGGTGGTCGTCTGGAAAGATTCGCCCGGTTCTTCAGAGAAGCAGTTGAGGTTGAGGCAGTCGTTCCAGTCGGCGCCCGATTAGCGGCAGACCGTGCGGGCCGAGCCGATCCAGCGTGTACTGCATACTGCGGCGCAGATGTTCGTAGAGCGGCTGCTCGGTGCCCGGCTGATTGTCAAAGGGGACGGGTTCGTCGAGGATCGCCCAGTCGCCGCTCTCCTTGATGTAGGCGGCGACGCCGAGCACGAGCCACAGCGGGTCGTCGTTGAAGTTGCTGCCGACCGCGTTGTTGCCGCGCTTGGTGAGCGGTTGGTACTGGTGGTACGCGCCGCCATTCTCAAACTGCGTGGAGGCGATGTCGAGGATGCGTTCTTTCGCGCGTTCGGGGATCATGTGGACAAAACCGAGCAAATCCTGATTCGAGTCACGGAAGCCCATGCCGCGCCCAATGCCGCTCTCGTAGCCGGACGCCGAGCGCGACATGTTGAACGTCACCATGCATTGATAGGCGTTCCAGATGTTGACCATGCGATTAGTATGTTCGTCGGGCGTTGACACCTGCAGCACGCCGAGCAGACCATCCCAGTACTGGCGCAGCGTCTCGAAGGCCGCGTCGATATTGGCGCTGTCCAGATAATGCGCGATGATCGGTTTGACGGTCACCTTGTTGATAACGCCAGGCGCTTCAAATTTGGCGTCGCGGGAATTCTCCTGATAGCCGAGGATGAAGTTGATCGACTGCGTTTCGCCTGGGGCGAGCTTGAGCTTAACGTGATGCGAACCAATCGGTGCCCACCCATGCGCAACCGAGTTCTTCGATTCGCCCGCTTCGACGACGCGCGGCTGATCAAACCCGCGGTACACGCCGAGGAATTCGTCGCGCGAGGTGTCAAAACCGGCTAGTGGGGCAGAGCAGGCGAAGTAGGCGAAATGATCACGGCGTTCGCGGTATTCCGTCTTGTGGTAGATCACGCCGTTTTCGATTTCGACTTCGCCGATGCTGAAGTTGCGCTGGAAGTTGGTCATGTCGTCGTTGGCGTCCCATAAGCAGAACTCCACGAACGAGAACAACGATAGTTCCGCCGCCTTGACACGGTGATTGGTCACCTTGACCTGCCACACCTCCAAGTTCGATCCCTGCGGCACGAAGTAGCGTACCTGCGCCGTCACGTCGCGGTAGGTCGATTGAATGGTGGTGTAGCCGATGCCATGACGGCAGGTGTAATCGTCAAGCGCCGTCAGCGTAGGCTGCCACGTCGGTGACCAGTATTCGCCCGTCGCGCTGTCACGCAGATACAGGTAGCGCCCGCCAATGTCACGCGGGGCATTGTTGTAGCGATAGCGAGTCAGGCGGCGGAGGCGGGCGTCGCGGTAAAACGAATAGCCACCCGCGGTGTTCGAGATGATGCCAAAGTAAGCTTCGTTGCCGAGATAGTTCAGCCACGGCAGGGGAGTATCCGGCCGGGTGATCACGTACTCACGCTGTTGGTCGTCAAAATAGCCAAAACGCATGTTTATTGTCCTTGGTGATCCAGACTAATCACTATTGGGAACGTTTTCATAACTCATTTTGACTCGTTTCCTCCCTCATTGTCAACAATTTCAATTCCTGTTGCAGTAAACGTTTCAAGGGCGGTTGGGCAGACTGGATATAAGCAGTCGCTTAATCTCGGACGGGATCGCTGAGGTAAAAATCGAGAATTCGGGCATAATAAGCGCGGTTTAGTTTGCGCAAGCACGGTCATGTGCTTCAGGAGATGGTTTGGCTGCCTTACAACGCTCTCAACGTTCGCCGCGCTGGTGGCTGCCCGCGGTGGCCGTCGTCGTGCTCGCTTTTTTTGTTCGGCTGCCCACGCTTTCGACCATGGCCTTTGAGCCGGATTTGCGCCATTTCGCCGAGTGGATGCGCGTGATGGATATGCGCGGCTTGTGGGAGTTCTACAAGTCGTCGTACCGTTTCGACGAAACGGATCGCCTCTACCCGCCGCTGTCGACGCTGAGTTTTGCCGCCTTGATCGAAGTGAACGGCGGAACGGCGCCGAACCCGCGCTTTGCCATGCGCGATCCAAACTTCATCGTGCAGTTGAAAGTGTTTCCAGTCGCGTGTGAGCTGCTGCTGATCGGCGCAGTCGCGCTCTGGCTGAGTGACCGCCCGCGCCTGCGTTGGACGATTCCCATCGCCTTGGCGGTCGCGCCGGGTATTGTGGCGACGACGGGGTGGTGGGGGCAGTACGACGCGCCGTTCACGGCGTTCGTGGTGCTGGCGCTGCTTGCGCTCAACCGTGACCGTCCACTGTGGGCGTGGATTTTGTTTGCCATCGCCGCCTTGATCAAGCAGCCGGCGGCGGTCGTCGCGCCGATTCTGCTGGTCGTCACGTTCCGGCGCTACGGCTGGCGTCGCACGCTGATCAGCGGGGTAGTCAGCGCGGTTGTGTTCCTGTTGGTGACCCTGCCGTTCGCGTTGGAGAGCGGTTGGGAAGACGCGCTCGCGCCGTACTTGCACGCGAGCGACGCGTTCCCGTATTTCTCCAACAACGCCTACAATTTCTGGCACGCACTGGCGTCGATTGACAAGGGCGGGCTGATGCTGTTCCGTGAACCGGCGTACGCCGACGCGCAACTCTGGATCGGCGGCCTGTCGTACAAAGCTGCCGGGCTGATCCTATTCGGCACGTTCGTCCTGCTGATCATGGTGCTGTGCTGGCGTCAAGCCCACCAGAAGCGGGAATTCGTGTGGGCGGCGGCACTCTTCTACGGCTTCTTCATCCTACCGACGCAGGTGCACGAACGCTACCTGTTTCCCGCCGCCGTGCTGCTCATCATTGCCATTGCGCAGGATCGCCGGGTGCTTCCGGCGGCCATTGCTGCCACCGTTACTTATGCTTACAACATTTTTGCCGTCACCAGCTTCGACGATTTGTCGCGTACTTTCCTCGCCCCTGCCAACTTTGCGCTCCCCATCGCCTTACTCAACGTGGTGACGTTCGGTTTGCTCGTGCGTTGGGCGGTCGTTGACGGTGTCGAGCAGGCGGCTCCCTCACTGGCGGCTCCTGCCGCCGTCGCGTCTCCCCACGCGATCTAGAGGAATGAGTATCTATGATCGTAAGTCAAGGTCAGGACTGGCCTCGTCTTTGGCTGCGTGCTGCCCGGGAACAGATCGCGCAGCTTGCCCGCAGTCGGGCGCTGCGCGTTTCGCTCGGCGTGTTTCTGACGCTCCGCCTCCTGACGCTGGTCGCCGCGCTGCTGATGGCGCGGGACATGTCGGCGGCGCGCCCGGATCTGCTGCGCTTTAACCTGCTCACGCTGGAAGGTAACCCGAGCGGCATCACGTACTACGCCTCGCTGCCTGCACATGCGCCCTTTGCCCAGGTCGTTGAGCCGTGGCGGCGCTATGACACTGCATGGTATATCCTGATCGCCATGCAGGGCTATTTCCCGGATACGCGAATTGTGTTCCCGCCGTTGTATCCAGCGCTGACTCGCTTCGTAGAGTTGTTCTGCGGCGGCAATTTCGTGCTGGCAGCGCTGATCGTGAGTAACGTCTTCTGCGCCGCCGCCTTCTACCTGTTTTACCGTCTCACCGCGTGGGAATGGGGGGATCGCGTGGCCACGCGCGCGCTGATTTTGCTGGCGGCATTCCCGACGGGGTTCTACCTTGTCGCAGGCTACACCGAACCGCTGTTTTTGACGTTCACGCTCGGCGCGTTTCTGGCGGCGCTGGATCGGCGTTGGTGGCTGGCAGGTGGCCTGGCGTTTCTCGCTTCGCTCACACGGTTACAGGGAGTCGTGCTGTGTCTGCCGCTCGGATGGATCGCCTATGTCCAGTGTCGCGAAGTCGCGCGGCGCGCGCTGATCGACCGTCTGCCCGCGCTGATCGGCGCACTATTGGGCACGCTGGCGTTCGTCGCCTTCATCACGTACGGGCAGTTGGGCAGCATGGAGCAAGCCTATGCCGAGGGGTGGAAGCTGGCTTCACATCTACCTTGGGACTCGGTGATCACGTATATGCAGCGGCTGTTCACCGGTATTACGGCGGCGCACGAACACAACAATGCCTTCACGCTGCTGCTGATGGCCGCGCTCGGCGTGGTCGTGCTGCTGCGCTTCCAGCGGGCGTATGCGCTCTATGTGTGGTCGACGTTAGCGGTGATTCTCGTACGCTACCACTTCGGCGAGGGGCTGGAAGGCGCGCAGTTCGAAAGCGCGATCCGCTATGTGCTGCTGCTGTTCCCATGCTTCGCCGCTGGCGCGCTCATCCTCCAGCGCCCGCGTGCCTTCTGGCTGACGGTAGCGGTGATGGCGCTCATGCAGGTGTACCTGCTTAACGACTTTGTGCATTGGGTGTGGGTGGCGTAATCAAAACCGGGACGATCCATGGTGTGATCGTCCCGGTTGCTTGCCTATGCTCAAGGGGACGGTTTGCCGTCCCCTGACCTGCCTTAGCGCAGCGTTTCCTGCAGCGCGAGGGCTTCCGGGGCGGCATCTTCCCCTGCCTCACTCAGATACGTGCGCAAGTTGACGAGTGCTTCTTCGTCATTGCCCTGCGCGTGGAACAGTTCGGCGAGACCGTAGTACGAGTAGATTTCGCCGAGTTCAATCGCGGCGCGGAAATCTGCTTCCGCGTTGACGTAGTCTTCGAGGCCGAGGTACGCCCACGCCCGGCTGTCAAGCGCGCTGGAATTGTCCGGGTTCAGGTCGAGCGCCGTGTTCAATTCTTCGAGCGCTTCGCGGTAGCGCCGCTGCTGCACCAGACCCCAACCGACGCCGTTGTGGTAGTCGGAGTTATCGGGCGCGAGGTCGACCAGGATGCGGTACTGATCGGTGTATTTCTTCCAGTCTCCGAGGCGGACGCCAAACACGTACGCCCGATTCTGGATTGCGGCTTCGTAGTTCGGCGCCAGCTCGACGGCTGCGTCAAAGTCGGCGAGCGCGAGATCATACTCGCCGAGCAGGTCATAGGTCAGCCCGCGCACGTTGTACACCCACGCCGTATCCGTCGCGCCGAACTGAAGCGCGTTGTTGAAATCGCTCAGGGCTTCGTCGTTGGAGCCGAGGAAGTAGTAGGCGTAACCGCGGAAGAAGTAGGCATCCCCGTTTTCCGGGTCGATTTCCAGCGCGGTGGTGTAGAGCGCGACGGCGGTATCCCACTCCTCAGCGTTAACTGCCGCTTGAGCTTGTTCGAGCAGCGCGGTGATGTCCGTCGTAGGCTCTTCGCTAATGCTGACTTCGCCAGTCCCCAAACCAACGAGTTCAACGGCGTCGATTTCATTCCAGCCTTGGCCGATAGTCTGGTCAAGGTTGACGATCACGCCGCTCACGAGCGCCGTGATGCCGTCGACATTTACGGTGAACACGCCGGGGCATGGGGTGTTGCCGGGCGGGTCGGCACTGTTGTGCAGGTCAATGATATCGCCGTTGACGGTGATCACCTGTACGCTGGTGATCGAGCCGGGGCCGAGCGTCTGATAAATGTTAATCTGGGTCGGGACGACAGCCTGCGCGTAATTCAGCGTCAGCGAGTCGACGCCACGCGAGTCGGAGGACGCCCACGCCGTACGGATGTCGGCGCATTCGGTGGTATCCGGCGCGCCGGACGCCTGCATCGCGCTCCACGCGTCGGCGGTGTATTCGGTGGTCGCCGTCGCGCTGACCGCCCACTGGCGCAGTTCGTCACCCGTTGTGACCGGCGGTGGCGTCGGCTCAACGATGGCGGTCGCGTCCGCTTCAATCAGCAGGGTGTAGTCGCCGTCGCAGGCGACGAAGCAGGTCGCCACGAGCACGTATTCGCCCGTGACGGGCAGGGTGAGATCCGCAATGCGCGAATTGCGCACGCCAAAATCGGCATCCTGCGAGTCGTCGTTCTCGGCGAGTTCGGCACCGTCCACAGCAAAAGCGTCGGCGGTGTACAGGAAGATGCGCGGGTCAAGCTCGTTGACATCTTCGGCCACCATTGTAATGGTGACGAGATCGCCCGCCGCGCCGGCAAAGCGCCATGCGACGTCGCGGTTGGTTCGGTTGATCGTTCCGGTGACCGCTTCGTTGTAGACGAGCACGTCATCACCCGTCAGCACGGGCGGCAGCTCGGTGGGCGGCACAGGAGTCGGCGTGACCTGCTGCACCGGGAGATCGCTGTTGAGCGGCGTCAGTGCATACGAGCCGTCGCCGCGCACCGTCAGCGTGTAGGCGCCTGTCGCGGTGCCGCTGAAGCTGGTCACTTCGATCACCCACGTCCCCGTCTCGGTCACTTCAAAACTCGCAATCCGCGAGTTAAGGTTGCCGAAGTTCGAGTCGCCGGAGTCGTCATTTTCGATGGTGGCGTCGCGCCCACGTTCAAAATCATCGGGTGCATACAGCCGGAGGAGGGTATCGAACGCATTAAGGTCGGCGGCGACCTCGATGGTCACCAGTTCACCTTCGTTCAAATCGATGGCGAACTGCTGGGCGGGCGCGCGGTCGGTCAAACTGCCGCTGAGGGTCGCGGCGACTGCCAGCGGCTCAGGCGCTTCGACCCCACCCGCGTTCAGGTTGTATTCGCCGTCACCACGCACGGTCAGCGTGAATGCGCCCGTCGCGGTACCGCTGAAGCTGGTCACTTCGATCACCCACATGCCGGTTTCATTCACGCGGAAGTCTTCAATGCGCGAGTTCAGACTGCCAAAATCGGAGTCGCCGGAGTCGTCGTTCTGCACCTCGAACCGCCGACCACGTTCGAAATCACCGGGCGCATACAACCGCACCAGCGTATCGAAGTCTGGCGAGGACACTTCAATGGTCACGCGGTCGCCGTCGGTCAATTCGACCGTGAACGGCTGCGCCGCCGCACTGCGGGTCAGGCTGCCGTCGACGCTGGAGCCGCCCGTGTCACCGGGGCGGGGCGTCGGCGCCGGCAAGTCTCCAAGCGGGGCGAGCACATACGTCTCATCGCCGCGCACCGTGAGCGTAAAGGTGCCGGTTGCGGTGCCGCTGAAGCTGGTCACTTCGATCACCCACGTACCGGATTCACTCACGCGGAAGTCTTCGATGCGCGAATTGAGGTTGCCAAAGTCGATATCGCCGGAGTCGTCATTTTCGACGGTGGCGTCGCGCCCACTTTCGAAGTCGCCGGGGGCATACAGGCGCAGGAGGGTGTCGAACGAGTTGTTTTCCGACGCCACTTCAATGGTGACGCGGTCACCTTCAGTCAATTCGACGGTGAACGACTGCGCAGTCGCGCCGCGGACGAGGTCGCCAACGATGCTGCTGCCGCCGACTGCAACGGGGGTTTCGGTTTCGCGCGGCGCAATTGGCTGATCGCCGAGCGGGACGATGCTGTAGCTGCCACTGCCGCTCACCGTGATTGTGTACGTCCCCGTACCGATGCGGGCGAAGCTGCTGGCTTCAATCACCCACGTGCCCGACTCGGTCACGGCAAAGTCTTCGATGCGGGAATTGCGGACGCCGAAGTCTGCATCCAGCGAGTCATCGTTTTCGATGGTTGCGGTGCGGCTGCGTTCGAAGTCACCGGGCGCGTACAGGCGCACAATCGTGTCGAGATCGTCGCTGTCGGCGACCATTTCGACGGTGATGACATCGCCTTCGGCCAGTTCGACGGCAAACTGCTGCTGCGGCTCAGCCGTGGTCAGTTCACCCGTGATGCTCGCGCCGCCGACCGCGATCTGCGGTGGCTGTGTGGCGGTCGGCGTTGGATCTTGAGCCACAGGTGGTGCTCCGCCAGCCAATGGGACAAGATTGTATGTGCTTTCGCTGCCACGGATGGTGAGGGTAAATTGACCTGTCGCACTGCCGTTGAAACTGGTTGCTGCAATCACCCAGCCACCCGACTCAGTGACTTCGAAGTCGGCGATCCGTGAGTTCAGGGTCCCAAAACTCTGATCACCAGCGTCGTCGTTGTCCAACGTAGGGGTGACGCCCGGACTGTAGATGCCGGGAGCATAGAGACGCAAATAGGTATCGAAGGAATTGTCCACCGCGGCCAGTTCAATAGTCACCGTGTCGCCGGCGTTGAGATCCACAGTGTAGAGTAGCTGATTGTTGTTCTCATCGAGCACACCTTCGACCGTCGTGCCGCCGACCGCCGCCGGACGCGGCGTCGCGGTCGGGGCGCTGACGGTGCCAGAGACAATCGAATTGATGATGAGATCGTATTCCGCCTGATAATCGGTCAGTTGGTCGCCAGTCTGGATGGCAACAACGACCAGACCGGACGGCGAGTCATAGACTGCGACCGCGGCTTCAATCCCTTGCAGACGCATCTGCACGTCTTGAATCTCTACATAGACGAAGGGGAAATCGTTGAGCGTTCCTTCTTGAATTTCGCCGTTTACGTCGCCCTGTTCCAGGAGGGTATCCACAATTGCACGCGGTGTTGTCGCGTCCTCCAGCCCCGGCATAAGCTGCGCTATGGCGGTTGGCGAATAGATCGCCAGCGCGACCAGCCCATCGTCACTCACGTCGTCACTCTGGTCAATGTCGAGCGCGGCGGTGGTGTTGCCCACCAACACAAAGCCGTCGTCCTCGCGCAGTACCCAGGAATCTGGATATTCAAAAGCTAAAGAACCATCAGGAAAGGTATAACTGAGAGTGTCACCTTGAGCGAGGACGGCCCCCGTCATCAGGAGTGTCAATAACCAGACACCCAATACTAAGTACAGTTTACGTCGTTGCATTATGCCTCCGTTGAGCTGCCGTCGAGACCGTCACGACTCGTGCGGGCAGCACGCTGGTAAAGGATAGCGGTGTAGCTATAGCATAAACGCAAATTGCGGCATTGGTATTCGACTAAAGTTGGAGAGTGGAGAGAAAGTCTTAATTATTGGGGGGAAAGTACTCAGAGTGCGCCCGGAGACGCACTCTGATACGACATAAATGAAAACTAGGGCATTTCCAGCACGCGCGGCGGCAAGCCGACGGGCAGCGCTTCTGGCCGTTCCACCGTGCTCTGCAGCGTGACATACGAACCGCTCTCGAACGCCTTGCTGAAGGCGTGCATGATTTCCAGCACGTGGTAGGCAAGATCGCCGCTGGCACGGTGTGGACGACCGTCGCGGATGCCGTAGGCCATATCCGCCAAACCGATGCCACGCGCCCAGTCTTCGCGGTGCTCGACGGGCATCACTTCCCAGTCGTGCTTTTCCGGTACGAACAGCTTGACCTGCCGGGGATCGTAGCCGTTGGGGTCGGGGATGGCGATGCTGCCCACCGAACCGTAGATTTCCATCTGCGGCAGGCGGTGCCCCCACACGTCAAAGCTGGTGATCAGCGTAGCCAGCGCGCCCGACGCGAATTCCAGCGTGCCGGTGTAGTGGGTCGGCACATTGACCGGGAGCGTGCGCCCACTGGCGGTCGTGCGGGTGGGGAACGACGCGCGCGCCGCGCCGCTCACGCGGACCACTGGTCCGAGCAGCGTCACCAAGCAGGTGACGTAGTACGGACCCATGTCGAACATGGGGCCACCGCCGGGCGCGTAGAAGAAATCAGGATTTGGATGCCAGCGTTCCGGTCCGTGACCGAGCATGAAGCCGACCGCCGCGACCGGATCGCCAATCGCGCCTTCGTCGATCAGCTTGCGGGCGGCCTGATGCTGGCCGAACAGGAACGTATCCGGCGCGCAGCCCACGCGCAAACCCTTCGCGGCGGCGGTGTCGATGATGGCTTTGCCGTCGCTCAGGCTGATGGCCAGCGGCTTTTCGGTGTAGATGTGTTTGCCCGCGTTCAACGCTTTCAAGCTGACTTCCGCGTGCACGGCGGGAATCGTCAGGTTGACGACGATGTCGATATTCGGGTCGGCGAGCAAATCATCCACTGAACAGGCTGTTGGGATGTTGTTCTCGGCGGCGACTTTCCGCGCCTTGTCGAGATCGATGTCGGCGACCGCGACCAGATCGAGGATGTCGAAGGCGCGGCAGCCTTTGATATACGCGGGGCTGATGTTGCCCACGCCGATGAGACCGACTTTGTAAGTTTTGTTCGCCATGATTATGTCCTAGAGGTTGCTGAGGTAACGGAAACTCTTGTCAACTGCGGCCAGCGGGTCGCCGTCCACGCGGTCGGCTTCCACAATGTGATATTCGGCGGGGAAAGCCGCGAAAATCTCCCGGAAATTCATCACGCCATCGCCGACGGCGGTCATCGGCTGGCCGACGACACACGGGCCATCCTTGACGTGCATCAACTGCGCGGCCTGGGGGCCGAGCGCCTGCAAAACTTCGATTACGTTGGCGCCGCCCGTTTGCACCCAATAAGTATCGACTTCAAACAGCACAGTCGGCGCGACCAGTTCCTTCAGGCGCAGCAGCGGCAGCGAACCATCGGGCAGGCGGCGCAGTTCGAAATCGTGATTGTGGTAGGCGAGGCTCAGACCGTGTTCGCGGGCGACCGCATCGGCGGCATTGAGCTGGTCGGCGAGTCGTTGAATGCGATCCAGCGCTTCGAAGTTCTCGGCGGCGATCCACGGGAAGACGATCGTCTTCGCGCCCAACGCGCCAATTGTATCGAGCACTTTCTGCTGATTGTCTCCGAGCGGCAGGGGGGAATGCGCGCTGGTGACCTTCAGCCCCAGTTCATCAAACAAGGCTTTCGCTTTGGCGGGCGACTCCCCATAGACGCCTGCCGTTTCCACCGCCGGATAGCCATACGCGGCAATCTGGCGAATTGTGCCCTCGAAATTAGCCGAGAGCGCATCCCGTACCGTATAAAGTTGAAGCGCAATCATGAGATATTGTTCCTCTGTCTATCAATTGGGAGATCAAGCGCCCAGCGGCGACCCTGCAATCGCTCCCACACAACCTATTGAAGATAACCGTTTTCTGCGCGGCTGACTACCCCATTATGAGTAGTTATGAAAAATAGCGCGGTCGCTGCCACAGTGATGATAAGCTACAACGAATACACCATAGTTGAGCCAAGATGATGACGATGACAACTAAGTTTGACCCTGCGCGCCTGGTGCAATTGGACTTTAATGGGCCATCGCAACGGTTCGCCATGACGGAGCTGCAGCCGCTCGCGGCAGCGCTCGCCGCGCACGTCCTGACCGAGGCGACCTCGGTGCTCTATACACAGCAAGGCGACCAGATTTACGTGTTTCGGACGTCGCACTTTTCGCTATACAACGTCATGCAGGGGGTGATCGATGGTCAGCCGTGGATGGCGACCTTCTGCGCGGTGTGCAACGCCGGGATGAGCTTTTCACCCGTCGTGAATGGCCAGACGCTCGAATTTTACGGGGTTGGTTACTATGATGCGATGACGCTGCTGGCGGATCGGCAGACTGGGTCGTACTGGGATCACCTGACGGGTGAATGTCTGTATGGCCAGTACGTGGGGACGACACTGCCGCAGTTGACGACGATGACTCACTCGACGGCGGGGCAGGTGATCAAGCAGACCCCGGACGCCCAGTTCGTCGTGACCGCGTTGACTCCCGACAAGGTCCAGTTCGAAGCCTTCGCGGAAGCGCTGCGCGTCGCGCCGGAGCCGCAGTGGTTCCCACAGATTATGAGCACGCTCGATGCGGAAGATAAGCGCTTGCCGCGTTTTGAAATGGGACTCGGCGTGTGGGCGCCTGGTGCGGCGCGCTTCTACCCGTTCACGACCCTGCACGCTAACGACAACATCGTGTTCGACGAGTTCGCGGGTCAGCGGCTGCTGGTCTACGTTGACCCGGAGACGACTAATCCGCTGGCGCTGTTCACCGACGCGACGAGCGCGGAGTGGCGGCGCGATGTGCTCGTGCTCAACAACGGCCAGACCCTGCACAATGGGGTTTTACAGCAGCGCGGGGACCTTATTCCGATTAGTCGCCCCCTTCAGTTGTTCCAACGCTGGTACAGCTTTGCGATCACGTTTCCCGACTGCGAGGTCTACCCGACCTACCTGCGCGCAAAATCAGGCTAAACTAGAGTCGATAGTGAACTTGGGTGCACACAGGAGAGCGTATGACAGCCTTGATGAAAGCGGTGAAGGCGAACAACCCGGCGCAGGTCAAGCAGTTGATCGCGCAGGGCGTGAATGTGAACGAAACGGACGCGGGCGGCGACGCGCCGTTGGTCATGGCGGCGTATCTCGGCTATACCGACGTCACGCGGTTGCTGTTGGAAGCGGGTGCCGATGTCGGCGCGCTTGACCCCGGCATGAAGGCGACCGCACTGCATGCGGCGTCGTATGCGGGGCGCGTGGAACCCGCCAAACTGCTCATCCAATACGGCATCGAGATCGACCGGCAGGGACCCTACAACGGCTATACCGCGCTGCATGATGCCATCTGGCAGAACAATGTCGAAGTGGCGCGTGTGCTGATCGACGCGGGGGCGAACCTACACATCAAGAATCATGACGGGCAGACGCCACTGGATTTCGCCAAAGCGAAGCGTCACAACGAAATCGTTAAGTTGATCGAGCAGAAGCTCGGCCACGGATAAGCTTGTCTCACGTCTTGTGTCAAAACATGAATCGTGTGATGAATCAACGATTTTCCCTGCATGGTTGGTACACGAATATGGTCAAAACGTATAGGGTTCGCACGCTCATCTTGACTCTTGTGCTCTGCGGTCTACTGGTCGGCACAGGTCAGGCTCAAGAAAACTTGCCAATGCGCACCCATTCACCACTAGCAGTGCTGGACGTGCAATACAGCCCGGATGGGCAATCGCTTGCGCGGGTCTACGCCGAAGGACGGCTGGAAGTGCTGGACGCTTCCAGCCAGCGCATCATTCTGGAAGATATGGTAGAGCTTCCCAACCCCTTGCTGAGAGCCAAAGTCGATTGGTCGCCAACCGGGGATCGGCTCGCCGCCGGTATCGGCTCGCAGGTCTATACTTGGGATATCGAGAATGGACGGCTGTTGCAGGCAGTGGATGCAGGCGGGGCTGAGTCATTAGTCTATTTCGAAGACGGGTCGTATATTCCTGAAGGATTCGTAAGCCTGCAATGGGACAGTACGGGCGCGCTGTTGCTGGCGAAAAGCGTAAGTTCTCGCTTCACCGTTTGGTCAACCGAGCAGCAAACCTTCATCGTCGATCAGGTGATCGGGAACAACCCTGTACCGATAGTATGGTTGACAGACAACCAACATATCTCCACTGGTAACAGTGTTTTTGACATCCAAAATCAAACCCGAGTCTTTGTTCCTCGTCTAGGACAGCAAATACCTGAAGCTGCGAGTCATTGTGGAGTGTATCTTTCAATTGCCAGTAACGCGGATCGCACCCAGATCGCATGGGGAACATGGAATGGCTGCATCGTTATATTGGACGCTGCAACTGGTGACCAGATAGCTGGCTACAAAATCGCGGATAACAGCAATCCTATCTGGGGCGTGGGTTGGTCGCCGGATGACCGAGCAATCGTTGCCGTCGATAGCTTGGGTGCTGTACGCGTTGTGGATGTTGCAACAGGTAACGTGACCCTGATTGCGCAGCACGACGGCCCCCTCTATGCCGTTGATTGGGCGGATGATAACTCAGCGATTGCTTATGGTGGAAACACGCAGGCAGAGGAGACTGTTTTTGCGGCTGTGAGCGTGACAGAGGTCGAACAACTCATGGCAAGTACAGCCCGTCCAGCAGAATTTGCCATTACTCCAGCAGCCGATCGCTAAACTAAAGGGGCACAATCAAGATGGTGCCCCTTTTCAGGACTCTACCCCATTGTCCCCGACTCGTCTGAGTCCAAGGGCGCAGTGCAGAAGTAATGGCCTCAGCCAACTGGCGCATAGTCTTTCCCCAACATTGAGCGCACATGAGAAAAGTGAGTGGTTTTCACCAACCGCTCATCAAAACCTCTTGCTTCCAAAAACTGTTTTGCATATGATGAGCCTGTCTATTGATTAGGACTTCGAACTATTCGTATGGCGAAGCGTTCATCCATTGAACTGGCGCACCAAACTATCGGCATCGTCCCCTTCGTGATGCGTTTCATGTCGGCGGACTTGCGGAACTCGAAGTATGGCGCGCTGGCAGGGCATGTCTCCATTCTGGGTATGTTGGAACAGCGCCCGTACACGATGAAGGAATTGGCCGAAACGCACATGGTCAGTTCTCCGACGATGTCCAGCACCGTCACCACGCTTGAAGAACGCGGGTGGCTGACCCGCGAACGGAGTGTTGATGATCGGCGCGTCGTTTGGGTGACCATCACGACGGACGGCCAAGCGGCGTTGGACGACATGCGCGGGCAAACCGCCGAGAAGATCGCTGATGTTCTCGACGCGCTGTCCGAAGACGATCAAGCGAAACTAGCGGATGGCTTCAGGTTACTCCTCGGCGCGTTCGCGGCAAGCATCGAAGACTCGCACTCACTGTAAATCAGAGTACCGGTAGTGATGATGGCCGACGCATATCGCGGTCCGGCAGGCTTAATGTTGTCTAGTGCAGAACGATAGAGGGATCACAGTATGGCTAACGGGGAAATTATCGTCGAGCAGTTGGTGAAGCGGTATGGCGATTTCATGGCTGTCGATGGCGTCTCATTCAAGGTCGACTCCGGCGAAATCTTCGGCTTTCTCGGCCCGAACGGCGCGGGAAAATCGACCACGGTCAAGATGTTGACGACGCTGGCGCTGCCCAGTGGTGGGCGCGCCACGGTCGGCGGTTACGATGTTGAAAAAGAAGCGCAGGATGTGCGCCGGGTGTCTGGTGTGGCTCTGCAGGAAATTGGCCTCGACCCGCTGCTTAAATCGATGGAACTGCTGACCATTCAGGCGCAGTTGTTCGGTGAAAGCCGCAAGGGTGCTCGTGAGCGCGCCGTCGAACTGCTGGAACTGGTCAAGCTGTCGGATGTGACGGATCGCCCGGTCGGCAAGTACAGCGGTGGTATGCGCCGCCGTCTCGACCTCGCGCTGGCGCTGGTGCACCGTCCGGACGTGCTGTTCCTCGATGAGCCGACGACCGGCCTCGACCCAGCCAGCCGCCGCGATGTGTGGAATGAAGTGCGCCGCCTGAATCGCGAATATGGCATGACGATCTTCCTGACCACCCAATACCTCGAAGAGGCCGACGAACTGGCGGATCGTGTCGCCATCATCGACCGTGGGCAAATTCGCGTTGAAGGTCAACCACAGGCGCTCAAGGCCGCGCTCGGTGGCGAATCGATTAACGTGACCTTTAAGGAAGTCGACGACGTCGAATCGGCGAAGGACGAGCTCACCGAAATGTTCGACCGCGTGCAGGTGGATCGCAAGACGCTGCGTCTGTATCGCAACGGCGCGGCGCAAATCGTGCCGACCGTTATGAACCGCCTGAGCGCGCGCAACCTCGACCCGATTGCGCTCACCTTGACCACGCCCACGCTCGACGATGTGTTCCTGCAGGTGACTGGTCAGCGCTTCGAAATGGATGACAAGCCCGCCGTTAAGCCCACCAACCGCCGCCAGAAGAAGACCGCCTAGTTTTATCGGAATGGAGAACTGAGACATGACTGCGATTTCTAACCCCACAACGACCAGCGCCGTCGGCGCTTTACGCCGGACTCGTTCCGCCACCAGCGCGCCGTTCCTGACGCAGGTGAGCATGATGATGTGGCGTACGCTCATCACGAACATTCGCGTGCCGGCCGTCATCCTGCCGCCGCTGATCATCAGCGTGTTCTTCCTGTTCGTCTATGAAGCGTCCCTGAGCGGCGCGGCGAACTTCTTCCTGCGCGGCCAGAGCTATCTCGGCTTCATCCTGCCGCTGTCAGTGGTGAGCGCGGCGCTCTCCGGCGCGGGCGTCGCTGGGCAAAGCATCGTCCGCGACATCGAGAATGGCTACTTCGATAAGCTGATGCTCACGCCCGTCAGCCGTGTGGCGGTTGTCCTCGGCCCGATGGTTGCAGGTGCGATCCTGCTCGGCGTGCAGACTTCGCTCCTGATCGTCATCGCGCTGGTGATGGGGCTGGAACCCGCGACGGGCCTGCCCGGCATCCTTGGTGTGCTTGGTTTCTCGATGCTGCTCGGTCTGGCGTTCTCCGGTTTCACCATCGGCGTGGCGCTCCGTTCTGGCAGTGCCGGTGCGACGCAGGGCGCGGGCTTCCTGTTCTTCCCGCTCTCCTTCCTCACGGCGACGTTTGTGCCGCTCAGCCTGCTCACAGGCTGGATCAAGGTGGCGGCGACCTACAACCCCATCACCTACATCCTCGAAGCGATGCGCGGCATCATCAATACGGGGTGGGATACGGAAATCTTGCTGCGCGGCCTCGGCGCTATCGCACTGATGGCGGTGGTGCTCTACGCGTTCGCCTTCAGCAGCCTCAAGGCGCGCACCAAGCGCAAGTAGTCGGCGTGTTTGCCTGAGTATGTGGTCGGGGTATGGTGTCGCCATATCCCGACTTTTTGTTGGCGCTGGTTGTCGCCTGTCGCATCTCGCCACGGTGCGCCGTATAATTTCGCCGTAGACTGAATTTATTGCATAGGATGTTGTTATATGGCGACCGAAAATTATGCGCGTTATCCCCTCGATCCTGATGGTTCAATCCGCCACTGGCTGACCTGTGGCCCGGTCACCACGCCGATCCTCGATACGCTCAACCGTGTCATCCAGCAGGATGGATCGCCGTTTGGGGACGGTCGACGCTGGGTGTTGAATTATTGGGCATGGTCGGGCGCGTCGAAGAAGGTGAAGCGGCGGGTCTATGGCGCACTGCCCTCGTTCACATGGCTGCCAGATGCACCGCCTACCCTCCACGCCGAGGGGATCGGCGGGAAGCGCTGGCAGTACAAGACCGCCGAAGAGGATCAGGTCATTGATTTCAGTCTGTTTAACTTCGCGCCGACGCTCATGCAAGGCTGGACGTTCGCGCTGATCGAAGCGCCCGCTGCGCAAACGGTACAGGCCGAACTGATCACGATTGGTCCCGCACGTCTGTACGTGAACGGTGCGCTGGTGGAGCATTACGCCGACGAGTTCAGCTATGTGGAAGTGCAGCGCATCCCGGTGACGCTCACGCTCAACGCCGGGTTGAACGAAGTCTATGTGCAGGGCGACATGCTCGGTTGGCGTGAAGCGCGCCTAGCCATTGGTCTGCGCTTCCTCGATGCTCCCGCGCTCCAGATCTGCATCCCGATTGGGGGCATCCCCGCCGAACAGTGGCACACCGCCGAAGATGGACTCAACAACCTTTTGGTTAAGCAGTTCGCCTTCGTCAACCTGCCAGGTCATATCTCGCTCGACGACAAGGCCGCTGCGCCCTTTAGCTTCGACGCAAAGATCGAACTGCCGATTCCGGAAAACGTGTTCGCGCAATTGGCGCGCGTCAAGCGACCACAGGGATCAGCGCGCCTGACACTTCAGCCCGGCGAACGCGCCGAACTGCCGATCTTGACCGAAGTCACCGCCGGGATGTCGGGCATGCCGGGTGAGAACAGCCTTGGCTTGACGCTCTCGCCTGCGGATGGCACGCCGCTCGCCATTCACCGTGAAATCTGGGCGGGCAAGAACGCCTTCAGCCGCGCGCCCTACGGTGATTACGACTCACGGCGGCACGAAGCGCTCGAACATCTCGCCGCCATGCCCTACGATATCCCGGCGGCGATGGCCGCGCTTGAACTCGGTAAGGTCGAGCGCGTGTCGTCCGAAGCGGTCGCGCTGGCCTGTCATTTCATGGAAAATCGCTACGACTGTGCCGATTTCTACGCCATCGGTTTGTTGGCGCTCCTCTACCGCTTCCCGCACGCGCTAAAACCGGAGGACCGCCAGCGCATTGAGACGGCTTTCCAGAACTTCAAGTACTGGATAGACGAGCCGGGACTCGACGCGATGTGCTATTTCACCGAGAACCACCAGATTCTCTTCCACGTCGCGGCGTATCTGGCGGGACAGCGCGCGCCGGAGCAGGTGTTCGCCAACAGCGGTTGGACGGGGCGCCAGCAGATGAACCGCGCGCGTGGACGTATCGAACGCTGGATTCTCACGCGGCTGCGTGGCAACTTCTCCGAATGGGACTCGAATGCCTATATGACGCTGGATGCCTTCGCGATGCTGGCACTGGTCGACTATGCTGATAGTCCGCGTTTGCGTGACATGGGCACGGCGCTGCTGCACAAGATTTTCTTCTTGCTCGCGTGCCAATCGTATCGCGGGGTGCATGGCAGCACGCACGGTCGCTGCTATGTGACCGGACTCAAGTCAGCCCGGGTGGAAAACACGTCGAGCCTCGGGCGCATCGCTTGGGGCATGGGTATTTTCAACGGCGAAACGCGTGCCACCGGGTTGCTCGCGCTCGCCCGCAATTATCGTGTGCCGGAGGTGATTCAGCGCATCGGCGCAGACGTGATCAGCACGGTTTATACCGAGTCTCGCTCGCGTGAACAGTTCCGCCCGCAGTTCGACATGCGCGGCGACGAGTGGGACGTGCGCACCATCACCTACAAGTCACCGGACGTGATGCTCTCGGCGGCGGTACAGCACCGGGCGGGCGAATTTGGCATTCAGGAACACTTGTGGCAGGCGACGCTCAGCCCGGAGGCGAGCGTGTTCACCACGTATCCCGGCAACAGTCAGGAACACGGCAACGCGCGCCCCAACTTCTGGGCGGGGTCGGTGCGCCTGCCGCATGTCGAGATGTGGGGGCGCACGGTGATGTGCCTGTACCACGTCGATCCGCAAGTTGGCCTCGGCTTCACGCATGCCTATTTCCCGACGCAGGCCTTTGACGAGTGGCGAATCCTTGGACAATGGGCGTTTGCCCGCGTAGGTGAGGGGTATGTCGCGCTGTGGGGTGACAGCGATTTGCGCCTGACGGAACGCGGTCGCCATGCGTATCAGGAACTGCGCAGCACAGGCGCGGGTGAAGCGTGGATCAGCTATGTGGGGCGCAAAGCGGGGCTGTTTCCCGGTGGTTTTGACGAATTCTGCCGCGCGATCTTGCAGGCCAAGCAGCCCGTGGGTGATCGCGACTCGCTCGCGTGGCAGGATCCCGCGCACGAGGAACTGACGATGACGTGCCGCTGGCAAGCGGTCTCGACTGTCCACGGTGAAGCCTATCGGTATCCCGAAGTGCACTACCGTAACCTGTACACGCTCACGCCGATGGATGCCGACATCATGACGATCACCCACGATGGCGAGGCGCTTACGCTGGACTTGCGGAATGGCGGGGTACTCTAGAGCGGGTGTGTCGGGTCGCAGTGAGCGGGTTCCGATACGGCTAACTTTAATCATCCCTTAACAGCTTTTCCCAGGGATTACCCGGGCAAAGGCGTGCTTATCGCTTGCGCATCTTCACGTCCTAAGACATAATCCGCTGATGATTTTCAGTAATTATTGTGAAAAGAGCTTATGGGTAAACTCGGTTTCATTTCGATCATCCGCACGACGTTTGATGTTCCTCTCGCCGAAGAGATGACGCAGCGCGCGCGGGCGGCACTCACTGCCGCTGGCCACACCCTTCTTGGACAAGCTGAAGCCGTTACGACCCTTGAACAGGCCGCCGCCGCCGCGGAAGACCTCGCTGCGCTGCAACCCGATTTGCTGATCGTCTTTCAGGCGACCTTTGCCGACAGCACGATGGTCATGGCGCTCGTACACACCGTCGATGCGCCGCTGCTGTTGTGGGCGGTGCCCGAAGAGCACACGGGCGGACGCTTGCGCCTCAATTCACTGTGCGGCATCAATCTCGGTGGGCATGCGCTGACCCGCGCGCGCTATCGCTATGGCACCATCTACGCCGCGCCCGAAGATCCGGCCGCACTCAGCAAGGTTGAGCAGTACACCCGAGCGGCGGTCGCCCGACGTGAACTGCGCACGGCACGGATCGGACGCGTGGGTGAAAACCCGGCGGGCTTTGACACCTGCCTGATGGATGTCGTCGACCTCAAGGCGCGTTTTGGCGTCGATATTGTGCAGATCGACCTGCAAAATGAGGCGTTTGTCGAGGCGCGCGCCGCCGATCCTGAGCTCGTGCAGGCCGCGGCGGATCGGCTCGCGACCCGCGTCACCGGACTTGGCGAACTTGATCAAACGGCCGTCAAAGGCACGCTCGGCGCCTATGTCACACTGCAAGACCGCGCCCGCCGCGATAATCTGAGTGGCTACGCGGTGCGCTGCTGGCCGGAATTCTTCACTGAACTCGGCTGCGCGGCCTGTGGCGCCATGTCCATGCTGAATGATGAGCAAACCCCGTCGAGCTGCGAAGCCGACGTCAACGGCACGATCACGAGCCTGATGCTGCAAGCTTTGAGCGGTGAACCTGCGTTCGGCAGTGATGTCGTCTCGCTGGACCAAGAGCGGGATGCGCTGGTCTTGTGGCACTGCGGCCTTGCGCCGCTCTCGATGGCGGACACCGAAGGCGACGAAGCGCCCGGAACGACGATTCACAGCAACCGTAAACTGCCACTGCTCATGCAGTTCCCGCTCAAGCCCGGCATTGTGACCATCGCCCGCCTCAGCGAAGCGACCGGCGAATACCGACTGGTCGTCGGGCGCGGCGAGGTGGTGCGCGCGCCCCGCGCTTTCTCTGGCACGACGGGCTTAGTGCACGTTGACGGCGGTTCGCAGCACGCATTGGATACGATTCTCACCGAAGGACTAGAACATCACATCTCAATCACCTATGGCGACTACACCGCAGAATTAGTGATTTTGGCGAATATGCTGGGCTTGCCAGTTCTACAACTGTAAACCGCAGTTGTTTCTGGATCGTTGTTGCAATTTATTGAGGAGTTGTTACCCATGAAGAAGTTTGGAGTACTTGTAGTTTTGGCACTCCTGATCGTTGGAGTGCTGGGCGTGCAGGCTCAGGACGTTGTTGAGCTGCGTATCGCATGGTACGACGACGGCAACGAGGGCACCGTGCTGCGCGACTTGCTGGATCGGTTCGAAGCCGAGAACCCAGATATCAAGGTGATCGTAGATACGGTTCCCTACCAGACCATTCTCGATCAACTGCCGCTGCAGGTCGAAGCCGGTGAAGCGCCCGACATGGCGCGTGTGACGGCGGGCGAACGCTACCGTGGTTTCTACCTCGATCTGCGTCCGTACGTGGCCGACCCGGCCTACTGGGATGCGAGCTTCCCGGCGGCCGTTCTTCAGTGGCTGCGCGAACCCGGTGAGGAAAGCGACGCCCTGTATGGCTTCCCGAATCAGTTCACGGTGACCGGGCCGTTCATTAATCGCACCCTGTTCGAACAGGCGGGTGTGGACGTGCCGAGCGACAGCAGCGATGCCGTCACGTGGCAAGAGTGGACGGACGCCGCCGCCGCCGTCGCGGAAGCGACGGGCGTGAACGCCATCGCCATTGATCGCAGCGGTCACCGTGTGGCTGGCCCCGCGTTCAGCTCTGGCGCGACCTTCTTCGCCGAAGATGGCACCGTCACGATTGACACCCCCGGCTTCCGCACGTTCGCGCAGCTCCTGCTCGACTGGCACACCAACAGCCTGACCCCCGCGGAAATCTGGGTCGGTTCGGGTGGCACGTATGCAGCGGGCGCGCCGTTCTTCATCAGCGGCGAACTCGCGGTCTATATGTCCGGTAGCTGGCAAATTAGCAACTTCGCTACGAATATCGGCGACGCGTTTGACTGGGAAGCAGTGCCAAACCCGACGGGTGAGGGCGGCAGCACGGGCATGCCCGGTGGTACGGCGTTCGTCGCGTTCGCACAGACCGAACACCCCGAAGAAGTCGCGCGCGTCATGGATTATCTGGCAAGCGCGGATGTGTACCGTGAATTCTCAGAACGGACGCTGTTCATCCCCGCTCACCAGAATCTCGGTGAGCTGAATTACCAGACCGAACTGCCCGCCGCGCAGCAGTCGCTGCAGGTGTTCGCTGCCGAAGCGCTCAAACTGAGCGATCAGGCCTATCGGCTCCAGTATGAGGGGCAGGCGTTCGCGATCAACAACCCGATTCGCGACCGGTTGACGCAGGCCATTACGGGCGAACTGACGCTGGACGACGCAATTGCGCGCATTCAGGAAGATGTGGATGCAGCGCTGGCAGCGGCGGCGGCTAGCTAAGATCACCCAGTGGGGCAAGGGTTGCGCCTTGCCCCACTCCTCTCACCGCCCTCCAAGTTCAGGATAGAGCGTATGGCTTCAACTGCCCGCGCATCCGACCGCCGACCGCACCGGCCCGGGTTTTCACTGCGCACACTCTTCAGTCCGATCACATGGCTGCTCGGTCAGCTGTATCAGGTCATCATCAACGTGGTCGACTTCCTCATGCACCCGCTGCAAAACGCGGTGGGCGTGCGCGGCATGGCCTATATTTTTGTGCTGCCCAACTTATTGATTTTTGCGATCTTCATCCTCCTCCCCATGCTGCTCAACTTTTACTATGCCTTTACGGGTGGGACGAATTTGTTCCCCGAACAGCGCCCGTATGTGGGGTTGGAGAATCTGAATACGCTGTTCACCTGCGGTAATTTCCTTGACCCGAATACCTGCCGTGCCGATATCTTCTGGCGTGCCATGATGAACACGGGCGGCTATGTGGTCGCGCAGGTGGCTTTGACGATTTTACTTTCGCTCATCTCCGCGCTGGCACTCAACAAAGGGATGATCGGGCGCGGGTTTTTTCGCAGCGCCTTCTTCTATCCCGTGCTGCTCTCGCCCGTCGTCGTGGCGCTCATCTGGAAATGGATTTTGCAGCAGGATGGCCTGCTCAACGCGCTGATCGTCGGCTTAGGCGGTGATCGCCAACCATTCCTGCTCACGGCGCAGTGGGCGCAGGCGTGGGTCGTCGTCATCAGCGTGTGGGCGCAGATGGGCTTCTACACGCTGATTCTGCTGGCGGGTTTACAGGCCATCCCCGGCGAACTGTACGAGGCGGCGTCGATTGACGGTGCGAACCCGTGGCAGTCGTTCCGCAGTATCACGCTGCCCATGCTCATGCCGACCATGTTCGTCGTGGTCGTGCTCTCGCTAATCCGGGCGGTGCAAATCTTCGATCAGGTGTTTGCGTTTACGGGTGGCGGTCCCGGCACTGCGACCACCTACATGGTGCAGTACATCTACACGATTGGCTTTGCCAACCAGCAGAACCAGTATGGTTTAGCATCGGCGGCCTCGCTGGTGATGGCCTTCATCTTGCTGCTGCTCACCGCCGTGCAATTGTGGCTTGGTCGCCGCAGCGAAGCGACGTAAGGGGAAACTTTGATGAGAATGGTGCTCGATTACCTCACCAACACCCGCGGACGCAAGCGCCTGAGCTACAGCGATTTGCTGACGTATCTCTACCTCATGCTTGGCACGTTGATGATGTTCGGTCCGGTCGTGTGGCTGGTGCTGTCGTCATTCAAGTCGCAGACTGAGATTCTGAGCTTTCCGCCGCGCTTGCTGCCGTACCAGCAGGAAACGGTGACTGTCGATGGTTACGCCGATCCGTTAGCGCTCTACAACGTCACCATGGAGGATGGCACGACGCGTCAGCTCGCGCAGGTGCGCCGCGTGGGCATTGAAGCCCAGATGGTCGACCCGGCCAACCCGACTGAAGTCATTCGCGTGCCCATCGCCAACCGCACGCCGATAGAATATGTGTATTTCGGGTTGGAGAACTATCAGGCCGGGATCACCAGCTTCGATTTTGCCCGCTATTTGTGGAACAGCGTGATCGTCACCGTAGTGGCGACATTCCTAACCTTGCTGATCAACAGTATGGCGGCGTTTGCGTTGAGCAAGTATCAATTCCGTGGGCGGGACACGATCATGTTTATGACGATTGGCACGTTGATGGTGCCGCTGTCCGTCATATTGATCCCCGTTTTCCTCGTGATCACGCGCATTGGTTGGAATAATAACCTGTTGGGAGTGATTATCCCCGCGGCGGCGACCCCGACCGGCGTGTTCCTGCTGCGCCAGTACATGCTGACCATCCCGGACGAGCTGATCGACTCGGCGCGGATTGATGGGGCGAGCGAGTGGCGCATCTATTTGCAGATCATCCTGCCGCTGGCGCGCCCGGCGCTCGCCGTGCTGACGATCTTCTCGGTGATGTGGCGCTGGAACGACTTCCTGTGGCCGCTCATCGTGTTGAGCCGCAACGAATTGTTTACGCTGCAAATTGGGCTGCGGTCGTTCCAGGGGGAACTCAACGTGCAGTGGAATCTGGTGCTGGCGATGACGGTGCTCACGCTGCTGCCGATCACGCTGGTGTTCGCTTTCTTGCAGAAGTACATCACGAGTGGGATTGCCACCACCGGGATGAAATAGGGGAGTAGGTCAAGTGAAATTCTTTCTCGACAGCGCAATTACCGACGAAATTCGCTACGCGATTGACATGTGGGATATTGACGGGGTAACGACGAATCCGCGCCATGTGCAGGCGTCGGGTAAGCCGTTCATGCGCGTGATTCAGGAGATCGGCGAGATGTTCGCCGGAACGGATAAGCCCGTCTCCGTGCAGACCAACCCGCACAACCACAGCGACTATCAGGCGATTGTCGACGAGGGGCGCAAGCTGGCCAAGCTGTCACCGAACTTCGTAATCAAGATGCCGTGCACTGAGCATGGTTTTAAGGCGTGCAAAGTCCTCAAGGAAGAGGGGATCCGCGCCAATCTGACGCTGTGTTTCTCCGCGGTGCAGGGTTTGCAGGCCATGCGGATGGGCGCGCATCTCGTGTCGCCGTTCATTGCGTGGAAAGAAGGTAACGGCGAAGACACGGATGTCTTCATCCAAGACCTCGTATCGATCCGCAACAACGCCTTCTACGAGACGGAAATCCTCGTGGCGGCAGTGCGCAATGGCCGCCAGATTGCCTTTGCGGGCGCGATTGGCGCGGATATCGTCACGACCAGTTTTGACGTGTATAAAGAAGCGTTCGCCCACCCCTACACCGATCTCGGTCTAGGGCGCTTTCAAGGCTTCTGGGACAAGACCCCTTACGAATAAATCCTCCAGTACTCGTTACGTCGAGGCGCACGCCCGTGCGCCTCTTTGATGATAGGACACTCCAAAATGGCTGTTAAACTTCCAAAAATTGTCATGATCGGCGCGGGCAGCGCCATTTTCGGTTTGGGCGCGCTGGCGCGCATTATGGGCTCGCCGCGGCTGCGCGGGTCGGAACTCGCGCTCGTAGACACCAACGAAGAGGGCTTGCGCACGATGGTCGCGCTGGCCAACAAGATGAATCAGGCGTGGGACGCGGGCATGACCATCACCAGTTCGACCGAGCGCACTGAAGTGATGGCGGGCGCAGATTTCGTCATCGTGTCGATTCAGGTGGGGCAGCGCGAAAAAGTCTGGGAGATGGACTGGCAGATTCCGCTGCGGCATGGCGTGCGTCAGCCCTACGCCGAGAATGGCGGCCCCGGCGCGTTCTCGCACACCGCGCGCAACCTCCCGCCGATTGTCGAGATCGCCCGCGACATGGAACGCTTGTGCCCGAACGCGTGGTATTTCAACCTGACCAATCCGCTCATCCGCCTGAGCTACGCGGTGCATCGCTACACCAACGTCAAGGTGCTCGGTCTATGCCATCAACTGCTGTGGGGCTACGCGATGGCGGCGGCGATCCTCGCGGATCGCTGGGACATCCCGATTCCCGAGCACTTCCACGTTCACACTGACGCCGACAACATGCCGAATTTCATCCCGGTGGCGATGGCGGCGCTCGAACACCTCGACATCAAGGCGGCGGGGATCAATCACTTCTCGTGGGTGTACGACATCCGCGATAAGCACACGGGCGAAGACCTATACCCGCTTCTGCGCGAACGCTGGCTGCACAGCTACCGCAAAGACTTTGAGCCGCTTTCGCGCGAAATCTTCCAGATCTTCGGCATGATGCCGACGGCGGGGGACAGCCACATGTGCGAATACCTCAACGTGGTCAGCGATCCGATCACCAAGCCGTGGGACAAGTACGAGCTGAAGCTGCAAAGTTGGGAAGGCAACCGCCGCCGCCGCGCCGCCCGCTGGGAACTGGCGCACGCGATAGTTGACGGCAAGATGGACGTGAATGAACTCAAGAACCTGCGCCGCTTCTCGATTCTCGAAGAACCCGTTCCGGAGATCATCGAGGCGCTGGTCTACAACGACAACTACTACGCCCACCAGTTGAATATTCCCAACAACGGTGGTCTGATCCCGAACCTGCCCGCCGATGCGATCATCGAAGTCCCCGGCGTGATCTCCGGCATGGGCATTCAAGGCTTGAACTTCCCGGCGCTGCCCGAGGGAATTGCCGAACTGTGCCGCCGTGAGCTGAACCGTAGCAAGATCGTCGTGGAGGCAGCGGCGACGGGCGACCGGGATCTCGCGCTGCAAGCGCTGTTCCTCGACCCGATGGTCACCGATATCGATCAGGCACGGGCGATTCTCGACGACATTCTGAAGGATTTCGCGGAATATCTGCCGCAGTTCCACCGGGATAAAGAATTCGTGGTGTAGGTCGGATTACGCCTCACCCCCAACCCCTCTCCCACGCACGCGGGGAGAGGGGAAATTTGGCAACCGATGTTGTCTCCCCTTCCTGAATTCGGGGAGGGGCCGGGGGTGCTAACAGGGGTAGGTTTTTAACTGTAGGGACGAGGCATGCCTCGTCCTCGGTCGAAAATCGAACCAGAACCGCTCCGCGTAAGGCTTCGACTTCCTCCAGTCATGGGAACACATGACGGGTGGATTCCTCTCTCCTGAGAAAAATAGGACGAGGCATGCCTCGTCCCTACCGGTTCTTTGGCGAAGGAACCCATGTTCCATCGGGAAGCATGAAAAACCTACCCCTGTTAGGGCCGGGGGTGGGGTCGGAAATTATAGTCCCAGCGACAGGTACTTGACTTCGAGATACTCGTCAATGCCGACCGCGCCGCCTTCGCGACCTAAACCGCTCTGCTTGACGCCGCCGAAAGGTGCTTGGGCAACGGACGGCAGCGCGTCGTTCGCGCCGATGATGCCGAATTCCAGCTTTTCGGCGACGCGCATGACGCGGCTGACATCGCGCGTATAGAAGTAGCTCGCCAAGCCGAACGGTGTACCGTTAGCTTGGGCGAGCACTTCGTCTTCGGTGTCAAACGGGATGAGCGGCGCGACCGGGCCGAACGTCTCTTCCTGCGCGACCAGCATATCCGACGAAGCATTGCGGATGACGGTGGGCGTCCAGAACGTACCCGACGGGTTTTCCGGGTAGGGCAGACCACCAAGCATGATGTCCGCGCCGTGCGCCTTCGCGTCGGAGACATGACGCTCGATCTTCTCCCGCGCGGGCAGGTCGATCAGCGGCCCGATGATCGTGTCTGGCAGCAGACCGTTGCCGACCTTCATCGCCGACGTCTTGGCGGCGAACAGATCGGCGAACTGGTCGTAGATGCCGCGCTGCACGAAAATGCGGTTGGCGCACACGCAGGTTTGCCCGGCGTTGCGGAACTTCGAGGCGATCGCGCCTGTCACCGCGGCGGACAAATCCGCGTCGTCGAACACGATGAACGGCGCGTTGCCGCCAAGTTCCAGCGACATGCGTTTGACGGTCGCCGCCGAGTTCCGAATCAGGATTTTGCCGACTTCAGTCGACCCGGTGAACGAGACTTTGCGCACGCGGTCGTCCGCGAAGATCGTATCCGAGAAGGGAAGGGGGTCGCTGGCGGCGAGGATGTTGACGACACCTGCTGGGAAGCCGACTTCCTGGAAGATGCGCCCGAGTTCAAGCGCGGTGAGCGGCGTTTGCTCGGCGGGCTTGCAGATCGCAGTGCAGCCCGCGGCGAGCGCCGGGCCGAGCTTGCGCGTGAGCATGGCCGCCGGGAAATTCCACGGCGTGATCAGCGCGACGACGCCGACCGCCTGCCGGAGCACGAAAATGCGCTTGTTCGGCGCGGAGTTGTGGACGATATCACCGTAGATGCGTTCAGCTTCACCCGCGAACCACGTCAGGAAGCTGGCGGCATACGCGATCTCGCCGCGCGATTCCGTCATCGGCTTGCCTTGCTCCAGCGTCATGATCGTCGCCAAGCGTTCGCGGCGTTCCAGCATGAGCGCGGCGGCCTTGCGCAACAGATCCGCGCGGGTGGCGGCGGGCGTCGCCATCCAAGCGGGGAGCGCGGCATACGCGGCATCGACAGCAGCCAGCGTGTCACTCGCGCCCGCATCGGGGACGCTGAGCAGGAGGTCGCCCGTCGCCGGGTTGGTCACGTCGAAGACTTTGCCGTTCGCCGCCGCGCGAAATTCGCCGTTGATGTAATTGCCATAATTCACCCCATCGAGCATCTGATGGGTGATTTGAGCCAAATCAAGCTGCATTTTGCACTCCTGAATAAGGATTCGTTCCGGTGTTATAATCGGGACTTTAGGCATAAGTTTAGCGCAAGTTGCAAGGCATAAACATGACGAGGCTATTACAGTGGGTGCCCCCATGGTGATCGCGCAGCAGGCTGCGCCGGGGCAGGTGCTGACGAATGTCGTCATCCGCGAAACGGTGTATACCGGGTTGGCCGGCAAGTTCACAGGCGCGAAGGTGCTGGCACTGATCCCCGACCACACGCGGACGATTCCGCTGCCCACGCTGTTCCCGCTGATCGTCGATGCGCTGCGCGACACGCGCCAGCTTGACTTCATGGTCGCGCTCGGCACGCACTTGCCGATGACTGATGACGCCATTCACCACCTGCTCGGCATCACTGCGGGCCAGCGCGCCACCCTGTACAAGCATATCGGCCTGCTCAATCACGACTGGCAGAACTCCGATGCGCTCGTAGAGATTGGTACGATCACGCAGGATGAGGTTAAGGCGCTGGCCGGGGACGTGTGGCATCCGTCGCTCGGCGGGGACGTGCCGATCCGTATCAACCGACGCATCCGCGACTACGACCATATCCTCATCATCGGGCCGACCTTTCCGCACGAAGTCATTGGCTTCTCCGGTGGCGCGAAATACCTGTTCCCCGGCATTTCCGGCGCGGAGATGATCAATGTGACGCACTGGCTCGGCGCATTGATGACGATCCTCAACATCATCGGCATCAAAGACACGCCTGTGCGCCGGATGGTCCATTCGGCGGCGGCGCTCGTGCCTACGCCGATTACGCTGCTGAGCTTGGTGGTCGTCAGCCACGGCGAGCAGAAAGACGCGCTCGCGGGGCTGTTTATCGGCGATCACGAGCGCGCGTGGTCCGCCGCCGCCGATCTGTCGTCCGAGCGGCACATCACGTGGCTGGACCAGCCGCTGGATCGCGTGCTGTCATATCCGCACACCATGTACGATGAGTTGTGGACGGCGGCCAAAGCCATGTACAAGCTCGACCCGGCGGTGCGCGACGGCGGCGAGATCATTGTGTATGCGCCGCATTTGGCGACGGTCAGCCATGTGCATGGCCAGTCCATCTTTGAGGCGGGCTATCACGTGCGCGACTACTACCTGCAACAGTGGGAGCGGTTCAAGCACATTCCGCTTGGTGTGCTGGCGCACGGCACGCATCTACGCGGCAGCGGCACTTTTGTGAATGGGGTCGAGCATGGGCGCATCCAGGTGACGCTGGCGACCGCCATCTCGCGCGCAGACACGGAGCGGTTGGCACTCGGATATGCCGATCCGGCCAGCATCGATCCGCATGATTTTGAAGGCGATGGTCAGCTCTACGTGCCGAAGTCCGGCGAGATGCTGTACCGGGTACGGCCAACATAAGAACAGCGCCCGCGCTGTCTGTTCACCGAGGATAAGGGGTGAGGGTGGTTAAGAACCCCTCACCCCCAACCTCTCTCCCACGCAAGCGGGGAGAGAGGCGGAATTGCGAGCAGTGTTGTCTCCCCTCCCTGAATTCGGGGAGGGGCCGGGGGTGGGGTCGGAGTCTGACCAATACACTATGCCGCGTCCCGACAGATACCGATCTTTCTATTCACACCAACTTAGAGACTTGGATACTTATGCGCCTCACGACAGTTCACAAAGTGACCCCGACCGCCAACCCGCTCGAATTCGTCGGCGAACGCGGCGAACGCCTGATCCTCAACGTCATCGATCACCACATTATCCGCGTGCGCCTGTATCCAGAAGGTCAGCCGCGCCTTGACCGCACATGGATGATCGGTGCGCACGGCGAGTTCCCGCGCGATGGGCTGCATCGCGATGCGGTTCCGTCGCTGCCGCTCGATCAGGTGAGTGTGCGCCGCGACGAGAATAGCGCCACACTCGAAACGAACGCGCTGAGAGTTGTCATCCATCTCGACGATCTGCGCCTCGAATGGTTTAGGACGACGGGTGAACGCTTCGCCGCCGATCACAAAGGCCGGGCGTACACCTATGACCGCACCGGGCGCGCGATCTATCACTACATGGAGCGGCGGAGCGACGAGCATTATTACGGCTTTGGGGAAACGGCAGGCCCGCTCGACAAGTATGGGCAGCGCATCACGCTCAAACCGCTCGACGCCGCCGATTACAACGCCGAAACGGGTGATCCGCTGTACAAGCATTACCCGCTCTACATCACCGACCAACCGGAGCGCGGTCACGTCTACGGCTTGATCTATGACAATCTCGCCATCACCACGTTTGACATGGGCAAGGAACTGGATGCCTTCTGGGGCAGCTATCACTACTACAGCGCGCAGGATGGCGACCTTGACTACTACCTGATCCATGGGCGAAACATCCCGGAAATCACGCGGACGTTTGCGCGGCTGACGGGTTACCCGGCACCCTTCCCGGACTGGTCGCTCGGGTATCTCGGCTCGACCATGAAATACACCGAAGCCCCCGATGCGCAGGAACAGCTCAAGGAATTTGTCGATAAGTGTCAGGAATTTGATATTCCGTGCAGTATGTTCCACCTGTCGTCCGGCTACAGCACCGATCCGGAAGGGCGGCGCAATGTCTTCACATGGAATCG
The DNA here is from genome assembly GCA_016717205.1 of Candidatus Flexifilum breve. Taxonomy (GTDB): domain Bacteria; phylum Chloroflexota; class Anaerolineae; order Aggregatilineales; family Phototrophicaceae; genus Flexifilum; species Flexifilum breve. Next base: position 300,004 of record JADKGC010000006.1, read on the forward strand.
CTCGCGCGTACCCGATCCCGCCGCGATGACCACGTATTTCCACGATGCAGGGATCAAGGTGGCGGCGAACATCAAGCCGCATCTGCTGACCACCCACCCAGATTTTGAGGAAGTGAAGCGGATCGGCGGTTTCATCAAAGATCCGGACACGGGCGGCCCGGCACTGACGATGATGTGGAGTGCGGGCGACGGCGAGAGCGCGTACGGCGCGTATATCGACTTCACCAGCGAGGCGGGCTACAACTGGTGGAAGGCGAAAGTCACCGAGCAGCTCCTCGCCTACGGCGTCGACGCCATGTGGAACGACAACAATGAATTCGGTCTATGGGATGACGACGCAATCTGTGACGGCTTCGGTCAGCCATTTCGCCTCGGCTTAGGTCGCCCGCTGCAGACGCTGCTCATGGCGCGGGCGTCCTACGAAGCGATTCAGGAATACAAACCCGACGAAACCCCATTCGTGCTCACGCGCTCGGCGTGCCCCGGCGTGCAGCGTTACGCGCAGACGTGGTCGGGTGACAACTACACCTCGTGGCACACGCTCAAATGGAATATCCCGATGGGCACAGGCATGAGCCTGTCCGGTTTTCCCAACATCGGGCACGATGTCGGCGGGTTTCACGGGCCGCTCCCCGATCCGGAATTGTTCCTCCGCTGGGTACAGGCGGGCATCTTCATGCCGCGCTTCGCCATTCACTCGTGGAAGGCAGGCGGGAACGTCAACGAGCCGTGGATGTACCCCGAAGTACTGCCGGGCATCCGCAAGGCGATCAAACTGCGCTACCAGCTCATCCCGTATCTCAATTCGTTGATGCAGGCGAGCGCCGCCAGCGGTCAACCCTACGTCACGCCCCTGGTGCTGGAAGACTCCAGCACCGACGCGCTGAACGCGAATTTCGAATATCTGCTGGGCGACGAACTGCTCATCGCCCCCGTTTACGAGCCGGAAGCACGGACACGGCGGATTTATTTGCCGTGCGATCATTATTGGCGGGACCTCTATACCGGCGAATGGCACAGCGGCGGGCAGACCATCGACGTGCCTGCGCCCTTGGCGTACATCCCTGTGTTTGCACGGGGACCCGAGATAATTTATGAACGTCCGTCCCTCACCGACTTCGAGCGCCGCTGGAACATCGACTTCAAAGGTGCGGTGTGAGCGCACTCGTCATCGCCGTCATCGTCTATTTCGCGATTCTCACGCAGGCCATCAGCGGGTCGGGCTTGGCGCTGGTCGCCATGCCGCTGCTGATCGGCGTGCTGCCTACGCTGGAAGCGGCAACGCTCGTCTCCCTCATGTCGATCACCACGCAGGTGATCATGCTGATGCGCTACTACCGCGCACTGACCTTTCATGGCTTGTGGCGCTTGGTCGCCGGCGCGCTCGTTGGCATTCCGATTGGCATCCTCGCGCTCTCGCACCTTGACCAGCGGCTTATTCTGACCGTGTTGGGCATCATCCTGATCGGGTATTCGCTCTACGGCCTGTTCGCGCCCAAAATCCCGCCGATCAAGAACGCAAACTGGGCCTATGCCTTCGGTTTAATCTCCGGGCTGCTGCACGGCGCTTACAACACCGGCGGCCCGCCGTATGTGATCTACGGCGTGAGCCAGCAGTGGTCGCCGCCGCAGTTCAAGTGCAATCTGCAGGTTCTGTTGATGGTCAACACTTCGAGCGTGGTGGTCGCGCACATTGCCGCCGGGCATGTGACCGTCGATGTGCTCGGTAATTACCTGATCGCACTGCCGATGATTCTGCTCGGCGCGTTCACGGGGTTCATTCTGGATCGCTACATTGATGACAAGGTGTTCCGCAAAATCGTGCTGGTCGTGCTGCTGGTGATCGGCGTGAAGATGCTGCTGCCGTGAGCGGCTATTCGAACGAGGAGCGGTGCTTGAAGAACCAGATCGTCGCCTCGGTGCGGTTGTTGACGCCGAGTTTGGCGAAAATGCTCTTGATGTGAAAGCCGACCGTGTTGCGGCTGATGACCAACTGCTCGGAGATCTCCGAATTGGTCAGGCCGGAGGCGATGCACGAAAGGACTTCCAGTTCGCGCTGCGAGAGTTCATCTTTCTTGGCGGGCTGTTTGAACAGGGGCTGCGCGATCTTCGGGTAGATCAATTGGCCCTGCGCCACCTGGCGGATCGAGTCGAGAATCTGGCGGAAGGGCTGCGACTTGAAAACATAACCTTCCGCGCCGCGCTGCATGGCCGAGCGGATCTCGTGGATGTCTTCGCAGCCGCTGAGGATAAGCACGCGCGCGGTCACATTGCGCCGCCGCAGTTCGTCGAGCACGAGCAGACCGGGGTCGGGCATGAGCAGGTCGAGCACGATCACATCGACGCGTAGGCTGGCGACGAGCGCGAGCAGGGCGGCACGCGTGTCCGCCGTACCGGCGACCACGATGTCAGGGGTGTGGGCGAGAAGTTGGGCAAAGCCTTCTAAGAATACGGGGTGGTCGTCCATCAGGGCGACATAAATCTTCTCGTCCATAAGCCTAACTGTTTTTGACCCTACATCTTTGGGTGGGCATGCCGCTACCTGAATGCGGGTTGCTGCGGTTGGTATCGCGCCGTATGCTCAAAATCAGCGATTTGTGTGTTTGATACCAATGTCAATATAGCTTAGACTAGCCACGTTTGCCAGCAGATGGTATCACTGAGGGCAGCGTGACCTTTTAGACTTATTCAGGAACAAATAGTATGGATTGGCAGGCGCAGAACGCCGCGCTCTTGAAGATTTGGGGAGACGCGCAGACGCAGATGTTCGATGCGTGGGGACGCATCGCGCAGCAGGCTCAAGCTCCCTTTTACCGCAACACTTCCCCATTTGCGTCGGCCATGCTTGACGCCTCGACCGACGCAATTCGGCAGGGGATTCGCGCCATGGCCTTTGACGCTGATCCCACTGCCCGCGAGGCCGCCGAAAAGTTGTTTATCAGCCAGACGAGCGTCGTCCGCTTGCTGGAGATGACACTGCGCATCTGGGGCAGTCTGCTCCCCGTGCTCGAAGCGGGCGGTGACTGGCACTTTGCCCTCCGTGAACAGATGAACTGGGTGAAAACACAGACGCTGCAGGCGGCGACACAGGGGCTGCACACCGCCGGGACGTATCAGCAGTTGTGGACGGCCTTTCTCGAAGACAGCCAATCGTTTGGCAAACCGTGGATGGAAGATCGCGAGAAGGTCGCCAACGGGAATGGCGCGTCCGGCGAGATGGCGTGGGAAGCGTACCAGAAAACGTTCGGCGAGCTGGTGACGCTGCCGACGGCGCTCTGGACGCGCGACATTGACGACGGCCTACGCCTTGCCTTTGCCGCCTGGATCGACATGCAGCAGGCGCTCTATGACTACAACGCCATCCTCTCGGAGACGTGGTGCGCCGCCTTCGAACAGTTCATGTTTGATCTGGTGCGCCTCCTCGAAACAGGTGAAATGCTGGAAAGTGTGCGCGATCTGCTCAATCGGTGGAGCGCAGTCGCCGATAACAGCTTCAAGCAGTCCTTCCTGACCGAGAACTACATTCGCGTGCAGTCGCGGCTCGTGCAAACGATCATCGAGTACCGCAAGCGCCAGCAGGCCGTCAACGAACGCTTCATGCAGATGTTTGACCTGCCGACGCGCACCGAGATCGACGAGGCGCACCGCCGCATCCACGAACTGCGCAAAGAAATGCGCGAACTCAAACGCGAGTTAGCCGCGCTCAAGGCGCAGTTGAAGGGAGCCGCCGAATGATCCCCGAATTCCCACTCGCGCTGTCCTCCGAACAGATCGCCGCTGAATTGGTCGAGATGAGCCGCCGCGCCGCCGACGGGGTACGCGCGCTCAGTCAAGTTCGCACCGAGGACGTGCTGGTTGGCATCACGCCGAAAACCGCCGTGTATCATGATGACCTAGTGACGCTCTACCGCTACACGCCGCGCGTCGCCGCGCCGATGCAACCCCCGGTGCTCATCACCTACGCGCTGGTCAATCGACCATACATGATCGATTTGCAGGAGGATCGCTCGCTGGTGCGCGGGCTGCTCGACCTCGGCCTCGACGTGTATCTCATCGACTGGGGCTACCCGCAGCGCAACGACCGCTGGCTGTCGCTGGACGATTACATCAACGGCTACATGAACGACTGCGTTGACTACCTGCGGCAGTCGCTCAAGATTGAGCAGATTAACCTGATCGGCATCTGTCAGGGCGGAACATTCAGCCTGTGCTATACCGCGCTTAACCCGCACAAGATCGCCAATCTGATCACGATGGTCGCTCCGGTCGATTGCCACGTCGCGGACGGGCTGCTCAACCTGTGGATGGGCGCGAGCGGCAGCATGCCGACCATTCAGCCGGAGAAGATGGTCGAGGCGCTCGGCAACATCCCCGGCGATGTGATGAATTTCGGCTTTTTGATGCTCAAACCGTTCGAGCTGGGGCTCCAAAAATACCTGTCGCTGCTGGACACGCTGGACGACACGGCCCATTCGACCAACTTTCTCCGCATGGAAAAGTGGATTTTCGACAGCCCAGATCAGGCGGGGGCGGCGTGGGCAGAATTTGTGCGCCACTTCTACATCGAAAATGGGCTGATCATGGGGCAGATCACGATTGGTGGGCAGCGCGTCGATCTTCAGCAGATCACGATGCCCGTGCTGAACGTGTACGCCGAGAAAGATCATCTGGTGCCGCCGAAGTCGAGTCAGGCGCTGGCGCGAGCAGTGACCAGCACTGACTACACCGAAGTCTCATTTCCGGTCGGGCATATCGGCATGTATGTTAGCGCGCGCGTGCAGCAGCAGCTCCCGCAGGCCATCGCCGACTGGCTCAAGGCAAGGAACTAACCCGTGAATCTCGCCGTCATCCTCAATCGCCATGCCTTGTATCGACCGAATCACCTCGCCGTGATCTATGGCGAGCAGCGCTTCACCTATGCCGAGTTCAACCGCTGCGTCAATCGCTTGGCGCATGGGCTGCTGCGCGCGGGCATCGCGAAAGGCGACAAGATCGCGACGATTCTGCCGAACACGCTCGAACTGCTGGAAGTCTACTGGGCGGCGGCGAAGATCGGCGTGGTCGTCGTGCCTTTGAGCAATCTGCTGCGCGGGCAGGGCTTGGCGCGCCTGCTCAATGACGCAGATACGGCGCTGGTGGTGACGGAGCGCGCGTTTGTCGAGCATCTCGACCCGCTGCGGGGTGATCTGCCGCAGATTCAGCCGGATCGCTATTTCCTGATCGATGCCGAGGATGTGCCCGGTTATTCGCCATACCGCGCGCTGGTGACGGATGTGCCGGACACGAACCCCACGGGCATCGAGATTCACCCAGATGATCCGTATAACATCATCTACAGCAGCGGGACGACTGGCCTGCCCAAAGGCATTGTGCTGACCCACCGCATTCGCGTGTTGTATGGGTTGGTCTTCGGCGCGGCGTACCGCATTGCGCCGGAGAGCGTTGTGCTCCATACGGGGTCGATCATCTTCAATGGCTCCTTCCTCACGCTGATGCCCGCCTTCTACATGGGCGCAACCTACATTCTGCATCATCATTTTGAGGTCGGATCAACCCTGCGCACTATTCAGCGCGAACGGGTGACGCACATCAAACTGGTGCCGTCGCAGATCGTCCAGCTTCTGCAATCCTCGAACTTCAACGAAGAAACGCTCGGCTCACTGGAGATGCTCGGTTCGGTCGGCGCGCCGCTGCACCTGCCGCACAAAGAGCTGCTGCAAGCCAAGCTGCCCGGTCGCTTGATCGAGCTCTACGGTCTGACCGAAGGTTTCATGACGATCCTCGACAAATACGATTTAAGTCGCAAGCTCAATTCGGTGGGTGTGCCGCCGCCGATGATGGAATTGCGCATCGTGGATGATCAGGGCGTGGATGTGCCGCCGGGCACAGTGGGCGAAATCGTCGGCAATGGCCCGCTGCTGATGGCGGGCTATTACAAACGCCCCGACCTGACCGAGCAGGCGATCCGCAGCGGGTGGCTGTTCAGCGGTGACTTAGGCTACGTCGACGAAGACGGTTTTCTGTATCTGGTGGATCGCAAAAAAGACCTAATCATCTCCGGCGGTGTCAACGTGTATCCGCGTGATATCGAAGAGATCATCTTGCAGCATGCGGCGGTCGCCGAGGCCGCGGTGATCGGCGTGCCTGATGACAAGTGGGGCGAATGCCCGGTCGCGCTGGTACGCCTGAAAGGGGAGATCGCGCCTGCCGCGCTCCGGGAGTGGATCAACGCGCGGGTCGAGGCACGGTTTCAACGGGTGCGCGAGGTGCTTGTGCTGGACGAATTCCCGCGCAACGCGGCGGGCAAGACGCTCAAACGGGTGATGCGCGACGAGTATCTGAGCGCGCACGCCGAATGAGTCCATTACGGTTGCGCGGACGGCTGAAATCCGCTTAAGATGGCCTTCGTCACAACCTACTGAGGACTTTCATATGAGCATCAAGCGGCTGCCCATTCACTACGGCTGGATCATTGTTGGCGTCACTTTTTTCACCCTCCTGTTTGCCGCGGGCGTCCGCACGATTCCGAGTGTGATCATCAAACCGCTGGAAGCGGAATTCGGCTGGGATCGGACTACGGTGTCATTCGCGGTGGCGCTGAGCCTGTTTGCGTATGGCTTTGGTGGGCCGATTGCAGGGGCGTTGGTCGATCGCTTTGGGCCGCGCCGCGTGATGGCGTCTGGCTTAGGGCTGATTACTCTCGGCCTCATCCCGATTATGTCGATGGCCAACATCTGGGTGTTCAACCTGTTCTGGGGGCTGGTCGTCGGCATTGGCACAGGCATGATCGCCAACGTGCTCGGTGCAACGGTCGCGAACCGCTGGTTCAACACGCGCCGCGGCCTCGTGCTCGGGTTGATGGGGGCATCGGCGGCGGCAGGGCAGTTGATTTTCGTGCCCGGGGCAATTGCGCTGGCGACGAATTCCGGATGGCGCGCCGTGATTGGCACGATTGCTGTCGGCGTCGGCGTGTTGATCGTTCCGGTGGTGCTGTTCATGCGCGACCGTCCGTCCGATGTGGGACTTGAACCAGTGGGCGGTAAAGCCGTCACGTCCACCGGAGCGGCGGTCGTCGAAGCGTCGACGCCGCTGCGCGAAGCGATCAAAACGCGCGATTTCTGGCTGCTGGCGCTGAGCTTCTTCGTGTGCGGCTACACCACCAATGGCTTGATCGGCACACACTTGCTGCCACATACGGTGGAACACGGTTTCATCGAAGTGGAAACCGCGGCGGCGCTCAGTTTGATGGGGCTGATGAACATCGTCGGCACGCTGGCCTCGGGCTGGCTGACCGACCGCTACGATAACCGCAAGCTGCTGGCCACTTACTACGGGCTGCGCGCGCTCTCGCTGGCTGCGCTGCCGTTCATCATCGAAATCCGTGACCTGTATATCTTTGCGCTGATCTACGGGTTGGACTGGGTAGCGACCGTGCCGCCCACGGTCAACCTGACGGCGCGCCGCTTTGGGCGCGCTTCACTCGGCTCGATCTATGGCTGGATCTTCTGTTCACACATGATCGGCGCGGGGATCGCGGCACAAGCGGGCGGCATCTTCCGGGATGTGCTCGGCGACTACCACCTCATTTTCCTGTCGGCGGCAATTTTCGGCTTCATCGCCGCGGGGCTGTCGCTCAGTATCTCGACGCGCCGCGCTGCTGCACCTATGCCAGTAAGTACATAGTTTGTTATCGATAAATTGTGCGACATTCGGATGGCTTGGGCGTTATTAGAGTTGTCCACGCTGTAACGCCTCAATCCTGCATGACTCTTGCATCCTACCCATTTGGACTAGCCGAAAAGGTTAATCGAAAGACGGAGCATAAACCCGCCGTTTGCGTATTTCCAACCTTCGCGGAAAATTCTATACTGGATGCACTAATCTGAACTACTCAGGTGCGTTATGTCCTTACAATCTGATGTGAGTTCCGCACATCCGCGGGCGTTGGCGCTCAATGCGTCCAGCAGCGCGATTCGTGTGCTGGTTGTGGACGATCATCACCTCGTGCGGGAAGGCTACGTCTTCTTTCTCAGCCACTGCCCGGATATTGAGGTCGTGGACGAAGCGCGCAATGGGCTTGAAGCAATTGCGACGTGCCGCCGCACACAGCCTGATGTTGTCTTGATGGATGTGGTGATGCCGCTCATGGATGGCATTCAGGCGACCCGGGCGATCCTCATGAACCAACCGCAGGTCAATATTATCGCGCTGACCGGATTTAACGACGAGGAACTGGCCGCCGAAGCGCTGCAGGCGGGCGCGGTGACCTGCCTGAGCAAGCAGACAGATCTCCGGAGCCTGTTGGAAGTCATTCGGTCTGCCGCGCAGATCAAACGCGTTCAGCCGACCGATCCGCAGTAAGCTATGCGGTATCTCTCCCTCTCCGAACTCATCTACATCAACGGCACGATCCTCAAAAATCCGCAGATCACCAGCGGGAAGCGGCATGTCCGCGATATCGATCTGCTGCAGGCGGCGGTGCTGCGTCCCGCGGCCAGCGCCTTTGGCGAGGACGCCTACCCGACGCTGCGCGAGAAAACCGCGGCGCTGCTGCATTCCATCGCGCGCAATCACCCGTTCACCGATGGCAACAAGCGCACGGCGACGGTGGGCGCAGTCTTTATGCTGGCGGTGAATGGTGAGCGGGTGGTCTGGGAGCCGACGGCGGCGCTGACGACGATTTTGCAGATCGCCGAAGGGGAGCTTGATGTGCCAGAGATCGCCGAGTGGTTACCATTAGAGGCGCAATCCCCCACGCTGCTGCCCGATGCTGACGCCGATATGCGCCATATCGCCCGAATCATTGAGGAACAGCGGTGGCTGCTGGATGAACTTGAGCGACGCTAGACCGGTGGTGTATCTGACCGCCTCCGATATTTATAACATCAACGACACGGTCACCGAAGGTCACACCTTTGTGCGAGATATCAATTTGCTGAATTCGGCGGTGCAGCGCCCCAAGCTGGTGCTGTTCGGCGAGGCGCAGTTCCCCACGCTTGTCGACAAAGCGGCCAGTCTGGTGCAGTCACTGGCGTATCATCATCTGTTTGCTGATGGCAACAAGCGCACGGCCATGTACGCGCTGATCCTGTTTCTGGAGAAGAACGGGTATCAACTGGAATGGGATAACGCCGAACAGTACGCTTTCATTCTGGAAATCGCGCAAGGCAAACACGATATCCCCGCCATTGCCGCGTGGCTCGCGCCGCGCATTCAGCCGCACACCGCGACCGATTAGCCGCCGATGTAGTACATCTCGACTTTCTTGTCAGCCGCCGTCTGTTCGGTGCGAATCTCCGAGTAGCGGTCGGTGCGCTTCTGCCAGACGCCGGCCAGGATGGCAGATAGTTCCTCATTGGTGGCCCCTGCGCGCATTGGGTCGCGCAGGCTGACCCCGCGCAGCGCAAACAGACAGGTGTAAATGCTCCCATCCGCCGACAACCGCAGACGCGTACATGTGCCGCAGAAAGGCTGTGTCACCGAGGCGATCACGCCGATTTCCCCGCCGCCGTCGCGGTAGCGATGCCGTTCGGCCACCTCGCCGAAGTAGTTGCTCTCCAACGGTTCGAGCGGCAGTTCGGCGTCAATGCGCTGAATGATCTCTTTGGCAGGCACCACCTGATCCAGCTTCCAGCCGTTGCGCGTGCCCACGTCCATGAATTCGATGAAGCGCAGAATGTAGCCGTGATCTTTGCAGAAGCGCGCGAGGTCGACGATGGTGTGGTCGTTGACACCACGCTGCACCACCGCGTTAATCTTGATCGGCGTCATTCCGGCGCGTTCCGCCGCGCGAATGCCCGCCAGCACGGGCGCGACATCCGCCTTGCCGCCGTTCATCCGCCGGAACACGTCATTGTCGAGGCTGTCGAGGCTGACCGTGACGCGTGCCAACCCCGCGTCTTTGAGCGGTTGCGCGACGGCTTCCAGCAGTGACCCGTTGGTCGTCATCGCGACATCTTCGACCCCGTCAATGTGGGTGAGTTGTTCGACCAGCTCCACGATATCCCGGCGCACGAGCGGTTCGCCGCCCGTGATGCGCAGTTTGACGACGCCGAGGCCGACGGCGATCCGCGCCAAGCGCGTGATCTCCTCGTAGCGGAGGATTTGCTCATGCGGGGTGAACTCAAATTTCTCGTGATACACGTCGGCGGGCATACAGTACGCACAGCGGAAATTGCAACGGTCGGTCACGGAGATGCGCAGATCACGCAGCGGACGTTTAAATTGATCAACAGGTTGGGTCATGCCAATCTATCCACTAAACCCTAGTCAGATAGCAAATAATCCTGCACTTTTGTTCGTATATTCGCTCTTATCATGCGCCCAAACTGCCCCTTTCGTCAAGCACCACCTAGAACCAACCATCGATCCTCCTAGCGAGCCTGATAAAAAATTGTTACAATAGTTTCAGCGATATTCAGACTTACTGCGTTAACCGACCCGGTTGCCGTTGGCACCACCGCATCATAACTCTAAAGGACATCAACGGGCATGAAAAGACTAGTCGTCGCATTCTTTATTCTCAGCGTAGGCATCTTTCCTTTGCTCATTCACGCACAGAATGAACTCGCCGCAACACTCGAAGTCCTCAATGCTGGGGTGGAAGTGCAGCGCGTGAACACCCTGAACTGGATTCCGGTGAGTGTTGAAGCTATCGTCGGTGTGGGCGACCGCATTCGCACCGATGCCACCGGACGCGCCCGCATCACGTTCTTCGCTGATGGGGTGGATACCGAACTGCTGCCCGATACTGTCTACCGGATTCAGCAGTTTTCCGGCGATGATACCCAGTTCACCATTCAAGCTGAAGTGCTGCTCGGGCAGACGATCCAGCGGTTGACCCGTTTGCTGGACGCCGGGTCGAGCTACGACATCACCACGCCGACCATGACGCTGGCGGCCCGCGGGACGGCCTTTGCGATCCGCGTCGAAGAGGGTGGCCGCGCAGCGATGATCGTGACCGAAGGTACGGTGAATGCCGCGAAAGACGCCGCTGCTGCCGATGTTCCGCCAGAATTTGGCATCCGCGCGGACGCTGAACTCAGCGATGTGGTGCGCGCCGCCACGTTCGCCGAACTCGACGCCGCGATTGATGGCTGCACGGCCAGTGTTAGCACCGGGGATGATGTGAGCATCAATGTGCGCGTTGGCGCCAGCACGGATTTCCCCCGCGTTGGCACGATTGATGCGCGTGAGATCGATCGCTTCATGGGCGTGACGGAAGCAGGCGCGTGGTATCGCATCAACTTCCGCGGCGGCTTTGGCTGGATCTTGTCTTCTAGCGCAGAGATCGTCGGGCAATGCGCTGGGCTGCGGGTGTTCCCCGACAACTTTGGGCCGGAAGATGCGTCGTTGTACGAGTCCGTCGGCGACCCGGTGGAGCGCGAAGCGCTCACGCTCCCTGTCATCACACCTGAGGCGACCGCGAATCCGTAATGGGGAAGCGTGTTCGAATTGGACTGCTCATCGGCGGGATCAGCGCGCTGCTGGTCCTGCTGTTCTGGTGGGGTGACTTGTTTGATCGGCTGCGCTTGCAGCTGAACGATGTCTATTTTCTCGACGCCCCGGTCACTGATCAGGTGATGCTGATCGCCATTGACGATGACAGCCTCGACGCCTATGGACGCACGCCGGTCGAATGGTCGCGCGGCGTCTTTGCGGACCTCGTTGACATCCTCGGCGCGGCGCAGGCGCGGGTCGTCGCCTTTGACATCCTGTTTGCGCAATCCACGCCCGCTGATGCGGAGTTTGCTGCCGCCATGCGCACAGCGCGGACGGGGGAAGGCCGCACGCGCTTCATCATGCCGCTGGTCGGTGTTGAGCAGATTGAGGCCAGCGTGCCCGGCAGCCTCCGCTTCGCTGAAGTGCTGCGCCCGACTGAGACGCTTGCCGCTGAAGTTGACTACTTTGGGTTTGTGAACGCTGCCGCCGATGTCGATGAGACGGTGCGCCGCCAACCTTCGCACATCTATGCGGGGGCGGAAAATGGGTATTCCTTCGGTTTGACCGCGTTTTTAGCCTATCTGCGCATTCCCGCCGCTGCTTTTGGGCAGGTGGTGACGCTGCATGGGCAAACGCTCACCATTGCCAATGAGCACGCGATTCCGGTAGATGCGCGCGGCTTCTGGCGGCAAAACTTCTTCACTCCGTCGAATAGTGCGGATCGCGGTATTCGCACGGTTTCATTCCACGAGGTGATCGATGGCACGGTCGATCCGGCGATCTTTGCCGATAAGGTTGTAATGGTCGGCCTGATGAACAGCGTCAACGCCCCGGACGAACGCCCAACGCCGCTGTCAGTCTCGTTAGCCGGGGTCGAGATTCACGCGCACGCCGTCGAGACCCTCATTCAGGGTATTCCACTTTACGAGCAGAGTACTGCCTCGAAGGCGCTGACGATTGTCGCGTTCAGCTTGCTGGCGGGCGTCATTTACGCGCATCTGCGCTGGTACCTGATGCTGCTCGTCATGGTCAAGCTGCTGGTGGTGTGGCTCGTGTTCGCCTTCGTCACCTTCCTGACCTCGCACTGGGTGCTCAACCTGTATGACCCCATCGTGGCGATTATTCTGCCGGTGCTGGGCAGCATCGGTTGGCAAATCACTACGGAGATCAACCGCCGGCGCAGTGCCGAGCATTGGTTAGCGATCATCCAGCGGCAGAAAGAACTGCTGGAGACGGTGATCGGCGGATCCCCGACGGGGATCGCCGTGCTGGATCGCTATGGCAGTCTGAACAGCGCGAACCACGCTTTCGACACGACCTTTGATCTCACCAAAGCGCAGCGAACGGACAAGCACTTCAGCCAGGTGCTGCAGGCGGTCGAGGTGGAGACGGAGGCGGCGCAGAAGCTGGCCAGCGGTCTGCGCGGGACAACGCCTTTCCACTTCGAATTCAAGCACAAGGGGAAGACTCTGATGGTGGATGCGGCGATTCTGCCATCCGACGAACGCTGGGTGGTTGTCTTCCATGATGTGTCCGATCTCGCGGAGCTGAGTGAAATCAAGACCCATATGATTCGCATGCTGTCGCATGACCTCAAAAATCCGCTGGCCACGGTGATCGGCTTCAGCGAATTGCTCATCAACCCGGTGAGCGGCGAACCACTGCGCGAGACGCAGAAACGCTTTGTCGAGAACATTCGCCGCTCGGCGGGGTCGATGCTGATGATCATCAACGAGACGCTGAGCATGGAACAGCTCCGTTCCGGGCGCATGCGCAAGAAGCCCGTGGAACTGGCTGAGGTGATTCAGCAGGTGGTCAAGACGCAGCAAATCGAAATTGAGCAGCATCGCCACAACGTGCAGGTGATGCTCGAACCCGAACTGCCGCCCATCCTCGGCGATACCTTCCAGATCAGTCAGGCGCTCACCAATCTGGTCAGCAATGCGGTGAAGTACACGCCTGATGGCGGCAAAATTCAGGTGCGCTTGACGCGGGATGGGGCGTGCGCTCAGGTCGAAATTGAGGATAACGGCTACGGTATGAGCGAAGCCGCGCAGGCCAATTTGTTCAAAGAGTTCTTTCGCGCCGATGCGACGGCTCACATTCGCGGGACCGGCTTAGGCTTGAGTCTCGTCAAAGCGATCACTGAAGCGCACGGCGGACAGGTGAAAGTGGTCAGCACGGAAGGGCAGGGCAGCGTCTTCACGCTCATCCTGCCGCTGGCCGTAGAGGGAGTGAACGCATGAGACGGTGGCTGTTCGGGGCGCTGCTCGGCCTGATCGTCGTGACGGGGGTGAGCGCTCAGTCCCCGTATTCGGCGGTGCTGCGCATCATGAACACAGGCGTAGAACTGCGCCGCCTCAATACTGAGGCGTGGTTAGCGACGCGGCAGGACGCCGAAATGCCCTTCGGCGCGGGCGATGTCATCCGGATCAAAAAATGGGGGGCGCGCCCTGCTCACCTTCTGGGATGATCAGGGACACAGCGCGGAAATGATGGTGCTTCCGTACAGCACAGTCGAGATCATGCAGTTTGAGGTCGACGCGGGGACGCTGCGCCTGCAGCTCCGATTTGCAGGGCAAGCGGGCGTGCAGCTCGGTGAGGGCGTGCGCTTTGCCGCCTTTGACATCGAGACCGATCACGGGCATGTGACCCAAGCCGCGCAGCACTTCGCGGTGCAGGCGAACGACAGCGCGACGCGCGTCATTGTCGCGGTTGGCGCGGCGGAAGTCACGGGCGCGGGGCAGATAGTCACTGTTGCGAGTGGGGAAGGCGTGCGCGTTCGCGACACGGCGATCCAGTCCTCGACGGCGCTGACGTATCCCATGAATTTCGCCAAGCTGGACAGCGCGCTCGACAGCTGCGCCGGCGTCGCCAATTCCACACTCTATCCGTCCGTCAATATCCGGCAGGGTCCCGGCGATGGCTATGACATCATCGGCGAGTTCATCAATGGTGATCCGGTCGAAATTCTCGGCAAGACGCCGTTGGGCGACCGCTACCGCGTGCGCTTTTTGAGCGCTTTTGGTTGGGTCGTCGCCGACGGCATCGAAGCGACCTGCCCGGATCTGCCCGTTTTCCCGTATGAGACGCTGGAACAGGTCTACGGGGTGATTGGCTTCACCGACGCAGACCTGCGCCTCTTGGAACCGTTCTTCGGGCTGCGGCGTGATGACTACCTGTTCTATCCGCTGCCGACCAATTAGCTGGTGACGCCGCTCGCTTCGGGGTTTGGGGCGGGCAGGCGCACCTCGATCTGCGTATTGTGCACCCGCACTTCGTAGCGCGGCTCGGAGTAAGTCGACGGCCCGTGCACCACCTGCCCGGTGCGCATGTCAAAGACTGAGTCGTGCCACGGGCAGGTCACGCAGCCCTCCTCAAACTTGCCTTTTTCGAGCGGTCCGCCCGCATGGGCACACACCGCGCCCATCGCATAAATCTGCCCATCGTAGTGATAGAGCAGCACCGGATAGCCGCCCGCGCTCACGCGGCGCGATTGGCCGGGGCTGAGATCGTCGGCGTTCAGGACGGGCGTCCAGTGATGGGGCGCGTCCGGCATCGGCGCGTGATTCACCCCGACGCGCTTGTGGTAGGACATTTCGCCCCCGAGCCACGCCGAGGCCAGCAGTCCCGCGAAGCCCATCAGCGCCAGGCGCACGCCCCGCGCCTGCTGACCATTCGCCCGGGCGCGCAGCGACAGGACGTACAGCAGCAAGGCCGCGCTGTTGACGAGACCGTGCAGCGTGCCATAGGCGACGGCATCACGCTTGATGGCCGAGAAGTCGGTGAGACCGGCGAGGGCGGTCGGGACGGCAGAGATAGTGCCAATGGTCGTCAGCGTATTCGCCGTGGCGCGATGCCGCTTGCCCAGCGGCAGGAGCGACAGCACGTCAAACAGCGCCCCGAACAGCCACGCGCCGATGGTGACATCGGTCAGCAGGGGGTGCAGTGGATGCCCCAGCCATTTTCCATGCAGTACATCCGCGAGACGGCGCGTTGGTTCCCCGCCATCGAGAATCGCCTGATGTAAGGCTGATTTGATGTCTGTTCCCGCGCGTTGAAGTTCGGGCAGGGAGTCGATGAGCGGATCAACAACTTCTTGCAGATTGATTGGTGCTGGCGGCTCACCGCTGACTTGCATGGATTGTTTCCGGCTCTTCGCTCGGCGTGTCCCGTTCATCTGTAACTCGCTCTCTGTAACTTTGACTGGCTTTATTATATCTGTAATTGTGGTGACGCAGGTGGTCAGGTGCTCACTGTCGAAGATTAGCCCTCAGACCCATTTTCAATATATAACGAAACACATAACATAGCGACGTAAGTTGATTTGAAATGTTAGTGCGATGGAAGAGCTGCCGAATATCAGGAAGATTGCGGTGCTCAAGGCGACGCCCGCGCGCCGCGCGCACTACCCGGACGCCGACACCACGGTGCTGGATCCGCCGCAAGATCGCTGTCAGCCCGCGGTGAGTTTTGTCAATGACGTGCAGGTGGATGAGGTGTTAGCCGCCGCGTTCGATCTGTCGGAAGCCATAGAACGGTTTGGTAGACAAGGAAAGCCATGACGTTCGAAAAACGAATTCGTGTCCTGATCGCGGATGATCACACGGTGATGCGCTGCGGGTTGGTGGCCTTTGTCCAGCGCTGTCCCGATTTGGAACTGGTGGGTGAGGCGGAGAACGGGCGCGATGCCGTCGAGCTGGCGCTCAAGCTGCATCCCGATGTTGTACTGATGGATATGATGATGCCCATGATGGATGGGGTGACGGCGACGCGTCACATTCGCCGTAGGCGCCCCCGCACACAGGTGTTGGCGCTCACTAACTTCCTGAGCGCGGACATGCTCGTGCGCGCCCTGAACGCGGGCGCCATTGGCTATCTGCTCAAGACCATCGGCGCAGAGGAATTGGCGACGGCTGTGCGCAATGCCTACCAGCACAAGGCGACGTTTGCGCCCGAAGCAGAAGCGCAGTTGGTGGTCGGGGTGCAAAATCCGCATCTGTGCGTGCTGACTGGACGCGAACGTGAAGTGCTCAGCCTAATGGCACGCGGTTTGAACAACGCGCAGATCGCCGAGCAGTTGACGATCAGCTTATGGACGGTCAAGAAGCATGTGAGCAACATCTTCGCTAAGCTCAAGACGACCAACCGCGCCGAAGTGATTGCGTTTGCGTATCAGCATCGGCTGCTGCCCGACTGCGGACGCTACCAGTAGGGCAATGGGTCGATGTCTCCTCTCGACCCGGCTCTAGCCTCCTGAACTTACGCGGCGGGCGGAAAGAGCACACCGAAGATCACATAGGCGACGAGTAGTGCGAGCACTGTATTGAACACGGTCGCGCCGATGTAGACCGCCAGCGGTCGCCAGCCGGCTTTACGGACTTCGGCAATCGAGAAATCGAGCCCGATGCTGATGAACGCCAGCGTGAACAGCCACTGCATGGCGTTGTTCATTGCGCTGACCGAGGCGGGCGTGAACGCGCCGACCGTCACGAGGATGCTCACGAGCGCGAACCCCAGCACGAATTTGGGGAAGCGCTGCCAGATCAGCGCCGGGCTTGGCTTTTCCGCCTCCCGGTTGACGACACTCGCGAAGTACATGGCCAGCGCGAATGCCACAAACCCGATCAATACGTTTTGTGCCGATTTGACCACGGTCGCCACGCTCTGGGCCTGCTCCGCGTAGATCGTACCCGCGCCGACGACGGCGGCGGTGGTGTCGATGTTGCCGCCAAACCACGCGCCTGCGACGGTGGGCGAAAGCTGCAGCGCGTCCGCGATGACCGGCATCAGCACCATCAATGGCAGCGCGATCAGGATCACCAGCGCGGTGATGTAGGTGACTTCTTCTTTCTTCGCTTGCACCGAACCGGCGGCGGCGATGGCCGCCGAGACGCCGCAGATCGATACCGCGGACGCCATGATTGCTTTGAGCGTCTCCGGGAGTTTGAGCCGCCCGCCTAACCACCACGTGAAGAAAAACACGCTGACCACCATGATCAGCGCTTGCAGCAGGCCGCCGACGCCGAGCTTGAGCAGGTCGCCAAGGCTGATGCGCGCCCCGAGCAGGATGAGGCCGATCTTTAGGTAGAACTCGGTGCGAATTGCCGGGCGCACGAACTGATACTGCCCGATAGTGCGCAGGACGAAATTGACGATCAGGCCGATGATGACTGCCGTGAGCGGATATTCCAGCGGGTTGCGCGCGAAACCGTTCGCTTTGAACTGGCTGCCGATCCATTTGTCGAGCTCGGCGACCAGCAGCGTGAGGACGATGAGGAGGATCGTGCCGACGATGAATCCGCCGCGGCGGTTGGTAGTCGTAGGGGTGGAGAGCGTGGCTGTGGTCATGATTCGTTCCTACGGCGCGAGCAGATTGAACAGCGGGTAAGGGATAGTGATGGCGGTGACGGCGATCAGTAAGACGAGCAGCAAGCCGATAATCGTGGCCAGCCAATCTTCTGATAGACGAATGGGTGGTTTCATGACAGACCCCTTTGGACAACACAACCAATTAACTCTTAAAACCCTAAAGTGATTAGGTTAGTCACAAGAAAGACACTGGCGTATGCCAAATGTCATGTTTTTTTGAGGATAGAGACAAATCCCTGCGTGGCCTTGTTGAGTGTGCCGCGTTTTCGTTGGGCGATCAGATAGTTGTAGCTGTCGTCCGCGCCCTCCAGCGGAATCGCCTTGAGTGTGCCCGCCGCGGTCTCCCGGGCGATGGCGATTCCCTGCACCAGCGCGATGCCGAGACCCAATTCTACGCTGCGCTTGATCGCTTCGGTTTCACCGAGGATGATGACCGAGTCACCGCGCAGGCTGTCGGCGCCGAGCAACCGCGACACGCGCGTATGCAGCGCGGAGCCGGGTTCACGCGTGAGGAAGATGCGGTCGCGCAGCACATCCAGACCAATGGCGGGCTGTGCGGCGAGTTCGTCGCCGGGTGCGACGATCACCACCAGGCGGTCGGGCATGAAGGCTTCGACGATCACATCCTGATGGTCGACGGGCGAGCCGACGAGACCGAGATCGATGTCACCGCGGATGAGCATGTCGAGCAAATCGGTGGTGTTGCGAATCGTCAGGCGAATGTGGTGGTTCGGGTATACTTTGCGGTACCGGCTGAGCACGTCCGGCAGGAGGTAGGTCGCCAGCGTCGGTCCAACGCCCAGTTTGAGCGTTTGCACCGCGATGCCCGCCGCGACATGCACGGCGTTGACCGTTTCATCGGCCAGAGACAACAGTTTTTCACCCTGATCGAACAGTACTTTCCCCGCTTCGGTGAGGCGCAGGCTGCGCGTGCTGCGTTCGATCAGCGGCGTGCCGAGGACCTGCTCCAGCACGGCGATCTGCTGGCTGACCGTCGGTTGGGTCATGTGCAGTTGTTCCGCCGCCCGTGTGAAGCTGCCCAGCCGCGCCACGGTCACAAACAGATGAATTTTGTGCAGATCCGGTATATTCATCGCACTTCAATCATTGAAGAGACATTAACTTCTGTCTCAATTAGATTATATTCTTGATGTTACCTTAATACTGGATATTATATCCCTAAACGATTCCGGCGTAGGTATTCCAGTGTGGTCTGAGTGGTCGTGACTTCGTGTCCCGGCAGCGGGAAGATGTGCTCGTGAATCGCGTCCAACAGCCATTCCTTCTGCGGAAAGAACGCTTCTTCCAGTTCGGCAGGTGGCGTAATCCAGTTGCGCGCGCCGACCACGACCACCGGCGCGTCCAGATCGCTGAAGGTGGCCTGCGTAATCGTCGACGCCATTGTGTGCAGGAAGGAGCCGCGCTCGGTGGCATCGGATGCCAGCACGACTTTACCCGTTTTGCGCACCGATTCCAGAATGCGCTCATAATTCAGCGGATTGATGAAGCGCGCATCGATCACTTCTGCCGACAGATTGTACTTGGTTTGCAGGTCGTTGGCCGCATCCAACGCGCGGTAGAGGGTCGCGCCGAGCGTAACGATGGTGAGATCCGTGCCGGGCCGCCGCACCGCGGGTTCGCCGAGCGGTACCTCGTAGTAGTCAAGCGGGACGCCGCCGGGGACCAGCATTTCCGGTTCGCTGTACAGCCGCTGGCTTTCGAAGAATACAACCGGGTCTGTGCCGCGCAGCGCGAGGTTGAGCATACCTTTCGCGTCGTAGGGCGTCGCCGGGAACATGACTTTCAAACCGGGGATGTGCGCCACCAGCGATGACCAGTCCTGCGAATGCTGCGCCCCGTATTTGGAGCCGACGGACACACGCAGCACGAGCGGCATTGCCAGCAGCCCGCCAGACATGCCGATCCACTTGGACATCTGGTTGAAGACTTCATCGCCCGCGCGACCCATGAAATCGCAGTACATGAGTTCAGCGACCACCCGCCCGCCGCTCAGGGCATAGCCGACTGCCGTGCCGACAATCGCGCCCTCGCTGATCGACGTGTTGAACAGGCGGTGATAGGGCAGGCATTCGGTGAGGCCGCGGTACACGCCGAACGCGCCGCCCCAATCGCGATTTTCCTCCCCATAGGCGATCATCGTCGGGTCGATGTAGAAGCGGTGCATCATCGCTTCGTAGAGCGCTTCGGCATACGTCAGGCACTTGAGCTTGGGGAGTACTTTACCGTCCGCGTCCAGCCCAAAGCGGAACTTCGTCCGCGTGACTTCGAGGCGGCTTTGCTCGGCAGGGAGCAGCACTTCCGGCGCGCCGTCGGCCATGCGGTCGCGCATCTGGTTGGCAAACATGAACTTCCCGATTGTGTCGACCTGTGTATTGACGCGCGGCGACAGCTCCGGCGCAATGGCCGCCTTCAACACCCGTTCCATCCGGCGCGTCGCGTCATCCAGCAGGGCGTCAAGCTGCGCCGCGTCGGCGTGACCGTTCGTGATCAGGTATTCACGGTAGGTGACGAGTGGATCGAACGTGCGCCACAGTTCGATCTCATCGCGCTCGCGATATGACGAGGCATCTGAGGGCGAATGTCCGGAGAAGCGATACGTCACCGTGTCCAGCAGGACTGGGCCGCGCCCCGCCAGCAGGAGCGCTTTCTTGCGCTCAATAGCATCGGCGACCGCCAGCGGATTGAAGCCGTCGATTCGTTCGGCGTGCATCGCTTCCCCGTTGACGCCCCAACCGACGCGCGCCAGTACGCCCAGACCCATCGTCTCGCCGACTGGCTGACCGCCCATCCCATAGAAGTTGTTCAGGAAGTGGAACAGCATTGGCGGCGCGCCGCCCAAGCCCCACAGCGTGCGGTATTGATCCATCGCCGCGAACATCATGGCTTCCCACACCGGGCCGCAGCCCATTGAGGCGTCGCCGATGTTGGCCAGCACGATCCCCGGTTGGCGGTTGACCAGCTTGAAGAGCGCTGCGCCCGTCGCGATGTCCGCCGAACCGCCGACGATGGCGTTATTTGGCATGACGCCGAACGGCGGGAAGAAGGCGTGCATCGAGCCGCCCATACCGCGGTTGAAACCCGTCGCCCGCCCGAAGATTTCGGCGAGCGTGCCGTACAGTGTGTAATCGACCGCGCGATCCGGCAGCGATGTGTGCTCGAAAGCTGAGACCACGCGGAGCGCCGCGCCGTCCATGTAACCCTGCATGATCGCTTCCAGCGCCGCTTCGTCGAGCTTACGGATGGCGACGAGCGACTTGGCGAGGATTTCGCCGTGGCTGCGATGTGAGCCGAAGATCAGATCGGCCACGTCGAGGTGGTAGGCCATGCCCACGACCGCCGACTCCTGTCCAATGGAGAGGTGCGCCGGGCCGCGGTGGTTGTACTCGATGCTGTGATAACTGCCTTCGCGCTTGATCTTGTCAAGCATGGTCTCGAACTCGCGAATCAGCAGCATATCGCGGTAGATGTTGACGAGATTGGCCGAACCGTACTTGGCGCGTTCTGCCGCCGGGTCAGCCACATACGCGTTGATCGGAATGATCGGCGCGGTCAGCTCGGCAGACTGGCGGACCACCTTGGGGTCAATCAGCAGGGATTTGGGCATGGTTAACGCAGCTCGTAGAGGGTATCGCGGAGCACTTCCGATAAGGTGGGATGCGCAAAAATCATCTGCTGCACGTCCTGCACCCGGAACTCATCTTCGAGCATGGCCGCCGCGCCGACCACGAGCGACGAACATTCTCCGCCGTACAGATGTACGCCGAGCACGACGTTCGTTCGCTGATCGACGACGATCTTGCACAGGCCGCGCTGCTGGTCGTTCTCGATGAGATAGCTGGCGTTGGCGGTCAGCGGCAAGCGGGCGACGCGAACAGGAATGCCGCGCGCTTTCGCAGTGGCTTCGGTCAGGCCGACAGCCGCGATCTCCGGGTAGGTGTGCAGCGAGAAGGGCACGGTATCGATGCGGAAACGGTCGGGCGTGCCGAACATATGATTGACGGCCACCTGCGCCATACGCGCGGCGCTGTGCGCCCACATGGAGATGCCCGTCACATCACCGATGGCGTACACACCGGGGAGGTTGGTGCGCATATACTCGTCCACATGGATGCGGGTGTCATAGTCGATGCCCGCTTCTTCCAACCCCAATCCGGCGACGTTGGGCGCGCGCTCGCCGCAGATCAGCACCAGATCCGCGGGGATGTCGTGCATCCGGTCGTCGTCCGTGATGCGCACATACTTCTCGGTGATGCTTTTCACCTGCGCGCTGAAATGAAAATCGATCGCGTTTAAGTCGCGCAGCAGCAGCGACCGAATCTCCTCGTCGATGTCCGGCAGGAGTCCGGGTTGCTCTGTGATGAGCGTGACTTTGCTGCCCGCTAGTGTGTAGATCGCCGCGAGGTTGAGCGCAATCGGTGTGCCGCCGAGGATGACGAGCGCGGACGGCAGCGTGTCATGGTCGAACAATTCGGTCGGCGTGACGACGTGCGCTAGGTCGATGCCGGGCAGTGTCGGAATGACCGGAGACGAGCCCGAGGCGATGAGGATGCGCTCGGCCGTGTAGGTCACATCCCCGGCGCGCACGGCTTTCCGTGCGATCAGCCGCGCATCCGCTTCCAGAATCACGCCGCCGCGCCGCTCGATCTGTTGGCGCACGCCGTCGCGCAGTTGCGCAACGATGCGTCCCTTGCGCGCGATAACCTCGCGCATGTCGAAGCGTACGCTGTCCACATGCACGCCGAAGCGATCCGTCTCCTGCAGTTGGCGATAGATTTTGGCCGATTGGTACAGCGTTTTCGCCGGGATGCAGCCCCGGTTGATGCACACGCCGCCCAACTGGGCTTTTTCGATGAGCAGAACACGTTTGCCCGCCGCGCCAGCTCGTTCGGCGGCGGTATAGCCCCCCGCACCTGCCCCAATGATGATCAAGTCAAAGTGTGAATTCATGGTGCGGCCTCTAGAACGCGAGCAGTAAATCAAATTGGGCAAAATTGCGCGATAGTGCTTGTAAGAAACGCGCGGCGGGTGCGCCATCGACCGCGCGATGATCAATCGTCAGTGACAGATGCAGATACGGAATGAACTGCACTTCGGCATCCATCTGCATCGGCTTCAGATCGATTTTGCCGACGCCGAGAATCGCCACCTGCGGCGGATTCAGGATGGGCGTGAAGGTTTCGATCCCAAAGCTGCCGAGATTCGTCACGGTGAATGTGCCGCCGTTGAGATCGTTGCTGGTGAGCTTGCCCGCTGACTCAATCAGCCGTTTCGACTCGCGTGCCAGCGCGTGCAGTGACAGCCGATCCGCGCCGTGAATGACGGGCACGAGCAAACCGCGCGGCGAATCGACGGCAAAGCCGAGATTGACGTTCGCAGACTGGGTGATCGCGTCTTCCGACAGCGTCGCATTCAGGTCAGGAAAGGTGCGCAGCGTGCGGGCGACCGCGAACAGAATCAAATCGTTAAGGCCGATGTCGCTGAGTTCGAGCGACGCAGCGCTGGCTTTGAGGCGAGCACGATAGGCTTGCAGTGCGCGGGCATCCGCGGAAGCGGTCAGCGTGAGCTGCGCGGTCGTCTGCAGCGAAGCGAGCATGCGCTCGGCGGTCACTTTGCGCACGCCACGCAGCGGAATAACCGTGGCATGGTCAGTGGTTGTGAGGAGTGGTGTCAGTGCTTGCGGTTCAGGCTCAACGGCGGGCGGTGGTGCGATAGTCTCACCCGCTGACGCCGCGAGCACGTCTTCACTTGTGATGCGTCCCCCGAGACCCGTGCCGTTCGGCGGAATAGGCATACCCGATTCGATCAGGGCGCGCGCCGCCGGGGTGAGCCGGGGGAGTGTCGCGGCGAGCACATCACGCTCTATGATGCGGCCTTGCGCGCCCGAGCCGATCCGCGTTGACAGATTGACGCCGTTTTGGGCGGCACGTTTGCGGGCGCGCGGAGAGGCCATAAGTGCGTCCGCGGCGCTGACGGGTGGGGCGGCGGGCTGTTCGCCCGCCTGCCCAATGAGCGCAATCGGTGTTTTGACCGGGACTTCATCTCCGGCCTGATAGTAGATTTCCAGCAGGATGCCAGCAGCGCTGCTTTCAATTTCGAGGACGGCTTTATCCGTCTCGATGTCGAGCAGAATCTCACCTTTGGCGACCGGCTCGCCGATGTTTTTGCGCCAGCGGTAGATGATGCACGTTTCGACGCTGTTGCCTTGCTGCGGCATCACGACCGTAGACGCCATCGATTACACCGCGGGCGGGGGCACAACCCCGATCGTGAGCAGAATGTTGGCGTAAATGCGCTGTTCGCCCGTGGCGATCACCAGCGAGACATCCGAGCCGCGCGCCATATCGTAGAACTCGAAGCGCCCGAGCTTTTGCAGTTCTGTCCCGGGCAGCAGCTTGCGAAATTCGGTGAAAATCGCCTGATCGGAACCGTCGGGCGGGGTCATGACGTGCGCCGCTTCAATCGGAATCGCCGTAACGAGCCCTTCGAGCACCTGCGTCGCCGTCAGAATGCCGGGCATGAAGTTGAGGTAGACACGTTCGGCGGCGGGGTTGGCGCGGGTGATGAACGGGTAGTTGCCATCGGCGATGAGGATAGTGCTGCCATGACCGGAGGCGCCGAGAACCTGAAGAATCGTCGGGTGCAGTAACTGCGTTTTCAGCATGATGGTCTCTCAAAAAGTTGAAGTTGTGCTCGGTAATCGTTGCCACAGCCTGATTATCAGAGCGTTAAGGTTGACTGTCAAGCAACTTAACCGGGAGCGCGGACACACCGCACTCCCGGTACCAATCCTAACCGACCTGCACCGAACCACACAGGTGCACGTGCAGACCCATCGCGGCGAACATGGCCGCCTTTGCCGCCAGTGCCTTGTCCGCTTCGGCGGCCGTCGGCGCGTAGACCACGTTCAGGTGATTCGCTTTGTGGCGTCCCATCATCTGCTCGCGATTCACGCCGTGCAGCACCGCGTGCATAATGGGCCACTGCGGGGTCGTCAGATTCCAGCGGCGCTCGGTTTCCTCGCGCGGCAGTTCAATCACGGTGCCGCGACCAATATCGACGTGCAGCGCGTTGTTCATGGTGTAAACACGGCTCCACACGATTTCGCCGGGCTGGCTGACGCCCTTGAGCGTGCCGCCGCCCAAGCGGAAATACATGCTCGGCTGGCGTTCGCTCACCGCGCCCGCATAGCCATCAATGAAGTGCGAGGCCGGAGCCGCGCCGGAAATCAGGAACACCCACACGTATTGATCACCGTAAGGATCGCCCCAGCGCAGGTCATGTAATGTCGTCGACGGATCGTAGCCCATCGCCGACCATACGCGGTTAGTCACCAGCGCATCGAGGCCCGCGCCTTCGTCCACTTCATTGAAGTGCGGCAGCGCCTTGCCCGCGTACAGCTCTTTCCCGGTCTGCGCATCATAGACGGGGGGACGATCCGGGTTGTTGAGCAGGCCTTCGACCAGATCCGAGGCAGGCACCAGGTCTTTCAGCCCCTGCTGATACTGGATGCCGATGGCATCGCAGCCGAACTCAGCGGCAATGCGCACGGCGGCGATGTACATTTTGCACTGTTCGTGGATCTGCGCGTTAGTCAGTTCGGTTTCCTCGTTCGTGCCGGTGATGAACTTGACGCCGCGCGCATCCAACCACGCACGGATGGCCTGTGCTTCCACATCACTGACGAGGCGCATGCCCGCGACCAACGCCGACTGGCTGAGGCGTTCCTTATAGACGCCGGTGGGATTGAGCAGTTCGTCGTCGATGATGGCATTGTACATGCCCATGCAGCCTTCATCGAAGATGCCCATAATCGCTTTTTCGCGCTGGAGCTGCTCGGCGAGCTTGCGCCCGAGTTCGGCTTCCGCAGCGGGCAGGGCGGCGGCATTCAGGTCGCGGACGTGGCTGGCGTCGTGCGTGATTTCGCCGGTTTGCAGCCACTGACGAATGCCGTTGAGGAAATACTCGTCGGTGAAGTCTTCGCTCCAGAGCGTGCTGTACTTGATGCCGGCCTTGGTCAGCGAGCCGTTGAGGTTGAGCATGCCGACCAGCCCCGGCCATTCGCCGCTCCAGTTGGCGACAGTCAGAATGGGGCCGCGGTGGCTGCGCAGGCCGGCCAGCACATGGTGACTGTACTGCCACACGGCTTCCGCGACAATCAGCTTGGCATTCGGGTCAATCGACTTGAACACGTCCATGCCCATACGCTGGTTGCTGATGAAACCATGCTTTTCGGCGGGGTCGTAGGGGTGCCCGCGCTTGACGGTGATGCCTTCGCGCGCGAACGCGGCGATCACCGTGGCTTCCATCCCGGCCTGCGCCGCCCAGCATTTTTGATTCGCAGACAGGCGCAGGTCGCCGCTGGCGATGAGGATCGCCTCGTTCGCAGCGACCGGTTCATAGCTGGTAATTTGGGGGAACTGATAGGCCATAAAAGTGACTCCTTTAAAGTAAGCTCCCTTTAACTTCGGTGATTGTAACGCTTTTCCGGGGGATCAGCAGGCGGATTGCCAGAATCGTCCGTAGTCTGCGGGTGACGACAAGTTGCAGTGTTGGATTGAGGGGAAATCAGCCTTGACTGAGCGTTGGTTTCCAGTATAATTCCTGAACTTCTGACTTCTGGATGCGCGGGCTTAAGCCTGCAGACCCCAATCATCCGATTACAACTCAAATAGTTAGGATCCGGCATCGATGACGGTTACCGGACCATCGAGCCGTGTTTTTTGTCGCGTGGTGTGTCGATACGTTCGAGCACTAGGCGAAAAACGGCCTTGACGACGAGCGAAGTTGGAGTATAATTCTCAAACAAGTAAGCGACTTGCAAATAAGTCGCCGAACGCACCTTAACAACAGAAAAGTGCGACAGAAAGAGCCAAAACAATAACGGAGAGTTTGATCCTGGCTCAGGATGAACGCTGGCGGCGTGCTTAACACATGCAAGTCGAACGATCGCAAGATAGTGGCGCACGGGTGAGGAACACGTAGCTAACCTGCCTTCGGGTCTGGGATAACGTCGCGAAAGCGACGCTAAGACCGGATAAGCTCACAAGTTGTAGAGACTGGTGAGAAAAGGGGCAAGACGCCCGAAGAGGGGGCTGCGGCGCATCAGCTAGTTGGTGGGGTAACGGCTCACCAAGGCAACGACGCGTAAGGGGTCTGAGAGGATGATCCCTCACACTGGGACTGAGACACGGCCCAGACTCCTACGGGAGGCAGCAGTGAGGAATATTGCACAATGGGGGCAACCCTGATGCAGCGACGCCGCGTGGGTGATGACGGCCTTCGGGTTGTAAAGCCCTTTTGCCATTGACGAGAACGGACGGTAGATGGCGAATAAGCCTCGGCTAACTACGTGCCAGCAGCCGCGGTAAAACGTAGGAGGCGAGCGTTATCCGGAGTTACTGGGCGTAAAGCGTGCGCAGGCGGTGCCATAAGTCAGGTGTGAAAGGTTCCGGCTCAACCGGGAAAACGCGCTTGAGACTGTGGGACTAGAGTGGGATAGAGGGGCGTGGAATTCCGGGTGGAGCGGTGAAATGTGTAGAGATCCGGAGGAACACCAGAGGCGCAAGCGGCGCCCTGGGTCCCAACTGACGCTGAGGCACGAAAGCTTGGGGAGCGAACGGGATTAGAGACCCCGGTAGTCCAAGCCGTAAACGATGCAGACTCGGTGTCCACTCTCGCAAGGGAGGGGGCGCCACAGCTAACGCGATAAGTCTGCCGCCTGGGGAGTACGGTCGCAAGACTAAAACTCAAAGGAATTGACGGGGCCCGCACAAGCAGCGGAGCGTGTGGTTTAATTCGAGGCTACACGAAGAACCTTACCCGGGTTTGACATAGGCGTAGTAGCGAAGCGAAAGCTGAGCGACCGCAAGGAGCGTCTACAGGTGCTGCATGGCTGTCGTCAGCTCGTGTCGTGAGATGTTCGGTTAAGTCCGAAAACGAGCGCAACCCCCGGGGTCAGTTACACGTGTCTGGCCCGACTGCCTGCGAGAAGCAGGAGGAAGGTGGGGATGACGTCAAGTCAGCATGGCCTTTATATCCGGGGCTACACACACGCTACAATGGTCGGTACAGTGGGTTGCGAGACCGCGAGGTGGAGCCAATCCCCCAAAGCCGTTCGTAGTTCGGATTGTAGGCTGCAACTCGCCTGCATGAAGCCGGAGTTGCTAGTAACCGCGTATCAGCGATGGCGCGGTGAATACGTTCCCGGGCCTTGTACACACCGCCCGTCACGTCATGGGAGCTGGTCATGCCTGAAGTCGGAGAGCCAAGCGCGAGGGGGCAACCGCCGAAGGCAGGGCGGGTGACTGGGACGAAGTCGTAACAAGGTAGCTGTACCGGAAGGTGCGGCTGGATCACCTCCTTTCTGAGAAACAAAGGGCTGACGCCGAGAGGCAAGGCCCAAAGCAACACCTTTGAACACGAACCTTCGTGTTGAAGGCTCTTTCTGTCCACTTTTCTGCTGTTAAGTCCAGCAGAGCGCGATCACCCTGATCGCAAACGCACCTTAACAACTGAAATTGTCATAGCGCATCAATCACAAAAGTATCAGTATCCGTGCAACACAGGTTCAAAGCGGATAAGAGCATACGGGGGATGCCTTGGCGTCAAGTGCCGATGAAGGACGTGGTACACTGCGAAAAGCGTGGATGAGGCGTGTGCAGCCGTAATAGTCCACGATGTCCGAATGGGGAAACCCGGCAGGCGAAGCCTGTCATCCCGCGAGGGAAGGGAACCGGGCGAACTGAAACATCTCAGTAGCCCGAGGAAAAGAGAAGGATTCTGCGAGTAGTGGCGAGCGAAAGCGGAAGAGCCCAAACCGGAGCAATCCGGGGTTGTAGGACCTCTATCAGCAACCGAAACTGAACCGAACGGCTTGGGAAAGCCGACCAGAGGGGGTGAGAGTCCCGTAGGTGAAGGAGACGGTTGTGGGGGGTATCCTGAGTACCACAAGGCACGCTAACCTGGTGGGAAGCTGGGACGACCACGTTCCAAGGCTAAATACACTTGACGACCGATAGTGCAATAGTACAGTGATGGAAAGGTGAAAAGAACCCCGGCGAGGGGAGTGAAAGAGAATCTGAAACCGTATGCTTACAGACGGTCAGAGGGGGGTAACCCCTGATGGCGTGCCTATTGGAGAATGAGCCCGCGAGTCAATAGCAGTGGCCAGCTTAAGGGAGTGACACCCGGAGGCGAAGCGAAAGCGAGTCTGAATAGGGCGAATAGTGGCTGTTATTGGACACGAAACCAGACGAGCTAACCATGTGCAGGGTGAAAGTCCGGTGACACGGACGGG
Source organism: Candidatus Flexifilum breve (assembly GCA_016717205.1). Lineage (GTDB taxonomy): Bacteria > Chloroflexota > Anaerolineae > Aggregatilineales > Phototrophicaceae > Flexifilum > Flexifilum breve. Next base: position 329,135 of record JADKGC010000006.1, read on the forward strand.
AGGCCCGAACTCACGTTTATTGCAAAAACGGGGATGACATGTGGTTAGGGGTGAAATGCCAAACGAGTTTGGAGATAGCTTGTTCTCTCCGAAATAACTTTAGGGTTAGCGTGTGGTGATGACGACCGGAGGTAGAGCACTGAATGGGCTAGGGGGCTGTGAGCTTACCGAACCCAATCAAACTGCGAATGCCGGTCGGTGAACCATGCAGTCGGACGACTGGAGATGAGTTCAGCCGTCGAGAGGAAAGAACCCAGACCCCCAGTTAAGGTCCTGAAGTTCATGCTCAGTGGGAAACGATGTGGTCGTGTTGAGACAGCCAGGAGGTTGGCTTAGAAGCAGCCATCCTTGAAAGAGTGCGTAACAGCTCACTGGTCGAACGCGACTGCGCGGAAAATGGAACGGGGCTGTAAGCATGACACCGAAACCAGGGACTTGCGTAAGCAAGTGGTAGGAGAGCGTCCCCACAGCGGTGAAGTCGCACGGGCAACGTGCGGTGGAGTGGTGGGGAGTGAGAATGCGGGCATGAGTAGCGAGAACGTTGTGAGAACCAACGTCGCCGGTAGTCTAAGGTTTCCGACGGAAGGTCAGTCCACGTCGGGTGAGTCGAGCCTAAGCCGAGGCTGGAAAGCGTAGGCGATGGACAGCAGGTCAAAATTCCTGCACCAGTATGTGGAGCGAAGCAGCACATCGCTTGAAGGTAGCCACCAGCGGGTGGATGTTAACGGATGCTGGATGGGGGTCAAGAAAAGACTGCGGAGCGGTGAAGCATGCTGACCGTACCCCAAACCGACACAGGTAGACGAGTAGAGGATACTAAGGCGAACGGGAGAACCTCTGTTAAGGAACTCGGCAAAATAGCCCTGTAACTTCGGGAGAAAGGGCGCCCCTGCAAGGGGGTCGCAGTGAAAGGGCTCTACCGACTGTTTACCAAAAACACAGGTCTGTGCTAACGCGCAAGCGGACGTATACGGGCTGACGCCTGCCCAGTGCCGGAAGGTTAAGAGGAGCGGTTAACGCTGCGAATTGAAGCCCCGGTGAACGGCGGCCGTAACTATAACGGTCCTAAGGTAGCGAAATTCCTTGTCGGGTAAGTTCCGACCCGCACGAAAGGCGTAACGAGTGGAGCGCTGTCTCAACAGGGGACCCGGCGAAATTGAAGTACGTGTGAAGATGCGCGTGACCCGCAGCAGGACAAAAAGACCCCGTGGAGCTTTACTGTAGCCTGTCATTGCGTTAGGACTGCGTTTGTGTAGGATAGCTGGGAGAGGGAGAAGCTGGGGCGCTAGCCTCGGTGGACTCAACGGTGAAATACCAGCCTGACGTGGTTTTGACCCTAACCCTTCGGGGGACAGTGGCAGGTGGGCAGTTTGACTGGGGCGGTCGCCTCCTAAAAGGTAACGGAGGCGTTCAAAGGTTGGCTCAGGCTGAATGGAAACCAGCCAGTGAGTGCAAAGGCACAAGCCAGCTTGACTGCGAGGCCAACGCGCCGAGCAGAGACGAAAGTCGGACTTAGTGATCCTACGGCACTGAGTGGAAGGGCCGTAGCTTACCGGATAAAAGCTACCCCGGGGATAACAGGCTAGTCTTGTCCAAGAGTTCACATCGACGACAAGGCTCGGCACCTCGATGTCGGCTCATCGCATCCTGGGGCTGGATAAGGTCCCAAGGGTTGGGCTGTTCGCCCATTAAAGCGGTACGTGAGCTGGGTTCAGACCGTCGTGAGACAGGTCGGTCTCTATCCGCTGTGGGCGTCGGGAGTTTGAGAGGATCTGCCCCTAGTACGAGAGGACCAGGGTGGACGGAGCGCTTGTGTGTCGGTTGTCGTGCCAACGGCACAGCCGAGTAGCAATCTCCGGAGCAGATAACCGCTGAAAGCATCTAAGTGGGAAACTGACCTCAAGATGAGACTCCCCATCGCGAAAGCGAGTAAGACCCCAGGTAGACGACCTGGTTGATAGGCGGGAGGTGGAAGCGCAGCAATGTGTGGAGCTGACCCGTACTAATGGTCGAGGGCTTTGAATCTGTATTGCGCGGATACAGGTACTTTTGAACGCTGTGACAATTTCAGTTGTGACTTAACAAAGCGCGTGAGCTAACTTGCTCACGCGCTTTTTGTTTGCTGATACTAAATCCTAAGGCTGTGATGCCATCTCGGGGATGGATGTTGAGTTATTATTCAACAACAAATAGCTTTTTCCTTCGTTCTCCGGTGCCCAACCATTGAGTGCGTCGTCTGAAGTGCTTTCGACCCGCCACCATGCCTGATCATCAATACACTCTGGTCCGCCTACTACCCTGATTTTCCAGTCAAATTCACCAATAGGATTTCCGTTTGGTAAATCGAAGATTGTCCAGCCCACGCTTGGGTAATCAGCAATGCCCCAAGACGCTTCATCTCCAATTGTAAGGCGCGAAATCACACCGTTTGGGCAGAGTCGCAGGGTTTCGAACGAGACACGTGGATCCGGTTCGTTGTCTGGCGCAATCAGGTAACTGGCAGATGCTCCGGATTCATACCCAAATCCTTCTTCTGTAACCACTACTGGTTGTGTAGCGAGATTCAAACTGATACTTGCTGTCCAGTCATCAAAATCATAGACATATCCAGGTTGAAAATAGTAGATTCCACCGAATTGTGCTGCGAGATTGAGGTACAAAGGCGGTTTGTCGATTAGACGACCCAACCCCCGTGTAATGAGCCGTTCTCCACTACTGACGATAGCAATTTCAATGGGATATGCCTCCAATTGAGATTCGTCACTTGCCCAATTACCATCGAGACTCCCGCCTTCAAAATACACTGGATACGCCATCCATTGTTCAAACGGGATTTGCTCAACCGGATACGTTTCGGCTAGCTCTTCTGTTAGTGTTACCAGTTCCGGATCACTTCCAAGATTCAATAAATTGGCAAAATCGGCGGCAGCCTCCTCTGCAAACCCCATTCGTGCAAAGAAACGACCGCGCACATAAAAGGCGAAAGGATAGGCAATGACTTGCGCTAGTGCGCGGTCGTAATAGCCGCGCGCCGCGGCCACATCCCCGGCAGCTTCGCTCACCAGTCCCAGACTGAGCGGCACGAGATGATGGTAGGAGATGTCCACGGTGATCGACTGGTACGCGGCTAGCGCTGCCGCGTAATCACCCGCCTCGAAGTGCGTCAGCGCCGCGATCAGGATGTCAGGGAGGGCGCTCGTATTTTCGAGCATGAATGGGCTGGCATATGAGGGATTCGGCAGGCCGAGAGCGGCCGTGTACAGGCCCGACCGCAGCAGGCAGAGGCCGTCGTCGCAGTTCGCTTCCAACGTGACGAGCGTCTGCAGTTCGCAGACCGCAAAGCCACTTTCGGCGAGGCACTCTTGATAGGTTTGACAGGCGACGGTGAAGTCGAGCTGGGCGGTTGTCGCCGCGATGGCGTCGACGCCGCCGGTCGCAGCCGGACGTCCAGCTCCCGGCCTGACCCTGCGCAGGCAGATAGGCAAACAAGAGCAAGAGCAGCAACAGCCAGCGACGGCGCATTCGATCGCTCCTTGAAAGCAATGAGTATCACTCCATTGTAAGGTGACCTCTTTTCGCAGAGATGATGAGGAATGCGCCGATTTCTCTATGCTTAGCCTCCGCTTAGGCGGCGCGCAGTTGATCCGCTAGTCGTCCGTGCGTGGACGCCACTTGCCCGATTTCTCGTCTTTCTGATACTTGCGCTTGACCGCCGCCCATGCGACCCGATGTGCCGTTTCTTCGCGGGTGTCGTCGCCGCGCCGCTCACTTGGTTGGTCGTACTGCTCCCACGCGCTGTTGAAGGCTGCGAGGTAAATCTCCTGCGCGTGTTCGGGTACATTATCGCGCACGCTGTCCGGCAAGTCGTTGATCGTCCGATAAGGCATGTTTCAACCCTCCAATCCACTGGTGTAATGCAAAACGTAATCGCGGATTAGAGGGTTGTCAAGGTGGCCTAGCGGCTGAGTTTGAGCGTGATCACCTGGAACGGCGTGAATTCCAGATCGATCACACCATCGACAATCTCCAGTTCGGCGATCTCTTCTTCGAGCAGGTTGCACAGCGCGACGCGGCGGACGGGCAAGCCCAAGCCGATGAGCGCCGTCCCACGGAAGCCCTCCGGTTCATACAGGCGCATGATCAGGTCGTCGGAATCTTCCGCCTTCTTGAGCGCATCCACGATCAGTTCGGCGTTCTCCACCTCGAAGAACGACTCGCGCAGGTGCTGCGTGCTCCCGCGCACGATCAGTGGAATGTTGAAGGCCAGCGCTTCGCGGATGACCTCGCTGTAATCAACCGAGTGCTGGTGCACGTACAGCGCGCACTTGAACTCGTGCTGGCCCATGTCCGCCACCGGATCGGGGTACTTGGGCGAACGCAGCAGCGACAGCGCCATTACGTTCTCGTGAATGCGGTAGCCGTACTTGCAGTCGTTGAGCAGGGCGACGCCGAAACCGGGTTCGGAGAGGTCTGCCCAGCGGTGTGCCGGGACTTCAAAGCGCGCGAGGTCATAGGGCGTGTTGTAGTGCGTGGGGCGCTTCACGATGCCGTGCTGCATCTCATAGGTGGCGTTTTCGGCGCGCACATCGACCGGGAATTCGAGGCGCAGCATTTTGTGCGACTCGTGCCAATCGACCTCGTGCGCGAACTCGAGGATTTGCCCGGTGCTTGTGAGCGATACCGTCTGCGTGATGTGGCTGTGCGCAGCCGCATAGGTGAACCGCAGCGCGGCACGCAGCTTGCCCGTTTCGATCAGCTCGACCGAGGTCGCCGCGAGGGGTGCGCTCTTCTTCTCCTGATGGAACACGTCGACATCCCACGCATCCCAGTTGACCGGATCATCGTCGTAGAGCACAAACTGGTTGCCGCCCTCGCCGACGCTGGCGTCGCGTTCGATGAGATGCGAGTACAGGCTGATCAAGCGGCCATCGGCGCGGAAGGTGGCGCGCAGTGTGCTGTTTTCGAGGACGAACAGGTCGCCTTCCTGATAGCCGCTGACCTCCCAGACTTCCTCGGGCAGTTGATAGCTGGCGAATCCGAACGGCTGCACTTCGACCAGCACCAAGCCCTTACCATCTGCCGCGGTCTGGAGGCTGTCGACCATATCGGCTTCGACCACTTCCTGACGACGGATGCCGGTAGTATTGACCACGCCGATGGTGCACTTGCCGGACGGATCACAGGGCGGGAGGAGCGCGTCGAGCGCTGCCTGCCGCAATTTTTCACCACTGGCAAACAGATCGGCGTACTGCACGGTCGAGTCTTCATAGACTGCGGTGATCGACGAGCCGGGCAGAATATCATGGAACTGGTTGAGGAGCAGCAGCTTCCACAGACGATCAATTTCGGCTTGCGGATAGACGTAACCCGTCTGCCACGAGGCGATAGCGGACAGCATTTCCACATCGCGGAGGAGTAGTTCGGCTTTGCGATTGTTCCGTTTGTTGCGCGCCTGCGAGGTGAACGTCCCGCGATGCAGTTCGAAGTAGAGTTCGCCGACCCACTTGGTATAGCGATCCCACCGCTCCTCAGCTTTCTTGAAGAACTCGATGGGTGCGGTTTGCTTGACGCGCGGCACGCCGTCGACGTCCTGCATGCGGTCGAGCCGTTCCAGCATATCCTCGGTGGGGCCGCCGCCGCCATCGCCAAAGCCGAAGAGATACATGCTTTCCCGTGCGCGTTCGTGATCTTTGAAGTTCTTCAGGCCGAACAGCATATCATGGGCGGTGCACACGCCGTTGTAGGTGTCGCTCGGCGGGAAATGGGTCAGCACCTGACTGCCGTCCTGACCTTCCCAGATGAACGTCGAGCGATTCGGCTTGTTGAACTGGTTCCACGAGAGCTTTTGCGTGAGGAAGTACTTGATGCCGGAGCCACGCATGACCTGTGGCAGCGCGGCCGGGTAGCCGAAGGTGTCGGGCAGCCAGAACTCCGCGCAGCGCTCGCCAAACTCCTGCTCAAAGAAGCGCTGACCGTAGAGGAACTGGCGGATATGCGCCTCGCCGGACGGGATGTTGCCATCTTGCTCAATCCACGTGCCGCCGACCGGGATGATCCGCTTGGCGGCGACGGCGGCTTTGACCCGCTCGTAGAGTTCGGGGCGCTCGTCTTTGAGCCAGGCATACTGCTGCGCCTGCGAGAACACATAGACGAAATCGGGGTATTGGTCGATGTTCTGCAGCGCATTCGTCACACTGCGCACGACTTTGCGCTTGGTCTCGGCGAGCGGCCACAACCACGCCGTATCAATGTGGGCGTGCCCAAGCGCGTACACCTGATGCTGCGAATCGCCGTTCTTCTCGCCGAGGAAGGTCTGCGCTAACGCACGTGCCTTCGGCCACGTTGAACGATCATTGAGGTCGATGGCGTTGACCATCTCATTGGCGACGTCGAGCGCTTGCAAGCCGCGCGCGCTGTCCGGGAGATTGTGCGCGATGTCGACGATGACGAACATATCCCAGTACAGGTCCCATGCCTCGCGGTCGAACAAGGCGATCTCCGCCTGGCGGAGCAGACCGACCGAGTGGAACGGGTCGTCTACTGCGCCGAACAGCGTGTTCACCGCCACTTCGATATATAGCGTGCCCGTTTCACCGCCGGTCGCGGTTGGCGTGAGGCGGTAGCGCACGCGCCGCGGCTTAATCTCGCCCCAGTTGTCGTTCATGCCGATCAAACCCTGTTGCGGCTGCCCATCGATCCAGACGCAGCCTTCGCAGGAAGCGTCCCAGATCAGATAGACTTCGCCGCCGCGCCAGTCTTCGGGAATTGTGTATTCCACTTTCACCCAGTGCGTCGACCACAGCGGTCCAAACTGGTGACCCACCGCCACCGGATGATAATCGCCCTGCAGCGCCTGCGCGAAAGCAATGCGATCCGGCGCGGCGTAACTGGTGAGTTTGGGCGCCTGTTTGGCAGGATAAAGCTTCCCGCCAAGCCGGGTGTCATCCAAAAAGAGTTTGACCCGGCGGCGCGTAAGTTCGAAATGTTTTTCCATGAGTAACCTTTTGAGCTAGGACGTCTCGCGCGGGGAATTTTACTGCATAACGCGCCGAAAGGGTGAAGTGTTGTCGAATGGAATCTTAGCAGCGGCTCGGCTGGGTGCCTGCCGCTGCCTTACCTAAGTTTGAGCGAGTAGAGAATGGCCGATAGCGATACTTTCACCCACCAACCTGCATCAGCCACATATAGCCATCTTCAAGCGTTGGCTCGGCGGGCAAAGCGTCGCCGCCGGGATGGCCAAGCACACGATACTGCACGCCGTGCTGCAGATGCAGAGTCGATACGACCGTGAGGTCGTCACCGGGACGTCGCCCGCTGAACGTCCACACGTGACCGCGCGCGCGGTCGATCAGGTCGGCTGGTGCGCCGCGAAACACGACGGTGCCGCCGCGCATGACCGCCAGATCATTGCAGCTCTGGCTGATGTCTTCGACGATGTGCGTCGACAGGATGATGGTGCGTTCCAGCGCCATATCCGCCAGCAGGTTGCGGAAGCGCACGCGCTCTTCCGGGTCGAGCCCGGCGGTCGGCTCGTCGACGATGAGCAGGCGCGGGTTGCCGAGCAGCGCCTGCGCGATGCCGATGCGGCGCTTCATGCCGCCGGAATACGTTTTGAGTCGGCGCTTGGCTTCCCCTGTGAGGCGAACTTTTTCCAGCAGTTCCTCGGTCTGGCGCTGGCGTTCGCGCCCATCAGTGATGCCCTTGAGGATCGCCATATAGTCGAGGAACTCGTAAGCGGTCAGGTTCGGGTAGAGGCCAAGTTCCTGCGGCAGATAGCCGAGGTTCATCTTCAGCGCGTGGCGACCGTTATACGTGGCGAGATCGTGCCCGAAAGCGGTCACATGGCCCGCTGATGGGCGCAGCAACCCGGCGAGGATGCGCATGAGCGTTGTTTTGCCCGCGCCGTTCGGCCCGACCAGCCCGAACATGCCCGTGTCGACGGTCAGCGTGAGGTTGGACAGGGCTTTCACCCCACCACGATAGGTCTTGCTCAGGTTTTCGATTTCAATCATGGCTTCTTTCTCCTAACGCGCTTCGCGCCAGCGAGCTACGCCCCACCCAAATAGCCATACTGCTGCCAAGACCAGCGCATAGACCAGCAGCATCCCGGTCACCTGTTCAAGGGCAACCACTTGATCGTTGATACCGTTTAGTGACGCACCCATTGTACCCATCCCGTAGATCGGGTTCACAACTTGTCCGACGCGGCCTAGTGTCATTGCGGAGACAAAAAACAGGTAGACTCCAACTGGGATAAGCCCGATGCCAACTAGCAGCCCGACGCGCCGCGTGCCTGCCCACGATGTGAGCAGAAGCGTGGAAAATGAGACTAGCAGTGTCAGCGGAATCACCAACAGCAGCCAGTTGAGCAGCAACGGGAGCAGATCATACGCGCCATACCGTAGGTAAAGGCTGATTTGAAAGACGCCAAAGCATAGGGCGATGCCGGTAAGCAAGCCAACCCATATGCCGAGTACTTTACCGATCAGATAAATAGAACGGTGGAGTTGTGTCGAATCCAGTAGTTCGCGGACTTTGTAGTGCCGATCTAGGGCGACTACGTCGCTGAGCAGGGGCATAATTCCGACGACCATCACCATCACTGCCGGTATGAGGACATTGATGCCGCGCATCGTGTTTGCTGCTTGATTGAGGTCAAGCCCGATCATCCATGGAGGCAAGCGACTCGCCGTCTCCGCATCAAGCGGTTCTTCGATGATGCTGCCGTTCTCAATGCGCCGGGTGATGGTCGTCACACCGTCTTGGACTTGAACTGAGATAACGCTCCTGTCCACTGACATGCTGACCTGATCGATTAGTAACCCGATGAGCACCAGCGCGCTGAGGAAGAATAGGATCAGCATGGGTAATGACCGCCGCCGCCAGCTCATGAGCAGTTCGTAATGGATGATGCCTCGCAGTTGAGTCATAGGGCCACCGCCTGATTGGTGCCGAGCATGCGCTCACTGTCGCGCATGAGGTGAACGGTGAGAAGCAAGGAGATAACGCCGATCAACGCGACGATCAGCCGGTTCGCCAAATACCGCTCCGGCGTCACGTCCCACGGCTGGACGTAAAACATCACCCACGCCATGAAGTCATATTTGGGCAGCAGCACAGATTGGCCGACGGCCATTGCCCCGCACAGCATGACGGCTGTGAACGCGCCGTTGCTGGCTTTGCGCGTGCTCACGCTGATCCACGCGCCGACGCCGATCATGCAGAGGGACGGCGGCAGCCAGCGGATCAAGGTCTGCACGAGCGACTCGGCGTTGGGCAGACTCGTCACGACGAGCGAGGCGGTCAGCGCGATCACACCATAGATGAGCGCCAGCGCCGCCACCCGTTCCAACTGCACATACACGAGCGGTCGCGGTTTCGCCAAGATCAATTCCAGCGACGGCTCATCGTCCGGGGCGAACAGCAGTGCTGCCTGCACGCCGACGAACAGCGGCAGCACGACTTCCAGCGCGTTCAAGCGTAGAAACGCGATGCGCAGACCGCCGAGACTGGTCAAAATTGCCCCGAAGATAATGCCTGCCGCCAAGATGGGCAGAAACCAGCCGACGGTGCGCCAACCGCGCCGCCACGCGAATTGCCAGAGGGTCACAGCGCGACTCCTTTCAGGCCGACCAACGTTGTTCACGGTCGGCGAGCCACAAAGCGAGGAGAATGGCCACGGCTCCGGCGAGGAACATGACCGGGTACAAATCCGCTCGCAGCAGATCAGGCAAGCTCCGCAGTGCGGGCAGCGCGATCTCGGCGCGTCGAGCGACCTGCGAGCACCACAGCGCGAAGCACGCGAGCACGCTCACGAGCGGGTCGAAGACGACCACGCTGAGGAGGAAGGCCAGCGCCGAGAGCGCGGTCATGGGTGCCAGCCACGCCAGAATCAGCGGCGTGAGTGAGAGTTCCGCGTGGACGGTGGCGAGCGCCAGACTGCTAACGAGTCCGAGGCCGAGATTAAAGCTGTACAGCAGCGCCAGTCGCGCCAGCAGGATGATATGCGGTGACACTGGCGTGGACAGTTGGAGTTCTAACGGCGGGTCGTTGTCCACGCCGTACAGAAACGCGACGCCCACCGCGGCGACCAGTGGCGCGACCAGCACGAACGGGAGATCGCTGGCGCTGATACTCGGCTGATAGAGTGTCGCCGTCACCAGCACGCCGAGCGCCACAATCAACGCCGAGGCTGTCCACGTCATGGGGTGAACGAGGCGGAACTGCGCGCGCAGAATCAGCCGTGCCCAACGGACATTGAAGCGCACCGTTGGCCGCATTGGCGTGAGCGGGATGGCCTGCAGGCGCCGCAAGAGTTCAGCTTGCGCGGCGGGGTCTACAGTCGGCGCTGGCCAGCTATCGAGGAAGGCGCGGACATCGTGATCAGGTGGTTTCATAGGTCTTCAGCTTTTCGCGTAGGCGGACAACGCCGTTCGAGAGGCGGGATTTCACGGTGCCGAGGGGGATGTGGAGCGCGTCGGCAATTTCAGCCAGCGTGAGCCCTTGGTAATAGGCAAGGATGATGACCTCGCGGTGCAGGTCGGGTAGGCTAGCCAGCGCAGTGATCACGGTCTGCTCCTCATCCTGCGCGCTGATCAGGTCGTCAGGCACCTCCGCGCTCGGCAGGTCGTCCGGATCGTCGCTGTGCGTGCGGCGCTGGTCGGCGCTGGCGTAGTAGTTGCGGGCGATGTTGGTCGCGATGGCGTACAGCCACGGTTTGAAGGGGCGTGGGTAGGCATAGGTGTGGATACCCCGCAGCACGCGCAAAAACGTCTCCTGCACAAGGTCTTCGGCCAGCGCGTGGTCACCATACGTCAAACGGTAGGCGTAGCCGATGAGCGCGCCATAGTGCCGTTCTACCAGCGGCGTGAGCGCGGACCGGTGACCGTGTTTCAGTTGTTCCGCCAGTTGTTCATCGTCCACGCGGTTGCCCTCTTGTCTATTCCCTTATACAAGGGTTAGGCCAGAAAGTTCACGACACGGGCAGATACAGGTAATTTTCGGCGAGGGCAGCGAGTTCGGCGTTGAGATTGAGTTCTGCTCCATTGGCGAGCTGCTGTTCGAATCGAGCCGCGCCGAGGCGCTGTTTCAGGATAGGGCGCAGTCGGACGAGCAGCAAGCGGTTCTCATGGGTGAGCGCGGGCTGCGCCAAAAGGAGACCTTTCCAGCGCGCGGCGGTCTCCGGCTGATTGAAATGGATCGCCAGGATGGCCGCGGCGACGAGCACGCTCATGCTGGGCAGCGGCAGCCCAACCGCCAGCGTGAGTTCGATGGCCTGCGCCAGATACCTCTGCGCTCGCACATACTCCAAGCGGTTAGCATGCACCATCGCCAGCGCCGCCCGAGCATAAATCATACCGCGTCGATCATTGAGCACTTCAAAGTGTTCCACGCTCTCGCGCAAGCGGTCAACGGCCAGCTCGAACTCCTCGCGCAGATAAGCCACCAGTCCAAGATCCCGCAGCGTCCGACCCACCCAGCGGCGGTTCCCCGCTCTCTGGAAGAACGCCAGACTCTGCGATAACAGGCCCTCCGCTTGCGGATAGTCACCGAGCAGGGTGTAGTTCGCCGCCAGACTGCAATTGGTCACGGCGAGGCCGTCGCGGTCGTTGATCGCACCGCGCACGGTGAGGCTGTCCTGAATGAGCGCCTCGGCCTGCCGGAGGTCGCCTTGCCGCAGGTGCAGAGCCGCGTGGGTGGTCAGCGCGAGGCCGAGGTTTCTCCACTGACCCATTTCGCGGAATATACGCACCGCTTCGGCAACGCGGAGCTGTGCGCTCCGGAAACGGCCTTGATCGGCGTCGAGCTGACCGAGATTATGCAGGAGGAGCCCTATGCGCACGCGGTCGCCGAGATGCTCGGCGAGGGCTAAGCCCTGTTCCCACAGCCTGCGCGCATCGCCGACCTGAGCCTGCTGGTCGGCGAGGATGCCCAGCGCGTTGAGAATGCCGACAACTTCTGGTTGTAGGTCGAGATCGTGATACAGCTTGAGGCTGGCTTCGAACTTGTGCCACGCGTCGATGTGCTCGCCACGATACAGGTGAACCTGCGCCAGCAGCTGCAGACAGCGCGCGCTCTGGGCCCCCGCGTCGATCTCCTGACTGAGCCGCAGACCCGCTTCCGCATAGGTGACCGCGGGCATGAGTAAGGTCTGCGACAAACTCACTTCCGCCAAGCCGATCAAGCTTGCACTGAGCGCGGCTGTATCAGCGAGTGCTTCGGCCAGCTCTACGCTGGTCTCGTAGTAGTTGGCAGCGGCGGCGGGCTGCGCCTGCCGGGACAGCAGGTCACCAAACAGTTGGAGCGCCCGCAGCTCGGCGCGATCACTGTCAGGTACCTTGTTTAACGCAATGAGATCGAGCGCCCGCCACAACCGACTTTGCGCCACCGAATATTTTCCGGTGAAGCGCACTGCTTGCGTCGCGGTCAGGAGGATGTATTCGACTTCCTTCGCCGGATCACCTGCGCGCTGCCAGTGATCGAGGAGCGTCTCGGCGTACGCGAGGTAGCTCGGCGCGTCGGCATAGATGTCTTCGAGCGCCAAGGCGATTTCGCGGTGCAGCGATGGCAGCTCGTCACCGAGGTCGCGGATCAACCGTTCGCGCAGTTTATCATGCGCAAAGCGCCAGCTTTCGTCACGATATTCCAGGACGGCGGCATCCGCGCATGCGCTCAACCAGGCGAGCAGCGTGTGTCCGCCGAGCAGATCGGCCTGCGTGTTGAGCAGATCGAGCATCCGCAGGTCGAGCCAGCGCCCAGCAACCGCGGCGCGCTTGAGCAGTGCCGTGCCCCAGTCGGGCGCGCGCCCTAAGCGGTGGCTGACAATCGTCTCGACGCCGCCCACGAAGACCTGAGCGGGCAGGGTCACTTCACCGATTCGGCTGAGCCCGCCGGCATGCTCCGCCAGCGCTCGCATGACTTCGATCAGAAAGTAGATGTTGCCTTCGGTCTCGTGTTCCAGGAGATCGAGCACATCATCGCGGCGCCCCACTGACCCGATCATCGAGACTGACAGCACGGCGATCTGCTCGCTGTTCAGGCGGTCGAGCACGATGAGCGGCGCGTCGGGGAATTCCTGCGCGAGGGTCGGGCGCTCTTCCGGGCGGTATGAGGCGACCACCAACAGGGAGGTGTTGGGCAGGCTGGCCTGCAGGGCTGTGAGGGGTAGCAGACTTTCGACCGCCCAGTGCAGATCTTCGAGTACGAGCAGGGTGGGGCGTTGTTGCCGCTGGAACAGCCGCACAATCGTTTCGATCAAGCGCTGCCGCGCCGATTCACTGCTCACAATTGGAGCATCGGGGATGGGTCGATTGAGCAGTGTGTGGATATCCGGCACCAGCGGCTTGATCGTCGCCGCTTCCAGATCGTCGACGGGCGTCGCGAGCAGGAGCTGCCGCAGGGGTTCGCGCCATAACTGGTACGGGAGACCTCCGTTCTCGATGCCGTGTCCGCGCAAGACCGTGACGCCGCGATCAGCGCGCGGGTTTGCAATTCGTCGACCAGCCGCGATTTGCCCAGCCCGGATTCACCGCGGATGAGCCACAGGCCGCCTGTGCCCGTGCTCGCCTGCTGCAGCGCGTCGCTCAGAGTTTGGAGTTCGGCGCTGCGCCCCACGAAGTGCGCCGCTTGCAGCAAACTTTCCCGGGTGGCGCTGTCTTCCGCTTGCAGCGGTTGGCCAAGCGCCGCGCGCAGATCCGAGATCACCTCACCGGCATCGCTGTAGCGGTCATAGGGGTGTTTCTCAAGCAGGCGCTCGATGATGCGCATCAGGGCGGGCGGCAGATTCACGCCGGTGAAATCGGGTTGGCTGTAGAGAATATCGTGCACGAGCGTGTCGATGTTCTCGATGCAGAATGGGTGATAGCCCGCAAAAAGCTGGTAAGCCAACACGCCGACCGCATGCAGATCGACCCCGACGGTCAGATACGGCGCCTGATCGTTGACGGAACTCAAGAGCACTTCCGGCGCCATGTAGGGTAGGGTGCCTAACGCATCACGCACTTCCCCCGGTGGAACCGACAGGCCAAAATCCAGCACCTTAACGCTGGGCGCGCCGGTCTGCGGATGGCGTTCGACGAGCACATTGCTCGGTTTCAGATCCCGGTGCACAATACCGTGACGATGGATGTACATCAGGGCGCGCAGCAACTGTACCAGCAGGTCGGCTTTGTCACCCAATTCCAACCCACTCCCCGCTTTGAGGATGGAGCGGCCTCCCTGGATCAGTTCCATCGTAAAATAAGGCACATGATCCTGCGTAAAGCCGTAATCCAAGACGCTGATGATATTCGGATGCCGGAGCGCTGCCAGCGCTTGAAATTCGCGCGCGAGCTCAAGCTGAGTATCGGCGTCCAGTAGGCTGGCCTGCCGTCGGGATTGGGTCGCCGAGTAGACGCGTTTGAGCGCGACTTGGCGACCAGAGAGGCGGTCGAGGGCGCGATAGACGATGCCCATCCCACCTTCACCGAGTAACCCCTGCAGGATATAGCGTTGGTTGATAGTTTCCATGTAACTGGGCGGCTCCGGCGGATGTTGAAGGTTACAATGTGCCCATGACTAGCGTAATACAGTGTTGGTTAATAGCCCATTGAGATTTGCAAAGGAGCGGCCTTGACCGCATCGGCACCACGATTGCTCGAACTGGCGGGGATCTTCCTACGCCTCGGTGTGACCGCTTTTGGCGGTCCGGCGGCGCATATTGGTATGTTTCACGATGAGTTCGTCAAGCGGCGCGGTTGGCTCACCGACGAACACTTTCTCGATTTGCTTGGCGCGTCCAATCTCATTCCCGGCCCAAGTTCGACTGAAATGACCATGCACATTGGCTACGTGCGTGCCGGGTGGCGCGGTCTGTTGGTCGCGGGCGCATCGTTTATTCTGCCCGCCGCGGCGATCGTGATTGTGCTCGGGTGGCTGTACCAGTCCTACGGGACGACCCCCGCCGTTGATGGCTTGCTCTATGGCATCAAGCCCGTCGTGATCGCTGTCATCGGGCAAGCGATTTGGAGTTTGGGGCGTAAAGCGTTTAAGTCGGGGCTGCTGGCGGGAGTCGGCGTGGCGGTGCTCGTGCTGAACCTGCTGGGGCTGAATGAGATCGCGCTGCTGCTGGGCGCGGCGGTATTCGTGATGCTGGTGCACAACCTGCGGCGCGTACCGACCGCTGCGATCTTCTGGCTGCCGCTGGCGCAAGTCATTCCGGTGTCGCTCAACGAGCTCTTCCTGACGTTCCTCAAGATTGGCGCGGTGATCTACGGCAGCGGCTATGTACTGCTGGCCTTTCTGCGCACTGACTTCATCGAGCGGTTGGGCTGGCTGACGGATCGGCAGCTCTTGGACGCGGTGGCGATTGGGCAGTTCACGCCGGGGCCGCTCTTCACGACGGCGACGTTCATCGGCTACGAACTGCTGGGCGTGCCCGGTGCGATTGTGGCGACGCTCGGCATATTTTTGCCGGGCTTCATCCTCGTGCTGATCACGAACCCGTTCATTCCTAGAATGCGCCAATCGCGGTGGACGGCGGCGCTGCTGGATGGGGTCAACGCGGCGGCGATCGGACTCATGGCGGCGGTCACGTTGGAAATCGCGCGCGCCGCGCTGATCGATCCGCTGACGATCGCGTTGACGGTGGTCGCTGCCGTGCTGCTGATTCGCTACAAGGTCAATTCAACGTGGCTGATCCTCGGCGGCGGTGTGATCGGGTTGGCGGCCCGCTTGCTCGGCGGTTGAACTCACTCTACGGGAAGTGTCGGCAGGTTGTCTTTGAAGCGCAGCAGTCGCCCGAACTTGATCCCGCGCAGCCAGTCGACATCGGCGTGCCGTTTGCGTACACGCAGCTTTTCCGGGCCGCTGTCGTGCTTCAGCGACAGGCTCAGTGCGTCTTTTGGGCACACATTGATGCAGTTCATGCACAGCGTGCATTCGGTCGACGTCACGCGCTGCCCGATGGTCACGTACTGCGGAATCTGGATATCCATTGGGCAGATCAGCGCGCAGGCGTGGCAGTCGTTGCACTTGGCGGCGTCCCCGGTGATGCGTAGGAGCGCGCGGCTCGAACTCAGCTTGAGCGGCACGTTGATCGGGCACACATATTTGCAGAAGGCGCGGTTATCCTTGAGGACGACGGCGATCAGGATGCCGGAGAGGATATACAGCCCCGCGCTGACGAGAAACCACAGCAAACCGCTCACCCCATTCGCGCCATCACGGTAGCCGTAACCAAACCAGAAAAGTAGTACCAGACCCAAACTGATGGCGAAATGGGCATAGCGCAGCCACCCCCAGCGACCGTGTAAACGCCCTTTGCTGCGGCGGTAGGGCAGTTGGTCGAAGAGCGCGGCGAACCAGCACGCCCACCCGCACCACACGCGACCGAACAGCAGCGGCCCGGCGATCTTCGCCAGCGTATAGTGCAGCACGGCGGGATGTGTGAGCGTGAGCAGCGCGCCGAAGAACAGACCTTCGATTTGCATGTTGCCGCGCCCGGAGAAGACCGTCATGCTGAACAGGATCGCGCCCATCAGGAAGATGATGAGGCGGCGCACCGCGTTGCGCTGCTTGCGCGGCGCGACTACGTACAACGTGATGGCCAGCGCTTCCGAGATGATGAGGTCGATCACGATGAAGGTGGGCAACTGGTCGCGGAACGCGAGACTGCCGACGGCGAAGACGAGAATCCAGATGAAGAGTGCCGGGCGGAGGTCGAGTCGTTTGGTTTGCGGGGCGCGGGTGGTCATGTACGAGGCTTCTTTCACTACTTCGGTCATTGTAGTCCGCATTCAGTGCGTTGAGAGTCACCAAATACCCATGATTTTTGGAGGAGAGAACCCAACCTGCACAAACCACCGTTTCCCGTACGCCCCTTTACAAACGAGCGCGGCCTCTGTAGAGTTTTGGACGCTTTCGTTTGGTTAGAGGTCCGGATATGAGACGACTTTTACTGCTATTGCTGGTTCTCTTGGTGCTTGCCCCGGCGGCATCCGCGCAGACGCTGGAATTTGACCCGACGGTATGTGCGGAATACGACGATGGCGGCGAACTCGGCGCGGATTGCCTCGCGATGATCGAAGCGTACCCGCGTCCGCCGCATGTCGAGGCAATTGACCTCGACGCGTACACGCTCGACACCTACAGTTTCTGGCGCATCGGCCCGGATGCCACGCCGACTTATGCGGCGGCGGGTGGTGAAGCGAACGGCGAAATCCCGGCAGGCTTCAATTTCGTGCGCGCCATCGACCTCAGTGTCGAGGGGTGGATGCAGATCGAAGATGGACGCTGGATTGACCGCGACTTGGCACGCTGGACGCAGCCTTCGTACTTCACAGGCGTCACGATTGACGATGGTCTGGAGTATCCGTTCGCGTGGGTGCTGGATCTCAGCCGCATCTATACGTCGGAATACCCCGGCGGGCCGTATTCGACCGCCACCAATCGCTGGATTGACCGCTACGAACGCGTCAACATCTTCTCGGTCGCGTATGACGATGAAGGCTGGCGCTGGTACATGATCGGGCCAAACCAGTGGGTCGAACAGCGGTTTGTCGCCAAAGCGCAGCGCACAGAACGCCCGGAAGGCGTTGCCGAAGATGCCAAGTGGATCGCTGTTGACCTGTACGAGCAGACACTCGTCGCTTACGAAGGCGATACGCCCGTGTTCGCGACGCTCGTGTCGACTGGGCTGGAAGGCTTTGAGACGAACGAAGGGCTGTTCGATGTCTGGGCGAGCTTGCCCGCCGATGCGATGGCCGGGGCGACGGGTGCCCCGAGCGCCTATGCGCTGCAAAGCGTGCCGTGGGTGATGTATTTTGACAACAGTATCAGCCTGCATGGAACATACTGGCATGACCTGTTCGGCTACCGACAGAGCCATGGCTGCGTTAACCTGACGGTGAGCGATGCGCGTTGGGTGTTCACGTGGATGCACGGCGGCTCTGACTGGGAAGTCACCCGCGATGCCAGCGTACCGGTGTACGTGTACAGCTCGGGCGAATACGGGGTGACGGCGACAGGTCTGTAACGCATAACCCTAAGTCACGAAGTCATTTCGGGGGAGGGGCCAGCAAGCCTGCGGGACGCTCAAGCGAGCGTCCCGTTTTGATTCCTCCCGCGGTTACCGCTTCTGGTAAATGCCGACCAGATGCACGCGGCTTTTGGGGTTGAAGCGGTCGATCAGCGCTTCAATCAGGATGCTCACGCGGAACAGGATTTCGTTGAAGGCCAGATACGACGGGTCGCTGATGTGGTCAAAGCGCACGGGGCGCAGCGCCGTGCCGCGCAGCGCCGCGGTCAATGTCCCGCTGCGAGTTGGCGCGGTAGTAGGTCGGGTTGATGAAATGCTCGTCGCGCGCATAGATCGCATGGACGATCCGCTGACTGATCGCGCTGGGCACAAGGCGGCGCAGCCACACGGCGTAGTTGCCCTTATTCGGCGTGATGAACATAACGCGTCCGCCCGGTTTCAGCACGCGGCTGAACTCGCTGAACACCGCCGCCGGATCGGGTAAATGTTCCAGCACCCATGAGCACGTGATCAGCGTGAACGAGTTGTCGGCAAAGGGGAGCGCGCTCAGGTCGGCTTCAACCGCCTCCGGGATTTCGAGCTGCTCGGCGAAGGCGGACACGTAGCGATCCACGCCCGTCACCCGGCGCGCACGCCCCACCATGCCTTTGACCAACCCGCCCGGGCCGCAGCCGGCATCGAGCAGCAAAGTGTCCGCGTCGACGAGGTTGTCGAGCAGTTCGTCGTAGATTTCCAACGCGGGACGATAACCCGCTTTGATCTGTTTGTAGCGGGCGCGCATGCGCTCCTGCCGGTCAAGGGTATACATCAGATGACTACTTTCAGTTCACCCGCGTTGGCTCCCGTGTGAATCGGGATCGCGGTCGGGTAGGCGGCGCGTAAGCGATCGTGTTCTTCAGGTGACAAGTGGCCGTAGCGCGCCAGAACTTCGCCGAGCACGGGCATGAGCGCGCGCGTCGACCCATCGCTGATCTTGAGCGCGAGGCCGATGCCTGCTTCCGGGATGCACAGGGCAAACAGGCCTTCGGATCCATCTTTGGCGACGATGCGCCCGCCTGTCACCTGCATGAGCGTCGTATCCATGCGGCGTTGGCCGCTCATCAGCACCGGGTGAGCACGCATGGCGTCCGGGATACGCGGGATGGCGCTCAGGCGAGCGAACGCCAGCGCGACCGCGTAGAGCGAAATGCCGAAGGTTGGCACGCTGCACCCGTCGAGGGCGACGGCCATACGCGTCGCGCCGGTTGCGTGACCAAGATACTCGCGGATGGCGATTTGCAGCGGGTGCTCCGCGTGTTCGTACGCTTCGATGTCCCAGCCCATGGCGCGGCAGATGGCGAGCATGCCCGTGTGTTTGCCGGAACACGGGTGATGCAGCGCGGTTGGTTTCTCACCCCGGTTCGCCAGCGCTTCGGCGGCTTTGCGATCCAGCGGCGCGGAGACACCACAGTGCAGGTCAGCCACGGATGCGCCAATGCGTTCCAGTACGCCGCGCATCAGCGCGACCTGCTCGGGCCGTGCCGCCGTGCGAGCCGCACATCACCGCCAGTTCTTCCTGCGTGATGGCGAAGCGTTCTGCTGTACCCGATTCGACCACGTACCCGGCTTGAAACGGCTTGGCGATGGAACGCAGCCACACGGGCTGAATCGGCTCGCCGAGCGCGTGGATCAGCTTGCCAGATTGGCCGAAGATGGCAAGGCTGCCGCGGTGCACCGATTCGATGTGGTCACCGCGCATGACATGGAGGAGTTCAACGTCGTTCATAGCCTCTGCTCGTTTCGGTAGTCGAGAATTGCTGCGATGATGCGTTCAGGCGGGTCGCCGGGCCACGTGAGCGGCAGATTGAGAATACACTCCGCGAAGTGATCGGCGTGCGGGGTCGGCGGTTGATCGACCTCCGGACACAGCGCCCGGGTCATCGCTTGCAGCGACGGGTACCAGCGCGTCACGTCTAGGCGCCGGGATTGCAAATAATCGAACAGGTCGCCGCGGACTTCTGGCGGCACGAGCAGCGGGTAGCGCCACAATACGGTATCGGCAGGGCGGGGCAGGGTGCGCCACGATCCACCAACCAGTCGATCATACTCACCCGCCCGGACGATCCGCAGCCCCAGACTCGTTTCGTAAACGGGATCACTTCTGAGGAAGGTCCTCAGCCGCTGATACACATCGACAAAGCCCTGTGACGGTGCATTATAAAGAATAATGTTACGGTAGATTTGGAATAATGTGGGATAAAGGCTCGAAATTGGGATATTTTCGGTCTCAAACTGGTGAGTCGCCCAGTAGATCGTCAGCCACTGCTTTTCCAGCTCGGCGATGTGATCAGCGTACAGCGGCAGTGGCTCCACGTGGCGTTTAATCTCGGCGGTGAGCTCTGCGTCGCTGCACAGCAATGCACCGCGATAACCCACATCGACCAGTTTGCCCGAACCGAAACTGAAGATCGAGGCGTCACCCCAACTGCCGACGCGGCTGTCGGGCATAATCATGGCTTGCGCCGCATCTTCGATGACTTTCGCACCGTGCTCGGTCGCCCACGCGCAGCTCTCAGCCATCGGCGCGGGCAGTCCGTACAGGTGACAGGGAATGACGGCGGCGGGTCGGTCAATACCCGCCGCGCTGAGGGTCTCGGGCGTGATCATGCCCGTTAGGGGATCGATATCGACGAGGATGGGGCGGTTCCCGCTGAGCAGGACCGCCCACAAGACGATATAGCAGGTATTGGCGGGGATGAGCACGGGCTGATCCGTGAAGTCCCAAGCTTTCAAAGCCGCCCAGATCGCCGTCGCACCCCGTCCCGTGAAAATGACGTGGTCGCGCGCGGTGGCGGCGCGGAAGCGGTCGGCGACCTGCTGGCGGTATCTGTGACGGTATCCCATACTATTAATGATAGCTGAGACTGAGCACGGCGGGCAAGCGCACCTAGATCATCGTGTACATGCCCGCGTACGCGCCGTTCTTGGCCAGCAACTCTAAATGCGAACCCTGTTCGATGATGCGCCCGTGATCCATCACGACGATCAGATCCGAATTGACAATCGTGCTCAAACGGTGCGCGATCACAAAGCTGGTGCGGCCTTCCAGCAGGCGGGCGAGCGCAGTCTGGATCAGTTTTTCCGTCTGCGTGTCGATGTTGCTGGTCGCCTCGTCGAGTATCAGGATGCGCGGGTCGGCGAGCAGGGCGCGCGCGAAGGCCAGCAGTTGTTTTTGCCCTTGCGAGAGCAGCGATCCGCCCTCGCGGACTTCGGTGTGATAACCCTTTTCCAGCGCGCTGATGAAATCGTGCGCGCCGACGGCTTGCGCCGCTTCGATGACTTCCTCATCGGTGGCGTTAAGCCGCCCATAGCGGATGTTGTCCATCACCGTGCCAGAGAACAGATACGTTTCCTGCAGCACCACACCCATTTGACTGCGCAGGCTGGTCTGCGCTACGTTGCGCACGTACACGCCGTCGATCTTGACCGTGCCATCGACTACATCGTGGAAACGCATGATCAGCTTGATCATGGTCGACTTGCCCGCGCCGGTATGCCCGACCAGCGCGACGGTCGTCCCGGCGGGCACGTCGAGCGAGACATCGTGCAGGACGGGAGCGTCTTCGTCTTCGGTGTCATAGCGGAAGTTGACATGGTCGAACTGCACCGCGCCGGTGATGCGCGGCAGTGTGTCCGCGCCCGGTTGATCACTGATTTCGATAGGGCGGTCGAGCAGGTGGAACAGCTTGTCGCCCGCCGCCATCACCGATTGGAACAGGTTGTAACGCTGCGCCAACTGGCGGATCGGCTGGAAGAACTGGTCGATGTAGAGCACAAAGGTCAGCAGCGTGAAGATTGAAAGCTGCTGCTGCAAGACGAGCGTACCGCCGACATAAATCATCAGCCCGGTGGCCACGCCGCCGATGAGTTCGATGCTGGGGAAGAACAACGAGGCGACCAGGGTCGCGCGCAGGTTGGCCGCGCGGTTGCGCTCGTTGAACGTCGTGTTGAAGCGACCGAGGTTGTGCGCCTGCCGGTTGAACGCCTGCGTCACGCGTACGCCGTTGAAGGCTTCGGCGAGTTCCGCATTCAGCTTGGAGTTCGTTTCCACCACTCGTAAATAGGTGGTGCGGGCATACACGCGCCACACGTTGGCGACGAACGCTAGCACGACCAGCACCGCGAAGGCGACGAATGTCAGCGGCAGGTTGATCAACAACATGGTGATAACCACGCCGATCAGCGAGAGCAGGTCGCGGAAGGTGCCGACGACCGCCCAGGTGATCGCTTCGCGCAGGGTGTTCACGTCGTTGATGATGCGGGCAATCAGGCGCCCCGTTTCGTACTTGGCGAAAAACGAGATCGACAGATGCTGGATGTGGCTGAACAGGTCATCGCGCAAATCCTGAATCGCGCGCTGCCCGGCCTGTGCCATGAGCGTGATTTGGATGCGGAAGGCAAGCGCGCCGATCCCTTGCGTCGCCAGATATCCGAATACGCCGAGGCCGACGACGCTCAGGTTCTGGGTGTGCACCCCCTGATCGACCGCCCACCCGATGATCGGCGGGCCGACGACGTTCGCGACCGCGCTGATCAGTGAGGCGAACAGCGCCCAGTAGATGCGCGTCTTGTTCGGCGTCAGGTAGTGCGCCAGACGTTTGGTGGTTTGCCAGTCAAAATCGAGACGATCTTTTTCGTCGGTGGTAATGGCCGTCATCGTCAGTCTCCCGTCGCTTCGTCGGCAATGGCGCGGCGGTACTCATCCGTCGACCGCTTATCAATTTCAATCGGAACGCGCAGTTTGCTGAAGTCGGCCAGCTCCTGCCGCACCCGTTCCTGATCCGCCAACTGCAGGCGGTAGATTTCGGCGTAATGCCCGTTGATCGCCAGTAGTTCGTCGTGCTTGCCCCGTTCAATGATCGCGCCATCCTTGAGCACAAGGATCTGATTGGCTTTCTGCACGCTGCTGATGCGCTGCGCGATGATAAACGTGGTGCGCCCCTGCATGATCGTTTCCAGCGCCTGCTGAATGTGGCGCTCGGTGCGCGTATCCACACTGCTGGTTGAGTCGTCGAGGATGAGAATGCGCGGGTTGATGAGCAGGGCGCGCGCGATGGCCACCCGCTGCTTTTGCCCGCCAGAGAGTGTCACGCCGCGTTCCCCGATCAGCGTGTCATAGCCTTCGGGAAATTCGCTGATGAACGGGTGGACATTGGCCGCCTTCGCCGCCGCGATGATCTGCTCATTGGTGGCATCCGGGTTGCCGTAGGCGATGTTCTCGCGCACGGTGGCCGAAAACAGCAGTGACTGCTGTAGGACGAAACCGATGTGTTGGCGCAAGTCGCTGAGCGGCATATCGCGTACGTCCACACCGTCAATGCTCACACAGCCGTCGGAGACATCATAGAAGCGCGGGATGAGGTTGACGAGCGTCGACTTGCCTGAGCCTGTCTGCCCGATCAAGCCGATGATTTCGCCGGGACGCGCTTCGAGATCGATGCTGCGCAGCGTTGGCTTGGTCGCGCCTTCGTGCGTGAAGCTTACGTTCTTGAACTGCACATGCCCGCGCAACTCTGGCATCGGCCTGGCGTTGGAGCGCGTCGTGACCTTCTCTTCAGCATCCATGATTTCAAACACGCGCCGCCCGCTGCTCAAGCCTTGTGTGACCAGCAGAATCACGAAGCCGAGAAAGCGAATCGGCATGGCGAGCAGCAGCACGTACGCGTTGAAGGCGACGACGATGCCGACCGTCACGCCGCCGAAACCGGTCTGTTCCATCCAGCCGCCAAAGAACAAGACCAGCGCGGTCGAGAAGGCGATTATGAAAGTGCTTAGGGGGATATAGGTGCCCCATTTGGTGACCAGCTTGATCTGGTCGTAGTAAAGTTCCTGATTTTCGCGGGCGAACTTCTGGATCTCGTACTGCTCGCGGGCGAAGGCGCGCACGACTTCCGCGCCGAGCGCCGTCTCTTGGATGTAATTGCCGAGCGTTTGCAGGCGATCCATGATTTTGCGCCATGCCGGGTCAACGGCGTTGGCGAACCCGCGCGAGAAGAAGGCCAGCGGAATGAGCGGAATCATCGCCAGCAGTGCCAGCGCCGGGCTGGTCGCCAGCATGATCGCGCCCGCGAACACGATCAGCAGGAGCGTGTTCAGCCCATCGATCAGCCCGTAGGCGAAGAAGCGCTGCATTTCGGCGACATCGCTGATGGCGCGCGTGATGAGCGTGCCCGTCTGCGAGGTGTCGTGGTAGGTGAACGACTGGTTCTGCACCTTGTCGTAGATTTCGTTGCGCAGGTCAAAGGCGATGAAGTGTGACATACGTTCGCCAAAATAGCGGTAGACAAACCCGGCGATACCACGCAGTACGCCTAAGCCAATCACGAGCCCGCCCGCCGCCAGCATATAGCTGCTGTCGCCGCGGCTGACGCCGATATCGATCACATCGCGGAGCAGGGTGGGGATGGCAATCGACAGGGCGGTGCTGCTCAATACCCCGATGAGCGCGATGATGGCCCAGCCCCAATACGGGCGCAGATAACGCAGCATGCGCCTCAAAACGGTCAAACTACTCAAAACAGAACTCCTCGTCGGACAAACATCAGCAGCTTAAGATAATCCCGTTGCTAATGGAAGATTGAATCCAATCCGGCCTGATTGGTCTTAAGTTGGAGGACAGATTGCTGCGGAACAGGTATCATAATTAGAGCACAGAGGGGTATGGGAATGGCTGAATACTTACGGCGTATGCCGCTGTTTGCCGCATTCAGTGACGAACAGCTTGGCGATCTGCAAAGTCAGGGCAAAGTGATCGATGCTGAGCCGGGCGACTACCTGTTTCATGAAGGGGACGCGGCCAAGGGGCTCTTCCTCGTGCTGCAAGGTGGGCTGGAGATCCTCAAGAAGTCGGGTGCGCAGGATGTGCTGATCGCACATATCCCGATCGGTGAATTTGTCGGCGAAATGTCGCTGCTCACCGGGCAGCCCCACAGTGCGGCGGCGCGCGTCAGCCAGAAGAGCCAGCTTCTGCAATTTGATCCGAGCCTCTTCAGTTCGGCGCGCAGTTCGCCGATTGTGCGCCTGCTGCTCACGACGATGGCGCGGCGCATGCGCAATACCGAAGCGGCCATCCGCAAGCACGAACGGCTGTCCTCGCTTGGCAAATTAGCCTCGGGTTTGGCGTCCGAACTTGGCGGACCTGCCTCCGCCAGCCTGAACGCCGCGCGCTACCTGCCTAAGGCCCTCGATGTATCACAGGCGTTGTCGATGCGGATTGGTCACATGGACTTAGAACCGCCGCAGATCAGCTATTTGAACACGCTTCAGCGCCAGCTGATCACCCGGACTCCCGTGCCGCTCTCGCCGGAGATGCGCGCCGAATGCGAACAGCAGTTGGCGGTGTGGTTCGACGAGCACGAGGGCGGCGATGTCAAGAGCGCGGTCTCGGAGTTCGTCGCCGCCGGGTTGGACGTCGCCAAAATGGACGAGGTATTGGCGCAGGTGGGTATGAGCCGGATGTCGGCGGTGCTGCACTGGCTCGACGCCATGGTGAATGTGGTGACGCTCTCCCGCTCGCTCATCAGCTCGTCGGCGCGCATCTCTGAACTGATCAACTCGGTCAAGGCGTACACTTACATGGATCAGTCGCCCATGCAGGAAATTGACATTCACGAGGGCTTGGAAAACACGCTGATCATGCTGCGCCACCGCCTCGCCGAGACGCAGATTGTGCGCGAGTATGACCGGCATCTGCCACGCATCGTCGTGCGCGGCAGCGAGATTAACCAGGTGTGGACGCACCTCATCGACAACGCGATCACAGCGATGAATGCCTGCGGCCTGCTGACGCTCCGTACGTCGCGCGAAGACGAATGGCTGGTGGTCGAAATTGCGGATAACGGCTGCGGTATTCCGCGCGCCATGCAGGATCAACTGTTCCAGCCGATGTTCGCCAACCAGACCAGCGACCCCACGAAGGGGCTCGGGCTGGAAACCGTACAGCGCATCGTCGTCGAGCGGCATCGCGGCCAAGTGCGCTTTGCCTCAATCCCCGGCGACACACGCTTTCAGGTGTATCTGCCGCTCAAAGCGACTCGCTAGAACAGGTGCCGCGCGGTGGCGCGGCGAAAGTGAGCGCGATAAGCGGCAGCTTCCGTGAGCAAGCGCGTCATCCGCTCGGTCTGCGCTGGATCGGCGGTGCCATTCTGCCGACTACCGCCGAGCGTGACCTCGTCACCGGACTTCTCCGTGATTGAGACCACACCCATTGACTCCACCCATTCGAGCGCGGCGCGGATGGTCGCTTCGCGGTGCGCCATGAGCGCGGCGAAGGTCGGAACATGCACCACGCCGGCTTTCGCCGTGAGCGCGTGCTTGACCAAGCCGAGGAAGCGACGTAAAAACTTCTCTTGATCGTCAAGTTCAGGATCGTGATCCATTAGGTAGATCACTTGCGGCTCGACGATTTTGACGGCTGCCGCCAGCACTTCAGGACTCGGCGGGATCGTCCACACCGCCAAGGCTGATCCGCGTCCCAACTTGAGGCGCGAAAATTCCGGCTCACCTAACACTTGCAGATCCGCGTGTTCGGCGCGGAGTTGATCCAATGTGATCGCACGATCACCGCGGTGATCCACGATCTGGAAGGGTAGACCCGCGACTTCGACCGCGCCTTCGGTCAGGCGCCAGTCAATCCACTCGATTTGCAGTTGGCGTTCACCTTTGTAATCGGTCATGCGCGGCACAAACGCCACGTCGAAGCGACCGACGGGGAGGGGCTGCCCACCACCATTCCACCAGATCAGCCGTGCCGCAGTGCCCGCGCGATCTTCAACCGTCAGGCGCAGATGATCGCCCCCACGTCCGATGGACGTCTGGCCCTTGAGCGCGAGATCGCGCACGGCGAAGGTCGGCGCGGGGTTGCCAGCGCCGAACGGGGCAAGACGTTCGACCGCCGCCACAAACTCCGGCGTGATCTGTTCCAGCGGTACATAGCCCTCAATGGTCAGCGTCGGCACGGTGGCCACCTGACCGAGCGTTTTGTTCACGGTGCGGGACAGCGCCCGCCGCAGGTCGGGGATGCGTTCCGGGTCGAGACTCAACCCGGCTGCCATCGTGTGCCCGCCGAACGTCAGCAGCAGATCGCGGTGTTCTGTCAGCGCCTCGGTGATGTCAATGCCGGCCACGGAGCGCGCTGAACCGCGCGCAGGCTGACCCGGCGGGGTGGTCAGCAGAATTACCGGGCGGTTGTAGTCCTCAGCCAGCCGATTCGCTACGATGCCGATAATGCCGCCCGTCCACCGCGGGTGACTCAGCACGAGCACGCTGGAATCCAGCAGCGACCGATCGCGCTCAAGCTGGGCCTGGGCCGCGCCGTAGATCTGCTCCACTTGCAGTTTGCGTTCGGCGTTGTAGCCTTCGATTTGCACGGCCAGCGTGCGCGCGAGTTCGGTATCCGTCGTCGTCAGGAAGTCGACGGCGAGATTCGCATCGCCCAGCCGACCGAGCGCATTGAGACGCGGCGCAATCGCAAACCCGATCTGCTCCTCGGTGAGGCGTCCCGCTTCCAACTTGGCCTGCTCGAACAACAGGCGCAGGCCAAGACGTTCGGTATGGCGCAGCTGCTCCAATCCGCGCTGGAGCAGGTAGCGCGCATCGTTGACCAGGAGCGCGACATCAGCCACCAGTCCGAGCGCGACCAGATCGAGCAGATCGCGGCGTTCGTCGCCCGCCAGTGCGCGGATCAGTTGGTAGGCTGTGCCCACGCCGGGCAGCGTATGTAAGCGGTGATCAGCGGGCAGGCGCTGCGGGTTAATGGCGGCAAAGGCGCGCGGCAGTTCGGGCGGCAAATGGTGATGGTCGGTGATGATCACGTCGACACCACGGCTTTGCGCATAGTCAACAGCTTCATGAGCGGAGATGCCCGTGTCGCAGGTGATGATCAACGTAACGCCCACGTCGAGCAACTGCGTCAGACTTGGGATGTGCACGCCGTGACCTTCGCTCTGGCGCGAAGGGATGTAAGCGATCACATCGGCATGCAGGCCGCGCAGGGCGGAAACGAGCAGCGCCGTCGACGTTTGGCCGTCGACATCAAAATCACCCCAGACGGCGATCTTCTCTTGACGGTTGATGGCCGTATACAGCCGTTCAACCGCGCGTTCCATGTCCGGCAGGTCGAACGGCGAGGCCGGACGGTAGCGGTCGGGGTCGAGATACTCGCGCGCAGCGCCGGTAGTTTCCATGCCCCGCCGAACAAGCAGCTCGCCGATGATCGGCGGATGGCCGACCAACTGCGCCAGCTCGTCGGGCACGGTGACAGGCGCGGGCTCCAGCCAGGTTTTCATCGGATGAACGTCACGCTTTGATCGGCGAGGGCATCAACGATCCGTTCGCGATGATGTTCCATTAGCGCCAGTTCGGCGATCTCCGCGGGCGCGAAGTAGCCGAATTCGCTGACTTCGTTGTTCAGCGTGAGTACGCCACCTGTCACCTCGACGGCGAACATCAGTCCGATGATCTGGAAGCGATTGCCGTCCGCGTATTGGATCACGCGGTTGGGCGACGAGTACACGCCGATCAACCGCTCAACGCGCACCTGCAAGCCGGTTTCTTCCCACACTTCGCGGATACACGCTTCTTCGACGGTTTCGCCGGGGTCGACGCCGCCGCCGGGCAAGCACCACAGCCCGTTATCCGTGCGCCGCGTGAGCAGTATTTCGGTTTTGTTGTCATTCCAGATGAGCGCCGCGCATCCCGTACGTATTTGCGCGGTCTTGGCGATGCGGTCGCCGTTGATGATGCGGGCCATGCGGTCTCCTAGAACTCAATTTCGGCAATCTGATCGAGGCTGAGGCCGAGAATAGTCGGCGCGGCCTCCGGTTCATCGTTTACCTGTTCGCGGAAGTCGCCCGCTTTTGCGCCGCGCTGATCGAGCGAGCGGTAGGTGCAGAATTTGCACTTGTTCACGTCGGGTGTGAGCGGGAAATCAGCGTCGGTTTCACGAGACAAGATGTCGGCGGCCAAGCGTTCCAGATACGCCCCATCCTCGGCTAGTTTCGCTGCGCTGTAGTCGAAGACGATAGGCTGATCCGGAAACTCAATGAACCAGTACTGCATGCTGATCGTATCCGGCGGGATGCGCAGTTTGCTGTAGAGATGCGCTCCCGCCTGCGCCAGCACATAGGGATAGACGATGGTCTGCAAACGGTGCGCCAGCGTGTCGCGCTTAGGGTGACGGAGCGCCGTCTTCCAATCGACGATCACGTTGCGTTCGCCCACGGCGATCAGGTCGTATTTGGCAACCAGTCGATAGCCTGCCAGCGGCACGGACAGCGTGATTTCCGGGTAGCGCGGCTCCGGTAAATCCTTCAGGCCGCGCGCGCGGAAATTTTCCCACCAGCCGTACACGCGATCATCGTCGATGGTCGCGGCGATGGCGTCCGGCTCAATGCCGAGCACCGCCTGATGCGCCAGTCGGTGGAACTGATCGCCCTGCTGCATGTGCAGTTCAAAGTCGCGGAGCGGCCCGCTTTGCGGGGCGGGATACTGCAAGTCGAGCACGTAGCGGTAGTAGAAGCGGCGCGGGCAGTCGACGAAATCCTGCAAATTGCTCTGGCTAAACTGGAAATGGGGGGGCAGTTTCACTTGGAACGCTCCTCCAGGTACGCTTGCAGCGCGGCGAAGGGCACGGCCATCTGCTGATCGCCCTGCTGCCCGGTATTCCACGTCATCACCAGTTCGCGCCGCGCGCGCGTGATGCCGACATACAGCAAACGCAGACGTTCGGCGGCGTAATCGACGCGCGCGTCAGCCGTGGCGACGCCTTCGCGGTAGGGGAGGTTGTGCGCCAGCGCAATCAACTGCCCCAGCGCCTCCGCTTCGAGGTTCAGCCCTTCGCGAATGAAGCGCTTTTCCGACATGAACTGATCGCCAGGGACGGCGGACGGGAAGTCGTAGGTGTTGACCGAGAGCAGATACACCCGATCCCATTCCAGCCCCTTGGCCGCATGCATGGTCGCGACGGTGACTTTGCCTTTGTGCGCTTCGGGGTCGAAGCCGCGGTCCGCATCGTCCACGCCGAGGAAGCGGCGTTCGTTGCGCGCGATGACGGCGAGTTCTTCGGTGTATTCCGGCAAGCGGGCGGCGGGGTGCGACTCGGCGTAACCCGCCAGCAGCACGGCCATGCTGTGCGCAATCGCCAGATCCGCCGCGCTCTGGAACAGGTCTTGGGCGAGAATCAGGATGAGCTGGTCAATCGGCAGGATGACCGCTTCCTGCCAGCGGCGGACGATGCCGCGAAACTCGGTCAGCAGCGCGCCGATCTCTGGGTCGGCTTCGATCAGCTTGGCGACATTTTCGTCGTCGGCCAGCCAGTCGCGCCCCAACTGCGGCGTGATGAAATCTTCCACGCGGGGGCACTTGCGCAGCGCCTTAACCATGTTTTCGAGCCGCGCGGCCAGCGCGTCGTCGTCGCGGTCGGCGCGCCGCCACACCTGATACACGCGCGCCAGCAAGCGCACATCGCCGGGGTTGCTCAGGTATTGCAGAATGTTCCCGACCGCGCCCGCCGCTTCACGCGTTGAGGTGGTCGAACGCAGGAGTTCGACGTACTCGATCTGCGGTTCACGCTCCCGTTTGAGCGCGTCCACGATGTCGAAGCCGCGTTTGTTGCGTGGCACGAGAATGGCCGCCGTTTGATCGGGGTGGGTGGGCAGCCACTGGCGGATCGAGTCGACTACGGCGCGCAACTCTTCGGCAGGCGGCAGCGCGGCGGGGTAGAGCACGACCTTCGATTGGTCGGCAGGCGGGTTGGGCTGCGGGTCGCCGGGCGGCGCGGGCTGGATTAGCGGCGGGAGCAGCGGATCGCGGTCGCGCACGTCAGCGTTGGGATGTTTGTCCATCGTCCAGGTGATCAAGTGGTTTGCCAGTTCAATGATCGGCAGCGCCGAGCGCCCGGAGTTCGGCAGTTCGCGCGGCGACACACCCGGTTCGCGCAGAAAGTCGCGCAGATATTCTGGCTTGGCGGTCGTGAATGTCTCGTAGATCGACTGGTTGGGGTCGCCGACGCGCACCCAATTGCCATCTTTGCCCGCTAACTGGCGGATGATGAGTTCCTGCAAGCGACTGCTGTCCTGCGCCTCATCTTCGAGAATGTAGCGCCAGCGGCGGCGCAGGCGCGCCAGAAATGTGTCGTCCAGTTCCAGGGCCAGCAGCGCCAAGCGGATCAAATCCTGAAAGTCGACCGCGCCGCGCATATTGAGGCCGCGCTGGTAGCTCACATAAATGCTGTAGCCCATCTCCGCGAGCGGGAGCGGCTGTTTGTATAGATCGAGGCGGCGGCGAATCTCGTCGGGCGACAGGCGTTCATCTTTCGCCTGCCGGACGAAGGCGCGCGCGATGTCGGTCACGAGCGGCGTCCAGCGTTCACGCGTGACCCACTCGCGGCGGTTGTCTTCGAGATCGCCGGCGAGGAACTGACCCGCCGCTTCGGGGTGCAGTTTGACCCACGTCAGCGCGGCATCTTGCAGTACGGTGTCGGCTTCGCGCTCGTCAATAATCTGGAAGTCGTCGGCGAGGCCGACTAAACCGGGACGCTCACGGACGATGTCATTGCACAGGCCGTGCAGCGTGCGCACGCGGTAGCCGACGTTGGGCAGCAAGCCACGCTCACGCACAAACGCGCCGATCTGCCGGGCGAAGTTGTCGACGGCGGAATTGACCAGCGTGACGATCAGCACTTCCTCGTCGTCTTCCAACTGTTCGGCGATCAGCTTGGCGGCGAGGGCGGAGAGCGTCTTGGTCTTGCCGCTGCCGGGCACAGCAGACACGCCCATTTTCCCGCTCGTATACGCGAGGACTTCCGCCTGTTTCGGGCGCGGTTTAAACGTCGCCATGCGCTTGATCCCTTCCCAGGCGGCGCAACATGCGTTGAATCGCCTGCAGCAGTTCGCCTTGACTCTCGTAACCGTTCTCGCTGAGCTGGCTCAAACCGAGATAGATCGTTCCGCGGCAGCGCCGGATCAAGCCGATCATCAGGCGGTAGAGCGTCTCGCGGCGGATGCCCACTTCCTGCTCATCCGTCCATTTGTCGCCGGGCTTCCACCAGCGGCTGAGCACATACGGATGCGTCAGCGGTTGGTACAGCCGCTCGAACCAGCCGCGATTGCCGATATCCAGCCAGAATTGCACGGTCGCCGGCTGATTGTTCATCAGGAACGTGTAGGCGGGCGCGATCAGCACGCTGTCTTCGGCGTTGGTCTGCCAGCGGCGGACATACTGCGCGGCGATCAACCCCCCGCTCACCATTTCGATGTATTCCGCGCCGGATGGCTTGCCCGCCGGAATGATGCCACCTAATGAGCGGCGGAAACTGCGCGCGGAATCGATCAGGTTGGTCGTGACACGCGCGGCTTCGAAGTCACCGTACATGCCGAAGCCGATCTGCGACAGCACTTCCCCGAAGATGAGGCTGAAGAAGTGATCGAGTTCGATCTCGGGGATGGGCGGCGCTTCAGCCTCGACTTTCTTCTTACGGCGGCGCTTGGGCGCGTCGGGTGGCGGTGGGGGCGGCGGCTCGGGGACGGGATGATCCGCGATATAGCCCTCGATCCACAGGCGCAGCGCATCGTAGCGTTCGCCGATCAGATAGCTGACGCGCTCCTGCACTTCAATCGGCAGCACTTCGAACGGCGCGAGGCCGGACTTGCTTTCGACGTGTGGATAGGCGGCCTCAGCCAAGAGCTGCGCACGTACGAGGTCCAGCGTCTTGCCCGCGTCCATTGAACTGATCGACAACATGAGCGCGTAGGCGACATCAAAGCGAGTTGGTTTGAGGTTCCATTGTGGATGCGCCAACTGTGCCAGCGTGAGCAGACAGCGCGCGGCGGGTTCTTCCCGCAAGGCGCGTGATGGTCGATGTGACCGGGCGGCGATACCCAGACCTTCTAACCGCGTTATGAGCGAGAAGCGCAGCGCGTCGGAGAGGAAAGGCGCCAGCACGACGATTTCGCCGGGCGGGATGTGTTTCTCGGTGACGAGGTAGCGGATTTCGTCGGCGATCCAGTTGAGCATCTCTGGGTAGTAGCGGTGATCGCGGTATTCGAGCGCGGCGCGCGGATCAACGTCGGTTTTCAGGTAGTCATCGGGCTGCATCTGCCGCGCGAACTCATTGGCGAGCGCATCCAGTTCCGGCGTGTTGACGAACGACTCGCTGAATTGGATATAGTCGTCGGCCTGCTGCGTAAAACTGAAGCGGGCGTGTTCTGGGTCAGCCCCCAAGAAGCTGCGAAAGCCGCCGTTCGTGTCGTAGAGGATGAGCGCGGAATCGGCGTCGGGCAGCCAATCGACCAGCATGTCGATGAAGGCCGGGTTTTCTTCCTCGGCGTTATCGACGATCAGGTGAGCGTAGCGCGCAAGCAGGTATTCGCGCACCTGCCGCACCTCCCATAGCTGCCGGAACGATTCGATCTGCAGCGAAAAATCGAGCAGGCTGTGATCGATGCAGTAGCGGCGGAAGAGTTCGGCGCATTCCTGCACCTGATCGAATGTTTTGAACTGCGCGCTTTCCCCGAGCCAGGCATCTTTCAGCCGCTGGCTGATCTCGGTGAAATTAAAGCCAACGACCGCGGCTTTGTTCAGGTTGTCGAGAATCTGGCTGTAGAGGCGGTTGCGGTCGATGGTGATGGCGTCGAAGTAGCCGTGTTCCAGAATGAGCGGATCGACGATGCGCGCCATGATGTACTGCGCGGTTTCCAGCGTGAGGATCGTCGGTTGCTGGTCGGGCATGAAGCCGATCTTCGGCGCGGCTAGCGACCAGAACAACTGCACCGTCTCGACGGCGAGCGCGCTCAACGTGGTGACGGTCACTTGACCGCCGGGTGGCAAATCGGCTTGGCGCAGCGCATCCACGTACGGATATTCGAGCGCGCGCTGCGGGACGATCACAAGGATCTCGTTCGCAGGCACACCCGACTCAAGCAGGAAGAGCAGACGATGAATACCGACCGTCGTTTTGCCACTGCCTGCCGCGCCTTCGAGGAAGACTGACCCGCTGATCGGGCGTTCCACGACGGCCAACTGCTCAGATTTGAGATTTGTTTTTTCGACCATATATTCTAAATTCTACCTCAAAATCGGCATTTTTGGTAGATGGAAGTGCGCCGAAAAGCCGGATTCCGCTCCCTTGATTAAAGCACTTTGCGCGAATTTTGAACACTTTTGCGCGGGCATCCGTAAATCCCTGTAGACAGGGGAGTGATGACCGTGACAGAAGCTGAACTACTGAAGCTGGCTCAAGAGGGCGACTATGACGCCTTTGAGGCGCTCTACACTGCCTTAGAGCCGGGGCTGGCGCGGTTTGTTCGGCGCTTGATCGGGGATGGATACGAAGCGCAGGATGTCGTGCAGGACACGCTGATGTCCCTGTACGTCAACCTCGTGAAGATCGACCCACCCGAAAAGCTCCGCCCATATGTGTTCCGCATTGCGCGCAACCGCTGTTACGACATTCTGCGGCGGCAGGGACGTTTCGAACAGGTGTCGATTGACGCCGACGAGGATGACGGGATGAATGTACGCGTGTCGTTCCAACTGGCGGACGACCGCGCGCAGCTGCCCGAAGAAGTATCACACTGGCTCCTGCTGCATCTTGAAGTCACCGAGGCGATTGAACGCCTGCCGGAACTTCAGCGTCAGGCGCTCATCCTCTACGCCGAAGAAGAGCTGTCGTACGCGGAAATCGCGGAAGTGATGAACGTGAGCATGGGCACGGTCAAATCACGCATCTTTCACGCCAAGCAAACGCTTCGCCGTCTGTTACGGCCGGCAACGCTCGAAGCGATTGAAGACGAAATTGACGATGTACCTGTCGCCGCATTAGTGAAAAAGCGGGATACCCCCGCAGGAGAGGAAGTTGATCATGGACGAAACGAAGATTCAGAAGCTTCAGCAGTATCTGCAGGCGCTGAAGGCGCTGCAGCGGTCGGTGGAACGCGCGGTGCAGATGGACGTGTTTCAGGGGACGGGGCGGATGGCCGTCAAACAGTACAGCGGAATTCAGCGCAAAGTCGCCGAGCTTTATCCCGACGACTTTTACGTGACGGACACGCTGACGCTGGAGCTCGATGAGGAGATCGCGGAGCGCCATATGCTCAGTCAGGTGCAGTTGGCCGCTGGGCAGATGGTCATCTACTTGGAAGGCCTGCTGCGCGAACAGAATGTAGGCGGACGCGGCTTTGAGTTCCGCGGCGATCTTAATATCGACCGCGGCGACTGGCGCGGCCTCGGACGCGAAATTCAAGAACAGGTGATGCGTCTGACGCGCGAAACCATTCAGCGAGCCGTATCGAACATCGACGTGGACGTGCAGACCAACCGCGGTGAAAACTACCGCGATGCCAACCTCGAAGGCGCGACGCTGGACGGCGCGAACTTCAGCGGCCGCAACCTGCGCGGCGCGAATATGACCGGGGTTCACGCCCATATGGGCAACTTCAGCGGGGCGAACCTGAAGGATGCGCTGCTCGAGGGCGCGGATTTCGAGGGATCGAACTTCAGCGGGGCGAACCTCAAGAATGTGAACGCGACCGGGGCGCGGTTTGCGAACTGCAATCTCACCGGGGCGAACTTCCGCGATGCCGTCCTTGAGGGGGCAAACTTCACGGGCGCGCGAATTGACGGCGCGAACCTCGTGGGGGCGATCCTCGAAGGCGCGACGCTGCCCAATGGCGAAGAATACCAGCGTGAATCGGATCTCAACCGCTACCATGCCTCGCATTCGGAGTCGGGGCGGCGTATCCGCATCGAAATCGATACGGAGGATGACGACGAAAAGCCGAAGCGTCAGCCGCCGGAACCGCCGGTGCCTCCGGTTCCACCGGTTCCGCCGGTTCCGCCGCACGACCGCTTCTAAACACCTGTACGGGTTGACAGTTCCCGTCACGCTGTCCTTGCGGTATGCTGATAGCCTCATCAGCCCGCAAGGACAGTTTTTATGAGCCGCTACCTCCAGTTACTGCGCGAAAATCCGCATTTCACCCGCCTATGGTTGTCTCAAGTGATCAGCATGACGGGCGACTGGTTCAACACCGTCGTCCTGTTTGCGCTGGTCGCCGCGTACAGTCCCGGCCGGGAAGGAGTGGCAGTCAGCTTGTTTGTGCTGGCGCGCGTGGTACCGCCC
Organism: Candidatus Flexifilum breve; assembly: GCA_016717205.1. Taxonomy (GTDB): domain Bacteria; phylum Chloroflexota; class Anaerolineae; order Aggregatilineales; family Phototrophicaceae; genus Flexifilum; species Flexifilum breve. The sequence goes on from JADKGC010000006.1 coordinate 365,308, forward strand.
ATGCTGATCAGCCCGATCACCGGCGTGTTGGTGGATCGGCTGAATCGCAAGCGCCTGCTGATCTGGAGCAACGTACTGCGGGTGTTCGTCGTCGCCGCGCTGCTGATTACCACACAGGGGCCGGAATGGCTGTGGCTGATCTATGTGCTGACGGTGGTGCAGTTCGCGATCTCGGCGGTGTTTGAACCTGCGCAGTCGGCCTTGCTGCCGATGCTCGTGCCGCAGCAGGATTTGATCGTGGCGAACACCCTGGTGAGCATCACGTGGTCGTCGATGCTGGCGATTGGCGCGGTGATCGGCGGGGTGGTGGCGACCGTGCTTGGCGCGTATGCCGCTTTGATCTTCGATGCGTTGTCCTTTGCCGTCGCCGCGTGGTTGGTGCTGCCGATTGTGCCGCGCGTGATCGCCGTGGTGCAGGAGCACGCGCATACAGCGGATACGAGTTTCCGGGATGGCCTGCGCTTTTTGCGGAGCAGGCCGCAGTCGGCCATGCTGCTGCTGGCCAAGTTCGGCATGAGCCTTGGCAACGTCGACACGTTGGTCGCCATCTATGCGACGCAGATCTTTGTGTACGGAGAAGGCGGCGGTCTCGGCCTCGGCCTCATGTACAGCGCGTTCGGGGTGGGCGCGGTGATCGGCCCGCTGATCTTCAACCGCTTCAACGACGGATCAATCAAGGTGATGCGCCGCCTGATGCTCGTCGCGTTTTTCGGCGCGGTCGCCGGGTGGTTGACGCTCGGTTCGGCCTCCACGTTCGTGCTGCTGTGCCTTGGCTTGTTCATCCGCGCGGTGTGCGGTTCGACCAATTGGACATACAGCACGATTGCGCTGCAAAAGACCGTGCCCAACTCGTACCTCGGGCGGGTGTTCTCGCTCGATATGGCCGGTTTTTACTTGGCGACGGTCATCAGTACCGTGGCGCACGGCTGGTTGATCGACGCCGTGGGCAGCGCGAACGTGCGCTTGATCGCGTTGGGCACCGGCGTGGTCGCGCTGATTCCGGCGCTGATTTGGCTGCTGCTCACACGGCACTTCGAGCAGCGTGAACTACAGCCCGCAACCGCTGCGGCTGACTGATGCGGAAATCCGAACCTTAATTTGATTCTTTTGTCGTTAGGCGTAGAGTGGAGGAAAACACAAACTATAGTTTTATGGAGTAAAGTTGTGGATACCCTCACTACTACCCGCACTGATGATGTTCGCCGCATTTACCGCCATTGGAGCCACCGCTCGGAACGCTACAGCGGCGGTGATACCCTCACCACAGCCATCGAGAGTGGTTGGCGCATTAAAGGTGTAATCTTCCGGCAGGAGTTTTGGCTCTCCGGAGTGCGCCGTGTGTGCCTGTTCCATATCGATCTGGAACGGGATGGCGAAGATGCCAAAATGCTGGTCATTCACAATCCGTACGTCATACGCTATATTCGTGAACTCGGGGCGCAGGTTGTGCAAATCAATCAACGCCGCCAAACGGATTTTGACCGCTGGTCGTGAGAGCCTATGCTAATTGACCTTCTGAAAGTCGTCGTTCTCGGTATTGTTGAAGGGATCACGGAGTTTCTGCCCGTATCCTCCACCGGACACCTGATTGTCGCCACTGCGCTCCTGCGCCCGAACTTCAGCGAAGCGCTGGAGGGCACATTTGAAATCTTCATCCAGCTCGGCGCAGTGATCGCGGTGGTCTTCTATTACCGGCGGGACTTGATTCAGCAGGTCATGACCGTGCACAAGGATGCAGGTGTGCGCCGCCTGTGGTTAGCCATCGTCATCAGTGCGATTCCAGCCGCGCTGGTCGGCTTTCTCTTCCGCGACTTCATCAAAGACGTGCTCTTTCGCCCGCTGACGGTTGCCATTTCGCTGATCGTCGGCGGGATATTGTTCATCGTGCTCGAACGCTGGTTCGCGAACCGTCCCACGCCGACCACGACCGCGGTCACGGCGATTACGTGGCGGCAGGCGGCGGTGATCGGCGGGCTGCAGGCGCTCTCGCTCATCCCCGGCGTTTCACGCGCGGCCACTTCGATCTTCGGCGGCATGTTGACCGGGCTGGATCGGCAAACAGCAACCCGCTTCTCCTTCTATCTGGCCATCCCGATTCTCGGCGGCGCAACCATCGTCGACCTGCTGCTCAGCCTCGACGAAATCAGCGGTAACGACGTGATCTTCCTCGCGGTCGGCGCGTTGGTCTCCGGGTTGGTGGCCTTCCTCGCTATCAGTTGGCTCCTGCGTTTCATCGCCCGGCGCGACTTCACCGCGTTCGGCATTTACCGCATCTTAGCGGGCAGCGTGATTTTGATCTTGATCGCACTTTCCTTAATTTAGTCTGAAGTATTACAACCTTTAGACTTGTCACTTCAATTTCGCTTTATACTCGAAACATAAGCAGAAGTGGTTCCGCCGAGCAAAGGATGTCGTCAGGCTGTGCCACACCTACCAACAGGGTATCTGGATTCCCGCATGGCAGACAGACTTCGTGGCAACCACGATCCGTACATCAGCTCTCAACAGACTGTTCGGCTGAAACGGCGTGCACGTCCGAGCCAAGCATCTGGTGAGGCGCTGCCTCTGCCGGCTGAGGTCGAGGAGGAGCTGCGGTTTGCGCGCGGTGTCTACGCGACGACGGCTTTGCTCACCCGCGTGCTGGATCCTGAACTCACGCTCAAATCTCTGCTTGAAAAGGCGCTCGCGGCCATTGATCACGACCGCGGCACGATCAGTGTTTTTTTTGGTCATGAAGCGCGCATCGTTACCGTATGTGGCTATACCCCGGAACAAACAGCGGCGCTTCAGGGATTCCGGTTGTCAACCAGTGGCCGCTCAATTCAGGAGAGCATGACCAATCGGATGCCGATCATCGTGCCCGACACGCGGACACAGCCTGATTGGGTGTTTGCGCCCGGTCTGGAATGGCTGCGTTCGCATCTCAGTGTGCCGATTGTGGCGCATGATCTCGTGATCGGGCATCTGGGCATCGACTCGGATCAGCCTAAGGCCTTCAGCGCCAAGTATGTGGAGCGCCTGCGGGTCTTCGCGGACTTTGCGGCCGTCACCCTGGAGAACTCACAGCTTTACGATGAGCTGATGCGCGACGCAGTCGAGAATCAGTCGCTGCATCGGGCGACCGCCTTTCTGTTCAAGGTGAACCTGTTCACCGCGGACAACCTGCTCGAAGTTGGCGAAGAGATCGTGCGGGCGGTCGTGGTGGAGTTCGGCGCGGTCGACTGTGGTTTGATGCTGCTCGATGCCGAGACCGGCCACCTGACGCGGCTTGCCCGCGCGGGGGAGTTTCAGGTGCAGGCGAATCAGTCACTGCATATCAACGGGCATGGCCTCGTGCCGCGTGCCCTGCGCACGGGCGACATGGTCTATGCGCCGGATGTCACCAGCGACACCCACTATGCGCCGAACAACCCGCTGACCCGCTGCGAGTTGGTCGTTCCGCTGCGGACCGCAAAGGGTGTGATCGGCGTGCTGGACTTGCAGAGCGCCGAAGTCGATGCTTTCAATGACTCCGACCGCCGCTTGTTGACGGCGTTTGCCGAACGGGTCGCCGTCGTCATCGAGAATATCATCCTGTACAACCAGGTTCGCGAGCACGCCGATAATCTTGAACGGCGCGTCGCCCAGCGCACGCGGGAGCTGAATCGCGCGTTGGAACGCGAACGCGAGCTCAGCGACCTCAAGTCCCGGTTTATCGCCCGAGTGTCGCATGAGTTCCGGACGCCGCTCGCGGTGATGAATACGGCGAGCGACCTGCTCATGAACTACGGTGATCGCATGAATGACGATCAGCGGACGGAAAAGCTGACCCGGATTCGCAATGAAGTCAACAGCCTGACGTTGATGCTCGACGATATTCTGACGATCAGCGTGAACGGGGATGACGGCAAAGCCACGTTCCGCCCGGACATGTTTGACCTGAAGCATCTGGCGGGCGAAGCGGTTCGGTCGCTGCGCGGAGGCGCGGGGGCCGACCATGACCTGCACTACGAGTATTCCGGACAGGCGTATCTCTATGCGGACCCCATTTGGATTCGCCGCATCATCCAAAATCTGCTCTCAAATGCGGTGAAGTATTCCGAACCCGGCAGTCCGATTTTTCTAGTGATCAACTGTACTGAACACGAGACCGTTATCCGTGTCCAGGATCAGGGGATAGGTATCCCCGAAATGGATCAACCCCATCTGTTCGACGTGTTCCACCGCGCCGTCAACGTTGACAATGTAAGCGGAACCGGTCTAGGGTTGGCGATTGTTCGGCAAGGGGTAGAATTGCATGGCGGCGAAATAACCTACTCCACGAAACTCGGCACGGGTACCACCTTCGTTATTACGCTTCCACATAAGTCTACGAGATGATGAAGTGATGAAAAAAATTCTAGTCGTTGAGGATGCACAGTCCCTCCGGAAAGACATCGTCGAGATGTTGGGCTTCGAAGGTTTCGAAGCGATTGGGGCCGAAAATGGCCTAGTAGGTGTTGATCGTGCCCGGCAGGTTCTGCCGGATCTGATTATCTGCGACATCATGATGCCGGGTCTGGATGGTTATGGGGTGCTCGAAGAGCTGCGCAAGGACACCCTGACCTCAACAATCCCGTTCATCTTCCTGACCGCCCGCACGGATCGGGTCGATGTGCGGCAGGGGATGGAACTCGGCGCCGATGACTTTCTGACCAAACCGTTCCATGCGGCGGAGCTGCTCGCCACCGTGCGTACGCGGCTGAAGAAGCAGGAAGACCACGACCAAAAGACCAAAGTGGAAGTCAGCAAGGTCACGAACAACATCATGATCGCGCTGCCGCATGAACTGCGCACGCCGCTGAACATCATCCTCGGCTTCTCTGACCTCATGATGATGGACGCGCCGAACATGGACTCGGATCGGATCGCGGATATGGCGCGGCTGATCAACAATGGTGCGCTGCGCCTGCTGCGCGTAATTGAAAACTTCCTGCTGTACGCGCAGATCGAAGTGGTGCTCACCGACCGCAACCAGATTGACGAATACCGCAAGCATTACAGCATTTATCCGCACCTGTCGATTGCGCGCAACGCCAAGCATCAGGCGACGCCCGCGGGGCGCGTCGACGACTTGCAGTTGGAACTTGATGAAGTCAATGCTGTGAGCCTGTCAGAAGAACTCCTGAAGAAGATCATCGAGGAGTTGATCGATAACGCCTGCAAGTTCTCCAACGAACATTCGGCGATTGTCGTCAAAGGCAAAGTCGAGGGTGATTTCTATGTGGTGAGCGTCTCCAACACGGGGCGCGCTATGACGCCGGAACAGATCGCGAAAATCGGCGCGTACATGCAGTTTGAACGCCGCATCTACGAACAGCAGGGCACAGGTCTGGGGCTGGTCATCTCCAAACGCCTGATCGAAATGCATGGTGGTTCGTTCAACATCGAAAGCGTGCCTGACGAATCGATCACGGTCCAGATTCGGATGCCGATCAAGTATGATGCCCCGGCGCTCGACAAAGGGGAGTGACGCTCGCGTTGTCCTTTAGAAGAACTCCGCTATAATAACTAAGTATAGGACCGCGTTGCGCCTGTGAGGGGGAATTTCATTCATGCGAGCAGATTGGACGCATAAGGGCTTGTTAATCCTGTCCCTTCTAATTGTCATATTTGCGTCGGGCTGTTTCCAGTCTGCTGGTGGGGCGCTGGAAGCGACCAGCGTGGCTCAGTCGGCACCGACTTTTACGCCGACGGCGAGTGAAACCCCAACCGAAACGCCGACGCCGTTCCCCAGCCTGACGCCCACCGAAGATCAGTCGATCATCGTGCTGACGCGCGTCGTCACGGCGACCGCGACGCCGACGGTTCCGGGCGGCACCGAAGTCGCGGATGTGGCGCTGCAGGATATCGTCGCGGAAACGTCAACGGCCATTTTCCTGACCTCGAATGCACAGTTCCAGCCGCTGCAGGCCGCCACGACGGAAGTCCCGCCCGTGGTTGACCCGCTGCTGCTCTCGGCGACGGCGATCATTCGCAGTTCGACGGAGACGGCGGCCGCGCCGCTCACGCAGACCGCGCAGGCGCTGCTCGGCATCACGCCGACTTCAGCCTTTTTCCCGACGGCGACCACCGCCGGCGTGACCGCCCCTGCGGTCGTCCCCTCCGGCGCAGACTGTGTGCACGAAGTGCGCGCGACCGATCGCAACCTGTTCCGCATCGGCCTGAACTATGGTGTGACTTACCAGACGCTGGCGACCTATAACAACCTCGTCAATCCGAACCTGATCTATATTGGACAGCGGTTGGTGATCCCCGGCTGCGGCACCACGGGCAATGTCCCCCCGGCGACCTCCACGGCGACGACGACGGGCGGTGGTGTGCCGGTGACGCCGATCCCCGGTGGCGGCGCGGGTACGTATATCGTGCAGGATGGCGACACGCTGTTTGGCCTCTCGCAGCAGTGGGGCCGCCGTGTGATGGATATTGCCGCGGTCAATGGCACCGCGAATGTCAACCTGATTTACATCGGGCAGACGCTGGTAATTCCGTAACATGCAGGAAACGGTCCTCAATACTGAAGAAATCTACCGCGGGCGCGTCATCCAGCTATCAGTGCTGGATGTGCGCCTGCCCAATGGCAAGACCTCGCGCCGCGAACTGATTAAGCACCCGGGTGCCGTGGCGATCATCGCGCTGGATGCGGCGAACAACGTGCTGCTCGTGCGGCAGTTTCGCATGGCGGCGGATCGTGTGATGATGGAAATCCCAGCGGGCACGCTCGAACCGGGCGAAGATCCGCTGGTGTGCGCCGAACGTGAACTGCAAGAGGAGACCGGGTACCGCCCCGGCAAGCTGGAAGCGTTCGGCGGCATTTACGTCGCGCCCGGTTACACCTCTGAGTTCATCCACCATTTCATCGCCACCGATCTGACTGAATCACGCTTGGAGATGGACGATGACGAGTTCATCGAAGCCTCGTTTGTGCCCATGACGGAAGCGTTGGCGATGATCGAGCGCGGCGAGATTATTGACGGCAAAAGTATCAGCGGTCTGTTGAAGGTGGCGCGGCGTTTGGGGCTGTGACCCTTGTGAGAGACGGTTCGCCCCTGTATAATGCGACTTGATTTTGAATGCGTACGCCCCTCCGAGTTGGATGAGCGTACTTTTTTTGACGAGGAAGCCCGTGAACGAGTTATTGAAAGCACTGGAAGCCCCGGATCGTGGGCATCCCCAGTTTGGCCCCGGCGACACCGTGAAAGTGTACGTCAAGGTGGTTGAAGGCGACCGCGAACGTACCCAGATGTTTCAGGGTGTCGTGATCCGCTACCGTGGTGGTGGCAATGATGCCAACTTCACCGTCCGCCGTATCGCGACGCACGGGATTGGCGTGGAACGTACGTTCCTGCTCAAGAGCCCCCGCGTCGAAAAGATCGAAGTGACCCGTAAGGCGAAAGTGCGCCGCGCGCAGCTCTACTACCTGCGCGATGTTCGTGGCAAGGCGGCACGCCTGAAGGAAAAGCGCTAGGCCGTGCGTCCGCTCATCGGGATTACTGCTTCAGACGTCTATGCGGAACGGGGCAAGCTGTATCATCGAGCGTATGCGCTGAATGCGTTTGCGATCGCGGATGCTGGCGGCTTGCCCGTCTACATTCCACCGGGACTGGAAGAATCCGTGCTGCGTGAGCTGTACGAACGCCTTGATGCCGTATTGCTGCCCGGCGGGCCCGATGTTGATCCGGTTGAATACGGGCAGGAACGCCACCCGCAGACCAAAATCATCGATGCGCCGCGCGACGCGCTCGAACTGACGCTCGCGCGCTGGACGGTCGAAGATGACCGCCCGCTGTTCGGCATCTGCCGCGGTCATCAGGTGATGAATGTCGCGCTGGGTGGCACGTTGGTGCAGGATATCCCGTCGCAGGTCGAAACAACCCTGACGCATGACCTGCCCGACGAATATCCGCGCAGCACCCGCCTGCATACGGTTGACATCAAGCCGGAAAGCCGGCTTGCTTCGATTCTGGGGACGACGCAGGTCGTGGTGAACAGCCTGCATCACCAATCCACCGAAATCGCGGCGCCGGGCGTAGACTTCACTGCGTTCGCCCCGGATGGCGTGGTCGAAGCGCTGGAAGTCCCCGACAAGCAGTTTGTTTTGAGCGTGCAGTGGCATCCCGAAGACCTGTATGAGGACGACGGCATGATGAAGCGCCTGTTCACGGAGTTCGTCAACGCTGCGCGTGAAAGTGCTGCCCGCCAGTCCCATCGTTAACTGACGCGTGAATGACCGTGCCTGAAACCTCGGCAAGTAAGCGCATCGGAGTGTTTGACTCTGGTGTTGGCGGGTTGTCCGTGCTGCGTGAAATTCACGGACACCTGCCCAATATCCCCACCATCTACTATGCTGACCAAGCCCATTTGCCCTATGGCATGCGGACACCCGAAGATGTGCGCCAACTTGTCGATCTGGCCGCTGAGTTCCTGATCGCGCATGGTGCGCGCGTGCTCGTCATCGCGTGTCACACGGCCAGCGCCGCCAGCCTGCACGACCTGCGCGCCCGGCACCCCGGCATTCCCCATAGTCGGCATGGAACCGGCGGTCAAACCCGCCGCCGAAGCGCACGCAGACGGGTGTGATCGGCGTGCTGACCACGCGGGTGACTGCCCAAAGTGAGTTGTATCGCAAGGTGGTGGATCGCTTCGCGCGCGGCGTACAGGTCATCACCCAGCCCGCGCCGGAACTGGTCACGATGGTGGAGCAGGGTACGCAGGATACGCCTGAAGGCGAGGCCATTCTGCGGCGCTACCTGGCCCCGCTGGAAGCCGCCCATGCCGATTATCTGGTGCTGGCCTGTACGCACTTCCCATTTTTAGCCGACAAACTGCAGGCGCTGACGGACATCGCGCTGATTGACCCGGGCGCGGCGGTTGCGCGGCAGGTTACGCGCGTGCTGCCCGCCGACGTGGTGCCTGCCGACGCCGCTCACCTCTACTACACGACCGGTGATCCGGCGCAGTTTCAGCGGTCGCTCAACCGGTTGCTGGGTATCGACGCTCCAGTGCAGCAGGCGCTATGAGGTGTGCACGATGGTTGGGTCTTTGGAGACCGCTTCCGGAATCTGGAAGGGCATGACGCGGCGCGCGTCTTCCGGCGGCACCACGGGCAGACGAATGAAGAATGTCGTGCCGGGGTACGTCTGCATGTTATGACCGGGGCTTTCCGCCCAGATCTTACCGCCATGCCCCTCGATCACACCCTGCGCGATAGTCAAGCCTAAGCCGGGACCCGCGCCCATGAATTTATACGTCCCCGTCGAATGCAGGCCGGGGTCATAGGCGCGGTAGAACTTGCGGAAGATCAGCTCCAGATTCTCTTTTTCGATCCCTACGCCCGTATCTTTGATGGTAATCAGCACATAGTCCTGTTCGCCGGGCGCTTGCGCAGGTTCGAGCATGGCGCTGATGTCGATCTTGCCACCATCCGGCGTGAACTTGATCGCGTTGACGACGATATTGCGGAACGCCTGTACCAGCCGCTGCAGGTCAGCCTGCACGATGGGTAGACCGCGCAGACCGCGCGCCGCCAGCGTCAGCTTGCGCTGCTTGATCGCATCGGTGAGCGGCTCAATCGCCATGCGCATCACGCTTTCCAGAGATGTCTGCGTGAAGTGTAAATTCATGGCATTGACGTCGAGCTGACTCACGTCGAGCATGGCGGCGATCAACTCTTCCATACGTTCGGTTGCTTTGCGTAAGTTGCCGACCAGCCCCGACATTTTGTCTTGATCGAGCGCGCCACCTTCGTTCAGTGCATCCATGATGTCGGTGTAGCCGCGAATCTGCGCCAGCGGCGTGCGCAGTTCGTGGCTGGCGATGGTCACGAAGTCGGTTTTGACCTCGTCGAGCTTTTCCATCTGTTCTTTGGCTTCCTCAAGGTTGATGTTGAGCGCCTGCATCCCCTGATTCAGCTTGCGCAGGTCGGCGACGAGGCGCGCATTGCGCAGCACCGTCCCGGTCTGGCTGGCCATCGTCGTGAGCAGTTGGAAATCATGCACGGTGAACGGCGCATCGCTGAGTTTAGCTCCGCACGCCAGTACCCCGATCAACGTTTGGTCCATCAGAATCGGGGCGTAGGCACTCAGCCCGCTCTCGCGGAAGAAGGCGATCTCCGGCAGGTCTTTGAAACGCGGGTTGAATTCGAGATCAAACTGCGACAGAGAACTTCCTTCGACCGCGAAATGCTGGTACAGGCTGCCGCTTTTGGTTAGGGAGGCGCGCCCTGACCGATCCGGTAGGGCGGGCAGCAGCATGAGCTCGGCGGTGTCACCTGTTTCGTTGACGAGGATGAGCGCCGACCGGCGCACGCGCAAGCGACGATCAACGCGCCGAAGATGACCAGTGTGGTGATGAGCAGCAGAATCATGATGCGGACGGTCGAGGTGAGTTCACGGCGGATGTCGAGCACGCGGTAGTTCATCTGCGCGTAAGCCGCCCCGAGCGTGCCAAACAGCAGGACAAAGCTCCCGGGCGCTCCCAGCGCGTTCGCCCCGGTGCCGACCAGGAAGATGCCGATCATGAAATAGGCCGAATTGATCCCCCAGAAGAGGGCGCGGTTGGCGACTTCGGGCAGGCGCGCCACATAATACTTATAGAAAGCCGATGCGATCAAGATGATGCCACCGAGCGCGAAACCGCCGAGCATAAATAATGCACTCACCGGATGGGGCGGGGCGAACGCGCTCAAGACCCAGCTCGGCGTGTTGCCCAGCAGCGCCACGCTGCTGATGAGCCTGAACAACCAGAGCAGACCAAAAATGATCCACAGGCGCGGTACGCGGTTGGTCATGTCGCGCATGCTCAACGCGCCATACGCGAACAGGGTCAGCGCTTGCGCAAACAGCGCCAGCGAGCAGAATTCGGGACAGAGCGTCGCGGCGACGACGCCGAAAAAGACGGTCAGCGCCAGCCATGGCACCCCGACCGAACCCGCTGCCGCCGAATCAGCAAAAAGCCGACCACGACAATATGCGCGATCAGGCACACGAGCACCAATGTGCTGGTCACTGAATTCATTCGGGCTTCCCCCAAACGATTACTTGAGGATGTAGTACGTGCCTTTTTTCGAGCCGACCTTCAGCAGGATTTCGCGCTCAACCATATCCGCCAGGTCGAGGCGCAGCGTTTCCGCCGACACTCCCTGACACAGGGAACGGTATTCACGGTTGGTGATCGAGCCATGATCGCGGATGTATTGCAGCGCTCTAGCCTGCCGGTGATTGGTGTTGCGCACCCATTCCGGCACAACTTGACGCTCTCGAGAGTTGAACAGGGTGACGGCGAAACTGTACGGACGGGCGTCGAAGTTGGGCGGCAGATGGCCGGACTGTTCCATGACTTCCATCATCCGGTCAATGCCCAGCCCGAGCTCTTCGATGTAACCCCACTGGAACAGGCCGTTGACGATGCGCGGGTTGCGGCTGAAGTGCTCGTCGACGATGTTTTCGACGGTGATGAAACCGGGCAGGCCGCCGGGGGAGATCACTTCAAGGCGATCTGAATACATGCGAATTTCGATGCGCCGCCCTTTGAGCCGGTAGTCGCGGTGGCAGATGGCATTGACGATAGCTTCACGTACGGCAAACTGCGGATATTCGGTCGTCTCTTCGCGTTCCAGCCCTTTGACGACCGCGCTCACGGCCATCTCACTCCAGATGAGGTTCCACGCTGATTCGATCAGGCGGGGGAGCGGTCCGGTCAGTTCTTCGCGGCGGGTGTACCCGGCGAGGCCGTTTTCGCCGCGCGGCGTTTTGCCGACGAACTTGGCAAACACGACGCCGCTCTGTGGCAGCCAGTGCTGCGGATATTCGCTGAAGAGGAGAATACCGCTCACGGTCGGGCGGTCGGCGGTGTCAATCGCGCCGATTTCGCGCAGCAGATCGTCGGTCTTGCCGTTGAACGGGCGCTTGGTGCGTTCCGCGCGTTTGGCGATGTACTCCTCGATCATCTTCTTGCTGAGATCGTCTTTGGTTGCGCCGGGGACTGGTTCGCTTTCATAGTCACCCGTCGACTTGGCGCTCGCAAGCTTGAGAATCTCCTGCCCGCCAAGCGGTCGATTAACTTGATCATCGCGGATGAGCACGCGGCCATCGCTTAGGGCATGCAGTTCAATACTGCGCGGCACCCGCAGCGCGTAGACTGTGCCGTTATCTTCCGCTTCAACCGGTTCCCAGTTCCCTGTGACGATTGAGGGGCTGCACAAGCTGTCCGCCTCTTTGAGCGCTTTCGGCAGGGCTTCGCTCTCAATCTTCACGCCTGCGTCGCCGTTGTGCTTGAGTCCCACCACCAGCGTCCCGCCTTCGGTATTCGCAAAGGCGACGAGCGTCTCGGCGATTAACTTGGCATCCGGGATTTCGATGAAGGCTAAACGTGGACCAGGTCCATTCTTGAGAAAATCGGGATTTAGCATAAGAAGACTCGGTGGGCGGCTAGACGTAGTTCATTTTAGCACGTTTTGGGGATCGGCAAAGGGACGCTTCAGTCCCAGCTTAGTGCGGAGGGTCGACAGCCTGTTTTCAATTTCGAAGACAGTGATGATCTCGCGCCGCGGAGTGTTATACTGGAAGGCATGGGCGCGAAGCATTTACTCAACCTGACCGGAGATCACCTCCGGACACTGCCAATCGTGATTCTATATTTGACCGATGGCTGTAACAGCCGCTGCGTCATGTGCGATATCTGGCGCAACCCCCGCCGCAATATGTCTATGGAACTCGTCGATACGATCGCCGCCGATCTCAAACGCCTGGCTGTTAAATGGGTGGTGCTGAGCGGTGGCGAAGCGATGCAGCATCCCCAGTGGCCGGAGATTGCGCGGCGGCTGCGGGCGGAAGGCGTGCGCGTCATCCTGCTCACCAACGGGCTGATGCTGCGCCGCCAGATCGATGAAGTCTTGGCGAGCGTCGACGAAGTCGTCGTCAGCCTGGATTCCGGGACGGCCGCCACCTACGCCGCCATTCGCGGCGTGGACGCGTTTGACCTCGTGCTGGATGGCATTCGCGCCGTTCGCGCGGGCGGGTTGCCCGTCACCACGCGCACCACCGTGCAACGCGCGAACTACGCCGAAATCCCCCTGATCATCGAAGTGACCAAATCCGCCGATGTCAATACGATCAGCTTTCTGACCGTGGATGTCAGCAACCCGCATGCCTTTGGATCGCGCCTCATCCCTGTTGAACAACTCCGCCGCCGACCGCCTTAAGCTGCCGGACGATGTGCTGCATCTGGAACGCCTACTGGCGGAGATCGAAGTACGCTTCGCTGAAGATTTCGTCAGTCACCGCATCGCTGAGTCGCCGGACAAACTGCGGCAGATGATCGCTTATTTCCGCGCGCTGTACGATGAAACGGCTAGGTCTCCTGTTGTCCGCTGCAATGCGCCCCATCTCTCCACGGTGATTGAAGTTGATGGGTCGCTGCGTCCGTGCTACTTCCTGCCGACGATGGGGCACCTGAAAGCAGAGCCCTGGCGCAGGCGATTAACAACCCGGAAGCGATCGATCTGCGGCGGGCATATCGGAAGGGCGAACGACCGAAGTGCGAACGTGTGTGTGTCCGTTGTATAAAGGGGGGCGGTCGCTGCTCCAATTATGATCTTTCTGATCCTGATAACGCTGGCCAGCTTCGCCTATTTTGGGCGAAATATCCTGATCCTGATGGGCTGGCTGAAAGGCCCGCTGCTGCGTAAATTCGAACGCTATGGCGTGGTCGATGACAGCTACACAGTGATGCCGGAACTACTCATGAGTTTCGTGCTGCTGCTCTTTGGCGTGACGAGCCTGATCATCGAACGCTTCTTCCAGTCTGCGCTGCCGGTGGCGATGGTGGCGGTGATCTACATCTCTGGGGTGGGTGATGCTCCGCTCGGAAATGCTCGCGCAGCAGTTCCCATTTCTGTTCATGGCGCTGCCGCTGTGGTACGCCAATTTGCGGGAACGGACAACGCGCGAGGAACGCCGCCGGATCGCGTGGCGCTGGCTGTATTTGCCCGCGCGCACCCGCCTGGCCTACAGCGCCAATGATCACGCGTTTCAACTGTGGGCAGATCTAATGATTATCGGGACTATCTCGCATACCGTTGAAGATGAAGAAACCATCGCACTCGCCGAGGGCAATTTCAGTGAAACCTATGTCTCGTTTGCGCGGGTGGCTCCGGGGAAAGCAGCCAACACTGCCTAGCACGGCGGCCTATGCGCTGTGGGCAGCGAATTATCCACCGCACGCCCACAACCCGCTGATGGAACTGGAACAGCGGGCGGTCAGCGCCTTGCTGCCGCCGCTGACGGCGCTCTGGTGCTCGATTTGGCGGGGAACGGGGCGTTATGGTTTGCTGGCGCAGGAACGGGGCGCGGGACAGATCATTTCACTGGATAACAGCCCGGCCATGCTCGAACGGAATCCGCTGACAGGGCGGGTCTGTGCGACGAGCGAAGCGCTGCCGCTGCCGACGCAGTCCGTCGATGTGCTCCTGTGCGGCCTGGCGTTAGGACACCTGCCCGGCGTTACCCTCTCCATCTGAGATTGGGCGCGTGCTGCGCCTGCACGGCGTGGCGCTCATCAGCGACGTGCACCCCTTCGTCGCCCTCAATGGCGCAAAGCGCACCTTCACCGGGAAGGATGGCCGCGCATATGCGGTCGAACATCATATGCACCTGTACGAGGATTACGGGCGTGCGGCGTCCGCTGCGGGTCTGCGGATTGATGCGGTCGCTGAACCGCGCTTAGGGCAGACGCCTGTCGTCATTGTTTACCGCATGGTCAAGACTTAGAGCGCGTCAGGATATACACACCGATCGCCGCGGCAATGATCGCGGGCGGGATGCACAGCAGGCGTACGTTTGCTAGGAAAACAGGGACGAGATCGACTCACCCTTGAACCCGGCGGTCTTCTGGAGCTTCGTCCACTCGTCCTTGAGCGTGACCGTGCGGTTGAAGACCAGCTTGTCCGGCGTCGAGTCGGTATCGACGGTGAAGTAGCCGAGGCGCTCGAACTGCACTTGCTTGCCGATCTCCGCACCCTTGATGCTCGGTTCGACGAACGCGCGCGCAATCACCTCTTCTGACTTCGGGTTGACGTAGTCGAGGAAGTCTTTGTTCTCGTCCATGTCCGCCGGATCGGGGATGGTCAGCAGATAGTCGTATAGGCGCACTTCGGCTTCGACCGCGTGCGCGGCGCTCACCCAGTGCATGGTCGCCTTAACCTTGCGACCATCGGGGGCGTCGCCGCCACGGGTGGCCGGATCATATGTGCAGCGCAGTTCGACGATGTTACCGTCTGCATCCTTGATCACCTCGTCACACTTGATGAAGTAGGCCGCGCGCAGGCGCACCTCTTTCCCCGGTGACAGGCGGTAGAATTTCGGCGGCGGGTTTTCCATGAAGTCTTCCTGTTCGATGTAGAGCACGCGCGAGAAGGGGACTTTGCGCGTCCCTTCCGCCGGATTCTCCGGGTTGATCAGCGCTTCGAATTCCTCAACCTGAGCTTCGGGGTAATTCGTCAGCACCACCTTGAGCGGGCGCAGCACGCCCATCACGCGCGGGACGATCTTGTTCAGCTCCTGCCGGATGTAGTATTCCAGCATCTGCACATCGACCATGCCGTTCGTCTTGGAGACGCCCGTCGCCTTGGCGAAATCGCGCAGCGCCTTGGGGGGCACACCGCGCCGCCGTGCCGCCGATAGGGTAGGCATGCGGGGGTCGTCCCAACCGCGCACATGCTTCTCCTGCACGAGACGCAGCAGCTTGCGCTTGCTCATCACCGTGTAGGTGACGTTGAGACGGCCAAACTCGATTTGCTGTGGATGATGGATGCCGAGCTGATCGATGAACCAGTCGTAGAGCGGGCGGTGATCCTCAAATTCCAGCGTACAGATCGAGTGTGTGATGCCTTCAATCGAGTCGCTTTGGCCGTGCGCCCAGTCATACATCGGGTAAATGCACCATGCGTCACCCGTGCGCGGGTGTTCCGAGTGCAGAATGCGGTACAGCACCGGGTCACGCAGGTTGAGGTTTGGCGACGCCATGTCAATTTTGGCACGCAGCACCTTAGCGCCGTTCTTGAATTCGCCCGCGCGCATGCGTGTGAATAGATCGAGGTTTTCCTCGATGGTGCGATTGCGGTAGGGGCTTTCGCGCCCCGGTTCCGTCAGTGTGCCGCGATGCTCGCGGATTTCATCGGCGGAGAGATCATCGACATAGGCGACGCCCTTCTTGATCAGTTCGACCGCCCATTGGTAGAGCTGTTCGAAGTAATCCGAGGCATAGCGCAGTTCTTCCCATTCAAAGCCGAGCCAGCGCACATCCTTGATGATCGAGTCGATGTATTCCTGTTCCTCTTTGGTCGGGTTGGTGTCGTCAAAGCGGAGGTTGGTCTTGCCGCCATATTCATCCGCCAGTCCAAAGTTCAGCGTGATGGACTTAGCGTGACCAATGTGCAGATAGCCGTTCGGTTCCGGTGGGAAGCGCGTATAGACTTGCCCGCCGAAGCGCCCACTGGCGTTGTGCGCGTCCACGATCTCGCGGATAAAATCTTTCTTTCCCTCTAGGTTTTCGCTAGGGGCGTTACTGACGTCTGTTGTCATGCTGCATTCCCGTGCGTAAATGGTGTCACATCGTAATATTGTACCGCAACCACGCAAACGAGAAAGAGACTCGTTTGGCGTCCGATGGCGGCACGTTTGGGATAGCAGCTTAGCCCTTCTAGACTTGGCTCAGCTTGAGCGTTACGACCTAATTTGCCGGAATCGCGGTATCGATACTTCGAATAAACTGGAATACGCCGTCAAGGTCTTCCGCGCTCAGCACCGCACCCCACGCTGGCATCACTGTATTGATCCGGCCATTGCGCAGCGTTTCCAGCAGTTCGTCATCAGTGTAGCCGCGCACTTGATCCGTGTGGAGACTCGGAATACCGGGTGCACCTTCTGCGTAGGCACCGTGACAACCGGAGCAGTAGAGTGCAAAAATCGCCTTGCCATGTTCAATGGGTGAGACGGACGCGTTGGCCGCGGCCTGAAGTGCCACAGTGACCGATTCGTTGTATTCGACGACGAACTCGCCAACCAGCGGTTCGGAAAGCACCACCGGGCCAAAGTATTTCACCGCGCACTCTGTCGCAGTTATCTGCACGCGTGCCGTGTTGGAACTGATGAAAACCCCCTGAATGCCAGCTTCGGCCAATGAGGAGAACGTGACATTACACCCGTTTTGCTGGATTAAGTTCAGCGCGTTGGGCGGAATGTCCACCGGAGTGGGGTAGACGGACAGTGTACCCTGAACCGTCGCATCGGCGGCTACATCCATCCAGAGTTGGACTGGCGGGTAAGCGGGTAGGTTTGTGTGGAAGCTTGTCCACAGCCAACGCCCCGTTTGCGCGCTGGAAGCATCAATGGCGACGGCAGGCCCGAGCGTCGCAGTCGGTGGAGGTAGGGCGATGGCAGTCGCGGTGGCGTCGAGTTCCCACTGGGGCAGGGCAATTGTGCCGCAGGCGGTCAAGCCGCAAAGTGACACAACGAAGATGGCGCGAAACAGGTGCATGATCATGCGTTAGGCTCTCGACAAGACAAAAGTGGGACGAGGCCAGCGCCTCGTCCCACCGGATAGCTTAGCGATCCAGTTCGCGGATCGCGGCTTCGATGTCGGCGTCCGTCGCCGTGCCGAGTTCGATCCATTCGATCTGGAAGTAATGTTCCGCGCCAGTGCCGCCCATCTGCGTCACCTTGCCGGCATAGAGAGTCGCCGTCGACAGATCGCCAGCTTCGGCAGCCACCGAGCGGAATAGCATGACATTCGCGCCATCGTCCCCGTGGTAGACGGTCATTTCGTCAGCGGCAAATGTGCCGTTTTCGTGGCTGAAGCGACCCAAGGCGAAACGCTTGGTCACTTCGTCGTCCAGACCATCGGGTGACAGTTCGACGAGCCAGCCATAGTCATACGGATTGGCATCCGCGCCAACATACTCGCTCATGCCCGCCACATTGTTGAAGTCACTGGCAATGGGTTCGTATTCTTCCGAAGTCATACCGGTGTTCCATGGCGTTACGCTCGAACCGCAGTTCGTCCACGTGCCGTTGACGCCGCTGAAGTTGACCATCTGGCCATCAACCACTTCCCCACCCGGTTTCTGACTTGATGAGGTATAAACGGCCCACGCCGCCCGGGATAGTTTCCATGTTGGTGTACAGCCAGCCTTCAGAGCCATCTTCGGCGGTCGGCAGCCACATATTGCCATCGGGATCATTGCTCACGAACATCAGCGAGCCTGTGACATCGTAAATGCCACCGAAGACGTCGCCACTGTAGCTGTTCGGAATAGGATCGCCCACGCGCGCGATGACCTGAATTTCACCCGCCGCCACGCCCGCCCGCAGCTGCGCGTCACCTTCCGGAACGGCGATCGGTTCAAAGTCGTCAGTATTGGCATTGAAACCGTTGACGACCATCACCACACCCGCGTTGTAGGGATACAGGTTGGTCGCGTCGGGGTGCTGCACGTTGAAGAAGACCGTACCGTCCGCGGCGATATAGACACCGGTCACTTCGCCGCCAGCGGGGACGTAGCCCCAGCGCTTGAGCGACTGATCAGCCGGGTTGTAAACCCAAATCATGTTGTTGTGATGACGGCCACTATCTTCCCAAATCCACACGCGACCCATGGCATCGACACCGACACCATCTGGATTCGAGATGCTGTCCACATCACACCGGTTCGGGCCGTCATCGGTATTGTTCGGGCCACCGCCGATGACCAGCGGATGCAGTTCGCTCATGGTGTAGTCTTCGGCCAGGTCGGCGTAATAGACGATACCGCAGCGGTTCTCATCCACCGAGATTTCGCCCGTACCGTCGGTCATCGCGCCGGTGATGTCGCTCATGGCCATGTACAGGCGCATGTTCGTATTGTCAACGACAACCCATTCCATCTTGTTGAACTCGGCAGTCGCGCCGAGCGATGCGCCGTATGCGCGGCTTTCGAGGAAGGCTGCAAAAGGATGATCAAGTGGGATCATGTTGCCGGTGGCGTCTTGGGCGGCCACAGGCAGCACAAACGACAGAACGACGGTGGCGAAAAGTAAGACGAGTGTGGACAGAATAATGCGTGACTTCATTCGTAAATCCCCCCATTTGGGCAACGACGTACAGATATGTGGCCTTTTTCAAGGCTGCCCAAAGCATAGAAGACGAAGTTTATGACAATTCCCCAGACGGATTAAGCGGACTTAATGGCGCAAGTACACATGATGTTCGTCATGATTGCACGTATGACATGCGGAGTTCACGTGGATTGCTTGCCGGTTGCGGGCGGGTGCGCGCCGTGATCTTCACCACGCGCGGCTGAACGCGTCGCCCGGCAGGCAGCGACTTAGGACAAATGTCGGAGGCGCGCCTGCGGGTTTGCAGTAAGATCGGGATCGGTCTAGGTCGAATGTCTGCTAGGAATGCGATGATCTGCGGACGACGAAAGGGTAGTCAGGGAATAGGATGGTTCTCAAACGTTCGGAACAAGGGAGAGCGAGATGCCTATTCGGATCGTAATTGCGGATGACCACGCCATTGTGCGTCAGGGGCTCCGCGTATTTCTCAGCGTTGACCCGGAACTGGAAGTCATCGGGGAGGCGGTCAACGGCAAGCAGGCGGTCGAATTGGCGCATCGACTGCAGCCGGATGTCGTGTTGATGGATTTGGTGATGCCCGTCCTTGGTGGGGTCGATGCGATCACCGCAATTCGCCGTGAACTGCCCGATGTCGAAGTGATCGCGCTCACCAGTGTGCTCGAAGATAATTCGGTCAGTGATGCCGTGCGTGCCGGGGCGATTGGCTATCTGCTCAAAGACACGGCGGCGGATGAGCTGACCAAGGCCATTAAGGCGGCGGCGGCGGGACAGGTGCAGCTCTCGCCGAAAGCTGCGCAGCGCTTGATGCGCGACATGCGCGCGCCGGAAAACCCGGACAGCCTCACCCAGCGCGAAACGGAAATCCTCAAGCTGATCGGACGAGGCTTGTCGAACAAAGAGATCGCGCTGGAACTGCAAATCGGTGAGAAGACGGTGCGTACGCATGTGAGCAATGTTCTGGGCAAGCTGAACGTGGTCAGCCGCACGCAAGCCGCACTGCATGCCGTCCGCATCGGGTTGGTCGATCTACCGGACTCGTCTTAGCATGAAAGTGGGAGATACTGCGGCGTGACTCAACCCATCCTACTGCCTCAGGAGATGGATTTTCTGTATCAAGCCTCGCAGCAGCTCATCATTGCCTCAACACCCTCAGAAATCCTGGAAGCTGTCAGCGGCTATGCCCGCGCCCAAGGTGCCATCGTCGGCTCGTTGGGGTATTTTGAGAATTTCCAGCCCGAATGGCTCGTAATCGTCGCCGAGTGGAAGCTCGATGCGGGTACGACCACCTTGATTGGCGAACGTCTCCGAGTGACGGATCGACGCTTGCTGCAAAAGAGCTTCGCCGAGCCGACCACGCCGCTGTTCGTCGAAGACCTGCTGAATTCGGAGCTGGTTGGCCCCGAAACACTGCTGTTGGTGGAACAGTTTGGTATTCGGGCGGTGGCGATACTGCCCCTATATGCCAATAGTCGCTGGATCGCCAATATCAGCTTCAGTTGGGGTGAACCGCATCACTTCGGTGACCATGACCTGCGCCTGTTCAGTGCGCTCCAGCAGTACGCCGCGTCGGCGGTCGCCACCATTCGCCTGTTCAAACAAACGCTGGATCGCGCCGTCGAATTGGAAATAGCCAAGCGCGAGATCGAGATCCTCTTTGACTTCTCCAGTCAACTGCTGGTGTCCGCCACGCCGCAGGAGGTGCTCGAAGCGGTCAGCGGCTATGTGCGCGATAACGGCGCGGCGAGCGGGCATCTGTTCTACGTCGATGAACTGGACAGCAGTTGGCTCGAACTGGTGGCTGAGTGGTCGTTGATCGAGTCGCAGGTGATGGGAATCGGCTGGCAGCTCTCCGTGCCGGATCGTAGTTTGCCGGAACGGTGGCTATCGCATCCTGAGCAGCCCACGCTGATCGCCGATGTCATGAGTTCCGAGCGGGCGAACAGCGCCAGTCGGGCGCTGCTGGCGCGTTTCGGGGTGCGCGCGTTTGTGGCGCTCCCCTTGATCAGCAAAGGGCGCTGGATTGGCGTCATCTACTTCCTGTGGGACAGCCCGCACGAGTTCGACGCCCGCGACGAGCGCATTCTGACCGCACTGCAGCGCCAGACCGCGCCTGTGATCGACTCGCTGCGTCTACTGGATCAGACGCGGCGGCGCGCGCTCGAGCTGGAGCAGACGAATCAGGAACTGAATCTGCTGTATCGCGCCAGCGAGGTGATCAACAAAGCCAACAGCTACGCCGAGATCGTCGAAGCGGTCGCGTATTTTGACCCCGAAGCCGATGTGGTCACGCTCATGCTGTGGGAAAATCTCGACTGGGAAGCGGCGGACTTTCTGGAAGTCGTGGTCGTCTTTGACCGCACCGGGACCGGGGTGCTGCAATCTGGGGCGCGGTTGCCAAAAACGGATTTTCCCATCGCCCGGCACATGTTTGGTCAGCGGGTGTGGCTGTTCGAGGACGCTCACACCGATCCCCGCGTCGATGCGGTCACCGCCGCTAATTGGGGGCAGCTCAATATCCGCGCGTTTATGGGGCCAGCGTTGTACATTGGCGAATGCTGGCTGGGCGGCATCACGTTCCACAGCTCGCGTCCGCGCCACTACTCGCAGCGCGAAATCCGCCTGTTCGCCGCGATAGGCGATCTGGTCGTGGCCGCGGTGGAGCGCGTGCGCTTGCAGCAGGAAACGGAAGCAGCACGCCAGCAGGCGGAAGCATTGGCGCGCATCAACAGTGATCTGCTGGAGCAGACTCAACGCCGCGCCGCCGAACTGGAAGCGGCTAATCAGGAGATCGACCTGCTGTATCACATCGGCCAGACGATCAATTCCGCCAATACCTATACTGAACTGGTGCACGCCATGCTGGGCATTATCAGCGGCGCCATCATGGTCGGGTTGTACTTCTGGGAGGGGTGGGATTACGAGCGCGCCGCTCATGTCGAGCTTGTCGCTGGGACGGGGGAACTTGCCGTCTTGATCGGACAGAAAATTCCGCGCGAGGCGCTCGCCTACACCGGAAAATTGGCGCACGACTCCATGATTGTCATCGAAGATGTTGCCCGCGATGATCGTCTTGATGCGGCCACTGTTGCCCGGTATCTGGACCGCGGGCTGCAGGCGGTGATCAGCATCCGGCTCTATGTGCATGGTCGTTGGATTGGCGCCTTGACCTTTCAGAGCAGCGTGCCGCGATCCTTTTCTCTGCAGGAGCGCCGCCTTGTGTCCGGCGTTGGCGACTACATTCGCGGCGCGGTGGAGCGTATTCGCCTGCAGCAAGAGACGGAGGCCGCGAGGCAGGCGGCAGAACGGTTTGCGGCGCAGGCGCAGCAGTTGGCGGCGCTGGAAGAGCGCAATCGACTCGCCCGCGAACTCCATGACTCCGTGTCGCAGGTGCTGTACAGCATCAGCCTGTGGGGGCATTCCGCGCGCGCCTTTATCAAGAGCGATCCCTCACGTATTGGTGAATCGGTGAGCTACATCCTCTCGCTGGCCGAAGTGGGCCTCGCGGAAATGCGCACGTTGATCTTTGAACTGCGCCCGGAGTCGTTTGAAGAGGAAGGTTTAATCAGCGCGCTGACCAAACAGGCCGATGCGCTGCGAGCGCGCCACGGGATTCACATCACCACGGAGTTTTGTGCCGAACCGCCGTTGGCGCTGGCCACCAAATCTGACCTTTATCGCATCGCCCGGGAAGCGCTGCACAATGCCATTAAGCATGCGCAGCCGAGTCACATCCAGCTCTCGCTCGTTGAAAACGCTTCGGGCTATCGCCTGGAGATCCGCGACGACGGCTTGGGTTTTGACACCGGGCAGTCGTTCCCCGGGCATCTCGGGCTGAAGTCGATGCGCGAGCGGACGACCGCCCTCAACGGGACGCTGTCGATTGAAAGCGCAGTTGGCGCGGGGACTTGCATCACGCTCACCATTCAGCTCTAGCCTCCGCAGATCACGGTGGGAACTTTTCACCCATTGGGTACGTCCTACAAGTCGAGTAACACGCTAGGATTGTCTAGCTGAAAGGGTTAAACAGGTATGTCTAGCTTGCGCAGTTTTTCGATCTTCGCCGTCCTGCTGACGCTGGTCACAGCGCTCGCCGCACCGGTCGCGGCCCAAGACGGAGAGATCGCCGTTACGCTGGAGCGTGGGGTGTGCTTTGGCACGTGCCCGGAGTACAGCATCACGATTTACACGGACGGCACGGTCGTCTACAAGGGCGAGCGCTTTGTCGCCGCCGAAGGCACACGGACGCTCACGCTCGAACCGGAAGTGGTCGAGAAGCTGGTCGCAGAGATCACTGCCCTCGGCTATTTTGAGTGGGCTGACGAGTATACGGAAATGACCGTCACCGATCTGCCGACTATCATCACCTCGGTCACGCGCAATGGCGAAACCAAGCAGATCACCCGCTATGCCGGGGATAGTTCAGCCCCTCTGGCGCTGCCCTATATTGAAGCATGGATTGATATCGTCACCACCAGCGCGCAGTGGACTGGCGTCGCGCCGCAGTTCGCGACACTGTCAGGCTTCAATACGCCTGTCATGACGCTCGAGCGTACGGCGTGCTTCGGTACCTGCCCGGTGTATGGCGTGGCGGTCTTTGCGGATGGCACCGTGGTCTATCTGGGGATGGATCATGTTGACCAGCCGGGTGTTCGCGTCGCTCAGGTTGAGCCGGATCAGGTTGAATTCCTCGCCATGCACACCGCGAATTCGGGCTACTTCGGTTGGCAGGATGAGTATCTCAACCAACTCATGACCGATCAATCGTATGTGTACACGTCCTTGACCTGGGATGATCAGTTCAAGGCGATCAACCGTTACGACGGTGACCCGAATGCGCCGGTCGGGTTGGTGTGGTTTGAGGAGGCGATTGATCGTCTCGCCAACGTGGAGCAGTGGGTCGCGGGCTAAAGCGTGGCGTTCACCGCTGATGTTGGTAGCAAACGAGCCTCTCCCAACCGGAGAGGCTCGTTTGTTAGGACGCCGTTTGTCAATGTTGACGAATTGCTTGCATAGGCGGTAACAAGGTGATAGAGTGAAATCGTGGTACAGTGTGGACTATACCACGTATAGACTATTCTTGGTTGGAGAAAATCGCATGAAACGTTTGCTTTTCGTGATCGCGCTGCTGATTTTCGCGCTCAGTCTCGTCGTTGCGCCCGCGGCCGCCCAAGACGCCCCCACGGGTACTTGGCTGGGGACGTGGCCCTATGTGGCTCCGGGAACTCATCACCTCAACAGTTATGCCAGCGGTGGTCTGAATGACAACCTCGGCGTCGTGTACCGTTCATACGTTGAACTGCCGCCCGCGTTCTACATGTGGGCGACCAATGAATATATGCCGCTGCTCGCGGAATCGTGGGGTTTCGTGGACGACAACACCGCCTACGAATACACCATCAAGGAAGGCGCGCTGTGGAGTGATGGCAGCCCGGTGACGTCGCAGGACGTGATCGATACCTTCACGCTCGGCCACATCCTCAACTGGACGCAGTGGAACTCGCTGACCAGCGTCGAAGCGGTCGACGAACGCACCGTGCGTTTCAACTTCACCGAGGGCGGCGCGTCACTGAACATGGAACGCCTGATCCTCAAGGAATACGTCACCGCCAGCGCCAACTACGGCGAACTTGCGGCGCAGGCCCGCGAAGTCATCGACTCCGGCGCAGCGTCGGACAGCGCGGAATGGCAGGCGGTTGGTACGGCTCTAGCCGAATTCCGCCCCGAAACCCTGATCGCCAGCGGTCCGTACACCTACGCGCTGTCGGATGTGGGCGAAGCGTTCATGACGCTGCACTGGCAGCCGAACAGCGTGTTCTCTGACTCAGTTCAGTTTGGTGACATCAAGTTGTGGGCGGGCGAAACCGAAGCCAGCACGCCGCTGGTTCTGAGCGGTGATGTGGCGCATGCGACGAACGTGTTCCCTCCGGCGACCATGCAGGCGTTCGCGGATGCGGGCATCAATCTGGTGAGCATGCCGCTCGGCTACGGCCCGGTGCTGCTGTTCAATCTGACCGTTGCGCCGTTCGACAACGTGCTCGTCCGTCAGGCGATGGCGTACGCCATCAACCGCGAACAGAACGCCCTGCTGACCAACGGCTTGGGCGCCACCGGTACGGTCTATATGGCGGGCATCCTCGATGGGCAAGCAGAGACTCTGCTCTCGCAGGAAACGCTGGACTCGCTGAATCGCTATGAATACAACCTCGAGATGGCGGCCAGCCTGATGGAACAGGCCGGTTACACTCTCAACGCCGACGGCAAGTGGGCGGATGCTTCCGGCGCGACGATCAGCGTCGAATACACCTTCCCGGCGGACTTCGCCGACTTCAGCGCGGCGGCGCGTGATGCGACGGCGCAGTTGAACGACTTCGGCTTCGACATCAGCGAACGCGCCCTGCCGTGGCAGGAATCGCGCGATGCGGTGCGCGCCGGCGACTTCCAACTGTCCGTGTGGAGCTGGGGCGCGGCCTCGCCGTTCGCCTACGGTCACTTCAACAACCCGCTGCGCCGCTGGACGAGCGCCACGCTGCCCGCCGATCAACCCGGTATCGGCATCGACCTCTCGGCGATGGAAGTTAACGGTGAGACGATTGACCTCAACAGCATGATCCTCCATGTGAGCGATGGTCTGGATGCGGCCGAGCAGATGGCCAACGCCGACACCCTGGCGAAGCTCATCAACGAGAATATGTGGTACATTCCGCTGAATATGGAACTGAGCGTTCAACCGATGAACACCACCTACATCAGTGGTCTGCCGGATCAGAGCGATCCCATCTGGCAAAACCCGAGTGGTGTGGACATTGGCACGATCTGGTTGGTTCTCAACGGTACGCTGGCCCCGACGGAGGCAGCGCAGTAAGTTAGTTTGCCCCGCGCCCCGTACAACGGGACGCGGGGTTGTTCGTCGGGGCGCAGTTTGCTGTGCCCCGACCGCCTCTCCGAAGTTAGTCTTCTTAAGGGACTCCGATTTGGCTTCCATTTCTGTACCGCCGACCACGTCCGCCGCTCCTGACATGCGTACCCAACTCACGTTTTTGCAACGCGCGCGCCGCGTGACGCAAAACTACTGGCTGCGTGTCATCTTGCAGGGGCTGGTCACGATCTGGGCGGTGACGACCTTCACGTTTTTCCTCATTCGCTTGATGCCGGGGAACCCGATCGATATCAAGATCGAAGAACTCATGCGGCGCAACACCATGACCTATGATGAAGCTTACCGCGCCGTCGCGACGATGTTCAGTTTCGACCCGGATCGCCCGGTTCTTTTACAGTATGCTGATTTCGTCGGCGGGCTGGTGCGCGGCGATCTCGGCGATTCACTGACGCGGGTGGGCGTGCCCGTTACCGACATCATCTTGTACTACCTCCCGTGGACGCTGTTCTGCGTCGGCACAGCGCTGATTGTGAGTTTCGCGCTCGGCATGCTGATGGGCTTGGCGATGGGGTACTGGCGTGGTAGTTGGTTCGACAACCTGATCACAACCTTCGCCTCGACGGTATCCGGCATTCCCGACTACATCATCGCGCTGCTCATCATCCTGATCTTTGGGGTGCAGTTGCAGTGGTTCCGCGTTGGCGCATCGCGTGGCGGTGTCGATCCGAGCATTACGCCGGGCTTCACGCTGGAATATATCGGCAGCATCCTGCAATATGCCTTCCTCCCCGTGCTGGTGTACGTGTTGTCGTCCGTTGGCACATGGACGCTCTCCATGAAGAGCAGCACGATCAGCACGTTGGGCGAAGATTACATTGCCGTGGCGAAGGCGCGCGGTCTCCCGGAAAGCCGAGTTCTGACGAGCTATATCGGACGCAATGCGATGCTTCCCCTGGTGACGCGCTTGGCGATCAGCGTCGGGTTTATGATCGGCGGCAGTATTATCATCGAAGATATGTTTCAGTACCCCGGCTTGGGGCGAAACCTGTTCCTCGCGATCTCCGGGCGCGATTATACGGTGATGCAGGGTATCTTCCTCGTCATCACCTGCGCGGTGGTGTTCTCCAACATCCTCGCCGATTTCGTCATCGGCTGGCTCGATCCGCGCGTGCGCGTGGCGAAGAAGGCGGATTAGCCATGATCGAAACGGTTGCTACGCCGCAGGGATTGATCATTGGCCTCGTGTGCGGGTTGGTGCCGCTGGCCGCGGGCGCGCGCTACCGTCAATGGCGCGCCGGGATTCTCGGCTTTGTCGCGTGTGCCCTGAGCGGCTTTGGCTGCGGCATCCTCGGCGGCCTGCCGATGATTGTGCTGAGTTACGCGGTCGTGCTGAGTTATGCGCATGTGAACCGGCAGGATCCGTTCACCTCGCGGGCGGCACTCTCCGACATCACGTTTGAAGAAACGCGCCTCGAAAGTGTTCAGCGGCGCTTGGCGGGCTTGGGGCGCGGGATTCGTTCGTTCCTCGTCGCTTTGACGCGCAACCGCGCGGGCTTCCTCGGCTTCTGCGGGATTATGTTTTTCCTGCTCGTGTCGACCTTCGGACCTTTGTTCATCGAGTATGACGGCGCGACCCATACCGACCGCCGCCAGCCGGGCGCGCTGGCACTGGTCGCGCCGCCGAGCTACGAGTTTCCGCTCGGGCTGGACTGGAAAGGGCGCGATGTGCTGTCGCACATGGTGTGGGGCGGGCAGCGCCTGATCTTCACGTCGATTGAAGCGGGCTTGCTCGCGACAGCCATCGCGGTCATCCTCGGGGCGGCGGCGGGCTTGCTCGGCGGGGTCGTCGATCAGGTCTTGGGGACGATTGCCAACTTCATCCTGACGATTCCTGCCTTCCCCTTGCTCATTGTGCTGGCGGCGCTCATCAATTTTGACAGCGATTTTATGCTGGCGGTGATATTCGCCGTGCTCAACTGGCCAACGCTGATGCGAGCAGTGCGTGCTCAGGTGTTGAGTCTGCGCGAGCGGGATTATGTGCAGGCGGCATTTGCGCTCGATCTCGGGCTGTGGCACATCATCACGCGGGAAGTCTTCCCGAACATGGTCAGCTATGTCGCCGTGAACCTGATCTTCACGATCCGCGTCGCCATGTACTCGATTGTAGGGTTGGTGTTCCTCGGTCTGGTGCCGCTGCGTGAACCGGACTGGGCGGTGATGATCTTCACCGGGCGGCAGCAGGGCGTGTTGTTCCTGCCGCAGGCGGCGGGCATGCTGCTCTCGCCGATCATCGCGATTGCGCTGTTCCAATTGTCGCTGGTGCTGTTCACTCGCTCCCTCGAAGAAGTCTTCAATCCGCGTCTGCGCACGGGGCTGTAAATGAGCGTTGTCCTTGATGTTCAAGACCTATCCATCAGCTATTTAGCGCAGCGCGGACGTGTGCGCGCCGTCAGTCACGTCTCCTTTCAACTGCACGAAGGCGAAACCCTCGCCTTGATCGGGGAGAGCGGCTGCGGTAAGTCGACGCTCAACCTCGGCCTGATTCGCCAGCTCCCCAAAACGGCCAGCATCGACAGCGGGCGCGTGAACTATACGTACCGGGACGGCAAGCAGATCGATGTGCTGAAGTTGAGCGACCGCCAGATGCGCCGCTACCTGTGGACAGAATGTTCGATGGTGTTTCAGGGCGCGCTCAATTCGCTCAACCCGGTGATTCGTATCCGCGATATGGTGAGTGATACGGCGGCGGCGCACGGTATGAGCGGGTCGGAAGCGCGTAAGCGGGCGCTCAAGCTGTTTGAGCAGGTGCGGCTCGACCCGGCGCGCGTCTACAACGCGTATCCGCACGAATTGAGCGGCGGTATGCGCCAGCGTGTGCTGCTCGCCCTGAGTCTCTTGCTGCGCCCACAAATTGTGATTATGGATGAGCCGACCACGGCGGTCGATATTCTCACGCAGCGGTCGATCCTCGAAGTGTTGAAGGTGCTGCGCGCCGAACTTAACTTCAGCGTGATCTTCATCAGTCACGATCTCGCGGTGGCGGCGGAAATTGCCGATACAGTTGCGACGATGTACGCGGGCGAAATCGTGGAAATCGGCGGGGTGAACGATGTGTTCTACCGGTCGCGCCATGCCTACACGCTGAGTTTGCTCAATGCCGCGCCGCGTTTGAGCGCGAAAACCGAAGCACTCTCCAGCATTCCCGGCAGCCCGCCCGATTTGATCGAACCGCCCCGCGGCTGCAAGTTTCATCCGCGCTGCGCCTTTGCAACTGATCGCTGCCAGGTCGATGTGCCGCCGCTGGTCGATTACGGAGCAGATCAATGGGCGGCGTGCCATGAAGCGGAACAGGTGATCGTGGCGGCAGAAGCGACGCGGAAGGTGGATACGCTGTGATCAATCGCAATGGGAAAGCCGACCACAAGTCGAAGCCACCCGTCATCGAACTACGCGGCGTGTCCCGGTCGTTCGTCAAAGATCGCCAGAATATCCCCGTGCTCCAAGACATCAATCTGACAGTCGGCCAGCAAGAGATCATCTGCCTCGTCGGCGAAAGCGGCTGCGGCAAGACGACGACGGGCAAAATCATCTCCGGTTTGCTTGACCCGAGCGGCGGTGATCTGCTGATTGATGGGCGGACGCTGGAGGAGTACAACCCGAAAGAGCGTAAACTCATCCGGCGCGAGATGCAGATTGTGCATCAAGATCCGTTCGCTTCGCTCAACCCGGCGCACACCATCGGCGACATCCTCAGTTTTCCGCTCAAGCGCCATCGGATGGTCAACGGGGGGGCGGCACTGCGTCGCCGCATCTGGGAACTGCTCACGATGGTCGATCTGACGCCGCCGGGGGATATTGTCGGCAAATACCCGCATCAGTTGAGCGGTGGGCAGCGACAGCGGGTGAGCATCGCCCGCGCCTTGACCGTGCAGCCGCGCCTGATCGTCGCGGATGAAGCGGTGAGCATGGTCGATGTGAGCATCCGCATCAGCTTGCTGAAGATGCTGCACGATTTACGCGACCGTCTGGGGCTCTCCATCGTGTTCATTACGCATGATCTGGCGCTGGCGAAGTATTTCGCGTGGGATGGGCGCATCGCGGTGATGTATCTGGGGCGGATCGTCGAAATTGGGCGGACGCCGGATGTGATCGCTAACCCCGCACATCCATACACGCGCGCGCTGCTGGCTGCCGTGCCGGAAGCCGACCCCGACCTGACGCGCCACAAGCAGGCACTGCGCTTGCGCTCGGATGATATTCCGAGCCTGACGGCGATTCCGCGCGGCTGCGCATTTCATCCGCGCTGCCCGTACTTCGTGCCGGGCGTGTGCGATGTCGACGTGCCGCCGCTGCAGCCCGCGCCGGATCACCCACAGGCCGTGGCGTGCATCCCCTTACAGCAGGGAAAACTTGAACTATGGCAGCCGACGCCCTAGGCGGCTTTTTGCGGCTCGGTTTTATGATTGGCGGCTGTGGGCTGGTCATGGCCTTCGTTCAGCCGCGTGAAAGCCCACAGTTCGTTTTGAGCGTGTGCAGCGCCGCGCTGGGGCTTGTCTTGGTGGTCGGCACCATCGTTGTGATGCGCCGGCTCAAAAGTGACGATCAACCCTAAGCAAACGGCGCGACTGAATACAACATAACTAGGAATAAGGCATGGTAAGCACCGAAGTCTTGGTCGGACAAATGATGGGCGTCGGTTTTGAAGGGCTGACCCCGCCCGATTATCTGCTGGAATGGCTGCGCGCCGGGCGCGTGGGCACGGTGATCCTGTTCGCGCGCAATATCAGCACGCCGCAGCAGGTTGCCGCCATGACGCGCGCGCTGCATGAAGCTGCGACCTACGGCGTAATCATCAGCATTGATCAGGAAGGTGGCACGGTCACGCGCCTGCGGGAAGGCTTCACTGAGTTTCCGTCGGCGATGGCATTGTCGAGCGCTCGCAATGGCGAAGCGCTGGCCGAAGACGTAGGCATCGCGATTGCGGAAGAACTACGCGCGCTTGGCATCGGCTGGAACTACGCCCCGGTCGTCGATTTGCTCTACAACCTCGACAACCCGTCGCTGAGCACGCGCTCGTATGGTCGTGATCCGGAACAGGTCGCGGTGATGGCGTCGGCGTTTGCGCGCGGGGTGCAGCGGGGTGGGGCGGCGGCGTGTGCCAAGCATTTTCCGGGTTTGGGCAACACGGCTGTTGACACGCATGTTGACTTGCCTACTCTCGCGACACCCTTGGAGCATGTGCTGGCTTTCGACTTGATCCCCTACCGCGCGGTGATCGGCGCGGGCATCGCCTCGATCATGGCAACCCACACGATTTACACCGCGCTCGATCCGGATTACCCGGCGACGCTGTCGCCCATCGTCGCGAAGCGGTTGCTGCGGGAAGAACTGCACTTTGACGGCGTGATCTCGACCGATTGCATGGAAATGGGCGCGATCACCCGGCACTATGGCGCGGGCGAATCGGCGGTGCTGGCAGCACTGGCGGGCATGGATTCGATCCTGTTTTCGCACACGCGCACTGTGCAGGAAGCCGCATATGCGGCGGTGCTCGACGCCGTTGTTTCCGGGCGTGTGCCTATGGATCTTGTACTCGACGCTAACCGCCGCATGGCTGCGCTCAAAGCCCGGTTCAGCGCCCCGCCCGGTGATCTCGACGTGGTGCGGACGCCGGAACACCTGCGAACAGCAGCGGATGCGGCTCGAGCAGGGTTGTGTGTGGTCAAAGCCGGTGCTGCGCTCCCGGTGACGGGCAGCGTGGCACTGGTGGAGTTCGTCTCCACGCTGAACAGCGGGATAGAAGAAGCGGGCGGCTTGACCGGGCTCGGCAAGGCGCTCGCGGCGCGAATGCCGGACGCGCGCAGCATGACGCTCCCGCCCGGCACACCGCTCGATGCGGCGGAAACGCTGGTACGGGCTGCCGACACGGCGGTCATCGCGGTACGGTCGGCGCATCTGCGCCCGGAACTGATCGCGGCGGCGCAGCAGTTGATTGGCGCAGCGCGGCGGTCGGTCGTCATCTGTTTGCGCAGCCCGTATGACGCGGTAGTGCTCAGCGACGCCGATGCCATTCTGTGCACATTGGGCGATACGGTGCCGGCGCTTGAAGCGGCAGTTGCGGCACTGGCCGGTGATTTTCAGCCGACGAGCCAGCTGCCGTTTGAACTCAAGGCGGTCACATGACGGTACGGACGGGTATCGAAGGGTTGCGGGACGATGGTTTCGCGGCGTTGGCCGGAAAACGCGTTGGCTTGCTGGCGAACCCGAGCGCCGTGGATCGCGCATTGCGCTCGACGGTTGATATTCTGCGTGAACACGTTCATCTCGCGGCTTTGTTCAGCCCAGAACACGGTTTTGCCGCTTCCGCCGATCAAGAGAGCATCGAATCACACCTTGATCCGCGCACCGGAATTCCCGTGCACAGCCTGTACCGCAACTGGCAGTCGATCCAACCGACGCCCGCGATGCTCGCCGACATTGACGTGCTCGTGTGCGACCTGCAGGATATCGGCGCGCGTTTCTATACCTATGCGTGGGCGGTGAGTCAGGTCTTGGAAGGGGCAGGCGCAGCGGGTGTTTCGGTCATGGTGCTGGATCGACCGAATCCGCTCGGCGGTCGTATTGATGGCCCGGTGCTCGACATGCAGCTCGCCTCAGCGGTCGGACGCGCGCCGATCCCGATTCAGCATGGGCTGACACTTGGCGAACTCATGCGGTTGTTCAATACGCAGTGGAATCCCACTCCCGCGCAGTTAAGTGTGATTGAATGTCGTAGTTATCATCACGGTCTGCGTTGGGAAGACACAGGCTTGCCCTTCGTGCCGACTTCGCCGGCAATGGCGCACCTCGACACGGTGTACCAATATCCGGGCGCGTGTCTGGTCGAGGGGACGAACCTGAGCGAGGGCCGTGGCACCGCGCTGCCATTCGAGATCGTCGGCGCGCCCTTCATCGACCCGTACCCGCTGATCGCCGAACTTGAAAAATCCGGCCTGCGCGGCGTTGCATTTCGCCCGCACAGCTTCCAGCCGTCGAGCAGCAAGTTCGCCGGCGAAGTCTGTCAGGGGATACAGGTGCATCGGTTGGATGATGGTTTTCGCCCGTTGCCAGTGTGGATCAGTGTCATAAGCGCGATTCGGCATCGCTATCCCAATCAATTTGAATGGAACACGTCATTCTTCGATAAGCTCGCCGGAAATTCGACGCTGCGCCAGCAGATCGATGTGGGCGAGTCGGCGGATCAGATTGTCGACTCGTGGGGTGACGCTTTGGTCGCCTTTGACAGCCTGCGGCGTGCGGCGCTGCTTTACCCGTGAACGGACAGCCTGACCATTCATTTCAGCGGGTGAGCAATGAAGGCTCACCTGCTCTGGGTTCTGCTGCTCGACCCCGCTAGCGAACGGACTGACTCGCGTTTAGTGGACAGTCAGCTTGTCACGGGCGAAACGTTGTGCAAAATCAGCCGTGTGAGTGACGAATCGACATCACCCCGACACACGATACACATCATTTCTACACATCTTCGCTCTATCGTAGAGCCAACTTGAACGGAACTACACGGGTGAAAAATCGTGAACGCAAAACGGATGGTTATCGTATTGGTCGTGCTGGCCGCCGTGCTGGCGCTCGGTTTGACGGCAGTATCGGCGCAAATGGGTAACGGTCGCGGTGGACAAGGCGGTAACGGTGCTGGTGCTGGCAATGGCAACCAGAATGCTCAGCAAACAGGAACGGGCAATCAACTGATGGAGCAGAACGCCGCGCAGAATGAGACCGGGCCGCTGGATGGGACGGGCAATCAGTTTGGTCAGCGTGGTGGCAACCCGGATGCTGGGATGAATGGTGGCGGTTTCATGCTCAACCTGCCGGATGGCGTGGTCGATGAACTGCCGGAAGACACGGTCGCGCTCATGCTCGATGGGTGGCTGGACGAACAGCACGCCTATGCCGTCTACACGGCGGTGATCGCCCAGTTCGGCGACGTGCGCCCCTTCACCAACATTCTGAGCAGTGAAGCGCAGCACATCGCCGCGTGGGAAACGCTCTTCGAACGCTATGGCATTGCTGTGCCGGAAGTTCCCGGCTTCGATGTGCCTGCATTCGCCTCGCTCGCCGACGCCTGCGCGCTGGGTGCAGCGGCGGAAGTGGCCAACTTTGACCTGTATGACTCGATGCTGGCGGCGTTCGAAGCGTACCCGGATCTGACGTACGTCGCCGAAGCTCTGCGTGATGCCTCGGAATACATGCACCTGAGCGCTTTCGAGAACTGTGCCAGCTAACCGCACACAACCGCTCCAAGATGTCGGGACGAGGTTATGCCTCGTCCTTTTTGTTTCCGCTTGATGCTCATCCCCTACACAACCGCGACACGCGACCCACACAACCTCTACACAACTTCCCGGCATGCTTGGCACATTGAACCGAAACTTAGTGCACAAGGATGTCCATCATGGTCAAGAAACTCATCGTCGGACTGCTGCTCATCACCGTCATCGGGAGCGTGGGCGTTGCTCTGCTCAGTCAGCCGAGCGCGGTCACGCCAGATACAGCGACTGCCACTCCGACGCATGTTCCCCAAGGCGGACAAAATGGACAGGGTCGGCAGCCGGAAGTCACCCGCGAACCGGTTAATCAAGCGGTGAGCAGCGTCGGTGATGTGTGGAGCGGCAGCGGCACCATCCTCGAGCTCACGGCGGTCGGTATGACGCTGGAACTGGCAGACGGGGGCGACATCTTCATCGAACTGGGACCGGAAAGCTACTGGAGCGCACAGGGCGTGACGCTGCTGGCAGGCGCACAGGTCACCGTGGACGGCTTTTTCAATGGGACGGATTATCACGCTCGGGCGGTCACGACGAGCGGCGGCGCGGTGCTGACCGTGCGTGACGAAGCCGGATCGCCGCTGTGGTCAGGCGGCAACGGCGAGGGTTCAAACGGTGGTCAGGGCGAAGTGCAAATCCCGGCGGATCAATGGGTGACGGTCGAAGGCACAGTGACGGCACTCACCAACAATGGCTTGATCCTGCAAACGATGGACGGCGCGGCGCTCACCGTGTCGTTCGGGCGGGCGGATTTCTGGCAACAGCAGACGGTGACGTTTGCGGTTGGGGATGCGATCTCGATGCTCGGCTTCTGGCAGGGCGAGCAGTTCAGTCCCGGTCAGGTGACGAAGACGGCGACGGGCGAACGTATCCTGCTGCGTGACCCGAACGGTCGCCCGCTGTGGGCGGGGCCCGGTCGCGGTCAGGGCAACGGGAATGGTGGAAACGGCGGACAGGGAACGCACGTCACGCCGGAAGCTACCGCGATGCCTTCCGCCTAAACTGACAACCCGGAGACTTGATTATGACTGACAACCTCGATCCCCGACCTGAAGACCTGAAACAGCGCGTGTGGGAGTCCATCCAGCGGGATGAACTCCCGCCCAAAGATGATCGCGGGCGGATGCGCGTAGTGATGAACAACCTGATCCTGCATCTGCATCCGAGCAAAGTCGCCAAGCCGACGCTCAAATTCACCTATACATGGGGACTCGGTGGGCTGGCGCTGCTGCTGGTGGCGCTCCTCTCGCTCACAGGCGTGATGCTGATGTTTGTGTACACACCATCGCCGGA
Organism: Candidatus Flexifilum breve; assembly: GCA_016717205.1. Classification (GTDB taxonomy): domain Bacteria; phylum Chloroflexota; class Anaerolineae; order Aggregatilineales; family Phototrophicaceae; genus Flexifilum; species Flexifilum breve. The sequence continues at coordinate 400,929 of JADKGC010000006.1, forward strand.
ATTCGCCTATCAGGACATGCTCAACCTGCAAACCGAAGTCTGGTTCGGGCAGTTGATCCGCAATCTGCACCACTGGAGCGGCAACCTGCTCGTAATCGTGGCGTTTTTGCACCTGCTGCGCGTGTTCTTCACGGGCGGGTTCAAGACACCGCGTGAGTTCAACTGGATTTTAGGGGTTGGGCTGCTGCTGCTGGTCGTCGGCGCGAACTTCACGGGCTATCTCCTCCCGTGGGATCAACTGGCATACTGGGCGGTAACGGTCGGCTCCAGCCTGTTGAGCTATGTTCCGCTGATTGGTGAGCCGCTGCGCAACTTCCTGCTCGGCGGACCGGAGGTCGGCGCGGCGACGCTCACCAACTTTTATGGGCTGCATGTGGCGATCATCCCGCTCACGTTGATGGGGATCGTCTCGTTCCACATCTGGCGCGTGCGCAAAGATACGCTCACCATCCCACACAAGCTGGATGGCGCAGTCGATGGATCGAACGGCAATCAGGTTGAGAAAGTCACAACGCTGCCGCATCTCGTCTCGCGTGAAATCGTCTTCGCGCTGGTGATGACGGGCGTGATCCTGCTCTGGTCGGTGTGGGTGAATGCCCCGCTCGAAGCCGCCGCCAACCCGGATCACAGCCCTAACCCCGCCAAAGCCGCCTGGTATTTCATGGGCTTACAAGAACTCCTGCTGCATTTTCATCCCGTGTTCGGCGCGATCATCATCCCAGCGTTAGGGTTAGGGGCGCTGGTGCTGCTGCCGTATCAACGCTTTGATCTGAGTGCCGAGGGCGTGTGGTTCCGCTCCGCCAAAGGGCGGCGCATGGCGCTGGTGGGCGCGCTGACCGCGTTGATCGCCGTGCCGCTGCTCGTCGTCTTCGATGAATACGGACTCGATCTGCCGGGAATGCTGCCCAGTCTGCCGACGCTCATCAGCAACGGCTGGATTCCGCTGGCGGCGCTGCTGCTGCTCGTGATCGGCTACTACGACGGGATGAAGCGGCTGTTCAAAGCGACAGCGTGTGAAACCCGGCAAAGTGTGTTCGTGCTGCTGGTCGTGTCGTTCATCGTGCTGACGGTGATTGGCGTGGCGTTTCGGGGTGAAGGTATGGCGTTGATGCTCCCGTGGGAGGTGCTGTGATGACGGACAAAAATGTTTCGCGCCGCGACTTTTTGAAGATCGCCTGGGGCGCGGCGGGCGCGCTGGCAGCCGCCGAAGCGGGCGGCGTGGTCTTGAGCTTCTTCGCGCCGCGCGTGGTCGAAGGTGAGTTCGGCGGGGTGATCGAAGCGGGCTCGGTCGAGTCGTTCCCACCCGGCAGCGTGACGCCGTTCACACAGGGACGCTTTTATCTGGTACGGATGCCTGACGGCGGTTTCGTGGCGCTCTACCGCAAGTGTACGCATCTGGGCTGCGCCGTCCCCTGGAATCCGGCGGAGGGCAAGTTCATTTGTCCATGTCATGGCTCGGAATTCGAGCAGGATGGGCAGTTGATCAACGCGCCCGCGCCGCGTCCGCTGGATCGCTTTGCCATCACGCTTGAAAACGAAATGGTCAAGGTCGATACCGGCACGCCGATCCAGCGCGATCACGCCAGTGATGCCGATCTGGTCTACGCGGAGGTGCAGCCATGACCCGACAAATGAGTTGGATCGCCCTCATCGGTACCTTCATGATCGCGGCGGCATTCGGGATTGCCGTGCTGCGCGAACCCGCACGGCAGGCAGAAGCGGCAGCGGCGCTTAACACGGCGCTGATCGCGGAAGGCACAGATGTCTATGCGGAAAACTGTGCAGCGTGTCATGGGGCGAACGGCGAAGGGATCGCCGCCTATCCGCCGCTCACGACGGCGGTCAGCATGGATGCGCAGATGATCTACAACACCATCGAGCGCGGGCGCTACAACACGGGGATGGCGGCGTTCGGCGTGGATGAAGGCGGCATCTTCACCGGGATGCAAATTCAAAGTCTCGTCACCATGCTCCAAGCCGACACATGGGATACCGTCGCCGCGCGTGTGGCGGAACTTGGCTTAACGCCGCCGCAGATCGTTGTCGCGGAGATTCCCGCCGAAACCATCGCGCTGGTTGAAACCTTGCCGGATGGTGCGCCCCTTTCAGTGGGCTTAACGGTCTACGCGGAGAACTGTGCGGCGTGTCACGGCGCGAACGGCGAAGGCTCGACGCTCGCGCCCGCGCTCAACACCGACGAACTGCGCGTTCGCCTCAGCGATGCGGACATCGCCCGCACCATCACGGATGGCGTGCCGGGGACGCTCATGTCGTCGTGGTCAAGCGCGCTGGACGCGGCGCAGCAGCAAGCCGTCGTGACGCTGATCAGCCGTTGGGGCGAACTCAACGCTGCCGGGGTCAGCTTGCCGACCATCGAAGCCGCGCCGCTCGACATGAGTCCGCAAGCAGTGGCGAATGGGCAGCGCTTGTTTGACCTGCTATGCACCCAGTGTCACGGCATTGACGGCTACGGCTCACCGATTGCGCCCGCGCTGAATAATCAAACGTTCTTGAGTACGACTCCTGACGCGGCGATTCAGGCGATCATCGCGGGCGGTGTGACGGGCACGGTCATGCCCGCGTGGAGCGGCTACCTGACGGATGCCGACATCGCGGCGATCACGGCGTATCTACGCAGTTTGCAGCCGACCGCGCCGATTGTCGCACCCGCACAGCCGTGACTATAATCGCATGAACGAAAGGGCGATGACATGGCGCACAAGATTTTGGTCGCAGACGATGAAGCGGGGATCCTCGATACGGTACGCGCATATTTGATCGAAGCGGGGATGCAGGTCGTGACGGCGAAAAACGGACGGGAGGCGGTCTACGCCTTCCGTCACGAACAGCCTGCGCTCGTCATCCTCGATGTGATGATGCCGGAGATGGACGGATGGGAAGCGGCGCGGCTGATCCGCAAGGAGAGTCAGATACCACTGCTGTTCCTGACTGCCCGCGTCGATGACATCGATCATGTGACCGGGCTGGAGATTGGCGCGGACGAGTACATTACCAAGCCGTTCAGCCCGCGTGTGCTGGTCGCGCATGTGCGGGCCCTACTCCGCCGCGTTTATGGGGATTTAGGTACGGTCGCTCCGGTGTGGCGTGCGGGTAATCTGGAAGTCAACAGCGAGACGCATACCGTCACCCGCGCCGGGGAGCGCATCGAACTCACGCCGACTGAATTTGAACTGCTGGCGGCACTTATCGCCCGACCGGGGCGCGTCTTCACCCGCGCGGAACTGCTCGACCGCTTGCAGGGGCAGAGTTTCGCCGCCTTCGAGCGCGCGATTGATGTGCATGTCAAGAATTTGCGCGCCAAGATCGAACCCGATCCGCGTGACCCGCAGTACATCGAAACCGTGTTCGGCGTCGGCTATCGGATGCGAGAGGCATAGCATGTTCAATCGTCTATCCGTCCGGCTGTCGCTGGCGTTTCTGCTCTCCGCGTGGATTGGCATCGCGGCGATGGTCTTGGTCGTGCAGCGCACGTTCGACGCGGGCTTTCGCCAGTACGTCATCAGCCGTGAGAGCGAGATCAACCCGGAACAGGTGTCACGGTTGGAAGCGTATTATGCCGCGAACGGCACATGGGCGGGTGCGGAATCGCTCCTGAGCGGGCGCGGATCGGCGGGCGGCGCGGGGAATGGCGCGGGCAACGGTGCTGGCGGTGGCGAAACCGGACGCGGCGCAACCTTTTCCATCCTCGGTTTGGATCATACGATCCTCGTCTCCACCGATCCCGCGCTCGAAAGTACGACGGTTGATGCGGCGCTGCTGGCATCAGCGTACCCGCTGACGGTGGATGATGTGCAAGTCGGCTGGCTGTACCGCGCATCGCCGGGAATCCAGGCGCTCGGCGCGGCAGAAGTCGCCTTCCTCAATGAGGCGAACCGCTGGCTGACCTTTGCCGGACTCGGCGCGACGGCGCTGGCGCTGCTCGTCGGTGTGATCCTCGCCTATTCACTGGCGCGTCCGCTGCGCGAACTGACGACAGCGGCGCGTGATCTTTCCATTGGGCAGATGGGGCGGCAGGTGAATGTGCGCGGCACGGTCGAAGTGAACGCGCTGGCGGCGGAGTTCAACATTATGTCGCAGGCGCTGGCAGACGCCGAGGCACTTCGTCAGCGCATGGCGGCGGACGTGGCGCACGAACTCCGTACCCCGGTGAGCGTGCTGCGCGGACACCTCGAAGCGATGCTGGACGGCGTGTATCCGCTCGACAGCGCGCATATCGCGGTCGCCCATGATCAAACGATTCATCTGGCACGCTTGGTCGAAGATTTGCGTGTGCTGACGCTGGCGGAGGCGAAACGTCTGCCGCTTGAACGGACGAGGATCGACCCGGCGGCGCTGGTGAATCAGCTGCTTGAAGCGTTTGAACCCCTCATGATCGATGGAGAAGTTCGGCTAATCCGCAATATTAGCCCTGGGTTGCCCGTGTTCTATGGGGATGGGACGCGCATCCGTCAGGTGATCTCGAATCTGCTCACCAATGCGCTGCGCCATACGTCAACCGGAGGCGAAATCGCCGTCAGCGTGCAGCGCGAGAACGACTCGCTGTGCTTCAGCGTGGCGAATACCGGCAGTCACTTGAGCGACAGCGAAGCGGCGCGGGTTTTTCAACCGTTCTGGCGGGCGCATGCCGCGCGTGAACGCGACAGCGGGGGCAGCGGGTTAGGCTTGGCAATCAGCCGGGAGATTGTCGCGCTGCACGGCGGATCGATGACCGTCGAGAGCGGAGAGAACCGCGTGACGTTCGCGTTTACGCTGCCCATCGGCGCATTTAAGTCAGATTTAAGGGAACGTTGAGTGCGGGTTTAAACAAGGATGTGCCCAATCGCGTATCGTAGAGACAGTTACGACGATACAGCGGAGACATCCCAACATGGCAAATCCCGACCGCACTCGAAAACTCTTGGTGAGAAGTGCGCTCGTCACCAGCGCGACCATTGCGACCTTTGTTGGTGCGCAAAATCTGGCAATGCTCGATGCGACCCGTCTAGAAGCGCTGTTCACACCATCGCCGGAAGCCGCCATCGTCAACCCACTGCCGGAAGTCACGACGCCCGTTCCAGTGGTACGTGCAGCCCCCGATCTCGTCATTCAGCAGGCAGCGCCGAGCATCATCATTCTGCGCCGCGCGGGTCAATCCGGTGAAGCAGCAGCTAATCCGGTTGCCAGCAGTCCGGTGGTTATTCAACCGCCCGCCCCGGCGGAAGTCGCCGCGCCGGCTCCCGTCATCGTACAGCAGCCTGTCGTTCAATCCAGCCGTTCCAGCCGATGAAGCGCCTGTTTCATCTCGCCTGGCGGGCGATGGGCTGTGCCGTTTCCGTCCAGCTTGAAACGGAAGGTGATGGTCAGGCGATCTTAAGCGCCGTTCCCGCGCAAGTAGATAGCTTCGAAGATCGCCTATCCCGTTTTCGCCCGGAAAGCGAACTCATGCGGCTCAACGCCCGCGCCGGGAAATGGGTCAGTGTCAGCGAGGTGCTGTTCGCCAACCTGAGCGCCGCCAAACATGCTGCCCGCCTGACCGAGGGCGCATTCAACCCGCTGGTGCTGCCCGCATTGATCGCCAATGGCTACGACCAGACCTTCGATGCGCTGGCAGCTCCGGAAACGCACCACCCGGTTCCGGCTGCCGATTGGCGTGGGATCGAACTGCGCCCACAAACGCACGAAGTCCGCATCCCGGCAAACAGCGCCGTCGATCTCGGCGGCATTGCTAAAGGCTGGGCAGCGGAGCGGGTCGCAATCGATCTCGCCACCTCTGGCGCGTGCCTCGTCAATTTCGGCGGCGATCTGGTGGCGCGGGGCGCGCCGCAAGACCTCCCCGGTTGGGAAATGACTATCGCCGATCCGGGGAAAACAGTGCCGCTCGGCAGCCTGTGGCTGCAAGATGCCAGTCTCGTCACCAGCGGCGTTGATTTCCGCCGTTGGACGGCAGACGACGGCACTGTCCATCATCACATCATCGACCCGCGCACCGGGTGCTCCGCCGAGACGGACATTTTGACCGTCAGCGTCCACCATCCGAGCGCCGTTTCTGCTGAAGCCTACGCGAAAGCGGTGCTGCTGCGCGGCGCGGAAAACGGCTTGCATTGGCTTGATAGACGCTGGGATGCGTCCGGGCTGGTTGTCCGTCAGGACGGCGCAGTACTCGCTACAGCCCTGTTCTCATCTCGATTCTTATCTCACTCCGACCAAAGGATTACGCTATGAAACGTTTGTCCGTCTTCGCCTTGATCGTGCTCGCGCTGAGCTTATCGGCGGTGCTGCCTACACTCGCCCAATCCGATGCTAACCTCATCACACTCACCGATGCCAGTCCGGCCATTGATGTGGTCGTGACGCTGCCCGCCGATACGACCGGCACCATTGCGCTGGATTTCAGCGGCGCAGCGGTGCGCTTGTCTGATGCAACCGGTGCGGTCGTGTTTTCTGCTGCCGACGAACGCCTCCACGCACTCGAACTGAATATCGCGCCCAACAGCGGTTCGCATACCCTCACGGTTGAACGTCTGCCCGGTATCACCGAAGCCGTCGTGCGGGTATCATCGCTGCCCGAACTGACCCTCTATGGCACGACTGAACTCGTCTCCGGTCTGGCGGTCGGGTCCAATCAGGAAGTCTCGCTGCCGCTGAGCTCGGATCATCCCGGTGATTCCGTCAGCGTCACCGTTGCAGGCGAATCAGCGGGAATGCTGACGGCGACGTTCCCCGGCGTGGGCGCAACGACGCAGTTGGTTGATGCGACGGGTACGCTGGTAGTCGAGTCCGTCGGCGGCCATGTCGATGGGATCAGCCTGCTCGTTGATCCCGGCACGTACCAATTTACTCTAGTGAGCAGTGGTTTGTCGGCAGAAGCTGCGGCAGGGGTACGCCTTGTGTCTGCAAGTGATGTGGGCATTGTGGCGGTGGCTGCGCCGGTCAGCACGCCAGTCGTCGTCGCGGCGAACACGACCTGTACCGCCCTGGTCGCGGTGAGTTCAACCAATCTCCGCAGCGGCCCCGGCACCGGTTACACCGTCATCGGGTACGGCTACCGCGATCAGGTGTTCACGGTGGGTGGGCGTAACACAGAAGACAATTGGGTCTTGGTCGCCTTAGCCGGTGGTGCGTCGGCGTGGGTTTCGCGCAGCACCGTGCAAACCCAGGGCGATTGCGCTACTCTGACCGCTTTCAATATTCCCCTCCGTGATGCGCAGCCTGCACCGCTGGTGATCACTGGGTCAAGTCAATCATCTGGGAGTTACAGCGACGATGATGACGATGATCATGAGAATCACGAAGCGCACGAGGATGGTGAGCACGAAGAAGGCGACGACGATTAGTGTTCTCCGGTGTCTGCTCATAGGATGGGCAGACACCACAACTTACCCACAAGGATACTGAACCAATATGACCCACAAGACCAGCACTACACCTCGCCGCATCCCGAAAGCCCTCCTGGGGTTCATCGGGATCATCATCGTCCTCTTCGCCCTCTTGCAGTTGGTGCGCTTCGTCGTGCCGGAATTTCAACTGGATAACCCGCCCGTCACACAGCAAGTCGTGTGGAGTTCGCCGGAAGCGGAAGAGTTGTGGAAGCAGGCGTGCGCCGACTGTCACTCAAACGAGACGGTCTACCCGTGGTACTCGTACATCGCGCCGGTCGGTTGGCTGGTGGCACACGACGTACATGAAGGGCGTGATGAACTCAATATTTCGACCGACCGCCGGGTCGAGTGGGATGAAATGATCGAGAAGATCGAAGAAGGCGAAATGCCGCTGCCGATCTACCTGACCATGCACCCGGAAGCAAACCTGACCGCCGCGCAGCAAGAAACGCTGATGGCGGGCATTCGCGCGACTTTCCGCTAATTTGCCTCGTCACAATTCGGTGGGGGGGGACACCTTCCACCGTTAGGAGCAGTGCATTCATGAACAAAGACAAATCGACCAAACTGCTTGACATCATTATCCTAATCGCCAGCCTCATTGTGATCGGCGTCTCGGCGGTGTGGATGATCGACACGGGTGTATTCAACGTGACGCTGAGCGCAGACAGCAAACTGGCCTGGCATCTCGTCCGCTCATCAGGGATCGTCGCCTATGTATTGCTGATGGGATCGACCCTGTGGGGTTTGTTCATCAGCGCGCAGTTCGTTAAAGACTGGTCGCCGGGTGTCGTGTCGCTCACGCTGCACAGTACGATTTCATGGTTGTCGCTCGTACTTGGACTAATCCATGCGCTGCTGCTGCTGTTCGACGAGTATTTCGCCTATACGCTCGGCGATCTGTTCGTGCCGTTCACGGGACCGTATCGCCCGGAAGCAGTTGGTTTAGGGACACTGGCATTCTGGATTATCATCGTGGTGACGTTGAGTTTTCCGTTCAAGAAGCGGCTCGGTCATACGGTTTGGAAGAAGCTGCACTATGCCAGCTATGCCGCTTTCGGGCTGGTTTCGCTGCACGGATTGTTTGCAGGCACTGAAGGCACGAATATCGGCTTACGCTTGCTCATCGGAGCAGGTGTCTTGTTTGTCGTGCTGCTGCTCGGCATGCGCATGGGAAAAACCCAAGTCCAGCCCGCCGCAAAAGCGCGTGGAACGCATACTCTGAGCCAGTCGAAGTGAGCACGCCAGTTGTCGAAACGCTGCCTGCTTCGCAGTAGAATGGATGGTGGTGGCATTGAGTGCTTCGCCGCCAGCACCCGAAAGGTCACGCTTGATGACTCGCGCTTCTCTCACCCGTTATGCTTGGCTCTCAATTGCGGCGGCCCTGCTGACCATTGGTCTCAAGGGTTCGGCCTATCTGCTCTCCGGTTCGGTCGGCCTGCTGTCTGACGCGCTCGAATCGGGCGTCAACTTGATCGCGGCTGTCGTCGCTCTGGGCGCGCTCACGATTGCCGCCCGTCCCGCCGACGACGCTCACAACTTCGGTCATGACAAAGCAGAATATTTCTCCAGCGGGGTCGAAGGCGCGCTGATTCTCGTCGCCGCCTTCGGGATCGCATCAACCGCCATTGAGCGTCTGCTCAACCCCGCGCCCTTGGACAATGTCGGCCTCGGGCTGATCGTTTCCGTGATCGCCTCTGTCGTCAATTTCGCAGTCGCGCGCGTCCTGCTGCGGGTCGGCAAACAGTATAAGTCGATTACGCTGGAAGCGGACTCGCATCACCTGATGACCGATGTCTGGACATCCGTCGCCGTGATTGTGGGCGTCGGCGCGGTCGCGCTCTCCGGGTGGATGTGGTTGGACGCAGTGATCGCGCTGTTGGTGGCGGCCAATATTGTCCGGTCGGGAATCCAACTGCTTCGGCGTTCGATCAGCGGTTTGATGGACAGCGCCATCCCGCCGGAAACGCTGCAAGCGATCACCACAAGGCTCAACGAGTTCCAGTCACGCGGGATCAAGTGGCACGCACTGCGCACCCGGCAGTCAGGCGCGCGCTCGTTCGTCGAGGTGCATATTCTGGTTCCCGGCGGATGGACGGTTCAAGCCGGGCACGGTCTGTCCGAAGAAATTGAACAGGCAATACGTGGTATTGCAAATGACATCAGTGTGACGATCCATCTGGAACCGCTTGGCGATGCGGCAGGTGAGAACGACGGGCAGTCAACGGTTTGACAAGCGGGACCGTCGCCGTAAATATTGCGCCCTGTCCAGGGCCACGACTGACAGTCGTGATTTGTCCGCCGTAGTGCTCCAGGATCGCTTCGATGATGGACAGCCCTAGACCGTTCCCGTTGTATCTGCCCCGCACGGTGTCCGAGCGGTAAAAGCGCTCAAAGAGATGCCGCTGCTGTTCCTCACTAAAGCCGATGCCGGTATCGCTCACTTGAATCGTGACCATCTGAGGCGTGGACGCCACTGTCATCTGGATGCGTCCCTGTTCGGTGTATTTGACAGCATTCGACAGGAGATTGTCGACGATGACGCGTAGATCGTTGGAGCTCATGGGCAGTTCCGGCAAATCGGGATCGATCTGAGTGGCGAACTCCAGCTGCTTGGCTTCGGCTTCGATGCGCCAATGCCGAATGAGGTCATGCAGAATCGATGCGGTATCGGTCACGACACCATTCTGGGTGTGCCGCCCTTCGTCAATGCGTGCCAGCAGCAGCAGCGATGAGACGAGTTCCGCCATGTGATCGATCTCCTGCTGGATCTCGGTGAGATAGGTTTCGCGTTCAGCCTTTGGTAGTGTCTCATCGCTGAGTGCTTCGGCGCGCAGCTTGAGGGTCATCAGCGGCGTGCGCAGTTCGTGGGCGGCGTTGCTGACAAAGTTCCGCTGCGTCTTCATCAGCGTTTCAAGCTGTCCCGCCATAAAATTGAGCGTCTTGCCCAGCTGACCGATTTCGTCCTGCGTGGTGACTTGAATGCGCGTATCCAGCGCCCCCTGCGCCATGTTGAGCGCCGAATTGCGCAGATGCTGTACTGGGCGTGAAATCGTACTCGACACCCACATCGAGGCCGCAACCACGAGTACGAGCACAGGGAGGGTGGCTATCGCCAACTCCATGTACCGGCGGTTCACCTCGGCATAAGCGGGAGCCATGGGCTCGGACAAGACCAAATATCCGAGTGCCTCACCTTCATACCTGACCGACACGGCCAGATATAACGCCGCTTCCCCCACGTGATTCGGGCGAATGTCCGATCCAATTTGTACGCTGTCGGCTTCGACGAGTTCGGGCGACACTGGGACGCGATCCACCTGCTCGTAGCCGGTGTTTGCCGTGTAACCAACGACCCGATAATTTCGGTCAAGAATGAGATAGTCGTGCCCCACTTCTTGTTGAAGGGCCGCCAACATGCGCCCGATGCCCCCTTCATCCTCGCCTTCTAGGTAGTGGCCTAAGGGTTCGGCAAAAGTCGCCGCAACCAGCAGGGCATCCGTTTCGAGATGATGCTGATAGAATTCCAGCGTCGCCGCTTCCAGTTGTCGTCCAGCGATGAGAAACTGCACCGTTCCGCCCACAAATGCGATTCCGATGAAGATCACCAGAATACGCTGGCGAATGGTCAGCCGGTTGAGCATAGCGGTTAACTCCCTTCCGGATCGGTAAACCGGTAGCCAACGCCGCGAATCGTTTGCAGATAAACCGGATTCGCTGGATCGGTTTCCAGTTTCGCCCGCAGCCAACTCATATGCACATCGAGCGTCCGGGTATCGCCGAGCCAGTCCGTCCCCCAAACTTCATCGAATAAGCGGTCGCGCGTGACGACTTTGCCGAGATTGGTCATGAGCAGTGACAAAATCTCGAATTCTTTCTGGCGCAGAGTCAGTTCATGCCCGCTGCGCGTGACCGTATGCGCTTCAAGATCCAGCGCAATCTCCCCGACCATGATGCGCTGCGGCAGCTGCTGCCCTTGATCGAGGCGCACCCGGCGCAGCATCGCCCGGACATGCGCTTCCAGTTCCTTGTAGCCAAACGGTTTCACCAGATAGTCATCTGCGCCAAGTTCCAGGCCTTTGATGCGATCGGTGCTGTCGTCGAGCGCGGTCAGCATGATGATCGGCATGGTGCTGTGCGCTCGGATCGCCTGACACACCTGCCAACCATCCAAGCCCGGCATCATCACGTCAAGCACTACCACGTCCGGTTTTTCGACCAGTGCCAAGCTCAATCCAGCATGACCATCGTTGGCGACGGTCACCCGGTAGCCTCCGCGCTCAAACGAGGAGCGAAGGGGATCGGTCAATTTGCGTTCATCATCAATCAGGAGAATGTGTGTCATTGTGTGCGGCCCTATCCACTGCACACGATTCTACCGCTGATTGGAGAGATTTAAGGCAGATTTAAGCGAATCAACGGGGCAGTCCCGAAAGCCTCTAGGCTGTACTATACTGCATGGGTTCACGGATGAGTTGGTAGGCGAAGCCACCCAGTACCGTTCCAATGACCGGCGCGACGAGATAGATCCACTGATTGTCCAGTACGCCCGCGATCAGCGCTGGACCTAGTGAGCGTGCCGGATTCATTGATGCCCCGCTGATTGGTCCACCCCACAATGCATCCAGCGCGACCGTGAAACCGATGGCGAGTGCGGCAGGTGTACCGACAGCTTTCGTGTCGGTGGCGACTGAGATAATGACGAACATCAGCACCGCACTGAGCAGAATTTCCAATCCGAAGGACTGCCCAATCGAACCGGAGGGGATTGTTGTGCCCAACGCTGCCAGCTCGCCAATGAGCAAGCGCAGAGTCAGCGCACCCAAAACCGCCGCGAGGAGTTGGGCGACGACATAATAGACGACTTCACGCCACGGAAAATGGCGTGTCACCGCAAAGGCGATGGTCACTGCCGGGTTGAAGTGTGCGCCGGAAATATGCCCGGTTGCCGCTATCATCACGGTGATGATCAAGCCAAAGGTGAGCGCGATCCCGACATGCGTCAGTGCGCCAGTCTGCGCGTTTACCATGATCGCACCGCAGCCCGCTGTCACCAGTGCGAATGTGCCAATGAATTCTGCGCCTGCGCGCCGCAGTAGGCTGCGCTCCATCAGCCAGATCCTTTGCGCAGCAGTTGAGCGAAATGATGCGGCATCCCACCCTCTTCGGGCGTCGCCTCAATCGCCTGGGCGGCGCGTTCGACATCATAGGCGACCCGGATGAATTCGACCTGTACAGCACGCCCGGTGATGGTGAGGGTGATATACCCCGCACGCGGATCATGGTCTTTCGGCTTGCCGACACTGCCCGCGTTGATCACATGCCGTCCGCTCGGCAGCACCTTGTGATACGGCAGGTGCGTATGCCCGCAGACCAGCACATCTGCCTGCGCGGCATCCATAATGCGCTCAAAGTAGTCATCGGGACGATCTTCAAAGAGATACTCGTTGACCTTGCGCGGGCTGCCATGCACCAGCAGCACTTGGAGATCGCCTAACTGCAAGGGAATATGGGCAGGCAGATCGTGCAGAAACGCCCTGTTGTCCTCGGTGGTATGGGCGTTCGTCCACGCAATCGACAGCTCGCCGCGCCGCCGCTCGACATCGGTTTTGTACGCGCAGCCGCAGTCATCGCTGCTGCTGCCCACACCCTGATCGTAATTCCCCATCAGGGTTGGGATACCCCGTTGACGAATCAAGTTCACCACTTCGTTTGGGAATGTCCCATAGCCGACGAGATCGCCGAGGCAGTACAGCCGGGACAATCCGCGCGCGTCGATGTCCTGAAATACCGCTTCCAGCGCGGGCAGGTTACCGTGAATATCGCCAAAAATCGTGATTGCGTTCAAAAGCCCTCCGAGAGCTACTGCTGTGCCAAGGTGATGAGAAAATGCTCGATGCGGATACGCAGACGCTGCGCGATCTGCATAAATGCTGCTTGGCGCTGTTCGGCATTGGGGATCGCCAGCGGATCGGAATAGCCCCAGTGGAGCTGCTGCCCATCACCGGGGAAGGTCGGGCAGTTTTCGCGCGCCTTATCACAAACCGTGATCACATAATCGAAGGGCTGTCCCTCGTATTCGCTCACGTGATGCACCGACTGCGCCCGAATATCAATGCCGAGGCTGTCCATTGTAAATATCGCATCCGGGTGCACCTGGGTGGGATGACTGCCCGCGCTGAAGGCGGTGATTTTCCTCTGGGAAAGCTCACGCAGCAGTCCTTGTGCCATTTGTGAGCGCGCACTGTTATGCGTACACACGACCAGAACGCGCGCGGCGGGCAGGTGATCGAGGTTGATCACGCGGCGCGGTTCGGACAACAGGGGATGCAGCGCACTGCCAGCCGCCAGATACAGATCGCGAAGCCGTTCGAGGTCGAGCGTGTAATACACATCCCGTCCATCGGCTTCACTGCGGCGCGTGGTGACGAGCGCCTCCTCACGCATCTTCTTGAGATGGTAGGACACGAGGTTCATCGGCTGCTGGAGTAGTGTGACGAGTTCGTTCACCTGATGATCGCCGCTGGCTAGTGCCTTAAGCATGCCCCAGCGCGCATCGTTCGCCAGCAGCTTGATGAAATCGGGCGATTGGTCAGCGTGTGCCAGCGGAGTCAAATGACACGCTCCGCTTCTTCGGTTTCCGCCAACCACAGCTTAATGCGCGCTTCAATCTGATCGCGGACTTCGCGGAAACGCGCCAGCTTCTCCTCATCGGTGCCGTCGGCCCGCGCCGGATCATCAAACAGCCAGCGATGAATGCGCTTGGCATCGGCGTTTATGCGAGGACAATCATCTTCTGCCTTGCGACAGACGATCACGGCGTCATCGAACGTCATTCGCCCCATATACTCTTTAATGTTTTTGGACTTCTGCCCGCTGACATCAATCCCAATTTCAGCCATCACCTGCACAGTCATGGGGTGCAAACCTTTGGCTTCCATGCCCGCGCTGTATGCTTCGTACTTATCACCCGCGAGCGTGCGCAGGAACGCTTCCGCCATCTGCGAGCGAGCGGAATTCCCCGTGCAGAGGAACAAAACACGCTTAGGCATCACATTTACTCCAATTTAGATTAGTTCAATTTAAATTGAAGTTTATTCGAGACATCGCAAGCGAGCAAGAGGAGTCGTGTTAAGTTTTGGAGAAGGAGATTTAAAACAGACCGTGTGGTGTCGAGGAACACCATACGGCATAGACGGTTTCTTTTCAGCGCCAGCCCGTTCAGGCAGGCTGAAGACTGTCACAGCAGCGTCGTGCCTCGGTAGTAACCGGACGTTTGCAGTAGCGGCGCAGATCGCGGATCACATAGGCGGCATCAGCGCCACTGCCCCGCAGAGTCGCGGATGCGTGAGAACGCTGCCCTGAAATCCCGACATAGTACAATCCCGGAACGGTCGTGCTGACGCCGCCCGTGTGCAGCGCGTTCCCATTCTCATCGAGCGCGCCCAATGCTGCCAGGTAGGGGAAATTGGGGCGGAAACCGGTAGCGAAAATCACTGTGTCAAACTCGTCTGCTTGCCCATCTTCCCACTGAACACCGGTTTCGGTAAACCGCTCGAGTAAGGCGTGGTAGGTAGGGTTGCCCGATGCCAGCGCCGCTTGATAAACCCCCGTATCCAGAACCTCGGCTTTCTTGATCTCGCCCGGATTCCAGCTTGGAAAAGCACGTTTCCACGTATCGATGCCGGTGATGCGAATCCAGAAGTGAACATCGCGCCCCCAGATGCGCTGCTGCCGGAACCGCACAGGATCGCGGCTTGTGAGCGTGACCCGGGCGGTCTGTGCCAGGTCAACGGCAATTTGTACCGCCGAGTTCCCCGCGCCAATCACCAAAACGCGCTGGTGTTTGAACGCGGTCGGGTTCTGGTAGGACGAGGAGTGTAGAATCTTCCCCTGATAGCGCTCTTGCCCCTCCAACTGTGGCAGGTGCGGGCGGCTGAAAGCGCCTGTTGCGGCGATGATGCTCCGCGCTGTGAGCGTTCCTTGCCCGTTCATGTGCACAATGAAGTTCACGCCCTGTCGTTCGATGCGTTTCACAAACGCATGAGTGCGAATGGGGAGGCGAAAGTGTTCTGCATAGGCGTGTAAGTAGTCCACGACTTCATCGCGGGTGGGATAGCGTTCAGGGGGACCGGGAAAACGCATCCCCGGCAGCGATGAGTAGCGTGCTGGCGAAAACAGCTTCAGGCTGTCGTAATAGCGTTTCCACGAACCAGTGGCTTCGTCACTGGCTTCAAGGATGAGAAAGCGTAGTCCAGCACGCTGCAGATGATAGCCGGCAGCTAGACCGGATTGCCCGCCACCAATCACAAGCGCATCATAGATTTCCATGTGTTTCCCTCCACAAAGATGTGACATATTGATAAGTATCGATACGTTGTGCCAAAAAAAGAGGTTTACTCGCCCGTGATCGGAATCTCGTCCACGGCGATCACCTTTTCCGCGTAATTCGGGGCGAAATTACGGATGAGCAGACCGCAGCACAGCGTAAACTGTTCCTGATTAAGGGTATAGTAGCGAAAACGTCCTTCTTCGCGGACGTACACCAAATCGGCCTCCTCCAACTTTTTTAGATGGTGGCTGACCGTCGGCTGATTCACTTTGCCGCCCATCTTCTCGACCAGATCATTCACATTGAGCCACACGCAGCACAAGTGACTCATGATCTCCTGACGAGTTTCATCGGCTATCGCTTTGGCAAACAGGACTTGGTTCGTGTTCATACGACTTATCATATCGATATTTGTCGATGTGTCAAGCGGGCACTTTGTCCAAGATAGTCTCGTCAAAGTTGACGTATTGACAAACATCGATATAAACCATAGACTGCTCACTATCAATAAATCGACAAACATCAATACGTTGGAGGTTAGAGATGAGCGCACTTCCTGTAGCGGTAATTGGCGCGGGTCCAGTTGGTCTAGCCGCCGCTGCCCACCTGATTGAACGCGGCGAAACGCCGCTGCTCTTCGAAGCTGGCGCGGAAGTCGGCGCGAGTATGCGTCAGTGGGCGCATGTGCGCATGTTCTCCCCGTGGGAATATACGGTGGATGGCGCGACGAAACGACTGCTCGAAGCGCATGGCTGGCAGATGCCGCCGAAAGACCAACTGCCGACCGGAGGTGACATGGTGGAGCAGTATCTTATGCCCTTCGCAGCGCTCCCCGAAATCACGCCGCACTTACATCTGAATGCGCGGGTGGTCGCAGTCGGCCCGCCGCCATGTGGACAAGATGAAAGATGGTGGACGCGACACTGCCCCCTTCGTCCTGCAAGTCGAGTATGCCAGCGGCGAAGAAGCTTTGATTGAAGCCCGCGCCGTAATCGATGCATCGGGGACGTGGCAGCAGCCTAACCCGATGGGCGCGAATGGTTTACCCGCTGTAGGTGAGCGGCGTTACGCAGATCAGATCGCTTATGGCATTCCCGATATTCTGGGCAGCGCACAAACGCGCTATGCCAACAAGCGCGTCATGGTCGTCGGCAGTGGACATTCTGCCCTAAACGCTCTGCTCGAACTGGCGGAACTGGCACGATCCGCGCCGAACACCGAGATCCTGTGGACGATGCGCGGCGATAACCTGCGCCGGGTGTATGGCGGTGGAGAAGATGACGCACTTCCGGCGCGTGGACAATTGGGAACGCGCCTGAAAGCAGCGGTCGATGCGCGCATTGTGCAAATCGTATCGCCCTTCCGCGTGCGGGAAGTTACAGCGAACGAAGGCGGACTGGATGTGATCGGGGAAACCGCTGAAGGTCTGCAAACCGTCCAGGTCGATGAAATCATTGTCGCGACCGGAGCACGTCCCCAGCTCGACATGCTGCGCGAACTGCGGCTCGATCTCGATCCAGCGCTCGAAAGTACCCGTCTGCTTGCGCCAATGATCGACCCCAATATACACTCGTGCGGCACAGTCCGCCCGCATGGCGAAGCCGAACTTCGCCAGCCGGAAAAGAATCTCTACATCGTCGGTATGAAGAGTTACGGGCGTGCCCCGACGTTCCTCTTGGCGACTGGCTATGAGCAGGTGCGTTCGGTCGTCGCGGCGCTCACGGGCGATTGGGAAGCCGCGCGCGCTGTGCAGTTGAATCTGCCTGAAACCGGCGTATGCAGCACCGATCTCGTCGACGGCGGCTCGTGCTGCGCTCCGGAATCGACGGCATCTCCGAGACTGGCGATCAACAGCATTCCGGTAGCGAGCATTCCACTCCAAGTTATCCCCGTCGCGCTGAACACCATCGCCCAAGCGACCATAACCAACCGGGATTGTGGCTGCGCGGACGACTGCTGTGGGGATGGCGTTCGTTCACAGACGTGTGCCTGCGACACCGCCTGCTGCTCGTAATGGTTTCGCGCTGAGGGACTCGCTTGTTTTACGGGTGATGGGCAGTTCTCCCATCACCCTTGTGTTCTCCAAACTCAACCATCGGGATGATCGAATGCGTGCAGGCAAACCCGCGCCTTACTACGGTTGGTATCTCGCGATCACCTTAGCAGTGACCGAGACGATTTCATGGGGCATCATTTACTATTCGTTTTCGGTGTTCCTCGCGCCGATGGAGCAAGACCTCGGCTGGTCGCGCACCACGCTGACGGGTGGCTTTTCGCTGATGTGGCTGATCACAGGTGTGATGGCGTTTCCCGTCGGCACGTGGATCGACAAACATGGCGCGCGCGCGCTGATGACCGCCGGGTCGGTGGGCGCATCACTGCTGGTGATCCTGTGGTCACAGGTCACGACAGAGACGGCTTTCTATTTGATCTGGGCTGGCTTGGGGGTGTGTGCTGCCGCCGTCCTGTACGAACCCGCTTTTGCGGCCATCGCTCAGTGGTTTCACCGACGTAGAAGCACTGCTCTGGCAATTGTGACGTTTGCCGCAGGGCTGGCAAGCACGATCTTCCTGCCGCTGTCCGATGCGCTGCTGCGCGGATTTGGCTGGCGCACGGCAGTACTGCTGCTCGGACTCTTCCTCGCCAGCATTACGATCCCGCTGCACGCGCTCCGGCTCCGTCGCCGTCCCGCTGACCTCGGCTTGCAACCGGATGGTGCATCACATACGGTCGACGCGTTGCCATCCGCCTTGCGCGGTGTGTCACTGCGCGCTGCACTGCATGGGCGCGCCTTCTGGCTGTTCACGCTCGCGTTCGGCTTGATCTCGGTCTCTGCCGCCGCTATCCGGGTTCACTTCATCCCGTTCCTGATGGGATCGGGGATTGATTCCAGTACCGCCGCGTTTGCCACCGGTGCGATTGGGATCATGCAGGTCGTCGGGCGCATCATTTTTGCGCCCCTCGATCAACGCTTCTCCACCCGCAGCATCGTGATCGGCGTATTTGCGCTCCATATCGTGGCGTTGTCGATTCTGCTGTTTGGGCAGTCGATGATCCTAATCGGTATGTTCATCCTGATCTTTGGTGCAGTGCAAGGTGCAGCGACGCTCTCACGACCATCCTTAATTGCCGAGCTATACGGCGTTTCACACTACGGGCGAATTTCGAGCATCATGGCGTTGTTTCTCACGCTGACGAGCACTGCCGCCCCCCTGATCGCTAGCCTGCTGTATGAAGAGGCAGACAGCTACACGCCTGTCCTGTGGATGGTGGTGATCTTTGCGGTCATAGCCACTGGCGTGGTGATCCTTGCAGGACGCGAAAGAGGGGGCACGCTGCGCGCGTCCACTACCGCTACACAACCAGGTTGAACAAATACCCGGTCAACACAATGCTGAGCGCGACCACGCCGACGAAGATGGCGATCAGGCGCGGTTTCAACACCTTCCGCAAGATGATCATTTCCGGCAGGCTGAGCGCGACCACAGCCATCATAAATGCTAGGGCGGTTCCCAGTGCCGCCCCTTTGCCCAACACGGCACTGATGATCGGGATGACTCCCGCAGCATTGGAGTACAACGGAATGCCCAGCAATACCGCTGCTGGCACTGACCACCACGCGCGTTCGCCCATGATCCCCGTCAGCGCATCTTCCGGCACAAAACCGTGAATAAACGCGCCGATGCCGATCCCGATGATGACGAATAACCACACTTTTCCCACGATTTCACGGGTGCTGTCCGCCGCTTGTCCGAAGCGTTCTAGCCAACTCAGCTTTCGTTGCACGGCATCCGGCTGTACATGTTTTGCCCGGATCTCATAGACAAACGGTTCGACATAGCGCTCCAGCTTCAAGGGACCGAGGACTAACCCGGACACCACGCCGATGACGATGCCGGAGACCAGATAGAGCAGAGCCACCTTCCAACCGAACAGCCCCAGCAGCATGACGAACGCGACCTCATTCATGATGGGTGAGGTGATGAGAAACGAGAAGGTAATGCCTAGCGGAATGCCTGCTTGCACGAAACCAATGAACAAGGGCACGGATGAGCACGAGCAGAACGGTGTAATTGCGCCGAAGACGGCAGCCATAACATTGCCGATACCCTCACCACGTCGTTCAACTAGCGAGCGCACCTTTTCGGTGTCGATGAAGGTCTGTACGAACGTGATCAGGAAGATCATGCCGGAGAGCAGCAGAAGAAGCTTTGGTACATCATAGATGAAGAAATTGAGTGCCTCGCCAAGCTGGCTGTCAGGGCTTAATCCAAGCAGCGAATACGTCAGCCAATCAGCGATGGGTTGCAGGTTGTTGTACAGCATGAGCCAAACGACCGCGACCACGCCTACAATGATAAAAGCGGGGCGATCATCGCGGCTCGTCGCAATACGGGATAAGCGCATACGCAAGATTTCCTTCTTACTCGGCAGATTGTAACTGGGACGCCCATTCGACAATCTGCTGCCGTTTGGGAATACGTCCTGCCGACTTCACTGCTTCATTCATTACCAACCCGGGCGTGCTCAAAATGCCGTAAGCGGCGATGTCGGCATATTCCGTTATTTTTTCCAGCGTGTACGGGATGCCTTCTGCATCCAGCGCGGCGCGCGTTTCTGCCTCCAGACGTTTGCAGTTGGCACAGCCCGACCCTAAGACTTTCACTTGCAGCATCATGAATCCTTTCAGCGAATGCTTTCCACAGCGATCATCGAACAGAGCGGGCAGGTACAGCCCGCAAGTTTTTGGATGGGTGTAAACTCACGTTCAAACAGCAGGTCAAGCCAGCGGTGGAGCTGTGGATCAGCCAGACGATAGAAGACTTGCAGCCCATCCTTGCGGGTTTCGACCAGCCCTGCGTCGCGCAAGACCATCAACTGCTGGGAGATATACGCCTGCCGTCGATCGAGCGCTCGCTCAATGTGACAGACACACACTTCGCCGCCGCGCAGCATATCGAGGATTTGCAACCGGACGGGATGCGCCAGCCCTTTGAGCTTTTCCGCGAGTTCGCCGTAAATCACAGGAGCCCTTAACCTATATTCATATTCTTGAATGTAGTTTATGCCTTATCAATCTAATGCAGCAGTGATGAACATCACATTCGAGAAGTGCAACTAGGCAGTCGGAGGGCGATCATACGGGTCGGTTCGTCCACTCAACGGCGGCGCTGCACTTCACTTCTCCTCTCCCGCGCTGTTTTTGAGGCGCGACTTATTTCGTAAAGTAGCACATCAGCCCACAGCAACGCCGGTCGATATGGTGCATCGCTCCGGCTTCGACTCAGAGGGACGGATACAGGGAACCCCAATCCGCCTGTTGTGTACATCGTACAATCAGACTGGGGTTGAGAGGAGGTTGGGACTATGACTGACCGAACAATAACGCTGCGTTCTGATTTGGTTGAACAGCTGGAAGCACTAGCATCACATGAAGGAAAAACGCTTAACGAGGTCGTCGAGCAATTCCCTCAATGGCTATACACCGATCAGCGGTAACTGGGCTCTGGCAGTTGCAGAAGGTATAGAAGGGGCGGAAAGTGCGTTGCTTGATGAACCTGACGCCTCATCGAACAGCCGTAACCATTTCGAGAAACATCTTCGAGAACAGGGGTATGAATCTCATCACAACAGCGATTCTGATCGATGGTCTTAACTCAAATGATTTCGAATATGTATGACAAAGTATATTATATGCAAATAAGTGTTGATTTTCGCGGATACGCAGGTTGTACTCGAACTATGTCCACGCAAGAAAAAAGCTCTTGAGAACCGTCTCAAGGGCTTATCTTCTCTCGGACTTGAGAACTTGGATTCGAATGCTGTGTACGTCAACTTGAGCTTAAATCTATAGGAACGTCTGCAATTAAGGAAAAAAGTACGGGGACAGGAGTCGAACATTGTTTGAGTAAGAAAAAAGCCCTTGAGAAAACTCTCAAGGGCTTTTCTTCGCGTGTGCTGGGGAAGTGGAACCAAGTCGAACATCCGCATCACCTGAATACCCTCTATTTTACCAATCGTATTGAGTTTCCTCAACGTGAGTTACTCACGGAAATGACAGCAATCCACAGTTGAACTTCGGCTTTTGCGGTGAAGGGGAGAGGTAGCCGCCCTCCCCCAATCACCTTGAAGCTCGCTGCTCACGCCAGCAAGACTCCCGGATGTCACTTTACCACACCTCCGTGAAGTCCTTGCCAGCCACAGCGAATTCGACAGTTTGTTGGGTTACTGAGAGGAACTGGTAATGACTCGCTCGTTCGTATTCACCAACCACAAAGGGGGTGTCGGGAAATCGACATCCGCTACCAACATTGCGTTTGGCATCGTCAATCTGCTGCGCCGCGCTAATGTCGCCAATCCACGTGTGTTGATCATCGATACCGACTCGCAGGGACATGCGTCGTTGGTCACAACCGGGCGCAAGGACTACGGTGCGGACGACAGCCTGTACACCGTGCTCATGGCAGAACGTCAGAATGCGCCGCAGGTACTCATGAACTGCATTGTGCAGAGTCAGTGGGATGAGAACCTGCACGTCCTTCCGGCATCTCCAATGCTTGAAGGCGCAGAGCGCGAACTGATGGGTGTGGCGGGCGCGCCGTATCGTCTCGCTGATCCGTTAAGCAAGATTGCCAACCAGTATGGTGCGATTGTCATCGATACGCGCCCTTCCTTCTCACTTCTCACCGAGATGGGCTTGATCGCCGCGACGGATGCGATCATCCCGGTTGAGCCGCGTTACTTGGAGACAGTCGGTCTCACCAGTGTTATCCAGAAAATCAACGATATCCGCGAAGGCTGGCGACATCCCAATCTGCGTGTAAGTGGGCTGTTGGTGACGAAGATGGATACCCGTGTGCGTGGTCACAATCACCTGCTGGCAGAATTGAAGGGTCATGCCGTCTTGGGCAAGCTGCTGCTCGGCGTGATCCCGTCGAACGAAGCCGTGTCCTACGCGCATCGCAATCATCAAAGCTTGTTTACCTACGACCCACGCTCATCAGCGAGCAAAGCGTATATGCAGGTCGTCGCGTCGCTCGTCCGCTATCTGTCCAAAGGCGGCGAATGATGGCACAGGCAAAGAACGGCAATACGTCGCGGATTGATGATCTGCTTGCATCGGTGACGGGCGATCTGCTGGGTGACATGCCTCAGGCATTCACAGACAATTCAATCCGCGTTGAGCGCATCCTGCTGGAAATGGTGCGCCCTGATCCGGTGCAACCACGCCGGGTGCTGCCAGAGAGTATTCATCTGAATTTTCACAACAACCGCGTGACCCCAACCCAAGCACTGCGCGAACTGGTTCAGATCGTGCAAATTGCGGCTCGTCAGCGCGGACGACCGTTCAACAGCGTGGTGGAACTGCTGCCGAATGGAGACGACGAACGCGAAGACGATGCGGAGGTTAAGCTATCACCTGAAGAAACGTTGCTGCGCGATCTGGTCAATCTGGCGATCACCATCCGCGACGATGGGCAGGTGAACCCGCTCACGGTTGTTGATGTTTCGCAGGGCGTGACCCGTTTGTTTCGCATCGAGACGGGCGAACGCCGTTACTGGGCGACGTGGTTGCTGCGTGACTTCATCCCCGGCTATACAGGTGACGGCATGATCCCGTGCATTGTCATTCCCGAAAAGCAGTCATCGGTGTTTCGGCAGGCGAAGGAGAACACTGCACGATCCGGCTTAACCGCTGTTGCGTTGGCACGACAAGCAGCACTGCTGTTGCTCACCGTTCACGGCTACGAGATTCCCGCCTATGCAGTCGGGAACGATTTTTATCGACAGGCACTTGAACTTGACCTGCGTGGTAAGCGCGAATACACCGAGACAATCCTGAGTGCGATGGGAGGTATCAAGCGTGGGCAGTTCAGTTATATCAAAGGACTGCTGCGTCTATCTGATGAAGCGCTTGAACTGGCAGATCGCCACGCCATTGAAGAGGGTCGCCTTCGTCACGTCATTAATATAGCGTCTGAATATCATGCGGAGATTGTCCGTCAAATCATCGACTTCAACTTATCAACCAAACAGGTGAAAGAATTGTGCGAAGGTGACGGTGCGCAATCGCTGAAGGAGGAGGCAGAAGACATTTCTTCTTCTGCACTCAAGATTGCGAAAGTGACGCAGACGATCAACACGACTACACCGCAGGAACTTGCACGTGCGCTGATGCGACAGGAAGGTGATGCCAGCATTGCACGAGCGCGGCTTCAGGCGATGCGAAAGCTGCTCGGCGAAGTTGAACGTTACCTGACGAGCGATTGAAATTGTTCACACGTGTGAACAAATTGGGAGATTCATCATGAACGCACTAACTCGATCACCACCCTAGAAAAGGAAATGCCCACTGCGGTAAGGCACGTGGGCGGCGGGCTGGGGATACAATTGTGAACTCGGCACTCACAATGTATCACAGCCTGTCCTCTCGTGCAACTCAGTTTGACGTTCAAACCGTGTTTTTCGGACACGAGTTTTCTTCAACTTTGCATGGAAACCGAGGGACAGATGAGCATTGATCTGGAGCAGATTCGCTCCGCTAATCCAATCGAACAGATTGTTGGCGAGAAATTCGCCTTGAAACGGCAGGGGACGCGCTTCGTCGCTATCGAGCATGACAGTCTGGTCGTCACACCTCAAACGGGCCAATACTACTGGAATTCCAAAGGGGAGTATGGCGATACGTTCGATTTTGTCGGGCGTCACCTTCTCAACTACAGTACGGGTTGGAACAACCGCGATGCCACGATGTTTATGGAGGCGGTGCGCTATCTCGCGCAGCGCGCCGGTATTGATATTGAGGCAGGGAACGACTTTCACAAGTCTTCGGCGTGGGCGGAGCGCCAGCTTGTGCAGCGGTTGCACGAATTGCTGCTTGCCACGCCTGCTGCGCTCGACTACGTGACCAAGACACGTGGATGGCAGCTTGCGATTATCCGCAGCGCGCGACTTGGTTTCATGCCGCAGGACAAGCGCAAGCTGCTGGCGGACTTGAACTTGCCCGACAAGTGGCGAGATGTGATCGCCAAGTTTCCCGCCGGGATGATAGTGTATGTCCATCTGGAACGGGGGCGTTTGGTGTATCTCAGCGGACGCTCGATTGAAGGCAAGCGCCACTATAATCCGCCACGTGAAATCCTTGGAGAACGCCGTCCCTACTACAATCATTTGTACAGCACCGACGCGGAACAGGCAGTCCTCGTCGAAGGTCAGGCAGATGCGATCACGTTTGGTGAGTGGGGCATTCCGGCGCTGGCGATTGCCGGGATGCACGTCTCCGACGAACTGCTCACCGCGCTGCGCCAGCATCGCCGCCTGTTCGTCGCGCTCGACAACACGCCGGAGGCGATGGAGAAGAATCGTGACATCGCGCGGATGCTCGGCGCGACCGCCTTCATTCCGCGTCTGCCGGAGGGCGTGAAAGACGCGAATGACTGGCTCGTGCAAGGGAATGCCAGCACGGATGTAGTACAGGATGTCTTGAACAAAGCCCGAACATGGCTGCAAAGCGAGATCGAGCGGGTCTCCTTTCTGGTGGGCTTGGAGCGCAAGGATGCGGTGCGCGAGCTGTTCACCCATGCCGTTGACCTCGACGAAATGGAGTTGAGTGAGTTCCGGTCGGCGCTGGCAAAGTTGGGCATCAAGGGGCGCGTGTTCAATGACCTGCTCAAAGCTGCTCGTGCCAAGACGGAAAAGGAGGAAACCGACGATATGCCGCAGATTCTCGGCGATGACATTCCGCTGCTTTCGCCCGCGCTAGGCTTCCAAAAGGATGTTGCCATCGTCACTGTATCCGTCGTTGAGCGGACGAAGGACAAGAAGCTCAACACGCAGCCCTACTTGGTCACTTCATCGCGCGACCTCGTGCGCCTGAGTGACGAACAGATTATTGCGTTGAATGGCAAAGAAGTCGCGCTGCGCGTCATGCCGGAAGGTTCAGATTTCCTTATGCGTTGGCGTTTCAGCGACATCCAGCGTTTCCTAAAAGGCGAAACCGTCGAACCGGGTCAGGTGTTCGCTGCCGTGCATGACCTGTTCACGCAGTACATCGATTTCCGCTCTGAGGTCGAGAGCGCGATCCTCGCGTTGTGGACAATCGGAACGTACTTCTACACCATGTTCCCAGCGTATCCCTATCTCGCTTTGAACGGACCCAAGAACAGCGGAAAGTCAACCGTGATGCGTGTCATGCAACCGCTCGCCTTCAACATGGTCAGCACGTCTGATCCGACCGGCCCGTCGATGTTTCGGCTGATCCACTATACGAGCTGCACCGTGGGTATTGATGAAGCCGAACGCTACCACAACCCGAAAGACCCCGGTATGCAGCAAATCCGCCAACTGCTCAACAGCGGCTACAAGCAGGGGATGCCCGCGATTCGCTTAATCGGCGAGGACATGAAGCCGCAGGCGTTCGACGTGTACTCCCCCAAGATTCTGGCGGCGATTGCCGGGCTGGAAGATATTCTCGCGTCGCGCTGCATCGCTATCCCGATGCGTCGCACGGACAAGAAGATTCCCTCCTTTCCGCCGGACTTCGACGGTGCAGCTATTCGCCATCAGATGTATACGCTGGCGTTGACCGCTTTTCCCTACGTTCACACCAACTACTTTGACCGTCCAACCCTGCATACCCTACATAACCGTTCCAGCGAACTCTGGTCGCCGCTGGTCGCGCTGGCTGCCTTCTTTGAAGAACAGGGCGCTGTATCGGGACTGCTTCAGGCGATTGCGACTGCTGCCGAAACCGACGAGCAGATCAGCCAAGGCAAGGCGCTGAGCGAACGCGAAGAAGCGGTTTTGCAGGCGCTCGAACTGATGACACGCGGACAGCAAAATGTCGTCTGGATCAAAGCGGCAGCGCTGCGGGAGAAGGTCGCGCGGCTGATCGGTCAGCCGGTCGAAAAGATGGGGGATACGCAGTGGATCGGTCACATCTTGAAGCGGCTGCATCTGCTTGATGAGGTCGGGCGTAAGCGCAGCATGGAGGGGATCACCTATGCCGTCAAACCGCTGGATGTGGTCGATATGATGCGTCGCTATGATGTGGCGATGATTTACGAAAGCCGCTGAAAAACCCTACATGCCCTACATAACCCTACATACCGTTCATGCGAAGGGTATGTAGGGGGCAAAAACTCAGTTTGAGATATTATGCATCTTTCTTAGGGTGTCTGTTTGAATTTCACCGCTAGGCTTGAGAACAAGCACGACGAATATCTTGACAAACAACCGAAAGTGACAGTCCTCTATTATTCACACTGACAACTATCTTGCATTGGTGATGCAAATGCACATAAGATATATTGAGGCGATCATGAACAGAGTTATGTGACGGGATATGTACTATGAAAGCTGGAACAAAACTTCCGACAGACTCAGATAGTGTCATAACAGAACTAGGAAAACTCAAGTTTCGGCTCTTATCTGAAGGCATGAGGATTCATGAAAGTGCTGTCACAGCACTAGAAAATGCTAAGAACCCCATCCGAACACGATCTGGAGTGTCCGGCGGGCTTGATATCAAATTAGGCAACGACGTGTATGTAAATGTCCCCGTTAGAGAGGTGTTTGCAAAATCGTCACATATCTCGCTGCATCACATTGAGACCTCATTCGTACTAATGGAAGACGGGGCTGTTATATCCGAAATCAATGTTTTGCCTTTGCCAGATTACTATCAAATGCAAACGCCTGATGGCGAACAGATGAAGCGCATTGGTCAGATGTGTTCTGGAGATCGTTTTTGCTATGGCATGACAGGACCTGGATGCCACTTCTGGTCAGAGGTAAATCGATGTCGTTACTGTTCGATAGGGAATAATTTCGATGCCGATGCAGTTAGAAAGCAAGAAAAGCATTTAGTGGAGGTGTTGGGGCATGCTATCAGTGACGGTTCTCACCCAGCAAAGCACGTCCTGATCGGGGGAGGGACACCGCCCGGCGAAGATATGGGGGCAGTGCTGGCAGCAAAGCTTTGTAAAGCCATTAAGCAACATTACAATATAAGTATATATGTGATGATTGCTGCCCCTCTTAAGAATGACTATATAGACATGCTCTATGATGCTGGCGCTGATGAACTCGGAATGAATGTTGAATTTTGGAGTGATGAGGCGTGGCATATGTACATTCCAGGAAAGGAAAAGGAGATAGGCAAGAAGCGTTATATTGAAGCCTTGGAATACGCATTTAGCAAATTTGGTCCAATTAACACACGAAGTATCTTGATAGCGGGACTTGAAGATTTCAGCCATACTGTTGAAGGTGCAATCCAGCTTGCGTCAAGAGGCGTTATGCCGATAATCTCACCATTTCGTCCGCTAACGGGTACAATGCTGGAAAATGATAGTGGTTTTGATGCCGATACCTATACAAGGATGTTTTCGGAGCTTAGCGAGAAGCTGTCATCAGAATATGACATGCCTTTGGGCCCCACTTGTGTGTGTTGCCAAAACAACACTCTTGCGCTACCTATTGGGAAATATTACCGATACTATTAAATTGATCGGGCTAATGATCTTTCAAGCGTTTCACCTGCATGGAGGCATGAACAGTGAAATATAATAAGCTTGGTCGCACAGACCTGAATCTCTCAGAAGTTGGTTTAGGAACATGGGAGATTTCTGGAGACGTTTGGGGCAAGAAGGACGACGCCGAATCACTCAAAGCAATACACACAGCTTTGGATCTAGGTGTGAATTACATAGATACGGCTGCGGGATACGGCTCAGGACATTCGGAGACATTGATCGGTCAGGTACTAGGCGAAAGAAAAGCGGATAACGTCTCGGTCTCAACAAAGATCCTTCCTAAGTGCCTGCAGTGGGCCCCACCTCCGCATAAAGAAATCGATGAGTTCTTTCCACCGGACTGGATCGTTGAACAGTGTGAGGCAAGTCTTAAGCGATTGAATATTGAGAGGATTGGGATTCTCTTCTTGCACACTTGGAGCCGTTCTTGGGGACATAGGACCGAGTGGTACGAAGCGATGTTGAAATTGAAGCAACAAGGCAAAATCCAAGCTATTGGCATCTCTATCCCAGATGAAGGCATTGCGGACGCAAATGTCCATGTCGAAGGCGGGCGTGTGGACGTAATTCAATGTGTCTACAACGTGTTTCAGCAGGAACCCGAGCATGTCTTGTTTCCCCTTGCACGCAAACACAATGTTGGCATAGTTGCACGTAGCCCATTCAGCTCCGGTGCCTTGACGGGGCATTGGACGAAAGAAATTCAATTTTCAGCAGAGGATTGGCGTGGACGTTGGCCCAAGAGCATTAAGGATAATTGGCTCGAAGAACAGGTGGAGATGTCCGAGGCTGTGCGGCAAGTAATTAGCCATAGTGGACGTGAAATGTCTGAAGTAGCTATTCGTTATGTTCTTGACAATCCAAACGTCACCTCGACGATTCCGGGATCGGCAAATCCTAAGCATGTTCGTGCGAACATCAATGTAGTTAGCACACCTTCATTGGACAAACAGATCCAAACCGAGCTAAGGGATTTATGGTTAAACGGGACGATTCACGGTACATATAACGGCTCAATTTAACCTCAGCCCGACGCTATCGGCATGTGCTGTTATGGGGACATGGACTTCATGTCCCTATCTTTATTGATTACATCCTTGACAAATACCCCGTCGTTGAGGTTAAAAATGCCTACAATAGAGCGTGTCGCATTGCTCAGAGTAACCGCCGAAGTCTCTGCCCGCAACATGTACATTCATTACGAAATGGATCAGAAATTTCGTGGTGCATTACGAATCGGCTTCCCTTTTGACCTCACTGAGTACAAAAGTTCGGCCGAGTATATTTTTGGAATATGGGGAGGGATTTTTCTTGCACAGCTTTGCCTTGCTGAATCGGTCGTTCTTGAGAACACCTATGATGATGAAGCTTGGGCTTCAATGGATACTGTGACGAGGAATCTATATGACATAAGATCATACCGCGACCAGCTTGATTTTCTTGATATGCCCAAGGTGTACGGTACCAGACCGCCGAAAACTGATCCCTGTTCGATTGCCAATGAAAAACGGGCGTGCTTATTATGGTCAGGTGGTACTGACTCCACTCTAGCATTGAACCTTCTGCATAAGAATGACTACGATATAGTGCCTATTCATGTCAAGATAAACACTGGAGCAGTGGATGGTGAACTAGCCGCAGTACAGCTCATGTCAGATTTACTGCAAATTGATTTACAGATAGTTGAGTATGAATTTGAAGAGTACTTACAGATAGCAAAAACGTACTCTAACGTAATCGATATCTATCCACACAACAATCCGGTTCCACATGGTCGAGAACTCATCCTCGTTCCAATCGCGGTGATGTTTTCTTTGAAGTACAATGCACCCTACATTTGTCTGGGGCATGAAAATAATGCTTGGACAAGAGTAATTGAGTATAAAGGGAGAAAGATCTATCGTTGTGATACTCAATCTCAGCCTTCTAACGTTGCTATGCAGAACTTCATTCGTTCCTATTTGCAATCCCCTATAAGAATCTTCTCAGCTGTGGCACCACTATCGGATTTCTTGAAGTTCAAATTGCTCTCGAGTATAGAGCCAAGTTTACTCGCGAGTACAAATGCCTGTTTTTGGGGAGACTGGTGTGGAGAGTGTTCCAAATGCTCTCTATACTACATGCTTCAACGTATGTTGGGCATTGATCAAGTCAAATTCAAACGTAACCCTTTGCAATCAAGCGCAATCCTGAAGCGAATCGTCGATGAATGGCAAGATGAAACACAAACGAACTGGTCTGAGTATCAACTCGCATTTCATGATATCGTGAAGCAGGGATACTACTCTAGTGACGACCAACTGATCGTCAAGTATAAAGAATTGGTTTACCCACATATGCAATCCCGCATACCTGCTATTCGGGAACGGCTAACTAAGATCCACTCGGTTGAGCTCATGCCCGATGGGTTCGTCATAAAGTAGTTGTATCAAAATTGCTGTTCTCTAGGCTAGTCGATGCATAGACAAGGGTCGGTGAATTCGCCCTGACCCTCTCGATCACTCCGTAGGATTTGCACTCGCGATATGTTGGCATCAACAAATTGGAATATACCTTTTGCTTACATGTTTAATGTAGCGAAATCACCTTACCTACCTGCAACCCAGTATGCGAAAACAAAGGAGGACACGATACAGCCTCTACAATTTCTAAATCTTCTTCCGATAACAAACCTAGCTTGCGAATAATAGATATAACAACCGGATTGGCTGCTCTATGATTTCCATCTGCAATCTTGATAGCTAAGCCTATTCCCTTACCTCTCCATCCCAACACGAACAGACCTTCTGCTCCATCCTTGGCGATAATTCTACCTTGAGTTGTTTTGATCAAGTTGGTAACAAATCGATCACTTCCACCGCCGTATAACAATGGTTCCCTAGAAATAGCATCAAGAACCAGTGTTAACTCTTTCGGTTCCTCAACAGGAGGGCACAATCTAGCCATCATCAACGCCATATTATATAAAGGAACTTGATATGTTGGAAGATTACAGCCATCGACAGCCGTTTCCGCAATGCTATGGTCATAATCACTAAATAGTGTTAGTGTGTTTCGAATTATCTCTTGCACAGGATGATCTAGGTGTGTGTAGTTCGTGTATTCAAGATCTATACTCTTACACAGTGAAATCAGCCCAATATGTTCTCCAGAGCAGTCACTATGAAGTGGTGAGAGTTGTCCCTTGTTCTGAATCAACTCCAAGATAGCATCATCACCGATCGGAAGGGTGGTACCACACAGTAATTCACTTTCTGATAACGACAGTGACTGTAGCATATTCTTCAAAACTGTAATGTGTGCCTGCGTTCCACTGTGCGAACCAGCCATAAGAGCGATATGGTCTGTGCTTGGGCTATAACTAGCCAGCGGATGTTGTATCACTGCAACAGCTTTAGCAGGCTTCGTAATAGATCGTTCGAAAGTCAACCGATGTGAATCACCAAGCGAGAAGAGTACTGTTCCCAAAGCATCTACTACTACTACGCTGCCATAATGCACGCAGTCAATTGCCTCTCCGCGCACTGTATAGGCGAGTGCAACATCCGCTGGAATCGACATTATTGAGTGCTTGTCGGACATTGGACTGAAACTCTCCTTAATGATTAGAACTCAGAGAATAGTGGGCGATAGAAGTTGCCTGTAAATTGCCCGAGTGAGCGCTGATATATCAGGCTGCAAACGCCTAAAACTCGAGTCGACCACAGACCGTGGAAAGACAAGTTTGGCGAGAGGTGCATTTGGCAGTATTTTTGTTCCCCCTAACGGAACAGCGCATGTCAGTGCGAATTCCATTGGAGAACGACACTCAAGAACGGAAACACCTTCCCTAACAAAACTCAGGACGTTGTTTTCAAAGGAGTATATGCCGGATGAAACTCCACCTGATATTTCCACGGGTGCTTTGTTTAAGAGATGCAGGATTATTTGAGCACCACGCAAAAACTTTGATACTTCTTTTTTTTCAAATCTTTTCGGTTGCTCGATATTGAACGTTGGTGTTTCTCCAAGATAGTGGCTAATATGCTTCTCTACTGTGGTTATGCTGCCCGCTTTCAGTTCTAACTGGGTTAGCAGAGAAGTGGATCCCTGAAATCTGGGATTCACATCAACGACATATGCACCGTCGCGATTTGCCACAAAATCGACTCCAAAGATGCCTGTATAACCAATTGAGGACAACCATTTACCGACATATTCCGTCTGTTCGCGAACACTCGTAATGATGTCGGTTGAAACTTGTTCAACCGCTGCATAGTCGTTACCACAATATATCTCGGCTCTTTCGGCACATTCAGATATCCCCACCAATTGAATAGAGGGCGCAGACATGTGCAATTCTGATTCAGTTATTACACCGTGTATATTCAGCGAAATACCAGAGATAAATTCTGAGAGCAGAAGCGGTTCCCCTAAAAATTCATTCTGAAAATGCTGAAGCTGAGTTTCGTTATTTATGAAATAGCATCCACTTCCACTCGCGCTCGTACGGCACTTTAGTACATGTGGAAGAGTGATTGGATTGCGCTCCAACGTTTCTAGTGTAGATGAGATCACAATTTTACCTTTAGGCTGGAGAATCCCCCTTCTACTCAATTCTGAGAATACGTACAAGTTATCGTCTATTGCGCTTATCAGCTCTGGACTAGGACCGAGAACTTTGAAATTCGAGTTTCTTGAGAGATCAGCCAACGCTTTCGTATTTCTGTAAGGAATCACATATTCGTTCTCGCCGCCAAATTGGTCTGAAGCGAGCAACTACAGTGGCAATATCGTAGTTGCTCCAATTCTGGCGAACTTTCGTCTCAGCTTCTAGTGAGAAAACTGCGATACTATGTTGATGAGAGAACTGGGCGATATCATAACCGAAGTCGCAACATAATATCTTCCGGATAGGAACTAGATTGTGTAGACCAACTGCGTCTATACCCCTTTGGCCAATCCATGAAAACTCTGGCATCCTAGCATCCTAAACTAATGTGAATTGATGTAGGGCGACGAACCCTGCTCACTGTTCTAAGAGATAAGCTGAGGCATTACGGTACCGCAATTCATATAAACCATGCTCGTGTTCTTTTCGAATAAATCGCAATATAGTAACATTATGACTCAAGGCATCGCGGAGTATATCTCTAACATGCATACGCCACTCTAGTGCAAGTCCAGCATTCTGTAGTCGTATCTCTTGAAAATTCGTAGGAACACTGACGAAATATGATACATCCGTTTGATATGAAACGGGTTTGGCTGAGTGCTTCGGTGCAAGAAAACCACTTCTATCAAAGGTAACTTGATTCAAGTTGTAGTCAGGATTGATTTCCGTACCTTCGTTTGTATCAATAGTCATGGTTTGTGCGTTTGGCGTTGATTGTAAGTGCCACTCTATTATGAGCCTGTCACTAGGTAATCCGCGATTGAGCTTGTCATCCATTTCACCCCAGTAGTCAACCACATATTCTTTGACAATACAGCCAAGTTTGTTCAGGTTCAAGTGAGCATTACGGGTTTCAAGCGGATCAAACGTCCAGCGGATTAGGTTGATTCCGCGATCAAGTGCCAATTCTTTCTGTCTTAGTTTTAGCTGAAACCCAATCCCTTTGCCTTGCAGATAGGGGATAACGCCTAAGTTATGAGAATACATGTAAATCTGCCTACTGTCTGGATCAACACCACACAACGCATGTATGAATCCCACGGGTTGATCGTCAATGTAGCCACATAAAACAAGACCGCCAATTTTCTGGGATGCCATAAGAATGTGAAGTGGCGTGACCTGCAAGTCGTCAAGTCCCCAAACGGTCTTATGCAGTTTCTGGACATCCTCATACTCACGCAAGGATTCTGGGACTATTATTCTTAGGCTGTGATTCATGTCTAAATCCCCGGCACTTCGGAACATGTGTATACGCTAGGTTGATGTCTTGACTGAAACTTCGCTCAACATTGATTGAATCTGGGTCAACATTGACACTCTAGCAGCCTCAATATGACCCTTTGTTCGTTGGTTGCTTTCAAATGAGATTAGTGACTCGCTGAGATGTCGACCGTTCGTTGTGAAGTCCATTAAATACTTGAGGATATCCTGAACGTCCTCGTGGTTCTTTAGCAGCGGAATAATAGTTGTACGGGTAAAGTTCAACGCACGATCGCACGAGAAGCGATTGAACAACAGCCCCTCATAACATGCGTTCGCGATATATTGCTTGGCTGCACCTAAGTCTGAATCCAGCACGCTATAAGCCCGCCAAAGATACAAGTCAGAACGCAACCCGTGAAATTTATAAGCTTTCATGTAATCCAATACGTTTTCGAAGGCATACTTTTTGCGCACCTCCGTGTCCATCGCTGCTCCCGTGTCGAGTGCTTGTATCCGGTATAGCTGCACTTGGGAGCGAGCAGATACATATTTGCCATCAATGCGTTCAGCGATTGATGAACTCTCAATGAGCTTAGCGGCAGCTTCTTGCAACATTCCGCGTTCAATCAGAATTTGTCCCCAGATTCTTAGGGCATCAGCCTCGTAGTACGGGTGAAACATTCCCGTAGCAAGTTGTGTAGCCTTCTGTGCGAATTTTTCGGCTTCCTCTAGATTCCCTAGTGTCAAGTTTAGTTGAGCGAGATTCTGATGGGACTTGCAATCCATTTCACGAGAAGTTGCGGGGAGGGCTTTTTGTTTACACTCGTCTAGATATTGTCTCGCTCGTTCTAGGTATGTTTTGTCATGAATACCTAAGCCAACATACAGTAGACCAAGATGCCCCAGAGGGTATACCTCCATATAGTCGCTCTTTATGTCTCTTGCTATTCTTAGACACTTTGATAAATAGAGTTCAGCATTATCCCAATCCCCAGAGTGCCAAGAGAAATAACCTGCACTAAGTAATCCCCAACCTTCTCCCCTTCGATCCCCAACACTTTTGCTACTAGACTCGAGTTCAAGCATTACTTCGATGCCTTCATCAAATTGACCGAGTCGATCTAATGCCAACCCAAGGGTTTCAAGAGCACGATGTTCGTACTCTTTCATGCCCTTTATTCCTTTGACCCCAAGCTCTGCGGATAGTTCTCTGGTTTCTCGGGCGTATTTAATGACATCATGAAACTTTCCAGCAAACCATAGACTGCCAGCAAGCCAGCGTCCCGCGTATACGCGAAGTTCTGGGTCAAGGTGCGAAGCAGGTTTGTCAAGTACTGTTCTGAGGATCCTTTCCGCTTCCAATGAACTTACCTGCAGTTTCGCAGTTACGCCTGCGAAATACTCGACCCACGGTTGATTAGACTCGTTAAGTAAAGAGCCTTTCACCGCTTGATAAATCATCTCACAAGTTGTTGCTTGAAAAAGGTCTGCTGCGTCGTTGAATATGTCTGCTGCGAACCGTAAACCTTTTTCTTCATTAGCGCGAACTTGATGGTAGATTAGCTCAACAGTCGCACGTGTATGATCTAAGCTATTACTTGGCTGATTCAACTGTGAACTAAAGTACGTTGCCGCTTTTTGATGCAATTCTTGGTATCTACTAGGTTTGTGGCGTCGCACATCTTCATTGATGAAATCGCGCACGGTCGTGAAGCGTTAGACCATTTGTGTGCATTTTGATAAAGGGAAGCTTGCGAATATCCTCATAGAGGGAGTTAACAGGCTCATTACCTTCAATTGCTATGAGCATGTCCTTGTTGAACCAGTGCAATGCGGCACATAATTCTAGCAGGTCGCGCAAATTAGGTGAAACATCCCTTATCAGGCTTTTCGTGATTTCCTCGACGACTGTTGCTCTATCTGCATTCTTGAGCAATTCAGTACGTCCAGTTTGTATCTGTTGTATGCATAACTTGATACCTAGAGGAAGTCCTCCAGTAATAGTATGAACTTGCTCAGCAACCTCTGATGAGGTTATGCCATTCAGTGCCAATAGTTTTCTTGTGTCGCTCAATTCAAATTCTTGAAGTTCTACCACTTTTGTTACAAGCTCAAAGTCGTTCCATCGCTCGCTGATAATATCCCGCCCTGCAATCACGAGTATCAGTAGATCTTCAAGTTCTGGGAGAAGAGAAACTAACCATCGGTCAAGCGAGTCAGAGATTCTTTCATATGTGTCGATCATTATACAAATATGTTTATTCTCAAGATAGACGTTCATGTCCTTCACTAGAGCAGCAGTGAGTTTTTCCTGAGGATCAACAAAATAGTCCGCATCGTCACGAGAAATAGCGGTATATATCGAACGCAAGATGTCAGCATTGTCACTGGTCCGTGGTGCCAAAGATGTGGGTGTGCTGTAACGCATACCTCCAAACAATGCACCTTTTGACATTCGATTTACTGCATCGGGTGCTATATCGCGGTGAGTTTGCAATTGCTTTTCGATGTCCAAATATCTTCGGATCTCGCGATCTACTTCAGACGTTGTAATCTTGGCTTGCAACTGATGCCACAGTGCAATAATAACGTTCAAAGGATCTGCTTGTTCAGTCACATCTACTCTAGTGGCAACGATATTCGACTGAATGCATGTATCAGTAAGCATAGTAAGGAGTGTTGTTTTGCCGATGCCGCCTATGCCAACATAATTGATTATGTTGTACATCGGAGAACCACTTTTGAGCCATTGCTGGAATTGTTCGATTTCGGCAGTTCTTCCCGCAAACAAACCTTTTTGTCTGCGCTCAACAGTATCTTTGATTTTTGGCATTTGACTCTCAAGTAGATAGCAAAGCTTACCTGACTAAACGCTTATTGACATAGGAAGACGTATTCAACTGTACAAGCGCACGATAGCTGGGCACGAATCGGATGATTTTGCCGACCTTGCCTAATGTAGCTACGGACTTTGCTTCAAGTATAGTATGATCGCTGGTTGAACCAACTATATGTACATCAGAATCTAGGGGGATCAATTCATTTACATCAACGTCTTGATATCCGATTCCGATTAGCGCTCGAACAGAAGAGTCTCGGAAGTCAAAGGAGGATTTTGGTCTTCGCCTCGAACGGTCGACGACTTCAGCCATAAGTATGAAGGCATCATCAAAGGTATCTGCAATTCTATTTCCGAGTCCATCTGTGCCTAATGCAATCGCCTCTCCTATCCGTATCTCGTCAACTCCGACTGGAAATTCATCGTTCGTAATTGCCCCTAAAACAGCCGATCCTCCAAGTGAAAGAACCGGATTTGGACAATCAGCATAGCTTCTTAGAATATTTTTGTGCTGTAAAAGACGCGCCAGCAGTTCCAACAGATGGTGCCATTAATTGTTGCATCCAAATGTCGATGCAATACCTGATACTTTCACTCCACCAAGGGACTTGAGCTGAGTAGCAAAGTCTTTTAGCACATCCGCATATATACCCTCACGATTATCGCCCATATCCAGAGCGATTATTAGGCTGTGCTGTAGACCTCGTTCAGCGAATAGCCGTGCGAGTTGTGCTGCAGAGTCTATGTCAGAGATGAAACTGGAATCTACACTAGGATACAGAAGAGGGGCGATAGACAGGGAAGGTGTCCGAATTAACCTGCAGTTAGCCTTAGGAGCCAAAGATTTGAGCGCGGAAATATTCTGAATGTGGGCATCAGCATAGTCCAATATGCCAGCTTCAATGAAGACTTGAAGAATCGGCAAGCATCCCCCATAAACTTTGGTTACTACGATGAGTTCCGCCCCCACATTCCTAAGGATACTTCGTATGACTTGGACATTTTCGACTAACTAACTTATCTACGTTGATCTCGATGCTTGGCAGAGGTGGGGTTGACACGAGAGATCCTCAGAGAATGTATGATAATCATCGGCTATTAAGATCAAGGGTAGCTTCTGGATCGATTACCGCATCTCTTGTCGGCAATGCTTCCGGGACGGCGGTTTCCTCTTCAACTATCGGTGTAATCGGCACGATTTGTATTGTAATGGGATCTCTAATATCTATTGGTTGTGTCGCCTGATAGAGATTGACAATTAACGAAAACAATGAGACCACCGTTGAAATAATCAGGGTAATCACCGTTACTCGAAGCAAACGACGATCAATGTTAATCTGTTCAGCAGTTAGTCCAAACTCCTCAATCCTTTGCCTCTTTGCCTGTTGAACTCAACTTCGTCTTCTACAGTTCTAAAGGATTTGCCAACCTCAAAACCGGCGAAGCATCCCCATTGAGTTTTGTCCTCAAGGCAAATAAAGTCATACTGAGGGCTATTTGAATAGTCCTGCGATACTTAATGATTGGCGTCTGCCGACCCCATTGGTGAACTCTAATGAATCTGACCATCTGTGTCGATAACAAGCAAAGTAGCGCGGTAGCTGCCGAAATGATGCTTTATTTTCATACTGTTGCCTGATGCTTAGGGATACTTCCTCGAAAGCATCCACCGCTGTAACATCGTTTGCGCTCACCTTTGCGAGAAAGTGACAGTCAATACAATTCTGAATCATATGTTCGTTGACCCCTAACTATTCGGAAGCGTCGATTTCACTATAACTCCAATTTTGCGTTTTATACCTCATGTGAAAAGAAACACCCGAGTATGATGGTAACGTTCCATAGATCGTTTTGGGCAGGATGTAAATGTAGGAAACAGAAGTAAAATGTCACTGTATTAGGTGCCTAGTCAAGAGGAAACTGTTAAAAAGTGATAATCTCAAAGTCGGTAGAGTTGTTCATTTCCTTATTCCCATGAAGATGAAGAGAAGTGTGCA
>JADKGC010000007.1 GCA_016717205.1 Candidatus Flexifilum breve
AACAGCGAAACGGAATCCCTGCTGAAGTTTCTATAAAGCGTTTTTTTCCGATTTTCTCGCTCAATTTTTCCACTTTCTGATTTTTGCTTTTTCGCGTAGGATTGGCCACAATGAAAGTAAATTGGTTTCTTTTGACTCCGTTTTCTGTCTGTTTGTCAGGTCAGCGCTTAAGAAAGTTAGTGCTTCCATGTCTGACCCGATGTTTGTTGAAGAAAAGACGCCGCGATGACCCTGGAACAGCTCAAACGCCCGGGCGGGTCTCCATCCAAAGCCTTGAAAGCGAAAGCTCGCCGAATATCAGCGCCGTGACCATCCGTCAAGACTTGCGCGCTCTGGAAGACGGCAACCTGCTTGAACGCACGTATGGCGGGGCAGCGGTCAGCCGGGAGAAGCAGCACGATTCCGCCCGAACTTTCGTTTCACGTGCGTTTAGCCAAACGCCGCACCGAAAGGTCGCGGTGTGCGGCGGCAGCAGCAGGAGTTGCTAGAAGATGGGTGCAGTGTCGCGCTCGACGCCAGCGAATGCGACTGCCTACGCGCTCATCCCGTACGTCAGAGATCTCAAAGAAAGTCACCGTCATCACCAACAGCTTGCAAATCGCGCAGGCTTTACCTGACAGCCCGCAGATTCAGGTGCGGGTGTCGGTGGACGTCTGCGCCGCGACTCAATCTCGACGGTGAGCCGTCCCGATGGATTTTACCCGATATCAACCCTGAATATTGGCTTTTTGGCACCGTGGTATTTCCTTGATTGGCGGTTGCGGAGATCGATCCGGATAGTGGCGATGAAGAGCGCCATAGCGATCGGTCGGTGTGTGCACGAGCGTCATTCTGGCGGATGGCTCGAAGTGGGTCAAAGTTGCCCCATGGCACCTTCCTCCGACCTGATAAAACACAGCATATCATCAGCACACCAAGATGCGCCGCTCGATCAAGTAGAGCGTTCCGTCGGCGGACGCGCGTGGATCTCGTACCGGTGGAATGAACAAAAGATAGTAAGGCGATGACACACTTGGTGGCCGTCGATTTGAGGGGAAGGTCAGGACGCGTGGCGAAAGTCACGTTTGATGGCGCGTCGCTCGCGATGGAAGTTGCGCACCGTTTTCCGAATGTTCAGGTGGAAATCGGCAAGACGTGAGTTCACCCATGCACGACGACCCAGTGCCACAACCCGCGCGCCCAGGATTGGGATCGCCAACTGCTTGCGCGGTGGGTGTCCCTACGCACATCTTCCCGGAGATCGTGCGGCCGGGGACGCGCCTCGGTGAGTATCGCGGCATCCCCGTGATCGCGCCGCCGTCGCATGACACCGGCTCGGCGGTGGTCGCCGTGCCGACCACCACCCGCAATTTCGCCTATATCAGCAGTGGGACGTGGAGCTTGATCGGGCTGGAAATTGATACGCCGGTCATCAACGACGCGGCCTACGGGCGAACGTGACGAACGAAGGCGGCGCCGAAGGTAAACTGCGCTTCCTGGGAAAGAATATCATGGGTTTTGTGGCTGGCGCAGCAGTGCCGCGCGACGTGGCGCGCCGAAGGCACGGAATACAGCTACGATCAATTGGCCGCGCTGGCGACCGAAGCCCCGCCTTTTGTATCGTTCATCGACCCCGGACGATGAGGCGTTCTTCCCACCCGGCGACATGCCCACGCGTATCCGTGCCTACTGTACGCGTACCGGACAGCCCGTGCCGGAAACCCCCGGCGCCATGATGCGCGTGGTCTACGAAAGTCTGGCGCTCCGTTACCGGGACGCGCTCGACAAAATGATCGCCTTATCGGGGCTGACCGTCGACCGGATGCACATCATTGGCGGCGGTTCCAAAAATGCCGTGCTCTGCCAGATGACCGCGGATGCCATCGGGCGCCCCGTCTACGCTGGCCCGACCGAAGCGACGGTGTTGGGCAACGCCATTGTGCAGTTGATCGCGCTCGGTGAATTAGGCAGCGTCGCCGAGGGGCGTGCGCTGCTCAGTCATCAGGCGGAAATGCAGGTTTACGAGCCGAAGAATACCGCCGCGTGGGATGCAGCGTTCGCGCGGTTCAAACAATTGGAGATGACACCGTGACGACTACCACGCCGCTTGAACAAATCCTGAACCTGACCCGCACGCTGGGGCAGCCCCAGAACGAATATGTGATTGTGGGGGAGGGCAATACCTCCTACCGCATCGACGCCGATACCTTCCTGATTAAAGCGAGCGGGCAGGGCATGAGCTCGATTGACGCGAGCGGTTTCGTCGCCGTGCGCTTTGAGCCGATTCTCGCGTTGT
Source organism: Candidatus Flexifilum breve (assembly GCA_016717205.1). Classification (GTDB taxonomy): domain Bacteria; phylum Chloroflexota; class Anaerolineae; order Aggregatilineales; family Phototrophicaceae; genus Flexifilum; species Flexifilum breve. The sequence continues at coordinate 2,276 of JADKGC010000007.1, forward strand.
TCGAGCAGCAGACTGCAGATCGCGCGGCGCTCCAGCAGGCGATGATCGATGCGAAGGTCGATGCTTCTACGCCGGGACGCCCGTCGGTGGAGGTCACATTCCACGCCATGCTGCTGCACGGCTGTAATGTGAAAGTGATCGCCCATACGCATCCCGTCGCTGTGAACAGCCTGTTGTGCAGCACGCGCGCCAATTTGCCGACAATCGCCTATTCCCCGATGAAGCAGTGTTGTGCGGCCGCGCTCGGTGTTCGTGCCCTACGTCGATCCCGGCTTACCGCTGGCCGTCGCTATCCGTGACGAAGTCCGCCGCTACATGGATGAGCAGGGCGAAGCGCCCAAAGTGATTTTGCTCCAGAATCACGGCTTGATCGCGCTGGGGCAAACGCCCACCGAAGCGCTCAACATCACGGCGATGTGCGTCAAAGCGGCGAAGATCTTCACAGGTACCTGCGCGGTCGGCGAACCGGTGTTTATGTCGCCGGAAGACATCAAACACATTTACTTCCGCCCAGACGAAATCTACCGCCGCCAGATGTTTGTAAGGTGCGCATTTATCGCGTCCGCCACGACTTCCAGGCGCCCGATATTCTCCCCATCCCTGAGGAGGGCGGGGGTGGGGTCGGAAACCTAGACGCGATTATCGCAACCTTCAATTAGAAACCTACCACTGAAGGCGGGTCGGGGTCGGGGCTGGTCGGGTCCACGCCAGTCGCGGATGCCGTCGCCAATGACATACAGGCACAGCACCGTAACGAAGATCATCAAACCGGGAAAGATCCCAGATGGACGCCGCGCGTGAAGTAGGTCTGCGCCCCGGTGAGCATGTTGCCCCAGCTTGGCGTCGGCGGCTTGATGCCCAATCCGAGGAAGCTCAACGCCGCTTCGGAGAGGATGAGCGCGCCAATATCAATTGCCAGCGAAATCACGATGATCGAGAATAAGTTCGGCAGGATGTGCACGAACATGATGCGCAGCGGCGATGCGCCGATGGCGCGCGCGCTGACGATGTATTCGCGTTCCCGAGCGACAGCGTTTCGCCGCGCACCAGCCACGTTGTCGCCGTCCAGCCGAGGAACCCGAGCACGGAATCAGCGTCGTCGGCGACGGCTGCAAAACCGCCGCGACGATCAACAGCAGGAACAGCGACGGAATTGAGTTCAGCGTCGCGATCACCCAGTTGGTGAAGTCGTCGATGAGGCCGCCGTAGAAACCCGTGATAATGCCGAGCGTCACGCCGATCGAGATGGCGACGGTTGCCGCGAGGAAACCCACGCTTAGGGAGACTTGTCCGCCATACAGCAGCCGCGCCAGATGATCGCGTCCGAGGTCATCGGTTCCGAGCGGATGGCCTTCCGCGCCGACGGGCAGGAAGGTGCGTGACGCGTCCGTTTGCGTGTAGCTGATGTTGAGGATATTGCTGATGAATGGCGCTGAGAATGACATGAGCGCCATGAGCGTGACGATGGTGAGCGCGACCAGCGTGAGCCGGTCACGGCGCAGACGCCGCATGGCGAGCTGCGTCAGCGAAATGCCGATGCGTTTCTCTTCGGGTTCGACCACGAGTTTTGCAACTGAAGGTTGGGCTGTCATTGTGTAGTTCCTTCCTTGATCTCTAGTCGAACCGGATGCGCGGGTCAATCACTGCGTACAGCACATCCGAGAGGATGTACCCGAACATCGTCGCCACTGCGCCCACGATCACGACGGTCATGACAATGGGATAATCCTGCGCGATCACCGCTTGCACGGCGAAGCGTCCGAGTCCCGGCCATGAGAAGATCGTTTCCGTAATCGCCGCGCCGCTCAGCAAGCCGGTGATTTGCGGGCCGAGGAACGTGGCCAGCGGGATCAACGCGTTCGTGCCGTGCTTGAACCACACGTGCCGCCCGGATAAACCCTTCGACAGCGCCGTGCGCATATAGTCTTGGGTCATGACATCCAGCATCGACGCCCGCATATAACGCGAGTAAATGGCGATCGTCCCGGTTGCCAGCACAAACGTCGGCAGAATGAGGAACCGCCAGCGTTCCCAGATCGGCGGAACACCGCCCGTCAGTGTCATCTCCGTGCGTCCGCCCATCGGCAGCCAGCCGAGCCACGATCCGAAGACCAGCAGCAAGGATCAGGCCGAGCCAGAAGATCGGAATCGCGTTGAAACCACCGCGAGGACGCGTGTAATGTTGTCGAACCATTTGCCCTTATAGACGGCGGCGAGGATGCCAATCGGCACGCCCAGCACCAATCCGAACAGCAAACTCGACACGCCGAGTTCCAGCGTCGCGGCGACTTTTTCGCCGAGCATCTGGATCACGGGGCGGCGGTAGAAGAAGGAGTCGCCAAAGTCGCCGCGCAGAATGCCCCGATTCTGACCGGGGGGTTCGGGCTCGCCATCGCCATCGACATCGAGCTGGAGCAGGAAGCTGCCATCGGCGGTGCCATCGCCATCCGCGTCCCAGCGCATCCAGTCATCACCCAGCAACCAGCGGAGATATTGAACGGGCAGCGGATCATTGACGCCCAGTCGTTTGGCGACCAGTTCGCGTTGGGCGACGGTCATGCGCGGGCTGAATGTGAGCGCCGCGACGGGGCCGCCGGGGGCTGCCGCCATCAGCAAGTACGAGAAGACTGTGATGCCGAAGAAGGTTGGAATCGCTTGAATTAAGCGACGCAGTGTGTACTTGATCGTGGGCTTAGTCCCAAACATGACGATCACGAGAACGATGTTTTTGCAAAACAGGTACATCGGGAAACCTGCGGGTATCCGAAACAAGTCTCGCTATGAGTCTGGTGGGTGCCGCATGCGAGTTACAAGAAAGCATATCTAAATTGACACTCTTGAAAATCGCCCCCTCACACGAGGCAAGGGGGCGATGAGGTACTGCTACCTACAAATTACGGGGGGGCAACCGACCACGCATCCACGTTCCAGTACATCTGGGACGGATACGGGTCAAAGCCGTCGATGCTGTTGGCAGCATACATACCGTTGGTGGCGAACAGCCAAATGTAAGGCAGTTCGTCCTGCATGATCTGCTGCATTTCGCCGTAGATCGCTGCACGTTCCGCCGGATCGCAACCGGGGAGCGACTTCGCCTGCGTGTTCAGTTCGTTGAAGCGTTCGTTGTTGAACGAAGTGAAGTCACTGCCGCTGCCGATCACATCGCTGGCGGGCGTGAACAGCTGGGTGGCATCCGGATCATCCGGGTAGCCGTTGCGCCAACCGAGGATGATGCTGTCGAATGTCTGGCTGTCCATGATGTCCAGCAGGGTGTTGAAGTCGATGGTCTGGAAGTCGACGCGGATACCGATCTGCGCCAACTGATCCTGAACCAGCGTACCGATCGCTTCGCGACGGGTATTGCCTTCGTTGGTGTACAGCGTGAAGACAAATTCCGTGCCATCTTCGGCAAACTGCGCACCCTGAGCAACGCGCGGGGTCGCGGGATCGTTGTCAGCATCCACCCAACCAGCTTCGTCGAGCATGGCGGCGGCGGCTTCGGGGTCAAACGGAATCGGCGCGAGGTCGTCCGCATATGCCCACGACGCGGGGATGAGGAAGGAAGTCATACGTTCGCCTTCGTTGAACACGGCGGCGTCGATGATCGATTCATGTCAATCGCGCGGGCAATCGCCTGACGGACGCGGACATCACCGAAAATCGGGTGGTTACCCTGATCGATCGGGTTGCCAGCTTCGTCAAACGCGTTCTGCGGATTGTTCGGGTCGGCGAGGTTCATGGCCAGGTAATCCCAGGCGTTGCCGGGATAGCTGTAAACCGTCGCGCTGCTGTTGCGGATGTCCTGACGGCGCGCCACCGAGGGGCCATCAATCGTGTTCAGTTCGCCAGCGAGGAACTGTTCGACCATGACGGTTGCATCGGGCACGGTGCGGTAGATGAAACCTTCCGGAGCGACGTAACCGAGGACGGTGTCCACTGCCGGGAAGGTCGGGTCATTGACGAGGCTGACCTGTTCGCCGGGGCGGAATTCACCGAAGGTGAACGGGCCACGGGTAACCGACGGGGCGAGGTTGAATTCGCTGTCGCCGAGGGTGGTCACATCTTCGGGCAGAACATGCGACGGCGCGGGAACGATCGACGCTGCATAGCTCAGCGCCGTGCATTCCGGCGATGCGAAGGTGACGACGACGGTGTAATCATCGGGAGCCTGAACATCAAGCACGCCGGTCGCGCCGGTCGGGTCGATGATGAAGCTGCCGGGTACGTCGATCAGGCCTTCAGCGCCCGCCTTGATTGCTTCCCAGGTGTACAGAAGGTCCGCCGAGGTGATCGGGGTACCGTCGCTCCACGTCATGTCCTGACGCAGGGTGAAGGTGTAGGTCAGACCGTCTTCGCTGATTTCCCAGCTTTCGGCGAGCGAGTTCGGCTGCGCCAGGGCGAGCACGCTGCTGCCGGGTCGGCACCAATAAAGCCAGGGAACATAAAACCAATAACGCGGCTGGCGGTGTCGCTGGACATGATGGGGTTCATCGTGGCAACGTCTGCACTCAGGTTGCCTTCGATAATGATCCCGCCTTGCCCACCTTCTTGAGCGGCGACCGGGGCAAACGCGCCGAGCAGCGCGACTGCGGTTCCGATCATCAAGAACTTACGGAAAATCTTCATGTACATCACTCCTTGTAATACACCTACAAGTATTGATAGAACCTACTCTTCACTTGCGTGTACTTCGTCCACAACTAATACACACTCGCTTAAAGGAAGGTTCAAAAATAGAGGGTACTTTCCCCACGAGCGCTAGTGTAGCAAGGAGAGAAAGAAATATCTAGGAGATTTGTCACAAAAAATAAAAACCTCTGAAGCTGTTTGAAACACTTCAGAGGTTAAGGTGTCGGCGTAGCGGGACTTGAACCCACGACCTCTTGCACCCCATGCAAGCGCGCTACCAAGCTGCGCCATACGCCGGATTGAAAATAAGTATAGAGCACCCCGGAATGACTTTCAAGTGCCAAGTGACCGTCAGCTCACCGGATCCTTACTGGAGACGCGGCTGACCTTTCGCTATACTAAGATTGTTAGTTACCCAAGGAGTAGGTGATGGACATCAAGCTGACTGCGCTTGCGTCCTGCGCCGGTTGAGCGGCGAAGATCGCCCCGCGCGATCTGGCTCAGGTTCTGACGCCGCTTAAGGGGATTTTCCCCGCCCAATTGTATCCCGCGCTGATCGTCGGACTTGAATCGCCCGATGACGCGGCGGTGTATCGCCTGAACGCTGATCAGGCGGTCATCTCGACTGTCGATTTCTTTCCGCCCGTCGTTGATGATCCGTACCAGTTCGGCGCGATTGCGGCTGCCAACGCCCTGAGCGACATTTACGCGATGGGGGGCGAACCGCTGTTTGCCGTGAACCTCGTCGCTTACCCGGATGGCTACGGCTATGAAATACTCACGGAGATTCTGCGGGGTGGGGCGGAGAAGGTGCGGGAAGCGGGCGCGGTGATTGCGGGCGGCCACACTGTGACTGATCGCGAACCGAAATATGGGCTCGCCGTTACCGGCTTGATTCATCCCGACCGGATTCGCACGAAGGGCGGGGCGCAGGTGGGCGATCAGCTCATCCTGACCAAGCCGCTCGGCATTGGTACGATCACCACTGCATTGAAACGCGGCGTCGCCGACCCCGCGCATGTCGAGGCGGCAGTCGCCAGCATGCTGCGTTTAAATCGGACGGCGTCACAGTTGGCGTCCGCGTACCACGTCCACGCCATGACCGATATCACGGGTTACGGGCTGATCGGTCACGCGCATGAGCTGGCGCATCACAGTCACGTGCGTTTGGCGCTCGATTACGCGGCGCTGCGGTGGGTTGATGGCGCACATGTGTATGGTCAGCAGGAGATATTCGCGGGCGGATTCGGCCGCAACCGCGAATATTACGAAGCCTGGGTCACCGTTGAGGCGAACCTGGCTCGTATCAGGCCAGCCTGTTGCCTTGATCCGCAGACATCCGGTGGGTTGTTGATTGCGCTGCCATCCGCGGACGCGCCGCGCTTGCTCGACCAATTGCTGGCATCCGGCGAAGCGGCGGCCCTGATCGGATCGGTGCTGCCCGGAGATGGAGAGATAATTATTCGATGACGGCGAACCGCGTTTACGGCTACTCGCAAGACACTTTTCTGATTCGCCGGGGTGTCGGAGACACGTATGTCTTCGGCGGTCGGAGTCAGGATGGCAGCCGCTGGACGCGAATCCTGTCGAAACGCGCCGCCCACATGCTGTGGTTTCATCTGGCGCGCCATTTATTTCCCGGCGATGCCGACGATGTCACGGCCTGGCTGCCCACCGCGCTGTTTCGCGGCGTCAATGTCCCGTCAATCACGGAACACATGCTCATCGAGCCGCTCGCCACGGGCGGCATCGAAATCGTTGGCTCTACCAGCGCCGGCACCTATTCGGTGCAACTGGGGCCGTCTGAAGTACAGCGCTTTTGGACTCTAATTGATCAGGCGATGGATTCATGACCACAGATACACCAGTTCTGCCCGCAACCTTAGGCACACCGCAGCTTTCTCTGGCCGGCACGGCTCAAGCCTTTGTGAATATTCGTACTGGCCCCGGCACGAGCTACCGGGATATCGGCGATCTCCTGAAATTCACGTTGTGCACCTACTACCCTCAATCCCGCACGAAAGACGGTTGGGTGTGGATCGAGCAGGGTTCAGTCAAGGGCTGGGTGCTGGGTACGCTGGTCACATTTGAGGCGGTCTCGGTGCCGCCAGCCTCCCGGCGACCCTACACGCGCAAGGTCGCAGTCTGGCACTGGCGCGGCGACTCCGTTCCCGAAAACAGCATCGAGGAGATTCGCGCAGCGCCTAAGGCCAACGCGCCCGCCGTGACGCAGGTCTGGGTCAAAGTCAGCGACTACACGCGCGAATCCGGCGCGCAGTGGCAAGGCTATTGGGACTCGAAACGTGCCCTCGCCATTGATGGCACGGCCAGCATCGACCGCTGGGTGAAGGTGCTCGGTCAGTATGGGTTGGAGTTTCATGCGTGGGCGGTGCCGCGCGGCGCCGACATTGCTGCTGAGACGCGCCTGCTGATTCAGGCGTGCACCCGCCCCGGCGTCAAATCGCTGATTCTCGATGTTGAGCCTTATGCGGGTTTCTGGTTGGGCAGCCGGGAGACGGTGCGACCGTTCATGGTGGCGCTGCGCCGGGGAATTCCGAGCACATTCCACGTCGGCATGTGCGTTGATCCGCGCACAGGGCACTACAACTCGATTTACCCGTTGGAATGGCAGCCGTTCGTCAACTCGATTCACCCGATGGTCTACTGGGAAATCATGGCGCGCACTCCGGATGATGTACTCCGCGAGACGTTTCAGGTGTGGGGCAGCTACGGCAAGCCGATCATCCCCGCTTGCAGGCCGACGCCAACGCGCCATGCGACGACGCTCAATGCGCGTTTCAAACTGCATGGTGTGCGCGGTACAAGCGCCGAAACGATCATCCCCGTCGATCAGTCGCGCTTCCGCGATCAATGGGTGACGCTGGGCGTCTTCGATATCGACAAGAATCTCGCCAACGCCGGGTCGATTTTCCTGAACGATCTCACGGGCGAGAGCGGCAAAGAGATCGCCTTCGATGCAATTCGCTGGCGGCGCGTGCTGACCGCGACGGGCGGTCTGCCGAGTGACGTCTTCAGCGATGGCTATGATCAACCCGTGGGCACCGAAGCCGAACGGCGCGGCGCAGCCGTGTGGGGTGGCAAGTGGCTCGACGCGAGTCCGTTCGGCCAGCTGTACTTTATCGGGTCACCACAGGAAGCGTATCACACGGGCGCGGATCTCAATCTGCCGAGCGATGCCGACGCGCACGCGCTCGTCTACTCACCCGCAAATGGAATCGTGACGTTTGCGAACGCGCTGCCGATCTGGGGCAATGTGATCATCATCAAGCATGATCCGCTGCCGGGCAGTCTGCGCGTGATGTATTCGCGCAGTGCGCATCTGGAAGCGATGGCGGTGGTGCCGGGGCAGAAAGTGAAACGTGGGGAGGCGATTGGGCGCGTCGGCAACGCGTTCGGACGCTACGCCTACCACCTGCACTTTGATCTCAGCCCGACCAACATTCTGGAGGCGAATCCGTCGCATTGGCCGGCTCGAGACAAAGTTGCGACCTTCGCCAACTACGTCGATCCGAAAGACTTCATTCTCGCGAATCGCCCGAAGTAAGCGTGCTTAGGTAGGGGCATGGTGCGCCACCATGCCCCTACGATCTGGCTCATCGCTAGAACAGACCCCAATCGTCGGCGGCGCCTTCTTCCATCATCGTCGGGTCCCACATCTCCATGCCCATTTCGATGGTCGTGGGCACGGCGGCATATTCCTGCGCGGTGCGGCGCGTTTGTTCGAGCAGCTGCGGCGCGTAGGGGCAGAAGGGCGTCGTCATAATCATGACGAGATGGCAGTGCTTATCGTCTAGTTCGACACGGCGAACCAGACCAAGTTCGATGACATTCATGCCAATTTCCGGGTCAACGACCACGCGGAGATGCTCGCGCAGTTCTTCTTCCGTTTTCATCGTCTGCTGGGTCATACCAGTTCCTCATGCAATTTTGGACCAGTGCCAGCGAATCGTAGCATAGCCATTTTTCTAAGTCAATTTTTATAATAGCTATCATAAAAATGTTGACTCTGCCGCTCCGCGCTGGTATACTACCCCTATGTTTGCTACTCTGGGTACAGAGTAAATTTAACTGCTGTTGATCTTAGCGGAGGTTACGCCGGAATGGGCGCTGCTTTAGAAATTCGGAACCTACACGTCACGGTTGAAGACAAACCCATCCTGCGGGGTGTGAATCTTACTGTTAAGCAGGGCGAAGTCCATGCGCTTATGGGACCTAACGGCTCGGGCAAATCGACGTTGGCCAACGTCCTGCTCGGCAACCCTGCCTATGAAGTCACCGCCGGGCAGATTATTTTCGACGGGCAAGACCTGCTCGAAATGGAAGCCGACGAACGCAGCCGCGCGGGCTTGTTCCTTGCCTTCCAGTATCCCGTGAGCATCCCGGGTGTCACTCTGGCTAACTTCCTGCGTCTGGCAATCAACGCCCGCATGAAGGCGGCTGACCCGACCAGCAAAGGCATTTCCGTGTCGGATTTCCGCAAGCTGATGCGCGCTAAGATGGACTCGCTCCACATGGATCACAGCTTTGCGGGACGTTATCTCAACGAAGGTTTCAGCGGCGGTGAGAAGAAGCGCGCCGAAATTCTGCAAATGGCCGTGCTGAACCCGAAGATCACCATTCTGGATGAAACTGACTCCGGTCTGGACATTGACGCGCTGCGCGTTGTGTCGGAAGGCGTCGCCAGCTTGCGTGGCCCGGATCTTGGTGTGCTGGTGATCACCCACTATCAGCGCATTCTCAACTACATCAAGCCCGACTATGTGCACATCATGTTCGAGGGGCGCATCGTCGAAAACGGTGGCCCGGATCTCGCGCTACGCCTTGAAGAAACAGGCTATGACTGGGTGCGTGAAAAGTACGGCGTAGAGCAGGAGTAAGCGCAATGACGGATTTTGTCGAGAGCGAAAAGCAGCTGACCGCCGAAGAATCGGCGTTGAAGGATGTCCGCGGCTCCTACGAAGAGAAGTACGGTTTCCACGACTCGGAAACGAGCTATTCTTTTAAGAGCCAGCGCGGTCTGAACGCCGATATTGTGCGCCAGATCAGTGCCTTGAAGAATGAACCGGCGTGGATGACAGAATATCGCCTCAAGGCCTATGAACTCTTCCTTGCTAAGCCGATGCCCAATTGGGGCGCAGACCTCAGTGGGATCGACTTTGACAATATCTTCTACTTTGTCCGCGCCGCCGATCAGCAGGGTAAAGACTGGAACGAAGTGCCGCCGGAAATCAAAGATACTTTCAACCGCCTCGGTATCCCCGAAGCGGAGCAGAAGTATCTGCAAGGCGTGACGGCGCAGTATGAGTCGGAAGTGGTCTACCACAGCATCCGTAAAGACCTTGAAAGCAAGGGCGTGATCTTCACGGACATGGACTCGGCGCTGCGCGATTATCCCGACTTGGTGCGCGAATACTTCGGCACGGTCATCCCGTCCGCCGATAACAAGTTCGCGGCGCTCAACAGCTCGGTGTGGTCGGGCGGGTCGTTTGTGTACGTCCCCAAGGGTGTCCACGTCGAAATGCCGCTGCAAGCCTACTTCCGCATCAACACGCAGAACATGGGGCAGTTTGAGCGCACGCTGATCATCGTCGAAGAGGGCGGGTACGTCCACTACGTCGAAGGCTGCACCGCGCCGATCTACAGCTCGGACAGCCTGCACAGCGCGGTTGTGGAGATCATCATCAAAGAAGGCGGTCGCTGCCGCTACACGACCATCCAGAACTGGTCGAATAACGTGTATAACCTTGTGACCAAGCGCGCGGTTGCCAAGAAGAATGCCACGATGGAGTGGGTTGACGGCAACCTCGGCAGCAAAGTCACGATGAAGTATCCCGCCGTCATCCTCGAAGGCGAAGGCGCGCACGGTGAAGTGCTCTCCATCGCGTTCGCGGGGCACGGCCAGCATCAGGACGCGGGCGCGAAGATCACGCATCTCGCCCCGAACACCACCAGCCAGATCATCAGCAAGTCGATCAGCCGCGATGGCGGTCGCGCGACCTACCGCGGTCTGCTGAAGATTGTCGAAGGTGCAGACAACGTCCGCAGTAATGTCGTGTGCGATGCGCTTCTGCTGGATGATCGCAGTCGTTCGGACACCTACCCGACGATTGAATGCGATGCCCGCAACGTCACGATGGGGCATGAGGCTTCGGTGACACGTATCGGCGAAGATCAGCTCTTCTATGCAATGAGCCGCGGTATGAGCGAAGATGAAGCCAACGCCATGATCGTCAACGGTTTCATTGAGCCGCTCGTCAAGGAACTGCCGATGGAATACGCGCTCGAAATGAACCGCCTGATCCAGATTCAGCTCGAAGGCTCAATCGGCTAAACATCAGAAACGCTTGTAGGGGTAAGGTATGCCTTGCCCCTACCTTGATGATAACGACACCCACACACCAGCTTGAGGTGATTTTATGACTTTTGCAGTCCGACGCCGCTCCGCCTCGCCGGAAGCGCCCATCTACACGCCCGCGGATATTGACGCGTTGAGCACCGCCAACAACGAACCGGATTGGCTGCGCGAGAGCCGTCATGTGGCGTGGGAACTCTATGAAATGCTCCCGATGCCCGGACGCACCGACGAAGAATGGCGGCGCACCGATTACCGCGGCATCCGTTGGGATGAAGCCCAGCTTGTCAACAACGCGCAGTCCACGCTGGATGTGGTGCCACGCGAAAACCTTGAACCACTCATCGGCGATCAGCAGGGCGGCACGCTCATCTTTGTCGATGGTAAAGTGGTCTTCTACGAAGTAACCGACGATCTGCGGAAGCAGGGAGTGATCTTCACGGACTTAGTGACCGCCTGTCGTGAATATCCTGATCTCGTGCGTGAACGTTTGATGACACAGGCCGTCAAGCCGAGCGATGGCAAATTCGCCGCGCTCCATGCTGCTCTGTGGACGCACGGTGTGTTCCTCTATGTGCCGCGCGGTAAAATGGTCGAACTGCCGCTGCATGTGGTGATGTATCACACGCAGCCCGGCGCGACGCTCGGTCACGTGCTCGTCGCGTTGGACGAAGCCGCGAGCGCGACCATTCTGGTTGACTACCTGTCGCCCGAAGGCGATGCGCAGTCGGCGTATATTGGCGCGACCGAACTGCTCGTCGGCGAGCGCGCGAACCTGCGCTATGTCGGCTTGCAGGACTGGAATCGCGAGACCTACGAGTTCAGCCACCAGCGCGGGCGCGTCGGCAAGGACGCCACGCTGGATTGGGTGCTCGGCACGATGGGCGGCAAGCTCGTCAAGGCGTTCATCGAAGTTGAACTCGATGGGTATGCAGCGCAGGGGCGCGTGTCCGGTATGTTCTTCGCCGATGGCGTACAGATGTTTGATCACGACACCCAGCAGAATCACAACGCGCCGATGACCAAGTCGGACCTGTTGTTCAAAGGCGCGGCGAAAGACGAAGCTCGCAGCCTGTGGCAGGGCATGATCAAGTCGCAGCCACAGATGCAGAAGATCGATGGGTTTCAGGCAAGTCGCAACCTCGTGTTGAGCGAGGATGCGCGCATGGACGCCATCCCCGGCCTCGAAATCGAAGCGGATGACGTGCGCTGTACACACGCCGCGACCTTCGGCACGCTGGAAGAAGCGCCCGTGTTCTACCTGATGAGCCGCGGCATTCCGCGCCCGCAGGCTGAACTCATGGTCACCGAAGGCTTCTTCGAGGAACTGCTCGAACGCATTCCGTTCGAACGCGTGCAGGATCGTTTGCGGGCCGCGCTGGAAGCGAAGATTGTCGGCGTGAACACGCTGAAATAAGCCGTAGACTTTGTGGGGACGAGGCATGCCTCGTCCTGATTGCTCTGATCAAGGCGCGGCGAGTCTCACCGCGCCTTTTTGTTAGGAGTCCACCATGACCGATCGAACCCTGCCTTACAATATCGAGGCAGTGCGGGCAGATTTCCCCATTTTGCAGCAGGAGCATCACGCGGGTGTGCCGCTGATCTATCTCGACAATGCCGCCAGCAGCCAGAAGCCCCGGCAGGTGATCGACGCCATTGACGATTACTACCGCCGCTACAACGCCAATGTGCATCGCGGCATCCACAAGCTGAGCGAAGAGGCGACTGCGGCCTACGAAGAGGCGCGCATCAAGGTCAAGAAGTTCATCAACGCGGCGAACAAGCGCGAGGTGATCTATGTGCGCGGTACGACCGAGGGCATCAACCTCGTCGCGCAGACGTGGGGCCGGGCGAACCTCAAGGCGGGCGACACGATCGTGCTCACGCAAATGGAGCACCATTCGAATATCGTCCCGTGGCAGATGCTCGCCGCGGAAAAGGGCTTCACGATTCGCTATGTGCCCGTGCTGCCTGATGGCACACTCGACATGGATGTATATGCCGCGCTGCTGCGGGATGAGCCGGTCAAGCTGGTCAGCGTGATGTACGTTTCGAATGTGCTCGGCACGGTCAACCCGATTGCGCACATGGCCAAGCTCGCCCATGACGTGGGCGCGTTGATCATGGTGGATGGCGCGCAGGCGGTGCCGCATCTGCCCGTCGATGTGCAGGCGCTAGACGCTGATTTCTTCACGTTCAGCGGTCATAAGATGATCGGACCCACGGGAAGCGGCATCCTGTATGGCAAGCGCGACCTGCTCGAAGCCATGCCCCCGTGGATGGGCGGCGGCGATATGATCGCCCGCGTCACGCTCGACGGCAGCACGTGGAACGAACTGCCCTACAAATTCGAGGCGGGCACGCCTTCGATTGCCGAAGGCATCGGCCTCGGCGCGGCGGTCGATTACCTGAGCAGCCTCGGGATGGACAAAATCCGCATGCACGAGGAAGCCATCACCGCGTACGCGCTGGATCGTCTTTCCGAAGTCCCCGGCTTGACTCTCTATGGGCCGGACGCCGACCAGAAGGGCGCGGTGGCCGCGTTCTCGCTCAACGGCATTCACGCGCATGACATCGCGCAGCTCTTGGACGCCGACGGGATCGCCGTGCGCGCCGGGCATCACTGCGCCATGCCGCTCCATGACTGCCTCAATATTCCGGCGACGGCGCGCCAGCTTTTACCTCTACAACACCTTCGCCGAAGTGGACGCGCTCATCGACGCGCTCTACAAAGCCAAGAAGAAATTCTCAGTCTAACCCGCGTGAAGCGTCATCCCTACGAGAGACACCCTCTTTCGTAGGGACGCGATGAATCGCGTGCGCGCTGTCAATTGGTCACAAATCAGCGGGTCGTCCTCTGCTATAATAGAAATATGACGTACGCAGAGTGGACATTCCTGTTCGCTCCTTGAGAGGCTGTAATCATGGATGATCTGTATCGCGAGAACATTCTCGATCACGGGATGAATCCGCGTAACCGGGGTATCTTGAATCCGGCGACGGTTGACCACGAGGCGCACAATCCGCTGTGCGGCGACCGTCTCCGCCTGACACTACGCATCGACGAGAACAACCGTGTGACCGAACTCGGCTGGGATGGGCAGGGCTGTGCGATCAGTCAGGCGTCCGCGTCGATGCTCGGCGAGGAAATTCTCGGCAAGACGCTCGACGAAATCCGCCAGATCAACAAAGAAGATATCTTCGAGATGCTCGGCATTCATTTGTCGCCCAACCGCATCAAGTGCGCGCTGTTGTCGCTGCAAGTGCTCAAAACGGGGCTGTATGGCATCGCCGAGTGGCGCAAATTCGAGGATGACTAAGTGAGCGTGACCATCGACTGGATCAGTGTGGCAGCGGTGAACGAAATTGCGCCGGGTGATCGGCTCGTCGTAGAGATTGGCCGCGACTGGGTCGTGATCTTCAACGTTGACGGGCAGTTCTACGCGCTGGAAGATCGCTGTTCGCATGAAGATGTTCCGCTCTCGGAAGGCGCGCTCAACGGCTGCGAGATCGAGTGCCACAAGCACGGCGCGACCTTCGACATTACCACTGGGCAGCATTTGACGCCGCCCGCAGTTTCGCCCGTGAAGACATTCCCCGTGCGCGTCGAAGAGGATCTCGTGCAAATTGGCAAGGTGAAACGCTAGCGCCATGCGGCTGTGGTGGCATCTCGTCCGCTTGGGCTTTCGTCTGCTCTATAACGAATTTGCCTTCACCTATGATCTCGTCAGTTGGGTCGTCTCGCTCGGCGCCTGGCGCTGCTGGGTGCGCGCCTCACTGAAGCATCTTCACCCGGACGGCCTGATCCTCGAACTGGCGCATGGCACGGGCAACCTCCAGCTCGATCTGCATGCCGCGGGGCGGGATGCTATCGGCTGCGACTTGTCGCCTGCGATGGGGCAGATCGCGACGAACAAGCTCATGCGTGCGGGCATCCGTCCACACTTGGTGCGGAGCAGGGCGCAGATGCTGCCGTTTCGCGCTGCAGCGTTCGCTTCCGTGATCAGCACCTTCCCGACGGACTTCATCATCGCGCCGGAGACGCTGCGCGAAGTGTCTCGTGTGCTGCAGCCGGGCGGACGCTTTGTCATCGTGCCGACGTCGCGCTTCACGGGCGGCGGCTTAATCGCCAAGCTGATCGATGCGCTCTATGCCGCCACCGGGCAGCGCGAGGCCAGTGCGGAACATCGCTCCTTGTGGATCAGCCTGTTGGAACCGTACGGTTTCGGCGTGCAGATTGTTGAAGAAGCCTGCTCGAATAGCGCCGTCACAGTGATCATCGCGCAAAAAAGGGGCTAGAAATCACTTTTGCCCTATGCTATACTCCCCTCAATCCAATATGGTGGGCGTAGCTCAGTTGGTTAGAGCGCTTGTCTGTGGAACAAGAGGTCGAGGGTTCAAGTCCCTTCTCCCACCCATTCTCAAAACGCTTCGTGTAGACGAGGCGTTTTTGTTTTCCGCACGGGGGCGAACATGACTGATTTCACGATACGGGCGGCGACCGCCGAGGATCAGGCGACCATTCGCCGCCTCATTCGGCAGGAACAGCTTGACCCCACCAGCACGCACTGGTCACGCTTCCTCGTGGCCGAGGTCGGCGGCCAGATCGTCGGCATCGGGCAAGTCAAAGAGTACCCCGGCTGTCAGGAACTGGGGAGCCTCATCACGTTGCGGGAGTATCGCGGCCTCGGTATTGCTGCCGCACTCATCGCTGCCCTTGAGGCGCGCGCACGCCGACCGCTGTATCTGCTGTGCGCCAGCAAAATGGAACCCTACTACCAGCGCTTTGGCTACCAGACGATTGGCTGGAAGGACGCGCCGACCGCGCTCAAAGTCAAACTTGCGCCGACCACCGTGTTGCGCCTGTTTGGCGTGCGCGTCTTGGTGATGCGCAAAGACTAGCGCCAGTCGGCAGCCGTGCCCCGGAAAATTGGATTCGTGGCCGCGAGTAAATCACCGTCGGCAGCCCTGATTTCTATCACATACCAGCGACCACTGATCCGCCGCCATGCTCGTTGACCTTCAGCGGGTATCCCTTGTTCGTCTGCGATCTGCCCGTCTTCGATCAAGCGCACTCGTGCGCCCATTTCCGCTTGTGACCACATCACCGTGATGTCAAGCACTTCACCTGCCAGCACATCGCCCATCATGGCCTGTGCACCGCGATCACTGGTCGCCGTGAATTCCAAACGTGGCCCCGCGCTGACATAGCTATGTCCTTGCCGAAGGCCCGCGTAAATTGCTTGTTCGCTCAACTCATCCGCATAGACCACATTGAAACCGGGGCGCGGATCAGTCAGCGGTGCATGCAGATCGGTGCCAACGGTGGCCGTCATCCGGTAGCCTTCGTTGAGCCATTGGTACCAGAGCGCCAGCGCGTGCTCATTCCTGCCCATACCGCCTCACGATTCGTTCCAGATTTCGATGTGGCGCGCGCTGCCGGGCTGCATGTCGGCGAACTGCCAGTCACAGCCTGTGCACCACGGGTCGCCGACGCTCGTCGGATGGGCGATCACATACAGCGCTCCGCCGTCGATGACGCGCCGCGCTAGTTCCGACATCGTCAAGCCCTCCAGACCCACACGCCATTCCTGCCATTCCCGCACCCCGAGTGCCAGCGCGTGCCCATAGTAAGTCGTGAGTTCGACGCCGCCCATCGTCAGCACATCATCGGTGGCGAGGCTGTCAAATTCGGCCAAACCCGAGGCCGTGTTATGGTCGGTCAGCGTCACAAAGTCAAGATGATAGTCACGGGCGAACTGCACCAACTCCGCGACTTCAAAGCGCGCGTCGGAGTGCAGCGAATGGGCGTGCAAATCACCGCGGTACCACCCACGACCCCGCGGTGTCGGGGGTGTCCGAGTGACGGCGACCGGAGCCTCGTCGGTTGGCGCAGCGCTCAACTCGACCTTGATCGAGTAGGTCATCACATCGGGTTCCAGCAGGCGATGCACATCGATCCACACGGTCCATTCCCCAGGGCGGATCGCTCGTGGCATGTAACCCGGCGAAGCCGTCGATTGCGTGAGCCGAATCGACTGATCGCCATTGTTGTGCCGTGTGCCGCGCGCCCCCGCCGGATCGAATAGACTCAGGCTGATCTGCGGCGGAACAACAGCTTGGCTCTCACATGTGTAGTCGAGCGTGATGCTGATCGCTGTCGTCCCGTCGGGAACGGCGAATGAGTGGGGAATGTGCGCTTTGTCGTGCTGGTGCTTCAGCGTGCCGTCGAACTGCCTGTGCATAGCTGCCTCGCTTTGGGGTGCCGCGACGGGTGATACAGCAGATGATAACAGGGGAATCCGCGAGTCTGAATTGGTAGTTTGCCGAACACTGGCATTGAACCGTCATGGCTCGCCCGATTTCAACGGGCGAGCCGCATGCTGAAATGAGCCAAAGGTGTTACGGGATAGGCCCAAAGCGCCACACGCGCAGCGTCCCATCCGCGCTAACCGACGCCATCCGCGTGCCGTCCGGGCTGTAAGCGATGCCGTTCACCGTGTTGGTGTGCGCGCGCAGGGTCGCGGCAGTTTCTCCGGTAGTGACATCCCACACGCGAATCACGCTGGCGCTGACGCTCGGCAGGTTCTCATCGCCACCGGCTGTGGCTAACCGCGTTCCGTCGGGGTTGAACGTCAGCGTGTGGATCGGGTAATCAGCGCTGAACGTCTGCTGCGCGCTGATATTGGCGGGATCGGTGCTATCCCACAGCGTCACCTGTGTGTCGATGGCAACGGCGAGCGTCATTCCATCCGGGCTAAAGCTGACCAGCGCCGACGCCGCGGCGCTTTGACCGATTTCCGCGATGGTGGTGCCCGTCACGTAGTCTACCAGCAGCAGACGACCAGTCGCTGTGCCCGCTGCCAGCAGTGCGCCGCCAAAATCCAATGATGTGATGGGTGAAGGCGCATCGATGCTGGTAAGCAACTCGCCGTTTGTTGCGTTCCATAAGTTGATTCGTGCCGATTCAGCGGGATCAGCGGCTAGGTTGGCTGAGGCGATCACGCTGCCATCCGGGCTGATGCTGACCGCGTTGACACGCGTGGTTAGTGCTTCGGTGCGCATCTCGATGAGTGCGCCGCTGGCGGGGTCGGCTGGCAGCAGGCCGAGCGCTCCGCCTGCTCCACCCGTCACGAGGTAGACGCCGCTGGCTGCTGCCCACAAATCGAGCGCCGTGACCGGCTGCGGAAATGTCAGTTCCGTGGGGTGAGGTCCAAATCGTCAGGCGCGTACAGATAGATTGTGCCCGTGGCATCGCTCGTAGCTCCGGCGACCGCGATCCAGCTTGCCGTCGGTGACCATGCCAACGCCGGGTGATACTGCCCGCGCACCGCCGAGTACTCCCAGTTGCCCGGCGTGCGGGTGGCGCGACCCACAGGCGTTGGCTGCGGTTGGGCACGCCGTGACCCGCAAAATGTGACGGCGTTACTGTTGATAGCCGCGCGGTATTCGTAGATCTGACTGCCGAGCGTGAGGAAGATCGCAAACCCGCCTGTTTCGACTTGCGCATAGTCGACGCCCCGCAGGGGACAGCCCATGCTCGCATCGGGGAAGACGCGCTCCTCCCAGTACCAGTTGACCAGCGCTCCCAGTCGATAATTGGTTCCTAGGCGGGTGTTAAGGTCAGCCATGGCGATATCCACTTCCGGAGGGTAACTGTCTTGCGCCCTAATTGCTGTGACCACAAACAGCGTAAATGCGCACAATAGGGCGATCCAGCGGTGCTTCATTCAGCCAGCTCCTCTCATTGTTACAATTCGTGTTTAGATTGCAGAATATTACACAGTTGGCTAAAAAGGCGAACGCCCCGTCAGTGCGGGGCGTTCGGAGCGTTGCTCTAGAATGGAGTGATGTGTATGACAGTTCACATTATACACCGGAGATGGCTAGTTGTCTTAGCCACCGCCCTGGCCATTGCCGTTCCCATTACCGCTGCCACCCTGACCCGGCGCATTGCAGCTGTTGCCGGGACAGTCCGTTTGACCGGGTGCATTGCAGCTGTTGCCGGGACAGTCCGTTTGACCGGGTGCATTGCAGCTGTTGCCGGGGCAGGGATCATTCTGGTTGCCATTGCCACCGCCTTGACTCGCTTCACCGCCGCCTGCTTGACTTGCCGGAGGTGGGGTGACCGGCTGCACGGGCGGAATTTCCCGTGGGAGCAGGGTCACCGGGAGGTTCGCGATTTCCTCGGGAGTGAGCGCGCGCGGTGGTTTCGGAACGGCATCCGGCAGACCGTCGGCACCAAGCGATACCAGCACTTCGGTTCCGGCGATAGCGGTTTGCGTCACGCCGAAGGTTTCGATATTGGCGTGGCCTTCGAGCATGGTGACGGTTAGGTCGCCGTCGGGTTGGGCGCGCACATAAGCTGTCGACCCGAGGCTGATTTTCACCTCGTTGATCCACACGCTGATCTCCGCCACGCCTTCCGGCGTTTGGACGAGCACACCGCTGTCCGGCACTTCGGAGCAGCGGTCGGTAGCCGTCGTTTCGAGATAGAACGCCTGCATCGGGGCGAAGTAGGCATTGGACGCTGTGACCACGCGCAGCGCTTCCAGATCGCCATCCATCTGAAGCGCCGCTGCGGAGACCCACCCGGTCAGCCCGGTCGCCTCCTGTTTGATGTAGATCCACGAGTTGTCGGCAAGTCGCCCCTGTGCCAGCGCGGTCGCACCACTGCTCAGCGTGCCGAGGACGACCGCATCGCCGTTGGGCGCAAAGCGGATATTCACATTGCGGCGTCCCGCCACTGTCACCGGGAATTCGACAGGTACAGCGACCCGGTTTTCGACGGATACATCTCCGAAGAACAGTAGGGTGAGCGGTTCGAGCGGTTGATTGAGCTGCGGCACCGCCGCCACACGCATCAGTGACACCCCCCAGAGCTGATTACCGGTATCGAGCGCGCTTAGGCGCAGTGACCGCAGATCCGACAATTCGACCATATCGCCCGCCTGTTCAAACGCGACGCTGTTGGCCGTAGAGAACAGCTCCGCTTCCAGACTGGCATGGCCATAACAGGCGAAATTGGTTTCGGTGCCGTCGCAGGTTTCATGCGCCAGGTCGAGCGCGGTCGCAATGAATGCCGGGCACTCGCCTTCCTGCGTGAGGGCCGGGTAGAGCGCTGTGGTGAGCAGCAGTACGAACACCAAAAAGATCAGCCTACGCATAATCGATAGAACCTCATGATGACAAACTTGCTTACAGTGTACACCAGCATTGGCTTGGCGTTGACGTTAAGGTCTAGTCAGAAGGGCACGCATATTCATTATTGAAGAATCGCGCGAATGGATCGAATGTCGCAGGCTATGTGAAGATTACAGCGCGGGCATAGCTGCCGAACTGGCGTAGTTCCGCCTCATTCCACGCGACAGCAGGCTCGATTTCAGCGGTATAAGTGTGGAGCGCCTGCTGGATGAGGTCGTGATATATGGCGGGGACGTGCTTCAGTGCCCACGCCGCGCCTTCGGCTTTGGAGACGATCAATTTGGCTTGGCGGTACGCCAGGACCCGGCACAGATTGAGCACGCTGTACACGGGGTTATACGCGAGATGGTCAAGGATGTCGGCGGCGTCGGCGCGGATCGATGTCCAGTAATCACTGTCGGGCACGTCGCCAAAGACCTCGGTGATGGGTGCACCATACAGGCAGTGACCGCGCGCCTTGGTGATCGTGAAGTGCGCGGCAAGATCGGGATCGCGCGGATCCGCGCCATAGTCGACGTCGCCAGCCACAAAGCGCTCGTGCCAGTTTAATCCATAATGGAACTGAAACGGGGTTGGGTAGGTGAAATGCGCGGCGTGTTCGCGCAGCACGATGCTGAACTCCAGACCCTTGGTCGGCGCCTCGGCCGCGAGCTGCAGCGTCAGCGCGATCAATGCTTCGTGCGTCTCTGGCGTCAATGGGTGCTCGATCACCACCAACAAATCGACATCGCTGGTGCGGTAGTTGAAGCACCCCAGCACCAGCGAACCATGTAGGTAAATGCCGACCAGATTGCTCCCGAGCACGCGCTCAAAGCCCGCCACGATCTGGCCGAGGGGCTGCACGGCGGCGGGATAGCTGTTCACGTTATTCCGGCGCTGACCAGATGCTGTCCAGCGCGTAGACTTCGAGATGTTTGACAGTGATTTCGCCATTGTCTGCGAAGAACGACAGCCCATCCGCGGGTGGCTCGACGAAGGTCTGTGCGGTCAGCGCGACTAGTCCATCCTGCGCGAACACTTCGACTGATGACTCGTCGACGAAGATGTGCAAACGCAGCGTTTCGCCGTTGAGATCCAACGGCGCGCCAAAGGCCGGGCTGAATCTATTGATTGCTCCGGCGGAGGTAGTGTCGCCACGCCCGATCAGCAGGCTCGAACGCGCCGGACTATAGACGATGCGTGTGCCCGTCTCGTCGCTTCGCTGGACTTTCAACCCCCAGCGCTCTGCTTCGCCCGGTTCGATCTCTGCGATGATTTCCAGCGTGCGTCCGGTCACCCCGTCGATGACCTGTTCGGTGCTGGAAATCGTCAAATCATCCCAGGTGCCGAGGGGCGTGCGCAGACTTTCGAGCGCGGCGACCGGGGCTTGTGCCAGTCGCACGCCTTCCGCAGTGTTAACCAGCCGCAGGGTGCGGGGCAGGGTGGTCGCGCCGCGCCACGTTGAGGTCGGAATGTTGTTGGCGTACGTCCAGTTGTTCAGCCAGCCGATGTAAATCCGCTCGCCGTCTGGTTCATCGTTCCACGTCGTCCCCGCATAGTTGTCCGCGCCATAGTCCAGCCACAGCGTTGTCCCGGTCGGGTTGTCATTGGTGAACGTCTGCCCGTCGAAGTCGCCAATGAAATACTGTATCCCGCTGCCGCCCGCCGGGGCATACGCGCCCACGCTGACCAGCAGCACCCATTTCGTCTCACCGTCGATATCCAGTGGGAAGATGTCCGGCACTTCCCACGTTGCGACGATATGCCCGGCGGCGAAACTGCTGGCGAACGTCCAATCCAGTAGATTGGGCGATGTATAGAACTGCGCTTCACGTCCGGCGGCGATTACCATGACCCATTGGCCGCTTTCCTCATGCCAGAAGACTTTGGGATCGCGGAAATCGGGTGTGGCCAGCGCGGGCATAATGGGGTTGCCCTCATACTTCGTCCAGGTGCGCCCGCGGTCAGTGCTGTAGGCGACGCCCTGCGTCTGCGTGTTGTACGAGTAAATGGCGACCATCGCGTTCGCGCCGAAACCTGCCGTATTATTCACGTCAATGACCGCGCTGCCGGAGAAAATCGTGCCATTGTCATCCGGTTCGAGCGCGATGGGCAGGTTTTCCCAGTGGACGAGATCGGTCGAGACAGCATGTCCCCAGTGCATCGGCCCCCAGATCACGTCATACGGGTGGTATTGGTAGAACAGGTGATACTCACCGTCGAAGTACACCAGCCCATTCGGATCATTCATCCACTTTTCGGGTGGGCTGAAGTGATACTGCGGACGGAACGTTTCTTGGTACACGGGAACGCTCGTTTGCATCGCGAACAATCCGACAATCGATATGATTAGGACGAATACAGGGCCGAACATCAGCAGCCATATTTTGGACATGATTCTGGTTCCATTCTGCCCGCTGCGACAGAGCGGGTGAGTGCCCAACGGCACTCACCGGATCGCATTTTCAGACCACATCATGGAGTAACGCGGGTAATTGCTCCATCTGACCACCCGACGAACACGTTCTCTCCGTCGGGAAGCAGGCTCAAAGCCGACTCGGTGGTCGCGAAGTGGTGCTCGCTCCATGATTGGCCACCGTCGATTGAATGCCAGAGTTGGTCAGGCAGCAGCACGTTCAGGGCCGCGCTGACGTCCAGCGTTTGCACGGAACCAGTCGCCTTGATCTGCGTCCACACCGCGCCGCCATCGGTCGAAGCGTACAGGCCATGGTCTTCCGTCCCGGCGTAGATCGTCCCGTTCGCGCTGACGCCGAGCGCCAGCACCGGGGCTACATCCATGGGGAAGGGTAGTTCACGCCAGCCGCGACCGCCGTTGCTGCTGCGGAAGATGCCGCTCTCCGTGCCCACATAGACGGTGTGATCCTGCACATAGTGGGGGGAGAGCGCCAGCGCATACACATTGAGATCGAGCAAGCTGAAGTTCCAAGGCACCCACGAAGCGCCGCGATCCGTCGAGACGAACACGCCGTCTTCAGCCGTACCCGCAAGCACCGTGCCATCTTCGGCGAAGTTTGGCGAGACCGCCAGCGCGACGACGAGCGGCGGCGGCGTGACTAAGCCGCTGATGTGCCACGTGTCGCCCGCGTCATCTGAGCGCAGGACCGCGCCTTTCGTGCCGACGAATACGGTTTGGTCAAGCGCGGCGACCGCCGTTGCCGCGAGGCCCACCTCCAGTTTTGCGAAGGTATTCTGCCACGTCGCGCCGCCATCTACCGACCGGTAGAGGCCGGACGTCCGTGCCGCGTAGAGGGTCGCGCCGGAGCGTGCTAATCCAGTTACTGCGTCAGTGGTGAGATTCACTTGCAGGGTCATCCCGGTTCGCCTACCATTTCTGGGTGGGACAGATGCACCACCGAGTCGATGGTGAGCGCCAACGCCGCCGTGCTGATCGCATTGCGCAGACCCGCCTTGAGTACGGACACGCTGTCTACGATGCCCGCCGTCCGCGCGTCGACGACCTTGTCGGTCATCACGTCATAGGCGGCGTTGACATCCGCATACAGCAGGCGCCCCATAATGTCACCGGGGTCACAGCCCGCATTCTGGAAGATGGTGCGCGCTGGGGCTTCGAGCGCCTCGATCAACACGCGGTAAGCCGCGCGTTCGTCCGCGTCCGCTCCAATCTGGCCCGCCAGCACCTGACGACAGTTCAGCAGCGCTATCCCGCCGCCGGGCACGACGCCTTCTTCCAGCGCCGCGCGCATCGCGAGTGCTGTGCGTTCGGCCAGCGCCTTGCGCATCTTGATTTCCGGTTCGGAGTAGCCGCCGAGCCATAGCGTGAGCGATCCACCGAGCAGCGCGCCGATCCGGTCGTGGAGCTTCTTGCGCTCATCCACGTCTAACACTTTACGCGCGCGGGCTTTCAACTTCTGCACGTGGGTGCGCAGCTTGCGTGGATCGCCGCGCCCGCCGACGAACCCGAACTCGTGGGTGCTCGCCCAGAAGCGCCGCACCATGCCGAAGTCACGCGCGCTGACGTTCTCGAATGTCGCTCCGATGACGGCCAGAATCGGCGTTGCGCCCGTCATGAGACTCAAATCGTCCAGCGCCGCCACGCGATTATCCGCGTTCAGACCCGGCAGCTTGACCGCGATCACTGGGAACCGATTGAGCCGGTTGTGCGCGTGCAGCAGCGAGACAGCTTTTTCCGATAAGTCACGAGCGACGATCACGAGAGCGTTGACATTCGCGGAGTTCGCCGCCTGTAGTACGGGGAACAACGTCTGATACTCGGTAACCGTGTGGTCACACAGGAAGATCGCCGCGTTTTCGAGGCGCAGCGTCGCTTCCGCATCTTCCGGCAGCAGCGACCGCGCCACCGCGCCCGCGTAGAAATGGCTGCCTTCGACATATTCTTTCAGCAGGCGGCGGCCATAGCCTTCGCGCAGCGCCAAGCGCCCGTACTCACCCAGCAGGTCGAAGCTTTCACCCATGAAATCCGCGAGTTCGGCGTCATGACACAGCGAGTGCGCCATGTTCGTGAGGGCGGCGCGGCCTTCCAGCGGAAAGGTCATGGCGTCGATGGCGTCGAGCAGGTGGGGCAAAGCGTGTTCCAGATGCTTCCGGAATTGCATAGCATTCCCTCCGGCGGCGATATACTTCAGCCCGCCGTTGAAGATCGCCTCGAACAGCACCGCGGTTGTCGCCGTGCCGTCCCCAAGCCGCTCATGCTGGCGGATGAGCATCGAGCGCACCAACATCGCGCCGACATCCGCGTCCCGGTCTTGCAGTTCGATGATGCGCCGCGCGATGACGCCCGCATCTTCGATGAATTCCGGGAGGGGCTTGGTGTCGTACAAGTGATCGATGACAACGCCGCCCCCCAATGGTCCAAGGGTCGGGCGGATGGCGCTCACCATCTGGTGAATGCCGCGCTGCAAACAGTGATGCACCTGCGGTTGAAACAGAACTCCCGGTTTCTGCTTACCTTTCATAATTAGCCCTTAACGCCGCCCATCATCAACCCCTCGACGAGATACCGCTGTCCGAGGATGTAGATGATGATCACGGGGATGGTCGACAGCACGATACCCGCCAATACGACCGAGATACTGCCCGTCGCCATGTACCCTTGCAAGTCGACGATGCCGAGCGTAATCGGGAACCGTTCTTTCGTGCTCATGAAGATCAGCGGCGTGAAATAGTCATTCCATTTGGCGTTGAACGTCAGCACGGCGAGGATCGCCATGCCCGGCGACGCCAGCGGGAAGTAAATCTTGGTGAAGATCTGCCACTGGTTTGCGCCTTCGACAAGCGCGGCCTCTTCAAAGTCATCGGGGATGCCCATGAAGTATTGGCGCAGCAGGAACGTGCCGAACGCCGTAGCCAACCCGGGGAAGATCAGCGCGCCGAGCGTGTCGTTTAGGTGCAGCACGCGCGAAATCACAATGAACACCGGGATAATCGTCGCCTGACCGGGAATCATCATCGTCGCCAGCACGATCCAGAACAGGACGTTGCGCCCGGGGAACTTCAAACGCCCGAACGCGTACCCCGCTAGCGAGGCGGTGAGCAACTGCCCGAAGACGACTGAAAGCGTGATGAAGAAGCTGTTCGCCATCTGCTGCCAGAAGGGAATCTCTTCAAACACGCGGTTGTAGTTGGTGAAATCCATGTCCACCGGAATCCATTCCGGCGGCAGGTTGAACGATTGCGCGGGCGTGCGCAGCGATGTCGACACGACCCACAGGAATGGCATGAGTGTGAGCATCGCGATGAAGAGCAGGAATGCCCACGACAGCACGCGCCCCAGTCGTTTTTGGTACCATGCCAAGTTCCGCCGTGAGGCTGGGCGCTGCGCTGACGCCGACATGACATTAGTCGAAGCCATAATATTGTTCGCTCCTATTCCTCGTTAGCGGTAGAAAACCCACTTCTTGCTGAGATAGAACTGCATGCCCGTCACGCCGAGGATGACGATGAACAGCGACAGCGCGATAGCCGAGGCGTAGCCGAATTCCAGATTGCCGAAACCGGATTCGTACATCAGCATCACGACGGTGCGGCTCGCGTCACCGGGGCCACCGCGCGTCATGATGAACGGTTCGTCGAAGAACTGGAGCATCTTGATGATGTCGGTCACGGTCGCAAACAGAATTGTCGGACTGAGCAGCGGCAGCACAATGCGGAAGATGCGCCGCAAGCCGCTCGCGCCATCGACTTCTGCCGCTTCCAAGACTTCGGTGGGCAGGTTGGCGATGCCACCGAGATAGATGATGAATGTGAAGCCGAGGTTACGCCACACCGTGGTCAGCGAAATGGCGATCAACACCACATCGCTGGAAGTCAGCCATTTGATTTTGTCGATGCCGAAGAAGCCGAGGTAGTAGTTGATGACGCCAAAATCATAGTGGAACAGGTAGCCGAGCGTGACGGCGGTCGCCGCGCCGGAGAGCAGCACCGGGAGAAAATACGCGGTGCGGAGGAAGGTCGACAGGAAACGGTTGCCGATCTTATGTACCAGCATCGCCAGTGTGAAGGCCAGCACTTCCAGCAAGCTGACCGTCATCAAGACGAGGATGGCCGTGTTGCGGTAACCCACGAGTACCCGCGCATCGGCAAACAGACGTTCAAAATTGTCAAAACCAATAAATTCCGGGGCTCTAAAAACATTCCATTTATAGAAACTCAGTGCCAGCGAGCCGATCATCGGGCCAATGATGAAAACGATCAAACCGATGATCGTCGGCAGCAAAAACAGATAGCCGAGGATCGCACGCTGGCGCTTGATGCCGCTCAACGTGTCTGCCGCCAACCAACGCCCGATGAAGTTGCGGCGTGGCGGTTCAGAATATGCTGCGGTTTTGGAAACCATACCCCACCTCGAAATAATTAGGCTGGGGGACTCACACGAGTCCCCCAACAGTTACTGGAGTTGTAAACGCCTAGGCGTTGCGCGCGTACAGGGCTTCGAGTTCCGCCTGCATGCCATCCAGCGCCGCCTGCGGGGTCATTTCGCCGCTGGTCGCGAGGCTGGTGAAGCGGGTGTAGATGTTGGTCATTTCAATCGAGAAGACCGGGGCCGGAATCGGCGCGGTGTCCGGGCGCTGATCGAGCGCATCATAGAACACGTGCCAGTTTTCCATACCCGTCTGCCCCCAGTATTCGGCGGTGTTCATCGAACGGCGCACGGGCGTCGTCGAGGCATTCGCCATCCACGGGATCATGAGCATGACTTCGGTCTGGCTGTTGAACTTGACGAATTCCCAGGCCTGATCTTCGCCACCGCCGCCGTTGAGGATCCACGCGCCGCCCGTGCCAAACTGGTGCCGCTGCGACTTCCACATCGGCCAGTACTGGACATCAAACGAACCGGGTTCCATGCCGGCATTGTTCAGCGAACCGGCCCAGAAGCCGCCCGCGACAGTCATGGCGAGCTTGTTGCTGGTGAAGAAACCTTGCAGACGATCGCCGCCGCCAATTTCCACCTGCGGTGTCAAGCCGTCATTGGTCAGGCCGACGACGAATTCGAGGGCTTCGACCATCGCCGGGTTATTCGCCTGCGGGGCCGGCCAGCGCCAGCCACCACCACGGCCTTCAGCCAGCGGTTGGTCAGCATAGAAGGTCGACCAGATCGCTTCGCCACCGGGCGCGCGTTCTTCGGTCAGCAGATTGGTGTCATTGACGAAGAACCACGGCGTCCAGCTGCCCCACAGACGATTCGTCCAGCCGAAGCCGAAGCTGTCGCCGTCCGGGCCAATGCCGGTGGTCGCCTGCGCGATGGCGAGGAAATCATCCTTCGTCCAGTCTTCGCCGGGGACTTCGAAGCCCGCTTCTTCGAGCAGGGACTTGTTGAAATAGATGTGCGCGGCGTTGAAGTCACGCGGGAGTTGATACAGGTCGCCTTCGTACATCATGCCTTCGATCAGCGTCGGGCTGACGTCCGCGAAGTATTCGGCCATTTCGTCGGCATCGGCCAGCGCGCGTTCGGTCAGCGGCATCGCCAGACCTTCACCGGCGTACAACTGGGTCGCTTCCGTCGCCGCATAGCCGATGTTCACCGGCGTGCCGGCGGCGAGCTGCGCCAGAATCTTGCTGGCGATTTCGGCGTGGTCGACGCCGGTGACATTGACGAATTCGATGGTGACGTTCGGGAATAGCTCATTGAACGCGGCCACGACGGCGGCGTAATCGTCGGCATTTTCCTGGAAACGCAGGGTGACGGCATCTTGGCCGGCGGGGCGGGCGAAGACCTTAACCAGCGGCGCGGCGGCGACGCCAGCAGCGGCGGCGCTCACGCCAATCATCTTGAGCAAATCACGACGGCTAATCTTCTCAGCCATTATTGGATCTCCTTAAATAAGAAAAACGACTAGAGGCAAAGCTTCACGATATGAGCGTCGACGTCCCAATGTTTTCCTTTTTTTGATCTCCCAAGACCTATTTCACTGGCTCAATTGCCAGATTGACGGCATTTCCCACACATCCACTGCGCCGCTGCCAGTGAGCTGCACCGAACAATCTCCGACAGCGCTTGCGTAGATGCGGTGTGTGCTGCTTGTGACCTCATCGGCGATAATTTCGACCACCGAACCGTCGACCAGCACTCGCAGGTTGAGCATGGCCGCGGCGCTGTGCGGCATTTGTTTGACTTTTGTGATCGGCGCGCTGTCGGCGCCGCG
Source organism: Candidatus Flexifilum breve (assembly GCA_016717205.1). Taxonomy (GTDB): domain Bacteria; phylum Chloroflexota; class Anaerolineae; order Aggregatilineales; family Phototrophicaceae; genus Flexifilum; species Flexifilum breve. Next base: position 31,103 of record JADKGC010000007.1, read on the forward strand.
CACTGTCTGCTCAATGATCAACTGCTGCGCCGCTGCGTTATAGCGAATCCCGATCTGTTCCCCCGTAACCGACGAGTACACGAAGCTGAGACCGCTGTTTCCGTCCGCGGCGATTTGCGCCTCAATGTCCACCGCTGCGGCGCTCACGTTTAGACTGCCTGCCGCGGTCAACTGCTGGTGATGACCGCGAATCGCCTTCAGTTCAGGGACGGGAACCATGTGCAGGCGGTGCTGCGCATCGAGCGTCAGCACACGCGGAATCGACTGCGCGCCGGACCATCCGGCGCGGGTCATCTCAGCACCTGTCCGATCTTCGCGCAGCCAGCCGAAGAGCACGCGGCGGTTCTGATCATCCAACGTCGAAAGGGGAGCGTATAACACTGCATGATCTAGTACGCCCCGATAGACGGGCGTGAACTGCTGGTTTTCGTAGCTGCCCACAACATAGATCACGGTGCCGGTGGCACGGCCGTCGTGCATGGAGATGATCAGTACCCATTCATCGCCTAACTTGAAGAAATTGGGGCATTCCCAGATGACGCCGTCTTGCCTGATATCGCCGGTGAGCAGGGGGTGCAGATATTCCCAGTGGAGCAGATCCGCTGAGCGATAGAGGAAGATCACGCCGCCGACGTCTTGAATGCGCGAGCCGACCACCATATACCACGTGTCGCCCTCTTTCCACACGAACGGATCGCGGAAGTCGCGCGTCTGGCCCGCTTCTACTGGTACGTCGCGCATCACCGGGTTATTTGGATGTTTCGTCCATGTGATCAGACTGTCGGCGCTGGTCGCAATGGCTTGAGTTTGCACGGTGCACTGTTCAGCCGTCGCCGTGTAGAAGATCGTCGGCACGCCGTTGTTATTCACCATGCAGCCGGAGAAGATCCCCGCTTCATCGTACGAACCTGGCGTGGGGGCGATGGCAATTGGCAGGTCGGTCCAGTGAATGAGGTCGGTGCTGACGGCGTGACCCCAATGCATGTTGCCCCAGGTCGCGCCAAACGGGTTGTATTGGTAGAAGAGGTGGTATTGACCTGCCCACTGAATGAAGCCATTCGGGTCATTCATCCAGTTGGACGGCGGCAAGAAATGATACCGGGGGCGGTGGATATCAGTCGCCAGTTGCTGGCGCTTGGCCGCAGCTTGATCAACAAAAGAACGCGCAATATCTGTCAAGATCATCTCACCAATCTATGTTGTGGGATCGATCCCAAATACAATTTCTATAAAAATCGACCGACCGGAACCATCTATTCCCATCGATCATCGGTTTAATTCGCGCCAGCAATCAGCTATACTGTTTGCGTGGGATCGATCACATGCACACGACAATAACACAAGTTTGTGAAATTGCAATAGGTCTCCATTAAACTATATTCACGCAACGTCGTTGCGTCGACGAGACTGTTTTGGGCTGACTAAAGGTTGCACTTCATGACGCAAAAACCAACGATTGAAGATATTGCTCGCCTTGCTGAGGTCAGCCGAGGGACGGTATCGCGCGTGCTCAATAATCATCCCGCTGTCAGTGATGACACCCGCGCCCGCGTCCTCGACGTGATCGAGCGGCTCAACTACAGCCCCAATTACAGCGCCCGCCATATGCGCACCGAGACCTCGAATATGGTTGGCTTCGAGACGGACGAAGTCAGCACAACGCCATACGCGGTCGACATAATTCGCGGCGCGCAGGAGACCCTGCGCCAGAACGGGAAAGTGCTGCTCGTCATCAGCGCGGGCTATGACTTCGAGACGACGCAGTCGTCTTTGGAAGTGCTGATCGAGCGGCGCGTCGAAGGCATCATCTACGCGACCATGTTTCACCGTGAAGTCGAACTCCCGCCGCAGATGTCGCGCTTGCCGACCGTGCTCGCTAACTGCTATGCCAAAGATCGCAACCTGCCGTCGGTCGTGCCGGACGAGTTTTCTGGTGGGTACAATGCCGCATGCGCGCTGCTGGAGAAGGGGCACAAACGGATCGCCTTTATCAACCTGAACCGCGCCTATGGCACGCCGATTGCGCCCACACCCGCTGCGGAAGGTCGGCTCAGAGGGTTTCTTCGCGCTCATGAGGATTTCGGCGTCCACTTCGACGACGCGCTGCTGATTTACACGGATCAGCGCCCGCAGACCAATCACGCCATCACGCTGGAGTTGATGAGACGCTCCCAACCGCCGACGGCGATCTTCTGCGGCAATGATCGCACGGCTGTCGGGTGCTACAACGGCTTGATGTCACTCGGACTGCGCATCCCCGATGATGTCGCCGTGGTCGGTTTTGATAATCAGGTGGATATCTGCGAGGCGATGTACCCGCGCTTGACCAGCGTGCAGCTCCCGCACTATGCGATGGGGCGATGGGCCGCCGAGTATCTGTTGGCCGCCCATAATGGGGCGTCCCCGCCCGTACAGCATCAGATCGCATGCGTGTTGGTGCCCCGCCAGTCGATCTAAGCGGAACACGCTACAATAGACGCAAAACTGGAATAGAGGCTCTTGATGAAACGACTCGTCTTGATCGTCGGCCTGCTGCTTACGTTGAGCGGGCAGGTCTATGCCCAAGAGGTGCCCGCGCGCTGGCAGCTGCCCGCTGGCACATGGAATCAGATTTCGCCCGGAGGCGAAACCACGTGCGGACATGGCGCGCCCTACAGCTTTTACTATCGCGAAGGCCCGGGCGAAGACTTGCTGATCAATTTTCAAGGTGGGGGCATGTGCTGGAATGCGCAGACCTGCAACGTCTCGACGACCACCTTCGACGACTGGATCAACCCCGGCGATCCGAGCGATAACCCGGCGCTGTTCCCGGTTGGCATCACCGACTTCAGCAACCCGGAGAACCCGTTCCTCAATTATGATATGGTCTATGTTAACTACTGCACCGGGGACATGCACACTGGGAACGCCGTCGTCGGCTACAACTTCGAGGGCAACTACTTTGAGACCCGGCACAAGGGGGTTGTGAACGCCTCCGCGGTGCTGAACTGGGTCTACAACAACTTTCCCAATCCGGACTCCGTTTTTGTGACCGGCTGCAGCGCGGGATCAGTTGGCGCGGCCTATTGGGCGAGCGACATTATGACGCACTACCCGGGCGAACGCGCCGCCTTACTCGGCGATTCTGGGGGGCTGGCGTGGACTCGGCGCGGCGTGGACGCTGTGGGGGACGAATTACAACGGCATCACCGGGAACAACCTGACCATCGAAACCTTCTACAGCTCGACGGGGCGCAGTTTCCCGAACAGCCGAGTCGCGCAGTACAACACCGCCTGGGATGAAACCCAGACCTTTTTCCACGATGTAGGCTTTGCTGCTTACGCCTTCCGCGAAGGGCTGCGCCTCAACCTGCGCGAGATCAGCAACCGGGCGCGCAACTTCCGTTCATATACGCAGGGCGGCAACCTGCACTGTATGCTCCCGCGCGGCGAATTCTACTCGTATGCGGTCAACGGGGTGCGCCTGCGCGATTGGGTCGCGGACATCGCCACGGGACGGAATGTTGATACCGTTGCCTGCACCAACTGCGACGCCCCGGGTTTCGTCGGGCAGTAAAGCACCGTCTATCTACAGCTGCTTTTGTAGGGGCGGGACTTGTCCCGCCCACGTCGCCTGACCGAATTCGTTTTCGTAGGGACGCGATTCATCGCGTCCGCGGTTTTAAGCGCTTACTGCATTCGTCTTGAACGAGCCGAGCTGTCCTTCCCTCTCCTTTAGGAGAGGGGGTAGGGCTGAGGTTAGTCTTTACCGCGCTTCGCCGCACACGCGCCACGCGCCATTTTCCTGACTCATGGCGTATGCGCCGAGTTCCCACTGACGGAATTCGCCGTTGTACTCGGTCTGGATCTGACCATCGCACTGCACGGTCGCGTTCGCACCGCTCTGGGACGCCGTATAGCACGCCACATTGAGCAGTTCCGCGCGCATTGCCCGGAACGACTGCGATTGCAGCAGGGCCTGCGAGTCCCAGCTCGCGCACGACAGCGCCTGCATCCGTCCGCCATCGGCGACCAACCGTGCCAAGAGATATTCGTACATCACCTGATCCGGCGTCATGCCCCCTCCGATCACTGACACGACGGGCGCAGCACTTGCATCTGGCAGGTCGGCGCACGGGCCGAGCGTCGTTACTGCGTCAGCTTCTACCCAACCACCACCAAAGGCTTCGGTCAGGTGATACCAGCCATCGCCGCTTGTTTCAATTACGGGGTAGCTGCCGCCCCCGTTAAGGTTCGTGTCCACAGTGGCATTGATGTCCGGTTCAGCGAATGCTGCCACGGATCCATTGATGAGGCAGACACTCGGTGCGATCCTCAGGTTATCGAGCAGGGAGTGTGCCGGGAACGGCGCGAAGATCTCGGACGCCGGATCGCTGCCGTCATTCACCCGTGCGACCACATCGCCGGGGTTTAGCACCTGCCGGTTCTCACCCGTACCGACCGCCGTTTCGCCTGCCAGGGCGTAAGTCGTGAAGCCCAGCGGACCCACACTGAGGTAGAGCGCGCCATTGGTGTTCGCCAACTCAAAGCCGTTGACCGTCAGCCGCTGCGGGACGTCGCCGTTCGTGGTGATGACTGCGCCCGTTTGCGCGCAGGCTGTCTCAGCGGGTTCGAGCGTCAGCCCGTAACCGACGACACCCCCGGTCGCACCCTGCTCCACGACGGGCAGCGTATCGAGCGCTGGATCGACGATGACAAGGCTTTTGGCGACCCACGCGACTGTACCATCTTCCAACTGCACGCGCAGCCAGGCACCTTCTGCGCTTTGACCATCGGCCGTCAGCCGATCATCGAAGCGGAAGATACCCACTTGATCGAAGTTTGAGCCGGGGCCGCTGCGCAGATTGACGTTGTACCCGGCAGCATTGCCGATCTCGACGCCGGTGCTGGCGATTTCGCCCTGTTCGAACGCGGTCATCCGCGCCCCGATGAGTGTCACGGTCAGCGTATCGCTCAAGCGCAGCACCTGCGGTTCGGTTGCGTTGAGAGCTTCTTCGAGCGGCACGCTTGTGCCGTCCGCCAGACACGCTGTGCCGATGGCACTTTCAGAGCACGCGCTAATCAGCAGCGGCACATCGCACGTTTCCTGCGCGACTGCCGTGCTGATCGCCAGGGTTGCCAGCAGGGCATAGGTCAGCCAGCGGAGGATCGAAAAACGCTTGAGCATGGTTATCCCTCACTCGGTAGCAGTTCAAGTTCAGTGAGCAGCGCGTCGAGCGCCTGCAAGGTGACCAGATTGCGCACGGTATAGCCCGCCGTCAGCCCGCTCTCGGTGAATGTCGCCGCATTGTCCGGGGCTTCCGGCGCTGTGAGGTGCAGCGTATCTTCGAGATCGACGCCGTAATTTGGCATCGGTTCGAGCGCGATCAGCAGATTAATCACGGGGAGATCGTAGTCGGCGGCGATCTTCAGAATGATCTGGTTGAAGGTGACGCTCAGCTCCGGTGCTTCCGGTCGAATGGGCATGGTGTACAGCACGGGCACGACGTTCGCATTGACCGTCTCGATGACCACCAGACGCATGAAGTAGTCGAACAGCGTCGCGTCGAAGGCCATCACGTCGTTCGTGCCGAACATGATCAGCGCGAAGGCGGCATTCGATTCGCGGTACTCACAGGCCAGCGGCGTTTCGTTCGGTTGGCAGACGTCGGCAATCGCCCACGTCGTGTCCAGCGCACTGGCGGTCGAAAAGCCGAGCGCGTTAGCGTAGTTCTCCCGGTTGAACGCATTCACATCGTCCGCAGCGAAGAAATCCACCACCCCTTGCAGGTCGGTGAACTCGCCGAGGTCGTACTCACCATTCCCAAAATCTACGAGGAAGTGTTCCGACGCCGTCATCGAGTCCCCGACTTTCGAGAACGCATGTGGGTTGCGCGGTACGTCGAGCGCTTGCCCCGCTTCGAAAATGGCGCGGGCGCGCTCCGTCAGCGTGGGCAGCAGCGGCACATCCGCCGGATCGATGCCGTCCAGTGCGGCGGGGTCAAAGTCGCCGAGTTCAGGCGGTGTGATCGGTTCTTGCGCGGACAAGCTCGTCGCGCTGAACATGAATAGGCCAGCGACCATGAGCGGCAAAATTCGTTGTTTCAGCATAGATGCAGTTCTTCTCCCAGCCAGAAAACGCGTCCATTATAGCGTATTCTCCGAGCGTCCGAACACTAGGCAGGTCTGGACGTTTACCCTATAATGGGCGCGAATGTGTCAGCTTGACGGGGATCGTAGTTATGCTTAAACAGCGTTTTGGGCTTTTCGTCATCCTACTGCTGGTGCTGGTGAGCAGTTCATTGGTCGGCGCGCAGGATGTGATTCGTGGTACGACGAGCGGACAGGTTTTGAATGTGCGTGAATTGCCCGACCGGGCCAGCACGGCGCTCGCCCAGTTCCCTCCCCACACCGATTTCATCGTCGAAGCGCGCAATGAGGCCGCCGATTGGCTGCTGGTCACCGCGCCCGCGCTCAACCTGCGCGGCTGGATCGCCATCGGTTTTGTCACCTTTGAGCGCGAAGTGCGCGTGAGTCAGGAAATCCCCGTGTCGACCGAACAGGTCAACACGACGACCATGAATGCCAATGGCGCACCTGCGGGCGGTGAAGCCGCTCCGGTCGCCATCATCCCGGACAACATCGATTACCCTGCCGTCTACATGCCGGAAGCCGTGTGGCGCAATGTGCGCAACATCTGGGCGCGTGGTCGCCAGCTTGGCAACGACCCGTGGGTGCTGATGAAGGTCGGCGAGAGCAACACCGCCGGCACGGTCTACCTGTGCAACTTTGAATGGCGTGCTTATGATCTCGGCACGTACACCCATCTGCAGGGCATCGTCGACGGGTTCAGCGCGACCGGTTCGTTTTGCCGCGTGAATGCTTCCGCGCAGAACGGCTTCGCGACCGTTAACGCGCTCGACCCGATGTTCGCGCCCGCCGACATCTGCCAGCCGAACGAATCGCCGCTGGCGTGCGAAGTGCGCCGCTCGCGCGCCTCGTTCGCGTTCATCTACATCGGTTTAGCGGATACGGGCATCCTCACCCCAGCCGAATACAACGCCAATCTGCGCGAAATTGTGCGCTATCTCAGCGATAACGGCGTGGTGCCGATCCTGGGCACGTGGCCGACCGCCGACAGCTTCAATGCCAACAACCGCCCGCAGCTCTTCAACGAGGAAATCCGCGATGTGGCGCATGCGCTCAACGTGCCGCTCCTCGACTTCCGCGCGGCGCTGTTCAACTACGACAATCACGGCACAGGGCCGGATGGCTATCATCTGTCCGTGCGTGACACCACGCGCAGTGAATTCGGCGGTGACGAGCTCACCAATGGGCGCACCTACCGTGAACTGCAATCGCTGCAAATCCTGTACGATATCATGTCCGCTTTGAATTAACGGACGGCCTCTATTCACTCATGAGTTGCCTCCGTCCCGCCGGAGCGCGGGCACTGATCAGCGCTGGCCTCACCGCCGTGCTGATCAGTGCTTGTACGCTGGCGCAGCCCACCCCAACGCCCACACCCACCGTCACACCGACGCTTGAACCGAGCTCTACGCCCACGCCGACGGTCGTCCCGACTGAAACGCCCATCCCTTCACCGACGCCTATCATCTCGCTGATTCCCCGCGACCTAGCGGTTTCCGGAGATATGGTTTATGTGCGCGATGTGCCCGATCTGCTCGCACCCATTACGCGCACCGTGAACGTGGTCGCGCCGTGGTCGGCGATTGGGCGTACGGGAGACAATCAGTGGCTGCAAGTTCGCTTCGATGATGGGGTTGTCGGCTGGTTGGTGTATCTGCCGGATGCGCACACCGTCGCGCTCGAGTCGCTGGCGGTGACCGGGGAATCGCGTCTGTATGACCGAGTTGCCTTGGTATCGTCGGCTGCGCTCCAATTTTATGTGGAGGCGGGTGACGCGCTGCAGGATACGCTCAATCAGTTGTCCGCGCTGCGCATCGATGCGCGTACCAGCGACAACGCGTGGCTGCACGGCACGGATCAACAGGGGCGCACGGGGTGGGTGGCTGCCGACGGTGTGCAGCTCACCTTCGAGATCGCGTCGCTGGATACCCGGGATGTGACCATCAATGCGGTGCCGGAGATGAACGCGCGGGTCGAACTCGAATCCGGTGGGCTGCGCTTGCGCCAAGCCCCCAACATCGATGCGACCGTGCTGCTCAATCTCATGGCGGGTACGCAGCTCGCCGTGACCGAACGCACCACCGACAACGCGTGGTTGCTCGTTCAGCTTAGGGAAGGGTATCGCGGGTGGGTGTCGGCGCAGTACGTCGAACTCATGGACATCACGCTCGACGCGGTGACGGCTAACCCGAACCCGCAGCCTGTCGCCTACTTCACGCCGCCGACGCCCGCCAATGCTCCCTCCGTCACCCTGATCGGCGGGGGCGCTCGCAGCATCTTTGAGTCGGGTCGGCAGATGGGCAATCGCGCCAACGTCTTCACGACCGTCGGTGACAGCCTCACCGACACGCCGAATTTCCTGCGGAACATCGTCAGCGGTTTTGACCTCGGACAGTACGGCTATTTGCTGCCCGTCATCAACTACTTCAATGTTGATACGGGGCAGGGGAATGCTTTTCTGCGGCGGGCGCTTTCGGCCAAGGCGGGGTGGAGCACCTTCAGCGTCGTGGTGGAAGAGCGACCGGAACTTTCGGGAACGTGTGCCGCTGGTGAACTCGCGCTCGATTGCGAATATCGGCTCACCCAGCCCGCCTACGCCATCATCATGATTGGCACGAACGACGCGCCCGCTTTCCCGGCGGACACGTACCGTGCCAATATGACGCGCATCATCGAGATCAGCATCGCGCACGGCGTCGTGCCCATTTTGAGCACGCTGCCGCCGCGCACGCAGTACAACGACCGCATTCTCGAATACAATGCCGTGATCACGCAGCTCGCTCAGCTTTACGGCTTACCGATCACCGATCTCTATACCGCGCTGCTGCCTTTACCGAATCAGGGCTTGAGCCCGGATGGCATTCATCTCTCCGAGCCACCCGGCGCGCCCGCCGCCACGCTGATCTTCAACTCGGCGAATCTCGCCTATGGTACGACCATGCGTAACCTCACCGTCTTGCAGGCACTGGCCGCCGTGCAGGCGCAGGTCGGGTATTGATGTGGGCAGCGACTTTCGTAGGGACGCGATTTGTCGCGTCCGCCGCTTCCTACTCTATCCGCCTCCCTGAATTCGGGGTGGGCTTTTATTCCACCGTGATTTCCATCAGCTCGTACACGTCCCCACCGCCGCTGAGCGGCAGCCGCACGCCAGTCTGATAGTCATACAAGCCGATGCGTACCCGGTAGCGTCCCGCGGGCATTTCCGCAGGCAGGGTGAGTGTCAGCGGTGTGCCAATCAGGGTTTCGCTCGGCTCGTTCCATGCGTAGGTGGGGCGGGCTGGCGAAGCGGGCGCGCCATCGACCTGCGCCAGCGGTTGATCGGCGTCCAATGGGGTGAAGTGGATGAACAGCGAATAATCGCTTGGGGGCGTGTTGTCGGCTTGCCAGTAGAACCGGAACGGGAGCGATGCACCTGCTGTTGCCGTGGTAGCGGGTAAGTCTGCGCCGACTAACCGGATCGCCGTGCCGAACCGTGCGTCAAGCGGCTGCTGCATTGTCCACAACCGAACGACCACATATTCCGGTGACCGCGTTGGTGCGCCGAATGTACGCAAGGGGAGGGCATCGGTCAGCCAAGCGCCGCTCGTTTGCCCTGCCCACGCGTTGCGCTCAATCACGGCGTAGCTGATTCCGTACCGGGTGCGCCATTCATCGGGGGGGAGCGCCGCCCAATCGTCGGTCAGCCACCAGTCGAACCACTGCCGCCCGACGATGCCGCCCCAGAACGGGTTAAACGTCTTGTGATTGTCTTCGCCCACGAGCACCGTGCCCGGCTCGAGATTCTCGTCTGCCCACAGGCGCAGCGCGACCCGTGCATCCGGCAGCAGGCGATTTTGCAGGATCGGCGAACTGGTGCTGATGTGCGGGATCAACACGCCCACAGCGAGTGCCAGCGGCACGATCACCGCTGCCAGTGGTGCCAGCTTTGGCCTGCGCCTGGCGCTGAAGTCCGTCAGCGTGCTCATGATTTGCGCCGCGGCCACGCCGAACAGCACACACGCGGCGGCGGTCGCGGGCAGCACATCTTTCATGCGTTCGCGCACGTTGACTTCGCTGAAGGTCGCCGCCAGCCACGGAATCGAAATGATGAGGGCGGCGATCATCACGATAGGGAGAAACTTGGCACGGGTCTTGCCTACGAACCACGAGACCGCGCCCAAGCCGACGATCAGCGCGAACGCGGTGAAATTCAACGGCACAAGCGCGTGATCGATGTTGTTCGCCACCCGCCCGACATTCAGGATGTTCGCGAACCCGCCTTCACGGGCCGTCGCACCTTCGCGGGGGACGACCAGAATGCCCGCCACAGCGATTGCGATGACCGCCGCGAGAATGACGATGCTGATCACCGCCAACCGTATACCGCGCCGCCGATCCGTCCGCCAGACCACCGCTGCAGCGACCAGGCCGGGGAGCACGGCAGTGAGGGTGAAATATTTAGCAAGAATCGCTAGTCCGCCGCCGACTACACTCCAAAGTGCGAGTCGGGTTGCATTCGGTTCGGTCAGCGCTCTGACCCCAAGATACAGCGCCGCGCTCACCAGCAGGTAGAGCAGGGGATCCGGCGTTGCGTAGATCGCGTTTTCGATCACCAGCGGCGCGACTCCCCACGCGCCTCCGGCGATCCAGCCCGCGGCATCGCCCGCCAGCGATCCCCGTGGAAACAGCGAGCGAGCGGTGAGCGCGCTCAAGATCAGCGTCAGCAGGCTGAACCCGGCGCTGATCAGCCGCAGCACGGCGACTGCCGCCGCCATCGACGTAATGCCGAGTGTTTCCATGACGACTTGTACGCCCATGATCAGCCAGATATAGAGCGGCGGATACCCGGTGAGGTACGCCTGATTGTCAAACAGGCCGCGCCATTCGAGGGCGGTCAGATAGAAGACCGGTTCATCGGGGTGATCGACGTAGGGGAGGCTGAAATTGTAGCCGACCACGCGGAAGATCGCGGCGACCGCCACGATCACCAGCAGACCGATCCACCACCGTCGCTCCGCAGAATTGTTGTTATGTTCGTTGTTCGTCATCGGATTATTGCGCTGCTGTCCGTGAGAAAGTTAGTATTCTAACGTCAGTTAGGGATAAGCCTCATTCACGCGTCCCCTCGCCCCCAACCCCTCTCCCGCGCAAGCGGGGAGAGGAAAGGAATGGCGAGTGATGTTGTCTCCCCTCCCTGAATTCGGGGAGGGGCCGGGGGTGGGGTCAGAGAAGCGTTATCCATAATTCGCGTTATTCTACCAGATGCCCCCGATGCGAGGATGTACCGCCTATGTCTGATCGAATGCAGCTCTACGCTCTGCTTGGCGATTTGCCGCCGCGCGATTACCCAATTTCTGTACAGGTCGTCGACCAGACGGAGCGTGACGGCTATCTGCTCGAAACCCTCGTCTTGGACCTGAATGGTCTGGAGACCGTTCCCGCCTACTTTGTCAAACCTCTGACCGCCGCCGGACGCCTACCGTGCATCGTCTATTCGCATGCGCACGGTGGCGATTACGAATTAGGCAAACGCGAGCTGCTCACCGGACGCAAAGCGCTCGTTTCGCCGTATGCTGCCGCGCTGACTCAGCGGGGCTATGCCGCTCTGTGCATCGATCACTGGTGCTTCGGCGAACGCCGCGGGCGGGCGGAAAGCGCGGTGTTCAAGGAAATGTTGTGGCGCGGGCAGGTGCTGTGGGGCATGATGGTCTACGATTCGCTGCGCGCAGTGGACTACTTGGTCTCACGGGCGGATATTGATCCTGAGTGGTTAGGTGCGTTAGGCTTATCTATGGGCAGTACGATGTCTTGGTGGATAGCCGCGCTTGATCCCCGCATTCGCGTATGCGTTGATATTTGCTGCCTGACCGATTTTGACGCCCTCATCGAGAGTGCGAACCTCGATGGGCACAGCGTTTATTACTACGTGCCGTCACTACTCAAACATTTTACGACCGCGCAGATCAACGCCTTGATCGCGCCGCGTCCGCATTTGAGCCTCGCCGGGCTGTACGATCCGCTGACTCCGGTCGCGGGATTGGATCGCATTGACCGCGAACTACAGGCGGTCTATGCCACTCATCCGGACCGCTGGCAGCTCAAGCGCTATGCGTGCGGTCACCTTGAGACAGCGGCGATGCGTTGGGAAATCATGAGGTTTTTAGAAACATGGCTGTAACTCCACACGATCCGTATGCCGCGCTGCGTTTTCGCGACTTCCGGTTATTGTTCAGCGGTCGCTTTGTCGCGCAGGTCGGCGAGATGATGGTCAGCGTTGCCGTCGGTTGGGAATTGTACGACCGTACAGGCGATGCCTTCGCGCTCGGCCTGGTCGGGTTGGTGCAGGTCATCCCCGTGATGCTGCTCTCGATGCCCGCGGGCTACATCGTCGACCGTTACGACCGCAAGCTGATTACGCTCTGGTCGCAGGTTGTGCTGATCGTCTGTTCCCTGGCGCTGGCCGGGCTGTCCTTGACCCGTGGGCCGTTACCGTTACTCTATGTGGTTCTCGCGGTGATCGGCGCGGCGCGGGCCTTCAATAACCCGGCGGAAGGCGCGCTCACGCCGCAGACCGTTCCGCCTGAGCATTACTTCAATGCGACCACCTGGAGTTCGATGGTCTGGCAAACTTCCGCCATCACCGGCCCGGCGATTGGTGGTTTCATCATTGGCCTGGCCGGAAATGCGGCGGCGGTTTACATGGTGAATGCAGCGGCAGGTGCGGTCTTGGTGATCGTGCTGCTCATGCTCCGCCTCAAGCCCCAGACTTACACGCCGACCGACGAGCCGCCGCTCAAGGCACTGCGCGCGGGTTGGCATTTCGTCCGCAACACGCAGGTGATTCTCGGCTCGCTCTCGCTCGACATGTTCGCGGTACTCTTTGGCGGCGCGACCTTCCTGCTTCCGATTTATGCCAAAGACATTCTGCACGTGGATGCGACCGGGTTAGGTTTCCTCCGGGCCGCGCCCTCTATCGGCGCATTGATGATGGCGGCGTTCCTCTCGCGCCGACCGCCGTTTCAGCGCGCGGGGCGCACGCTCTTATGGGCCGTGGCGGGGTTCGGCGTGGCGACCATTGCTTTTGGCCTCTCGACCTCGTTCTGGGTATCGCTGCTGATGCTGGCGCTGACAGGCGCGCTCGATAACATCAGCGTGGTTGTCCGCCATACGCTTGTGCTCACCCACACCCCTGACGACATGCGGGGACGTGTCAATGCGGTCAATAGTACGTTCATCGGCGCATCGAACGAATTGGGCGGTTTCGAATCGGGGTTGGCGGCGGCACTGCTCGGCCCGGTGGGGGCGGTGGTCTTTGGTGGCTTTGGGACGCTGGCAGTCGTCGGTGCGGTCGCTTGGCTGTCGCCGGAACTGCGCCGCATGGGGGCTTTGCACAAATCCTATGCGCCAGAGCCCGAAGTCGCGGCAGCGGCTGAACAGAGCGTTTCAACCTGAAACACAACGGACGGGTCTCCCGTCCGTTTTTGTTTTTGTTTGGCTACTGCTGCGTCGGTTTAATCCGCCGGATCGTCTTCCGCTGGCGGCGCAGCGCCGTACGCAGACCCATGCGCAGCGGCGTCATATCCGGGCGGTTGGCTTTGGTCAGCGGTTCGGGTTTCACGTCGCTGACGGCTTTCATCTGCTGCGTCTCACTCGGACGCTGCACGCCGAAGATTTCCCAGATGCTGATATTCGCCGTATCCTGCGTGGTCGGCTGCGCCATCGTCGCATTCGGTGAGATAGTCGGCTCTTCCCACGGTCGGCTGGTCGGCCCTTCGTTGAGCTTGGTCACCTCGACGGGTTCCGGCGCTGGTGGTGGTTCCACTGCCGCGGGCAGCGCCACGACGGGTTCTTCGACCACCGGCTCATCCATTACCGGGGCGGGGACCTCAAGCTCCGGCTCCGGCGCAAGGATTTTGGTGGGCTCGGGTTCCGGCAGCGGCGGCAGCGCCGTCTTCGGGCGCTCAACCGGGGTGTCCAGCTTGACCTCAACCGGTTCCGGCGCGTGTTCTTCCGTCGGCTCGTTGATAGGGGTGACGCGCGGCGCTTCGTCGATCACGGGCATCGCTTCGGGTTCCGCGGGCGCGACCGGATGTGTGAGCGTCGGTTCGGCGTAAGGGGCACTTGCTGGCAGCGGGTCGTCGACGGGCTGGCGCGGCTGCGTATCGTACAGCGGGTCGGGTTCCGGCTCGGCGATCACGACGGGCGCGGACTCTCGTCACGGGCGGCACGTAGGCGGGCGGCGGCGTGCTCTCCATCTCGAGCCCGAAATCGAAATCGGGCCCGCTGTGTGGCGGAATCGATTCGACCTCGGCGGTGCTCAGCTTGTCACTACTTGATGAGTCAACTTCAGACACCAGCGGCAGCGGCGTGGTGACTGTCGGCTCCGAGCTCGGCTTGATGACGGGATTCGGTCGCGTGTCATCCACTGCCGGCGGCGGCTCATCGATCATCGGTGCCGGCGGCGCAGGCTGCAAATCGCGCTCACTGATCGGCGTGAACGGCTTGAGCGACTGCGCGTCGTCATCTGAGAGCGGCGGCTCGTCGATGATCGGTAAGCCGGGTGTGCGCACGATGACGGGTTCGGCAGGCTTTTCGCCCTCTTTGGGCTGGCTGGGATGCCGCGGTTGGTACTGCGCGCGTTCTTCGGCGTTCGGCGCATCCCGCATCAAGGATTTCGGTTCCAGCGGTGACGTCGCGCCGTGCGCTTTGATCTGCAGGTAGAGCTTACGCAGGCTGTCCGCAATCGACTTGTCGATCTGGCGGCGGGTGCTCAGCGAGTCGCGCATGCCTCCGAATAAGCCCGGCAAGCTGTACGTGAACGTCCACTGCACGATCGTCCCTTCGGGGATCTCCTGCAAGCGGATGCGCCCGATGTTCTCCTCGTAACCGGGGCCGTCGACAAACACGTACTCGTAGCCAAGTCCGTTATACCACGCGGTGACTTCCAGTACGTACTCGCGTCCGCTCTCGCTCGTTTGACGCCAACGTGTGCCGGGGCCTTCATGCTTACCGGTCAGGAAGGTCACGTTCTTGCAATCGACCTGCCACTTGGAGTTCCGTGACAGATTGCTGATATAGTCCCAAACCACGGGTGGGTTTGCGGCGATTAAGATTCTGTGGTCAATCGTAGTCATAACAGGTTGATTATAAACGCTTTGCGTCTGTGTTCAAATTCCCACTTTTGCGCTACAATAACAAACGATCTTTCTATGAAGGAGTACCGCGCTTGCCAACGCCGACGCTCGTCTTTGCTGCCATCCTCGCCTCACTCCTTGGCGCCGCGTTCCATTTTATCATGGGTGGCAGTTTACGCCGACTCCTCCTCTACATCTGGGCAAGCTGGGTCGGCTTCGGGCTCGGACATTTCATCGGCGTTTTCTTTGGAATCAACGCATTGAACGTCGGCACGCTGCGCTTATTTTCGGCTGCGCTGGGTGCAATCGCGGCGCTGGTAGCCGTTTGGCTCTTGGCTCGTGCGCGCACGAGCGCAAAGTAAAGGACTGGCATGACGGACAAACCTCAAACGGAACAAGGACAGGGTTTCGACATCCGGCGGATTGTTTTGATCGCGTCTGGCGTGATCATCGGCTTGATCGTGCTGCTGTTCCTCATTGCACTGCTGATTTCGACTGGCGGCGAATCGGTGGGCAGCGTTGTGCGTGTTATTCGCGATCTGGTCATCATCTTCCTCGCGCTCGAAGGTGTACTGATTATTCTCGGCTTGGCCGTGCTCACGCTTCAGGTTGCGCGTCTCGTCAACCTGCTGCAAACCGAAGTCAAGCCGATTCTCGAAAACACGCAGGAAACAGTCAAGACCGCACAGGGCACGGTCGAATTCGTGGGCAGCAACCTCGCCGAACCGGTGATCGCAGCCAGCGGCTTTATGGCGGGCATGTCTGTGCTGGTCGGCAACGTCTTCGGCATTCGCCGCGCTTTAAAGCGCATTCAAGAGGAGACTGAGTAATGCGGCGTGATGCGAATTCTGGACTCGACGGCGGCCTGTTGGTTATGGGGATGCTGCTCGGTATGGCGACCGGGGCGCTCGTCGCGCTGTTTGCCGCCCCCAAGAGCGGGCGCGAGTTCCGCGATCAGGTCTCCGAAACGGTGACGGAAACTGGTCAGCAGATCAAAGCGACGGTCACCCCGGCGGATCCCGTCGCCGAAAGCTTGGCCGAAGGCAAAGCCGCCGCGCGCCGCCGCCGTGCCGAACTGGGTCTGGAATAACCGCCACCCATGCATAGGGGTGGATGGATACACTGCATCCCGACACATGGGTGACCAATACTTAATTCTTTAGCTTTCGAGCGCTAACCATGCTGCATTAATCATATCCAGCACATCGCTCGCCATGACGCCGCGCGGGTACACATTGCCGATCATTTCGCCCGCGAGACCATGCACATACCCGGCGCACAGCGCCGCGTCGAACGGCTTGAGGCCCTGCGCCAGCAAGCCGACGATCAGCCCGGCGAGGATGTCGCCCGTTCCCGCAGTCGCCAGCGCCGATGTCTTGAACGGCAGCACGGCGACGCGTCCATCCGGATGCGCAATGATCGTGTGCGCGCCCTTCAGCACA
The DNA here is from genome assembly GCA_016717205.1 of Candidatus Flexifilum breve. Lineage (GTDB taxonomy): Bacteria > Chloroflexota > Anaerolineae > Aggregatilineales > Phototrophicaceae > Flexifilum > Flexifilum breve. The sequence goes on from JADKGC010000007.1 coordinate 47,787, forward strand.
AGGATCACGTTCCACTCCGCCGCTTTTTCCGCCGTGATCTTCCAGCGATCCGCCTGAATTTCGCTCGTTGCCAACCCGCTCAAACGGCTCATCTCGCCGGGATGGGGCGTGAGAATGGTTTCCGCCGGGAGCCGTTCCCACCAATGCTCAATCTCCGCTAGCAGATTCAGCCCATCGGCGTCGATCACCAGCGGCGGCAGTTTTTTGTCTTCTGTGATGGTCGTCGCTGGTGGCGCTTTGGTAAAACCCATCTGTCCGCGTTGGCGCGCTGTCTCCGCTTTGTTCAGCAGTTTTTCGAGCGCCGATTTCGTCGCTTTGTCGCGCCCCCAGCCGCAGCCGAGCAGCAGCGCGCTGTATTCTGCCGCTTCCTCACGGAGGATCGGCGCTGCGCCCTCCGCGAGTGCGCCCATGTCGTGCGGCAGCAGCAGCCATGTCGCCTCCAGCAGACTGGCCGCCAGCGCGTTGATCGTCGGGGCGGGCGCACCGACCGTCACCAGGCCTGCGCCCGCTCGATAGGCGGCGCGCGCGGCCAGACCCGGCGCGCCTGTATAGTTGACCGATCCCGCGACGATCAGCGCTTTACCGAACGTGCCTTTATGCGCGTCGAGCGGGCGCTCCGGGATGCGATCCCGCACCGTGACCGCATCGGCAATCACGCGTTTCTCGGACTTCAGTCCTTCGAGCGCATCCGGCAGACCGAGCGTCGCCACCGTGAGTTGACCGATGCTGGCCGCGCCGGGGAAGGCGAATAAGCCCGGCTTCGCGGCGATGAAGGTGATGGTTTCGTCGGCGGGCAGCGCCGTCTTGTCGATGTCGCCCGTGTCGCAGTCCAGACCGCTCGGGCAGTCTACGGCGATCACGTAGGCGTGGGGGAGGCAGGCGGGGATTTCGGTCGGGCGCACGATGATTTCACCTTCGGCGCTCTCATCCTCGGCTTTGAGTGCTGCCTTTGCCGCCCGTAGGAACTTCGCCGCATCGTCGCGTAGGGGCAGCGCCACGCCAATGCCGAACACCGCATCGATCACGAGTGCCGCGCTGGCGATCATGTTTGTCAGCACGCGGTTCCGCTGATCGTCCTCGGCATGGGCGATGAACAGACCCTTGCCCTCCACCGCCTTGAACAGTTCGTCATCGCGCCGCTTGAGCAGATACAGGCGCACCAGCGCGGGCGATTCTTCGGCGAGCAGCCGCGCCGCGACCAAGCCGTCGCCGCCGTTGTTGCCTGGGCCGATCAGCACCGTGATCCGCGCCTCTTCCGGCTTGGGCAGTGTCGCCAAAAATGCGAGCGCCCGGTCCGCGACCGCGCGCCCTGCAAGTTCCATCATGTCGGCGTAGGTGATTCCGGCCGCGTCCGCTGCCGCTTCGATTTCTCGTGTTTTTGCTACCGAAACAACTTTAATCATCGCGTAACACCATTTCTTTGGTTTCAGTCTCCGTATGAGTGTAACGTTGGAGTGGGGTTGAATCAAAAAGGGCGCACCGCGGCGCGCCCTTTGGAACTTTCAGTCGGGGTTGTATAGTTAGAACGAGCGGTCGACGATCATGTGGGCGAGGTTGGCGAGCTCGTCCTTGGCTGCCGAGGGCGGCAGAATCTCCAATTCGTTGATCGCCTGCTGCACGAGCATGTGTGCCTGCGTGCGCGCCTGATTCAGCGCGTCGCCTTCCATCGCCTTGCGCTTGATCGCATTGACCTTATCGTCCAGCGACGGTTCCGCGCCTTCCTGAGCGTAGGCGGTGGCGAAGCCACGACCCTGTTCGAGATCGAGTCCGGCTGTCTTGCCGAGCTGTTCTTTATCGCCGATCAGGTCGAGAATGTCGTCGACGATCTGGAAGGCGAGGCCGATGTTGAAACCAAAATTTGCCAGCGCGTCGATCTGCTTGGTGGTGCCGCCCGCCAGCTTCGCGCCCATCGCGCCCGCCGACTTGAACAGCGCCGCCGTCTTGAGCGCGATCACGCGGTAGTAGACTTCCCGGGTGAAGTTGCCTTCTTTGACCGCGGCGGCTTGCAGCGTCTCACCTTCGACCAGCGCGCTCGTACCTTCAGCCAGCAGAATGTTGAGGTCGCCGTAGGGCGCCATCAGTTCGTAGACTTTGGTGAACAGATAATCACCCGTCAGCAGGGCGAACGTGCGGCCAAACAGGGCGTTCACCGAGGGGCGACCGCGCCGCACCACACCATGATCGTTGATATCGTCGTGGACGACGCTCGCGGTATGCACCAGTTCCACCGCGGCGGCCACTGGGACGGCGTGGTTAGGATCTTCTCCGCCGACCGCAGCGTAGGCCAGCAGCGTCAGGCGCGGACGAAATCGCTTACCGCCTGCCGCGATAATGTGGCGGCTGGCGTCACGGAGGACGGCGACTTCGCTGTCCACGGCGTCAACCAAGAGGGTTTCAACTGCTTGAAACGCCGCGGGCAGCGTCTCAGCAAGTTCTGTCCGGGGCTGTACGGCGGCGACCGACGTGTGTTGCATGGTCATTGGGAAATCCCTATGCTTATATTTCGATTGTTCCGTTTAGAACTATCTAAATTTATTGAATTGATTCTACCTAAATCTCTACCCAGAGTCAACGAAAGATGGCTGAGCGATCGGTTAATTATTACGAAACTTGGCTTTTCAGCTCCGCCACACGCAGCGCAAAGGTGAACGTGCTGCCTTTGCCGACCTCGCTCTTGACCTGAATCTCGGTCTGATGCCGTTCGAGGATCGTGCGGACAATCGCCAGACCGACGCCCGTCCCGCCGAATCGCCGTGTCGAGGAATTGTCAACTTGATAGAAGGGGTCAAAGATTTTGTCCAGCTTATCGGGGGCAATGCCGATGCCCGAGTCGCGCACCGTGAAGATCACCCAGCGCGCTTTACGCCGGACGGTGAGACGCACCGGTTTCTGACTGAATTTGAGCGCGTTGTCGAGCAGGAGCTGCAGCGTCACTCCCAAACCCTGCTTATCCGCGAGGACGAGCGGCAAATCGTCACCTAATTCGACTTTGATGCGCTCGGTCTGGCCTTTAAACTCCCAACTGCGGCGGAGATTGCGCAGTGCCTGATCGATGGCATCCATGATCGGCATGGGTTCGGGCTGAATATCCAGCGTATCGGCCAACTGCGTGATGTTTCTGACCACGGCTTCGAGCCGCACGGTAGCTTCCATCGCGTAATCGGCTAACTTGCTTTCACCGCGCTGTTCTTCGGCGAGCAGGGCCACCGCCGATTTGATCTGTAACAGTGGAGTTTTCAGTTCATGCGAAACATTGCGCACGATGGCATTGCGCAGCACATCGACTTCATCGGTCATGCGCTTCTGTTCGTCGAGCTGAGCGCGCAGGGCAGCATTCTCGGCGGCTAACTGGGCGAGCGCGAGCAAAGCCCACTGATCTTCAACGCTGCTAACATGCTGGGTCTCAGTCACACACCGTCGCCTTACTCCGGTTTTGCGGGGTCGTTGTCACCCTGTTCCAGCGCCTGGATAAATGCATCCAGACTGGGACGTTCCGCATTGCATTGGGGGCAGCCAACGTACGGGTCAGCCACCGGGACGCGATGCTTCACGCAGCTCGCCTCAAGGTGCAGTTTGCGCCCGAGACCGAGCAGTCGTGGACGGATGCTGAGCTGGAGTTCAAGGTTCGGGCTGGAATTAGCGTACAGGATATCCGGAACCGGGCAGGCGGTGCATGTACTCGGCTGCCACGGCAGCGAGTCCGGGTTCGCTTTTATCAGGCGGCATTCCTGAAGGTTGCGCCCGCGATTGAAATCAGCGTAATAGAATTTGCATTCTTTTCCGGCTGGCGTCCGCATAGATCTTGGTTCCCGACTTCTCTTACGTGACTAGCATAGCATGAAATTGATCGGTGTCGATTTGAGTTTTGTATGACGCGCACATTACTTTCGTTTGAATCCTGCGCGGAAAAACCCCCCTCTCCCGCACAACCCGGTGGGGGGGATTTGCGCCGTGTGTCCGCGCCAGGAGAGGGCGCAAACTGATTAGGTTATTCGTTCCGCAGCCAATCGACCGCTGCGGTCGGTAGGTTGCTCAGCGCGCCCTTCATCGTCGTGCAGTCAGGGAGCGACTCAATGAACGCCCGCCCGTAACTCTTCGTGATCACCCGCGCATCCAGCACCACGACCACGCCGCGATCCGTTCGCGTGCGAATCAGCCGCCCGAAGCCCTGGCGGAAGCGCAGAATCGCGTCGGGCAGCGTGTAATCGTTGAATGCGTCAGAATATGTGTCAGCGCGGCTGGCGAACACCGGGTCAGTCGGCACCGAAAAGGGTAGCCGGGTGATCACCACGGCACGCAGCAAATCGCCGGGCAGGTCGACTCCTTCCCAGAAGCTGCGCGTGCCCAGGAGAATCCCCTTGGGCGACGCCTTGAAGCCTTCGAGCAGCGCTTGGCGGCTCGACCCATCGCTCTGGTCGTATACAGCGATGTTGCCGAGCGCCAACCGCGGCGTGATGGCTTGTGCAGTCGTGCGGAGGTGCGTATAGCTGGTGAACAGCGCCAGCACGCGCCCATCAAGCGCCGTCGTCAGCTCGATCAACGCGCGTTCGACCCCTTGCTGATACTTGCTCTTTTCGTTCGGATCGGGCATATCGTTCGGCACGTAGATCAGCGTCGACTCGCGATAGTTGAACGGCGACCCGACTTCCAGCGTCTTGATGGTTTGTGCGCTCAGGCGGTCGCGCAGATAGTCGAAGTTGCCGCGCGTTTCCAGTGTGGCGCTCGTCAGCACCACCGATTTCTTGCTGTCCCACAGCTTCTCGGTCACGAGTTTGCCGATGTGCAGCGGCGCGGAATGCAGCGAGAGCGCGTCATCCTGACTCAGGTTGATCCAGTAGATCGTATTGTCATCCGGTTCCGCGATGAACCCGTTCAGTTGTGCGCGCACTTCGTCGAGGTAGCGCGCCGCCGTCTCCGTGCTGTTGAGCAGTTCGGCGTGCTGGTCGATATCCTCGAAGCGTCGCACCGCCGCGGCCACCGTGCCCATCGCCTCGCTGACCGCGTCAAAGTATTCGCGCAGCACCTTCCAGGTCGACTCAAGCTGCCCGAAGCCGGATTTCTTGCGCACCGACTCCAACACGCGCACCTGCATCGCAAAATCGGAACGGGTGATGTTCATTTCGGCGAGCAGCGCGCGGAAAGCCGCGAACAGCTTGTCAATCTGTGCCTGCATGTCGGTCGCTGCTTCTTCGATGATGCTGATGTACTTGTTGAGCCGTTTCGTGTCTTTCTCGGTGATCGTTGGGCTGGCGCTCAGGCTCGTCAGCAGGTTACCGAGTAGCCCCCGCCGCACCCCGCCCAAATCGATCAAACGGCGGAAGAGCGTCGGCGCATCCAAGCGCCAGCTCAAACTGCTGGTCGTCGCTTCTTCGAGGTTGTGCGCCTCGTCGATCACGACGTAGTCGTAGGGCGGCAGCACGGCGTTATCCGAGGCCGCGTCGGAGAGCAGCAGCGCATGGTTGACGATCAGCACGTGTGCCGCGTCTGCTGCTTTGCGCGCCTTGTAAAACGGACACGCACCCGCCATTTCGACCAAACAGCGATGCGTCGTGCAGCCTTCATCCTCCGCGCTCAGGCGCGACCACATCACATAATCCTCTGACCCACGCAGGCTGATCTCGCCGCGGTCACCGCTCGGGCTTTCCAGCAGCCACACGAGGATCTTCGCCAGCACGCGCAGCTCGTCCACGCTGGACGGGCGGCGGCGGCGCACGGTCAGCAGCCGCCGCGGGCACAGGTAATTGCCGCGCCCCTTCATGATCGCTGCATTGAAATCGACGCCCAGCGCGTCCCGTACCGCGGGAATGTCTTTTTCGAGCAGTTGATCCTGCAAATTGATCGTATTGGTGGAGATGACGACGCGTTCGTTGTTGCGCAGCGCCCATTGCACCGCCGGGATCAGGTAGGCGAGCGATTTCCCCGTGCCCGTGCCCGCTTCGACGATCAGGTGATCCGTCTGATTGAAGGCTTTCGCGACCGCCTGCGCCATGCTGACCTGCTGTGGACGATGTTCGTAACCGGGGAATGCCGCGGCCAGCGAACCGCCGTCATCCAGCGTCGCCGCGATCTCTTCCGGCTTGATCTTGGTCTGAGTATCATTGGGGCGCAGCGGTTTGCGCTCCGTCATATCCGGCGTGAACAGCGTGTAGACCGCTTCCGTCTCGTCCGGCACCCGTTCGCGCAGCGCCGCTTCGAAGACCGGGCGCCCGTCCCACGTCAACTCGCCCGTGAGATTCAGGATTTCGCGCAGCGTCCCATAGGGCAGGGTGAGCGCTTTCTCCCACAGCTTCCAGTACAGGAAGGCGGTCGCCTTCGCATCGTACAGCGCGCGGTGCGCCGACTCGATGTCGAAATTGAGCATCTGTGTCAGGCTGGTCAGGTTATAGCGCGGGGCGGTCGGCAGCAGCACCGAGGCGAGTTCATAGGTGTCGATGCGCAGGTTGTCCTGCAGCGCGCCCTGCTTATACAGGAAACTCGCGTCAAAGCCGATATTGTGCCCCACGAACGGGCTGTCGCCGACGAACTCCTTCAGCTTGGGCAGCACCGTCGCCAGCCGGGGTTTGCCGACAAGATCGTCGTTCTGAATGCCGGTGAGCGTGGAGACGATCGGGGGGATCGGGCGACCGGGATCGACCAGTTCGTTGAACTCGTCAATCACTTCGCCGTTGCGGAAGCGAACCGCACCGATTTCGATGATTTGGTCTTGCGTGGGGTCGAGTCCGGTGGTTTCAAGATCAAGGGCGACGAGTTCGCCGCGCATAGCAGTCCTTTTCCTGCCGGACGACCCGGCGTACACCTGCGGTTATGACAGGGGCGCAGCATGCTGCGCCCCTGCTGGATTATTTGGTTTGTGTAGGGGCGCACGGCCGTGCGCCCCTACGTAACCCCGAGGTCTTGTCTAGCTCGCCGGGGTGGCTTCCGGAGTCGCTTCAGTGGTGGCCTCAGCGGTCGCTTCAGCCGTGGCTTCCGGCGTCGGGTTCGCGACGGCGAATTCCGCCGCGGTGAACGCTTCCTGCAGCGACTGGCGCAGACCGGCGAGCTCGTCAAAGCCCAAGCCGACGAGACCCTGCGCGGTGATCAGCCCGTACTGCGCATCGCTCGCGGCGTAATACAGCACTGCTTGCACTTCCCGGCGCGCCAGCGCCGTGTTGTTCACCAGCAGGCGCAGGGGTTGGCTGATCGGGTAGCTGCCATCGGCGATGGTCGCTTCGCTCGGTTGGACGCAGCCTTCGCCAACGCCCACGAGCTGAATGTTCGCCTGATTGTTGGCCAGCACCGTCTGGTACTCCGCCCAATCCATGAACGTCAGCGCGCCTTCGACGTTCGCCGTGGCCGCCGCGCGGTAGAGCGGATCATCGTTCAACTGAATGTCAACGCGGTTGATCGTGCCGACGCCCGCGGTCTTATTCAGCAGCAGGTCGGTCAGCGCAGTCACGCTTTCCGGCGAGAACAGCGTCATTGACGTGGCGGGGAAGTCCGCTCGCACCTGATCCCACGTGAGGATTGAACCAGTGCTCGTCGCATTCCACACCGCGCCGAGTTCGGCGGTGGTCAGGCATTGCAGGTACGAGCTGCTGCCGTTGGCGACCAGCACCACGGCCTGCTCACCTAGGTCGACCGGGGTCACGCTGATGTTGTTCGCCGCGCAGTTGTCGGCCTGCTCCTGCGTGAGTTCGCCTGTCGCGGCGATCAGGTCTACTTCGCCATTGCACAGGCGGCGGATGCCCGCTTGTTCGCCTTCAATCGTGGTCGTCGCGGTTACGCCGGGGAATTCAGTTGCGAATGCGCTCGTCACCGAGGTGAGGTAGTTCGCGCCTGCCGCCGCGCCGCCAATCGTGACTGCGCCGCTCACGTCCACGGGGATGGTGTAGGCGGTCACATCGGCGCTGAACTCGCGGCCGCTGCGGCCTTCCGCGATGATTGCGCGATCATTCTCGTACGCTTCCGTGCTCGCGGCGGTGAAACCTGCGGCTTCGGCATTTGCACCTGCATTGTCACCCACCAGCGTGTTCAGCAGGTCGGTCAGCCCGGCCTTGCTCAGGCTCGCCACGTTCGCATACACGAACAGGCGCTGCGCTGCGGTGTAGGTGCGGCCTTCAACCGTTTCCGCCGACGGCGCGGCACAACCCGCGTCGCCTGCGTTCAATTCAATAATCTTGACGCCACCCGCCAGTGCTATCGGGAGCGGGACAACGCCCACTGCGCCGGGGTTAGTGCTGACTGCGCCGATATCGTCGAGGGGGATCACGTTCGCATCACTGCGCACGCCTTCGCCTTCAACCAGCCCATCGAGCAGGGCGAAGGTCGCGGTATTCGACGCCGGGACATTCAGGGTTAAAGCGGTATCGGGAAAACTGGCGTTAATCTGGTTCCAATTCGTATTTTGGCTGGACGGAGCAAACAGTGCGCCGAGTTCGTCGATGGTCAAGCACTGCGCGAAGGTGTTTTCGCTGCTGGTGACGACGGCGGCGACGTTGTGGGCCACCACGAGTTCGAGGTACGTGACGCCATTGGCCACACAGTTCGCCTCTTCTTGGGCGGAAATCGGACGGGTCGTCGCTGCGATATCAGCTGCACCCTGGCAGAAGCGCGCAAAACCGTCGTTCGTGCCTGTCACGGTCACGTCGAGAGTCGCCCCGGCTTGTTCAAGGAGCGGGGTGACAACCCCGGATCCCACAACTCTGATAGTCACGTCCTCTTGAGCTAAGAGGAGTACAGGGGCGATCAGCAGCGCAAGTAGGGCGAGCATCCCACCTCCAACACGGCGCGGGAGAAAACTCATAAGTGGTTGCTCCTTGTGGATAGCGTATAATGGTCTAAATCAAACCCCTACCCATTGTATCGTGACGTGGGGCTTTTTCCAGACGTAGTTTGTTTCAAGTCCGCTGACAACTTGGCGGCAGACCTTCGCATTCATCTGGACTGTGTGAGGCTCATGACCATCTTCGAAGTGGTCGGCGGTGAACCGACCTTCAAACGCCTAGTCGACATCTTCTACGCGCGGGTCGAAGCTGACCCGGTGCTGCGCCCGCTTTTTCCCGAAGATCTCTCTGAAGGGAAGCGCTGGCAGTATCTGTTTCTGATGCAGTTGTTCGGCGGCGACACCACCTATTCCGAACTGCGTGGGCATCCCAAGCTGCGTTGGCGGCACATGCCCTTCAAGATCGACCAGCAGGCGCGCGATCACTGGTTAGAGCACATGCTCGCCGCGGTGGACGAAGTCGGCATCACCGACCCGGCGCGCGCCGAGATGCACAAGTACTTCGAAAACGCCGCAACGCACATGATCAACGTGGAGCAGTTGTAATGGGGTGGGTGGTCGAACTGCCGCGTTTCGCGCGCATTGTTATCTGCGCGTTGTTCGGTTTGATGCTGACAGCGCTCGTCTCCCCCTTGGTCGATAGCGTTTACCTGAACAACTTCTACAGCCCGGAAACGGCTATGCTGCCCGCCCTGCTTTCGAGCGCCGCGGGCGTGGTCGTTTACGTGATTGGGTGGCGGGTCTTCGTTGGGTTCGCCGGGGAGCGTCCGCGCTTCACCCGGGCACTGTACATCTATTTAGCGATCGGTGTGTTCATCACCGTGTTTGCGCTGACTCTCTTTATCTTCGGATTAACACGTCGTTGAGGAAAAACTATGCTGCGCCGGTTCGCTAGTCTTCTCCTACTGATTGCCCTTGCGGCTTGCACGGCAGCGCCGACGCCCACGCCGACCACCGAGGTGACGCTCGCGCCGCCGACCCTGACGTTTACCCCGCGCCCGACGAATACTCCGCCGCCAACGTCGACGGACATCCCGGCGCTGCCACCGACCTGGACGCCGGCGGTCACCGCCACCACTGTCCGCGCGACTGACGCGCCGACCGCGACGTTTACGCCCACCGTCGATCCCAATGCGACACTCCTGGCGCAGCCTACCCGCGCCGAATGCGCGACCTTCGGTGTCGATTTCGGGCGCACGCCGTCCACCTTCACCATTGGTACTGAGCCAACAGTCGTGTGGCGGGCAGTGTCCGGCGCGTTGACCTACCGCATTATTCTGCGTGATGATCAATCCAACGTGCTGTTGGTGACGACCAGCGGTGGCACCAGCTTCACGTTTGATGAGGGACTGTTTGCCGAAGGGCGAATTATGCCTGGGAAGTGCGTCCGCTCGATGTCAGCGGGAACCAGATCTGCGTTTCCCGCGGCGCGCCGCTCACACCGGTCATCGGCTGACAACCCAAAGATGGAAATGGTAGGGAGGGCTTGCCCTGCCCCGCGGGGTCTACCTGGCACGCTGTTGCCCCTCCTAAGACTGGATCGGGTCATTCAATCCGACGTCGGATCACTCGCCTCGCCAATCCCGAGCACAAACTGATCGAAGGCTTGCGCCGTCCACGGCAGCGCAGGCTTGAAGAACTTCTCGTAAATCGTCTCGGCATAGACGCGAATTTCATACTGTGCATCTGGGGCCATGCGCAGGCGCAGGAAGTTCATCAGATTGAGCGCGTCAACGGACATCACCCACGTGTAATACACGCTGAATCCCGGGAGGAAGAGCCGCGCCATTTCCTTCGACACGCCCGCTTCCAGCGCCTCGCTGTACAGCTTGTAGCCCTGATCATAGTGCGCCAGCAGCTTCTGCATCAACTCCGCCGACTTTTCCGGCGCGATCTCGCCTTCGCTCGCTTGCTTGTTGCTCTTCGACTGCTGCCGCCACACGCTCGGCACGTAGAAGTCGTTTTCGTCAAATGGCGTGTAGCGCCCCGACTGCGAATTCACGCTCTGATAGTGAAACGTGCGATGGCGGATCCACTGCCAGTAGGTGAGCAGCGGCGCGTTGACGCGAAACTTGAACTGCACCTGTTCGAAGGGACTGGTGTGCTGATGCTTCAACAGATAGAACAGCAGCTTCCGGTCGGCGTCTTCGCCTTTGCTCTCGCCCATAAAGCTGACGCGGGCTGCGTTGACGATCGCCAGATCGCCCGAGACATTGGTCGCGGGGTGCGGCATGTAGTCGAGCAGCTCGACAAAGCCCTTATCCAACACATCGGCGCGCACGCCGAGATTTACAATCGGTGTCGCCATCATCTGCCTATTTCATTCCCTCCGTGTCTCTCCCCTCGCCTTTAGGAGAGGGGCGGGGTGAGGTTGCTAGCTAAATGAAATGAAATATTGCAGCGCGCGCCGCATCCGCTCGTCGAAGTCCTTCGGCGTCTCCGGCGGAATCGACTGGAGGGCGGCCTGCGCTTCTGCGATGCTGTAGCCAAAGGCGATCAGGGCGTCCATCACATCCTTGTCGACGTTGCCCGCTGAACTCGCCGCAATGATGCCGTCCGCGCCCTTGAGCTTATCCTTGAGTTCGAATACGATTTTCTCGGCGGTCTTCTTGCCCACGCCGGGGATGCGCCCGAGCAGATCCGGCTGCCCGGTCGCGACTGCATTCCGCAGCGTGTCGATGCTGACGCTGCCCAGCACCGACAGCGCAACTTTTGGTCCGACGCCGCTGACCATGATCAACTTGTTGAACACGTCGCGTTCCGCCACTGAGCTGAAGCCGTACAGCGTAATCGCGTCTTCGCGCACGATCATCTCTGTGTGCAGATAGACCGATTCGCCTTCCAGCGCCGTGACCGTGCCGCGCGGCGTAAAGACCTTGAAACCGACGCCGTTCACGACCACGACCAGATGATCGAAGGCGGAGACGGCCACTTTCCCTTCCAGACTGGCGATCATAGCGACCTCTGGGCGAGAGACCTCGCCTTACCACCGCCTACCTTGGCCGGAGTACCCTTGCGGCTGTTAACTCGATCGTCTCGCGGCGTACCCGTGCAAACACCATGGATTATATCGAGCGCCGCCGCGAGCTGTTGTCTCCCCGAATTCAGGTGATGGCGATGCCGAGCGCGTCGGCGGCGTCATCGGGGCGGGGGATGGTCTCCACTTTCCAGTGCCAGCAGCATGCGGATCATCTCCTGCATTTGCGGTTTCTTCGCGCCACCATACCCGGAAATCGACTGTTTGACGAACGTCGGCTTGAATTCCTGCGTCGGCACTTTCGCGTTGACCAGCGCCAGCAGAATCACGCCGCGCCCCTGCGCCACCGTGATCGCCGTCGTCACGTTTTTGCCGAAGAGCAAATCTTCGACCGCTGCGCGATCCGGCTGATGGCGTTCGACCAGCGCCGTGACGCCATCATAAATCAGCTTGAGGCGTTCGGGCATGGGTAGCGCTGGCGGCAGCGTGGTGATCACGCCGTAATCGACGGCTTGGAGAGAACCGTCATTCAGTTCTCTGACCAAGCCGTACCCGACCGTGGCTGTTCCCGGATCGATCCCTAATGACAGCATCGCTTAGGCGGTCTCGAAAGCCTCAAGCGCCGCATCGGTGATCATCAGGTTGCTGGCGACCGCTTGCACATCATCCAGTTCTTCGAGGTTGGACATAATGCGCATGTTCGCCACCGCTTTGTCCGGGCTGACTTCTGTTTCGTTCTTGGCGATCCATTTGAGTTCACTGTTTTCCACCGTATAGCCCGCCGCGGTCAGCGCTTCTTCCACCAGACGCAGGTGCTTCGCGCGGGGTGACCACCGTGATCGCGCCTTCGTCGTCGACCACGTCTTCTTCCGCGCCCGCTTCGGCGGCGGTCATGAACACCGTGTCAAAGTCGAGGTTGTCGCCGGCCAGTTCAATCGAGCCTTTTTGCTCGAACTGCCACGCCACCGACCCCGCCGACGCCAGCGCGCCGCCCGCCTTGTTGAACACCCGCTTGATTTCGGCCAGCGTGCGGTTCTTGTTATCCGACAGCGTGTCGATCAGGAAGGCGACGCCTTCGACGCCGTAGCCTTCATACGTCACTTCTTCCATGTCCGCGCCATCGAGCTTGCCCGTGCCACGCAGAATCGCGCGTTCAATGTTTTCCTTGGGCATATTGCTCTGCTTTGCCTTGAGGATGGCGAGCTTCAGCCGCGCATTCGAATTTTCATCGCCGCCGCCTTCACGCGCCGCCTGTGCAATATCGCGCGCGATGCGCGTGAAGATCTTGCCACGCTGTGCGTCCGCTACGCCCTTCTTGCGCTTAATCGTTGACCATTTACTGTGACCAGACATACCCGACTTCTCTCCAAGTACCCACGACTATTTCGGACTATTATACCTGACCGCCCTCCCCTCTAGGTAGAGGGGGGATCCTGGACCGTGTTATAATGCCCGCGCATGGAACGGGGGTAAGCTAGTGGCCGAGTCGATCATTCCATCAGCATCGCTTGATCGCACGCAGCGGGTGGCGTGGGGTGTGCTGCTCATTTCATTCGCGATCTTTTGTCTGCTCTGTGTCGCGTCGGTGATCGGGGCGTATTTCTTTTTGTTCGAGTCCACCTTGCCGATGGAGTCAGAACTGCGCGTCAGTCGTGGTACGGCGGTCGTCGTCGGTTCCGACATGATCGAGCAGGGGGTACGCACCGGGTTGCAGTTGTTCAACAGCGCGCTCATCAGCACCGACACCATCTCACAGGCGGCGCTCACCGTCTACGACCAAAACCGCGAGAATTTCCCGGTTGCGACCCTCACGCTCCAGAGTGGTACGGCTGTCGATATGAAAACGTGACTCGCCCGCGTTTCGACTGGGGGCAGTCAATCCTACTGGCTGGATTTCGCCTCCGTTTATGGCGATATCGACGTGTACATCCCACAAAATCTGGGGCGCGATATCCTGATCACCTTGCGCACGACGCAGGGGACCGCCGTCTGGCTGACCGCGCCCGGGCAGTACTCAATTGTCGCCGTGGGGACGCAGGTCGCGGTGACCAACAACGGGGGCGAGGCGGTCCTCATCCGACCGGGGCGGCAGGGCAGTGATCGCATTCCTGCTGGCGAAACGATCATCTATCAGGTCGATACCGATGCCCTCGACACATCGCTCGCGCTCACCAGTTTGATTGGTTCGCGGACCTTCACACCCGAGAACGTCGCCGATTACAACGATCCGAATTCGCGTTCAGCCTATACCTGGCGCTGCAACAGCGTCGAAAACGACGCGCCGGACGGTATTTATCGCTTGCTGACCGAAGATAGCCGCCCTACCATGAACTTCTACCGCGACGATGGCGCGGTGTCGCACGCTGAAACGTCATGCTCGCTGTCGTTCGGCACGCAGGGCTTTGACGTCTCCAGGCTCACCTATCTGTCGGTACGCGCGACGTTCAAAATTGCCGGGCACTCGTTGAGCACCTGCGGCTCACAGGGCAGCGAATGCCCGCTCATGCTGCGCATGGACTACTATCCCGTCGATTCGGCCACCAATGAGCGCGGCGGTGAGCTCGTGAGCTGGATTCACGGCTTCTTCTCGACGTTCAGGCCGGAGCTGAACTACCCGCTCAACTGTGACAGTGCGGGCTGCACCCAGCACGAAATTGTGAATCAGGATACGTGGTACATCTACGAGAGCGGCAACCTGCTCACGCAGCCGCTGCTGCCCCGCCCGGATGCGATCACTGTGTTTCGCTTCTACGCTTCCGGCCACGAATACGAGGTGTATGTCAGCGAGATCTCGCTGCTGGCCGACGGCCACGAAATTCCTCTCGGCTAACGCTTCTGAAACCGTATTCCCTCTCCTGCGGTTAGGAGAGGGGCTAGGGGTGAGGTTTGCCGTTGGTTTCAGGCGAAGATGTTCCTAGAAACTAAACCCCATCTCCCGCAGCGATACCCACTTCCCCCGTCCGATGATCAGATGATCGACCAGCGCGATATCCAGCAGTCGTCCTGCCGCCGCGAGTGCCCGCGTCATCTCGACATCTTCCGGCGATGGCGTCGGATCCCCGGATGGGTGATTGTGCGCGAGGATCAGCATGGCGCTTCCGCGTACGATGGCTTCCCGATAAATCTCTGAGGCGCGCAGAACCGAGGTTGTCAACGTGCCGATATACACCGTCGGCGCGGCGATCACCCGCCGGTTAATGTCCAGCAGCAGCACGCGCACGTTCTCCTGCGCCAAATACGCCATATCTGCCAGTAGGGCGGCCGCATCGGCGGCGCTGGCGATTACCGGGCGCTCCTGCGTCTGTTCGCGCGCCAGTCGTTTGCAGAGTTCGAAGGTGGCGAGGATGCGTCCCGCTGTGGCTGCTGGCGTCAGCCGCTGCAAATCGATCGGGGCCGCTTGGGCCAGATTCGTGTAAATCCGTATAGCGGCCAAAAGCTCGCTGGGCAAATGTGATCGTTGTTTCTGTTTCACCGTCCAAGAAGACGGCGATGAGTTCTGCATTGGTCAGGCCGCTGGCACCATCTGCGAGTAAGCGGGTCAAAGGTGTCACCGATGAATGTCCCTTAGTAAGTCGGGAAATATATGCTTGTCATTCTACTATGAAATGATTCTTTGTGAAGGTGAGGGCAATTGCGCCACTGGAGGGCCGCTGTTATACTGAATTTGTACGCTTGAGGTGCATAGATGATTATCAACGACGGAATTTTAACAGGCATTGTCGTCTACGGCGGCATGGTTTTGGCAGCGGCGTGGCTGGCGATGATCATATGGACGTACCGCGATATGCGTGCCCGCTCTCGTGACGCGTTGGCGCACATTCTCGTGGCGCTCATGGTGGCGCTGCTCACGTTTCCCGGTTTGCTGATTTACTTGTTCCTCCGTCCGCGCGAAACGCTGTCGGAGGCTTACGAGCGCTCGCTCGAAGAAGAAGCGCTCCTGCAGGAGATCGAGGAAAAGCCGATTTGCCCCGGTTGCAAACAGCGCGTCCGCGATGATTGGCAGGCGTGCCCAAACTGCCACACGCGCTTGAAGAAACCCTGCCCGCGCTGCGGTCGCATGCTCGAACTCTCGTGGGATCTGTGCCCGCACTGCGCGGCGGCGCTCCCGAACTACAGCGGCGAACGCACCGCGCCGACCAGCGCCGCGTCGAGTCATGTGCGCCCGCGCGCTTCGCTCGAATTCGTCGAGAGCGACGACGCCTGAAGCAACTGATTAGTCTGGACAGGACGAGGTAACCGTCGTCCTTTTTCATTCCCGCCAAAACAAACGGACGCTCTTAGAGCGTCCGTCTTTATTCCTGTTACTCCTCTCCCTTGGGAGAGGAGTTAGGGGTGAGGTGTTGTTACCGCAGTTCCAGCTCGCCCGCCTCGCCGATGGTGTGAATCTTCAGGAAGTTCGTCTGCCCGCCGATGCCGAACGGCACACCGGCGATGATCACGAGCAAGTCGCCGAGCTGCACCAACCGCGCATTGACGGCGGCGCGCACCACGATCCCGATCATCTCGTCGATGGTGTTGAATTCGGGCACGAGCAGCGGGAAGACGCCCCACACCAGCGCCATGCGCCGGTAGGTGATTTCATTCGGCGTCACGCACAGAATCGGCGTGCGCGGGCGTTCTTTCGCCACGCGCCGCGAGGTGTAACCCGTCAGCGTTGATGTGACAATCGCCTTGCAGTTGAGCGTCTCTGCGATCTGACAGGTGGCTTGGCTGATCCCGTCCGAAATCGCCTCGCGGCCTTCCAGTTCGGTCTTCACAATCGACCGATCCTGCGCCGCGCCGCGAATGATGTGCTGTTCCGCAATCGCCGCGATGTTGACCATCGTTTCGACCGCGCGGATCGGGTACATGCCGCTCGCCGTTTCATTGCTCAACATCACGGCGTCCGTGCCGTCGAGGATGGCGTTGTACACGTCACTCGCCTCGGCGCGCGTTGGGCGCGGGTTATCCACCATTGAGTTGAGCATCTGCGTCGCGGTGATGACCGGCTTGCCGGTCGCGTTGCACAGGCGGATGATGCGCTTCTGGTGGAACGGCACTTCTTCGGCAGGCGTTTCCACGCCGAGGTCGCCGCGCGCCACCATAATGCCGTCGCTGGAGTCCACGATGGACTCAATGTTCTCCAGCGCTTCGTGCTTTTCGATTTTGGCGATGATCGCCGCGTTACCACCCAAGTGTCGGATGAGCCACCGCATTTCGCGGATGTCGTCTTCCGAACGGACGAACGACATGGCGAGATATTCCGTGTTCTTGGAGATGGCGAATTCCACATCGCGGCGATCTTTTTCCGTGATGGCCGAAAGCGTCAGTTTCGCGTTTGGCGCGGTGACGCCTTTCCGCGAAGTCAGGTTGCCGGGGACAACCACTTCGCACATGAGTGAACGACCCGTCGTGGCGCGGACGACGAATTCCATTTTGCCGTCGTCGAGCAGCAAGGGCATTCCGGCTTTGATGTCGCGCACGAATTCAGGGTGGGGCAGGCTGACGACATTGTTCGTGCCGTCGGCTTCGTCCAGCGTCAAGGTGATCTTGTCTCCGGTTTGCAGCACGATCGGTTCGTTGGCGATCTTGCCGATCCGGATTTTCGGGCCCTGAATGTCGCACAGAATCGCGACGACCGCCCCTTCCTCATACGCGATGCGGCGCACATCGTCAATGGCTTTGCTGTGCGTCTCGTGATCGCCGTGGGAGAAGTTGATTCGGGCGACGTCCAGACCCGTCCGAATCATCTGGCGGATAGTTTCTTCATCGCGTGAAGTCGGTCCAATCGTGGCGACGACTTTCGTGCGCTTACCGTTGATGCGATTGCTGATCAATTCCACGCCTCTCTTCTACGGGCTAGATGTCAAGTTTTAGGTTGCTGAACGCAGCTAGTCCCGCATATTTTGCCGCACTTCCTAGCTCTTCTTCAATACGCAACAATTGATTAAACTTGGCAATGCGGTCTGTACGGGAAGGCGCGCCCGTTTTGATCTGTCCGGCGTTCATCGCGACGGCGAGATCGGCGATGGTCGTATCTTCCGATTCACCGCTGCGGTGGCTGCTGACGACGGTCATGTTGTGGCGCTGGCTGAGCTGCGCGGCGGCGAGCGCTTCGGTCAGCGAACCGATCTGGTTCAGCTTGAACAGCAGCGCGTTGGCCGACTTTTCTTTGATCGCGCGCTTGACCTTTTCGACGTTGGTCACGAGCAGGTCATCGCCGACGATCTGCACGCGGTCGCCAATCGTCGCCACCAGCTTCGACCAGTTCGCCCAGTCGTTTTCCGCGAGGCCGTCTTCCAGCGAGATAATCGGGTAGCGATTCGCCCAGTCGGCCCAGAATTCTACCATCTCTTCGCCGGAGAGCACGCGCCCTTCGATGTCGAGGTGATACTTACCATCTTCCTTGTTGAAAAGTTCCGAAGTCGCCGGGTCAAGCGCGATGCGGATCTGTTCGCCGGGGGTGTAACCCGCTTTGACGATCGCCTCCATGATCACATCGAGCGCCGCCTGATTCGAACCGAGCGAAGGAGCAAAACCGCCTTCGTCGCCGACCGTCGTCAGGAAGCCCTTCTTGTGCAGGATGCCCTTGAGCGCCTGATAGATTTCCGCGCCCCAGCGCAGGGCTTCGCGGAAGGTCGGCGCGCCCACGGGCATGACCATGAATTCCTGAAAGTCCGTCGCGCCGATGGCGTGCTTGCCGCCGTTCATGATGTTCATCATAGGGACGGGCAGGGTATGCGCGTGCACGCCGCCGAGGTACGAATACAATGGCAGGCCAACCGATTCCGCTGCGGCCTTCGCCACTGCCAGCGACACGCCGAGGATGGCGTTCGCGCCGAGGTTGCTTTTGTTCGGCGTGCCGTCCAGATCCAGCATGATCTGATCGACGCTGACCTGATTTAGCGCGTATTCGCCGGTCAGGGCTTCGGCAATCGCGCCATTGACGGCGCTGACCGCCTTCAAGACGCCTTTGCCACCGTAGCGGCTTTTATCGCCGTCGCGCAGTTCCAGCGCTTCATATTCGCCCGTCGAGGCGCCGCTCGGCACAATCGCGCTGCCAAACGCGCCGTCTGCCAGCGTAACTTCAACTTCGACCGTAGGATTGCCACGCGAATCCAGTACTTCGCGCCCGTGAATGCGTTCGATGATCGACATATTGATCTCCTATGGGATCGTTTTCAGAACAAAACGTATCTATGATACCGCGTCTTTCACTTTACGCATGTCGAAAGCGCCCGAATGACGGATCCTGACACAGGGAATATTCTCAGGTAAAATAGACGAAATTCTCTAGGGGAAAGAATCACACGGTGTCACGTTCAGTTTATCTGGATCATTCGGCGTCCACGCCGACCGATCTGCGCGTGCTCGAGGCCATGCTGCCGTACTTCACGCAGGACTTCGGCAACGGTTCGTCCGCGCACCGCTTTGGGCGGGCGGCGGAGCGCGCGATTGAGGACGCGCGCGAAAGCATGGCGCGCCTTCTGGGCGTTCAACCGGAGAACATTATCTTCACCAGCGGCGGCACGGAAAGTGACAACCTTGCTGTGCGCGGCGCGGCGTGGAGTCGGGCAGGGCAGGGGCGGCATCTCATCACCACGCCCATTGAACATCCTGCCGTCGTCAACACCGTCAACCAGCTTGCCGATATGATGGGCTTTGAGCGGACGCTGCTGCCCGTTGACGCGCATGGGCTAGTCGATCCTGAAGACGTTGTCGCCGCCCTGCGCCCAGATACCACGCTCGTTAGCGTTGTCTATGCCAATAACGAGATCGGCACGATCCAGCCCATCCCGCAGATCGCGGCGCTGGCACGGGAAAAAGGCGTTTTGACCCACACCGATGCGGTGCAGGCGAGTGGTCAGCTTCCGCTTGATCTCAACACACTCGGCGTGGATATGCTGAGCCTGTCCGCGCACAAGTTTTACGGGCCGAAGGGCGTCGGCGCACTGGTGCTCCGTGATGGCGTCGACCTCGCAGCTGTGCAGACGGGCGGCGCGCACGAAAACGGCCGCCGCGCGGGCACATCGAATACACCGGGGATCGTTGGCATGGCGAAGGCATTGGAACTCGCCTACGCCGAATTTGACGCCCGCACTGCCCATTTGCAGGCTATGCGGGATCTGCTCATCGATGGTGTGCTCTCGACCGTTCCCGCCGCACATCTGACCGGTCATCCGACGCAGCGCTTACCTTCCCATGCCAGCTTCATCCTCGATGGTGTGGACGGCAACACGCTCGTGATGCACATGGATGTGCGCGGCGTCGCTGTCAGCAGTGGATCGGCCTGCAAGACGGGTAATCCGGAGCCGTCCAGCGTGCTACTGGCGCTCGGCTGCTCGCCGGAAGCAGCGCTCGGCAGCCTGCGAATGACCGTCGGTAAGGATACGACCGCCGAAGACATCGAATACGCAGTGGACACCCTCGCCGCCGTCGTCGCCAAATTGCACATCCTGAAAGCATAGGACTGAGTCAAACAAGGACTGAGGACTGAGCAAAACATTTGCTTTGACGCATACGGAGAGGTTGACCATTTCCGATCTGTTGCTGCGTTAGCGTATTTTACTCAGTCCTTTGCCCTCAGTCCTCAGTCCTAAGTTGAGGTTTTACTGTGACTGAACGCAAACGTGTCGTCGTCGCCATGAGCGGCGGCGTTGATTCATCGGTCGCGGCGGCGCTGCTCGTCGAACGCGGCTACGACGTGATCGGCATGATGATGAAGCTGTGGTCCGAAGAGACGATCACCGCGCACAACCGCTGCTGCACGCCCGATCAGATGCACGATGCGCGGCGCATCGCCGACAAACTGAAAATCCCGTTCTACGTGCTGGACACGAAAGAAGTTTTTCGCAACATCATCGTCAACTTCTTCATTGACGGTCACCGTGACGGGGTGACGCCGAATCCGTGCATGGAGTGTAATCGTCACATTCGCTTCGACTTCCTGCTCAAAAACGCACTCGCGCTCGATGCGGAGTACCTCGCGACCGGGCACTATGCCCGCATCGCGCAGGGTGACGATGGCAAGTTTCAGCTTCGTAAGGGGCTGGACGACGCCAAAGATCAGAGCTATGTCCTGAGTGTGATGGGGCAGGCGCAGTTGAGCCACACGCTCTTCCCGGTGGGCGAATTCGCCAAGCCGGTGGTGCGCGAAATCGCCGCGCGCTTCGGCCTCCCAACCGCCAGTAAGAAAGATAGTCAGGATTTATGCTTCTTGGGGGATGGCGACTACCGCCGTTTCCTGCGCGAGCACGCGCCCGAAATGATGACGCCCGGTATCATCGTTCGTCGTGACGGCTCGGTGCTCGGTGAGCACAGCGGCCTTTCGAACTACACGATTGGTCAGCGCAAAGGCTTAGGCGTGACCAGCCCGGAGCCGTTGTATGTGATCGACATTCAAACTGTCGCCAATACATTGATCGTCGGCACAGCCGATGAACTCGGCTCACGCGAACTGATTGCCCAGCGCGTCAACTGGGTGAGCGGGGAACCACCGACTGAGCCCTTCCGCGCGGAGGTGAAAATCCGCTATAAGGCTAAGCCCGCGCCCGCGCTCGTCGAGCCGCTGCCGGATGCGCGGATGCGCGTCACCTTTGACGAGCCGCTGCGCGATATCACGCCGGGGCAGGGCGCGGTCGTTTACCATGGTGATCTGTGCCTCGGCGGCGGCGTCATCACCCGTCCTGAGGCACCCCACAACTGACTTTCGTAGGGACGCGATTTATCGCGTCCGCCGCTTTGCCATTGTTATTCCCCTCTCCCTTGGGAGAGGGGCTCGGGGTGAGGCTACACGCCCGGGCGGAACAAAATCGCTGTGACTTCCGTGCTGAACAGCAGCATGAGCACGGTCGCGATCACGATATACTGCCCATACGGCAGCGGCGTGAACAGCGAATAGTGTCGACCCGCCAAGCGCCGCACAATCAGATACAGAATCGCCCCGAACGCGCCGAGGAAGACAGTGATGAACATCGTCGCGATCAGCGGCTGCCAGCCGAGTACCAACCCCGACAGCGTGATTAGCATCACATCCCCGTAGCCGAAGGCGACCTCGGTGATTTGCCGCCCATTCAGCTTGCCGAGGATGTACGTGAACAGGAATCCGCCCATATACAGTAGGAAGAACACGCCGAAACCGACAAGCGCACCGAGGATCGCCTCGCCGAGATCCGCGCCGTAACCCGTCGTCGCCGCGTCGATCAACGCGACCACATACGACGGGATGACGACGACGAACAGAATCAGGCGATGTTCGAGATCGATCACCGTGATGAGCGTGAAAATCGCCATATAGATCAGCCAGAAGGCGAACTGCAAACCCGTCATTTTTGGGTCGTTTTCCGTGCTGAATAGCGCCAGCAGCATCAACCCGGCGGTGAGCAGTTCGGTCGCGGGGTAGCGCCAGTTGAGCTTGGCGCCGCTCGGTGCCGCGCGCTTATTGAATAGGTATGCCGTCAACCCGAGCCAGGCACTTGGCGGTCGTGGGCTGAGATCGGGATAGCGTGGGGGAAACTGGACACGGCGGCGGTGCGGCAAATCATCGGCGAGCATATTGATCACGCCGCCCACGACAATGCCGAGCAGCGCGATGAGAACATAAGCCATAAGGTCAACTCCGGTGAACTGCCAGCGCTGGACGGCCTATTTCGGAATCGGCGGCGCGGGCGGCAGCAAGGCAAGAGACAGTATGATCATGAGGATGAAGGCGATCAGCGCGCTTGTCAATATGGCGATTCGCGGTGTCCCGTTAAGGGGTTTTGCGACCTCCCAGTCGGGCGCCGAGTCGCTCAGATTCAGCTCAACACGACTCACTTGCGTGTAGTCAATAAGCCAAGCTGCGAATTGGGGAGAGTTACGATCTTTCAGCCCCATAATCAGGAATGGGGTAGAGGGGTAGGCTGCCTGTGCTACATCGACGGGCGAGGGGATCGGGTCGCCGTTGGGGTGGGTGTGATAGAAACCAACCAACTCCAGCCCATCCGCACCGCCGATTACCCGCGCGAGTTCACGCTCATCCAGTCGATACTGATGCAGAGGGTTATCTGCCACATTGCGGATTGGCACGACACGCCGCACTTCGTCTCCAACACCGAGCAGCACGCCGCACGCTTCGCGCGGATGCTCCGCCTGCCCGTGCTCGACGATTTCCCGCGCCAGCGCATCTTTCAACCACAACCGCACATTGAACTCCTAGTGTTTGTTCCCCTCTCCCTTGGGAGAGGGGTTAGGGGTGAGGCCAGCTTTCTCCCCAGTCCCTTGGCAGAGGGTTTGGGGGTGAGGCTACTCTTCTTCAACCTCAGACTCGCTCGGCACGACAAACACTTGCTCCACACGATGCAGCGGCGGGTTGCGCGTCTCGTAGAACAAATCGGCGGTCAGCGTGTAGGCTCCCGCAGGGTCTTGCAAACCGCGCAGATGCATGGTGAATTCCATATCGTGATGCATCGTCTCGATGATGCTCAACTCGCTCACGATCTTGCCCGCTTCCGACCGCGCTGCCAGCAGCAGGTTGGGGCGCTCCAGAAACGGTGTGACCCGAATGTGAATATATACGCGGAAGCGATCCGGGTATACCACGACTTCGAGCTGTTCGATCTTCACGTTCTCGCGCGCCTGGGGCGCGTGATCTTCATCGAAAAACTGCATGTTCATGCGTCAATTCCTGTTTCTCTCACCCCCAGTCCTTGGGAGAACGGGTAAGGAGTGAGGCTAACCGGTGATCCCTTGGAGCGCAGACCACGCTGTGTTGAACTGCTCCGTAGGCACGAGCAGATGATCACGGCTGTACGCGGCGAAGGGCAGAATCGTCACGCCCGCTTGCGCCAGCGCCGCCGCGACGCGCGCCATGAAGCCCGTCAGCGTTGGTTCAAGTTCGACATCAAAGGTGATCAGACGATAGGTGGCGGCGCTGGCGGTGTGACCATACAAACGCCGGGCAAAATCGGTGAGCGCTTCGTCCGGCAGCACCAGCGTGACCTCATCTTTGTCGAGGATCACCGCCCCGAACGGCTCGTTGATTTCCGACAGTACGCCCGCCGCTGCGACGACCCCACGCGCGGGCAGCTTAATCATCCGGTAGATCTGGTTATCCGTGTACAGCTTTGCTGCTTTGAGCGCATCCTCGACGGTCTGGCTCATGGTTGCCCTTTAATCATTCGTCGAACTGGTAAGTGCCTTCAGCATAGAATCTTACCTGACGATTTGCCAGCTTTTGCTGCATCCACTGGCGCAGAATCATGTTTTTCTCATCCAGATTCTTGCTGTCGTCACGTAGATTGTCCAGTGGGTAGTTGACGCGGATCGCCCGACCGTTCACAATATGGCGGCTGATTCCCGGCGGCAGATACGCGTATTCGCGCGGCGGCGATGATATCCCGTGGGGTGTAGCGCGCGAAGATCACCAGCGCAATGGCGTCGGGGTAGAGCGACCACACCTCGTCCGTATCGACGAGGGTGGTGCGGTGGAGCGCGGCGTTTTTCTGATAAACGGCGACCACCTTGCGCAGGGCGGCGTTTCGTTCGTGCAGCGAGCTGTTGGGCGCATAGATCGACACCACACGGCCATCCTGCAGGTACATCTGCGCCAGCGCTTCTTCGCGGTCATCGTCGCCGGGGTGATACTCATGGAGCGTGAGCGCGAGGTCGGCATCGCCTTCGCTGATATCGTCGACCACATCGGTCGCGTCGCCTTCCGCGAGGCGGATTTCCGGCATGGCGCGGAGCTGCTGCAGAAACGCGTCGATGTTCCACCCGGCGACGACATGCTGCCAGTTATCCAGATCGACGAGCCCGCTTTCATAGCTGGCGACCTGCACCAGAATATGTGGGTAGTCGAGTGCGGAGAAGCAGTAGGCGCGGTTGGCGCCGTCTAGAATGACGTAATCGCCGTTGCCCATCGGGGCGACGAGCGGCGGGTTGATCATATAGCGCGCAGTCTTGAGGCTCTCGATCAATGGCAGCGACCGCTGTGAATCGTGTTCTTCGTGCGGCTTGAGACTGGCAGTCGGCACGATGCGCAGATCAGGCGTAGGCACATCTTTATTCGTCATGGGTTTTCAGCCTAACAGGTTAAGACAGCGCTCATCGCTAAGGTTATCATGCCCGCTCACGGGCGGCAATTCAGATTAGCTAGATTGTACAGCATGAAGGATGTCTGTGATGGGAGCAAACGAGCAGGGAGCCAATGCGACCGCTGGTCGCTGGTTGACCATTCCGCGTACGCTGTGCTTTGTCCTCAGCGGCGATGACATTTTGCTCATGAAGCGCGCGCCGCACAAACGGGTCTTCCCGAATCGCTACAATGGGGTGGGAGGGCACATCGAGCGTGATGAAGACCCGCTGACCTCCGCCCGCCGTGAAATCTTCGAAGAGACGGGCTTACAGGTTCATGACGTGCGCCTGCACATCGTCTACAACATTGACGCGGGCGAAGCGACCGGGATTATGCTGTTCGTCTTCACCGCCTACGCCGATCAGCGCGCGGTCGTCGCGAACAGCGAAGGCACACTCCACTGGATACCGCGCTCCGAGGTCTACGCGCTGGATCTCGTCGAAGACCTGCCGTTGATTTTGCCGCGCATCTTGGATAATCCGCCCGCCGCGCCGCTGTTCGCCCATCTGAGCTATGACGAGCATGATGTGATTCAACTGCGTTTTGCCGAGGTGACCGAATGACCGATTCCTTGAATCCGCCAACTGTTCGCCGTCGCAGTCCAGTTCGGCGGTTGGGCTGTACCATCGCTTTGATCATTTGGTTTACGCTGCTGCTCGCTCCCTGTTTCCTGATCGTCATGGCGACGCAAGGCGAGTTAACGATTTCGCAGGGCAGCCTGCCCGGGCAGCAGATTCGCGTGTGGCTGATTATGGAGGCGGACGAACGTGGTCTCGGTGTCTCCAGCACGTCGACCCAGCAGCTCGACCCAAACACCATTGGCTTGCAGACGAACATCAACTTTCTGCTCTGGTCAGGGCAGGCCGATGCGTTGATCTACTGCGAGACCTTCACCCGCCTCAGCGCGTCCGATCCGTGGACTCCCACCACCACCGAAACCGCTGCCTGTCCCACACCCTGACGCGCCGTCTCTATGTCCCCTCTCCGAGTGGAGAGGCGCTAGGGGTGAGGCTTGACCTCAATACCGCATCAACTCCGGCAGTTCCTGCGGATTGTCGGCCATGCGGACGCCTGCCGCGCGTAGTGCAGCGACCTTCGCGCGCGCCGTCGACTTCTCGTCGACGATGATCGCGCCCGCATGCCCCATCAGCACGCCGGGTGGCGCGGTCTGTCCGGCGATATAGCCAAACACGGGCTTGGTCATCCGGGCTTTGATGAATTCGGCGGCTTCCGCTTCACCGCGCCCGCCAATCTCGCCGATCAGCACGACTTTCTCGGTCTCCGGGTCGTCTTCCAGCAGCATCAACACGTCGACAAACGATGTGCCGAGGATCGGATCGCCGCCGATTCCGACAATCGACGATTGCCCCATGTTGGCGTTCGTCAGCGCGTGGACGGCCTCATACATCAGCGTGCCGCTGCGCGAGACTACACCCACGCTGCCCGCCTTGCTGATATAGCCGGGGATGATGCCGATGTTCGCGTCGCCGGGAGTGAGCACCCCGGGGCAATTCGGACCAATCAGGCGCGTCGATGTCTGCTTGAGGTATTCGCGGATGCGCATCATCTCCATGATCGGGATGCCCTCGGTCACGCAGATGATCAGGCCGATGCCCGCGTCAATCGCCTCGTAGATCGCATCCGGTGCGGTCGGCGCGGACACGAAGATTACGCTGGTATTCGCGCCTGTCGCGTCGACGGCGGCGATCACACTGTCGAACACGGGTTTCCCGTGGATCCAGTCGCCACCTTTGCCAGGTGTTACGCCGGCGACGATGTTCGTGCCATACTGCATCATTTCGAGCGTGTAGTAACTGCCTTCGCGCCCGGTGATCCCCTGCACAATCACGTAGTTCTCGCGGTTCACGAGGATCGACATCTCACGCTCCCTCGGCTTGCGCGCCGCTGACCAGATGAATCGCCCGCCGCACCGCCTCGCGCAGCGTGCCCGCCGTCAGCAGGATTGGGCTGTTCGTCCGCTCGATGATCGCCCGCGCGGCCTCCGTGTCGCTGCCGCTCAAATACACCACCGTCGGCACCACATGATCAAGCGCCGTGAGGGTATGCGCCGCCGTCACGCATTGGGCCGCGCCGAACAAGGTGATGAGCAGCGCGCGAATTTGCGTTTCTTCGCGCAAAATCTCCAGCGCCGTCGCCAGCTTGTCGATGCGCAGGTCGTTGCCAATATCCATGAAATTTGCCGCGCGGACGCTGTCGCCGCTGTAGTGCGCGATCATGTCCATCGCCGCCATCGCCAAGCCCGCGCCGTTCGCCAGCACGCCAATCTGCCCCTTGAGGGGTAAGAACGCGATCCCGGTTTCACGCGTCACCGCGCGGAAATTCGGCGCGTCGGCGGACTCCACCTCGACGAGTTCGGGGGTTTGACCAACCTCGGCGGCTTGATCGAGGTGCAGCGTACAGTGCGTCGCCGTGATGTGACCTTCGCTGATATGCAGCGCTTCGAGCTGAATCAGCAGCGCGTTGGCCGCCAGATAGCAGCGGTACAAGTCCGCGGCCAACTGCATGAACTCGTCCCAGTGCTCGCGGGCGAGGTTGGCGGTATTGCCGAGATTCCGCGCTTGGTAGGCGCGCAGCCCGAGCAGGGGGCTGATCACTTCCCGCGCGATTTCATGTTGACCTTGGAAGACGGCGATCACCGGCGCGCCAATGATCACATCAGCGGCGATCCGCAAGCCGAAATGCAGCGATGCCGACTGCGGGGTAGGGGTGGCGATGGCAATATCGAAGCTGGCTAGGTAAGCTTGCAGCGCATTCACATTCATGCGTCAGACAATTTCGATCTCCTGATTCACGATTTGTGCATCCGGGTAGTGCTGCTCGATCCACTTGATGATCTCGGTGATGGATCGATCAATGTGCTGGTTCGAGGTGGAGACGGTCACAATCGCAATCACGGAAGACTCCCACACGTCGTGGTAATCCACTTCGGAGGTGGCGACGTTGAAGGTGTTATGCAGACGCTTGAGCAGGGATTTGAGAATACTGCGCTTTTCTTTGAGTGACTCGACTCCCGGTAGGTGGAGTTCCAACGTACACAAGCCAATGGCAATCCGAGGCATAGGGTTTATGGATAGGATAACCGAATCAGTAACATTTAGTATACGGGCTTGCGGAATAAATTGCGATACTGGCAATCTGCGCTATTTTATCTTGAAATTAAGGCGCAAATGGCAATACTTGAAGCATAATAATGCAATGCCGTTCAGATGTGTGGCCCTCGGAAAGGATGAGCATGGCCTATCGCGTGGTCTGTATTGAAGATGACGCTGAAATGATTGACCTGCTCCGCTTGCTTATGGTTCGTGAGGGCTATGACTATATCGGGGCGCGCGGCGGCGTCCGCGGCCTCAGAGCAGTGTTTGATTCAAAACCGGATATTGTGCTCCTCGACCTGATGATGTCCGACATGGACGGCTGGAACGTCTACGAAACACTGAAGCATGACCCGGAAACCAGCCACATCCCCATCATCATCGTGACCGCGACCGCGCAGAGCGACGAGAAGTTGATCGAGATGCGGGTGTCGCGCGACGATCAATTCATTTTCAAACCTTTCACGGCGAGCGTATTACTCAGTACCATTCGCAAAACACTGTCGCAAGCGTAAAACCTAAAAACAGTGTAAACTTTTTTCAAACCGAAACCGACCTTGCTTCGAGGGGAAGTCTATCAGATGAAAAACACGTATCGTCTAGTCGTTCTATGTATGTTGTTGCTCTTGTCTGCTGGCGTGCTATCCGCCCAGTCGGGCGATCTGCTGACGAATGGTGGGTTTGAAGCGCCGTTTCTCCCGTTGAGCGGCGATATTCCTAGCAACGTCGCCGCCGGGTGGTCACCTTGGTATGTCCCCGCGACGGAAGGGCAGAGTGCCTCGGACAACGTGATGCCGGAGTTTTTCGCCGCAACGGATACGGTCAACGGTTTGAGCCTCACCACGCGCATCCATGGCGGGGCGGATGCTCAGCAATATTTCTCCTACTACTCAACGCACACGGGCGGTCTCTATCAGCAGGTGAGCGGGATCGCTCCCGGGTCTGAATTGACCTTCAGTGTGTTTGCCTTCCTGTGGGCGTCCGATGCCAGCGAAACCAGCGATGGCTCGGGGGAAATCGCCTTCAGCGTCGGCATCGACCCAACCGGCGGCACGGATGGTCAGAGCGCCAGCATCGTCTGGTCGGAACCTGCGTCCGTGTACGACGACTGGAGCCAGTCCAGTGTGAGCGCGACCGCGGCTGGCGAGCAGGTGACCGTGTTCATTCGCTCGACGGCGACCGCCAAAATCGCTAACAACGTCATCTACGTGGACGATGCCAGCCTCACTGCGGCGGGTGGCGCGGCTGTCACCGAAGCCGCTCCGGTTGCCACGGACGCGGCGACCGCCGAAGTGCCGGTCGCTGTTGATCCGACTGCCGAAGTAGCGGCTCCGACCGCGGAAGTGACGGAAGCCGTCCCGGTCGTAACGGAAGCCCCTGCGACTGTTGAAGCCACCGAAGCAGTGACTGAAGCTGCACCCGTTCCGACCGAAGCGGTGACCGTCGAAGCTGCAACCGAGGTTGCGCCCGCCGCGACTGAAGCCGTACCCACGACCGAACCGACCGTCGAAGTGCCGACCGAAGCGGCGGTGGAAGCCACGGCTGAACCGACGACCGTTTCGTCGCCTGTGCCGTCCCCGACGCTGGACACCACGGCCTTCCCGCAGTCTTTCACTTACACCGTCCAGACGGGTGACACGGTGAACGATCTCGCGCTGCGCTACGGCAGCACGATTGACGCCATCATCACCGCCAATGGACTGAATCAGTTTGGTTTCATTCAGGTGGGGCAGACGCTGATCATTCCGGTGTCGAAGCTGCCCACAGTCGAAACGGCCACGGTCGAAGCGCCGACTGCCGCTGTGCCGTCGGAGACCCCGGTTGACGCGATCCCGACTGCGACGGCCATCGCCCCGACCGCGTCGCCGGTGCCGACGACCGGTAGTGTCGCTGTCAACCCGCCCGCGGCGTCGCAGCCCGTGACCTACGTGATCCAGTTTGGAGATACGCTGTCGTCCATCGCCTTCCGCTTCGGCACGACCGTGCGCGCGCTCTCGCAGCTCAACGGCATCACCAACCCCAACCTGATCTACTACGGCCAACTGCTCGTGATCTCGCTCGGTTCGCCCACTCCGGCGACCAGCGCTCCGGCGACGGTTGTTGCGCCGACAGCGGTTCCGACTTCCGTAAGTGGTCAGACGTACCGTGTGTTGCCCGGCGATAACCTGTACACGATTTCCCTGCGCTTCGGCATCCCGGTGTCCCGCCTGATCGAGGCGAACAACCTGTCGAATCCGAATCGCATCTATGTCGGGCAAGTCCTGGTCATTCCGGCGTCATGAGCCGTTACCGCGTCCTCCGGAATGCGGATACAGGCGCGGTGGTCTTAGGGCGGGCGCGGTGGTGTGCGAGCTTTTGGTGTCATTTCAAAGGCTTGATGCTCACCCCGCGCTTGCCCGCTGATCAGGGTTTGCTGTTCGTCACCCGCAGCGAAGGCCGGTCGCACACGGCGATCCACATGTTCTTCATGCTCTTCACCATTGCCGTCGTGTGGCTGGATGCGTCGGGCAAAGTGGTGGATAAAACGCTGGCGAAGCCGTGGCGACCCATGTACGCGCCGCGCTCGCCAGCTATGTACTATGTCGAGGCGAATCCCGACTTGCTCGATCGGGTGCAAATTGGAGATCGCTTGCGTTTCGATGAGGTTGTATGACGCGTCGCTTGCTCTTTGCTGCTCTTCTCTTGACTTTGTTGGTCACGGCCTCTGGCCTGACCGCGCAAGAGACGCCGCAAACCACCAATGTCACCATCCACGTCGTTCAGCGTGGCGAAAACCTGTTTCGCATCGCGCTTGAATATGGTACGACCGTCGACGTCCTGACTCAACTGAATGGCATCACGCTGGCCGATAGCATCGCTGTCGGTCAGCGTTTGCTTGTGCCCACCAGCACGACCGGCAGCGCGCAGGCGCATGTGGTGCAACCGGGCGAAACGCTGGCCAGCATCGCCGCGCTCTACGGTATCACTCCCGAGGCGCTCGCCGCCGAGAACAGCATCACCGATCAGACAGGTTTCTACGTCGGCCTCGGCCTCATCATCGCCGCCGCCGAGCCACCCGTGGAGCCCGCGCCCGCGGTTGCGTCCACGCCGCTGATTCACACCGTCCTATCCGGCGAAACCTTATTTCGCATCGCGACGCAGTACGGCACGACCGTCAACGAGCTGGCGACCGCCAACGGCATCGCCGATCCAGAGACGATCTACGCGGGCCAGCAGCTCATTATCCCCGGCTTTGAATCGCCGGAACTGGCGCTCGATTTGCCCGCGCCGCTTACCAGCTTTGATGTCTTCCCGCTCGTCTTGACCGAAGGCCAGACCGGGCGCATTCGCTTGACGACCAGCGGCGGGGTAACGGTGAGCGGTATGCTGCTCGACCGGGCGCTCCGGGATGGAGCAGAGCAGGATAACACCCGCCACACGCTTTTGGTCGGCGTTCCCGTGGGCACGGCGCCGGGTATTTATCCGCTTTCGCTCACCTTGACTGACAGTGCTGGCGTGCAGACGGCTTTCAGCACCAACGTGCAGGTGATCGGCGGCGGCTATTGGCAGGAATACATCACTGTGCTGGCGGATCGCCTCGATTTGCTCGATCCGGCGGTCAATGATGCCGAGATTCAACTCCTCACCAACGCCATGAGCGGTTTCACGCCGACGCGCTATTTCGACGCGCCGATGGGCTTGCCCGCCGCTGCGCCGCTCTCGTCACACTTCGGCAATCTGCGCTCGTATAACGGCGGCATCTTTCAGACCATACATATCGGTACCGACTTCTCGGCGGCGCCGGGTGCGCCGATTCTGGCGACCGCGTCCGGAACTGTCGTGCTCGCTGATGTGCTCAACGTGCGCGGCATGACCACCGTAATCGATCACGGGTGGGGCGTGTATACCGTCTACTGCCATCAGTCCGATCGCTATGTCGGTTTGGGCGATACCGTCGCCGCCGGGCAGGTGATTGGCGCGGTCGGCAGCACCGGACGCGTCTCCGGTGCCCATCTCCATTGGGAGGTGTGGGTGAATGGCGTCCCCGTCGATGCGATGCAGTGGGTTCAGCAGTCCTTTTCATGATGAAACGTCTCGGGTTTCGCGCGCGGTCTAATCCTGTCTGGTATCAACCCGGGCACGTTCGCCAGATCTACCGGCACGAACGCGGGGTGCTCTTGCAGTGTGAAAACGGTTGGGTCGACCTCACGCTGCTTGCTCCCGATGCGGTGCGGGTGTGGTGGCGGCTCAGCGATGACCACGCGCCGCCGCGCTTTACCACTTTCCAGCCTGAACAGTGGCTGGCGGTCGAAAATGAGTTTTCCGATACCGAGGATAGCATCGAACTCAGCACGCGCTCGATGATCTGCCGAATCGCGCGCAAACCTTATCGCCTGCGCGTAGAACTGCTGCCCGATCACCACACGGTGTGTCAGGATGCGAGCGGCATCGGCTGGCGCGAATCCGGCGAGATTGCGCTCAGCCTGAGTTTACATTCCGACGAACAGTGTTTTGGTCTAGGGGCGCGGGCGGCGCGCTTGAACCTGCGCGGCAGACGCTACAAGCTGTGGAATACCGACCCCGGCCCGCAGAAACGCGATGTCGACCCCGTGCCGTTTTCGCTTCCGTTCTATCTGGGCGTGCATGCGCATGGTTCCTACGGCGTCCTGTGGGACAACCCGCAGCGCGGCCAAGTCGATTTGACGGGCAGCGAGCTTGTGTTTGAGGCGGATGGCGGCGATCTGCACTACACCATCATGGTGGGCGCGGATGCCACGCTCGTCGAGCGGCGCTATAACGAACTGCTCGGGCGCTTCGATCAGCCGCCGCTGTGGGCGCTCGGCTATGGCCATCTCGTCACAGCGGAAACCCTCCCGCAGCTGCTCGCCCCTAATCAGCGTGTGCCGACCAGCGTCGTGTATCTGACCGGGGATGTCCAGCAGCAGACCATCCAGCAGTTTCATCGCAGCGGCGTCAAAGTGATCGCCTCACTCTCGCCCGCCATTCCCCTCAACGATGGCCTGCCAGCCCTGCGGCTGACTGATGATCGCTTGTACTCGCCGAATGGGGTGACGATCATTCCGGACTTCACCGATCCCGTGGCGCAGTTGGGGTGGAGCAATCGCCTCGCCACGCTCATCCGCGTGGGCATTGACGGGTTTGCGCTCGAAGGTGCGGAGCCGACGATCCTGAACGCGTCGGGCAAACCCATCCCTTTGCCGGAAGACTTGCTGCACGCGAACGGTCAACCGCACGCCGACCAGCACAATCTCTTCAGCGGCTTGATGGCGCAGGCGTCGGTCGCTGCGTTTGGATCGGAGCACCGCCCGCTGATCACGACGCGCTCCGGCGGTCTCAATACGCCGCGCTCCGTCTTCGTGCGCGTCGGTGGCGGCCTGCCGACATGGGACAACCTGAAGATGTCTATCGGCCAGATCATCAACCTCAGTTTGTCCGGTGTGATGCTCGCGGGCGTGGAAGTGGGCGGTGATCCGGAACTCTATACACGCTGGCTGCAGGCCATGCTGTTGGTGCCGCAGGTGTGCGGCAGTGGATCGCCGTGGACCTTTGGACAGCCGTATGAGCTGATCAATCGGCTCACGCTTGAACTGCGCGCTCGGTTGCTCCCGTATCTATATTCGGTGATCGCCTACAGCCGCCAGTACTCGACGCCCGTGATTCGCCCGCTGTTCATGTGCGATCCCGGCGTGCGTAACGTCGATGATTGCTACCTCGTTGGCGACATCCTCGTCGCGCCCGTCGTTGAAAAGGGCGCGGTGACGCGTTCCGTGACGCTCCCCAAGGGGTTGTGGTACGACTACTGGTCGAATGAACCCGTGCGCGGCGGTTCGACCTTTGCAGTCACCGCGCCGCTGGAACGCCTGCCGCTCTTCATTCGCGGCGGCACGATTCTTCCCATGATCTCGCCTGAACCGGATACGTTGCATCTGCATGTGTTCCCCGGCAACGGGGAAAATGTCCACTATGAGGACGCGGGCGATGGTCGTGACTTTGAGCTGGGCAATTACCGTTGGATTTACATGTCTTGTCTGTGGGAAGGCGGCGATGCCCGCTTTGTGATCACCCGGCGCAGTGCCGGGCGCTTTGAACCGCCGTACAAGCGCATTCGCATCGAAGTTGCGGGCATGCAAAGCGAACCGTCTGAGGTCAAGCTGGATCGGCAGCGCGCGCCCGTATGGTACTACGATGGCGGCGTGCTCGAAGTCAACGCCGAAGAAACCGTCAATCGCATCGAAATCACCCGCACGCTGCTCCCCAACGAGCCCACGCTTCAACGCCGCCCGCGGTGATTACCTCTGCAGGTTTGTAGGGACGCAATTCATTGCGTCCGCTGCGCGTCCCCACGAAAACGACTTTGGTTTGATGAGCGCCCATCGGTCTCCCGTCCCCGAATTCGGGGTGGGGCTGGGTGGAAAATAAAAAGGACGCACCACGGTGCGTCCTTTTCCGATTTGATTTGCCGACCTGCGTCACGTATACGCTTTGTCGAGCGCCTCAAAGTTCGTGAACAGGAAGTGATCGTGGTAGTAGTGGATCCACAGGAACGAGAGAATGCCTGTGTAATAGGCTGTGTCGAAGTGTAGGTTCGTCGACGCCCGCGCGCAGCACGTTCGACAGCGCGAACACGATGAAGAACACCACCAGGGACCCGACCAGCATAATCGTGCTCAGCAGGAATAACCCCTTTGAGTCCTTTGTCCGCTTGGCAAAACGCGCGACAATCGGGGCGTCCGTTTCCAGTTCACCCGACTTCTGCTTGAGTTTGACGATGTAGAACGTCAGCGCGAGGTACTGGAACGAGTGCCACGTGTTAAGACCCTGGAACGCCGTGTCGAGGTTCGGCAGCGACGGGATGATGAAGGCGACAGTGACCGTTAGCAGCAGGAAGATTGTCTTCGGCCAGTTGAGGCGGTTCGTACGGAATTCCCACACCGTCTTGCCGAGGAAAAGCACCAGCGCGATCAGGAAAATGCCTGTCATCAGCAGGAAGAACCACTGCGCTTGGAACAGCTTCGGAATCACCGTGGTCAGGTCGTTCACGCCGACCATGAAACCCTGCTCTCCCTGGCTGATCTTGTACGCCGCCCACGGGAACAGGCACGTCATGATCACGCCGTAGTCGATCATCCGCGACCAGAACTGAATCTTGGTATGACGGACGAACTTGGATTCCTTGTGGGCATAGAGTTCGACCACGTAAATGATCTGGTGCAGCACGTGTGTCGCTGCCCAGAAGAAGAAGACGGTCAATAACAGCTCAATACTCAAAAAGGCCAGTGAGACTACGACGATGGGGATGATAATTGACGAACGGATGAGCATCGGGTAGCGGCGGTTGAAATCTTTGTCCAGACCCGTGCGCAGGAAGGTCGACATCATGTGCGGTCCACCAACCGCAATCGCCACAAACGCGTTGACCGCATTGCGGCTGACGTCATCCTGCACGCCGAACACATCGCGGAGCAGCAGATACACCAGATAGGGCAGGGGGACAAAAATTACGCTGAAGGTGATGAACGCCAGATCCCAGTTGCGGCTGCGCAGCCACAAGCCTGACTGTTGGACGGTCTGAGACGGCGTTGTCGAGAAGCTTGCACTTGCAACGCTCATAGGTATCCTCCTAATTACTTAGCGTACCTAAAGAATTCTAGCAAGCTTTTTAGGTTCTGTCACCTATTTCCTCGCGAATCACCACATGATGTTCACGACAGCGTGCCTCGTACACTTCTTGCGCGCCGACGAGGATGATCGGGTCGTCGTAGCGCGCGGGCCGCCCGTTGACGAGTCGCTGCGTGCGGGCGGCCGAGTCGCCGCACACCACGCAAATCGCGTGCAGTTTGGTGACTTCTTCGGCGCGGCACAGCAGTTCCGGCATCGAGCCGAAGCACTCGCCGCGAAAATCCATATCGAGCCCCGCGCAGATCACCCGCAAGCCACGATCGGCCAGTTCATCCACCATCGCGACAATCGACTCATCGAAGAACTGCACTTCGTCTATGGCAATAACGGTGGTGTCATGGTGGAGCAGGGGAATGATTTCGGCGGGCGCACTGATGGGCTGGGCTTCCAGGTTTTGCCCGCTGTGGCTGGTGACTTTTTCGACCGCAAAGCGGTTATCAATCAACGGCTTAAAGACCTGTACTTTTTGTTTGGCAATCACGGCGCGGCGTACACGGCGGATCAATTCCTCAGTTTTGCCGCAAAACATACTCCCGCAGATCACTTCAATGCGTCCGGATTTGTGAATCATCAATCAACCTCACGGAGTCTATACAAAAAGAAAGGCAGGCGCATCGTCAAATGCGGCCTGCCTTCAGGTTTCATTTTGCGGAGCTTATTCCGCTGCGGTTTCCGATTTCGGAACGTCGAAGCCGCGCGCGCGCAGCGCCCGCTTCAGGTCCGAGAGAACCTTGCGGCCCACGCCGGGGATGCTCAGGAGGGCGTCATCGCCGCCTTCCAGCTTGGCCAGCGCGTCGCCCGCGGTCGCCACGCCGTTTTCCGTCAGCAGGTTGATCGTGCGCTTGTCGAGACCAATTTCCGACAGGTTGAGCGTCAGCGGCGTCTTGGCAGCGGCGCGATCTTCCACTTCCTGCTTGCGCGCATCGCGCACTTGCAGACGCTTCATGAAGCGGTCAACTTGACCTTCCGTATCGACGATACGCTGTTCGCCGGTGTAGAAGGGGTGGCACGCCGAGCAAATGTCCGTGCGAATTTCCGCCTGGCTGGCACCGGTGACCCAGGTGTTACCACACGCGCAGGTCACGCGAGCTTCCGGGAACCATGCCGGATGAAGTTTTTCTTTCATCAGAGGGTGTCCTTAGGTTAACGCGCACGGTCTGTCCGTACGCTCTACGAAATCTAGATCGCCCCAGCGGGGCGATCCTTACGTGCTGGGTTTTACTGAACGACCGCTTCCGTCTTGGGCGGATTCGGGTTCACGGTGTAGATGCTGATCTTCTTACGGCCCGTCTTGCCGGGAATCGTTTCGAAGTACACATAGCCTTCGATCTTGGCGTGGATCGTGTGATCCTTGCCCATGAAGACGTTTTCGCCGAGGTGGAACTGCGTCCCGCGCTGGCGCACGATAATCGTGCCGGGCTGAACGAGCTGACCGCCGAAACGCTTCACGCCGAGGCGCTGCGAATTACTGTCACGACCGTTGCGGCTGCTGCCGCCACCTTTTTTATGTGCCATTTTTTAGTTAACCTCGACCTAAACCGTAATCTCATCAATGCGGAGACGGGTATAGTACTGGCGATGACCGCGCTTACGGCGGTACTTGGTGCGGTGACGATACTTGAAGACGATGATCTTCGCCGCGCGATACTGCGCTACGACGGTCGCCGTGACGCTGGCGCCCGCCACTGTCGGCATCCCGACCTGCGTATTATCGCCATCGCCAATCAACAGGACTTCGTTCAGGACGATTTTCTCGTCGACGTTATTCGGCAGGCGTTCAACATCAATGACCGTGCCGGGTTCTGCGCGGTATTGTTTGCCGCCAGAGGTACGAACAATTGCATACATGCGCGAGACTCCAATTTCGCTTACCGCCGCATCCGCCACCGGGTAGCGCAATACGGGGAAAATTGGCTAACAGAACGGGTATTGTATCGGTGCACGCGGCGAACGTCAATCCTGAGGTAAGCCGTTAGCGCTGAGCCATTAGCCATTAGCAAAAGAAAAGCTCAGTTTGCCTATAGAAACAGTGGCGAGCTGCGCCTTGGCTCTTGAGCTAATAGCTGACTGCTAACGGCTAATGGCTACTCAATGAACATTGCATCCCCGAACGAGAAGAACCGATAGCCTTCGCGCTTGGCTGTTTCGTAAGCGTTCATCACGTGCTCGCGCTCGGCAAACGAGCTGATCATCATCAACAAGCTCGATTTGGGCAGGTGAAAGTTCGTGACCATCGCGTCGACCACGCGCCAGCGGTAGCCGGGGTAGATGAACAAATTCGTATCCTGCTTGAACGCCGTCACCGGACGCCACGGGCACGCGTTCGGCGTGATCTCTGGGTGGGCGGGATCGCCGCCTTCGCTCAGAATTCCGGCTGTTTCCAGTGCGCGCACTGCGGTTGTGCCCACAGCGATGATACGCCCACCTGCCAGCTTCGCCTCGTTGATCACACGCGCTTCGTCCGCCGTCAGCATGGCCAGTTCACTGTGAATGTGGTGATCGCGGATGTCTTCAGCTTTCACAGGCTGGAACGTCCCTAAGCCGATATGCAGCGTCACATGCGCGAAGATCGCGCCCTTGTTGCGCAGCGCCAGCAGTAGATCCGGCGTGAAGTGCAGACCCGCAGTCGGCGCGGCGGCGGAGCCTTCCTGTCGACTGTAGACCGTCTGGTAGCGCTCCGGATCGATCAGGGGCGCATGGATGTAGGGCGGCAGCGGCATCTCGCCCATGTTATCCAGCCGACTGTTAATGGGTTCATTGAACTCAATAATTCGCTCAGCTTCTTCCAGCATCTCGACGGCGGTCGCCGTCAGCCCGGTGTTGCCAAACAGCAGCTTGGTACCGGGGAGGATGCGCCGCCCGCCAACCAGCACGTGCCAGCGTACATCGGTCATTTGCCGCAGCAGCAGCACTTCGACCGCGCCGCCCGTGTCGGCTTTGGTGGCGTGCAGCCGCGCCGGGATCACGCGCGTCGTGTTCAGCACCAGCACATCGCCGGGGTTGATGTAATTCACAATGTTGCGAAAGACGTGGTGTTCCAGCGCACCTGTTTGCCGATTCAGCCGCATCAGGCGCGACGAATCGCGCGGCTCGGCGGGCGTCTGCGCAATGAACGACTCCGGCAGTTCATAATCAAAGTCAGCTAGCTTCATGGACGTACTCATGTTCTGTTGAATTGTGTCAATGTGGGTTTTGTACCCCTCTCTGATCGGAGAGGGGCAGGGCAGGAGTTCTTACCTCAAAACAGCGGCTTCTGATTGTCTTCTTCCCGCGACGCATACGGGATGCCCATATGCTCGTACGCGCGGAAGGTTGCCATGCGCCCGCTTTTCGTCCGCTTCAGGAAGCCGAGCTGCATCAGATACGGTTCGTACACATCTTCAATCGTGGACGCATCCTCACCAATTGACGCGGCTATCGTTTGCAGACCGACCGGGCCGCCTTCGTAATGCAGCATGATGGCGTTCAGAATGCGGCGGTCGATGTCGTCCAAGCCGAGGTAGTCGATCCCCATCAATTCGAGCGTTTCGCCCGCTACTTTGCCGTTGATGATGCTGTCCGCCCGGATTTGCGCGTAATCGCGGCAGCGCCGCAGCAGACGCAGCGCCACACGCGGCGTTCCGCGGGCGCGGCGGGCAATTTCTGCTTTGCCTTCCGGCGTGATTTCGATTTTCAGCATTCCGGCGGCGCGTTCAATAATGAACTCCATCGACTTCTGATCATAGAAGTCGAGGCGGAAGCGCGCGCCGAAGCGGTCGCGTAACGGCCCCGCCAGCAGCGCGAGCTGGGTTGTCGCGCCGATCACCGTGAAGCGCGGCAGGTTGAGACGCACGTTTTTCGCCGCTGGCCCCTTGCCGATCACAATGTCGAGCGCGAAGTCTTCCATCGCCGGATAGAGAATTTCTTCGACAGCCCGCCCTAAGCGGTGGATTTCGTCGATGAACAGTACGTCATTCTGCTTCATATGCGTGAGAATCGCCGCGAGGTCGCCCGCCCGTTCAATCGATGGTCCAGCGGTGATCCGGATGTTGCTGTTCATCTCATTGGCGATCACGAACGCCAGCGACGTCTTGCCCAAGCCGGGCGGTCCGTAAAACAGCACATGATCGATTGGTTCGCTGCGGGCTTTCGCCGCGTCGATGATGATCTTGAGGTTTTCGCGCACGCGATCTTGCCCGACGATGTCGCGGAGCAGCTTGGGGCGCAAAGCGATATTTTCGCGGTCATCGCGTTGGGCTTTGCCGCTCACTAAGCGGTCGTCATCGGACATAGAATTCTCCGCTGGTTCTGCATAAATGTTCTATTGTAGTATAGCCGATGCTTTGACACGGCGGTAGTGGGGACGTAAAATCGGGGCGTTTGCGCGCCTACCTTCCCGGATACGGGGAAGGGCCCGAAAATGGTTATTCGCTACACTCACACCAGAACTTAAGGATTTCACCCCATGAGCCAAGTCTTCGTGTCCAAACACCCCCTCGTGCAGCACAAGCTGACCCTGCTGCGCGATGTCCAGACCGATCATCGGTCATTTCGTGAACTCACGCGCGAGCTCTGCCTGCTGCTGATGTACGAAGCCACGCACGACCTGAAGCTCGCGCCCAAGCAGGTCACCACGCCGATGGCCACGACCACGGGCAGCAAAGCCGAAGAAACCATCGGCCTCGTGCCGATTTTGCGCGCGGGCTTGGGCATGGTCGAAGGCGCGCTCGCGCTCCTGCCGAATGTGCAGGTCTGGCATCTTGGTTTTTACCGCGACGAGAAATCGCTGCGTCCAGTCGCTTACTACAATCGCCTGCCGGATGCCCCGACCGTCCAGCTCTGCCTCGTGCTCGACCCGATGCTCGCCACCGGCGGTTCGGCGGTGGCCGCGGTCGATGTGCTCAAGAAATGGGGCGCTCCGCGCATCAAGTACATCGGCCTGATCGCTGCGCCGGAAGGCGTCGAACGCCTCTCCACCGCTCACCCGGACGTGCCGATCCATGTCGCCACAATTGACGAAAAGTTGAACGAAATCGGCTACATTGTGCCGGGGCTGGGCGATGCCGGAGATCGCCAGTTCGGGACGTAGCCGCCTGTGTCGGAAGGCTACGCCTATCTTCTGGTTTTTGGCCTGGCGTTGAGTGTCTCGCTGGCGCTCATCCCCTTGGCCGATTGGCTGGGCAAGCGCATTGGGGCGGTCGCGAAAGCGGGTGGTCGGCGCAGCAGTGAAGCCGACCATAAGCGCCTGTCCCGCCTCGGCGGGATCGCGCTGTTCGGCGGTTTCATCAGCGCGGTGATCGCGGCGCAGTTTTTGCCTGTGCCGCGCTTGGATTCCTACGAAATCATCCGCCTGACTGGGCTCATCCTCGGCTCGCTCATCATCTTCGTGGGCGGTCTGCTGGACGACCTCATCGAGCTTAAGGCGCTCCCACAGTTCCTCTTTCAGTTTGCGGCGGCGGCTATCGCCATCCTGTTTCAGGTCTTCATCCAGTATTTCAATAACCCGTTTACGGGCGCGCAGACCGATCCCTTCCCGTACATCGTGACGGTCGTGCTCAGCTTGTTCTGGCTCGTCGGCATGATGAACACGATGAACTGGCTCGACGGTATGGATGGCCTGGCCGCGGGCGTGACCTTCATCGCCGGGACGATGCTGTTCGTCAACAGCGCTTTTCGCGTCGAACCCGCGCAGACCAGCGTCAGCCTGCTGCATCTCGCCTTGATGGGCGCGTCGCTCGGCTTCTTGCTCTTCAATTTTCATCCGGCGCGGATCATCATGGGGGGCGGCGCGCCGTTTCTCGGCTACGCGCTCGGCACATTGAGCATCATCGGCGGCGCGAAGATGGCGACCATTCTGCTTGTGGTTGGCCTCCCACTCGTCGATGCCGTCTGGCAGGTCGTCAGCCGCATTCGCGATGGCCGCAGTCCGTTCTCGGGCGACCGGGGACACCTGCATTTCCGCCTCTTGGATATCGGCTTCACGCAGCGGCAAATTGTCGTCGCCTACTACCTGTTTTGTGCGTTTTTCGGGGTGCTCACGCTGGTGACGGCCAGCCAGTTGTTCAAGTTCATCGCGCTCGCGGTGATGTTCCTGCTCGTCGCCCTCGGTTTCGTCATCCTTACGCGCCTCAATCGCTCCCACCCTGCATCATCAGATAAATGATTTTCTCCCCTCTCCTCTAGGAGAGGGGTTGGGGTGAGGTTTCGCTCTATTCTTCTGCAGCTTCGTCCGCTGGCGGTTTTGGCATCGCCGTCCCGGTGATCATCACTGGGCCTGCGCGATCATCGGAGGGTGCGGGCTGCGCTGTCACGGGGGCCGGGCGGGGAAGGGCTTCGGGCTCTTTGCCGGGTGCTCCGGGGATCGGCAGCGGCAGCTTGTAAATCGAGGGTGGGCCGCCCGGTGTTTTCGGCGCGTTCTTCGCCGCTTCCAACTGCTTCTGCTGTTTCTGCCGCGCCTGCTCCTTTTGCTTGAGGATTTCCTCGCGGCGCATGGCGACCAGCTTGCCGTTCTGGAACGTGGCGCTGTCCCCGGTGACGCGCTCGATCAACGATTCGATGCCACCGAGCACGCCCGTCATCACCAGATTGATGGCGATCACACCGATGAGCGACCCGGCCAGCAGCGAGAGCAGCGTCGCCAGCGGCCCGGTGAACGCCTCGACGAACAGCTCATCGCCCACGCCGAGCAGGAACAGCAGCACCAC
Organism: Candidatus Flexifilum breve; assembly: GCA_016717205.1. Lineage (GTDB taxonomy): Bacteria > Chloroflexota > Anaerolineae > Aggregatilineales > Phototrophicaceae > Flexifilum > Flexifilum breve. The sequence continues at coordinate 90,094 of JADKGC010000007.1, forward strand.
GCCCACGCCGAGCACAATCAGTACCGGACGCCAGCCTTTCAGCTTGTCCCATTCCGGCATCATTGTGTTGGCGACGGCGAAGATGAGGTAGAACCACAGCCAAAAATCCGGCGTTGCTGTCAGTCGGCCAATCGCAACGTTCACATCATCCAACGACCCGGAGGCAATCAGAATACGGATACCGCTGATATCCATCACACTGGTCAGCACGAACGCAATCAAGGCGATGCCTGCCAGCAGCGGCGCGACGCTGATCACTGCGACTTTGAATGCGGACGTGTTCTTGGATAGACGAATGAAGTTCAGCTTGAGTTCGGCAATCGCCTGCGCTTCCGGCCACGCAATCGCTCGTTCGGCACGCACATTGAACACGCCGGCGACCAGCCACAACACGAACTCATGAAAGACGACGCCGGGGAGGAAGAACGTGTAGTACAAGATCGTGGTGGTGTGCAGATTCTTGGTGATCAGCCACCCGACCTTAAAGATATGCTGGTGCAGCCATCCCTCAAGTCGTCGCATGGCGACCAGCAGCCCGATCACGAGCAGCCACGGGAAGACCAATTCCAGAATACCCAGAGCCGCTTACCTTTCTCAACCTACCGCTGAATCTGTTCTTTCGTCGGGACGCGCTTCGTCGCGTCCATTGTCCAACCTTACCGCATCTGTACCCTTTGGGCGCATTTCACTGCCTGCGTGCAATGTCTGCTTCCCTCCCCGAATTCGGGGAGGGGTAGGGGGTGGGGTGATTTACTTGACCTGCGCCGCCGCTTCGACCAGCTTGGTGAAATCATCCAGCTTGAGTGACGCGCCGCCGACCAGCGCCCCGTCGATATCCGGTTGGCTCATGTAATCGGCCATGTTGTCCGGCTTGACGCTGCCGCCGTACTGAATCCGCAGCGCGCCCGCCACCGCATCGCCGTACAAGTCGCGCACTGTGCCGCGTACCGCGCCGCTGATGATCTGGTTGGCGAGGTCGGCGCTGGCGTTCTTACCCGTGCCAATCGCCCAGATCGGCTCGTAGGCGATGACGATGCTCGCCATCTGCTCCGCGCTGATGCCGCTCAAGGCCGCGCGCACCTGACCGCCGACGAACGCCGCCGTCTGCCCGGCCTCATAGGTTTCGAGGCTCTCGCCGACCGCAATGATCGGCTTGAGGCCGTATTCCAGCGCGATTTTCGCCTTTTTGTTGATGTCCTCGTCGGTTTCGCCAAGATACTTGCGCGCTTCGCTGTGCCCAATGATCACGTATTCGACCAGCCCTTGCAGCATGCCGGGGGCGATCTGCGAGGTGTATGCGCCTTCCTTGTTGAACGCCACATTCTGCGCGCCGACCTTGACCGCGCTGCCGCGCAGCACATCGGCGACCGGGGCGAGCGCGACGAACGTCGGACACACGACGCGTTCGACATTGCTGAACGGTTCGAGCCGAGGGAGAAGTTGGCGCACGAAATCGACTGATTCCGCGACGGTCTTATACATTTTCCAGTTGCCAGCGATGATAGTTTGACGCATTGTGTGATAGCTCCTTAGATTGTGGATCTTATGCCGCTTATTGTACCGCGCTTTGCAGCAATGCCGAGGCGCGTTGTCTGGCCCAACCCGGTGCATCTGGGCTGGCGAGGACTGCTTGCCACTCGGCGCGAGCGTCCCCCGCGCGGTTCTGCTGGGCGTACAGTTCTCCGAGCACCAGATGCGCCTCAGCGAGCGCGCTGTTCTGCGTAAGTGCCCGTCCGAGCGCGGCATTCGCCAGTTCTGCGTTCCCATTCTCGATGAGCACCCGCGCCAGCAGACTCAGTGCCAGCGGCGAATCTTCTGCTTCGACCGCCCGCGTGACTTCCGCCATGATCACCACCCGCGGGAAGGTCTCATCGCTGGCGATACGGTACGCGGGGGCGCCCGCTTGCTCGCGGATTGCTGGATATAGGTCAGTGCCTTCTGCCCGCCGAATCGCTTCCAGATAAATCTCAAAGGCGATTTCCTGTCGTCCAGTATCCTGCGCCAGTTGCCCCGCCGTCAGCGCGTAGCGCACGGGATCATCAGCATACGCCAGCCCATCGACGACTGTTTGCAGCGCCTCCGTCTGACTGGTGATCCGCCGCTGTTCCATCAGCGCGCGCGCCAGCGTGAGGTACGCCAGCGGATCGGTTGGGTTGCTGGTCAGGTTAGTCCGGGCTTCCGGCAATCGCAGCGTGGGGACATCATACAGGGTAATCAGTCGTAGGGGCGGCGGGCGGGTCGCGACCGGGGCAGAGGTGCCCGCGCCGATCTCGGTACTGGTGCTGACTTCCGTCGTGGTTGCATTCCGTGCGAGCAGTCGCCCGCGGATCAGCAGCCCGGCGATCACCAGCACGAGCACCGCGATCACGCTGATCGCCGCGATGAGCCCCCACGATCGCTGTTTGGGCGCGCGCGCGGCTTTCTCGATGGTGGTCGCGACATTCGCTTCGACGGGCAGCAGGGCGCGCGGTTTAGCCAGCGTTTCGTTTGCGCCGTGCCGCGCTTCCTGCCGCAGCGCCAGGCTGTTCTCTCCCGCCAGCGCTGTTTCCAGTTCGCCAACGAGTACCGCTGCCGTTGGGTAGCGGTCGGTGGGGTCTTTGGCGAGCGCCCGCAGCAGCACCGCTTCCGCTGCTTTCGGCACATTCGGATTGATCGCGCTCGGCAGGGGCAGCTCGCGGTAGATGTGATCGTGAATGATAGAGTAGGGGGTGCCGTCGCTGTACGGCACTTTCCCCGTGATCAGCTCGTACAGCACCACGCCGAACGAGTACAGATCCGCGCTCGCGGTTACTTCACCTTTGCCGAGCGCCTGCTCCGGGGAAATGTAGAACGGCGTGCCGATCACCATGTCGGCGCTCAGGGTGCTTTCGTTCGCTTGCGCCAACCGCGCCAGCCCGAAATCGGAGAGATACGGGACACCCGTTTTGTCGAGCAGGATGTTCGACGGCTTGATGTCGCGGTGCAGCACACCTTGACTGTGAGCGTAATCGATGGCCGCGGCTATCGGCTTGATGATCTTGACCATGTCGCCGATGGCGAGCGCCCCGGCGCTCAGGATGTCTTTCAGCGACCGACCCTCAATGTACTTCATGACGAGGTACGGGTTGCCTTCGTGTTCGGAAAAGTCGTACACGGGGACGATGTGTGGATGTTCCAGTTGGGCGACGATTTGCGCTTCGCGTTCAAAGCGTCCGCGAAACGCCGGATCATTGTGCATGCCCTGATGAATCATCTTGATCGCGACGTAGCGGTTGAGGCGGCGGTGATACGCTTTGTAGACGGTCGCCATGCCGCCGCGTCCCACCACCGCGTTGATCTCGTAAGCCCCGACTTGTTCCATGCGTGCTCCATCGGCCTGCCCGAATCCTCTTCTATTGTAGCGAATGTTTGCCACTGCAAAATAAAACCCCTCTCCGTTCGGAGAGGGGTAGGGGTGAGGCAAATCCCCCTCTCCGTTCGGAGAGGGGCTAGGGGTGAGGTTGTTGTCCCCTAGGGGGCGCAGTTTACTTATCCTTCAACGCCGCGACGCCGGGCAGCACTTTACCTTCGAGCATTTCGAGGCTCGCGCCGCCGCCCGTCGAGATGTGCGTGATCTGGTCTGCGAGTCCGGCATCCTCAATCGCTGCGACCGAGTCGCCGCCGCCGATGATCGACACCGCGCCCTGCTTGGTGCGATCCGCCACCAACTGCGCAACCGCTTTCGTGCCCGCCGCGAACGGCTTCTTTTCGAACACGCCCATCGGGCCGTTCCACACAATCGTCTGCGCCGAGCCGATCACCTTGGCGAACAGTTCGACGGTCTTTGGACCAGCATCATACATCGACCAGCCCGCTGGAATGGGCGTGCCCACGTCGACCGTCTGTACCTGCGAATCGTCCGCGAACTTGTCGCCGAGCACACCATCAACCGGGAGCACGAGCTTGTCGCCGCCCTTGGCCAGCAGCGACTTCGCCGTTTCAATCGCATCCGCTTCGACGAGCGAATTGCCCATTTCGTAGCCCTGCGCTTTGAAGAACGTGTTCGCCATACCGCCGCCGATCAGCACCTTGTCGGCCTTGGTAAGCAGCGATTCGATGACCGCGATCTTGTCCGACACCTTTGCGCCGCCGAGGATCGCCACGAACGGGCGCTTCGGGCTTTCGACCGCGTTCGCCAGATAGTCAATTTCTTTTTCCATCAGGAAGCCTGCGACCGACGGCAGGAACTGCGTCACGCCGACCGTCGACGAGTGCGCGCGGTGCGCTGAACCGAACGCGTCCATCACGAACACGTCGCCGAGCGCCGCCATCTGTTTGGCGAGATCGAGGTCGTTCTTCTCTTCGACCGGGTAGAAGCGGGTGTTTTCCAGCAGGATCACGCCGCCTTCCGCGACCAGAGCTTCCGCTTCCGCGCCGACCGTCGCGCTGGCGAACTTGACCGGCACGCCGAGGTGCGCTTCCAACGCCGCCGCGGCGGGCTTGAGCGAGTACTTCGGATCGGGGCCGCCCTTTGGACGCCCGAGGTGCGACATCAGCGCGATTGACTTCGGTCCCTGGCTGAGGATGTACTTGAGCGTGGGCACGGCGGCGCGGATACGCGTATCATCGGTGATCTTGTCGCCGTCCAGCGGCACGTTGAAGTCCACACGTACCAGCACGCGTTTGCCCTTCAGATCGATGTCGCGCACGTTCATTTTGTTCATGGTTGTGTCTCCTGTTGATGGTAGGAGCAAGGCGTGCCGTGCCCCTACGGGATAGGCAGTTGGGTGTGTTGCGTAAAAAAGGCGCAGCTCTCCCAGTGTGACGGGGGCGCGCCTTTAGCAAGCACCCCTCTCCATTTGGAGAGGGGGTGGGGTGAGGTTGAGTGTTACAGGCGGTCGCCCATGTACTTGGTGAGGTCGGCCACGCGGCACGAATAACCCCATTCGTTATCGTACCAGGTCACGACCTTCGCCAGCGTGCCATCGAGCACCTGCGTCGACATCGCGTCGATGATGCTTGAACGCGGGTCGCCCTTGTAGTCGATGGAAACCAGCGGTTCGTGCGACACGCCGAGGATGCCCGCCATGCGGCCATTCGCGGCTTCTTCCAACTTCGCGATCAGTGTCGCGGTATCGGTGGGGGTGTTCAGCACGGCGACGAAATCGACCAGCGAGACCGTCGGGGTGGGAACGCGCACCGAGAAACCGTCGAACTTGTTCTTCAGGTCCGGGACGACCAGCGATACGGCCTTCGCCGCGCCCGTCGTCGTCGGGATCATGCTCAGAGCGGCAGCGCGCGCGCGGCGCAGATCCTTGTGCGGCAGGTCGAGGAGCTGCTGATCGTTGGTGTAGCTGTGGATGGTCGTCATCAGCGCGTGCTTGATGCCGAACGCATCGTTGACCACCTTCGCGGCGGGCGCGAGGCAGTTGGTCGTGCAGGAGGCATTCGACACGACCGTGTGCTTGGCCGGATCATACTTTTCTTCGTTCACGCCCATGACGATGGTGATGTCTTCGTTCTTCGCGGGGGCGGAGATGATGACCTTCTTCGCGCCGCCTTCAATGTGCTTGCCCGCCGTCTCTTTGTCGGTGAAGCGGCCGGTGCTTTCAATGACGATGTCCACGCCGAGGTCGCCCCACGGCAGCTTCGCCGGGTCTTTTTCCGCCAGCGCCTTCAGTTCGTCACCGTCAATGATGATCGAGCCGTTGCCTTTTTCGACCGTGCCCGGATAGCGGCCATAGGTCGAGTCGTACTTGAACAGATGCGTCATCGTATCCAGATCGCCGAGATCGTTGAAAGCGACGAGATCGATTTCGCCAGCATAACGTTCACGCAGTGTGCGCACGACCTGACGACCGATGCGACCGAAACCGTTGATACCTACACGAATTGCCATGTTTTGCTGTCTCCTTACGTATGAGCGATGGACATTTTAGGCGGCGTTCCACCGGAACGCTCCGTTTCGCTCAGCCACAAGATCGCCCGTACAAGTTTTTGCGGGTCATGCCGCCAAGGGCGATCAGAGTCCACTAGATCGGTGTAATGCACTTCGTATCGCTGCAATATCTCGTGCTGCTCCGGCGCGGGTCGCACATACCGCGTGTTCGCCCCGGCGTTCTCCGACGGATAGGCATTGTTAGCCAGCACGGCTTGAAACACACCGCGCCCGATGTGGCGCTCCAGCGCCAGCACGTGATCGGCCACCGTATACCCGCTCGTTTCTCCCGGTTGCATCGCGATATTGCAGATGTACACCTTGTAAGCGGATGTCGCGCGCAGCGCCTCGGCAATCCCTTTGACCAGCAGATTGGGGAGGATGCTCGTGTACAGGCTGCCCGGACCCAAACAGATGATGTCTGCATTCAAAATGGCCTGCACGCTGCCGCGATATGCCTCGGCGTCTGCCGGTTCGACCGAGAGTTTCTCGATCACGCCGCCCGCCTCGGTGATGTTTGACTCGCCGCGCACTGTCAGCAGGCGGGTCTTGCTCGCCAGTCGCACATTCGCGACTAAGGTGACATCATTCAATGTTGCCGGGAGCACGCTCCCCTGAATATTGAGGACGCGCTCGGTCTCGATCAGGGCGGTTTCGAGGCTGCCCGTCACACCCGCCAGCGCGCTGATGAACAGGTTGCCGAAGGCGTGTCCGCCGAGATCACCACTGTTGAAGCGATACTGAAACAATTGGGTCATGAGGCTTTCGTCATCGGCCAGCGCGGCGATGTTATTGCGTAAATCGCCGGGAGGGAGCACGCCGAGTTCGCGGCGCAGTCGCCCGGAACTTCCGCCGTCATCTGCGACGGTGACGATTGCTGTGATATTGCCTGTGTACGGTTTCATCCCTTTAAGCACGGACGGAAGGCCGGTACCACCGCCAACGGCGACGACCTTGATGCCCTTCTGCGTCATGCTGTGTCGGTACACGGCGTCAATCACTCGACCCTGAACCATTTTCCGGTATGGCGCGAGGATGTTGCGCGACAGTTTGATTTCGGCAATCCCGCAGAGCAGCAGCCCCACGAATACGCCTGCGCCAATTTCCAGCCAACCGATGCTTGGCACACTGCGCGCCGCCAGCGTGGGCTGCGCGAGCTCCAAAATCGCAAAGGCGAGGCTTAGCGCGATGATTCCGATTCCGAGTGCGAGGAGCAGCAGCCAGCGCTTAACTCCCAGCCCCACCGTAAACCACTTTTGGAGCGCATTTGCCAGGTTCATCTAGTCGTAACCCGCCATACACTGATCAAAGAGATTAACACCGCGTTCCCGGGCTGTCAAAATTTTTAGGCGGATTTAACACGATAAGTGATGAAAAACAGGGTGATCGCGCTGAGGATCGTCAACCCGCCGATGGTGATCGCCGCGTCGAACCAGAATTGTTCTGGGAACAGGCGAATCAACGTATCCGAGTAGTAGAACTGCCACGTCCCGCTTTCGAAGAACAGTTGATGAAAGCCGGTGAAGAAGAACTCCCAATTGAAGACCGCCGTCAGCGCGATTGTGACCAGCAGCGCCACCGTCACCAGCGCTCCATTGCGGATGCTCATCGCCACCTGATTCGCCGCGCCGCGATAGTACAGGTAGAGCAGGGCGACCAGCGCCAGCACCGCGCCGATCAACGCGGCTGCAAACGCGATTTGCGTGACCAGCTTCACATCACGCAGATGCTGGAGTTCGCGCAGTGTATACATAGCGCGCCCATCATTCAGCGTCAAATCCGCGAGGTATTCGACATCCTCGCCGTTGAGCAGATAGCGCAGCGTATACGGTGCGTAGTTCATACGTTCTTCGGTTGTGAAGCCATAGGGGTCATCAGGAAAACCGGGGCGCGTGTACTCGAAATACAGGAAGGCGGGCGTCATGACGATGCGCACGATCAGCAGCACAATCAGCGGCGCGAGGATGATCGTTAAGTAGGCTTGCGCCAACCAACGCAGTGCTGGGCGGTCAATGCGCTGCGCTTCGGTCGTCTCCGTCATCTGAGCTGCTCCACGCCGCCACCAAACAGGAAATTCAGCACCATCGAGTCGACCATTGTTTCAACTGGGGCGCGGTTGTCCGTGAAGATTGTTTCTGACGCTGTTACCGGGACGAGCGCCGACACCGCGAGGTTGAGTGTCGTCTTCAAATCGTCGGGCGCGTCCTGTGGGATGAGCGCCACGTTGCGAATGAAGTCCTCGCTGGTCGTGGGCTGCACGGACGCGACGAGGATCGTATTGAACGAGTAGGGGACATCCATCGCGTGCACCGTCGGGTAGACTTGCAGCAGCGTCGCGGTCAGCGCGTCGATCAGCCGCCGATCCGTATCGGTGCGCCCTACGTTGATCGCGACCACGCCGTTATCCAGTAGATGATCGCGCACTTCGCTGAAGAATTCGACGGTCGTCAACTGCCATGGGATGTATGGCGGACGGTAAGCATCGATGCCGATCACGCTGTAGCGCCGTTCGAGTTGATTCAGCGCGTAGCGCCCATCCTCGACGATCACATTCAGATTCGGCATCGCCTCCGGGTTCATGTCGAAGTAGCGCGCGCCCGCTTCCACAATCGCCGGATCGATTTCGATTCCGTCAATGGGAATGTCACCGTAGATGTGCGTGTACTGCCGCGCAATCGTTCCCGCCGCCAACCCGATCAGCGCCAGCGATTCCACATCGTCGGGCTGGGTGTCCGGGTTGAAGTATGGCGCGGTCAGGAAGAAGTCCCACGTGCGCCCGTAGGCATACTGGGTTGCATGCCACTGGCTGTGAATGCCTTGCCCCTCGTTCAGATACAGGTAGCGGTTACCCGCATTATCTTCCTGCACCTGAATGTAGTTGTACGCGCTCTCGTCCTCGTAGATCAGCTGCGCGCCTTCCGCCGCCGCCCGCAGCGGTGAGCCGTTCAGCACGAACAGTGACAGCACTGCGATTAGCACAGGCATCCACAAAAAGCGCAGCGCCCGTGTGCCTTCTACGCGCCACAACCCGATCAGTGCGACGAGAAACAGCACCCCCGCGAACAGCAGAAACGTCTGGAAGGTGCCGAGTTCGGGCAGGAGGATCACTACGGGCAGGAAAGTGCCGACCAGACTGCCGAGCGTGCTAATCGCGTATAGGCGTCCGGCCGTTTTGCCCGCCGACTGTGCGTCCGCGACCGTCAGGCGAATCGCGAACGGCGACACCGTGCCGAGCAGCGTGATGGGAATGGCGAACAGCACCAGCACTGAGGCGAACGATGCGATGGATAGCGCCCCGTCGAAGTTGCTGAACGCGGTCGCCGCCGCCGACAATACCGGACGCGCCACCAGCGGAATTACCGCGCTGAGAAATGCGCCCCATACCAATATGCGATAAAACGTGGAAAAATGAGGTGAACGGTCGGCCCAGCGCCCGCCGACGAAATAACCGACGGTCAGGTATAACAGCATCAAGCCGATCACGTTGGCCCAGACCAGATTACTTGTGCCGAAGACACTGCCCAACAGACGCGACGCCAGCATTTCGACCGCGAGGGTCGTCATGCCGCTGGTGAATACTGCGAGGTAAAGGTAAGCCAATGACTGAGAATCCTAAATCAATGAACACCCACATTCGCCGTGCTGAACCCGCGGATGCGCCGGGAATTACCCGAATTATACGCGCGGCGTGGCAAGAATATAACCCTGACGTTTTCCCGAACGTGATTCCCAAACATATGACCTTTGTTGCTGAGCGGGGCGAGGCCGGGATCATCGGTTTTGTCGATTCGTTCGCCACGCAGCGCGACGAAGACGACGCCGAAATCCGCTGGGAAGTCGACTGGCTCGCCGTCGATCCGAAAAATCATGGCCACGGCACGGGAACCGCGCTCATTGCCGCCGCGACTGAAGCGGGACGCGCCGCCCATGCGACCGTGGCGCGCGCGCTGGTGCGTATCGGCAATGTCGCTTCAGAGAAAGCCTTCGAGAAGAATGGCTATAAGCCGTCGCCGGATATGCTGGCGCTCTATATCAGCGATCAGCCGCTCAAAGAGCTGCGTTCCGTCGCCGATCACCGCCAATCCTACCTGATCACGGTCAATCGCCTCAACGATACCGCCATCTGGATTGAAGGTGAAATCACCGACCGCGTCCTGCAGCAAGCGCGCTATGTGATCGGTGTGCGCGGTTGGCATGCGGCTGGGGCGCTCATCCCGCGCAGCGACCGCAAACTGCTCAAGTTGGTGGAGGCGGAAGGCTACAAACACGTCGCCAATTACCGCCAGTACGTGCTGCGCTACTGAAGGGGAAAATATCATTTGTAGGGACGCGATTTATCGCGTCCGCTTCATGACTCGCCGAAAACTTGTTTAGTTCAGTGGCTGCGCCAACGCATTGGCGATGTCGTCGCCTTTGCGCACCACCACGCTCGGAATCTTGCCGAGTCGCAGCATCGCGCGCGTGTCATCCACTTTGCTGCCGCCGCCGAACGAATACGGATCGATCAGTACGCACACGGGGCGGATGCCTTTGCGCGCCAATATCTGCGCTTCGCCAATCCACGACGCATCCAGCGACGACGTGACGATCACCAGTGTTGTGCCGCGCGTCAGGTAGGGCGTTTCCAGCGTCAGCATTTGACCGAGCGTGTACGATGATAGACTCCGCGCGACGGCCAACGTCTGCAATATATGCAGCATTTGTCGGTTGCCGCGTTCCGGTTGATACACCTCGCGGTGCGGCACATACGCCGCGAACCCGAGCGCGCGTTCCTGCTCGATGAAATGCTGCGCCAGCGACGCCGTGATCACCACGCCATATTCTTCGGTTGAGGGCGGAATGCCGATCCCATTGGGAATAACCGGTCCGTTCCCCCGAAGGCGCTGTACGGTTGGCTCTTCGACCAGCGACCCGCGCGAGAAATCCATGAACAACCAGATGTCGACCATCGGGTCGATCTCAAATTCCTTGACCATCAGCCGATCTTTGCGTGCGGTTGATGCCCAGTGGATGCGGTTGAAGCTGTCGCCCGAGGCGTATTCGCGCACACCCGCCGCATTGGTCGTCACATTCTGCGCCCGCTGCCGCTGCGCCTCACCGCCGGAGAGCACACCCATCGGCAGTTGAAAGCGGCTGATCGGCACGGTCGCCGGGTACACGGTCACGCGTGAGGTGGCCGCGAACTTGCGTGGTGAAATGAACAGGCCGAACGGGTCGCCGCTCATAATCGTCAACGGACCAAGTCGGAACTCACCCCGCGTCAGGCACGGCGTCTCGACGTACCAGCGATACTTGCCCCGGATGCCGAGCGACGGCACCACATGGCTCGCGCGGTGTCCCGGCAGCTCGGATTCGTCGCGAACTTCCAACCACAACTTGGGCAGCCACGCCCGGTTATGCACGACGAACGCCTCTTCGAGGTTGCGCCCGACCTGCGCGCGGCGCGCCCGCGTCTTGCGGGCGACGCTCACCCAGCGCACCGACACCCAGGCCCACAGCAGCGAGACGATCAGCAAACCGCCCAGCAAATACGCAAGGTTGAAGAAGATGGCGCGCCCCGTGAACAACCCGGTGAGCAGCGCGCCGATCAGCAGCAAATAGATCGTGTTGCGGCGATTTTGCATGGGGTTCGACGCTATGGGCGCATACCCAGCGCTGAACCGCCGGGGACAGGCGTCGCATTCAGAATGTCCTGCACGATGGTGCGCGCCGAAATATCGCGGATACGCGCTGCTGGCCCCACGATGATGCGATGCGCCAGCGTCGCTTCTGCCAGCGCCTTCACGTCATCCGGTTCGACCGCATCGCGTCCCGCCATCGCCGCGCGGGTCTGCGCGCAGCGGAACAGTGCCAGTGATCCGCGGGGACTGCTGCCGAGGTACACATCCGGGTGCTGCCGCGAGGCGCTCACCAGCGCGATGATGTACTGCTTGACGTATTCCGACACATACACTTGGCGCGTCGCGTTCTGCGCGGCGATCAGTTCTTCGACTGAGACCACTTGCAGCACATTCGCGAGTGGATGCTCATACTGCTGCGACGTGAGAATGCTCATTTCTTCGTGTGGGGTAGGGTAGCCCAACTGGATGCGCATGATGAAGCGGTCGAGCTGCGCTTCTGGCAGGGGAAATGTCCCCTCATACTCGATGGGATTCTGCGTTGCCAGCAGCAGGAAGGGCTGATCCAGCGCATAGGTGACGCCATCCACCGTGATCTGCTTTTCTTCCATCGCTTCCAGCAGCGCGGCTTGCGTTTTCGGCGTTGCGCGGTTGATTTCATCGGCGAGGACGATCTGCGCCATGATCGGTCCAGCGCGGAATTCGAACTGCCGGGTCGCTTGATTAAACAGGGAGACTCCCGTTACGTCTGATGGGAGCATATCGGGTGTAAACTGAATGCGGCTGAAGCTGCATCCAATCGACTTGGCTAACGCCTTCGCCATCATGGTTTTGCCGACGCCGGGAATGTCCTCAATCAAAATGTGCCCTTGGCTGATTAAGCCGAGGACCGTCATGCGGACTTCATTGCGTTTGCCGACAATCACTTGGCTGACGCTGTGGACGATGCGTTCTGCGACGTTCTGGACGACTTCGAGTCGTTGGCGCGGACGGGCGTTATTGTAGACCTGATTCTGATCGGGCATGCGTTCACCTTACACCTGCGTATCCGTCGAGTGTAACACAGGTTGTGATAATTTTCGAGGCGAATAGCCGCTATACTAGCATATGTGTACGGTGTTTAAGCGACGATCCAATGACTTCTTTCATACGCTTCCAAGACTTCTGCCTGATGGCAGACCGCTTACGTCATCCCCTCGTGATCCAATCTGTCGCGGGACGCTTTGTCTACCTTAATCCTTTCTTTCAGCGACTGACCGGCTATGTGCTGGAAGATCTGAGCGATTGTACTCCCGTGCAGCTTGTCCATCCCGATGATCGCCATATCGCGCTGGATGCGTATCAGAAGCTCGCGCAGGGCAGCGGGCAGGCCACTTCGCTCCGCTACCGGGTTCGTATCAAGAACGGCGACTATGTCGTGGTCGAGAACACCATGACGGTCCAGCAGGATGAACATGGCAAAGATGCCTGGATCATTTGCGCGCCGGTCATGGAGACGGTCAGCGAGCAGGCGATTGAACAGGCGCGCCAGTTGGTCGCCATGGAAGAACGGCAGCGCCTTGCCCGCGATTTGCACGATGCTGTCAGCCAGACCTTGTTCTCAGCCAGCGTCATCGCGGAAACGCTCCCCATTCTGTACGACACCAATCCCGACGAAGTCATGAAGGGGCTGAATAAACTCTCTGCGTTGACTAAAGGCGCGCTCGCCGAAATGCGCACGCTGCTGGTTGAACTGCGCCCCGGCGCGCTCACGGAGATCGAATTGAGCCAGCTGCTCACGTATCTTGTCAACAGCTTTCGCACCCGTCTGGAAGGTGAGATCGTGTTTGAAAACGCCGGGTGTGCCAAGCGCATTGACCCGGAGACGAAGGTCAGCATTTACCGCATCGCACAAGAAGCTATGAACAACATTGTGCGCCATTCCCGCGCGACCTTCGTCTCGGTCGAATTGAACTGTAGGCCGGGTTTGGTGGAACTGGACATTCGCGATAACGGTGTTGGCTTTGATGCGCGCGGCATATCTGCCAGCCATATGGGGCTGCGCATCATGTATGAACGCGCCGAATCCAGCGGTCTTGAACTTGACATTATTAGCGTACCGGGTGAGGGCACTCAGGTCCATTTGCAGAAAAACGGAGCAGCGCAGTCTTATGAGCGATGAACACAAAATCCGTATCATGATCGTCGATGACCATCAGGTTGTCCGGCAAGGGTTCGCCGTGTTCCTCAAGGCATTTCCTGATCTGGAATTTGTCGGCGAGGCGGTCAACGGTGAAGAAGCTGTCGAACTCGCGGGCAGCCTCCAGCCTGATGTGATCCTCATGGATATGATCATGCCGCGCCTGGGCGGCGTGGATGCGACTCGCGTCATTCGGGATGCGAATCCGAACATTCAGGTTATCGCGCTCACCAGCTTCACCGATAACAAGCAGTTGGTGCAGGACGCGCTCAACGCGGGTGCCATCGGTTACCTGTTCAAAGATGTCTCGATTGCCGACCTCGCTAAAGCGATCCGTCTTGCCTATGACGGCACGCCGGTGCTCGCGCCGGAAGCGACGCGCATGCTCATTCAGGCAAAAACGCAGCGCAGCCCCAAAGACTACAACCTGAGCAAACGCGAACTCGAAGTGCTCAGCCTGCTGGTGGACGGCCTGAGCAATGCCGAAATCGCGGATCGCATGTCGGTCAGCTCATCGACCATCAAGTTCCATGTGAGCAGCATTCTCGGCAAACTGGGCGCGGCGACCCGCACCGAAGCTGTCTCGATTGCGCATCAGCAGAAATTAGTACTCTGAGCCCGGCTGTTGACGGCCAAACCTTTATGCTTTCCTGTTGAGATGTTCCATAAACACGTCTAGAATTAAGATATTCTGATGTGTTTGTGGAATCTCAATGATGCCTGCTGAACTTCAAGCTGCTGCCCCGGTCAACGCCAAACGAGTCCTGATTGCCGAAGATAACGCCGATCTGCGCAAGTTGTTTTCGTATGTCTTCCAGAAAAACGGCTATGCCGTGCATACGGTGGCAGACGGGCAGCGGGCACTCGATTTCCTCAATACGCAGCCACTCCCGGATGTGATCATCCTCGATGTCAATATGCCGTATGTGAGCGGTTTAGATCTGCTGCAGCACGTGCGGGCCACCTCCACCATGAAACATGTACAGGTGATTCTCGTCAGCGGCAATTCGACAGTTGAACATGCGCCGGAAGCCGCGCTCGCTGACCTCATGCTGATCAAGCCGGTGAGCCCCAATGATCTCGTTACGCTCGCAGATCGGCTCATCATCTGAAGAACCCTAACTTGCCGTTTGAACCTCCTCCTGTATAATAATTCTGACAGTATCGACCCCGAACAGGAGCAGCACCCTATGCCAAGATCGCGGACTGAGTTGATGGTTGATCGGCTTCGAGACCTCCAGGCGACCACACCGGAAATCGAAGCTTCAGCGGTCGTCAGTGTTGATGGACTCGCGATGGCCTCGTCGCTCCCCGCTAACATTGAAGAAGATCGTGTTTCCGCGATGTCGGCGGCGATGCTCTCGCTCGGCGAACGAATTGCTTCGGAACTCGGGCGCGGTGAACTGGATCAGGTATACATTCGTGGTGAAGACGGGCTCGTCATCCTGATGTCCGTCGGAGAAGAAGCGGTGTTGACGACTCTTGTGCGTGAAGGCGCGCGCCTCGGTTTAATCCTGCTTGATATGCGCCGTACCGCAGACGATCTCGAACGCCTCGTCTAGCGAGGTCGTTTCACTTTTTACCCTCTCAGAAGACAGTCCGGCGGGGCAGCTAATCACCCCGCCGCGTTTTTGTATTGTGGCTGTGTCTAGGCGGTGGTGCTGCTGCGCCCACCGTAATTTCTCTTGTATTCGCTGAGTATGATCTTTTCGGGGAGACGATGAGCGCGAATCCCAAGTATATTTTTTGCACAGGCGGGGTGGTCAGTTCCGTAGGGAAGGGTGTCACCGCCGCCGCGATCGGTACCATTTTGAAGGCACGCGGCCTGAAAGTCGCTGTGCAAAAACTTGACCCGTATCTCAATGTCGATCCGGGGACGATGAGTCCGTTTCAGCATGGTGAAGTGTTCGTGACCGCGGACGGCGCCGAAACCGACCTCGACCTCGGCCACTACGAACGGTTCATCGACGAAAACCTCAACCGCGGCTGCAATGTGACCACAGAACAGGTCTACAGTTATGTTATTGAAAAAGAGCGGCGCGGTGACTACCTCGGCGGCACGATTCAGGTCGTCCCGCACATCACCAATGAGATCAAGCGTCGCATCGTGCTGGTCGGGCGCGAGAACAATGCGGATGTCGTCATCGTCGAAGTTGGCGGCACGGTCGGCGATATCGAAGGGCTCCCGTTCCTCGAAGCCATCCGCCAGATTCGCCAGAGCATGAATCGCGCTGACACGCTCTATGTGCATGTGACCTTCCTGCCGCACATCGGCGCGACCGACGAACTCAAGACTAAGCCCACGCAGCACAGCGTGGCGGAACTGCGCGGCATCGGCATCCAGCCGCACGTCATCATTGCCCGCACTGACCACGACGTGACCAAAGACGTCGTCAATAAGATTGCGCTGTTCTGTGACGTGGACGAACGCGCGGTGATTCCTCTCAAAACCGTCGATTTGCTCTACGATGTGCCGCTCATCCTCGAAGACCTCGGCCTGGGCGACTTCATCATGGATCACTTTGGCCTCAAGACGCCCGCTCCTCAGCTCGAAGACTGGCGGACGATGGTGCGCCGGATGCGTGAGGTCAAGGATGTGGTACGCGTTGGTATCGTTGGCAAGTATGTCGAACTGCACGACGCCTATATGAGCGTCAAAGAGGCGCTGTTCCACGCTGCCAGTAAATGCGATCACAAGCTGGAAATCGTGTGGATACCCTCTGGTGACCTCGAAAAAGACAAGGGCTGGGATCTCGTGCGCAGCGTCGATGCGATTGTCGTGCCCGGCGGGTTCGGCTATCGCGGCGTCGAAGGTAAAGTTCTGGCGGCGCGCTTTGCACGGGAGAACAAAATTCCGTATCTCGGCTTGTGCCTAGGCATGCAGACCATGTGCATTGAATTCGCGCGCAACGTCCTCAACGTCGAGGATGCGACCAGCTCTGAATTCGAAGGCAGTGGCGATACACATGTTATTGATATGATGATCGAACAGCGCGGCATCACCGATCTTGGTGGTACAATGCGTCTCGGCATCTATCCGTGCCATCTGACGCCCGGATCAGCCGCCGCTGCCGCCTACAGCGCGGTCGGCGCGATTGATCAGCCTGTGCAGGAACGTCACCGCCACCGGTTTGAGTTCAATAACAACTTCCGGCAGGCTTTTCAGGATAATGGCATGGTCTTCAGCGGCCTCAGCCCGGATGGGACGCTGGTCGAAATCGCGGAAATTGCCGATCACCCGTTCATGGTGGGCAGCCAGTTCCATCCAGAATTTCTCAGCCGCCCCAATCAGCCGCACCCGTTGTTCTTGCGGCTCATCCAGACGGCCATCCAGACGAGCCACACGCCTACTCATGAACGCGAACCAGAGAACGTTACCGGAAAGTGAGGTAGAAATTTATGTCGGTCGCAAGTTACTTTCAGGCGATCCCCAAAGCCGAAGTCCTGATCCAGTTTGAAGGGGCGCTGCCGAAAGCCAGTCTCGTGGGGCTGGCGGATCGCAATGACATCGCCGAAACGCTTAAGCATTTCAACGACTGGATCAAGCTGCTTGACCAGCCTGATCCCAAGCGCATGCAGGACATTTTCAAGGTCACAAGCACGTGGTTTCTCCACGGCGAAGACCTGACGCGTGCCGCCTATGACCTCGGCACTTGGCTGGCGAAGCAGAACGTGCGCTATGCCGAAATCATGGTTAATCCGACGTTCTACGTCGAGCTGCCGTCGCAGATCGAAACATTCTTCGCCGCCCTCAACGATGGCCGGGATCGCGCCAAGCGCGCCTGGGGCATCGACATCGCCTGGATTCTGTCCGCCCCTCGTGAAGACTCGCGCCGCGCTGACGACTATGCCCGCTGGGTGAGCACCGCCGTTGCCAAACGCGCTGGGGTGATCGCGCTCGCTTTGAGCGGTCGTGAAGACGTTGCTGCGCTGCCTTCGTTCGAGCGGGCGTTCCGCGCGGTCGAGAAGAAAGACATTCCGCGTGTTGTCCGGGCTGGTGAACTGGCGGGGGCGGAAGGTGTGCGTCAGGCAGTCGAACAACTGGTGCCCAACCGCGTCGTCGACGGGTGGGGCGTCGCCGACTCACCGGAAGCGCTCAACGATTTCCGCGATCAGGGGATCACGCTGGCTGTCAGCCCGACGCGCGCGCTCAAGCAGGGCTGGATCACGGCCTTGAGCGACTACCCGCTGCGCCGCCTGTACGACGAGAATGTTTCGCTCGTAGTCGGTTCGGATCTGCCGCTGATCTATAAGTCCACGCTTGCCGACGAACTGACCGCGCTCGTCGATCAGCTTGGCTTCACGGTTGAAGAAGCGGAAGACATCGCCCTCAACGGCGTACGTGCCAGCTTCCTGCCCGAAGATGCCAAGTCAGAGTTGCTGGCGCACGTCACTGATGAACTCGCCGCCCTCCGCGCCGAACACCTCGAACCCCAAGCCAAATAGCTCAAAGCAAACAGTCCACAGTAAAAACCTTCTTTACTGTGGACTGTAAACTGTCTACTGCTTTTGCGCTTTACGCTTCGGTGAAGTCGCCTTCGACCACATCCTCCGGTCGACCATTCCGCTGCCCTTCGGGATTGTAGCTGCCGCCCGCGTTCGCGCTGTTATCCGCCGCGTACATCTGCTGGGACAGGGCGTAGGTCGCATTTTGCAGCGCGCTCGACGCCTGCTTGATCGCGTTCACGTCGTCGCGCTTGACCGCCTCGTTGACCGTGGTGATCTGCGCTTCAATCGCGCTGCGATCCGCTGCTGGCACTTTGTCGCCGAGCGTCATGAGCGATTTCTCCGCCTGATACACCAATGCATCCGCTTCATTACGTGCCTGCACCAACTGATGCCGCTGTTCATCCGCCGCGCGGTTCTGATCCGCTTCGCGCACCAGCCGGTCAACCTCGTTCTTGTTCAGATTCGTCGACGCGGTCACGGTGATCTTCTGCGCCTTGCCGGTCGCCTTATCGGTCGCCGTCACGTTAAGGATGCCGTTCGCGTCGATGTCGAACGCCACTTCAATCTGCGGCATGCCGCGTCCCGCCGGGGCAATCCCTTCCAACCGGAAGTGACCGAGCGTCATGTTATCCGCCGCCATCGGCCGTTCGCCCTGCAGCACGTGGATATCCACCGCCGTCTGACCGTCTTCCGCCGTCGAAAAGATTTCGCTCTTGCGCACCGGGATCGTCGTGTTGCGTTCGATCAGCTTCGTCATGACGCTGCCCATCGTCTCCACGCCGAGGCTCAGCGGGGTCACGTCGAGCAGCAGCACATCCTTGACCTCGCCGCCGAGCACGCCCGCCTGAATGGCCGCGCCGACCGCGACCACTTCATCCGGGTTGACGCTCTTGTTCGGCGTCTTGCCGATCAACTGCTGCACGAGTTCCTGCACCATCGGCATGCGGATCGAACCGCCGACCAGCACCACTTCGTCGATCTGGCTCTTGTTCATGCCCGCGTCGCTCAGCGCCTGGTTGACCGGGCCGCGCAGGCGTTCTACCAGCCCCGCGCTCAACTGCTCGAACTTCGCGCGGGTGAGTGTCGCCGTCAGGTGCTTCGGGCCGGAGGCATCCGCCGTGATGAAGGGTAAGTTGATTTCCGTCTGCACCGTGTTCGACAGCTCGATCTTGGCCTTTTCCGCCGCTTCCTTGAGACGCTGAAGCGCCTGCCGGTCGCCGCGCAGGTTGACGCCCTGTTCGCGCTTGAAGTCGTCCGCCAGCCAGTCGACGATCATCTGATCCCAGTCATCGCCGCCGAGATGCGTATCGCCGCTCGTCGCCTTGACTTCGATCACGCCGTCGCCCACTTCGAGGATCGACACGTCGAACGTGCCACCGCCGAGGTCGAACACGAGGATCGTCTCGGTTTCCTTCTTATCCAGCCCGTAGGCGAGGCTCGCCGCCGTCGGCTCATTGATGATGCGCAGCACGTCCAGACCTGCAATCTTGCCCGCGTCTTTAGTCGCCTGGCGCTGCGCGTCATTGAAGTACGCCGGCACCGTGATCACCGCCTGCGTGACCGTCTCGCCGAGATACGCTTCCGCGTCTTTCTTCAGCTTGCCGAGGATCATCGCGCTGATTTCCTGCGGCGTGTACGTGCGGTCATTCGCCGGAATGCGAATCCGCGCATCGTTCGCTGACCCGCCCTCGACTTTGTAGGGCAGGTACTTCGTTTCGGCTCCCGCCTCGCTGATGTTCTTGCCCATCAGCCGCTTGACCGAGAAGACCGTATTTTCCGGATTCACGACCGCCTGCCGCTTGGCCGCCTGCCCGACGATCCGTTCCCCATTCTTCGTGAAGCCCACCACCGACGGCACCGTGCGGCTGCCTTCCGCGCTGGCGATCACGACCGGTTCGCCGTTTTCCAGCACCGCCACCACCGAGTTCGTCGTACCAAGGTCAATGCCTACAATTTTCGCCATATCCATTACACCCCTGATTCAGGAGTTAAAAGTTGAAAGTTAAGAGTGGAGAGCACTTGCTCCGTCCTTACTTTTAACTTTTCCCTTTTAGCTCGTTCTTTTTACGTTACGAGCTTCATTATAGGTGGGGTGTATATGACGACTGTCAAAAAAACGTAGGAACGGTATAAGAGGTGAAACTCACGGTTGCCGATGAGTAGGGCGCGATCAGCACGGCAAAAAGCTAACCCCTGTAAAGCCACTTGCTTCGATAAGTGCCTTCAGGTGGGCAGAAACAATGACTGGAAGCCGCCAATCCTGCAATCGAAAAATGTGATAGTCCTGTGGGACATCTGACCGGATTTTGAGATCAATGATCGATTTGATCTCTCCACCTCGATCTGGTTCAAGATTCGCGTCAAATCGGCTGATATGTCCTGAACGTTCGTAATCGATCCCTTGAATGATACGGATGACATTGAGAATTTCAAAACCAGTGATGTCTGTGTCGAGAAACGCTACCGGAATGCGTTGCACAGCGGTTGGATCTGTTTTGCACACAAGATCCGCAAACCGTCGGCTGACGACGGGTGTGAACGAAGCCGCTTTGAAGGCAAAGTCATCTGGTTGTGTGAAAATTCGCGTGTTCTTCAGTACGACATAGGGGATCGACTCGAAATAGGTTCCTTGACCAAAGGCACCCACCGTGTAGTAGTGTCCGTCAGCATCGACCGCGTCGCCCGGAAACCATCCAATCGGTGGAGCGTCATCCTGTTCAGGAATATCCAGGTATAGCTCGAAGAAACGACTGCTTTCACCAGTGAACATTTAGCCTCTACATCCGGACAATGATCAGGGTGAGGTCAGATCCCCCTCTCTCTTGGGTTCACGGCAGGACAGTTTTAATGTTTCGAGATCATCTTCCCTTAAACGATACGTTGTAGGGACGGCCTTCTGGCCGTCCGCTGACCACGGACGCGCAGAAGCGCGTCCCTACAATAGCTCAATTGTTAAAAGTGTCCTGTCCTCAACTCTCTTGGGAGAGGGGGTAGGGGAGAGGCCGATCTCTTCGGGAGGCTGACGCGGCTTCTTACTCAGTCCTCAGTCCTCATCCCTCAGTCCTATTTCTCCACTTGCCGCTTGAAATCGACAAACCGGTACCCGACGCCGCGTTCCGTGAGGATGTACTTCGGGTTGCTCGGGTCTTCTTCGATCTTCTCGCGCAGGTAATTGACGTACAGGCGCACGTAATGTGCCTCGTCGCGGTACTCGTAGCCCCATACCTTCGCCAGCAGTTGATCGTGCGGCACGGTCCAGCCCGCGTTCTCGATCAGGTGGTAGAGCAGGCGATACTCGGTTGGGCGCAGCTTGATCCGCTCGCCGTTGACGATCACCTCGCGGCGGTTGAAGTCCACGCTCAGCCGCTCGTCGATGCGCAGCACGGCCTGATCGGGCGAGCTGGACGGCATGTCGAAGCGGCGCATCACCGCTTTGATGCGGCTCGACAATTCGCGCGGGCCGAACGGCTTGGGGATGTAATCATCCGCGCCGAGTTCTAACCCGTAGACCTTGTCGTTTTCTTCACCCTTCGCCGTGAGCATGATCACGGGGATGTTCGTGAACTCGCGCAGCATTCGCAGCGTTTCAAACCCGTCGAGTTCGGGCATCATCACGTCGAGCAGCACAATATCGGGCAGCTTCGTCCGCACCGCTTCCAGCGCTTCAAGTCCGTTGTGCGCTTCCACCACCTGATGCCCCTCGAGCTCGAGGTTCATGCGGATGAAGTTGATCATGCGCGGTTCGTCATCCACTACGAGGATGCGTTTGCCGTCGCGTCCAGTCGCTTTAGGGACTTTACTCGTCATAACGTTCCTTCTTCCTACCCCGACTATACTCCACGCCTTTAGGCGGGGGCAGGGGTGAGGCTACACTCTTTAGCTCTCGGCTAATCATTGCGGAACGGCAGCGGGAAGGCATCGATATCATCTGCCGACGGCAGCACTTCGATGAAGGTGATCCGCCACCACGGAATGATCAGAGTATTGACGCCATCTTCAAGGTTGTCTAGGTCTTTGTCGGCTTTATCGCGCACATTCTTACCCACGAACACGTTATCGGTCGGACGGGGCAGTTCATCAACATCACACTTGATCGGATTTTCGTTCGTTACATGGACAAGAACGGTCTGCATAGCGGCTTGTTCCTATATCAACTACGTATTGAAAAAGATGCGAGCGACCAATTTGCCGAGGCGAATCTCATCACCATCCCGCAGGACGCGTGGTTGTTGGGCGACGAGCCGCTGACCATTGAGGTGCGTCCCATTCGCGCTGCCTTTGTCGATAAGCAGCAGACCGTCTTCGGATCGGACAATGACGGCGTGGATACGGGACACCCCTTTTTCCACCGCATCATAGGGCATCAGATCAACATCCGGTCTGATGTTGTGCTCGGCATCAAGCCGTCCGATAGTGATCTGGTCAGCGGGCTTTAGCACCAGCGGCGTTGATGTGCCGACAATGCGCAGCAAAATGCTCGCGCCGGGCTTGAATTCGGCTGTCCCGTAGCTGGTGCGCCACTCGTAAGCTTCCTCATCGATCTTCTGGGTCGTCAACACCGTTGTGGGCTTATCCTCGGCGAGCGGTTGGCCGCAGTCTTCACAAAAGAAGAACCCTTCGCGGTTGGCATGTTTGCAGAACCGGCACTCCTTCATACTGCCTGCCTAACTTTCGAGTTCGCTGTTACGGATTATTCCGCTCACGAGTGTGCGGGTTTGATACTTGATATTTTTTCGCGCTTCATCGGAGAGCACCGCCGTGTTTTGCACATGAATCGCGTTTTGCCGGACTTCCTCGGCCAGTTCGCCTTCGCCCAGCTGGAACAAGCGTGTTGCCAGCTTTTCGAGGCGGCTGGTCGCTTCGGCGATGTTACCCTGGTCGATGGCCTCCTGCGCGCGTTCCTGCATGCGGTACAGCGTGAGCCGTCCGAGCGCATCCATGATCGCGGGCGGCGTTTCCTCATTGACCGGTGCTTGTGTGATCCCCAGCGAAATGTCGCTCAGTGTCTGATACTTGCGCTGCGCATTCGTCATGATGTCGCCGACCGCCACAATGCGCGCGATCGAGCGGTAGCCCTCCGTCATATCGGGGGGGAGCTCAAATTGCAGAAGCACCGTCGTCAGGCGTCCGATTTGCAGGCTGCCGAGCGGAATATAGCCCGTGTCAATTGAGAGTGGCTGCGGGTTTGGCATCAATTTGAAGGCCGATTCCAGCTTAACGCCTAAATCTGGCGAAATCGAGATCATCAAGCGTTCGGCGAAGCCGTTGGCGAGTCCGCGCACGTGATCATTCAGGAACTGCACGACGGTGCGGGGGGTTTTGATGTGCGTTGACGCGCCCCCTGTCACCGAGGCGAGGTCGTCGAGGAATTTGTCGTTCCACTCGTGCCCCAAGCCCATCGCGCTGATGCTGATGCCTTCTTTTTCGACTTCCGCGGCCAGCGCGAGGCAGCGTTCTTCATCGCCATACGTGTTGCCATCCGTCAGCAGAATGACATGATTGATCAGGCGCGGCGCGAGGAATTTGCGGTTTTGCTCAATGCCGAGCGCTAGACCCTTGTAAATCTCCGTGCCGCCGAATGCCTTCAACATGCTGATGCGCGCTTTGAGCGCCGGTTTGTCAGCTACCGTGGTCGCCGGAATGACGAGTTCCGCGTGGTCATTGAAGGCCACTACCGACAGAATATCCTGCGGTCCGAGCTGGTCGATGATCCGGTGCGCGGCGATCTGCACGCGTTCGATGCGTCCCGCGTTCATCGAATTGCTCTTGTCGAGCACCAGCGTCAGATTCAAATGAGTTTGGGCGCGAATGAGCTCCTGCACTTCCTCAGCGCGCGGGTCCGCCTGGATCTCAGCCAGCATGTACACCACCTGCGTCTCGCTCAGTGGGTAGATGTTGCGTTTGCTCGGCGTTACACGCAGCGAGAAGGTGAGCGCATCCGGTGACCGCAGTTTCGCCTCGTCATCATAGGCGCGCCGCTCACGTGCATTGTTGAGCGTGTTGTACGCGGCGGTGATGTCCTGAAACTGCGCGGCGGCACCGGGATTATTCCGGTTTGTGTCCGGATGCAGTCGCCGTGCTGCCCGTCGGTAGGCATCACGTATCTCGTCTTCTGAGGCATCTGGGGCGATGCCTAGCAACACATAGGGATCAAAGTCGACAGGCATAGGCCGCGCTATCCGAGCGAACTCTTAGTGAGCTTAAGTAAAGTTAACGTCCAACCTCTAGTCTAGTGGCGAGAGGCTATCCTGGCAAGTTCAGAACCACGACGGTGACGTTATCCAAACCTCCGCGCTTGTTGGCGAGTGCCACCAGTTTGTTACAGGCGTCTTGCGGGTTGCTGTTCTGGCGCACGATGTCGACGATTTCTTTGTCCTGCACCTGATTCCACAGCCCGTCGCTGCACACCACGAGACTAGATTTCGGCGGTACGCGGCGGAACATCGTATCCACTTCGACAATATCATTTTGACCGAGCGCACGGTACAGTACGTTCTTCTGTGGATGCTCGGCGGCCTCTTCCGGCGTGAGCTGATCGAGCTCGATCAGCCGCTGCACCAGCGAATGATCGCGGGTGAGCTGCTCGATCACCCCGTCTTTCGAGATCATATACACACGGCTGTCACCCACATGGGCGACATACGCCAGATCCCCGATCAGAATCACGGAGCTGAATGTTGTGCCGCCGTCCGGCACCTGCACCATGATATCACCGTTGGCCTTCTGGATTGCTTCGGTCAGCGCTTCCGTAATCGGCGCTTGGTTTTCAGTCTGCCCGCTGAGCATCGGCAGCCAGATCGTCGTGGCGACCGTTGCCGCGACCGTCTTGATGGCTAAGGCCGACGCTTTTTCGCCATCATGATGTCCGCCCATACCATCGGCGACCATGAACAGCCCGAAATCCGGGCGCTCATCCGCGCTCCGGCTGCTGACGAAATAGCACAGCACGGCATCCTGATTGTTATTGCGCACCATGCCCACATCGCTCAACTGACCGAAGATCAGGTGATCGTTTCCGAGGTAGCTGAGCAGGGATTCCTGTGACAGCGGGCGCGTCGCACCGTCGGCAATGATGTGCGGGGCAATATCCGGTGGCGTCATAGGCGCTTCGTGCGGCGGTTCAACCTTAATTTCGGTGATCGGCTGCGGCGCGGGTGTGGTGGTCGGCGTCCCAGAGTCAGCCGTCGGCTTGCTGGGATCGTTGCTGAATATGCGTCGGAACAGATTCATCATATTCTCCGAAGTGCGTGCTTAAGTGCCGATTGGGAAGGCATACAGGTTGTGATCGAGCGAGCCGATCAAGACGACATCCCCGGCAACAAACGGCGTTGCTGTAATCGCACCTGCGGTCTTGTATTTCCACCGTTCGCGCCCGTTGTCGGCATTCAAGCAGTAGAAATAACCGTCTGTTCCGCCGAAATATACGGCGTCTTTGTGAACGAGTGGTGAGGCAACGATCGGTTTACCGGTTTCAAATTTCCATTTTTCGCGCCCAGTTTGCGTGTTCACGGCGTAGAAATTTCCGTCCGTGGACCCGAAATAGAGCAGCGATTTGGCTTCCATCGGCGACGAGATGATCGCGCCGGTTGTGCGAAAGCGCCACGAGTTGTAACCTGTGTTGGCATCCAGCGCGTACATAAAGCCATCGCTTGCGCCGATGTAACACATGCTTTCCACCATGTTGACAAACGGCGACGACATGACGTTGCGGCGGGCGCGGTACGTCCACTTGCGGTTGCCCGAGAGCGTGTAGGCGCTCACTTCGCCGGTCTCACAGCCCGCGATCACCAGTTCGTTCGTCACGAACGGACGCACCCGAATCGGCGATTCCATGTTCACAGCCCAGTGTTGGCGCCCATTGGGCGCCGAGACCGCGTACAGCTTGCCGTCGTCGCTCCCGAAGAACACAAAGTTGTGCGCGACGCGGGGCGTGCTGCGGATGCGTTCTTTGGTCGCGAAGGTCCAGTTGACGCGACCCGAGCGGTAATCGACCGCATACAGGCTGAAGTCCTCTGAGCCGAACACGATGTTGCGATTCACATCATCGATGACGGGCGACGAGGCAATACCGCCCTTGGTCGCGAACTTCCACAGCATCTCTTTATTGTCCAGCTTGAGCGCGTAGACATTGCTGTCATACGACCCGACGAACACCGTCTCGCCGAGGGCAGTCGGGCTGCAGCGAATCTCATCTTCGGTCTTGAACTGCCACTTCGGTTGAACCGTGCTGTCCGTCACCTCGTTGAAGAATTCCGTCGCCTTTTCCGTTGGTATCTGCGCCGGTGGCGGCTGCTGGGGCGGCGGGTAACCCGGCTGCCCATACGGCGGCTGCTGATACTGCGGCGGGTAGGGCTGCTGGTACTGTGGCGGCGGATAGTACTGCGGTGGCGGGTAGGGCTGCTGGTACTGCGGTGGCATCTGCTGCGGCGTGGGCGTCTGCGGTGTGGCGACCACCAGACCGGGGCGCTGACGCAAACCTTCCAGCGCCTCTTTCATCTCGCGGCAGGTTTGGAAGCGATCAATGGCGTTGAAGGCCAGCGCGCGCTCGACCACGGCGATCAAACCCGGCGGTACTTTCGGATTGAGCGTGGCCAGCGGCCGCTCATGGAAGCTGAACGGCGGTTCGAGGCGCGGATCTTTGCGGGATAGGATGTGATGCAGCGTCGCGCCGAGGCTGTAAATGTCGCTTTGCGGCGACACATCGCCTTTGTACTGCTCAGGCGCGGAGTAGCCTTCCGTGCCGATCATCGTGTTCTTGACGCCCGTCACGAACGCTTTGGCGATCCCAAAGTCGATCAAACGAACCTTACCCAGGCTGTCGATCATGATGTTCGGCGGTTTCACATCGCGAAACACAATCGGATCGGGCTTCTGCGAGTGCAGGTAATCCAGCACGTCGCACAGGTCAATCGCCCATTCGATCACCTTATCAATCGGGAACTCTTTGAGCTGTGCCAGCAGAATTTCGAGGTCTTTCCCGTTGATGTACTCCATCACCAGATAGGCGCGGTCGTTGATGTCGAAGAAATCATAGATCTGGGGGATCGCCGGATGACTCAGCGATGCCAGAATATTCGCTTCACGCCGAAACGTCTTGAGCATCCCAGCGCGCAGGGCCGAATCAGTCACCTGCGCCAGCATCTCTTTGATCGCTACCAGTTTCTTGACATCGGAGAAGTTGAGGTCGCGGGCTTGGTAAACAGTCCCCATGCCACCGCCGCCCAGCACGCCGAGGATTTTGTAACGGTTGTGAAGCACGTGATTTGGCTTAAGCGAGGTGTCTTGACTGTTGTCGCCTCCACCCGTGAATTGTGTCGTCTCAGGCATTCGACCTCACTTTACAGACGTGCACAGAGCTATAACCCAAGGCATCATAGTCTTGAAATAGTATATTGAACCTGACAGAATACCGCAATCATGAGGCTCTTGGTGTATTCTAACATGACCCCTGTTGCGGTTTACCTTCACGTTCCGTTTTGTTCGACAAAATGTACGTACTGCGCGTTCAATACCTATATTCAGCTTGAACATCTCATCGAACCGTTTGTTACGGCCCTGATTGCTGAAATTCGTTTGGTCGGGCGCAGCCAGCCCGGTCTCGACGTGCATACGATCTTCTTCGGCGGTGGTACGCCGAGTCTGCTCACGCCCGAACAGTACGCGCGCATCTTCGCCGCGCTCCGTGACGTCTATAATATCTACCCGGGTGCGGAGATCACGCTGGAAGCCAATCCCAACGACCTGCACCGCGATTACACGACCGCGCTGCGGCAGGTGGGCTTCAATCGCATCAGTATTGGTATGCAGTCGGCCAACGAGAACGAGCTGCAGCTCTTTCGCCGCCGTCACGATAACGACGCCGTCGCCCGGGCTGTGACCGCGGCGCGCGCCGGCGGCTTCGCTAACCTGAACCTCGACCTGATCTACGGCATCCCACACCAAACGCTCGACGGGTGGCGCAACACGCTCACGCAGACCGTTGCGCTTAAGCCGGAGCATATCTCGCTCTATGCGCTTGGTCTGGAAGAGGGCACCGCCATGGATCACTGGGTGAATACCGGGCGTTTGCCCACGCCTGACGATGATCTCGCCGCCGACATGTACGATCTGGCGACCGAGGTGCTCGGCGCGGCGGGCTACGACCAGTACGAGATTAGCAACTGGGCGCGTCCCGGTTATGCCTGTCGGCACAATCTCCAGTACTGGCGCAATCTGCCGTACCTCGGGTTTGGCCCCGGCGCACATGGCTTCGCGGGTGGTGCGCGTTATTCGGTGCTGCTCTCACCACAGCGCTACATCAAGCTTCTGCAGGATGTCTCGGAGGACTACCAGTTCCCGCGCGCGCCAGTCACCGACATGTTTGATCCCGTCACACGAGAAGGGGAGATCGCCGACACGCTCATCATGGGGTTGCGCCTCGTGCGCGAAGGCATCGACCGTGAGACCTTTCGCCAGCGCTTCGGCGTCGACCTGCTGGATGTGCACCGGGCTGCCATCGACCGCTTCACCGCCTCCGGTCTGCTCAGCGTGACCGATGAGCGCGTCACCCTCACCGATCGGGGTCGCCTGCTCAGCAACATCGTCTTTCGTGAATTGGTGTAGCACACAGATTCCCCCTCTCCCTTGAGAGAGGGGTTAGGGGCGCGGCTATCTGTTAAAACGCCCGCTGGAACAGACTCTCGGTCAGCTTCTTCAAACCGACAGCCGCCGCGCCTTGCGGTTGGGCACGCTCTAGCGCCGCCATCGCCTGCTGATAGAAGTCCGTCTCATACTCCAGCGTCTTCGTCTGCGCGTCGACCGCGTTGAGGATGCTCACCGCCGCGTCGACTTCCGCCGCGCCAAAGGGTTCGCGCGCGTACAGTTCGACCAGTTCCGGGCTTTGTGACAGCCCATAGAGCACAGGCAGTGACTTCTTGCGCGACAGAATGTCCGTCGCCACCGATTTCCCCGTGACCGCCGGGTCGCCCCAGATGCCGAGGATGTCGTCGCGGATTTGGAACGCCAGCCCGAGGTTCAGCCCGAATTCGGCGAAATGCGCCGCCGTCTCGTCGTCGTGTGACCCGATCAGCGCGCCCATTTGGGCGCACGCTGCCACCAGCGCCGCCGATTTGCCGCGGATCATCGAGATATATTCATCAACGCTTACCGTTTTTTGCTTCTCGAAGCGCATGTCCATGTGCTGACCGCGCGTTAGTTCGATATTCGTGGCGTTGAAGATGCCCCATACTTTGAGCGCGACTTCCGCCGGGATCGGCAGGCGCTGCATCGCGCCATAGGCCAGCGCGAACAGTGCATCGCCCGCGTTGATAGCATTTGCGCGTCCCCAAATCGTCCACACTGTCGCGCGACCGTGCCGCGTCGGACTGTCGTCTTCGATATCGTCATGGACGAGCGAGAAGTTGTGCAGCAGTTCCACCGCCGCCGCGGCGGGTAGGGCGGAGCGAAAATCGCCGCCCGTGGCCTCCGTCGCCAGCAGCAGCAGAATGGGGCGAATGCGCTTTCCGGTCGGGTGATTGTAGGGCTGCCCGTTCTGATCAACCCAACCGAGTGGGTAACGCAGCATGACACCAAAGTCCGGCGCGGTGACCATATCATCGACGACTCGGCGCATGGTCGCGTCGAGTTCTGCAAGGTAACGACTGGCAAGCTGGGTTATCAAGAGGGCTTAGTCCTTTAGAAGTGGTGTCCGCTGTAAGTCAGCAATGGTTTCCGCGCCGCTGCACAACATGGCGATACGCAGCTGCGCGTTGAGTTCACGAATCAGTTGGTCGACGGCTTCGACGGAGACGTCCGCCGCCTTGAGGAACGCGCCCGCCAGTCCACCGAGGGTCGCGCCCAGCGCAATCGACTTGGCGATGTCGATGCCATCTTTCAGACCGCCGCTGGCGAAGATCGGCAGGTGCGGCGCGCCCGCGACCGCATAGCACACCGCTTCCGATGTGGGGATACCCCAGTCGGCGAACGCCGCCGCGACGCGCGCATGGAAATCGTTCGGCGCGCGGTGGTATTCGACCTCACTCCACGACGTCCCACCCGACCCGGCCACATCGATGGCGCTCACGCCTGCGTTCGCGAGGTCGCGCACGTTCTTTTCGCTGAAGCCCCACCCGACCTCTTTAGCGATCACCGGGACTTCCAGCATCCGGCACACCGCCTCGACTTTGGGCAGCAGTCCGGCGAAATTGGTGTCGCCTTCAGGCTGTACGGCCTCCTGCAGCACATTGAAATGCAGAATCAGTGCGTCCGCGCCGATCATCTCGACCGCGCGGCGGCATTCGTCCAACCCGTAACCGTAGTTGAACTGCACTGCGCCTAGATTGCCGAACAAGAGCACATCCGGCGCGACATCACGCACTTTATAGGTGTAGGCGACTTCCGGGTTGCGAATCCCGGCGCGCTGTGACCCGAGTCCGAGCGCAATCTTGTGCGTCTGGGCTGCTTCTGCTAGGTTCCGATTAAGCTTAAGCGCGAGTTCCGTCCCGCCAGTCATCGACGAGATCAGGATCGGCGCGCTGATCGTCTTGCCGAACAGTGTCACCTGCGTGTTGATTTCGCTCAGGTTGAGTTCTGGCAGCGCCTGATGCACGAAGCGATAGCGTTCTAGTCCGGTCGTCAAATGGGGAAACTGGACATTCCGTTCGAGGTTGATGCGAATGTGATCGGCTTTCCGATCTTCAATCGAGGGTGTCGTCATAGACGAGGATTTCCTTTAAATAAACTGGCCTGTGCCACTGGAGTATATACGCATGTTGGGGCAGCGATGGTGTATTTCTGAGAATTTGCTCACGCAAGCGCGTGACTTTTACACGACTCGCGTGTTTCCACATTTTGAACGAGCCAATCGTACCTGATCACGTCAAACCGTGTCAACATAAACAACACTGGCAGGGCTTGATAATCTTTGTATAATTTGGCATCTGAACTCGATCTACTGACTTGCTCCGTATGGAGGGGGATAAAGCATGGCGTCAACCGATGAACGTGTCCGTAATATTGTCGTCGACCTGCTCGGCGTTGATCCTGAAAAAGTAGTGCCGCCCGCGCGTTTCCGCGAAGATCTCGAAGCGGACTCGTTGGATCTCGTCGAACTGATCATGGCCTTTGAAGAAGAATTCAGCGGCGAAATCAGCGACGAAGATGCCCAGAAGATTACCACCGTGGGTGAAGCTGTCACCTATATCAATGAGCGCATGATCAAGTAGGGACGGGCGCGGTTTGCCTTGTCCGTGCTCTCAGCGCGGAAATTTGCACCAATCAGGACGAGCCTCGCCTCGTCCTTTTTGTTGCCTGATTCGCGGCTCGCTAACTGCGTTTGCCTCTTGTCCACGTAGGCGGCAAGATATCCGGTTCGGCGCGCGATGTTGGCACCCCTCCCTGAATTCGGTTCACGGCAGGACAGTTTTAACAATCGCGGGAATTGTAGGGACGCCCAACGGGGCGTCCGCCGGATGCGCCGTTGCGCGTCCCTACGAAATACGATTGCCCTCAGGCGCGAATCTTAATGGGTCCCAAGATTAAAAGTGTCCTGTCCTCAACTGAAATCGGGGAGGGGTAGCGGGTGGGGTGAGGTGTGACCGCGACTTCTTACTCTATGCGTCGCCCTGTCCAGAACCCGATCATCGTGATCACCGCTACTGATGCAAACAGCGCCGCCAGCAGCACCCCGCCGAGTCCCACGCTCACGGGCAGGTTGAACCCCTGCATCAACTGGTAGGCTTTGCTCAGTCCGATGAGCACCGCCGCCGTACCCGCCACGCTGATCCCGACGCGCAGCCCTGAGTCCACCCGCCGCACTATCCCGCTCACGCCAATGAATCCACCGACCAGCGCGATGCCTGCGACCAGCGCCTGCTGCTGATAATTCGGGTCGTTCGGGTAATCGAGAATTTCCAGCGGCGGCAGCAGCGCTACCGTAATCAGCAAGATCACCAGCACAGGCAGCAGCCATCGGTGTACCCCCTCGCCCTTGGGAGAGGGAGTTAGGGAGTGAGGCTGCTTGTCATCCCCTCGCCCATGGGAGAGGGGGTTAGGGGGTGAGGCTAATCTCTTCGCCCCCTCTCCACCCGGAGAGAGGGCTGGGGGGTGAGGTTGACTCGCCGCCACCCCAATCAGCATCGCGATCAGTGCCAGCGGCAGTCGCAGCAGAAAGCTCGTCAGCAGCGGCGGTTGTTCCCCGCGCACAGCCTCATGCAGACTCGTCCATTCGCCGAGATCATACCCGCCGAGCGTCAGGCTGACGCCGGGATTGATCACCCACGGCAGCACGTAACAGGCGATCATCACGCCAATCAGCAGCCAGAATCGGAATCGCATGGCGCTTATCCTTGACTCACAAGGTTATCAATCCGCTGGCGAATCTGATCATCTTCGGCTTTTTGCGCTTCGAAGAAGTTGACCATGAATTCGCTCCGCCGCTGCCGCAGCGCCATCGGCGCGACCGCGCGGATGTCATCCACCGTCGCCACGTCGCGGCTGTCTGACGCGGCATGGGCGCGCGCCGCCTCGAACATCGTATATTCGGCGCGGTGCGAATCGATATCCAGCTCATTGACCAGCTTAAGCCCCAGCTTGACCGCATCGTCCGCCAGCGTGGTCTTTTGCAGGCGGTCACGTGCCATCAGGATTTCTTCGCGCACAATCGCCGTCTCTTCTTCCCACTGCCGCACGAAGGAATTCGGGTTCTGTCGGTACGCCCGCACGCGCTGATACACTTCGAGCCGCTCTTCGGTCTCCATGAGTCCACGCACGTTCACCCGCAGCCCAAAGCGATCCATGATTTGCGGGCGCAGGCGACCTTCTTCCGGGTTCATCGACCCGATCAGCACGAAGCGCGAGCGATACGTACCCGCCATGGCGCCGCGCCGCACGGTATAGCTGCCCGCCGCCGCCGCATCGAGAATCGCATCCACGATTTCGTCGTTCAGCAGGTTGACCTCGTCGATGTACAGCAGATTGTTATCGGCGCGGGCCAGAATGCCGCGTTCCAGTCGGATTTTGTTCTGCTGCACGGCGATGCGCTCGTTGATCCCGCCAACCACGTCCTCGAGTCGGGCGTTCAGCGGTAGCTCGACCAGCTTGACCGCTTCATAATGCGAGATCGCCTCGCCCGCTTGAAATTTCTCCCAGCAGTCGGGGTACAGATACTTCGCGTTCTCGCTTTGGAGTTCGTAGGGGAGCGCGCCGTCTTCGCAGTCGCTGACCTCGACATCCGGCAGAATTTCGGTCAGGCTGCGGACGGCCGTCGTTTTGCCCGTGCCGCGCGGTCCAATCAGCAGCACGCCGCCAATCGCCGGGTTGATCACCGCCAGCATCAGCGCGACGCGCATCTCGTACTGTCCGACGACCGCTGTGAAGGGGTAAGGGCGCGCATCGGCGATGCCGAGCTCCGGCGCTTTGGCCGAAAGTACGCGCCGCGCCCCCGCTTGATTCAGGATGCGCAGCAGAGTCGATGCGCCTGTGCCTTCGAGATCGGGGAGGAATTGATCGTCAGTCATGGCGCCGCTTTTCGGTGGCGCGCTGCTGCTTGCGGAATTCTTGCCGGGCTTTGGCTCGTTCTGCGCGTTCGCGTTCCTCATCGCTGAAGTAGTCGATCTCCGGCACAACCGCCGGGCGACCATCTTCATCCAGCGCCACGTAGACCAGATACGCGATATTAGTGGTCTTGGAGGTGCCGTGCAGCGGATGTTCGGTCACGACTTCGACGCGCGTTTCCATGCTCGTCCGACCGACATACGTCAGTTCCGCGTTGCACATCACCAGCATGCCGAGCAGAATCGGTTCTTCGAACGTCATGCTGTCGATGGCGACCGTCACCACCGGGCGATTCGCGTGCCGCATGGCGACCAGCGCGCCCGCCTCATCGACCATCCGCATGATCACGCCGCCATGTGCGTTGCCGTGACCATTCGCGTCCTGCGGCCCCATCAACGCGCTCAGCGTAAACCGGGAATCCGCGACTTTCTTGCGCGTGCGTTCCACTCGGCTGCTCTCCTGTTCTGTTGTGTGGCAGGTGAGTCAGTGACTGCTCGGGTCGCTGCCCCAATTTATAGCCTGCTGGTCGACCTCGTCGACTCTGCTGGCTCCCCTCCCCAAATTTGGGGAGGGGTCGGGGGTAGGGTGAGATACAAGCCACCTTATCCCATCTGCTGTTTGTTGATCCGATTAAGCGTTATCTTCGCCCGCGTCCGGCGCCAGGTCGGAGACACGCTTGAAGATATCCGGATCCCATTCTAGCACATCGATCTTGTCATAGCCGAGATCGCCGCTTATGGGGGGGAGGGGGGCACGACCGGGGACTTTTGTCTTGGGGGGCACAGACGGGAGTTCGCTGGAATGGAGCAGGGGCGGACGTTTGGCGCTGCGTTTGCGCACAATGCGTCCATCCGGGAATAGGTTGCCGATCCATTCGCCATACTTGGTGTACACGTCGTAGTATTCGGTACGCACAAAGCCGATATAGTCGCCGCGCCCGTCGAAGAGATATTCGCCGAGCTTAGTCGCTTGCCAATCACCAGCCGTGTCGAAGATGAAGAACGGTTTGTTCGGATCAATGACGAATCTGCGGGACATGAACTTTCCTTGGCATGATTACAATGCTCTTGGATTATATATGGGGATAAACTCGCGTGCGGCTTAAGAAAGACCTGCGGGAGAACGGGAAGTTTTTGTTTGTGTGCCAGAATTGCCAGTCTGGGCAAACTAGTAGTTTTCGGGACGCAATGATGCAGTTTAACTAATGATCGCGGATATTGGCTGTAGGGGCGACCCTATGTGGTCGCCCATGAACGGGTGGGGACACTACCTCTCCCCCTACATTCGGGATCTCCGTACTCATAAGTTAAATTGCATCATCGCGTCCGCTGTCTGTACCACTGTTAGGCAAATCTGCTTGCTTCTGCAAACGATGTTTTCTCCCCTCTCCTCGTTTCGGAGAAGTGTCGGGAGTGAAGTTGGTTTTACCCCTCTCCTCTAGGAGAGGGTTGGGGTGAGGCTATCTTTTGCCGCGCCAAGACGGGCAGAGAGGCGGTTGCTTTACCCTAGCATCGACCGATACACGCTCGCCAACTGCTGCGCCGCTGCATCCCACGTGAACGTCTTCGCGCGTTCCAACCCGCGCCGCGACAACTCCGCGCGTAACGCCGCATCTGTGATCAGCCGTTCCAGCGCCCCGGTGATTGCGTCCTGATCGCTCGGGTTGACCATAATCCCCGTGTCACCTGCTACTTCCGGCAGCGACGATACGTTGGAAGTCAGCACCGGCGTCCCGCACGCCATCGATTCCAGCACGGGGATGCCAAAACCTTCGTACAGGGAGGGCAGGGCCGTGATCAGCGCTTGGCTGTACAGGGCAGGTAAGTCGGCATCATCCGCAAAGCCCGTCATGCGCACGTAGTCGGTCATCCCGGTCGACCGGATCGTCTCATAGATCGGGTCTTCCAGCCAGCCTTTCCCGCCGACGATCACCAAACCAACATCATGGCCACTTGCCCGCAGGGCTGCCAACGCCTTGATCAGCCGGGCGTAGTTTTTGCGCGGCTGCACCGTCCCCACTGAGAGAATGTACGGCCGCTCCGGAATCTGGTATTTCGCCCGGATCGACGGCACTTCTGTGCGCTGAAAGCGCGCATCCACGCCGCTCAACAGCACGGTGATCTTCTCGGCGGGCGTCTGGTACAGCGCGATCAAATCATCTTTCGTCGCCTGTGAGTCCGCTAGCACATGATCCGCGCGGCGCACGGAGCGCGGCACGACGACATCGAGATACGCTTTCAGGGATGGACTCGCCGCCTCGGGCACGCGCACAAACGACAGGTCATGCACGGTGAGCAGCGTGCGCGTCGTGGAGCGTGTCGGCGGCAGCGTGAAATCCGTTGCGTGATACAGGTCGACTTTTCCGGTGAACAGCTCGACGTGCAGCGGCACTTGGGCGCGCTGCCACAGCCGCGCCAGCCACAGCGGCGTGATCGAGGTGCCCCGCCACGTGAAGTTGCTGCCCGGCACAGCGGGCAGCGGCTTTTGCGCCGTGACCCCGCTCACGAACAGACGGTAATCGGTCGCCGTGTCGAGCCGCGCCAGCGCCGTGATGAGCTCGCGCACATACCGCCCGATGCCGCCGCCTTGCTCATAGGCCGCTGTATAGTCGATTCCGATGCTTGGCATTGGGGTTAACCTGACTCCCGCAGATCGCAGGGTGAGAGTATGTTTCACCCCTCTCCTCTAGGAGAGGGGTCGGGGGTGAGGTTTCGTTCCCCTCTCACTTGGGAGAAGGGAGAGGGGAATCCTACTTAACGTCCTTGTACGTCCAGTAGCGATTCGCGAGGAAATTCCACACCATCACGATGATCACGCCGATCAGCCAGGCCACCATCGTGCCGAGTTTCGCTTCGGCGCTCTCCGACGGCACATAGCCCGGTCGCAGCAGTTGAATTTCCGGCAGGAAAACCGGCATCAGCGCAGTGCCGAGCCAGTGATACGCATTGCTGATCCAGATTGTTCGCCCGAACCATCCCACGAAGCTAATCACGAAGAACTGCGCCAACTGCTTGCGGATTGAACTGGAACGCGAATCCGGGTAGGTCCAGTAGCGATTCCAGATGAAGTTGCTGGCCACGGCGATAATAAAGGCGATACTGCTGGCCACAGCGACCTTGAGGTCTTTGCTCGGTTCGACCGGGGCGAGGATCGTCGCTTGGAGGATGAACAGCGTTCCGGCGTCGATCATGGCGCCGAGGGCGCCGACAATGGCAAATTTGAGGAAGCGCTCGAGTTCTTTCGCTTTGCCCCCGCCCATGCGGGAGGCAATGGTTTGAATCGGTGCATCCAGCGGGTTACGAACGGCGATACGTCGGATATGCGTCATAGACCTAGATTCTCTTGTCCTCTAACTTCGTGCTGGAGTAGGGCGAGGATGCCAAGCATCACGCCCATGTGCATGAACAAATTGTTCACCCACAGGTTATCCGTGAAGCTGTGGACAGCTAAATAGACCCAGGTACCGAGCAAACCCACAGCTGTGAAGCGGCTCAGTTGATCGGGGTGACGCCGTACGCGCCAGGTGATCCACCCGATCATCACCCAAAGTGCCACATAACTGAGCAATCCTATCATGCCAGTCTCTGCTAAAACATTCAAGTAGTAATTATGCGCATGGCCGAGCGCTAGCTCCCAGTTCATGAGACTGTAAGCCGGATACGCAGCCTCGTAGTTGCCGAAGCCTACCCCGAGCAGCGGGTTGGCGGTCGCCATGTTGACCGCCGCCTGCCAGTGTGCCAAACGCTCGATCACGGCGTAATTCTCGGCGGTGATGGTCACGCCGCGCACGTCGTTGATGGCAAACGTCTCCTGCGTGAAGCTGTTGATGCGCGCCACAATCGACGCGGGGACGCGCCCTGTCGTCCACAGGAATACGCCGAGCGCCGCGCCGACGACGATCAGCCCGAGGCCGTAGCCCGTGCGGCGGGGCAGAGCGAACGCCATCATGCCGAGCGAGGCAGCGAAGGCCAACCACGCGCCGCGGCTCACCGACACGTACACGCCAATGGCCATCAATCCAAATGCGATCCCGTAAAACGCCACTGGGACGATATCCGCCAGCGCGATCGGCGCGCGCCGCCCTTTGCGCCATAGGCGCAGCCCATATCCGCCCGCCGACATCAGCGCCAGTGGGGCGAGCAGCCCCATGAAGCCGCCAAACGGATTCGGCTGTCCGAACGTCCCAAAGGCGCGGAAATGGTTGCCATTCACCAGCAGATGCAGCGCGCCGCTCCCGCCGAAATACTCGTAGATGCCGATCAACGCGTTGCCGATACCCGCTACAGTCAGCGCGAATACAATCCACTCGCGTCCCTGCTTTTTGCTGCCCAAGGTCGTACACGATGGCAATCAGCAGCAGAATCTGCGCCCACTTCAGCCATTCGTTGAGCCATGCACTCATGCTCCACGCGCTGAACGCCGACAGACTCGCCGCTGCGAAAAACCCGATTACCGGGAGGTAGATCGGCGTCCAGCGGATGCGCGGCAGCCTCCGGTGATTGACGAGTGCCGCGCTCGCCCACACGCCGATCAGCAGAATCAGGCTCAGTTGACCGATGTCGAGGGGCAGTTGGACAGCCGCTTCGGTGGCGATCAGCGTGCGCAAGGGTGCGAAGACCAGCAGGAACACCAGCCCCGCATAGGGTGTGATCACGATGCAGGTGATCAGTGCTGCCAGCGCCAACCCCGCGCCGGAAATCGGGGCCGGGAGCAGGGCACTCGCCATGCCGAACAGCAAGGCGAGCATTCCCCATAGGACGCTGTGACGCGAGCGGGTCGTGATCATACGCAGCTTAGATGACGTCGCGGAAGTACGCTACTGTCGGCGGCAAACCTTCCGCCAGCGTGACTTTCGGCTGCCAACCGAGGATTTCTTTGGCGCGAGTTGTATCGGGACGGCGCATCTGCGGGTCGCCCTTGATGCGTTCGCTCTCCTTCATGATGATCCCGGCCTTGTTGCCCGTCAGTTCGTTCACGATTTCCGCGAAGCGCAGCACGGTCATTTCTTCGGTCGTGCCAATGTTGACCGGTTCGGCGAAGTCGCTCAGCAGCAGACGGTACACGCCTTCGACGAGGTCGCTCACGTACTGGAAGCTGCGGGTCTGTGATCCGTCGCCGTACACGGTCAGCGGTTCACCCCGGAGCGCCTGCCCGACGAGGTTGGGCACAACGCGGCCATCATCCAGACGCATGCGCGGCCCGTAGGTGTTGAAAATGCGGACGATGCGGGTCGCCAGCCCGTGTTCGCGATGGTACGCCATCGTCAGCGACTCGGCGAAGCGCTTGGCTTCGTCGTAGCACCCGCGCGGGCCAATCGTGTCCACGTTGCCGAAGTAGGTTTCGGCCTGCGGATGCACCAGCGGGTCGCCGTAAATTTCCGATGTCGACGCGATCAGGAAGCGGGCTTCCTTGGCCAGCGCCAACCCGAGTGCGTTATGCGTGCCCAGCGCGCCGACTTTCAGCGTCTGGATCGGGAATTTCAGATAGTCGATTGGACTGGCGGGCGAAGCAAAGTGCAGCACCGCATCCAGTGGTCCTTTGACGAAGATGTAGTTGGACACATCGTGGCGAATGAAGCTGAAATTGGCATTGCCTGCCAGATGGGCGATGTTTCGCTGATTGCCCGTGATTACGTTATCCATGCCGATAACCGTGTGACCTTCGTTCAAGAAGCGGTCACAGAGATGAGAGCCGAGAAATCCGGCTGCTCCAGTGATGAGAACGCGCAAGTCGGACCTATCCTTCCTGACTGATTACCTGAGTCGAGTCTACCAGAGAACTGGGCGGTTGTCTGTGTAGATTGCTCGCGATCCCCAACAAAAACATAAAAATTACCGCGAGGTCGGGGACGAATACGCTGTTGTCGACCAGCCCGTGCGCCAGCAAGTTGAGCATGCTGCCCATCGCCCCGATGACCAACGCCAGTCGCAGTCTCTCCGGTTGTCCGCGGTACACGCGGATCGTCGTCTGCCAGAAGGCAGCTTGAACCGCGACGAAGATCAGCAGCCCGCCCGCGCCCAAGCGCACCAGCCAGTCGAGGATCCAGTTGTGCGGATGTGATAGGCTCGGCTCTTGCCAGGCATCCGGCATCATATATTGCCCACGGAACGCATCCAGGAACTGGTCCAGTCCCCAACCCGTCAGCGGCCGCTCGGCGATCATCTGGAGCGCACTTTGCCACACCCGCACGCGGAAAAAGCTCGTGCCCTCGCCGAAATCAAACACCCGCGCGAAGCGCGGCGACTGCATCGCCAACGCGAACACCGCCGCGCCCACGCCTGCTAGCCCAACGACCGCTAGTCGTGCCCGTCGTCGCAGCGCCAGCAGCAGCACCAGCAGTGCCGCCCCTGGAAGGCCGATGAACAGCGCGCCCGCGCTTTGGCTCAACACCGCCGCGATCCCCATCACGCCGAGCGCACCCAGGCCGAACAGCCGCCGCGTTCGGTCAAGCGGCACGAGCACGAACGCCAGCGCGAACGGAAAGCACCGCCCGATCAGCAAGCCGACGTTGTTTGGCGACCCGTACACGCTCGCCAACCGCTGCGCGCCGCCTTCCGCGGTGATCACGCCTTGCCCGCTGGCGAATAACACCAAGCCGATGACCGACACAATTACGCCCGCGATGACGAACGCATCGACTACCCGCAGCAGATCTTTGATTTCGCGCGCTGTCGTTCGCAGCATCAGATAGAGCAGGGCGGGCTCAATGACCATGACGCGCAGCTCGGTGATCGCTTTACCGCGATCCGCCGCCCACAGCACCGACAGCACGCTCCACACCACCAGCGCCACCACCCCCCAATCTAGCGTCGTGAGGCGTCTTCCCCCTCTCCTCATTTCGGAGAGGGGGTTAGGGGGTGAGGCTAATCCCCCCTCTCCGGAGGGAGAGGGGCCGGGGGTGAAATTCGCTTTTTTCGGCGCTAACGCTTGTACCATCTTCAAGCCCCACGCCGCTGCCGTGATGAGAATTACCAGTTCCGCCATCGGAAACGCGAACTTGTACAGTTCTACCGGGAACAGGAAGAACGGCGCATAGAAAACGGTCAGCATTACGCCGAGTTCCACGCGGTGATACACGATCACGAACAACACGAGGCACGCGAGGATCGTCACCACCATATGGGGCTGTATATAGATCAAACCTGCTGTAACCAGCGCCAGCCCGAGCTGAACGGGTTCGCGCCGGAACACGTTCGGTACGGCGTCATTCCATGTCAGCAGCATGCCGATCATCACCGCCAGCGAAGTGACAACACTCAGCACCAACTGCCCGACGCCGCCGAGCGCT
Organism: Candidatus Flexifilum breve; assembly: GCA_016717205.1. Lineage (GTDB taxonomy): Bacteria > Chloroflexota > Anaerolineae > Aggregatilineales > Phototrophicaceae > Flexifilum > Flexifilum breve. Next base: position 131,055 of record JADKGC010000007.1, read on the forward strand.
GACCACAGCTTTCCAAGACGCTGCCACAGCGGCGACCAGTTGATCCGCGCCAGCGCTAGCCCCGCAGCGACCAAACTCACCGCCGCCGTGACCAGCGCCACGCCGATCTGCCGGTCATACGGAGCAGCTAGATCGCCCGAACTCACAGCAATGCCCGCTAGCGCCCACTGATCCCATCCGCGATCCGCCACGACGTGCAGCGTATGCGCTTCATTCCCGAGATCCTGTGCCACGGCTATGACGACCAACTCTGGTAGTTCCGATCCACTGCGCAGGTTGATGAAGGCATTCCCGTTCGGGTCATGCGGCGCGGCGTTGGCGAGATCCGCCCGTCCGTCAATCGTGGGGTAGAGGAAAGCCAGATAATCGCCCTGCCGCAGCAGTAGCGCCACGCTGGATCCGACGAAGTCGACCTCAAACTGGCTGTCGTTGATCCAACCGATATCCGCGCCCAGTTCCCCGAATGTCCACACGCCGCTGTAGCGGGTATACGGATTCGCTGGGAAGTACAGCCCGTTCTGCGCCGCATTGACTTGGGGACGATCAATTAGCGCGTTGAGCAGCGGCGTTGCTCCTCCCCGCTGATCGACCAGCGCGAACCCCCACTGCGGATCGTCGGGCGGAGCGACAGGCTGCCACTCTCGTAGGATCATCCCACCGATCCACGGCCATTCTCGTTCCGCGCGCTCCAGTGCTCCGACTGTGTACGCTACCCGCTCATCGGCTGTGACTTGCCCCCAGATCGACGGTGCGCCCGTCCAATCAGCTGGCAGACTGTTCCAGCCCCACGCCGATGCCCACAGCGCCTTCTGGCCATCGCCGTACTCCAGCATGATGTCGCGCAGCGCCACGATCCTTGAAAAATTCAATACGTTGGGATCGACCGTGTAGTCCTCTGGTGGTCGATCAAAGCCGTACGGCTTCGCGGCGACCGCATCCATGAAGTCCGCTGCGCCAAGGCGATACAAATCGTCCAAGTACGTCACATCGCTGATGTTGAGCGCCGTATTCTCCGTCGTCGGCGCGAGTGCTGCCGCGATTACCGTCGCCCCGGCGTCCGCGCTGTGAATCGCGGCGTAGGCGGCCTGCAGCAGCGCCGCGTAGTCTGCTGCACGAGGTTCATAGCCTCCCCAGGCCGCTGTCAGGTTCGGCTCGTCCCAGATCTGATAGAAATCAATTGTCTGCCCATAGCGTGCTGAAAACTCTGCCGCAAACCGCGCGAACGCCGCCGGATCGTCGGGCGCCGCCGATCTATGAGAGGCATCTGTCGGGGCGAGGCTTGCCTCGCCCGCAGCCCATTCGGGACTATTCATCAGCACCGCGACCAGCTTCAGATCGCGCCCCTCAAACGCCGCCACGATTTGATCCCACGCCGACCAATCGTATTCGCCCTCGGTCGCCTCGATTTCATCCCAGCGCACAAACTGCCGCACCCAGTGCACCTGCGCTGCTTTCATAAGATCGAGCTGTTGGGCGAGTTCTTGCTCATTGTATTGCGTGAGTTCTGCGTTTACGCCGAGCAGCGGTTGTCGAAACGGCAAATCCGCCGTCTGCGTCGCATCGACATAGCCGCGCAGGCGTTCATCGCGTTCGCGCGCTGTACCTGCCGCCGCGACGCTGCTGCCGCACAGCGCCATCAGCGCTACCAGCGCAATGATGATGTCTCGTCTCATGCCATCCTCTGAGGGGCGATCATGTTAGGGGTGGTAGGGACGAGGCATGCCTCGTCCTCTTTGCTTGCTCTCCGAAAAGAGGAGAGGGTGAGGGGGCTTCATCGGCTACCGCGTCCACACCGGGTGACTCGCCCCGCGATCCAGCGTGATCTGGTTGGCGATGCCCGACTCCACGTCCACAACCCACAAATTGCCGCCGTAGATGAACGCGATCTGCTGGCCATCGGGACTCCACGTGAAGAACGGCGCATCCGCCGTAATTCCTGCTTGCCCCGCCGCCGGGTACAACACCCGCGCGTTGCTGCCATCCCGGTCTGCCACCACCAGATCGTATTCCGCGCTCCCGCTGATGCTGTTCGACAGATCACGCGCGCGCAGATAAGCGATATAACCCGTGTTCTCCGCGACCAGCGGGGAATACTGCGGCTTCGACCAGATGCCCGCATTTTCCACGACATCCGCGCTGTAGGCTCCGGCCGTCTCGGTGATCGCCACATGAAACGCCGGGCTCGTTTCCGCCGATTCGCTCCCAATGGGGAGGCCATGCACGGTCGTCAAAATCAGGTTGCCATCCGGCGACCATGACACCGTCGCCCGCCATGACCACGGCTGCCGCGTGTTAAACACGGGATACGTCAGCAGCGTATTGAATAACCCCGAGCTGAGGTCGACCAGTCCCATCGAGTCGGCGCGCACCCAGGCGAGCCGCTGCCCGTCCGGTGACCAGTCGAATGTCGTGCCCCACCAACTGAGCAGCCCCGTGGTCGATGCCGCGACCAACGACCGCGCATTCAGTGATTCGCCGCTGTTGGTGTCAATCCGCATCATCCATAGGTCGTTGTTCGCGCGCCAGCCGGGCGCTTCACCCGTCTTTTCGCCCGTCGAATAGCTGATTGTGTTTTCCTCGCCAGGCACCCAATCTGCGGAGATGATGTTCTCCGGCACCAGCGCGATCGCGTCGCCACTGCCCGTCGTATCGTTGATCAGCCACAGTTGATTGAATGTCCCGCCGTCCTCGCTTGAGGTTTCCCGGCTAAAGAGCAGTTGTCGTCCATCGTCTGTCAGCGCGAACACACGGTTGTCGGCATCGCCTGTCGTCGTGAGTGGGCGCTTGTCGATGCTGCTCCCGCGAATAATCCATACATTGCCATTGCTGATATACGCCAGCGTCCCGCCGATTTGCACCGGGTCGAGTTCGCCCGTCGGTCCGTACGAGACGACCGCATCCACGGGCGCGGTGATGATCGTGCTGCGAATCGGCACTGGTTCCTGCCGCACGCCATCCCGAATCTGGACGCGGTAGCATGTTTCTTCGACGCCGCTTTGTCCCGCTTGCACGACACGTTCTTCACCCGGCGGCAGCCCTTCATTCGGCACGCGCCGCTCTTGGAAGGCGATATCTGTCGTGGAACAGTCCTCGGTTTCACTGACGCGCACCACCGTGACGCGCATCCCATCGCTGATCTGGGTATACAGCGGCGGGGTCACATCATCCAGCGTGCCTAGTTCGACCTCAACCTGCGTCAAGAACTCGCCCACCGTGATCGGGTTGGACTGCGGGTAGGCGCGTTCCTGCCCATCGACCACCAGTGACACGATCAGTGAGGGTTGATCGTTGGTTGTGCATCCGGCGAGCAGAACCCACGTCAGTAATATCAGCCAAGTGAATCGTCGCATAGGGAACTCCATCGTGCATTGGAGTCCTTTTATACCTGAAGTTGTCAGCTTCGGATAGAGCCTCCCCGTCAGCGTATGGATGTCGTCAGCCAACGCTGCCAGGGGCTTGTACTTCCCCTCTCCCTTGGGAGAGGGGACTGAGGGGTGAGGCTAATCCCCCTCTCCACTCGGAGAGGGGGCAAGGGGGTGAGGTTGTACTACGCCGGGAACAAGCTGCTGCGCAGCAGCTCCAGCGTCCGCAAAATGTACAGATTGACCGCGTTGACACCGTAGGTCGTCACATCGCTGACCGCGAGGCTGCCGCCGCCGTTCGGCGAGACGCTCAGCGACACATTATCGCCGTCCAGACCCGCATTCGGCAGTTCGCTCAGGCCGCGATACACATTGATCAGCGGAATCATGTTCGCGTTCGCCGCGTCGATGATCTGCTCGTTAATCGCATTGAGTGTTTCCTGTGATACGAAGCCATCATTGCGCGGTAGGGTGGTCATCAGCACGGGGAGCGTCCCGTTGCTGATCACGGTATTGATGATCTGCTGCAAGTCATTGCGGAACGCTGACATATCGCGACCCGGATCAGCGCATCGTTGGCGCCCACCGAGATGATTAGGATCGCGGGCTTCACCGCTTGCAGTTCGCAGGCGAGGACGTTGGCGCCGCCGGGGCACAGGCTCTGGTTCACGTTGCCCGAGTCGAGCAGGTCGTACGAGCGGCGGTCGCTGCCAATCGCCTGCGACTCATGCACCAGACTGTTCGTGCCATCCGCCAGCGTGACCGCGTTATACCAGTTGATCACGGTTTGCAGGTCACCATTCTCGCCGAGGTTGAACTGCGCCGTGCCGAACGGGGTCAGCAGCGGTAGCCCGGCGTCGAAGCGATTTTCGAACAGGTCGTCACCGGCTAGCGAGAACACCTGCGCGGAGTTGCCCATCGCCACACCGTTGTTGAAGATGTTGCCGAGGTTCGCCAGAATCTGGCTGAGATCCGGCAGCACTGGCGTCTGCATAACGATGCTCGGCGCGCCGACCGTCGGCTCCGTCGTCGGCGTTTCCGTCGGCGTGGGCGCAGCGGTCACGGACACCAACTGTTCGTCCGTGTCAAAGGCGCCGCTCGGTTCGCTGACCGTCAGGCGCACTGTGTAATCGCCGCCTGCCGCATATGCGTGCAGCGGGCTTTGTTCGTTCGAGGTTGTGCCGTCGCCGAAGTCCCACTGGCGGAACGCGATGTTGCCGCTCGACAGGTCGGAGAACTGGATCGACTGCGGGCTGCCTTCGACCGGCGCGAAGCTGAAGCTTGCCGTCAGCGGCGTCTCGATTGTGACCACCTGCGTGGTCTCCGCGCTCGGCGCACCCGGATCCGCCGATGTTGCGACGAACAGGCGCACATTATACGTGCCCGGTGTCGGGAATGTGTGAATCGGGTTCTGTTCGTTCACGCCCGAGCCATCGCCGAAATTCCACTCATAGTAGCCGATATTGCCTGTCGACTGGTTTGTGAACTGGATCGTCAGCGGATCACCACCCACGGGGGCAAAGGTGAAGTTCGCCACCGGCGGGACTTCCGTGTTGGTTGCGCTCGGTTCAGGCGTGGCGGTTGGCGGCGCGACGACGGTTACGGCTTGGTCGAGGAAGTCGGGCGTGCCGCTGAAATTGGCGACCGTCAGGCGCACATTGTAGGTGCCGCCCGCCGCGTACACATGGATCGGGTTCTGCTCGTTAGAGGTCGAGCCATCGCCGAAATCCCATTGCCAGAAGGTGACCGGGCCTGTTGACTGATCGAAGAACTGTACCGCCAGCGGGTTGACCGGATCGACGACGAAGCTGTAGAGCGCATCGGGCGGGACTTCGGTTGCCGTCGCAGGTACATCCGTGTTGGTCGCAGTGGGTTCGAGCGTCGCGGTCGGAGGCGCGACGACGGTCACGGCTTGGTCGATGAAGTCGGACGCGCCGCTGGAATTCGCGACCGTCAGGCGGACATTGTAGGTGCCGCCTGCCGCGTACACATGGATCGGGTTCTGTTCGTTCGACGTGGTTCCATCAGCGAAGTCCCACTGCCAGAACGTGATCGGCCCTGTCGACAGATCAAAGAACTGCACTGCCAGCGGATTGACCGCGTCGACGGCGAAGCTGTACTGGGCATCGGGCGGGACTTCGGTCGCCGTGGACGGCACATCGGTGTTCGTGGCGGTTGGCGGCACATCCGTATTCGTCGGCGTGAAGGTGAGCGTCGGCGGCACGGTGGTTGTAGTCGGCGTGAAGGTGAGCGTCGGCGGCACGGTCGTCGGCGTCCAGGTGAACGTTGGTGTCCATGTTGGTGTCGGCGGCACCGGGCTGGTTACCGTGATCTGCCGCACCGCGGTCGACGAACCGCCGGGGCCGATCACTGTCAGCAGCACGTTATACGTGCCGGGGATGTTGAAGGTGTGCGCCGGGTTGCGTTCGGCGCTGCCCGTGCCATCGAGGAAGTTCCATGCATACGCGCTGATCGTCCCCGTCGACTGATCCGTGAACTGAATCGTCAGCGGCGCGACCCCGCTGGTGCGATCCAGCGTGAAGCCCGCGACCGGAGCACTCGGACTCTGCGCGCTGATCTGTCGCGATACGTTGGCTGATCCGCCGGGACCCGAGACGGTGAGTGTCACGGTATACAGGCCGGGATTGGCAAACACATGATTCGGATTTGCCTCAGTCGACGTGGTGCCATCGCCGAAATTCCACTGAATCGAGTTGATCTGTCCGCTCGATTGGTTCGTGAAGTTCACCGTCAGCGGAACTTGGCCGGTCGCGGTGTTCACGTTGAACGCGGCAATCGGCCGTTCGATCTGCGGCGTATTCGACGGCACGGGCGTCGGGCGGAAATTCTGCACGCGGATGCCATTGACGACCGTCGTCAGCAGCGTGCCATCGCGCAGGAACACGCGCAGACGCAGTTGGTACGTGCCGTCAGGAATCGACGATGTGGTCCACCCGCCGAGCACGCCGTTCGATACGGGTGTGGTAATTGCCGGCGTCGCCGGATACCACAGGTTGCCCGGGTTCGGTTCCGGCCCATATTCCACTTGATACTGGAGGAAGTTGGGGTGGGTTGCCGACCCGAAGATCGTGATCCCACCCGCCACCACATTGCCGGGAACGGGCGATAGGATTACGATATTGACAGGCACAGACGGGATCGTTGGGAGCGGACGCACAGTCGCTGGGACGATTACGACCGCCGTCGGCGGAATCTGTTGATTGACCCGCGTTGGGTTCGTTGTGAGCGGCAAGGTGGTGGGGGCGCCGCTTGTTGTGGCTGGCGTTCGCGTTGGTAGTCCGGTTGGACCGCCGGTTGTCGTGGCCGCCTGCAGCGTTTCTTCGGCTGGATTACCCGCGCCGAGATTGCACGCGCTGAGAATGAGTGCCAGCACGACAATAAGCACCAGGACAATTTTCCTGTACTGAACCATCAATCACGTCCCTTTCTTAATCGAAAAAGCAAGCGTTCTTGAGCAAGATTATAGCCATAAGCACCGTTCGTCGTAGAGGTAACTGCCATGAAAGCGATGATTGTAGATGATGAGCAAGCGATCCGCGATGCGCTCGGCAAAAAGCTGAAACGCGCGGGGTATGATGTCTTTCTGTGTCAGGATGGCAATGAAGCCCTGCGGGTCTTCTATGCCGAACGGCCTGATATCGTCATACTGGATATTGTAATGCCAGAAAACATTGACGGCCTGACGGTTTGCCGACGGATTCGCGACGTTTCCGATGTCCCGATCCTCATGCTCTCCGCGCAGGCCGTCACCGAAGAGGATGTGATCGACGGCTTGACCGCCGGCGCGGACGAGTACCTGATCAAACCCGTCCGCTTGGACGAGTTCGTCGCCCGCGTCGACGCGCTGCTGCGCCGCATGCGCCTCGCTAGCTCTGACAGCGACCAGCGCTATGATGACGGCTACCTCAGCGTCGATCTGCATCGACGGCAGGTGCACGTCAACAACCGCAAAGAGCATCTTACGCCCACCGAGTTCAAGTTGTTGGCCGTGCTGCTCGAAAACGCCGGGCGGGTCGTCTCGCAGCGGGATCTGCTGGAACAGGTATGGGGACACGAATACGTCAACGACGTGTACTACCCGCGTGTCTACATTAGCCAACTGCGCCGCAAAATTGAGAAGGATGCCGCCAACCCGCTCTACATCCTGACCGAACATCGCATCGGCTACCGCTTCGAAAAGCAGTCCAAAAAAGCCTGACCCGGCGCTTCGTGTTCCCCTCTCCCTGGGGAGAGGGGCTGAAGGAGGGTTTCCTTTCTTCTCCTCTCTCTTTGAACAGGGGCGGGCTGGTCAGGGTAGGTTTTCAATGCTAGGCAAGAGGCATGCCTCGTCCTCCTGCCTGGCATTCTTTGCTTGCACGGATGACGGGCTGGGGTCGATCCCTGAGGAAAAAACGGACGAGGCATGCCTCGTCCCTACACAGGTGTTGACGAAGGATACGCACGTTCTATGGGGAAGCATGAAAAACCTACCCCTGTTAGGAGAAGGGTTAGGAGTGATGTTGATCTTTTCTTCCGTAACTAGACTGGATTAAGCGCCTGTGACTGAACTCAACACGCCTACCCTCCTGCTGAGTGGTCTCACGCTCCCCCTCGCGCTGAGCTTCTTGCTCATCGTGCTTTGGAGCGACCGCCGCAAGGAACTCAACCAGTTTTTCGGCGTGTTCATGCTGCTCGTATGTTTCTGGAACGGCGGCTCGTTCATTTATCAGGCGCTCGGCCTCCTCGATCAAGTCGATCCCGGTTTGCGAAATGCGGCGGTGCTCTTTGTCGAACTCGGTTTTGCCGGGTCGAGCGTCGCTCTGTACGCGCTGACTGTCGTGCTCGTTCGCAGCTTTGCCTTGCGCTTCCGCTGGCTGACGTTCGCCTCGCTGCTGGTCATTTTCGTCTATCGCTTGTTTCTCGTCGTCCCGTCTACGGCCATGCCCGAACAACCGCAGGTGCTGCCCGCCGTATTTTTTGTGCTGTTTGGCGGCGGTACGCTGCTCCTGCTCTGGCGCTATTACCGCAAAATCCGGTCGAGCATGCTGCGCTTCGGCCTAATTCTGTTCGTCGTGGGGCAGGGCGTCAGCTTCCTCAATCCCCAACTGACCATCACCGATCTCTCGCTTGGCATCTCTGCCTTTGCCTCGCTGATCATCAGCTTTGCCATTTTGCAGCAGGAGATTCTGCGCCCGCTGGCGGAACGCAATTCGCAGGTTGAAGCGATTCAGCGCCTCAACCTCGCGATCACCCGGCAGGCCTCGCTCGACGCGCTTCTCAACCAGATCGCTCGGCAAGCCGCCTCCCTATTACAAGCCGATGGCGTGGGCATCTTCCTCCACCATGACGGCGTATTTCAACTGGCGAATGTCTACAACCTCCCGTCGAGCTATTTGACCGTCCAGATGCCGCTCGGGCAGGGCATCGCCGGACGCGCGGTGCAAACCCGCCAATCCCTCGCCCTTGACGACTATGCGCGTGATTGGCGTGGCTCCGACGATCTCCCCCTCGCCAAAGAGACTTTTGGCTCGCTCGTGTGTTCGCCGCTCATTCATGGCGATGAGCCCGTCGGCGCTTTGCTGGTCGTCGCGGGTCGGCAGGGACGCTTGTTCGGGCGCGAAGATGTCTATCTGCTCGAACTGCTCGGGGCGCAGGCCGTCGTCGCCATCGTCCACAGCAATTTGCTTGAAGAACAGCAGGAGCTCAATCGGCAGGTCGAATACGCCCGCAGTCAGCTCGAAACCGTGCTCTCCAGCACCGAAAGTCCGGTGGTCGCCGTCGACCGCGACTACCGCTTGATCTTCGCCAACCCCGCCGCCCGCGCCCTGTTCCCTGTGCGCGACGATCTACCCCTCGTCGGGCAAATTCCGCCGGATGCGCTGCCAACCCGCCAGCTTTTCCGCGATATTCGCCGCAACCGCGCGCACACCTACGAACTCGCCCTCGGCGACACGTTCTATCTCTGCCATCTCGCGCCGCTCGGCTATCCGCCGCGGCGCATCAGCGGGTGGGTCGCCGTCCTCAACGATGTGACCCAACTCAAAGAGCTGGATCGCATGAAGAGCGAGATGGTGCGCATGACCAGTCATGACCTCAAGAACCCGCTGCAAGCAGCGATGGCCAACCTCGAACTCTTACAGGACGAACTCACCGACGCCGATATTCACAACTCCGAAATCGACGACTCCATCACGCAAATCGACAAGCAGTTGTCGCGCATGAACCGCATTATCCGCGGTATCCTCGACCTGGAACGCGTCAAAATCGGCGCGCGTAATTTTGACTACTGCCCCCCCGCGCAGATTGTCGACCGCGCGTTCGACGAAATGGCCGCGCTCGCCACCGACCGCCGCATCCAACTCGTCGCCGATGTCCCGCTGGACTTGCCTGCGCTCGCCTGCGATCCTGACCAGTTTGAGCGTGCCATCATCAATCTAGTTGAGAATGCGATTAAATTCTCTCCCTCAGGCGCCTCGGTAGGGGTGCGCGTTCGCGCAGAAAACGGTACGCTTGTGTTTCAAGTTGAAGATTCAGGAGTCGGTATCGCGGAGGAACTCCAGCCGCGGGTCTTTGATCGCTTCTATCGCGCCAACCAGAAGGGGACAGAACACGTCACCGGGTCGGGCTTGGGGTTGAGCTTGGTCAAGACCATCGTGGAGAACCACCACGGCAAAGTAACGCTCACCAGTCAGGTGGGCGTTGGTACGACGTTTACCGTCACCGTGCCGCTCACCGCCGTCAAGAATTAGGAGTCGTATGCGCCGCTTCACGTTGATCGGGGCAGTCTGCCTCGTGTTTGTCTTTGGTCTGCTGACCGTCTACGCGCAGGACAGCGCGCCCGCGCCCACCAAAACCCCTACGCCCGCGCCCGAAGTGACTGAAGTCGCGTCGGCGTCGGCGGAATTCGAACCGCTCACGCAGAATGAACTGCACATCCTAACCGGGAACGTGCAGCGCCCCAACGGGATCGGGCTGTTCAACAACAACCTGTATGTCGCCTGTACTGGTGACAGCACGCTCTACGAGATCAATTCCGAGAGCGGCCTGACCGCAACCTACATCTGGGGCGTCATGAACGCTCACACCCTGTACATTGATGAAGGCTCCGACCGCCAGATGCATCTGTGGGTGCCGGATTATCAGGAGAATAACCTCAAGCAGGTGACTCGCCTCGGCATGCAGCGTGTCGCCTCCGGCCTGAACGGTCCGTGGGGTATCACCGCCATCAACGACGAGGATTTCCTTATCACCAATCTGCTTGGCAACTCGATCACCCGCGTGTCGCGTTCAGGTGATGTCACCTCCGTGCTCGAAGGTCTCTCGTCGCCCACGGGCATCGTGAACACCGACGAACATGTGTTTGTCGCCAACAACGGCAGCGCCCGCCGCGCCATTGAGTGGTATGCGCTGGACGATCTTGCTTCGGCGTCCGCGCCGACCGCCGCGCCCACCGATCAGAGTCAGGTGCTCGTCAGCGGCTTGCAGAACACGACCGGGATTCAACTCGCGCCGGATGGTAACCTCTACTTCGCCTACTCGCTGGCGAATCGTGGCGTCGTCGGGCGCGTCAACCCGCAGACCTGCCTTGAAAACGGCGGTTGCTCCAACGCCGACGTCGAAATCGTCCTCTACACCGACCTGACCGCGCCGCTCGCTGGCCTTGTCATCACGCCAGACATGCGCATCTTCGTCCACACCATGTTCGCCCCGGAACTCTACTGGGCGCAAATCCAAAACTAACCCAGTCAAACAAAACCCCTCTCCTTTGGGAGAGGGGCAGGGATGAGGTTCGCTCTACACTGCGCGGATTCTGACTAACGTTTGCCTATGCGGATGTTGCTTTCTCCTCTCCCTGAATTCGGTTCACGGCAGGACAGCTTTTATGTTTCGAGACCGTCTTCCCTTAAACGATACGTTGTAGGGACGGCCTTCTGGCCGTCCGCTGCCTCGGATGGGATGAAGCGCGTCCCTAAAGCACAATTGTTAAAAGTGTCCTGTCCTCAACCACTAGGAGAGGGCGTCAGGGGGTGAGGTTAAAGTATCTTCCCCAAGAATTGCTTTAGGCGATCATGCTGCGGATTTTCGAACAAATCCGCGGGTGTCGTTTCGATGATCTTCTCGCCGTGATCCATGAAGATAATGCGATTCGCCGCCGCGCGGGCAAACCCCATCTCATGTGTCACCACGACCATCGTCATGCCTTCGCGGGCGAGGTCGAGCATCACATCCAGCACCTCTTTGATCATTTCCGGGTCGAGTGCCGAGGTCGGCTCGTCGAACAGCATAATCTTCGGGTTCATCGCCAGCGCCCGGGCAATCGCCACGCGCTGCTGCTGCCCACCGGAAAGCTTCGCCGGAAACACGTCGGCTTTTTCCGGAATGCCGACCTTGACCAGCAGCCGCCGCGCGATTTGTTCGGCTTCGGCGCGGTTGCGCTTGCGCACCACCGTCTGCGCCAGCATCAGGTTGCCCATCACGCTCAAATTTGGGAACAGGTTGAACGACTGGAACACCATGCCGACTTCTTCGCGCACGCGGTTGATGTCGCATTTCGGGCTGTTGACCTGCACATCTTCCACCCAGATTTCGCCGGAATTCACCGTTTCCAGCCGGTTGATGCAGCGCAGCAGCGTTGACTTGCCCGAGCCGCTCGGCCCGATGATGACGATTACTTCGCCCGCGTAGATGTCGAGGCTGACGTTACGCAGTGCCTTGACCGCGCCAAAGTGCTTGGTCGCGTTGCGAATGCGGATGATCGGTTCTTCGATCTGACCGGGCTTGCTTTCTATGGCGGCAGCTTCATTCATCGCGTTTATCCTGTTGCAAACGGTGTTCGAGATAGATCACGCCCAACGACATGAGGATCGTGACGTTGGCGTAGATGAACGACAGAATCAGCAAACCTTCCGGATAGCGGAAGCGGTTGCTGGCGTACTGCCGGGTGAGATGAGAAATTTCCGGCACGGCGACCACTGAAGCTAGCGAGGTGTCCTTCAGCAGCAGGATGAAGTTGTTCGCCAGCGCGGGCAGCACGTTGCGAATCGCCTGCGGCAGAATCACATAGCGCATCGCTTCGACATACGTCATACCCAGCGAGCGCGCCGCTTCCATTTGTCCCTTGCCGATGCTTTCGATGCCCGCGCGGAACACTTCTGACATGAACGCGCCATACGTGACCGCGAACGCCAGTACGATGCGCACCACCGGGTCGATATCGCGCGCCGCAGCGTCGTCGTATCGATCACGGCCGGGTCAATGCCCACAATGCTCTGAATGAAATTGTCTAAGAAGGGGATGCCGGGCAGTGTTTCTGTACCTGCGATCAAATCGACCAGTGCCGGCGTGACCACAAAGGCGAAGATCAGGATGATCACTAGCAGCGGCAGCCCGCGGAATAGTTCCACATAAAGGGTAGTTACGTTGTAAATAATGACATTTTTGGAGATGCGACCCAGCGCCACGATCAAGCCGATGACCAGGGATAGGAGAAACGACAAGATCGTGATTTGCACCGTCACGCCGATCCCGACGACGATGTAATCCCAGGCTTCGATCATCACTTCGCTGTTGAAGATGGAATACAGCACAAAGATGTCGATCAGGATGAAGGCGATGAACCAGCTCCGCCGCATGATGATGTTGCGGACGAGGCCTCTGCCGTCGAAGAAGGTTCTGGGTGCGGCTAGGTCAGGGTTGTTTTGGGCCATTGTGCGATCCTAGAAAAAGAGGCGGATCAACTGCTTGATCCGCCTCAGGCGATGTTAGGAGGTTATTCTGCTTCGAACCACGTCTCGTAGATGTCGTCCCACACGCCGTTCGCTTGCAGAGCCGCCATTGCCGCATTGATCGGCTCAACGAGGTCGCTGCCGCTGGGGAAAGCGAACGCCAGACCTTGCTGATCGCCAATCGAGGATTCGAGCGTCATCAGGCCGCCCTGTGACTCGATCCAGCCTTCCGCCGCCGGACGATCCACCAGCACCGCGTCGACATCGCCATTGAGCAGCGCCTGAATTGCCGCGCCGAAGGTGTCAAACGAGTTCACACGTTCCGCCGGGAAGAAGCTTAGCGCGGTGATTTCGTTGGTCGTGCCGATCTGCGTGCCGACGAAGGCGTCTTCGATGGCCAGCAGTTCGTCGGCGTTGGTGAAGCGGTCTTCGCCTTCGCGGACGAGCAGTGTTTCATCGTACGCCTGATACAGCGACGAGAAATCGACCGTTTCGTCGCGGTCTTCGGTGTAGGTGATGCCGTCCGCCGCCACGTCGTACTCGCCGTTGGCAATCGCGACCAGCATGCCATCCCACGCCGTTTCGACGTACACGGGCACGCAGTTCAGCAATTCGCAGATGGCATTGAACGTGTCGTAGTCCCAACCGACCGCTTCACCGTCTTCGTTGATGAAGTTGTAGGGCGGGTAGGCGTTTTCGACCGCAATCGTGAGTTCGCGCCCTTCAAGATCCGGCACTTCCGGCGTCACGAACCAGCGGGTGTAAATCTGATCCCAGCGACCACTGGCCTGCAGAGCCGCCATCGCCGCGTTAATCGGTTCGACGAGGTCGCTGCCGCTGGGGAACGCGAACGCCAGACCTTGCTGATCGCCAATCGAGGATTCGAGCGTCATCAGGCCGCCTTGTGACTCGATCCAGCCTTCCGCCGCCGGACGATCCACCAGTACCGCGTCGACGTCGCCATTGAGCAGCGCCTGAATCGCCGCGCCGAAGGTGTCAAACGAGTTCACACGTTCCGCCGGGAAGAAGCTCAGCGCGGTGATTTCGTTGGTCGTGCCGATCTGCGTGCCGACAAAGGCGTCTTCGATGGCCAGCAATTCGTCGGCGTTGGTGAAGCGATCTTCGCCTTCGCGGACGAGCAGTGTTTCATCGTACGCCTGATACAGCGACGAGAAATCGACCGTTTCGTCGCGGTCTTCGGTGTAGGTGATGCCGTCCGCCGCCACGTCATATTCGCCGTTGGCAATCGCGACCAGCATGCCATCCCACGCCGTTTCGACGTACACAGGCACGCAGTTGATCAATTCGCAAATGTCGTTGAACGTGTCGTAATCCCAACCGACCGCTTCGCCGTCTTCGTTGATGAAGTTGTAGGGCGGGTAGGCGTTTTCGACCGCAATCGTGATTTCACGTCCCCCGAGATCCGGGAGCGGGGTGTCCTGTGCTGTGATCGCCGGTACGACGAACAGCAGCAGCGCAATGGTGAGCAGCACCAGCCAACGTTTCTGCATCTTCCTGAACTCCACTTTTGTAGCTAATCCACAACAGAGGATGAATTATACGAAGCTTGGGGGATCATGCAACAGATAGGCGTACCGAGTTCTGAAGCTATCTTTTGTGCACAATGTAGGCTGCTTCATCTGCCAGAAAGTCCACCGCGGCATAGCCTGTGGCAAAGGCTGTCTGCAGGGTGGTACGCAGCGCCAAGCGCCAGGCCAGCAGCGTATCGTGACTCAGCCCCTTGATCTGCTGCGGGAGCTGCACCCGATAGCCCACGGCCTTGCCATCCGCTACGCCGACGATCTGGGGCTGTCCGTGCTCGTCGCGCTGCAGCAAGGCCGGGTAGTCTACCGTCTGTTCGAGTGGTTCGCCGTTCACCAGCGCGACCACTCGCGCATCATTCAGTCGCCACACCGCCTCCACGCGATCCGAAGGCAGCCCGTCGGCGTTGATTGCGTCCGTCATGATGCCGTAAAAGTTGATTAGGTAGGTGTTAAATGTTGCGCCGAGCTTGCGTAGATTGAAGTTTGCGTTGCCACGGAGCAGGGGATCATACGTCCAGCGGATTTCATTGTAGCCGTTCGCCAGCGCCCATGCGCGCTGCTGCAGCTTCAGTCCGCGCCCAATGCCGTATTTCTGATATTCAGGATGCACGCCCGCCATATGCGACCACTGCACCAGCCGTCCCGCCAGCGGAATCGGGTACATGACCGCCATGCCGACCAGCTCATTGCCCAAATACGCGCCATTGATCAGCCCGCCTCCATGTTGCAGCGCTCGCAGCATTGTCGATGGCACGGCATCGCGGGGCTCAATGCCCCACACGCGAATCTCCAGATCGATGACGTGTTCAAACTGCTCTGGTTCGCTCAGCACTCGGTATGCGATGTCTGCTGCCATGTTCTTCTGTTTGCTCCATACACAATTCACCCCTCATCAGAGGGGCGTTAGTTTCTTTCTCCCCTCTCCTCTAGGAGAGGGGCTGGGGGTGAGGTTTATCTTTCCTCCCTCTCCCTTGGGAGAGGGAATGAGGGTGAGGCCATTCTCCTAAAGACTGCATCTGTAGGGGCGAGGCTTGCCTCGCCCGCGTGCCAGCCGATTCCCCGTTTCCTCTTTTCGGAGAGGGGGCTAGGGGGAGGTTACCTAATTCCCCAGCGGCTGCACCAGCAGCAAGCCGATCAGCGCAATGATGATCCCCAGATGGTGCGTCACCGACCATACGACATCCAGCAGCGGCGACGGCGAATTCACGCCGATCAGCGATACCACAAAGCTGACGATGATCAGCAGCACACCGAGCACGATCGGCAGGCCGCGCCGTTTGGCCAGCCAAGCGGACAGACCTTCGAGGAAGCGAGCCAGGGTACTGGAGCGGTCAATGCCTTTGAACACGATGCAACTCCTCTAAACGCGGTACGCTTTGAACCGTTCATGCATATCTTGCGGCAGCTTGAGCGTGAGCAGCACGCCGCCTTCCGTATGTTCTTGCTTTTCGACTGAGGCCGTCTCGTGCAGCAGCGATACCAGATCGCCACGTTCATACGGAATCAGCAGCTTGGTCTTTTGCAGCGCCGCTTTCAATGCCGTTTCGACCGCGCCGAGCAGCTTCTCCAACCCGATGTTTTGGGTCGCGGAAACCGCGACCTGCGCCACGTAATCTGCCGCGTTTTCCGGCTTCGGCAGGTCAGCTTTGTCACCCTTCCACTGGTCAACCTTGTTCCAGACCAGCACGCGCGGCACGGGTGGCACATCGATCTCCGCCAGCGTGTCTTCCACAGTTTCCAGATGCTGCAAGACGTTCGGATGGTTCACATCTGCCACGACCAGGATCACATCCGCATCTTTGATCTCTTCGAGCGTCGCTTGAAAGGCCGCGATCAGTGTCGTCGGCAGCTTCTGGATGAAGCCGACCGTATCCGTGATCAGCGCCTGTCGCCCGCTCGGCAAATCGGTGCGCCGCGTCGTCGGATCGAGTGTTGCGAACAACTGGTTCGCGATGTACACATCTGCCCCGGTCAACGCCCGCAGCAGCGTTGACTTGCCCGCGTTTGTGTACCCGACCAGCGCCACGAGCGGCACGCCCGTGCGTTCGCGCTGGGTGCGGTGGCGGCTGCGATGTTCGCGCACGTGTTCGAGGTCTTCCTTCAGCTTGCTGATGCGCCGCCGAATATCCCGGCGGTCGACTTCGAGCTGCGTTTCGCCCGGGCCGCGCAAACCGACGCCGCCGTTGCCGCTGCGACCGCCGCCGCCGCCCGCCTGTCGGGCAAGGTGCGTCCACATGCGCGTCAGCCGGGGCAGGCGATACTCATACTGCGCGAGTTCGACCTGTAACGCGCCTTCGCGCGTTTTAGCGTGCTGCGCGAAGATATCGAGGATCAGCGCTGAACGATCCAGCACCTTCACTTCTTCGCCAAACACTTCTTCCAGTTCGCGCTGATGCCGCGGCGACAGCTCATCGTCGAACAGCACCGTTTTTGCGCCTGTCCCCAGCAGCGCATCTTTGATTTCTTCGACCTTGCCCGACCCGACGAACGTGGCCGCGTCG
This sequence comes from Candidatus Flexifilum breve, assembly GCA_016717205.1. Taxonomy (GTDB): domain Bacteria; phylum Chloroflexota; class Anaerolineae; order Aggregatilineales; family Phototrophicaceae; genus Flexifilum; species Flexifilum breve. Next base: position 148,187 of record JADKGC010000007.1, read on the forward strand.
ATCTTGCCGACATTCTGAGTTATTTGTCCGACTACCGCCATTCCTGCAGTATCGGCGAGCAGTTTCAATTCTGAAAGCGAGTCTTCCATCGACAGCAGGGGGCGGCTTCCCTTGAGGTTAACGCCGACCGCGATCGCCTGTTCTTGTTCAAATTGGAGTTGATTCATCGAGTCCCGTACCACTTCTTTAAACGTTCAAGCGCTTCGTCCAGACGTGCGTCGGGCACGCCTACACTAAAGCGGACGTAATTCGCGCCCCCCGGCCCGTAAATGCCGCCCGGCGCCACTGACACATGCGCTTTCATCAGCGCTTCTTCGGCATACTTGGTGCCATCGCCCAACCCATTCTCGACGCGCCCCCATACATACAGCGATCCTTGGGGTGTGTGCCCGCTGAGCCCGATCTGGGGCAGGGCAGCCACAATCTTGTCCCGCCGCCGCTGATACACTTGGTTGCGCTCATAAATCCATTCTTGCGGAATTTCATCAAACGCCATAATTCCCGCATCGTAAATCGGCTGGAAATGCCCGCTGTCTACGTTACTTTTTACTGTCAGCAGCGTCTTGATCGCGTCGACGTTCCCCACCGCCGCGCCGAGCCGCCAGCCCGCCATGTTGTGCGACTTGGAGAACGACACAAACTCAATCGTGCTGTCCATCGCGCCTTCGACTTGCAGCGCGCTCCCTGCCACATAGCCATCGAAGGTGACTTCGCAGTACGGGTTATCCGACGCCAGCAGAATATTGTGCTGGCGGCAGAAATCGACCATGCGTTTGTAGAAGGCCAAGTCCGCGACTGCGCCAGTCGGGTTGTTCGGGTAGTTGATCCACAGCAGTTTCGCGCGCTGGAGCACGTCTGCCGGGATGTTCTCGACTTCCGGATAGTACCCGTTTTCCTCGCGAGTCGGCAGCCAGTAGACTTCACCGCCTGCCAGCAGCGCGCCCATCGAATACGCCGGGTAGCCGATGTCGGGCACGAGTGCGATGTCGCCCCGGTCGAGATACGCGAGGCTCAGGTTGACAATGCCTTCTTTGCTCCCCAGCAGCGGCAGCACCTGCTTTTCCGGGTCGACCTTCACGCCAAAGCGGCGCTCATAATACTGCGCGACCGAGACGCGAAACTCGGGTGTGCCTTTATAACCCGCATACCCGTGATGATCGGGTTCGCGCGCCGAGCGGTACAGTTCCTCGACCACCGCTTCGGGCGGCGGCATATCCGGGCTGCCGATGTCAAGTCCGATCACGTCAAAGCCCTGTTGATTCAATTCGCGCACCCGCTGCGTGAGTAAGGCGAACGGATACGGCGGAAGCGCTTGAAGACGAGCGGCAGGAGTTGGCATTTTTACCTTCATCCACACTGACGTTAAGACCCATATTGTATCACATTCACTCATAAGGCGGTGGATTGATAAGTCAGAATATTTGTTCTAGTATATTCGGGTATTCTATTGAAAAGACTGGCAGATCTAGGCTATGGGCTAAGTTTGTTAGAGTGCTCGTCCGCTCGGTTGCCAGCTTTCCGCCGCCCCTAAATCGCATTCCCTGTGTATACTCTCCCACGTGACGTTGGCAGGAAAAGGACTCTCGATGAAAATTCCCCGTTGGCTTCAATGGCTGGTCTTCGGCGTGGTGATCTATCTTGTACGGCTCAACCAGAACCGCCAGCCCATGATCGTGGTCGGGCATCGCGGCGGGGCAGGGCTTGCGCCGGAAAACACAATGGCCAGCCTGCGGAACGGTTACGCGGTCGGCGCTCGCTGGCTGGAAGTCGATGTCCAGCGCACCATCGACGGCACGATCGTCGTCCTGCATGACAACGAGCTGGAACGCACGAGCAATGGCGTCGGTCATGTCAAAGATATCGCCTATGCGGATCTGGCCAAACTGGATGCGGGCTCATGGTATGGTGATGAATTCGCCGGGGAACGCATCCCCACGCTGACCGAAGCGCTGGACTTCATTCAGGAACACGAACTGACGCTGGTCATTGAGATGAAAGACCCGAACCTTTATCCGGGTATCGGTGAGGAAATGCTGCGCATGATCCGTGACCGCCACGCCGAACACAATGTCGTCATCATCTCGTTCGATCTGGACTGGCTGCGCGCCTTCCATGAGACCGCGCCGGATCTGCGCGTGGGTGGCCTCTGGACGTGGATGCCGACCGCCGACACTATCCCGAATGCCCAGTTTGTCGATGTCGAATGGCGTGCCGCGCTCTATGATCCGACGCTCGTCTGGCGCGCGCATCACAGTGGACGGCAGGTCATCGTGTGGACGGTCAACGAGCCGTGGATCGCCCGGATTTTGTATCTCATCGGCGTCGATGTGATCACCACAGATCGCCCGGATTTGATTTTGCCCTTGGTTTAGGGATAAAATGCGGATCATGTGGCGTTAAACAAGTGATGTAATTCACTTAAACGAACGCCACTACACTGCAATATTGCGTTTAGTGGTTCATCTAGGAGAGACTTACGTCATGAATCGTAAATTGGTCGTTTTGTTGAGCCTCACCCTCTTGGCAGTGCTGGCCGTTGTGCCTGCCTTCGCCCAGGATCCGGCTGAAGTCCCGGTGTGGATTGCGTTTACCGACGCTAATCGTCTCGGCTGGGCGCAGGATCGCGCTGCCGAATTTAACGCCGCGTTCCCGCAGTATAACGTGACCATTCAGGGCTACGCGAACTACGAAGAGCTGTTCGCCGCCACCGCCCTCGCCGCGGAACAGGGCAGCCTGCCCGCCGTCGTCCAGTACTTCGAAGTGGCGACCCAGGTCGCGCGTGACAGCGGCTACTTCAAGTCGATTGCCTCCGCGCTCGGTGACCGCACCGAAATCAACGGCATTTCGACCGCGCTCGATGACATCATCGGCCCGGTGGCCGCTTACTACACCCTCGACGGTGAATTCACCTCCATGCCGTGGAACACCTCGTCGGCGATCTGGTTCTCGAACATGAACATCCTCAACGCCGCGGGTATCGACACGCCGCCAGCGACGTGGGCCGAAATTGACGCCGCCTGTGAAGCCATTATGGCGCTGCCGGAAGCCCCGGAATATTGCTGGACGTTCCCGAATCACGGTTGGTTCTTCGAACAGTGGCTGGCGCAGCAGGATGCCGCTTTCGCCAATAATGACAACGGCCGTGCCGAACGCGCGACCGAAGTCGCCTTCAACAGTGATGCCGGCGTCGCCATCCTCAACTGGATGCGCGAACAGCAGGACAAGGGTTACCTGTATTACAGCGGCGCGCAGGGCGGCGACTCGTGGGGCACCGTCGATCAGGCTTTCGGCGCTCAGCAGGTTGCGATGGCTGCGTACAGCAGCAGCGACACCGCCGTTTACACCCAGACGGGTGTGGACAATGGCTACGAAGTCGTGGCGTCGTTCCTCCCCTACAATGATGCAACCGGCTGGACTGGCAACCTCATCGGTGGCGCGAGCTTGTGGCTCGTCGACGGCCTGTCGACCGAAGTTGAAGATGGCGCGTTGAGCTTCCTCTTCTGGATGACCAATACCGAAAATGCGGCCTCCTGGCACCAGACCACCGGTTACATCGCCATTCGCCAGAGCGCGGTCGATCAGCTCACCGCCGCTGGTTGGTACGATGAAATCCGAACTTCCGTGTCGCGTCGGATCAGCTTGCGGCCAGCACCGTCACCCCTGCGACCAGCGGCGCGCTCCTTGGCGCATTCCCGCAGATCCGCAACGTCGTCACTCAGGCGATTGATACCGTGCTGCTCACGCCTGATGCCGACCCTGCGACCGTATTGAACGATGCGGCGGCGGAAGCCAACACCATCCTCGAAGAGTACAACCTGCTCAACGTGGAATAGATCCGATCCAAAGTGTAATTTGTGGGGGCGCAGCATGCTGCGCCCCTACCTTTTTTCGCGAAAACTACCCGGGGTTTTGCTTATGCCCTCGTTTCTTACCGACCTGACCGTACTCCCCATCCTGATCAGCGCCGTGGCGGCGATCATCGGCGCAGCGCTGTTCTACGTCACGTATCGGCGTTTGCACGGTAATCCGCTGGTCGGCATCGCGCTGGGCGGCGTCGCCGGGGCGGTTGCCCCGGTGCTCTTCATGCTGCCGCTCAACTACTGCACTTTTGAGGCGGAACGCGACCCCGCTGATGTCCTCTTTGGCTTAGTGCTGATCGTCGTCGGCCTGGCGATTGTGCTGCTGCCTTTGCGCTGGATCGTGTCGCGCTTGCTGCAGAATGCGCCGCTCGCGGGTGACACCACCTCGCCGGGGGCGTTCAAGAGCCGTCTGCTGCCGCTGTTCCTGCTTGCCCCCACGCTGATCATTCTGGCGCTGTTCCTGTATTATCCGTCGCTGGAAACCTTTCGCCTGTCGACTCTGCTTGCCCGGTTGGATGCGCGGCGCACGGCCTTCATCTGCGTGGATAACTTCACTCGACTACTCCGCGACCCCGGTGACGGGCAGTCGCTGTTAACCCTCATCGGCATCGCTGTTGGTCTGCTGATTGCGGGCGTGCTGGTGCTGCGCTTCGCCGCTCACTTCACCGATCAGCCGCTCCTCGGCACCAAACGTCGCGCCCCGGTCGCGCTGCGTTATGGCGTGCCGCTCATCATCGGCGTTGTGCTCTACAGCCTCCTGTTTGACGCCGCCAGCGGCTTTTTCAGCGAGGACTATGGGCGCTCGCTTTTGGTCACGTTTGGTATCTCCATCGCGATCGTCGTCATCGGCTTGAGCTTGTCGCTGCTCATCGCGACGATGGCCTACCAGCCGATTACTGGCGCCAAGATCTACCGCACACTCTTGATCTGGCCGTATGCCATTTCGCCTGTCGTCGCCGGCGCGATCTTCTTGCTGCTGTTCAATCCGTCGGGCGGCATCATCAACTACTTCCTGCGCGGGGCATTTGGCTTCACCATCCCGTGGTTGAACGACCCGGCTGCCGCTCCGTGGGCGATCATCCTCGCCAGCGTGTGGAAGTCAATGGGCTTCAACATCCTGTTTTATCTGGCCGGGCTGCAAAACGTCCCCAAAGATTTGCTTGAAGCGGGCGGGATTGATGGCGCGAACGCTTTCCAGCGTTTTCGCCACATCGTCATCCCCATGCTTTCGCCCATCACCTTCTTCTTGATCATCACCAACATGACCTACGCCTTCTTCGAAAGCTTCGGCACGGTCGACACACTCACCAACGGCGGCCCGCTCAACTCGACGAGCACGCTGATGTATGAGATCTACGAAATCGGCATCCAGAACAGCGACCTCGGCAAAGCAGCCGCGCAGTCGATCATTTTGTTCGTCATGGTCATCGGTTTGACCGTGATCCAGTTCCGCAGCGCCGACAGCCGCGTCACCTATGGAGCATAACCCAATGGCCACAACGCTTGATCACACCCGCGCGGCGGACAGCACGACAGTGAGCCTGCGGGAGCGCCTCATCCCGAAACGCTGGTATGTGCACCTCATTTTGATCATCGCCTGCCTGTTCATCGGCTTCCCCTTGTTTTACGCTATGCTCGTCGGCACGCAGAGCAATTCCGATGTATTCGCCTATCGCTTCCTCCCCGGCGACTCGCTCGCCTTCAACTGGGATGTCGTAATGAACATCGCGGGGCTGTGGCGCTACATGATCAACAGCGTGTTCATCGCCATCGCCGTGACTGTGGGCAAGACTTTGCTTTCGCTGCTGGCGGGGCTGGCCTTCGTCTATTTCCGCTTCCCCGGCAAATGGATCGTGTTTGGGTTTGTCCTCATCACGCTGATGATGCCCACCGAAATCCTGATCATCGCGCTGTTCCGCTTCGTCAATCAGATCGGCTGGGGCAACACCTACCTCGCGCTGATTGTTCCGTTCCTCGCCAGCGCGACCGGGTCATTCCTGTTCCGTCAGCATTTCGCCAACATCCCGGCGGAACTCTCCGAGGCGGCGCAACTCGACGGCGCGAATCCGCTGCAGTTCCTGTTCCGCGTGCTCGTCCCCATGAGCTGGAACACTATTGGTGCGCTCGCCGTGATCCAGTTTGTGTATATGTGGAATATGTACATCTGGCCAGCGCTCATCATGCAGGGCCAGGAGGGGCAGGTGGTGCAGGTGGGCTTGCGCACACTGGCGGGCGGTGACCAGATGACCAGCTTCGGCCCGCTCATGCTCGGCGCCGTGATCGCCAGCATCCCGCCGATTATCGTCTTTCTACTGCTGCAAAAGCAGTTCATGAGCGGCTTCGCGCTCACCCGTGACAAATAAGGCACTTCATCCCCTCTCTTTTAGGAGAGGGGCTCGGGGTGAGGCTGTCTTTCGCAGGGACGAGGTACACCTCGTCGTTTTTGATCCGATTGCCTGTGATGTTGGGTTTCGGAGTGAGGCTGCCCTTCGTAGGGACGCAATTCATTGCGTCCGCTGCTCTCCGCTTCTCCGCGCCCATGTCTCGCCGAGAGAACAGACACGGCAGTCAATGTCGTCTCCCCTCCCTGAATTCGGGGAGGGGCCGGGGGTGGGGTCGGTACTCCGCCTTCATTAGTTAAACTGCATCATTGCGTCCGCTGCTCTCCGCTTCTCCGCGCCCATGCTTCGCCGAGAGAACAGACACGGCAGTCAATGTCGTCTCCTCTCCCTGAATTCGGGGAGGGGCCGGGGGTGGGGTCGGTGTCCCCTCTCCTTTAGGAGAGGGGTTAGGGGTGAGGTTTATTACTCGATAGGGGGGAGGCCGCTCTAACCCTCCACCGCCTTAACCAGATACGGATCGCCCAACCCGTCGATTTCCGCCTGCATGTTTTTCAGCGCCCGTTCGACATACGCTGCATAGCGCATCCGCTTGTCTTTGACATGCTTTTCCAGCTCCGGCAGAATGCCAAAGTTCGCTTTCATCGGTTGGAAGTGCTTCGCCTCCGCATGGGTGACGTAGTGGCACAGCGCGCCGAGCATCGTCGTCGGCGGGATGACCCAACCGGGTTTGCCCTCCAGCCCTCGAGCGAGATTCAGCGCCGCGACCAACCCCGTCGCCACATTGCCCATATACCCCTCGACGCCCGTAATCTGACCTGCGAAGAACAAGTCCGCGCGCGTCTTGAATTGCAGCGTCGGGTGGAGCAGGGTGGGGGAGTTGATGAACGTATTGCGGTGCATCTGACCCATGCGCTCAAACTCGGCATTCTCCAGCCCGGGGATCAGGCGCAGGACTTCTTCCTGCTGCCCCCACTTGATATTTGTCTGGAAGCCGACGATGTTGTACAGCGTCCCGGCGACGTTATCCTGCCGGAGCTGCACGACCGCATGCGGTCGCCGCCCTGTGCGCGGATCGGTCAGCCCGACCGGACGCATCGGCCCATACGCCAGCGCGTCCGCCCCACGTGACGCCAACTGTTCGATCGGCAGGCAGCCCTCGAAGAACAGCTTATCTTCCGTCTCGAAGTCGCGCAGCGCCGCCCGTTCCGATCCGAGCAGCGCGCCGATGAAGCGCTCGTATTCTTCCTTGTTCATCGGGCAGTTGATGTAATCGCCCTCGTCCTCGTCGCCGCGCCCGTAGCGGCTCGCGCGGAAGGCGATGCTCATGTCGATGCTTTCCGCCGTCACAATCGGCGCGAGTGCGTCATAAAAGTACAGATACTCTTGTCCCGTCAGTCGCGCGATGTCGGCTGCCAGCGTTTCTGAGGTGAGCGGCCCGGTCGCGATGATCGTCGGCCCTTCCGGCACGCTCGTCACTTCCTCGCGAATCAACCGGATGCGCGGGTGGTTGAGCAGGTCACTCGTCACACTTTCCGCGAATAATTCGCGATCCACCGCCAGCGCACCGCCTGCCGGAACCGCCGCTTTTTCCGCTGCGTCGAGCAGTAGCGACCGCAGCAAATCGAGTTCCGTCTTGAGCAAGCCCGACGCCCGATCCGCCAGTTTCGACCCGAACGAATTACTGCATACCAGCTCTGCCAACCGGTCACTGACGTGCGCGCCCGTCGTTTTGCGCGGTCGCATCTCATACAACTCAACGTCGAACCCGCGCTCGGCGAGCTGCCACGCCGCCTCCGACCCCGCCAGCCCGCCGCCTATCACTTTTACCGTCGCCATCCGTCTTACATCCCAATTCCACTGCTCCTTTAGGAGCAGTCTAGTGATCGTTTTCCCCTTAAGTAACGCCATCTTTCTCCCCTCTCCCTTGGGAGAGGGGCCGGGGGTGAGGCTATCTTTTCCCTCTCTCCTCGTTTCGGAGAGGGGGCTAGGGGGGAGGCTAGCTCAATTCCCCCGCCTGCTGATAATACTGCCGCACTTTGTCCAGATGTTCCGCACTCGGCGGCGCGAGTTCCAACGCCTCACCATACGCTTCCCGCGCCTTCGCGTACTGTCCCAACGCGAAGTAGGCATTCCCCAGCACATAGTAGATGCGGTAATCGTAGATGTCTTGATCATCCGTCTTCGCCGACTGCATCAACCGCTTGATCGCGCTGATCGCCTTCTCATACTCGCCCAGTTGATAATAGCTGCGCGCCATTCGGTAATGGAGCGAAATCTCCCACGGGTGATAAGGATTGAACTGCAGTGCGTTCTGGTACGCCGTGATCGACGCCGCGTACTGGGCTGTCCGGAAGTACGCATCGCCGAGCATCTCTTGTGCGCGTGACCATGTCACGTCAATGCCGAACGGTCGCTTGTTGATCTGCGCGAACTGCTGCAAATACCCGATGATCTCTTTGTCGCGCCCTGCCATGTGCGAGAGTGTTTCTGCCGCTGTGAGCAGCGCGTCGCTCAAGCCCGGTCGCCCTTCGACCCCCGCCGCCGTCGCCACCGTGATCGCGGTCGCTGCGACTTCGAACGCCGTTTCGTAATCGTACATCTCCCGTAGAATGCGACTGCGCAGCGTATGCACTTGCACTAGCCACAAGCGCGGCTCAGTGGTGGGGTAGGTGGCAATGGCTTTGTTCAGAAACGCGAGTGCCCCTTTGGGATCGCGATCTTCATAGAAGGCGACGAACCCCAGACGTTCGTAACAATACGCCGTCAGCGGCGCGATGGTGCTCGGCGTCAGCAGCGCCTGCTGCAAACACTTGACCGCATCAATCGTGCGATTTTCGGTCAGCAGCACGCGTCCCTTCTGGTAGTAAATCCAGCCGAGATTTTCGTAGGTGGTGTGCTCGGTGAGCAGCTTCTCGTAGGCCAGCAGGGCATGTGCCGTATCCGCGCGGTCGGCAAATCCGACGCTCGCTAGTTCAAACCGCGCGAAATGCGTATCTGCCAGTAATTCTAAGTTTCGAGGCGTCTCAAACAGATCCGGCGCGAGGCTCTGCGCCTTCTGCAAATCTTCCAGCGCATCGTCGACCCGCGCGCTGAACAGTCGGGCGCGAGCACGCAAAATGAGCATCCGTGCGCGGCCTTGCAGCGACTGTTCCGACCGAAGGAGACGAGCGATCAGCACCTCTGCTTTCTTGATGTCGCGCTTCAGCAGCAGGTCGTCAATCGTCTGTAATTGTTCCAGCATCTCACCCTCCGGTAAACTAGCCGTGAACCGCGCTGCGCGCCGTTGCACCACTAAATCATCGCAGAAATGTCGCCGTTTGGGTAGAGACTGCCGACTCAGACTTTGTGTGAAGGTACTCCGTCGGGCGTGCTTTTCCCCCCTCTCTTCTAGGAGAGGGGCAGGGGTGAGGTTTGCTTTACAAAAAACCACCCCCTCGCCACCCGGAGAAGGGGCAAGGGGGTGAGGTCGCTTTTTTCTTTCGCCCCTCTCCCTTGGGAGCTGAGGAGAGGACATGTTTGGGAAAGGGGTTGAAAAGCAGGGAGTTCATCGTTCACACTGGTAGCGACCAAGCAAACCGAGTATGAGCGATGAACTATCCATTACTGTACCAATGGGAGAGACTGTTGTCAGCCCATTTACCGGGTTTCAATAGTTGGCAACGAGCGAATGTGGCGCTGTTTAGCTACGGGGTGATACAGGCAAAAGCTGCCAGCAAGGGGCATTGCCCAGCCACCAGCTGTGGAGAGCAAGTGGAAAGCACCGCGCGGCGGTTTCGGCGCTGGTTGGACAACGAGGCGGTGGACTTGGGGCGTTTTTCGAGGCCTGGAGTCGCTGGGTGGTGAGGTTGTGTCGGGGCGCAGAGATCACGTTGCTCGTGGATGAAACGAAGCTCCACGACCGGATTGGGGTCATGCTGGTGGGAGTGGCGTGGCAAGGACGCTGTTTGCCGTTAGCGTGGCGCACCTACCGAGCCAACAGCGAAGCAGCGTATCCGCCGAGGGACAAGTTGGGATGATTCGCCTTACTGCAAGCGGTGAAAGCAGGCATCGGCGATCTGGCGTCGGTCCTCGTCTTAGCCGACCGGGGATTGGCTGTTCGCCCGCCTTATGCCGGGTGGTCGAAGCCTTAGGCTGGCGCTATCTGTTCCGTAACCTGTCAGACTAAAATCGTGACTGAAGATGCCGACTATCGCATCGCTCGCCAAGTCCAACCGGGCGAGGTGTGGAGGCAGGCGGGTCGGGTCTTCAAGCAGCGGGGACGGATTGAGGCGCACGCTCGGGCATTGTGGGGTGTTGGTTACGACGAACCGTGGGCGCTGGTGACTAATGATGAACGGCTCACCGGATACGAGTATGCGCGCGCAATTGGCAGGAGCAAAGTTTTCGTGACCTGAAAAGTGGCGGTTGGCATTGGGGCGACAGTCGCCTACGTTCTCCCCACCACGTCGCGAACCTGCTCATCCTCTTGGCCATTGCCTATACTTGGATGGTCGCGCTCGGCAGTCAAGCGGTCGCGGCAGGTTGCGCCCAACCCTGGTCCTGCCCCAACGGTGCTTTCCGGCGCTTGTGGAGTCTCTTTCGGGAAGGACTGCGTTACTTCGCGCAAGTCGTTCAACGGCAAACCGTGTGTCTGGGCTTTACCTTTATCCCAGACACACGGCTCACTTGAAAACGTGTCCTCTCCTCAGCCCTTGGGAGAGAGGGCGGGGGTGAGGCTAGCCCTCCCTTACGACCACGCCTTTAGCACAATCGACGCGTTCTGCCCGCCCAGCCCGAAGCTGTTCGACAGCACGTATTTCAACCCCTTCATATCGCGCCCGACGTTCGGCACGTAATCGAGGTCGAGTTCGGGATCGGGCGTCTCATAGTTGATCGTCGGGTGCAGCGCGCCTTCGACGAGGCTCATCACGCACGCCACGATTTCAATCGCGCCGGACGCGCCGAGCGCGTGCCCCATCATGCTTTTGGTCGACGAAATCGCCATGTTATAGGCATGTTCGCCAAACACCTGCTTGATCGCCAGCGTTTCCATAGCGTCGTTCGCCTGCGTCGACGTGCCGTGCGCGTTGATGTACTGGATATCTTCGGGATTAACATGCGCGTTTTCCAGCGCCCACCGCATCGACCGCATCGCGCCCTTGCCTTCGGGATCGAGCGCCGCGATGTGATACGCATCCGACGACGACGCGTGCCCGAGAATTTCCGCGTAAATCCGCGCGCCGCGCTTGAGCGCATGCTGCAAGCTCTCGATGACCATGACCGCCGAGCCTTCGCTGAACACGAAGCCGGAGCGGTTCTTATCGAATGGACGGCTCGCCAGTTCCGGTCGATCATTGTAGCCCGTGGCCAGCGCGTCCATCGCTTCAAATCCGGCGATGGCGTAGTCTTGCAGCACCGCTTCGACGCCGCCCGTGATCACCATATCCGAGCGCCCATTCTTAATCAGTTCGCTCGCTTCGCCGACGGCCTGCGTTCCTGCCGCGCACGCCGTCGCCGGGGCGATCAGCGGGCCGAGCGTTCGCATGAACTTGCTCACATAATGACCGGGCATGTTCGGTAGTGAATTGATCAGCATCAGCGGATTCGGCTTCTTGTAGCCAGAGGATTTGTAGCGCGTCGTGCTCTGTTCCGACTGTTCGTGCGACCCGAGGGTCGTCCCGATCACCGTGCCGACGCGGTCGCCTTCCGCCTCAATCATCTCGGTCGTCAGACCCGCATCCTGCGTCGCCATCGTGGCCGCCGCAACGGCGAACTGCGATGCGCGGCCCATGCGGCGCGCTTCCTTATGCTCGATATACTTGGTCGGCTCGAAACCGCGCACTTCGCCGCCAATTTGCACGGGAACGTGTTCAATCGGAATCGTTTCGATGTGGCGGATGCCGGATTTTCCGGCCTTCAGATTCTCCCACAGCGACTTCACGTCGCCCAAACAGGTGACTGCGCCCATCCCGGTGATGACCACGCGGGGGCGACCGTTACGCAGTAGTTCCATGTGCGTTGAGCGGCGCGAATGCCGCCGTCCTCCTTAATAAGCTAGACTCACGCTAAGGTCTTCAGTCCGGACTCAATCGACTCGATGACTCTGCCAGTGACTGCTTTCCGTGCTTGGCCGATCGCGTTTTTAATCGCTCTGTCGTTGGATCGTCCGTGACCTATAATGACAACACCGTTCACCCCCAAAAGGGGCGCGCCGCCAATCTCAAATGGATCAATCATCTTTTGCACGCGCCGGAAGGCCGGTCGAGCCAGCGCGCCGCCCAGCTTCGTGATCGTCGTCCGCATCATTTCCTCGCGCAGTTGCAGCGCCATCGTTCGCGTTGCCGCTTCTGCCGTTTTGATGAAGATGTTCCCGACAAAGCCATCCATGACCACCACATCCGCGCCGCCGGTCAGCGCTTCCTTCGGTTCGATGTTCCCAACAAAGTTGATCGGCAGGTCGCGCAGCAGCGCCACCGCCTCATGGATCAGGGCTGTGCCTTTGCCTTCTTCTTCGCCATTTGAGAGCAGTGCCACGCGCGGCTCATTGATCTTGCCCGCGTTCTGCGCGTACAATTTGCCCATGATCGCGAACTGGGCCAGCCAATCGGCCTTCGAGTCGGCATTCGCGCCCACATCCAACATGATCGGGTTGGCAGTTCCCAGCGGCAAAATCGTGGTCAGCGCCGGGCGCTTGACGCCGGGAATGCGCCGCAGCGTGAACAGGGTAGCGATGCTCAGTGCCGCGCCTGTGTTGCCCGCGGTGACGAAACCGTCCGCCTTACCATCCTTGACCAGATTCATCCCCACATGCATTGATGAGTTCGGCTTGGCTTTGCCCACCACCGACGGCTTATCTTCCATCGTGACCACGTCACCCGCATGCACAATCTCGATCTTCAAGCCGGTTGTGTCATGTTTGGCGAGCTCAGCCTGCAAGCTTTTCTCATCGCCGACCAAACAGATCGTATCGTCGCGCCATTCTCGCGCTGCCAGCACGCCACCGGCTACATCGGGGACGGGGTACGTATCGCTGCCCATCGCATCTAAAGCGATTCGCATAGTTGATCCTTTGTTAGTTTGAGTGTTTGTGCTTTGCCGCGCTCGGCCTGTTTATGCTTTTTGCCTGTGAAGTGTAGCGGAAATCCCCCCGCCGTTAAAGGTTCAGAACGCACCGAGTTTCTTTGCATTTGAGCGAGACTCCGCCATTGACAGCCGAATCGCCTTCGGTATAATACGCTTATGTTGACGCCCCGGTGGCGGAATGGCATACGCAGCAGCTTGAGGGGTTGTGCCCTATGGGCGTGGAGGTTCGAGTCCTCTCCGGGGCAACATACAAAAACATCCAGCACCCGCTGGATGTTTTTGTTTCCCATAGGCTCACCAGAATCAGTTTTGTGGGGACGCAGCTGATCGTGTCCGCCTAGCTTGTCTCCCAGGCAAGTGGCGAGACGTTGCGATCAGTGTTGTCTCCCCTCCCTGAATTCGGGGAGGGGCCGGGGGTGGGGTCGGATTCCGACTTTCCTAGTCCGCTCAAGTGTCGTTCCCGCGCCTGTGCTGCTCCCCTCATTGTCTTGATCCGTCGACACATCGTCTTTCTCCCCTATTTCTGAATTTCCTAAACTTGCCGATGCCCCGACATTCGATGTACACTCCAAGAGAGTAATTGCCACCGGAGGATACGCACGCATGAGCGATGAGACCAGATCGGCGTTGAGACAGGCCTTTGACGCGATAGAAGCTGGCGAATTGGATACGGCCCGCACCATTCTCGAGCCGGTCCTCGCTGCGGAGCCTGACAATGTGGATGCGTGGTGGGTTTTTAGCCATGCCGTGACAGATCCGCAGGAGGCGTTCGATGCTTTGGAAAATGTCGTTCGGATCGACCCCCAGTATCCCGGTGCTGCCGAACTCCTGACCACGCTGCGTGACCGACTGCCGCGCCGTCAGGCGCCGCCGCAACCCCCGCCGCCCATTGACATCCCGGATCTGCCGGGCGAGGAGCCCGATTTTGCGCTCCCGCCGTCGTCCGCCGCGGTTCCCGCGCCAGAACCCCAAGAGGAAGAGTCGCGCAGTCGCTTGATCCCGATTCTCGCGGGCCTCCTGCTCATCATCGTCATCATTGCGCTGGCGTACTCGCTGCTTTCGCGCTCGCAAAACCCGCCCGCCACCCCGACTGCCGTGGCGCTAGCAACTCTTCCGTCCCTCGTCGGCACCGACGAAGCTACGCCCGACGCAACCGCCGAAGCCGCCGCTGCGACTGAATCTGCGCCTGTGGCGGAAGCCACCGATGCTGCGACTGCTGAAGCGACGGATGCCGCCTCAACTTTCGAAGCCGCCGCGACTGAAACCGCGCTGATAGGGGATACTACTGCTGAAGCCCCGACTGCTGAAGTCGCGCTGGTCGACGCGACGCCCACCGCCGAAATTCTCGCGACTGAAATCGTCGCTCCCGCCGCGACCGACACGCTGGTCGCCCTGAGCGCCGCCGAAGAGTCGCTGCTCGCCGGGTTAGGTCGCTACACCCTCGCCGCTGAGCCACTGGTTCGCCAATCGACGGCCGTCGGCGACGCGCTGCTCGCGGGCGTGTGCGTGAATGACCGCCGCGAAGTCCCGACGCTCCTCCGGCCCATCATGCGCGCGCTGGCTAATGGCACCGCTGCTCTGCCCGAAGACGTGCAGGCTGTTGGCGTCCGCATGCTCGACTGCAACACGGGCCGCGCGTTCGTCATCATGGCTGTCGACCGCCAAAGCGCTCTCGATCACGCCGCGGGTACACTCCCGTACGTCGACTTCCGCCAGCGTTGGCAGCCGCAGCGCTAACTCATTCGCTAACGTGAATCAAAGGACGAGGCGCGCTGCCTCGTCCTTTTTTATTTCTCTGTTTTCCCCTCTCCACCCAGAGAGGGGGTAAGGGTGAGGTCTTCCCTACTTCTGTGGCTGACTCGGCTGGTGGATCGGCAGGCGAATCGTGAAATTCGCGCCGTGACCTACCTTGCTTTTCACGGTGATCGTCCCGTGATGTCCTTCGATGATGCCGTAGCTCAGGAACAGGCCCAGTCCCGTCCCATTCGGCTTCGTTGAGAAGAACGGATCGAAAATCCGCTCGATCTTGTCTGGCTCGATGCCGCATCCCGTGTCGATGAAATCGATCACCACCTCATTGCCCTGATGCTTGGCGTTGATCGTCAGCGTGCCACCGTCTTCCATGGCCGCTTCCGCGTTGAGCGCGAGGTTCATAAACACCGCTTCGAGCTGATCCTTACTGCCGTACACATTCGGCAGGGTGGGGAGGTTCGACTTGATGTCAACGCGCTCATGCTCGAAGAACTTGCGGTTGAGTTTGATGACACCTTCCAAAAGCTGCGCCACATCCAGCGGTCGCAGTTCCGGCCCGCTGTCGCGCGCAAATTCCAGCAGACTGCGCACAATCCGCTTGATGCGTTCCACGTTGTCGCGGATCATCTGCAGCTCGCGCATGTCGTACTTCACGCCCTTCGCCTTCAAATCACCTTCCAGATCTTCGAGGAAGATGTTGATCGGCATCAGCGGGTTGTTGATTTCGTGGGCGATGCTCGCTGCCAGGTGCCCAATCGATGCCAGCTTTTCCGAGCGGATCAGCAGCTTTTGTGCCGACTGCAGTTCTGCCGTGCGTTCCTGCACTTTCTCTTCGAGGTGCTGCGCATAGTCTGCCTGAATCTCGTAGAGTTGAGCGTTCCGCAGCGCCAGCGCCGCCTGTCCCGCCAAACCTTCGAACAGGCGCAGGTGATGTTCTTCGTAGGGCTGGTCTTGACTCAGCACCACCAGCACGCCCAACTGCAAATTCGCATGCTCCATGCGCACGCACATGCCGCTGGTCGTCTTGGTGTTCCAGTTGACGGCCGTCTCTGCCTTTAGCGCCAGCGGAATGCACTCTTCGATCCGCTGGGTGATCGTCTCGCTGTCGCTGCGATTCAGAATCCGCGAGTCGCGGATTTCGCCGTTCTCGCCTAGGTGATAGCTCACGGCGACCTCGCCGGGCAGCAGTTGCAGCGCCAGTTCTGGAATCAATTCCAGCAGATTACCAAGTTTGTGATGCCCGTTCAGTTTTTCGCTGGCGCGGAGCAGGGCTTCCAGTTGTTGGGTGCGGCGGTGCAGCGCTTCTTCGAGCGCCCGCGCTTTGATCCTGCTTTGCACGCGGGCGAGAAATTCTTGTGGCGCGAACGGCTTGTACAGGTAATCGTCGCCGCCGAGCGTAAGGCCGCGCGCCACATCGGCGGGTTCGCGGGCGTTCGCTGTGACCATGATCGTCGGGATATTGGCCGTGCGTTCATCTTCGCGCAAATTCAGCAGCACGTCAAAGCCGTTCATTCCCGGCATCAGAATGTCGAGCAAAATCACATCCGGGAGCAGTTTCTTCGCCGTCTCCAGTGCGGCGATCCCGTTGGTCACCGCCTTGACGCGGTAGCCTTCGCGCTCAAAGATGTGCTGGAGCATGATCGTGGTATTCACCTCATCATCTGCTACGAGGAGCAGTGGCGATGAGTTATTTTTATCCATCGGTCTTTATCCATGTCTAGTGGCGGTAATTTATTTTTCGCAGCTTGGGGGTCTATGCCATCCCACTTATCAATCATATGCGCGAATTTTCGGTGATTGCAAAAACGTTGCCACTCTTCGTAAAACTCTTCTCGTTTGTCCAACGGTGAGGTTGGGGTTGGCGCTTGTTCACCGTGTTTTAAACGACCCGACCTTGTCCGAATCCAAAACTCGTCTAACATTCTGGATACGGGCGTGCACCATCGCGCCTACTCGTTGTGACCGCCAACCAATGGAAACCAACGTATGAAACAGCCTTATCACAATCCGACCGACCGCGCGCTGGGGCGCTCTCTTCTCTTGGGCCTCGTGCTCGGCTTAGGGATTGCCCTGATTTTTCTCGCCGGGTTCTTCTTTCGCGATCTGGTGCAGCCGCTTCCCGCCGCTTTTGCGTCGGATGCCGAAAGCTACCCGCTGCTCGACGAAATGCAGTCGCTGCTCGACCAGCATTACCTGCGCTCTCAGCCCGACTATACCCAGCGGCAGTACGCGGCGGTGCGTGGGGTGCTCGGCGCGCTCGGCGACCGCTTCACCTTCTTCATCGATCCACCCGTGGCCGCCAGTGAAGCCGATGTGCTCTCCGGAACTTATGGTGGCATTGGCGTGCAAATTCAACGCACCGAAGCCGGGGAGATCGCGCTTTTTCCGTTTGTCGATAGCCCCGCTGCCGCGCAGGGCATTGCGAATGGCGACATCCTGCGTGCGGTCAACGGCACGCCGCTCGATCCTGCGCTGTCACAGGACGCCATCGACCAGCTGTTGCGCGGTGAGGTCAAAGAGGGGAGTGGAGTCGAAATCACGGTGAAGCGCGCCGACGGTGGAGCGGAATTTACGGTCTTCATCCCCTTCGCCGTGATCAACGTCCCCTCTGTGACGTGGCGCGTCCTCACGGAAGACGAGCGCATCGGCTACGTTCAGGTGCTGCGCTTTACCGCGCGCACGCCGGACGAGCTTACGACCGCCTTCACCGACCTGCGCGCCGCCAATATCACGGCGCTCGTCCTCGACCTGCGCAACAACACGGGCGGACTCCTGCAGGAATCGATTCAGGTCGCCGATCAGTTCATCGACACCGGGGCCATTGTCTACCAGCGGGACCGCAACGGTGAGCGCACCTTTGAAGGTACATCCGGCGGTGGCATGATCGATCTGCCGATGCTGGTGCTTGTCAACAACATGACCGCGAGCGGCGCGGAACTGGTGGCCGGGGCGCTTCGCGACTCGGGGCGCGCTATCCTCATCGGTCAGACCACCTTTGGCAAAGGCACCGTCCAGCAGATTTTCACGCTCTCCGACCAATCCTCCATGCACATCACTTCTGCTGAATGGTTCACGCCGTCCCGCCAGCCGCTCGACGCCGTCGGCCTCACGCCCGACATCCCCATGATTCCCGATGCCACAGGGCGCGATGTCGAACTTGGCGAAGCCATCCGCCGCCTTCAAGACGAACTCCAACCCATCTGATCTCTCCGGCCCTCTCCCTTGGGAGAGGGCCGGGGGTGAGGCTCACCTAACAGGAGTAGGTATTTCATGCTTCCCAATGGAGTGTTGGCTTTCTTCACCCAAAATTCCTGTAGAGGCGAGGCATGAGGGTGTTGAAAAAAAGGTCAGATTCCGACCCCACCCCCGGCCCCTCCCCGAATTCAGGGAGGGGAGCCAACAGTGCCTGCCAAGCCGAATCCGTCTTCGTAGGGACGCAATTCATTGCGTCCGCTGACGAAAGGAAGGGTTTTAAGGGATGCTTTCTAAAAACCCTCATGCCTCGTCCTGTTTCCCCCTGAATTGCGCACCGATCTATCATCGGTGAAAGCAAAAGGATCTTTTAGGGGATGCGGTGACGGCCATGCTGGCAAAGGAGGACGAGGCATGCCTCGTCCCTACAATTAAGAACCTCCCCCTGACAGGTGAGGCTCATCCCCCACAGGATGAGGCTGTCCGCCATTCGCATGAACCACTATAATGAAGCTCATAATGCGGAGAGAAACGACATGAGCGACGGCAAAGGGATTAAAGTGGTCGCCCGCAACCGCAAGGCGAGCCACGACTACAGTTTAGAAGACAAATACGAGGCGGGTATCGTCCTGACCGGCTCGGAGATTAAATCGATTCGGGCCAACCGCATCAGCCTGCAGGAAGGCTATGTGGAGTTTCGCGGCGGCGAAATGTGGCTGCTCGACGTGAATATTTCCCCCTATGAACAGGCGGGCGTCTACGGCAAGGTGGATCCGCTGCGTACGCGCAAGCTGCTGCTGCACAAGAAGCAGATCGCGCAGATCGCGTCACGCATGCGGGAGCGCGGCTACACGGTCGTTCCGACGATGGTGTATTTGAAAGATGGGCGCGCGAAGGTTGAAATTGCGTTGGCCAAAGGCAAGAAGCAGTATGACAAGCGCGCCGATATCGCCAAGCGTGATAGCGATCGCGAAATCCGCAAGGCGCTCAAGGAACGCTCGTACGAATAGGACCACCATGATCTACCCAACTTCGATTCGTGCTATCAACGCGCTGCCGGAAGACGAGAAAGAAGCCATTTATCAGACCCTGCTTCCCGAGTGGTTGTACACGACCTACGGCATTGATCGGCACACGCTGACCGTCAACGGTCAGCGCGTCGTCCGCTTTCGCTGCCCGGCGGGCAGTCGCGCGTTAGAGAGCATCGTCCGCCGCAACGCGGGGGACATCGACCCCATGCTCTATCTCAACATGGCGGATACGTTCAATAATCAACTCTTGGTGCTGCTCGTTGTGGTCAACGATCCCGACGCGCCGCGTTTCAATATCGACCATGACGAGGATGGCAACCCGACGCATCTCGGCACTACCACGCGGAATATCCCTGCGGAAATTGATGCCATGCGGGCTGGTCTTGCGCCGGGGCAGGTGCGGCAGGGGTTGCGCGTTTTCCGCCAACTAGTCCCGGTCTTCGAGCAGTTTATCACCAATATGGGGCACGATCTGTTTTTCATCGAGCCCATGTCCTACCACAATGCCATCGTCTTCGAACGCTATGGGTTCAGCTATGTCCGCGGTTTTCAGGAGATGCAAAACATCAACCGGGAATTCCAGCCGGGTGGCGCCTTCCATATGAAGCTCGGCGGCGACAATCCCTTCCGTCCAGCCGACGCTTGGCAGACCGTGCGCGGGCGCTCTTGGGCGATTCACGACGGCATTCTCGGCCACCCCTTCACCGGATTCCAGATGTACAAGCGGATTGGTCATCACGCCGGGGTGAACTCCTTCCCCGAATCGCGCTGGTGACCCGCGGTGAGCGTCCGTCCGTACATCAGCCGCGCCAGTGTTGCGCGTCACCTCGATGCGCTCCTCTACGACTCGCACGCCGAGCCTCCGGCTGATCTCCACGGGCTGCTGATTGTCGATCAGCGTGTGAGCGACCTCCCGCGCACCGAGCTTGACCGCGACTACGCCATCCGCGATCTGCTCACCGAATTGATTCTGAACAGCTATTTCGCCATCCGCCGCGCCCTTGAACTCTCGTTTCCCTCACTCGATCTTCCGCTCGCCGCCGCTGCCGACTGGCTGCGGGAGGACGCCGCCCCGCGCAACCCCGAGCTGCTCGCCTGGAGCTTGCTCTATCATCGCTACATCCGCGCCGACCTCAATCTCACGACGGCGCAGCTCGCTGACCTCATCAGTGCCACGGAACGCACGTTTCGCCGTTATCAGGCGTACGCCGTGCGCCAACTGACGTATCGCCTCATCCAGATCGAGACGCAGGCGCGCGCCGATCACAAGCGCCGCTACCTCGCGCTCGCGCTGCCCGCGCCTGTCCCGCTCATCGGTCGCGCCGCCGATCTGGACGCCGCCGAGCAGCTTCTGCTCACGACCACGCCCGCGCATCTGCTTGTCAGCGGCGTGCTCGGGGTGGGGAAATCCGCCTTCGCCGCCGCACTCCTGCGCCGCTGGATCGAGGCTGACCGCCTCGACGCGGTCGTCTGGCTTGACCAGCCGACCTCCGCCCAAGCCGTCCTCGACCACCTCACCGACCATTTGCTGCCCGAAGGCGTCGATCTCGCGGCACGCTTACACGGCTTTCGTCTCGGCCTCGTGCTTGACGACCTCGCCGCGTTCCCCTCCGCCGACCTTGAATCGCTGCTGCGCACGCTCAGCTCGACCACCGTCATCTTAACGCATACCGTCCATCTCCCGCTTGATGTGGCGCACTTCACCCTGCGCGATCTCGCGCCGGCGGACGCCGAACTGCTCGTGCGCGATCTCCTCCAGCGCCACAGCGCTGCTGACCTGCCTGACTACCGCGCCATCGCCGCCTACTGCGTCGACCATGTCGGCGGCAACCCGGACGCGCTCAAGGCGTTGCTGCTCAACTGGGCGTTCGAAGACGGTGCGCAGCTCGCCGACCGGGTGCTGCAGCACTTTTTTGGTCGCCTCTTTGACTCCCTACCTTCTGCCGCGCAGATCGCGTGGTGCGCGCTCGCCCTTGCGCCCCGCCTCCCGTGGGACGCCCTGACCGACTTCGCCGTGCCGCCGCTGCTGCGCCACCATCTCGCCGACCGTCACGGCGCGGACGTCCTGCTCAGCGTCAACGGCGCGCGCGAACTCATCTTCCGTTCGACCACGCCCGCCGTCTCCGCCGCCCTTGCTGACCTGATCGCCGCGCTTTCCACCCTCAGCCCGCCCACAATTTACCCCATTGCTGAACACGTGCTCGCCGCGAATTCTCCCCTGCTCCCCATCGATCAGCGCATCGCGTGGTGCCGTCGTTTCTGCTTCATCGGCCTTGAACGGGGACGCCACGGCCGCTGGCGTGCCATCCTTGAAGACCTCGCCCGCCATACGCAGCTCGATGTGCATCTGCGCACCCTCTACGGCGTGATCCTCCGCCGCCTTGGGGATTGGGACGCTGCGCAGACCGTCTTCCTCGACGCCGCGACCGAATTTGGCCGCGCGGGTAAGTTTCGCGATCAAGCCTATGTGCTGCTTGAATGGAGTATCGCCGTCAAATATCAGGGGCGATACCAGCACGCGCTTGATCTCATCGCGCAGGCGCGTCGCTCGCGCCAGTTGGACGCTGATCTGCGTTTGCGCCTGACTCTCCTCGAAGCGCAAATCCTCATCGAAGCGGGGCAGGGCAGTCGCGCTCTGCAGCTGCTCGACGCCCTCCAGCTTGACTCGCTGCACCCGGACGTTTCGCGTGTGCTCATGGTGCAAGGTGAAGCCTATCTCGCGCTCGGCGACTATGCCGCCAGCCGCCGCCATGCCGAAGCCGCGCTCGTGACCGCTTCACGGGATCTACTCACTCAGGTCAGCCTCTATACCACTATTGGCCGCACCTACGAAGGCGAAGGGCAGTTGCTGGTTGCCGAAAGCTACTTAGCCCGGGTTGTCTCGCTGCTTGAACAGGCCGACGATCCTTACGCGCTGGCCCGCGCGCAAACCAACCTCGCCGCGCTCCTCATCAAAATGCGCGATCAAGGCCTGCCGCGCGACCATGCCGCAGCCGATGCCCGCCAACTGCTCACCGCCGCCGAAACCACGCAAACCCGCCTCGGTGATCAGGTTGGCCTCATGACCACGCGCCACAACCGCAGCATCCTCCACAACACTTGATGTTCGCAGACGCCTTATACTCCGAGTCGTCGTCTTCCAAAAACCTTGGTAATTTCGGAGTCCTGCAAATTGCGCGAACACGGGTACGGCGAGTCTGCTGTCTCCCCTCCCTGAATTCGGGGAGGGGCCGGGGGTGGGGTCGATTCCAAGCTACCCTTCGTCTGAAAGCCGCTGGAAATGCCCTCGTCCCGAATCGGCCCGGGAGTGAGGTCACACCATATTGCCACTTCCCCGCGTCTCCGCTAAAATAAGAGTCGTTGCGCCCATAGCTCAATGGATAGAGCGCCGGTCTTCGGAACCGTAGGTTGTGGGTTCGAATCCCTCTGGGCGCGCAGGACATCCAGCCTCGCTGGATGTTTTCATTTGCGCCGAAATCGCTCTATAATGTTTTTGTCGTTGGTTCACAGAGGGTGCTGATGGACTATTCAGGCTATTCACCCGATCAACTGGTCGATTTGTTCGCGGACAAAACGCAGCGCAACGATGTTATTCGTGCGCTCATCGGCGGCTTGACTGCTACCGAACTGCGCCGCGTGCACGTGTCAGATGCCGCGCAAGTCGCCCTCATCCGCGGCCTCAAGCATGGCAACAGCAAGGTTCGCTGGTGGTGCATTCAGTTGCTGGATCATATCGCCGATGAAACCTACGTCGCTCCGCTGTTGGCTGCCGCCTACACCGACCCCACGCCCAGGAATCGCCGCCATGCCATCCACGCGCTCGCCTGCGAAAAATGCAAACCGGATCGCTGCCGCCTGCGCGTTGACATTCGCGCCGACCTGCGCCAGATGATGCAGTTTGATCCTGATCCGTCCGTGCGTGAGACTGCTCGACTTGAACTCGCCGAACTCGAAGCGGCCTAACGATGTCTACCTTCAAGCTTTTGACCCTCAACCTGCGCCATAACGCGGATCGCTGGCCCGAACGCCGCTCGCTCGTCGCCGCCGCGCTCGCCGCTCACGACGCCGACGTGATCGCGTTTCAGGAAGTTTGGCTCCCCATCCAGCAAGCCGATCTCCTTGCCGCGGATCTCGCTGCCTTGACGGGGGCGCCTGCCTACACGATCCGCGTTCAGCCTAAAACTGGCGCAGAGTTTGACCGCGAAGGGATTGCCTTGCTCTCCCGCTTGCCTGTTCTCGAATCGTCAAGCGTCGATTTGCCTGTTGGTAATCGGGTGGCTCAGCGTATACGTGTGCTCAAAGACGGTCATGCTTTCGACGTTGTGAACACCCATCTGCATCACGAGCCGGAATCGGATGAGTCCATCCGCGAACCGCAGATGCGCGCGCTCCTTGACTGGCTGACTGTCTCACCGGATCGTAATTGGCTGGTCTGTGGTGATTTCAACGCGCAGCCCCACTCCACCACCGTCCAGCGCATTTCGGCGCGCTTCCGCTCTGCTTACGCGACACTCCACGGTGCCGATCCGCTTACCTTCCCGACGCCGTTAGTCAATTACGACTACCCGCCGGTCGCCCTTGACTACATCTTCTTTGATCCTGCTCGCCTCACTCCGACCGCCGCCGAACTCGTCGCCGCGCAGCCCGCCGCCCATGACCCGCGCCTCTATCCCTCCGACCATTTCGGCCTCACCGCCACCTTCACCACTTAGTTCCCCGCTCCTCTTTTCGGAGAGGCGATTTAGGGGTGAGGTTAGCTTTCCGACCCATTGCGTAGCCCTCAACGCTTCTTCGTGAATTTCGGGGTTTTCTCTTTGCGGAGTTCCACGTCCGGCGGGTCATCATAGCTTGTGTTCCGTTCGATCAGCTTCACGCTCAGTGTCGTCACGCCTTTAACCTTCGCGCCGTTCATCTGGTGCACGAGTTGTTTTGCCGCCCGCCGTCCTAGTTCCTCGACATCTGCCGCCACGGTGGTCAGCTTGCCCCGGCGGGCTTCCGGCCCATCGCCGAACCCCACAACTGACACATCCTGTGGGACACGGCGTTTTTTGCGCTTCAGCGTGTCGATCACCGCCAGCGCCATCATATAGTCGCTCGCGACCACCGCGTCAAAGTCGTGCCCCTCAGCTAGAAATGCCTCGAGCGCCGCCGCTGCTTTGTCGGGCGCAAACTCTCCGTTGATTGTGCCCGCGGCGCTCACCGAATAGCGCATTAGCGCATCGGTGAACGCTGTCGCGCGCTGTTCGGTATCATATTGACCCGCCGCGCCGCGCACCAACACCAACTTGCGCCGCCCGCACTGGACTGCCACATGCTTGACCAATTCCAACATGCCTTGACGGTTGTCAAAGACCACCGCGGGTAAGCCGGGTAGGGCATGGCTCACCAGCGTGATCGGTCTCCCCGCCTCCTGTGTCCTCGCGAGCCATTCCGGGGTAGCGGCATTCGCGATCACGAGCCAACCATCCGCAGCGTTTGGCGCTGGCGCCGCTCTGCTTCCCGAAAAGACCTCAATCGCGCACGGCTTGGTGTCGGCGGTGACCCACGCGCCCTTGATGATCGCCTGTTGAAACACGCCCGTTTCGTCGTTGGTGATTACGCCGATGGTCTCCATCAAACCAACCCCAGTTCCATCTGGATTGCGCGATACGCCGCCCCCAATGCCGCCAGATTCGGCAGTTCGTCAATCGAAAATGTCACGCGCGCCCCGGCTTGTGTGCTCAGCGGCAGGCGCTTCCGCACGTTCTTGAGGAACGCCTCGCCTAGGGCACTGATCTCCCCGGTGATCGCCAGATGATTGGGCTGCAGCAGTGTGATGATCCAACCGCACACCTCGGCCACCTGTGCCGCCAGTTCATCACTCAGCGTGAGCGCTGCCGGATCGTTCTGTTCGGCGGCGTGCCGGATGTGTAGATAATTCAGGTTTGTGGTCTGGAGATACGGGCTCGCGTGTTCTCGTCCCAACGCCCGCGCTCGTTCGCGGACTCCCGACCACCCGAGTCGGGCATCCAGTGTGCTGCCACCCACTCTCATCGACCCGATTTCGCTGCCCAACTGCTGCTCGGCGCTCTCCAGCACGGCGCCCATCCCCACGCCTTCGCTGATTGTGAGCATCGCCAGTCGCTCGTTGACGCCTTCCAGTGGATTCTGATGCTTGAAGCGGTGTTTTGCGCTGTACAGTGCGAACGCCGCTAGAGCGCTGCTGTTCGCGCTGTACACCGGGACTTCCAGTCGTTCGGCGACCGCTTCGCCTACCAGGATTGGGCTGAGGCTGAAGCGCGGCGCGTAGATTGCCCCATCCGGCAGCACTTCGCCCGCGCTGCCGATTCCTATGCACAGCAGTGGTGCGTCCAATTGCGCGATCAGTCCATGCACAACTTCGCCTAAGCGCGGCACGAATTCTTCGTCGATACCCGCGTCATTGAACGGCGTCAGCGTGCCGATCTCCACGTCATGCGCGGCGATCAATTCGCCGTCCAGTGTGGTGAGCACGCCCATGATCTCCGTAGGCGTCAGCCACAGACCGATTACCTCGCGGGCGCTCGGCACAAAGCGCAGCAGGCGCGGACGCTTGCCGCCGCTGTCCGTCGAGTCCCCGAAGCCGCCTTCGCTCAGAAACCCCTCGGTAATCAGCCCATCGACCAATTCGGAAATGGTCGGTTTCGAGAGCCCTGTTTCCAGTGCCAGCGCCGCGCGGCTCGTCGCCGTGCCGTCATAGACATGACGCAGCACCAACTGTCGATTGTGCCCTCGGATTTGTCCGCGCGTCGCCTTCTTCACTTGCCCCCACTTTCCACTCTTGGTTAAAGCGCAGGTCCTGCTCCTCTCACTGGAGCGAAGACCAAGCGGGCGAGGTGCCTTTCCCCTCTCCTTTAGGAGAGGGGCAGGGGTGAGGTTGACTTTCCCCCCTGCAACCTCCTCTATGAAACCTGCGCTCACCCCTCGGTGAGTCCGCTTTTCACGTCTCCTCGCCTCGTTTTGGCGAGAGATTTTGAGGATGAGGTTGGTTCCCCCTCTCCCCACGGAGAGGGGGTTAGGGGGTGAGGTTGACTTTCCCCCTGCAACCTCCTCTATGAAACCTGCGCTCACCCCCCGGCGAGTCCGCTTTTCACGTCTCCTCGCCTCGTTTTGGCGAGAGATTTCGAGGATGAGGTTGGTTTCCCCCTCTCCCTACGGAGAGGGCGGTAGGGGGTGAAGTTGCCTCCCCCTAAAACCGTTCCTGCGGAATCTTGCACGGCAGCACCCCGCGCGCCTCAATCTCCCCGAACAACACCCGCGCCACCGCTTCCATACTCACTGGTCGAATGCTGTACGTGCACAAATAGTTCTC
Source organism: Candidatus Flexifilum breve (assembly GCA_016717205.1). GTDB lineage: Bacteria > Chloroflexota > Anaerolineae > Aggregatilineales > Phototrophicaceae > Flexifilum > Flexifilum breve. The sequence goes on from JADKGC010000007.1 coordinate 174,756, forward strand.
GATGCTCGGGAACTCGACCAGATCGTACGGCGCGCGCAGCGCAATCACAATCGGCTGCTTGCCCCGCGCCTGCAGTTCGTTCACCAGTGCGGCCTGCGTCGCATCCCGGTAGGCATTGATCGTCCCGACGATCACGGTATCCGCCGACTCCGCCACCTGCACAATTGCCGCCACATCCGCCGCGCCCATCGGGATCTGCATGTGCGTGGTGTGCGGATGGCGCTTGCTGATCGCTTCGGCGAGCTTGATCTTCACCGTGGCTGACGTATCGGCGGGCGTTAGGTTTTCGGGATAGGGCGTGATCACGAGGATATGGGCATCATCCGCCGGATTCAGACGCACATCACCTTTCACCCGTGTGATCGATGCCTCGGCAATCTCCCGCGCAATCGCTTGATGTTCCGCGCATCCCACCACGTCAAACGCGGGCAGAGTAGTGGCTAACTTCTGCCGCACCGCGTTGATGCGCGCGACCGATGCCGCATTCTCGGTGAAGCGCGTCATCAATTCCATCTGCCCTTTGATGTGTCCCAGCAGAATCAAGTCCGCGCCCGCGTCGAGCGCCGCCTGAATGCTCTCCTCGTTACCGTGCCGCGCCACTGCCCACATGTCCATCGCATCGGTGATCACCAGCCCGTCAAAGCCGAGTTCGCGCCGCAGCAGATCGGTCAGGATTTTGCGTGACATCGTCGCTGGCCAATCCGGGTCAAGCGTCGTCACGCGGATGTGCGCCGACATAATGGCATCCACGCCCGCTTTGATCGCCTCGCGGAACGGCGCCAGTTCCACCCGGTGAATGCGCTCGCTGTCATACGGGATGATCGCATCGCCGTGGTGCGTGTCCGCTCCAGTGTCGCCGTGCCCGGGGAAGTGTTTCGCCGTCGCGATTAACCCCTGGGCCTGCATCCCGTGGATCATCCCGATCCCGAGCGCGCTCACCGCCTCCGGTTCATCCCCGAACGACCGCAGTCCAATCACCGGGTTCGCCGGGTTGATATTCACATCCACCGACGGCGCAAAGTTCATGTTCATGCCCATCGCCAGCAGTTCCCGCGCCAGTACACGCCCGGCTTTCTCCGCCAGCGCCACCGAGCGCGTCGCCCCGAGCGCCATATTGCCCGGCAGCTCCGTCGCCCCACCCGTGATCGCAATGAGCTGTCCGCCTTCCTGGTCAATCCCAATCAGCGGCGGGGGATTGCCACCTTTGGCTGCCGCGTGGCGCAATGCCTCACTCAATTCGCGCAGCTGCGCGGGCGTCTCCACATTCATGTACGCGAACAAGCAGAAACTGCTTATCTGCCCGCGCTCCACCCCCACCAGAATGTCCGTCGGCGCCCGCAACCCGGTAAAACTGTGCATCAACTGCCGCATGTGCTGTCTCCACTTTCGCTGTCCGCGCGTACCCTTAATCGACTCGCGCGTATGAATTTCGTTTGCTTCACTTGTTAGTTAGTTAACTTTACTTACTTCTCACTTTGTGGTAGTATAAGGAGCATAATTGAGGGTGTCAAGGGGGCGATGATGAGCCATTTACACGATGAAATCTACGAGCAACCCGCAGTAGTGGAGCGGTTGCTGCGCGAACAGCAGGGGAAAGCCAAAGAGATTGGTGCAGCGATTCGGGCGTTTAAGCCGGCGTTTGTGTGGATTGCCGCACGCGGAACGTCGGATAATGCGGCGCGATATGCGCAGTATTTGTGGGGCGTGCACGCGCGAATGGCGGTGGGGTTGGCGACGCCCTCGGTGCACACACTCTACGGCAGCACGCCGGATTTGTCGCGGGCACTGGTGATTGGTATCTCCCAATCGGGGCAGTCGGAGGACGTGCGGCGCGTGCTGAGCGATGCGAAAGAGCAGGGCGCGTTGACCGTGAGCATCACCAATGATGATACATCGCCGCTGGCGCAGGTGGCCGCGTATCATCTGCCGCTGGGGACGGGCAAAGAACTGAGCGTCGCGGCGACCAAAACGTACACGGCGGAGTTGGCCGCGGTCGCGATGATTGGCGCGGCACTGATCGATCGACCGGAGTTCTGGCAAGCGCTGGAGCGCCTGCCCGGATGGATGCGCGCTACGCTCGATAGTGCGGCGGATACCCCGGTCTGGGCGGAACGCTATCGCTATATGGAGCGCTACGCGGTGCTTGGCCGCGGTTATAACTACTGCACTGCGTTTGAAATCAGCCTGAAGATCAAGGAATTGTGCTATATCCCGGGCGAGGAATACAGTGAGGCGGATTTCCGGCATGGGCCGATTGCTGTTGTGCAGCCCGGGTTCCCGGTGATTCTGGTCGCGCCGACCGGGGACACGTTCGCCAAACAGTATGATTTGCTGCAACAACTGCACAAAAAGGGTGCAGAATGTTTGGTGGTGACGAACTCAACCGAGTGTGCCGGGTTGGCACGGCGCGTGCTGCCGATTCCGGCGGATGTGCCGGAATGGCTGAGCCCCATTGTCGCAGTGATTCCGGGGCAGGTGTTTGCGCTGTCACTGGCAGGGGCGCGCGGGTTGCCGATTGATCAACCGATAGGTTTGACGAAGGTGACGGTGACGGAATAGCGTGGTTCTGGACGATTCGAGGAAAACGATGCTGCCCCAATCTCGCTTTGACCAGATGCGGACACGCCACGCTGAAATCGACATTGAGGCGCCGCAAGCGCTGATCTGGCAGATCCTCGTGGATCTGGAACGCTATGCTGAATGGAATCCGTTCACCTACGGGTATTCCGGTACGTTGGGCGTAGGGGAACCGTTCGTGTTCAAGGTGCGGATGAATGCTGCCCTTAAGCTCGATGCGCCGGAGGTGTTTCACCTGATTGAGCCGCCCATCCGGATTGCGTGGCGCGGCGCGTATCCGCACTGGTTGGTCGCGGCGACACGCTATCAGGTGTTGACGCCGCTCACGCCAACGCGCACACACTATCACACATGGGAGACCTTTCGGGGCGGGCTGGGACTCGTCGTCGTGCAGTTGTTTGGCCGCGCTGTGGAGAACGGATTTCAAGCGATGGCGGGGGCGCTCAAAGCGCGCGCTGAGGCGATGCATACTGGGTGATCGTGAATGAACCTCACCCCCGACCCCTCTCCGAAAAGAGGAGAGGGGAGAAAGATTGGGAACGCTGTGCGGAGACGAGGCGTTTGGGTTAAGTCAGGGTTGGTAAAGCGGTGCAACCTCACCCCCAACCCCTCTCCTAAAGGCGAGGGGAGAAAGAAGGCCTCCCCGCGACCCGTGCCCACGACAGGCTAGATGATGAACGCACCGTTCTCGTAGAACAGTTCGCCATCAGCGTACATGCGCCCGCCCGGTCGCATGTCGTACACCAGATCCCAGTGGAGGGCGCTGCGATTGGTATTGCCGGTGTCCGGGTAGCCCGCGCCGACCGCGATGTGGAACGTGCCCGCGATCTTCTCATCAAAGAGCAGCTGACCAGTCGGACGCAGTATTCGTTCGTTCATGCCGAAGGCGAATTCGCCGAGCGCACGGGCACCGTCGTCGGTATCGAGCAGCGCCAGCAGTCCCCGTTCGTTCTCGTCGGCGGTGGCTTCGACCACGCGCCCATCGCGAAACACCAGCTTAATGCCCTTGATCCACTGTCCGCGCATCATGGCCGGGAAGTTGAATTTCACCCAGCCATTGGCGGAATTCTCGACGGGGCCGGTATAGATTTCGCCGTCGCTGATGCTGTGCCGCCCGTGCGAGTTGATGAAGCTCCGCCCCGCGATGGAGAGTTCAAGATCGACTTGAGCGCCTTCAATGCGAATCTGGCGCTTGCCGCGCAGCCAGTCGACTTTTTGCTGCTGGAGATCGCGCAGTCTGAGCCACGCCCCGATCGGATCATCCAGATCGCAAAACGCGGCACCGTAGACGAAATCCGTGAATTCTTCGAGACTCATCCCGGCTTCCTGCGCCCAACCGTGAGTCGGAAAGAGGGTGACTGCCCAGCGGAGATCGCCGCTGCTGGTGCGGTGCATGAAGGTGCCAAAGGTGGCGCCCTGCGCGGCCTGCTGCTTCTGTATGCGGGCCGGGTCGATGTTGGTCTTGGCGCGGGGGTTGGGGACGCCCGCCACGCGGATGTAACCCTGTGCGTTTTCGATAAAGGACGTGGTCATGGGGTCGTTCCACGCGAGCTGTTCGTCGCTGCCTTCGCGCAGCAAGGCAAACTCCATCGCTTCATCGCTCATGATGATGCTCGGATGAGCGCCCGCGCGCAGGATGGCACGATGCAGCGCGCGGAGCAGGGGCAGCACGGCGACATCCCCGGTGATGCCGACCCACTCCCCCGCCTTGACTTCCAGCGAGTAATGCACCAGCAGATGCGCCAGTCGTTCCAGGCGGATGTCGGTCATGATTGACCTGCTAACTGTGTGAGCAGGCGTACGGCGCTTTGCGCCAGCACAGCGGCCCCGATTTTGAGCGCGTTCTCGTCAATATTGAAGATGGGGCTGTGATGGGGACGCATATCGCTGCCAATTTGCGCGCCGACGAAGCACATGGCGCCGGGGACCGTGCGGGTCATATAGGCGAAGTCTTCCGCGCCCATCGAGAAACCGTAACGTATAGTGCGCTCTGCGCCGACGATTTCGCCCGAGGCGGCGCGGATAGCGCCCGCGATGGTGGCGTCGTTGTGGAGCGGCGGGTAGCCGCGCTGAATGGTCAATTGGTAGTCGCCACCCAGCGGGCGCACAATGGCGAAGGCATGCTCCAGTTCGGTGTGAAGCTGCGCGCGGATGTCGTCGCTGAGGCTGCGAATCGTCCCGTTGAGGCGGACTTCATCGGGAATAACATTGGACGCGGTGCCGGTGTGGATGCTGCCAATGGAGATGACGGCGGGCTGCGTCGGGTCGATGCGGCGGGAGCGGATGCCATAGATCGCCTGAATGACCAATCCGAGCAAATAAATGGGGTCGAGACCCTGATGCGGATAGGCGCCGTGACCGCCTTTCCCGGTGATCACGGCTTCGAAGGCATCAGCGGCGGCGTGAATGGGGCCATCATCAATGATGACGATCCCGGTTGGCGCTTCACTGGCAATGTGCAGGGCGATTACCGCGTCCACCCCGGCGAGTGCGTGATCGCTGATCATCCGTGACGCGCCGCTCAGACCGTCGGCATCCTGCTTCTCCTCACACGGCTGAAACAGGAAGCGGACCGTGCCGGGCGGGCGATCTGGCAGTTCGCTGAGCACGCGCGCAACGCCCAACAGCATGGCGGTGTGGGCGTCATGACCGCAGGCATGCATCACGCCGGGGGCAGCCGAGGCATAGGGTACGTCGTTCGCTTCCTGAATCGGCAGCGCATCCATGTCGGCGCGGATGCCGATGACCGGATGCCCCGCGCCCAAGGTGCCGATCACACCCGTCTTGCCAACCTGGGTCTGGACGGCGATGCCGAAGCTGCGTAAGGTATCGGCGACGAGCGTGGCCGTGCGCACTTCCTCAAAGCCGAGTTCGGGGTGTTGATGCAAGTCGCGCCGCCACGCGATCAATTGCTCTTCGATGCGCTGCGTGTGTTCAAGTAAGTTCACGGGTTTATCTCCGGGGTGCGGGTCGCGGTAAAGGTGCGCCCATTCTGCCTGATGACCAGCTCAGGGAAAGTCTCACTCGCCACATCCAGTTTATAGTCGATCTGACTGCTCAGGCCGGGCAGGCTGAACAGCGTTTCGGTCACCGGGATGAGAGCGACAGCGGGTTGGCCGGGGAAGACCGCATACAGGTTCTCACCTTCAGCGTAGACTTTGAGGGTGAGGCGGTCATCGACCAGAAAGCGGCGCAGTAGAGTCCTAAACGGGTGACGGGCGGCTTGTAAACACGCAGGCGCGGCGGCGGCTGATAGCCCGCCCAGCCATACGCCCGCGCACAGGCGCGCATGATCGACTGAGCGAGCATGAAACCGTTGTCGCCGCTGGTCATGACGACCATGCCCACACCGGACTGACCGAACATAATCCAATCCGCTTTGTAGCCCGGGTTCGAGCCGTTGTGCCAGAAGGCGGTGCCGCCGCCGATCGGCGACAGGTAGACGCCTAAGCCGAGGCTGTAGAGCGTGCCGGCATCCCCAGCGATGTGCGGCTTGAACATGGTCTGGGCACTCGCCCGAGAGAGGAATTGACCGTCAGTGGCGAGCGCGTGGTTCAAGCCGAGGCCAAAGCGGGCGAGATCGGTGGGCGTTGTCCATAAGCCCGCTGCCGCCAACTCGGGGAAGATGTTCCAGCCGCCGTCGATGGGGAGACCGCGATAGTCGACGCCGCGCGCGGCATTCGCCGTCCAGTCAGATGGGAGCGGCTGCGCGAAAGTGCTGCGCGTCATGCCGAGCGGTTCCAGCACGCGCTGGCGGATCAACTCGGGGTAGGGCAGTCCGGTGACCTCCATACACACCAACTGCGTGATGGTCGTGCCGCCGCCGGAATAGCGATACTGCAAACCGGGCACAGTATCGACGACGACCGGCGCGCTGTTGGCAGGGGGCGATCCGCTTAAGACCTGCGGCACGGTCGGGATGGGCGAGCCGGGGGAATAGCCACCAAAACCAGGGACCGTCAGCCCGGCGCTGTGAGTGAGCAACTGGCGCAAGGTGATGCGGGGCTGCCAGTCGCCGACGGAAGGGATCTGCCACGAGCGCAGGTAGGTGTTCACATCGACGTCGAGGTCGAGCAAGCCCGCGTCGACCAGCGACAATACCAGCGCCGCGTTAACCGGTTTGCTGATCGACGCGGCCTGAAAGACGGTCTGGGCGTCGCACGGAGTCGAGCCACCGATATCGAGGACGCCGAAGGCTTGCGCCCACGCGATTTCACCGTGGTCGAGCAACGCGACGCTGACGCCGGGGACGTGCAGGCGCGCCTGCTCAGCGGCGATGGTGCGGCGCGGCGGATCAGCAAGGCTGAGGTCAGTTTCGGCGATCAGATCGTGCGTGATCTGGTCAATCAGCGCGGCAGTCATGAGCGCGCCTTCCGCAGTAAATAGCGTTCGTAGAGTAAGTCGACCTGTCCCTGTTCACGGATATGGAACTCGACATTCATCCGACTGCCGAACGCCACGGTGTAGAAGCGGCAGTAGTCGCGAGTGATGATGTCGGGCGCGAGCGCGGTCGTAACGGAGCGGTAATCGTCATATTTGAAGGTGACGGACAGAAAATCGCCCTGACGGCGGACCTGCGCTTCGACGGTGTTCATGTAGGTGCGGTAGGTGCCGGTCAGCGGGGCGTAATAGCCATCGTTGACGACAAACGGCAGTTGATACGGGTCAGCGCCTGCCAGCATGGTCAGCGCGACGATGCCGATGAACTCAGTCGGGACGCCGGTACCGTTCATCAAGACGGCGACGCCGACTTTGCGCTGGGTCAGCCAGCCAATGAAGGAGGTCGAAATGCCGATAGAACCGCCGTGACCGATGAGCGTGTCGTCGAAAAAGTCGGGCATGTTCAGCAACCCGTAGCCGTAGTGGAAGCGGGATCCGTTCTCCGCGCCATTTGAGGTCGGCACCCGCGCGGTCTGCATGGCGGCGACCGACTCAGGTTGCAGGACGCGCGCCCCGTCGAGCTCGCCGCCGCGCAGATACATGCGCACGTAGCGGCTGAGGTCGAGCACGTTGGTCACGATACCGCTGTGCGCGTTCAGTTCACGGTAGGGGGAACGCAGCGCGAGGCGCTTGCCATCCGCGGTGAGCTGGTAGAGCGAGGCGACATCGTCGTAGGCTTCGACATCGGCGCGGTTGTAGTAGGCGTTGGCCATGCCGAGGGGTTGGAAGATCTGGTCACGGATCACCGTTTCGTGTGGCTGTCCGGTGATCTGCTGAATGATGCAGCCCAGCAGCATATAGCCTTCGTTGCTGTACATGTACCGTTCACCGGGGCGACCAACGGTCCATGACTCCGCGCCCTTCAGGAACTGGGGCACATCGGCATAGGTGACGAGCGGCAGAAAATCATTCCGCGCGCCGCTGAGCGCCCCGGCGATGCGCTCCGACGAGCCGAGCGCGGCCATGCCGGAGGTGTGCGAGAGCAAATGTGTGATGCGAATCGATTCGCCGCCCGGTTTGATGGTGAACCACGGGAGATGCTGTTCGACGGGGTCGTCGAGAGTTAACTTGCCGGCCTCGACCAACTGGAGAATCGCGGCGGCGGTGAAGGATTTCGACACCGAGGCGACCGGGTAGATGGTGCGCGTGGTAGCGGGCAGCGACTGTTCGATGCTGCGCAGACCAAAGCCGCGCGCCCAGATGATCTGGTCGTCGGCGATCAGCGCGAGGCTGACGCCGGCGCTGTTGAACTGCGACATTTGCTGAAAAAGAAACTGTTCAAGGGCTGCATAATCCATCGTTCAAGTGTCCTTAGGGCGCAGAGTTCACGAGCAGGTGCGGAGTCATTTCGGCGACATACGGGCGCAGAGTCGCCAGCGCAGCGGCGAACTGGTCGAGCGCGAAGGTGATGTCGGCGTCGGTCATGGCGGTCGACGTGCAGATGATACCGCGCGGGCCGATATGCACGCCGCAATTGAGCAATTCGAGGTGCAGCAGCTCTTGCAGTCGTCCGGCAGATCGCGCGGCGAGGGCGGCTTCACGGGGCGCGGGAATGGGTTGATTGGTCCAATGCACTTGCATCAATGAGCCGAAGCCGAGCGCCTGCCCAGCGATGCCTGCGGCCTGGAAGGCAGCGGTGATGCCATCGCGCAGACGGTCGCCGAGGGCGTTGACGCGGTCGATGGCGGACTGGGGCAGATGCTCCAGGGCGGCGATTCCGGCAGACATGGTCATGTTGTTGCCGTTGAACGTCCCGGTGTGCATGATGAACTGAGGATGACGCGGGTCGTATTGGCTCATGATCTCGCGTTTGCCGCCGAATGCGCCGACCGGGAACCCGCCGCCGATGATTTTGCCGAGCGCAGTGAGGTCGGGTTGGACGCCGGCAATGGCTTGCATTCCGGCTGAATGCAGGCGGAAGGTGACAATTTCGTCGAAAATGAGCAGGACGCCGTATTGGTCGCAAAGGCGGCGCACGCCCGCAAGATAGCCGGGCTGTGGGGGCACCATGCCACCAGCATTGGGCATCGGTTCCAGGATGACGGCGGCGATCACGGCGGCGTGCTGTGACAGAATCAATTCCAGCCCGGAGAGATCGTTGAAAGGCGCGACCATGATTTCGTTGAGGACGGAGCGTGGCACGCCGCGGCCCTCGACATGCGGTTCGGGCAAGCGGTTGGAGGTGGTGTCGGGGTAAACGCTGACTTCAGCGAAGTCGTGCGAGCCGTGATAACCGCCGTCGATTTTGACGATGACATTCCTGTTGGTGTAGGCGCGCGCGGTGCGCATCGCCATCATCGTCGCTTCCGTGCCGGAATTGGCGAAGCGCACAAGATCGATGCTCGGCACGCGCTCGGTGAGCATCCGCGCAAGCTGAATCTGCGGCTCAGCCGCCGCACCGAAGACGGTACCGCGCATGACCTGATCCGCCGCGACTTCGACAATCGCCGGATGGGCGTGCCCATGAATTAACGACGTGTAGTTGTTGAGAAAGTCGATGTATTGGCCGCCGTCGGCGTCGTAGAGCGTACAGCCCGATCCCCGCACCATATAGGTGGGGTAAGGCGCGTAATAGGTGGCGATGCGCGTATCCCCGCCGGGGAGCACCTGCTGCGCTTCCTCGTCACGGCGGCGCGAGGTGGCGGTGCGGGCCAGATAACGCTGGTAAATGCCATCGGCGATAGTCTGTGCGTTCACGATTTGATCCCTTTAGGCGTGTGACAACCAACTCAGCGAGGGTTTCTGGTAACCACCGAGCGTCCGTTCCAGATACGCAGCGGCGGCGAGGACGAGATCTTCCCGCCAGGGACGAGCCGCGACCTGAACGCCGATGGGCAGGTTTTCGGGCGAGGTGCCGCCGCGCACGGTCGCCGCCGGATAGCCGACGAGGTTATACAGCGAACAGTAGGTGAATGACTGCATAATCGTCTGGTTGGTGAGCGACGAACGGTGCGGCATGGCTGGAATTGAGGTGGTCGGCGAGACGATGATGTCATAGTCGCGCATGTAGGTGTGCATGTCCGCTTTGAACTGATCCCATTCCTCGGTCAGGTTCAGGAAATCGGCAGCGCTCAGGTTGTCAGACTGCTCTAGCAACGGCAGCATCGCCGTGTAAAAATCGCTCATCTGGGTGGTTCCGAGCGCCTGTAAGCCGGCACGCGCCGCGGTCGCGCCGGGAGCCATCGACAAGCGCAGGTACAGATCAAGCGATTTGCTCACATTCGGCGGCGGCGCTTCGACGACGGTCGGGACGCCGAGATCGGTGAAGGCCGCGGCGGCCCGATGCACCATCGTGACGATTTCGGGCGTGCAGGAGACGATGCCGTTATCCGTGTAGTAGGCGACGCGCAGAGCCTTCAAGTCGACCTGAGCGGGGTCGAGCAGCGGCATCGGGACGACATGCGGATCGCGACCATCGGCGCCCGCCAGAATCTGCATGCCCAAGGCTAAATCTTCGACGTAGCGCGCCATCGGACCGTTCTGGGATTTGAAGGCGAGCGCGCCGCTGGGGGCGAGCAGAAGACCCGTGCGCGGAATACGGCCGGTTGTCATTTTCAGCCCGGCTATACCGCAGTAATGCGCAGGCTCACGAATGCTGCCCCCGCTATCTCCACCAACACCGAGCGGCGAACCGCCCGCCGCAATGATCGCGGACTCGCCGCCGCTGCTGCCGCCGGGGAAGCGGTCGAGATCATAGGGATTGTTGGTGCGCCCATAGATCAGATTGTCGGTCTCAATAGCGACCCCGAACTCCGGCATATTGGTCAAGCCGAGGGCCACGCCGCCCGCCCGGCGCAAGCGCGCAACGATTTCGCACTCGTGCTGCATCACATTCTGAGCCAGGCCGAGCGTACCAAACGTGCTGATAAGCCCGGGGATGGCCATGTAGTCTTTGACGGTGAAGGGGACACCGTGCAGCGGGCCAACGATTTCACCACGCGCACGCTGGGCATCAAGCGCACGCGCTTCGGCGAGCGCGGCGTCGGGGCGGAACTGCACAATGGCGTTGAGGTGCGGGTTGATGCGCTCGATGTGGTCAATGTGCGCGCTCACCACTTCGACAGAGGAGACGACGCCCGTCCGGATGAGGCGGGCCAGCTCGACAGCCGAGGCAAAAAAGAGATCATCCATGCGTGCCCCTTTGATTCAGCCGGGTGACTTAATCGTCCCCGTCGATGAACGTGTTAAAGCGGGTGAAGATCTGGTTTGCGACGTTGATTTCCTGACTGGGACCGCCGGAATGGTGCAGCAGCAGTGAGGCGCAGAGGGCATTCAGCAACGTTGAAGGCACGACAGAATTGCCGTAGAACCAGAGTTTGGGCGGCACGACCAGCGACAGGTCGGCGCGTTTGGCGGCAGGCGAGAGCAGACTGTCCGTGAGCGCGATGACGGTCGCCCCGGCAGCGCGCGCCTGTTCCATCGATTGCAGGGTGACACGCGCATAGCGCGTGTTGGAGATGGCGAACAGCACATCCCCGGCGGTGAGCGTGCCCAGATCGCGCACAAAGGATGTCGCCTCGGGTTCAAGCAGCAGGCAACCTGAGCGCATCAAGGTAAGCGGGTAGTACAGATTGAGCGCGAGGGACTTGGAGAGATAGAGACCGACAATGCCGACCCGTTGGGCGCTGACGAGCAGGTGCACCGCGCGTTCAAACTCCTCGGCGGGGATGATATCCGGCAGCGACTTCAGTTTTTCCAGTTCGATGCTGACCATACGCTGCAAGACGGACTGGGTGTGATCACCCGTTTCCATGAGCGAGAGGAGCTGGTGCGACCCGATGTCCGGGGCGGTCAGCCCGCCGTACTGGCGCGAGAAATGCTGCTGCAAGGCCGTTTGCAGTTCGGAGAAGCCCGCAAAGCCCACTGCCTGAGCGGTGCGAATCACCGTCGAACGATTGACCGCTACGTGTTCAGCAATTTGCGACGAGGACATGTAGATAGCTTCGACCCCATGTGTCAGAAGAAACTCGATCACGGCGCGCTGGCTGTCACTCAGGCTGTCGTGCAGTGTGCGTAAGTGCTCGACAATGTCGCTGGAGCGCTGCTTATCATTCATATCCGGCCTCACGTTTAGACGAATTATGCCAAATCCACAAAAAGTCTGCAACATGTTGATGCAAAAAGTTGTTGTGATGCAACGATTTGGTGCTAACATAGTGCGTAAGTCATGGTGCATGAGGCGATTCTGGTAGGTGCCCTGCGATATTATAGGACAGGTGCCAGTGCAGTCATGAGCCGTGATCACCGCCTTTCTGTTCGTCGTTCCGGGCAGCACGAGGAGTTTGTGATGAAGCGTCGAAGCACTCCGTTTATGATTGTTGGTCTTTTGTCGCTGGTATTTATGCTGATCGCTGGAGGGCTGCAGGCGCAGGACGCATCTCCGCGCGTCCTACGCATTGCATCTCTCGTGGAACCTCCCGGTTTAGTCGGCTACGTCGCGTTGAGCGGGGCAGCGATGTATTTCAACGAAATCTACAACCAGCCGCCGTGGGGTCTTGATAACACCGCGCAGCCCATTCCCATCCTGGTCGAAGCGATTCCGAGCCTCGACAATGGCGGCGTCGTCAATGCCGACGGGAAAACGACCGTTTCCTTCACCTTAGCCGACTGGGCGGTGTGGTCCGATGGTGAGCCGATCACCGCGGCGGACTTCATTCTGCCGTTCGAGATGATGAATGACGGCGTGTCGGTCATGATTCAGAATCGTTTCGCCAACGGTGCGGCGGTCGAAAGTGTGACGCAGGGCGCAACGGAAAAGGATGTGGTCGTCACATTTGCGGGACCACAGCCGGATATCATCAATACATGGATTATGCCGCTGCCGGATCACGTCCTGCGCCCCATGTACGAGGCGGCGTTGGCGGAAGGCAGAGGTTTTGACACGCTGACCGATTGGGTGCGCAGCCCAAGCGTTGGCAATAACGCCTTTGTGTTTGCCGAATGGGTGTCGGCCAGCTTCATGCGCTTCACCCGTAACGAGAACTACTGGAAAGACATTTTCTTCGATGAAATGAACATCGCGTTCTACCCGGACCCGACCGTGCTGGCGCAGACGCTGGCGACGGGTGGCGCGGATATGGCGGCGGGGCTGCCGCTGCTGGACTCGCTGGAATTCGCCGCGCAAGTGCCGACGGTCAACGTGCAGACGAACTTCACCGGCACGCGCATCGAACTCCAACTCAACCTCGCGGAGACCGGGCACCCGGCGCTGCAAGATCCGCGCGTGCGGCAAGCGCTACTGATGGCGATTGATCGCCAGTCGCTGACGGATGATTTGTTCAATGGCGTGACCCATGTGCCGCGCAGCTACTGGGATGGGACCCCGTGGTTCAACCCCGATACGCCGCAGGTCGCGTATGATCTCGAAGGCGCGCTCGCACTGATGCGCGAGGCCGGGTGGTATGACGACGACGGCGATGGCATCATGGAAGCGCATGGCGTCGAAGGCTTTGAGGATGGGACGCCGCTGCAACTGCGCAGCAACACATATTCGGACTCATGGTCGGGGCCGTACCGCAACACGCAATTGGCGTTGGTGGACATGCTGACCGAGTTCGGCATCGACATCGAGATGAGCGAGCAGCCGTATGACACGCTGCAAGCCCCGTTCACCGAAGGCGGTATCCTGCCGAACGGGCAGTTTGATATCCATGTGGCCGGGTGGGGCGTAGGCATCACCAAGATCAATCAGCCGAATCAGTGGGCATGCGCGGAAGTTCCGAGCGAGACGGTACCCGCCGGGATCAGCTTCAACGGCGTATGCTATCAGAGATGGATGAACAGTGGGCGGTACTGGCGAATGAACTGGATCCGGCCGTGCGTCAGGAAGCTGTGAACTGGATTCAGAATTTCATGGCCGAGGAAAACTTTGTGTACTTCCTCGTCGGGCTGCCGGACGCGGTGGTTCTGAGCAACCAGTTGGAAAATATCGTCTATGGTCAGGGCAACACCCGGTTCTATAAAGCGAACGAGTGGAGCCGCAGCGAGTAAGCCGTCGAGTTCAGGCAGATCGCGGGTATACTGCCCGCGATCTGCTCAATGCTAAGGTGATTTGATGGGTCGGTATACGCTCCGCCGCATTCTGGAAGCGCTGCCTGTCTTGTTCGTGGTCAGCATCCTCCTGTTTGTGCTGATGAACTCGTTTGGCGATCCACTCGCCGTGCTCTCGCGCGAACCAAACCGCCCGACCGGGGCCCAGCTCGACGTGCTGCGGCGGCAATTGGGGTTGGACAAGCCGATCCTGACGCAGTACCTGTACTGGTTGGTGGGCAACGACTGGACCTTGATCGATGCGGACGGGGACGGGGATGTCGACGAAGCGCTGTATGGGACGAGGCAAGGGATTTTGCGAGGCGACCTCGGTCTGTCGCTGGTGACACGGCAGCCGGTCGGCGAGCGCATTCTGGAGCGACTGCCCAACACGCTGATCCTGATGATTCCGGTCTATATCATCACTCTGGTGCTGGCGACCGGGTTAGGCGTGGTCGCCGCGCTCCGCCAGTACTCAGCTGCGGATAACCTCCTCACGACAATCGCGTATATTCTGCGGTCGATGCCCGTTTTCTTCATCTCGCTCGCCATGATCTTCATCTTCTCCGTGTGGTTCCGGCAAATCGGATTACCCGCCACGCCGACAGCGGGTATGTATATTTTGGGTGAACCGCAAACGCCGATCAATCTGGCGCGCAGCATGATCCTCCCGGTCATGAGTCTCGTGCTGGTCAGTACGGCGGGCTATATGCGCTATGTGCGCGCGAGCATCCTCGACGTGATGAATCACGATTACGTGCGAACAGCGCGATCCAAAGGCATCAGTGAACGGCGCGTATTTGCGCTGCACGTGCTGAAGAATGCGGCGCTGCCGCTGGTGACGCTCGTCGGCATGGATTTGCCATTTATCCTGAGCGGCGCAGCAATCACAGAGAGCATTTTCGCGTGGCCGGGCATGGGTCGATTGTTCATTGAGAGCATCACTGCGTCGGATTTCCCGGTGTTGATGGGCATTCTGATGATGGTGGCGATCGCGGTCGTCGTGTTTCAACTGCTGGCCGATCTCGTCTACGGGATTGTCGATCCGCGAATTTCGTACCGTTAGCCAGCGCAACAGGAGTGCAGGTATGTCAGAAGTGAGCACCAGCAGCCCCGCCGCGCGCATCGGTCTGCCGATTATCGACAGAGGCGGCAAGCCGCATACGCTGCGCGGCCTGATGTGGAGGCGGTTTCGCACGCACCGCATGGCGCTAGTCGGTGTGCTGCTGTTTGGGCTGGTGATCACGTATCTGGTGATCGGGTCGTTCGCCTTCAGCGAAGCCTATGCCAACGACGTGAATATCCGGGCGAAGTGGCAAGCACCGAGCGCGGAGCACCTCATGGGGACCGATGGGGTAGGGCGCGATGTGATGGCGCGAACGATCTACGGCGGCCAAATCTCGCTGGCGATCAGCGTGGTGTCGGTGCTGGTGACCACCATGGTCGGCACGCTGTTGGGGCTGCTCTCGGGCTATTTTGGCGGGCTGCTCGACAGCATCATCATGCGTGTGACTGAAGCACTCATGAGCATTCCGCTGCTGTTTTTGCTGCTGGTGATCTCCAAGTTCCTTGGCGCGAATATCGCCGAAGTCACAATTCTGGGACGCACGGTGAGCGGCAGCGTGCTGGTCATCGTGCTCGTGCTCGGATTCACGACATGGATGGGGCTGGCGCGCCTCGTACGGGCGAATGTGTTATCGCTCAAAGAGCGGGAATTTGTCATGGCGGCAGTCGCCCTCGGAGCGTCGGACTGGCGGATCATTATGCGGCATATTCTCCCGAACACGCTCGCGCCGATCATTGTGACCACAACACTGGGCATCTCGGGCGTGATTCTCGCGGAAGCCAGCGCGAGTTTTCTCGGCATGGGGGTGCAGGCGCCGTCTGCGAGCTGGGGAAATATGGTGCAGGCGGCGATGGAGCGCATGGATCGCGCGTGGTGGCTGTGGCTGTTCCCGTGTGTGTTGATCGTACTGACGGTTTTGAGCGTCAATTTCATCGGCGATGGGCTGCGTGACGCGCTTGACCCCTACAGCAAGAAGTAACAGGAGCGGCACGGTGACAACTTACGATGTGCTAGTGCGGGGCGGAATGGTCTACGATGGCAGTGGCGCGCCGCCCGTCGAAGCCGATATCGCTGTGGATGGCGACCGGATCGTCAAGATCGGTCGGTTGGCGCTGGACCACGGGCGGAACGAAATTGATGCCCGCGGGCGCGCCGTCGCACCCGGTTTCATCAACATGCTGAGTTGGGCGACCGAGGCGCTGCTGCACGACGGCCGCGGAAAGAGCGACGTACACCAAGGCGTAACGCTTGAAGTCGTCGGCGAAGGATTTTCGTACGGGCCGCTGAATGATGCGATGAAAGCCTATTTCCGCGAGATGATGGCTGCACAGGAACTGCAATACGAGATCGACTGGACGACACTGGGCGAGCACCTCGATTCGGTGGTGCGGCGCGGCATCAGCCCCAATATCGCGTCGTTCGTCGGCATGACGACGCTGCGCCTACATCAGATGAGCTACGAAGATCGTTCGCCTACGGCGAGTGAACTGGAGACGATGCAAGCGCTCACCCGGCAAGCGATGCTGGATGGGGCGGTCGGCGTGTCTTCGGCGCTCATCTATCCGCCCGCGGCATACTCCAAAACCGATGAACTGATCGCGCTGGCGCGGGTAGCAGCTGAATATGGTGGGCTGTACATCTCGCATCTGCGGAGCGAGGGCAATACGCTGGCTGAAGCCTTCGACGAATTCCTGACGATTCTTAAGGAGAGCGGTATTCGAGGCGAGATCTATCACCTGAAAGTGATGGGGCAGCGCAACTGGGACAAACTCGACTGGCTAATCGAACGGATTGAGGACGCGCGGCGGAGTGGACTTGAAGTCACAGCGGATATGTACCCGTATCCGGCTGGCGCGACGGGACTAGACTCGTCTGTGCCGCCCTGGGCGCACGAAGGCGGACGGGCCGCGCTGAACGCACGGTTAGTTGCACCGGAGACACGCGCGCGCATTCTCAAGGAGATGGGCGAAGAGTCGACGGCGTGGGAGAACATGCGCCGACTGGCGGGCGGTGCAGACAAAGTACTTTTGTGTGGATTCGCGACCGAACCCCTACGCAAGTATACGGGCTGGACGCTCGCCGCCGTCGCCGCTGACCGTAATCAGCCGCCAGAAGAAGCGATTCTGGATCTGCTGGTGGAGGACAATTCGCGGATTGATACGGTGTACTTCACGATTTCCGAGGCGAATCTGCGGCGGCAGATGGCCCTGCCGTGGGTGAGTTTCTGTTCAGATGAGCAAGCGACCGCGCCGGAGGGAGCATTCTTGAAGATTAATCCGCATCCGCGCGCCTATGGGGCGTTCGCGCGAGTACTGGGTGAATATGTGCGCGAACAGCAGATAATCACACTGGAGGATGCGATTCGGCGGCTCACGGGGCTGCCCGCGTCGGTGCTGCGCATCCGCCAGCGTGGCTTGATCCAGCCCAATTACTACGCTGATCTCGTCGTATTTGACCCCGCGACCATTCAGGATCACGCGACGTTCACGCAGCCACATCAACTCGCGACCGGGGTACAGCATGTCCTTGTCAATGGGACACCCGTGATTAGTGAGGGTGAGCATACCGGAGCGCTGCCGGGGCGAGTAGTGCGAGGTCCCGGGTGGGCAGGCGGTCAAAGTTAACGAAAACAAGCGAGCCATTGGCCCTCAGCGAGGGCTGTATTTATAACGCCGAGGTGCTCAGTTCATGGGTTGAGCAGTTCGACCCTGCGCTGTCCACGCCACTCTGGTCCGCGGACGATGGATGAATGATTGGGTAAGGATCTGAAAATCGAGCGCGAGACCGCCTGAGAGATTCTTTGGCTCATACGGCCCGTTCAGGATGCGAATTCTCTCGTTGCGTTGTAGTATCTCGATATCGCCCGTCGGTACAGGCTTCCACCAACTCGCTTGATAGTGGTTGTCGCCAAGGTGTACGAGGCAGTCGGGAACGGCGGGCTCAAGCAGTTCCCAAACATCCTGACTGGCTGACGTTAGCGTCGCTGGGCGGCGATGTAAGCGCATAGTATTTCTTCCTTTGTGCAGCAGCTGAACGGGAAAGCAGTGTTGAGACATCCATGAACCACTCCTTGACGATCTACGACTGCACGGGTGTCTCAACAGGCTGCTGATGTATCAGGTCAAAGACGGTGCGGACACTGCCCCGATTTGCTGGAGCAGGGTCAGGATATCCACCAGCATCCAGTGCTCAACAATCTTGCCGTTTTCAAGGCGGTACGTACTGAAGCTTTGGATCGACACTTCGCTGCCGGTGGGGGCGATGTTCATCAGCTGCCCGGTGTGCACGCCGTGGATCATTCCTCTGACCACCACTTTATCGCCTTCGGCGACGATGTCTTTCACTTCGATCCAGTAGTCAGCGAAAGCCGCCTCGGATACTGCGATGTGCTCTTTCAAAAGTTCATCGCTGATGTAGGTGTCGAGAGTGGCCGGGGACTTGTCTGTGTGGATGGCCTCCAGATACTGCTCGATCAGGGCTTTGTTGGATTGGGCAGACACAATTCTCACTCTTTCAACTGGTTTCCGGGACTAATTGGCGGGCGGATTAGGGCACAAGCAAGACTTTCCCGCCCGTCATGTGATTCATGTAGTCGTTGATGGCGGCTGCGACTTCGGGCAAAGGATAGCGAGCGCGGACCTCCGTCTTGAAGTCACTTTCGGCGGCGCTGAATACCTCTGTGACAATCGAGACCAGGGATTCCATGGAGGAAGCACTCAGCCAGTCGATGAGCCAGAACCCGTCGACCCGCTTTTTGCGGAAGATCAATTCGGCGGGCGGGATCGCACAGGGTTGCAGGCTCAATGCGCCATAGACGATGAGCGTACTTGCGTCGGGCAGCGCACTCAGAATCTGCCCGGACAAGGGGCCGGCGACGGATTCAAAGGCGAGATGCGCACCGAGGTCGTGACACAGTTCACGCAGGCGGGTTTCAAAAGCGGGGTCGCTGCTGTTCAGGACGTGGTCCGCCCCTAACGCCTGCAGATCGTTGACCTGTTCCTGCCGATGGACGACGTTGATCACCTGGATTCCCCGGCGCTGAGCGAGGCGGATGATCATTCGGCCTAAGGCGCTGGCCGCCGCCGTCTGGACGACCGCCTTCATCCCGGAAGCTTTATCGAGTAGGAGATGCGCGGTCAACGGGTTGGCGATCAGCATCGCCCCGTGCTCCAGATCAATGTGGTCAGGGAGGGGGATGCAATTGGTGGCGGCTGTACGCATGTATTCCGCCCAGGTCCCATCCATCGTGCCATAGGTACAGGCGACGCGTAGGCCGATCAGCGCCTCGCTGACGCCCTCCCCGACAGCCACGATCTGGCCGCTGGCTTCAAAGCCGGGGATCATGGGCAGGGGTTTGCGAAAACCATATTCACCCATGATGTAGAGCAGATCCGATGGGTTGATCGGAGAGGTGGCGATGCGAACGAGGGCTTCACCGGGTCCCGGAGGATAAACCGGGCGTTTTTCGACCGTGACGGCGCCACCATAGGCATGGACAACCGCGGACCAAGCAGTCGCAGGAATGGGCTGAACCATTTAGATTTCTCCTCACGCAACGAATTTTCATGATCAAATTCAGGTTAGTGAACATGGACGTTTCAAGAGCTGAGACACTTCTGGGCGGTTAACGGACACTCGAAGCCGTTTATTCTGCGCAGCTTCAGGTATGGGTAGCTGGGGAGGAGACTCTAGCGTCCCCCACCCCGGCGCTGCTGGACGCGAGCGGCATTAGGCGCTCGGCAATGCACCCATCTGGCTCAAGAGCCCGTAGTTGTCGAACTGCACCCACTCCTCGGCGATCATGCCTTGGTCGTCGAAACGGAAGATGTTGATGAAGGCGAAGGTAATGGGTTGATCGTTGGGCTCGATGACACCCCACGGGCTGGCGAATTCGCTGCTGAAGTTACCCGACAGGACCGTACGCGTTGCGACCAGTTGACCTTCCACAACCACGGGCTCACGGATCGCCTCGAAATCGCTCAGCGCGCTGCGCACCGCCCCGAGAAATCCTTTTGTTGCTTCCCGGTCGAGATCGCCGAATGGCGAGTGAACCACGTAATCTTCAGCGAGATAGTGATCAAGCGTCGCGAAATCACCAGGGATGAAGGCATCGTCGATGATTTGCAGCACTGCGGCACGCTCGGTTGCTTCGCGATCTTCGGGGGATGGGGTGTTCTCCTGCGCCTGCAGCAGCACCGCAGACAGCACAAACGTCACGGCAAGAACAAGAAGACCGGCAAGTAAATTGGTATGTCGAAGCGTTTTCATGGTCAAGCTCCTTTGTAAGTGAACGTTGGTTTCACTGTAAGCTTGACCATCAACGGCGTCACCCTCCTTGAAGGAGGGAATAAGTGAGGGAATCGTAGCTGTGCGCTAAAGTAGACCGTGCAGCGCGACGAGCAAGGTTTCGGCTGTGTAAGCCTTGCCGCGCTCCATGGCTTCATGGTAACGATCAGGTGGGAGCACTAACTCCAACTGCGCTTGAAGCTGCTGCTGCGAATCGGGGAAGATCGGCTTGGACTCAGAGTTACTGTGTGCCAGAAAAAAACTGAAAATTTCGGTAGCGAGCTTCGGATTTTGATCAAAAAGGAAAAGTTTAGCGGCGAGGAATGATAAATCCGCTAAGACATCGGCAGGTATTTCGGTAGGAGGCGTCGAAAGGAGGTCGTGGACACATTCCCGCGCTGGTTCGTACTCGCCCAATTCAAGCTCGATATCTATCAATAGATTCAGTGCACGCAGGGAAGAAACGAAGCGACCAACGTTGCGCCTCAATGTAAGAAGGTCCTCAGCTAGCCGCTTTGCCAGATCAAGCTCACGCCGTGCGGTAGCCACAAAAATCAGACCTGTCATGCCCCCATCCATAATCAATGGATTACGCGCGCGCTGCGCATGGAGAAGCGCCATCTCGAAGTGCTTCTCAGCCTGCGCAATGTCATGTTCGTCAAGAGCTACATTACCTAGCATATAGAGCGCATAGGCCATCCGTGCGACATTGCCTAAAGTTGTCAACAGCGTAAGTGCTTGAGTTAGGTAAGTTCTCGCGGCCTCGTGTTGACCGGCGGCATTGGCTTCGCGCCCAAGTAATGTCAATACCATGCCTGCCGCCCACTGATCCCCAGATTGATGAGCGAGTTCTAAGACGTCGAGATAGATTTGGGTCGCTGTGGCGTGGTCGAACAAGTCGCTATACATCGCACCTTTATACCAGAAGGGGAGCAAGAAGCCTTTTTCCGCACCGAAGTTACGAAGTATTCTCTCGCTGCGTTCGGCCATACCCCACCAGCGTTCAGGCACTGTGATTCGGTCAAGGCATACCATTTGGGCGGCCAGCATCTTCGCCAGTGCCACGCTCTCGCTCGGTTCAAGCGCTGCCACTGCAGCCGCAAACAGTTTTTCGCCCTCCATCCAGCGTCCGCGAATTTCATAGTAATACCAGAGGTCGGCCAGAGGATCGAGCGCTTCCGGTGTGCCGAGCGCAATCGACTGCTCAAACGCTTCGCGAATGTTCTCAAGGTCCGCGTCGATCTGGTCGAGCGCGACCAACTGTTGGGTCGTTTTTAGCGCATTGGCCCACTGCTGAGCGTAGGCAGTGAAGTAACGGCGGTGCAGTTCCCGAGTGTGATCCGCTTTTCCAGTCGCCTCCATGGCTGCGGCTGCATACTGGCGTAGAAGTTCATGAATCTCACAACGTTCCGAAGTGTGATTGCGCCAGACTAAGGCTTTGTCGACCAACGCGGCGAGCACGTCGAGGCTCGCACCGGTCACGGCTTGGGCGGCGTCGACCGTGAAGCCGCCGCGAAAGACGGAGAGCTGACTGAAAACCTGCTGCTCCGTGACGCTCAAGCGCTGCCACGTGGTTTCGAAGACCGCCCGGACGCTGCGCAGTCGTTCCGGAACATTGCGCATGGTCGTGCGGAGAAAGTCGGCTGTGTGCCGGATTTCCGCCTCAATTTGGGCGAGCGGGAGCGTTCCGACCCAGGCGGCTGCCAGCTCAAGCGCCAGCGGCATCCCCTGCACGAGCTGACAGATGCGGGCTGCGGTGTCAATGTCTGACACCCCGTTAGTCGATACTCGTTGGGCGCACTCCGTGAATAAGCGCACCGCGGGATAGTTCGCCGCATCCGCGACGGATGTACCCACTGGGTACGTCAATCCAGATATGGCGTAAACAGTCTCTCCCTGTATGTTGAGCCGTTCACGGGAAGTCACCAGGATCGTGGCGCGCGGTGCAGTTTGCAGCAGATCACTCAGCAACGCTGCCGCGTCCAACAGATGTTCAAAGTTATCGAGGAGGAGGAGCACCTGTTTGGCGCGGAGATAATCGAGCAGCTGCTGGTGGATTGAACGCCGGTCGTTGCTGAATTGATAGCCTATGGAATCTGCAATGGCGGGAATGAGCTGGTTAATTTCCGTGACCGGCGCCAGCGGGACAAAGAACACGCCGTCGGGGAAGTGGGGTAGGGCGAGTTCAGCAGTGGCTAAGGCCAAACGTGTTTTCCCCATACCCCCCGAGGCCAGAATTGTGATTAGGCGGGCGGCGGGATTGAGGAGGAGTTCGTTCAGATCGCGCAGTTCGTCAGTCCGACCGATAAACGGCGTAAGCTGCGCAGGCAGGTTGTGCGCAGGAAGCGGTTGTGTCTCCGCAGAGGTAAGCAGTCCCAGGGCTTGGGCTTGCGCAACAGCCTCTTTCCGACTTTCAACACCGAGTTTGTTGAAGATCTGGCGGTTGTACCACTTGACCGTTGTCGGAGCGACGACGAGGCGGTCGGCAATCTCACGGTCGGACAGGTCTTCGGC
Organism: Candidatus Flexifilum breve; assembly: GCA_016717205.1. Classification (GTDB taxonomy): domain Bacteria; phylum Chloroflexota; class Anaerolineae; order Aggregatilineales; family Phototrophicaceae; genus Flexifilum; species Flexifilum breve. Next base: position 197,668 of record JADKGC010000007.1, read on the forward strand.
CAACAATTCAAGGATGTCCTGTTCACGATCAGTCAAGGGGACGAACAGGGGCGTGGCTTTCGGCGTTCCCATCATCTATTGCCTTCCCTAAATTTATTTGTATGCACGACGAACTTATCGTAGCAGTAAATCAGCGGGACAACAGTCACTATTTTGACCATGATCCCTCCTGAATTCCCTACTTGTATGAGGGTGACACCCCTCCTTGTCACGCCGTACAGTGTGGACATTGAACGCGCTGATGTGAGCCAACCGGAGAAAGCAAATGAACGCCAACCAACAGTACCGCCTCGATCAGCTTCACCGGGATGATGTGATGCGGGCCACTCGTCGCCAGCGGCTGCTGAACCAAGCCGTAAGCCAGCGCCCCCAGTCCAAGCGCCTGTCCCGAGCAGCAATCGTGACGCTGCTGACATCGCTGTTCCGCTAGATCACACCGCTGAAGATGGCTGAGTGAAGAATCAGGAGCTAGATATGAGCTGCTATATGAAGTTGGTTACCTGGATCGGTTGGTTGGTGTTGTGCGGGGCATGGAGTGCCAGCGCCCTCCACGCTCAGGAGTTGACCTTGCCGGATGGCGGTTCGACCGAGCCCTAGCATCCCGGTTTAGTCAGCTTTCGGGTCGGTATCTACTTCTACGATCAGGGGGATTACGAGCGCGCGCTCCAAGAGTTCACAATCACAACCGAGGGTTTGCCCAACTGGGGCATCGGCTTTGCAGCGCGTGGCGACCTATGCCGCGCTGGGGCAGTATGCATTGGCCATTGCCGATTACGACCGCGCTATCAGCCTCTACCCGGATTACGTGAGTGCTCTGTATACCCGGGGTCGGGCGTACCAAGACCTAGGAAATCTAGAACGGGCAGCTGCGGACTACAACAACACCATTGGACAAATGCCGACCTATGCGCTGCCGTACTGGGGACTGGCTGATACTCTGCTCGCACAAGGCAACGTGACGAGCGCATTGACGAACTATCATCTCTACGTCTCTTTAAGTGAGGATGCGCCCAACGCCGTGGTTCTGGCTCAGATCGAACAGCTCCAACTCGGAGTTCCTATGGATGTGCTGTAATGAGCTTCAATCCATTTAGACAGGGGAAAGTGGTTGTCAAACTGCCTTTGACAACTCAAACAACATACCGAGATGAAGGCTATACAGCGGACATAGTGCATTCCTCGACATTATTTGGCCCATGTTCTCTGCAATGATCGCAGTAACGCTGAGTTGGCGAATAGTCTATGCAAATGGGCATTTTCGAAAGAAATATGCATTTGGGTCTATTACCCCACATAGTGAACCGTTAGGTCTGCGGTTTCGCTTAACGGTCAGGGAGCGCACTGACCGTTTCCCGCAATCGCTGCACGTCGCGCATAGGTGGAATTCCGAAGAAGCTTTTGTACTCCCGGTTGAAGTAAGCGGCATCCCGGTAACCAACGCGATAGGCGGCTGTTGTTGCATCGAGGTCTTCGTTTAGCATCAGTCGGCGAGCCTCTTGCAGGCGCACCTGCTTCTGAAATTGCAGTGGGCTCATCGCGGTGACGGACTTGAAATGCTGATGGAAACCGGAGACGCTCATGCCGAGCTCGTGCGCAAGCTGCTCGATACTCAGCGGCTTATCGAAGTCCTCGCGCAGCCGTTCAACCGCTTTGGCAATGTGGGGAGTGTAGCCGCCGAGAGCCGCCAAGTGGCGTAGTCGTGCCCCCTGTGCCCCTCGCAGCAATCGATAGACGATTTCGCGTGTAATCATGGGCATGAGGATAGGAACTTCGGTGGGCGAGTCGAGTAGTCTGATGAGGCGCACGACCGCGTCCAGCAGGTTCGCATCCAGTGGGCTGACTGTCATCGCTCTCATGTCGACTGGATGTCGGGTTGCGCCGGTATAACCGGACTCTATCATCACCGAACTCACAAGCTGAGGATCGAGCTCCAGGCGTAGGCTGAGGTAGGGGCGCTCCTTAGAGGCTTCCAGAACTTGGCTCACGCGCGGCAATTCGAGGGTGGTCAGCAGGTAATGGAAGGGATCATATTGGTAACGTTGATCCCCCAGAAGCACTTCTTTGCTGCCTTGAGCAGTCACACAAAACGAAGGTTCAAGCACACTGTAAATCTTCCGCAAAGGCACGGATATCCGACCCAAATGAAGTCCCGTAAGCGGTTGCACAACACCATCTTCCCGCACAGTTCGGGCGATGCGATCGGCAAGTTCTTCTCGACTGATCAGAAAGCGTTGGTTCTCATGGTCGGAAGGTTGCTGGTTCATTGTTTCTGAGGGACTCTTCACAGCTTGACGACACTATCTGTAGGATTATACAAACATCTTGGATGATTATACAATCATTTTGTGCGCTATTTCTCTATAATGAACTACTGGAAGCATGAATTGCTCGTTCGTATCTCAACCAAGATGGAATTTTATGCAAGCCAGTGTGCTGCCTAGGGTTTTCCAGAATCTTACCGTAAGCGGTAGCTCCGCGTCTGCGTATAGGGTGCAACTGCTCTCCGATGTACTCGCGGCTAAGTTGAGCCTAGGCGTAGCGTCTGACCGACGCTCCCGCTGGCTACGGCGCCATGGATCCGCGGGAAGCCATCAAGATCATGGTGAAGTTCTAAGATCAGCGAATGGCAGCGATAGCAGGTTATTAGCAACAGGAGTTCAAAACATGCAAAAACGCAAACTGGGTAACAGTGGTCTGGAAGTTTCCGCTCTCGGTTTGGGCTGTATGCGGATGACGTTTGGCGACGCGCCGATTGGCACCCGGCAGGACATGATCGAATTGCTACACACCGCCGTTGACCGGGGCATCACTTTCTTCGATACGGCGGAAGTCTACGGTCCGTTCACGAATGAAGAACTGATCGGCGAAGCACTCGAACCCTTCAAGAGTAAGGTGGTGATTGCCACAAAATTCGGCTTTAAACATGATGGCGATCAGGGGCCTTCTCCCCGCAGCGGCGTAGATAGTCGTCCGGAGCAGATCAAGCGGGTCGCCGAGGCGTCGCTCAAGCGTCTGCGGGTCGAAGCCATTGATCTATTCTATCAACACCGCCCTGATCCGAATGTCCCGATTGAAGAGGTGGCAGGCGCTGTTAAAGATCTGATTCAAGCGGGCAAGGTGAAGCATTTCGGCCTCTCGGAGTCGGATGCTCCGACCATCCGCCGCGCCCATGCGGTGCAACCTGTCACGGCTCTGCAAAGTGAATATTCGATCTGGTGGCGCACGATTGAAGCGGAAATTCTGCCGACCTGTGAGGAACTCGGCATCGGGTTGGTGCCGTACAGCCCTCTCGGTCGTGGGTACCTAACCGGCAAGATCGACGAAACCACGACGTTTGCCGAGAACGATATCCGGGCGCGCAATCCGCGCTTTACTCAGGATGCCATTAAAGCCAATCGCGCGGTCGTTGACCTACTGGAGCGGATTGGCGCTGCGCATAATGCCACCCCCGCCCAGATCGCGCTGGCCTGGCTGCTCGCACAAAAACCTTGGATCGTTCCGATCCCCGGCAGTCGGAAACTGGAACGACTGGACGAGAACAACGGTGCGGTCAACGTCGCACTGAATGCCAACGATCTCAACGCGATTGACCAGTCCATGTCCAATATCACGGTGCTTGGCAATCGCTATTAGGTCGATAGATGGAACCGCTGCGATTAGGTAGGGCAGGCGGTTCCGATCTTGAAACAAACGATCAGTGTTCACGTAAGGGCAACATCGAGAAGGAGAATCAGTATGTCAACCGACCCCTCAGTTACATTGAATAATGGCATTCCTATGCCACTTTTGGGCTTTGGCGTTTTTCAGATCGCGGATGCCGCAGAATGCGAACGCAGCGTCTACGACGCGATCAGCGTTGGTTATCGTCTGATCGACACGGCAGCCTCCTATGGTAATGAAGAAGCAGTGGGCAAGGCGATCAAACGAAGTGGTGTTCCGCGCGAAGAACTCTTTGTCACCACGAAACTCTGGATTCACGATGCCGGGTATGAGCGCACCAAAGCGGCATTTGAACGATCCTTGCAGCGTCTGCAACTGGAATATCTGGATTTGTTTCTGATCCACCAGCCTTTTGGTGATGTATACGGCGCATGGCGCGCAATGGAAGAGTTGTATCGCGACGGACGAGTACGTGCGATCGGCATCAGCAATTTCCACCCAGATCGCGTCATGGACCTGATCGTTCACAATGATGTCACACCAGCCGTGAATCAGATCGAAACCCATCCCTTTAATCAGCAAATCGAAACCCAGAAATTCCTAGAGGAAAACAAGGTTCAAATCGAATCGTGGGGGCCGTTTGCGGAAGGCAAACATAACATTTTCCAAAATGAGGTGCTGCATTCCATTGCTGACAAACATCGAAAAACCGTCGCGCAGATCATTCTGCGCTGGCTGACCCAGCGCGGCGTTATCGCTATTCCGAAGTCAACCCGCCGGGAACGCATGGAGGAGAATTTCAACGTGTTCGACGTTGAACTCAGCCCGGAGGATATGCAAGCGATAGCGACGCTCGACACGAAGACGAGCAGTTTCTTTGACCATCGTGATCCAGCCATGGTGAAGCGGTTGGGTGAGATGAGACGCACAACGTAAAGGATTAATTACGGGCGTAAAGGAGTGATTTATGCAACAGGTAACCCCGGAACAAGCAGTTATCCATCTCTCGGCTGAGAAATGGCGCTGGATGTCAGAGTGCAATGTCGATGCCCTGGATGCGCTCTTCCATGAGAAGTCGGTATTTGTCCATATGGGAGGGTCTTGGGGAAAAGAACAAGAACTCAAGATCATCGAAAGCCGAGGCATTCACTACAAACAAGCGGACATCCATGAAGTATCGGTGAATATCATGGGCACAACCGCCATCCTGTTGAACAGAATTACGCTGTTAGCCGTTGTGGGCGGCAATAAGGTCACCAACCCGTTTATGGTTACAGAAGTCTATGTGCAGCAAGAGGGCAATTGGAAGTTAGGCTCGCTCTCCTTCACCAAGCTCCTTTCTCCTTAGGGATATCTAGGTCGGCGTACTGCTCACAGAGACAGACGGTAGCTTCATGGTTGGTAGAGAAGTTTCCGGATAATTATGTTCAACCGCAGTTGGTGCGAACAGGTTATCCAGATTGACGGGGTCTAGATGACGAGACAATAAAGAAGCGGGTTACCGTGCTCTGTCATCTTCTAACTTGGACTTATGAAGGCTGATCGCGTCAAATGTTTATTTTTGGATTGAAGAAGCGTCAAGTTTTTGTACACATTCTCGTTATAAAATCTCACTTTTAATACGAAAATGCGTCGTTTCGAGACGTGCTTGAGGGGAAAGGTATGCGGAATGCAGGTGTTTAATCCCTGAAAATCTCGCAATAAAAATTTTCAGAAACGGTTTCTAGTCACAGGATCGACTTCCCAGTGCTGAGACTACAGGTCGGAGTAGGTGTACGGGCAAATGACCCATTGAGATCCGGCCTAGTCCTAAATTGAAAACACCTCCGTGGTAATCTCACGGAGGTGTCTATCAGCGACTCACTAAAATCGCTCGAGTTTTCGATGGGGATTACGCTTCGGTCGGGGGCAGGTGACCGCGCCGCAATTCGTAGACGAACAGAACCAAGAATGCGACCCCGAGCACCACGATGAACGCTCCCGCTGCTTGCACCCCGGTGGCCACATTGTCCCAACCGTAGGCCGAGAACAGGTTGCCCCGCAGGTTACTGGCCGTCAACAGCGTGTTGCGGAGATTCGTGACGTTGGTTAACTCGGTTTGGGCTTGTTCCAGTGCCGCTGCATCATTGGCTTCAGTGGCGGTGGTGATTGCTGCGCGCAATTCACGCTGGATGCCACCGAGGGTGGCGTAGGTCGCGTCCGGATAACCCGCCTGTTCCGCCGCTGTCCGACTGTGCAAAGCAATCATGTTGGCATAAATCTGGGCTTGGTTGCCCGTCGTGAGAGGTTGCCCGGCATTCTCGATGAGCCCTGGAATTGCGCGCTCCTCATCGGACAGCCGGTCGGCGGCTGTAAAGGAGATTTGCTGAGCCGAGAGTTCGGTTCGAACATTGCCTTGGATGAACTGACCCATCCCAACGGCGGCCCCACCGACCACGAAAGCGCCGAGCGCGAGGATGATCCAGAGTAAGAGCACGCGCGACCACATGGCGGCCGAGAGACGATAGCTGAGGTATTTCATGAAAGCACTCCTGTGTTTCTGCCTGATGGCTGTATTTGTTGGCTCACGTTATGACCTTATGCTACGGCTTTTCGTCGGGGACGTGTAGCGGGCAAAACCCGCGATTTGAGGCCGCAAAACCCGCATCTTGTGACAGGGTTTTCCTGACAATACCATGTCCTGTTTCTGTTCATGCCTTTGCATGACTTCCCTATATCAATAGCTCAAGCCAGTGTCCGAAATACGACAAAACAGGCCAAGGCATGCCAATCGCTGCGTAGCATAGAGTCTTTTTGGGGATAGCGGACGCAATGAATTGCGTCCCTACGAGAAAAGTGTGGTTGTGTAGGGACGCGATTTATCGCGTCCGCAAACTCCCAAAACCGACAGGTAACCCGTTTTCACGGCATTACTGGCCTGCCTTCCTTTGGCTGACAAACGGTCATTGGCTTAAGTGCAATTAACCCATGACTTGCCACGGCTGCAGACGATTCGGAACTGGCTGTACTCAAAAGCGACATATTGGCAACTTATATTAGCTGCATCACACAGGGGAGTATTGCATACGAGGCCAACCGGAATCAGCCTAGAGCCGCTGGTAAGGTAATGATGTAGGAGCAGATTTAGGACACCTGCTGGCGGAGCTATCTACGCCATATCAGGTGTCCAGCTATGCATTGAACACAACGTTGAGAGCGTTCAGGTAATGGGGAAGGGGAACGGAATAACATCACGAATGTCGTCGATGTTGAGCAACAGCATACACAAACGATCAATGTTGAGGGACAGCTCAATTGCTGGAGGCATGCCAAGCATGAGCACAGATTTGCCCTCAATTGTTCTCATTGTCATGTTCTTGGCCATTTGTGTTGGATCATTCCGAATGATGCTTCCACAACCCAAATGAATGCCCTTGATTATGAGCTCGAAAGAGCCTACTTCATCTGAGTCGACGATTGGATAAAGTACAAAGGTTGGCTGAATCAGTATTGGTTGTATGAGCTGCCTGAAGGTGTCAAGTAACACATCATCGATTGATTGGTGGTTTGCCCCTTCCTTAATCTGAAGACCAGCTTCTTTCGCTACAGCTAGGGCTTCGTCAACGTTCTTGAGTTGCGTGAAGTCTATACCTGCAATTGTTTCGATTAGCTCAGAGACCTTGCGATGTGCCCAACCCGGAGATAGGTCTATCTGTTGAAGACGGTCCTCGGGAAAGACTGCTTCGAGTCCCGCATGTTCACTGCCATTCATAAGCTCGAACGGTTTGTTCCAAATTACTGTGTGTGCATGAAGATAGCGAGTCAGGTGAAGTAAGAGGTCTTCCATAAGCTGCATACCATAGTTTAGCGTTTTCAACGCTATACAGGCACGCAGGCACAACGCCTGCGGATGATTGAGCCAGTCCACAGCATGATATTGGTTCAAGGAACGGATTTCGTAGATCTGCTCGAGTCCGCCAACGAGATAGTGCTGAAGGTGACAACTATCCGGAGGGTTCGGGTACGGTGTACTCACCTCAAGAATGTCGAAATTGTTGAGTACGCGGCGAATTTGGTGAATTACCTGGCTTCGTTTGACCATCTGCTCACGTGCCTCAAGGCTAGACGCGAGATGCAGATGGCGCTCATGCCGCTGGCGTTGGATATCAATATGTAGGGGAATGGGGAGATTAGCGAGGGAAAGGTAACACCATCCATCGACCTCTGCAGTTACGAACCCATCAACGCGCCTGATAGCTACCACATGGAAGCCAAGATAATCTCCGCGGTAAACGCGATTCTGTAACAGCCGAGCCTGTGGTTCGGGAAGATTCGCCGGACGAATTATCACTTGAAGGTGTGTGTGTTGGTCTGCGATCCGGATAATAAAATGGTCGCCATGGTATTTCAGCCAACTGACACGACCGCATACCTGAACCGGGTCCTCAAGCAAGATGCATTCGGTATCTTCCACTTCATCAAAGTTTTCGTTTATCTCTACCAGTGTGCAGGTTCGCGAAAATTGATGCGCGTAGGGGGTTAGGCCTTGTTGAGTTAGCTCATAAGCGCGCGCAAGCAGTAGATCGACGTCAGGATTTTGGGCTGCATTCACAATTGTACTCCTGTGGGACTAATTTCGTGACTCAATTGACGCATATCCATCGTCCCATGAACGTCCCAGAAGCGTCCGTAATTTGGCAATAATTAATTGTGCTGTGTTAGATTACAGAAAACAGTTTTCAGAGTCGGACCTTGCGGCTATGACCATTTCAGTAGAGATACACCTTTTCCGTAAACAGCCCGAAGTACGTGTTAACCGCGAAAAAACGAGCCTCAGTTTGCAGGCTCTAAAACTCCTGATCTTCATGGCTGATACGGGGGAGGATGAGTATTTGCGCGATGACTTGATCCGCATGGTGTATGGGCGCGCCCAAGCACGCGAGCAGTTCCGTCGACATGCCTTATTTCCGCTGCGCAAGGCGCTGACGCCCGAAGTTCTGGAAGCTGATCGAAACGATTATGTATATCTCAAGCAGCACCAAATTTGGACTGACAGTCGCGAATTTGCGGAGAGTGCCAACGCTCTTCTCAATCAAAAGACAGTATTTGATAGAGAGGATGTTGCTGCCGCGACCGTAGTGCTTGACCAATATGTTGATGCGTTCTTGCTAGAGTTTCCAGCTCGCATAGGTGAGAACGGTGAGAACTCGCGTTTCATCATGTGGATACGAGATCGTCAGCAAGAACTAGCGTCACTGAAGCATCAATTGCTGGAGCGGGTGACTGTCTACTACTTGCAACAACACGACTGGCCGAGTGCGCACCGGTATGCGGAAAACTGGCAGCACAGTCGTGGCGCAAGCCTGAAACCTCTCCAGATTTTGATCTGGATAGCTTTGTGCCAACATAGCGATCGCCTTGATACGTACCTTCAGATGCTCCGCGACTCTGAACGAGATGGCTCACTGCCGATGGGGAGATCTGCCACGGAATGGGAAGCGATTGTCAGACGTAATCAAGCCATCCCCTTAGAAGATCTACTGTTGATTGGCAGAACTCCCAGGCAAACTATTCGGGCGACTGAGGCTGTATACGAGCGCCAAGAAATACACGATGAATTGGTTAGGCTGATGGTGTCAACTCGCGAACAGCAGGTGTTTGGATTGGTAGGGCCGGCTGGTAGCGGCAAGACGGAAATGGCGCTGACTGCCGCTCACTATTTGATGAAGCACCATTCGGATTACTCGGTGGTGCGCCTAGAGCTCGGGGCACACATCGACCTTGAGATAATTGTCAACAATCTGTTGGTCGAACTACGACGAAATGATTTACTCCACCTAGATTACGCGAGCAAGCGTCAGCGTCTAAAACAGCTTATGCAAACCCCGAACCTGGTGCTGATAATCGATGAAGGATATAGGCCGCACTTGGCGGATGAAGACACGCTCAAGACCATTCTTGAGGTGGTGGCAGGCGCGAGAGTGATGCTTGTGGCTCGTCAGCTTCCGGACTTCGAAGTATATGAAGTGTATCTGCCTGGATTTGATGAAGAACAGGTACGCCGCTTCCTGATATCCCGTTTGGAATGGTTGCAGGAGTTTCAAGCCAATCATTTCCAAGAACTCACTCACTTGACCGGGGGGCTCCCCCTTATGCTAAACATCATGGTCAGCGGCTTGCGTAATCAACGTGGTCGTTTGCCAAGCCTCCTCGAAAAACTGCGGGTAACTGAGCCTACGGATAGATTCGACGTTATCACGCAGTATGAAAAGATATTAGATTGGTTGTGGCAGTATTTGCTGACTTCGGAGAAAAACGTGCTCTTCGGAATCAGTCTGTTTGCACCAGACGAAGGCATAACCGCTGAGGCTCTTGCTATGGTCGTAGGTAAAGATGGGATTGGCACTGTTCCGATCAGCCAGCGGCTGAGCCAATTGGTCGAGATGCGGTTGGTTAAGTGCATCAACAACGAAATGTCCGAGTCGCGGTATGTACTGCATCCAATTATGCTGGACTTTCTTCGAGGACAGACACTTGTGCAAAGCCTCTATGGCCAGCGAATGCGACAAGCGTTTGTACGTTATCTGATTGAATATGTGCAAGCTAACCACGCGCAATACCAGCGATTGGATGAATATCAACAGAATATATTCCTGATGTTTGAACTCGTCCTCCTTAAGCAGGAATTTCCAGCTCGCCAAATGCAGGCCGTGGACGCTTTGAATCAGATCTACGGTTATTTTGAACAGCGAGGGTTGTATACAAAGGCGGATGCGCTGTGCCAACATGTGCTTGAACATATACGACTAAATGTGCTGACCGAGATTGAGCTGTTGTTTAATGCGGGGAAATTAGCAAAGTACCGTGCACAGTTTGAACGAGCGCTGGCCTTCTTTCGCCAAGCACTTGTGCTCGCTCAGGACGCCCACATGACACATCGGAATGGAGCGCTACACTTTCGAATCGGTGAAGTGCAGATGTTTATGGGGCAGTATGCCGAGGCGCAAAGCAGTTACGAAAGGGCGATCACATGGGCGCAACATGATCAGAACGATTTGCTCATGCGTGCGATTTGGTCAAATATCGCTGTGACCTATTTCTATCAGGGACGTTTTGATCTAGCCCTGGACTATTACCGAGACGTCGAACGTCAGCTCGGAGACGATCTTGAGGCATTGCCAGTGAGTATGAAAGCCATCGCACAGCACAATCAGAACGCATTGGGCTTAACCTTGGTTGAATTGGGGCAGTATGCAGAAGCAAAGGCCTACTTTAATCGAGCCTTGAAACTTGTCCGAGAACTGAATTCTCCTGAAATGATGGCCTACCTATACCTGAATATGGGAGCCGCCAACTACTGGCTAAAGGACTACACCGAGGCGCAGGACTGTTTCGCACAGGGACAGAACTTGGCCGAGCGCATAGAACACCCTCGCTTGCACATAGATATGATGGTTGCCCAAGCAACCCTAGCCTCTGCTCGTTTCATGCACTCCGCTGCATTTAGGTTACTACGTACTGCCATGATTCAAGCGGAAGCTAACCATTTGCCGATCCAAGTAACACGCATTCTAGTCGTTGCCGCCAAAGCCTATTTGAGAATGGAAGCTTATGATTCTGCTCAGGCTCAGTTCAAGAAAATTCTGTACTTGCCTCGCCCAGAGATAAAGTGGGCCGTACACACACTGTTTGGCTTGATCTTATGCGAACTGCTCAAGAGTTCTTTGGTAGGAGAGAACCGAACTGAGCCTGCTCTGGATGCCGTTCACGCGCTTCTGTCCGCACCACCTAGTTCTTTGGCGGATGCCCTCTCGATCTCGGGAGAACAGTTTGGATCGTATTTGGAGAGAGCCGAGTGCGAGTTTCAGCTGGAAATGGATCAGCTTCCAGAACTCAGACGCTTCCATATCGTAGAAGCATTAAATGAATGGCATAGGTCTCACGTTCTACTGGAAGTGCAAGGAGGTAGCATGACGGGGTAGGCAGTTTCCTGCCTGCCCCGTCATGCATTGCGGTATTAGCCTAGCATCCCGGGCACGGACAGCTATTCGGGTCACCCGGGCAGGCGTACGTCGGAGTCACGATAGGGCCGGCGACCAGTAAAAGGGCAATGATCAGCCCAACGATTGTTCGGATGAACTTCGTCATGAGATAACCTTTCTTGTCTGTTGTGGTTCAGTCAGGTTTGGTCAGACGCTCGAGCATCTGACTAAAGGCTCTCATGTATAGACATGCGGTGATGTGCGACTAGCCGCACTTTATGGCAAGGGGCTTCAGGTATAGTCTATTGTACGTAATTAGCGGAAATAAGGGTTTCTTGAGGATTGGAGCATGCGAAATGGCGCATAACCCAAGCGGAAAAGTGCGTTCTGAATTCATCGCTGAATTAGTGCAGAAGATGGTTGATCGTGCGAATCTGACCTACGTTGAGGTCGTCGAGTTGATGGGGAAACGTCTGAATCGAGTGTTGGGATATGATTCGAGTTATAGTCTTGACCGCTTTAACCGCATGTTTCGTGCTCACGATAAAGTGGAAAATCGGTCGTACGAGGTTCGAGAGTTATGTGCATTCGTCTATGTTTTGACAGAACAAGTCTCCCCGCATGAGCGATGCACAGCCGAGGAAGCGTTCAAGTTATTCAATTTATCGCGCGTCTCACTTGAGGATTTCAAGCAGCTCAAAGAATTCTTTCCGGAACGAGAGTACAGGGCTGCGTGGCAACCTTACCTTCATCTCGAACATGATGAAAGTGACTTAGATAAAGATCAAAGCTTTCTCAAACCGACCTATCCGCATAAGGTTATCGGACGAGACCAAGATATTGCTAATCTTCAGAGCCGTCTGGGTGCGAACCCAAATGGAGTGCATTATCCATTTACAGTAGTACGTGGTTGGCCGGGGGTTGGTAAAACGACCGTGATCAATCGAATTGTCTATGACGATGAGCACGTATTGCGGTCGCTTTATCCTGACGGTATTCTGTGGACGACAATGGGGACAGATGGTGATGCCATTGCAGCAATGCGGAAATGGGCGCGGCAGCTTGGCGTAGGGCACCTCGAGATGCTGCAAGACGAGCATGAAATTATTGAGCAGATGAGATTTGCACTACAAGACAAACGTGTATTGCTGGTTATTGATGATATTTGGGTGCAAAAGCAAAGTAATCTCTTTAAACAGATCGCTACTGACCAGACTACATTTCTATTCTCGACCCGATTCACGGATCTCGCAATCGAGATGTGTGGATTGGAGAATGTTTACTTTCTGAATGTTCTGGAACGAGAGAAGTCGCTTGAACTACTGCAAGTATTTGCCTCAAACGTTTTCCGTAAATATGAAGCTGAACTAGACGCTCTGGTTGAGACATTAGAAGGCTTACCCTTGGCGTTGCGTGTCGCTGGGCGCTTGATGGAGGAAGAGCTATTCCTTGGTTTTGACGTCACTGTCTTAATCAGCGAATTGCAGACGGATTTTAGCAAACTTGGAGAGAAACCAGCAGTAGAACGGTTTGACGAAGCTACTGGCCAGACTCCCACAATAGGTCTGCTTTTTAGACGGAGTATCCAGACACTTGCAACAATAGATCAAGAGGCATTCGTGTGCTTGGGAGGCTTTGCACCAAAGCCGGCGACCTTTAATCTGCGGGCAATGGAGCGTGTTTGTAACTTGACAAACCCTCAGTCTACAGCACGGGCCTTAGTAGGACGCGGATTGTTAGAACCGCTCGGCGAAGGACGTTTTCAGATGCATTATACACTTTCGATGTATGCTGCTCATCTGCTTAATACAGATAGTGCGGAACTGAGATAAACACGGATGAGACGCTCATACCTATGGAAAAGTCATTCTCACCGGCTGAACAGCAGCAGGTTAAGGTTGCACAGTATTACCTGACGCTTTTGATGGAAGCGAACGCTTTAGAGCAACAAGGGAGTCTCCAGAAAGCCATCGATTGGCTCGAAACGAACGATCGTGGCTTGGCACAGATCCAGAGCGCTTTTCGAACTATGATGCGCCTCAGTCATAATCGCGAAGCCGCTCGCTTATGCTCGGCGTACCCATATTATGCCCCAGTCCCACTGGCGCTGAATCTCGGAACCCCCGAATTCATTCAATGGTTGCTCACTGCCCAACAAATGTCCAAAATGCTTAATGAGATTGAAGCCTATGGCCGACATACATTTAATCTAGGTATTGCGTATTTTCGAACAGGTCAATACGAGCTCTCGCTTCAATATACACGAGAAGCGCTCGAAAGATACCGTGCAACGCAGGATCAGATGCTCATCGCTGATCCGCTGGGTAACGTCAGTATCATCTTCCGTAATCAAGGCCGGTACGAAGATGCACGAAGGTATGCTGAAGAAGCACTTCAAGTTGCGGAAGAATCGCAGGCTCCGTCGGTCATTGCTCATCAGTTAGGGAATTTAGCCTTAGTCTCGATTCAGATGAGGCATTATCCAGAAGCAATCTCTTTATTGGAACGAGCACTCAGTATTTCGCTTTCAGTTAAGGATGACACGAATGTATTGAATCACTTAAGTAATCTGGGTGAAATACATCGGCGATCCGAAAACCTCGACAAGGCTAGCGGCTATTATCAAGATGCATTGAGTCTTGCCCGTGAACTAGGGGACCAGGCGAGTATAGGCAACCAATTGAACAATATTGGACTAGTTTATGCTCAGCAGGGTAAGTATGCTGAGGCAGAATCCTTTTATCTACAAGCTCTGGGCATCGGTCGTACTTTCGGCGACAAACGTGCGGAGGGACATCGTTTAGGCAACCTGGGCAGTCTGTACTACCGCTTAGGCGAGTACCAGAAAGCCATACCTTACTATGAGCAGTGCCTCCAAGTGTTAGAAACGATTAACCATAAACCTGCAATGGAAGTTGCGCTCAGTAATCTAGGAATGGCGTATATACAAAGTGGTGAAGTCGAGCGTGGTAGGTGGCGGTTAGAGACTGCGCTAAAGATCTCGATTGAGCTCGGGGATACTTATGCAGAAGAACTCAATCGCGCTCGTCTTGAGCTTTTTTTCGGCGGTAGCCCATGAGTCACTATGCCCATGCTGAGTACTATTTGCAGGTATTGAATGAAGTCAACCAACTGTACCGACAGGGAGGTGACTATGTCAATAAAGCAATTCGACAGCTCGAGGAAGAATGGGGACAGATTGAAAGGGGACAACTATGGAGCGCATCGCAAGCACCGCACGATGATGCCGCTGCACAACTGTGTGAAGATTATGCTGATCTAGGTGCTGATATTCTTATGTTGACGAAGGATGTAGATAAACTTATGCGTTGGTCAACAACTGCCTTGTCCGCAGCTCAACGTTTAGGTTTGTCCACAGCGGAATCCGCGCATCTAGGGAATCTAGGAATTATTCATCGAAATCGCGGTTTATTTTTGCAGGCGAGGATGTACTTCGAACAAGCACTGAATCTCGCGCGTGAACTTGGTGATATACGGCTTATTGGTACATGGGCCGGCAATCTGGCGGGCGTATTACTAGAAGAAGGCGATGTTGACCAACCTATTCAGCTTCTCAACGTTGCTCTCGAATTCGCTCGTCAAACTGGCGATAAGCGGCTCGAGGCAACTTGGCTTGGCAATTTCGGCCTTGCTTATTCTTTCGGAGGAAAGCTTGAACAGGCACAAATCTACTATATGGATGCCTTAGAAGTGCAATACTTAGTTGGCGATAAGCGCGCTCAGGGCCAAACCTTGGGGAATATTGGCAATGTCTACGCGGAGCAGGAGAAATATGACGAAGCTTTGAAGGCGTATATGTTAGCCCTCGATATTGCTCAGGAACTGGGAGATATCAGCTCCGAGGGGAAATGGTTAGGGAATATAGCGGGGATATATAGTGCAAAAGGGGACTACAAAACAGCTGTACTTCATCATTCAAAGGCATTGAAGCTCCATCGCACCATCGGCGATTTAGCGGCGCTAAGGACAGAACTTAACAATCTTGGGGGTGCTCTCCGAGTCTTAGGAGAATACGATCACGCAGAAGCCTGCTATTTAGAACTACTCCAAATCAACGAGAGCGTCAATGACAAGCGAGGACAAATTGTTGCACTACAGGGACTGGGCCTTTTAACGCGCTCTACTTCGCGAATTCATGAGGCGAAGATGTGCTTCGAATATGCGCTTAGGCTTGCGAAAGATCTCCAAGATGTCGATCAAGAAGGTATATTACTTGGTTACCTTGGGACTCTCTATTATGAGCTGGCTGATTATACAAAATCGCTCGAACTGCATAATCAGGCACTTCAAATTGCGCGAACTAAGAATGATTTGGCAGCGCTGGCGATGCATCTAGGAAATTTAGCAAATGCTCTGAATGCACTAGGGAGAGTTGAAGATTGTATTGCTTGTGCACAGCAAGCACTCACGATGCATCAGACTCTTCATCAGCAGCGTATGGTTGGTGCAACAATGGGCATTTTGGGGAATGCGTACTTTTCCTTACGGCGGTATGGTGACGCACTACGACACTACGAAGACGCAATGATAATTGCAGTCAACGTAGGCGATCAACTGAATGCAGCGCATTGGAACGCTAATTTAGGTTATACATTAACTGCACTAAATCAGAAACAGCAGGCGTGGCAACACTTTCTCCGAGCCGAGGAATTTTACGGGATGCTCATGCTTACGGACCAGGTTGTAACGATCCGAGAAGCGAGACAATCCCTCGGTTTGTAGTTCGTTGGTATCGTCAGAAACTCCGCGGATTTGTCAGTCAAAACCACAAGGTTCTTTCAGCTGCTAATGCAGCTGTGATTACACAACTAGTGAACGTTTGGGACAGTAGCGACGATGAAGACCGTCAGCAACTGGCTCACATGCTATTCGAACATATCATTTACGATTTGGACGAGCGCCGAATTGTGGACTTTCAATTGAAGGCGTGGGCAGCCCGATCCCTAACGGTACGGGCGGACATGTATCTCAAATTGGAGGGAAATGAAAATCGCTCTTCTATCAATGAGAAGAGCGATTTGTGCCCCATACGGAATTCGAATCCGTGTTTTGTCCTTGAGAGGGACACGTCCTAGGCCACTAGACGAATGGGACGAACAATTCTCATCGTAGCAAATCTAACCTCAAAAATCAAGCATCACTTACGCGGCGCGCTGATCAGCGTTTTGGACTGCGCCGCTTAGGAAAGCGCGATCCTAACCAAGCGCCGAGGGCAATAGCCACCAGACCCAGCCCAAGGATGAGCACCAGGTGGACTGGTGTCAGACCGCCGGGTTCATCAATGACGGGGGCCGCCTCCCGGGGAACGGTTAAGGTGGCAACGGGTGTTCCGGCAGAAGGTTCCTGCACGGTGAAAGTGATACCATCTGGCATACCCAGATCCATGTGGTTAGGGTCACCTAGGCTGGCGCACAGTTGATAACTTCCCGGACGCAAGTCAACTATGCCGGACGTTTGATAGAGCATGCCGCGCAGCTGACCGTTGAGCCAAAGATGCCAGTGCCCTGTGCCGAGCTCGACCGCGAAATTCTGAATCTCAACGGTGATGGCCACCTCAGTTCCATAAATGATCTCGCCATCGCGCGGCGCGACGATGCGGATGATGGGGGCATCAGCGCCGTCGGGCATCGGGCGGTCGCTGGCCAAGAGCGCGGCACATTGCTCAATGATAGGTGGAGCAGGTGGCTGAGCGGAGAGGCGCACCACGGTGAGCCAGAGCAAGCTGCCGATTAGGATACGAATGAGGCGAAGTTTACGCATGGACTACCTTCTATATAACGTTGGATCAAGCTGCCGAGCCGACGCGAATCGGTGACAGGTAGGGAGTGCACCAACCTGATTATAGTCGCGGTGCAAGCCAAGCACTTCTAGTTAATTCGGCGTAGCTGGCCAGATGGCGGACTCTGTGGCAAGCCTACCGACGAAAAGTTAGTATCAACACGCAGCGGGTTGATTGATCTGAGATTGACGAGAGGGAACCATGACCGTTCATCACTTCACGCCGACAATATACCACCGCACGATGGGTTCGCATGCGCCAGTGCTCCACATCGCACCGGGGGACTCCGTCATCACCACGACGGTTGATGCATGGGGACTCGATGCGTCGGAGCAGAAGGCCACTGAGGGTGGGAATCCAATGACTGGCCCGTTCTACATTGATGGGGCAGAAGTCGGCGATACGCTCGTCGTGTATCTCGATCATCTCGCGCCCAGCCGCGCGACTGGATGGGGACGTCCGCGCCTAGCAACAAACGTTGTCAATCCGGATGAGGTGGCGAGCTTGCCGGAGCAGAATGAGATCCTGCGCTGGGTGTTGGAGCGTGAACGGGGAACGGCGTCACTGCGGGATCCCCTCGGAAAACTCGGCCATTTCACGCTGCCGCTCAACCCGATGCTGGGGTGTTTTGGTGTTGCGGCGATGGATGGGCAAGCGATTTCGACGGCGACATCGGCTGAACACGGTGGGAACATGGATTACAACGGCTTTGTCGCCGGGACGACTGTATATTTCCCGGTGTTTGCTCCCGGCGCGCTCTTCCACCTCGGTGATGGTCACGCGGCGCAGGGGGATGGGGAAGTCTGTGGTACGGGGATCGAAACCTCGTTTGAAGTGAAATTCACGGTCGATGTGCTGAAAGGCGTGCGGTCCAGGTGGCCGCGCGGGGAGAACAAGGATTACATCTTCACGGTTGGCAATGCGCGCCCGCTGGATCAGGCGATGCAGCATGCGACCACGGAAATGCTCGCATGGCTGCAGCAGCGCTATGGCTATTCGCTCGTTGAGGCGAATGTGCTGATCGGGTACGGGGTAGAGTATGACCTCGGCAATATGTTTGATCCCGCTTACACGATGGTGTGCAAGCTCCCCAAGCGATTGCTTGAAACCTGAGGGCGGTATCCGGTAGAGTGCGAAGGTAGGGGCGCACTGTCGTGCACCCCTACAGGCTGAAGAGGCGGCCGATTCCAAGAAATTGGTTGACAGCGCCGCCGAATCGGTATAAAGTGGAGACAGCTTATTTCATTGAGTGAAAAATCTTTCTGTGAGCACTTTTGTACGTGGTAACAAAGACCTCATCAAAGCGATCAACCGCAACCTGATTCTCAACACGGTTCGGCGGCATGGCGCGCTGTCGCGCACTCAGCTCACTGAGATTTCGCGACTGAGTGTCGGCGCGGTATCCCAGATCACGCAAGAGCTGATTCGGGAAGCCTGGCTGTTGGAGGGTGGGGAAGGGGACTACACCGGTGGGCGACGGCAGACGCTGCTGCGTCTCAACCCGGACGCGGGCTGCGCCATCGGCTTGAAGCTGATGGAACATCGCATCGTATGTGCCTTGACGGATCTTGAATCGAAGGTGCTGCGGTACCAAGACCTGCCGATGCCTGACGACCATGATCCGGTCACGATTGTCACGGCATTGACTGAGGCGGTAGAGACGACAGTAAGCGCATCGGGAGTGGATCGACGGAAGCTGCTCGGCGTAGGCGTAGGCGTCGCCGGCGTGACGTACCCGCAAACGGGTGTCGTCCATTACTCGCCATATCTCGGATGGCGCGATCTGCCGCTCGCCGAACTGATGCGTGTGCGCCTGCATCTCCCCGTGTATATCGAAAATGACGTGAACACCCTCACCCTGAGCGAACAGCTTTTCGGGGCAGGGCGGCATATCGAGAATTTCGTGGTCGTGACCGTTGGGCGCGGCATTGGCATGGGGATGGTGCTCAAACACCAGCTATATCAGGGTGCGAAGGGCGGGATGGGCGAGCTGGGGCATATCACGTTTGATGCGGCTGGCCCGATGTGTTCGTGCGGAAAGCGCGGCTGTCTGGAGGCGTTCGCCGCTGATCCGGCAGTGATAGCGTATGTGCGGCACTCGCGTTCGGCGCAAGACGCGCCGCGCACACTGGAAGACGTCATCGCGTTAGCCGATGGGGGCGATGCATTGGCTCGAGCGGCTCTGAGGCGTTCTGGCGAAATTCTGGGGATTGGCATCTCGACGATTGTCAACCTGCTGTGCCCGTCGCTGATCATCGTGAGCGGGGAAGGGGTGATTGCAGGTGATTACCGGATCGCGCCAATGCTCGATGCCCTGCAGGCGCACACTTTTAACGGGTTGATGGATGACGTACAGGTAATTGTCGAGGCGACAGATGACCACGCATGGGCCCGAGGATCTGCGAGTCTTGTGATGGGAAAACTGTTCGAGTCACCGCTTATAGAAGCCGGGATCGCGGTATAGTTCTTCATTTGACTGAGTTTTTTCACTGGGTGAATTAAGTATGATGGCGTGGCAGACAGGTTGGCATAAATGGAAATGGGTGGCGTTTTTTCTCGCGCCCAGCCTGATCGGACTATCGATCTTCATTGTGCTGCCGATTCTCACTTCGTTCACGCTGGCGTTTCAGGATTGGAACCTGCTGTCCCCACCCGAATGGATTGGTCTAGCGAACTTTCAAGAGATGTTCGCCGATGACGCGTTCTGGGGTGCACTGCGGTACACGCTGCAGTTCATCGCCTTCTACATCCCGACGGTGTTTGTACTGGCGCTGGGGCTGGCCGTGCTGCTGAATCAGAAGCTGCGCGGCGTACTGGTCGTACGCACGGCCACGTTTTTGCCAGTGGTCGCGTCGTGGGTGGTTGTGTCGCTGATCTGGAAGTGGATTTTTAACCCGCAGTATGGACTTATCAATCCGGCACTCGCAGCTTTGGGTGTGCAAGCTCCGGCGTGGTTGTTTGATCCCAGTTCGGCGCTAATCGCTATCGTGATCACGAGTGTGTGGAAAGACCTCGGCTACATTGCCGTGATGTATCTTGGCGGCCTGCAGGCAATCAATGACACGCTGTACGAGGCCGCCCGCATCGATGGGGCGAACGGTCGGCAGCAGTTCTTCCGGATCACGCTGCCTCTGCTCACGCCAACCATGTTTTTCGTGCTGATTATCCTCCTCATCAACTCGTTTCAGGTGTTCGATCAGGTGTGGCTGATGCCGATGCGCGACAGCGCGGCTGATCGACAGGTGGAAGTGCTGGTGACAGAAGTCGTCAAGAACGCGTTCAGCTATAACCGGATGGGGTATGCGTCGGCCATGTCGTGGGTGCTGTTCGCGCTGATTTTCCTGATCACGTTCGTGCAACTGCGACTGCAAAAACGGTGGGTGTACTATGAATCCGAGTAAAGCGCTGCCCATCACAGCGGATGCGAACGTGAAGCCCAAGTCGGTTGCGCGGATTTCGCTGCGCCGCGGGCTGCTCTATGCGGTGATGGTCGGATTGGTGCTGCTGATGGTCACGCCGTTCGCGTGGATGCTGAGCACGTCGCTCAAAGCGCAGCAGTACATTCTGGAGACGCCGCCGCGCCTGTTCCCCTCACCGATCACCTTGGAGAGTTATACCGGACTCGCGGAACGGATCGACCTTGCGCGGGTGGTCTTCAACAGTGCATTTGTAGCGGCTGCGACCACCGTCGGGCAGATCATCATTTCGGCGATGGCCGCTTATGCATTCGCGCGGTTGCAATGGCGCGGGCGCAACATCGTCTTCATGCTGTACCTCGCCACCATGATGGTGCCGTCCGTGGTGATGGTGATTCCGCAGTTCATCTTGATCCGGCAGTTGGGGTGGGTGAATACTTACGCCGCGCTGATCGTGCCGAGTCTGTTCAATGCCTTTGGAACATTTCTGCTGCGCCAATCCTTCCTCGGACTGCCGAAGGATTTTGAAGAAGCGGCGTTCGTCGATGGCGCGAATCCGTTCACGATCTTCTGGCGGATCATGCTGCCGCTCAATTTACCGGCAATTGCGACGCTGGTCGTATTGAGCTTCATGGGGTCGTGGAACAGCTACTTGTTCCCGCTGTTCGTGGCACGCAAAGAAGAAGTGATTACGCTGCCCGTCGCGCTGGGTGTGCTGCAAGCTGGCCCGCGCGCGCTGACGGAGTGGAATCTGGTGATGGCGGGCGCGGTGATCACCGTGCTGCCCATCCTCATCGTCTACCTGTTCGCACAGAAGTGGTTCATTCAAGGGATTGTGTCGAGCGGGATTAAAGGTTAGGTGGCATTCGCAACAGCGATTGTTGCGTGTATATAGCAAAAGGGGATTTAGAAGCTATGCTGCGTAAACTGTTTTTGATCGGTCTGCTGGTGCTGGCGATTGGGATTGTCCCGGTGCTGGCGCAGGACACCACCATCCGGTATTTCACGTTCTCCGCCGCTCCGGATCATCTCGAAGATCTGGACACCATCATCGCCGCGTTTGAAGAAGCCAATCCGGGCATCACTGTGGAAGTCGAAACTGCGCCGTTCGCCGATTACTTCACGCTGCTGCAAGCAGATGTCGTCAGCGGCGATGCGCCTGACGTGTTCGAGCTGAACTACGAAAACTTCGTCACGTACGCGGCGAATGACACGCTTCTCGACCTGAGCAGCTATCTCGACGCCGAAGCCCCGTTCTATCCGCGGGCGCTGGAAGCCTTCCAGTATGAGGGCGTGCAGATGGCGCTGCCGGAAACCTTCTCGACCGTGCTGCTGTTCTTCAACAAGGATCTGTTCGATCAGGCGGGCGTCGCCTATCCGACCAATGAATGGACGTGGGAAGATGCACGCGCAGCCGCGACGGCGATCCGTGGGTTGGGCGCGGACACGTGGGGCATTTATTCGGGCGTGCAGTTCTGGGAATTCTACAAGAAGGCTGCCCAGAACGGTGAATGCGAATTCTTCAATGCAGACATGACGGAATCGACGATCAATTCGCAGGCCTGCGTCGATACGCTCAACCTGATGACCAGCTTCATGGACGAAGACCTAATGCCGACCTCGGCGGAACTCTCCGGCGTGTCGGATGGCGATCTGTTCGTCAGCGGCAAGCTTGGCATGATCGTCACGGGCATCTGGATGTTCTCGGCGTTTGCTGAAGCTCCGTTTGCCTGGGACGTGGAAGTCGAACCGATGATCAACCAGCACGCGAGCCACTTCTTCGCGAATGGCGTCGGAGTAAGCGCGACGACCGATAATGCGGAAGCCGCCGCGGCGTGGGCGCAGTTCCTGACCAGCAGCGAAGTCGCCGCGAACGTGCGCGTGGCATCGTCGTGGGAACTGCCTGCGCTCGATGAACCCGCTTATTTCGCAGACTACCTCGCCGTGACGCCGCCGGAGAACCGCGAAGCCGTGTTTGCCTCGCTGGAAAGCCCGGTGACGCCGCCCGTGATCGTCCGCCAGAACGAAATGCAGGATGCGGTCAATGCGCTGATCACCCGCGTGGTCGATGGCGAACTGACGGCGCAGGAAGCGTTGGATCAGGCGAAGACGGAACTCGACGCGTTGATCGCGGAATAAAGTAGAACTCGTCTGAGGGGGCAACCCCTCACCCCCGCCCCCTCTCCCCGCTTGCGTGGGAGAGGGGCGAAAAGCGGCTTGAGTACCTAACTGAAGCCGCCTATCAACCAAAATGCGCCAAGACATTCCCCGCAAAAGGAAAATAACTCGATGATTCAGGTCATTCACAGCCCGTTCGGGCAGGAACATCCGTATGAACAGCTTCCCGAGGAGCGCACACCGCGCCAACCGTTGGCCGGAGAGCCTTTCAACATCGGCATGGTGACCCGACCGCCGGGTGCGGTGCGGCAGGTGCGCGTGGTGAGCACGGTGGATGGCGGCGAAGCACGAGTCGTCGAGGCGGAGCTGATCTCAAACTGGCAGCAGGAACGCGAACATGGAGTGGGCGCGGAGTTTCTGGAACGGATTGTGCGGATTGAGCAGGATGTGTGGCGCGCGCAGCTCACCGCCCCGGCACAGGGAGCGACACTGACCTACACGCTGGAAGGTGATGGCATTGCGTATGACAGCTATACAATCACCGGAGAAGCGTGGCAGGCGGGCAGCGAGCAATACAAGGATGCGAGTCTCATCACCGCTGCGGGTAGTCGCGGGCCGAAAGAGATCGAATGGCTGAGCGATGGTCAGCAAGCACGACGGGTGCGCTTGACATTCGCTGCGCGCCCCGACGAAGCATTTTATGGTTTAGGGGAGCGCTACAATGCGCTGAATCAGCGCGGCGAAGTGCTGGATGTGCGAGTGTACGAACAGTACAAGTCGCAGGGCAAACGGGCCTATATGCCAATTCCCTTTCTGCTGTCATCGGCGGGATTCGGGTTGTGGGTGGAAAGCTCGCGCTGGATGCAGTTTGACCTGTGCGCCAGCAGCAGCGATGAATGGGTACTGGAAGCGGATTTGGATGCGAATCAGCAGTTGAAGCTGCACTGGTTTGAAGAGGCTGATCCGCTGGCGATTATTCGCCAATTTACGATGAAAACGGGCAGGCCAGCGCTGCCACCGTTGTGGACGTTCGGCTTGTGGATGAGCGCCAATGAGTGGAATTCGCAGGCGCGCGTCGAGAAGGAAGTGCGCTCAACGTTTGAACATGGAATCACGCCATCGGTGCTGGTAATCGAGGCATGGAGCGACGAGACGACGTTTTACATCTGGAATGATGCGCAGTATGCGGCAAAACCGGGTGATCAGCGGCTGCATTACGCCGATTTCACTTTTCCGGCACAAGGCAAATGGCCGAACCCGAAGGCGATGACCGATGCGCTGCACGCGCAAAATATCAAGCTGATTTTGTGGCAGATCCCAGCGATGAAGAAAATTGATGGGGCGCACGCGCAGCACGATGCCGACCGCGCCTATTTTGCGGAACAGCAGTATGGCGTGCGCGAACCCGACGGATCACTACATGCGATTCGCCCATTCTGGTTCCGGGGTGGATGGTTGTGGGATGTGACCAATCCCGATGCAGTGGAGTGGTGGTTGGGGAAGCGGGCGTACCTGATCGAAGAATTGGGTGTGGATGGCTTCAAGACGGATGGTGGCGAACATCTGTGGAGCACAAAGGCGGTGTTCGGCGACGGTCGGACAGGTGTCGACGTATGGAACGAGTATCCGCGACTGTATACGCAGGCGTACTACGATTACGCCACGGCGCGCCGCGAAAGCGTGATGTTCAGCCGCGCTGGGTTCACCGGGTCACAGACCTCACCCGCGCATTGGGCGGGGGACGAAAATTCGACATGGGACGCTTACCGCCATTCGATTCTCGGGGGTTTATCGGCGGGGATTTCAGGCATTTCGTTCTGGGGTTGGGACATCGGCGGGTTCAGCGGCGAAATTCCGTCAGCGGAACTGTATCTGCGGTCGACAGCGATGGCGGCGTTCTGCCCGATCTTCCAATATCACGCGGAATACAATGCGCAGCGCACGCCGTCAAATGACCGCACGCCGTGGAATATGCAGGCGCGGACGGGCGACGAGCGGGTGATCCCGATATTCCGCTTCTTCACAAATGTGCGGCATAACCTGATGCCGTACATCTGGCGGGAGGCGCAGCACAGCGCCGAAACCGGTGAGCCGATGATGCGCGCGGCGCAGCTCAGCGAGCCGAAGGCATCGCCGTACGCCTATTGCTTTGGGCGCGATTTGTTAGTGTATCCGGTCACTGAGCCCGACACGACACAGGTATCAATCTACCTGCCCGAAGGCGAGTGGCGGGACCTCTGGACAGGGACAGCGTACCACGGCGAGCAGACAACGATGGTTGATGTACCGCTGGATCGGATCCCGGTGTTTGCGCGCGCCGGGGCACGAATTCCGGTGCTCTTGGGAGAGAGTGGCCAGTTAGGCGAGGCCGTTCCACTGTCGGCAGAGGGCAACACCGAACTCAGATTTGAGTAGATGGAGACCGGATCACCTATGACCTTGGTACTAACAAGGTCATAGGGGGCTTACTGGTATGCGGGTTGTTCAGCGGCTTGGAATACCGTGAAGCTGTACTCATCGTGTCATTATAGGATTCTGAAAATGATGCAGTTTACAGGGAATACCATGCCAGCACACGACCCGGGATGTACGGCCAGACTGCTGCGTCTGCGCGCCGAGAGTTTGCTCAAGACAGCGGCGACTCTCCTCAATAGAGAGGGACGGACACCAGTTGAAGAGCAAGACCTTGCGCTTGAACTGAGCAAAGAAGCGATTTGCCTACTCGCACAGGTTCGAGGGCTGCAGTCGAAGCACTAGACTGAGAAGCGGCAGCTCACAACTGATCGAAAACCTGAGGCTGACTGCGAGCCGCGGAAGCGCGGCGCAACCATGCTGACCCTTCGTCACGCGACGGAGGTATGCCGCGCAGCATACGGGTGGCTGGACATTTGTCCAGGCGGATCTCCGCCAAAAGTTGAATGACAGGCTCATTCAAGTGATCTATCCTGCAAATTGTGCCTGACCACCGAAACACTCACTTCTGCATCCCTCCAATTCACTTGAACCAGCGGCACGCCATAGTAACCGAGGAGTGACTTGTTGGGTCACGAGGAGGCGATGATGCTGACGATTAAGGCAGCCACAAACCATCAAGAGGCCGTCGCAGAATTTCAGGATGCGCTGCGCCACGTGTTCTGGGACATGCTGCGGCAGCGGCTGCTGGGCAAGCCAACCCAATTGCTCGACTTTGAACAGGTGCGAGAACGGCTGCATTTGCGCGAACAACAGTCGGTGGGGCTGCGAGAAGTGCCGCTGAATCACATCATCGGGAGCGTGGGACGAGCGACCGAATTTTCGCGGTCGTTCCTGCCGAAGCGCGAGGACATGCGCGACCGCTGGAGCAAGGTGTATGAGCTGGCGACAACAGTCGCAGGGTTAGAGCCAATCGAGGTGTACAAAATCTGCGATTCGTATTTTGTGGTAGATGGTAATCACCGCGTGTCCGTGGCTCATCGACTACAGTCACAGTCCATTGAGGCGCGCGTGATTGAGTGGACTACGCCGGTGTGCCTGAATCCTGACAGTACGCTTAGCGATCTCGATAGAGAGGCCACCGGCTGAGGTGAGTGACAGGCTACTGGCCGCGTAGGCGAAACTGAACGCCGAGACCACCGGGTAGCTGTTCCGGCTCGAAGGCTGGACCGAGCAGCTCGACACACTCATCGCGCTTGAGAATCTCAATATCCATCACTGGATAAGGGCGCCACCAGAGGGCTTCATAGATGCCAGCGCCGAGATCGTTGATGCGATCCGGGACAGCCGGGAGGATCTGTTCCCAAACGGCATCTGGGGCAGATTGATGTGCGCTCGAATGTCCACTCGTGCGGTTCATAGTCGCTCGTCGATAGGGTAGTGGCATACGTCTCTCCCAAAAGGTTACAGTGAATCAAGCGTCAATGTAAGATTATAGCTCACGAAAAAATAGTGACGAATAGGAAGAATTTACCGCTGAGGCTCGGTTGGCGCGGTCTAGGCTTATTGGTCGGTTCGATGGCAATCAGCCGCGACCATGGGGCGGGGGAAAGGCCGACGCGAGTCGGCGCACGGGTAAAATTCATCAGACGGAGCCGGAGCACATGACCGTGCGCCCCGGCATCGAAAAACCGCGTATGCCTAAGACGATTGGTCACTCGCTGGTTCCGAAAGGCGACGGAACAAGCTGCTGATTTTGTTTTTGATTTCGGGAGGCATGGACGATGAGTCGATGTTGTGCGCGCGCCGCGCGTGCACGGCGATATGCTCCCAAAGTTCAGCTTCGGTATCGGTCGTGAACTCCGCCGGGCACGGTGCCATTCCCGGTAAATCTCCGCATTTGTAGGCTACAGCCATGCTTCCTCCAGTGGGATGACGATCAGAACGCCAATTAAATTACTTGTAAAGATCCTGCAAAATCATTAACTCCAATACATGTATTTATAGTATAGCGAGGTTTCTGCAAGATGTATGCGTACATACCGGAAATTCATGGATCTGTTAGCCTGCGCCAAACGGACGCAGCCAGAAGCCGAGAACCGGGCGTCCAGCGCGGACGCCCCGATGAGACGCTAGTCGAGGAAATCTGCGAGGACGGCGGTGAGCGCGTGTGGGCGATGCCACGGAATGTCGTGAATGGTATCGATCATCCAGTGCACGCGCGCGCTCGGCGCAAGGGTTTCGGCTTGGAGCGCGTAAGTCCGCATCTCCGGACTGATCGATTTGCCCGGATCAACGGCGTTGACAATGAGGAGCGGGCAGCGGGTACGCGCGTAATAGTTGGTCGGCTCGAACTCCCAGAGAGCGCGAGCGATCAGCATGTTGTTGGCGCGACTCAGATGCGCGTGGACGTTATGCGGATCGCTCAAGTCGAAGACGGTGAGGGCAAGCGGTTCTGTTTCCGGACGATAACCTGCGGCCTGCCACTTGCGGATGAACTGCTTGATATCGTCGACCGTCATGTCAACGTAGGGCGGGGGAGCGAGGCCAATTTCGCCTTCCGCCCAGGTCGGGAAGAGGTCGCGCAGGGGACGAATACCACCGTCGAGGAGGACGGCTTTGGCCGTGCGGTCAGGTCGGGTGGCGGCGTAGTAGAGCGCCGTATATGCCCCCCACGAGTGGCCGATGACGGTGAGCGGTTGGTCAACATAACCGAGGGCGTCGGCCAGCAGGTCAAGGTCACGCGCGATAGGCTCGAACTCGTAACCGTCGGACGGTTTGTCCGACTGGCCGTGGCCGCGCTGATCGTAGGCGTAAACGCTGTAGTGTGCGGTGAGCGGCTCAGCAATCAGGTCGAACATATGACTGGTTGAGGCTAGTCCGTGGACGAGAAATAACGGAGGGCGTCCGGCGTCGCCCCATGATTGCACGTAGAAATTCAGATCTCCCACACGGACAAAACGTTCAGTATGCATTGAAATGGGCTTTCTAGGTCAAGCTGCTAGGGTCAGAGGCGTCGCGGAGGCCGTCGCCGAGGAATGAGACGGTGAGGACGATCAACATGAGCGCGGCGCTGGGAAAGAAGACCTGCCAGGCATTGGCTTCGAGGAAGGGCATGGCTTCGGTGATCATTTTGCCGATGCTCGGGTCGGGGGGTTGAATGCCGAGGCCGAGCAAGCTGAGCACAGCTTCGTTGACGACGACACTGGCGATGTCAAGGGTGCTAGCGACGACCACTAAGCTCGCCGTGTTTGGAACGAGATGACGCAAAATGATCCACTGGCGATTTGCGCCGAGCGAACGGGCGGCGGTTACGAATTCCTGCTCACGCAGTACGAGCACCTGACTGCGGACGAGGCGCGCCATGAGCGGCCAACTGACCAAACTGAGCGAACCAGCAACGAGCAGCAAGCGCCCAATACCACCGAACTGTTCAGTGACGGCGGGACCGAAGATGGCGGCGACAAGAATGGCGAGCAGGAGGCCGGGAAACGCGAACAACATGTCAGCGATACGGGTGACGATAACATCGAACAGCCCGCCGTAAAAACCAGCCAGCAGACCGAGTGTCGCACCCAGGACGATGTTGAGGGCTTCCACGTAAGCGGCCACGATCAGTGAAATGCGCAAGCCGATCATGAGGCGGGCAAGCGTATCACGCCCGAGGTTATCCGTGCCGAGCAGGTGTTCAGCACTGGGAAAGGCATTGATGGCGGCGTAGTCCGGACGTGTGGGATTCTGCGGATAGAGCACAGGCCCGAGGACAGCGATGAGTAGCAGCGCGAGAAACAGGAGCGCACTCAGCAGCGTGAGACGATTCTGGAAAAGGCGGCGGAAAAAGCGCGGAGCCGGGCGGGTTTCGATGTGGACAGCGGCTGCGACCATCGGCTAACCTTCTACCTGCACGCGCGGATCGATCAAGGAATAGAGCAGGTCCGTGACGAGGTTCATGAACAAGACCGCCAGCGCGAGGATCACCGTGGAGCTCTGAATCACGGGATAGTCGCGCTGCTGGATGGCTTGCACCGACAGGTAGCCAATGCCGGGAATGGAAAATAGGCTTTCCACGACGAAAGCGCCTGTCACGAGAAAGGCAATTGACGGGCCGATCACAGTGATGATGGGCAGGGCAGCGTTGCGGAACGCGTGCACCCAGTTGATGCGACGCGGCAGCAGCCCTTTGGCGTTGGCGGTGCGCACGTAATCCTGCTTGAGGACTTCCAGCATGGAGATGCGCGTCAACCGGGCGATATAGCCCATGCTCGCGGAGGCGAGGACGAGAGTCGGCATGACCCAGTGTTCCGGACGACCCCAACCCGCAACCGGAAGCGAAGGCAATCCGCGCAGATAGAGCTGGTAGTTGATCCAACGCAGGACGGCGATGAGCACAAAGCTGGGGATGGAGAACAGCATGAGCATGAGTGCCATGCTGGCGCGATCACCCAGTGAGTTCTGGTGAAATGCCGCCCATAGGCCGATGGGGATGCCGACAGCCAGACTGAGGAGCAGCGCCGCGCAGCCGAGCGTGATCGAGACGGAGATGCCGTCGCCGAGGATGTCGTTGACGGGGCGTCCCTGATAGCGGAACGACAAGCCGAGATCGCCTTGCAGCAAACCCGTCAGGTAGTTGAGGTACTGTTCCTGCCACGGCAAGTCCAGCCCGTAGGCGTGGCGCAGACGGTCAGCCGCCTGCGGGTCGGTGCGTCCGCCGAGCATGGCGAGCACGGGATCACCGGGTGCGGCGTAGCCAACCGCAAACGTGATGAAAGTGATGCTCACGATCACGAAGGGCAGGGTCAACAGCCGTTTGAGGATGAGTTTGAACATAGCTGGGCGTCAGCGGTGATCGAGGCCGCTGACCGGAGACTGGAACAGTCCCGGTCAGCGACACGAGTTCGATTACGAGCCGATGGAGAGCGCAGAGAAGTCAGGAATGATCAGACCCTGACCATTGAAGACGATCCCCTTCACGCGCGGATTGACGAGAATGTTGAGGCTTGGGTTGTAGAGCGGCAGCCAACCGACTTCGCTCACCGCGATTTGTTCCGCCTGATTGTAGAGCGCGAGGCGGGCATCGACATCGCCAACCAGCACGTCTGCCTGATCAACGAGGGCGTCGAATTCGGCATTCGAATAGTGGCCGTTGTTGTTGCCGACATCGGTGCGCAGCTGCTGCGAAATGAAGTTCTGCGGATCGGGATAGTCGGCTCCCCACACGCTGTAATACATCTGCAGGCCGGACTCCGGCGTCTGGTAGGTGTCATTGAGGCGCGAGCTGAAGGTCGTGAGTTCCAGCGGTTCGAGCGTGACGCTGATGCCGAGGTTCTCCTGCCACATCGCCTGCAGCACGGTGACCACACGTTCGTTGTCGCCTTCCACGCCATAGGTGAGCGTGACGGGACCAATCGATTCAGGGGTGACGCCCGCTTCAGCCAACGCGGCCTGCGCCGCCGCCGGGTCGAAGCTCAGACCCTCAATCGGGAGTTCCGAGGCGGGAATGCCGAGCGGGAGAATGCGGTCGGTTGGGACGACCGTGCCTTGCAGCACGTTGTTCGCCAGCGTCGCCTTATCGATGGCGAGGGCAAAGGCGCGGCGCACGTTCACATCGTTGAAGGGCGCAATCATGTTGTTGAAGCCGATATAGCGGACGGCAAACAGTGACGTGCTCTGGAAGTCCGGCAGCGACTGGACTTCGGCGACGTGCGTCGGGGGGATGCCATTCTGCTGGCTGCCAACGATGTCAAGTTCGCCCGTGCGATAAAGCTGGTAGGCGGTTTCGCTATCCGGGTTGAACGACAGGGTGATCGAAACGCTGGGTGCCTGCCAGTAATTCGGGTTCGGGGCGAGGACGATATTCTGGCCGCGATTCCATTCCTGTACCTGATACGCACCGCTGGTCACCGGGGCATTCTCCCAACCGGTCGGGTCAGCTTCAGCCTGCGCCTTGGAGACGATCTTAGCCGAGCCAAAGGTCAACTGGCTGAGGAAGTAAGCCGAGGGTTGATTGATGGAGATCTGAACGGTGCGCGCGTCAACGGCGACCGCACCGGACAGCTCGGTCGCGGAACCATCAGCGACAGCGTTCGCGCCGACGATGTTCGAGAGGTAGAAGGGGCCAGTCCAACCGCCCGTGTTGGGGTCGAGGGCGTGGGTAAGCGACCAGACGACATCATCCGCGGTGATGGGCGTGCCGTCCGAGAACGCCGCGCCTTCGCGCAGAGTGAAGGTGTAGGTCAGGCCGTCATCCGACGTTGTCCAGCTTTCGGCCACATCCGGAATGACGTGCAGATCGCCATCGAGACGGACGAGGCCGCCGTAGAGCAGCCCGATCACGGTGAAACCCTGCGAGTCGCTGGCTTTGGCCGGATCCAGCGAGACGAGATCGTTGATGCCTTCGAGGGACCAGCGCAGCGTATCACTTTGCGCGGACACAGGGGCAAGGGCGGTAGACAGGACGAGAAGAACCGACATGAGGAACAGGAGCGCAGTGGATCTAGTCTTCATCTTTCTTCCTTGTACGAATGTAACGAAAACGCGAAAGCTGATGTTTGACGAACGCGCTGCCGAGAACTGGGACGCGTCGAACACACGAACAAAAACGCCCCGATCAGTCCGGGGCGCAGCTTCAACACAGCAGAGGGATCATACGAGCAATCCGGCTACAGCCCAGACACGCGCGGAAAACTTGAACACATGAGACAACAGGATGGTATCTGGAAGCGGCGCATGGCTAAGATCCTTAACTTTCACGCTGACTACCAACATAACGAAGCTGAGACTATTTGTCAATATGTCCACGTGGCCTGCACTAAGCGGCTGAGTCAGCGCAGATGGGACGCGCCATTCATATCGATCACGCTGCCTGTGAGATAGTCCGTGCCACTCGACGCCAGAAAGACCACTGTGTACGCGATCTCGTCGGCGGTGGCGACGCGACTCAGAGGGCTTTGCTGGCGAACGAGATCGCCTTTTTGCCCCTCTAGATAGCTTTCAGCCATGTCGGTGTCGACCCAGCCGGGCGCTACGGTAAATACGAAGATGTTGTAAGGGGCAAGAGCTTTGGCCAGCGACTGACTCATAGCGTTCATGCCGGCTTTGCTCGCGCCGTAGGCGGGCGCAGCCGGCTCACCGCGATAGGCGCCACGCGACGAAATGTTGATGATGCGTCCGCCACCTTGCCGGAGCATATACTGCCCGGCACAGTACATGGTGTTCGCCGCGCCGATGAGGTTGGTATCGATCGTACGCCGCCATGCATCGAGCCAGGTTTCGTAGGTGCTGCTCTCCAAGGGATGATCTTCGTAGATACCAGCATTATTGACGAGGATATCGAGCCGACCGAACTGCTCGATGGTCGAGTCGAGCATGCGCGTGACCGCCGCGGGATCAGCGACATCAGCTGGAATGAGCATATGCCCCGTGCCTGCGAGCGCGGCAGCAGTCTCTTCAGCGGCGGCAAGATTGCCACGGTAGTTAAGGGCGACCCGCGCGCCACGCGCAGCGAAAGCGAGAGCAATCGCGCGACCAATCCCGCGCGATGCGCCCGTTACCAGCACGGTTCTGCCCGTAAAATCCAGCAAAGCATCCATGTTTCCAACTCCGTGTGTCGCCGCGATCAACCAGGCGCTTATAACAGAGAAGCCGCTCTCCGGGGAGAACGGCTTCGAGTCAAACTGGGGCAGGCGAAGGGGCTACGGGGCCGGGCACACACCCGGGTCGCGCCAATCCTCACGCTGCACTTCGTCAATGGAGATATCCACTTCGGTAACCGTCATGTCTGGTCGCAGGTAGACCGTCTGCTGGCCGAAGGGGCCGGTGACCGTCTGACCTTCGCGGCTGGCGACTTCGTTGCTCGGCACCTGTTCCGGATAAATGTCGTCCGAAAGTTCGAACGTCAGGCGTTCGGCATCGAGTTCGAGGTCCACGGGGCCATCGGTGATCGGCTGGACTTCCGCTTCGAACAGGTCAGGCTGACCGGTCACGTCGGTGCTGAAGAATACGCGCAGCTCGTCGCACGTCCACGCCGGAGCATAGTCGGCAATGCTGTTGTCGCTGATCTGGCGCGTCAGCCCGGTCGCGAGTTCGTAGGTGTAGATGTCAAGGTCACCATCGAGATCCGACTGGTACGCGATGTAGCGGTCGGACGGCGACCACGCGGCGTTCGTCGCGTCACCGGCTTCGTCGCTGATCTGGCGGGCGTTGGAACCGTCCGCGTCCATCACCCACAGCGTGCTGTTACCGCCGCTCGTCGCGGTGTAGCGACGGAAGACGATCTGCGTGCTGGAGTTGCCGAACTGCGGGTCGACATCCGTGGTGGTGCCATCGCTGAGGCGGTTGATTTCACCCGTCGCCATTACGTATTCGTAGATCTGCATCTGGCGCACGCCGTTTTCGTCCGCACGGTCACTCTGGAAGACGATGCGGCTGCCATCGGCTGACCACGAGGCGTTGGTTTCATTGCTTTCGAGCGTCGGCGCGAGCATCGGGAAGACACGGCCCGTGCTCATGTCGATCATGTAGAGATCCCAACTGCCGGTACGAGTTGTTTCGAAGACCACGAAGTTGCCAGGTCCCCAAACCGGATGAGTGTCGAGGGCGAAGCTGTTGCTCGTCACGCGCTGGACGCTGTCGGGATCGCCGCTGGTCGAGGCGACATAGATTTCCCAGTTGCCGTCACGATTGCTGCTGAAGGCGATCCACTCAGAGTTAGGCGACAAGCTCGGGGAGACATCGCTGACTTCCGGCCCTTCACCATAGCTCAGGTTGCGGCGGAACGTCGTCTGTGTTTCCTTATCGGCACCGTCCAAGCGGAAGATTTCCCAGTCGCCCGTTTCGTCCGTGTGGTAGACACGGAAGGTGGGGCAGGAGTAGCCGCAGGCCGGGACGTCGGCCAACAAGGTGGTCTGTTCGAGGCTCAGCGGTTCGAATTCGGCTGATTCAGCGAACGCGGTCGCCTGGGCACAGTTGAGCGTGAACGACTTGGCGATGCCGAAGCTGGTCGTGTCGAACTTTACCCCGCCACGCGCATCCGCTATGGTGATGCCACTGATAGTGAACTGCTGGCCGTTAGCGAGCTGGAAGTTCGGGCTGGGCGGCGTGATGTCGGCACCGGTGCCGAGCGCGGTCAGCGTGAAGCTGTGCGAAGCGAGCATCGAACCGCCGACGTTGGTCACCGTCATCGAGGCCAGGTTGGCGCAGACACCAGTCACTTCAAAGACCGGATCCGTGCAGTCCTGAGTCATACCGTAGCTGCCCGCGAACCCACTGCTGGTGAAGGTGTAGGGGAGATAGGGGTTCTGACCGGACAGCGTGACGACCATCGATGCGCCCGTGGTCAGGATCAGCGTGCCGCTGGCCACCGTGCTCCCTCCACCCGAGACCGTATAGGGCTGCGAGAAGATCATCGGCGCGCCAGTGTTCGTTACTGTGAAGGCGATCGGGTTGGAGCAGGTGCTGGTGACGACGAGCACCGGGTTCGGGCAGTCGTGCGTGTAGTTAATCGGCACGAAACCAGCGCTATTGCTAAAGAGATATGCCGCGTGGGGGTCGATGCCCGCGGTGAGCATCACCGTGGTACTGGCTCCGGCGACAAGGTTCAGATTGCCACTCGCGACTGTGATGCCGCCGCTCACGACGGTGTAGGGCTGCGGGATGAGCATATCCGCGCCGTTGTTCGTGACCGTGAAGACAATGGGGTCACCGCAGACGCTGGTCACAGTGATGGTTGGATTGCCGCAGTCGTGTATGTAGTTGCTGACTGTGACGAAGGCACCGCTGCTGCTAAAAGTGTAAGCCGCATAAGGATCAACATTTGCAGGTAGCGTGATGGTGTCGGTTCCACCTGCGGATATTGACAGCGTTCCGCTGGCGACTACGGTGGCACCCTGTGTAACGGTATAGGGCTGCGGCAGCAACATGTCTGCACCGGTATTGGTCACGGCGAAGGCAATCGGGCTGCCGCAAACGCTCGTTACCGTCAAGGCCGGACGCGCGCAGGACTGCGTATAATCCGCCACAGTGACGAACCCACTGCTGCTGAAGACATAGGGCAGGTAGGGATCAAGATTCGTGGGTAAGGGGATAACCGCGTTCCCGCTGGCCGGAATACTGAGGTTACCCGAGGCGACGGTTGTACCACCCTGCGTAATGGTGTATGGCTGCGAAACAACCATTGCACCACCTGTGTTCGTGACAGTGAAGCTGAGCGGCGAACTGCACACGCTGCTGACAACCAGTACCGGCGTTGTCGCACAGTTATGTGCGAGCGACAGGTTCTCGTAAACACCAGTGCTGGTGAAAGTGTAGGTGTCATACGGGTCGCTACCATCGGGCACGACGATATTTGTGCTCGCATTAGAGCCGTTCAACTGGAACGTGCCGCTGGCTACCAGTACGTTGGCCACATTACGGATTTCCCATGCCTGGGACTGCGACATGTTTGTAGTGGAAACATTGGTCACGGTGAAAACCGGTAAGGAGTTGGCACCACATGTCGCGGCAACGTCGAGATTGACACATTCAGCTGTGTCAACCAGACCCGTGTCAACGGTCTGGAAGCGAACGTAGGTTCCGGAAGGCGGTGAGAAATTGCGACTTGCACCGGCAGCGAGTTGGAAAGACTCCGTTGCAAACAGTGTATTGGTAGCAGCATCATAGTACTGGACGATATCGGTCGTGGTCATCGCGCCGCCGGTATTTGTCACCGTGAAGACCGGCGTACTGTTCGTGCAGACGTGACTAACCGACAGAATTGGGGCTGAACCCGAGTTGGGCGGCACAGTGAGCGGTCGTTCAATTACACCCGGCACATCAATACCCATCTTGACGAAGTAGGTGCCTGATGCCGAGTATGTATGGCAGATTGTGGTCTGATTGGTGACAACTACCGGCGAACCATCACCGAAGTCCCAGCTCACAACCATGACGCCGGGCGCGAGAATCGCCGTGAAGCAATACTGCCCATTGCCCTGAGGCGCGATGCTGAAGGTATTCTGACTTTCGCCAAACGTGCGGGTGCGAATCGTGTTAGTTGCTGTGCGAATGAGCGGGTTGTTGGTGGCCGCATTTGTCACTCGTAGGCTAACCGTGGTGCTCACACCAGGTGTTGAGTAGGTGTAGCAGGGATTTACCTGTGTTGGCGAGTCAATTTCAAATATACCGTCGCCGTCGAGATCCCATTCCCACCGCGCAATACTGGGGCCGCTGCTCACACTCGTGTCGGTAAAGCAGACATACATGGGAGCAACGCCGGTGTACTGCGACGCATTGAAGCGCGCGATCAAACCGCCGGGCTGTTCCAACGTGAAATTGAGTTGAGCTTGCGTATTCCCCAGTGGACCAGATCCAACAACGGTCGCTGTCCAGACACCGGGGGCCAGGGTGAGCGAGGGATTCTGTTGGTTGTTACGCGTGAGAGTTGTTGACGTTGTTGAGTTGAAGAACGTCCAATTGTAGGCTCCCGTAAGGTTGGTGCCGACTGCCGTGAATGACTGGAGCGTGTTACCGAACAAGGACCCGGTGCGATTGGCCACAATGTTCTGCAGGCCGTAAACCGTGTAGGTGACAGTATAGCTGTCACTACGTCGCCCCTGAACATCTTGGTTGAGCGTAATCGTATAGGTTCCAGGCGTGTTGAAACTTACACATTGACTTGTGCCGTCAAACACGTTCGAACCTAGACTATTGCTGGCGGGGTTTCCGTTAATCGACCAAGTCGTGGTCGCGTAACTTGGTTTTGCGGGCGTCCAAGTTGTTGTGTCGGTAAAGCAGATCGGCTGACCAACCGGCATAGCGTTGTTCGTCCAGCCACCCGCTGTGTAGGTAAATTGGGCGTCCAGGACACCCACGGAAAGCGCGACCGAACGCGTACAAGTGTAATTGGTGGTGGTTTGACCATGTTGTTCAACAAACACTGATAACGTGTAGTTGTCAACACCAAGGGGTGCCAGTTCCGCTAGAGTGAATGCCCGTGAATTCACCGTACCATCGAAGATAGTCTGCGGTGGATTAAAACCATCGATATCATAGAGCGTATATGTTGCCCCATTCGAAGCTGTCAACGTCCACACGAAATGCAGGTAAAGGGCGTTTGTGTTGTCGATCAGGATATCGTAGGTGTAGGTCGTAGGCGAGCCAGCACTGGGCGAAAGATTACCATTGATGCCGCTCTCGCACTGGAATGTAACCGTTTGTGCGTATGTCCCGACGTTAAGCGCCGGTGAGGTACAACTTGCAGCGGGTAAAGTGCCTGCATACGCCGTGCCCGTATCCGGGTTGATTACTGTTGACGCCGCGACCGATAGATTGTAGACGAGGTTGTAAGACGCGTTGGGCTCGTTGAACGTCAGCGATAGCGGATGACTGTTCGCGATGTATGTGAGTGGTAGAGCAGTCCCCACTGGTGTTACCACCCAGCTAAAAGCAGAGATACTGCGTCCCCAATAATTCAAAACACTGCGCGTATAGCTCGTGGTTTCTCCAACGGTTGGGTTGATATCACCAATCGGTACGTTACAGGTCAATGACGGTAAGCTCACATTGATGTTCGTAGCCGAAATGCTACAGCTTGAAGTCGAGCCATCTGGATTGTTGACTGTGACAGTCACACCGAGTGTCTCGTCGCCAACGTCCAGCGCACCGGGTGCCCATCTGACACGAACTGAATTCCCACCGTTTGTCTCAATCACACCGTCATTCGCGTCAACAGTCCAATTGTATGAGACGTTGGTTCGACCGGCTAAACCTCCGAGTGCCACCGTATAAGTGAAAGCACGAGTTGCGTTATCCGTTGAAACTGGAGTCGGGCTGCGGCTACCTGTTATGCTGTTACAGGTGAGCGCTGGCCAGTTCTGCACCGTGTACTGTTCGGTATCGTCGCAGCGTGACGATGCTGGTGTATACAACGGGCTGACTGATGTGTTGTCGACGTCGATCTCGACGCGCCAGTTGTCAATGCGCGGCAGACCAAGCGTGCTTGAGCTATTGGTGAACGGGAAAGTCGTTCCTGTGCCTACGAATACCCAATCGCCAGGATTGTTGGGATTGGGATTGGGAACTGTTCCCTGGTACCAGCGTGCTTCGGTAACTGTTCGACCATTCGTTCCGCTTAGGGTATAAGACAGGGTGTAGCTGGTGCCATCGGGATACTGCGGAGTCGACGGGCTGATAGCGATGTCGCAGACGAGCGCGTCGAAGTTATGATTTACCGTGATCGTGTCATTGCATTGAGCGCCGTCACTGGTGATACCGTTCAGCTGAATCGTGAACGCACCAAAGCCTACTGTGTCCCAATCAATGTTGAGGTTTCCACCTGATTGATTCAGCGGTAGACCTGATCCATTCCCGGTTACAGTCCACTCATAATTGATAGTACGAGAAGGGAAACCAGTGGCTGTCAGGCCGGTAGCACTAGCAGTGTAGGTCTGGGCTGCGGAATTCGGCGCGACATTCGTGTTGCCCGCAATTGAGCAGGTTACAGCAAGGCGTGAAACCGTTACCGTAGCTTCGGCGAAAGAACTTAGCCCAGAAGCACTATCCGTAATACGGAGCCGAATTGGATTCGCACCAAGGTCGGTCAAAGCGACATTCGTCGGGTTCGCAGTTGTCGTCTCGTAGCTGCCGTCACCGTCGAGATCCCATTCGATAGTGTCATAGGTGCCAGTACTGGTATCCGTCAGGTTGATACGAGTTCCCCAGGTGATGTTGGTTCCCGGGTTCACCGAAAAGGATGCAACAGGAGGTTCGATGACACTGATCGCGTAAGCCGCTTGCGAGGTTGATGTAGCATCGGCATTAGCGACCGTTAGGCGCGCGGTGAAGATGTCGGTACTGGTGTAAATATGACAGACGACTGAAGCCAGCGAACTAACGGTTGGTGAGCCATCACCGAAATCCCAAACAGCACTCGCAACTGACCCGGTGCTGGTGTTGGTGAAGCAGACTTCGACGCCACCGCCGGACGCTCCAATCAACTGCCAGGTGAAATTCGCATTGACTGTCGATGCCGGATCGGCAGCTACGACCTGACGCATAACGGTGTTGTATGTGCCTGGCGCAAGACCCGGCCCACGATAGCGCATCGTAACATTGTAAGTTCCGGATGCACTGAATGTGAAGTTGTGGGGGCCAAAGCCGGTTGCCTCAATTGTTGCGAAATTGCCGTCCGTGTCCCATTGAACCGTGTCGATTGGCCCCTCGCCTAAATCCGACCCAGCAACTGTTACAGTGAGCGGGGCGGGACCGACAATTGGCGTGACACTGAAGTCAGCAAGCGGTGGTGGCGGAACGATAACAATCGACTGTACAGCGGAACTGCTCGTACCTGAGCCATCGGTTGCGGTGAGAAAAACATAGAGGGTAAGTGGTAGCGGCACGCTCGTGTTACTGAAGGTGTAGCTAAAGTTTTCCTGGGTCGATGTGAAAATGTAATCCCCGACAATTAAGGGATCGCTATTCGTACTGATTGCCCAACTGTACGCTAGCTGACTGCCGATACTGGTATTGACGGTCACAATAGTGAAGGGGACGCCCGTAAATTGCGTAGAGGGCGTCAAAGTAAAGTTTGCCGTCAAGCCCGAACTGATGCTGACGCCGCCAGTTAGGCTGATGTTTGGAAAGCCGTTGTTTGGCGTGCACACCAAGGTAACGGCAAAACTACCAGCAGTAGAATAAGTGTGAACATTGTTTGGAGAAGTTGAAGTCGGAGTGCCATCCCCAAAATTCCAAAGATACGAACCAATGTTGCTCGTGTTGATCGCATTGAATGCGTACGTGTAGGCATTGGAATCGCCAGCGTCCGTGATTTCCATCTCACAGAACGTTTGAACCGCGAGAGGCATAATGATCAGATCCGCTTCAGCGGCTGCTGGTTCGGTTGCTTCTGCAGTTACTTCGGGTGTGACCTCGAGGGTTGCCTCAACAGTCGGGATAGCGTCGCCCGTTGGAGCTTCGGGTGTGACCTCAACGGTTGCTTCGATTGTCGGAATAGGCGTCACCGAAGATTGCTGCGGTTCGATGGTCGCGGTTTCCTGAGGTTGCGCCGGATCTGGAGGAGCGGGTGTTAATACAACATCCGTCGCCTCTGCCGTTGAGAGTGGATCAGCAGTTGGCTCCGGCGTTGAGGCCTGCGACAAAACGGCTGATGCGACAAGAAAGACAATCAGAAGATAAATAACGTGGGCCATAGGCCGATAATGACGACGACGTTTCCCGTACATTACGCGATGTACTCCTTCATAACAGCGGTGCAACTTCTATTCGCAGTGGTCAAATACTGCGGGAAACTGACTTTAGATATTACGACGATGGCAATCTCTGCAAAGAAACAAACGCAGTGCCACTACAGAAAGCATACGACAGATCTGGATTTTCCACAACAATCTTCTATTAGCCTGCCGTGAAAATTTGTGCTTTGTTGGACGTGTCTTTATTTTATTCTTGTGCGACTGAGGGGAAGTGGGAGATGCGTTCGTTAGAAAACTCTCACAAAAGTTTGCTCATTCAAACAATGTGTTCTCCCTCATACCTCGTTCTATTGGTGCATTTCTGCCCCTGTAGACATCATCTTATAACCAACAACAAACGAAAGTCGAGTAGAATTTCCTTGACAATTGAGAAGTTATACGAAATTAGGAAGTGGTTTACTTTCACTATGTTGTTCGATTAAGAAAATTGCTTTTGCATATTGTTAGGGTAACTTAGGCCGACCCGATCAACAAGGAGCGACCGAGTTCATGGGCGAATTGACGCACACCCCGGCATGGATGGCACTAACCAGTCACTATCAACAGGTACGCGAGCAGCAGATGCGCGACCTGTTTACCGATGATCCTGAACGTTTTACGCGCTTTTCACTGCGGCTAGGCGATATTCTGTTCGACTACTCCAAGAATCGCATCACAACGGAAACGATGCGGCTCTTACTAGACCTCGCGCGGCAGGCTAATCTGGCGGACAAGATCGCGGCGATGTTCAGTGGGCAGAAGATCAATGTCACGGAGCAGCGCGCGGTGCTGCATGTCGCCCTGCGCAACCGGGCGAACACGCCGATCTTCGTGGACGGCGTGGATGTTATGCCGGATGTGAACCGGGTGTTAGCCAAAATGCGCACCTTCAGTGAAGCGGTGCGCAGCGGCGCATGGAAGGGCTACACAGGCAAGGCGGTCACTGATGTGGTGAACATCGGGATTGGCGGGTCGGATTTGGGACCTAAAATGGTGACGCTGGCGCTGGCGCATTATGCCAAACGCGATGTGCACACCCATTTTGTGTCAAACGTCGATGGGACGGATCTAGCGGAAGTGCTGCGCCTGGTTCATCCGGAGACCACGCTGTTCCTGATTGCGTCGAAGACTTTCACAACACAGGAGACCATGACAAACGCACTCTCGGCGCGCGCGTGGTTCTTAGAAGCGGTCCAAGATGAGGCTGCCATTGCCAAACACTTCGCGGCGATCTCGACCAATACCGAGAAAGTGCGAGCATTCGGTATTGATCCGGAGAACATGTTCGAATTCTGGGACTGGGTGGGCGGGCGGTATTCGCTGTGGTCGGCGATTGGGCTGTCGATTGCGCTGGCCGTCGGTATGGATGCATTCGAGGCATTGCTCAGCGGCGCTCACAAAGTCGATGAGCATTTTCGCACCGCACCCTTCGAAGCGAACATCCCGGTCATCATGGGACTGCTCGGCGTGTGGTACAACAACTTCTTCGGGGCCCAAACCCACGCGATTCTGCCTTATGACCAGTACCTTGCGCGGTTCCCGGCGTACTTCCAGCAGGGCGATATGGAGAGCAATGGCAAAGGCGTCACGCTCGACGGCGAAACGGTCGACGTGAGTACCGGGCCGATCATTTGGGGGGAACCGGGGACGAATGGACAACACGCGTTTTATCAGCTTATACATCAGGGAACGAAGCTCATTCCGTGCGACTTCCTCGCACCAGCGCGCACGTTGAATCCATTAGGCGGAGGGCAGGGCAGGCATCACCCGATTCTGCTGGCGAATTTTTTCGCGCAGACGGAAGCGCTGATGAAAGGTAAAACAGCGGATGAAGCGCGCTCTGAACTGAGGGCAGGCGGCACGTCCAACCCGCCGGAACTGCTGGTCGCGGCGAAGACGTTTCCCGGCAACAAACCGACGAATTCGATACTGTACCGCGAATTGACGCCCGAAACGCTCGGGGCGCTGATCGCGCTGTATGAACATAAGATTTTCACCCAAGGCGTCATCTGGAATATCAACCCGTTTGACCAATGGGGCGTGGAACTCGGCAAACAGCTCGCCAAGGCGATTGAGCCGGAACTGGCGGACGACGACCTAGTGACCACGCACGATGCGTCGACGAACGGATTAATCAACGCGTATAAGCAGATGCGCTAGCCGCACCTGATGGGAGAACAGAGTGACACAACAGCCAGAGAAGGCCAGCCAAACCACGGAGCGCTTCGAACTCGGACTGTATTCGTTTGCCGAGGTAACGTCTGACCCGCGGACTGGCGAGGCGGTGAGCCCGGGGCAGCGCATCCGCGACTTGCTGGAGGAGATTGAACTCGCCGATCAGGTGGGTTTGGATGTATTCGGATTAGGCGAACATCACCGAGTGGAATATGTGTCATCGGCACCTGAGGTGATACTTGCAGCGGCGGCGGCACGAACGAAGACTATCCGCCTGAGCAGCGCCGTCACGGTGCTGAGTTCCGATGATCCGGTCCGCGTGTTTCAACGCTTTGCGAGCCTCGATCTGGTTTCAAATGGACGCGCCGAAATCATGGCCGGGCGCGGGTCATTCATCGAGTCATTTCCGTTGTTTGGCTATGACTTGAACGACTATGACGCGCTCTTCAGCGAGAAGCTCGATATGCTGCTGAAGCTGCGCGCGAGTGAGTTCGTGACGTGGGAAGGCGAGCATCGCCCGGCGCTGGATCACCTCGGGATTTACCCCCGCCCGCTGCAGAATCTGCTGCCGGTGTGGGTCGCGGTCGGCGGCACGCCAGAGTCTGTGGTTCGGGCGGCGAGCCGCGGCCTGCCGATGGCGCTGGCGATCATTGGCGGGATGCCGGAACGATTCACACCGTTCGTTGAACTCTTCCGGCGCAGCGCGCGCTCATACGGTCACGCCGATTTGCCCGTGAGCATCAATTCGCACGGGTTCATCGCGGATACCCGCCAAGAAGCGCTGGATGATTCGTTCCCGGCAGTACAGGCAGTGATGAACAAGATTGGCCGGGAGCGTGGTTGGTCGCCGATGCAGCGTGGGCAGTACGAAGCGGCCGCGACACTACGTGGAGCCAACTTTGTGGGCAGCCCGGATGACGTGATCGAAAAAATTCTCTTCCAGCACAGTCTCTTCCAGCATCAACGCTTTTTGCTGCAACTCAGCGTGGGCACGCTGCCTCATGCCAAGATCATGCATGCGATTGAGCTGTTCGGCACAAAGGTGGCTCCGGTTGTGCGGGCCGAAATCGCGCGACGGGTTGCGACGACTATGTCGTAACCCGTCGGTAGGTTATTCGCCGTTGCGCAGGTCGGACAGTTTGCGCGGCTGATAATGGATATCCGCAAAGACCGCGCTACAGCCGTTCCCGGTCGGCGACTGGCATGAGAAGCCGAACTGCGGCAGTTGGAGCTTGCCCAACGTGAAATACCGGACGAGATGCCAGTAATGCCCGTCAAGCGAGTAATGGCAGGCAAAGGCATCACCGAGGCGGGCTAGGCGGAGATGCACGGTATTGCCCGCAATCTGCACCGAATTACAGTCATCAGAATAGCCGCGGGTGACCACTGAGACGATTGTTGGGTTGCCCTGCGGCGAGTATTCGAAGCACAGCTTCGCCCAGAGGTCATCCCGCTCGTGAATGCGCAGCACGCCAGCATCATAGGTCGCCGCGAAATCGACCGTCACCTTGGCGCTGAGCGTGAAGTTCGAATCGGGAGCAGCGAACAGCGCATTCGGCGCAGTGCCAATGCGGAAGGTGCCATTGGGATCGATGAACCAGTCGGTCTTGGGGCCAGCCTTGATCGTCAGCGCGGGATCGATCTGCCAGTCGAGCGGCGCGATCTGCCAATCAAGGGGGGTGGGGATGGACGGCAGCGTAAAGGTACTCATAGAAGGTCTCCTAGCAGCGGACTAATGACGTTGATCAAGGCGAATGAAAGCGTACGGGAGCAATTCAAGCGTTAGGGCACCCGCAGCGGCGGCCACCATCTGACCGGGCGCAGCGCGAAACCATTCTGGGTTCCGAACGGCTTGGTCGGCGGTGTGCTCGTCGAGGGATGTCAGCGTCCAAGAACCGTGCACGCCAGTCACGGTGACGAATTGGCGGTCGGCGGTGTGATTGGCGATGAGCAGACGACGCCGCGCATCGTGGTCGAGCGCGAGGCCGCTGATCAGCTTGGCCTGGGTTGAGGTAAAGCCTAGGGCCTGACCACCGACGAACTCACCAACAGCAGCGAACACATGGTACATCGGGAAGACGCCGCCCGGGACAGAGGGAAAACGGTCGGGCAGGGGCGATCCGTTGGCCCGTTCCAGCACACCGAGCCACCCGGCCAGCTCGTAGAACGTGAGGCTGAGCGCGCCTGCGTGTGCTAGTAAGGCGATAGCTCC
The DNA here is from genome assembly GCA_016717205.1 of Candidatus Flexifilum breve. Taxonomy (GTDB): domain Bacteria; phylum Chloroflexota; class Anaerolineae; order Aggregatilineales; family Phototrophicaceae; genus Flexifilum; species Flexifilum breve. The sequence goes on from JADKGC010000007.1 coordinate 242,643, forward strand.
CAGCGTCCAGCCCGCGCCGAACAGGGATGCCTGCCGAGGATCAACGCGGCGCGGAAGTTCGCCGGGGGGCGGATCCGGGTCGGGGGCGACGGCGTCGGGATTCCAACGGATTTTGAGCGTTACAGGGCTAATGTGTAGCTGGGTACGCGCACCCAGAAAGTCGCGGGCGGTCGCCACCCCGGCAGTGAAGCCTGAAAGGTTCTCAATCAAGGTGTTGTTGTCGAAGGCGTGTACCTGCGGGTTCACGGGATAGACGACAATGTCGGCGAGATTTTCGGCTGGACGTTCACGGTTCAACTCGGTGAAATAACCGTTGGTGCCCAAGCCAAGGCGTGAGTGCTTCAGCACGGCGGCGGCGGCCTGAAACGTGTCCGGCGAGGTCACCTTTTCCTCATCCCGGAAGATGATGAGGTCGCCTGTGACTGGATGCTGCTCAAGATAGTCGTTCAAGGCGGTGAGTTCGGCGGAGAAAGCGTCACCAGCGCTGAAGTGCACAACCAGTTCGAGGCGCTGGCTAATCTGCGCGAGCGTTGGGCGGACACGCTCGAACTGCGGCAGGCCACCGTCCGCGAAATGCAGGTCGTAGCGGATGTGGCTGAGCTTGAGCGCTCGCAGACGGTCGATTTCGAGCGGGTTGAGCGGCTCGGGATAGGCTTCGCTGGCGAGACCCAGCGGCGGGAGGTCGATAACAGCGGTTTCGTCGAGATGCAGCACGGACGCCTGCGGCTCGACGACAAGGCTGGCTGGATCACCGATGAGGCGGAGCGTGATCTGTTGGCTGACGCGCTCTCCCGCTGTGACGAGCACTGGCAGCGGCCAATCATGCGGCGTGCAGTAGGTCTTAAACGAGGCATCCCCCCAATTGCGTTGGTCTTCCATTTCGAAAATGTCGCCTTCCATGCGCACCTCGGCCCGCACGCCGGGGAGGACTTCATGAGTGAGCGCGCGCACCTCGTAGTAGGGTTGGTGAGGCTGAACGAACACCGGAAAGGCACCGCGTTCCGTGGTGCCGTCGATGTGCTCGACGTTGACGGACTGGCCGGAGACCGCCATCGGATGCAGGACGCAGAAGCCAATGCGGTTACGATTGAAGGTGGAGAGGGCTTCGCCCGCAAAAGTGAAGCGAATAGTGTTGTCGGCGGTGCCTGTTATCGAGCCGAGCCAGACGTAGTGAATGTCGTGCTGCTGGTGGTGACTGGTGAAGGTGATCGTGAACGAGTCGGCGTGGACGTCGATATTCAAGTCACGGAGTTCGAACGGGATAGTTCCCCAGTTCTGGTCACGGATGGCGGCATAAATGCCGCGGATGATCTCGTGGGAGCCAAGGCGGATATAGCGCAGCTGCCCGGCTTCGTACTCCATGGTCAATTGGCCAGCCCGCAGGGTAGTGCGTTCAGGACCGGGTTGCGAAGTGCCAGTAACTATTCGGGGAAGCATCTTTAGCTCCTGCGGGAACAAGGCGGCGCAGACTCATTTGCATGGACAGGCACAATTGTGGTCGGCTTCACGCTGCCTGTCAAAGAAAATCGTGGATAATATGGGTGAACAGTAGAATTCATGGTAACAGTTGCGGTTGATCCTGGTAGCGCCGTGCCTAAGCCGCGGATAGGTGCGCGAAGGCGAACATTCCCGAAAGGTCGAGCCGAATGCATTATCAGATCGTACATCACATGGCGGCGCTGGATGCTGCCCATAACGCGCCGAATTCGCTCAATGCGGTTGAGGCGTGCCTCGCGGCGAATGCCGCAGCGATTGAAGTTGACATCATGCCACTGGCAGGCGAAGACTTTTTGCTCGTCCATGATGACGTGCTGGAGTCCGAGACAACGGGCCAGGGACGGGTCAGCGAGTGCACCCCGGAGACAGCGAAGAAGCTGCAGCTCAAACAGCGCGGCGGCAGTGTGGTTTCGGATCAAGTACCCGCGCTGCTCACTGAGGTGGTAGCGGCCATGCTGGGCGCGCCGGCTCGAACCCGGTTGCAGCTCGATTACAAAGCGATCAATCCCACCGTCGACGATGAATGGCTGCGGCGGGTGATCCGGATTGTCGAGCCGCTCGGGGATCGTGTCATCGTCAGCTCCTACGCGGATTGGCATTTGCGGCGGCTGCGGCGGCTCGCCTCGTGGCTCGATATCGGCTTTGACATCGGCCTGTACCTCGAATGGCGCGATCCCGCCTGGCAGGTCGATGCGCGCAAGCCACCGTTCCACCTAGGCAGTTACGGCTACTACGACGATCACGTGCTGGCACGTCAACGGCTGCTGCCGAATGCAGCGTATCTGGCGGAACGCTGTGAGATACTACTGCGGCAGGTACCCGAAGCGAGCACATGGTATGTGAGCCATCATCTGATCGCGCGCGGCCTGGATGAAGGGTTCAACATGGCTGCGTGGCTGCGGCAGAACGATGTGAAACTGGATGCATGGACGATGGATGTAGACAAACCCATCGCCGTGGCGAATGCACCGCGGCTGCGCGATGCGGGCGTGGATCTGTTCACAAGCAATACGCCGCTGGCACTCGGGCAACTGCTGCAAGCACAGGCGTAAGGATGGCGCCTAACGGCAGGCAGAACCCGAGTCTAGCTTGCTAGGCGTCGGGTCTGCGCTGGATCACCACTCAGCGATGGAGCCGTCGGCGTGCCGCCAAATAGGGTTACGCCAGCGATGGCCGATGGCCGCCATCTCGCGCACTCTCTCCTCATCGACCTGAATGCCGAGCCCCGGCCCCGATGGGATCGTTACGTAGCCTGCGGCATAGTCAAACACGGTCGGATCGACCAAGTAATCGAGCAGGTCATTGCCGACGTTGTAGTGAATGCCCAAGCTTTGCTCTTGAATGAAGGCATTCGACGAGATGGCGTCGATTTGCAGGCAGGCCGCGAGGGCAATAGGGCCGAGCGGGCAATGCGGAGCGAGGGCGACATCATAGGCTTCGGCCATCGTCGCGATGCGGTGTGTCTCGGAGATGCCGCCAGCATGCGATACATCGGGCTGGATGATGTCAACCACGCCTTGCTGCAGCAACTGCTTGAAATCCCAGCGCGAAAACATCCGTTCCCCGGTGGCAATGGGTGTCGATGTGTGCGCGGCGATCTCGCGCAGCGCGTCGTTGTTCTCTGATAAGACGGGTTCTTCGATGAACATGAGATGATAAGGTTCAAGCTCTTTGGCGAGGACTTTTGCCATCGCGCGGTGCAGGCGACCATGAAAGTCGACGCCGATGCCGAAACCGCTGCCGAGGGCAGCACGCACAGACGCGACCCGTTCGACGACACTTTCGAGCTTTGCGTAGCTGTCGATGTAGTGTAGTTCCTCGCAAGCGTTCATCTTCACGGCGGAAAAACCCTGCGTTGCGCGATCTTGGGCCGCGGTGACGACGTCACTGACACGATCGCCGCCGACCCAGGAGTAGACCTGAATGCGGTCGCGGACGGCGCCGCCCAGCAGTTGGTAGATGGGCAGACCGTACCGCTTACCCTTGAGATCCCACAAGGCTTGATCGATGCCGGCAATGGCGCTCATGCTGACCGGCCCGCCGCGGTAGAAACGCGCGCGGTAGAGTGTTTGCCAGATATCTTCGATGGTGTCGGGGTCGCGTCCGATGAGGTAATCGCTCATATCGTGGACGGCGGCGGCCACGGTCGCGGCTTGACCCTCGACAATGGGTTCACCCCAGCCAACCAGTCCCTCATCGGTGGCGATTTTGAGGAAGCACCAGCGCGGCGGCACAATGAACGTTTCAAGAGAAATTATCTTCATAGGTTTACTCCACAGGGACAACGAAACTATACTTATGCCTCAATTTCCAGTGGCTGATATGCATTGAGATTCTGGAGGCTAGGTTTCATGGCAGTCGCAATTCCAAATTCACACCACGATCTGATTGATAAGCCAGTTGCCATTGCACTGGTGACGATGATGCCGGATGGGCAGCCGCAGGCGACGCCCGTCTGGTTTGATTATGACGGGGAGTACATCCGAGTCAATACTGCACGTGGCCGCCAAAAGGACAAGAATATGGCGGTTGGGTCGCCGGTCACGCTGCTGGCGATTGCGCCGGACAACATGTATCACTGGATGGAGATTCGTGGGCGCGTGGCGGTCGAAACGGAAGAGGGAGCGTTGGAGCATATCAATGCCCTCAGCGCGAAGTATCGCGGCGTCACGGATTACTATTCCCGCAACGAGGCGATGCGCGGGAAAGAGACGCGGGTTACCTACAAGATCGAAGTGTTGAAAGTTAATACGAGTCACGCATAACTCAAGCTTCGACGATTGGGGCGTAGAGGCGCACCGCAGTGCGTCTCTACAAACAGCCAACCGCGCTTGCGCAGATTTGCTGGGCGAAGCACTTCACTTTTCACGCTGCTTGGAGCGCCGCCACACCATGGCGAGCAGCCAGCCGAGGAAGTTGGAGATCACATCGCGGGCGGTATCAGCAGGTGTCCACTGCATATTGATGGCAGTCGGGTCACTGACGCGGGCGAGTTCATACTGCTGCATCTGGTATTCGCCGTATTCCCAGTTCAAGGTAATCAAAGCGAGCAGGGTAAGTGAGATGAGTTCGGGGCTTTGCTGACTACGCCGGAGCAGCGCGGCCAGCAAGCCGGCATAGTTAGCGTGGGAACCCATCGTATCGACCGTGTCGGCGGCTAGCGCAGAGAAGGCGAAGGCCGTCGCTGTATGGGGAATAGCGTCAAGGCCGACGCCCGCGACACGTAAGTCCCCCATTTTGCCCTTGTAGATGTTGAAGCGAGGGTGGGAGACGATGTAACCGAGCGCCAATGGCGCGACATATACAGCGTAGCGCGGGTTATCCCGCACCATTGTGAGAAGCGTCGCTTCGATCAGATTGCGCGACTGATGGCGCGATGAGAAGATCAGACGCAGCGCATCAGGCAGCAGCAGCGATAGGCTGTTGGTCAGCAAATGTGGCAGCCATGTTGTCACCAAACGATAGTGCTGGCGGTTGGCGAAGGCGGTCTGCGCTACGAGCAACCAGAGACCATAACGCAGCAGATTCTGATGGCGGCGGACAGGGGAAGTTCGACTCATGTGTGCCTATCCCTAGGTGAACAGTTTGGGGCGGGGATGGAGAGCGCAGTTGAGTCTAGGGTAACGCAGAGTTGAGCGAATGGACACATTTTCACTACTCACTCTAAACTGTTTCGGCGTGCCGGGCTGGAATACCCGAGCACGCCTGCGAACGTTAAGCCGGATTCTGAACGAAGCGCCTTACGGGTTGGTGTGCTTGCAAGAAGTCCAGACGCATCGCTACCGTCAGCTACTAACGACCGGTTGCCAGACCAGCTATGTCGCGCAAGCCTATGCCGGATTCGTGCATGCCCCGAAAGGCGGATTGCTCACGCTGGCGCGCACCAGCATCGATCAGCACGAATTTCGGCTTTTTCACGAGCGGGGCTTGTGGTATACCCCGGCGGTCATGGACTGGATTCTGCATAAGGGCGTGCTGGTAACCAATCTGACGGTAGCTGGGATGCCGATCACGGTGCTGAACACGCACTTGACCGCCAACTACATGGGTGACTGGACGCGGAACAACCCCTTCGCCAAACAGGAATACACCGAACTAATGCAGATCGCGGAGCTGGTCAACGCGCAGCCCGCCGAACGGTTGGTGATTGTATGTGGCGATTTCAATATCCCGCGCGGATCCTGGTTGTATGATGAACTGCTCGCCGCGGCGGGGCTGGTTGATCCGCTGAGCGGGGATATGCGTCCGACGTTTCGTCCGTACAGCGGCATGGGACGACATTATGGGGCGCCGATTGATTTCACACTGTACCGCGCGCCGCAGAATCTTCAGCTAAATGTGGAAGCGGAACTCAAGTTTGAGAGCAAGGTGTCGGTTGAAGGGCGCGTGGCGTTCCTGTCGGATCATCTCGGCATTGAAACGCGCTTCACATGGTCGCACCAGACCGTGACCGCCTAACAAGGGGGCGCAGGTGCCTGCGCCCCAGAATCGACTAGCTTGCGACGATGCGGTTGAGAAAGGCGCGGACAACTTGCAGATACGCAGCGAACTGATCGCGGCGGACGCTGTGCCCGGCTCCGGCAATGGGCGCGACCTCGATGTGCGGGATGAGCGCTTGCAGGAATGCGATGCCAGTGGGACCGATTGCGGCGCCGACCGCCGGATCGGCGGGGATCAAGAGCGTGGGGCAGGTAATCTTCCCAAAAACCGCCGTCCAATCGAGCGACAGATTGCCGGGCTTGAGCACATTGAGCGCATTCCAACTCAACTGGAGCTTAGAGTCCGCCCACGGCTCAATCTCATCGAGCGACCATCCCGGCGTGGCGACCTGCTGCTCGCTGATGAGCTGCTCGCGTGTTTTACTCTTGACGACCGGGATCCAGTCGTTGAAACCGGCAGGCTGCGGCGGAGCTGTCCACCAATCCGGCGGGTCTTCGAGGATGATGGCGCGAGGGACGGTGGGATAAGTGCCAGTCAGTGTCATCGTGGTGGCCGCGCCCATCGAGTGACCGAGCAAAATCGGCTGCTTCAACCCCAAACCGTGGATGAGGCCAGCTAGATCATTGACTTGTGACATCTGATCGTAGCCGTCCTCAGGCGCTTCGGAGAGGCCATGACCCCGCGCGTCGGGCATGATCACGTCAAAGTCGGCTTGCAAGGCGTCGGCGAGGGGCGTCCAGCACAGGCCATTGTCCGTGAAGCCGTGCGAGAGAACGAGCGGCGGGAGATCACCGCCGGTGCGGGTGTAATGCAGGCGCAGACCATTACTGGTCACCTCGCCGGACTGCCAGTTACGCTGAGACATGGCTAACCTCCAAAGGGTGCGGCGACGCGCTGACCGGGTAACTGCGAGTCAGCGCGTCGTGGTCTAGTAATTGGTGAAGATGAAGCTGTTCAGTTTAGGGAACAGCACATCGGCAAGCTGCTGGTTGCGTCCCCAAATCCCGACATCCGGATACATCGACCGCAGTTCGGCGCGGCTGCGGTAGCCTAACACGAGCGGTGCGAGCAGCAGTGGCGGCAAACGGAAGCCCCACGTATCACTCGCGCCAATGGACTGAACGGAGATGAGTTTACCGCGTTCGAACTGCAATTCGACGGTGTCGCGGTACAAATTGATAGGCAGGGTTTCAGTCAAGTCGGCAAACAAGCTGGCGGCGAGACGACGTTCCAATACGGGCGTCAGTTTCCGCAGCAGACGAGCCGCATCCGGAACATGAATTTGCCAGGAGTAGTCGTCGCGTAAGGCTGCGCCATATGGCCGACCCGCTTGCACCAGATCGCTGGTGGCGGGCAGATTGAGGCGGACGTAGGGTTTACCGCGTTCCGCCGCGATGTGCTTAAGCCATCCGAACAGTCCGTCCGCAGTGGCAGCGCTCAAGCGCGCTGTTTCACTGACGATCAGGCCGTCGCCGAAGCCCTGCTTCGGCAGGCTGCAGTAGCCGGTCGCCTCATTCGCCTCATCGAGGATGAGCCAGACCTCGATCTCGGTTGCCGTGCCGACACTGTTTTCGAGCAGGTACTGCCAGTCTGCGGCGGAGCGCACAGTCGTGATGTCGAGGTGGCGCGTGGCGTCAGCGTAGAGATCCATGAGCGCGGGAATGTCAGCACGGTCAGCGCGGCGCGTGCGCAGGGGCTGATCGGGGTTTCCGTCAGGCAGGCGGCGGAGTTCCAGCTCCCAGTGCAATTCGAGGGGTATGGCGTACTCATAGCCGAACTGACGATAGAAGTACGGAATGCCTTGAATGTGGCTGAGATCGAACTCGTCGCGCGCGAGCAGGGCTTTGAAACGCTGGTCGAGCGCGCGGATGAGGCCGCGATTTCGGTAGTCGGGATGCGTGCTGACAATACCCATCTCCGCCGAGCGGAGCCTTACTTCTTCGCAGCGCCACGTCCACGGAATGAGGCAGAGTGATGAGACAATTGCGCCGCTGGAAGTGTCTTCAATGTACAGCCAGTCATAGGGACGGGCGGCGCGATGCTGGCGAATCAGAGCGCGCGACATGGTGCCAACATCAGTGCCGAAGCTGCTGGCATTGAACGCGGCGAGGCGCTCGGCGTCAGCGGCATCACGGATAGAGCGAAGTACAAGCGAGTTATCGAGGGGTTGGTGGAAGGGGGAATAGGCGTTGAACACCGCAGGTGACTCCTTGAGGTCAGGTACAGTTTGCAATTGGGTGAGAATTGTCAAGGAAGCACAAAAACCAGCGTCAGTGCTGGTGGAGGGGCTGCGCCGGATTGTGCGAGTTCCGGCTTAGAGGACTTGAGCCATACCTGTAGTCAACATGGAGGTAAGTGTAGCGAGCACGGGACGATTCGTCAACGCCGGGGTGCGTAGGATGGACAAAAAACAAGTGCGCTGACCTTTGGATGGTCAACGCACTCATGTTGGAACTTCGCCGTAAACCTCGTTCCGAGGTTTATGCCCCTTAAGCCGCAAGGGGCGAAAGGGCAAGCATATGCGATTGTTCTTCGTCTAGCACAATCATAGGCTCGGTGTCCCTTTCTACTTTTGTTGCATTACTGATTCCATTATGCGCCGATTTTTGGGACTGTCAACAAGCAGCTTGCGTAGTCAGCGACCTGTCAGCGCGGATTAAGGTAGACGAATTTGAAGCCGGTCATGAATTGGATAATCTGCGGTCGGAATCCGAGGTTAGCGTAGGGCAGGGCGCTAATTGTGAGTAGATCGGTCGATGCGTCGAATTCGCGGACGATATTCGTGGCGTTTTTCGTATAGGCTTCGGCAACGCCATTGTACGTCAGACCAACGCCGAGTGGGTTCACGACTTGCATACGAACGGCGGGTTGCCAGGTAACCTGAAGGCTTCGGAGAAACCCCATCTGTGACAGCAGAGCGCGAGTCAGGGCGGGACTGGTGCGGGATGGCACCGCAAGCTGCCCGTGAAGAAGCGCTTGACCCGTTGATGAGTCGGCGAAGCTGAAACTTGCGCTGGTTGTTGTGTGGACGATCTGGCTCGTCGTCGATCGGGCATTGAGGCTGAGAAGTTCGCGATTGTAGGCGACGACCTTCGGAGTGTTATTCCACAACCCATGACAGAGCATTTGTAGATCGGGGCGCGTGAGCATGGCAGAGAGCAGTCCGACCGGGTGGGCAGGGATGGGCGCGGACGCACCACGTGAGACGAAGATCGAGAATTGGAGCTCATGGTGCGGATCGAGACTGGCGTCGACAAAATCACAGATCCAGATGCCCATCAACGCACGATCGTCCGTTGTCCGGAGTGGGGTGAGTTGTTCGGTGCGCAGCAGATCAGTGACCGCGGAAAGATCCGCGGTGCCACCGACAAAAATGCCGGAACCATCGTAAATGTGGTAGGGGACAGGGACAATGCCGACCGATAGTTGCGCGGTGCTGGTCAGCGGAAAGCGTTTGAAGAGAGCGTGATGGCGGGCTGACATGGAGTGTATCCGTTAGGACTATGAATGCAACGTCGCTCATTTAAGCGCATTCGAACCGGGCACGCAAATTCAAACCAATTCGTTCGCATTTTGACCGGATTGCGGTATGGTTGACGGCAACGCTAGGAACATTGTAAGGCGAAAAACGATTTCATCATGCATGTGAAAACACCTCTCCTTTTGCCGATACCCCGCCAGCTCGAACTCCGTGACGGGACCTTTAACGGCAATCCACTTGAAGTTTTGGTTACAGTCCATGATTCGAGCATTTCAGAACAGGGTTACCACCTCACGGTGGCCGCGGATGGTGTGACGCTGCGGCACAGCACTCCCGTCGGCGCACACTATGGACGGCTGACGCTCGATCAACTAATGCAGCAGTATGGGAACGCGCTCCCGGCGCTGGTGATCGATGACGCGCCGGATTTCCCGCGCCGCGGTGTGATGCTTGATTGCAGTCGGGATCGTGTCCAGCGGATGGAGACGCTCTATGCGTTGATCGATAAGCTGGCGGCCTGGAAAATCAACGAACTGCAGTTGTACATGGAGCACACCTTTGCCTACACCGGGCATGAAGAGGTGTGGAAAGATGCGTCGCCGTTCACAGCAGAGGAAGTGCAGGCTCTCGACGCTTACTGCAACGAACGGTACATCGATCTCGTGCCGTGCCAGAGCTGTCTCGGCCACATGGAGCGCTGGTTGAAGCACCCGCGCTATCGAGACCTCGCCGAAAAGCCTGAGGGCTTCATCGCGCCGTGGGATGTCATGAATACGCTGCGACCACCCGCAACGCTCGATCCCTCTGATCCGCGCAGTTTTGAGCTGGTCGCCGCGCTGTTTGACGAATTGGTACCAAATTTCAGCAGCGAGTTCGTCAATATCTGCGATGATGAGCCGTTTGAGCTGGGGATGGGCAAGAATGCCGCACTGGTCGCCGAAAAGGGCGGACGCGTATATCTGGATTACCTGCTGAAGCTGTATCACCACATCACGGCGAAGGGCAAGCGCGTCCAGTTCTGGGCGGACATCATCACGCAGCACCCGGATCTGGTGCCGGAATTGCCGAAAGACATCATTCCGCTGGTGTGGGGCTACGAAGACTATGAGCCCGCTGAAACCCAATGTCAGATGGTCAGCGCGTCCGGTTTGCCATTTTACGTGTGTCCGGGGACATCAAGCTGGAACACGGTCGCCGGGCGCACTGACAACGCGATGGGGAATCTGCGGCGAGCCGCGGAGCATGGTCTCAAATATCATGCGGTCGGTTACCTGAATACAGATTGGGGCGATAACGGCCATTGGCAGGCGCTGCCCGTCAGTTACCTAGGGTTTGCGTACGGCGCAGGGGTGAGTTGGTGCTATGCGGCCAATGTCGACATGGATGTTCCCGCGACGCTAAATCGGTTTGCCTTCGACGATGCGGCGGACGTCATGGGGCAGGTGGCCTATGACTTGGGCAACATCTACAAGCTGATCCCGCTGCCACAGCGCAACAGTCAATGGTTGTTTCAAATGCTCCAGAGTTCAGATGCGCGCAATGCAGAACGGTACGAGAAACATGCCGATCCGAGCCAACCACTGCCAGTTCATGTGGTCGGCGGGGCGATGGAGCAAATTGAGGTGATTCTGGGTCGCATCGAAGCGGCACGACTGCGTAATCCGAAAGAAGATGGGCTGGTCAAAGAAGAGTTCAAAGTGGCGGGCGAACTGCTCCTCCATGGGGCGAAGCGCTTGCTGCGGCAGTTTGGCGAAGCCCCAGAGCTGGACGCAGACCTATACACGGAACTCAGTGAACTGGTCGAACGCCAGCGGGCGCTGTGGCTCCAACGGAGCCGCCCCGGTGGTCTGAACGACAGCCTCAAGTGGTTTGAAGACGCCTTAAGCAGCTACCAGAAGTAAAGTGATTTCACCGGGGCTGGCACGCGCTCAGCCCTGGTTTTGCTCCTCTGTGGATCACATCAAAACACATTAACACGCATGCCCCGCTATTGACAGCGCTGATCAACCTGCTAGAATTTCGACTTATAGTCAAAGTTGACTAATCAGAATTGAGTGAATATGGAACGCGAGCTGCTGCTCCTCGGTTTGCTGCGCCGGGCTGACATGCATGGCTACCAGCTACATGAGTTCATCAATCAAAATATGGGGTCGTGTGTCGACTTGAAGAAGCCGACCGCGTATTTTCTTCTCGATAAAATGGCGGAGAAGGGTTGGATTACGCAGACGGAAATGCAAGAGGGCAATCGCCCGCCGCGGCGCGTGTATCAGGTAACGGCCGAGGGTGAAGCCGTATTTCAGCGACTGCTGCGGCAAAACCTCACCGAACATCATCCTGCGCGGTTTACAGGGGACATCGGTCTGACGTTTCTCGATGTGCTGCCGCCGCAAGAGGCGTGCGAACTTCTGCAGGTACGCCGAATGGCTCTCGCCGACGAGCTGGAAGGCGTGCGCGCGATTCCCGTCCATGCAGGCAGCTCGCAGTTGGTGATTGAGCACCGAGCACGCCATCTACAAACGGAATTGGATTGGCTGGATGAGGTGATCGCCCGGTTAGGGTAAGCAGGACACCTTTGTCAGCGTTAATGGGATAGGAGCAGAGGGAAGACAGGGCACATGGCTGAAACACTCACGGCAGAAGCACAACAAGAAAAGCTGGACTTCAAACGTATTTTACCGATCTTTGTCATTATCCTCGTTGATCTACTGGGGTTGACGATCATCATTCCGCTACTGCCCCTGTATGCGGCGTCATTTGGGGCGGACCCAGTCGTGATCGGCGCTTTGGGGACGGCCTATCCCTTGATGCAATTCATCGGCGCGCCGCTGCTGGGAGGACTTTCGGATCGCTTTGGCCGCAAGCCGATCCTCATCATAAGCCAGTTGGGGACATTCATCGGTTTCATCATTCTCGGCGTGGCGAACGCGCTGCCGATCATCTTTCTGGCGCGCATTGTCGATGGTCTGTCGGGAGCGAATGTGGCGGTTGCGCAGGCCGCGCTCACCGACAGCACGACGGAGAAGACGCGCGCGCAGGGCTTGGGTCTGCTGGGGGCTGCCTTCGGCTTGGGCTTCATCATTGGGCCGATCATCGCGTTTGCGTCGCTGGCCATTGGCGGAAACGATTATCATGTCCCGGCGTTTGTCGCGGCGGGTTTTTCGCTGCTCTCGGTGCTGCTGACGACCTTCTGGTTCAAGGAGACACTGCCTGCCGACAAGCGCAATCAGGGGGAGAAACGCAACAAGGGTTCTGTGTTCAGCAACATTTTTCAAGCGCTGCGGCTGCCAGTCGTCGGGCTGCTGCTGGTGCTGATGTTCTTTCAGCAGTTGATCTTTGGCGGCTTTGAGAACCTAATTGCCCTGTTTACGTTGAATCGGCTCGGCATCAATGCTTCCGGGAACGCGGTGATTTTCGTGTTCGTCGGCGTGGTGCTGGTCATGGTACAGGGCTACTTTATCGGCAAGTGGAGCCGACGCTTTGGCGAACGTAAGCTGATCTTCGCGGGGCTGGCGCTGCTGGCGGCAGGTCTGATCTTGACGGCGATCACGCCCGCGCAGCCTGTTCCGTGGTATTCACGCACCGTGATGGTGGAAGAATTAACGCAGAATGACAGCGATGCTGCCGCGGGAGAAGTTTCGATTAGCATCCCCGACGATGGCAACAATGGTTGGTTAGGCCTAGGCTGGATTCTGGTGGCGATGGTGCCGGCGGCGATTGGCGGTGGGATACTTTCGCCAAGTATCAACAGCCTAATCACCAAAAATGTGGGGCAAGGCGAGATTGGCGCAACGCTGGGGGTGAGTTCAGCGCTGGTGAGCGCGGCGAACGCCGTGACGCCGATCATTGGTGGGACGACCTTCAGCGTACTTGGTTCGACCGCGCCGTTTCTGATTGGCGGAATCGTTTTGGCGGTTCTCTGCGGTGTGGCTATAATGACACTTGGCAAGAGAAACCTCGCGCCCGCCTAATCAGCGGCGCATGATCTGACCGAGGTGGTGCTGTGCTCCGCGTAGCGTTGATGGACGACCACCCGCTGATGCTGAAGGTGATTGCGCAGGAATTAGCGCAGGCTCTTGACATCAAGCTGATGTGGAAGACGACGAAGGCCTCCGAGCTGATGGAGCGCGTCAAACAGCTGCCGCCGGACGTGCTGGTGCTGGATCTCGGATTCGGTCAGCAGCCCTTTGAGCCCGTCAACGCCGTGCGGGATTTGCGAGCGACGCACCCCCACACGGCGATTCTCATCCTCACCACTTATGACGATCCGGTGTGGGTCGACGAACTGATGCGGGCGGGCGCGGGAGGGTACATCCTTAAGCGCGATGATTTTTCGCTGCGCTTGCCCGATGCGATTCGAACCGTCGCGCAAGGACGGCCGTTTTTGTCACCCGGGGCGGCGCAGGCGTTGGGTGAAGCGCGCCGGAAATACACCCTGACGCCCCGAGAGCGCGCCATTCTGCGACTGGCTGCCTCTGGCAAGGCGAATGGCGAGATAGCTCAGGCGCTCGGTTTGGCCGACGGAACAGTCCGCAATCACATCTCAAATATCTATGCTAAGCTGGGGGTGGAAACCCGCGAAGCAGCGATTCAGACGGCGCAACAGCTCCGGGAACTACCGAAACCAGACGCCCAGATCCGACATGAGCTGCGGACGCCACTACACAGCTTGCTCGGGCTGGCACGGCTGTTGGAAGGACGGTTAGCCCGTAACGGCCAGATCAACGGGAATGAGGCTGAACTCCTGCAGCAGATCGTCGCCGAAGCGGAACGACTGGATCACCTGATCGGCGATTTGGATCTATAGCCGCATGACGACTATTTTGTACGTCGAAGATCACCCGCCCGCCCAATTGCTGATGGCGGCCATTGTCGCGGATCTCACGCCGTACACGCTGATCACCGCCTTGACAGGGGCGGAAGCGGAGCAATTGGCGCAAGAACAGAAGCCACAGATATACATTCTCGACCTCGATTTACCGGATACTGATGGCATGACCCTCGCCAAACGGCTCAATGCGCTGCACGGTGCTGCGACGATTATCGTCTCCGCGTATGCAGAGGCGATTCAGCCAGACCCTGCCTACCAATACCTAGCGAAACCACTTGATCCGGATTATGTGGCGCAGATTCTTCGACACACTGTTACCGGACGCTGAAAATCTGCTGCCGCGCCCTGTGCAGCAGGCGGCGGAGGCGCGGATTCGGCAGTACTGGATCGCGCATGGGTGGCAGTTGGTACTCGGTGAAGGGATCATCAGTCTAGCCGCCGTCGGCAATCAGATGGCGTCGTTCGGTGTGTATATTCTCCTCACCGTGATGATGGCGACCATGTACGCGCTCGGTTGGCTGTGGGGAAGAACCACGCTTTGGCTGCATGCGACGGTCTTTTTGCTGCTCACTCACGGGATGCTCGTGCGTAATTTAGGCGCGGTCACGGCGTTGACGTTTATCGTGCCCTATACGATTGGTGGAATGCTCCTCAACGGGCAGCGGCGCAAGATCGTCCAAATGGCCTGTCTGCTGGCGTTTTGGGGCAGTCTGGTATACGGCGTGCTGCCTGTGCTCGCGCAGTTGAATCCCCCGAACTATATCGTGATCAGTTACGACATCTTGCTCGCCGTATTCACGTTTCAGTTTTCGCGCTTTTTGAGCCAACTGGCGGTTGAGATCAATTCCGTCTATGTTACGAACGAAGTGCGTGGACAGAGTCAGCAGTTTCTGGCACGAGTGAGCCATGAGCTGCGGACGCCGCTGAATTCGATACTCGGGTTTGCCAAGCTGCTCAACCGCCCCCAAACGACGCTCGACGAGCGGCAGCGCGCGTATTTGGCACAAGTTGTCGAGGAAGGTGAGCATCTCAACCGACTGGTCAGCGATTTACTCGACAGCGCGCGCTTAGCCACGGGCAAGATTAGCTTACAGATCGACGATTGCGATGTGAACGCGCTGTGCACAGCCATCGCGGAGGAGCATCGACCCTTAGTGAGTGGGGTGGTCAGACTGAATACGCAGTTTGCTGCGGACTTGCCAGTCATCCAAGCCGATCCGGTACGACTGCGGCAAGCCATTGCCAATCTGGTCGCGAATGCCGTGAAGTACACCGAACGCGGTGAAATCGCGATCTCGACGCGGATGGAGGGCAAACTGGTCGCCATCGCGATCCGCGACACGGGAATTGGTATTCCGGAGGAGCAGAAAGAGCTCGTCTTCGTCCCATTTGTCCAGCTCAATCAACGGCAGATCGGCGTCGGACTGGGACTGGATATCGCCCTGCAGCTCGTCCGATTGCATGGCGGTGATATCAGCCTGATGAGTCAACCGGGACAGGGGAGCACATTCACGATTCGCCTGCCGCGGTTGACAAAACCGACTCTAGCGTCAGACCACGAAATCGGTGAGCATAATAGCGTGATTTGGGAACGGAACGAGAAATGAGCATGATGGATTATTCACTCAAGAGTGTCTCTGAGGTTAGCTTGGCGGATGCGGCGGCGCTGTTCACACTGGCGTTCACGGGGTATATCGCCGGGCATGTCGAGATGAACGCGACTGGTTTGGCGGCACTGATCGCGCGGGACAATGTGGATCTGAATGCGAGCCGCATCCAAATGCTGGGCGAGCAGGCGGTCGGGATTGCACTGATCGCGCGACAAGGCTGGTCGAGTCGAGTGGCGGCGATGGGGATCATCCCGGAAATGCAGGGCAAGAAGGCCGGACGCTGGCTGCTCGAACAGCTCCTAGCGGAGGCGCGGAATCGCTCGGAAGAGGTCATGGTGCTGGAAGCCTTCGAGCAGAATACGCGCGCGGTCGCGCTGTATAAGGGGATGGGCTTTGAAATCGTGCGGCGGTTGTATGGTTACACCGCTGATCAGATTGAGGCGCGGGGCGCGGCTGAGGCACAGGAGATCGATCCGCTGGAATTCGGCAAGCAGGTGGCCCGTGAAGGCGCGGCGAATCTGCCATGGCAAGTGTCCGGCGCGACGTTCATGCGTAGTGGCGCTCCGGCAAAAGCCTACCAATTAGGTGAGGCATATGCACTCGTCATCCCCTCGACAGAGAATGCGGTGCTGCGCGGGTTGTTTGTCGGCGGGGGAGCACGCAAGCAGGGGCAGGCGGCGCGGATGCTTCGGTCGCTAGCTGCACTGTATCCCGGGCGCAAGTGGGTAGTACCGCAGTTGTGCCCGGAAGAATATGGCGGCTTTTTCGAGCAGATGGGATTTCAGCGGGCGCCACTGCATCAAGTCCAGATGCTGTGTGAGCTTTAGGGAACTAGCGGGGCATGATTGGTCATCCCCGCTTGATTTGTGCGCGGTCTAGCTCAGTTTCTGCGGCATTTTGGCCTGCGCCACGTCATGAATGCGCAGAATGAGGTCGTCAACGGGATAAACAGTCACGCTGACGCTGACGATTTGCGCGCTAACGATGTGCCCGCCTTCACGCGCCTCGCGCCGGTAGCCGTGCAAATGCAGCGGCTTGCCGGTCACTGAAATAAACGGCTGCAGGGAGGGATTGGCCGCGAAAATGCCTTTCATCACCCAAGTATCCGCCTCGTAACGGGCGAACCGGAACACATCCTCATTCTTGTAGCCGTGACTGAGATCGACACCGCCAAGGGGAACGTTGTAGGCGTCAGTTGTCTCGACCACGCCGAATCGACCCTCGATATGCACGCCTGCGACGCCAACATTGCGTGTAGTCAACTCGGCAATGAGCCATTCGTGCGTGTTACCCGCTGGGATGTCGATCGCATCCCAGTGCAGCACTTGCGCTGGGTCGCACACGGTGATAGCCAGAAACGGAAAATTGGCCTGCTCATCGTCGTCATCCACCCGCGGAGTGATCAGGGGTGTGCCCGTCGCACTTGGATGCTGCCTGCAAAGATCGAGGATTTCGCCAACGTCCTTGCCCTCCGGGTCGGCCCAGAGCAGGGCAGGGAGCTGAGGTGTGCCTTCGACAATGACTTCACCGTTGCGCCGTAACCAACTGGTTGTGCCAATGCCAATAATGGGGTAGTCCGCAGGATAGTCCGCAAGATCCTCGATGACGTCCGCGGTGGTTACAGTATGAAATAAGTCTCCGCGCAGCAGGCGGTCGACGGTGTTGTAAGCCAAGAGAGCAGATCGTGTGCGAGTCATGGGCAGTCCTAGAACGCAGAAGTAAGTCTGCGCTCATTATAACGGTGATCAGCGTAGGGCAGGGGAGAGAATAATACGGGGCAAGGATTCCTCGCCCCGGTTGGATTTTACTGGCCGTAGACGTTCGTATAGCGGTAGTGCAATTTCGCGATGTCTTCATCGGGGATGGGGATGGGCGTGCCGAGCTGCAGCGCAAGCCAGACAATGGCGGCATTGTCTTCGGTCATCACGGCAGCTTTGACCGCCGCTTCGGCATTCTTGCCCGTCGTGAAGACGCCGTGGTTCTGGAGAATACAGGCGGGGCTCTTGGAGTCGCGCAAGGCCTCGACGACACGTTCCCCGATTTCCTCACCGCCGATCAGGGCGAAGCCGCCGAGCGGAATCGGACCACCGAACTCGTCGCCCATCGCCGTGGTGTAGCACGGGATGGATTTGCCGACGACCGCGAAGGCAGTCGCATAGCGCGAGTGGGTATGGACTACGCCGTACACCTTAGGCATGTGGCGGTAGATGTAACAGTGAGAGGCGGTATCCGACGATGGTTTGAGATCGCCTTCGACAACTGTGCCGTTGATGTCGACCACAACCATGCTTTCGGGCGTGAGTTTGTCAAAGGTGAGGCCGCTCGGTTTGATGACTACGAGATTGGATTCGGGATCGCGCGCGCTGACATTGCCACTGGTCCACGCGACCAGATTATTACGCGGCAGTTCGGCGTGCAGTGTACAGACTTCGCGACGTAGTTGTTCCAAGAGCATTGGTTTAGCTTTCTCCTCGCGCGGCGTTGCGAATCTTCTTGAGCCGCTTCATGACATCGTTGGCGCCTCGTCCGAAGGTGTCGTAGAGCGTCTTGTAATCGGCATAGAGCTGATCATAGACCGCCTGATTCTCGGGAATGGGCGTGACGACCATATCCTTGAGCTTGCCCATCGCTTCCGAGGCGGCGTGAATGTTGGGATATGCACCAGCGGCGACGGCGGCGTGAATCGCGGAACCGAGCGCGGGCGCTTGTGCCGAACCTGATAGCTTGAACGGACGCCCGGTGACATCGGCGTAGATTTGCCGGAGCAGGGCGTTCTTTTCCGGCAGGCCGCCGGCGGCGATCAACGTGTTAACCTGCACACCGTTCGCTTCGAAGGCTTCGATGATTTCGCGCGTGCCGTAGGCGGTCGCTTCGATCAGCGCGCGGTAGATATCAGGCGCGCGGGTGAGCAGCGTCATGCCGACGAGCAAGCCGCTCAGTTCTGTATCGACGAGTGTGGAGCGGTTGCCGTTCCACCAATCGAGGGCGAGCAGACCATGTTCTCCGACTTTCTGCTTGGCGGCTTCGCGTTCGAGATAGTCGTGAATGTTGATGCCAGCCGCTTGCGCCGCAGCCTGGTATTCCGGCGGCACCGCGTTATCGACGAACCATGCGAAGATATCGCCGACGGCAGATTGGCCAGCTTCGTAACCGAAAAGATTCGGTACGATGCCGCCATCGACTACGCCGCACATCCCGCCGACCTCGCGCAGGTCCGAGCCACTGATCATGTGGCACGTGGATGTGCCCATAATCATGACCATGATGCCGGGTTCGGTCGCATGGACAGCCGGAGCGGTCACATGAGCGTCGACGTTGGCGACAGCAACGGCAATGCCGGCCGGTAGGCCGAGCTTGGCGGCCATCGCAGCAGTCAGACCACCGGCTTTGGAGCCCAGTGCCGCGAATTCACGCCCAACCTTCGTACCGATCACCGTTTGAAACTTGGGATTCAGCGCGCCAAAGTATTCGGATGACGGGTAGTCGCCATCCTGAACGAGCATCTTATATCCGGCTGTGCAGGTGTTGCGCGTGAGAACACCCGTCAACTGCCAGATGACCCAATCGGCGGCTTCGATAAAGGTGTCAAACGCGTCGTAGACGCCGGGAGCTTCTTCGAGGATCTGGAGCAGCTTGCTGAAGAACCATTCCGACGAATACTTGCCACCGTAGCGCTTGAGCCACGATTCGCCGCGCTGACGGGCGACGGCATTGATACGATCAGCGTAGGGTTGGGCAGCGTGGTGCTTCCAGAGCTTCACGTAAGCATGCGGCTCATCGCGGTAACCGTCGATCGCACAGAGCGGTGTGCCGTCCTTGAGCGTCGGCATCGGGGTGCTGGCAGTGAAGTCGATGCCGATGCCAATCACCTGCGCGGGATCGATACCCTTGAGGATGGCCGGAATGGTATGGTACATGACATCAAGGTAGTCCTGCGGGTGCTGGAGCGCATATTCCGGCGGCAGGCGTTTGCCACTCGGCAGCAGCACCTCATCCATGACTGCGTGCGGATAGTCATAAACGGCCGTCGCGACTTCAGCGCCTGTACGAACGTCGACGAGGAGCGCGCGACCAGAGAGCGTACCGTAGTCCAAACCAATTGTATACATAAATGAATTAACCTTTATGCTGTGTAGACTAGACCTGTGAGCGTTCACAGAACCCGATTAGAACGCAAAACGAAGACGATGTCAAATGGCTGAACGCAGCGCCGGGATGACTTTTTCCCCGATCAATTTTATCCCATGGGCAGATCGCAGCCCGTGCGGCGTCCCAAATTCAACCCGAGCCACACCTTTTGCGTGTAGTGATAAAGCATGTTCAATCACGTCGGCTGGATTACCAGCGAAGGCGAAACACTGCAACAACTCGTCGGAGATGAGACGCACAGCGCTCTCCAAATCGTTAGTCTCCACTAGTCTTTGCAGACGACTGACCAGCTCGGGTTCGACCTGAACTGTCGGATCGAGTGGGGCAACGACTGGCAAGTACAACGCAACGGAACGACGAGCGGCAGCACGAGCCAAGTCACGATCCTCGTCAACGACCGTCACAGCACCGAGCACAATGCCGACCGTACGCGCACTGCCTTCGGCGATATAGCTGCGAATGACTGGCACAATCGCGGGATTGGCTGAACCGCCGACTTTGACTTCGTCGGCGATCTCACCCGCGAGGGCGCACAACTTGCGCCCCCAAGAGCCGATCAACAGCGGGATCGGCTCCAATGGGGTAGGGTAGGGGGGGCGAACGTGCGGCGCGAGGCGAAAGATCTGACCTTCATAGCCGTCACTGGCGGCAGCGAGCAAATAGCGAATCACGGCGGCGGCTTCGCGAATCGTCTGGATCGATGAGTCCGTGATGCCGTGATCCGCGAGCCAAGCACCGCGCGCCAAACCTATATAGACACCGCCTTGGGCGACATCAGCCAGCAGCGCCGTTTGCGCGGCGATGTCAATGGGGTGAATGCGCGTAGGGGGTACGGCCGCCGGACCAAGGCGCGCACGAGTGATGTGCGGTGCCATGAGCAGGAGCGGACCGTAACTGGGATGAAAGGGCGCATCACAGTACACACTGACGACGTCGAAGTCATACTGGTTGATAAGCTGCGCGAGCGCGATGTACTCCGCGGCGGTTTTGTCGGTTTGGAGCGCGATGCTAATTTTCATGTCAAGTCATCACTGTTCAGTTCACGTTGGCCGATCCGTTCAATGCGCATGATGAGGCGTTCGTCAGGATCCGGGCAGGCGATGAGTGAGTCGCGGTCCATCCAGTCATTTGCATCCAAGACACGCTGTTTGGCGGCTAACAGCGGGAGAACCGCGCTCAGGGCATACATGCAAAAGTGCTGGCCGTTGGGAATGCGCACCCGACTGCTCTCGGTCAATTCAAAATAGTCGCCGACTTGCATGCCGCAGACCGACCGCCCTTCGATAGCGACGACGGTTACGCGCAGGTCGTAGAGCTGAAAATTGCCCACTATTCCACCACGTAGAGCGTCTGGAAACCGCGGGTCAAGGGTTCACCGCCGCCGGGACGCACGACAACTACATCTTCAACGCGCGAGGAAAAGCGGTCGAACAAGGTGATGCTCGGCTCGACTGTGAACATCATGCCTTCACGGACGACGGTTTTGCTACCCTTGGTCAGGAAGGGAGGTTCGTGCACATCCATGCCGATGCCGTGGCCGAGACGATGCCGGAAGGCCTCGCCGTAGCCGGCTTCTTCGATCACACGGCGCGCAGCAGCATCGACCTCTTCACAAGTGGCTTGATCAGCCTTGAGCGCGGCAATGCCCGCGGCCTGCGAGCGCATAATCAGCTCGTAGACTGCGCGGAACTGGGCATTGGGCTCACCAAAGGAGACAGTGCGGCCAAAGTCATAGCACCAGCCGTTGTAAACGGCGCCGAAGTCAAACAGGATGGAGACAGGCGCGGTCAATACGCGCGGCCATGTGCCAAGGCGATCGCCAAACTTGAGCGGGTGATTGGGTCCGGAGTTGTAGAGCGAGGTCGTGAAGGATGGCCCTAAGCCGCCGTGTTTACGCAGTTGGTGATCAACTTCATCAACGACGTCAAGCTCCGTCATACCGATCTTCAACTGCTTGAGCACATCGGCGAAGGCGGCTTCGGTGATCTCCCCAGCCTGACGCATGACAGCAATTTCTTCGTCCGACTTGATCACGCGCTGCTGACGCAAAATGTCGGTTGCCGAAACAAAGCGAGCGTCGGGAAACAGTTTCTGCAGGTTGATGAGCGTTTCGGCATGAGCACGGTCGCTGATGGCGATGCGCGGATTGGCGGACAGCCCAAAGCTCTTCAGAACATCGGCGACGAGCGTTGAAGGATCGTCCCAATCGCCGAGTACGCGCATCTGCACGCCTTCCAAACTGCCCAACCCCCCAAACTCCGCAGACATACGTGGGAGCAGCAGAACTGGATCGCTTTTGGGGGAAATCCACGCCCCCTCGATCCATGCACCCGGATGCAGCGTGACGCCGAAATTCGGTATATCTCGGGGAACGCCCATGAGATAATCGAGGTCGGTGTGAATCGGAAGGAAGGCGACATCCGCCTCCGCTCCCAGCAATCCCTGAAACTTCGTAATACGCTCTTGATAATTCATGTTGGCGCTCTTCCAGCTTTTCGATAGAATATTGATTGCACATCGGGTGAATGTAATACAGTATATCCAATTTGAGGAGAGCATATGCGTCGTTTCCTGCTTTTAATTGTAATTCTCCTGTTTGGCGTTGGCGTCTTCGGACTGTCGGCGCAAGACGAAAAGGTCCTGGTGGTCGGTCACGCGGAAAGCACCGACTCGCTGGATCCCGCTCATGGCTATACCCAGACGACCGGGATCATTAATCGCGTCACGTATGAAACGCTGGTGACCTTCCCGGATGCCGATGCGAGCGCGATTGTGCCGCTGTTGGCAGCTGATTGGACGGTGGCAGAAGATGGCCTGACCTATACGTTTAACCTCAACACCGCGGCGACCTTCGCCAACGGCGATACGCTGACCGCTGATGATGTTGTGTTCTCGTTCAATCGCCTCAAGTATGTGCAGGGGACGCCCTCGTTCCTCGCGGCGAACATTGCCAGCGTAACGGCTGATGATGCGGACACGGTCACGGTGGTGCTCGGCACGCCGGATCCGGCCTTCCTCGCGAACCTCGCGGCGAATCCGTTTGCGATCACTAACGATGCACAGGTGATGGACAATGGTGGTTCGGCGGCGGAAGATGCAGCGACGACCGACACGGCTGAAGCCTTCCTGAATGGTACGTCGGCGGGGACCGGCCCATATGTTCTCGAAAGCTGGGAACCGCAGGTTGAGACTGTGCTCGTCCGCAATGCGAACTATTGGGGTGAAGCGCCGTACTTTGATCGCATCATCATCACGAACATCCCCGAAGCGGCGACCCAGAAGGTAGCGCTGGAATCGGGCGAAATTGATATCGCGCTCGATCTCACGTCGGATCAACTGTCGACAATGGGCGACAATGCCGATGTCACGGTGGCGACGACGCCCGGTAACATCGTGCACTTCCTGCTTATGAATAACAATCCGGAACTCGGCGGCCCGGTCTCGGATCCGCGCGTGCAGTTGGCGATCCGTTATGCGCTCGACTACGAAGGTTACAAGGCGCTGTGGGGTGGCATCACGCCGGCCTCACCGCTGGCGGTTGGGCAACTGAGCGCCTATGGCGAAGACCAGGCGTTTGTCCGTGATCTCGATCAGGCGCGCGCGCTGCTGGCCGAAGCGGGCTACGCAGATGGCTTCGACATCACGCTGAGCTACCCGATCTTCACGTTCCAGGGCGTGAATATGGAGACCAACGCGCAGAAGATTCAGGCCGACCTCGCCGAAGTTGGTATCAACGTGACGCTGAACCCGGGCGAACTCCAGGTCAGCCTCGAAGAATACCGCAGCGGTCAGCAGGGCTTCGCTTACTGGTTCTGGGGCCCGGATTTCCTCGACCCGATTGACGTGCTGTCGTTCCTGCCCGGTGGCAAGGTCGGTGGCGAACGCGCCAATTGGACGGATGAAAACGCCGAGCAGTCAATCATTGACCTGCGCGATCAGGCGGCGGTCGAGTCGGATCCGGAAGCACGCGTGGCGCTGTTCCAGCAGATTCAGGACTATCTGCGTGAGTCTGGCCCGTGGGCAGCATTCCTCCAGCCGAACGTGCAAACCGCTTTCCGTTCGGATCTGCAGGGCTATGTGTGGCATCCCCAGTGGCTGATCAACCTCGCGCTGTTGAGCCGCGCCGAGTAGTCTAGTCGCAGTATTGTCTCATCCAAGTAACCAGCCTCTTGCTCGTTAGGGCAGGAGGCTGGAATTAGGCTAAAACGGCATGCCCATCTATTTGTTTATTTTGCGCCGGGTGCTGGTCACCATCCCGCTGCTGCTAGGGATAACGCTGGTGTCATTCCTGATCGCAAATGCCATTCCGGCGGATCCGATCAACGCAAATTTGCCACAGAGCCAACTGAACAACGAAGAACTGGTCGCGGCGTTTCGAGCAGAATGGGGACTGGACAAGCCGCCGGTCGAGCAATATTTCACGTATCTCGGTAATCTGCTGCAAGGCAATCTCGGACGTTCCATCAAGACACGCCAGCCCATTGCCGAAGATATCGCCCGGTTTCTGCCCGCGACCATTGAACTCGCTACTGTCGCGACCGTGATGGGCGTGGCAATCGGAGTGACCTTCGGCGTTGTATCGGCCGTATTGGCACAAGAGCTGGTTGGACATTGTTGTGCGGATCCTCGGACTTATTGGCGTGAGTATCCCCGTGTTTGTACTTGCCTTGATTGGCCTCTCGGTGTTTCATGCTCAGCTCGGTTGGGTGGCAGGGCCGGGACGGTTGGGCGCGCGGACACCCGAACCACCGTTGGTCACCGGGTTGTTGATCATTGACAGCATCCTAAGCGGACAATGGAATACGCTGCGCGACGCTGCGTCGCGGCTCATACTGCCCGGGATGGTGCTGGCCCTGTATATCGCTGGTCTCATCAGCCGCATCACGCGGTCGTCGATGCTGGAGGTGCTAGGACTCGATTACATGCGCACGGCACGAGCGAAAGGGCTGCGTGAGCGCTGGATCGTCCTCAGGCACGGATTGTCGAACGCGATGATCCCTGTCGTCACGGTGATTGGTCTATCGTATGGTTCACTGTTAGCCGGAGCGGTGCTCACCGAGTCAATTTTTGCGTGGCCGGGAATTGGGCGGTATATGTTCCGAGCCTCAACTTCACAGGACTTTCCCGCGATTATGGGTGTGAGCCTCTTGATCGCGTTAATCTACGTGGTGGTAAACCTGATTGTCGACATCCTCTATTACTTCCTTGACCCGCGCATCCGCGCCAATTAAAGCTGCGAGGATTGCCCGGCGAAATCCACTGCTGGTCGTGGGCGTATTGATCGTCCTCGTGTGGGTGATCGCCGCTCTATTTGCCAGTCAGATTGCGCCGTTTCAACCGCTGACGCAGAATGTCAGCGCCCGGTTGCAAGCGCCTGGTTTGGACGTGCATACTTGGGGCACCGATGAGCTCGGTCGCGATATTTTCAGCCGGGTACTGTATGGCGGACGCATCACGATTCCGGCAGGTGTGCTGGTGATTGTAATCGGCAGCATTCTCGGTACGGTGATCGGCGCTGTTGCAGGTTACGTCGGCGGTATGTGGGACGAGATCATCATGCGCATCACCGAGCTGTTCATGGCGTTCCCGACCATCATCCTCGCGATGGCGATCACGGCGGCGCTGGGCGCTGATATCCGCAATGCAATCATTGCGTTGGTGATTGTGTGGTGGCCGTCGTATGCGCGCTTAGTGCGCGGCATTGTGCTTAAGGTGAAGCGGAACGAGTATGTTGAGGCAGCGCACTGCATCGGCGCGTCCAACTTCTACATCCTCACACGCACGGTGCTGCCAAACTGTATTGCTCCGACCATCGTGCTGACCACGCTCGATATCGGTAACGCGATTCTGACCTTTGCCGGGTTAAGTTTCCTCGGTCTGGGCCCAGAGCCGACATCGCCGGAATGGGGCCGCATGGTGGCAGTTGGAATCGACTACTTTGATCAGTGGTGGACCTGGTTGTTCCCCGGTCTCGCCATGGCGACACTCGTCGTAGCCTCAAATTTCATTGGCGACAGCCTGCACGAAATCTTCGACCCCCGTCTGCGTTAATCCTGTGAACCTTTTGGGCGTAAGCTCGTAATAGGGGCATTGGAGAAAACGAAGGCGGGAGTCTCTGCGCGTGCGAACAGACGAGGAACTCGCACAAGGCATTCAGCGCGGTTATACAGAGGATCTGGCGACGTTGGTCGACCGGCATCATCATGCGCTGATTGGCTTTCTGTTCCGCATGGGCGGTGATCGACGCTTGGCCGAGGATCTCGCTCAGGAGACGTTTGTTCGACTGATGCGGTCGATCCGCCAGTATCAGTACCCGCGTCCCTTCAAACCGTGGCTGTACGCCATCGCCTCCAATTTGGCTCGTGACCATTTCAAGAGCGCAGACGCGCGCTACACAGACGCGCTCGAAGAAGCATTCGAGATTGCGACCGAAGCTGACTCGGCGGCGCTGTCTGGTGATGAGATCGCGCAAGTCCAGGATGCGCTGCAGAGCCTGCCGACGCAGCAACGAGAAGCGCTGGTGCTGCGCTACTACAACGATTTGTCGCTGCAGGAAATCGCTGATGCGCTCCATATCCCGGTGGGAACAGTCAAATCACGCCTCTCCCTCGGGCTTGGGCGCATGAAGCAGATGCTGGAGGTAGAAAATGCCGGAAGATGAGTCTCTATTTGAGAAACTAAAAGCCGATTTAGGTGATGAAGCGGAAGCATCCGCGCTGCTGCCAATGGTTCGGAAGCTTGCCAGACCGATTGAAGCATCACCGGCAGGCAGCAACCAAGCTCTGGTCGAATTACTCAGGCGCGAGCTGCCGCGGCGTCAGCGGCGTTGGCAGATGCATAGGGCGCTGCTGAACAGTCAGATGCGCGTCATTCAACGCGAATTGTGGTTGGCGTCCTTCATGTTGATGGCCATTGGTGTGGCCCTGACGATCACTCAAGCAAATTCGCTCGTGTTTGCCATGATCGCGCCGTTCATTGCGGCGGGCGGAGTGGCATTTCTGTACAACGAGACGGATGCCGCGATCGAGGAGTTGGAGAACAGCCTGCCTACGTCGTCCACGTTGTTACTGGTGACCCGGCTGATGCTGTTGTTTGCGTTTGACCTGGCGCTGGCGCTTGTGGGCAGTCTGGTTCTGGCCGTCGTGCTGCCAGGTGTATCACTGCTGCCCTTGATCGAAGCATGGTTCGCGCCAATGACCTTCCTGACGAGTGTCGCGTTCTGCCTGAGTATCGTTTTGCTGGACACATTCGCCGCGTTGATGTTCAGTCTCACGCTGTGGGCGGTGCATCTGCTCCTGCGGACGCGTGCCGATGGGAATGTCTGGTTGTGGGTGGCCTCGCTGCCCGGGCTGAATGCGTCGGAAACCCGCCCCCTGCTATTGCTGGCCGCCGTCGCGCTGTTGGCGAGTGCGCTGCTGTATCGAGCTGAACGGGAGCGCTACGCAAAATAATGATGCTGATGATTGGGATTGTGCTCGCTATTCTCGCGCAAATTGGTGCTCCGGCTGCACAAGATTATGGTTTTGAGCCGGCCACGTGCCCGTTTGGCAATGCGACGAACTACCAGATTGACTGCGGGTATGTCACAGTCCCCGCTAATCATGCTGAACCGGAGAACGGAAACATTCGCCTTGCAGTGGCAGTCGTCCGCAGCCCGAACCCGCAACCCGACCCGGTCGTCTTTCTGGCAGGCGGTCCGGGAGACAGCGCGGTGATGAGGGCACCGTTGACGGCCATCAGTTACGGAAAGCTGCTCAAGTCGCGCGACCTAATCATCTTTGATCAACGCGGCGCGGGTTTGTCGCGACCAACGCTGGATTGTCCCCAGATCGGATCTATGCTGCTGGCAGATAGCGCCGAGTTCGAAGTCATGCTGGGCGCGGTGCGTGCGTGTAGTCATGAGATCGAGAACGAGATGACTGAGATGTTCGTGTTCAACACACAACAAAGTGCCAGTGATATCCCCCTATTGATTTCCGCGCTGGGTTACTCATCCGCCAACTTACTCGGTATCTCTTATGGTACCCGACTGGGATTAACCGTTCTGAATGAACACCCAGCACTCATCCGTAGTGCTGTACTTGATTCTGTTACCCCACTACAGATCAACGTTTACGAATATCTCCCAAGCGGTTTTGATCGAGCGATAGGGGAGGTCGAAGGTCTCTGTCAAGAGGACTTTGCGTGTCGCTTGGCGTACCCTAACTTACGAGAACGTTTTTATGAACTATACAACTCGCTGAGTGCTCAGCCTGTCCGTATCCAAGCTGATGACCAACAAACGCAGCACCAAATCACTGGACAACTGTTAAGCCAATATGTGCTAATGAGTCTCTACCAGCGCGAAACTGTGAGCACACTACCCTCCACTCTGAGCGAATTCGAGGTTAGCAATTACCACTCCATACTCGAATGGCTCACGTCAATGTCCCGGAATGCTGGTGGTCATGGTCTAGGTATGTTGTTTGCCGTGATGTGTTCTGATCAGGGCAGTCGAACAGCACCGGAACGCGTGCAGGCGCTGGATGCCCAGTATCACCCGGCGCTGAGTCCAGACTTCGCCCTGTATGGTGTTGGCGGCGCGACCTTATGTCAGGCCTGGGACAGCAGTTATACGACTCCCGGTCAGGATAGTCCCGCAGTTAGTGACGTGCCGACGCTCCTGCTGAGCGGTCAGTTTGACCCGGTGACACCGCCAGCGTGGGCGCACCTTGCGAGCGAGACTCTGCGTAACAGTGTTGTTATTGAACAGGCAAATACGGGGCATGGGGTCACGGCCACGCAGTGCGGCCTTGATCTAGCCGCTGCCTACTTCGACGACCCAACACGTTCACCAGCGCTCGTGTGTACTGTTCCGGCGCTGGTGTTTGAGTTGTCTGAGCATGTGACGCGCCCAGTCATTGTGCTAATGACTGTTGTTTTAGGGGCAATCAGTCTATGGGGCGGCGGATTGGCTTTCTTCGCCGTCATTCAGCATCCGCGTTATGTCAGTTGGAGTCATGTTGCCAAAGAGTTGAACCTTTATTGGATGCTGGGGAGCCTCGCGCTAATCATGGCATTGCTCGGTGCAAGTGGGTCGCTAAAAGCATTCCTCAACTTAGAACCCGAAGTGGTCATCGGCTTAGCCATTCCGCTGATCGTTGGGTTGCAGTCCGCGCTGTTGTTTTCGCCACAGGATGAGCCAGCCCTCGAAGTGATTGCTGCTTGTCCTCGCGGGGTTAGCTGGCTGATTTTAGAGCGCTGGGTTGGCGTCTGTCTGGGGCAGTTTGTTTTCGCGTTGGCAGCGCTGATTGTCAGCTATCTCCTCGTTCCGGGTCAAGATCTGACAATTATGGTCGCGCGCTGGCTCCCACCGGCGGTTCTCTTCAGCGGGCTCGCCATCTTCATCACGATACGATCACGGGTAGCGGCGTTTGGCCTCGTCATGACCACGGTGCTCTGGTTCATCTTCGTCGGCTTTGGTGACCTACTGCTGCCCGGCGCCCTGCCACTTTTCTTTCCACTCAATTATATCCAGCCATTTCTCTGGGGAATTCACCCTTACGTTAAACCCAATGATTTAAGCGAAATGGGCTACTGGATTAATCGCCTCTGTGTCAGCACACTAGGATTGGCGCTGATTTTCAGCGCAGTCAACGGGCTGCGCGATGAGGAACAACTGCTGTTTGACGGCCATAAGCATTAACGGGGGAGCGCATGCATGGAGAACATTCTGGGGATCGCATATTACGAATACCGCCTGCACTGGCGGGGGATTTCACTGCGAGTGCTGGCTTTGACGACTTTGTTGGTCACATGTGTTGGCCTCCTTATCTGGAATTCGCTGCCGGAGGGGCAGTTTGCCCGGGTCTTCAATGTCGAGGGCGGGATCTCGACCAGCGTTGTGCAGACTTTCCTCACATTTCCGGCGCTCATCTGTGTCGTGGTCTTCATCTTTCCGGTGGCTGCCAGCGAGTGCATTCCCGTGGACAAACATCACCGGACGATTGAATTGATCGACAGCCTGCCCGTGACACCCGTAGAATACCTCGCAGGCAAGCTGCTGGGATACTGGTTGGCGGGTCTGATGATTCTACTGGTGGCGGCGCTTATCAACGGCGGGTTGTGGTGGTTGACGCTGCCGGACTATGACATTATCCGCTACGGCGAACTGTGGTTCGTCGCGGCCTTGGTCTTCCTGATCAACAGCGGTATCGGCATTCTGCTTGGCGGCACGCAGCCAAACCGGATTCGGGCGGCAGCGCTCGTGATCTGCGTGTTAATCGCGGCCACGGTCATTCTTGGGAGCGCCGACGATGCCAGACAGCCCACCAGTGTGCTCTCATTTGCTAATCCGGCCCATTTGTCGCTGATCGTCGCCTATATTGATCCCGGCATGAGCGATGGCTTGCATCTAACCTCGGCGAACGTCTCGCTATCGCTGCTGGGTGGCCTCATCGAGGTAGCCATGTTGTTTGCGGGCTTGCTTCTCCTCCGACGGCGCCAGTAACGCACCACTGCGAAAGGATGATAAACCCGATGATTGAAATTGATAGCCTGACGAAAACGTACAGCGGTGACGTGCAGGCGCTGCGTGGCCTCACGTTGGACATTGGCAGCGGAATGTTCGGCCTGCTTGGACCAAATGGAGCGGGCAAAACCACCTTGATGCGAGTGATCGCAGGTCTCCTGAAACCAAGTAGCGGCAGCGTCCGTGTACTTGGCGAAGACATCACGACGCAAACCGGGAAACTAGCAGTCAAAAGCCAACTTGGGTATCTGCCCCAGGAACTGGGACTGTATCCTAACCTCACAGGGCGCGAATTCCTTGATTATATCAGCGTACTCAAGGGCATCAGTGACAAACAGGAGCGGGCGCGGCAAGTCCAAGAGATTCTTGATTTGGTTCGGCTGACGGATCAAGCAGATCGGCGGCTCAAAACCTATTCCGGCGGGATGAAGCGACGGATCGGTATTGGTCAGGCGCTGCTCGGTTATCCGAAACTGCTGATTGTTGATGAGCCTACGGCCGGGCTTGATCCGGAAGAGCGGGTGCGCTTCCGCAATCTACTGGCGGACATGGCTGCTCGGTGTACCGTCATTTTGTCCACCCATGTGATTGAGGATATCAGCCACAGTTGTAACGACCTGGCGATCATTCGCGAAGGGCGTGTGCTGTTCCGTGGTCAACCCGGCGAGTTGATTGGGTTGGCGCGGGGTAGGGTATGGTCGATTCTCACTTCAGGCGAACGCCCCACGGGTGACCTGAAAGTGGTCTCAACACTGCAATTGCAGAATGGGGTGCAGTATCGCGTGATTGGTATGCCAGATGAACAATATCAAGCTCAAGCGGTGGAACCGAGCCTTGAGGACGGTTACATGCTGGCAATGGGATAGAAACCGTGAGCCGGCGCGATGAGTGCAGTTTTTTGCAAGGCGCAAGAGAATGCTATAATGGGCGGCGGCACAATATGTAACTACAGTTATATAAATAAGGAGTTTGCCCATGAAACGCGGTCTGCTATTTCTATTCTGTTTGTGTATGCTGTTCCCGTTGAGCCTAGCCTTGGGACAAGATGTCCCCATGACGGAAGTTGGGGCAGGGGAAGGCGCTCTCGACATTATCGCATGGGCTGGTTATATCGAGCGCGGCGAGACCGATGCTGCCTATGATTGGGTGACCCAATTTGAAGCTGATACCGGGTGCTTGGTCAACGTGAAGACGGCCGCGACCTCGGACGAAATGGTCACACTAATGAACGAGGGACGGTTTGACCTCGTGACCGCCTCGGGCGATGCCAGCCTACGCCTCGTGGCCGGTGGGCGCGTTCAACCCCTGAATATTGACTTGATCCCGAGCTGGAGCACGGTGGATGAACGCCTGCAGGAAGCTCCGTGGCACACGGTCGACACGGATGGCGATGGTGTTGCCGAACATTATGGTGTTCCGTATCAATGGGGGCCAAACGTACTGATGTACAACACCGAGGTGTTTGCTGAAGCGCCGACGAGCTGGAGCGTGGTGTTCGAAGAACAGACGCTGCCGGATGGCGAATCCAATGCTGGGCGCGTACAGGCTTACGACGGCCCGATCTATATTGCCGATGCGGCGCTATACCTCATGGCCAACAACCCGGAACTTGGCATAACCAATCCCTACGCACTGGATCGTGACCAATTCAACGCGGCGCTCGATCTGCTGCGTCAGCAGCGCCAGCTGGTTGGTCGCTACTGGCACGACGCTTTCATTCAGATCGACGATTTTGTCAACGAAGGGGTCGTCGTGACCAGCTCCTGGCCGTTCCAGGTCAATCTGCTCGCGGCTGAAGGTGCGTCGGTGGCCAGCACAATTCCGGTTGAAGGCTCGACGGGCTGGGCGGACAGCACCATGATGCACGTTGACGCCCCACATCCGAACTGCGCATACCTATGGCTCGAACACTCGTTGAACCCGAAGCTCCAAGGAGACCTCGCTGCCTGGTTTGGTTCGGTGCCCTCGGTTCCGGCGGCTTGCACGGGCAATGAGCTCCTCACTGATACGGGCTGCTCGACCAATGGTTTCGACCAGTTTGATCAGATTCACTTTTGGACGACCCCGACGGCAAGCTGTGGCGATGAGCGCGGTGACGTGTGTGTACCGTACTATGAATGGGTGACCAGCTATATCGCGGTCATCGGCGGTCGCTAGATAATCCCCATCGCTTTTACTTAACGCTTCGCAGTTACAGGACGCCGGGTTATGTTCCCGGCGTCTTTCCAAAAAGGTTGATACCCGATGAAACACAAACTTTGGATCAATGGCGCATGGGTCGATAGCCGCGATGGCGGCACTATGGCGATTGAGAATCCAGCGACAGGTGAAACAATCGCCGAAGTGGTCAATGCGAGCGCAGCAGATGTGGATGCGGCGGTCAACGCTGCCCACACCGCCTTCTATGATGGTCGCTGGTCACGCCTGACGCCGAGCGAACGGTCATTGGCGCTGTGGCGTTTAGCTGATTTGCTGCAGGCACGAGCTGAGGACTTTGCGCGCGCAGAATCCGAAAACACGGGCAAGCCGTATCAATTCGTCAGTCTTGGCGCAGACATGCCGTTTGCCATCGATAATGTGCGTTTCTTCGCCTCCGCCGCCCGGGATACACACGGCTATTCCGCCGGTGAATATGCCAAGGGGTTCACGTCGATGTACCGGCGCGAGCCCGTGGGAGTCGTCGGCCAGATTACCCCGTGGAATTACCCGTTGATGATGGCGATCTGGAAGATTGGACCGGCGTTGGCGGCAGGCTGCACGGTGGTCTTGAAACCTGCACCGGGTACGCCACTCACCACCCTTATGCTTGCCGAATTGTGTGCCGAGGCTGGGATTCCGGCGGGTGTGCTGAACATCGTCACAGGGGGAAATGAAACGGGGCAGGCGCTGGTTGAGCATCCGTTTGTACGGATGGTCAGCTTGACCGGATCGACCGGGACAGGCAAAAAGATTATGCGCACGGCGAGTGAGTCGCTCAAGCGTGTTCATCTCGAACTCGGCGGTAAGGCGCCGTTCATTGTGTTCGACGATGTCGATGTGGAGAATGTGGCGGCCGTCGCCACCCTGACGTCGACGTTCAATACTGGGCAGGACTGCACGGCGGCTACACGTGTCTATGTTGAAAAGAGCCAATATAGCAATGTACTGGAAGCGATTGTCGAAGGGATGCGCGGCGTCAAGGTTGGGCGGCAGTTCGATGATGGCGTGCAAATGGGACCGCTGATTTCCAACACGCAGCGCGAACGCGTGCAGGGCTTCGTGGAACGTGCTCGAGCCGCAGGCGCGCAGGTTGTCACCGGCGGCGGTGTGCCCGCGGATCTCGACAGCGGCTATTTCTATGCGCCAACCGTAATCACAGATGCCGACCAGAAATCTGAAGTGATTCAGAGCGAAATCTTTGGTCCGGTCCTCACGATTAGTACGTTCGATGGCGAGAGTGAAGCGATTCAATACGGCAATGATGTGCTGTATGGGTTAGCCGCCTCGGTCTGGACGAAAGACATCGGTCGAGCAATGCGGATTGCCCGCGAACTCGAATTCGGTACCGTGTGGATCAATGATCACATCCCGCTCACGTCAGAGACTCCGCATGGTGGATTCAAACAATCGGGCTTCGGGAAAGACCTGTCGGCTGAAGCTGTCAATGACTATCGCATTACCAAACATGTCATGGTGAAAAATGGCTGAGGGGCGATCGATCGCCGTCCGATTTTCACATGTTTCGCGGCATTTTGGCGAGGTGAAGGCCGTCGATGACGTATCACTAGAATTGTATGACGGCGAATTCTTCTCGATGCTCGGCCCATCCGGCTCGGGCAAAACAACCTGTTTGCGTTTGATCGCGGGCTTTGAGCAGCCGAGTGCGGGCGAAATCACACTGCACGGACGCAGCGTGGTTGGCGTACCGCCTTACGAGCGAGATGTCAACACAGTGTTTCAGGACTACGCACTCTTCCCGCACATGAATGTCGGCGACAACGTTGGCTACGGACTGATGATCAAGCGGGTGCCGAAGCGGGAGCGGCAGGAACGCGTGCGCGAGATGCTTGAGCTGGTGCGCCTCCCCGGCTTGGCGGATCGCAAGCCCTCGCAGCTCTCGGGTGGTCAGCGGCAGCGCGTAGCACTGGCGCGCGCGCTGATCAATCATCCGAGTGTGCTGCTGCTCGATGAGCCGCTGGGGGCGCTTGACCTAAAATTGCGCCAGCAGATGCAGATTGAGCTAAAGAGCATTCAGCAGCGGGTTGGCATCACTTTTGTCTATGTCACGCACGATCAGGAAGAAGCCCTGACGATGAGTGACCGTTTGGCTGTATTCAACCAAGGCAAAATCGAACAACTTGGGACACCAGCGGAAGTTTATGAGCGACCGCAAACGGAATTCGTCGCCGGATTCGTCGGCGTATCGAACATTGTCCGAGGCGATGCTGCGCGCAAGATTACCGGTGAACCAGTACCGTTTTCAATTCGACCGGAAAAGATTCGACTGTGCCCACCGGATACACCGACAACACCCGATATGTATAGCGAAGAAGGTATGATCCGAGATGTCGTCTATCTGGGCATGTATACCCGGTATCTCGTCGAACTGATGGACGGCGGTGATCTCACGGTCGTCGAGCAGAATCTGCAAAGCACCTCGATGGATGCGCTCGCCGCAAAGGGGCGGCGGGTCAAATTGATGTGGAAGAAAGAGTTTAATCGGCCAATCGGCGTGGTGAGGACGGGGAGCGGCTGAAATGGCGACCGTACCAGCACCTACGCTTTCATTCTGGCGACGAACGGCGAACTATTTCTTTCGGCACCCGAACATCACATTGGTCCTGATGCTGTTGCCGATTGTGGTTTGGTTAGGCGTGGTCTATCTTGGGTCGCTGTCGGCGATGCTGGCGCAGAGCTTCTTCTCGCTAGATGGGTTTTCCGGACGCGTAATCCGCGAGTTTACGCTCCGCACCTATAGTCAAATGATCAGCGACCCCACCAACATCGACATCGTGCTGCGTACGGTGGCGATGGCCGCCGTCGTGACCATCACGTGCGCGCTAATTGCGTTTCCGCTGTCGTACTACATGGCACGGTATGCAAATTACCGCATAAAGGGACTGTTATATCTCGGCGTGATGCTCCCGCTGTGGTCCAGCTACCTGGTGCGCATCTACTCCTGGCGGCTCATCCTTGCGCAAGAGGGGATCGTCACGTGGTTTTTGAATGGGCTCGGGTTGGGGGGCGTGCTTGACTGGCTGCTCGCTATCCCAGCAATTGGCGGATCGTCACTCTCGTTTTCGTACATGGGCGTGTACATTGTGTTTGTATACATCTGGCTGCCATATATGATCCTGCCGATCAATGCGGCGCTGGAACGCGTTCCGCGGTCCGTGATTGAAGCTTCCGCCGATCTTGGCGCGCGTCCCAGCTATACGTTCCGCAAGGTGATTTTGCCGCTGGCGTTCCCCGGCGTTGTCGCCGGTTCCATTTTCACTTTCTCACTCACGCTGGGTGATTACATCATTCCGGGCGTGTTCGGCAATTCGAGCTTCTTTATCGGACAGGCGGTTTACTCCCATCAGGGGACAGCAGGTAATATTCCGCTGGCGGCAGCGCTCACCGTCGTGCCAATTCTGATCATGGGCGTGTACCTACTGGTCGCGCGCCGGTTAGGGGCGTTTGATGCGCTCTGAACGTGCACCGCTGCTGCTGCGGATCGGAACTATCGGCGGGCTGGTATTTCTCCATTTCCCGCTGCTGCTCATTATTCTGTATGCATTCACCACCGAAGACGCATCGTTCACGTTTCCGCCGCCGGGTCTCACAACCGAATGGATCGGTGTACTGTTTGCCCGTCGCGACTTTTGGGCAGCGCTCCAGCTCTCACTCGGTGTGGCGTTCATTTCCACCATTATTGCACTCGTGCTCGGAACGGTGACCGCGCTGGCGTTGTACCGAAGTCGATTCTTCGGGAGGGATGCGATTTCACTCGTCATCATCCTCCCGATATCACTACCGGGCATCGTTACCGGCATTGCGCTGCGTTCGGCAATTAACATCGTCGGCCTCGACTTCTCGCTCTGGACGATCATCATCGGTCATGCGACATTTTGCGTGGTCACCGTCTACAACAATGTGATCGCGCGGCTGCGCCGGACGAGCCATTCACAGCTTGAAGCGTCGATGGATTTAGGGGCGACTGCGTGGCAAACCTTCCGCTATGTGGTTTTGCCGAATATCGCGACGGCACTGCTCGCTGGCGGCATGCTCGCCTTTGCGCTGTCCTTTGATGAGGTCATTGTGACGACCTTCACCGCAGGCCAGCAGCAGACGCTTCCCATCTGGATCTTCAGTCAGTTGACGCGTCCGCGTGACCGTCCAGTAACTAATGTCGCGGCGATTTTCGTCATCGCCGTCACGCTAATTCCGATCCTGCTGGCATATCGCTTCACGCGCGATACGTCGACCAACTAAACGCGATCTGTGTTGGCTAAGAAGCCGAAGTCGATGTACAAGCAGCGCGCTTCGGCTTCGCCACACGTGGTCTCCCCATGCTCCTTGAAGATAAACGCCAATGGCTCATGGCGCTTAAACTTTTTTTTGAGGCTGTTCCACTGGGATTTTGATGGTTCAGTCTGTCCCTCCACAAGAATAAAATACCCGTGCCCGAACACCGCTCGGTAGTGTCCATCCGGGTACGCAATCAACTGACGCAGATGAGCCTGCGGCGGCGTCTGGTACTCGTTGGTGAGCACGAGCTCGGCAAATCTCTGCACGCGCTCTAGCGGTCGCTGTGTAAACGCTGGCAAATCCTTCATACGTACCTCATACCCGTCTCGTCCTTTCTTTTAACGTTTATATGATATAACATGTGCGAGGGGAAACTGACGAGATAACAATGAGCATTAAACCTACACCTGAATTGATCGATGAGATCCTCAAGCGGGTGCCTGAAGGCTTCATCCACCGGGCGACGCTGGTGAACCGCTTGAAAACGAGCAACAAAAACCTGACTAAGCAGGCGAGTACGGTGGGACGCGAGCGGGACTACTACTTTGATTCCGCCCGCGTGGGCCGCGAAACAGTGCGCGATCACTCCAATTGGAGTCGTCCTGCATTCCCAGCCATGAGCGATGATGGTACGCTAACCGACGCGCCGATCACGGAACGGATTGCGGAGCGGGCTGCGCTACTCGCAATAGATTCGGAAGCGGCGGAATTAATCGAGCAGCTCAATCGCACATCCGGGTATGCGCGCGCTGTGGATATCAGCGGCGCGCCCTCTACACTGCAATCCTTGGTAGATCGGAATATTCTGCGGCAGCGTGAGGGTTTTGTCTACGATCCACTGCGTATCAGTCCCGGGACGATTGATGAGCTCCGGCGGCGCGAGAGTTTGCGCGAACCGCATGAGCGCTTGCTGGCGACGCTGGAAGCAAAACCGGGCAAGACCGCGCCCGAGGAAGAACTGATCACGGTATTTGGCGCGGAACTTTACCGCGAGCTGCTGTCATGGGGGGACTTCACAGCCTACATTGTCCCGCTGAAGGTCAAACCGTACCGTGCAACATGGGTCCGCCTCAGCAATGCGAATGCGGACGATGCGCTGAAAGCGGCGAATGACGCCACTAAGATTAAAGATGAGGATTGGCAGGAAGCGCTAGACGAATCCGGCGATTACGTGCGCCCCGGCGCTAAGGAAGCGGGCAGTCTGCGCAGTCAAGTGATCGCACGTTCTTATCTCCTGAGCGCGGCGGCAAAGCGGCTCGGCGTACATGAAGAAACTCTGCTGCTGGCGATTGAAGAAGGCGCGATCCCGTCGTTCACTGATCCGGAAGAGAAAGTGCGCCTGCCCGCCGATGAAGTTGAAGCGGCGTACCGCGACCCTCAGTACAGTGAGCAGATTTCCGCATTTGAGGAAGTGAAGACCCGCGAGGTTGCGCTCGTGCTGGGTGTCAGCTATTCGACCTTGCGTAACCGTCTGCAGAAGCTCGAACAGAATAAGCGGCGTCCGCGTTGGCGGGACGTCCGCGGCAAATGGGGATTGCCCGATACATTACGCGAATTCCGCAAACTATTGCGTGAGCAGATGTTGGAGCGCCGCACAACCGGACCCGAGCGTGAGAATGGCAGTACGCGCGAGCCACTCGATTATGCGACGCTGCGGGCACAAGCGGAATCTGAACGTGAACGTCGGCGCGAACTCCGGAAACGACTCCTTGCCGCATTTCCCACTTGGCAGCATGAAGGTCGGCTGGTGCAGAACATTTTCTTGCATGTCGGGCCAACTAACAGCGGCAAAACGTATCACGCGCTGCAAGCGCTGATCGAAGCAGGCAGCGGTTGGTATCTAGCGCCGCTGCGTCTGCTGGCGTTCGAAATCTTTGACCGCTTGAATGCGCAGGGCGTGCCGTGTAACTTACTCACGGGTGAAGAGTACATTCCAATTCCCGGCGCAACCTTTACGTCCGCCACGGTCGAGATGTTCAATCCCAACGAGAGTGGCCGCTGTGTCATTATCGACGAAGCGCATATGCTTGCCGATCCTGATCGCGGTTGGGCGTGGACGCGGGCCTTTATGGAGGCACAATCGCCGGAGATTCGCGTAATCAGCCCGCCGTTTGGGCGCAGCTTGATCGAGCAGATGTCAGTATCGGCGGGGCTGCGGCTAACGGTGGTAGAACATGAACGCCTAACCCCGATCCGGGTGGCTGAGCGCTACTTTAACTTGCGCGAGCTCCCGCCAAAGACGATTTTGATTGCCTTCTCCCGGCAGAGCGTGCTCCAACTCAAGACTGAGCTGGAACGCATGAAACGTACGGTGTCAGTCGTCTACGGCAATTTGCCACCGGAGGTTCGGCGCAAGCAGGCGGAGCGTTTTGCCACCGGGCAGACCGACATCTGCGTAGCAACGGATGCCGTGGGTATGGGGCTGAATCTGCCAGCAGACTACGTTGTCTTCTACGAAGTCAGCAAGTTTGACGGCAAGCAGAATCGCTCACTCACACCAAGCGAAGTCCAGCAGATTGGCGGGCGCGCTGGTCGTTACCTGTATAGTGAGTTCGGGGAGATTGGCGCGACCAACAAGCAGGATTTGAAGTTGATTCGGCAGCTCTACAAGATTGCGCCGGAACCGCTCACCCACGCGCATGTCGCTCCGACGGTGGAGGATCTGGAAATGATCCCCGGCAGCCTCGCGGAACGGCTCATGCAGTGGTCAAATCTGCAGTCGATTCCGGAAGCGCTGCGCAGCGCCATCAAAACGGCAGATTTGACGGAGCGCATCGAACTGGCGGCAATGCTTACCGATCAGGAAGTGGCGCAGCTCGGTTTGGCGGCGGCGATGCGTCTGATCAATGCACCGACGCGCCAGAATACTCGCTCATACTGGTATGATTGCGCGCAGAGTATCCTAGCGCATGGAACGATGCCGATGCCGCCGATGCCGCCCGCCGACATTGTCAATAACTATGACTTAGCGAATGCAGAAGCGAGCGTAGCCTGTGCCGACATTTACCTGTGGCTGTCGCGCCGCCCGGAATTTATGCGCTATGCGCCAGATGCACCTGAGGTGCGGATTCTGCGCGCGGAATGGTCACAAGCGATTGATGGGGCGCTGCTGCGCCGACTGGACTCGGCGCGGCTGTGCGTGAGCTGTGGCAAGCCACTGCCCAAGGGGCATCGCTTCCGGATTTGTGATAGCTGCTACGCGGATCGCCGCGGGAATCGCGACGACTTCCTCGACGAGTAAGATTCTCCAGATAACCTCACAGAGGCCATCCCTCTGCTGTGTTATAATAATCGCAATTCAGCGGTCAAGGCACAAAGGGCAGAGGGGATGGCGAACTGGAAACAGGCGCTCACACACATTGTCGGCAGCATAGATGACTACTTTGATAGCCTCCAGTTTCGTCGGCGGCAGCGACGTGGCATTGCCCCTGTCCAAATCCTCGCGTATATCGGCCACGGAACACGAGAAACGTTTTACGTGCGCGGACGCGCCATCGAGGATTACAGCGTGCTCGACGCCCGTGATACGGATACAACTTGGCGTAATCTGCGCAATATGTACCGTCGCTTCAACAGTCAGGAGATTCCTCACGCGCGCGTGCGCGCCTATTTTGACGGTAAAGTCTATGAGACCCGCGCCGATGATGAGGGGTTTTTTCGTCTAGAGATCGCGCTCGATCCGCCGCTCCTCGATGGAGTGATCTGGCACGATGTGCCCGTCGAGCTGATCGACTATGCTGAACAAGAAAGCGCACGCACCGTAGCGCGGGTGATCGTTCCGCCCGGCACCGCCCGGTTCGGAATTATCAGCGATCTCGATGACACAGTAATCAAAAGCGATGTTGTCAATCTTCTCAAGTTGGCGCGGAATACGTTTCTCTACAATTCGCATACGCGCTTGCCATTCGCCGGCGTTTCTGAGTTCTACCATGCACTTCAGCGTGGGGTAGGGCAGGGGAGTGGAGCGACCGCCGAGTACAACCCGTTCTTTTACGTGTCGAACAGTCCGTGGAACCTCTACGATCTGCTCGTGGATTTCTTTAAAGTACGCGGCATCCCGATGGGGACGTTCTTTTTGTCTGACATCGGATTGACGCCGACTAAATTGGTGCGGACGAACGGAGTCAAGCAGAAATCAGAGGTTATACACATGCTTTTCGAAACCCATCCGCAGCTGCCGTTCATATTAATCGGTGATAGTGGTGAGCAAGACGCTGAAATCTACCTTAAGGTCGTCCAGCGTTATCCGGGTCGCGTCAAAGCCATTTACATTCGCGATGTGAGTATGCAGCGGCGCGACCGCGAGGTTCAGCGGATCATCGAGCAGGTAGCGGCATCCGGTACTGAGATGCTGCTCATACCGGACACCGCTGCTGCCGCCGCGCACGCCTTGAACCGCGGGTATATCGCTCCCGCAGCACTTCCGGCGATTCAGGAGGAGAAGCGTGCCGATCAGCAGACAACGCCCATCGAAGCGATGTTCGACGACATTTCATGATTAGTTGGCGACGGGAACATCTGCAAGATTTGCATTGTCGACTACGCTGACGAGACTAGCCAGAATCCAACCGCTTTCACCGTCATAATTTACCCGGATCCACGTCCGATTCGATGTTCGCGATTCGACTTGCAGCGCGGTAGCGAACGGAATTACCGCGAGCACGGGCGATGCTGAGTCCGGCTGCAGGCGCAGATTGCTGTTGAAGCGCGTAATGACCGTGATGGTCGCCGCCGTTGCGGCAACTGTACCCGTGCTCAGCGCATCCTCGGCATAGATAGGCACGCTGTCTAAATCTCCGGTAACAGTCACAACGAAATACGCGACCCAACCCGCCTCGGCATTATACGAAATCAACAGCCATTGGTTATCGGCGGTACGGCCAACAATATCGGCTTGACTGCCGGGAAACAGTACGCCGAGACGGTCAGTGGTAGCCGCGGGACCTGACCGCACATTGACGCGGCGAAACACTGTGACGTAGACGTTACTCAACGCTTCCGAATCGCCTTGTACGGATTCGTCGGTGACTGGTAACGTTGGGGCTGGCTCAAAAATGGGTAACTGCTGCGGATCGCCATTCAGTGTCACCGTGAAGAACGCAACCCATCCTTGCTGCCCCTCGAACTCCAATGCCAGCCAATTGCTCTCGGCATCACTGCGTCCGGTGACTGACACTTCCATTCCACCCGATAAACGTCCGATAATGGCGTACTGAGTTCCCGGCCCCGACCGCACATTTACTGTACGATAGACGTGAGCAGAGAGTGCCGTGGTCGATTGAGCCGTCACGGTGGCCGTGATCAACACGAGGGAAAGCGCGATAAGATATCGGAACATCACAAAAGCCCTCCGATGACTGCAAACGCAACCATTGTAAACCAAGAGGCAGCGATGAAGCGCAAACAAGACAATTCTGCACGGTACTTCTGCGAAGTCGAGGTGACGGAAGGACTAGAGCACATCACCAAGGGCGAACTGACAGAACTTTTCGGCGCGGCAGTTGCGCTTGTGCCTGCTGACCGCCCTGGCGAGGTGCGATTTACATTGACAGGTAGCCTAGGTGAGCTGCGCCGCTTGCAGACGATCTATGCTGCCTATGTGGTTTGCGACTATGCAGTGCCGCGCCCGCGCGCCTTGCTGGGTGACGCACACTTTCGGCGTCTGTTGGAGCAGATTGAATCGGTGCGGGCATTGAACCCGAATTCCTACCGATCATTCTCAGTCGCCGCAGCCGGATCTGATTCGTCGGTGATGGCACGGATCAAGGAGCAAATTGCTGCGCAAACAGGGTTAGCTCTCGCTGATGACCGCGGAGATCTGTTAATCCGAATTCGCCCGAGTAACGCTGGTTGGCAAACGCTGGTACGCGTGTCGGCGCGCCCCCAGGTCACGCGGAGTTGGCGGGTGTGTAATTGGCAAGGCGCGTTGAATTCAGCGACGGGTCACGCGCTGATCCGGCTGGGCAAGCATCGACCAAATGACGTCTATCTCAATATCGGCTGTGGCTCGGCGACACTTCTGATCGAGCGTTTGCGACACGGGAAGGCCGGTCGTGTGATTGGTGTCGACATCGATAACAATGCTCTGCAGTGCGCTCAAGCTAATGTCACCGCAGCCGGCGAACCAGCAATCCAACTTTTGCTCGGAGACATGACGAGTCTGCCGCTGCTGACCAACAGTGTCGACCACGTGGTCGCTGATTTGCCTTTCGGCCAATTGAGCGGCAGTCATACGGCGAATGTGGAAATGTATCCCCGTGCCTTGAATGAAGCGGCACGGGTAACACGAGCCAACGGTCAGTTTACGTTGATTACGCACGAGATGCGTTTACTGGATCGACTGCTGCGCGAATCGCCGTATTGGACGAACGAACAATCGATCCAGATCAATCTGCGCGGACTACATCCACGCATCTATGTCCTCAGGCGCACACTCACATCGTTTTGACCTTAAGCCAACGGAACTGGTAGGCCGCCAAGCGAATTGGGTCATCGGCTCCGAACGACTCACCCGAGATGAGGTCGACGACCCGATTCACAACCGGCCATTCTGCGCGTAAAGTGCTTTTGTCGGTTGTCTGGGGGAACTCAGAAAAATTCGCGAGGATCAGGATCGCTTCGTGGCGGGTGAAGCCCAGTACATGTCGATTACCTGTGTTGATGAAGCGTGTGTTACCGTTAGCAAGCTCCGGAAGCGATTTGCGTAGTTCGATCAAGTGCTTGACGGTCTGGAATATTTGGCCTTCGACGGTCGTTGTGTCTTGCCGACGGGCATGGCGTTCGGCATTGGCAGCAGGACGGTGAACCCAACGACTATCGTCTTTCTTGGTAGGGTTATTGGTATAGGAATAGTCGTTGATCGTGCCGATTTCATCGCCAAGATAGATGAGAGGGATACCACCAGCGCACAACGTTAGGCTTTGAATCATCAGAATG
The DNA here is from genome assembly GCA_016717205.1 of Candidatus Flexifilum breve. GTDB lineage: Bacteria > Chloroflexota > Anaerolineae > Aggregatilineales > Phototrophicaceae > Flexifilum > Flexifilum breve. Next base: position 286,586 of record JADKGC010000007.1, read on the forward strand.
CGCTGAACCGCCGTACTGATATAGGCGGCATCCCCGGACTCCAAACCCTTTTCCAGCCCGGCTAGAGACGCCAGCGTGCCACAGATGCGCATGTCCTGCGTGCGTGGATTGTAGTTGAACGGAACACCCGAGGCGAAACTTCCTGGGAAGCGCCCCGTATAGAACAAGTTAAGGAAGTAACGGTGGTCAAAACCATTGATGCCGAGTTCGGCGGCATCTTCGTCGGCAAAACCCCAGCCAATATCATCATGGGAGCGCAGATAATTGATCCAGGTCGCATCATGGGGCAGGGGGAACTGCTTGTTCATCGTATGCCGGAAAAAGTCGGTTTCCCGGGTCGCCAGTGCTTCCCAGATCGAGACCATCATGATCGGATTGTACGAGATCTGACATTCTTCGCTGCCGATGTAACTCCGGACATCGCGCGGGTGCACAATCGCTTCTGATTTGAAGAGCAGGGCAGGGGCGGCAATCTGCACGAGCGCGTTATAGGCACGAATCAGCGTGTGCGCCTGCGGCAAATTCTCACAATTTGTCCCGAGCTGCTTCCAGATGAAAGGGACAGCGTCGAGACGCAGGAATTCAACCCCCTGATTGGCGAGAAAGAGCATTTCCTCCAGCATTGCCCGAAACAGCGCAGGGTTTTCGTAGTTCAAATCCCACTGAAAGGCGTAAAATGTTGTCCATACCCACTTATTAATCGACGGGAGAAAAGTGAAGCTGCCCGGTGCTTGCTCCGGGAAAATCTCACGCAAATTGGGTTCATATTGGTTCGGGACGGTTCGGTCATCGAACATGCGATAATAATTCTGGTAATATTTATCGCCAGTGAGGGCTTTTAACGCCCAATCATGTTCGTTGGAAGTGTGGTTGAAGACAAAATCCAACACGAGGCTGATGCCGTGCTCCCGTAAGTCATGAGTGAGAAGGGCGAGTTGTTCCATTGTGCCGAGGGTGGGGTTGACTTCGCGGAAGCTGCTCACCGCATAACCGCCATCGCTGTTCTTTTCCGGAGCCTTAAACAGCGGCATCAGGTGTAGATAAGTGAGGCCGAGTTCCTGAAAATAGGGGATTCGCTCGCGAATACCGTTCAAATCACCCGCGAAAAGATCGACATAGCCGACCGCGCCCATCATTTTCTCGCTCTGAAACCAGAGTGGATCACGTTCACGCTGCTGATCCAGTGCCTTGAGCTCCTTGGGCCGCGCTTGGTACACCTCGACAACGCTGAGCAGCGTCTGTTCTAGGTGAAAAAAGAAGTCATATTGGTGACCGTAAAGCTCATAGAAGTGGCGAAAGAAGTTTGGGAAGTGCTGAGACAGACGTCGCAGCAGAACTTCTGCATCAGCGCCGCGTTCTAGTTTCGCTTGTATACGCGGAAGCAGTCGCTCCAGCGATAAGTTAGCCTGTTCGGTGAGCCAGAGTTGATCGTAAGCCATTGTTACTCGACCTGTAGCTGTAGAACCTAATCGGGCCACATTATAGCAGCTAATTGGCCGAGAATGGGCCTCGATATTCAGTTTCGGGCTGCACAAGGGCAACTTCTGAGAGCGTCACTTCTTTACGGTAGATGGCGCGCACGTTGTCAGCAAATTGAAGGGCGGAATCGACGCTTAACAGCCGCTGTTTCTCGTGTAAATCGATTTTGAGCAGCGATGCCGCCAGGTAGGCGAGGGGAATGTCTTCTTCCGGGAGCTGGTGCGGTGCGATGCGCACGTTTTCGGCCTGTTCCAGGACGCTTAGATACCGCTCGATCCATGGGCGCAGCCGCTGGACAGCTGAGGCGAGCAGGGCGGGTTGCATATTTTCGAGAGGAAAGGGCACGGTTTCACCAGTCAGGTAGGGTTTGGAGTGATCGAGCTGTGTAATCTGAAAGCGTTCCTGACCAATGGCAACGATATTCATGCGACCGCTGCCCAAAGGTTGGGTTTGGGCAATATGCGCTGTACAGCCGATGCTGTATGGAGTCGGCTCAGCAGCGCTGAGACCTTTGACTTCTGAGCCGCTTTGCAGCAGCACCACGCCAAACGGGTGATGCTCATGCACGCACTCGTTGATCATCAGCTTGTAACGGTCTTCAAAGATGTGCAATGTGATGGGCATCCCCGGAAACAGCACCGTGTTCAGCGGGAACAGTGGCAAGCTTGACATGAGTTGGCATCGATTCTCTACAATCGCTCTCTGCGCTCATTGTAGCGAGATTCAACCCGATCTCCAGATCTTTCTGCAGAACTTCTCATGGTAATTGGTCCTACAGAACGTCGATTCTCGCAAGTTACATTTACTAATGATAATGGGGATTATCACATAGTAATTGCTTGGACTGAATAAATAGCCCGCAAAGACCTAGACTGTTTTACACATCAAAGCGGAAGGGGTTGAAATTGGTATTGTGGTCGTAGACATCTTCCTGTTCCGATGTTTTGAGCCAGCGTATCACCCGCAGCGTAATTGGCGTGAAGATCACTTCAATCGAGACCTTGAAGATGTAGTTGCTGACGATTAGTGACAGCATCAACTCGATCGGGAAAACACCGAGCGCTGTCGCGATGACGAAGAAGACCGTTGTGTCGACACCCTGACCTGCAATCGTGCTGCCAATGGTCCGTGCCCACAACCAACGTCCGTGCATCAGCACCTTCATCCGCGCCAGTACATAGCTGTTGACAAACTCGCCAAAGAAATAGGCAACGAGACTCGCAATCGCGAGTTTCCAGATACTGCCCAGAACCGCATCGTACGCCGACTGACCTACTGTTTCCAGCCACAGCGACTCGCCCGGCAACACACCAGCCAACCACACAAAGAAGGCCATCAGCGCCGTCGCGAAGAACCCGCTCCAAATAACGCGGCGTGAACGCCGATAGCCATAGATCTCGGTCAGCACATCGCCGAAGATGTATGAGATGGGAAATACGAGCGTGCCAGCATCGAAGATGAACTGCAGCCCAAGCAGCGAGACGCCGAGATCAATGATCTTGGCGCTGCTCAGAATGTTGCTCAGCAGCAATACGGTCACAAACAGAACAGTGATCAGATCAATGTACTTGTAACGTCGTTCCATGGAGGCTCTCGGTCGCTGAAAACTGGCTCAACTTATTCTCGCATCTGCATTAGAATTAAACAACATTCAACCTGTAGGGACGACAACATGGGATCAACGCGTAAACAACCGGTCAACTTTCGCAAAGAGGAGCTCGAAGCGATCGCCAAATGCTGGTCAAGTGCCACTTCTGCGGCGCTCGTGGGCATTGGCAGTGTCGGGAAGTCGAACCTGCTGCAGCACTTGGATGATCCCGAGGTGCAGAAGCACTATATCGGCGACAAAGCAGCCAAATTCAAGACGATCATCGTCGATGCGAACATGCTTGGTCCCCTTCCCGCTGATAGGGATGATCCTGTCCGCTGCTGGGCCGGGTATGAGTTGATGATGCATCGTCTGTTTCTCGCGTTCTACCCGTTTGAAATGCTGACTAACGAGGAAGCCAAACAGTTCTTCGATACTTATCAGGCGCTTCAAGATGGGACTAATCCCCTCTTCACCTATATGGCGCTGCGCTATTTTGAGCTTGGTCTCGAATACTTTATGCGCAAAGGCTATACCATTGCCTTCATGTTCGACGAATTCGACGAAATGCTGCGCCAGCTGCCAGTCAAGTTCTTTCAGACGCTGCGTGGCATTCGTGATTCAAATAAGCGGCAGTTAATGTACATTACCCTCACCCGGTCACCGCTCGTGACCCTGGTGGAACGCTTTGCGATCCCGGTCCTCGATATCGAACCGTTCACCGAATTGTTCACGGACAATACGATTTACGTTGGGCCGTATAATGACACTGACGGACGCGCGATGTTGAGCGAACTTGCGCGGCGGCGGCAGCGCAGCTATTCCGATTATGTGAACGGGTTGCTGCTCGATATAACTGGACGTTATGCCGGTATTCTACGCGTAAGCGTGAATTCACTTGACGAGTTTGTCAATGTCAATCTCAATGCGCTCTCACGGAATCAATTACTGGAGGCGCTCGCCGTTAAACCCGCCGTCCGCGCTGAATGTCGCACCATCTGGTCCAGCCTGAATCGATCTGAGCAGCAGGTGCTGAAGGCTGTGGCGCGCCTAAGTGCATACAATGTCAATCCCGAAAGCGAATTTGCCGTCCATATGCTGCTGCAAAAAGGGATCTTGAAGCTCGACGAATCGGGACAGAAGCTCGAAATCCTTCCGCCCCTCTTCCACATGTATGTCCAATCGAACCCGGACTTCGCATGAATGGCTACTTGATCCCGGCGGGACAGCATCGCACCGAGATTTTGGTCGTGAACTCTCGCTTCTATACGAGCATTGGCTATGCACCATCGGTCGACGCGGCGAAGGCGTTTATCAGCAGCATCCGCGCGGAAATGCCGGATGCAAATCATCATGTGTATGCCTTCCGTGTAGGCTATGGCAACTCCATCATCGAAGGCGTGAGCGATGATGGTGAACCGACAGGGACATCCGGTCCGCCGGTGTTGGCTGTTCTACGCGGCAGAGATATCGGGGATACAGTTGTTGTGGTCACACGTTTTTTCGGCGGCACCAAGCTCGGCACTGGCGGCTTGGTGCGCGCCTACACGGATGCGGCCCAAGAAGGTTTCAGCTCACTCGCCGTCATCCGCAAAATTGAGCGAACACTGCTCGGTCTTGAACTACCCTACCCTGTTTTTGAGCAGGTCAAGCGCCTGATCGCGCAGCATGAGGGTGAAGTAGAGGAAGAATCATTTGCCGAAGCCGTGACCATACTCGCCAAATTCCCAAGTGATCAAACGAAACCGTTCTCGTACGCCGTGTCTGAACTGACCTCAGGTCGCGTGGTTCCGATTGACTTCGGCAGCATTTAATCGTCGGCCTCGGGCATCGCGCCATACGTGCAGGAATTGTAATCGCCACCGAGAATAACCTGGAAATCGACTTCCCGTTCTGGTAAGGGTTCGCTGATCACGTTGACTGGATCGACACGCAGGGCGGCCAGCAGCACGCCCAGACTGCTCCCTTTTGTGCTGCCCGTATAGTCAACCACTGTCGTATGTGGCTGATAAGATGCGGTTTCGTTCAAGATATGCGGCACAAACCCTTCCCAAGCCAAACCGATCTGCGGCTACTTCGCTTAAGTCCCCACCCCACTCCCGTTGAGGATGGCGACGCGCTTCTTCCCTGAACCAATTGATGCTCGGTTACAGGCTGCATTACACGTTGCATTAAGGATGCGACGGCGGCTCTATCGGGTACTAGGACGCTTGAACCCTCTGGTGAAGTCGAGAACGTGACCTCGACATTGGGGTGAAACGTGTAAGATGAGATGTGATCGGTATTGATGGTCGCCGCCAGCGGCGCTAAAGCCAGCATATCGTCGAGAGCAATGTCGGTTTCGACCGTCTCTACAACCTGTGACCAGACCTCCGTAAGCTGGGATAACAGGTCGAGACTGCGTATTCTGCCCCACAGTGCGCGCAGGATGACTTGCTGGCGCCGTCCACGGTCGAAGTCACTGGTGGTGCGCCGACTGCGCGCAAACCAGAGCGCGAGATCACCATCCATCGCATGGACACCGACCGGCAGCGTAAACTGTTCCCAGCTTTCCTCTAGGTTCGGATCAAGCTCCGGACTTATCAACCGCCAGTCGCTCAACGCGCAGTCGACCGACACCTCCACGCCACCCAAATCGTCGATGATCCGACGGAAGTCTGCGAAATCCACATACGCGTAGTAATCAATGTGCAGACCAAGATTGTACTCGATGGTATCCTTGAGCAGCCCTACCCCACCGCCAACACTGTCGAAGGACTCGCCGTGGGGATACGCTGTGTTGATACGGTAGACACGATAGCCCGGGATATAGACATACAGATCACGCGGAATCGATAGCAAGGCGACCGTGCCTGTCGTACGGTTTACCGACACAACCATAATCACGTCAGTCCGCCCGGTATAGCGAGTATCGGCGCTGTCACCGCCGATCAACAGGAAATTGATGATGTCGTATGCGCCCTCATCCACTAGGGGGACAGGTTCAGGAATAACCACATCCTGAGCAGCGAGCGGATGAGCCGATAACAAGCAGAACAAACATGAAAGTAGAAAGAAGAGGCGCAGTTTCATGACTATCCTTGCGCGCTGTGCGTTTGAGCGATGATTCCAGTATAGGCAGAGATTTTGCGCTGCAGTCTGGTTATAGGGGAAACGCCGTCCGAGCGTGGGCGAAGCGTAGATAAAAGACCCCGCTGGTCGGCGGGGTCTTGGGAGGCTTAGCGATATCCGTTGATGAGGTTCAACATACTCCGGACTGATACTGGCTTGCGCACATAGTCGTTACAGCCCGCCGCTACGTACTGATCGGCGTAGCCCATCGTATCGTAGGCGGTGATGGCGATAATCGGTTCGCTGACGCCTTTCTGGCGCAGCAACCGGGTGAGCCGAAGACCGTCCATGCTGCGCGTACCCAGATTCAGATCCATCAGGATCAAATCGGCAGTCCCCGGATTGATCTCCTGTAACGCGCTGTCTGCTTCGCTATAGGTGACCAATTCGTCGTTATTCATGTGGCAAATTCGCTCAATGAGCGCCACATTGGCTAAGTTGTCCTCAACGTAGATAATCCGCATGATACCTCGTCCGAACTAATAAGCAATCACCGGAACCGCGCTAAACGCGCCCCGGAACACTACAAACTCTTGGGAGACCCAGCCCTGACCGAAATCCCCAGTCACCAGATACCACAACGCATCTTCCGTTACACCGGCGACTGGCAGTTCAGTACCTCCGGCAACCACGGCGATCGAGGCATATTGGGGGCCCGGGCCTGTGCGTACATTCTGGTAGCTCGTGTTGATAACCACCCGCCCTGCTTCCAGCACCGGGACCGGAATCGGCGACGATTGAGCCGCAGTCGTCACGTCGGCAGCAGCGACCTGCGTCGTTCCGTGCAGCACATCCGAGGTGGTGCCCGTGCGAATGGTGACGGTATTCACCGGCAGCCAACCAGACAATCCATTCCCCAATTCTACTTGATAAAGGTTGCCGCTAGCATTAATGAGAAAGGCTTCTTCGCCATTGAAGAGTGGCGGCAGACTGGCATTGGTGCTGCCCGGCGCAGATAAGAGATTCGCGGGGCCAGCGGTCACAATGACGACCTGGTAATTGATTGCCGACAAGCGCATTGCCACTTTCGGCGCTTCGATCCAGCCAATGCCAACATTCGGAACGACGATTTGGACCCAGTTGACCCCAGCGGTGTTGGCCATACCAAGAATCGCGAAGTCGAGGGCATCATTGCGGAATAAGGTTGCAATGACCCCACCCTGTTCTGCGGGTCGGTTACGCAGGTTAACCGAACTGACCTGAAGCACAGCCCGATAGCGCTCGTCGCTCGTCGATCCAATAGCCGGCTGCGTTCCTCCGGCGCTGACCGAACCAGTACCGGGCAGGCCGATAGTGAGCGGCGTAGCCAAAGCGACCGGTGCGGCCGGAACCTCGATTTCTGGCACATAGGCGAAGGAACCACGGGCAAGCGTGAAAGACACGTCGACCCACGCGTTCCCGTCAGCGGTGGTCACCAAGTACCACGTCTGATCACCGTTGCTGCCGAGCACCGGTAATTCCGTCCCGCCGACCAAAGTCGTGATAACGGTGAACTGTGGGCCCGGCCCACTGCGCGCGTTCAGAAAACTGGTATTGACGACGAGGAGTGGGATTTCTAGCTGCTGCCCTACTCCACCAGCGTAAATCACCGTTCCAAAGACAAATGAGAGCAAGACGACGAGCAGCGCTATTTTCTTCACAAGATTTCCCCCCAGAAGTCGAATCTGCATGAACACCGAATATTGTAAGATAAATTCGGCTTTTTCGCTGTAGGACATCCGGCGAGAATACGTAGGGTAACAGACGTTGAAGCGTTTCCCCCACTTCTGCTATAAAGAAAGCAGCATGATAACAGCTATTCTCAAAGGACATCCGATGCGCAGGCGATTATTCTTGGCCTTTTTCATTCTGAGTGTGGTATTTGTTCTTCCAGCCTTGGCTGACAACTGCGAAGGCGATACTGCCGGGCTGTGCGCAGGACTTTCGCCCGACACCATCGCGTCCTATCCCGAACCGCTCGTCGAGCCACTGGCAACCAATGACACAGCCGTCACTGATCGCATCTATCAGCGAGTGCTGAATCCAATTGATATTTATGATGCGCCAAATGGTAACGTGGTCAGCCAACTAGCAGCGGGCTTTAATTTTGTGACAACCCACGGTGTACAGGATAACTGGACCCTGATCAATGATCAGCAATGGGTGCTCACCGAGCACCTGCGCCAAGCTCTGCCTTCGCGATTCGCTGGCGTGCTGATCACCGAAGACATGGAATATCCAGTAGCATGGATTCTCGTCAATGTTGTGCCGAGCCGCACGCCGGGCGCCGAGCCCACCGAGGGCGACCTCGCCGTCCTGCGCTACACGTTGGTGAACCTGTACAGCTTCGTCGAAATTGACGGTTGGCGCTGGTATCAGATTGGCGTCGATCAATGGGTACACCAGACGCTGGTCGCGAAAATACTGCCCGTGGAACGTTCGGCTGAGATTGATACGCACAAATGGGTCAGCGTTGACCTGTACGAGCAGGTCGCAATTGCCTATGAGGACAACACGCCTGTCTTTGCCACACTCATCTCGTCGGGTTTGTCCGACTGGCCGACCAACGAAGGTCTGTTTCACGTATACGTTCGTTATCCACGCACCGTGATGAGCGGCGCCGACGGTCAGCCGGATTTCTACTATCTGGAAGAAGTACCCTGGACGATGTACTTCGATCATGATATCGGCCTGCACGGCACTTACTGGCACGATGGTTTCGGCTATCGCCACAGTCACGGTTGCGTGAACCTGTCGATCACAGATGCGCAGTGGTTATACAACTGGGCGGCGGACGAAATCGACCTGACCGTTCCCGAAGATACCGGTGCAGCCGTGTACGTGTACAGCAGTGGACAATATCGCTAGACAATCTGCCCCGTATAGGGGCTTTTCTTTATTCCCTGACTATTTCATAATCAATCTCTCACTGTCACAGAGGGGGCTTTGGAGCGTGCAGCAGCGCCGCACTATCGAACAGACCAACTGGCTCATTAGACGCTTACAAGCGGTTATGAGCAGCTTTGGTTACGCTATCTTGGAAACGCCGATCCTCGACTCGGCCGACTTGTTTCTCACCCGCGCCGGCGATCAGATTATCGGTCGGCTGTTCACTTTTGAACGTTTTGGTCAGCAACTGGCCCTGCGCCCGGAATTTACCGCCGCCGCCGCACACGCCTACCTCACCTCACAGCGAACCTCAATTGCGCGCTGGCAGTTTGCTGGAGCCACCTTTGAAGATGACGGCGGCCAGTTCCAAAAAATGAGCGTGGGCGCAGAACTCATTGGCATGGCTGGTGTGTCTGCGGACGCCGAAATCATGGCGATGGCCGCCAGCGGTCTCGACGATGTTGGTATTCGGGATTGGCGCATCGTTATTGGCCATGTGCAACTTATGCGCCAACTCCTCAAACGGTATCACCTTGATGCGCGCACGGAACGCTTCCTGCTCAATCACCTCCACACGTTGAAGGAGTATGGCAAAGAACGGATTCTGGCTGAACTGGATCGACTGCTGTTAATTCGACCAGAAGCGGCTTCCGCCGATGTCGATCTCAACGTCGTCAACACCCAGCAAATGCTCGATGTACTGCTGGATGCTACGCAGCATGGGACGGCCATGGGCGGCCGCACTCGCGATGACATTGTGCGCCGTCTGCTGCAAAAGCGTCAGCGCGCCGCCGAACGCAGCGAAATTGTCGCGGCGCTTGACTTCCTCCAACTCTGGAGTGCCATCATCGGCGATGCCGAAAGCGCGTTTCAGCAGATCGAGCGCCTTATTGAGGCCGCAGATGCAGACGCCTTGCAGACACTCGAACAGTGGCGGGAAACGATCCGACTGCTCAGCGTTTACGGCATCCCTGTAGAACGTACGCTCATTCAGCCGGGATTGGCTCGCAACTGGGATTACTATACTGGGCTTGTCTTCGAAATTCACGGCGATGTGCTGCTTGCGGGCGGCGGTCGCTACGACGAGCTGACGCGCCTGATCGGCGGTGAGCATGAGACTCCGGCTGTGGGTTTCGCCTACTATGTTGACCAACTGGTGGAGGCTGCAGCGATCGAGCCTGAGTTCGATCAGATTGTGACGATAAGTTTTGCGCCGAACCGGGCTGTTGAGGCTGTGCAGTGGGCGCAGGTGCTGCGGCGCAACGGCATTCCCGCCGAAATTATTCCACAGACTGACGAGGAAGCGGAATCTGCCGCTACAGTGAATGCGGATGGCAGTTTACGCCATGCCGGAAATGACTATCAGCTCGATCAACTCAGCCGACTCGTGGAGGATTTGCAATGATGGATCGCGTAACATTGGCCCTGCCAAGTAAAGGCGCGATTGCCGACCCTACACTCAGTTTCCTGAGCGATTGTGGCTTGCGTGTGGATAAACCGAATCCGCGGCAGTACACCGGCTCGATCCCGACGATTCCATCGGTCGATGTTCTGTTTCAACGTGTGACCGATGTCGTCTACAAAGTGTCGGATGGTACCGCCCAACTCGGTGTGACGGGTTATGATGTTGTGCGTGAGCATCCCCATGACGATCTGATCGTCATTCATCCTGATTTGCGCTATGGATACTGCAAGTTACTGGTCGCCGTGCCTGAGTCGTGGGTGGATGTGGAGAGTATCGTCGATTTAGCCGAAGTCGCGCTTGATTTTCGCGAGTATAAGCGGCGAAACCTACGGGTGGCCACGACATTCACCAACCTGACCCGCCAGTACTTGCATGAGCAAGGTATTCACCACTTCACCATCCTCAATGCCGAGGGGGCGATCGAAGTCGCGCCGACGATCGGTTATGCCGATGTGATTGTAGACCTGATGCAATCTGGTACGACGCTGCGCGAGAATCACCTTAAGCCGCTTTCTGATGGCGTGATTGTCGAATCCCAGGCATGTTTGGTGGGCAATCGACAGGCACTGCAAGATCCGGTGGTTCTGAATGCGGCGCGGGTAATGCTCGAACACATCGATGCAGCGCTGCAAGGTCGAAGCTATTCACAGGTCACTGTGAACATGCGGGGCGACAGCGTCGACACCATTGCCGCCCGGATCGTCGAAAATCCGCTAACACGCGGCCTGCAGGGCCCGACAATTGCGCCGATCTACAGCGCCGAGGGTGGTTGGCACACCGTCACCATCATCGTGTCGAACAAGAATTTGCTGTCCGCCGTCGAATATCTTCGGCAGCTCGGAGGGACACAGGCTTCAGTGATCCCGGTGCGCTATGTGTTTCTGGAGAGCTCGCCCACTTTCAACAAGTTGCAAGAGTTCCTCGCAGGCGCTGATTAGTTCAGCGCCTGTTCTACTTCATCCAACGTCTGATCGATCCTGCTGCGGGTTCCGACGCTTTCGGCACCCATCTCGATCGACATAGCCAGACCCAGCAAACTGATTGCCGGCGGAAACTTGGCTGTGTCGCTGAGATTCATGGTTAAGAATGGGCAGCAGAACAGCGCTGACTTCAGATAGGCGCGCCAATGCGGCGTCAGCCAATCACGCTGCTGGAGTTCGCGCAGCGTGGGAACGAGCACCCGCTCGACCTTACTGCGCAGAAACAAATCACGAACGGGATGGATGGCATAGTCGTGCGTGACTTGCCAGTCATCGCCATTGCGTTCCAAGGTGAGTGTGGTTTGTGCTGCTTTCATCTGCGGATGGTACATCCACATGGCGAATACATTATGAAATAGCGGCTTGGTCAGATCCAGCAGTGGATGATGCCGTCCGGCAAAGGCCGGATCGAAGTACAGGAGTGAAGGCTGCCGAAAGAAGACGTTGCCATTATGCGCATCGCCATGACCGACAATCGCCGCGCCAGCTTGCTCAGGATTGAGTAGCGTGATAGCCCGTGAAATGACATCATCGAGTGTCTGTTCGTAGTGCTGGCCGTTAATCGTCCAACGGGCACGCCGCACTTTCTCCATTGTATGGTCGCCATTGGGTAGACGAATGGCTGTCTCCGGCGCGTAGAACCGCGCCAGGCGACCACCTGTCAGGCGATGATAGAACAACTGATGTACGGGCGCTTTCGCTGCGGCTTGTGCGGGCTGCCACTCTAGCGTGCTGAGATAAATTTGGAAGAGTTGGTCGTCGAGCTGATTCTGTCCGACGCGCAAAGCCTCGAAGTGCGTCTCGTCACCATTTTCAATCGCCCATGCTACGTCAAAAACGGAGGGTTCGCTGATCACCTCATAGATCAGAAGCTGCTTACCCGCTTCGGTTGAGCTGTAGATCGGCTGGAGAATCGGATAGCCCGCCTCAGCCAGTTGACCCGCGTGATAATACTCGTTGAGAATGCCATCGGCTTCGATGTGCGTCTTGAAGAATAGTCGGCGTCCCTCCGCCAGAGTCATAAAGCCGTTAAATGAATTAAGGGAGACGGCCAACGGACGCAGTTCAACCGCAATGACATCCAGCTTCAGGGTGTCACGCAGAAAGGCGGTCAGCAGGCCTTCTGCTGCCGCCTTATCGGTGAATTGAAGCGCCTGAATTTGTGCGAGAATATCGCTCATATTCCAAGAATCTGATTGCGCTTACGGATAGCCATGGCGTGCGCAGGAAAGTCCTCGTAGTCAGCCAACGTCGCGGTAATGCCCTGGAGGCGTTGATACCCTTCTGCCGACAAATAACCAACGCCCGTGCGTTTGAGAAAGTCCCAGACACTGACAGACGAGAAGCTACGCGCAAAACCACCTGTCGGCAGAATCGCGTTCAAACCGAGGCAGTAGTTAGCCGTTGGTATGGGCGTATAGTGGCCGAGCAGGATTTCGCCCGCATTCTTGAGCTTGCCCAGCGTCACAAACGGCTCACTTGTAAGCACTTCGAGGTGCTCCGGCGCATAGTCGTTGACAAATTGAATCGATTCGTCGAGGCTGTTGGTTAGGACGATGCCACCGTAGTTCGATAACACGTTGTTGACGAAGGCGCGCCGCCATTCAGGCAGTTCGGCGATGTACGATGGGAGAATCTCCAACGCCTGCCGGGCAACTTCCTCGCTATGCGTGACGAGGATCGCTGCTGATTCCGGGCCATGCTCGGCTTCGACGAGCAAATCCAGCGCAGCCAGACGGGCATCGGCAGTTTCGTCGGTCAGGATGATCGACTCGCTCGGACCAGCCGGAAGACCGACATCAACCGTGCCATACAGCAGACGTTTCGCCGCCGATACATAGCTGCTGCCGGGGCCAATCAGCTTTGCCACCTTCGGGATGGTCTCCGTTCCGTAGGCCAACGCTGCGATAGCCTGCATCCCGCCGACGACATACACCTCATCGACACCGCAGATTTCCGCCGCGACGAGTGACGCCGCATCGGCTTTGCCCTCGGGCGTGGGCGGCGTGACAACGATGACGCGGGGTACGCCCGCCACGCGTGCCGGTGTCGCCAGCATCAACATAACCGAAGGGAACGCGCCCTTGCCCCGGGGTACATACAAACCGGCGCTGGTCACAGGCGTCACCTTCTCACCTGCCATAATCCCCGGTTTTACCTCGGTGAACCACATGGGTTCTGGCATCTGGTGTTCATGGAAGCGCTGGATATTTTCGTGGGCAGCTTCAATCGCCGCGATCACCTCCGGCTCGAGAGCAGCCCGCGCCTGAGCAAAATCCTCAGGGGTGGCACGCAGCATCGAGACTTCGAAGTTCTTGGCATCGAAGCGGCGGGCATATTCAACGACTGCGGCATCACCCTCACGCGCGACACGGTCAATGACTTCTTGGGCTAACGGAAACAAATCACGGATATCTTTTTCCGCGCGGCGCAGCAGCTTTTCGCGCGCCTCGGCAGAAAGTTCGGCAAGTTTTAGAAACTGGATCAACGGAGGTCTCCCTTGAACAAAACAAAAGCGCGGAGTCCAATGGCACCCCGCGCTTGTAACCGGCAAAACAATCGTGTCAGAACTACGACTTGACGGGCGAGGCGCTAATGACACCAGACCGGCGGCGCGTGCCATCCCACCGAATATCGGGGACGACGATCTCACGCTTGGCCATGATGCGATCCCGCTGCGGCAGCAAATCTTGCAGCATGATCTTCACTTCGGCCACGACATCGTGTGTCGGCTTATACCCGAGATCGATCAGGTGCTGGCGATCAGGATTGTAGTAATGCTCTTCTTTTTCGGTGCGTGGGTTATCAAAGTGTTCGATATCCACGTCGAGACCCACAGCACTCCCGGCTTCACGCACTTTTTCGGCTAATTCGTCGACAGTATAACATTCCTCGAACTGGTTGAACACACGATACTCCCCGGCTTTGGGCGGGTTTTCGATGGCAATGGTCAGGCACTGCATCGAATCGCGCATGGGCAAGAAACCGCGTTTCTGATGACCGACACCATAGACTGTGAGGGGGTGACCGATTACCGCCTGACAGGCAAAGCGATTGATCGCCGTACCGAAGCATTGGTCGAAGTCGAGACGCGACCGAAGAACCGGATTAACGCCCATCGTGTCAATCTGCGTGCCGAAGACCACGCCCTGCATGATATCGGTGGCGCTCAAGCCCCAGATGCGGCAGGCGAACATCGTGTTATTGGTATCGTGCACCTTCGTCAGGTGATAGAAACTGCCGGGCTGGCGCGGAAATGGTAAACGGTCTTTACGACCGCGATACTCAATCTCGAAGAAGCCTTCGGGAATATCCACGTTCGGTGTACCGTATTCCCCCATCGTGCCCAGCTTGACGAGATGCGCTTCCGGGCAGACTTCGCGCATCGCCCAGAGCACATTCAGACTGCCATTGACGTTATTTGTGTGGGTATAGATTGAATGCGCCTGATCGATCATCGAGTAAGGCGCCGACGGCATTTCGCCGAGGTGCACAATCGCATCCGGCTGAAAGTCCGAGAGAAAATCGCGCAGGAACTGGTAATCGAGCAAATCGCCTTCGCGGAACAACAGCTCCTTGCCGTAGTGTTCACGGAACGCCGCGAGACGGTCGGGCATGCTGTAGATCGGGATTGCGCTGACGCTGCCCATCTCGTCAACCCACTGACGCCGCGCGTAGTTGTCCACCCCAGCTACGTCATGTCCACGGGCCGTGAGATACTGTGCGAGTGCCCACCCCAAATAGCCGTCAACACCGGCAATGAAAACACGCATAAACTAAGCCTCCACGCAGATACTCAACATTGATTAGAAACCCCAAAAGCGCGCGAAAGCTACGTTAGGAGCGTGTTAACTCCACGTTACGATTGACCGGTTGAAAGTCACCGAGATACCCCTGTGCTGCCAGTAATTCGGCGTTGAGAATCGCGCAGCCCGCGGCGCCGCGAATGGTATTGTGCGACAGCGCGACAAACTTGTAGCCGAGCAGCGGATCAGGACGCAGGCGACCAACCGAAGTAGCCATACCATTCCCTGCGTTACGGTCACGACGCGGCTGCGGACGATCCGCCTGCGGCATATAGATGACTGGTTGAGCGGGAGCACTTGGCAGCGACGGCACGGGGTCCGGGCCACGAAACGAATTCCACGCCTCAATTACGGCTTCAAGCGACGGCTTGTCGCGGAGTTCGACCGCCACCGTAACCAAGTGACCATCAATGACGGGCGCGCGGGTGCACGTCGCGCTGGCGATCGCATCCAGATCAAGAATTCGTTCACCGTCGAACTGTCCGAGCATCTTAAGAGGTTCGGTCTCGGCCTTCTCTTCTTCACCGCCAATGTAGGGAACCAGATTGTCGATGATATCGAGGGACGGGACGCCGGGATAACCTGCGCCGCTGATCGCCTGCGCGCTCACTATCATCACTTTTGTGACGCCAAACGGCATCAGCGGCGCCAGACTCATCACGACGGGCATAATCGTGCAGTTGGAATTAGCAACGAGCGCGCCCGTGGTCCAACCACGGCGGCGGCGCTGAACGTCAATCAGACCGATATGGTCCGCGTTGATTTCGGGCAGCAGCAGCGGCACATCGTCGACCATCCGGTTGACCGACGCATTCGTGCTCACGACATGCCCTGCCTCGGCGAGCGCGAATTCACGGAGTTCGGCGGCTTCTTTTGGCAGTGCAGAGAATACAAGCGGCGACATAAGCTCTGCATCAAGCGGCTTGACCTGCAAGTCGGCAACCGAGGCCGGGGGCTGGCCATCGAGAATCCAACGGGCGATATCGCCGTAGCGATGACCCGCACTGCGGTCGGAACCGATCACTTCAGCGACGCGAAACCAAGGGTGATTATCCAGCAGCTGTACGAAGCGCTGACCGACGGCGCCCGTTGCGCCCAGAACTGCGACATCAAGTTTCTGCATAAGTTAGATTCCTACGGATTGGTTCTTGACAGCCGGGTAAGACCCGAGCATTTTCACGAATGAAGCGCGCTGAAGCAGACGCGCGAGGGCTTCCTGGACTTGCTGGTCCTGCCAGTGTCCTTCGATGTCGAGGAAGAAAATCGGTTCCCAGGGACGGTTCCGCCGGGGACGCGATTCGATTTTAGTCAGGTTGATGCCGCGCTGTGCGAATTCGCCGAGGCACTCATACAGCGCTGCCGGGCGGTTACGGGTCGCAAACACCAGTGAAGTTTTGTTGAATTCTCCGTGCTGCGGATCGTCATCAGCCAGCAGGAAGAAGCGTGTAAAATTGAAAGGAACGTCTTCAATTTCCGACGCGAGGGTATCCAGTCCATAGAGCTTGCCCGCGAGCGCACTCGCAATCGCGCCGGTTTCACCGTCAGCGGTCTCCGCGGCTAAATCCTTCGCCGAACCCGCCGTATCGTACCACGGCACAGGCTCGATTTTGTGACGCTTGAGAAATTTGTCACACTGTGCCAGCGCCTGTGGATGAGAACGTACGCGCTTGATCTGGTCGATAGTTACACCTTTTGGCGCATGCAGGGCATGATGCACATGGAGAATGACCTCGGCCTGAATGCGTAAATCGGAGTCCATCAGCAGTTCATAGGCTTGATTCACAGCACCGGCGAGCGCATTTTCGACCGGGAGCATGGCGTATTTCACCTTGCGTGACTGCATCGTCTCAAACAAGTCGCTTAAAGTCGGAGTCGGATAAGTCGTGACCGTGTCGCCAAAGTGCTGACGAATGGCTTGTTCCGAGTAAGCGCCGTGGATGCCTTGAAAGGCGACACATTCCTGCAAGATGATTTCCTCCATCACGAGAAAAGCGAGGCGCAAGCGTAACATACCGTCGGATTCTCGTCAAATTTGACGGGGGAATTAGACAATGCTACACTATTTTTATCATCAGCATGAGTTTTATTCAAAGGCATAGATGCTATGCAAGAGACGCGGCGGTTGATACTCGATATTCTGCGACGACGTTCCCACGCTACGGTAGATGAAATCGTCGACGAATTACAACGCCGCCGGGGGAGCATCACGGCTGTCACTGTCCGTCACCATCTGATGCGCTTACAGGAGGATGGACTTATCACCTCGCCGGAACTGAAGCGCAGGAGTTCGCCGGGACGCCCGCAGTACGTGTACGCCCTGACCGAGAAAGCTAAGGACCTGTTTCCGAACAATTACCAGCGTCTCGCGGCCAGTCTGCTCACTGAATTGCAAAAGCAGCTGCCGAAGGACAGCATCAACGTGATTCTGGAAGGCGTGGCTGACACTATGGCGCATGAGGCGGTCGTTCCGAACCTTCCGCTCGTGGATCGTCTCGATGCCGTGGTCGACTATTTGAACCAGAACGGTTACGAGGCGAATTGGGAACGCGCGGACGATGGGTTTCTCCTCACGACGTCGAACTGCCCCTATCACGGTCTGGGCGACGAGTCGGGTACGCTGTGTCAGATGGATATGCGATTGATTTCTTCCCTGCTCGGGATCGTGCCGCGCCGGATTACCCACGTTTCGGACGGTGATGCGACCTGCTCCTATCTAATCCCGGTCATGACAAATGAACACTAATTTTCATGATGATCGTCTATTTAATTGACGATTGTGGTCAGTTATGCTACTATCAGCACAATCACAATGAGATCTTGAGAGGGGAAATTATTCATGGTTGTCAACGACCCACTGATCACGACTGACGTTCAAATTCTGACCGTGACCCCCGCGGCGCAGCAGATGATTCATTCGCTGCTTGAGCAGCGGAACATTCCCGGCTATGCTCTGCGGGTCTTCGTGTCGGGCGGCGGCTGCTCTGGCCTCCAGTACGGCATGTCGTTTGAGAAGGAACCGCGTGAATTCGACGCCGTTGTCGACGCGGCTGATGGGGTCCGCCTGGTAGTTGACCCTACAAGCTTGATGTACCTTGAGGGCGCGACGATTGATTTCGTCGACAGCTTGATGGGCGGGGGCTTCCGGATTGATAACCCGAATGCGGTGTCGAGCTGCGGCTGCGGCCACTCCTTCAAGTCGAAGGACAGTGCCGACACTGAAGACTCGGGCTGTGGCTGCGGAAGCTGCAGTCACTGACGAGTATATGAGTACAAAAAGGCGACCAAGCGGTCGCCTTTTTTATTGCCGGCTGACTGCCCTACCCTCGCCGGAGGGAACTCAGCGCAAGCCCGACTAATCCAAGCCCCCCCAGCACGAGAATCGGCACAAGGGGCGGCAATGCCGTGCCATCAGCCAGTGGTACGCTGATGGGCTGTGGCGTGGCTGTCTCCGCCACGCCTGCGGTCGGCGCAATGGCGACCATTTCCGGTGGAAATGTGAACGTGGGCAGAATTTCGCGCGTTGGAGTTTCATTGGTGCTGATCACGCCGACGCGGGCGACAACCGTTGCCGTAAGACCGCCGCCGGGATTCAGGGTGATAGCCGCCGCAGTCTGCGTGAGGCCGTCCAACAGCGGATCGGGCGTCGCTTGTGCCGCGAGGTCGATATCCGGAATCGTGCTGGCATCACCGGTGATGTTTACCAGCTCGTCATACACCCAACCACGTCCGTTGGGCGCCTGCGGGAATTCAAATTGCAACCAGCGCACATAGCGACCAATGATCCGGTAGGTCTCCCCGGCGCGGATCGTACCGAGCTGCGTGGCCTCGGTACTGGGTTCGGCGCGGACATTGGCGATTTCCTTCGCTTCCAGTAGCGCGCCACTTGGTGGTGCCGGGGTGCGCGTTGGCGTCGCAATTGCAGATTCGACGGCGGGCGCGACGGGTGCGGCCGCCGACAGGTTGATCACGGCGGGTGTTGGCGTCGCATCCTGAGCGAGAATTCCGCCCGCGGTGAACACCAAGATCAGCGTGACAATGGCTAAACGACGAATCATTTTTACTCGCAGCTCATTGGACAAACGCGCATCATTATATCACCATGCCACCTGATTTTCGGTGTTGGTGCGGCCTTGATCGGCGACGCGGCGGTCACTGCCGCGGAACATGTATCCCTGATACTCTTGATTTGTATACCCGACGACGGTCCACCCGTTGAGATCAAATGCCGGGCGCGGGTCGGCGCATGCATCGCACGAGACCGGGATCCACTCCCCGTTGTAGCGCCGCGCGATGTGCATGTGCGTTCCCGTCGAAAAGCCGCCCTCGCACGAAGGATGGCCGATGCGGTCCCCAACGCTTACTGCGGTTCCGGCCTGAATGCGATCCTGCGCCGCCATGTGCAGGTACAGAATCGTCCAGCCCGTCGATTCGTCCCCATCACCGTCAAGATCGAGGATTACCGTGCCTTCGTCAGTGCGCGCAACCACACCAGATGCCACGGCCGTCGCATAGAAAGCGGATTGGTAACAAGCTGACGAGACTTTAGTGATGTCATCTGGGGGGGCAAAGTCGATTGCCGCCCACGCGCTGCCGCTCCCCCAACCACCATGCGGACCGCCTGTGAAATACCACGTTTCGCCGCTGGGAAATGGGAATGTCAGCGTAGGTTGTGTGATGTCGCCGGGCACAAGCGGATCGATCGCTCCAGCAAACGGATCGCCAAACAAACCGACATACGTTTGCAGGAAACCGCTGGCGCTCACCTGCTGCTGCCACGCAGCATAGCTGGTGAACTGAGCCAGCATGTACTGTAGGCCGACCGTTCCCGCATTGAGGTCGGGCGCAAACTGCAAGCGCGTACCGTCCTCAAATTCGAGTAATTGCAGGCCGCGCACTTTCCAGCCGTAGTAACCGAGATTTAATTGATCAGCCGCCCAAGTGAGCTGACGATACAGGCCGTTGCGGTCAAAACCAAGCGGCGATGCGGCGGCGCCCATTGGGTAAGTTTTCGCCTGTTCGCTAGGATTGGCGTTCGTCAGCCACTGCGACTTGAACTCTAGCAAGGCGAGCAGCAAGCGGGGATCGACGCTGTATTCTAGTGCGACGCGCTGCACAATCTGCGCGCCCGTATATGTGGCTTCTTTAACAATATCGGTCGCAACGCGAATGTAGCCCGGTTGGCTGGCGACAAAAGTGAAGACATCGAAACTGCTGCTGCCCGGGGCACGCACTAAGCGACTGTCGGGCAGCAATTTCAGCGCACTCGTAAACTCGTCGGGCGGTGCAGGCAGCAAAATCACCTGACCAACCTCGATGATATTGGGATCGACCAGATTGTTCAGCGCCAGCAGCGTTTCCAGACTCACACCGGCCTGCGCTGCGATGCCGCTCAGTGAGTCGCCAGGTTGCACGACATACTCGCCCGCGCCGGATGCTGCCCCCAAATTGCGGGTTGGATTGGGCGTTGGGACAATCAGCGTTCCCTGCGGCAGCGGAATCGGCGCTGGAACCTGTGACTGCACAATGCCCGGTGTACTGCCTTGAAACGTCGCCGTAATGACGACCGTGCTATCGGGCTGCAGTCTGACGCACGCTAGAGCAGCGAGCGCCAGACACACCCACGGGAGATACCGCTTGTACACGCTACTCAAAACTCCAGACGGCAACAAAGCCTTCGGCGACGGACAGCGGCACGAAGTTCGACTCAGTATCTAACAGCATGATTTGCGGCACACCGTCCGCGTTCAGTTCGCTGTAGACGAGATGGCGGCTGTCCGGGGACCAGATGCGATGACTCTGCCCGAATTGATCATAGAAGCTGAGCACATAGAGTTCATCAGATGTTGGGGTGAATTCTCCATAACGCCGGATTGCGCCGCTGCTAACGTCGAGAATGGCCCAACTGAGTACCGGGAGCTGCGTATCTTGTGCACTGGGCTTAGCGCTAAATGACCCCGTGTCCGACGGCAGCGTCACGTAGGCGATGCGCTGACTATTGGGCGCCCAGAAGAAGGCGACGACGTCGGCGGTGTCGGACGCAGCAATGCGCTCTCCCGTGATCGCATCGATAACCACCAGCGCATTTTCAGCGTCTTTGTAGGCAATCAGGTTGCCATCCGGCGACCACGCGAACCGAATGGGTCCGGCCAAACCTTCGGCAAGCGTCTCAAGTTCACCGTTGGCTTCGACCGCCAGATCCGTGCCAGCGTCACCCGCGACGCCGAACAGGACCCGGTCGTCAACGGGCGACCAAGCCGGCGCAAAGAACTCTCCGGGAGCGACATCGAGGGTGCGATCAATCTCATTGGTGGTGACATCGTAGATATCAATCTGGCGGTTATTGCGCTGCCACACCATGCGCTGACCATCGGGGCTCCAGCTGTAGTAGAACGGCGCGCCCGTACCAACTTGCGTCACGCTCGGCGCGTCGACGGCATCGCGAATCACGTTCACAAGGAACCCGCTTTGCTGACCGGAACCGAGCAGCACCGCCAGATCAAAGCAATTTGCGCCACACGCGCTCGGCGACCAATAGGCATACGTGAAGTTCTCATCGGCACCGACGTATACGCTCGCGCCGGGCGTCAGGCCATCTGCGGAGACAAAGACCTCGGTTGTAATCTGACGCTGCGCGGTGATTTCACCCTCAAAATAGGCCAAGCGGCCATCGGTCGCCCACGTCGGAAATTGGTAATAGCGTACGCGGTCGCCGTCGAGCCCCGCATCGTCTGTGAGCGCGGTGCGAGTTTCTCCGCTTAACGTATACACGTTGAAGTCGCTGCCAACATACGCGATTTTCCCCGGTATGAACGGGTTCGCATCTTGGGCATTAACCGCGCCACTCAGCAGACAGAGCAGCATGATGAAAGCGCTAACCGCTCGCTTCATAAGTTCCCCCTGAGCAATTTTGAGCTTTACCTCGTTTAATTGTATACTACCCTGAGTTTTTTCTCGACACAGCGTCTAAGAGAGACGTTAAATTGAGGAGTACATGATTATGGCATCACGTGAAGAAATCGCCGGTCTGTTTCAGACGATGGTCAACAAGTTCGACCCCAGCAAGTCGCAAGGCATCAACGCGACCATTCAATTCGATCTGAGCGGCGATAATGGTGGTATGTACTGGCTGCGCATCGCAGATACCGGCGCGACTCACGGCGAGGGACAGGCGGAAAACCCGAAGATGACGCTGCGGGCTAACGCCGATGATTTTCTGGCGATTATCGCCGGCAAGTCAAACCCGATGCAGGCATTCATGACGGGCAAAATCAAAATTCAAGGCGATACGAACCTCGCGCTCAAATTGATGCCGCTCATCAGCTAAACACAGAAACGCCCGGACCAAACCGGGCGTTTTTTCTTGTATGTTCGTTACTTCTGGTCGTCGTCGTAGTGCTGCAACATGTAGAACGAGGCACTGCCCAGTGTCGAACTGCCCCGTGCGTCTTCAATGGCATCGATCAGCGCTTCGTCGTCGCTGTTTTCGGCATCCTTCAGCAACCGCTGCAGCACTTTAGTTGCCTCTGCGCCGCCAATCTCACCCAGCGACCAGATGGCTACTTCTTTAATTTCCCGGTCGTCGTCCAGCACGACTTTGCGCAGATACTTGATCGCATCTTCAAGCATCAGTTCGCCTGCTGCCCGGGCTGCCTCGTAGCGTAATTCCGAATCATCGCTCTGCAACGCGGCCAGAACCTCGTCGTGCCACGTTTCATCGGCTGTCCGCCCCATGGCAAAGACGGCGCTGACGCGCATCTTGTGCTCATCGCTCTTATAAGCTGCTTCGATAGCGCTGGCGACAATTTCGTGACTGCTATTGGCCACTGCTTCGAGTGCGCGCCGACGCACATCGACCTCAGGATCGTTCAGCAGTTCTAGAGCTGTGTCGAGCGCTGATATGGTCTCCTCAATCGGTAGTTCTTCGAGTTCGCGCCACAGGATGAAGCTGCCGAGAGCGCTCACTGCCGCTGCGCGCACATGGGTCGCCGTGTCGTTGTGCGCCATATGGATGAGGCGCTCCATGACATTGAGTGAGTTATTCTCCCAAAGCAGTTCAATCGCGGCTTCCCGCACATCTTCATCATCGTCGTTCAGTGCAAACTGACCGAGTGCGTCATAGTCAAGATCGAAATTCGTCTCTGCGGCTTCGGCTAGTTCGCTGACGACGTGCCGCCGATAATCGGGCGACAGGCTGTCCCACAGTGCACTGAGCGCGGACAATTCTTCCGCTTGCAGCCCCGATAACCCGTAAAAGACGGTTGCGGCAACATGGTTGTTTTCTTCCCCATCGCGCAGATCATTGAGTGTCGTTTCAATGTCCGGACGTTGGGTTTGGCTCTGATCATCGAGATCGTAGTTAGTCAATTCCCTACCTCAGCAAATCTGTGAGCGGGTTGGCGATATCATTGAGCAGCACAACTACCATCAGCGATAGCAGGAGCGCCAGCCCAACCAAGTGGACAATACCTTCACGTTCGGGCGCGATTGGCCGACCGCGCACCAGTTCAATCAGGACGAACAGAATGCGACCACCGTCCAGCGCCGGGATCGGCAGCAGGTTCGTCAAACCCAGTGCTAAACTGATCAGCGCCATGAATTCGAGGATGATGCCCGGCTGATTCTGCTCGATGCTCTCTTGCAGAAAGACCGCGCCTGCCTGACTGATACCCAGCGGGCTCGTCAGACGCAGCGAATTAGGATCGGCTGTCTGGTTGATGATGCGCCCGGGAATGCTCGCGATCTCGTTGACCACGCCGCCAATACGGCTAAACGAGTAACTGATAGCCCCGCCGAGCGTCTGCGAGACGAGTTCGCGCTTTTCCCCTTGCAGATACACCCATCCCAGGTTCTGTTCTAGCCCGGCTTCCCCGATGTTGATGCCCATCGCCCCCTCACCCTGCGGTGGATTGGCGCGCGGCGTCAGCGTAATGTCGAGTTCTTCGGCATAATTACGCAACACGCTCAGCGTGACTGCTTGATCGAGATGCTCGCGGGTGAGCGTCTGAAGCGATGTGATCCCAGTCAGTTCTTCACCATTGAAGCGCAGCACAATGTCGCCGTCCTGCAGACCGGCATTAGCGGCCGGAGAGTTCTCCGCTACAGCGAGAACCAGCGGGTACGTGTTGTTGACCGCGGGAGCCCCCGTGAATTCCGGCGTAAAGGTCAGCGAGATTGCTTCTTGACTCTCACCGCGCACGACGCCCAGAGTGACTTCTTGCCCGTTGAGCGCATACAAGCGCTCGATCAGCTCATCATCACTCGCGAAACGTTCACCATTGATCGACTCGATGATGTCGCCCTGCTGCAAACCAGATGCAGCCAACGGTGAGTTGGCTGTGAGCGATTCGACGCTCACCAAACCGCCTGTCACTTCTGGAACACCCATCAGGGCGATGATGACGAACATGATGAACGCGAGAATGAAGTTCGCAATGGCACCTGCCGAGAAAAACCAGATCCGCGGCAGTGGCTTCGCTTCATTCACCGACATCGTCTTCTCAAAGCCGCGCTGTTCGGCTTCCATGCGGTCCTGCTCAGTCGCATCGGAACCTTTCTGCGCGACGATATCTTCGCCGAGCGGGCGCACAAAGCCCCCAATGGCAGCCAGTTCAGGGTATAGTCGGTTCCACCCAGTGTGAACAGCTTTAACATGCGCGGCGGCATACCGATACCAAATTCCAGAATCGTGATCCCGACCGATTTTGCAGCTAGAAAGTGTCCCAACTCGTGGATCAACACTGCCGGGATCAACACGAGTACGAACGCTACTATCGCCGAGAGCGCGTCGTTTCCAACCAGAAAATCCAACATCCAAGGTGGCCTTTATATGGTCTCTAACCTGACCAACATTATACGGCTGAATACGCTTCGTAATCAAGCAGTCCAGCCAATGCTTATGGAATACTTACGGTAGTGACTTGGGCACCTGCGCCGGGTGACGCGACCAATACGTCCAGAACATCAGATGAAGCTCGCAGTCGATCGCTTACCCTCTGCGCATCCTCTCTAACACAAATACAATGCACATTCGGACCCGCATCGAGGGTGTAGCACACGCGCAGACCCTCGGCGCGCCATTCACGTACGGCCTCCATGATTGCCAATGTCGGCGGCAGCCAATAAAACAGCGGCGGACGGCTGGTCATCATCACGGCGTGCATCAGGTTACTGTCATGCTCCACGACTTGGGCGAAAGTGGCGAAATCCCGGTCGATGATGGCTTGCCGGCAGATCGCAAACCGCTCCCCTGCCCCAGCGACCCGCGCGCCCTGCAAATCGCTCGTATTCGCCGACTTATGCCCTGCGCTCGACCCCACATCCTTGTGTTTCTTACTAACCACCGCAATCACATCGACGATATCCCAGTATTCCGGCGCACTCATGCTTTGAGCAAAGGAACCTTCGTGCGTATCCGCGGCGTACCATTCGACAAATCCCGTTGGCACCGAGCGCGATGCCGACCCTGAACCAAGCCGCGCAATCGTCGTCAGTTCCCGCTCGCTGAGCTGAGCGCCAGCGGCGGCAGCACCCGCCACCGACAGCGCCGCGAATGCTGCTGCCGATGACGCAATCCCCGCACCTGTGGGGAAGTTATTCGCTGACTCCACTCGTGCCCGTGTCGCAAAGCCTAACCGCGCCCGCAGCACATCCAAATGTGTTGACACGCGCTCCAGCCCACCGCCGATCTCTTCCTTGCCATTTAAAGCGAATGAGTCGGTGTTCAGCGCCCCGTCCCACGTGACAGTCGTTTCGGCATACAACCCACCGAGATTCATACTGATCGATGGATTAACTGGCAAACGCAGTTGATCATTCTGATTGCCCCAGTACTTGATGAATGCGATATTGGCGTTGGCGCGCGCCGTAGCTGTGCCCATGCTGGTTCTCCTTCGTCAAATAGGCGTCTATTATACGGAACGGGGACATCTGATATAATCCCAGCTTGTGATTTTGCGCTTCCAAGGGGGACTCTTTGCAAGCACTCATCGGCTTAATTCGAACCATGCGCCCGAAGCAGTGGACGAAGAATGTCGTCGTCTACGCCGGGATCGTGTTCGATGGGCAGCTCTTCAATGTTGATGCCTTCCTGCGCATCACCTTGGGGTTCGTCCTCCTATGCCTAATCTCCAGCTCGATCTATCTTATTAACGATTTGGTCGACATTGAGGCGGATCGCCAGCATCCAAAAAAGCGCTTCCGCGCTATTCCTTCGGGCCAGCTGCCGGTACCCATTGCCATCGGTTCGGCCATCATCCTCGTCATTACTACGCTGGGCATCGGCTTCGCGCTGAGCCCCTATTTCGCCGCGGTTCTGCTGACGTACCTGATTATTCATCTGTTGTACAGCTTTTATCTCAAGCACATCGTCTTGTTGGATATCTTCGCCGTGGCTTCCGGGTTCATCCTGCGCGTTTTGGCAGGGGTAACGCTTGTCCAGGTCATGGCGTTCTCGCCGTGGTTATACGCCTCGATCGGCCTACTCGCCCTGTTCCTCGTCATTGGCAAGCGCCGGCAGGAATTGGTCATGCTGGCCGATAAAGCGGGCAGCGTTCGGGCTACGCTCGACAGCTACAACCTGCCTCTGCTCGACGATATGCTGCGCATGGTGACGACGGCCACACTCGTGACCTATATTCTCTACACGATTGAAGCACCTTCGATTTTGCTCGCCGGGACGAACCTCGCTCTGTTGACCGTCCCGTTTGTGCTCTATGCGCTGTTCCGCTATCTCTACCTGATTCACGTCAAGGGTGAAGGCAGCGCACCCGATGAAGTCCTGTTGAAAGACCGCCCACTGCTGATTGCCATTCTGCTATGGGGGTTGACATTTGTCGCCATCCTGTACCTACCAGCGATACGAGCATGATTGAAGCTAGTGCCTCTGCGAAAGTGATTCTATTCGGCGAACATGCCGCTGTGTATGGTCAACCCGCGATTGCAGCGCCGGTCTCCAGCTTACGTGCCTACGCAACGGTCGAAACCAATCCGGTAGGCGTTCATGGTTTGCACATTGACGCACCGGACTTGAATCAGCGTCTACCCGTCGATATTCGCGCCGAATCCGTCGATAATGCGCTGACGCTCACCGCGCAGCTGGTGCTTACAACGCTGGCCGTCGAGCCACCTGATGTGACAATCTGTTTACGCTCACGCATCCCCATTGCCAGCGGGTTAGGCAGTGGTTCAGCTGTATCGACCGCGCTGGCGCGCGCTTTGTGTCTCGTCCTTGACCGCCCCCTGTCGGAATCCGATCTCAATCGTTTGGTCTATGAAGTCGAGAAAATTCATCACGGCACGCCGAGCGGTATCGACAACACGGTGATTGTCTACGAACGTCCTGTCTACTTTGTGCGCGATAAGACCCTTGAGACACTGACCATCGGTGCGCCGCTCACGCTTTTGATTGGTGATACGGGCGTGGGCGCATCGACCAAAATTGCGGTGGGCGACGTCCGTAAGCTGGTTGATGCCGACCGTGAACCAACGGAGCAAACGATCCGTGAGATTGGCGCAATTAGCGAGCAAGCCCGATCCGCTATCGAATGGGGTGATGCCGCAGCTATTGGCCGCTTAATGAACGCGAATCACGAACTCTTGAAGTTGCTGACGGTCTCTTCGCCTGAACTTGATCGACTGGTCGATGCGGCCCAAAACGCGGGTGCGCTCGGAGCCAAGCTGTCGGGCGGCGGACGCGGTGGCAACATGATCGCTCTCGTCACGCCAGAGCATGCTCATCATGTTGAACAGACTCTATTGACGGCAGGCGCGGCGCGAGTTTTTCAAACCACCATCGCTTAGGAGAAGCTGTAAATGCTCACGTTCCTGAAATTGGGCGGCTCACTCATTACCGACAAGCGAGTTGAAAACAGCTACCGTGAAGCGGTCGCGGCACGGGTCGCCGCCGAAGTGCAGTCGGCGCTGGCACAAAGCCCGGATCTGCGCCTACTGATTGGTCACGGCAGCGGCTCATTCGGGCATATGGTCGCCAAGCGCTACCAAACGATGCAGGGCGTCCATACACCGGAAGAATGGCGCGGTTTTGCGCATGTTGCGACCGTCGCCGCC
Organism: Candidatus Flexifilum breve; assembly: GCA_016717205.1. Classification (GTDB taxonomy): domain Bacteria; phylum Chloroflexota; class Anaerolineae; order Aggregatilineales; family Phototrophicaceae; genus Flexifilum; species Flexifilum breve. Next base: position 314,948 of record JADKGC010000007.1, read on the forward strand.
GAACTGAATTATCTGATGGCCAGAACCCTGCATGCGGCGGGCGTTCCCGTCTGGAGGTTCCAACCGTCGGCCTCGGCGCGGAGTCGTGATGGCGTTTTAGTCGACATGGCTTCTGATCCAATTGCCCACGCCCTGAATCACGGGCTGGTTCCTCTCGTTTATGGGGACGTGGCGCTCGACGATACGCGCGGCGGCACAATTGTGTCAACGGAAACTGTGTTTTTCTATCTGGCGCGCCAGCTTCCCGTCCAGCGTATTTTCCTGCTCGGGGAAGTCGACGGTGTCTACGATGAGGCGGGCACGGTGATTTCGCGCATCACGCCCGCTACACTGCCCGAAGTCGAACGGGCGATTGGGGGGTCTTCCGGTACCGATGTGACCGGAGGGATGGAGACTAAAGTCCGCGATATGGTCGCGCTGACGCAAGCGGTTCCCAATCTCTCAATCCGTATTTTCAACGGAAACACATCCGGGTTGATCGAGGCCGCGTTAGTTGGTAAGGAACAACCGGGAACGCTTATCTGCGCGGATGACGTGCCACTTGATCCGCGGCGCGATTGACAATCATCACGCTGGTGGTGATGGCTATTCCCGCCGATAAGGCGATCCATGGGGCGGTCCGGAAGCCTTGCCGCCCTTCCGCTAGTAGAACACCCCAATCAGGCACACCCGGTTCTCCTCCGAGACCGAGAAAGCTCAGTGCAGCGCTGTTGAGCAAGCTGTAACTGAACACCACGCCGGCATAGGCGAGCAGTGTCGGCGCGATATTCGGCAGCACATGCACCAACAGTAAGCGCCTGGTCGACGCACCCAACGCCCGGGCGCTGTCGAGATAGCCCTCCCCCCGAATCGCAACGACCGCGCCGCGCACGACTCGGATGGTTGGTGCGATTTGCGCCAACCCGACGGCCAGCGCGAGCGGCAGCGCTCCCTGCCCAACTAACGTCAGGATGATCAAGGCCAGAATTAGGTTTGGAAACGCGAGAATAGCATTCAGACCCAGATCGGTGATTTCACCCCAATAGCGGGGTGCAGCACTGAGTAGCAAACCACCGAGCACACCGGGCAGTAGCGCGATGCTGCTGGCCAGCGCAGCAACCCCAAACGTCCGCCCACCGCCAGTCACGACGCGGCTCCAAACATCACGACCTAACCCATCGGTACCCAGCCAGTGTTCGCCGCTGGGCGCCTGACGCTGCGTCTCGGTATCAGTTGCCAGCGGGTCATGCGTCGCCGCCAGTGGCGCTACCAAGACGATGATTATGAGAGCGAGGAAGAGGCGCATCAGGCCGCGACTCGCGGATCAAGTTGGCGGACAATTACGTCGGCGGCGGTGTTGACGGCTAAATACACCAGCGCGATCCACAGGGCGATTCCCTGTACGACGGGATAATCCTGGCGCAGCACGGCATCCAGCAGAACGCGCCCCACGCCGGGGCGTAGGAACAACGTTTCGGTGATCACGACACCGCTCAGCAGAAACCCTGCCTGCAGTGCCACTACATTGACGGCTGGAAGCAGGCTCACACGCAGCACATGCCGCCCCATGATTGAGCGCTCGGTAAGTCCTTTCATCCGGGCGGTCAGAATGAAATCGGCGTCAAGTGTTGCGTTCACGTTTGCCGCAATCACCCGACCAATGCTGCCGGCGGTGTGAAGTCCCAAGACCAGTGACGGCAAAACCAGACTGCCGGTGCCGGAGCCGCCGGAAGTGGGTAGCCAGTCGAGCACAACCGCGAACAGCCAGATCGCGAGCGTTCCCGTCCAATAGATTGGCGCGCTCAAGGCGAGTGTAAGCACCAGTCGAGCGCTTTCCATGCCCAGACCCGCTGCGATTCCGAGACCAGACCCGAGAATTATCGCAGTGAGCAGGGCGGACACCGCCAACGCGAGGGTTGGAGCCAACTGCTGCCCGACGATCTCCGTCACTGGACGACTGTCCAGCAGCGACATGCCCAGATCGCCGGAGAGCAGCCCGGCCAACCAGTGCCCGTACTGCATGAGCACGGGGCGGTCGAGACCAAGCGCCGCGCGCCGCTCGGCAATCTGCGCCGCGCTCAGCCCGCCTTCGGAGATTTGGGCACTAATTGCATCCCCGGGGAGTAAGCGGAGCGCAAAAAACACGAGCGTTGCCGCCAACCACAGCACAGCGAGTCCAGCAAATACCTGCTTAATCACCCGCCGCTCACCGTGACGTTGTTGAGCAAGGGGAACCAACCATACGCGTCAAACGTAAGGTTATGCACGATCGATTGCGCCGCATTCAGGTTCACATAGTCACGAATCGGGAGTACCAGCGCCTGATCCATGATAATCCGCTGCGCTTCCGCGTAGAGCGCCGCGCGGTTCGCGGGATCTGCTTGCGTGAGGGCGTCCGTGAGCACCCGGTCGAGTTCCGCATCAGCAACGCGCGACCAATTGTTGGTTCCGTCACTGCTGAAGTAACGATTGAGGAACGCGGGGTCTTCCCCAAAGTCATAGAAGGCGACGAGGTTGTACGCGCCCTCGTTCACCTGTTCAATTAAGGCACTGCGCGTCGGCACGGTTTCGAGTTCCACGCGAATACCCACTTCACGCCACTGATCTTGGATGAGCTGCGCGACGTCCGGTATCAGACCCCACGGCGGTACCAGCATATTCAGCGTGAGATCTGCGCCGTTCGCATCGAGGTAGCCGTTATTGTCACTATCGACCAACCCCGCCGTGCCGAGGAGAGATCGGGCTTGGCCGGGGTCGTAATCATACGCGCCCGCCAGACTGGCATTGTAAAACGCGGTGCTGGCCGCAATTGGCGCCCATGCGACCGGGGAAAACCGCTGGAATACGGCGTCGATAATGGCTTCGCGATTGGTCGCCAAGATCAATGCGCGGCGCACCGATAGATCATTGGTCGGCGCGATGCTCGTATTCAGCAGGAACTGGAGCGGCTGTCCCGGAACGCTGACGGGCAGCAGTTCAATCTCTTGACTGACCGCCAGCGCGCGTGCGTCAATGGGGAGCAGTTCACCCATGATTTGTGCGTCCCCTCCTTCGAGCGCCAGCGCGCGTGTCGCGGTATCCGTGAAGAAGCGAAACTCAATTTCGTCAACTGATTCGGCCGTCGGTGCGGTGTAGAAGGCTGGTCCCCACGCATAGTCGGGGTTCCGCCGAATCACCAATCGATCACCGGGGACATACTCAACAAAGCGAAATGGCCCGGTTCCGACTTGGTTGAACTGATAGCGTTCGTTCGAATACTGGTTCAGCGCCGTTGGACTTGCCATGCCGAGGTAGACTTGACTCAGCGAGTCGAGCAGCGGGCTGTAGGGTTGGCTGAGAATCAGGCGAATCGTGTAATCGTCGACAATTTCATAGCTCGCAAATGTCCCGAGCAGCGCCGCCGCCTTCTGTGACCCGGTCTCCGGGTTGACGATCCGATCCAGATTTGCGGCGACCGCCTGTGCGTTGAACATCGTGCCATCGTGGAATTTCACGTTCTGTTTGAGTGAAAACGTGTAGCTGAGCCCGTCGGCGGAGACCGTCCAACTGCTCGCCAGACCAGCGACAAATTCGCCCGTCGTCGGGTCGCGGTAGACGAGCGTGTCATAAACTGACCGCAGCGGAATACCCAGTTCGGATGAGGCGTGAATGTGGGGATCAAAGCCGCTCGGTTGGAGGGTGAGACCGTAAATGATCCGATTGCCCGATTGCGCTTCATTGACGCTGGCGCAGGCGCTCACCATCAATGCCAGCAGGACGACTAAGATCCGCAAAGCTTTCTCCAGCATATTTCAACCTTTCCCGCTTTGGCGCAGTGCGCTAGGATTTTAGCGGACGTTGTGATGAGAGGTAAGGCTTTTCTTGACCAACTATCGATTGCTGACACCACCTGACGAAATCGAAGAGATTTATCCCTATCGCCGCGTCTGGTGGAGTCTTGCCTTGGAAAGCGGGATTCTCTTCGGCGCTGCCGCCGTCCTGTACATTGCCTTCTCATTCCTCAGCGTGCGGCTGCCCGAGGCCGTCTTGCAGCCTCTGAACGTATTGCTCGCAGTGCTGCCCGCAGGGCTTTGGTTGGTCTTCTCCGTGTGGCGTGAGCGGTCTGCGACCGAACCGCGCCGCCGTCTCCTGTTCGTCGCGCTTATCACGGCGCTGGTGGCTAATGCTATCGCCCTGCCCTTCCTTGACCATGTCCTTCAGCCCGATCGGTGGCTGTCGCTGGCGAACGCGACGAACCGCATCATCGGCTACACGTTCACCGTTGGCATCATTCAGGAAGTGCTGAAGTATATCGTCGTGCGGTATCTCGCGTGGGACACAGAGTACCGTGTGCGCCTTGACAGTGTTGCTTACACGCTCGCCAGTGCCATCGGGTATTCTACCGTGCTGAATCTCAGCTTTGTCCTCAACAACGTAGTCACTCCGGATGTAGCCATCATTCAGATCGTGAACTATGTAACGCTGAATTTTGTCGGCAGCCTGATCGCCGCGTACGGGTTAGCCGAGGTGCGTTTCGACAATCCAAACCCCTTCCTGTTGACCAGCATGATCGGATTGGCCGCGTTGCTCAATGGCGCGGTAATTCCGCTGCGCTCCGGCCTCGTCAACGCCGGGTTTTCTCTGGTTGGTTCGGCGCCGGGCGTTGTGTTCGGCTTAGCCATTTCGATCGGTCTGCTGGTCGTGGTAGCCTTTGTCGTGTCCTTTCTCTTCAATGCGGCGGAGCGTCGTGCCCGTGAAGCTGCGGCTCGTGAGGTCTAGCCGATGACGATTATTGAGGTTCAATCCCGCCCAAGCGGCCTTACAGCGCGCCAACGCTGGAGTCACTACTTCGTCTTGATCTATGGCGTGTTTGCCGTGATCATTGGCTTCAACCTGCGCTCAGCGACTCTCACCGCGACCATCCCCTATGCGAATAGTGCCGCCGGAATTCGCGCGTACTATCCGCAGAACTGGCTGCTCGACACGAGCGGGGATTATGTGTTTCGGGTGCGCGATATGGCGCAGACCGGCTTTAAGACGACTATTCAGGTGGCCGTACAACCCGTCACCATCAATACAACCGCACGTAACCTTCTCGACACATTAACGCTCAATCGTGCCCCTGCCCTCTCCGCCTATGATGTGTTATCGACCAATCCCTACATTCTGCCGAATGAGCGGCAGGCAACCGCGATGACCTATGTCTTTGTTGCCAGCGAAGCAAACCCCTTCCTAGAAAGTCTACCGCAGGTTGTCGAGGGTCTAGATGTCATCACCATCCAAAGCGGGCAAGCGATCATCGTGACGTTTCTCTCTAGCGTAGAGACATACGAGGATAACCTGCCCATTTTTGAGAGGTTTCTGAATGATCTCGAATTCTAAGCGTCTGGTACTGCTGGTGCTGTTCAGCTTGTGCTGGGTCGTACCCGCGACCGCACAGACTGGGTTTGATCTTGAGCGCATTCAGCGCGCCACCGTCTTCATCATGCAGGCGAGCAGTGTGGGCGAGGAACTGATCATCCGCTGCGTTGGCACTGGCACGCTCGTCAGCCGCGACGGTTTGATCCTTACGAATGCGCATAATACGGTTCAAGGTGAGAACTGCCCGGGTAACACGCTGATAGTTTCGTTGAGCGTGCGTGCGGACGAAGCCCCGGTGCCTGTTTATCAGGCGCAGATTGTGCAAGCCGATGCGGGGTTGGACTTGGCGCTGCTGCGAATTACCCGTCAGAACGACGGGCGCATCGTTGAACGTTCGACACTCGCTTTGCCATTTGTCGAGTTAGGGGACTCGGCGTCGCTGACGTTGGATCAGACAATCACGGTGGTTGGCTATCCGAGTTTTGGTGATGACGCTGTTAGCCTGCTCCGCGGTACAGTAATTGGCTTTACGGCGGAACCGAGCGGTGGCTCGAAGTCATGGATCAAAACCGGGCTGGAAATCCCCGGCACGATGTCGGGTGGCGGCGCGTACGACGCACAGGGACGGCTCATCGGCGTACCGACGACTGCCCCCGTCACCCCGGACTCACCCCAGTCGCGGTGTATCACCCTTCAAGATAGCAATCAAGATGGGTTGGTCAATACGAACGATGTCTGTGTGCCCGTTGGCGGCGTGATCAATGCGTTGCGGCCGTCCAGTTTTGCCCGTCCGCTGCTGCGAGCGGCATCACTGGAGCTGAGCCTTGATACGGTGACTGAATTTTTCGACCGCTCCACGGTCGGCGGCACACCGACTTTCAGCGGGATGTTTTTCGCGCCATCGGTGAACGCTGCTGGCATGCCCACCAGCGTGAGCAGCAGCTTACCCGCCGGGACAGACAGCCTTTATCTCTTCTTCTCGTATCAGGATATGACGCCGGAGTCCGTCTATGAGATGCGCGTAACGATTCAAGGCGTGGAAAACCCCACCTTCAGCCTCTCGCCGGTACGTTGGAGTGGTGGGCGCAATGGTTTGTGGTATATCGGTACGACTGGCCAGCCAATTCCGAACGGGCTGTATGACTTCACGCTGTTCATCGACGGTATTCCCATCGACAGTGCCCGTATCAACGTGGGCGGTTCGGCGGAACTCATCCCCTTATTCTCCGATGTCGTCTTCGGTGTCGAAGATTTACAGGGCAATTTGTTTGGCGAAGGCTTCGTCTTGCCGACGGGGAGCACGGCCAGTGCGCGTTTCATCTATCGCAACATGGTCGACGGCGCGCCCTGGACGGCGATCTGGTACTTTGAAGGCAGCGAAGTCTATCGCGAGAGCAACGTTTGGTCAGGCGGCGCGGATGGCACGCAGACAATTCGCGTACAGGACCCTAACGGCTTGCTGCCCGGCAGCTACCGTTTGGCGCTGTATATCAACAATAAACTGGCGGCGATCTCTGACTTCACCTTGGCGGGCGCCCAGCAAGGCGCAGTCGCGCGCATTTTTGCCAACAGCCACTTCACCACCGCGTCGACGCAGGCTGAGGCCATCGACGCCGCTCCCGTCAATAACTTTACGGCGGGTACCGAGTCAATCTACGCGCTGTTCGACTGGGAGCAAATTCGTCCCGGTACGTTATGGACGATGCGCTGGTCGATTGATGACGAGACTTTTTACGAACGGACTGGCCCGTGGGTGGGGACGGAAAGCGGCGAAGACTACCTGCTGGAATTATCCGCTCCCGGCGGTGTGCCCGATGGAACGTACCGGATGGAGTTGTTCATCAACGAGCTCGTGTTTGCCGACACCGAGGCGCGCGTGGGCATTGGGCAATTGCCTATTGACCGTTTCGCTCAGGCCAGCGGTATTCAGATGCGCGGTCAGATTCTCGACGCCGTCACCGGTGATGGCATTCCCGGTGTGACCTTCGTGTTGGTGAGCGCGGACTTTTCCGCTGCCGAGTTCACGCGCGACTGGAGTCAGGAGCAGATTTATGCGCTCGCCATCACTGATCGCAATGGTCGCTTCCAGTTGGATCGGCCGCTCCAACCCAATACGCCCTACAGCGTGGTGATTGTCGCCTCCGGCTACATTCCGGTGCTCGCCGATGGCGTCGAAGTCGCGCCGGACGCCGGTGTCGTCGACGTGCCCATCTATTTGACGCGAGGTTAAGCTATGGCCGACAAAGAACGTATCGACGTCCTTGTGTTTGAACGTGGCCTCGCTCCCAGCCGCGAAAAGGCCCGCGGGATGATTATGGCGGGCGAAGTTCTCGTGAATGGCGATCTCGTTGACAAACCGGGAACGCGCATTGAGTTGGATGCTGAACTCACGGTAAAGGGAAAACCGCGCTTTGTCAGCCGGGGTGGCGACAAGCTGGCAGCGGCGCTTGATACTTTCCCGGTCGATGTCGCGGGGCGTGTCTGTGCGGATGTTGGCGCGAGTACTGGCGGTTTTACCGACTGCCTGCTGCAGTACGGAGCGGCGAAAGTCTACGCGCTGGATGTTGGCTATGGACAAATTGCCTATACCCTGCGCCAGGATCCGCGCGTGGTCAACATAGAACGGACGAACGTCCGCTATGTCGAGGCGCTGCCCGAGCGCGTCAGTTTCATCTCCGTCGATGCCTCCTTCATTTCGCTGAAACTCCTGCTGCCTGTGCTCAAAGGCTGGCTAACGCCGACCGCGCACATCATTCCGCTGATTAAACCGCAGTTCGAAGCGGGGCCAGCGGACGTCGGCAAAGGCGGCGTCGTGCGCGACCCCAAAGTGCACGTGCGCGTGCTCACTGAAGTCCTGACCTTCTCTGCCGACATCGGTTTCTCAGTTCAGGGCCTGATCCGTTCGCCGCTGAAGGGGCCGGCGGGAAACATCGAGTTTCTGGCGTGGTTGGCGTGGGGCACGGATCAGCCGTCGAAGCCGCTCGATCCACTCATTCAAGCGGCGGTTCAACTCTAGCCGTCCATCTGCTATACTTCCTGCTGGCTGAATTTTGAAACGGATGCCCGATGAAGCGCGAGAATATTCGTAATTTCTGCATTATTGCTCATATCGATCACGGCAAAAGCACGCTCGCCGACCGCCTGCTGCAGTTCACGAACACGGTTGCCGCCCGTGATATGCAGGAGCAGCTCCTCGACAGCATGGACTTGGAGCGTGAACGCGGTGTGACCATTAAGGCGTCTGCCGTGCGCATGACCTACACTGCCAAAAATGGCGAAGAGTACGAAATTAACCTGATCGACACCCCCGGCCACGTCGACTTCACCTACGAAGTCAGCCGCGCGCTGCAAGCGTGTGAAGGCGCGATCCTCGTCGTGGACTCGAGCCAAGGAATCGAAGCGCAAACTCTTGCGAATGTGTATCTCGCGCTGGATCAGGATCTGGAGATTATTCCGGTCATCAACAAAATCGACCTGCCTGCCGCGCGTCCCGACTCGGTCGCGCAGGAAGTCGAAAATCTGATCGGTTTTCCTGCCGAAGACATCATTCGCATTTCAGCCAAGCAAGGGATCGGCATTCAGGATGTCCTTGAAGCGGTCATTGCGCGAGTGCCACCGCCCAAAGGTGATTTGGCTGCACCGCTCCGTGCGCTCGTCTTCGACTCACACTATGACTCCTACAAAGGAGTCGTCGCCTACATGCGCGTTATCGATGGCTCACTCGGCAAACGTGATGTACTGAAACTCATGGCTACGCAAGCCCAGTTTGAACCCGTCGAAATCGGCATCTTCAACCCGGCTATGAAACCAATTGATAGTCTGAGCGCTGGCGAAGTCGGTTATGTGGCCACAGGCTTTAAGAGTGTGCGCGAATGTCGTGTCGGCGATACGATCACCTTGGCTGTCAATGGCGCGACGGAAATCCTCCCCGGTTATGAGCAGGTTAAGCCAATGGTCTTCGCTGGCCTGTACCCCACAGACAACGACGACTATGCCGAACTGCGGGATGCGCTGGAGAAACTGCAGCTCAACGATGCCTCGCTCCAGTACGAGCCGGAGACGTCGCAGGCACTGAACTTCGGTTTCCGCGTGGGGTTCCTCGGGTTGTTCCACATGGAAATTGTGCAGGAGCGGCTCGAACGCGAGTACGATCTCGACATTCTGGCCACTGCGCCCAGCGTGGAATACCAGATTCTCAAGAAATCCGGCGAAACGATCACCATCGACAGCCCGGCTTTCCTGCCTGACCCCAACGAAATTGAGGAAATCCGCGAACCGTGGATGAAGATTCAGCTCTATACGCCAGAGGAATTTATTGGTTCGCTGATGGATCGTCATCAAGAAGCGTGGGCAGTTCATCACGATGGAGTATCTCGACAAAACGCGCGTCATGCTGACGTATCGTCTGCCCCTCTCCGAGTTGATCGTCGATTTCTATGATCGTCTCAAGAGCATCACACGCGGCTATGCGAGTCTTGACTATTCTTTCGACAAGTATCAGCCTGAAGATTTGGTCAAACTAGACATCCTTGTGAACAGTGATCCGGTCGACGCACTGGCGATTATTGTGCACAAAGATGACGCCTACCATAAAGGGCAGAAATTGGTGAGCAAACTCAAAGAGCTCATCCCGCGCCAGCAGTTTGTCGTCCCCATTCAGGCGGCGGTTGGCAAGAAGGTGATTTCGCGCGCGGACGTGAAAGCCATCCGCAAAGACGTGTTGGCCAAGTGCTACGGCGGTGATATCACCCGTAAGAAGAAACTGCTTGAAAAGCAGAAGAAGGGGAAGCGCCGCATGAAGATGATCGGCGCCGTCGAGGTCCCGCAGGAAGCGTTTATGGCGCTCCTTAGCCTCGACGAAGAGGATTAGTGCCGATGCGGCGCGGAGTGGATACTTCCCTCCGCGCCGTATTTTGTGCTTACCGGGTGATCCACTGATGAATCAGCGCCGCCTGCCTGCGCGGAATATCGCCAGTCGCGCGGAGCTGATCGACGAGGTCGCCCAGGCGCGCGAGGGAAATGACGTTCACTCCTAGCTCCTCCAAAGCGGGTGGACGGCCTTCGAGCAGCGTAACGAGCGTGTGAACCTCCAGCCCGACGCGCCGCGCGCCTTTCACCAATGCTTCAACCGAGTGATCAAAGCCTACACTGTTCGTCACCAGCAGCGCCGGATGCCCAATATCGTACGCGCCGACAAGATCATCTACTGGGCTCGAACCCATGCCCTTGCTGTAAACCAGCGGCACGCCCAGTCGCAGTGACAGCGCGACGCCAAATGGCACGGCTTCGCTGGTCGCCAATAGGCGTGTCATCGGGACGCCGTCAAGACGCTCGGCGGCGGTGTTCGCCAGATCGCGCAGCAGGTCAGGGTAGGACGCCACCAGCGGCAGCGCAAGGTCAAACGGTATGACATCATCATTTCGGGGAAAAGCGCCGAATTGGATCAGTCCAGCGTGAATCAGCCGCTGCCCAATCATGCTTTGGCGCGCTCTGTGCTCACCGCAGCGCGAATCGTCGCCGCAAAGCTGTCCGTGCCGTCTCCGTACAGGGCTTTGTCGCCCAACACACGGAGTTTCAGCGGGGGCTGTTTCCGGTCATAAAAGCGCAGCCAGTGATCTTGCGGATGGTAGATCCCCGCGCCATACAGTGTCTGCGTGAACTCCTGTGCCACGAGAAAAGCCGCCATGCCGGGTTCGCTGAGGTAAGCGGGTATGTCGGCTTCGCTGACCAACGTCACCGCGTCGACGTGAAATGCGCGGTCACTGGCGGCTTCGACGTAGTCTTTACCCCAAAATGGCCCGTGCAAAATCGTGATCGTGCTGCCATCGGCACCGACATAAGCGATAGTTCGTTCCAGCGCGACTGCGCCTGCTGCACCGTGGGTCAGGTACGCCGCCAAATCGAAGATATAGGCGCACACCAGATCGCGCGTCGCATCCACGACCGCTTTGCCGAACGGCAAAAACGGATCGTCATAGCGCGCAATCGGCGCGGGCATCTTTAGAAACTTCGGCGACAACAGCAGCGCTAGATCACTCGCGCGCTCAGTCTGGGCCGCCTGTAGTTTTTCGTAAAAGCTACGCGCCATTCATTTCCCTCAACATGCGCCAAGCCATCGACATCGCCCAGGTGCCAGTCCACTGTTTCGCTGTTTCCGATTCGCCGCCGAAACCGTATACGCGTGAGCGCACTTGATCCCCGACGACGACAGCGAGGGCGCTGCCTTCACCACTGTCCGCCTGCTCGTTGATATCCGGGAACGCCACCACCGCCACCGCGACCCTGGCTTGAGCAGCCGCAGCCAGCGCTTTAGCGGCCTGTTCGGCCAATGTCCGAATGGGCTGCGCCGATGTCTTCAGAGCCGCGGCTAAGTCATCTGGTGTGTCGTAATGCTCAACCTTCAGCAGCACCCCTACCCCGCCATCGGTTTTCTCAATGCGACCACTGATCACCGGATCAATGCCGACTTCTGTCACCGCGATTCCGCTGGCATCCGCCCGCAGTTGATTGACGAGCGCGCTTTCGATGGTGTCTTTATCCACACCGAACACGTAGCTGCCGATGAGCGCACGGAGCTGCGCCTCGACTTCGCCGATCATCTGGTCGGCTTCAAACTCGGTTGTGGCCTTGGCCGTGATGCGCACGTCGATCTGCCCGCTGTGCGCCGCCAGCCCAACCGTCGGATTGCTTGCTTCTTGCAATTCCGTGCCGATCATTTCGCCGAGCTGACTCTCACCAATGCCTGCAACTTTGAGCAATCTGGCCTTGATGATTTCACTGGTGAGACCGTAGCGTTCGCGCAGGTAGGGGACTACCTTCTCAGTGAACAGAAATTTCATTTCGCGGGGCACACCCGGTAGACTGATCACGCACTTGTCGCCAACTTCGACGACGAAGCTGGGGGCGGTGCCGACGGGGTTCTCGATGATGATGGCATCATCGGGGACGTACGCCTGCCGCTTGTTGTTTTCCGTCATCTGCACACGGAAAGTGCCGAAGCGAGCTGCAATCTGGTCGAGCAAATGCTGTTGAAATGTCAGGCCGCGATCAGTGGCAGCGGCGACGCCCTGTCGGGTCATGTCGTCGATGGTGGGACCGAGGCCGCCGCACGTGATTACCACATCGGCCCGGCTGAGCGCAAGCCGGATTGAGTTGGCGATGCGTACTTCATTATCCCCGACAGATGTCATGTAATACAGGTTGATTCCGATATCGCGCAGCCCCCGGGCCAGAAAAACTGAGTTAGTATCAGTGATCTCGCCGAGGAGGATTTCGGTACCGATGGCGATAATTTCAGCGTTGAGATTGGATTTCATGAATTTCTCTTGAAAATTTGCAAAAACTCAGGACACCACTATAATTTTGATCTGAGAGTTGGAATTTGCAACAAGGCAACTTATTTGTGCAGATTCAACAACAAGTGAATTTCATCCGATAGTGTTGTACGACTATTCTCTTACGGAGGATCCCTCGTGGCAAGTGTTAGTTTTAGACACGTTTGGAAGCGTTACGCTGGCAATACGGTCGCAGTTAAGGATCTCAATATTGAAATCGCTGACAAAGAATTCTTGATCCTCGTCGGCCCGTCTGGCTGTGGCAAATCCACCAGCCTGCGTATGCTGGCCGGTCTGGAAGAGATCAGCGAAGGCGAAGTCCTGATTGGTGATCGCGTGGTGAACAACGTAGCGCCGAAAGATCGTGACGTCGCGATGGTGTTCCAGAGCTATGCTCTGTACCCGCACATGACCGTGTATGACAACATGGCCTTCGGTCTGCGCCTGCGCAAAACCCCGAAGAACGTGATTGACGAACGTGTGCGTGATGCGGCCAAGAGCCTCGGCATTGAACACCTGCTCGATCGTCGTCCGCGTCAGTTGTCGGGCGGTCAGCGTCAGCGTGTCGCCGTCGGTCGCGCTATCGTTCGTGAACCCGCCGTCTTCCTGATGGACGAACCGCTCTCCAACTTGGACGCCAAGCTCCGCGTGGAAGCCCGTTCCTTCATCAGCAAGCTGCATCAGCGTCTCGGCACGACCTTCGTCTACGTGACCCACGATCAGGTGGAAGCGATGACGATGGGCACCCGCATCTGCGTGATGAGCGCCGGTGAACTGCAGCAGATCGATACGCCCTACAACCTGTACCACAACCCGCGCAACATTTTCGTCGCCGGTTTCATCGGCAGCCCGTCGATGAACTTCTTCGATGGCACCCTGCGCATTCAGGATGGTGGTGTGGTCGTCGATACCGCTGGCTTCCAGATCAAGATCCCTGCGGCCAAGGCCGAACCGTTCCGCGCCCGTGCAAGCAATGGCGAACGCGTCATCCTCGGCGTGCGTCCGGAAGACATCCATGATGCGGAATATCTGCCCACCGGTATCACCCCGGCGTTGATTGAAGCCAACGTCGATGTGGTCGAACAGATGGGTAACGAAATCATTCTGTATCTGGAAGATGGCGGCAAGACGTTCATCTCCCGTACCGATCCGCGCACGCGCGCGCGCGTTGGTAACCGCATTGGCGTCGCGTTGAACATCGACAACATGCACATCTTTGATGCGGATACGCAACTGTCGCTGGCCTACGAATACAAGCAGGCCCAGCCCGAAAAAGCCTAAGCCTTTTTCCTCTGTAAGAATGAAAGCCGTCCGTTGCGTCTAATGGACGGCTTTTTAATTGGATGCTCACCCTGTTGACGCTTGGCTCAACTATAATGGCATCGCTGTGATTCTTAACTCACTTTGGGGGCGTTCGTGAAACTATCGGTCTATCGCGATAGCAGCGTATTTGAGGAACTGAAAGCCGAATGGAATGAGCTGCTCCATCACAGCACCTCAGACGTGATTTTTTGCACGTGGGAATGGCAATCTACATGGTGGGATGTCTATCGTGCAGGTGAACTGTTCGTCGTGACGTGTCGCACTGATGATGGTCAGCTCGTCGGCATCGCTTCCTGGTTCATCGAGATCAAAGATGGCGAACGCGTTGTCCGCACCATTGGCTGTGTTGACGTAACCGATTATGTCGACATCATCGCGCATCCCGACCATGTTAGCGAAGTCGGAGCGCTCTTCGCCGGAGTTCTGGCCGAGCATCGGCTCAGTTACGACCGCATCAATTTGTGCAATATTCCTGAAGCCTCCCCCACTCTGAAAATCCTCCCGGAGCGTCTCAAAGAACTGGGCTTCAACGTCGAAGTTGTCTTTCAGGAAGTCTGCCCCGTGATTAACTTACCGGCGGACTGGGAAAGCTACCTGGGGATGCTGGACAAAAAGCAGCGGCATGAGGTGCGCCGCAAAGTGCGCAAGGCCGAAAGCGAAGCGGAGGTTGGCTGGTATATCGTCGATTCTACCCATAATCTGGACGAGGAAATTACGCGCTTCTTGTCTTTGATGCGCGCCAGTCATCCGGAAAAGGCACTTTTCCTCGACAATCCGAAGAATCTCGCCTTCTTTCAGCGGCTGGCGCCGATGACGTTTCAATGTGGTTGGCTGAAGCTCAGCTTCTTGGTGATCAATGGTGTGCCGTCGGCGACCTACTTCGACTTCGACTACAACAACCGCGCTTTGGTTTATAACTCGGGTTTACTGCCTGACGAAACCGGTAATCTCAGTGCGGGGGATTGTGCTGCTGGCCTATAACATCCGCCACGCCATCGAATCCCACAAGACGGTCTTCGATTTTCTGCGCGGCAACGAAATCTACAAGTATCGTATGGGCGGACACGACACGACGGTCTACAAGCTCAAGGCGCAGTAACAAAAAAGGCAGGGGTTCCCCTGCCCTACTCTGCTCACCCACCGTACGCGTTCGGGATGTCGGTGACGACCGTGCTGATGTACGGTTCCCCGGCCTGAACCTTCAAGGCTTCATCTTCGCTTAGGATGCGCTGCCCCTTGTGGTACAGCACGCCGTTAAATCCGTCGAAACGGTAGCGGCGGTTGACCCAACCGTACTCATTGTGCTGGAACACCACATTGAACTGCACCGCTTCATCCTCTAGGATGACCTTTTCTTCAACTATCCACACCGGCGCAAACTGCTCCAGATGTGGTTTTGCCTTTGCATCACGCTTGTTCAGCAGGATCTGTTCTGCCATTGCCCTATCTTCCTCGATCCGGTTAATCGATCATCCATTGTAGCGACATCCTGAGCGATTCGCTATGCAGTGCCAGGATCGGTTTTGGGCGTGGGTCTCGCCGCCGGGTCATTCAGAATCAGGCGCACCGAGCGATCATACGTGAAGTAGTTCCACACCCAATGCAGAAACACCTGCAGACGATTCTTAAAGCCGAGCAGCGTGATCAGGTGGAGGCCGAGCCAAGCAATCCAGGCAATGTACCCGCGCAGCTTGATGCGGTTGAAGATGTACGCGACCGCGCGACTGCGCCCAATCGTCGCCATGATGCCGCGGTCAATGTAGTGAAAATCGTGCTGCTTCCAGCCCTGCAGGTCGCGTAGAATGTTGCGCGCGGCCAGTATCCCCTGCTGTTTGGCGACCGGGATGAGCATCGGGTACGGCTGTCCATGTGCATCTTCCAGATAGGCCATATCGCCGACCACATAAACGTGATTCAGGCCGATGACCTCTGTCGTCGGGTTTATGCGCACGCGCCCACCCCGCTCCAGCGGTACGCCGAGCAGCGCCGCGAGCGGTGACGCCTTGACGCCCGCCGCCCAGATCAACGTGTGGGTTGGAATGACGCGGCCATCTCTCAGGATAATGTGGTCAGCCGCAATCTCGTGCACCGGACTGCCGAGCATAACCTCAACGCCGAGCGATTCGAGCTGCTCGCGGGCGGCAGCCTGCAATTCGACAGGATACGGGGCGAGCACCTTGTCGGTCGCTTCGACCAGCACGACGCGCGGCGTCAGTCCAGCAAATTCGCGCTGCAGCACCTGCGTAAACAGCTCATACAATGCCCCGGCCATTTCAAGTCCGGTCGCGCCGCCGCCCACCACGACCATGGTCGTCAGCGCCGCGCGCATAGCCGGGTCTTCGGCCCAGACAGCGCGCTCAAACAACCGCAGAATGTGATTGCGCAGCTTGAGCGAGTCTTCCAGCGATTTGAGTTCAAAACCATATTGCTGCACGGCTGCATTGCCGAAGAAGTTCGTCACACTGCCTGCCGCGACTAGCAGATAGTCGTACCGTTCAGTGCGTTCGCCGTCTTCGGCCTGCACCATTACGCTCTGGTCGTCCGTGTTAATGGCTGTGACTTCTCCGCGCAGAAAGCGGATGTTGGCGGCCCCGTGAAACACAGGCCGGACGGGATGCGCGATTTCGCCAGCGTCGAGGCCGCTGGTGGCCACTTGATAGAGCAGCGGCGTGAACGTGTGGTAATTGTTGCGGTCGATGAGCAGCACGTCGACATTGCGATTGGCCAGTTCGCGGGCGGCGTGCAAGCCGCCAAAGCCCGCGCCGATGATCACGACTCGTTTCAACATGTGCGATTATCCTGATTTGTGAATATATTCACATTATATCAGAAACTGGCGCCTGCTTACCTGTACTTTAGGCTGATTTTGGCTATCTCCCGAGGATTAGGGGTATAATCGCGCGTATTCATTCTGGAAGACCACATGACGACTTTCCAACACGATACGTTTCTATCTCCGTTCACTTGGCGGTACGGCACAGGTGCGATGCGCCACCTTTGGAGTGAAGTACACAAGCGGCGGTTGTGGCGGCGGCTGTGGGTTGCCTTAGCCACAGCGGAGCAATCCGCGGGCTTGGTAACGCCTGAACAGGTTGCCGATCTCGCCGCGCATGTCGATGACATTGACATTGCACGCGCCGAAGCTATCGAAGCCGACATTCACCATGATCTGATGGCGGAAGTCCAGACGTTTGCGGAACAATGCCGCATCGGTGGTGGCATCATTCACCTCGGCGCGACCAGTGCCGATATCGAAGACAATGCCGATGTGCTGCGCATCCGCGACAGTCTCGACCTCATCCTCGTCGCGCTGCGTGACCTGCTGGTCGTTTTCGCTGACAAGATTGCAGCGCTCGCCGACGAGCCCATTATGGCCTACACCCACATTCAGCCTGCCGAACCGACGACGATGGGCTATCGCCTCGCGCTGTATGCTCAGGATCTCGTTGACGATTACCTTGCACTCAAAAGCGTGCGGGCGAATTTGCGCGGCAAGGGCTTCAAAGGCGCTGTGGGCACGGGCGCGGCTTACGCTGAACTGCTTCACGGCACCGGCATCCCGCCAAGCGACCTCGAACGCCTCATCATGAGCAATCTCGATCTACCCGCCTACCCTATCGCTTCGCAAACCTACCCGCGCAAGCAGGACTGGCAGGTGATCAGCGCCTTGGCAGGTGCGGCGGGCAGTTTGTATAAATTCGCGTTTGACTTACGCTTGCTGCAATCCCCGGTTATCGACGAGTGGCATGAGCCGTTTGGCTCCAAACAGGTCGGCTCGTCGGCGATGCCCTTCAAGCGCAACCCCATTAACGCCGAGAAGATGAACAGCCTCGGACGCATGGTCGCCGCGCTGGTCGATGTGGCGTGGAACAACGCCAGCCACTCGCTGCTTGAACGCACGCTGGATGATTCGGCCAATCGGCGCGAAATCCTACCCGTCGCCTTTCTCGCGACCGACGAAATGCTCAAAGTCGCGAAACGTATTCTTGCCGGCATGGTCATTAGCCATGAAGCAGCCGCGCGCAATTTTGCCCGTTTTGGCGTGTTCTCGGCGGTGGAGCGTGTCCTCATGGCCGCCGTCAAAGCCGGGGCGGATCGGCAGGCGATGCATGAAGTGCTGCGTCAAGAAAGCATCGCTGCATGGCAGCTGATCTCTGCCGGGCAGCCCAATCCACTTGTCGACGCGCTGGCGAGTCATCCAGTCCTCACGACCTATCTCTCATCCGAAACGATTCGCGCGCTGCTAGATGCGACTGCGCATCTTGGCGATGCTCCGGCGCGCGCCCGTCAATTTGCGTTTACCATTGCTCAAATCCTGAAGGATAACTAGCCATGCCCCGCGCACTGCTCAGCGTCTATGACAAGACTGGATTGGTGGAATTCGCTGCAAAACTCGTTCAACTCGGTTGGGACTTGGTCGCCAGTGGCGGCACCGAACGCACCCTAATTGGAGCGGGTCTCCCAGTCACCCCTGTCGAACAGGTGACACAGGTGCCGGAAATGCTCGGTGGACGCGTCAAGACACTGCATCCAGCCATTCACGCCGGCATTCTCGCTCGAGACCGCGCCGAAGACCTCGAAGACCTGAAGCGCCAGAGCTTCGCGCCGATCAATATGGTGGTGTGCAACCTGTACCCTTTTCAGGAGACGGTCACGAAAGCGGGTATCACCCTGCAAGATGCCATCGAAGAAATTGATATCGGCGGCGTGACGCTGCTGCGTGCCGCCGCCAAGAACTTCTTCCACGTGATCGTCGTTTCGTCTCCGGCTGACTACGAGCGCGTCGCCGAAGCACTGGCCACACCGGAAGGCGCGGAGCTGGCCTTACGCCGTGAACTCGCTGTGAAAGCCTTTGCTCATACCCGTGATTATGACACTGCTATTCACAGCTATCTCGCGCAGGATGTTACGGTCAGTCTCCTCAATGAGTCGCTGCCACAGCACCTATCGCTCGGCATTCAGCGCGACGATATGCTGCGCTACGGAGAGAATCCCCACCAGATTGCCGCGCACTACACTCGGGTCGCAGGCGCTGGCCCACTCGGCGGGACAGTGTTGGGCGGCAAGCAGTTGTCCTATAACAACATTCTTGACCTCGACGCTGCGTGGCGCGCGGTCGGGAGCTACAGCACCCCGACGGTCGTTATAGTCAAGCACCTGACGCCGTGCGGCGTCGCCACCGCTGAGAGCATCACGGCCGCATTCCCGCCGGCGCTCGAATCCGACCCAGTGTCGGCGTTTGGCGGCGTGATCGCCGTGAACCGCCCGGTTGATGAGTCGTTCGTCGCGGCGCTCGGCTCGCTGTTCGTCGAAGCCATTGCCGCGCCAAGCTTCACCCCTGAAGCCACGGTCATTCTCTCGGAGAAACGCAAGAACTGCCGTTTACTGCAAGTCCCTGCGTTGTTTGATGGCACGGCCTTGGAGATTCGCAGCGTCTTCCACGGTTTTCTCGTGCAGAGCGTCGATCTCGGTGATCCTGAAGGCACCAACTTCAAGATTGTCACGAAACGCCAACCGACTGCCGATGAAATTGAGGCGCTGCGTTTCAACTGGAAAGTAGTGCAGCACGTTAAATCGAATGCGATTGTGCTCGGCATCAAGAACGCGACCGTCGGCGTCGGCGGTGGCTTGTCCAGCCGGGTCGACTCGGTCAAGCTGGCAGTAACGAAAGCGGGTAGTCGCTCGGTTGGATCGGTTATGGCTTCCGATGCCTTCTTCCCCTTCCCCGATGGCGTCGAAGCGGCGGCGGCCGCGGGCGTGACGGCCGTCATTCAGCCCGGCGGCTCGATCCGCGACAACGACGTGATCGCTGTCGCCGATGCCGCGAACATGGCGATGGTGTTTACCGGCGTGCGCCACTTCCGGCACTAGCCTGCGGGACTCAGGCGAGGAGCAAGCCGGCTTAAGCCTTGTCCCTCGCCTGAGCAACCCAATCTTGCCCCGTAACGCCGTGCTCTCCCAGTACAAGATTCAATTGCGCAGCATGTTCTTGGATATGACGCAAACTGTAGATTTGCAGTTCCAGAAAAGTGGGCTCCATCCAATCAAAGGTGCAAATCCGATATGCCTGCTCATCGGTCAGCGCCTCGATAACTGCTTTGCCCTTGGCGCGGCATTGATCCAAATAGTTCTTGATCTGCTCTTGGGTGTATGGTGTTTCCGGAAGCTTTCCTTTTATGAAGGGCAACGGCGGGTTGAAGCCACTCAACGTGCCCGTCAGGTACATATCAGTCCAGAATAGAGTATGGTAGGCGATAAACCAGAATTGACCGTAACGTGCATCCTCATCGTCGTTCCAGAGTTGAACTGTCCACAGGTGGTCAGGGCATAGACGCAGCGCATCATCGAGCGTATCAAGCGCGGCACCATACTGCTGCCAGATGCTCGCCTTCAACCTATCATCCATTTAGATACCTCCATTTTTTTTAGAAGTCTACCTATGATTCTGTTTTTGCACAAACGTTCTAAACTCTTGTCGCCGAATCTTCACTCTTGTCACGGTCAATCCCGGTCTGCTATACTATTTTCAATGAGCGCCACCGTAGCTCAATGGCAGAGCATTCGCTTCGTAAGCGAGAGGTTAAGAGTTCGACTCTCTTCGGTGGCTCTGATTTGCCCGCCTAGGTAACTTGCCTTCGCGGGCTTTTTTTTGAAGGAGCTACGAGCATGAGTGAGCGCCCGCGTCCGGTCACGATTGCAGTCGCCGGGGGGACCGGTTCTGGTAAGACCACCGTCTCCAACGCGATCCTTGAACGTGTCGGCAGTCACAATATCGCTTATGTCCCTCACGATGCCTACTACAAAGATCTCAACAACATTCCCGCAGCCGACCGTGGCTTAGTGAATTTCGATCATCCCGATTCACTGGATACGCCGCTTATGCGCGAGCACATCATGACGTTGCAGAACTGGCAGCCTGCCGAACTTCCCGTCTATGACTTCACGCGCCACGCGCGCACGTTGCACACGCAGCATGTCGAACCGCAGCCCATTATTCTCGTCGAAGGCATCCTGATTTTCGCCGAACCAACACTGCGCCCGCTGTTTGATGTGAAAATCTTCGTGGATACGGACGCCGATATTCGCTTCATTCGCCGTCTCAAGCGCGATATCGCCGAGCGCGGCCGTACCGCCGAGTCGGTGATCAACCAGTACTTGCAGAGCGTGCGGCCCATGCATATGGAATTTGTCGAGCCGAGCAAGCGCTACGCCGACGTGATCATCCCCGAAGGCGGCTTTAACATGGTTGCTATCGATATGGTCTCCGATCGCATTCGCGCCCTGCTCCGTCCGCCGCAGCCCGAAGTAAGCGGGGATTGACGCCGCCGCGCTCCGCGACATATACTAAACACCACAATCAACGTTCCTAAGAACGATGACCGGGAGGAGTAGGTTACTCCCCGCTGCGCCAGAGAATACAGGTCACCGGCTGAGAGCCTGTTCGCAGAGAGTTTCCGAAGGTCGCCCGCGAGTTGTGCTGTTGAACTAGAGTAAACAGCGCCGGGATACGCCCGTTATCGCGTCAGAGATTTCTGCTCGGCTTAGGCTCTCCTGTGCTTGAGTGACGCAGAAAAACAAGGTGGTACCGCGAACCCGAAGCCCCATTCGCCCTTGTGATGAATGGGGCTTTTCTATTGGGAGCGCGTCAATGACAAACCGTCAAATGCCAAAAACGTTCGATTTCAAAGAAGCAGAGTCCCGCCTGTATCGATGGTGGCAAGATCACGGCTATTTTAAGCCGGAAGTCGCGCCGCCAGATGCTGAACCGTATGTGATCTCCATGCCGCCGCCCAATGTGACCGGGCGCTTGCACACCGGGCATGCCCTCTTCACCACGCTCGAAGACCTCATGATTCGCTATGAACGCATGCGCGGTAAAGCCGCCCTATGGGTGCCCGGCTCCGATCACGCAGGCATCGCGACGCAGCTTCAGGTCGAAAAGATGCTGCGTGATCAGGGGACGAGCCGCGAAGAAGTTGGGCGCGAGGAATTTCTCGCCCGCACGTGGGAATGGAAAGAGAAGTATGGCGGCGAGATCATCGAGCAGCTCAAGCGTATGGGCGCGAGCTGTGATTGGGATCGCCTGCGCTTCACGCTCGACGAGGGGCTCTCCGACGCAGTGCAGGAAGTCTTTATCACGCTGTATGAGCAAGGTCTGATCTATCGCGGGCCGCGGTTGGTGAACTGGAGCCCCGGACTCAAGACGGCCGTCTCCGATCTCGAAGTGGAACGCGAAGAAGAACAAGGCAAACTCTACTTCTTCAAATACCCGCTCGAAGATGGCGGCTATCTCCCAGTGGCGACCACCCGTCCCGAGACCATCCTCGGTGATACGGCGGTCGCAGTGCACCCGGAAGACGAACGCTATAAGCACCTGATCGGTAAGATGGCGCTCGTGCCTATGCTCAACCGCCGCATTCCCGTGATTGGTGATGAATACGTGGACCGCACGTTCGGCACAGGCGCGCTCAAAGTGACACCGGGGCACGACTTCAACGATTACGAGCTGAGCAAGAAGCACAATCTGCCGATCATCAACATCATGAACCGCGATGCGACCATCAATCAGAACGGCGGCCAATATGCCGGGCTGGATCGCTTTGTGGCGCGTGAGAAGATTTGGGCGGACATGACGCTCGCCGGGATGACGATCGAAGTGAAAGATCACACGATGGTTGTGCCCCGCTCGCAGCGCGGCGGCGAAGTCGTCGAACCGATGATCAGTACGCAGTGGTTCCTGAAGATTGAACCGCTCGCCGAAAAAGCGATCAACGCGGTGCGTAACGGCGATATCGAAATCGTGCCCGAGCGCTTCGAAAAGGTCTACTATCACTGGATGGAGAACATCGAAGACTGGTGCATCAGCCGCCAGTTGTGGTGGGGACATCGCATTCCTGCGTGGTACGGTTCGAATGGTGAAGTGTACGTGGGCAAAACCGCGCCAGCGACGACCGCCAGCGTGACATGGACGCCGGAAGAAGACGTGCTCGATACGTGGTTCAGCAGCGGTTTGTGGCCGTTCAGCACGCTCGGTTGGCCGGAGCAAACCGCCGATCTTAGACGCTACTACCCCACCCAGATGATGGAAACGGGCTACGATATCCTGTTCTTCTGGGTGGCGCGCATGATCATGATGGGCTTGTGGTTCACGGACAAGCCGCCGTTCAAGACCGTGTATCTGCACGGCTTGGTGCGTGACAAGCTCGGGCGCAAGATCAGCAAGACCCTCGGCAATGTGATCGACCCGCTCGAAATGGTCGAGCAGTACGGGGCGGATCCGCTGCGCTTCACGCTGGCGACCGGTGGCACACCGGGCAACGATATCAATCTGGATACGGCGCGCGTGGAACGAAACTGGCGCCTCGTGAACAAGATCTGGCAGATGACCAACTTCGTCACCAGTAACCTTGACGGTGATGTGCCCTTCGGTGCGCCGCCCGCCAGTGAACTGGATATGCCCTCTCGCTGGATTATGAGCCGCCTGCAGCGCTTAGTGGCGACGACGCAGCGCTTGTTCGATGCCTATCAATATGGCGAAGCGGGTCGCCAGATTGACGACTTCCTGTGGAGCGAATTCGCCGACTGGTATATCGAGATCAGCAAGTACCCACTCTATCAGGGCAGTGATGCCGAAAAGACCAACACGCGCCGCGTGCTCCTGACTGTGCTCGACACCTCGCTGCGTTTGCTGCACCCTTTCATGCCATTCGTGACGGAAGAGCTGTGGAGCTTCATCCCACACGAAGGTGACGCGCTCATCGTGGCGAGCTGGCCGCAAGCCGACGAGTCATATTTTGATGACGCCGCCGAAGCGACCATGGTCACGCTCATCGATCTCGTGCGCGGCATCCGCAATGTGCGCGATGAGTACAAAGTCGAACCGTCGCGCAAGATTGGCGCGCAGGCGGAGTCAAAGCAGTATGCCGCGGCGCTCGACCAGTACCGTTACCTCTTCGCGCGGCTGTGCAACGTGCCAGACTTGCAGATTCTTACGGGCGGCGCAGCGCCTGCTGACCAAGCCGCAACCGTGGTGGTGGGGGATGTGACGGTTTACCTGCCCCTCGCGGACTTTGTGGACGTGGCGGCGGAATGCGAGCGCTTGACTAAAGAACACACCAAGCTAGTCGAACAGATCACGAAGGTGCAGGCGACGCTGGGCAACGAGCAGTTCGTCAGCCGCGCGAAACCGGACGTGGTCGAACGTGAGCGGACGCGTCTAGCCGGCCTGCAAGCGAGCGCCGAACAACTCACCGAACGCATTGCGGGGTTGTGTAAGTAATTGATAGACCACAGCGGGGCGTTGAGCACGCCCCGCTGTGTTTACTTATGCTGGTTTTTAACAAAGAGCGCGCGTCCCGCTTCCTGAGCGGCTTTGCGGACCACCTGATCACTGTCATGCTTATAGACTTCCTGTAAGGCGCCCAACGCCTCCGGGTCGCCCAGCTCTTTCAGTTCTTCGATTGACTTGAGCCGGACATCGACATTCTTGTCTTTAAGTCGGCCAACATGATAAGCCACTAATTTCTTATTGACGCTCACGTCATCTCCTTTCGCAGTCTTACATATTATAACAGCACATGTAATCGCCAGAGCGCAATACTTCGCCTCATTTCCCCATGTTATAATCGGTCAGGATTGGCGAGGCAACGGGAGATCTTCAGTGATCAATCATGCGGTGGTGGTGGCGATTGGCAATGCGGCGCATCAGAGCAAGCTGACTTACAATCGACCTCGCGCCATGCTCCCGGCGCTCGGAAAACCGCTCGTCGTGCGCGTCATGGATCGCTTACTGCGCGGCGGCGTGCGCAATTACACGGTCATTGTTGGTGAGCAGGAAGGCGCGGTCGCCGCATTTCTGAACGCGCATTGGGTTGCCAATGCCACGGTCGATTTTGTGCTCCAATCCACCAACCAGACCCTCACCCAAACGCTAGGCGAAATCGCTCGCCAGCATGCCGAACCCTTTGTGCTCACCAGCTACAACAGCTTTGCCCATCTCAACTTTGCTGATCGCTTGTGCCGCCGCTTCATGAGCATGTCGGATGTTCCGCTTATGTTGAGTGGTGCCGGGGCCAGTCTCACCGAGTCCCTGTTCACGCGCTACGCGATGCTCGCCGATTCAACTACCGTTAGTCGAATTGCTCCGCATCAGGAGGGGCAAGCCTACATTCTGACCGATATGTCCATTTGTGGGTTGCCCTTTATCGATTATCTCGCCGCCCTGCCTGCTGCAGACGGGGGGCTGCTGTGCGCGGATCTCGCCAGCATTTATGAGCGCTATGTCAATCAGGGCGGCAGTGCTTCGATTGTGCCGACGAGCTGGTCGCTGCAAATCGATCAGGATGCCGACCTGCTCACGCTCCAGCGCCACTTGCTGGATGAAGAGCAGGATGGTCATCTGCTGAGCGAAATTCCGCCGACTGTTCAGGTGATCCCTCCCGTGCGTATTGATCCGCAGGTGAGCATCGGCCAATCGGCCCGAATCGGCCCGTACGTCTATCTGGAGAGCGGTTGCAGCATCGGCGAGGGGGCTGTTGTCGAGAATGCGCTCATCCTCAATAAAGTCACGGTGCCAGCGGGTACACACGTCCGCGACGCGCTTGTCGCGACCCGGGCCACGATCCATGTCTAGAAATCTAGTCCGCTTCGGCGCTATAATGACGCCCGATCGCGTCCAAGTACCGACTCGAGGGTGAACGTTTGGCTCAATCCTATAAGCTATGTCCAATCTGCGGCACAGCAGCGCATCGCAACGCGGTCATGTGCAGCACATGTGGCACATCGCTGACTGATGTTCAGCCAACTTCTGACCGCCCGAAAACTACCCCGGCGCAACCCGCTTATGATCGACGCTATGGCGAGACCGACCTGCTGGAAGGCGAGGTTTCTAACCGTGGGCAGGTCTTCATCCTCGGCGGCTTATTAACCGTCGCCCTGCTGCTGTGCGGCGCAATTGTGCTCTTTGTTGGTCAGGGGATGTTCAATAATCGCCCGGCGCCGACGCCGACCACGGCCAATGCGACGCAAGCCCCGGTCCTCGGGCAAGAGAGCATCGTCGTGACCAATACGCCGCGTCCCACGGTCATCTTTGCGACCGTGACGCCACCCCCACCCTCGCCGACGCTCACCCCCACCGAAGGGCCGTGCGTCCAGCACGTTGACCCCGGTGATGATCTGATCAGCATGGCGTGGGCCTGTGGGCATCGCAGCCTCGACGTTATGCCCCTAATCCTCGAAATGAACGATCTAGCCTCGGCGGAACTCATCCAGCTTGGGCAAGACATCCTGATTCCGCGTCCGACCCTGACGGCCGATCCGAATGCGGGTGCTGCCGGTCCGGAAGCCCACACGGTGGCGAACGCCTCGACCGCCGCGCCGACCGATGAAGCGCCGCTCGCCGATGCCGTCGATCTGCAAGATCCACTGGTTATGCCCACGGAAACCCTGCTCCCCGGCATCATGTGGCATCAGGTTCAGCCGAACGAAACCATGCTGGTGATCGCGTCAACGTACCGCACCAGTGCAGAAGTTTTGGCGCAGTTGAACCCGGAAATCACGTTTTCGCAGTGTGATTATAGTCTGGACAGCGGTGGGCCGACCTGTACCGTGCTGCTTGTCGCCGGGCAGAACATGCGTGTCCCCGCCCCCACGCCGACGCCCACCCTGTCGCCAACCCTCTCGGGCAGCGAAACACCCACGCCGACGCTCACGCCGACGTTCAATGCCCCCAACTTGTTCAATCCACCCGACCGCGCGCTCTTTCAGCGTGACGCCTTGATCACGCTGCGCTGGGTGGGCACGGGCACGCTCGGCGCGGACGAAGTCTACGTGATCACGATGGAAGACTTGACCGCCAATACGACCTATACGGGCGAGACAGACGAGCTTTACTTCATCGTTCCGCCGGAATGGCAAGGCACCGACGCGCGCTGGCACGACTTCCGCTGGTCAATCAGCGTCGTGCGCCACTCATCACCTAATCAACCGATTTTCACGACAGGTACCCGGCTTTTCACATGGGAATCGCGCAATGAATAAATCAATTATGCTCATCGCCTTGGCGATGCTGTTGCTTGCTGCCTGTGAACTGCAATCGATCCCGACAGGGCAAACGCCGACTCCACCCCCCACCGAGCAGATCAGCACGCCGACCGCGAGTCCCACGCTCACCGCCACTGCAGAGCCCATGCTCGCGACCGAGACGCCGTCTGCCACGCCGGAACCACCATCGGCGACCCCGACATCTACAGAAACGCCAAATCCGTATGCCACGTATGTCATTCAGCAAGGCGACACGCTCATCTACATCGTCCAGTTATTTGGTCATCGGGATCTGGCGGTCATCGACGAAGTGATTCGCCTCAACCCAAACATCACGAGTCAGGATCGCCTGCCGGGCGCCGGTTCGTCGATCACAATTCCGCTCCCGACCGCGACGTTTACGCCCGAAGGCTTCGCCTTGACCGCCTCGGCGCAGCCGCCACAAGTCGCGCAGATTCGCCTTCCGGTCGACACGGAGATTATTCAGGTCCCGGTGCAGGAAGGCATCACGATTCTTGGGATCGCCCAGCAATACAATACGACGCTGCCCATCATGGCGACGCTCAACCCGCAGCTTGGTTTCTTCAACTGTGATTTCGATAACCCAAGTGGTGGCCCGGACTGCACGGTGATCCTCAGCCCCGGCGATGTCGTGAGTGTCCCCGCCCTAACGCCGACGCCGACCCTCTCACCGACTTTCTCGGGCAATGAAACGGCCACGCCGACGCCCACTTACATCCCGCCCATCGCCTTCTTCCCGCAGCAGGACGCAGTCGTCTCACCGGTGAGCTTTGCGCTCCAGTGGCTGAGCGTCGGCATTCTCAACGCGAATGAGACGTATCTGGTGGAGATTCAGGATACCGTGTCGGGGGTGCAACAAATCGATGTGACGCGCAATACGTCGTACCGCCTGCCCGAATCACTGATTCCAGCAGATGGGCAACCGCACGTCATGCGCTGGCGCGTGTCCGTCGCCGTACCCAATGAGCAAGGGGCTTACCGCTTCATCAGCGAAGGCGCCTGGCACAGCTTCACCTGGCAGAGTCGTTAAACGAGACTAGCTCACGCGCCGAGCCGTCCAAATTCGCGCGCGAGGCGATCATTGCTCATGTGAATCATCGTCGGGCGTCCGTGCGGACAGGTAAGCGGGGACTGGCAGCGTTCTAGTTGGCGAATCAGTCCCTGCATTTGCTCGTAACTGAGCACTTGCCCGGCCTTCACAGCGGCTTGTTTGCATACGCGCATGACGATCTTGTCTTCAATCGATTCCATACCCGGCTTATTGCCCTGCTCCAGATCATCAATGATCCCGCGAATTAATTCGCTCGGCTCGACATCGGACAAAATTGCCGGGACCGCGCGCACGATGAAAATGTTCGGGCCAAACGGTTCCAGTTGAAAGCCGAGTTCGCTCAGCAGCGGCAGCTTTTCCTCGATCAAGCGGGCTTCGGCTGGCGCAACCTGCACGCTTTCGGGCGTCAAGGCCAACTGCGCGACCGTTTTCTGCCGGGTATATTCCGCCATGAACTGTTCATAGAGAATCCGCTCATGCGCGGCATGTTGATCGACGAGATACATCCCCGCTGGAGCTTCTGCGACGATGTAACTGGCAGCAATCTGCCCCACCACGCGCAGCATCGGCAGGGTGCGCGGTTGTGTTGGCTGCCCCAAGCCAATAGGAATTGCGGTCGGATCGTCGTCGTTTTCCGCATAATCCGGCTGCATCCGCTGCCGCGCGTGCTGCCCCGGTGACTCCATAGGCAGTTCCAACCGCTGCTGTTCTTCAAACTGGTGATACTGCGGTGCTTGGCCGCGCATGGTGGGCGTCTGCGCCCCGCCGATAATCGCGCGGCGCACCGCGCGCTGCATGGCGCTGAAGGCGGCATCGTGGTCACGAAAGCGGATTTCAGCTTTCGTCGGGTGCACATTCACGTCGACGTCCTCGGGATTGAGCGTCAACATCAGAATCGCAATGGGATAGCGTCCCGTCATCAGGAGCGTGTGATAGGCCTGCACGACCGCATGGGTGAGCCCGGTATCCTGCACATAGCGTCCATTCACGAACAGGGTGATGCGCGACCGATCCGCCCGGTTGAGACTAGGCGCGGAGGCAAAGCCATAGATCGCGATATCATTGTGCGTATCGTCGACTTCGACCATATTCTTCAGGTGATCGAGGCCGAGCGCGTTGACAATCACATCGGCGAGATTGCCGCCGCCGTTCGTCCGAAAGACCTCACGCCCATCCTGTTCCAGATGAAACGCGACATGGGGGTAGGCCATCGCGTAGCGCGTCACCACCGATGCGATCTGGCGTTTCTCGCTCATCTCACCTTTGAGGAACTTGAGGCGCGCGGGCGTATTGTAGAACAAATTCTCCACGGTGATGACTGTGCCTGCGGGCACCCCCACCGGCTTGCGCTGCCGAATTTCACCACCTTCGACCACCAGCGCCGTCCCGATGTTTTCCGCTTGATTCCGCGAGGTGAGCTTGATCTGGCTGACTGAGGCGATACTTGCGAGCGCTTCACCGCGAAAACCCAGCGTCTGGATGCGATAGAGATCGCTGGCGGTCTCCAATTTGCTGGTCGCGTGGCGTAGAAACGCTAGTTCTATCTCCGCCGCTTCAATGCCGCAGCCATCGTCGCTGATTTGAATGCGCTTGCGTCCGTCTCCGGTGATTGACAGGCGAATATGCCGTGCCCCGGCATCCAGCGAATTTTCCAGCAGCTCTTTGACGACCGAGGTCGGCCGTTCGACCACCTCACCCGCCGCAATCTGCGCCACGACATCTTGGGACAGCACATGAATCGCCATACGAGTTTACCTATTGAACGTCTGTTCGCTTTATGCTAGCGGATGCGGTGGGAGCTTTCAATTGTGGATGATCAGGTTTTCGTCCTTGAGGGGAATGCTCAGGTAGAACGTGCTGCCCTTGCCTTCTTCGCTGCGCACCCAGGCATCACCGCCGTGGCGCTGCGCCGCACTCTTCACGATGAAGAGCCCCAACCCGCTCCCCTTGATCCGTTTGTGCTCTTGCCGCGCCAGCCGGACATGGCGTTGAAACAGCAGCTTCTGATTCTCGATGCTGATACCATAGCCGGTGTCGGTCACGGCAATAATCACACTGTTATTCTCACTGTAGACCGCCACGTGGACCTGCTGGCCGTTCGGCGTGTACTTGATGGCGTTATCAACCAAATTGGTCAACGCGCGTTCCAGCATATTTTTGTCGGCGTTGATGACGGGGACATTGTTGGCCACTTCGACCGTAATGGCCAGTTCACCCTTTTCCGCGGGCACCAGGTGATTCTGCACGATGCGATGCGCCATCTCGTCGAGATCGCACTGATCGCGATTCATCTCGTAGAAGCCAGTTTCCAGATCAAATCGACCCGCATCCTGAATGTTATCCACCAGTGAAGTGATCTGGGCGATGCCAGACAAGACTTTCTCAACGAAATGCTCCTGCTTCTCATTGACCGGGCCAACCATCGCCAACATGTTAGCGAATCCCTGAATATAGGTCAGGGGAGAACGAATATCATGCGACACAATCCGCATGAATTCGGCTTGATTGCGGCTGACTTTTTTGAACTGCGTTACATCGCGCAGGATCAGGACGCTTGCATCGGCGTTTCCCTGCTGGTCGCGGGTTTCGTCGAGCCGGGGCACATACACCCGCCCATCCGCCGCGGTCCATTCCGGTAGCGGTTGACGTTCCAGCATGTAGGCGATCAGTTCCTCCGCCTTGAGGATCGTGCGCAGTTCCGTACCCGACTCCGATTGACCGAATAACGTCTCGGCGGCTGGATTCATGAGCAGTAGGCGCTGTTGACCATCAAACACGAGCACCGGATCGGGGAGATTCAGCAGGATTAACGAGAGAACGCGATGGGACAATTCAAGATTCATGGAAATTCCTCTGACGCTCAACGCAGCGTACTCCCCCTCATTATACCGGATCGGGGTTGCTTGCGCCTCCTCACCATTCATGCTAGACTTTCTTTAGAAATAGTTGCGATCCATTCAGCCTTCTGGTTTAACGATGCCTGAAAAAATCCTGGTCGTCGATGATGATATCGACAGTCTCAAGTTAATCGGACTGATGCTCCAGCGTAATGGCTACGAGGTCATCGCTGCCAGCGCGGGTAATCAAGCGCTCACCAAAGCTGCGAGTGAGCGGCCTGACCTCATTATCCTCGACATCATGATGCCGGATATGAATGGGTACGAAGTGACGCGCCGGTTGCGCAAAAACCCGGACACCCAACGTATCCCGATCATTATGTTCACCGCCAAAACCCTGATCGATGATAAAGTCGCCGGATTTGAGGCCGGAGCGGACGACTACCTCACCAAGCCGACGCATCCCGCAGAGCTCGCTTCCCGCGTCAAAGCTATACTGGCGCGGAGCGCCGCAGCGAAACCCCAGGGCGTGGCTCGGGGGGCAGCGATCGGTGTGCTTGGGGCAAAAGGCGGCGTCGGCACAACCATGCTGGCGGTGAACATTGCCGCAGCGCGGTTGCTCGCTGGCGATACGCCGATTATTGCCGATTTCCGCTTGGGTATGGGCAGTTTGGGCGTCTCCATCGGGTTGGCGCGTTCGCACGGTATGGCAAACGTGCTGAGCAAACCCGCTGAAGAAATCCGACCGCGTGCGATTGAAAACGATCTCGTCACTCACCCTTCGGGTCTGCGAGCGCTGCTGTCGTCGGCGCGCGCTACCGAAGCTCAGTTGGCCTTCACGCCGGAAGCCGCTGTCGCCGTGGTACGTTCTTTGCGCAGCATGGGTCGGCCATCCGTGTTTGACCTTGGCTCGGGGCTGAGCCCCCTCAGCCAACGGTTGCTCCGTGAGATGGATCAGATTGTGCTCGTCGTCGATCCGCTGGTGGTTACGTTGACGATGGCCCGCGACATCATCCAGGAAATTATGACGTGGCGCAACGACCCGAACCGCTTGCATGTGGTCGTCGTGAGCCGCGCGACTTCTTCGACGCCGCCCTCATGGAGCGATGTCGAGCAGTACCTCGGCTATGAACTGCGTGGCATTATCTCGCTGGCCTCTGACTTGATGATTCAGGCGATGCAGGCGAACGTTCCGACCGTGATGTTCCAGCCGAACGCGGTGGTTTCGACACAGTTGATTAAATTGGCGGAAGACTTGCACAATCGGGTTCGCTTACCCGTAGGCGAACAATCCTAGGCGAAGTTGTTATGCAAGACCCAATTGACATCCTTGCCTACCACGTGTCCCAGTCACGCTCCATGATTGCGTTTACGGGAGCGGGGATTAGTACACCTTCCGGGATCCCGGACTTTCGGAGTCCCCACAACGGGCTGTGGGAAAGTGTCGATCCCCTCGAAGTTGCCAGCATCTATGGGTTCCGCCAAAATCCGGAAGCATTTTACCGCTGGGTCTACCCTCTGGCTCGTCTCACGCTCAACGCACGCCCCAACCCCGCGCATCAAGCTCTCGCGCAGCTCGAAACGATGGGCAAACTCAAAGCGATCATCACCCAGAATATCGACATGCTGCATACGCGGGCTGGCAATCGTACGATCTATGAGCTGCACGGCCATATGCGAGAAGCGACGTGTGTGACGTGTTTTGCGGTGTATCCCGGCGAACCAATCCTTGAGCGCTATCTCGACGATCGGATCCTGCCCCGCTGCCCTAAATGTGGCGGCGTCCTCAAACCGAATGTCATCCTGTTTGGCGAGCAGCTCCCTTATCGTGAGTTGCAGAACGCTCAAGACGCCGCCCGGCACACGGATTTGATGCTCGTGATCGGATCATCATTAGAAGTTGCTCCGGCCAGCGACCTGCCCCTGCTCGCGCTGCGCAATGGGGCTAAACTATTTATCATCAATTACGACAAGACGTTTATTGATAGCAAAGCAACGTGCGTGATTCATGGGGATTGTGCCGAGGTGCTCCCCGCCATGCTGGATCGCTTGGAGAAGATAGTATGACGGTGACAAACGCCTCTCAGGGCAACGACTCGCGCACCTTTGATCGGTTGCTTGCCCGCTATGAGCGGATTGTCGAAATCGGCCAGCAGTTAAACTCGATGCTCGATCATGTTTCGCTGCTGCGCCGCATCATCGCCGCGGCCACTGAACTCACCGAGACCGAGTCTGCCTCGATTCTTTTGATTGATCCGGTCACTGGCGAGCTGCGCTTCGAGTTGGTGGGCACGCTCAACAGCAGTGATGTTGAGTCGATTGTGGTGCCGATGGAAGGCAGTATTGCTGGATGGGTGGTGAGCCACGGTGAACCCCGTGTCATCGAAGATGTGCGCCAAGACTCGAATTTCTACAGCAACGTCGATGACCAGCTCAAGTTTCATACCCGGAATCTACTCGCCGTACCGATGCGCGCTCATAATCGCGTGATCGGCGCGCTCGAGGCGGTGAATAAGCGTACAGGCGAGCGCTTCAACGACGACGATGTGAAAACCCTCTCGATGCTGGCAACGCAGGCCGCCATTGCGATTGAAAACGCGCGTCTGTTTCAGCAAAGCGACTTCATGGCAGAAGTGGTGCACGAATTGCGCAGTCCCCTCGCTGCACTGCGGACCAGCATGTCGCTGCTGCTGCGTCCAGAACTCCCGGCGGACAAGAAAAGCACCACCATCCTGACCATGCAGGGTGAGATTGAGCGGCTGATCCAGATGACGAGTGATTTCCTCGATTTGGCGCGTCTCGAATCGGGGCGCGTGCGCTTGAATATACAGCGGTTTGACCTTGACGTGCTGCTAAACGAATGCATCGACATTGTCCGGCAGCAAGCAGCGGACAAGACCATCAAGATCCAGGCGCAGATCGAACCCTTCCTCGTCGAAGGAGATCGCGGCAAGATTAAGCAGGTCATCCTCAATCTGCTCACGAACGCGATCAAGTACAATCGCGAGGGTGGCAGCATTCAAGTGGCCACCTACCTGAGTATCCGCCATGATGAGCCGTTCGCGGAACTATCCGTCGCTGATACCGGGTATGGGATTTCTAAAGAAAGCCAGAAGAAACTGTTCCAGAAGTTCTACCGCGTGGAAGAGACGGCAGATGTAGCGCAGGGGACGGGTCTCGGTCTCGCCATTGCCAAACACATCATTGAAGCCCACAAAGGCATGATCACGCTGGAAAGTGAAGTTGGCAGCGGTTCGAATTTCTTCGTCACGCTGCCGTTATCCTCTTAGAAGTCGAGCAGAACCTTCAATTTCCCCGGTTGCGCCGCCGCGCTGAAGGCCTCCAGCGCCTCGTCGAGCGTGTAGCGCTGTTCGATCAGCGAATCGACGTCCACGAGCCCGAGGCTGAGCAGACGCAGTGCCGCCGGGAATGGGCCACAGCGACTGCCAATCACGCGAACTTCATTCACCGCAACACGGGTTAAGTCTGCCTGCGGCAGCGCCGTGTACGTACTTTTTAGGACCACCGTTCCGCGCGGCTCGACCATATCCAGCGCCGACGAGAAGCCTGCGGCTGTGCCCGTACAATCAATGACGACTTGCGCCTGCTGTGGTGGAACGCGATCTACGGCGTCAATGCCCCAGTGATTGAGCAAACGCGCCTGCTGTTCGCGGCGCACCACGACCGACAGGTCACAGCCAATGAGACGCATCACCTGCGCGACCAGCATGCCGAGCTTTCCCGCCCCAATCAAGACGACTCGGTCACGCGGCGACACGTGGATAGCCTCGAAGATTTGTAGCGCTGCCGCCAGTGGTTCGACGAACACGGCCTGATCGTCGCTGATCTGATCCGGTACGACGTGCAAGTTTTGGCGCGTGAGTGCCAGATAATCCGCGAAAGCACCGGGATGCCGATCTAACCCGACAGTACTGCGGTTGCGGCATTGACTGGGAATACCCCGCGCACACAGGTCGCAGGTACCATCAGCCACATTGATCTCTCCGACGACGCGGCGTCCGATGAGGTCATCAACTCCGCGGCCGTCAACCACTTCTCCGACAAACTCGTGACCGAGAATGCCGGAGTAGTTCATATAGCCCGCGACGAGTTCCAGATCGGTATTGCAGATTCCAGCGCGGCGTATTTTGATTAAGGCTTGATCTCCCGTCACCTGTGGCATCGCTGCGTGATGATCGACTCGTAGCTGTCCATCTAGGGTGACTGCCCGCATAATTTACGCCTCACCTTCTAACGGTGTTAGATCCTTCTTCGGTTGATTGATGAACGGGATTTCGCCCTTCTCCCATGCTACCAGCAGCGGCACGGCGATGAAAATCGACGAATACGTCCCCGTCAGCAAACCGACAAAGAGAATAGCAATGAACTGCTTGATCGACTCGCCGCCGAACAGCAGAATCGCGATCATGATGAAGAACGCATTCAACTGTGTGGCGAGTGAACGGATGGATTGTTTCCAGAATGCTGCGGTTGACGATCACTTCGTACGGTTCGCCGAGGTGCTTCGGGATGTTCTCGCGGATCCGGTCGAACATGACAATCGTATCCTGCACCGAATAGGCAAGCACGGTCAAGACCGCCGTCAGGAACAGCGCATCGACTTCCCACCCAAAGAGCAACCCGGCCAGCGACATGATCCCCGACACAACCAGCACGTCATGCACCATCGCAATGATTGAGCAAACGCCGTAGCGGAACGCATTGGGTACCTGTCGGAAGGCGATGACGACAAAGCCCGTCACAATTACGGAAGCAACAATCACGGCGAGGAACGCCGATTGACTGACTTCCTGCCCGACTGTCCCGGAGACCTGTTCGACGCGGAGACTGGCACGATCCAGCGGCGTAATCGCTTCCAACGCGTTGAGAATGTTGGTCTGAACTTCTTCGTCCTGGAAGTTGGCGCGCACCGACCACCGGTGTTCATCCGTCGCCCCTAGGCTCTGGATGCTGATATCCGTATTGCCAAACTGTTGGAACACATCGCGGATCGCGGTTTCGTCGGCCCCCGCTTCCGTGAACCGCAGCTCATAGATACTGCCGCCGACGAAGTCATTGCTCAAGCGGAACAGTGAGCCGGTGGTGAACAGCGAGTACAGCATGATCAGCACGCCGGGGATGATCACTGCCATTGAAATGAGAAAGAACAATCGGCGCTTTTGGACTAAGCTGAACATCTGCCTACACCCCCAACAGCCAGTGCCGCTCCTTGAGCGGTTGGCGTAGTACACTGACAAACAGATTTAGGAATGTGCGGGTAACGAGCACGGCGGTGAACAGGTTGATAATCAGACCGAGTGCTAGTGTCACGGCGAAGCCGCTCACGATGCTCGCCCCGGGCGTCTGACCGAATAGGTAGAGCACCCCGCAGATGATGATCGTCGAAAAATTCGAGTCGCGGATCGACTGCCACGCACGGTTAAAACCGGCGCTCAAGGCGTCTTCGAGCGGCTTTCCGCCGCGGAGTTCTTCTTTGATACGCTCAAAGATCAAGATGTTGCCATCGACGGCTGTGCCAATCGAAATCAGAAACCCAGTAATCGCGGGTAACGTCAGCGTGACCGGGACCAGCTTGAAGACAGCGTAGTTCAGCAAGATGAACATCACGAGGGCGAGATCGGCGGCAATGCCCGGCACGCGATAGTAGATCGCCATAAACAGGAAGACGATGATCACGCCAATGATACCCGCTCGAATACTCAGGTTCACGGACTCTTGACCGAGTGACGCCCCAACGGTTTCGGCGCTTTCTACGCGCAGCGGAATTGGCAGCGCGCCCGAACGGAGCTGCAGCGCGAGCTGCTGGGCTTCTTCCTGCGTAAATCCACCCTGAATGATGCCGCCCGTGTCCAACCGCGCTTGAATCGTCGGCGCATTGAGCAGCACGCCATCCAGCACAATCCCGAGCGGTTGGCCGAGGTTGGCTTCCGTATAGGGGCCGAAGATGGTTGCCGCGTCCGCGGTCAGTTCAAAGTTGATGATCCAGTCGCCAGTCTGGGTGAGCTGCGCCGAGGCAGCCTGCAGCCCTGCCCCTGTTAGCACGGTTTCAAACGGTTGACCGTTCGTCGGATTCACTAACGGAGTTTCGTTCGTCGTCGTGCTGCCCTCAGCCCCACCACGCTGATCGCGCAGTTGGACTTGTTGGGTCGTCAGCACCGGATGCCCTTCAAATTCGCGCACGCGGCTGCCGAGGCCCGTCATATTGACGAATTCTAGCAGTGCCGTCTGGCGAATGGTGCCAATGGCTTGTTCCGGGTCAGTGACACCGGGCAGCTCGACCAGAATACGATCCGCGCCCTGAACCTGCACGGTGGGTTCGGTGACGCCGAGCGCGTTCACACGCCGGGCCACGTTGTTCGCGGCTTGGCGTAAATCTTCCGCACTGAAGGATCCGGGCGGAAGTTCAGCTTGCAGCAGCACCCGGAGCCCGCCTACCAGATCCAGCCCGAGGCTTTGCTGGACGTTGAGATTGACGTCGGTGGTTCCGTCGTCGTTGGTATCAATGTGAATGCCGGTAGTTTCCGGGAGGCTCACCCACACGCAGAATGCAGCGATCAGTAATACAACAATCAGCCAACGAAAGTGGCTACTCATTCGGTTCTTTCCCCTGATTCATACTCTTGCGGATATTCTCCGCTAGTTCCTCGGGGTCATATGGTCGG
This sequence comes from Candidatus Flexifilum breve, assembly GCA_016717205.1. Lineage (GTDB taxonomy): Bacteria > Chloroflexota > Anaerolineae > Aggregatilineales > Phototrophicaceae > Flexifilum > Flexifilum breve. The sequence goes on from JADKGC010000007.1 coordinate 352,557, forward strand.
AGAAGGGAAGCTGCGATCATCCGCACGACTACGCCGTCAGCGATCTCGACCCGTGCAACGCCGGTCGTTTCATCAATTTCGGTCACTTTGCCGATCAAGCCGCCAAATGTGATCATTTCGTCACCCGGTTTGAGCGAACTGACATACTGCTGCTGCTTCTGAAAGTCACGCTGACGCGGAAAGATGACCAGCGACCAGTAAGCTCCGAGCGCCAGAACCATCACCACGCCTAAAACGACGATTTCTTGCATCACACCTCCCTGAAAGCCCGGAGAATTATAGCGCCACTTATGGGCATTACAACCACCGATGCGGATCTTCAGTTTTCTTGACCAGATCGTCGTCTGCGCCTACAATACGGCGCATGACGTTCGCAGTTAGGGGAAAACCACATGGTTAAAAAGAGTTTACTGCTGCTCGTACTGCTTGGTCTGCTCTCCGTTTTGCCCGTCAGCGCGGGTGAACGTGTGATTTCCGTCAACTCCGGCGATGGCAACGCCTCTTGGTTTATTTCTGGCGAACCGTCTCTCGTGATGAATGGGTTCGATCTGCAATCACTCGGCATCGCGCGCCCGGCTGTGATTGATCGCATCAGTATCTCGGTCAATACGCCCGTCGCGAGTACCCCCGTCGACGTGGTTGTGTACCAGGATGCAAACGGTGGTTCGCCTATTGATGCGACGCTCGCGGGAACAACGCAGGCGACGATCACCACCTCAGGTGTTTTCACTGTCGTGCTGCCCACGCCGATCACCGTCAACCAACCCGTGATCTGGATCGGCTTCTATTTGCCGGTTGACTTCAGCTTCTACGCGGATACCTCGGGAACATCTGTGCTCACCTACTGGGCGTGGACGCCCGGTGGCCGCTTTGACCTGAACAATCTGGCGTCGGCCAGCGTTCTTGGCCCGGCGGATGGCACCTCGCCCGTGAATATCAATATGAATGGCAAGGCGCGGATCACGGCGGAAATCACTGGCGCGGGTGGTTCGACCACGGGCACCGCAGGGACTACGCCGCAGGGCACGGCAGTCAACACCGCCTCGATGTCAGCTTATCCGACCTGTGGCAATGCCCTCTGGGATACCGCTGACGAAATCATCAGCAACCGCGATGAAATCAACCTGCACTGTCAGGAAGTTCCCGCATGGCAGGCTCCATCATCACCGCTCGGGTATGTGCGCCGCGGCCCATTGTATGACATTCAGATCTACCGCCCGAACGGCAATCTTGTCTCGGGGCGCATGGATATTCGCGTAACGCACTGCATTCGCCCCGCCGCCGAAGATTTGAGCACGGCCGTGGTTGGAAATGCATGGGGCGCGCCGCGGACGTGGAGCATTCTCCCATCCGTCATCTACGGTGATCTGGTGTGTGCTGAGGTTCGGCACGGTGGCAATCTCTCGTATTTTGTACCCAGTGTCGTCTCCGGCACGTAAGGATCAGGTGTGCGCGTCGTAATCAACGAAAAGCTGGCGGCTCGGATGCGCCAGATCGCACAGTATCTCATGTTCGTCACGTTTGGTGTACCGCTGGTGGGGCTGTTCTTCCTGAACAGCCAACCGGCGGACATTTTCTTCGCCGTCGTACTGCCGTTTGTGGTTTTGCTGATTGCGCTGATCATCACGGTCATCTCCGTACGTCTGGCCAATCTTTGGGTGCGCGTCCCGCGTCCGGAAGCCGTGATCCCGGAAAGTCTCAAGGGGATCGGCAAAAATTCCGTCATGTACAGCTACTGGCACTTTCCGGCGCGGCATGTGCTGATTGTGCCACAGGGCGTTTTTGCGCTGCATGTGATGTATCACGATGGCAAGTTCAGTGTGCATAATGATCGCTGGTCGCGCAAGCAGGTGGGTATCGCGCGTTTCCTCAGCCTACTGCGTTTCGACAGCGTCGGCGAACCAACGACCGAGGCGAAAACCGCCGCGGAACACGTGAAAAAACTGCTTCAGCCGATTGCTGGTGAAATCGATGTTCAGCCGTTGATCGTCTTCATTGATCCGAAAGTCGAAGTGGAAGTCGGCGAGACCTCCGTGCCGATTGTGTCGGCGGATGGTGGTCAAGACAACGGCGGTATCAAGGAATACCTGTACGATCTCGGCAAGGGGAAGTACAAGACGCTCACTCCGGCGCAGATCGAAGCGTTCGAGGCGGCGACCGTCAGCTAGCCATGCGCCGACTCACGCATCTTGCTCTGGTCACGGCGCTGATTCTGCTCGGTTTTGCCCTGCGCCTCTACCAGATTAATCACGTCCCGCTGCGCGGCGACGAAGCCTTCACCGTGATCCACTGGGTGCGTGAGCCGCTCGCGCAGACCATTGCCAATATCGCCACCATCGATCCGCAAGCCCCGCTCAGTTACGCGCTGTTTCGCGGGTGGGGCATGCTGACTGGCACCACGGAGTTCACGGTCCGTTACCTCCCCGCCCTACTGAATCTGCTCGGCGTTCCCGTGCTGTATGCGCTCGGCAAGCGCCTCGGCGGTGGCCGCCTCGGTTATGTAGCCGCGCTCTTCTGGGCGATCCACCCGTACCAGATTTGGCACGCGCAGGATGCGCGCAATTACGCAATCTGGGCGGCGCTGTCACCGCTGGCGGCGTGGTTGGCGCTGCGCGCGCTCGACAAGCACCGCCGACTCGATTGGCTGCTCTACGTTCTCGCCGCAGCGACGGCGGGTTACATCTACTACCTTGAGCTCTTCGCGCTGGTCGTACTGAATCTGTTTGTCTTCATCACCCACTGGCGTGATCGGCGCTTACTCATCCAATGGATCGGCTCACAAATCGCGATCGGTCTGCTCCTCGCACCGTGGTATTTGCAGGAGCGGTTACTCTTTGGCAGTGGCTACGGCGGCACAACCGGTCGTCTCGACCCGCCGCTGTGGCTGACATGGTTTGTCCCGACGCTCACCTTTGGCGAAACGCTGCCACCCGCGCTCAAAGCGGTATTGTGGATCGCCCTGCTCCTCGCTCTCATTGTGGGTTGGGTCGTGTTGTGGCGGCGCAAGCGCCAGTTGGCAATCTGGTTGGGTTTGCTCGGCACGCTGCCCCTGCTCTTCTTGGGCATCGTTTCGACCAAGTTGAACGTGTTCACGCCGCGCTATGTGCTCACCGCCGCCCCGGCTTACACGCTGCTGCTCGCCGTCTTGATCGTCTATCTGCCCATTCGTGCTGTTCCGATGCGCCGCATTGTGAGTGTTGTGCTGTTTATCGCCATTCTCGCCGTCTCCGGCCTCAGCCTGTATCACTACTACTTTGTGCCCGAAACCTTCAAGTCACCTGATTGGCGGGCGCTGGCACGTTATCTCAATACGCACACACAAGCTGACGACCTCGTGATTCAGGCCGCCGCTGATGAAGCCTTCACGTTCTACTTCAACGAATATGCCGTAGCCGGTGACCTGATCTATCTCCCAGCCAACCCGCGTCAGCCCGCCGACGAGATCGAAATGGTGCTGGCGGAGCAGACCGCCGCCCATCGGTCGACGTGGTATGTGGCTGAGCCGCCCGATTGGACGAATCGCGCTGTCCCGCTCGCTTGGCTCAATGCAGAGCTGCAGCAAGTGCGGCACACCAGCGTCCCAAGACTGCCCATTGCGCAGTTTATGCCCTGGGCTGTGGCGAATGCTGCCAGCGAGCCGCTTGCTGTATTCGCTGATATCAACGGTACATCGCTCGTGGAGTTGGTCAGCTATGACCTGTGGCGTGAGCCAGACGGTCAAATGACCGTCTGGTTGGACTGGCGTCCGCTGACGGCGTCCGCGGAGGCGCTCAAGTCCTTTGTGCATGTGCTCAGCGCTGTGCAGCCGCAACCTGTAACTCAAGACGATCAATTCCCGCAAGATGGCCGCTTGAACGCCCTCGACTGGCCGTTGAACGCGGTCTATCGCGATGTCTATACTTTGCCCCTAACGGATGTTGTTACAGGCGAGTATCAGATTGCGATTGGTTGGTATAATCCGGATACTGGCGCACGTTTGACCACCGATCAGGCGGATCACGTGGCGCTGGAAACGCTAACTCTGCCTTAAAGCAAACACGGGCGTCATATGACGCCCGTGTTGTTTGCTCGCTGAGATTTGCCGGTGTTAACCCAATTCGTCGAGGCGCTTCTGCCACTTCTCGACCAACCGATTGTAGATTGTCTCCGAAAGCTTCCCTGCGACCAACTGTGCATCCAGCGAATCGAGCAGCGCCTGAATCTCTTCCTTCGTCTGCGGATTCTGGTTGACAGCGGGTGCTGCTGGGGCGGCAGGTTGCTGATTCTGCTGCATGTTGTTCATCATCATCTGCTGCATCATCATCTGCTGTTCCAACAGCTTCTGCTGCATGGCGGCTGCGTCCGGGTTGAGCACGCTGCCCATCTGCTGACCGACGCCCAAACCAACACCTGCGCCTGCTAATGCGCCGCCCATGCCTTGATTCCGTGCCGCATCCGACGCGATCCCAAAGCGGCGTTCGTTGGCGTAGCGTTCGTAGGCTTCCGCCGTCACATAATTGCGGATCTCTTCGAGAGTGACATCTTCCTTCGCGCGGAAGGGATTGGCTTCAAACGCCTTGATGCGCATGCCGAGCGCAGCGAACTTCTCGTTCAGCTTGGCGAGCATCGCGCCTTCGAGGTCGCCGAGCAGCTTATTCGCATCCGGCACGCTTTGCAGGCCCGATGTACTCAGCAGCGTCGCGATTTCGCCGAGCAGCATTGCCTGAATGCGATCCTTGATGTCGTTCAACCGGAGCTGCGCCCGACCAACGGCATACTGCTTGACGAAGCGCACCGCGTCGTCCACGCCAATATCGATCACGCCATGCGACTGCAGCAGCACAACGCCCATCCCGCGTCCCGGGGTTTCCAGCACAATGGGCGGGTTGGTGCCCCATCCCACCTGCGGCATATCCTTCAGATTGACGAAATACAGATCTGCCGTGAACGGCGTCCGGCCGCTGGTCGCCAGCCCGATAAGGCCGGCGAGGATCGGCAGGTTGGCCGTCGACAGCGTATGGCGACCGGGGCCGAGCGCATCAAGGACTTCGCCGCCGCGTACAAACACCGCCGCCTGGCTTTCATTCACGATGACCTGGGAGCCCATCCGCCAATCGCCACTCCCCTGCTGTGGTTCGCGGTAGGCCAGCTCATCGGTCGCTACGTTGGTGTGATCAATGACATCAATAATCCGAGGCATGACAGGGCTCCTTTAGGCCGATAAATCTTTGCTCAAGTTCGTCAGAACATCATCACGCAAATCGAACGCTTGGTTCGCTTCGACAGTCAGGTTGTCAAGTTCGATCAGCGCGCCGTCGATAGCTTCTTTTGTCGTCGCATTCTCTAAGGCGCTGAGCGCTTCATCCAGACGATCCGTGTAGCGTACCTGCGCTTCGTCGAAGCTGTAGAGCTGATCGAGTTCGTGCTCGCCGACCTTGATCGCTTCCATAAAGCCCGAATAGCCCGGCGCGGCAGCTTTCACCCGATCATGGTAGGTTTGCAGCTTGGTTTTGATGCTGGCTGTCTTGCTCATGTAGCCGAGACCGCCGTTGTCGAGCAGGCGCTTTTCAATTTGGACAAGGCGACCGATACGTGCGGCGATCAGGCTGGCGATGTGGTCGCGCAGCATGCGGTCGGCAGTGCGGCGGTGGGCTTTATCCAGATAACCGCGAAAACCGGGAATGCGTTCCAGCAGTTGTTCAAATGAGCCCCGCTGATTCATGATTTGCTGATACAAGTCAGACACGGATTCTTGCTCCTTCTACCCTTGTAATCTTAAGTTAGGTCGCGCAGCTTGCGTCCCCCGAAAATTAGGACAGGAAATATTCTGTCCCGCAGAACTTGCAGGCGACGACGCCCTTCCCCACCAGCTTGATCTCGCCGCCGCAGTTCTTGCACTTGTCAAGTTCCCGCAAATTGCGCGCATCGGCGGAATACAGCACGCCTTCATCCCAGTTGACGTAGCCGCTGAAAACCTGCAAACCCACCAACTGATGCACCATATCCTTGACCTGGTCGGCGCTTACGCGCATTTCGAGCGCCATATCCGGCACGGCGACCTGTCCGCGGCTCTTGAGGATGTCCAACAATTGGCGCTGCTTCTGCATCATCGAATCTTCTTGCGCTTGTTGGCCGCCTTTAACGAACATGTACAGCCCAAAGCCAACCAACAGGGCGACCGGAATGAAGGCCAAGCCTGCGCCGACAATGGCACCACCTGAGCTGAGCGACTCTGAAGCGACTTGCGACGCGATCCACAACCCGGCGATTAAGGCGACGCCGAGCCCCACGACGGTGAGAATGATTCCGCTCAAACGGCTGTTGTTCATTGTGTTCTCCCCTATCAACCGAAACCGCTGCGACCACCGCCGCCGCCGCCACCACTCCGGAACCCACCACCGCCGCTAAAGCTCCGTCCACCGCTGCTCCAGCGTCCGCTGCTGCCAGAGGTCGTACTTTGTGGACGGCTCGTCATCACCGAGGACGCCGAGTCGAGCATCGACGTTAACCCGGACGAAATCGACTCCAGTCCCTGTGACAAATTGCCCGACATTTGATCCAGCGAGAACCCACCGTCCGCGCTCACGAGGTCGCCGGGGAGATTGTCACCGAGATCGCCAGCGCCAAACCCGCGCCCGCCGTAGATCGGCGTGCCCGCGCGGTAGCCGCGCCGCCACGGCCCACCAAGGTAAGTCGGATAGTACCACGGCGGAATGCTGGCCGATGTCGACTGGCTGAAGCGCCGGACCCATGACTTATCGATGCCGAAGGCTACGGCATAGGGGAGATACTCGGCGAAACGCTGCGCAGCCTCATCCACATTGCCGTACTTGTCGAGATTGGACAGGTATTCGTAGAACGCCTTCCACTTGGCGGCTTCCTCCGCCCCCTTTCGCGTCTTGGCGGGCATCGCGCTGCCAAAGGCGAAAGCCGCGGCGGCCGCCATGAACAGTGCGCCCGGGATGCAGAAGCCAAACTCCGTGAGGCCTTCGATGAGCGGCAGAATCATCGACGCGCCGAGGATAGTCAGCACGATCAAGCCAACGCCGATCAGCGACCAGACGCCGCGCGTATTATTCGGGTTGGACTTGAAGAACCCTTCCTTCACCAACTCGCCATAGAGATCTGTCTGAATTTGTGTAATGGTCGTGTAGAACGTATTGCGCAGGGAATTCATCCCCCGTTCCAGCGTCGACCCACTGAACAGCCGGTTCATCATGCGGGTTTCATAGGGGCGCAGATCAGTGAGCGGTTTATCGGTGCGCTTGAATGTGAATTCACGCGTGGTGCCGATGCCGAATAAGCCTTCCTGCTGCTGTTCCTCGATCACCATGTAGCCGCGTTGAGCGAGATCGACAATTGTCGAGATCGCATCGCGTGGATCTGACCGCTCGTCAATCAGCGTGCCGACGACGGCGGGCGGCAGCGACGAGGGGGGCTCACTTAAGAAGGTCGGCACCGGGCCGATTTTCGGGTCGCGTCCGCGTGTTTGCCAGAGGACGAAGAACAACAGCGGCAGACCGAGACCAATGAGCACGCTGGCCAGAATCACGCCAATATTGATGAGCGGGCGCGTCGCCAAATCTTGGTCAAAGCTTGTCTGCCACGACGGCACGCGAGCGTTGGGATTATGCGGGTACTGCACGCGGATGCTGAATGATTCCGAACTGCCAATCCCGTTGGTCGCCGTCGCGGTGACCGTCGTGCCTTCCACGGTGATATCGCCGGTGGCGCCATAGGTCACGACTGGGTCGATATCTTTGCGCGGTGCGAACCCTTCCGGTAGTTCGACGGTGATGGTCGAGGCGCGGATCGGGTAGCCAAAGTGGTCGCTCGGCACGGCATCCCACCACAGTTGATCGCCCCCTTCGTAAATCAGCAGGTTGCCGACGACCTCATAGCTGATTTCGAAGATGCCTTTGCCGCTCGCAATTGGGGTAGCAAAGTTGTAGGTGATATCGGTTGACGAACCCGTTTCGCGGGCACAGAAGGTCCCGGCTTGGTTTAGGCAGCCGGAGCGGAGCGCTGTGCCGCGGTCGGTGATGCGGATATTCTGAATATCTTCGAGCATATCATGCTCGATATCGCGCACGCCGAAGCTAAACGTCCCCCTGAACTCGATTTCATAATGTTCGGTGACACGATAAACATTATTTTCGGTGTCTATGTTGTCGATAACAACATCCCATCGCTGCCAGATCAGTGTGCGGCTGTCTTGCGCTGAGACTCCCGTGATTCCCAAGAGCAGTATGGCGAACGCAATCGCTGCAACCCACTTCCTATGCATGACGCCTCCTTGATTGCAAAACATGCACATTATGAACCTGAATTTTAGCCTACGCCATACGTAGCGCCTATGGACTGTTACGTGTAATATCCAGAAAAGTTGTATTCAGGTCTGTAAAGGAGTATTTGTGTTGAGATTAGCGTTAGTCCTTGGGCTGTTGCTCGCGACTCTGTCGCTCGTTGCGCCGCTGGTCGCTCAGGAGAGCACCCCCGAGCCCATCACCTATGTCATTCAGCGTGGCGACACCTTATTGTCCATTTCGCGGCGCTACGACGTCACTGTCGGCCAAATCATGCGAGCGAATAACATCAGCAATCCGGAACTCATCATCGCCGGCCAAACGATTATCATCCCCTCTGGCGAGCCGACGGCTACGCCCGCGACCCCACCCACCCCGGCTTTAGCTGAGACCGTCTTGCCTACCCTCACACTGCCGCCCACCGCGGTGCCTACCGCGACTCTTGTCCCATCCGCGACGCCCACCGTAGTCGGGACGACCTATGTTGTGCAGCCCGGTGACACGCTGGCCATTATCGCCCAGCGTAATGGCATCACTGTCGGCATGATTCTGCGGGCGAATAACTTGCCGAATCCGGATGTTATTTCCGTTGGCCAGCGGTTGATCATCCCCCCGCGGGCAGATGCTACCCCTGTCCCTACCTCAACTCCAGAAGTGGTCGATCCGTTTGCCCTGCCCGCTCTGCCGTTTGGGTACGGCGTGGAGGTCTTTTTCCCGGATGACAATGTTGCCGGCGTCGTCGCTGATGTGACGGCGCTCAGTCTCAACTGGGCTAAAGTCAATGTGTACTGGCGTGACCTTGAAGCCACAGAAGGTGCCGTCGATGTCACCCTGCTGGACGATGTCGTCGCCACGCTGGATGCCGCTGGTGTGAATATCCTGTTCACGATCAGCACTACCCCAGCCTGGGCGGGTGTCGATGAGAATAGCCCGCCGGATGACTTCTCCGTCTTTGCCACCTTTGCCGGGGCTCTCGCCGATCACTATGCGGGAGTAGTCGATGGCTACGAGATCTGGTCTGAGCCGAATCTGCGCGCGCGCTGGAATAACCCGCTGCATCCCCTAACTCCGGCGTCTTACGGTGAATTGCTCCGCGCGAGTTATACGGCTATCAGAACTGCCGACATGGCGGCACGAGTGGTCAGTGCTGGACTGTTTCCAGTTGGAACGAGTACGGAAATCGCAGTGAATGATCGCGAGTACCTGACCGGGTTATACAGCGCCGGGCTGCGTGACTTCAGTGATGCTGTCGGTGCGCGCCCGTTGGGCTTCGGCAACTCGCCGGATATCGTCTGCTGCCAGTCGACTGAGCCAAGCTTTGTCGATGCTGCTCCGTATTACTTCCTGAGTACCTTGAGCGATTACCGCGGAATCATGACGCAGAACGGTGACACCGCATCACAGCTCTGGATCACTGGGTTTGGTTGGGGCAGCAGTGCCGATACCGCTCCGCCGCCGGACGAGCAAATCTACGTTAGCTATAACACGTTGGAAGAACAGAGCTTATATACAGGGCGGGCGTTTGAAGTCGGCGCGCAGTTGGGCTTTGTTGGCCCAATGATTTTGACCAATCTGAACGGGTGCGCGGTCGGCGTCGACTGCTACTACAGTCTGATCGATGTCACGAGTCAGGCACGACCGGTCTACGATATTGTGCGGATTCTGTTTACCCCCGCGCAGTAGCCAGTCAACAGGGCGTCTTTGCGTGGATGCCCTGCCCTTAGGCCAATTCCATATCGTCTGTCTTTGAGGAACCGCGTACGTAGAACGGATGGCGGCGCGGTTCTTCTTCGGTTTCCTGATGACCGATCGCCTCAATCTTCCGTAGGCGATTGAACTTGAGTGCGCGAACCCGTCCCGAAAAGCTGTCGAGGCCTACCAGAAAAACCTCGTATTCCTCACCGTGTTTCGGGCGCATGAAGTAGTTGGTCAGTTCGCACACGCGGAGTTTTATGCCATCACGCCCCGTATACCACACTTTGATCCCACGCCGATTCCGCCACGCCTCGTCAATTGTTTCGAGGAGCGGCGCCGCCGCCGGATCAATCCGCGTGTCTTTGTCAGTAAACGGAGTTGGAAGCACCTGACCGAGCTTGGCTATCGCGGACCCGAGATGGGGACTCTGGTGCGTGCTTTCGGTCGCCACCACGAGCAGTGCGACGGTTTCATCCATGCTGAGACGGAGCGTCGCGAGATAATGTTCACGGTCGATGAAAAACCGCCCATCGCGCTGAAATACAGGGACGCCGATTTCTTCCAACAGCGCCAGATCGCGATAAACAGTACGACGATCAACGCCACAGGCATCCGCAATTTCGACCGCGCGCAAGCCGGCTGTGCTTCTGAACAGCAGTTGTTCCAGTGCGATCAGTCGTTCGGCACGGTTTGTCAGACGAGTCGCCATACGCTTCCCTTTTCTTGGCCTTTGTCGTCGAAAGGCTTCAAGAAGCAGTATAGCACCATGTCAAAAAGTGCGCTGACGTCAACCAAACTGGGCTTGAAAAACGGCAATGTACAGTGGAATGAGGCAGGCAACCGCGAAAAACGCCAGTATCGCCAGCCCAATCGTCAGAATGTCCAACGTTGAACTGCTTTCCCGGCGCGGCATTTGCTGCGGCACAAAATAGCCACTGGTATTGCCGCTCACGCCCTGCGTTGGGAATGGTCGACTGTTACCCGCTGGCATCGCCCCTGGCTGTGGTGGATGCTGGCGGAAGGGGGCGCCGCTGGCGGGCGCGTTCGGCGCGAGATCATAGCGCGCGGTTGGAAGCGGCTCGCCGACTTGCAGCGGCACTTGCGCTGGCGCAGGCGGAATAGTCGGTTGCTGCGGCGGGCGTGACGCGGGAATCGTCGGCATGACTGGCGGCGCCTGAGGTATAGGTGCGGGCGCTGGTTGCACAGCGATCACCGGGGCTTCGCGTCCGCGATCCCGGTAGCTGATCAGGATGTGACCGAGCTGGTCCGCGAGGCGATAGCGCGCCACCGGGTCTTTGCTCATGGTCTTGTAGACGATCTTGGCGAGGTTTTCTGGCACCGTGGGATTGAACTCGGTCACCATGGGAATGCGTTCCCGGATATGCGCGAGCGCCAGTTCCTGTTGATTCGCGCCCGAGTAGGGTAAGCGTCCGGTGAGCATTTCAAACATCACTATGCCAATCGAGTAGACGTCGGCGGCGGGCGACGGTTTTTCACCGCGCGCCTGTTCTGGCGCAAAGTAGTGCGGGCTCCCCCACACGACTGCTTGGCGCTCACCCGGTTGCGCATCACTGAGCGCCTGCGCGATCCCGAAGTCAGTCACCTTGACGACGTCTTCGCGAGTGACGAGGATATTCTGCGGCTTCACGTCCGCATGGACGAGTCCGGCTCGATGGGCGAAACCGATCCCCGCGCAAATCTGAATTGCGAGGTTCAATGCCCGCTCCATCGGCAGTCCGCCCGCCTCTTTGATGATCCGCTTGAGGTCCTGCCCCTCGATGAATTCCATGACGATATAGTGAGTTGGGCCATCGCTGCCAACGTCATGCACGGTCACGATGTTCGGGTGCGCGAGATTTGCCACACTGCGCGCTTCATTGCGGAAACGCGCGAGGAAAGCCGGATCATTGGTGAGGCTAGGACGGAGAATCTTCACGGCGACCGTGCGTCCCAATGCCTGATCAATGGCCTTGTAGATGACCGCCATCCCGCCCGAGCCCTGCTGAGCTACAAGCCGATAACGTCCGTTTAAGACTGTTTCATGTGTCATCCGGTATCCTCACTCACCTCGGCCCTGTCAAGGTCGCATCAATGGGTCAAACAATCGGCGATACTCGAGCACCGCACTGCGATCCGTCATGCTGGCGATATAATCGGCTACCACCCGATGTAACGGGTAGGTCTTCAGATCGGTATGGCACTCTTTCGGAAGCTGGCGCGGATCAGCAACCAGTGTCGTAAAAATCTGTTCGATAAAGCGTTCAGCGCGACGTTTCATCCGCACAACGCGGAAACTATAGTACATGTTTTCGTATAAAAATGCTTTGAGTGATTTCTCCATGCTGTGCATCGCGCCGCTGTAGCACACCAGATTCGTACCCTGTTCCTGGACCATACGCGGTGATGTTGGCTTCACCTCTTCAAGCTGGGCGGTTGTAGTCACCAACACATCGTCGACGAACACGCCCACCAGTTCACGGATGAATTCATGTCGGGCAATCTCATCTAACTGTGTCGGATAGCTCGTGTAGCCCAGACGATCACACAAGAGCCGCCAGATCTCCAGTTCTGCTAATTCCCCCGGCTCGATCAATCCCGCATTCAATCCATCGTCGAGATCATGAGCATTGTAGGCCAGTTCATCAGTGATGTTGGCGATCTGCGCTTCCAGCGTCCCTCGTAGTTTCGGGTCTAGTCCTGCCCGCTCACTCAGATTATAGTCGGTTTCGTGCTTCGCCAACCCGAACAATGTGTCACGCGTGAGGTTTAGCCCTGTAAATTGGGGGTAACGGCGCTCCAACTCGGTCACAACGCGATAGCTTTGGTAGTTATGGTTGAACCCACCATGATCTTGCATCAGTTTATTAAGCGTATCTTCACCAGAGTGACCAAATGGCGGATGACCGAGATCGTGCCCAAGGCAAATGGCTTCGACCAAATCTTCGTTGGCCCGCAAGGCGCGTGCCATGGTTCGCGCAATCTGCGCGACCTCCAGCGTATGTGTCAGGCGCGTGCGATAGTAATCGCCTTCATCATTGGCGAAAACCTGTGTCTTGTATTCCAGACGGCGAAAGGCTGCGGAATGAATGATCCGATCACGGTCACGCTGAAAAGCGGTGCGGTACGATGACTCGGACTCCGGATACAGTCGTCCCTGCTGGTTGCGGCTGAGTGCGGCATAGTCGGCCAGAATCAGGGCTTCATTGTCTTCGAGTTGTTCCCGGTTTAGCACGATCACTCCCCCATAAACTGTGCGGCTCTTGGCCTATTCTAGCGATTAATCGTTCGAACGCGTGGCTTCGCGGAACAAGCGAGCATTGTCAATCGCGATGGCAGCACGTTGTGCCAGTTCCTGACCAAGGATGAAGTCTTCGTGGCTGTAGTGCCGTCCGGACTCCGCCATGACCAATTGCAGCATCCCCAACCCACGCCCGCGCGCTGTCAGGGGTAAATTCATTGCCGATTTCAGCCCGAGGCTCCGGATGATCTCTAGTACTTCGGGATTTTCCACCGTGGTAACCAGTAGTTCATCCGGGATGTCGGCATAGAGTTCCGGTTCTCCGCGACGAATGAGGTGATAAACACCTCGAGGATCGTCCGGTTTGGGCGGATACTTCCTGTTGAGTTCATACGCCCAGCTCACTTTCTCCGGATCAATGTGCGTGACCGCCAGCCGTTGGACCAGCCCGTTCGTGTCCAGAATATCTACCGCGCACCAGTCGGCGATGGTCGGCACAGTGAGTACCGCCAGTGACCGCAGCGTTGCCTCATAATCCAGCGAAGAATTTAGTATCTCGCTGGCGCGCATGAGGAAGTCGAGTTGTTCGCGCCGCCGCTGCAAATCGTCGATCAACTTCGCCTTTTCCTCCTCGGCCTTCTTTCGTTCGGTGATATCAACCAGGATGGCGCTCACCCCGAATGTTTTGCCATGACTGTCGCGCACTCGATAGTAACTCATCAGAAAATGCTGCTGCGTCTCGCCAAAGATGCTCTGCCGAGTTTGGGCGATCTCTTGGTTCAGGATCGGCATACCAGTTTCAAGTACCGTTTTAAGCGAATACTGCATGCCTTCGCCGAGTTCGGGCAGGACTTCGAGAACGGTTCTCCCCGTGTGCGCAGCAGGATTCATGCCGCTGAGGGCCGCCATCACCGGATTCACACGCACATATCGCAGTTGCGTATCCCAGAAGCCCATGCCAATTGGTGCAGTAATCTGGATCATGTCGAGCAGCAGTGCGTCGTCCTTCGCGTGTGTAGGGGGTGTCTGTGTCTGCGGCAGACTATTATCTTCGCGGGTTTTGCGCAGCGAATGGATCAGATAGACGATGATGGTGGTCTCAAACAGAAACAGACTAATGCGGAACAGGCTTTCCGGATCTGAGAGTGTTAAGGTGAAGTATGGCGGTAGGAAGAAAAAGATCGAGAGTAGCACACATAGCCCACTGGCGAAAATACCCGGAGCGAGGCCGCCATACCACGTTGTGATCACAATCGCGCCGTAGAATAATATAAACGGCGTGTCCGTAGCCAACTCACTAACCAAGATGAGCTTGAAAATAGCTGCAAACAAAATGGAACAGAACGCAATAAGGTAAGCAGCTGCTTGGGAACGTCGATTTGTGGACATGCTGTCTCCGCAAATAGCTTGGTCCGCGCTGTGGCTGCAATGTGAATGGGCGCTCAGATCCAGTGAGGATTTGCTTTATTATAGCATTCATTACGTTTAGTTCGTGATGAAACTGCTTGGTGCTCGGTGTGGGAATCATTTGCAAAAACGATTTGAGAGATATACAGTGCACACATTCGGGTGGACTGATGCTTGCTTTAGATTGCTGGTGAGCGTGTATGATGCTTCTTTTCTGTCTAGCAGTTGCTTAGCAACACTGTGGGGATTCGATGAAGGATTACTTGGAAGAGCTTGACGATCTAGATAATTCGATTTTAAAGGAACTTCAGGAAGACAGTGCTATGAGCAATGTCGAGCTGGCCCGACGAATTTCGTTGTCGCCACCCGCGGTGCATGCTCGTATCAAGCGGCTGGAAGAACTGGGTTACGTACGTCAGTATGTGGCTATTCTTGATCGCGAAAAAGTTGGCTATGACATGCTCTGCTTAATCAACGTTACGCTGCAGATGCATCAGATGGATAATATCAATTTGTTCCGCGAGGCTGTACAGGCGATGCCTGAGGTTCTTGAATGTTACTTTGTGACCGGTGAATTTGACTATCTCCTGAAAGTTGTTGTGCGCAATCGTAAAGAACTGGAGACTTTTCTCATGGAGAAGCTCACGCCTATTCCCGGCATTGCGCGCATTTCTACGAGTATTGTCCTGACTGAGATCAAATACACGACCGCGCTCGCTCTGGAATGAGAACTGCTCGCTGGATTGTGCAGATTGCCTAGGCGCAAAGTGTGTGGGTGGAGTATTCTGCTCTTTTGTGTTGCTTGATGATAATGTGTTTCTACCCAATGACTATGCGCAAATCAGACACCAACGAGCTGATGACATTTCGCTGCGGTGGAAAGTACAAATAAAAACACCGCCTTGATCGACGGTGTTTGCAGGTAATTCTCGTTGTGTAACAGACTAGATCTCTTCGTAAAAGATGTCGTCGGCGTAGCAGTAACCCCAAACCTCGCCCGGCTCAAGCGACTTCACCATCGGATGGCCTGTCGCGTGATAATGCTTGGTCGCATGTTTGTTCTTTGACGAGTCGCAGCAGCCAACATGCCCGCAGATCAAGCAAACGCGGAGATGCACCCAACGGTCACCCATCTGCAGACATTCCTCACACCCTTTGGTATTCGGCGTCACGTTCTGAATTTGCTTCACATGTTCACACGACTGCATTCCGGTCTACCCATCCTTTCCTCAATTACAGTGACTATAGGGGATGCCGTCGAGTTTTGTCAAGCTGATCGCCGCCGGGTATGCTCAACCTTGGTTTGACTAATCCCCCTCCCCTACCCCAGGAGCAGTCCTTATGCTTGATTTTGGACGTGAACACTTGCATCAAACCGCTGAACCGGAGTGGTTGGTGACGAACGGCATTGGCGGCTATGCCTCTGGGTCGCTGTCGGGTCAGGTGCGCAGTCGCTACCACGGACTGCTCATTGCCGCGCTCACTCCGCCGCTCGGACGGACGCTGTTACTGAGCCAATTCGCTGAATCGGTCACCTATAATGAGCGTGTCTATCCGCTGACCAGCGATTCTACCTCTTCTCCACACTTGATCCGCTTTACACTGCACGGGACGCTCCCGGTCTGGACCTACACTTTCGCCGATGCGCTGCTAGAAAAATGCGTCTGGATGGACCATGGGGCCAATACCACACACATCCGCTACGAGCTGACACGCGGGCTAGAACCTTGCCTACTCACCGTGCGCCCCGTTGTCAACTGCCGCGACTCGCACTTCAATACCCACCGACCTCCCTGGTCACCGCGAGTGACGATTACGCCGCATGGGGTGGTCGTCCACATGGCCAATGGGCTGCCTCCGCTGCATCTAGCGACCGCAGATGTTCACTTCGAACCACAAGTCGACTACTTGCCCGACCGCCCCTTGAGTTTTGAGACCGCTCGCGGGCTCGATGATCGGGATGACAGCTATGCAATTGGGGCCTTTACCGTTACGCTCCGCCGTAGTGAGACGGTCGCATTCGCCGCCAGCACGCACCCCATTCCCGACATGAACACCGCAGCCAGTCTCCAAGCGTACCGCCAGCGGGAACAATCTCTCCTTGCACAAAGTGACTTCCAGACGGAACCGCCGTGGATTCAGCAGCTAGTGCTGGCGGCCGATCAGTTCATCGTCGCGCGTCCTTTACCCGGGCATCTCGACGGCTTGACAGTGCTGGCGGGTTACCCGTGGTTTAGCGATTGGGGACGCGACACTATGATCGCCCTACCCGGCCTCGCGCTGGCCACCGGACGCTTTTCGGTCGCATCGAACATTCTGCGCACCTTCGCTCGCTTCGTCGATCAGGGCATGCTGCCGAATCGCTTTCCGGATGTCGGGGAACAGCCTGAATACAACACTGTCGACGCGACCCTCTGGTACTTTCAAGCCATTCGCCACTATGTCAGCGTCACAGAGGATCTTGATCTGCTGCGCGACCTTTATCCGGTACTCGTCGATATCATCGCGTGGCACGACCGCGGAACGCGCTTTGGCATTCATGTCGATCCGCTCGATGGTCTGCTGGCCGCTGGCACTGATGATGTCCAGCTTACGTGGATGGATGTCAAGCTGCACACACGCTATCTACCCTATGACCGATTGCTCCAAGCCCCCGAAACGCTGTGGCTGCCCGCCTTCCTGGCCATATTGCAGATGTTCGGTGTAGCGACGCCGAACTGGGTTGTCACACCGCGCTCGGGTAAACAGGTGGAGATCAACGCCTTATGGTTCAACGCGTTGCTGACGATGGCCGAGTTCAGTACGTATCTCGGCCTGGTCTCTAATGACTATACGCAACGCGCTGCCCGCGTTCAAGCGAGTTTCGCGCGCTTCTGGAATCCGAGTGCGGGTTACTGCTTTGACGTGATCGATACGCCCGACGGCTTACCTGATCCCACTCTCCGGCCTAACCAGTTATTCGCAGTCGCTCTACCCATTCGCCGCTCACCCCAGATCTACAGCGTCAGGTTGTCGATGTGTGCGCGCGCCAACTCGTCACCCCATTCGGTTTACGCAGCCTAGCCCCCAATCACCCGGACTATCAAGGCGCGTTTCGAGGCAATCTCTTTCTGCGTGACGCGGCCTATCATCAAGGTACGGTCTGGAGCTGGCTCATCGGCGCCTTTGTCGAAGCCCACTTGCGCGTTTACGGTGACAAAGCCGCCGCGCGTGCCTATCTGTTCGCTTATGCCAACCACCTCAACGAGCACGGCCTTGGCACCATCAGCGAAGTCTTTAGTGGTAATCCGCCACACGATCCAAGTGGCTGTCTGGCGCAGGCCTGGGGTGTCGCCGAAGTGCTGCGCGCATGGCAGTTGTGTAGATGAGACCCTCGCTCGAACGTGATATAATCAAGCGAATTCGACTTAGTGTTAGGGGAAAGCGTTGAGCATGGATATAAACCAGGCAGCGCGCATGATTGAATGGCTTGACGAAGAACGCCGCCGCGATAAGGCGACGATTGCCACGCTGCAGGAACGTCTGGCGCAGCAGCAAGACGCCTTGGATGCGCTGCTGCGGCGCGTTGGCAGCGTTGAATCGGATCAAAGCGTCATTCGTGGGCAGGTCGCGGTTACCGGTCGTGAGGCCGACGTCAGCGATCAGATCCGCAAAGAGATGCAGCAGATGATCGAAGGCGTCGAAGCGAAGCGCCTGACCGCGGAACGCGAAGCCGAACGCCGCTCCGAACTCGCTCGCGAAGCGCTCATGCGCCCGGTTCGTGAACTCACCGACAAGCTCAGCAAGCTGGAGCGGCAGGTGACCGAACTCCCCGCGATGAATGTCGAAAAAGACCGTCTCGCGGGCATCGCCGCGACCCTGCAAACGCGTGTGGACGACCTATATAAGCGCCTCGAGGACCCGGATCGTCGCCTCGCCTATCTTGAAGAACAGCGTCGGCAGGATGCCCGCCGTATCTCGGAAGTCGAATCGGAACAACCGGAACTGCGTAAGCAAATCGACGCACAGAAACCCAAAATCACGCTCTTGGAAGACCTCTCGCTGCGCAATGAACGCAAAATTCAAGAGATTCAGAACGGTGACCGCGACCGCCGCGAGCAAATGCAGCAGTTCATCGACCAGCAGACGCTGCTCCAGCAGCAGCGCGACCAGCAGGTTGCCGATCTACTCAAGCGTTTCGGCGAGCAAGAAAACGTCATGCAGCGCAACATCGAACGCTTCGAATCGTGGGCGGAAGCGTACCGCGACATGAAGAAGATTATCGACGACTTCGAGCGCATCGGCGATCGCTTGGAACGCCGCATTAACGAAGTTGCGGAAATGCAGCGCCTCAGCGAAGAGCGCTTCCGTCAGGAATGGAACGATTGGCGCTCCGACGACCAGAAACGCTGGAAGCAGTTCACGCTCTCAAACGATGAAGTCTGGCGTATGCATGATAAGGACTTCGAGCGTTTCGTTCAAAAACTCGACGAAGTCCAGCAGTTGTTCCCGCCCCTGCAAGACAGCCTGACGCGCCTGTGGAATCTGGAACGCGAACGCGCCCAACTCTACCGCGAACGGTACCAGGCGCTGCTGCTCACATATGATACGGCGGGCGCGGCCAAACCGCAGCCGGCGAACGGCACAAACGGGACCAAGTAAGTGCGCGTCTTAGGTACGGCTGGACATGTCGATCACGGCAAGTCGACGCTCATTCGCCGCTTGACCGGGATTGACCCTGATCGCCTACCTGAAGAACAAGCGCGCGCCATGACGATTGATCTTGGCTTCGCGTGGCTGCCGCTTCCCAACGGCGAATTACTCGGGATCATCGATGTGCCGGGGCATCGCGACTTCATCGGCAATATGCTCGCGGGCGTCGGCGGCATTGACGCGGTGCTGTTCGTCATCGCCGCGGATGAAGGCGTCATGCCCCAGACGCTGGAGCATCTGGCCATCCTTGACCTTCTGGATTTGCGTCACGGCCTCATCGCGTTGACCAAGACCGATCTTGTCCACGATGCCGACTGGCTTGAACTGATTCAGACTGACATCCGCGAGCACTTTGCGCGCACATCCTTGGCCGCCAGTCCGATTCTGCCCGTGTCCGCATCAAACGGGGCGGGCATTCCAACACTCCTCGATCAGCTTGTCGCGCTGACGCCCGTACCCCGCCCCGACCTCGGGTTGCCCCGCCTCGCTGTGGATCGCATCTTCACCATCAGCGGTTTCGGCACCGTGGTCACTGGAACGCTGCTCGGCGGCGCGCTGCAGGTAGGCGATTCAATCGTCCTGCAGCCCACAGGCCAAAAGGGACGCATTCGCGGTCTGCAAACCTACCAACAGCAGGTGCCAACCGCCCTTCCTGGAAGCCGCGTCGCTGTGAACCTCTCGGGCATCGATCGCGGCGCTATCAAGCGCGGCGACGTGGTAACGCTGCCCGATCTCTACCCGCCCACACAGCGTGTCGATGCCCATCTCCAGTATTTGCCGACGGCCCGTGCCGTACTCAAGCACGACGCCCAAGTGAAGCTCTATGTTGGCGCAGCCGAAACTGTCGCGCGCGTCCGCCTCCTCGCCGAAGATGTGATCGAACCGGGCATGACCAGTTGGGTGCAGCTAGAACTCGAACGCCCCATTACCGTGAGTGCTGGCGACCGCTTCATCCTGCGGCGTCCATCACCGGCGCAGACCATAGGCGGGGGGGTGATCCTCGATGCCCAGCCGCAGCAGCGCTGGCGTCGCTATCAGCCCACGGTGATTGCCGCACTGCATATGCGGCTCAGCGGCACACTGCCTGAGCGGCTGGCGCTGGCCGCTCAGGCACTCTCACAGCCCGAAACGCTCAGGCGCACACTCGGATTATCGGAAGTGGACTTCGCTCAGGCACTCGGGGCAGCGCAAGACCAGAACCTCGTCGCCTGTTTTGGCGACGGTTCGCTGCTGTCGATGGAGCCATGGAATTCTCTGCGCGCGCGGCTCCTCACAACCCTCGCACGCTATCACGCTACATTCCCACTGCGATCAGGGATGCCGCGGGAGGAACTGCGCAGCCAACTCAAGCTCACATCAGCTGAACTCAGTGTGTATCTTGAACAATTGCCCGAGGTGGTCAGTCAGACTGACCAGCTTCGTCTACAAACGCACACTGTGGTTTTTGACTATGCGCAAACCAAACTAATCCAGCAGCTACTGCAGCGGCTGGCTGGCGACTTCGCGGCACTCCCCTCTTTCGTAGAAGCCGAGTCACTCGTCAGCGCGGATGTTCTGTATGCGCTCATCGATCAGGGTCAGCTTGTGCGCTTATGTGACGACGTGCTCCTCACTGAATCGCGCTATGCGGAATTGGTCGCAGCCATTGGGGAGCACATTGATGTGCGCGGGTCGATCACCGTCGCCGAACTGCGCGATCAGCTCGCAGCCTCGCGCAAGTTGGCCGTCGCCGTATTGGAACACCTTGACGCGGTCGGGGTGACCAAACGTCAAGGTGATGGACGTGTCCGGCGCTAAAGCGTGAATTCGGCGGGCAGTTCGCCCACATTGATGCGGCTGATCTGCGCGCCGAGCGCGGTCAGCTTATCCTCTATGCGCTCGTACCCTTTGTCGATTTGCTGAATGTTGGCAATCCGCGTTTCACCTTTGGCGCTCAATGCTGCCAGCAGCATCGCCATCCCTGCGCGAATATCGGGGCTGGAAATGTAAGGCACCCCATTGAAGCGCGTCGGCCCCTGCACCAGCACGCGGTGTGGGTCACACAGCGTAATGCGCGCCCCCATCCGCATCAGCTTATCGGTGAAAAAGAAGCGGCTTTCGTACATCCAGTCATGGAATAACACCGATCCGGCACTCTGTGTCGCCACCACCAGCGCAATACTCATCAGATCGGGCGGGAAGGCGGGCCATGGCTGCGCTTTGATGATGGGGATGCGGTTGCCGAGATCCGGCGTTACGGTGAGCGCTTGCGTCGCGGGAACGAAGATATCTTCACCGCGGGTCTCCCAGTGGACGCCCAAACGTTCGAACACCAGCGCGACCATATCCAGATACTGCGGATCCGCCTGCTTGATGGTGATTTCCCCACCCGTCACCGCTGCCGCGCCGATGTAGCTCCCGACTTCAATATAGTCCGCGCCGATGCGCGCAGCGCCGCCGTTGAGCCGGGCTACGCCCTGTATCGTCAGACGATTCGAGCCAATGCCGTCGATTTGGCCGCCCAGCTCCACCAGCATATTGCACAGGTCCTGCACGTGCGGCTCACTGGCAGCATTGCGGATGATAGTCGTGCCCTGTGCCAGCACTGCGCCCATAATCGCGTTCTCAGTTGCGGTGACGCTCGCCTCTGTCAGCAAGATATCCGCGCCGACCAGTTTGTCCGCGACCATGTCAAACGCTTGGCCGTCATAGTTCACCTGCGCACCTAACTTGCGCAGCGCGAACACATGCATATCGAGCCGCCGCTCGCCGATGGCGTCCCCGCCGGGGAGCGGCAGATTGACCCGCCCACAGCGCGCCAGCATGGGCGCGGCCAGCACAATGCTCGCCCGCAAGCGCCCGGCCAATACCGGATCTATGGCCGTCGTCGCGATTTCGTGAGCGTGCACCCGCAGTTCGTTCGCCCCAATCCACTCGATTTGCACGCCCAGCGCGCGCATGATATCGATTAATGTGCGCACGTCGCCGATGTTCGGCATGTTCTGTAGAATCACCGGCTGATCAGTCAGAATGCACGCGGGCAGCATCTTGAGCGCGGCGTTTTTGTTGCCGCTGACCGTCACTTCGCCTGCCAGCGCGTGCCCGCCCTCGATCACAAATTGCTGCATCAGTTATCCTATCTGTAGTTCGACGCGGTCGCCGATAGTCACGTCGAGCCGCGCCACTGCGCTGCCTTGATTGACGGCGATCTCAAGGAATCCGTTGCTCTCCACGATTGTGATTAGTTCACCCCGCTCGGCTTCGCCAAACGCGTGACGGATACCGGTCAGCGTCACCCCGCCGAGTTCAACGGTCGCCGTCGCCGCGGGAATGGGCTGCGTCGCGAATTCACCAAAGCGCGGGTTGAGCGTCAAGCGCTCCGGCGCCACCCAGCGCAAACTGCCGATGCTGGTGACAATATTGCCGAAGTGATCGATGTGCATGACTTCACCCGTAATCCGCTTGCCGTTGATACCTAACTGGGGTTCTGGCAGTGCAATCGGGTTGAGCAGTGGTGTGCCCAACGCCCGCAGCGCCACCCCTTTGCCGAGATGCGCGGCGGCCGGCGCGAAAATGTCGCGTCCGTGAAACGTGCTGCTCACACCCGTGAGCTGGTAGGTCGGATTGCTTAGTTCGACAGCAAAGGCATCGCGCAGTTCATACAGGACATAGCTCAACACCCCATTGTCCGGCGCCACGAACTTGTACTTGCCCGCATGAATCGCAATCGGCTTCCGATCTGTCCCGACGCCCGGATCGACCACGACCAGAAAGACTGTACCTTCGGGAAAATAGCGATAGCTGTTGAGCAGCGCGAAGGCGGCCTGCCGCACGTTTTGCGGTTGAATGCTGTGGGTAATATCGACGATCTGCGCCTGCGAATCAATCGACAAAATCACGCCTTTCATCACGCCAACGTAGATATCCGCCGCGCCAAAATCGGTGAGCAGTGCGATCACGATAGTTGTTTTCTCCTGATACAAGCCCGCTATTGTAACGACTTGCGCCGCATTGACAAGCTTACAGCCAGCCGTTATACTCTTTTCCGTCTGAGGTGACACATGTACAGTATCCAACGCCAACACAACCATCATCATCTGCATATGCTCCACGGGGTGCTGGACTAGTCGTCTCACTGATAGTTTTGCTTTGAGCATAGCCCTGCACCTCGCAGGGCTTTTTGTTTTTAAGGAGGGCTATGTTAGCGGTCATCGACTACGGAGCCGGAAACTTACGCAGTGTGCTGCATGCGCTCCACGCGCTCGGCGTTGCCGACATCTGCCTCGTCCATCAGCCGGACGAATTGCGCGGCGCGGACAAAATCATTCTGCCGGGTGTGGGAGCTTTCGGCGCGGGCATGCTCAAGCTGCGCGAACAAGGACTCATTCAACCGCTGCGTGACGCGGTGAACGCGGGTATCCCTTACCTCGGCATTTGCCTTGGGATGCAGTTTCTCTTCGAAACCAGCGACGAAATGGGTGATCACGAGGGCTTGGGCTTGCTGCCCGGGCGTGTTACCCGCTTTGACGATTTACCGGGTCACAAAGTCCCTCACATGGGCTGGAACAACCTCCAGCAGACCCACCCGTCGCCGCTGTTGAACAAGTTGAGCGCGGAGAGTTACGCCTACTTCGTGCACAGCTATTACTGCGTGCCCACCAATCCTGACGACGTGATTCTCACCGTCGATTACGGCATTCCCTTCACAGCAGGCGTCGCGCGCCGCCATCTGTTTGGCGTGCAATTCCACCCAGAGAAGAGCCAGCGAACTGGCCTGCAAATTCTGACCAATTTCTTGGAGTACAACCCGTCATGATCATCTATCCGGCCATTGATCTGCGCGGCGGCAAGGTGGTGCGCCTGCGCGAAGGCGACCCCAACCGCCAGACGGTCTTCAGCGACGACCCGACCACGACGGCTATGGAGTGGATTGCGGCGGGCGCGCAGTGGATTCACATGGTGAATCTCGACGGTGCGTTTGCCCAGGCCAACGACAATAGTCTCATTCTCGAACGCATTGCCGCCTTTAGTGCGAAAGTTCAGTTTGGCGGCGGTCTGCGCACGCTGGACGACATTGCGCGTGCTTTCAATGCGGGCGCGAACCGCGTCGTCATCGGCACGGCCGCCTTTCTAACGCCTGAACTCATCACGCAGGCCATTGAGCGCTGGGGGGCGGATGCGGTCTGTGTGGCCCTCGATGCCCGTGCCGGCAAGATCGCCACGCACGGTTGGCAAACTACCGTCGATCTCACGCCGGTCGAGGCCGGAAAGCAGATGGTCGCGCGCGGCGTCAAACACGCCCTGTACACCGATGTCAGCCGCGACGGCGGTCTCGTCGGCGTGAATGTCACAGAAACCGTGCGTCTGGCGCGCGAAACCGGGTTGCAGGTGATCGCTTCCGGCGGTGTCAGCAGCGTGGATGACATTCGCGCCCTCGCCCAAAGTCAGCAGATCGCTGGCGCGGTGATTGGCATGGCGCTTTACGAGAGGAAATTCACGCTGGCAGCCGCATTGGAAGCGGCGGAAGGACGCTAGATGAGTCTGGCTAAACGCATTATTCCCTGCCTCGACGTGCTGAATGGGCGCGTCGTCAAAGGCGTTAACTTCGTCGACCTGCGTGACGCAGGCGACCCGGTCGAACAGGCTGTGATCTATGATCAGGAAGGCGCGGACGAACTCGTCTTTCTCGACATCACTGCCTCGCACGAAAACCGGAATACCACGCTCGACATGGTGCGCCGCGTCGCCGACAGCCTGTTCATCCCCTTTTGTGTCGGCGGGGGTATCCGCACCATCGACGACATCCGGGCTACCCTCCTCGCGGGTGCGGACAAGGTCTCGATCAACAGCTCCGCCGTGCGCACTCCCGATCTGATCAATCAGGGGGCATGGGCGTTCGGCAGCCAGTGCATCGTCGTCGCCATTGACCCCAAGTGGGTGGATGGTCGCTGGGAAGTCTTCATCAATGGTGGGCGTATCCCGACGGGCAAGAATGCGCTCGACTGGGCGAAAGAGGTACAGGAACGCGGCGCGGGTGAAATTCTGCTCACCAGCATGGATCGCGATGGCACGAAGGCCGGGTACAACCTCGAACTGACGCAGGCAATCAGCGATGCCGTCTCCATCCCGGTGATCGCGTCCGGCGGCGCGGGCACGATGGCACACTTCTGCGAAGCACTGACCATTGGCCGCGCCGATGCGGCACTCGCCGCCACTCTGTTCCACTACAACGAGATCCGCATCGGCGACCTTAAACGCTACCTCGCCGCCGCGGGTGTGCCGATGCGTTTATCGGGTTGGGAGCCGCTGTGAACCTCAAGTGGGATAGTCAGGGCTTGATCCCTGCCGTGGTGCAGGATGCCACCACCCGGCAAGTGCTTATGGTCGCCTACATGAACGCCGAATCACTCCAAAAAACGCTCGAAATGGGCGAAACTGTTTTCTGGAGCCGCAGCCGGGGCGAGTTGTGGCACAAAGGGGCGACTTCCGGCAATACTCAGACCGTCCGCGAAATTTTCGTCGACTGTGACGAGGATACGCTGCTTATTCTCGTCGATCCGGCTGGCCCTGCCTGTCACACGGGCGCTGTAACTTGTTTCTTCCGCACGCTAGAGGATATCACCGATGCAGTTAAATGAACTTGAAGCGATCATCCGGGATCGCCAGCAAAACCCGAAACCGGAGAGCTACACCAACAGACTGTTTGACAAAGGCGTCAACAAAATCGCTCAGAAAGTCGGCGAAGAAGCGACGGAAGTGATCGTCGCGGCGCTCGGACAGGGAAAAAACGAACAGATCGCGGAATTGAGCGATCTGTTCTATCACACGTTGGTCTTGATGGTCGAGCGCGGCATCACGCTGGAGGATGTGTATGCCGAACTCGAACGGCGGCACAGCCGCTAGCCGTGACTACGAGGCCGGTGGGGGTGGCACTTCGGCGGCAACCGGAACAACCGCATCTGCCGGGTTCAGCGTCACGACGCGCGCCCACGCCCACGCTGATGTTCCATCTTCGAGCGTGATCTGATACCACTGGTTGCGACCTTCGCCATAGGTCGCGACCACCGGGTAGGATGCGTTGACCGTTACGCGCACAATCACTTCATAGTTCGTACCGGGACCACCGCGCAGTGCGGTGTTTTCCTGCATCACTGTGAGCGTTACACCGCCCGCCGCTTCAGCGATGCCTGCTGCTGCTTCGGTGGCGTCTGCGGTCGCCTCCGCTGCTGGTTCTTCCGTCGTCACCACTGCGTCGATCGGCACTGGCGTAGCCGCGACCTCTTCCGTCGCCGCTTGCGTGGCGGGTGCTTCGGTCGGCGGGACGCTGGTCGGGGTAGACGTTGCTCCGCCACCACACGACGCTAGAATTAACGATAGAACGATCAATGCTGCGGTAACGACGAGCGTGCGTGCGGTCAACGTAGGTTCCTCCGAGTTGTTGATTGATCCATGACTACACGTAATATAACATGCCCACCAAAGAAAGGGGTTAGGCTTTGGAGAAAGTTGTTCAGGAAGTCACACTGCACGTCCGGTACGCCGAGACCGACGCCATGGGAATTGTGCATCATGCCAGCTATATCGTCTATTTCGAAGAAGGGCGCAGCAACTACGCGCGCCAGCGCGGCAGCGACTACGCCAGCTTTGAACGCAGCGGTCTCTACCTGACCGTTTCTGAAGTCCACGCCCGTTATGTGAAACCTGCCAAGTATGGCGACCAGATTATCGTCCGCTGTTGGATCGACGAAATGAAGAGCCGCACGCTCACGTTCGCCTATGAAATTATCCACGCGGATACACACGAGACGTTAGTTACAGGTTTCAGCAAGCACATCTGTATCACCCACGAGGGAAAGGTCACGACCATCCCCGAGCAGTGGCGGCGCTGGGGCGACTCATAGAATTTTGACTGTAAGGCGTATCCGCCATATAATCTAATCAAAGTTAGATTAAATTGGCACGGAGACGCCTATGGTTACTTATACTGAACGCCCGTGGTTGAAAAAATACGATCCGGGGGTGGCTCACTCCCTCGAACCGTATCCCGATATTCCGCTCCAGAACTTCCTGAAAGACAGTGCCAACAAGTACCCCAAGAACGTCGCTCTCGTCACCAGTGCGCATCTCCCAGTTCTCGGACGTGTGGCAGCGGAAATCAACTACGAGCAGCTCGATCAAGCGACGGATGCCTTAGCCGTCGCACTCATCGATCTCGGTCTCAAAAAAGGAGATCGAGTCGCCTTGGTGATGCCGAACACGGCCGCCTTTGTCATCAGCTATTTCGGCGTGTTAAAGGCGGGCGGCGTCGTCTCGGCGACCAATCCCACCTATCCCGCCGAAAAGATGCAGGCTCAGATCAACGACTGTGGCGCGGAGATCGTCATCACCCTTTCGATGTTCTACAAGACCATTAAAGAGATTCAGCCGCGCACCAAACTCAAGACCGTCATCGTCACCAATGTTAAAGAGTATTTGCCCTCTGCCGCCCGCGTCCTGTTCCAGATCGCCAAAGAGAAAAAAGGCGGGCATTTTCTCGATGCATTAGCCTCCGGCGATCAGTGGCTGCAAGCACTGCTCACGAAGTTTGCTGGGCGCAAACCCAATGTCACTGTGACCGGTTCCGATCTTGCGATCTTCCAGTATACGGGCGGCACAACAGGCATCCCGAAAGCCGCCATGTCGAATCACAAAGCGCTGGTGGCCAATACGCTGCAGTGTCGCGAAGTGCTGCTCGGCGGCGATAAAAGTGGCACCAGCAGTTCCGAAGTCTTCCTCGGCGCGATTCCGTTCTTCCATGTCTACGGTCTCGTGACCGTAGTCAGCTTCGCCATGACCCTCGGTGCGCGCATCGTGCTCGTGCCGAATGCCCGCGATCTGGATGACGTGCTTGACACCATCGACAAATTTAAGCCCACTATCTTCATGGGTGTCCCGGCGCTCTACAACGCGCTCAACAACCATGCCACCGTCAAGTCCGGCAAGGTCAGTTTACGCAGCATTCGCGTGTGTATGAGCGGTTCCGCACCGCTGCCACCCTCCACCAAACGCGAGTTTGAAGGTCTGAGCGGCGGCAAGCTGCTGGAAGGCTTTGGCATGAGCGAAGCGCCGACGGCTACCCACGCCAACCCGCTCAACGGCGAAAATCGCACCGGTTCCATCGGCCTGCCCTTCCCCGACATGGACATGCGCATCGTCAGCTTGGACGACGGCGTGACCGATCTGCCCGTCGGCGAAATTGGCGAGCTGGTCATGACCGGGCCGCAGTTGATGGTCGGCTACCACGGCATGCCCACGGAAACGGCTAACACCCTGCGCGAGAAGGATGGCAAAAAGTGGTTGTACACGGGCGATATCGCCCGCATGGACGACGACGGCTACTTCTACATCGTCGACCGCAAGAAAGACATGGCGCTCATCGGCGGCTTTAATGTCTATCCGAACAACGTTGAAAAAGTGATCGCCAGCCATCCCGCCGTGCTCGAAGTCGGCGTCGCCGCCATTCCGCACCCGGAGAAAGACGGGCAAGAGGCGCTCAAAGCGTGGGTCGTGCTGCGTCCCGGTCAGACCGCGACCGCCGACGACCTCGTTGCGCACGCGCGCAAGTCGCTGGCGCCGTACGAATGTCCGACGCGCTTCGCCTTTGTCGACGCGCTGCCTAAAACAACCGTCGGCAAGACACTGCGCCGCGAGTTGGTGCAGATGGAAATAGCCGAACGCGAAAAAGCGCAAAGCTAGTTCGTTCAAGCATTCAACAGGACGGGAGATTTCCCGTCTTGTTCTTTTAACGTACCGGCTGAATAAGTCAGCTCAGCGGAGCAGTCGTTTCACCGCGCTGCAAGTAATAGCCCCGGTAAAAAGCGCGCGCTGGCCCCCGGTTCAGGTACCACAGCACGTACAAGGTGATCAACCCGCTTAGGGCTAAACGCGCATAGATCAGCGGCGTCGTCAGGCTCTGACCGGAATCCAGACCACTGTTAATATCCGGTGGGGCGTTCAATGTGGCGACGCTCGTGATCACCGTCACCGTGAGCAGAGTCAACACCGCCCCGAGCATGACGCCGCGAATCCAGCGGGGCCGACCAAGCCACGCGCCGATGGCGATCACGAGGAACAGCGCACTGGTGCCCACTTGAAATGCCGTCGCACCGTTCGCCCCCCCCTCCAGTTCGCTCCCCACCGCAACGGGCCGCACTGTTCCCGTTCCATCGGGTGACGGCAGATCAACTTGACTCAAGCGATATTGAATGATCAAGGGCGCGGCCACTTGCAGCAGTGGCAGCACGGTGAATAACATGACGCTGGCGAGAATTGCCAGTGATACACCTAATGTCCGTGGTGGCTTCATCTGCCAAACCCTTTGTAGAATTCTGTAAGTGACATTGATATATTCTATTCAATTAACCAATAAGGCCTTCGTTGACAAACATTAGCAATGCGCTTATGTTATATGATATGATACAGCCATCTTTTTACTGACGTCTGGGGGAGTTATAACTCCAATGAAGCTTCATCGGGTATTAGAGCAATCGTTTGAAACCTTCCAAGAGCAGTCAGAAGCCGCCCGGGTCACCTTGCTCCATCCACGCAGTCGCTATCGTTCGCTCTTGGTGGCGCGCTTAATCAACTCCTCTGAATTTCCCGCGTTCTATTATGCCCTTGGTCCAGATGATATAAATCTTTCTTCATTCCTGTCTGGTATTACGCACGATCTCGCCAATCAACATCCCACCTTCGGTCGGCATTTGAATATGCTGCCCTCCGAAAGCGAGAGCAATCTGAATGCAATCATAACAACTTTTGCGCGCGATATCGGCGAGTTAAGCGAAAAACCCTTCTACTTAATCCTTGACGAGTATGATCGCAGCGATGAAGCTGATGACATTCAGATGTTCATCGAAAAGCTCACCGCGCATTTGCCCGAACACTGCAAACTGATCATCAACAGCCGCACCCTGCCCCGGTTACCGTGGGTCTCGATGATCGCGCGCGGCGACGCCGTCATCATTGAAGATGAGCAGGTGATCCGCCGCGACTTCTACGAGATTCAGGGCAAAGGTTCCAAAATGCTGGAGGTTTATGCGCTGGGTCCCGGTTTCGTCTTGCTCAATGACCAGCCCATCGACTCGTGGGAAGGCCACCTACCCCGCCTGCTCTTCTTCTTTGCGTTGGATCGACCGGTGATCACCCGCTCGGAGATTTGCCAGGCGTTTTGGCCGGAACTCGACATGGATCAAGCGGTGAACGTTTTCCATGTGACCAAACGCCGCCTGCATAAGGCGCTGGATATGGATGTCCTCGTCCACGACGAAGGCTACTACCGCGTCAATCCCGATCTCGATATCTACTATGATGTGATGCACTATGTCGCTCACCTGATGGACGCGCGATCAACGCAGCAGTAATACCTTGGCCGCTTGGCAGCGCACCGTCGATTTGTACCGCGGGCCATTCCTGCAAGGGCATAACGATGGCTGGATTCAGGATCGCCGCGCCGATTTCCGCGCTGGTTATCTCGAAGCCCTGATGAATATGGCCCAGTATCGCCTCGCCGAAGATCGCCCCGAACACGCCTTGTCGCTTTACCAGCGCGCGCTGAGTGAAGACAATCAGCGTGAAGACCTGCATCGCGAAGTCATGAACCTCTTCTCGAAGCTCGGTCGGCGCAGCGAGGCCGCCGCCCATTATCAACGCCTATGCGACGACTTCGGACGCGCCGGAATCGTCGTCTCCGATGAAACAAACCGCTTATACCAGCAAATCATGACCCTGTAGACCCAGATGCCTGCGCTTGCAGGCATTTTTTGTCTCTGGTATCCTCGCATTTTCCACTTGAGGAGCCAACCTATGCGCGCTTTACTACTTGATCGCCCCGGTGCCCTTGAACATCTTCGGATCGGTGAAGCCCCGCTCCCAGAACCCGGGCCGGGAGAACTGCGCGTCCGCGTTCACGCGGTCGGCCTCAATCCGGTCGATTATAAACTCGCGCGCGGCGGTCACCCGGCTTGGCGGTACCCGTTCATCCTTGGCCTCGACGTCGCCGGCACGGTTGACGCTCTCGGTCCGGGAGCGGAGCCGTGGTCGCTCGGCGACCGCATCGCCTATCACGGTGACTTGTCGCGGCCCGGCGGACTAGCCGAGTTTGCGATTGTTCCGGCGCATGTGACGGCTCGCATCCCCGACTCCGTCAGCTTTGTGGATGCCGCCGCTCTCCCCTGTGCCGGCATGACCGCCTATCAGGCACTGTATCACAAAACGACCATCCGCGCGGGCAGTTCCCTGCTCGTTCAGGCTGGCGCGGGCGGCGTGGGCGGCTTCACCATCCAGATGGCGCGGCTCCACAGCGTCCAAGTGATCACGACGGCGTCTGCGCGCAACCATGACTACGTGCGCACCTTGGGCGCGAACCACGTGATTGACTATCAAACTGAGAATGTGGTGGAGCGTGTGTTGGAGATCACCCAAGGGCGTGGTGTAGACATCGTGATCGATACGTTGGGGGCCGAGAGTGCGGCAGTTGGCCTAAAATTACTCGCCTTCAACGGTCACCTGATGTGTATCGATGACACACCGCCTGTCAATGCTCTCGACTTTGGCAAGGCTGTTTCTATCCATGCCATTATGCTCGGTGGCGCGCATCTGCAGCACGACTATCCGTGGCAGCGCGCCATGTGTGTGGATCTCACCAACTTGATGGACATGCTGGAGGCCAAAGTTATTCACTCCATGGTAACGCAGGTGGTCTCTCTTGAAAAGACCGCCGAAGCCTTGCTCGCCCTCGAACGGCGGCACGTGCGCGGCAAAATCGTCACCCAGCTAATTGAGTAGCGGCGCGATCCCGGTGGATCGCGCCGCCTATCTGCACTATTTGCTCGCCCACAACAGCCCGCGCCGCACGATTTCGCGGGCTTCGGGCACATCGAAGTCTTTCGCCACATGGCCGAGCGAGCAGTAGAACACCCGCCCCATCCCCCACGACCGCGTCCACACGACCGGCATCACCGTTCCGGCGATCCAGCCAACATAATCACCAGTGAAGGTGGTCGTCGCCAGCACCTGATTTGATGGATCGACATGCATATAGTACTGTTCGGAGTGCATGTGGAAGTCGCTCAACCCATGTGTGATCGGGTGGCCGTGGTTGGTGATGTTCACCTTGTAGTCGATGATGTTGCCGGGGTGCGCGACCCACTGCCCACCCACCATAAACTGGTAGTCGGTGTTCTCGCGGAACGAGTCGCCCATTGTGCCGTGCCACCCGCCCACCCCAACGCCTTCTGAGACCGCATTTAGCAAGCCTTTGGCCTGCTCACCGGTAATCTTGCCCATCGTCCACGTGGGTATGATCAAATCGAGGCCGCGCAGCTTCTCCGCATCGAGGTATACATCCAGCGTATCGCTGATTTCCACTTCGTAGTCGGCCTCACGCAGCAGACTCGCAAACACATTCGCCGACTCGAAGGGTGTGTGACCATCCCAGCCACCCGCGACAAACAACGCTTTCTTCGTCATAATTCATGTATCTCCTGCTTCATTCCGATTGTCGCGCACACGGACAATCGATCTGCCAATACGCGTACTCTGAATTTCCAAAGCTTGATCGCTGGCCTAGGATGTTTCCAATTGGGTGACCGTGACGCCCGGACGAATGGCATCAACATCACCGCGCTGCAACCGCCCGGCACCGATCATCAATGTGTTCGCCGTCCCACAAGCGACCCCCAATCGCAGTGCGTCAGGGAGGCGGCTGCCGCTCACGACCGCTGACGAGAAGCCCGCGACCAGCGAGTCACCGGAACCAACCGCACTGATGGCGTGAACTCGCGGCGGGATGGCCTGCCACATAAGCTCGCCATCGGTCAGCAAGGCGCCGTGCTTGCCCAGTGACAGGATGACCGTCGTCTGGTGCCGTCGTGCAACTTCCTGCGCCGCCGTGCGCTGCTGTTCAACCGTATCAAGTGGGGTCTGCAATATTTCGGCCAGTTCTGTCTGATTAGGCTTAACATACGTGGGC
This sequence comes from Candidatus Flexifilum breve, assembly GCA_016717205.1. Taxonomy (GTDB): domain Bacteria; phylum Chloroflexota; class Anaerolineae; order Aggregatilineales; family Phototrophicaceae; genus Flexifilum; species Flexifilum breve. Next base: position 385,864 of record JADKGC010000007.1, read on the forward strand.
TGCGCCAGTAAGCCGAGCTGCAGGGCATCCTTGCTCGCATCGAGCAGGGTGGGAACACCCGCCGTCCGCGCCAAATCGATCAACTGCGCGTAGATGTTGCGCGGTGCGCCGGGCGGCAGACTGCCGCTCAACACAAGCAGCTGCGCCTTACTCAGCCACCCCTCCACCGTCGCCAGCAGCATTTCCACTTCTTCAGGTTGCACGGGCACGCCGGACTCGTAGATCTCCGTAATCACGTTGGTGCTCGCATCCACGACCGAGGTACAAGTGCGGGACTCAACGGCGGTCGTTACAAATGCGTCGCGCACCCCTTCCTGTCGGAGCTGGGCCAAAATAAACTGGCCAGCATAACCACCTACCCACCCGGTGACAGCTGCAGGTTGACCGAGTGTGTTCAACACGCGCGCGACGTTGCAGCCTTTGCCGCCCGCGAGCGACAGCACCGACTTCGGTCGATGGATCTGTCCCAACTCAAAATGATCCACCACAATCGTCTTGTCGATGGCCGCATTCAGGTTCACACACAGGATCATAAGTTGTACTCAGGTGGGTTAGCGCTCAACCAAATAGCCAGTCAGACGATAGCCGGACGCACGAGGGTCAAGTGAAGAAAAACAGCGCCCCTGACAGGATTCGAACCTACAACCTCAGACTTAGAAGGTCTTTGCTCTGTCCATTGAGCTACAGGGGCAGCACACACTTGCGATTCTAGGAGCGTTCCGCTTGTCTGTCAAGGCAGACGCTCCCGCAGCAGTTAGAACACTTGTTTTTGTGAATTGAACTCCGCCCCAACGTGGGGTATAATTAATGAAAGGACGTTTCCATTTTCACCATAAAATCTCGCGTATAGGAGTTGGAATGGCGGACAAAGTCACTGCCCCGGTGTATAACGAGGACAGCATTCAGGCGCTCGATCCATTAGCGCATATTCGACTGCGCCCCGGTATGTATGTTGGGGGGACAGATATACGCGCAATTCACCACCTCATCTACGAAGTAGTGGATAATGCCGTCGACGAAGCGCTGGCTGGCCGCTGTGATCGCATCGTCGTGACTCTCTATGACGACAATGTGGTATCGATCTCAGATAACGGTGTCGGCATCCCCGTAGGGCGACACAAGCAGTACCCGGACATCTCGACATTGGAAGTTGTACTGACCAAGGTCGGAGCGGGTGGCAAGTTCAACAACAGCGCCTATAAGGTCAGTGGTGGTTTGCACGGCGTCGGTGTCACTGCGGTGAACGCGCTCTCTGAACAGTTGGTGGCACAGGTATTCCGCGATGGTTACCTGTGGCAGCAGACCTACCGCGAAGGGCACCCCGTTGGCGATATCGAGCAGGTTCGCCCGCTGTCCGACGACGAAAGCACCGGGACAACCATCACCTTTAAACCGGACTTCAAAGTGCTGGAACACAACGAGTTCAGCTTTTCGACGCTCGCCCAGCGCTTCCGCGAAATGGCCTTCGTCACGCGCAAAGTGAGCATTACGCTGCGCGACGAGCGTATTCGTCCAATTCCCAAGGAAACCACCTTCTACTTCGAGGGCGGGGTTGAATCCTTTGTGCGCTACATCAACCGCACTCGCGATTCGATCCATCAGGTGGTCTACATGGATCGCGAAGTGACGATCACGCCGCCTGAGGGCAAAGCGCCCTACAATATCGGCGTGGAAGTTGCTTTCCAGTACACCGACACGGCCGCGATCACGGAACTGGCGTTCGCCAATACCATCAACACGCCGGACGGCGGCATGCACCTGACTGGTTTGCGTTCGGCTATTACCGGTGTGATCAATCGTTACGCGCGTAAGGCCAGCCTACTCAAAGAGAAAGATAGCAACTTCTCCGGTTCGGACACGCTCGAAGGCATCACGGCGATTGTCAGCATCAAGCACCCGCATCCCTCGTTTGAGAGCCAGACCAAGGTCAAGCTGATCAATCCCGAAGTGCAGGGCGCGGTGTCATCGGTCGTGACCGAGGCGTTCAACGAATTCCTCGAATTGAACCCGCGTGAAGCACGCAAAATCGTTGAAAAGTGCATGACCAGCATGCGCGCCCGTGAAGCCGCCCGCAAGGCGCGTGATTTGGTGCGCAGCGGTCCCAGTCTACTGGAAAGCTCTACCCTGCCCGGCAAACTCGCCGACTGCTCGTCGCATGGCGACAACGCCGAAGTCTACATCGTCGAAGGCGACAGCGCCGGTGGCTCCGCCAAACAGGGCCGTGATCGCCATTTTCAGGCGATCCTGCCGCTGCGTGGCAAGATCCTCAACACGGAGCGCGCTCGCCTCGACAAGATGCTCGACAACAACGAAATCAAGTCCTTGATCAGCGCGCTCGGGACTGGCATCAGCGATGACTTCACTATCAATTCCCTGCGCTATGGCCGCGTCATCATCATGACGGACGCTGATGTCGATGGCAGCCACATCCGCACGCTGTTGTTGACGTTCTTCTTCCGCCACATGACATCGCTGATCACTGAAGGGCATCTCTACATCGCCCAACCGCCGATCTTCCGCCTGCAAGCGGGCAAAGATATCGAATACCTGTACATGGAAGCCGGCATGGGTGAAAACGAAATCCTCGCCCGCGCGCTCCACCGCTACAAGGAACCCGATAAGGTGAAGGTCAGCCGTTACAAGGGTCTCGGTGAAATGAACCCGGAACAGCTGTGGGAGACCACGATGGACCCGGCACGGCGCACGCTGCTGCAGGTCACCATCGATGATGCCGTAGAAGCAGATCGCGTATTTGACATGCTGATGGGCACCAGCGTCCCGGAACGCCGCCGCTTCATTCAGACGCATGCTAAAACGGTGCGCAACCTCGACATCTAGACCAGCATTCGCATCAAGACACAAACGGACGAGCCGTACGGCTCGTCCGTTTTCCTGAAGCGCACACGCGGGTTTAGGTTACCTTCCAACCAAAGTAGACTTCGGCACGGATCAATTTGTCGCCTTCAAACGTGAGAATTTCAGTGTTTCTGCCTGTCTCACCGTTCGGTTGTCGCGCTTCATAGGTCACAATGACTTCAGCGCCAACCTCGATCAGGCGAATAAAGTTAAACGTCTGCCCCGTACCCGCACCCGGCCAACACCGTTCAAAGTAACCCGCCCGGTCTAGATGAGGGTCTGGCGGAGCCGAAAATGTAAATGAGTCGGCTAGACGCTCCTCGAAAAAGCCTCGATCACCGGCGGCGAATGCACTGTAATATTCTTGTGCAAGTTGAGTTCGCTTGGTCATGCTCTCCGACCTCCTGTCGCCTATAGCAGTTCTAGAAATCTAAAGCGACCGACCAGAAACGAGCATACTTACGCGCCTTTTCTCTCCTTTCACTCATCCTCACTGTACTGCGGGTGACAATGCCTTTTTGGTGCCACGTATCCAGCAAAATCGGCTACAATGAGACCATTCAAACGCTTAAATCCAGTGACAGTTGATGAAGGAGCTTCCCCTATGGTCTTGCAAGCCCTGCGCCAGATGCACACCTTCGACGGCGTCTCGGACGCGGACCTGTTAGCGCTCCTGCCCGCCGCCGAAGAACTCACATTGGAAGCTGATGACATCCTCTTTGCCGAAGGTGATCCTGCCTCTGGCCTCTACGTCCTGCTCGAAGGGGAACTCGAGATCAACAAGCTGATCGGCGGACGGCCTGTCGTGCTCGAACAGTATCAGCCCGGGGTGTTCGTCGGCGAGATCTCGATTCTGACCGGACTCAACCACACGGCGACCGGGCGCGCAGTCCAACATAGCCGCTTTTTGCGCTTCGCTCCGGCGCTCTTCGCCGATCTCAACACCTCACCTGTCGCGCGCCTCCTGCTGATCACGATGGTAACACGCGTTCGCGATACCGAGTCTGTCTTGCAGCAGAATGAGAAGCTCTCCGCCCTTGGTCGCCTGTCGGCGGGTTTAGCGCACGAGCTGAATAACCCCGCCGCCGCCAGCCTGCGCGCCGCCAAGCAGCTCCCTGAAGCGCTGTCGATGCTGCAATCGCTCCTCTTGAATCTGTCTCAGCTTAACTTGTCGGCGGAGCAAATCAGCGCGATCACTGGTCTGCTCAATACGCTGGTCGCACGGGGGAACCACGCCACCCGATTGAACGCGCTGGAGCAAAGTGACCTTGAAGAGAAGCTCAGCCAGTGGCTGGAAGACCGCGGGATCGACAATGCGTGGGAACTTGCACCTGCATTAGCGCAGGGGCACACACAGGTTGATGATTTGGACGCGCTCGCCGAGATTATCCCGCACGACGCACTCGACGAAGCAGTAGTCTGGATCGACGGGATGCTGACCATGCGCAGCATCCTGACAACGCTAGAACAGAGCACGGTGCGGATCTCCGAGATGATCAACGCCGTGACCGCCTATTCAGCGCTCGACGAGAGCCCGCTGCAGTTGGCGAACCTCCATCACGTACTCGACAACACGCTGGTCATCTTCGGGCACGCTCTGCGCAACATGACCATTACACGCGACTATGCGTCGAATGTGCCGCTTGTCCCACTCTATATGGGGGATATTGAGCAGGTCTGGGCCAACATCATCGACAATGCCGTCGACGCCACAAACGGGCGCGGCAGTGTGCATATTCATACAGAAGTTGAAGGCGAGTGCGCGGTGGTCGAAATCACCGACAATGGGGTGGGCATTCCGCCGCATATCCTCCCACGCATCTTCGAACCCTTCTTCACGACCAAGAACGTCGGCGAGGGCGCGGGACTCGGCCTTGATATCGCGTATCGGATTGTGGTCAACCGCCACCACGGGGATATTCGCGTAACGTCCCAACCGGGGGATACCCGCTTTCGCGTGTACTTACCGCTGACGCAGGCTTAACCAAGCAAACGGGGCGCATCTCTGCGCCCCATGTGACCCATATGTACCGCAATCTCGGTTACGCTTTCGGTTCGCGCCGCGCCGCTACCATCGTGATGTCGTCAAACTGAATCGCATCTGCGATGTGGTTGTACAGCGCATTATCGACACGGTCGAGGAAGCCCTTTGCCGAATCCAGCGGCGGATGCACCAATGAGATCAAGCCGGCTTCATGGAACAGCTTGCCCGCCGGGTTGCGCGCGTCCGTCACCCCATCGGTGAACGCATACAGCATATCGCCATAATCGAGCTGCGCATCAGCGATCTCGAACTCCGCACCGGGGAACATGCCGACCGCTGGCCCGGTCGGTTCAAGGCGCGCCTTGATCTCGCCCGTCGGGCTGATAATCATCGGCGGGCAGTGTCCGCCATTGATGTACAGCAGCGTCCCCGTCGCCGGGTCAAGCATGCCAAAGAACATCGTCGCGAACATATTGAGATCGAGATGATGCGTCGTGATGTACTCGTTCGTATCTACGACCGCCGTCTTGAGCGCGTTGGCGCGAATCGCCACGCGGCTGGACTTGTTCCGCCCCAGAGTAGTGCCGCTGTCATCAAACAGGTTTTCCGCCCAGTTGACGTTGTGGTTCATCATGGCAAACGCGCGAATCAGGCTGCGCGTCAGCGACATAAACAGCGCCGCGCCCACACCCTTATCGCACACGTCTGCAATCAGAATGCCGAGGCGGCGCTCATTCATCATCATGAAGAGATCGTAGAAGTCACCCGCGACTTCACGCGCGGGTTGAAAGCGCCCACCGATCTCCCAACCAGGGACAACCGGCAGTTGGTTCGGCAGAAAGTTGTTCTGAATGCGCCGCGCGATTTCGATATCGTTCTCGATCTTCGCCATTTTCTGCTGCTGCTGCACCAGCAGATGATTGTTCATCACAATGGCCGCCTGCGACGAGAGCGACTCGACCACCAGCCGATTGTAATCGTCGAAGGCGGCAATCGTACCATCTTCGCCGCGCGCATTGATCAACTGGAGCACGCCGATCACTTCCGCCTTGTTATCTTTGAGCGGCACCGTCAGGCTCGACACAGTGCGGTAGCTGTTCTGCTTGTCGAAGATTTTGGTCGAGGCGAAGTCGAACCCCTCGGCAACGTACACATCCGGGATGTTAATCGATTTGCCCGTCAGCGCGACATAGGTCGCTACATTGTGGTGATTAGGTTCGCCCGTCGCCCGGTTGTACATCGGCAGCGGCGAAAATGAGATCGGTCGACCGCTCGTGCCACCCACGTGAACTCCCAGCGATTCAGTGATCGCAATCGCGAATCGCAGGTTATCATCATGTGTGCGGATGTAGAGCGTCCCGGCGTCGGCGTTACAGATCTGCTTCGCCTCCATCAGAATGCGTTCGGTCAGGTGATCGAAATTCGGTTCGGTCGATAAGGCGATACCGACCGGCAAAATCACCTTCTCCATCAGCTCCGCCATCCGCTCTGAGCGCTTCATGTGGAGTTCCTGACTTTTTTGCAGCAGGACTTTCTCCATCAGAATGTGCATGCGGATATCGAGCATCTCGGGCGAATACGGTTCATGAATGTAGTCGTCTGCCCCGAGCTGCAGCAGGCGGGTGACGGCCTGCATATCCGACACTGCCGAAATGATGATGACCGGGAGATTTTTCAGGTCAGGATGCGCGTTCATCTGCTCGAGCAGTTCAAAGCCATTGAGCTTCGGCAGATTAATCCCGGTCAAAATCAAGTCAAAGCTCTGGGCACACAGCATGTCCAAGCCCTCTTGTCCATCGCCCGCGACTTGGACGAGATGCCCCTTTGTCTTGAGGTGGTTTTCCAGTTGTTTACGGTTCTCGATGTTGTCATCAATGACCAGCACGCGGTATATGGCGTTGGACATAAGTTCTTGACCCTCTGTGATATTACGACTTGCCTGGGCGTTTCATCATGAAGATGTTGCAGTTTCGCCCATCAAGGTACTCATAGCGAAACGCGTCAACGTTATCGATGGCCAGTTTGATCCCCAATCCACCCGGAATCCGTTCATCAATTGGCACATCGAGATCAAATTCTGCGGTTTTCAGGTGTTCTACGGGATCAAAGGCCGGGGCGCTGTCCTCAAGACGAACGGTGAGGAGTCCATCGCTGATCTGACCAGCAATCCCGATTTTCGCATCAGGGACGGTATCCCGATAACCGTAGATGAAGATGTTTGCGGCGATTTCATCGACCGCCAATGTTAACTTGTAGACAGCTTGCTTGTCTAGCCCAGCCTGCTGCGACGCACTGCTGACAAATTGACGGATCGCACTGAGGGACTCCCCCATATCCGCCGATCTTCCAGAAACAACAACTGCGGGTATTTTTTGATCGGACATCGTTTTGCCTGCTGTTGGGAACACTACTTCTGCGGAGAGAGAAAGGGCGTTGGAAATCCAACGCCCCCGTGCGGTCGCGTAGAAGCCCTCTTAGCCTTCGATCACTGTCGGATCGTAGGTCTCCAGCATGATCACGCTGTAATGGAAGCCCGTCTGCTTGATCGGTTCGACGACCTGTTCCTGCGTGCCGATCAGGTAAATCTTCACCTGTGCGCCCATCTTCTGCTTGGCAAACACCAACGTGCGCAGCCCAGCGCTCGACATGTAGTTCAGCCCTTGCATCAGCAGGACCAGTTTCTGCGCGTGCGCGCTCGCCGCTTCCTGAATCTTTTCCTGGAAGATCGGGGCGACGCTCGCATCCAGTTCCCCCACCAGCGTAATCTTCGCGATGCCGTTTTCCAAGTTCAGAGTTGCTTCAAAAGCCATTGCTCACATTCTCCTTTGAGTTAGCGACCTACCAAGACGATGACTGAACGATTGCCGACCCATACGTGTCCCTGATCACCGAGCAGTGGTTCTTTGCCCGCCACCCAGATATCCTCGCCCGCCGACATCGACGTATTGATCGCCATATGCCAGCGTTTGCCACGCGGAAGCTGCGGCAGGCCAAAGCTCAGCGCGTCCCAGTAGGTATTGATCGCCACGTAAATATGATCGTCGTGCACCTTGCCGCCCTTGGCGTGGTCGCCCGACAGCATGAATGCCAGCGTATGTTGGTTGTTGCCCGACCAATCGGGACGCCACGCTTCCGTCCCGTGGAAGCTGATGTCTGGGATACCACTTCCGACATAATCGGAATGGGCGAAGTGCGTCCGACTGCGCAGCACGGGGTGCGCCCGCCGGAAGCCGATCACCTTCTGGAAGAACTGCAGGAGATCGCCATTCTTATCCACCAGGTTCCAGTCAAACCAGTTAAGGATGTTGTCCTGGCAGTAGGTGTTGTTGTTGCCGTTCTGCGTCCGTCCGACTTCGTCGCCCATCAGGATCATCGGCACGCCCTGACTCACCATCAGGATCGTGGCAAAGTTCTTCATCTGGCGATGCCGCATCTGCACAATACCCGGGTCGTCGGTGTGCCCTTCCCAACCGCAGTTCCAACTATTGTTGTCGTTCGCGCCGTCCGAGTTGTTCCAGCCGTTGGCCTCGTTATGCTTGTCGTTGTATGACACGAGATCCATCAGTGTGAAACCGTCGTGCGCCGTGATGAAGTTGATCGATGCCGTCGGGCCGCGTGTGGCATACAAATCCGGCGACCCTTGAACGCGCCACGCCATTTCGCCGACCAGCCCATCGTCACCCTTGACGAAGCGGCGCACAGCATCGCGGAACTTTCCGTTCCACTCGGCCCAACGCCCATAGGCTGGGAACGAGCCGACCTGATACAGGCCACCAGCATCCCACGCTTCCGCGATTAACTTACACTTGGCGAGAATCGGATCATGAGCGAGCTGTTCGAGCAGCGGCGGGTTCAATAGCGGCGCACCATTCTGATCGCGCCCCAGAATCGCGGCGAGATCAAACCGGAAGCCGTCGATATGATATTCTGCCGCCCAGTAGCGCAGGCAGTCGAGCACCATGTTGCGCACAATCGGATTATTGCAGTTGAGCGTATTGCCCGTACCGCTGAAGTTGAAGTAGTAGCCATCCGGCGTCAACATGTAATAGATTTTGTTGTCGATGCCGCGGAAGGAGACATACAGACCGTTCTCATTGCCTTCCGCCGTGTGATTGAACACGACGTCCAGCATGACTTCGATGCCGTTGGCGTGCAGTTCTTTGACGAGGTTCTTGAACTCGTCCACCTGCATCCCGTACTTGCCGGTCGCAGCGTAGCCCGCCTTCGGCGCAAAGAATCCGACCGTGCTGTAGCCCCAGTATTGATAGAGCATTTCCCCGGTGATCGGGCTCGGGCGGCTGTCTTCGAACTCGTCGAACTCGTAAACGGGTAGCAGCTCGACGCAGTTCACCCCCAGCGACTTAAGATAGGGGATCTTCTCGACCATCGCTGCGAATGTACCCGGCGCCGCCTCGACCTTGGACGATTCGTCGCGAGTGAACGACCGCACGTGCATCTCGTAGATCACGAGATCCTCAATGGGCGTTTCCAGCGGCTTGTCGTGTTCCCAGTCGAAGTCGTTCAGCACGGGGCGCGCACGGTGCTGATACACATTGTCCCAGTCCGGCTTGACACCCCACGTATCGCGTCCGCCAATAACCCGGGCGTACGGATCCATCAGGATCTTCGTTTTATCGAAACGGTGGCCGTTCTTGGGGTCCCACGGGCCATCCATGCGAAAACCATATTCGATGTTCTCATAGTCGAGATCGAACACGGTCATCGAGTACACATTCCCGATACGAAACTCATCAAGGAAGGGGATTTCGACCAGCGGCTTATCTGCATCCTTCTCGAAGAGCACCAGCGTACAGGACGTCGCATGGCTGGAAAAGATGGAGAAGTTGAGCCCCCCCGGCACGATGGTTGCCCCGAACGGCAGCGGTTGCCCCGGTCTGAGCTTGTACCCATCGTGGACATGAGTTGGGTAAATATCGATACGATCAACCATTGTTCAGCGCTTGTAAGCCTGCTTCCAGCGTATCGGCGGTCGTGAAAAACTTCAGGAAGCCAGTCGCCGACATCGTATCTTTGATGTCTTCCGACAGGCCAACGAGAACCACATGCCCCTTCCCGCCGGAAATTGTCCGGTGCAGGATGAGCATGACGCGCAAACCCGCGCTGGACATAAAGCCAACGCGGCTCATATCGACAAGGAGGCGGCAGCCCGGTTGGGCCACCGCCAAAATATGTTCTTGCAACATGGGTGCGGTGCTGCCGTCGACATCGCCGACAACTTCAACAACAGTCGCATCCTGAAACGGCTTAACCTGAACGTCCATAAAGTCTCCGTAGCTAGACGGGTACGATTCGAACTTTGATCTTGACTCGTTCTTCCGTTTCCGGCAACTTCACGGTCAGACCCGCCGAATCGAAGTCGGTGTACGGCTTGCCGTCGATTTCCACGGACTCGATGCAGATCGAGCCGGGGGGCAGAATGTCGGGTTCGACGTGCAGGATGCCATCCTTGAAGCTCTTCGGGTACGGCTTGAAGTAGAAGTCCATCGGTTTCTTGCTGATGAGCAGGTTCTGGTACACCGACGCCAGATAGCACAGTTCCATCGAGTGGTAACCGCTCATGGAATGGCTGCCCTTGAGGCGTTCATTGCCGAGCAGGTACGGCAGACCATTCGCGAGCGTGTTGAAGTACACCGCGCCGTCGTCGTGGTCGAGGAAGAACGCGTTGTAATACGCCGCCGATTCACGCGCCAGACGCTTGTATTCTTCGTCCTTGTACACGCCGTACATGATGAGATAGGCGAGGATGCCCTGTTCCTGCTGCCACCACGCCTTGCGGTCATGCCACACGTAGCGGTGGAACTTCTGACCCGGTTGGAGGGTACGTTCGACGACGTCGTACCAACCGCCGCGCTGAATATCCATGCCGACCTGCGGCATCAGCCCCGCGATCTTCTTCGAGAATTCCGCGTAGCTGTCTTTCCACTTCAGACCCTGCATACGGGTGAGGTTCCACGCGATCTTCAGGTTGTGGCCGACGACGCCGCGGTTCTGCTGCCACAGGTACGTCTGGTCGTGGCTCCAGTCTTCATAGAACTTTTCCTGCACGAATGGGCTGTGTTCGTAGTCCTGGAAGTGTTCGGTGATCGTGTCGAACGTATCTTCGAGGAAGTCGGCATACTTCGGGTCGTGCGTCGCGATATAGAGGTTAATCAGATACGCGGGCGCATGGTCGCCGACCGAGTTCCAGTTCTTCTTGGCGCGGTTGTGCTGGAGCGATGCCGCGCGCGGATCCAGCGTGATCGGGTCGATATGCGAGAAGTAACCGCCCTTTTCGTGATCCTTGAAGAAGCGGTCGAACAGTTTGACCGTCAATTCCGCATCCGCGAGAATGAGCGGGTCGCCGTTCGCGCGGTATGTCTGGATCGGGCCAGCGAGGGCATAGATCTGCTCGTACGCGGGCAGCGAGTCGTAGTCGTCGCCGAATTCCGAGGTCAGCAGCTTCTGTTCCTGATCGCCGCTCACCTGCACGCCGTGATACCAGTAGATCAGTTGTTCTTCGGCATCATAAAAGCGCATGTGGTCGCGCAGGTACTGCGTGCCTTTTTCCGCGCCTTCGAGGAACGCATCTTCACCCGTTAGCAGAAACGCCGAGGCAAACCCGTAGACAAGGCGCGAGATGGTATCCGTTTCCTGCAGGAAGTCGCCCTTCTTGCCGCCCGCCAGATGCAGGAACGTGCGGTAATTGCGGTAGTCGATCGCTTCTTTCGGGTGGTTGAACTGCCACTTGAGGTATGAATGGCCGATTGAGCGAATCTGCTTAATCCACCAGTCCTGTTCTTCGTGGCGGTACACTGACGGGCCATTACCAGGGAACACCATCGACTTAATTTCGAAGGTGTAATCGCCTTCGGCGCCATCGGGGTAGAACACGCCGTAAGCGTAAACAAGCTGACCGGGGGTCAGCAGTTCAGCGAGGCGGCCCGTCGCGTCGGCATACGGTTCTTCGAGGTTCTGCGAGATACGCGCATAGGTCGCGGGCGTCAGAATGCCCTTGAATTCGCGCCCATCTGAGGTGCTGATCTTGACCGAGCGTTCGACACGATTGAAATGGGTGACATACCCGGCAATCGTATCTGAAAAAGTAAAATCGATCTTCACAGATGGTCCTTTTCTCTACTCGCAGGCAGACTAGTCCAGAGCAGGCGGATTGTCCTGATCCTGATACCCTTGGGTGATTTCGACGATGTTGCCTTCAGGATCGGCAACCCATACCGTACGCCAACCGGGGATAAAGTCGCTAAAGTCCAGCGGCCCCAGCGTGATCTTCGCGTCCGCGCCCAGTGCGGCGAGCACAGTGTCGATGTTGTCGACTTGAAACGCGATGTGGCGGAAGCCGTCGAACGGATAGCCGTCCTTTTCCGGAACAGGCAGCGGACGCTTATCGGCCGTCTTGAACAATTCAAGATACATATCGCCCGATTTGATAAACACCAGTTGATCCGCGCCGAGCGGGATCACACGCGCCCGTTTGAAGCCGAGATACTTGGTGTACCAGCGTTCAATGGCGATGGGGTCGAGGCAGCTCAGGCCAATGTGAGAGAATGCCATTATCGCACCGTTTTCCCTTCTTTTTCGTACAGCATGTCGATGATCTGGCGCGCCAGCAGGTGGCAGTGACCACCCGTCCGCGCGGTGACCAGATCGCCATCGACTACGAGATCCTGATCAAGGTAATTCGCGCCCATGTTACGGATATCGCCGAGCAGGTTGATGTGCCCAGTCACATTGCGCCCACGGTACAGGTGCGGCACCGGGGAGATGATCCAGTGGCCGTGACAAATGATCCCCTTGATGATGTTCTTGTTGGCGAAAGCGCGTTCGACGAACTGCACTGCCGGAGCCAGCTTGTTGATGTCTTCGGTGTAGCGCAGCCGATCCGACACAATCGCCGACGGCACGATAATGGCCGAGTAGCTGTTCAGTTCCTCGTCGCTCATGCCTTCAAAACTCTCGTGACATTCGAACGGGTAATGCTCTTCGTGTCCCTTGAAGGTCAGGTAGGGCTGCCCCCACAAGCGCGAGAGGAAATGGAGTTCGATCCCCTCTTCGGGAAAGCGATGCTCGTAGTAGAAGATCTCTTTTTCGTAGAAGTCGCTCTCGATGAGAATGCCGACTTTCTTGCCCTGTAGTTTCATGCGCCCTACTTTCGTGAAGGGCGGCTGGTCGGAAACATTCCAACCAACCGCCATGCAGATTTTCACTTACGGGTGACAGACTGCGGGTTACTGCAGGTTATGCGCCTTCTTGATGAAGTCCGCGCACTTTTCGCCCACGACGAGGATCGCGGAGTGGCAGTTGCCCGACGGCACCTGCGGGAATACGGCGGCATCCGCCACGCGCAGGCCATCGACACCGTACACACGCAGTTCAGGATCGACCACCGCCATGCTGTCCAAACCCATCTTGCACGAGCCGGACTGGTGGTGATACGACGCCGCATTGTTGCGGACAAACTGCATGATTTCGGCGTCCGTCTTGACGCTTTCTTCCGGATGCGGCAGCAGTTCCTTACCGGTCAGCACTTCGCTGAACGTCTTGCTGTGGAAGATTTCGCGTCCCAGCTTGAACGCCCACACGAGCCGATCCGCATCCGACTGCACGCCGAGATAATTGGCATCGACCAGCGGGTAATCCAGCGGATTGCCGCTCGCCAGCGTGACCGACCCGCGCGAGAGCGGACGCACCACACCGGGCAGAATGCTGATGCTGTTGGGGTTCGCCTGCCCGACGATGATGTCGAACGACGCGCTGATGAACGCCATCTGAATATCGGGGCCAACCCAACCGGGATCCGACTTGCAGAACAACGCCGATTCCGACATCTGCAGATTCGGGGCGTTCAGCGCTTCCTTAGTTTCATAGATCATGCCAGTCAGAACATGGTTGTGGAAGTTCTGGCCGACGCCGGGCAGATCCACGACCACGTCGACGCCATGCTGTTTGAGGTGCGCCGCCGGGCCAATGCCGGAGAGCATGAGCAGCTTCGGCGATTCGATCGCGCCGCCGCACACAATGACTTCACCCGTGGCGCGCGCCGACGTCTTCTGGCCGTCCTTGATATATTCCACACCGACACAGCGGCCATTTTCAATGATTAGCTTGGTCGCCAGCGAATTCGGGCTGAGCGTCCAGTTCGGGCGGCTGCCGATAAACGGTTCGATATAAGCTTCGTTGGCCGCATGACGCTTGCCATTGCGCACGTTCAGGTGATGCCAGCCCGCGCCAATCATGTTCGGGCCATTAAAGTCAGCTGTTTCGGGGAAGCCCAGTTCCTTACACGCTTCGATGAAGCGCGCCGAATGCGGGTTCGGGTTGTAGTTCTTGGCGTTCGACACGGCAATCGCGCCGCCCTTGCCGCCCGTGGGGTTGGTGTCGTCATCCTGATCTTCCGACTTCTGGAAGAACGGAAGCAGATCGTTATACGCCCAACCGGGGCAGCCATTGTACGCCCAGTTGTCGAAATCCGACTCATGGCCGCGGATATGCATCATAATGTACAGGTTGCTCGACCCGCCGACCACGCGACCACGCGGTTCCGGTGTCTGGCGGCCGTTCAAACCCTTTTGCGGCGTGCTGGAGTACTTCCAGTCAATGTCGCTGAA
>JADKGC010000008.1 GCA_016717205.1 Candidatus Flexifilum breve
GGCAGTCACGCCCCAACCGATCAGACGCTCGATGATACGGTCTGTGATATGCGCCTCGACCCGCTTCATATCCAGCGGGCGCGGGGCGGCGAAGGCGGCGCGAATCGCGTCGGGCGTGAGCGCGGTCAGCGTCACTCGATAGACCAGTTTGTCCGTCACGTCAGGCGAGAGCGCGAGAACATGCCACGCCATCGCTTCGCCCTCACGGGTGGGTGGCGTCGCCGCGTAGACCGCTTCGCAGTCACGCAACGCCTTCATCAGGCGGCGGACGAGATTGCCCTTGCCCGGTACAAGGGTGAAATGCGGGCGAAAATCCGCTTCCAGATCGAGCCCCAGTTGGTCAGCAGGCAGGTCGCGCACCATGCCGGAGCACGGTTCGACGCGCCAGCCGTCACCGAGTGCCTCACTCAGCCGTTTCGCCTGCGCGGGCGTTTCGACAATCACGAGTTTCATTCAGTAGTTTCCTTTCCAGCCGCGCCAGACGGCGCGCGTTCAGTGCTTTCAGCAGCAGTCGCAGTTTGCGGCGGGCGCTTGTCCGCTCGCGCGGAAGCCCCACGTTCGGCAAGTTCCCGCTCACGCAGCGTGAGCCAAATCGGCCACTCGCGGTAGGCGTGGTACGCCTGCTTTTCGAGGTCTTGCCACGGCGCGGTCGCCGTACTCTTTGCCGGCATGTCATCTTTCCTCCATCAGTTTTCGATCAGGTGTCCACGTACAAAATAGTGCTGGACTGCGACTGGGTAACAAGGGTTCAGAAATGGTTGCAGAAGACCTACCAGAACAATAATGTTCTGGACTGGACGCAGATGACCTTGCGAAATGGCAAATTCCGGGACAAAAACATCTGGAATTTGTCCACTGGATTTGACCTTTCATTCACCGTCTTCCGATCTCCTAAACCACTTATCACCCGACCGCTCCTTATCGCTTGCATCCCGGAGTCCAGAACTTTTTTGTCTCCAGTTCAGGACTTTATTGTTTGTCCGGGACTTTTTTGTCCCTGAACATCAGGTGGTACGGAAACGCCAGCTCGCCCGGAGTGGCTTTCCCAAACAGGTAGAAAAGCCCTTCGTCCTGAATGTCGAGGACGAAATGGAAGCGCGGCAGCTGCGCGATGATGTCCCGGTGCTGCTGGTTGAAGTGGGCGAAAGCAGCATCGTCCCGGAACACGTTCATGCCCTGCCGCTGCGAGAAAATCACACGGATCGGGCAGTTTTCGAAGATCAGGCGCGCCTTGGACTCCAAAAAGACGCTCATCTGTTGATCGACCATCAAGGCTTTTTTGCGCCTTGTGCGGAACGTCTTCGCCGCCTCGATCAGGAAGTCCAGCAGCGACGGATGGCGCATCAGGCGGTAGACCTCATCGACGGCGATGATGCGCGGCTGCTCGTCGATCAGGCTGTCACGGCGAATTGCAGAAAGCACCTGTGTGTACGCCAGCGCCTGCAGGATCGGGTCACCTTCCAGTTCGTGGAAGGAGAAAACACGCGGACTGATCCAGTCGCGTCCCCCGCGTGTCAGATCGACATTGGTCGTCCCGTTAAGAAACGCCGACCACGGACCCGATCCGGTACACAGCCCGGCGATTTCGTCGGCGAGGTCGCGGGCGATGGCTTGCATGGCGGGCTTATCACCCAAGTTCGCCAGCACATCGCACACCGTCTCACACGTCGGGGCGAGGTCAGGCGTGACCTGACTGAGATCAGGGAAGCCGCGATAGAGCGTTTCCAGTGCCTCACCGAGCAGCCCACGCTCTAGGTTCTCGCGCTGTCCGCCCGAAAGCTGCCGCCCCAAGACCGTTTCATACAGGCGCGTGGTGTGACTGACCTGTTCAAGCAACGTCGGGAACATCACATCCTGCGGATTGAGCTTGGTCGCCTTTGCGCTCAGCACATACCATGGCAGCCCGAAAGCGTCGGCGATATGCCGCCCGTGTCCCATCGGTTCGAGAAAGTCGAACGAAATACCGTTTTCGGCGTACTCGCGGGTCAAGTAGCAGTTGAGCGCGAACGTCTTGCCGTAGCCCGACTGCCCAACCCAGACTTCATGCGTGGCGCGTTTGTCCCGCCACGAGTTGTGAAAAACCGGATACGCCCCACCCACCGCTTCGCCGCGCAGCACCCCGTCGGTGGTCGAGAGCTTGCGGTAGCCGAGCGGCGCGAGCATCAGCGCCAGTTCGCGTGACGTGACGGGCCATGTCGTGGTCGGCAGGTTGATGTCCTTCGTCCGGCGAGCGGTGAAAAACTCGACCGCTCGCGAGAGCAGTTCACCGACTTCCTGACGTAGGCTGAACCACGCTCGCGTTTCATTGATGACCGCCGCAACACGTTCTTTCAGAGTTTCCAGATCGTCGGCTGCAACCGCGACGGCAACCTGCACCAGATGCAGAGCATCGCCGTTGTTAATCTCCCCGAGCGCCCGACGGCAGTCGGCGACGCGCTGCACCGAGCGGCTGTCCTCGCCGCGCACGCCCGCCAGATGCACCTGGTACGCCTGAATGATGCTCTCAATCGCATCGATGGCGGCGTTGCGGTCATACGTCTTCGGGATGTCCACCGCCAGCGCCAGCGGGAAGTTGAGTCGCAAGAGCGGCGGCAGCGGACGGAAAAAGTTCCACGTTGCTGGCGCAAACTCGTAGCTGGTCAGCACCGCCCAGTACGGACGACCACCGGGACGACCGGACGGCGCGAGATGCCAGAACGGACGATCCCGCAGTTCGTACTGCCCCTCAAACAGTGCCGGGAACGCGCCTTCGGTCACGGGGGTATCGAAGGCGGATGACAGCCCACCGGCAATCGCGCGCGGATTCTGGTCATTCCACAGCACCATCCCACACAGCGCACGCTGGTACTCCGCCCCGGCGTTCATGCGCTCGTACTCGCGGCGGTATTCGATCAGCAGGTCACGCCGCTGATCGTCGTCGGTGTGGAGTTCTGCCTGATCAAGCGCGGCGATCTTGGCATCGAGCGTGGCGGGCATCTGCCAGCACAGGAAGCGCGCCTCACCGGATAGTGTGCGCAGCCATGTCGAGAAGCGGGCTTGCAGCGCCGCGACTCCCTCTTCAGTCGCGTGCAGCATGATGTCGAACGGCTCGATCAGAAACGTGCGGACACTCGTCACAGCGCCTCCTCTTCTAAAGGCGAACCGACAAACACCAGCCCATCACCCCGATCCAGATCGCGGGCGCGAGCAAACGTCACCCACTCCGACAGATCGACTTCGACCAACCCGGCGGGCG
Source organism: Candidatus Flexifilum breve (assembly GCA_016717205.1). Classification (GTDB taxonomy): domain Bacteria; phylum Chloroflexota; class Anaerolineae; order Aggregatilineales; family Phototrophicaceae; genus Flexifilum; species Flexifilum breve. The sequence goes on from JADKGC010000008.1 coordinate 3,236, forward strand.
GCGCGAACAGACGATTTCCATCCAACACGGCGGTATCGGTTGGCAGGGACAGCAGCTTCGCCACTTCTGCCGCCATCCCGCTCGGATTTTCAGCCGCCGCGAGCAGGATCGCGCCGCGCAGGTTGAGCCACAGGCGCATCCACAGCGGCAGCCCGCCGCGCGGCGCAGTCAGCGCGATCAGCAGGATCGCCACGACAATGCCGACCGGAATAGCAATATCCGGCAGGACGAAGCGGCACACGGTATACGTGAAGCCGCCCGCGATCCCGCCGAATAACAGCCGTTTGAACGGGATGCCCCCGAAGCCTTTCTCATCCCGGCTGAGGATGTGCGATTTGAAGTCGGCTGCCGTGCAGTCTCTCCATACGAAACGGCGCGGAGGCAGACGACTACCCCCGCGCTGGCGGACACGGCGATTTAGGTGAAGGAGATCAGCGCGGTGACACTGGAGGCGAAGACGACGAACAGGAGACCGATGACAACCTGATTGGCGGCTTTCGGATTGTCCTTCTTCCAGTCCCCGATCAAGGGCCAGCTTGAACCCATGTACATGACTCCCAGCCCGATAAACCCGATGATGGCAGCGATGGGCGCGATGATCTGCGCCACATCCCGAATGTCGTTGAACAGGTCTTGAATGGCTTGCGAAAGATTCCGCGAGCAGCTCCTTGATGGATGAGACAAACGCATCAGGGAGAAACGGGCGTGCGCCATGACGTTTGGGCAGCCGCTCAGGGGCGGTGCGCTTGATCGTGTGGGGTCATCCGGCACGAGCAGTGCTTCACCCTGATACAGTCTCAGGGTAGCAAAGTCGGATCGCCGAACCTCTGTAAATTTTCAGCCGAGGGTTGGTAGTTTTACAGTGCGGGGATGTAAAATTTCAGTATTGGAGCAAGCATTGCTTAACAATCAAGAGGCGGTAGAACATGAGCTTTTCAAACGCACTTTACTATCCTTATATAGATATTAAAGATAAGGGATTTATTGTAAACATCGCTTTATTTTGGGAAGCCGTTTCAACAATAGTTCCGAGGGGATATCGAGAGCCTTATTCGATTTATGAATCCAAAGCTCTGGCTGACGCATATATTTTGCGCCCACTTTATGTTGAACCAGGTATGTCCGAAGTTCTAGAGGCAGAAAATGCGGCTCTTGAATTCCTTGAAAGCCCTGCAACAAGCTTAATTCTTTCTCCAAAGACAAAGGCGCATATCAGCTCTAGGTGGGATCCAGAAGAGACCAAGAGCTTGTTGTATCCTGACAAAATGTCTAGAAAGCTGGTTGAACAGTTAGTTGAACGAGGGCAAGCACGTTGGCAACAAAATCAGTTAATAACAAGTAGTCGCTTTTCAACGTTTTATATGACTCTGCTTGCTGCAATCCTTTCACGAAGACAACGACTAGCTCTACTGACTGGTGAAGAAAAATTCGACCAGTTATCAAGTGCGGTGAAACGAGGAGACGCTCCTACTGGCATCCCTAATGACGATCATTTAGCGGCAGGATTGCTAGCTTACCTTACGATTGACGCACTCAAAGTCGACCCTGAAACGCCCATAGACAAAATTATCACCTTTCGTAGGCAATACAGTGATGAATTAACAGAATTTCGGAATGGAGTAAACGAGCTTGCATCTGAGATTGGAACTGGTCATGAATCAATAAAGGGATTTACAGGAACACATCAGATACATCCATGTACATCGTATTACTCCTGCCATAAATGATTTGAAAAGCAGCCTGCATTCGGCCACTATTCGGCACATAGCTGCAAAGCTCCTGACTGTAGGATCACAGCTTCTTCCCTAGCAGCTATTGGAGATAATCAAAGTGCATTGGTGGGAGTAGCTGGAACTGCAGCGCTTACCCTGGTTGAACGGCATATAAACTTCCGCCTAAGTCGAAAAGAGGAATTGCGCCATAACCCATACTCATACATACTGCGCCTTCAAAGAACATTTGCTAAGGCAAAGCGTAATCCCTGACATACTGGTCTCATCAATGAACGGTATGTACGGTTATGAACGGTTTTTGCGCGAATCCATTTTCAATTTGAGGGGTTCGCGCTTTAGTTTCTCTCCTGACTTCGCGTAGAGATACTGTTTCATCTGCACAGAAGGCACAAGCACTGAATGACTTGGCAAGAATACACCGTCATCCCGTGAGCAGTAGTACAACTCTTTCCATCGCTCAAGTGCGCGTTCCCATGTTTCAACTTCTGCTGGATAACCAGCCCGATCATTGCGTATTTTGCGGACTTCGCGCACGAGAGAAACGACTATCCAACGCAGCAGTAGCACGACAAAGACCGTTACCCCAAAAATGGGAATGAGCACCAATGCAGGGTTTTCACGGTAGGTGCCGACGAGAATGGGAAACGAACACGCGACTATAGCAAGGATGAGCGCCAACGAAAACAAGCCTAACCCGATGCGTGAAAACAGAAATACGCCCACCCAACCGTAGCCGAATGCAGCTGCAGGCCTCACAGGTGGAGCGAGTTTTGCTGCCAATACAGAGCGGCTTGTCGCTGATCCCATCATACCCACCAATTCTCCGTCGTGTTTGCTGGTGGCTACCCCTAGACCGCTCATATCGGTTGTGACCGTTCCTTCTGAAACGATGGAAGTCACTTTGCGGACTGCATCCGCTCGCCCACATTTTGGACACACAATCCGCGATTCAGGCATTTGTTACTCTCAACTCACTGAAGATTAGAATTTCCATTCTATTCGTCTGTTCCCGTTGTGCAAATGAAACTTGCCCTCACAAAGAGGGCAAGTCGTCTTACGGGTTAGCAAATTGGATCGCGTAGCGGTACTCCCCGACCCCCAAGCTGGCATAGGGTTCTCCCCGCCACAGCCAGATCAGCGTGATATCCGCAGCCTGCCCTGGCAGCAGATCGAACGGGGTCAGCCCGTCCGCAGGCGTGCGCGGTCCCGGCGGGTTCTCGACGTAGCCAAGCGCCAGCCACACATCCTCCGGCGTGACCGGCAGCAGTGTATTCCCGCCGTTGTACAATCGTAACTGCGTCGTGACCTGCCCTGCGCTCGTTGTCACGCTGATGATCTGCACATCCAAGCCGATGAACGGAATCGGTGTCGGAGTGGCGGTGGGCAGCGGCGTTGGTGTGACCGCAACGACAGGCTGTGCCAGCACGCCAATGAGTTCCCCGGCGCGTCCCAATTCCTGCTCAATCGGATAGATCGCTGTGACCAGCGTGCGCGTTCCGGTCGGTAAACCTTGCTCATCAGTTTCGCCGAGCAGGAGCAAAACCAGACCCGGATTGACCTGCCGGAAAATGCCCGTGTCGCTGCGCCGCACCTCACGCTTGTCCTCAAAGGCGAACGTGAGAATCGCGCCAGTGTTCATCTGTAAGCGGAACTCCGCCCCCGCGCCGATCTGCTCGAACCACGCGGCATTGTCCTCCGACCACGGGATGCCAATCACCGGGCGCACGCTCATGCCGTTCAAGAACGAGGCGGTATCCGGGTTCGGATCGAAGTTCCATTCCGAGGCACGCACCGCCCGGCGCTGCACTACCCACACACGCGGCACGGTCTGATCAGGCAGACTGATTTGCAGATTGATCGGGTAGAACGGCGCTCGGCTGGTATCCCCGCCTTCAATCACTTCGTCCTGCGCTTCGAGCGCGAGCGGTGTGGGCGTGATCCCCGGCGGGAGCGTGGTGGTAACATCGACTTCGGCGGTCGCTTCCGCCGCACCGTTCGTTCCACCGCCGCCACGCAGCAGGAGGAATGCCAGCATCAGGAGCATGAGCGCACCCAGTACCGCGATCACTTTGCCTGACGGCTTGCCGGTTTTCGCTATCGCTTCAGCCTCCGGTGCGTCAAACCCTTCGCCCCGCTGCGCCGCCTCCTGCACGCGCTTTGGCGCGCGCGCCCAACGCAATCCGACCGGGACGAGCGCCGCTTCGTGACAGCGCTTGAGCAAGGCGAGCGCGATCTTGCGTTCTTTCGCGTCCGAGCCTTCCGCGCCCGCCGTCTTGACCTCGCGGTCGTAGGCGGCGCGATAAGCGCGCTGGCGGTCGGTCGGCACGAGTTCCCACAAGGCGCGCAGCTCGTCGAGTGAGAGCGCCCGCAGTTCTTGCAGGGTGTGATAGTGCAAGCTATCGCTCATTCCGTCCCTCCCAAAACCGCGCTACTGCCGCTCATGGATGCGCTGGAACGCATCGCGTCGTCATACTCGCTGTCCGAATTTGCATCGTCGTCCCCTGCTTCCAAGGTGATGATCGGTTCGACCTTGACCTCCGGCGCGACGGTGATCGATGGCGCAGGCATGGAGCCGTAAGCGATCATCTCATTCGGGAGCAGTCGGGCAGCGATCTCCAAGCGATTGACTTCCCGTTCCGCCTCATCCCGTGAACGTCCCGCCGTGATCGCGCCGTCGATCAATTCCTTGCGGGTGGTTTCCGTCAGTCGTCGATCCGGCGTTTCCTTGACTTCGCGCCCAACCTGCTCGGTTTGTTCAGGAGACAGTCCCAATCGTGCCGCGCCATCGATGAACATTCCGAAGCGGGCGAGATCGTCGCGCACCGGCGGACGACCGTCGTTCAGCGGTGTGATCCCCACCGCCTGCGCCATCAACCCGCCAATCGTCAGATGATCGATGCCATTCGTGCCGCGACCGCCAAGCAAGCGCATCACATCGCCCATCACGCTCGTCACGTCCGCCGTTCCCGCAACGCGCAGACTGCCCGTGAGCGTTCCGGCAGCCCGTTCAAGCGCTTCGGCGCTTCGTTCCAACCGTCCGGCAGCGCCTTCGCTGCGATCCAAGTCCGATTTACCGCTACTTCTCCCCGCTGCCGACTGCGTGACTTCGGAAAGGTGCTGTTCCATCTCCTCCCCGCGCATGTCGTCGGCGTAGGTTTCCCGTTCGCGGGCGATCTCTTCATCAGCGGAGGCTTCCGTTGGTGTTACCGAAACCGGTGTGAACATCCCCATGCGCTTGCGTCGCATCGGTGTGAAGCCCGGAATCAGCTCACCATCTTCCACTTCTGTCCACGTGTCAAACTCGTCATCCATCAGCGACGAGCGGCGGCGACTGCCAGACGGAGTTGTCCATTTATCTAGGCTCGTTCCGACGGCTGGTACGAGCATCGGACGTCCCAGCAGACGCCCATGATCATCGTATTCGGCGTTATCCGGGTCACGGTCAGTCAGAAGCGCTGCGCCCATCAGAGGTCCCGTCACGCGCCCTACCAGCGGTACATCGCGCGCGATCCGCCGGGTCACAGCGCCTTCCGTGAACTGTTCCGCTGCATCCCCCAATGCCGTACCGCGCAGTCCGGGTAGATGAGACAGCGTGCGCGCAGCGCCCGCCAGCGGCTGCACGCCGCCAAAAGTCAAGCCCGCCGCCTGAGCCGGGGTCGCTCCACTTTGCAGCGCGGTCATGCCTGCCAGCGTATTCGATCCCACACTGACCGCACTCCCCGCCACCGAGGAAACGAGCGCGCCTGCGCCTGCTGCGATCCCCACCGCGCCTACCGCTCCGGCAGCGGTCATCACGGTTGCCGCGCCGGGGCTGATGACTGCGCCACCGGTCGCCTGACCGAATGCCGTGAACAGCCGGTTGAAGGAATTCCAAACCGCTTTCACGCCGCTGAACAGCACGATCACCATGAAGATCAGGCAGATCAAGCCGACGCCGAGGACGACGATCCCGTTGCCGCTGGCTGTCCCCGCGAGGAAGAACGTCACAACGAGTGACTGAATCAGCGCGATCACGACCGTCTGGATGATCAGTTCGATCCACAGGTCGATGATTGAGCGGGCAATCACCTCCGTCTTCTTGAAGAAGGCGAACAGAATCGCCACCCCGAACGAGATGAAGGTCAACCCCTGCGCGATGGTGAGCAGCAGGTAGACGAGCTGCTCGGTCACCCCAAATAGGATCAGCGGCCACGCCGTGAGCAAGCGTCCCTGCGCCGCCGATGCCATGGCAATCGAATCAGCGCGTTCGAGCGCGGTCATCGCCGGGAAAAAGACCGGATCGCGGTCATTGGCGAAGAATGAACCGGGTCGCCGCCACTCCCACGGCACGCTGCCCGCCGTCCACAAGCCCGTCGCCGGATCGGGCGTGTGCGGCTGGCAGTAGGGATCGCGCGGCGTGGATGGGTAGCCCATCAGGTCGATACCATCCGCGCGCAGATACGCGAGTGCTACGTCCAGCCCATCAATCGTGTAGTTCCACACCGGCATGTACGAGCCGAAGTTGTCGCACAGGTTGAGAATGCCCATGTCGCTGCTGCTGACGCTGGAAAGCGACGTAAACGCGCTGCCCGTTGCCGCCGACAGCCCGCTCAGGCTGCTGGCATAGAACGCGCCCGACAGCGTGCGTCGGAAATCGCTCATGCCTTGATACAGACTCGGTCCCAACGAGAAGAACAGCGCGCCCGCCAGATACCAAGCGATGGCGCTCTTCGGCTCAACCACGCGCATCCGGGCGAACGCCGCCAAAAGGTAGGTGATGCCTAAGACCAGCAGCGCGACGACGAACGACAGACTCACCGCGACTTGCAGGCTGGCGTTGGTTTGGGCGATCAGCGGCGTGAAGGCGTTGTCCACCAGCCACTGGTTCATCAGTTCGATGGTGTAACCCATCATCAGAAAGGCGCGCTGCAAGCTCCAGCCCATCCCTGCCAGCGAAAAGAGCAGGTTGTACCAGAGGGTATCGATCTGGATTTGCAGCCCGTTCAGCACATCATCGACGATTGGCATTCGTTCTTCCTTTCTCTACGGAGGCGGCAGCACGCCGCCCGGCGGATCGGCAATCGCGGCGCTGCAGTACGGGTTGGTGTCCATGCGCCAGACCAGCGCATTGCTCCCCGGCAGACGCGGCGGTGGCGTGGGGCGCATGGTCGGATCGAGCATGAACGTGATGCGGTGCGGCGCAGCGCCATAGGGGATGAAGCCTGCCAGCGTGAAAGTGCGCGTTTCGTTCGGCGCGAGGCTGATCGCCTCATACGTGGCTGTCAGCCCGGCATCGGCTGCCGCGTTGGTCGACGCGCCCCATACCCCGGTCGAGCCGCCCACCAACTGGCTCACGTAGGTCTGGTAGGCGGGAAACACGTCATAGCCGCTCCCACTCAGGTTTTTGATCTCCAGTTCCCAGACGGCGACTGTGCGTCCAGCGGGCGTATTGACCACTGACACGTTCACCAGCCGGAAGCGTGCCGCCTGCGGGCTGCGCGTGAACACGGGATCGCCACGATAGAACGCTGCCGGTGGGCGGATGGCGAATGGTGTGACCGTCGGCGGGGGAAGCGCGGTCGGAAACGGAACGAGCGTCGGATAGCCGGGAATCGGCACGAACGTCGGCAGCGGCGTCGGCGTGAGTACAATCGGCGTGGGACAGACATAGACCGGCGCGCCTGTGATCCCGGTCAGCGTCCCAGTACATGCCAGCGCCGCCAATGCCAGGACGACTGGCACGAGGATCAATGTTTTCTTCATATTCACCTCTAAGGGATCAAGCCTGGCTGGTTGCCCGGCGTGAGCAAGAGCGTGTAGGCGGGCGCGGCACTGTTACCTCCGCGCTGCACCGTCCACGTTTTGCCGAAATACGGGACGACGATCTGCGCGGGCGCATCGGTCACGACCTCAAACGACACATACCCGCGCTCGTCAGTGAAGCCGCTGGCGATCACGCGGTTGGTGTTGACCTCAACCACGCGCACCGAAATCCCGGCGACGCCTTCCGCCGGGTCGACCGTGCGGTTGCCATTCTCATCGTAGGCGATGACCACTTCGGCAGTCAGGACGCGCGGCGGAATCGGCGTTCCAGTCGGCTGAAGGGTGGGCGGCGCGCCGACGAGTTCGATCTGCGCGGCAGGCTGCGGCTGGGGCGTTGGGGTATTCGTGACCGATGGCGGCGGGATGATCAGTGTATGCGTATCCCCGCGAAAGACCTGAATCGTGTCCAGACCGATCACGTAACCTTCGCTGGCGTTGTTCTTCTGCCCGATCCCACGCAGCTCGAGGCGATGTGTCCCGCTCCCGACGAAGTACACATCCGTCACCGGGAAGCGGAGTTCGTCCGCATAGGCATCAATCGTGTCCAGCACTGCGCCATCGACGACGATCTCGAACCTGCCCATGTTCTGCGCCGCGACGTAACGCACGCGCAGTCCTTCACCCTCAAACATGAAGCTGGCAGTGTCATACGCGCCTTCGGTGCGGTGATACTGTCCCCGGCTGGCGAACTGCGACAGTCGCGGTGTCCATGGGGGCGCGTAGCGGATCGTCGGATAGTCCGACTCAAAGCTGTACCAGCCGAAGAACGGCGGCGCTGTGTCGGTCGCATCTGGCAGCGGCTCAACCGGGTTGGGCGGTGCAGGCAGCAGGATTGTCCCCGGCGGAAACGGCGTGAGCGTGGGCGGGACGTACACTCCCGGCACGACCACCACGATCTCAAAGACGCGTTCGCTCAACGTCGGTAGAAGTGTGGGGACAGGCGTGTCTGTCGGGGCAATGATCGCCGTCGCTGTGAACGTCGCCGTGAGCGACGGAGTCAGGGTAGGCGCTGGCGTATCCGTCGGTGTGAGCGACGGCAGCACCATCAAGGTTGGAATTTGGATGTCATTCGCGTCAGGTTGAGCGCGGATCAAGAAAAAGGCGGCAGCCCATGCCGTCAAGCAGAGCGCCGCCAGCACGGGCAGCAGCAGTCGTCGCATGTCGTCACTCCGGATTGGTTTACGCTGGTTCCAGCGTAGCAAACCGACCTGCCGCGACGGCTGTAAAATTTCAGTATGGCGTTGTCAATTTTTCAGAGGTGATGTGCAAATTTTCTTGTTCTTCCAAATCGACCATAATACGTAACTTGAAGCGTAACAAGTGACAAAAGCTGTTACCCAGAAGGCGAATTAACAAATCCAGTCAAGTTTATGAAACGGTGACGTGAACGGCAACCCAAGTCGCAAGCGTGGGGTGGGGGTGGGGGTGATACTGATACCAGGCGGAAGCGTCACAATCACATCTATGAAGCTAGCAATATCAAGTTCTTTCACAGAGTACACATGTGTTAAACTTTTGGAGCAGGATCGAAAAATCCTTTTGCTCTTATATGTCAACAAGCGAAAATGATCTATACTCAGTCAGGTTTTACATTGGAGTCGGATATATGGCTGATCAGATTGTGCCAATTCGTATCTTTATTTCAAGTCCCGGCGATCTAAGTGAAGAACGCCGCATAATCAAGTCTGTCATCGATGATCTGAATTATTCCCCCCATTACCAGAATAAGTATAAGTTGATTGCTTACTCTTATGAGGGCAATATTCCCCCAATTGCAGGTGAAGCTCCCCAGATTGTGGTAGATCGTTTTTTGTTACAGCCCGACCATGCTGATGTATTGGTTTGTATTTTATGGCTTCGAATGGGCACTCCTACTGAAGGGTTAATCAATCCTGAAACTGGTGCACCATATTTGTCTGGTACAGAATACGAATTCATGACTGCGTACCGCGCAAACCAAGTACATAACCGCCCTTTAATTTTGCTCTATCAATACAAAAACCCTCCAGAAAGTTTTGACAAGTTTGATCAGGAACAGTATCAGCGAGTACAGAAGTTTTTCGATAGATTCAGATCAGGTGGCGACCTCAAGGGTTTTGTTACCGAAATCAAGGAACGCTCCGAGCTATACCATACTTTGAGAAGCGACGTAGAAAAGCTCCTTGTTTACGAGTTGTCCCGCTTAGACTCCGCAGTGATGATGTTATCTAGGGATCGGGAACCGATATATTTCCTCCCTGACAATTTGCCCAGTGAATATATTGCTCGTGATCACGCTATCGAGAGTTTGAGGGAAGCGCTTCTGGGGAGTCATAGTGTAGTTGGAGTTGTTGCAAGTACCACACTTCACGGACAAGGAGGGTTAGGAAAGAGTGTCCTGGCGCGTGCAATATGTGAAGATCCCGCAATTCGAAGTTTCTATAAGGATGGGATTTTGTGGGCGACACTCGGACAAGATAGTGATGTTGTTCGCCATCAACGTGATTGGATTCATGTCCTAGGCGGAGATCAGTCTGATGCAGCCAACATTGAAAGTGGCAAAGTTGCTCTTCGGAAACTTCTGAAGGACCGAAGATTTCTCTTGGTTCTTGATGATGTTTGGAAACGATCAGATGTTCAAGCACTCAATGTGGTTGATAGTAACTCCCGGATTCTTATTACTACGCGGGATGTAAGTCAAACAGAATCCGCGATACTTGTCCCTCTCAGTGAAATGCAGGTTGAGGAAAGTCGGAAGCTCCTTGAGTTGTCCAGTCAAGGTATCTTGAGGGACACTGCAATACTAGACCAAATATCTGAGAGACTTGGACATTTACCGTTAGCATTGAATATCGTTGGCTCAATGCTACGCAGAGGTGTAACTTGGGAAGACATTTCTGACGCGTTGGATGAAGGAGACCTCCAATTCGTATCTTATGGGCAAAGGAGTATTCTTTCTGCGATTGCCTCTAGCGTTAGTCATTTGACCACAGAAGATAGAGAAAGATATCTAGAGCTTGTTGTCTTTCCTAAAGACGAGCCATTGGAAGAAGATAGTGTCTTTCAGCTATGGAACAAAACGGGCAACAAGAAACCGCGTGAAGTTCGGCGAATGTTATCCGATTTCCGCGATCAAGCTCTACTCCAAAATGATAATGGTTTGCATGATCTCCATCATGATTATCTGCGATCCGTGGTCAAAGCTGAAAAACAACGTGAATTACATGGAATCGTTGCCGACGCTTATTGGCAAGATAATTGGGCAAATATGGCAGCAGCCACTAATGTCCAATATGCGTTACGTCGATTAGCTTACCATTTGTTTAACGCTGACCGCATTTCGGGTCTAGAGGCGCTTTTGCGTGATTACAGTTATCTTAAGGCAGTAATTCGACATCTAGGCACAAGTGCTCTGATTAAACAGCTCAATTTTCTATCAGAAGATCCGGCAATAGACAGATTATTAGTCACTATAAAGGCTGGAGCATATGTTCTGAGCGGACATCCAGAGCAGTTAATTAATCAAGTTTTCGGACGTTTGGGAGATACGAGTGCACTGAGTCGGATTTCCATAGATGAGAAACCATTTCTTAGACTTTTGTCACCGACGCTAAATTCACCTTATGGCAACAATCTTAAACAGTTGATGGGGCACCTAGGCGGATTAAAGGATTGCGCTGTATCTCCCGACGAAAACTACATTATTAGCGCATCGATCGATTCAACATTGCGTGTTTGGAATAAGGATACTGGAACAACGCTACTAGTACTGGAAGGACACCAAGGCACAGTCAACGGTTGCGACGTGCATCCACAAGGAACGATGATTGCGAGTGCATCAGTTGACGGTACTATCCGCTTATGGGACATGCTTACTGGGAAACTCCTCTATATTCTTGAAGGTCATACGGATAGTGTAAGTCGCTGTGCGTTTAGTCCTGATGGTCAGTTACTTCTGAGTGCGTCATCAGATCACACACTGCGCCTTTGGAATATCAATACAGGTTTTTGTGTACGAACTTACCGAGGTCATACTGACGCAGTTAGAGATTGTGCGTTTGCATCTGACACCACCAGTCGAATGCTTTTTAGCGCGTCTTCGGATCACACTTTGAAAATGTGGGATCGAGACTCTGGAGCTATCGTTTATACCTTCACTGGACATAGTGGTGAGGTAATGAGTGTGGACTGCAGTCAGGTTGACACCGTCATTGCGTCTAGTGGTACTGACGGAACAGTTAGAGTTTGGGATTATGTGTCTAGGAGAGAAACTCACAAATTCCAAACTCATCAGAGCGGTGTGCTCACCGTCAAATTTACACCTGATGGACAACAAGTGGCGTGCGGTTCTTGGGATAGAACACTGCAGATCTGGAATATCGAAGCGGGCAAATCCGTATATGAACTCAAAGGGCATAAGGGCGGAATAAACGGATGCGCAATTAGTAGCGATGGAAAGTTTATAGTAAGTGCGTCGTGGGATAGTTCCCTTAAATTGTGGGATATAACTTCGGGCAAAGAAATTAGAACATTTGAGGGGCATATAGGGCGCGTTAGTAGTTGTCGCTTTAGTCCTAATGGACAGCTTGCGGTAAGCTCCTATGGTGATACAACGATTAAATTGTGGAACGTCAATACGCAAGAAGTAGTACGAACTCTCGAAGGTCACAAAGACTACGTTCGTAGCTGTAGATTCAGCCCTGATAGCAGATATTTGCTGAGTACTTCTGAGGATATGCAGGTAATTCTTTGGGATATAAGCACCGGCAACATCCTAAAGACATTTACAGGACATACCGGACCAGTTCGTGACTGTGTTTTCACACCCGATGGAAACAGAGTCATCACATGTTCTTGGGATCAAACTATTCGCATCTGGAACATTGAGACAGGTGAAGTCGATTTGGTGTTGGATGGTCATAACGACAGGATCAGTGGGTTGAGTATTGATAAGGATGGGCAATTACTGTTCAGCGCCTCTGATGATAAAACAATTAAAATTTGGGAGCTGCCGTCCGGAAACCTAAGACAGACACTGGTGGGACACTCCGATTTTGTCCGAAGTTGCTCAGTCGACGAAAACGGATCCGTAGTTATTAGCTCTGCAATCGACGGTACTATTCACATCTGGGAACTCCAGCCAACTCCTAGAGCTAGACACATACTGAAGAAACACCCTCTATATGTTAGGGATTGTAAGCTTAGTCGAAGTGGTAAACTCGCCATCAGTGTTGGCGACGATGGGGTTATGAGACTATGGGACACCCTTACTGGCAATGAGATAACCTGTTGGTATGGTGACGGTGCCCTTATGAGTTGCGATCTTCACCCGGATGAACGGTTGATTATGGTTGGAGACGGAATGGGCAAGGTGCATTTTCTCGCAATTGAAGACAACTAACCAATGACATTAGGTCAGCCTGTGATCTCTGGAGAACATCATGAGCACAAATCAAATTGTATTTTTCACTAGCAATCCAGCTAAACTGAAGGAGGCAGAACAAGCCTTCAGACCCTTCGGGATTGAGATCATTTCACATAATTTCGATTTTCTGGAAATACAGTCCGATTCACAGGAAGCTGTGCTGCGGGACAAGGTGAATCAAGTCCAAGGTAAGGAAACACGACCATATTTAGTTGATGACAGTGGGTTCTACCTTGAGGCATATCCCGAATTTCCAGGTGTCAATTCGAAATTTGTCTATCAAACAATCCATTATGCTGGAATACTCCGTCTTCTCCCCTCCAGTATTAGCAGAAGAGCTTACTTCCGTGCTGTCATTGGTCTAAATATAAATGGTCAAGTTCATGTCTTTGAAGGACGATGTGATGGGATTGTACCTGAGCATGAACGGGGTGAAACGCAAAAAGGCTTTTTATTCGAACCAATTTTTGTTCCAGATGGGTCGACGCAAACGATGGCGGAGATGTCACCGGAAGAACGTAAGCGATTCTCCTATCGAGCGGCTGCGCTAGAAAAAGCAGCTCAGTTTGTCAGCAAACTATAAGCTGTTGAATTCCCATCAATAATGTTGCGTCGGGATATTGGCATCTACTGGGCACATTCACATCCCCGTTGTGCAACAATGGGGATGCGTTCAAGTTGCCCATTATGAATTGCACAATCACATGTAGGATGATATCAATCCAGTATTCTTGCTGAACTGATCACACAGAGTAGAATTCAATGGGAACAACGCTAACCGTATATTTGAGCATTCCAATCCGACACTGTGCTGAAGCAAAGATCATCACAGAATTCTTAGCATGCAACGATATTCAAGTTTTGAATCCATGTACCATCACTCCTCTTGATCTCGCAAAAGAAGCAATACCGTTTCAAGTTGCTCAACAATGTTGGCAGATGATTGAACGTTCTGAAGCAGTCGTCCTGTTCTGCGATTACTACGGACGCGATTGTGCTGCAGAGATGGGATATGCAATTGCACGTGGCAAACCGATTTTTCCTTTACATTATTCTCAGCGAAACAGACAGTTGCACGAAGACTGGATGATCAAACCCTTTTCAGAGCCTGAAGCTGATGATTTGTCTTCATTGGTTCTGAATTTGCGTACCAAGTTAGGTATTATCTGATCGATTATCACGGAGAGAGATATGACAACAGCATCTGCGCCAGGAAAATTGATGCTTCTAGGGGAACATGCAGTAGTCTATGGGCAACCATGCCTCGTAACCGCCGTTGACTTAAGATACTTTGTAACTATAGAGCGGACTGATGACGAGTATGTGCAGGTCATCGCGCCAGATTTGGTTGGGTCTACTGAAGCTAGAAATGTACCGGTTAGAGAAATTGGAAAGCAATTTATCAAAGAAACTGCTTATGTTGAGGCAGTAATTGCTGAGTTTTACGACAAATACGGTGTTTCTACGGGACTGAGAGTATCTACCCGAGGCCCTGCTAAGAGCTATGGGCTGGGCAGCTCTTCGGCAGTTTCCGCCGCAACTGTAATGGCGTTAGCGAAAGAGTTTGGTTTGGTTCTGAGCAACAAAGAAATGTTCGATATCGCGTATGCATCTGTGCTTAAAATCCAACGGGGAAAAGCGTCCGGGTTTGATGTTGCATCGGCGATATATGGCGGACTGTTATACTATCGCACGGGAGGTACACAAATCGATTCAATTCAAACCACCCAGCTCCCAATTGTGATTGGCTACAGTGGCACAAAAGTCGGTACCGTAAGTCTTGTCGAACAGGTTGCAACTCTTCAGAAGCGGCATTCCGAAGTTATTGACACAGTTTATAATACGATTGGCCGCTTAGTTGAAGCTGCGAAACACTCGCTCTCGGAACAAGACTGGCATCAATTCGGTGAACTTATGAATATAAACCAAGGATTTCTAGATGCTTTGGGAGTTAACACAGCAAAACTGAGTAGCTTGATCTATTCGGCTAGGGATGCGGGTGCCTTCGGCGCAAAACTGTCAGGTGCGGGAGGAGGCGATTGCATGTTTGCAATAACTGATAGTGCATCGAGAGATTCCGTTATCGAGGCAATTCAAAATGCCGGTGGAATGGTGCTTGACTTGGAAGTAAATGCTGGTGGGGTTCGCATTGAATAAGCTACTCGACAATCGCCCAATAACATTCTTTGACATTGATGGTGTGCTTGTACGCCCATGGATTATTTACTATTTTCCGATGTATCTTTCTCAATTGAATCCCCCTTGCTTCAGTCAACGGGCTCTATTAGACATGCGTGAACATCTTGAGTCCTATCGGCAAAACGGGGATTATATCGATTTTGCTCGCAAGTGGATGATTGCATATGCCCATGGTGTCAGAGGAGCAGAAGTTCACGAAATTGAACAAAATGCAATTGCCTTCTGGAACTTACATTGGAATGACTATGTCTACCCTTACACGGTTTCTCTGGTGAAAAATCTTAAAGAATTCACTACCTTAGTTGCAATTTCGGCATCACCTGCCGTTGCGTTGCGACCTTTGTGCCTGCGTTTACAAATCGACTATGTAGAGGGACTCGAAGCGGAAGAGGAAGGGAATATTTACACGGGAGAAATTGATCTCTCTTTGATGTCTAAAGATCAGGCAGTGTCTAAGTACATTAAGAACCTAAGCTCTCTTCAAAAGTCTCAGTCCTTCGCATTTGGTGACAGTGTGCATGACTATCCCTTACTAGAACATGTCGGGAATCCGTATTTTGTTACGGACAAAATAGATCCAGAACTTAGATCACGCGGAGAGACTGCGTTTAGAGGGCTGTCCTCCCAGAACCCAAAGATAGTTTTACTCTATCGTGATGAGACTCCCGATGGTATAGTCAATGTAGTTCGAGAGAGAACAAACCAAGTCTTTGATAAGAAATCCTAGGCGAAAATGAGACGAGCATCTGCAATTGCCCATCCTAATCTTGCTTTTGTCAAATATTGGGGCAAAGCCAACTCTGAATTGAATATTCCATTCAATGGTTCAATTTCCATGAACCTGAGTAGCGCAAAAACTGTCACTACAATCACTTTCGACGAAGGATATGATCAAGATCATATAACTATTGATGGTGAGACTCTACATCATCAAGCGAAAGCCGGACTGAGGATTTCACAACATCTGGATCGGCTAAGGGAAATTGCTCATACATCTACGTTTGCGCAAGTGATTACACGGAACAATTTCCCAATGGGAACGGGTTTTGCGTCATCCGCATCAGGTTTTGCCGCATTGACTTTGGCTGCCGCAAGTGCTCTGGGACTCGAATTGAGCAAAAAGCAGCTATCCATTTTGGCTAGACGAGGTTCGGGTTCTGCTTGCCGCTCAATTCCTGACGGCTTCGCAGAGTGGTTTGCTGGACACGACAATGAAAGTTCATATGCCATTGAAATTGCACCTGTCGGTCATTGGGATATCATCGATATAGCTGTGGTCGTATCAAACAAAGCGAAGCTTGTGTCTTCATCACTTGGACACGAACTTGCTCAGAATAGCCCTTTCTGGGCAGCAAGATCACAGATAGTTAGCGGTAGGTTGGCACGTGTCCGCGCAGCAATCGAGAAGCGAGACTTCTCTGCATTCGGACATGAAATCGAATCCGAGGCACTGGAGTTGCATGCGATCGCAATGACTTCGAGCTATAATTTAGAAGCTAGTTGGCAATCGGGCATCTTCTATTGGGAACCAAGCACCCTACATCTGTTGAAACTAGTTCAAGAATGGCGAGCTACTGGACTAGAAGTCTACTTCACGCTGGATGCAGGACCAACTGTTCACATCATTTGCCGGCAGCAGCAAGAGATCGAAGTCTTACAGAGAATCAGCGGGTTCGCTTCTGATTTGAATTGGAATATGGTCGTAAGTAAACCGGCAAGTGGGTCCCGAATAATTAGTGATACTGATCTAGAAGCTGAGACCAAGAATTAGGTATTCGGTCTAGGTGGAGGTAAATGGTGACACAAGTATCAAAGCTTAGAATTGCTCAGCAAGCGCTAGAGATCATGAAGATCAGTTCAGGTGCTGAAGACAACTTAGATACTCTTGTACATAGATTACGCACGGTGATCCCCTTGGCAGCCTCCTCCACCGAATTGGAAATAAGAAGACTATCGAACTTGATTGCGGATACTGTTGAAAATAGTGAATTGGAAGAAACACAAGTCAAGGAGCTACTCGAAAAACTGGAGTTCGAGGTCACATTTCTACCCTTTGATTGATTTTAATGGATAATATCTAATCCCGCTTGTTCTTGATATTCATGTCTAGGTGCAAGGGAGTCTTTCACCGCAATTGTTATCGCGGCAGCATCCAATTGATTTTCTACTGTGGGTACCTCATAGCTTTTGTTCCTTCTGCCCATGTACCGCGTTTACGATTCAGTTTAGTATTCTCTGTACTGCTTCACAGGGGGAGTGAGATCACACATGGGACTTCTCAATTGTAGATTCTAGTCATTGCTTCTTCTGGTAAAACTTCTCTTACCCCCACATCCCGTAAAACCATAACGTTACACATCACTCAGCGAACACGCCAAAGCCTTCCTCAACCGCCCGCCGAATAAGGTGCTCATTCGTACTCGCTCCAAAACGCTTACGAAGCTTCTGCCGCTCCCAATAGACACGGCGTGTTGAAATTTTCAGTTGCAAAGCAATGTGTCCAATCGAACAGCCCTGCGCCAGCAGCCGCAACACAGCGCGAGAAGTTTCGTTGAGCTTCCAGTCGCGCGCACCGTTTTGCATGGAGATGAGATATTCGGAATTGGCGGTTGGCGACAGGTAAATTCGATCTCTTATGACCGTTTCAACAGCAGAAAGCAGCACTTCACGCAGATCGTCGGCGGCGCACAGGTAGCCGCGCACGCCCATCGACAGCATGTCATGAATCAACAGCCCATCCGTGATCAACCCAGTAAAGATGAGGCGTGCACGTGGCGCGGCGTACTGAAGCTGTTCGATAAGTTGGAGGGTATCCATTGCCGGGTCGAGCTGGTCGCCGGCGAGTACCAAATCTGGCTGAAGATCGCGCGCCATCTGGAGCAGGTCGCTGGCACACGACGCGATGCTGACCTGTGTGTTGGGTCGCTGCCGCAAAAGTGTTTCGGCACCCAGCACAGCGAGACTGCTGCTATCCGCAATCAAAATGTGAGTTGTCGCCATAAACCACTGCCCTCTGTGCCCATCCTACCTACGCAGTGTATCAAACCCTGATCTGCGCGTGGTGAGACGATGGGACATTCTGAGGGCAGTTGTTGGTAAAGAGATGAGAATTTTTCTCACAGCCCGAAGTTCTTCAGTCCTGATCGCTGATGTCATTGCTGGGGAGAAGGCTCGATTGATAAGCGATGTTGATCAGGTTGGCATTATTCTGCGCGCCGTAAATCTCGCGCAGCGCAGACAAAATCCGGTACACGGTCTTTTCCGCGACGCCGATTTGCGCCGAAATTTCTTTCGCCTCATAGCCATCCGCCGTTAGCTGCAGCACGTCGATATCCCTGCCCGTCATCTTCTCCGGCAGCGTTCGCTGCACCTGCGTGAGCTGACTAGCACGGCGTGACAGATACATCCCTCCCTTGCGCATTCCCTGAATGGCTTCAATCAGGGTTAAGTCCATTGTATCGTCCTTGTGCAGAAAACCACGTGCGCCGCAGTCCAACACGCGCTTGATCAAGCTGGCAGTGGGACGGCTTGCGACCATCACGATCCCCAAGTTGGGATGCTGGTTGATCAGCTTGCGGAACAACTTGCCGATATCGAGTGAACGTGGCAGCGAGTCGTCGACAATCAGGATGTCAACCCGGTTAGCTTTCATGAATTGATCTGCGGTCTGCAAATCCCCAAAAGAAGAAACGACAGTGATCCCCTCATTCGCTTTGGCAATCAGCGTTTCAATCCCGCTGCGATTCAAAACGTTCGAAGCGACAACGACGACTCGCGCATCCAGCATGTTGAGCCTCTCCTCAACCGAAAATTCCGGTATTCTCCGCCTCATTCATCGGACAACTGTTCTATAGACGGTCAATCATTGTATTACAAAATCCAAATCTGTGTGCAAGTCCCTAAGGCGAATTTGGGATAGAAAAGAGTTAGAGTTTCGCTCGAATTTGAAAATCCCCGCGTTCTTGGGGTAGCAGACTGTCACTTTTTGACATTCGTGTTCCTCAATTTCTCACCGTGTCAAAAATTCTCACGAAAACGCCGAAGATTTCCGCACATTTGTCCTAAACTCTCAACACAGCGCTGTCGTCTTCAAGTACCCTGTAGACACGTTGACACACGAAGAGGTAAATCGATGAATCGCGATGACCGTTATGCGGCGCGAATTGCATTTCGACTGCCGCAAAAGCTGTACGACAAGCTGGAGCAATGGGCTGATGAGGAAGATCGACCGCTGGCGAATCTGGTCTACACCATCGTCAAACAGGCACTGTCCGATCGTGAGCGCCGTTTAAGCGTCGAAGCGATATCTGAGGAGATGCAATGACCTTGAAGCCAACAACCGGGAATGCAGACCTGCGCCAGCTTGCGGTGGAAACTTGGGGGCGACCGTTGGCATCGAGTTCGCTCGCGGCGCTGTGGCGCTGCCCCTGCTGCCAACGCAACACACACTCCATCATGATGGTAGCAGCCGATCAATTCCGCTGCCTTGGGCAATGCCGGATTGCTGGCGGGCTGCTTGAACTTGAAACGCTGATCACGGCATCCGCCGAGCATGTGCCGGACGATGTGTTAGTCGAGATTGGGGCGTGAGCATGGAAGCAGCACAAGCGCCAATCACTGCTGAGCAGTCAGAGGCAAACAAGATCATCAGCCGTTTATTTGCGGTGGCAGCAATTCTCGCTCGCGGTCGAGACATACCTGAGCCAATTGAATCCGCAGTCGAAAACTGCCCCGAAAAACACGACATCATCGCTTTGCAGTATCGTGTGTACGAGCACAGCTCCACAACTAACGAATAGAAAGGGAATGCCATGTCACAAATCTCAAAGTCGGCACCGCCTCCCCGCCTACACCGGATGGGCGGTGTATTTGCGAACCAGCAGCGACGAGAACCAAGAAGCCGGAACTTTCGCGCGAACGTCAGCGGTTCATGATTGAAAAGCAGGTCTTGGAACATTCAGACCTACCGGTCTACGGTGAATACATCGACGTGCTGACTGGAAAAGACCCGCGCCGGAAGGACTATCAGCGGATGCTTGCGGATGCGCGGGCAGGCAGGTTCTCGCACGTCATCGTTGAGCGCGCCGACCGTTTCGGACGCAGCGATACAGAAGCGCTGCGAGCAATTGACGAGTTGAATGCGTTTGGCGTTGCAGTGCGTTTCGCCAATTCCCCTGACCTTGATCCGATGGACCCGGATGATCGTGTCGTGGTCGCGCTGTCGTTTTTTCTCGCGCAGCGTGAGTCGATGCTCATGGGACAGCGAGTGAAAAGCGGATTGAAGGCGAAGCGCGCAAGCGGTGGCTATGCTGGACGAGCGCCTGACGGCTACCTCAACGCTTGGGGACAAAGTGACCCCGATCAGCGCAGCGACTTGGGGCGTATTCACCACTGGATCGAACCGGATTCGGAACGCGCCCAACTGTGGAAGGACGCATGGTCTATGCTGCTGACCGGGACAATGACCTTGCAAGACATTGCTATTGCCCTACATGAGCGCGGTTATCGTCACCGTTCGGGCAAGCCGTTCGTCGTGGTCAGTCCAAAAGTTGGGAAGTGCAGACCCGTTACCGATGCGCTGGTACGCGGTTTCCAAGACTGGACGTATGCAGGATGGGTAGTCAGCGAGTGCGACGGGATCACGCCGAAAACGGTGCGTGGCGAGTGGGAGCCGCTCATCTCAACCGAAGATTTCGAGGCGGGGCTGCTCATTTTGGAGCGACTGACCGGCGGTCGCGCTGCCGCTCAGAAATAGCATCTCTGTCAAAAGCACACTGTTCGGCAGGATTCGAGTATGACGACACCAAAACGCAAGAAAGGGGCTGCTGTCCCACCGCCGCCAGGATGGGCGGTTTACCTGAGGACGAGCAGCGAAGATCACCAGAAGCCCGAGCTGTCTCGCGCACGGCAGCGCGACATTATTGAAAGCAACGTCTTGTCGCATTCGGAGATGCCGGTTTACGACGAATACATTGATGTGCTCACGGGCAAAACGCCGAACCGTACCGGTTACCAACGGCTGCTGGCGGATGCGCGAGCCGGTAAGTTTTCTCACGTGATCGTGGAGCGTGCCGACCGCTTCGGGCGTGATGATACCGAAGCGCTACGCGCCATCGACGAACTGCACGAGTTCGGCGTGGGTGTGAGGTTTGCCAACTCCCCTGATCTCGATCCGATGGATCCTGATGGTCGTGTGATCGTCGCGCTGTCGTTCACACTCGCCCGGCGTGAATCAACGTTGTTAGGTATCCGCACGAAAGGCGGTCAGCAGGCAAAACGCAGGGGTGGCGGTTATGCAAACTACGCGCCCGAAGGTTACATCAACGTGACCGCTCGCACCGATGAGGCGAAACGGCATAATCTGGGGCGTTTCGACAAATGGATTGAGCAAGACCCGAAGCGCGCCCCGATCTGGCGGTATGCTTGGGAACTTCTTCTGGAGGACAAGTGGACGCTTGAGGATATCGCTGAGAAGCTGCATGAGCGCGGCTATCACCACCGCACCGGGCGTCCCTTTATTGAAATCCTGCCCAACGGTACTCGCCGGGCAAACATCAGTACGATCTCGCATGTCTTCCACAATTGGATGTATGCGGGTTGGGTTGTGAGTGAGAAGAATAAGATTCCGCCGAAGACTATTCGCGGAAACTGGGAGCCGCTGGTCACAACAGAGGAGTTTGAGCGCGGGCTGGAAATCTTGGAACGGCGCAACACTCACCGAATTGCCAAGCGCCGTCATGATTATCTGCTCAAGGGAATCATCTACTACATTGGCTACGATGGCTATGAAGTCAAACTGACCGGCTCGACTTCAAACACGTATCGTCGCGGTGGCGGTACGGCTTACTACTGCGTTCCGCGCAGCAACGTGAATTTCAAATGTGATGGGATTGACGTGCAAATACCGGATGAACTGAAGCGCATCCAGGTTGATCCCGATATGCTGCCGATGATCCGCGCCTACTATACGCATGATCTGGCGGAGAAGCTGGGGCACAACCGCCCAAGCGATCGTGAGCAGATTGTCGCGGCGCTAGAAGCGGTCGATCAAGAGGAAGCCCGAACCGTGCGACTGCTGGCGACCGGAAAAATCTCGGAAGACCTGTGGAATTCAATGTGGGCAGAGTGGCAGGATCGCCGGTTGAAATTGCGCACGACGCTGGAAGGTATGACTCAACAGCAGCAGTATCACATCGAGAATTTGGAGTCAGCACTCGGAATCATCGCGCAAGTAGGAACGCTGTATAATCGACTTGATCGCAGCGCACAAAAAGAGTTGCTGCATCACATGGTCAAGCGGGTTGTTGTGAACGTTGATGGCGAAATCGTGTTGGAACTGCGAGCGCCGTTTGCCTATCTGAAAGACCTCTCGGATAGAGCGCGGCGCGAACGTGAGGGAACCCCTGTAAAGCAAACATCCAGCGCCTTTGAGGGTGCTGGATGTTCGGACTGGCTCCAATCTAGCTCCACTGATTGCACTCAATCCGAACACCACGCACAACTGAGCCTCGCTCAATTTCTCTCTTCAATCGCCTATCCTAAGCGTATACAACCGCTTTCCTGTCTGATCTGACGACATTCGGCTTTTGCGGTGAAAGGGAGAGCCTGAACCCTCCCCCAGTCACCTTGAAGCTCGCTGCCCGTGCCAGCAAAGCTCCCTCGAACAGTGTATCACCGTTCAGACGAGTCCTTTGCCAGCCACAGCGAAATCGACGGTTCGTTGGATTTTGAAAGGGAATGGCAATGACTCGCGTTTTCGTTTTCACCAACCATAAAGGGGGCGTGGGTAAAAGCACGTCTGCCACCAACATCGCTTTTGGCATCAGCGGAATGCTCCGCCGTGCCAATGCTTCGAACTGCCGCGTGCTGCTCATCGACACAGACTCACAGGGACATGCGTCACTGGTCACGACCGGGCGCAAAGACTACGGCACCGATGACAGCCTCTACACCGTACTGATGGCAGATCGCCAGAACGCGCCGCAGACACTCATGAATTGCATTGTCCCATCGACATGGGATGAGAACCTGCATGTCCTCCCCGCCTCCCCCATGCTCGAAGGTGCGGAACGCGAATTAATGGGTGTGGCAGGCGCACCGTATCGCCTCGCCGATCCCCTCAGCAAGATCGCGAACCAGTATGCAGCGGTGATCATCGATACCCGCCCTTCTTTCTCGCTCATGACCGAAATGGGACTGCTTGCTGGATCGGATGCGATTGTCCCTGTTGAACCACGCTATCTGGAGACAGTCGGGTTGACCAGCGTCATCCAGAAGATCAACGACATCCGTGAGGGTTGGCGGCATCCTAATCTGCGCGTCAGTGGGCTGATCGTCACCAAGATGGATAATCGCATTCGGGGTCACAGCCATTTGCTGGCAGAACTCAAAGCGCATCCGGTGTTGGGCAAACTCTTGCTTGGCGTGATCCCCGCCAATGAAGCGGTGTCGTATGCCCATCGGAATCATCAAAGTTTGTTCAGCTACGATCCGCGCGCCTCGGCGAGCAAAGCCTATGCCCAAGTCGTCGCTTCACTCGTGCGTTATTTGTCGAAGGGCAGCGAATAATGGCGCGGTCGAACGGTAATACCAGTCGGGTGGACGATCTACTCGCATCCGTCACTGGCGACATGCTCGGCGATCTACCGCAAGCGTTCACGGACAACTCAATCCGTGTCGAACGTATCTTGCTGGAGATGGTGCGTCCTGATCCGGTGCAGCCGCGCCGGGTGCTGCCAGAAAGCATTCATCTGAATTTTCACACCAACCGCGTGACACCTACCCAAGCGCTGCGCGAACTGGTTCAGATCGTGCAAATCGCCGCTCGTCAGCGCGGGCGACCGTTTAACAACGTTCTCGAACTGCTGCCGAAGGGTGACGATGAGCGCGAGGATGAACCAGCGGTCAACCTATCGCCCGAAGAAACGCTGCTGCGCGATCTGGTCAATCTGGCGATTACCATCCGTGATGACGGGCAGGTGAACCCGCTTACAGTCGTGGACGTGTCACAGGGCGTGACGCGATTATTTCGCATCGAGACAGGCGAGCGCCGTTACTGGGCGACATGGCTGCTGCGCGACTTCATCCCCGGCTACACGGGCGACGGCATGATCCCGTGCATCATCATCCCGGCAAACCGCTCATCCGTCTTTCGTCAAGCGAAAGAGAACACCGCACGTTCTGGTCTGACAGCAGTCGCGTTGGCGCGGCAGGCGGCACTGCTGCTGCTCACGGTTCACAGCTACGAGATTCCCGCCTACGCGGTCGGTAACGATTTTTTCCGTCAGGCGCTTGATCTCGACCTGCGTACAAAGCGTGAATACACCGACACAATCCTCAGCGCGATGGGGGGCATAAAGCGTGCGCAGTTCAGCCTTATCAAAAATCTGCTGCGGCTCTCCGATGAAGCGCTGGAACTCGCGGATCGTCACGCAATCGAGGAATTCAAGCTTCGCCACGTTGTAGCTACCCCTCCGGAATATCATGCAGAGGTTGTGCGCCAGATTATCGACTTCAACCTATCGGCGAAGCAGGTTAAGGAACTGTGCGAGGGCGACAGCGCACATCAGGAAAAGGATGCGGATGATGTATCACCCTCAGCCGCGAGGATGGCAAAGGTAACACAGACGATCAGCGGGACCACGCCGCAGGAATTAGCACGAGCGCTCATGCGTCAGGAAGGCGATGCCAGCATTGCGCGGGCGCGGTTGCAGGCGATGCGGAAATTGTTGGGTGATGCCGAACGATATTTGAGTGCCGACTGAAATTGTTTGCGCGCGCAAACAATATTGAGATGACATGATGAACATGCGAACACGATCACCACCGTAGAAAAAGAAAATGCCCACTGCTGATGAGGCGCGTGGGCGGCGGCATGGGGATACATTCGTGAACTGGACACTCACAATGTATCACAGCCTGCCCCCATGTGCAACTGAATTCCCCACCTCAAACCGTGTTTTTTAGCACGAGTTCTATTCAGTATTGCCTGGGAGCTTTTACATGAACCTGACTGAACATGATGTGTATGCGCTGCGGCGCGCCGTATCGATGCTGGATATTCCTGCTGGATTGACCCTCAGCCCGCTCGTTGAGTCGCTGCTGGCAGCGCTCGATTGGCAGCACGACCGCGCGCACTGGTCGATCTTGCAGCAGATTTTGACCCGTGATCCTGAACTGAGCGCACAGGTCTTGCGCGTCGATCCCAATGCCCATGTGCCAACTTTGAGTCATTCATCAGAGGAAGCATACGTACCGCCCCTGCCCAAGGCAGCACAGTTGACCGATAAACTCATGGCATCGGCGGAAACTGTCGGCGCATTTCACCGGGACTGCCTCGCGTGGTTGAGCCAGCGCTCACCGATGACGCCCCGCATCTTTCTCGAATCGGGTCCGCTGTGGGCGGTCGGATTGGCGGTAGCGCGGCGCTGTGTGCTGCGTTTGGGGTTCGGAGACATCTACCCAAATCTGTACTACCTGTGGGTCGCACCGACGACCTACTACCACAAATCAACCGGTCTGAATGCGATCACCGACATGGTGCGGGACACGATGCCGCACCTGCTCTTGCCCGCGACGACCTCACCCGAAATGCTGGTTGCCAAACTCGCGGGCGAAAAGCCAGCCAACTACGACAAACTGCTGCCCTTCGAGCGCAAGAACGAAGACCTCGCGGCGCGCTTCGCCGGTCAGCGCGGCATCCTGATCGACGAGGCAAGCAAGATGCTGATCCCGAAGAAATACATGGAGGGACACACCGAAACCATGATGGAAATGTTCGACGCACCGCGTCGCTTGGAACGCGAGTTACGCGGTGATGGCAAGCTGATCGTCTACAACCCAGCATTGGCGATGATCGGCGCGACCACACCGGCTCGCTTGGGGCGTTACATCACCGACGGCGAGTGGGAGGATGGCTTGATGGCGCGTTTTTTGTGCCTGACGCCGACCGAGCGCGAGATCAAGTGCGTACTGAACGGACAAAACTTCGACACGCACGAGTTTCCCTCCGACCTGAAAACGCGGTTGCTGCGCGTGTACAACGCCTTTCCGATGCCACCCGACGAGTTCGCGCTCCACGATCTGGATGAACCGGTGAAGCATCCTGCCATCAGCGCGACGATGGAACCGGCAGTCTTTGACCTGTTCAACGCCTACTACGCCGCGCTGCACGACATGACCGACCCGCGCCGCAACCTCGATGATCGGTTGCGCGGCAACTATGGACGCTTCTCGACGATGGCGCTCAAGTTAGCGCTGATTTTGGCGATTATGGATTGGACGGATGAGGAGACACCCAACACGCCGCGCATCACGACAGCCCACTGGGCGCGGGGACAGATGTTTGCTGAAGAGTACCGTGCGTCGGTGCATCGCCTGCTAGATGAACTGAGCATTGGCGTAGATGTGAAGAACGAGAAGAAGGTACTGGACTTCATCGCGCGCCATGGGGAACGTCCGCCATCTGCGCGGGACATTCTGCGTGGTGCCGGGGTGAAGTCACGCAAAGAAGTAGATGCGACGCTAGCAGCCCTGATTGAAGATGGGGTGATCGAGATTGCCGAGCGCAAAACCAGTGGACGCAGCGCACGCGGTTACCGGGTTACGCACGCCGACTTTCGTCAGAAGCGTGATGACGAAAGTTGAGCGAACAGGGAACTTTCGTCGAACGGGTCATGACGAAAGTTTCTCTCGTGAAGGGAAGTGAATAGCATAAAAAGCCGACACTTCCCCTTAGTTTCTCTCGTGAGAATGAACTTTCGTCAGCGGCGATGACGAATGACGAAAGTCAAAACTTCTGACTTTTGACATCTGGCAAAAGCACCGACGAAAGTGGAGGTAAATACCATGATCGATGTCCAAAAACTCAAAGCCCAGCTCGACCTGCGCCAGCTTGTTGAGCGTGACCTCGGCAAACCGCGTTTTCGCGGGCGCGACTATGCCGCTTTCAAGTGTCCGCTGCACAGCGAACACAAAGGCTATTCGCTCGTCGTCTACGCCCAGCACTGGCGCTGTTTCGGCAAATGCCATGCCGGAGGCGATGCGATCGCGTGGGTGCAGCACTACCACCAGCTTGCCTTTCATGAGGCATGTGAACGGCTGACAAACGGCGATCTGCCGCAGCTCGAAAACGTGAACGCTGCACATCGCGCGCCCGAACCTATCGCGCAGCCGCCGGATGCTGAGTGGCAGGCGAAAGCGCGGCTCATCATCGACGAGGCTCGTGAACGTTTATGGTCGCCAGAAGGACAGCGTGCCTGGGGGTATCTGGTCTGGGAGCGCGGCTTAAGCGAGAAGATCATCGAACTCGCTCAACTGGGATACCTCCCCGGCGCGCCAACCGCGTGGCGCGAAATCGAGGGATTGAATGTGCCGTGCGGCATTCTCATCCCGTGGGTGGTCGAAGATGAGGTCTGGGGGATCAAAGTTCGCCGTGCAGCGGGCGAGCAGAGGTATCAACAAGTGAGCGGCGGCAATATTCGCGGCTGCTTGTATCTGGCGGATCGCATTCTGCCCCGAACGCCGCTGATCATCACAGAAGGCGAGTTCGACGCGTTGATTGCTTGGCAGATATGCGGCGACTTCGCGCGAGCAGCAGCAATTGGCAGCGTCAGCCATGCCCGTATCGACCGCCGTTGGTACGGGACGCTGCTCGGCGTCCCGCGCGTAATTGCCTGTATGGATGTCGATCCCGCTGGTGCAGGGGCAGCGGCACAACTCGCGGCGCTCTCCGGCGCAGTGAAGTCTGTTCAGGTACCGAGCGGGAAAGACCTGAGCGAGTTCTACCAGCAGGTCGGCGAAAACGTGGCGAAGGAATGGCTTCAAACGATGGTCAATGGAAGAGTGTCATCATGACCATTCAAATCGTGACCGCTGGACGCAAGGACGTAGACGACATTTTTAAGCTGAGCGATGTGTTTACAGCGGAGCGGCTCACTCACACGCCGCTGATTGTTTTCATCGCGACCGAGGATGCCGTACAGGTACGCTTACTTGCTCATGCTCACGAATTGCTCTCGTTCCCAGATGATACACCGGTGTGGGGCAGTGGCGCGGAAGGATGCACAGCGACTTCTTTGAATTCACGGTCGGTCAGTACCGTGCTTATGCGGAGGCGGCACTTGCGCCGCTGAAAAGCGCAACGCAGGTGGTCAAAGTCGTCGGATCGCAGGGAGGGGTCAAGCTCAGCTTTGAGTACATTGATGAACGGGGTATACACGTTTCGAAAAGCGTCATTGCGAAAGCGGAGATTGAACGGCTCATCCAATTCTTCTACGCGCAAGGTATTCCCGTTGCCGTCGAACTGAATCGATAAATTCCGGCTCGCTGCCAAAACATCGAAGTCCTTGTGTAAGGGACTTCGACTCATCTTATGTCTCGTCGTCTTTCTTCGTTCTTCTTGATTCTCTCTGCCTTTGACAGGTGTTTCAGCATGGTGTTACCCAACCGACGATCGCACGACGGACGACACCCCCTGCCTCATGTTGTGCCCACATAGTCGAGGATGTGCTGACTTTTCTTCTATCTCTTGCACTTGTGGATGGCTTCTGGAGTGCGTCACTTGTAGTCCCTCCGTAGCAACGACTCCATTAGCATTCATGCCGCCCAGAAAACGAGCACCGATAATTTGGCGCCATAAAGTGAGCAGCTTTGAATGAAAGGTGTTTTCTAGGGTTTCAAGCGAGAATTTCTGTGAAAAATCCAGACTTAGCGTTGAGGCCCTGAGGCACTATAATATCAAGGGCGTGAAATAGTGAAGCAGCGGTGTAATGGTTGAAAAGAGGAATCAACGAAAGACAAAGGGTTGGAATAGTCTTTCAAAGTGGTATGACGGTTGGGTAGGTGACGCAGGCAGTAGATACCACCAAGAGATTGGAATACCTAGGATACTGTCTGCAACAAATGTTGTCGCTGGCAAACGAATATTGGATGTTGGTTGTGGACAAGGTGTACTTGCACCTTATGTTATTGCCGAAGGAGGGGTTTATGTAGGAATTGATGTGAGTCACAGGCTCATTGAAATTGCTCGAACTCGCCACCCAGACATGGGACAATTTGTTGTTGCGGATGCTGCAAGACTTGAGCTGACAGAAGCAATTGAAAGGATGAAGTTTGATGTCGCTATTTTTCTCTTAAGTATTCAGGATATGAACCCACTAGATGAGGTACTTGAATCAGTTTCAAAAACAATTACAAGTAACGGAACCATCGTTATTTTTATGACACATCCTGCGTTCCGAGTACCTCGACAAAGCGGATGGCTATTTGATGAGACACGAGGTTTAGTTTCGCGTCGTGTAGACAGTTATCTTTCAAACCTTAACGTTCCTCTAAAGGATTACAGCAGAGTTGGTTCTGGGAAGTCGATTAGCTTCCATAGACCACTACAAGATTATTTTCAGAGCTTAACCAGATTGGGATTTATGATCGATTTGCTAGAAGAAATACCTGACAGTACGCTTTATAAGAAACAGATATCCAAGCAGGAGCGTAGGGCTTCAAGGGAAATCCCATTATTCTTGCTTCTGAGGGCAGTGAAAGTAGGATTGCCTTAACTTGACCAAGGATTCTATTCTGTGTCTAATCGAGGGGGATTATGGTGCGCAAACGTATCGAGTATGCTCAGAATTTTCTAACCGATAGAAGACTGGTCAATGAACTAATTCAATCAGCGAATATTTCGAGATCCGATGTGGTCGTCGAAATTGGTCCCGGCGAGGGGATTATTACCAAGCAGCTAAGTGAGGTAGCAGGTAGGGTTATTGCGATTGAAGTTGATCCAGATTTAGTAATGAAGCTACGCAATAAATTCTCGGAACAGCCCACAGTTGAAGTCCACGAAGCAGATTTCAGAAGCTTTACAATTCGAGAACGAGATTACAAAATTTTTGCCAATATTCCATTTAACATTACATCCGATATTGTCAAGGGATTACTGACTC
This sequence comes from Candidatus Flexifilum breve, assembly GCA_016717205.1. Classification (GTDB taxonomy): domain Bacteria; phylum Chloroflexota; class Anaerolineae; order Aggregatilineales; family Phototrophicaceae; genus Flexifilum; species Flexifilum breve. Next base: position 33,316 of record JADKGC010000008.1, read on the forward strand.
GAACAAACCCACCCCTGAGCGCACACTTAATTATGCAGCAAGAAGCTGCTATGAAATTCGCGGGTAGTCCAACAGAAACCGAATTTTCGATCCTTTGGAAACCTTGGTATGACTTTGCAATAGAAAGACGTATACCTCGGCAAGCATTTGTTCCCGTACCATCAGTACAGCCCGTATTCTTTCTCATACTTCGAAAGAGAGCACCTGATGTATCGACGAAACATCGTTCTCTTTATCTGCAATTTGTTAGGCACGGCTTTGAAGCTTGGAAAAAAAATCTCAAATCAGCATTCGAGGATGTTTTCACATATGAGCAGTGGAAACGGCTTTCCCATGACTTGGACTTTCCACTAAAGCCCCTTCCAACGGAGTTAAACTATCAGCAATGGTTAGGATTATTCGTTTTCTTGCGAGATCGCGTCGCGCCGGAAAAGTGGGCAAAACTTAGCATAAGAAAATAAAGCCGGCATTTATTTAATATTAAACATTAAATTAACAATATTTAAGTTATATTTTTTAAGAGACGATGTGACTTGTTGGGTCAAAAGGGATCTTTCCATCGGCTTTGGGTGAGAAAGGGACCTATGAGAAATAAGCTATTGAACTTGATGTCCAGTTCTGCTTGCTGTGGTTGCAGATGACTGGGGGATATTAGTAGAGTGTCTCTATTTTCACTCTGAAGATGATATTGATCGTTCTCCTCCAATACAACTCGGCAACGACACCCAAGCTTATAGCACTCAAGTCTTGCCTCACCCCGTTCATCCGATTCTACTACTCTCTTCAGTCTCTCTCTCTGTCTTTTCCTCCACAATAAATATTGCCATCGGCCCATATATTTCAGTTCGTACTGTATACAGTGGAAAATCGAACGGTTTAGCGTGAAAGGGGGCTCCACCCATCCGTGTCTCAAAGCCAAACCACAATCTACCCATCACCTCAAAATATTCAGTAATTATGGGAATCCACCACATCTCAATTGAACGTCGAAACTCGATATATCGTAGACGGTTCACTTCCAATGAAGGATCTGTTGACCGACTTGTTTCGTTGATGCGTCGAACCTCGTCTAAGGTATTGAGAAACAGTTCGTGAGACGAATGGGATGAATTCACGCGCAACTCCTATTCTATTACCAAACAAATGACACCAACCTTGTATAACAAACGTGTGATGCGTCAAATTTCTCAATTAGAATTGTACTGATGCCACACGCTTTTTGCTTTATCATGGTACTATAAAATTACTTCACACATCTGATAGGGACGAGAGAATGTCAGCGAAAACCATCACAGTCCTAACAATCGTACTCTGCCTAGTCTCATTTCGATCGATATTTGGTCAAGAATCTACTCCTTCTCCATATTTACCGGAATATCCAATAACAGTTGAGAGCTGTGGTGAGCCAGTTACTTTTGCACAGGCTCCGTCGCGCGCCATTTCATTCGATACGAACATGACGGAGATTATGCTGGCACTGGGATTGGAAGATTCAATGGTCGGATATTGGATATCGGGAGTTCCGGTTAAGGTCGACTACCAAGAGCAGATTGCGAACGTACCCTTAATTTCCGATGTAACTTGGCCTCCTCCTGGAATGGAAACAATTGTAAGTTATAGTCCCGACTTTGTTTTCGGAGCGTGGAATTATAACTTCTCTGAAGAGTGGGGCGTAACACCAGAGGCGTTGGCAGAATTTGGGGTGACGAGTTATGTGTTGAGTGAATCATGCATTACTGTCGGTGTGCAACCAGATCCAAGTCTAGAGCGAACTTACCAAGATATACTCAATATTGGGCTGATTTTTGGAGTTGAAGATCGCGCACAAACGATTGTGAGTGAGATGCGTGCCAACATACAAGATATTCAAGACCACCTGCGCGATGTACAGACACCGTTACGAGCAATGTACTACGGAGGTGGCTCTGATGCAGCATTTTCTGCCGGTCGATACGCAATGCCAACCCTGTTGTTGTCAACTGCTGGCGCGATAAATATACTTGGAGACATAGAGGATGATTGGATCCCGGAAGCTAGCTGGGAGACTATTATCTCTCTGGACCCAGAAGTCATTCTTATCGATGACACTCCTTGGGAAAGTGCAGAAGCACGTATTGCAACACTCAAGTCACTGCCGCAACTTGCAGATGTAACTGCGGTTCGTGAGGAGCGATTCGTCGTCGTACCATGGACTTACGTGCTTCCGGGTATCGATATGGATGAAGCTATCGCTTTTTTGGCGCATGAATTCCACCCCGAACGCTTCGAGTGATACGTTTGACAGTGTAAGCTGATACCTCAAATGTGGCATCTTAAGTCTGGTGCCACATTTTGTTTATCTTGAGTGGTAGTTACGGAATCTATCTCTGATTGTTGGACACCTAGCCAATGACTCTTCGAACTGTAGTTTTTATCTTAATAGTATTACTCGTACTTTCAATTACTGTTGGAGTTTCAATTGGAGCAGTGTCTATTGCAATTAGCGATGTTTGGCAAATAGCTGGTTATAAAATTGGGTTGTTACAACAAGGCACTTGGTCATCGGCCACAGAAAATATAGTCTGGCTAATTCGGTTTCCGCGCGTGTTCCTCGCAGCATTGGTGGGGGGTGTTTTGGCTGTTACAGGGGCAACCTTACAAACAATGGTACGCAATCCACTTGCTGACCCTTACATTCTTGGCATTTCAGCAGGTGCTTCAGTCGGGGCTGTACTAGCTATTGGCTTGGGGTTGTTCGCTTTTCTTGGTACTCTGGCTGTTTCCTTGGCTGCCTTTTTAGGGGCAGCAGTTACTTTTCTTGTTGTACTCTTCCTCTCATCCGTTGGAGGAACTGTGGCACCTGGGCGGCTCGTGATGGCGGGGTTAGGCATGGGCTATTTTTTATCCGGTATTACTGGCTTAATAACACTCACGTCGAGCAACCGATTGCTTGCCGGAGAAATACTCTCATGGACGTTGGGAAGTTTGGCACGTGCGACGTGGTTTGACTTAACGCTCCCTGCATTTCTACTATCAACTGTTACTGCTGTTTTACTCATTCAGGCGCGAAAGCTAAACGCATTGCTTCTTGGAGATGAGACTGCAGCAACATTGGGGCTAAACGTTTCCGCATTGCGCAGACAGCTCTTCATTTTGGTCGCATTATTAATTGGCATCACAGTAGCAGTGAGTGGTTCAATTGGCTTTATCGGATTGATGGTTCCACATATTGTTCGTATCTTTGTGCGTTCCGATCATCGACGCATATTGCCGGTTAGCGCGATTTTAGGAGGCATATTACTTGTTTGGACAGACATATTATCTCGTATTGTATTCGCACCTTCAGAATTACCGGTTGGAGTGGTTACTGCTATAGTAGGAGGCCCCTTTTTTCTCTGGATCATTTTTCGTAATCATACAACCGATTATAGGGACCTTCACTGATGCTTGAGGTTGAGAATTTAAGTTGGTCAGTACAACTCGATCGTAGTGCTGTAAGGATCGTAAACGAAATTGAGCTTCGTGTCGAGCATAAAGAATTTGTTGCGTTGATTGGACCCAACGGTTCAGGTAAATCTAGCCTTTTACGGTTGATTTATCGATTGCTCCTCCCTGAAACTGGTGTGGTTTCTTTGAATGGACGTAACATATGGGACATGAATGCAAAATACTATGCTCGAAATGCCGCCGTTGTTTCCCAAGAACAGTCGAGCGATTTTGATTTTAATGTTGTGGAAGTGGTAATGATGGGGCGATTGCCTCACAAAGGCAACTTCGAACGCGATAGCTTAGAAGACAAGAACATCGCTGAACAGGCATTAGCACGTGTAGGATTGACTGCATTCCAGAATCGCATCTATCGTACGCTTTCAGGCGGCGAAAAACAAAGAGTTCAGATTGCACGTGCATTAGCACAACAACCTCAATTGCTTATTCTTGATGAGCCGACAAACCACTTAGATATTCGCTATCAACTGGAGATATTGGAGTTATTGCGCTCATTAGGTATTTCGGTTCTTACTGCACTACATGATCTGAATTTGGCTGCACGCTATTCAAATAGAATTTACCTACTCAAAGAGGGGCATATCATCACTCATGGACCACCCAAATATGTACTCACTGCAAAGAATATTGAGAACGTTTACGGAGTAGCTGCCAATGTTTCTCTAGACCAAGCAACTGGCGCTCTTCACATCAGTTACACAGGAATAGCTAATAATCGACTAGATAATGAGAAATAATCGTGTTTTCGGAGAATACATGAACGATAGTGAACCTATGGTTTCAATAGTGATGGTCAATTGGACTAGTTTTTTGGGGGATAGATCAACACCACACGCTTTTCACCAGCTCATGTTACTATAACATAGTGGCAGGTCACAATCGCTACAGGACTTAACATTATTATCTTTCGCGCCGATATCTTTTACCCGGTCGACTTAACGATACAGGAGAAAAGGCTGATGAAACTGCGTTCGCTCGTCGTTGCAGTTGCGCTGTTCGTGCTGAGCGCCGCTGCGGTTCGCGCCCAAGACGCGACCCCGCTGTACGTCTACATCGATGGTGACACTAACATTCAGGATTTGTGGAACAACATCATCGCCCCTCAGTTTGAAGAAGCGTTCCCGGAGTACGACATCGAAGTTGTTGTAACGCGCGGCGTGGGCGGCGGGAATGCCGACATCGCCGACCGCGCCTTGGCGGCGCTGGAGACCGGCGACGACCCGCAGGCGGACTTTTTAGAGTCGATAGACGTGGAGTCGAACCCGGCGTGGCTGGAAAACGACCTATTCGTGGAGCTGACGGAAGAAAACGTGCCGAATATCGCCAACCTGAGCGAAGCCGCGTCTGAGCGCCTGCCGCAGGTAACGCCGTATCGCGGGGCGCAGGTGCTGCTTGCCTACAACAGCGACGTAGTGGCGGAAGAAGATGTCCCCACTACCTACGCCGAACTGATCGAGTGGATTCAGGCGAACCCTGGCCGCTTCGTCTACTGCCGCCCCGACCGCGGCGGCAGCGGTGCTGCAATGGTGCAACGCGCGATCTGGGAAGTAACCGGGCAGGATCCCTCGCTGTTCCAGCCCGGCGAAGCCGACCCAGAGCTGATCGCCCAGTACCCGGCGGCGTGGGAACTGCTCGCCAGCATCCACGACTCGATTTATGAGGGCGGCGCGTACCCTGGCGGCAACCTGCCCGTGATCGAACTTCTGGCGAATGGTTCGGTGGACATGATTACGGCATGGTCGGATCAGGCGATCCAGAACATCAACCTAGGCGTGCTGCCGCCGAGCACCCGCCTGGCGCAGTTGCAGGACCTGCCGTTCAGCGGCGGTATCTCGGGAGGCGGTGCGATTCCAGCAAACGCGGCGAACCTGGAAGGTGCGCTCGAACTGTACAACTTTCTCCTGACGCCGGAAATCTAGGAAACGATCGTGCGCGAAATCGGCGGCATCCCGGCAGTGAGCTGGGATCAATTTGCGGTGGAATTCCAGCAGGAATACACAAACGTGATCGTCGATAACATCCCCTCGTGGCCGGACGGCGCGTACAGCGCGGCGCTGGTCGAAGGCTGGTACGAGAACGTGGCGACCAACATCGACCTCGCCAGCGAGTAATTAGCGCGGCAACAGCATCGATTTTCTTGTAGGGGCGCGCCGCTTCGCTGATGGCTGTGCCCCTGCATCGATCACAAGACCCGTTCGCCTGGTTCGATTGATTACCTATGACCAGTACCCTACCTGCCCCACCCCCTGCCGCCCGCCCCAACTGGCGGCGCAACCTGGGTGCATACCTGCTGATCGCGCCGCCGTTCGCGCTGATGGTGCTGCTGATCTTCATCCCGGCGATCCAGTCGATCGTCCGCACCGTCACGATCGATGTGAACGGACAGCTAGGCTTCTCGCTCTCGCGCTACGCGGACTTCTTCCATGACCCGATCAGCGTCAGCAACCTGATCTTCACCTTTCAGATCACGCTGCTCTCGATGGTCGCGATCTTCGCCTTCTGCTTCCCGCTGGCACTCTACCTGCGCTTTTCGAACGGGCGAATTGCGTCGGCGGTGCAGGTGCTGGCGCTGTTCCCGCTGTTCGTGCCGGGGATCATTCTCTGCTTCGCGCTGATCCGTTTCCTGGGTACGCGCGGCACGCTGGAGACAATCATCAGCGCGTTTGGCTTCATGGGCTACCACACGCCCTACCTGAAGCCCGCCGCGATTATCATTGGCATGGTGTGGGAGTCGATCCCGTTCACCGTGCTGGTACTCACTGCCGGGCTGCGGCAGGTGAGCGACTCGCTGATTGAGAGCGCGCGCGATGTAGGCGCGAGCAGCTGGCAGATTTTCTGGCGAATCATCCTGCCGCAGATCACGCGCCCACTCATGATCGCGTTCTCGCTTAACTTCCTAGGCATCTTCGGGAGCTTCACGCTGCCGTACCTGCTCGGCCCGGCAGCCCCGCAGATGATGGGCGTGTACATGCAGCAGACGTTCAGCTCGTATCGCCGCCCCGACGATGCCGAGACGCAGGCCGTGATCACGTTCATCATCAGCGCGTTCGTCGGCTTTTTGTACGTCCACACGGTGGCGCACCAGCGCACGCAGCAGGGAAACGACTCATGACTACGATCACGCAGCCTGCCCCGTCGCCGCTGGAGAACAGCTTCTGGAAGAGCACGCTGCTCAGCTTCCGCGCCATGCTGCGGCGCGATGGCTTCGGGCTGATCATGCTGTTCATCATGATCCTGTTCATCCTCGGCCCGATCTATTCGGTGGTGCTGTGGGCATTTGCTGAGCGCTGGACGTATCCCTCGCTCATCCCGCAGCAGTTCGGACTCAGCTTCTGGGAGCGCACGTTCTCACGTGCGGACATCGCTAGGGCGCTGCCGTTCAGCATCGTGCTGGCGCTGGTCGTGACGCTGATCTCGGCGGCGATCTGTCTGCCCGCCGCCTACGCCTTCGCACGCATCAGATTTCCGGGGCGGCAGGCGCTGCTGCTCTCCTTTCTAGCGACGAATGCCTTTCCGCGCTTCGGGCTGTACGTGAGCATCGCCGTGATCTTCTTCCGCCTCAACCTGATCGGCACGATCCCGGGCGTGATCCTGATCCAGTTGGTCAACACACTGCTGCTGCTGATATGGATACCGACGGCGGCGTTTCAGGGCGTGGATAAATCGCTGGAAGAAGCCGCGCTCGATGTGGGCGCGTCGCAGCTGACGGTGTTCATCCGCGTCACGCTGCCGATGGTGCTGCCTGCGCTGAGCGCCGCGCTGCTGCTGACGTTTGTCAACACCTTCTACGAGTCGCAGGGCGCGCTGATCGTCGGGCTGCCGCGCGTGGTGACGATGCCCGTGCTGATGTACCCGCTAATCAACAGCAACCTAGTGGTGCAGTTCGGCGCGATCGTGTCGCTAGTGCTATGGGTTCCGTCTGTGCTGATGCTCGTTTTCGCCCAGCGCCTGCTACGCGGCGGCTATCTGACTGCCGGGTTCGGCTTATAACGTTGAGGACTTGCTTATGGCAACGCTCGATCTCGTCAAACTCTCGAAACGCTTTGGCAGCGTAACCGCCGTCGATACGCTCGATTTGCAGGTGCGTGACGGTGAGTTCATGTGCATCCTCGGTCCGTCCGGGTGCGGTAAGAGCACACTGCTGCGTGTGATCGCGGGCTTCGAGACGCCGACCGACGGCGACATCCGCATCGACGCCGATTCGGTCACGCCGCTGCCCGCCAACCGCCGCCCCACCGCGATGGTGTTCCAGAAATATACGCTGTGGCCGCACATGACCGTGTTCAGCAACATCGCCTTCGGGTTGCAGCTTCGCAAGCTGCCGCGCCAGCAGATTCAGCGCAAGGTGGAAGAAGCACTGGCGATGGTCAGCCTGTCCGGCTACGAGGCGCGCTACCCGGCGCAGCTTTCGGGCGGGCAGCAGCAGCGAGTCGCGCTGGCACGGGCGCTGGTGCTCGAACCGAAAATCCTGCTGCTCGACGAGCCGTTCAGCAGCCTCGACGCGATTTTGCGCGTGCGCCTGCGCGAAGAACTGCGGCGCATCCAGCGGCGACTGAACATCACTGCGATCTTCGTCACGCACGACCAAGAAGAAGCGCTCACGCTTGCCGACCGCATCGCGGTGATGAACGCGGGCCGTATCGAACAGTTGGACTCGCCCGCGCAGATTTATGCAAGCCCGCGCACGCTATTCGTGGCGGATTTCATCGGCGCGATGAATCTACTCGAAGGCGAGTCGCGCGGCAAGCGGTTGAGCGTCGGCGGGCTGACCTTGGATGCAGTCGAAGCGCCCGATGGTGTAGCGACGATTGCCGTGCGCCCTGAGGATTTGGCCGTTCTACCCGCTGCCCACCCCGATGCCTGGCATGCGACGGTCGAGCAGGTAATGGACCTAGGCCACTACCGCCGCGCGCTGCTGGAGGTCGAGGGGCTACCCACGCTCAAGGTCTACCTGCCCAAGTCGTTCGCGCCCGCCGAAGGCGATACGCTGTTCGTGTTCCCGCGCCGCCTGCTGGTCTACCATGGCGAGGGCGCGCCGCACGAGATCTGCCGCACGCTGCCCGCCGAAGCGCTGGCGATCACGGTTTAGGGTCGAGGAAGTTCGGATTAGTTCTTTGGGGGTTAGATCAATCAGAATCCTTTGCAGAACAAACAATCGGTTAATGTCTAATCCAGTTGTTCCCCCAGATTCCTAATTCAACATCTGAATATAAATCTGCAGGAACAGCCTTATTGTTTTGCCGACGAATTATGGTTCAGAAAAATACCCAGAGGAAAACGAGCCTACGCCATTCCCTCTAGAACTTCCTTTATTGTATTATGCACCATCAATTTACTCACAGCGCGCCTCGCATATGATGTAATATGTGCACCCGGTTCTGGCTGAATATCCGTGTTAGTGATCCGGTCTAGATAGACTTGTCCATTGAGGTGATCCATTTCATGTTGGATGACACGAGCGAAGAAATCTTCCGCCTCGATGTACTCTTCTGTGTTATCTAGTCTGTGATTCTTAACCTTTATTTTCTGGAATCGGGGAACCTTCGCCGTATAAAATGGAATGCTCAAACATGACTCGGTTCCAGGCTTAGTTTCCCCAGCATAAGTTTCCACAATTTCGGGATTAATCAGGATGAGTTTGCCATCATTCACTAGCTTGCCATCCTGCATATCAATTACACTTAGTCTCCAAGGAATACCTACCTGAGGCGCAGCCAAACCAACACCTAAAGTTCCATACATCGTTCGATACATCTCGAAAATCACATCTTCAAGGACTCTTAGTACCCATGCGACCAGTGATTATTTTGTGACGGATGAGGAGATGCTGGGGCTGCGCCAGCTAACGCGCTTACGGGCTGAACTGGTGGAACTGGTTTCAGATCTCAAACGCCGGTTACTCACGCTGCTCGACCAAACCTTTCCCGAATTCGAGACGTTCCTTCGCGAGAAGTACTGCAAAACCGAGCTCGCCCTGCTGCAGACTTATCCAACACCCAGCGATCTAGCAACCGTTGACGTTGACACCTTAACAAAATTGCTCGAGACACACAGCCATTACAAAATTGGACGAGCCAAAGCGGAGTTCATCTTGAAGGCAGCTCAAACGTCGTTCGGCGTTCCCTATGGGCACAAAGCCGCTCGTATCCAGATTCGTTTACTCGCCGCACAAATTGTCCACTTGGAAGGACAACAGAAAGAACTCAACCGGGAAATTGCGACCTATGTCGCTGCCATCCCGAATTGTCTGACCACCATCAGCGGGATTAGACCCATCATTGCTGCGGTTCTGTTGGGCGAGATTGGCGACATACGGCGCTTCAGAAATGCCAAGGCACTGGTTGCCTATGCGGGCATTGACCCCAATGTAAGTCAAAGTGGCGAATTTACTGCCAAGAAAACATACCTGTCCAAACGAGGCACTAGACACCTGCGGCGCGCAGTGTGGTTAGCCGCTTGCGCCGCCACTCGAAATGATCCAGCGTTCCAGGCATTACTGCAAAAGAAAATGGCAGAAGGCAAGCATTATCATCTGGCAATGGGGGCGGTAGCCAACAAATTGATGCATGTCATTTATGCGGTGATGAGGGACAACAAGCCTTACTATCCGCTAAAACTCGCCGGGTATCCAGCAGCGTAGCTGCCGCCCTGCGGGGCGCTCGTACCACCCGTTCGCCAACGTCTCGTCGATGGTGTTCGGTGCGTTCAATATGTCACCTTAGCAGGGCGCGGGCAGCTGTCCAGCCGCACGCGGCTGCTGCTCGGCGTTCGCGCGTCTGGCTGGTGCCGCTGCGCTCATGCGCGAACGCCGGCAGGGCCAAGCCGACAGCCGCCTCAGTGCGCCCTGCTTTTGCGGCGACAGAACGCACCTTTACAATTCCATCGACCGAACCGACTGCCGCTACGGGTGGATTGCAAAGCTCACCATGGCGCTGCGGACTATCCGCAGCAGAATCCCTATCGAGCAGCAGCAGGTTCCAAGATGCATCCTCCTCCCCGCACTCCGGCGGGGTATGACCGATGGTCGCGAACTGCGGTGAAGAAAAAGAAACCGCGTCGGAAAGACCTCTGAACACTTGCTGGCGCGCCACAAGAGGCGCTGTCAGTGGGTCACGTTCGGGCCGCAACCGGGCATCATAGAGGAGTTTTTCAACGGAACATGCTTCGCACTGCTTCTCAGCTTACAAGGCTGAGAGGCGGCGCGTTTTTCATTTCCCGACCTGATGCACTTCTCTGGGAGGTGCTTATGCATATTCAAACGACCACGCACTTGATGATCGCAGGCAGCCGCTATGCGACTCGTGAGATGCTCGATTACGCCCGCCGCGCCGTCCAGCGCGCCCACCAGCTCGGTTGGGCGATCCTCGTGGGCGACAACCCAAAAGGTGTGGATATGGCAGTCGTGCAGGAGTGCCGCTGCCTCAAGGCGAAAGTAATCGTTGCGGGGATCGCCAACTTCCCGCGCAACTACGGTTGCAAACATGGATCGTACATCAAGGTCACGCGCGACCTGTACCGCAGTGCAGGCGGCAATCTGGTCGGCGGCTACACGGCACGTGATCGCTGGATGGTGGACAACGCGCAGCGGTGCTTATTCGTGTGGAACGGCACCAGCCCCGGCACGAAAGCTGGTTACGAGTACGCCATGCAGCGCGGCAGAGAAGCACACTTGATCAACTTTGACCGGAGTCCACAGCCATGAACGCTCATATTATCGCAGTGGACACGTATGGAGCGCAGCGTGTCACCGCGCCGCAGACGGGAAAACTGGTCAGCGCTTATAAAATGGGCTACACGACGGCGGTTACAGCGGTGCTGCTGGCGCTCTACGGCGAGAACGCGCGCGATGTATCGCCCAAACAGGCATCCTATCGCTACATCCAGATCGACGGCGATGTTGTTGTGCGACATGGACACATCCTGCTCACACTCACAGACGCTGAATTGGCAAAAGCAGAACAGATCACGTGCCAGAGCCACCGTGCTGGTGTGTTCCTGTGGCGTGACAAAAAGTGGTGGGCATTCCCCGACAGCAGCCATCCCGATTACAGCGAACCGGGCTACCGTGTTGGTCCGACCTTCGATCCGACAGGCTTTCGTCCGCCATCGCCATCAACGGGCGAGCCGGAGACAGCCATCAGCGGCATTCTCGCGGAGAAGAGCCAGCGCAGTGCAGCCGAGAAGCCGTGGTGGTGGCTCAGCGGCGACACCTATCCCCATCGGGAACTGCTCAAGTGGCATGGCGCACGCTTCAGCTCACGCCGCAAACAATGGTACTTCATCGGGGCGGAACTGCCCGCCGCGATCCGGGGGCTGGTGACGAGTGAAACGCAGTCCGAAATGGAAGCATCTGAAGAAGAACCGGAGTCGCCGCTTCTTTCGATTTTCGGCGGGCGGATCATCGGCAAAGAGCGAGCCGCGAACGGCGACGTGATCGTAAAAGGTGAGAATGGCGTGTTTGCCACGCGCACGACGATGGACAATCGCTTCGGAGAGACGAAAGCTCTCTGGGTGTTCGACCTCCCACCGCAGTCGCGTGTCGGTAATCCACTGCCCACAATCCTCACTGCATTGCAGCATAACGGAGCCGTCTACGCGATTTACAACCAGCAGTGGCGATTTGAAGAAGCAGAGCGGGTCGCCGTAATGGACGTGATCGTCGAAAATATCCCGTTCACCGACAACGAACCTTGCACGGTCGATGAAGCGGCTGCCCATCTGGGGATGCAGATCAAGTCTGCTCCTATCGTTGAACCGCCTCCGCGCCTGTTTGCATCGCACGATATCGCTTACGCACGTCACGAACTCGAAACGGCGGACGGCAAACCGATCCCGACGGGGACACGCGGAAAAGTCGTAAAGCTCTACCACCACAACGCCAAGCACGGCTGGAGCTACGATGTGGATTTCGAGCAAATCGGCATCTGCTGGTCATTCGAGCGCGAACTCACTCCGCATGAGCCGATCCCCGGCATCAAGATTGTGCGTGGCGCAGTCGTTCCACCCGGCGCAGTGCTGCCGCCCACCGATTCGGAGATCAAACGGACAATGCTCGAATATGGTCAGCAGCCACCCGCTGAGGAAATCGGCACCGATGTTGAACCAGCGATTGATCCCATTTCCACGCCTGAGGAAGTGCAGCCGCCCGCGATTCGCATCCTCAAACCGGTTCCCATGCCTGCCGAAGGCGAGCCGCTGGATACTGTGCAAACAGCGATTCGCGCCATCAAGACGCAACCCTTCGCGTCTGTTCAACGGGAAGCCTCTCCCAATGGGCGTGCTGTCCGCATCGAGCAGGCGTATGTCGGGGAGTTGACGGGCAGCATCACCGGCAACGTGTGGTGCTACGGGTACGCGGTGCATGAGGGTGTTTGCGTCTACCTGAATATGGGTGGGCCGCGCATGGCTGTTGAAGCGATCCGCGCCAAGCTGTCGAAGGGCGATCAAGTGACGGTTGTTCCATGGGATGCGCCTTCGGTCGAACTGACAGCCGGTGAAGGGAATTCGGGCATGTATCAGGATTTCTTCGCCAATATCCCCGAAGCCCGGTTCACATCCCTGATCCTCTTGCACGAGATGGTAATCCATCCGAACTATGGCGGGAAATCGACCACCTTTCTCCTGTATGTCAGCGAAGCACAGGCGGTTGGACAGCTTCACCGCCATGTCGCGCAACTCGTCAAAATCCCCGTGTTCGAGGTATGGGCTTCCTACCTATGGTCAGCGGGGCAAGCAGCGATGCTAGTGCGAAAAACGCGCGGCGCAGGTGGGCTGACCGTCTACGGCATTGACCTCGATATCGACTCATGGACCCGCCTCATCACGGGTGGGATTGAACAAAGCATTATCACGCTTCCCTGAAACAGCCTCATTCCGTTCGTCAACGCCTGACCCAACGCGGGATCGGGCAGTTTGTATTTCCGAAGGTAGGTTTTCAAATGGCGCGCACAAAGCAAGGAAATTCTCGGATACCTCCCCATTTTGCCGCGCCACTACGCGGCGATCCTGTCCCTGGTCGCGCCAGCCACGCCCGTGACCCGGATGCTTGATCCGTATGCTGGAGAAGGGGAGTTTCTCGAAGCGGCGGCGAAAGCATGGAATGTTACCCCCTACGCGAATGAACTCGATGGCGAACGGGCGCAAAAGTGCGTGGAGCGGTTTGGTCCGACCCAGGCAGTGCGCTGCGATGTAGAGCGGTTGGTCGCCTCAAACGAAGCATTCGGCATCCTGTGGGCGAATCCCCCGTATGACCATGATAAGCTGGCGAAAGCATCCAAGCGCGTCGAGTTCGCCTATCTCCGTCACGCGTGGAAGTGGGCGGCGGACGGTGCGATCATCCTGTGGGTGGTCTACAACCATCACCTGACCGAAGAAGCAGCGGCGTTCTTCGCCAAAAACAGCCGCAGTGTCGATGTCTGGGCGCTGCCGGGAAAGCATCTGGGCGAGTATGACCAGATCATCGTCGCTGCCATCAAGGGCACACAGCCCGAACCCGGCGCGCTCTACAATGCGATCCTGCGGGAGAAGGCAGAGCCGCGTCCGCTCGTGGTACAGACACAGCCGATCTATCGCGTCCCTCCACCTCGTGATCCGAACCGCAAGTTTGTGTTCGCGCCCGATGTGATCGACGAAGCGCAGGGTTTGCGGCTGATCACGGATGGAGGCGCGTGGCGTTCCAACGCATTTCAGGCACTGCTCCAGACCCCGCCGCCACCCACCGAAATCGAACCCGTCGTCGCGCCGCGTCCGGGACACCTCGCGCTCGTGCTTGCCGCAGGTGTGGCGGATGGCGCGGTGATCGAGACAACTGAGTATGGGCGGGTGGCGTTGCGCGGCAAGACGCGCCATGTCGAGCAGATCGCGCGCGTAGAGGTCGAAGCCGATCCCAACGACCCGGAACGGCAGGTCAAGAAGACCACCATCCGCCTGAAGCCCTCGACCACGCTCTCGCTCCTGAGCGGAGATGGCACGACGGTCGAGATGGAAGGCGATGAGGCGCTGCTTGGTTTCATCACCGCCAACAAGCGGGCGTTAGCCGGGTATCTGAATGCGAAGTTCAAGCCGATGTACCGCTTCGACTTCGCGGGGATTGGGCACTGGCTGGATCGCATCCGGCTCAAGGGCAAGTACCCGATGTACACCGCGCAAAAGCATGTCGTCGGCGCAATTGCACGCGGTTTCCAATTGCGTAACAGCATTCTGCTCATTGGCTCCATGGGCACGGGGAAAACGTTGATGGGCGGGTCAGCCGCCGTTAGCATCGCGTCTGGCATTGTGAAGGCAATGGCGAACGACATGCGCCCGGATCAGGTGGTGCTGATCGTCGCGCCGCCGCACCTGATTGAGAAGTGGAAACGGGAACTCGCCAGCATCGCCCCGAAAGCAGTCATTGAACGATTGGATCGCCACGAATCGGTTAAAGAATTTATGCTGCGTGCCGAAACGCTACCCGCGCATGTGCCGAAGATCGGGCTGATCAAACGCGACCTGACCAAGCTCGGCTGCGCATGGGAGCCATCGGTCGTCTGGCGCATCGAAGCCACTGCGCTCTGGCGGTACGGCGCGCCCGTCCCGGATGGGTATTTGCCGACTCAACGCGTCCGGCAGGAACGGGTGCCGAAATGCCCGCACTGCGGAAATACCGTCATGCAGGAGAAGAAAGGTGTGAGCGCGCCCGCGTCGCTGTCGTGGCTGGAAGGCGGCAAGCGGTCATGTGCAGTCTGCAATGCACCGCTCTGGCGCGAAAGTCGGGATCGGGGTTCACAGCAGAAACCCGGTGAGAAGTATGCGACCAAGAACCCGCGCTACCGTCTCGATGAATACCTCAAGCGCATGTTCCCGGATCGCGTGTATCTGCTCATCTGGGACGAGGTGCACGAGGCGCAACATTCGGACACGGGGAACGGCGAATCCTTCGCCCGCATGGCAGGCATGGCGAAGAAGGTGCTAGCAATGACCGGAACACCCTTCAACGGGCGCGCCTCGTCGATTTTCAACCTTGAGTATGCGCTCAATCCGCGTGTGCGCGAACGCTACAACTGGGGCGGTGGCAAGCGATTTGCACGCAAGCAGCGCGGCACACGTACGTTTCAGGAAGTCGTCAGCGAGAGCGCCAATCAGCGTGGGCGCGCCGAGTCACGGTGGGTTAGTGAGATGGGGGTGCGCGAACAGGTGGTTGAAGAACGTCCCTCGTATGACCGCGACACCGGCGCATACACCGGAACATCGACGTATGAACGTCCCTACGAGGAGGCACCCGGAATTTCGCCGCTGCTGGTCGCGGAAGTGCTCGATCATGCGATTTTCTTCTCGCTCGGTGATCTCGGTAAGGCGCTCCCCCAGTACGAGGAAATCGCGCTCCCGGTCGAACTCGATGCCGACGTGTATTCCGAATACGACCGCACCCGCCAGCGCCTCAAAGACTACCTGATCCAGCGCCGCTGGGAAGGCGATACAACTTTTAGGGGCGCGTACCTGCAATGGTCAATGGGTTGGGTGAACGCCCCATTCCGTCCGTATGAGGTGATTCACAACCTCAAGCATCCGATCACCGGGGCAAAAGAGCCGTACACCGTCGCCAGCATCCCCAGCTACGGCGAAGATCGCATTTTCGCCAAAGAACAAGCGCTTATCGACCTCGTGCGTGATGAACTGGCGGCGGATCGCCCTTGTGTGATTTACTTCCGCCAGACCGCCACCCGCGACATCCAGCCCCGTCTGGAGAAGCTTATCCGCGAGCATATCCCGCAGGCTCGCACCTTCATCCTCGCCAATACCGTCGATGCCGAGCGGCGCGAAGCGGTCATCGAGCGCGAGATCGCCAAAGGGACGAATGTGGTGCTGTGCAACCCTGAGTTGGTCAAAACGGGTCTCGACCTCATCCACTTTCCGACGCTGATCTTCTTCGAGATCGTGTTCAATCTCTCGACGATGATGCAGGCAGCCGCCCGCTCGTACCGCCTCAACCAGACGCACGCGCACTGTAAGGTGTACTACCTGTTCGCTGAAGGCACAATGGAGCAGACCGCCGTCCAACTCATGAGTCGCAAGCAGCGTGCCGCGAAACTTTTGACCGGCGACATCGGTCTAACCGGGCTGGATGCGCTCACCGAAGGGGAATCGGGTTTCGAGGAAGCTTTGCTTGAAGCCATCGGACGTGACGAAACACTGCTCGACCCAACCGAGTTGTTCAAGGCAGAAGCGAAGGTCGGAGAAATCGATCAGGAAGACGCCGCCTACTGGAATGTCGAGGGCATGACGCTCGCCGCCGAAGATGTGTCGGCTGATGAACCCGATGCGCTTATCGCTGCCGCGCTGGAGATGGGCGCGAGGATCACATCGATTGAGCCGGTCGAACAGCGGACGCCTGACAAAACATTACGTCCAGTCGAAGCGATCACAGCATATCTGGAAACCGTGCATATCGTCACTGACGAAACGCTGTGGGCGCAGAGACGCGGCGAACTGCTGACGCTGTTGGATGGCGGGACAGCGGATGTGATTGCGGCATGGCTGACCGAACAGCGCATCGTCTTTCCCGGCTTTGAGCGGGAAGTCGCGGGGAAACTCGTCGCCTTGGCGAGCGATCAGACCGAACCCTCGCCTGCACTGCACCTTGTCACACCGTCTCGTGCGCCGACAGTGCCGAGACGGGAGCGCAAACCATCGCGTGAACCGCTGGTGTTTCCCCGACGCGAAGCCGTCCCCGAACCAGCCTTCACGCAGCAGTTGGCGCTGTTCTGATGTCATGCGCGACATGGAGCAGCTTCAAGCCTTCTTCGACGCGCTGTTCGCCCGCTGCACAGAGGACACCGATGCCTGTCTCACGCTCACCGCCATCCATCCCGACGGCAAACACTCCACGCCTTCTCGTCACATTCCGCTGCATGACAAGGCTGCACTGCACAACGCACTGACAGACCTTGACCAGGCGAACGTGCTCGGTTGGGGCGCGTACTTCGCGGTTGGATTGCGTCATCCGGGACTGACGCGCTGGGAGCGTGGCGGTGCAGCGGATGTCGTCGCGCTCCCGGCGTTGTTCATCGATGTCGATGATCCGTCTCCCGAAGCCCTAAAGCGGCTGCAATGCGCCCATCCAACGCCATCGTGCATCGTCGCCAGCGGCGGCGGATACCATGCGTACTGGTGGCTCGATGAACCAACTGCCGATCTACCCGCAGCGCGTCATCTGCTGCGCGGCTTGGCGACTGCATTGCACGGTGATAATCTCAGCATTGCGCAGTCGCTTCGCATCCCACTGAGCCGAAACACTAAGCCGTCGCGTGACAATGTTCTCTGTCGGGTGCTGGAACTCCATGAGCATTGGTATCCGATCGATGCGTTCGAAGCCTATCTGCCGTCCGATAAACCGCCCCGCCGATCATCAGCAAGCACACCTGCTACTCGTTCACTGATCCCGCTCAATGCTGACAACATCTACCGTGTCGCCGAGGCACTGTTTGCGTCCGGGTGCAAACCACGCGGCGACTGGCTAAACGGCGTGTGTCCGTTCCCGGAGCGCCACAAGCACGCAGATCGACACCCTTCCTTCGGATTCAACAGAAAAACCGGATATGGCTTTTGCCATGTCTGCGGCACGCTGCTGCTCAAGGATCTGTACCCGGCACTCGGTATTTCATCCGTTACATGAGAAAGGAATTTCCATGAGTTCACAACCGTCCACCCCCAAGCCGACCGTGCTCACGCTGACCCTGCCCGACGCAGACAGCGAGAGCAAGACCGGCACACTGTTGGTGCAGCGCGGCGATCTCGCCCGCGTGCATCAGTTCACCTACGAGCGCGTCGCTGACCTAACCGAAGTCATCGCCGACGCGCTCATCGCCTTCGCCGCCGTTGAAGCCGATCCACCCATCATCCCGGAGACTCAACCGCCGCCCAAATCTCAGTCACGCAAGCAGGCTGAGCAGTCCGCGCCGCCGAGCGAACCGACCGTCGATATTCCGCTCAAGAAGGGCAAGAAAGCGGTCAAGATCAGCCACCTCAAGATCACGGGCGGCGAGACCGACGCCGCAGCCTATCGTCAAGCGGTGCTGATCGCGGGGAAGCTGATTGACGGCAAACTGTGGGACGGCGACAGCCCGATCCGCATCGACGATGTGTACGCGCTGGCGAAGAAGATGAAGCACCTGACCGAGCGCGACCTGTCGCTGTTCGCGCTCACCGACTTCGTGCAGACGGGCGAAACAATAGAGGCAGACGACACGCCGCTGATCGATGAGGCGGACGACGAAGATGCGCTCACCCTCGAAGCACCGCAGCATCCGGTTATTTCCAGCAATAGACATCACGGCACGAACGGTGCCGCCGAACAATCCGCACTTCTGTAACTCATTTATCCTGAAAGGAACGACTCACCATGACTGACCAGAACCCGACTCAACCGGCTCGTATTCTCAAGATCGGTGCGACCCGGATCATTGCCGATGCATCGATGTCGGCACTTGACCCGGAGCAGCTTCGCACACTGCTTAAAATCACTTACCCGGAGATCGCACACGCGACCCTGCGTGAGACCACGCTGGAAGACGGCACACAGGTGCTAGAGTGGTCGGCGGTCCCCGGGAGGAAAGGGTGATCATGCTCGGCTCTCCGTTTGGACTGGAGGAATTGCGTGCATGTCTGGCGGGGATCGCGCCGGTCGAACTCAAGGGCATGGGGCTGCTGCGTGCACAGCCCCACCTGCTCGCCGGAACCGCACCAATCCCCCGTTCGCAGTTGGTCGAAGCGGTGACGGAGATCGTCGCCTACACCGGACGCTGCGCAGCGGCGGCGCGGCAGTTGGCACAGATCACCCCGATCCCCATTCGCGCCGTCGGCATCGTGGAGTACGTCCTGTGAACGCTATCAGCGCCACCTACCAACAACTCGCGGTCGCGCTCACCGCCGATTCGCTCCTGCTGCTGGCATCCGCCGTCGCCACGTTCGATCCGTTCTGGGCAGCATTTGATGAGCCGGACATCGACTACGAAACCGATCCGCTCACGATTGCACTGCAAGTGACACGCGGCGCGTTCCCCGACATCTATGCCCAAGCCGTTGAGCGGCTGCGGGCGGGCGCATCGCATCAAGAGATGGAACGCCTGCTGTGCAAAGCGATCTCCGCCAAAGGCATCCCCCTCGACGACTTGGAAACCATCGGGTGGGGCATCCCCCTGAACGCGGTCGGCGTCGATCTGGAAGACCCGGACTTCTATGCCGTTCACGCCGATTTGCTGCCGATCCTTGCGCCGTTCGGCATCGACATCCCCGAAGGCGAGACGTACAGCATCGATATTCCCGACTGTGTATATCCTGCCGGGCACGCAATAGCCGCCAGTTTGCACGAGCAGCACGATCCAGCGCTGCGGCGGGTCGGGTGGCTGTTCAGTTGGTTATTTAGCTGTTCCGGGGACAGTCTTGTAGACCAGACCGACGAATCGCTTGCCGAAATCCCGCCGCTCTCATGGTCGCCGGATGACATCGCCTTCGCCATCGAACTCATCGACGAGGCGGAGGGCATTCTGCGCGACGTGCAGGCAGGTGTCGAAATCCTCAAGTCCACCCCGTGGCTCCAAGCCGAATTGGAGCGCAATGTCGCGCATCTGTATCGTGAATTCAAGCGAAAAGGCAAACTCGATGAACGGACAATCCGATTGGAATGGACGCGCCCTGACGACGGCGCTGACGGAACAGCCGTCGCTGATCCTCAGCTTCTACTCGTTCGGCGTGATGCTGCGTAAGCAGGAAGGCGAACTTATTCAAGAATACCCAGTTGATCCGGCGCAGATTGCGCTGGCGCTGGCGGCAAAGGTCACATTTGATACCGGGCTGCTCAGCGGAAACACGCTGCTCGTCCGGCAAGATGGCGTGAAGAAAACCATCGTCGAATACCGTCCACCACAGAAGACCGGCATCTTTCTTGACGATGCAGAGACGGCGCTGCGCGTGCCGCTCCCCGGTCTGGTCATGATCCGCGTGACCGCCAGCGAGAAAACACCCCAGTACGGCGTGTTCGCTGTGAAACGCCGCCCGGAGAGTCTCGATATCCCCCTGTTTCAGGCACCGATCCCGAATGTGTTTGGTTCAGGGGCGATCTGCTGGGGAACGGTGCAGCGGGTGACGGATGATGCCTTGCTCGGTGCATCGCTGGCGGACGATTGGGCAATGCTGCTCGGTTCTCCGTTTGGCAATCACGCATGCTCAGGCAAATCCCGCAGCCATCCGCAGGATATTCGCGCTAAGCTGGTCGCGCTGGAAGCACAAAAGGCGAAACGGTATCCCGTATCCGATTTGATCCCTGTCAAGAAAACGCTGGCACAACTGCTGGGAGAAGCGACATGAACGGCATTTTCGACCCCAATACCTACATCAAGACGATCACACTGGTGGGCGTGGGCGGCACGGGTGCATCCACTGCCCGGATCGTCGCGCGCATCCTCTACGACATGCAGCGCGCGCGGCAGCACGCACCGTCGCTGGTGCTGATCGACCCGGATCGCGTGGAGGAAAAGAACATCGGGCGGCAAGCGTTGTTTGCCCCGGCGGACATCGGGCAGTTCAAAGCTGAATGCGTTGCCCGCCGCTTGAATGCTGCGCTTGGACTGAACATCGGCTGGATTGCGGAACCACTCGATCCGGAGCGTCATGCCGATCGTTTCGGCTCCACGCTGGTGATTTCGTGCGTGGATAATCACGAAGCACGCCGTGCTGTCCACCGAATGAAGGGAGTGCAGATAAGTGGGGGTAACCATGCGGATTCCGGGCAGGTCTGCATTGGAAATGTAGATGATGCAGACCTGATGCGGCGCTTCATCGATGGGCGCGACGGCAAGTATCCGTATCTACCGAAAGAGGGATTGTTGTTTCCGGCGTTGCTCGAACCGGAACCTGTTCAGGAAAGTCCGCTCCCTGTGCCGGGCGCATCGTGTGCCGATCTGGTGGATGCGGGCTACCAGCACCTGCTGATCAACGACTGGATTGCGACGGTGATCGGCACTTATGTTTACAAACTCCTCCATCGGCAGCCTATCCGCACCTTCGTCACATTTGTCAGTCTTGATGGAATCAGCAGTCGGAGCCTCATCGTTTGTAGGGACGAGCTACTGGCATACTTACCGGAGCGAACCTGATGCTGCATTGCAAACGACAGAATTATCATCGCTCCAAACTGCCGCCGCCCGGCGCAGTCGGTCACATCGTCGGGCTAAGTACGGTCAACCCGCGCCGCAAGTGCATCGTGAGTCATTACCCACTTTGCGACAGCGCCGATTACCGCTACAGCATCGGTATTCACACGGTTTGGGTCCGTTTCCTCGACAACAGCGAGATTGCGCGGTTCAGCGGCATCTGGTTCGAGGAGCAGCTATGACCACGCTCACCCACCTCAACTGGCAGCCCGTCATCCTGCTCAAAGTCGTTCGTCTGCCATTCAGCGATCTCGGCGGACTCTCCCTGAAATGCGCCTATCTCGCGCATGATGGGGGACGCTTGCTCTACGCGGATTGGACACTCGATGCCGCTGAGCGTGCGGAGCCGCTAGTCTTTGCCACCGGGTGGACATTCACATCCATGCCGATGCTGCCATTCCTTTTGCAGGGCGACGGTGCAAAACGTGTTCCGGCAGGGACATGGGTGCTGCCCTACAAGGACAGCCTCTACACGGTCTACAGCACCGCAAGTGCAGTTCTCGCTCGTCTCTTCAATCAGATCGAGCAACGCCCGACTGATCCGAATACCATCACCACCCTCATTCGTCTCACTGAATCTCTCTAAACAAGGACAAGCTCATGACTCACGATCCGAAAGCTACCGCCATGCAGCGGTATCATGACCGTTTCGACGCGGCGCAGTACAACGCCATTGGCGAGTTTCTCGCCTCCAACCTGAACGCCGATCGCGATGACTCGCGCGTTGTGGACATCCTTGTCGCCTTGCAAAACACGGCGTTCGGTCTCTGCGACCATCCCGATTTCGCCATGGCATGGCATTCGCTGGCGGTGCAGTGCGGACAGAACTTCCTCTCGTTCCACACCGTCGATGCGATGCGCGATTTTCTCCGCCGCTTCGCCCCGGACGATGTACGCATCGACGACTTTGAGGCGACCGCCAAAGGGATGCTGCGCGCCTACAGCGGACTGGACGATCTCAAGACGGCGACGGCCCATGCCAACGGCGTGCATTCGTGGCAGGGAAGGATGGCATATGAACTCCTCGCCGCCATCGATTACCTGACTCAGACAGCGATCCAGATGCTCGCGCATGGAGACGAAAGCTATGCTCGCGAGAAGCTGCACAAAGGCTTGAATCGCATCACCGGCGCACTGTACGAGGGTATCCGCCACAGCGATCAGCCTAGCCTCTACAATTTCAAATCGACCTACTTCCCCCACGAGCGCGACCGCTGAGTCTCATCCGCCGGATCGTTCCTCTCGCTGACCAAGCCGTTCTCTGGCACGTGCAGTCCGGGTTGCATCGATCCAGCTCGACGGGCGTGCAGCTCCGTCCGTAGAGACGCAAACCGCCGCCTGCTCCAGCTTATGTGGACATACCGCTATCTCCGCTGTTCCAGCGCCGCAACCCATCCTTCATTTCGCCCCGCATCGCGTTGATCTGCCAAGAGCCGCGATTGCTCATCACTGGCACACGGTTCTGCCATAGTGCGGTCACCCATTCGCCCGTCGTGCCCAACGCTCTCCTTCGGCGTGGCGCTTCGTCCATCCGACCTGAAAACGTGTCGATTTGTCGCTGACCATCCTAGCAGGCGCGCCCTCCATCAAAGTCCTGCGGACTTCGCTTAACCCGATTGCTCCGGGCTTGTGCCAGCCGCAGCTTCGCTGCGCCTTCATCGCAATCGGGTAGCGCCCGTTGGGTGATGGTTGGCGTGATCGCCTGCTCGTGTCCGGTCAGAAATCGACACAGGGTCGATGAACAGCGAAAGCGCACTAGCGCGAGGAGTTCACAATGGGCAGCTCGTTGAATATGCAGGTGACCGGGTACGTCGGCAGTGATCCGCAGGTGCGGCAGGTGGGTGAGCAGACGGTCGCGTCGTTCTCGGTGGCGGTCAGCCGCAAGAACCGCGCGGGCGAAAAACAGACCGTTTGGGTGCGGGTGTCATGCTGGAATAAATTGGCGGACATCGCGGTCAAGTACGTCCACAAAGGTTCGCTGATCCAAGCGACTGCCGAGTGGCTGCGTCTGAGCGCATGGACGGATCAGGGCGGTACGCCGCAGCCGAGCCTCGACATCGATGCCAACCGCCTCGTCCTGCTGGATCGCGCCGAGAACGGCGACAACGGTCACAGTGAGGATGAGATTCCGTTCTGATGCGGATCAGTGCAGCGGTGCTGTCGGGTGACTGACGGCACCGCTTTTCTCAAGTTACGCTGGAAAAATAGGACTTTTTCTCAAGTTACACTGGATTCGTCTCAAGTTACGTAGGATTCCGTCTCAAGTTATGCTGGAATTCACGTGAGCGACATGGATGCTAAACGCCTCGTCCTGCTGGATCGCGCTGAGAACAGTGATAACAGTAACAGCGGCGATGAGGGCATTTCGTTACAAACGCGACATTCTTCGGAGCGGCAAAGATTGGTGTGGACAGCATCTCATTTTTATGTGGATAAGAATTGTGTTTCACAATACCCTCTTAACAGGCATGACACCAAGCAAGTGAGGTAGAATTGATGTGTTAGTGTCGTAAACTCAAGTCACTCTTCGCGAAGATTGAGGTATATTTATTACATCATTCGTGCTTCTCTGGATTAACGATGCGCACATCCGTAGACACACCGACAATTGAAGAACTTTGGCAAGAAGCCGAGTTTGCGCCGAACGAACGACAAGAAGAAGCAATCAGGCACGTTGAGGGAGCACTGTACCTCACAGCAGGTCCCGGATCGGGCAAAACTCGCGTATTGTTATGGCGGACTCTTAACCTTATTGTTTACGAGCATGTAAAGCCAGAAGAGATCTATTTAGCAACCTTCACCGAGAAAGCCGCTTTCCAACTTCAGGAAGGCTTGCGCGCTTTGCTTGGTCTGGTGACTAACCGCACCGGCGTTTCTTACGACCTCGGACGGATGTACGTCGGCACGGTACATTCGCTGTGTCAACGGATGCTTGCCGATCGGAAGTTCATGATCAGTCGGCAGCGAACACCGCGCATTCGCCTGATGGATGAACTGTCCCAATATTTCTACCTGATGAACGGTGGAAACTGGGCGAGACTGACTGACCATCTCGGTATCGATCAAGACCGCGTGATTGAGTACATCAACACGATGTTTGTAAGCGGCAACGGAACGCCGAGTTTGTCGAAACATGAGGCGGTTTCCAACTGCATTGCGTTCTTCAACCGCATGGCGGAGGAAAATCTTGATCACGACGAGGCGATTCGCCAGGCTGATGCGCGGCGCGTCCCAAATCCGAGACGCATCCAGAACCTGATCGGTTTGTGCCGCGGGTACGGCAACGAGCTGCACAATGGAAATGTTGTGTTGACTGACTTCTCGCTGCTTCAACGAGAAGCCCTTATGCTGATTCAGGGAAATGCCGCAGCAAACCGGGTATTTCGGCACGTTATTGTGGATGAGTATCAGGATACGAACACGATCCAAGAACAGCTCTTCTTCGCGTTGGCGGGCGGACACAAGAATATCTGCGTCGTCGGCGACGATGACCAAGCCCTTTACCGTTTTCGCGGCGCGACCGTTGAGAACTTCGTCCAGTTTCCTCAGCGCTGCCGTGACTATCTAGCCGTCGATCCGACCACGATTCCGCTAGTACGCAACTATCGTTCCCGCGAGCAGATTGTTGGCTTCTATAATCAATTCATGGAACGCTGCGATTGGACGGAAGGTAGATCGACCTATCGCGTCAACAAAACGATTGCCGCACAGCGAACCGATGATGGAGTATCTGTTGTTGTAAGCGGTGGTGACAATGCAGAAGATGCTTACGAGGAGATTGCTGCACTCGTCCAAGAACTCATTGATACAGGCAAGGTAAAAGATCCTAATCAGATTGCTTTCCTATTTCCAAGTCTGAAATCCGTACATGTACAACGGGCAATTGATGCCCTTGCTCGAGTAGGAATACCGGTGTATGCCCCACGCGCCGGACGGTTCCTCGAAGTGGACGAGGCAAAAGATGTGTTTGGCTTGTTCGTTCGAGTGTTCGGCAAACCCCAGCGCGGCGCATTCCCCGGCATGGACTACAACAACTTCCATAACTGGCTTGACGAAATCGATGATCGTGGGCGTGATCTGCTCGCCGCTGATGCAGACATGGCTGAATTCGTCAAAGTTCGGCGCGCCCAACTCGATGTTGCAGCTAATGACTATCAAGCCCTGCTTACAGTAGTGCAGCGTAACGGCTGGGTGATGACTGCCCCTTACGACATTGACGTGATGAAGCGACCACTCTACAACGCGCCGGGATTAAGCGATCAAGGCAAGCGCGCGCTGGCAAACCAGAACTTCGAGAACGCAGTGAAGAGTCGCCTTCGTCGAGGGCAAGCACCATTCACGCTCGATTACGCGCTCAAGCGCGCAACTTCGATTGACTGGAGCGTCCTTGACCTGTTCTATCGCCTGTCCGGTTTTCGACATTTCAAAGCGATGTACGACTTGGCTGAGCGCGGCGAAGACGAAGCGCCAATTTGCAATCTCGGCTTGATTACCCAGTATCTCGCGCGCTTCATGGACGAATACCTACCGCTGATTCCCGCACCACGCATCCTTGACGGCTCATTCGTGCGGCTGTTGTTCGGGTCATACCTATATGCGTTATACCGCCGAGGTGAAGCGGAATATGAAGATGCGAACGATCCGTTCCCTAAAGGACGTATTCCATTCCTAACCATTCACCAGTCAAAAGGACTAGAGTTCCCCGTAGTCGTGCTGGGTAGTCTCTACAAACAGAATAGAGGGGCACCACAAATCGAGAGGATGATGCGTCCGTTGCTTTCCCGCGCAAGTGAGCCAATTGATCGGGTGCAAGAATTTGACATCATGCGCATGTTCTATGTAGCGCTCTCGCGTGCCAAAAACCTGCTGATCATTACGAATTTCAAAGGGCAGCAGAGCATAAAGCCATTCAAGACCCTACTTAGTAACCCGGCTATCCCGCGCATCCCGGCATTCAATGTGAACACAGTGCCAGAAGCGGACGACGAAGACAAGGCACTGCCGCGCAACTACTCGTTTACGAGCGATTACCTGCTCTACCAGAAGTGTCCACGCCAGTACATGTTCTTCAACAAGTACGGCTTTGTCGCTTCGCGTTCGCAGACGATGTTCTTCGGCAGCCTCGTTCACCGCACATTGGAAGACCTGCATCAACACTTGATTGCTAGGAGACAACCCTTATGACGCAGCAGACGATTGAAGCGTTCATTCGTGAAGTGTACTACCAGAACTTCGAACTGCTCCGGCAAGAGGGCGGCGGATCGATCTCACCCGAAGCGCGTGAAGCGGGGATCAATCAGGTGCTGTTGTACTGGCTGATGCTGCGCGAAATCGCCGAGCGCGTCACCGATACCGAAGTGCCGATCAATCTCCCGAACCAGCGTTCTCCGGAAGGGCGGATGTTCGGGATTGAGGGCGTGGTCGATATCATTCGCGAAGATGACAAGACGATCATGTACGATATCAAGACGCATGACCCGGATTACGTGCGGACGCACCGTGAACTGTACGAGATGCAGCTCAACCTGTATGCCTACGTGTGGCACCAACTGCGCGGACAGCCGCTCGACATGACTGCGATTATCGCCACCGCCTACGATGAGAAAATCCGAGATGTGATCCCCGCTGGCAAGCTGGTTGACGAACTCACCGAGGACGAAATGACTCGGCTCAAGACCGTGCTGGACAACTGGCAGCCGGTGATAGAGATCGACTTCAACGAGGCGAGCGTTCAAGAGACGATCCGCAAGTTCGGCGAAGTCGTTGATAAAATCGAGAATCGTCAATTCGCGCCGCCCGAACTTGAGCACTTGAAAGCCCCGTGGCAGACGACGAATCAGCTTTTCGCCACCCGTGTTTGCCGTAACTGTGATGCGCGCTTTTCCTGTACGCCCTACCGCGCCTATGCTCAGGAACGCGCCCCGCGAAACTGGCGGATGGCGGAATTTACCCAATACTTTTACGATGATCCTGCTGATGAAACCGCACAGGAAGGCTGGGTGGCGGCAAACCTGAACGCCTCACCTGAAGATGCTTATCTTGATGCTTTACTTGGAGAGTAACCCCCATGTCGTATGAACGACTGCGCCCGACATTCACCATTGATGCAGATCGAATCGCCCAGTTGAAATCGCTTGTACCCGAAGCCTTCGCCGATGGCGCGATCAACTGGGAAGTGCTGCGCGCTGCACTTGGCGATCATATCGAGGATGACAGTGCCGACGCGGAACACTTCGGACTGTTCTGGCCCGGAAAACGTGCAGCGCGCCGCCGAGCCAGTGAGCCGAGTCGGGGAACACTTATCCCTGTTCCGGGCAACGGTGTCAATGAGGACATAACCCGGAACGTGTTTATAGAAGCAGATAATCTTGATACGCTCAAGCTCCTCCAAAAAGCATACGCCGGGCGGGTAAAGTTAGTCTATATCGATCCGCCTTATAATACGGGGCGAGATTTTGTATATCGAGACGACTTCTACGAGACGGAAGAAGAGTACCTACTTCGTACAGGACAACTAAACGAGCAAGGCAGATTCCTAACTACCAACACAAAAGTTGATGGGCGATATCACTCGACTTGGCTGAGCATGATGTATCCCCGTCTACTTACGGCACGAAACCTCCTTCGTGAAGACGGTGTTCTGTTTGTCTCAATCGACGATAATGAATTCCATAATCTTCGTGCATTGCTTGATGAAGTGTTTGGCGCTGAGAACTTCGTGACCGCCATCGTTTGGCAAAAGTATTTCTCTTCTAAGAACACGGCGAAACATTTCAGCACGGGGCATGAGTACATACTCGTGTACGCACGCGACGCCGTAACTTGGAGTCCCATCCTGTTGCCTCGAACCGAAGAAGCGGATGCTCGATATACAAATATTGACAATGATC
The DNA here is from genome assembly GCA_016717205.1 of Candidatus Flexifilum breve. Taxonomy (GTDB): domain Bacteria; phylum Chloroflexota; class Anaerolineae; order Aggregatilineales; family Phototrophicaceae; genus Flexifilum; species Flexifilum breve. Next base: position 61,877 of record JADKGC010000008.1, read on the forward strand.
CGCGCGGCGTGTGGGCTTCTGGTCCTTTACAGGCGAGAAACTACTACAGCAAAGGGTTATATGAAGTCACGTCGCCTTCTGGGAGGAAGTTTCGACCTCCAACAGGAACATATTGGCGTGTAAGTGAAGAAAACTTCAAGCGATTGGATGAAGACAAGCGTGTATGGTGGGGTGAAGACGGAAATAATGTCCCTCGTCTGAAACGTTTTCTCACCGACGTTCAGCAAGGGATTATCCCACAAACTCTGTGGAGACATGAGGATGTGGGGAATACTCAAGAAGCCAAAGAAGAACTTCTAGCCAATGTTGCATATGAGAACACTGAAAATGTTCTCAATACTGTCAAGCCAACACGCCTTATTGAGATGATTCTGCAACTCAGCACATTCGCTGAAACGGATGATATCGTCTTCGACTTCTTTGCGGGAAGTGGAACGACAGCGCATGCTGTTATGCAAAAGAACACACAAGACTCAGGCAATCGTCGCTTTGTGTGCGTTCAGATTGGTGAAGAGCTACCTAAGCCAGAGACAGTTCTGAAGACGATGGCAGATGTATCGCGTCAAAGAATCCATTCTGCGGGTAACAAGATTTCTCAAGAAGTTGATAGTCGCTTACCTCTTGAGCAGAAATCCGATGTTGGATTTCGATATTTTCGCTTCGCAACATCATCGTTCAGGCGTTGGGCAGATTACGAGGGGGATGATGTCAATGCCTTACAAGCCAGTTTTGATCAATTTGAGACACCGCTAGTTGATAGCTGGAATCCGTCCAATTTGCTTGTTGAGATCATGCTGCAACTTGGTTTTCCGTTGGATAGCCGCTTAGAGGAACTACCAGCATTTACCATCAACAATATGCAGCGCGTTACCAGCGATTTTCATACACATAGTCTCTACGCTTGCTTCGATGCAACAATTGTAGACGATACGATTGCGGCGCTCGCGCTCGGCGCAGAGGATATTTTCGTATGTCTGGACAGCGCATTGACCGACCAAAGCAAAGCCCGTCTCAGCGACGTGTGCAATCTACGGACGATCTGAGGCGGTTGAATGGCAACCAAACTGCAATTCAAGTTCGATCCGAATCAAGACTTTCAGCTTGAGGCGATCCGCGCCGTCACCGAGTTGTTCGACGGGTTGCCGCCTCAGGTCACCGCGCCCGCGCTCGGCTATGAGATCATCCCCAACTTGCCGCCATCCACCGACCTGAATGAACGATTCCTCAAAACTAACCTAGAGGCAGTACAGACTCGCTACAAAGTCCCGACGGATCGCACGCTGTTCCCCGAATTGGAAGTCGATGAAGGAATGGTGCTCGAAGGGGTGGGCAACGAGACGCATCGCAGCCCGCATTTCACCGTTGAGATGGAGACAGGCACGGGCAAGACCTATGTCTACCTCCGCACGATGTACGAACTGTATCGTCAGTATGGCTTTCGCAAGTTCATCATTGTCGTCCCCAGCATCGCCATCTACGAAGGCGTGCTGAAGAATTTCCAGATCACCGCGTCGCATTTCCGTGCGCTCTATGATGGCGAATACGTCGCGCCTATCGCCTATGATGGCGCACAGTTGAGCAAGTTGCGTGGTTACGCCACCTCTGCCCTACCCGAATGCCTGATCATGACGCTCGACTCGTTTAACAAGAAGTCGAACAACCTCTACAAGGCGTCGGAGAAGCTGCCCGGCGAACGTCGCCCTTATCAGTTCATCCAAGAGACGCGCCCGATCATCATCCTTGACGAACCGCAGAACATGGAGAGCGAGAAGGCGAGAGAGGCGCTTCGCACACTGCATCCGCTGTTCGTGTTGCGCTACAGTGCCACACACCGCACCAGCCCGAATCCAGTCTATCGGCTCACGCCGTTTGAGGCGTTCCGCCGGGGACTGGTTAAGCGGATCGAAGTCGATGCAGTGACCGAACGCGAAGACTTTAATCAACCGTTTCTCGCCCTGCGCTCAGTGCAAATTGGGCCGCCCATCACTGCAACTGTGGGCACATATATTCTGGAACGCGGTCGTACCCGCCAAGTAGATGTAGTGTTGCGGCAAAGCAGTGATCTACACGCAATAACGGGAAGAGACGAGCACCGAGGATACGTTGTTGAGAACATTGACGTCGGCAGACAATGCATTGAGTTTACAGGGCAACCGCCGCTTTTTCTCAACGACACAGTAGGTCCTTCACGCCCAGAGGTATTTCGTGCGCAGATTCGCTGCACGCTCGAACATCACATGGAGCGACAAGCGGCGTTCGCGGCACAGGGGGTGAAAATCCTCTCGCTGTTCTTCATCGACCGGGTGGCGAACTATACGTCTGACACGGGGATCATTCGGCGCATTTTCGATGAGGAGTTTGATCGCATCAAGCGTGGCTACCCCATGTTCCGCGATCTTGAAGCCTCACAGGTGCGCGAAGCCTACTTCGCCAAAGTCCGCAAGAAGGACGGCGAAGAACAAGCCATCGATACCGATGGGCGCACTGAAGACGAGCGAAAAGCCGAAAAAGCGGCGTTTGAACTCATTATGCGAAACAAAGAGCAGCTTCTGCGGTTTGATGAGCCGGTGAGTTTCATCTTTGCGCACTCAGCGTTGAAGGAAGGCTGGGACAACCCGAACGTCTTCCAGATCTGTACGCTCAACCAAACCGTTTCCGAAGTGAAGAAGCGCCAGGAGATCGGGCGTGGGTTGCGGTTGTGCGTCAATCAGCTAGGGGATCGGCTGTTTGACGAAGGAATCAACACACTGACGGTGATCGCCAACGAGAGCTACATGTCGTATGTCGATAACCTTCAGCGCGAGTACACGGAAGACGGTGTAACCGAAGCGCCGCCGCGTCCGACGCAAGCGCGCAAGGCAGAAGCGAAACGCAATGACGCCCATTTCACCAGTGCCGAATTCAAAGCGTTCTGGGAGAAGCTGGCGCAGCGGACACGCTATCATATCCATATCGACAGCGCGGATTTGATCAAGTTGTGCGTCGAAAAGCTCAATAACACAGGCTACCCCACGCCGATGATCGTGGTCGAAAGCGGTGCATACGTCGTCACTCGCTTCACGCTGCTGCTGGAGTCAGTAAGCGGCGCACAAGCCCGCATCAGCGTCGAGTCTGTCAATACGAATGACGAGCGCAGCAGCGACACGAAACTGTATAAGCGGGGCGACAATCTCGGTAAGAAAACGGGTGATCCGCGTCTGCGCGACTATAAGGTCACCAATATCGTGACGGACGCCAACGGACTGTGCGTCGTCTTTGAAAACAATGTCGAACTGCGCGTAGGTACACCTTATGAGTTCGAGAGCATTGCAGTCGGGCAGCGGACACCTCAGCGCGCGGAACTGGTAGAGAAGCGGCGCTATCCTGTCTTCAATTTAATTGACCGTGCCGCCCGCGAGACGGGGCTTACGCGACCGACCGTCAACGCAGTTTTCCGCCAGTTAAGCGATAAAACGAAAGCCCACTTGCTCGATAACCCGGAGGGCTTCGCCAATGTCTTCATCACGACGGTGCGCGAAACACTCGCCGATCACATTGCCGAGCGAATTGAATTCGAAGTAGTTCCTGATCCGGCGGACATTGATCTGGATGAGCTTTTCCCAACCACACGTCGTTTCCCGCAGAAAGAGCTCATCGAAGCCGGGGAACACGGGTTGTATGACTTCGTGCAGCAGGACTCAGACGTGGAAGTGCGCTTCGTCAATGACCGTCTCCGCCGTGATGATCGAGTGCTGTTCTTCTTCAAGTTCCCTCCGGCATTCAAAGTATCGCTACCGCGTATCATCGGCAACTACAATCCAGACTGGGGGATTGTGCGTCGTTCCGATGATGGCAAGGTCTTGCTGGAACTCGTTCGCGAGACGAAGGGCGATCCCGATACTGCAAAACTGCAATTTCCTCACGAGGGGCGCAAGATTGCCAGTGCCGAAAAGCATTTCGCGGCACTCGGTATCGACTATCGACACATCACGCCCGAAACGATGGACTGGGCTGCCCCTGCACCTACAAAACCGAATCGCTTACGTGGATTGAAATAGGAAACGCCGACGATGCTGCACAGAACATTCCAGAAAGACCAGACACGCTCCGCCGAAGAGATCGCTCAAGAGGTTTTCTCGAACCTCATCCAGCCTGACCAGTACGTGGGAGATGTATATTCCATTGGCTATGAGGCTGCGACTGTGCAGATTCATGACCACTATCGGATGAATGTTGGCGGCATACCAAGTCTGTGCTTCTTGATTGCGACCCGTGTTATGCCGGGTACGCCTATCGACTTCATGAAGGAAGATGCAAGCGTTTTGCTGCTGCGCGTCATGGATGCCGCAGTCACCCCCAACAGCGCTGAAGCCGAGCGCATTCGGTTCGAGTCGGCACAACGTCAGAGCGGTGAGTCGAAGCACTGGGACGAAGAAGGCGCAATGGATGGCACAACGGCGCATCTTTTGTCCTTTGCTGCCGTGAAATGTCGTGTGATCGGGACATTCTTTCTCGACTTGCGTTACCCTGATGCTCAGACAGATGATCTCGTGCTGCGCTTCGGCAGTGACATTTCAAACTACTACCCGAATCGTGGGTTGAAGGTCTATAAGCCCAACGGTGAAGCGCTGCGCGCCATCGTCAACTACCGCGATCCAAGCCGTATGGATCAGCTTTCACGTCTATCAGTGAACGTTGGCGAAGTCCGCTATGCGTCAACAAACCGCTCTTTTCAGAAAGTTGCTGATGTGGCGGTTGAGATGATGCCCGGTGACTTGGTGCGGCAGAAGACTGCCCTTTTCGGCATGACACGCACAGGCAAATCAAATACCACGAAGATCATCCTTCAATCCGTATTCAATCTCCGGTTCGACCAAAAACAACCATTGCGCGTCGGGCAGATCGTATTTGACCCAAACGGTGAGTATGCTAATGAAAACGTGCAAGATGCGGGTGCCGTCAAAAATGTGTGGCGCGAACACGGTGGCGTGAAAGATGATGTAGTGACCTATGGTATCACTCGTCATCCGAATGACCCTGATCGACAGCTCATGCTCCTGAATTTTTACTCCGAGCAAAACCTGCAAATCGGTAAGGACATTATCGATGCGGCGCTCGCGAGCCAAGGCTCGATCTATGTCAACAACTTTCGCCAAGTCACTTTCGTTGCGCCTGATGCCACTGATCGCTCTGCTTCGACTCGCTATCAGCGTCGTGTTCTCGCCTATCGCGCACTACTCGCAAGAGCGGGATTTGCAGTTCCACCCACGCTGAGATCATCAACGAGTCGTCTGTTTAACCAAGAGTTGTTACAAGCAATGCAGCAGAATGGCGATGCGAGTTTCAATGCAGCCGCGAGAGTTTTCGATGTAGCTTCGCCGAGCTGGGGTGAGTTGGGGACGGCGTTCGCTGCTCTTGCCGCTTTCATCAAAACGGATGATTACAACCTGTTCGAGAATCAGTACATGAATCGAGCTGGTGGATCTGGAAACGCTTGGGCGGACGAGGACTTCAAAAAGATACTTGGCATGTTTGCTCAGGCAAACGGTGCTCGCCTAATCGGTGCTGTCCGCGAGCAGCATACGCCAGATCGAGACTCAGACTATGCACCCGCCATTTTCGACGCGCTGCGCCAAGGTAAATTGGTTATCATCGACCAGTCAAGCGGCGATCCCACGATCAATAAATCATCTGCAGAGCGCATCATGTGGCACATCTTCCGCGAAAATCAGGCATTATTTCGCGATGGCAAAGAACCGCCGGACATTCTCGTCTATATCGAAGAAGCCCATAACCTGCTTCCAGCCGGAACAGACATGGACTTGGAGAATGTCTGGGTTCGCACGGCAAAAGAAGGCGCGAAATACCGTATTGGGATGGTCTACGCAACGCAAGAAGTGAGCAGTATTCAGCGTAACATCCTCAAGAACACGGCAAACTGGTTTATCGGTCACCTGAATAACACAGATGAGACCAAAGAACTCACCAAGTACTACGACTTCGACGATTTTGAAGCATCAATTCGTCGCGCTCAAGATCGCGGTTTCATGCGTGTGAAGACATTGAGCAATCTCTTCGTGATCCCGGTTCAGATTCGCAAGTTTGAGATTCCGCAGCAGAGCGGCGCATAGGTCGAGAGAAAATGCCCTACGAAGACGAAAGATCTAGTTACGAACCGCTGCGTCGCATTGCAGAAAACCCGCGTGTTAAGGAGTTGCTCAGCAACTATCGTGTACGCCAACGACCTGTACAAAGAACAGCCCCGTTGCCATTGATCGATGTTTCGACCTTGCCGCATGATGGATGGAAACCAAGTTGGGTACTTGCCGTCGATGGCTCTTTTCTTCCAGTCGCAATCAGGAACGGTTATCCGGGAGCAGAGGCAGCTTATATCACAGTCGCTTCTGTAATGCTGGATGCGGCAAAACTGCGAGAACTCGATCAGCAACGCCCGGTTGAGCCAAAAATCTTTCGTTCGACACAGGAGTCTGAAGCAATTGATGATCTTTTGCCTGGGCGAAACGTGGTTTACGAAAATGATGGGTCTGCCAAAGTCTCATTCCGACGCGCGCTCCAGAACATGCTCGCAGCTAAACACATGTCTGAAGAAGGTGAAAGCCTGCTTGACACCTATGAAGTGTTACTGAAGCACAAGCCGAAACCCGCAAAGGCGCAAACTGAGCAGGGCTGCCCATACGAAGATTGTCCCGTAGATGGGACATATCGACCGCAGAATGGCACTTTTTTGTGCATGTGTAAGGAAAAGCGCGCGCTCTACTCATCTGACGCGCTCCGCATTCACGAGCGCATGAATCCCGAGTCGGGAAGCAACGACAGAATCTATAGCGAAGTCATGCAAGTCGTTGAACGCATCTGGGTTGTCCACATTTTGCGAACACTTGAAAAGCAGAAGTGGCTTACATCTTTGAAGCGGTTAGCGATCCTGATAGATGGTCCGCTGGCGATCTTCGGACAACCCGCATGGATAAGCCAAGCAATTTCTGAAGAACTCAAACGGATTAATCAAGCAGTCAAAGAAGCTACCGGTCAAGATCTTCTCTTACTGGGCATTGAAAAAGGTGGCGAATTTGCCGATCATTTTGAACATATTGACCAGAACGACAACGGAGTTGCTGGCAGTTTCCCGAAGCGGACTGCGGCTTTATTGACAGACGATTATATCAAGCAGAACATCTATTTTAGTGATAGTACCAAGCCCTATGGAGAGGGAACTTACTTTGGTAGAAAGTTCTTTTACAAGACGCATTCGGGTGCTCGGATTATTGCAACATTGCCGTATCTGGATAATACACACGCGGATTGGTTGAAAGCGGAAGTCTCGCAATTTCCCCGTCTTGCGGATGCTGCAATGCTGCTCGACGAATTGATTTCGTCTAGATACCCGAACTCGCTACAGCCCATCGTGGCGGCTCACGCGGAAGCTTCTATTCCATTCAATCTCGGAAAGAAAGTCCTTGAGCGGCTTGCAAGAGATTTAACATCGGAAACGAAGATATGACTCAGGTGTTTCAGGTTGGCAAAAACAGATTAAGTACTCCAGTAGGACGATGGGCAAGCGTCGGACCCTACTATGCGATGTTTCCAATTTCATTTGCATTTGCGATGGTAGACGAGCATTGTCCGCCGGGCGGAGCCGTACTCGACCCGTTTGTAGGGCGTGGATCAAGCATCTATGCTGCTGTCTCGACCGGGCGGTACGGCTGTGGAATCGAGATCAACGAAGTTGGCTGGCTGTACAGCCATGCTAAGCTTAATCCTGCTCCTGAAGTTGAAGTGCTGCAAAGAAACCAAGAAATTAGCCATAAGTCACGTGGTATCCGCAAATCTCACATCAATGAATTGCCGGAATTCTTTCGACATTGCTATACCCCAACTGTGCTGCGTTATCTGCTGGCTGCGCGTGACAATTTGAACTGGAAGAGCAGCTCAGTTGACGCAACTCTAATGGCGATCATCTTAGTATATCTTCATGGTGCCAAGGAGAAATCGCTTTCCAACCAGATGCGTCAAGGAAAGGCGATGGCACCAGATTATTCGATAACTTGGTGGCGCGAGCACCACTTAACACCCCCTAATCGGCAGCCAATGCATTTTATGGCACAGCGTATTCGCTGGAGATATGCCAAAGGTATACCTAATCTCCACGATGGTAGTGCTTATCTAGGGGATAGTACGCAGAAATTAGATGATCTTCGTACCGAAGTTGAAGCTAATCGAGTGCCGCGCTTCGATCTGCTTTTCACTTCACCGCCCTACTACAACATCACCAGCTACCATTATGATCAGTGGCTTCGATTATGGATGTTAGGACATGAACCACGTCCATCGAAGACTGGTGGCGAATGGCAGAATGGTTTCTGGTCACAAACCGATTATCGCAGCCTGCTTGAAACCGTATTTTCAAAGTGCGCCTTGGTTTTGAAACCAGAAGCTAGGATTGTTGTGCGCACAGACGCCCGTGAGTTCACACTTCGGGTCACAAAAGAAGTCCTAGCAAAAGCATTTCCTGATAAGCATCCACCAGTTGATGAAGCACGACCGCTGTTCAAACCGAGTCAAACTTCTTTGTATGGAGACAAATCCAAGAAGCCAGGCGAGATTGATCTCATATTGTTGCCCCGTTAGATAATTGGTGCATGACGCTACAAGCCCTGTAATCTTCCGCATCAGTATTAGCTTGTCCCCTTGCGTAGACTACTGGCGCTGCCTGGCAGCAGCGCCGCATCGCGAACGCGATGCCGACCAACCCCGCCGCAATGCAGCCGTCGCAGACGGGTGCATTGGAGGCTGCCAACAGTGTATTCAGCGTAGCTGAATCATCGGCGGAGTTGGGCGCGAGTTAAAAACTCGCCACCTTATGCGCCGGTGGAGGCTAATGTGCGCCCCTACGTGGCGCACCCACGCCGCACCATGCGGTGCAGCGTGGAATGTGGGCAGGCACATGCCCGCCCACCGGACACACCCCTTCGGGCTGCGTCCGAAAAGCATAACACCACCCCCTCAACTGCATTGCAAACACGCTACCCGGAATCCTCCATCCTGATTCTGTACGATTCCCAACCCGCAGCCGGAATCGTACAGCCTTTCGTCCGCCGCACTTTGCCACAATGGGAACAGCGCAAAGTGTGGAGCAGTTTCAATGGCGACCAAGACCGTCCGCCGCAGTATCAGTATGACCCCGGAAATGCGCGATCTGCTGGCGCAGATTGCCGCCAAACACGGGCGCGATGTCTCAGAGAACGACTTGATCCGCGATGCCATCCGTCACTACCTCGATCAGCAGTCGGATGTGGTGGGCAGCCGCCGCCACTTCCAGCGCTCGCTGCAAGCGCGGCTTGATCGGCTCGAAAGCACGCTGACTTTTCAGATGCTGATGCTGACGTTCCTGCTGGCAACCGTGTTGGGGGACGAAAGCGGCGAAGCCATCGACGAAGCGATGGCAGCCGCAGCGCGAGATGGTGAGGCACTGCTCAAACAGATTGCGGCGCTGCGCCCGCCGAAGGGTGACGACGCATGAGCAAACCCATCATTATCCCCGACTGGGCGTACAAGGGACACAAACGTGCCGGACGCGGCACGGGGCGGCAGGGATTGAAAGCCACGCTCAAATATTTGCAGTATCGGGATAAGAAGAACAACCATTTGGCTCAAAACCACGCCTACGAGCGCTGGCAAGATCGCGGCATGGGCGTGTCTTACGGCGAAATCTTCAAGAACTGCGATGCGCTGCAAAGCAAGCATGTCCTTGCGTGGACATGGGTGATCTCCCCTGCACCTGACCTAATGGAACTCGTTCCGCAAGACCAGCGCCGCGAACTGCTCTATGAACTGACCGAGCGCGTCGTTGAGGACTATTACACCGAGCGAGGGTTTGACGTACCGGAGTACAGCTTTCTCATGCACAGCGCCAAAACGAAAGGCAAAGACGGTGAGCCGCCGCAGGAGCATTTGCACACGCATGTGATGTTGCCCGGCACAGCACCCTCAACGGCTGATCGCATCCCCGTCTACAACAACACGACAAAAGGGCATGACCGCCTATTCCGCGACATCGCTGCGCAGCACTTTGCCGACATGCTTGACGAGCGTGGTATCGATTGGCGACCGCTGCGCGAAGAACCTGAAGCAGAGGTGCAGCGCGACGACGTGATTGATTTAGACGACTTTTTCTCCCTTTAGGAGGTGCAATGCAGAACTATCACTGGCTTGGACTATTCGCGCTTCTCACGCTCGTGCTGGCAGGAGCAGCTATCGGACGCATCTTTAAGTTACCCAACGGCGAAGGTATCTATCTCACCCTACTCATCACCGCGCTGATCGGTTGGTGGATTGGGCGGCGTAACAGCGGCAAGAAGGAGCGCTCATGATATTTTGGTTGTTTACTGAAGGGCGCGACGCGCTCACCGGACTGTTCTTCCCGCTGTTGTGCTGTACGCCAATGGTAATGCTGATTACTGCGAGTTCGCTTGGAGCCAGCATACGGCGGTCAAACGCTGAAGGCGCGAATGTCTCATGGGTGCAGCGCGTTCTACTCGCCGTCACCTATGCCGTTGTGCTGGTGACGGTAGCGACAGCCTATTTGATGCTGCTCGGCGATCAGGCGGTCAAACGCGGACGCTCAAATGCCAGCGACCTGATCGAGACGTTCGTGGGCGCGCCGACCAGCATCAACACGATGCGTCTGTTCCTATTCGGCATGTTTCTGGTGTTCATCCTCATAATGACCGTCATCGGACTGCACAGCCTGCTGCGGAATGGCGGATGGCTGCGAGAGAAAATCGACCGTTTGCGCGCGCCGATGATCAAACGCGGGGCGTTGGGATCGTCGCACTTCTGCACCCTGCGCGAGTACCGCCGCTTTCGCCGTCCTGATCCCGAAGGCTTGATCCTACTCGGTGCATTTTGGGGCGAGAGCAAGCGGCGTCTCGATGTGGGCATCGGGCAGTTCTGCCTCGGTGGAGAAGACGTAGCGCGCGGAATTCTGACCCTTGGCGGTCCCGGTTCGGGCAAGACGCAGGGCATTATCCTGCCGGCGATTGCCGACCGGATGCTATCCGGGCATTCGCTCGTCGTCGCTGATCCGCAGGGCGAAATCACCGCCCATATCCTTAAGTATGCCGCCGTCACGCGCCACCTAGTCGTGGTGCATGATCCCACCAGCGCCGCAGGACCACGCTACAACCTCGCGCAGGGCATCGACAATGTGTCGGATGCGCGGGCGATTGCTGACGTGCTGGTGCCATCGGCGCAGGGCGATAATCGCTTCTGGACGGACAGTGCGGCAGCGCTGCTCGCCGCCTGCCTGATCCGCTTCGACAACCTCGGCGCAATCTACAATGCGATGAACGACGTGAAAGCGCTGGCGAAGGCGCTCAAGTCCAAGAAAGACGACGCGGCGCTGCTGGCGAACAGCTTCATCGCGTCGGTGGGGTCGGACGGCAAGGTTGCGTCGAACGTCATCGCGACGCTAGCGACCGCGCTCACCGGTTGGGCATCCATCGACGTGCGTGCCAACACCTCCGCATCCGATTTCGATGCTGAACTGGTGGTTGAGCAGCCCACAGTCGTCGTGCTAACCTGTCCGGGGCGCATGCGTGCTGTTTACGCTTCCTACCTCGGCGCGACGCTGCGCAAGCTCATGCTCGACCTCGATACGATTGGTGAGCGCAATAAGGGTCCGCTGCCCGTCCCGGTCGGCGTGATCCTCGATGAGTTCCCGACGTTGGGCAAGCTCGACAGCCTCGTCGCCGATGTGAACCTCGTCCGCAAACGCCGCATCTCGATCCTGATCGGCGCGCAGACGAAGGGGCAGTTCGAGATGCTTTATGGACGTGAAGGCACACAGTCGCTGTTCACCGGGTTGGCGACGCAGGTGATCTACGGCGGTTGTGACGCGGACACGGCGGAGTTCTACAGCAAGGCGAGCGGCACGGCAACGACGGATGCCAATCAGGATGATCCGAACAGCCACCTGCGCCAGCGACCACTGTTGACTGTCGATGAAGTCATCACGCCTCAGGTGGGCAACTGCACGATTTTCGCCCGTTATGTCGAAACGGGCTTCGCCACGCAGGTGATCTTGAATGCCCGGCTGACACGCTTCTATGAGCGCGCTGACTGGAAACGGCGCTTGACCGGAGCGAAGGGGAGTGAACCGCTGCTGTTGGAACGCGGCATCGACTTCGATGAGTTTGAACTAGACACGGCAGAGCCGCCCACTGCTGAGCCCATTGCAGGCAGCCCATCATCCATCGCCATCGCCTTTGAGAACGCCATGCAAGCAAAGGTCACCAAAGCCACGAACGGTAAGGTCAAAACCGTACCGTTGAGTCAGCTTCGCGGGCAGTACCAACGGCATCGTCAGGAGCGAACGCGATGAGTCTGAACAAGAAAACGATGGTGCGCGAGATCGGTCGCCGCACGCGCCTGAGCAACCGCGACGTGGAGCGCGTGATTGAGACGTTGGTGGACGTGTGGACTGAGGAACTGGTCAGCGGCGGGCGCATCGAGATTGAGCATTTCATGGTGCTGGAGATGCAGGTTGTCGAACGCTACCGTAACAATCCATTCCTGCGAACGAAGTTTCGCCAGGTCAAACTGCGAGCAAGTAAAGCCTTACGCGAAAAGCTAAATGAACAACCCTAGTCGTCGCTCAGCCGGATCCAATACACGCCGCGCTGATCCGGTTTGGAACGCAGTTGGAAGCGATCCGGGTAATCCGCGATGAACTTGAGCAGGCTTTTGTACTTCTTCCCCGGCGCACCTAACCGCTTCGGTTTGAGATGATAGAACCGTTCATAGAGATGCTGCGAAACCCGGCTGAAGTTGACCCAAGGTTCAGTCTGCGCCTGAATGAAATCGTGTGCCGCTTGCAACACGTCATCGGTGCTGTATTCACGTATCGCTTGGGCGGCAATCTCACGCCTGCGCTGAGTCGCACGGGATTTGCTGCGCTTGTTCTTAGGCTTGTATTCGTGCGGTTGCTCAAGGAGTTCATAGGCAGCGCCATACTCACGAATAACGAGATCTCGTAAGGCTTCAAGTTGCGCGTCAGGTACTCCGAATGCCTCTGCGGAATAATCCCAATCGCGCATCCGGATTAGGTCGCGTTCCAGCTTCGCGTAGCAGTCGTCGCATAAACCAAGTTCATTTACGGGGAGCGGAAGGTCACAAGCGCGACAAAATGCAAGTGAGTTCAGGGTCTCGTCATCTTGTTCGGGGAAGTGTTTCATGAGGCGCTATTTCGAAATATTCAGATAGTTGATTTTACCATGTTTAGGGATTGCGAGAGAAACATAAGGGGCTAGTCGAAAAACTAGTCAGCGCCCGACGCATTGAAATTCTGCATTTCATCGTCATTGATGTGCAGACGACTGAACACGTTGCAAATCGTCTGCTGCCCAAGAACCGCTTCCGTCAGATCACAGTGCGCCAGCAAAGCACTGCGTAATCGGCTGAACAAGAAATAATAGATAGACGAATGAAGGCAAACGACTCAATCGGAAATACCCAGATTTGATAAGCACAAATGATGCAAGTATCATTAAGGATGTGTAGCTGAATAGTTTTGTGGTATTTTCAAATGTCCGATTCAATGTAATTCAATTGACACACAAGAACACTTGTGCTATATTCTATTTAGTGAAGCCATATCCAAAGTGGTGAGGATCTTCATGAAAAGCAGAAGTCATTCCAATAAAAGAAGTTTAATGTCACCTCGCTGCCAATTCTGTGGACAGAGATACCACGCCAGCACAAATTCAACTCGTTATCGTTCATTTTGTAACGCGTGTAGCGACCAAAGACGCCAACTTGCTGCAAAGCAACTGGATGTATCACCTATTAACTCAGGTGACATAACTGGAGAATACTTTGTAGGAAAAAAATCAGCGTGATGTCTTTCGTATCAGGTATTCGTGCAAACTACTCTCAACTTCTCGCCGAGTTTGAAGACCAGTAGATCCCGCCAATTTCAATTCTCTTCCAGAGGCAACGGGAATACTATGTGCTTCCCATTCATGTTTGTTTACAGAGTGGCGTATCCATTGAACACGAAGTATTCGAGACTTTGAGGTGTTTCGTTCCCAAATAACACTGTTCGGACTATACTGAACGCGCCAATCTGGAAGTACCGGGAGCTTTTTTAATCCATTAAGTAAGTCGCCAGCGTCTTGAAATCTTAAATCTGTGTTGTCATGTAGTGCTTTTCTTACGAACCGCCTCCAAGAATCCGGTACATGGGGTAACCAAGGTAGTTTTTGGGCAAAACCCCCTGACGGAACTAACTCCCGAGGTGCAGGAAGTTCCTCGAAAAAAGTTTTTCCGTGAAGCAACCGATAAGCTGTCATGCCAAAGGCCCAAACGTCAGTTTTTGTGCTTGCCAAACCAGTGTGATAAATCTCAGGCGCTAGATGATCAACATAACCGAATCCCTTAGCATATCCGTATATCAATCTGTTGGTTACTAATCCAAAATCTCCTACCTTGGCTTGAAGATTATTCCCAATCATAATGTTCGACGGTTTAATATCTCGATGCAGCATGCCACGAAAATGAACAGCCTGAATGCCAAACGCAGCATCAGTCAACACATCTCGCAGTTCTCTAAGTCCCATAGGACCCTGTTGGTACAAATCATTTAGGCATCCATTTGCACAATACTCCATCACCAAATAGACTGCATCCTTGTCTTCTGCCTCGAGAATCTGATAGACTCGAACAATGTTTTCATGCTCAGCTTCCTTAAGCCGCTGCCCTTCATTCAAAAGCTCAAGTTTTCTTTGTTGCCATTCAAAGTCACTTTCATCATCTCGCTTCACAAAGACTTTAACTGCAACTTGCCCATGAATTTGGTCTAGTGCCTCATAAACAACCCCATAATGACCGCGCCCAATCTCACGTTGAAACTGCAGTTTAGCACGCAGATTACTTGTCATGTTTTTTCACCCCCAAGACAAGGAGTGCGGCCTCTCGGCTACCTTTTTTCAATTTGGCTGAGTCAAAACGTTCTTCCCAAAAATTATCGTCATCAACATAAGCGTCAACATTGCGTTTGCCCACATTTTTGCTCAGTCTCGACTTAGTCCATATTTCAACTTGTGCTGACGTATTCGCAACTGCGGCAATTACTGCTCCCCGCAATTCTGCTGAATGAAGATGAGGTAGTCCACCAGTCCCTTTTGCGCCCGCGCTACTGCCTTTTATTACAACACGCTGCACGCCACTCTCATTTACATAATCTAGGACAGTCTTGTACATTACTCCAAACGCACGAGGTTTCTCACCTTGCTGAAGTTTCCAAGTTGTTTCATTCAAAAGAATAACTGTATCATCGTCCTGAAACTCGAGTTGAACGACGACGGCTTTATCCCCTGAGACAACAATACCAATCCACTTTTCAGCCATGGTGCATCCATTGAAATATCGTATACGCCTCCAAATTTTACAGCAAAATTGCAGGGACTAATAGCCATAGAGAGGAATGACCGCATATAATAAAAGAAAGCGCCCAACCAAAGATTGAGCGCTTCTCAAGTTAATTAACGGTCAAGGTCGCTTGGCGACAAATCCTGTGCCTCCAGCTCTGCATTCGGATTGTGCAGATGCCAGTCGTCCGCCTCGCGCACAACCGTCCGATTACCGCTCATGTAATCGACGATCCCACGATAGTCCATGTCCTCCCACTCGCCCGACAGCCCTTCGAGCTTCGCCACCTCTGGTGCGAGTTCCGGTCCGTCGAGCAATCCCGGCACCAGATACGAGCGAAACTCCGTCTCGAACTTGCGCGCATCCTCGTCACTGGCGAAGTGCGCCATCTCCAGCGTGCGCGCCTCCGTCGGATAGACCGAATCATCCATCCCGTTCGCCTCGATGTACTCATCGAAGTCAGGCGGAAACTGCGTGAATTCGGTCACGAACAGTGCCGTCCCCAGTGGTTCACCTTGCGGTGTTTCAACCGGGCGATAGTGCATCTGCCAGTAGTGTGGGTCAGACTCCGGCTCAACGCGCTCGCGCTGCTGCGCGACCAGTTCGTCCCAACTGCCCGGTTCCGGCGCGTCTACATCAGGCACGCGAACGCCGGGCATTTCCGCCGTCTCGTCGTTGGTGATATCGCGGATCGGTGCGCCGACCTGTGCGTCTTCCAATCCCGCTAGTTCCGCCTCATGCGCTGTTGTGAAGCGGTCGGTCGGTCCGTCCGTGAACAACCGCCCGTCGGCGCGATCCGCGATCAATTCCCCATTTGCCACCGCGATCCCCTCCGCTCGCCGCATAGCGGCTTCCAAGCCCTCGTCCTGATAGGTGCGGTGCAGGTTCTCACGATCCATCGCCGCGACTTCACGCTCGATCTCGCGCTCCCACTCATACGACTCCAGCGAGTACGTCTTGAGCGTCTGCCCCTCGTGACCGACCCGCCCATTCGCTTCCAACCACCACTTGTCGGCGGTCAGTTCCAGCGTCCACGGATCGGCAGGCATGACCTCGAACGAGTAGTTGACCGTCGGATCGACCGGCTGGAGCAGGCGATAGGCTGAGTCTCCGAAACGCTCCTCGAAGGCAGCGACCGCTGCATCGGGTTCAACAGGCGTAAGCCGCTGCGTGTCGTCCTCCAGCGACCGATCGCGTTCGGCGTTGGTCGTGAACAGATCAGGCGGACCGTCGGTGAAGAAGCGCGGATCGTCGCGCCCATCGTGCAGCGCGCCGCTCGACACCGCCATGCTTTCGGCAAGGTTCATCGCCGCTTCCAGTCCGCGTATTTCGCGCACCTCCGCTAGTTCCGCCTGATCGCGCGCCGCTTCTTCGCTCATGCTGTACTGGGCGATCGGCTGACGGGCTTCGTGATCCTGTGCGCCGTCGCGCCAGCGCTTGACCGCTTCCAACGCCGGATCGCCGTCGTCGCCCACGCCGACTTCAAAGGCATAATCCACGCCCGTGTTGAGCGGTGGCAGCGCCTCTGGTTCGGGGAACGCCAGCCCATGCGACTGCGCCGTCTGGTAAGCAAGTTCCTGCGCGTTGTCGAGATCGCCATCCATCAGCATGGTTTCGAGCGTCTGACGCGGAAATGCGTAATCGCCTCGACTGTCCAGCGGCATGACTGGGTGCGCATCATGCACCAACCGCCCATCGTCGGTCTGCGCCGCGCGGAAGTAGCGCAGTTCGTGCGCCAGATCGTCCCCGTCTGGTTCGTTGGCTACATCGACCGCTGCGAAGAAATGCACCATCCCGTCTGTATCCAAATGGTTTGGGACGTACTGCTCCTCCTGATCGAGCGGCACGAGCGTGTCGTAGAGCGTCACGGGCAGCGTCGGATCGCGGAGCGCGCGAGGCGGTTCCACGCCGGTGAAATCGTCGTACACATCCCAATCGGGATGCTCGTTCACGATCTTAGAGTCGGTCATCAACTCCCCTTTCGATCAAGCGCACCGGGATTTCTCGCCCGGCGCGCCCACGTTCGACCGTGGTGAAACGTCCATCGGCTGCCAACCCAACCGCCGCCCGGCGGATGAGCAGGCGCAGCGCGCCGGTGCGATCCAGCGCGAAGCGTGCCGCCACTTGTTCGAGACGGAGATGATCTTCGGGCGACAGCCGCAGGGAGAAACTCTTGGAAGCGTCGCTCATAGGTCAATCTCCCACTGGTCACGGGTATAGTCCGCCAAGTCCTGCGCCGCGTCGGGTTCGAGCGGGATGCCGCGCTCCCGTTCCCACAGGTCACGCTGATCGGCGGCGAGCGCCATGCCTTCCGCCGCTTCAAACGCCCGCTCGATGCCGCCTCTCTCGACCACGCCGAGCAGGTATTCCGCCGCGCCATATGCCTTGTTCCAGTCGCCCGGCACGACCGGCGCAAGCTGCGCTTCGACTTCGCCCGTGTCCGGGTCACGTCCGAGCGAAAGGATGCTGGTCACGGCGTTGTCAGGATCGCCCTTGTCCGGCTGAAACACGCCGATCCAGTACGCTGTGCCAGTATCGGGATCGATGAACGGCGGCGGATCGGCTTCCGGGTCAAAGCCCGCAGCATCGATGCCGATCTCACGGAGCGCCCGGAAAGTCGCGGAATCAGCTTGATCGGCAACATGTTGGGTAGGTTCGGTTTCTCCGAAGATTGCCTCCAGATCGAGATCATCCGGCGGGAGATCGGGTGCAGGCGGCTCGTCGAGTGACTGCATCTCCTCATAGGCGGCATATTCCACATCTCCCGCAGCACGCCACTGCGGAGCCGGATCGCCGCGTTCGGCAGCGCGTTCCGCCGCTCGCTCGCTCGCGAAATCGACCAATTGAAACGGCAGCAGCCCCTGCGCGTGGATGTCCCCGTTCAGTTCGTGGTAGTAAGCGGCGGCTTCGTCGATGTCGTCGAAGGTGCCGATTTCGAGGTAGCTGCCACCCAAATCGCCGGTGTGGGCATTCGCGTACAGGTCCACCGCACCGATGCTGTACTGCTCGGTTTCGCCATCGGGCGGCACGCGCCCAACGGCGATGATCGCTGCGTCGTGCCAGCCCCAGCCGTCGTCACTGTCAAAAGTCGGAGCCGCCGTAGTCGGCGCGCCGATCTCCTCCAGATCATGCGGGGTGAATGGCTCGAACGGATCGTCGTCCAGCAGGTAGTCGTAGGTGTCTGATCCGAACAATTCATCCGGGAATGGATCATCCGGCATCGAGAAATCGAGATCAGGCGGGGGCGGCAGATCGTCCCAGTCCGGCGGAGGTAGATTCGACATAGGCTAGACCTCCTCTGCAGGGCGCAGGACGATGGGCTTGTGTTCCGCCGCTGCACGGACGGCGGGCGCAGGGAGAAGCGTCCCGCCGAAACGCTGCCAGAAGGCACGCAGCACGTCGGCACGCTGACGCTCACCCGATGCGATGCGCTGAACGTCAGCAGCCCACTCACGGGCAAACGCCGGGGCGGTGAGTTCGCCGAAGTGTTCCGCCAGATATGCCGTGACCGTCCGCCCTGTTTCGGTCAAACTGAGCGAGCCTTCCCCATCCACATAACCCGCTCCGCGCAGCCCGGCGAGCGCAGCGACCGCAGCAGAAATACTCACGCCACAACCCACCAGCGTGCCAATCAGCTCCCCTTCACTGAACGGCGTCGGTGGTTCAGTCGTCACCGCTTCAACCGTGATGCTAGTGGGCTGCAAGGCACTGCCTTCCGGCAGGATCGGCAGCACAGCGTCTGGACGGTCGGACGGCAGCACGCGCTGCCAGCCATCGAAGTAAAGCAGCGCAGCCGTCGCCCGCAGTTCGAGCGGATACGGCTTGTCTTTCGTCGCGCCGACCAGAATCCGCGCGCCCATCAGTTTGTCCTGAGCGGGCGGCATGTGGGCGGCGATGAAGTGCTTCCAGACGAGCGCATAAACTGCCGCCCCATCCCCCGGCAGTGCTTCCGGGGTACGGTTCACGTCAGCGGGCGCGATTCCGATAGAGGGACGCGTTTCTGCCGCCAGATACTCCGTGCCATACTCGCGGCGAATGTATGCTTGCGCCGCTTCATGCAAAGCGGGCAGCACAGCGGCATCCGGGAACGTGATCCAGCCCGCATCGTAGAGCGTGCCGATCAGCGCCAGCGTGTGTTCTGGGATGAGAGCAAGGTCACGCGCCGCGATCTCGATCAAGCTGCGCAGTGTGAGCGGCGGGGGCGTGGGATGGGTCTTGAGGGTCTGCCCGGTCTTATCCACCCAGAACTGACCGCCTTTGAGCAACGTCTCAAGCTGTCCTGCTTGTTCCGCCGTGCGAATCGCCAGCGCCGTGCCTTTGGCGTTCAGTACGTTGGCAGTGAATGGAATGCCATTGGCTACGAACGACACACTTGCCCGCCAGCGCGTTTCCGGTGTGAACGCGGCAGTCTGCGCGTCGCGCTCGGACAGCAGGCGCAGCGCGACCATCCCATCCACCGTCAAGGCGGTTTTGAAACCGAGTGCCGGGCGTGCCGCTGCGTTGATACTCCAACCCACCAAGCGGGCAAGGATGCGTTCCGCTGCGTATGCCTCAATCAACTTGATGTCCAGCGGACGTGGGGCGGCGAAGGCGGCGCGGATCGCGTCGGGTGTAAGTGCGGTCAGCATCACGCGATAGACGAGCTTATCCTTAACATCAGGCGAGAGCGCCAGCACCTGCCACGCCTGCGCTTCCCCCTCACGGGTGGGCGGCGTGGCGGCGTAGACCGCTTCGCACTCACGCAGCGCCTTCATCAGGCGGCGGACGAGATTGCCCTTGCCAGGCACGACGGTGAAGTGCGGGCGGAAATCCGCCTCCAGATCGATTCCCAATTGGTCGGCGGGCAGGTCGCGCACCATGCCAGAGCATGGTTCGACGCGCCAGCCCTCACCAAGCGTCTCACTCAGCCGTTTCGCTTGCGCGGGCGTTTCAACGATGACGAGTTTCATTCAGCACTTTCCTTTCCAGCCGCGCTAGACGGCGGGCGTTCAGTTCTTTCAGCAGCATTCGCAGTTTGCGGCGGGCGCTTGTCCGCTCGCGAGGCAGTCCCACGTTCACCAAGTTCCCGCTCACGCAGTGCCAGCCAGATCGGCCACTCGCGGTAGGCGTGGTACGCCTGCTTTTCGAGGTCTTGCCACGGTGCACTCGCCGCGTTTTTCGCCGGCATGTCATCTCTACTCCCTCAGCTTTTTGTCAAGTGGTGCGGAAGCGTGCCAACTCGCCCGGGGTACTTTTCCCGTACAAGTAAAAAAGTCCTTCGTCCTGGATGTCGAGGACGAAGTGGAAACGCGGCAGCTGCGCGATGATGTCCCGGTGCTGCTGGTTGAAGTGGGCGAAGGCGGCATCGTCGCGGAACACGTTCATGCCCTGCCGCTGGCTGAAGATCACGCGGATCGGGCAGTTCTCGAAGATCAGGCGGGCTTTGCCATCGAGGAACACAGACATTTGTTGATCGACGGAGATTAATTTCGATCGGCGTGTTCGGAAGGTCTTCGCCGCCTCGATCAGGAAGTCCAAGAGCGACGGATGGCGCATCAGGCGGTAGACCTCATCGACGGCGATGACGCGCGGCTGCTCGTCGATCAGACTGTCGCGACGGATGGCAGAAAGTACCTGCGTGTACGCCAGCGCTTGCAGGATCGGGTCTCCTTCCAGTTCGTGGAACGAGAAGACACGCGGGCTGATCCAGTCGCGTCCGCCGCGCGTCAGATCGACATTGGTCGTCCCGTTGAGAAATGCCGACCACGGTCCCGATCCGGTACACAGCCCCGCGATCTCGTCAGCGAGGTCACGGGCAATCCCCTGCATGGCGGGCTTATCGCCCAAGTTCGACAGCACATCGCACACCGTCTCACACGTCGGTGCGAGATCAGGCGTGACCTGACTGAGATCAGGGAAGCCTCGATAGAGCGTTTCCAGCGCCTCACCGAGCAGCCCACGCTCGAGGTTCTCGCGCTGTCCGCCCGAAAGCTGCCGCCCTAACACGGTCTCGTACAGGCGCGTGGTGTGGCTGACCTGTTCGAGCAGCGTCGGGAACATCACATCCTGCGGGTTGAGTTTGGTCGCTTTCGCGCTCAGGACGTACCATGGCAGCCCGAAAGCATCGGCGATATGCCGCCCGTGACCCATCGGTTCGAGAAAGTCGAAGGAGATGCCGTTTTCGGCGTACTCGCGGGTCAGATAGCAGTTGAGCGCGAACGTTTTGCCGTAGCCCGACTGCCCCACCCAGACTTCATGCGTGGCGCGTTTGTCCCGCCACGAGTTATGAAAAACCGGATACGCCCCGCCGACCGCTTCACCGCGCAGCACACCGTCCGTCGTTGAAAGCTTGCGGTAGCCGAGCGGCGCGAGCATCAGCGCCAGTTCACGCGAGGTGACGGGCCATGTCGTGGTCGGCAGGTTGATATCCTTCGTGCGATGTGCCGTGAAGAACTCGACTGCTCGCGAGAGCAGTTCACCCACCTCTTGACGCAGGCTGAACCACGCCCGCGTTTCATTGATGACGGCGGCGACGCGCTCTTTCAACGTCTCCAAATCGTCCGCTGCGACCGCGACAGCAACCTGAACCAAGTGGAGGGCATCCCCGTTATTGATCTCCGAGAGCGCCCGGCGGCAGTCGGCGACGCGCTGCACCGAGCGGCTGTCCTCGCCGCGCACGCCCGCCAGATGCACCTGGTACGCCTGAATGATGCTCTCAATCGCATCGATGGCAGCGTTGCGCTCATACGTCTTCGGGATGTCCACCGCCAGCGCCAGCGGGAAGTTGAGCCGGAGCAGCGGCGGGAGCGGACGGAAAAAGTTCCACGTCGCCGGGGCGAACTCATAGCTGGTCAGCACTGCCCAGTACGGGCGACCACCGGGACGACCGGACGGTGCGAGATGCCAGAACGGACGGTCGCGCAGTTCGTACTGCCCCTCGAACAGCGCAGGGAACGCGCCTTCGGTGACGGGAGTATCGAAGGCGGACGACAGCCCGCCCGCAATCGCGCGCGGATTCTGGTCATTCCATAGCACCATCCCACACAGCGCGCGCTGATACTCCGCCCCGGCATTCATGCGCTCGTACTCACGGCGGTACTCGATCAGCAGGTCGCGCCGCTGCTCATCGTCGGTGTGAATCTCTGCCTGATCAAGCGCAGCGATCTTGGCGTCGAGCGTGGCGGGCATCTGCCAGCACAGGAAACGGGCTTCCCCGGACAGCGTGCGCACCCACGTCGAGAAGCGTGCTTGCAATGCAGCAACGCCTTCCTCTGTCGCGTGCAGCATGATGTCGAAGGGTTCGATCAGGAACGTGCGGACACTCGTCACAGCGCCTCCTCTTCCAGCGGCGAACCCACGAACACCAGCCCATCGCCGCGATCCAAGTCACGAGCGCGAGCAAACGTCACCCACTCCGACAGATCGACCTCGACCAACCCGGCGGGCGGCGCGAACAGTCGGTGACCATCCAGCACGGCGGCATCGGTTGAAAGCGAGAGCAGCTTCGCCAGTTCCGCCGCCATGCCGCTCGGATTCTCGGCAGCGGCGAGCAGGATCGCGCCGCGCAGGTTGAGCCAGAGGCGCATCCACAGCGGCAGTCCACCGCGCGGCGCGGTCAGCGCGATTAGCAGGATCGCCACGACAATGCCGACGAGAATAGCGATATCCGGCAGGGCGAAGCGGCACACGGTGTACGTGAAGCCGCCCGCGATCCCGCCGAACAGCAGTCGTTTGAACGGGATGCCGCCGAAGCCCTTCTCATCCCGGCTCAGGATGTGCGATTTGAAGTCGGCTGCCATGCAGTCTCTCCATACGAAACGGCGCGGAGGCAGACGACCACCCCCGCGCTGGCGGACACGGCGATTTAGGTGAAGGAGATCAGCGCGGTGACGGACGAGGCGAAGACCACGAACAGCAGACCGATGACGACCTGATTGGCGGCTTTCGGATTGTCCTTCTTCCAATCGCCGATCAAGGGCCAGCTTGAACCCATGTACATGATGCCCAGCCCGATAAACCCGATGATGGCAGCGATGGGCGCGATGATCTGCGCCACATCCCGGATGTCATTGAACAGGTCTTGAATGGCTTGCGAAAGATTCACGCGAGCAGCTCCTTGATGGATAGACGTAAGCATCAGGGAGAAACGGGCGTGCGCCATGACGTTTGGGCAGCCGCTCAGGGGCGGTGCGCTTGATCGTGTGGGGTCATCCGGCACGAGCAGTGCTTCACCCTGATACAGTCTCAGGGTAGCAAAGTGAGGATGCTGAACTGCTGGAGGATTCCGGTTTAGGGTTGGGAAGATTCCGGTCAGCAGTGGGAAGATTCCAGTTTGCGGCGGGAGGGTTTTGCTTAAAGGCTACACGTTAATGTTGAAAGTGGATCGCGTACCGTATCATGGAATGTAGAACAGGACGCATTGTTAATGGTGCTGAGAATGATCCGCTTATACAGAATAGCACGTAGCTCAACCGAGACTCGCCTCACATGGCAATCTACAGGAGAGCATATAGAAGCACTTAGGCAAATTCTCAACTTCACACCGAAACCATCTCATCGGACGGAGCTGTTTGAGCAAGGCTACTATGCTTACGTGAGAGGAATGCAGAGAGAGAGGGTTGAGGCAGCAGTTCTTCAGTACTTTCGGGCGCATTATTCCCCACCACAGACAGAACTCACCATATTTCAAAGCAAGCAACAGGTTGGTACTCAGAGTTCAATTACCGATTTCTGCACATCTATCGAGTCTGAGATTTGCGGCCACTTTAGATCAAAAGGTGCGTTAGTTGCTGAGGGTGGACTTGGGTATCGTATCTTTAGCAGCAGAGATGAAAATCGCCGCGCTGTTGGGCGACTAAATCTAAGGCGTGGCGTGGAGTTTAAGCTGGGAGTTGATGACTCAAATCACTTATTACTTTTCACAGATGTTACCCACCAAGTTGAAAGAGATGGGCATCTACTTACTGAATTGGAATTGCGCCGCCAAACAGATGTTGACTTAGAGAAATTGTTTCTGATGCGTAAGGATTTTGCGACTTTAGATACAGATGATTTGTTTCAACTGTGCAATGACTTCGTTGAACGGCTCCCCAAAACGATCAAATCGGAATTTTATGTCACTTCAACTCAATGCAGTGCTAGTGATTTGGGTTACGAAACTTGGCTTTGGAGCCATGAATTATCACTCGAAATCGAAGTAGGAAATAATCGACGGGTAGCTTTAGCGCAATCAATTTCTGAAGATCCTGATCTTAGGGTCGGGCTTCACACGCCTCCATCAACAAACCTTCTCGTTTTCCTACTTCATCCATCGACAAGGCTAGCACCTGAGTTTACTCAGGAAACATGGACGGGCGTTGTCAATTTGATGGAACGCAACTTGGTTTCTATGATTCCTAACCGTGAAGTTCCAATTGTGCCCATTTTGTATGACGACCTCAACGATACTACCGCTGTAACCGGATTCATCGAATCTGCCACGGGAAATTTCTCGTTCGCCACTGCGCTATTTATTCTTGTAGCCCCTTCGGAAAGTGGTTCTGGCGCGACAGTTCAACGGGATATAGAAATCAGTAACTTCACCGGAAAACTTTTCCAAGACATTCGAAAGAAGAACCGCGGAAGCTATACAGTAACATTAGACTGGAACGTTCTTAAGAGTGAACGTGATAGGCGTTGGGCTGTCGAGAATGCATTGCTAAAGGGGTTAACCGTTTTGGGTGCGGTACCTTGGCGAATTATAGGAGTACCTTTTGCCGGCGAGTTGACAGCACAAGATGTTTGTTTTATCGGAGTTGATGTCAATATTTATCGCCAAGTACCAGTTGTGGGTGGCGTGATTTTTGATGGTTACGGAATAGCGAAAGGCTATCATTTAGTTCGATTAGAAGAGCCTCGTGGTGATCACATTGGCGCTCATGCACTCGCCTCTTTGCTTGGAAATTTGCTTAATCATTTTACAGATATGGCAAAAACTCCCCCAAAACATATCGTAATTCATCGCGATGGTAGGATAGATAACGACGATTTAGAAGCAGCGAACTTACTGCCGAAACACGGCTTTTCAGTCGATCTAGTTGAAATCCGAAAAAGCGGAGCACCACGAATTCGTCAACTGGGGAATATGGTAGGAACGCCGAGCAGAGATATTGCTGTCGGAAATCTCAGATCGAAGGAAGTCTTTTTGAACACAACACTCGTGATAAATGAGCAATTGCAGAACGGACGATGGGTATTTCCTGCACCTGATCCGTTAGCGCTGAACCACAGATTAGGTGCAACACCATTGAACATCATCGCTGGGCAAGTGTATGCTCTTACGTTGGCGAACTACAATTCATATAGGCGAACTAACCGACTGCCAATTACGACTGCATATGCAGATGCTCTAGTCAACAATGCCAAGCTTAAGCCCACTGAGCTCGATTTCGGCAAGCGGATCGACAGAAACACAGTCTTATATTGGCTTTAGCTGATGTGAGATGATAGTGATCGTGCAGTTCTACTTTGGTAACCCTACATGCTGCCCCAAAACATGTGAGCGGCATGTAGGATCATAATCGCTTTCTAGAAGGTCGAAATTCAAAATTGCAGGCTAAAGCGATAGCCTCCGATCCCTAAACTCGCAAACGGCTCACCTGACCACAGCCACACGAGCGTCATGTCCGCTGCTTGACCGGGCAGCAGATCGAACGGCATGAGTCCTTCGGCAGGCGTACGCGGTCCCGGCGGATTCTCAACATAGCCCAGCGCCAGCCACACACTCTCCGGCGCAATCGGCAACAGCGTATTCCCACCGTTGTACAACCGCAGTCGCGTCGTGACCTGCCCCGCGCTCGTCGTCACGCTGATGATCTGCACATCCAAGCCCATGAATGGAATCGGCGTTGGCGTGGTGGTCGGCAATGGTGTTGGCGTGACTGCGATCACCGGTTGTGCCAGCGCACCGATGAGTTCCCCAGCGCGTCCCAATTCCTGCTCGATCGGATAAACTGCCGTGACCAATGTGCGTGTACCGGTTGGCAGCCCGTCCGCATCCGTTTCGCCGAGCAGGAGCAACACCAAGCCGGGATTGACCTGTCGGAAGATACCCGTGTCGCTGCGCCGCACCTCGCGCTTGTCCTCAAAGGCGAAGGCTAGAATCGCGCCCGTGTTCATCTGCAAACGAAATTCCGCCCCCGCGCTGATCTGCTCGAACCACGCGGCATTGTCCTCCGACCACGGGATGCCGATCACCGGGCGCACACTCATGCCGTTGAGGAAGGATGCTGTGTCCGGGTTCGGATCGAAGTTCCATTCCGAGGCGCGCACCGCTCGGCGTTGCACCACCCACACACGCGGCACGATCTGGTCAGGCAGACTGATCTGCAGGTTGATCGGGTAGAACGGCGCGCGACTGGTATCACCGCCTTCGATCACCTCATCCTGCGCTTCGAGCGCGAGCGGAGTCGGGGTAATCCCCCGCGGGAGTGTGGCGGTGACATCGACTTCGGCGGTTGTTTCTGCTGCACCGCTGTTCCCGCCCCCGCGTAAGAGGAGAAATGCCACCATCAGAAGCATCAGTGCGCCTAAGGCCGCAATCACTTTGCCCGACGGCTTGCTGGTTTTCGCAGTGACGTCGGCTTCCGGTGCGTCAAACCCCTCGCCCCGCTGCGCTGCCTCCTGCACACGCTTCGGCGCGCGTGCCCAGCGCAGTCCGACCGGGACGAGTGCCGCTTCGTGATAGCGCTTGAGCAAGGCGAGCGCGATTTTGCGTTCTTTCGCATCCGAACCTTCCGCGCCCGCCGTCTTGACTTCGCGGTCATAGGCGGCACGATAGGCGCGCTGGCGGTCGGTCGGTACAAGTTCCCACAGGGCACGCAGCTCGTCGAGCGAGAGCGCCCTCAGGTCTTGCAGAGTGTGATAGTGCAGGCTGTCGCTCATTCCGTTCCTCCCAAGACCGCGCTGCTGCCGCTCATGGATGCGTTGGAGCGCATCGCTTCGTCATAACCGGTGTCCGAGTCGCTGCCATCGTCGTCCCCCGCTTCGACGGTGATGATCGGCTCAACTTTCACCTCCGGCGCGACGGTGATGGACGGCACAGGCATCGAACCGTAAGCGGTCATCTCGTTCGGGAGCAGTCGCGCGGCGATTTCGAGCCGGTTGACCTCGCGCTCCGCCTCATCGCGTGAACGTCCCCCCGTGATTGCACCGTCGATCAATTCATTGCGAGTCGTTTCCGTCAGCCGTCTATCCGGCGTTTCCTTGACTTCGCGCCCGACCCGCTCAGTCTGATCAGGAGACAAGCCCAAACGTGCCGCGCCGTCGATGAACATGCCGAAACGGGCGAGATCATCGCGCACCGGCAGACGACCATCGTTGAGGGGAGTCACGCCCACCGCCTGCGCCATCAAACCGCCGACCGTCAGGTGATCGACCCCATTCGTGCCGCGACCGCCGAGCAGGCGCATCACATCGCCCATCACGCTCGTGACATCCGTTGTTCCTGCAACACGTAAACTCCCCACGAGTGTCCCGGCAGCCCGTTCGAGGGCTTCGGCACTCCGTCCTAACCGTCCGGCAGCGCCTTCACTGCGTTCCGCGTCCGACTTGCCGCTTCCGCGCCCCGCTGCCGACTGCGTGACTTCGGCAATATGCTGTTCCATCTCCTCGCCACGCATATCATCGGCGTAGGTCTCGCGCTCGCGGGTGAGTTCTTCATCGGCGGATGCCTCGGTCGGTGTGGACGCGACGGGCGTGAACGTCCCCATGCGTTTGCGCTTGACGGGCGTGAATCCGGGGTACAGCTCGCCGTCATCATCCTCGAACCAGTCGAATTCACCGTCCAGTTCATGCCGCTGCGGACGCTTGCCGCGTGGATAGGTGACTGCCTCCAGACCTTCGCCGACCGCCGGGACGAGCATCGGTCGCCCGATCAGCCGTCCCTGCTTGTCATATTCTGCCTTCTCCGGGTCATAGTCCGTGAGCAGGGTCGTGCCGAGCATCGGTCCGAGCGTGCGCCCGTAGACGGGAACATCGCGTGCCACCCGGCGCACGGTCGCCCCTTCCATGAACTGCTCCGCCGTGTCGCCCAACGCCGTGCCGCGCAGAGTCGGAAGCCGGGTGATCGCCCGCGCCGCCTCTGCCAATGGCTGCACGCCGCCGAAGGTCAACCCCGCCGCCTGTGCCTGGGGTTGCCCCACTTTGCAGCGCGGTCATGCCTGCCAGCGTGTTCGAGCCGACACTGACGGCACTCCCCGCCACTGAGGAAACGAGTGCGGCCGCGCCTGCCGCGATCCCCACCGCGCCCACGGCTCCGGTTGCCGTCATCACGGTTGCCGCGCCGGGGCTGATGACCGCGCCGCCGGTTGCCTGACCGAAGGCAGTGAACAGGCGGTTGAACGAGTTCCAGACCGCTTTCACGCCGCTGAACAGCACGATCACCATGAAGATCAAACAGATCAAGCCGACGCCGAGGACGACGATGCCGTTGCCGCTCGCCGTTCCCGCGAGAAAGAACGTCACGACCAGCGACTGAATCAAGGCGATCACGACCGTCTGGATGATGAGTTCGATCCACAGGTCGATGATCGAGCGGGCAATCACTTCGGTTTTCTTGAAGAAGGCGAACAGGATCGCCACCCCGAACGAGATGAAGGTCAGCCCCTGCGCGATGGTCAGCAGCAGGTAGACGAGCTGCTCGGTCACGCCAAATAGGATCAACGGCCACGCCGTGAGCAAGCGTCCCTGTGCCGCCGACGCCATGGCAATCGAATCAGCGCGTTCGAGCGGGGTCATCAGCGAGAAGAAAACCGGATCGCGGTCATTGGCGAAGAACGAACCGGGTCGCCGCCATTCCCACGGCACACTGCCCGCCGTCCACAACCCTGTTGCCGGATCGGGCGGATGCGGTTGGCAGTAGGGATCGCGCGGCGTGGACGGGTAGCCCATCAGGTCGATGCCGTCGGCTCGCAGATACGCGAGGGCTACATCCAGCCCATCGATGGTGTAATTCCACACGGGCATGTACGACCCGAAGTTGTCGCACAGATTCAGAATGCCCATGTCACTGCTGCTCACGCTGGAGAGCGAGTCGAAGGCGCTGCCGGTTGCCGCCGACAGCCCGCTCAAGCTGCTGGCGTAGAACGCGCCCGAAAGCGTGCGCCGGAAATCGCTCATGCCCTGATACAGGCTCGGACCCAATGAGAAGAACAGCGCGCCCGCCAGATACCAAGCGATCGCGCTCTTTGGCTCGACCACGCGCATCCGGGCGAAGGCGGCGAGCAGATAGGTGATCCCCAAGACCAACAGCGCGACAACAAAGGATAAACTCACCGCGACTTGCAGGCTGGCATTCGTCTGGGCGATCAGCGGCGTGAAGGCATTGTCCACCAGCCACTGGTTCATCAGTTCGATGGTGTAACCCATCATCAGAAAGGCGCGCTGCAAGCTCCAACCCATGCCCGCCAGTGAGAACAAGAGGTTGTACCAGAGGGTATCGATCTGGATTTGCAGCCCGTTCAGCACATCATCGACAATTGGCATTTGTGATCATCTCCTTCCTCTATGGAGGCGGCAGCACGCCGCTCGGCGGATCGGCAATCGCGGCGCTGCAATACGGGTTGGTCTCCATGCGCCAGACGAGCGCGTTGCTTCCCGGCAGACGCGGCGGCGGCGTCGGGCGCGTAGTCGGATCGAGCATGAAGGTGATGCGATCCGGCACTGCGCCATACGGGATGAAGCCCGCCAGCATGAAACTGCGCGTTTCGTTCGGCGAGAGGCTGACGGCTTCATATGTGACCGTCAGCCCGGCATCGACTGCCGCGTTGGTCGAAGCGCCCCATACCCCAGTCGATCCACCCACCAACTGACTGATGTAACTCTGATAGGCGGGAAACACGTCATAGCCGCTCCCGCTCAGGTTCTTGATTTCCAGTTCCCAGACAGCGACGGTACGTCCGGCAGGCGTATTGACCACCGACACGTTCACCAGCCGAAAGCGCGCCGACTGCGGACTGCGCGTGAACACCGCATCCCCGCGATAGAACGCCGCCGGAGGACGGAGTGCATATGGCGTGACCGTCGGCGGTGGGAGCGCAGTCGGGAACGGGACAAGCGTCGGGTAGCCAGGAATCGGCACGAAGGTCGGCAGCGGTGTCGGTGTGAGCACAATGGGTGTCGGGCAAATGTAGACCGGCGAGCCGCTGATCCCGGTCAGCGTCCCGGTACATGCCAGTGCCGCCAGCGCCAGCACGAGGGGCAGAAGCACAAGTGATTTCTTCATGTTCACCTCTAGGGGATCAGTCCTGGCTGGTTGCCTGGTGTGAGCAGGAGGGTGTAGGCGGGCGCAGCACTATTGCCGCCGCGCTGCACCGTCCACGTCTTGCCGAAATACGGCACGACGATCTGCGCCGGCGCGTCAGTCACCACTTCAAACGACACATAGCCCCGTTCATCGGTGAAGCCGCTGGCGATCACGCGGTTGGTGTTGATCTCAACGACGCGCACTGAAATCCCGGCAACGCCTTCCGCCGGATCGACCGTGCGGTTGCCATTCTCATCGTAGGCAATGACCACTTCAGCGGTCAGGACGCGCGGCGGGATCGGGGTTCCAGTCGGTTGAAGCGTGGGCGGCGCGCCGACGAGTTCAATGCGCGCGGCGGGCTGCGGCTGGGGCGTTGGCGTGTTCGTAATCGACGGCGGCGGGAGGATCAGCGTGTGTGCATCCCCGCGAAAGACCTGAATGGTGTCCAGACCGATCACGTAGCCTTCGCTGGTGTTGTTCTTCTGCCCGATCCCACGCAGCTCGAGCCGATGCGTCCCGCCGCCGACGTAGTACACGTCGGTCACCGGAAACCGGAGTTCGTCCGCGTAAGCGTCAATCGTGTCTAGCACTGCGCCATCGACGACGATCTCGAACGTGCCCATGTTCTGCGCCGCGACGTAACGCACGCGCAGTCCTTCGCCTTCAAACATGAAGGTCGCGCTGTCATACGCGCCTTCGGTGCGGTGATACTGCCCCCGGCTGGCGAATTGCGACAGACGCGGTGTCCACGGGGGCGAATAGCGGATCGTCGGATAGTCCGACTCGAAGCTGTACCAGCCGAAGAACGGCGGCGCAGTATCGGTCGCATCCGGGAGCGGCTCGACCGGGTTCGGTGGCGCAGGCAGCAGGATCGTCCCCGGCGGAAACGGCGTGAGCGTGGGCGGGACATACACCCCCGGCAGCACGACCGCGATCTCCAACACGCGCTCGCTCATCGTCGGCAGCAGCGTTGGCATAGGCGTATCCGTTGGAACAGCCGTCGTTGTTGCTGTGAATGTCGCTGTGAGCGTGGGAGTCAGGGTTGGCGCTGGCGTATCCGTCGGGGTAAGCGACGGCAGCACCATCAGCGTCGGAATTTGAACGTCGATCGCGCTGGGTTGAGTGCGAATCAAGAAAAAGGCGGCAGCCCATGCCGCAAGGCAGAGCGCCGCCAGCACGGGCAGCACCAGTCGTCGCATGTCGTTACTCCGGGTCAGTTTACGCTGGTTTCAGCGTAACAAAGTGGGATAAGCGAACGACTGGACGATTCCGGTTATGGGTTTGAGGGTTGGGAAGATTCCGGTCAGCGATGGGAAGATTCCGGTCTATTCGGGTAGACGCATAAATCCTTCGGCTGCCGCCCTGCTGATGAGGTGTTCGTTGGTCGTCGCGCCAAAACGGGAGCGCATCTTTTCAGTAACCCAGTAAACCCGGCGTCGTTTCAAGCGCATTTGCGCGGCAATCTCGCGGACGGTGCAGCCGCGCGCCAGCAGATGCAACACCGCGCGGGCTTCTGCATCCAATTTCCAGTCGCGACTGCTGCTCTGCATGGCGATCAGGTATTCAGCGTTCGCTGTCGGGGATAAGTAGGGGTGTTCACGCAGCACTGTATCGACTGCGGTGAGCAGGCAGGTTGACAGATCATCCCCCACCGCCAGATAGCCGCACATCCCCATCGTGAATAGATCGCGGATGACTAAACCGTCGGTCGTGTTCCCCATGACGATGATCCGTCCTGCTGGTGCCGCCTGAATCAGCCGCTCGACCAATGCTATAGTCTCAAACAGCGGATCGAAACGGTCACCCAGCAGAATGACATTAGGTTGGTTGACACCTGCCAGTCGGAGGAGGTCATCCCCATTCTCGGCGCTGGTGAGAACCGTGTCGGCGCGTTGCTTGAGCAGGGTTTCCGCGCCGACCACAGCGAGACTGCTGCCGTCTGCAATCAAGATTTGAGTGGTCATGGCTTGCCTCATCCTCACAATAGTACGTTTCAGCGTATCATATTGTCGGGCTGTGAGGGTGAGACAACGTGACATTTCGAGGTCAAAAATGGACATTCGCATGGCACAATTTCCCACGCTTACGCCTGATCATCCTCGTCTTCCATGTCCAGCAGTTTCTTCTGATGCGCAATGTCAATAAGTTGGGCATTGCTGTTCGCGTGATACACCTCGCGCAGCATTTGCAGTGTCCGATAGATCGTCTTGCCCGCCAATCCTAAATGCGATGAAATCTCCTTCACATCAAAACCATCGGCGGTGAGCTGAAGTACATCAACATCTCGCTGCTGGAGTTCATCGGGCAGCATCCGATGCCCATCGAGGAGGCGAGAAATGCGGGGCGATACGGAGAGCCCACCATCGGCGATCATGGGAATGGCGCTCAGGAGTCCCCGCTCCAAATCATCATCCTTGTGCAGCATCCCATGCACACCGTGTTCGCGCAGCAGTCGCAGCAAGGTGGCGGTTGGACGCTGCGCAATCATCAGCACCGCGAGATTCGCCTGCCGCCCGCGCAGTTTTTTTACCTCTTGGGCGAGGTTTGTTGACCGGGGATGAGAGTCATCAATGATGACCACATGGGCGCGCTGCTTCGCGAGGAATTCGTGCGCTTCGCGAAAGTTAGCGCAAACGGCAGCAACTTCGATAGGAATGTCCGATTTCGTCACCATCTGCTGAATACCAACGCGCGTCAGTGCATTGGCGGAGACGACTACCACTGTGATTGGGCGCATGAAAAGCATTTCTCCTTATCTCTATGGCTATCCCTCATACAGCCGACAGAAAAAGAACGCTTGAGCTAAACACGAACGCTCATTGTATTACAAAAATCCAACGAGTGTGTGTCAGGTATTGGCATTTTTTCGGTTAGAACTTGCTTACCAAGCCGGAGTGGTTCAGTTTTGAGGGAGAACGATGGGAATTTGTGTCATTTTCATGTCACAAATTCTCACGATGTCAAAACGAGACATGCCAATGTCAATTATTCTCGAACAAATGTCCCAAATTCTCGCCCTAAATTTGACGTTTTCCAGTAAGCTGTTGAAACGTTGAGTCATGAGGAGCGTCATTTTGAATCGAGACACGCCATTTGCGGCGCGGATTGCCTTCCGGTTACCGCAGTCGCTCTACGACAAATTGGAGAAGTGGGCGGAGGAAGAAGATCGCCCGCTCGCCAATCTCGTCTATACCCTCGTTAAACAGGCAGTGACCGAACATGAGCGCGAACAACACGCACTCACGCTGGAAAAGGAGATGAGCCGATGACGGTTAAGAATCACCCGCCCCTGATCGATCTGCGCGATCTGGTAGAAACCCATTTGGGCAAACCGCTTGCCGCCAGCCCTCATGCCGGATTGTGGCGCTGCCCTGCCTGTTCATCCGAACGTCACGGACTGCTCCTCGTGTCGGCGGACGAGTACAAGTGTTTGAGCGGATACGTCTGTGATGGCGGAGCCAGTGAGTGGCTGCAAAACATTGACCAAGAACCGGACGAACCGCTCATGATGGGAGTGCCGGCATGAGCGGTTCTCAGGGCGTAGTGTCAGCTGAAGACTCCCCCGGCACCATGATCAAGCGGGTGTTCCACATCGCAAAAATCCTTGCTGTGGTCACGAATATTCACGAGATCGAGCGAGAACCAGCAAAAAATTGCGTCAAAAATCAGGGTGCGCTCGATCTGCGGTATTGTGAAGCTGAAGCGACGGTAGCACAGCCTAAGTGAGGATTTTCAATGACAGTAGCTAATCGGAAGAATCAGGCCCCTCCCCCGCCGAAACCGGGGTGGGCAATCTACTTGCGAACAAGCGGCGACGAAAACCAGAAGCCAGAACTTTCGCGGGAACGGCAGCGCACCATGATCCAGATGAGCCTATTGGAATCATCTGATATGCCGATTTATAAAGAGTACATCGATGTACTGACGGGCAAAGACCCGCGCCGCAAAGCTTATCAAAGGATGCTCTCGGATGCCCGTGCAGGTAAGTTCTCGCATGTCGTGGTTGAGCGCGCCGACCGCTTCGGGCGTAATGATACCGAGGCATTGCGAGCGATTGATGAACTGAATACGTGCGGGGTCGCCGTGCGCTTTGCCAATGCGCCCGATCTTGATCCCATCGACCCAGATGGTCGGATTCTGGTGACCCTGACATTTGTCCTCGCTCGCCGTGAGTCGGCATTGATGGGATTGCGCGTGAAAGGGGGACTCAAGGCGAAGCGTGAAAGCGGCGGCTACGCTGGACGTGCGCCCGACGGCTATCTCAATATGCGGGGACAAACCGAACTTGACCAACGCAGCGAGATGGGGCGCATCAGCTATTGGATCGAACCTGATCCAGCACGGGCGCATATCTGGAAGGAAGCGTGGGCGCTGCTCTTGACAGGTACGCTGTCAGTAGGCGATATCGCTGAAGCTCTGCACGCGAAAGGCTACTGCGACCGCAATGGCAAACCATTCGTGATCGTCGGCAAAACAGGCACACGGCGACCACGCACGGATAAGCTGCTGCGCGCCTTCCATGACTGGACATACGCCGGATGGGTGGTGAGCGAATGTGATAACATCGCGCCGAAGACCATCAGAGGAAAGTGGGAACCGCTCGTTTCTACCGAGGATTTTGAAACCGGGCTAGCCATCTTGCAGCGGCTTCTGAACGAGTCGGATGCGCGGGCGTCATGAGTAGCTATCGACGTAAGAAGGATGCACCCGCCCCACCCCAACCAGGTTGGGCGGTGTATCTGCGTACCAGCAGCGAGGATCACCAGAAGCCGGAGTTATCGCGGGCGCGGCAGCGCTCGCTCATTGATGGTAACGTGCTAGATCACTCCGATCTGCCGGTCATCGATGAATACGTCGATGTGCTGACCGGGAAGACGGCGAACCGTTCAGGCTATCAGCGGATGCTTGC
Source organism: Candidatus Flexifilum breve (assembly GCA_016717205.1). Classification (GTDB taxonomy): domain Bacteria; phylum Chloroflexota; class Anaerolineae; order Aggregatilineales; family Phototrophicaceae; genus Flexifilum; species Flexifilum breve. The sequence continues at coordinate 97,474 of JADKGC010000008.1, forward strand.
AGATGCGCGTGTCGGCAAATTCTCGCATGTGATTGTTGAGCGAGCCGACCGATTCGGGCGCAATGACTCGGAAGCGCTGCGTGCCATCGACGAATTGAATGAGTTCGGGGTGTCGGTGCGCTTTGCCAACTCCCCCGATCTCGATCCGATGGACCCGGATGATCGGATACTGGTCGCGCTGTCGTTCACGCTCGCACGACGCGAATCAGCGTTGCTTGGCATCCGCACGCGCGGCGGGCAGCAGGCGAAGCGCAAGAGCGGCGGCTACATCAGCCTTGCGCCTGACGGCTATAGAAACGTGACGGCGAGGACTGAAGCCAATAAGAAAACAGATCTGGGGCGCTGGGACAAATGCATTGAGCTTGACCCGGAACGCGCACCGATCTGGCGGTTGGCATGGGATATGCTGCTGGAAGACAAATGGACACTCGCTGATATAGCGGAACGACTGCACGAGCTTGGCTATCGGCATCGCAGCGGTCGCCCTTTTGTTGAAGTCAGTCGGCAGGGTAAGCGTCGTGCCAACATCACTACCTTATCGCACTCCTTCCACAATTGGGCATATGCGGGCTGGGTGGTGAGCCTCAAAAACGGAGTCTTGCCCAAAACAGTACGCGGAAATTGGGAGCCGATTGTCACGACAGAGGAATTCGAGCGTGGGCTTGCCATTTTAGAAGAACGAACTCGATGCCGTGCCGCGAAGCGTAAGCGGGAGTATCTACTCAAGAGCATTATCAGCTATATCGATGCCGATGGAACGGAATGGAACCTCACTTGCTCAACTCCAAACGCCAGCCGTTCGGGAGGTGGCACGCCGTACTACTGCGTCCCACGCAGCAATATCAATTTTATGTGCGAGAAGATCGACTCCCAGATACCCGATGAGCTGTGCGCTATCCAGATCGATCCAGCGCATTTGCCCATCATCCGCGCTTACTACAAGCAGGATTTGGCGGAGAAGCTCGGTCTGGCACGTCCTGACGAGCGCAAGCTGATGACCGATGCACTCACCAACATCGACCAGGAAGAAGCGCGAATGGCGCGGCTGTTGGTGAGTGGCAAGATTAGCGAAGATATCTGGAACGGGTTATGGGCAGAGTGGCAGGAGAAGCGCAATCGGCTGCGCTCAAACTTAGATAGCATTGCTCAGCAGCAGGAATTTCATATCGACAATCTGGAAACAGCACTTGGAATTATCGCGCAAGTAGGATCGCTGTATAATCGTCTTGAAGTCAGCGCTCAACGAGAATTGCTGCTTCACATGGTCAGACAGGTGGTTGTCAACACGGACGGCGAAATCGTCTTGGAATTGAATGCTCCGTTCGCCTATCTGAAGGACTTATCGGATAGAGCGAAACGAGGGCAGCGAGTGAACCCCTCAGAAATGCAAACATCCAGCGCCTTTGAGGGTGCTGGATGTTCGGACTGGCTCCAATCAGTCTCCACAACTTGGATTCGAACCAAGAACCTACCGGTTAACAGCCGGTTGCTCTGCCGTTGAGCTATTGTGGAACGACATGAAGGTTATGGTAGCATTCTGACTATGCTGTGTCAAGGGAGTTTTTGACCTCAAACTAGGTGTTTTGTCTTATTGCTGAAGCGCGGTAAGATCGTCTATACGTTGAGTCACCTAAGGTAAAGTAGGCACTTTATGACGGTCACAATTCGCCGGGTCGATACACCCGCTGATCTCAAACGCATCATCGAATTTCCCTACGAGCTCTACGCGAATGATCCGAATTGGGTGCCGCAGTTGCTTTCCATGCAGCGCGACAAATTCAGCAAGACGAAGAATCCGTCCTGGGAATACATGCACGGCGACTACTTCCTCGCCTTCCGCGGCGATCGGCTTGTGGGCACGATTGCCGCCTACATCAATGACCGTCACAACGAGTTTCACGACGAGCGGGCCGGGTGGTTTGGCGCGTTTGAAGTCTACGACGATGCCGAGGCGGCCCAAGCCTTGCTGGATACCGCCGCGCGCTGGGTCAAAGATGCCGGCTACCCCTTGATCCGCGGCCCGCAGACCTTCACCACCCACGAAGAGACCGGCCTGCTGGTTGATGGGTTCACTCGCCCGGTGCTGCTCTACCCCTACAACCCGCCCTACTACGCTGGCTTTATCGAAGCGGCAGGCTACAAGGCGGTGATGGATACCTACGGCTTCTACATGAGCGCCGCCAAGGTCAAAGAGGTGGGGCTGGACGAGCGCCTCGAACGCGTTACCAAAGCGATCATGAAGCGCGGCAAAATCACCGTGCGCCCCATTGACTCGAAGAATATCAAGGCGGATTTCCAGCTTTTCAAGGACATCTACAACGTCGCGTGGGACAAAAACTGGGGCTTCGTCCCCATGACGCCGCGCGAACTTGATGCGCTGGTCGCGTCGCTCGGCCAATTCCTCGACCACAAGCTCGCGTTCTTCGCCTATGTGGATGGTGAACCCGCCGGGTTCATTCTGGCGATTCCCGATTTCAATCAGGTGCTGCAAAAAGTCGCGCCCAACCCGCGTACGCCGGAAGTGATCTCCCTGCTCAAAGCGCTGTACCACTGGAAGCTCAAGCCGAGCATGGATTGGGTGCGCGTGCCGCTGCTCGGCGTAAAAGCGGAGTTCCGCAGCAAAGGCGTTGATGCCGTGCTGTATCATTATGTGCTGCAAGCGGCGCTCAAGGGGCCATATGCGCACAGCGATTCAGGCTGGATTCTGGCGACCAACGAGACGATGGTAAGTATCGCCAAGAACTTTGGCTCTGAAATTTATAAGACGTTCCGGTACTATGAGAAGGCGTTGTAATGGGGACTATTCTAGTCGTTGACGATGAAGTTTTAACCGCAGAAATGCTGAGCACGTTTCTCAAGCTGCTCGGCCACAAATCCGTCGAGGCGTATTCGAGCAAGCAGGCGTGGGATAAGCTCGCGTACACTGAACCGGACGCCATTCTCATGGACATCATGCTGCCAGATACCAATGGCATTGAAACGACGCGCCAGCTCCGCCAAAAACCGGAGTGGTCGAAGGTGCCGATCATCGTGATTTCGGCGACCACCCCGCCGATGATTGATGAGGCGACCGAGGCGGGCGCGAACGGCTATCTCGTTAAGCCGATCAACATGCAGCGCCTGCGTTCCATCCTCGAAACAGTCGGGCTCTAGCGATCTGCCGCAGCGTCAGCCGCCAAGCTGACGCTGCACATCCGCGGCGGCCTCCGCTGCGCTGAAGCGCCCGGCGATCACTGAGGCGAACGCGCTGCTGATCACGCGGGCGGGCGTTGCGCTGTCCCCGCCAACCAGCGGCAGCGTTCCATTCTCCAGCAGGTCATCGACGAAGTCCGCATAGGCTGTATCGGCCCACAGACCGAGCGCGCTCGCCTGCGATGGCATGCGGTTGATGGCTGCATGATAGGTCGCCTGCCGTTCCACATCCATCATCCAATCGATGAAGCGCAGCGCCGCTTCCTGCTCCACCGCGTCGCGCGTCGTGATCACCCACATCCACCCATCGACCACCGACGTTCCACTGCCCGACACGGTCGGAAACGGCGCGTAGGCCAGATTCTGCCCGGATAGCCCGGCACTGTGCTTGAGATCAAGGTACTGCGCTGACGAGAGCACGCCGACCACATCGCCAGACGTGAGCAGATCCGCGTATTCATCAGCCAATGTATATTCCAGCACCGAGGTATCGACCAAACCTTCGTCGACGGCGCGTTCGTAGTAGGTAAACACACGCCGCAGCGGATCGATCTCGACCTGCAAACTGCTGCCGCTCAGCAGCCCAGCCGCCTCGCGATACTGTGCCAGCAGCACGCTGCTCACGGTATTGGTCGCGCCCGCCGCGAACAGCAGCGGCACATCGCTGTCGAGGAAGGTGTCGAAATCGGCGCCCAACCCGTTCAGCGCGCTTGGCACGCCGACCAGATGCTCCACATCGACATCATACGGCAGGCCATACAGCACGCCGTCGACGCGCCCCAAGGCGTTCACAATGGGCGCGTAATCGCTCAGGACGGCGCTGTTCGCGCTCTCGCGGATCGGCGCGATCAAGCCCGCATCCGCCGCCATGACGAGATCAGACCGCCGCAGCAGCGTGAGATCGGGGAGGACGCGCGGCGCGACGGCGCTCGCCGCCCGCAGAGTCGGCATGATCCCGCCGACATCGTCCACGCTTTTCAGACGAAAATCCACCGAAACCGAGGCCGCGCTGTCCAGTTGAAACGCGCTGATCTGCTCGGAGAGCAGTTCGGCAGCGTCCACGTTGTCCAGCGGCGCGAGGGGTTCTGGAAACCAGAGGGCTAAAACGGTCGGCTGTGGGGTGATCGGCGGCGTCGGGACGACCTCGGTCGCTGTCGGCGTGGGCAGCAGCACGGGTGTGATCAACTGAGTGGTTTGCACATTGGCGGCGTTGGAATTCGCTGAAAATGCTGTACTTTCACATCCCGCGAGCAGCCACAGGAGAAGCCACGCGACGACCGGAGTTCTTAATGCCAAAATCATGGTCAACCTTGTGCAGTAGTGATTCACGGCACGATACTACCGCCCACGTTCCCGACCGTCAATTGTGCTAAGCATCCGTATCGGCAGACGACACATCCGGCTTGGTGCGTGTGGATGGCACAAAGCGCACCTCAGACACGCGCATACCGTCCATTAGCAGCACCACGACATCATACGCCTCACCATACTCGACCGTGTCACCCGCCAGCGGAATCCGCTCGAGGCGTTCCGCCACGTAGCCGCCAATCGTCGTGGATTCGACCTCAATGCCGGGTTCGCCAAAACGCTCGACGATGGCCGTCATGCTCTCCAGCCCATCGACGATGTTCTGATCGGCAGGCAGCACGGGGGTTTCCCGCTCGTCGAACTCGTCGCTCAACTCACCCACCAGCTCCGCGAGGATGTCGTCGAGCGTTGCCAGCCCGGCCACGCCGCCATACCTCATCGATCACAATGGCGAGGTGCGTCTGCGTGCGGCGCATATCTTCGAGCAGCTTATCCACGCCAAGCGTCATGGGGACATACAGCGGTTTGCGCAGCAGCGGCCGCAGATCAAACGCGCTCGCGCCGCCATTGAGCAGCGTCGGCTGTTTGATGAACACATCGAACAGGTCTTTGACGTACAGCACGCCGATCATGTTGTCGATATGGTCATCGTACACGGGGTAGCGTGAATGGTGCTGTTCGACCATCAGCGCCAGCAGCTCGGCCAGCGGCGTCGCCACATCCACCGCGTCGATCTCCACGCGCGGCTGCATGATCTCCTCGACGGAGATCTCGCTGAAGTCGAACACACGCCGCAGCAGCACTTCTTCACTCTCCTGCAGCAAGCCCGCTTCGCGGCTGGAATGCACGAGCATTTCCAGTTCTTCTGCCGAATGCACCTGCTGGTGACCGGACGCGGGCGGAATGCCGATCAGCCGCACGACCGCGTTACCGACGCCGTTCATCACGCGGATGATGGGGCGGAACACGTTGTGAAACAGGGTCGCACCGCGCGCCACAATCACCGACACTTCTTCGGGACGGTTGAGCGCAATCGACTTGGGCGCAAGTTCGCCGAGCACGATGTGCAGCGTCGTGACAATCGCAAAGCTGATCGCCACGCTGATCGTGCGCCCGACGGTCAGCGCCGCGTCTTCGGTCAGGAAGCGTTCGAAGATCGGCTCGAACAGGTGCGCGATGGCGGGTTCGCCGATCCAGCCGAGGCCGAGGCTCGCCAGCGTGATGCCGAGCTGCGTCGCCGCGATATAGCTGTCGAGGTGCTCAATGGCCTTCTGCGCACTCTTCGCCCCGGCGCTGCCCTCTTGCGCCATCTGCGCGATGCGGGTTTTGCGCGACCCGACGAAGGCAAATTCCGCCGCGACGAAAAAGCCATTCATGAACACCAGTGCCAATACGCCCAACAGCCCTAGGACCGTACTCATGCGCCTGTACTCTCGTTTTGCCGATCAAATAGATGTTAAGAGTACAGGAAAACGAGCGCGCTGACGAGATCGCATGTGCCGTCGAACAGTCGGATCACGGTGTATGCTTGGGTTAAAGTTCGCTGCATTGCGATGTGTAGAGGTGCTGTGATGCTAGATTTGGATAAATGGCTCAAAGATGTTCAGAATAGCAGAGTGACGAACAGAGATGAAATCGAGGAATACATGATGGCTCACGCCATTACCAGCGAAGAGCCGTATAGGTTAGAAGTCCTTTATAAGCCAGAGGGGCAGTTAGTGGTCATACAGGGGAACGATCGGGGGCTGAAAGCGTTTTTGGAAGCTGTCGAAAGACTGGTTCACACGTCGCCAATTGGTGGACACATCCACTATGACGCCGCATCCGGTCTGTCAAAATCAGAAATCCCCTGATTATTCAAAAAATAGGCGATGAGGGAGATGGTGTACACACGACCCAATAGCCGCATACAAAGGACATTCGCGAGAATGAGCCAACGCAACCGTTGGCACAGAGTTTGTTTTTTCCTGTTCGCGTGCTGGTTGAGTTCATGCGCATGCTCTTCACGGCCAGTCACCGCTCTATATCCAGCGAATGAGCAGATTTCCGATGCAGACTCGTTTATCACTGTGGTCGCGCGAAATTCTGAACTTTTTGATAATGGGATTTGCGCCACAATCGATGGGCAAGCGCTTTGGCAAGTCGGCCATACAACCGATGCCATCTGGCAACAGATCAGTTCAGCGACACGAATAGAAGTGGATGGCGTGTCAGTTCAAGACTCGCACTGGGTTCTACTCTGGAATTTGAGCGAGGTTGTTGTCCCCAATTCCGACTTCACGACCATCCAGGGATCATATCCAACTAACATTCAGCTTTGCTTCTCGACAGCGGAATACACAACGGGATTCCATGTAGTCGTAATTACAACCGAGTCACTCGCATTCAAGCGCTATAGCAATACGTTTCGATTTGAAAACTGATGCGGAAATCACGAACCGCTGGTTAGTTGGATGAAGTTGATGATAAAGATCGCGTAGACGATGCCACCGCTCAGGCCACGGAGATTCGCTACGCCACCCGCCGCGCGTAGTTAGGCAGTTTCACCCGGCCTTCCAGTAATCGAACGTGAGCACCCCGAGCGGCGCGGTGATCGGATGCACGTCCGAGCCATCCGCATTCATCACGTAGATCGCCCCTGCCCGTTCGCGCTCCGACACGAACATGATGCGGCCATCCGGCAGCCAGCGTGGGCTGTGATCGGTCGCCTCATCGGTCGTCAACTGGCGTGGGTTCGACCCGTCGGCATTCATGATCCAGATATCCGTGTTGAAGCCGTAGCGCCCGCGCGTGAATACGATCTGGTTGCCGCCCGGCGACCAATCCGGTTCGTCATCGTAGTCGCCGTTGTCGGTCAACTGGACGCGCCCCGTGCCATCCGCATTGATGGTGAACAGCTCGCGGGCGTTGCCGTCGCTCGTCCCGGCGGTGCCATCACGCGGCGCGGCGGCATACACGACCACAGGCAGCAGCGCGGAAAAGTTCAGTGAGCAGCAGTCCGGCTCGAACTCGTCCCACAGCGCCACCCCGCTGACCAACCGCCCCTGCGAACCATCCGCCGCGGCCACGGCAATCCCGCCATCCGCCCCGCTGAACACGACCCAATCGCCGCTGTTATCCCACTGCCCATCCGTCCCGGTGACGATGGCCGCGCCGCCGCTCCCGTCCACATTGACGCGCCACAGGTCGCCATCATGGTTGAAGAGCACAGCGTTCCCGTTCGGATGCCACACCGGATCACCATCGGTCGCGGCGTCATTCGTCAGGCGGCAGATGTTGCTGACCGCGGGCTGGCTCAAATCCAGCAGATAGACCTCACGGTTGTCGTCGCCATAGACTGTGTCGAAGACGATGCGCTCATTGCCGCCAATGCCCGTGCACATTGGCCGCTCGCCGATGCCAATCGTCGGCGGCGTGATGACGAGCGTCGGCGTGAGCGTCGGCGGCGCAGGCGTCGGCCACAGCGTCGACGCGGGAGATGTGGCGCTCGGCAAGGCGGTCGCCGCCCGCGTCCCTGGCACCACGCGCACCCCCGGCCATAACTGGCGCACCTGCCCCGCCACGAGCTGCAGCGTCACCACGCAGCACACCAGCATCAGCAGAAAGCCCAACGCCGACAGCAGGAGCGGCGTGATCTCCCGGTCGCTGGGTTTGGCTTTGCGTTTGAGCTTTTCAACGTGGTGCGGTTGGGTGTCTTCGTCGCCGTACAGTTCGCCATCGTCCCCGAGGCGGATGTTTCGCTTTGCCTTGTCGTCCTCAGACAACGTTTATCGACCTCATGTCGTGAATAATCGAGCTTCTAATCACTATATACGCAATTTTCACGCCAACGTTGCAGACCAACAGCCATTCCCCTCTCCGCTCGGAGAGGGGTTAGGGGTGAGGCTCATCTTGTCTCCCCTCGCCTTTAGGAGAGGGGCCGGGGGTGAGGCTCATCTTGTCGCCCCTCTCCAAGTGGAGAGGGGCTGGGGGTGAGGTTGCCCCTAAATCAAATGCAGTTTCGTCTGCCGACCAGACATCCACGCCATCCGCCCGCCGATCATCGCCGCGTCTTCTTCCAGCGCGATGCGCACATATTGGTTATCCCACTCGGGCACGGTCACCTGCACATTGAGCTCAATCGAATAGGCGGTGTTGTCGTGGATCGGGTAATCGCCCAAGCCCGGCACATTCTGCTGATTATCCCACATGCCGATCACCGTGCCCGCCGAATGCCCGTGCGTCCCCAGTGGGTGACTGTACACGCTCGGCTGAATCCATTCGGTGAAGGCTTGTTCGCGCACCGTCTTCAAGATTTGATTGCCCGTGCGCCCCAACTTCATCTGCTCCATGACGATCTCTTGCAGGCGGTTGCCCTCGCGCAGCGCCTTGGTCAGCCCGGCGGGCGCTTGCGTCTCGCCCTGCCGCAGGACATAAGCGTGCTGCTGCTGATCCGTCATCAAGCCAAGCGCGCCAAAGCCCACATCCACATGGACGAGATCGCCGGGGATGATGAGCTTCCGCGCTGCCTGCTTGTCCATGCCGGGCGCGGGCGCGAGATTGCTGCCGGGGTACTGAATCTCGACCGTGGGGTGGAACCAGGCGCGCACGCCCATCTGCTGCATGCGTTCGCGCAGCCACCACACCGCCTCGTCGGTCGTCGTAATACCGGGGCGGATCACATCGCGGGTGTACAGCTCCTTGATCAACTGGTGCCCCATATCGACCAGCATCGGGTAAGCGGTCAGTTCCGCCTTGGAGCGCGTCTCAATCCAGCCAACCGCGACCTTCTCCGCGCTGCGCACCCGCCGCGCATACGTCTGCGGCAGCGTCGACATAATGCCATCATATTCACAATGACTTAAACCATCCGCCAGCCCGGAGAGCGCGGACATATTCAAACCAATACTTTCGGGATTCATCTCACTGACAACCCGCTGCAGCGCGTCCGCCTGCGACTCTTTGCTCGGATCCCACCGCTGCTCGTAGTAGCCCTCGTAGGGGTAGCGCCCCAGCGCCATCTTGTGGAACTGCCCCGCTTGATCGAAGGCAAACACGAGCACGGTCCGCCGCCGCGCGTTCATAGACGGTTCGGGCAGCATCGACATGATGATCGGATCTTCGTTGTATTCGCGTGCCGACACAATCCACATCGACAGATCGTCGCGCCGCATGATGTCGGGCAGCACGTTATCCAACCGATCCTTCAGCCATAGGTTGCGAAGTTCAGCTTGCTTCTGCAGACTCATCCACATGAGCTTTGTCCTCTATTTAAGTTGGTTGCTCTCATTATCACGCCGTTTGCGGAAGTTACAACCAACTTTAGACGGACTCAGTCGACAATCGGCGCGGCGCCCGCCTCGCTGATGCCGCGCTGCTGCAAACCCATCAGCCACTGGATCAGCTTGCCCGTGTCTTCGTACAGTGCAATCTCGGTGATGCGCCCCCAGCGCAGCCGGATGAACTGCGCGACGTCGTTGCGATACGCGCCGTTCTCCACCGTGAACTGGATGGCGATGCGCGTGTCGCCCGGCAGCCCGGCGATCACCATGTCCCTGACCGTGAAACGCGCTTCCGGGAACAGGCGAAACAGACGCTCGTACCACTTCCGCGCGCTCGCCTGACTGTGCCGCGTCCCACCGAGCGCATGCTCGCCCGCAAAGCTGTGCTGGATCGCCGGGGCGAACCCGGCGACTACCGGTTCGAAGTCATGGCGATTCAAATGCCCGAACGTCGCTTCCACCTTGCGCCGCACCATCTGATGATACATGTTCGAGTCTCTCCCTGTTCTGTCTCGTCCGCCGTTTCCGACCCCACCCCCAGCCCCTCCCCGAATTCAGGGAGGGGAGCAAACATCACGCGTAATGCCTCCCCTCTCCCCGCTTGCGTGGGAGAGGGGTCGGGGGTGAGGGGTTTCTCCCGTCGCCTCTTTTCGGAGAGGGGATTTAGGGATGAGGTTTGCCTTTCCCCCGCCGCTTCTTCAAGCGACTAATCGCCTCGTCCAGCCACTGGAGATACATCTCCTCGTAGAGCACGCCCGCCCGCCGCGTAAGATCCCAGAACAGCGCGTCCTCTGGCGTCGCGCCCATGAAGGCGGCGTTCTGCTCAATATCGGTGAGCGTCTGCCCCTGATAGCGCGCCAACGCCTGCCGATGCAGCTCCCGCTGAATCACGAGCTGCGTCAGCAGGTGATCGCGATCCGCCTGCGCCGAGAAGAAGACCTTGAGCAGCAGCGTCTCTTTGAGCGGCGTCGTGCCCGCCAACGGTTCATCGAGCCAGTCGCGCAGATCGGCGCGCCCGTCTTCGGTGATCGTGTACAGGCGACGGTCGGGACGATCATCCTGCGCCTGCACCGCCGAGCTGATCAGCCCATCCGCTTCCAGCGCCTTGAGCGCCTTGTAGATCTGGCTGAGATCGGCATGCCAGAAGTTGGCCGTGGACGTATCCATGATCCGCTTCAGGTCGTAGCCGCTCAGCGTCTGGTAGTTGAGAAAGCCCAACAGCGCATATTTCAGCATGATTTGTACAGGCATTTGCATATAGGCAATTGACTATAGCATAATTGAATTCAAATCGTTGTCAAGCAGCAAAAAGGCGCACCAGATGGGCGCGCCTCTGATCAGTTGCAAATGCGGAGGTGTTACGGAACGTTCAGCACGTCGTTAATGGCGGTCAGCAGTTCGGAGTCGGTCGTGTCCTGACTCAGCTCCCAGAACATGATGCCACCTAAGCCATTATCAACTGCATACTGTGCTTTGGCGGTCAGCGATTCGGGGTCATCGTAGGTGATCATGATGCCTTCGTCCGGGTAGTACAGCCATGGGACCTGCGCGGTCTCGTCCCAGTAACGCTCGTAGACGCCAACATAGTTCGCGGCGAGGTCGTTGTACTCGAACGCGCCGACGTCCCACGTGCCATTGGGGCGACCCTCATACTGCTGATGCAGCCCGTGATTGACATTGGGCACATCTGACCAGCCGTAACCGTAGAACGGCACGCCGAGCACCAGCTTGTCAGACGGGATGCCGAAGGCGAGATAATCCTGAATGGCCGTATCGACGCTCGTGCCTTCCGGCGGGTTCTCGGTCGATTCGTAAAGCGGTGCGTTGAAGCCTGTGACCGCGCTCCAACCGCCGCTCATGTCGTAGGCCATCACATTGATCCAGTCGAGCAGCGGGTGAATACGCGCCCAATCGAGCGGCTGGTACTGCGACCGCCCCGCCGAGGTGGCGATGGTCAGCAGATAGGGGCGGCCATCCTGCGCGCCGCGCGCATCCAATTGATCGCGGAACTCTTGCAGCAGCAGGATGAAGTTCTCCGGGTCTTCGGGGCGCTCCCGGTTGCCCGTGTTGCCGCCGCCCGCCGGGTATTCCCAGTCGAGGTCGATACCGTCGAAGCCGTAGCGCAGCATGAAGTCGACGCACGAGGCGGCGAAGTGCTGGCGGCGTTCGGCGGTGGAGGCGACATCGGAGAAGCGCGTCGACCACGTCCAGCCGCCAACCGAGATCAGCGTTTGCAGGTGCGGGTGCGCTTCTTTGAGCAGGTTCAACTGGCGGAAGTTGCCGCGCAGTTCCATATCTTCGGTATCGCCGGGGTACAGAAACTGCGTATCCGACCATTCATCACCGAGGTTGCACTCGTCGTCGCGGTTGATGTTGGCGAAGGCGTAGTTGATGTGCGTGAGCAGGTCGGCGGGGATCTCGTCGACGAAGTACTGGCGGCCATACATCGCCCACGAGGTGTAGTAGCCGACAATGCGGTAATTCGGGTCATCTTGCGCGGCGAGGGGCGCAGCCGCGAGTAACAAGAGACAGGCTAAAAGGAACACCACACGAAAACGCATCTTTTTCCCTTTCAACGTGCATAACAAGGCGGCGATTATGCCACGAAATGCGGGACAGGGGCGAACCAAGTCGGCTCAACGTGCTTGCTTCCTAATAAGGGTACGGAATCATCAGATAGTCATCGGGGGCGAAACCTTCAACGCTCCACCCGTGCAGCGTTCCATCAAGGGTCTCAATTTCCCACCACAACAGTCCATCATCACCACACTGAGGCTGTCCGACTACCATGAAATCCGTTCCCGGTTCCAGCATTCCCAACACGTCGCCATTTGGTTGATTGCGCACGCGAAGATTGCGGCGTTCCTCACCTTCAGCCACAGGGACGACAACATATGCCCGCATGCCAACATTGAGACGGCTAGGCGGTGCATTAGGACAGATCACAGCGGTGGGAGTTCGGGTAACCGGGAAAGGAGTTGCGGTCGGGATCAAGGCCGCAAATATGTCATCGGGGAGATAAGGCGACCAGCTTGGCGCTTCATCGTCAGCCGGATTATGGCTGATGTTATGCTGATTTTGCCCATCGGCTTGCATGACGTAGATTTCGTAGTTGCCGTCACGGTTGGTGGTAAAGGCGAGGAATTCGCCATCAGGCGACCAGGTTGGACTACCATCAATCGACTCGTTTGCGGTGAGGTTCACCGTATTGCTGCCATCTGCATTCATGACAAAGATATCGAAATTGCCGTCACGGTCAGAAGCATACGCAATGCGCGTGCCATCGGGTGACCAACTAGCATCGTAGTCATCACCACGCCCCGTGAGCCGCTGCCAGTCGCTGCCATCGGCGTTCATCGTATAAATATCAAAATCCACAGTTTCGAAAACAAAATTAGAGAATGCAAGATGTGTGCCATCCGGCGACCAACTCGGCATACGTTCCTTGTCAAGGGTGGTATTCGTCAGGTTACGCAGATTTGAGCCATCGGCATTCATGATATAGATGTCGTCTTCGTTAGTGCGACTGGATGCGAAGGCAATCTGTGTCGCATCGGGTGAATATTCAGCGAAGTAAGTTCCCGGTGACCGAACATCAGGCTCCGCACTGGAAATTTCGAGTGGTGATCTTCCAATCAGTGGGAGCTGCATCAGCAGGCCGGAACGGTTATCCCTGTCTGCCGAGTACAGCAATCCTCGACCATCAGGCAACCAAGAAGCAGACGAATCCCAAGTTGAGTTTTCCGTCAGTTGGAGGACTTGGGAGCCATCATTGCTCATCATGTAGAGTTCGACATCACCGTCACGATCACTGACAAACGCGATTCGGCTGTTTGCCAGCGTGGTTTGCTGTTCGACGCTGGCATTTACGCTTGCATACCCAAACAGACCCGCAGTCAACAACGACAGCAGGAGCGGAATGGAACGAGGGTATCGAAGTGTGGACATAGCGTCTCGGAAGTCATCAGGCTAGTACAGGAATTCTACCTCTAGCCTGACTTTACTCCACTTCCATCCACTTGTCTTGAGGGAACTTTTTACCCGCACGCAACGCGACTACTAAGCTAGATATGCTCACGCTCGGGTTCGGGAATGAGTAAGCCGAGGTCAAGGGCGGTGGTAAGCCAAACGATTTTGGCATCATCGATCATCAGCAGCGCATCTTCGCGGCTGCTGCCATTGGTCATGCAGCCGGAGAGAAGCGGAATCTCAGCAAACCAGAAGCCATCCTCACTAGGTGTGAGTTCAATGGGGTAAAGCAGCGACAGGTAATAATCTAAGTCTTTATTCATCGGCTGTTTCGGAGTGTTCCGAGTCATCGGGTGTGTGCTGCGCCAGCAAGTCTGCAACTGCCGACTTTAAGATGGGAAGTTTTTCAACAGCTTCCCAGACCAAAGCGGGTGCGACCCGGTCATAATTGTGGATGAGAAAATCGCGAAACGCTTTGATGCGTTGCCATTCAACATCTAGATATGGAGTAAGCAAATCGGACGGCAACCGCTTGACGATTTCGCCGATAATTTCATACGAGCGAATAACCGCTTTCTGCGTCTTGCGATCCTTGAAGAAAGCATCGCGGCCAGCCGTCGTAAAGGCTTCAATATCGCCAATCTGTTCGAGCAGATCACGCAGATACCCGGCGACGTTTTTCATAATAGGACAACATCCCGGGCGATACGCATATCAAACTGTTCATCCGCGCCAAGGGTGACCAAATCAACTTTGCGGTTGAGCAGCGCGGATAAGTCTTGCCACAGACCCACCGCATCAAACATACTCGCACCGTCACGAAACTGGACGCAAAAATCGATGTCACTGTCGTCCGTTGCCTCGCCACGCGCCACCGACCCAAACACGCCCACCTGCGTCGCGCCGTGTTCAGCGGCGAGGCGGAGAATGGCCTCGCGCTGATCATGGATGAGTTGGTTGATTGTCATCGGCAAACCTTCGTCTAGTTGCGTCTATTTTACTCCACTTCCATCCATTTGACTTGAGGGAGCTTTTCGCCCGCGCGGATGGCGACGGCGAGGCGATTCTCGGCAGGGGGAATGGGGCACGACCAACCGTCGCTGTAGGCGCAGAACGGGTTATACGCCTGGTTAAAATCGACGTGGAACAGGCCGCCGGGCAGTTCTTCCGGTTCGAGGTAGCGCCCGCCGCCGTAAGTTTCGACCCCGGCGTTGGCATCGGCGAAGGGCAGGAAGTAACCGTGCGGCGCTTCGTAGATTGTCAGCGTGACCGTCTGGCCGTCGACGGTGAACGTGAAGCGACCATAGCGCTCATAGCGGCGCACATCGCCGGAACTCGTCTCAATGGCGATCTCGTGCTCGCCTTCAACGGGGTCGACGCGCACGGTCAGGTCGAGCGCGGGGTTGTAGTCGTAGTACGGCAGCCCATCAAAGGCGGCCTGCTGCTCCGGCGAGAGCGGCGACTGCGGGTGATCTTTCATGAAAGCGTCTTTATCACGACGCGAGGCGGTCAGTTGTTGGGCGTTCATCGGGGGTTCTCTCTCTGGTACAGTGCTCTAGAGCAGAGACGACACGCCCCGCGGCGTTCTTACGATCCGCGCGTTACATATTTTTTACAATTTACGCATGCGCACCTAACAAGTTTGCCTATACTGGAAGTTCAGGAAACGGTCTGCTTGAGGGATACCTGATGTGGCTTAGACGACTCTTTCGACCCTTCTTCTTGCGGCGAAACATGCGGCGGCGGGTCATCCGGCGCGGTGTGCGGCGTCGGCTGCGTTAGGTAGAAAACGGCACTTGGACTCCCCCCACAAGTGCCGTTTTTCTTAGACAACGACGCAAAGGTCACCCATTTGAAAAATCAGTACTTCGGCGATATTGGCGACTACAAGAAATACAGCTTGCTGCGGCGGCTGGCCCTGGATGCGGGTCTGCGCGTGCTGGTCGGCTGGATGCTCACGGACAACGACGCCCGCACGGATGGCAAGTTCATCGGCTACCTCAACGCGCCGACCGTGTGGCGACGCTACGACGAGACGGTCTTCGACTTTCTGGCGCAGCACGTGCTGATCGACAACGCCCGGCGGGTCGATGCGGTCGCCCGGTACGACCTGATCCCCAACGCGGCGTTTCACGAGGCGGTGCTCGCGGATGACCGCGCCGCCCGCGAACGCTACTTCGCCGATATCACCTGCCGCGCAGCGCACGCCGATCTCGTGTTTTTCGATCCCGATAACGGACTGGAAGTGAAATCGGTCAGGTATGGCTGGCGCAATTCCGCCAAGTATCTGTACTGGCACGAAGCGGCGGCGACGTATCAAACCGGGTGTTCGGTGCTCATCTACCAGCATTACCCCCGTGCCCGCCGCGACGAGTTCACGCGCCGCAAAGCCGAAGAACTCGCCGAGCGGACAGGATCACCCGCCGTCTACTCGCTGCGGACGGCGCACGCCGCGTATTTCCTCGCCGCCCAACCCCACCAGCAAAGCGGCATCGACAACGCGCTGCTGGCGGTCGAGGCCCAGTGGGGCGACCACTTCAAGGTGACGCGGCACGCGACCTAAACGCGACACAGGCAACAAAAAAGCGCCCGGTGTTATCACCGAGCGCTCTGCGGAGAAGGAGGGATTCGAACCCTCGATAGCCTCACAGCTATACTCATTTTCGAGACGAGCCCGTTCAACCACTCCGGCACCTCTCCATTGCCAAGCATTTTATAAGATGTTCCGCGATTTGAAAACACCGAATTTACGCTAACCTCACCCCTAAATCCCCTCTCCGGGGGGAGAGGGGACTTGTCGCGGCTAGGTGCGCAGGGAGCGGAAGAAGGCGCGGAGTTGTTCGCCAGCTTCGTCGGCCAGCAACCCGGCGGACACGTCGACGCGGTGATTCAGCTTGGGGTGGCGCAGCACGTCGAGGATGCTGCCCGCCGCGCCCGCCTTCGGGTCGATGGCGGCGTAGACCAGCCGCGGCAGCCGCGCGAGGATCATGGCGCCCGCGCACATGGTACACGGTTCGAGTGTGCAATAGAGCGTCACGCCGTCGAGCCGCCAGTGATTGAGCGCCTGCGACGCCTCACGGATGGCGAGCATCTCGGCGTGTGCGGTCGAGTCGTGATCGGCTTCGCGGCGGTTGTAGCCGCGCCCGATGATCGCGCCGTTGTAGACGGCAAGCGCGCCAATGGGCACATCGCCGGTCGCCAGCGCTTTTTCGGCTTCGGCGAGCGCGAGGCGCATCCAGTCGAGATCGTTCATGGAGGGGATTCCTCGGATTTAGCCTCACCCCCAACCCCTCTCCCAAGGGAGAGGGGAGTTGAAGGCCGTGAGACAATGAGATCAGGTGGCGCGAAAGTCGTCGAACACTTCTGTTTGGCGCGGGCATAGGCGTCCGGCGTGATCAAACCCTGTTGGCGTAGCTTATCCAGCGCGGCGAGCTGCTGTTGACCGGATACGGTGAGGGTCGTCGGGGAAGTTTGCGCCATCTCGGTCGGCAGTTGACGCAGCTGCTGGTACCCCTGCTGAAGTGCCGCCTGCGCAGCTGGCCCCGCCTGCCCCAGCATACCTTGACGCACCGCAATGAGAAATGGCCCAAGCAGCAGCAGTCCGCCGAGGCAGAACACGCCGATCGCATAATTGGCGGGGGTTTGCAGAACGCTGTCGACATCGCGCTCGCGCCCGGCGGCATTCACACAGCGAAAATGCGTTTCGGAAGCTCCGTCCGCATCCGTCGTGTACTCATAGTCAAGCGTTTCGCCCGCTTCACAGGCGAGCGCCTGATGCAGGGGCTGCAGCACCGGGACCAAGCTGTGAAGCTCCGTATTAGGAATCACCAGAATGGGGATAATGATCACTGCCGCCCCGGCCATCAACAATACGGCAATGATGCTGATAATTCCGCGCCACATAACCCGGCTCCGCTTCAATCAAACTCAATGACGGACGTGGTACTTGGACAACAGGTGACCGCGAAAAGCGGCCCGCCCTC
The DNA here is from genome assembly GCA_016717205.1 of Candidatus Flexifilum breve. GTDB lineage: Bacteria > Chloroflexota > Anaerolineae > Aggregatilineales > Phototrophicaceae > Flexifilum > Flexifilum breve. Next base: position 115,187 of record JADKGC010000008.1, read on the forward strand.
AATTGAGGTGCGATAGACGGGACGTTGGTGTTGGGGTGCACACTCCGGTGCACCCCAACACGGGCAACCACACAGGTCTGACCCTACCCTTTTGGACAGCTCGACTCTAGAACATTGACAACTGCTGAAAGCCGTTCGGGTCGTGCGGCGGCGGATCGTCGTCCGCCTCCTCGTCTGCGACAGCGTCCTCCGACGGCGGTTCCTCAATCACGGCGACGGGCACGGGCGGCATCTCCGGCACGGCGACCATGACGGGCGCGGCCTCGGCCTGCACCAATTCCAGGTCGGGCACGAAGTCGGGATCGACGTCGTCGACATGCATGGTCGCCAGCACGTACCATTCGTTGATCTGCGCGTCGTTGTAGCCGCATTCGTGGAGCACGGTACGCAGCGTCTTCTCCGTACGCACATCGTTGGTGCGGATCACATGCGTGTAATGCGCCTTCAGGCAGTCGCGCCAATCCTCAGAGAACGGACTTTTACCCGGCATAAATTAGACCTCCGCCGACGCATGCAGCGCCGGGACTTGCACGGACATCATTTCGTAGCGTGACCGAAGCGCTTCCGCCAGCGCGTTCTGCGCGGGTTCTTCACCGTGAACGAGGAACGTCTGGCGCGGCTTCTTCTTCATCGCGTCAACCCAATCGAGCAGGCCGTCGCGGTCGGCGTGACCGCTGAACCCCGTCAGCACTTCGACACGGGCGTTATTGTGATACTTCTCCCCGAAGATCGAGACTTCTTCCGCACCCTCAGCGATGCGCCGACCGAGCGTATTTTCCGCCTGGAAGCCGACGATCAGCACGGTGGTGCGCGGGTCTTCAATGCGATTCTTGAGATGATGCAGAATGCGTCCGGCTTCCGCCATGCCGCTGGCGGCGATGATGATGGCCGGCTCGTTCAGGAAGTTGAGCTTCTTGCTCTCGGCTGCCGAGCGCGTGTAGTTGAGCATGTCGAAGCCGAATGGATCGACGCGCCCCCGGCCATCGCTCTGGATAAAAGCGCGAATTTCGTCGTCGTAGCATTCGGGGTGCAGGCGGTAGGCGCTGGTCACGTCGATGGCGAGCGGGCTGTCGACATAGACGGGCATGTCGGGGATGTCGTTGGCGCGCGCGAGTTGATTCAGCGTATATACGATCTGCTGCGTGCGCCCGACCGCGAACGAGGGAATCAGCACCATGCCGCGCTTCTTGTACGTCTCGACGATGATCTGCTCCATGCGCTTGGTGTCGTCTTCGTAGGGCGGGTGCTGACGGTCACCGTAGGTGCTCTCCATGATCAGCACATCCGCTGACTCGGCCACATCCGGGTCACGAATGATCGGAATGCCCTTGCGCCCGATGTCGCCGCTGAAGACGAGGCGCACATCCCGTCCGCGTTCGCGATCCTCAATGTCGAGGATGACAAAGGCGCTGCCGAGCATATGCCCGGCATCTTTGAAGGTGAGCGTCACCCCCGGCATGATCTGACGGGGGCGGTCGTAGTTCTGCGTGATGAAGTAACCGAGACTCTTGGTGGCATCTTCCTGCGTGTAGATTGGCTCCACCGGTGTTTCGCCGCGGCGGGCGTGATGCTTGTTGACGAACTGCACATCCCGTTCCTGAATGCTGGCGCTGTCGATCAACATCGAAGCGCACAGATCGCGCGTTGCGTAAGTGCTGATGATGTCGCCGCGAAAGCCCGATTTGACGAGATTGGGAATGTTGCCCGAATGATCGATGTGCGCATGCGACAGGATCAGCACGTCAATCGACTTGGCGTCAAAGGGCAAGGTGAGGTTCTGCTCGCGGGATTCGTTCCGCTTGCCCTGCACCATGCCGCAGTCGAGTAAGATTCGCTTGCCATCCACTTCGATCAGGTGTTTCGACCCGGTGACGCTGCGGGCTGCCCCATGAAATGTGATACGCATCGCTGTCCCTCAATTCCCAAGTGCCCGACTCCGCAAGTGGAGGCGGTTAAATCTCAATCTGCTGCCCGCTGGAGTCAATGGTGCGACCAGCGCGCTGAAACAGGTCAAAGACGACCTGCGCGATACACACGGCGGCAATAATGCCGATCACCACAAAACCGTGCAGCCCGCCGCCGAACAAGCCCACCGCGAGGATGATCGCCGCGCCGATGAGCCGCGCCCAGATCTCCCGGTAACCCGCTTCCTCGCCGGGGTTCTTCAGCGTGAAGCGTTCAATGACAGCCGCAGTGACCAGCGCCAGCGCCACTGTCCCTGTCACTAGGATACGATACTTATCGGGAATCGTCTCAAAGCTCTCCAGATGCACCAGCTTGTAGATGCCGACTGCCAGCGCGATCAGCCCCAACTGCAAGGGGAGATGCATGTAGATCCACCAGTTGGCGCCATGCACCCAGTTGACGGCGCGGTCGGCGACATTCTCGAAATACACCCACCACAGCGAGCCGATGAAGATGAGGCCGAGCAGCGCGACGAGCACATGGTCGAGCAGGATGTGTTCTTCACCTGCGAAGCCACCGATCACCTTGAGGAAGGTTTCACCGAACACGATGATCGTGAACAGGCCGAGGCGTTCTGGCAGATGATGCGGGCTGGGCGGGAGCTGGCGCTGTAAACGGCGCGACCCGGGCGAGAGCGGCGTGTAAAAGTCGATGCCGAGGCCAATGCCCCACACGAAGAAGCGCCACGGCGGCGGCACAAACGCGGCAATCAACCAGACGAGCGCCGCCAGCGCGAAACCACGCGCGTAGCGGGTCGCCAACTGACGCGCCTCCGGGACATGAGACGCCGCGCGCAGGTACATAATCACCAGCAGGCCGCGCGCTGCCGCATAGGAGAGTGAGAAGCCGACGGCGGTTTCGCCGAGGCCGTCGTACACGCTGATGGCCAGCGCGGACACGACGATGATCTGACCGAAAATGAGAAAGCGGTGCGCGAGGTCGTCCGCGTCAAAGCGGTTGGCGTAAAAGGTGGTGCCCATCCACACCCACCAGATGGGAATGAAAAGCAGCACGAAGGCGATGAAGCCGTTGGTCGAGACATCCTCGCTCAACTTGTTGCCCAACTGCACGATGGACGCCACATACACGAGGTCGTAGAAGAGTTCCAACCAGCCCACCTTGCGATGGGTGCTTTCCGTTACCAAGCGCGGCGCTTTGCTAACGGGGGCGTCATGATGAGATGCTGCTGCCGAATGCGTCATGGCGTCTCCTTATAAATGATGCGTGAAATGAATTGTTCGGTAGGGGCAAGGCCCGCCCCTACGATTAACCCGTTGTTTGGCCGCTCCGTAATGCCGACCCCACCCCCGGCCCCTCCCCGAATTCAGGGAGGGGAGCAAACATTGTTCGCAGAGACAAACTTGTCTGTGTCGGGACGCGCAACGGCGCGTCCGCACGATTCCCTCAGTTGTTAAATATTCGCCTCAGCCCAAGGAAGAGGGGACAAGTACGCTTGACACGCTTATGTGAACTTTCGGATGACTTCCAGCAGTTCCTCGCCGTAAGTACGGACGCGCCATTCGCTCATGCCGGGGACACCCTGCATCGCCTCCAGCGACTTAGGCGCGTGCTCCGCCAGTGACCAGAGCGCATCCTTCGAGATAATCACGTCCGATTCGACGCCGCGCTGCAGCGCCCGGTTTTTGCGCCACTCGCGCAGCGCCGTGTAGCGATCCACGATTTGCGGGTCAGGCGTCGGTTCCGGCGCGGGCGGCTGCGGGATTTTCGCCGTTTTGCCCCGTTCGACCGCTTCCAGAATGGCGCGGCCATACACGCGGATCACGTTCTGCGAAAGGCCGCCGACCGCATCGATCTCCGCCATTTTGGTCGGCGCGGCCAGCGCCAGCGCATGCAGCGTCTTGTCCTGCGCAACCTTGAAGGCGGGCGTATCTTTTTCGTGGGCGACCGCTTCCCGCCAGAGGTACAGCTCGCGCAGCACGGCCGTCTGGCGGCGCGTGAGTTGGTTAGGCAGCGCGATCTTCCAGTAGCCTTCGGGGTCAAATTCGCCCCGGCGGGCGGGCGGCACTTCAATGGCATCGCGGAACGCTTCGTTCGCCTCTTCGGTGCGGTTGAGCCGCGCCAGTTCCGCGACGAAGTGGTCGCGCAGGGCGGGTAGATAGTGCGTGTCCATCTGCGCGTAGAGCAGGCTGCTCTGCGGGAGCGGGCGCGTACCCCAGTTATCACGCTGGTGGCTCTTGTCGACTTCCACCTCGTGGAATTCGTGCAGGAGCGCGCCGAGACCGACCTGCTTGTACCCACAAATGCGCGCGGCAATCATCGTGTCAAACAGGTTGACGAACGTGAAGCTGAAGTCGCGCTTCAGGCACATCAGGTCGTATTCTGCCGCGTGGAACACCTTCTCTATCGAAGGGTCAGCCAGCAGCGGCGCGAGCGGGCTGAGGTCGCTGATGCGGAGCGGATCGAGAATGTAATCGTGCTTGCGTGTAGAGACTTGGATCAAGCAGACGCGCTCCCGATACGCGTGCAGGCTGTTCGACTCAGTGTCGAGCGCGATCAGCTTTTCGGCAGCCCAGCGATCGGTGAAATAGCGCAGCTTATCCGTCGTCTCGACGAGCACAGGAATCGGGAGTGGACGGCGTTTGGTCATGTGGGTTATTATCCTCGACTCGTGCATCAGCATGCAAGTGGCGGAACTTACGGAGATAAGCGTTTTTGACATCCCCCGTCAATTGTGATACATTTTACAAAGACTCGTCACACGTAAAAGTGCTGTCTTTTGCATCTACTGTCAATTTGCCGTCCTGTGCGTTAAACTCACACAGTATCCGGCTTTTTGGATTTATCGCCTGATAAACCTTCAGGGAGGCAGGTCGTTCATGTCTACAACCGCAAGCGCCGGCGAAGCCAAACCGGTTTCGTCAGCACCCGCAAAAGCGGCTCCTCAGGTGCAAGTTGCCGCGCCGAGCCGCCGCGAGTTTCTCTATTACATTTGGGGCGCGTCGATGGCGCTGCTGCTCGGTGAAGCGGGTGCAGGGCTGATCTGGTTTGCGCTCCCCCGATTTAAGGAAGGGACCTTCGGCGGGACGTTCAATCTCGCTGGCGATACGCTTCCGCAAGCGGGCAGTGCTCCTGTGAACGTCCCCGAGGGCCGCTTCTGGCTGAGCAATTCGGATGCGGGCTTCGTCGTCCTCTATGGCGTGTGCACGCACCTCGGCTGCCTGCCGAAGTGGGTGGATGTCAATAATCGGTTCGAGTGCCCGTGCCACGGGTCGAAATACGAGATCGACGGCAAATATATCGAAGGTCCTGCCCCGCGCAGCCTCGACCGTTTCCGGACGACGATCACGTTTACCGATGGCACCAGCGAAACGATGAACCGCGATGGCGATCCCATCAATCTGGCGGGGCGCACGATCGCCTCGATTGCTGTTGATACTGGCACGCGCCTCAAGCGCAACGGTAAGGTCTAATTTCGGTTCAGGGGGAGAGGAGCATAACGGAATGTCGGTACTCCCGTTTCCATCATTTCTAGATGATGTGAAAGAAAAGGGGCTTCGGCGCGCGCTGTACGAGGGGATCAACAACGTCGTTGAACGCTTGACCGCAGGGATGAACGTCCAAGACCTGCGCGAAGCGTTACGCGGTGACCCGCCGAGTCGCAAACCGAACCCGCGCTTACAGCCACATGCGGATGGCTTCTGGCTGCACATGCGTCCTAGTTATTTCCACAAGTCGGTGACCGGTCTGTATCCGGAATTCCGGCTTGGCTGGCTGTCCACTTATTTCGTTTTCTTCGAGACGATCACAGGTATTTTCCTGATGGTGTGGTACACACCATCGCCGGAAGTCGCCTACTCGAACATGCTTGCGATCATGTCGAATGTGCCGCTCGGCCAATTCATGCGCGACCTGCACCGTCTGGGCGCGGAAGCGATGGTGTTGATAGTTACCTTACACATGTTAAGGACCTTCTTCACCGCCAGCTATAAGAAGCCGAGAGAGTTCACGTGGTTCAGCGGTGTACTGCTGCTGGCGTTCACGATGTTCCTCAGCTTCTCCGGCTACCTCCTCCCGTGGGATCAGCTCGCGTTGTGGGCGGTGACGATCGGGGCGTCGATGGTGGAAGCTGCGCCGCCCGAAGTCGTCGGTACGAACCTCAACCTGCTGCTGCGTGGTGGCCCGGAAATCGGCGCAAACGGTTTGCTCCGCTTCTACCTGCTGCACGTGCTGGCTGTGCCCGCCCTGCTGTTCGTCTTCCTCGGCGTCCACTACTATAAAGTGGTCGTGCATGCGCACAGCTTGCCGCCGCGCGAAGAGAACATCGGCGAAGATACCGCCAAGCGCGTCCCGCTGGACAAGCGTGTGTACTTCATCCCTGACATCCTGACCAGTGAAATCATGTGGATTGGCGTCACGACGCTGGTGCTGGTCGTGCTGGTGACGTGGTTCTTCCACGCGCCGCTCGAAAACCACGCCGACCCACAGGTCACCCCGCTCGGCACGACCGCGCCGTGGTACTTCCTGTGGATTCAGGGCGCACTGAAGCTGGGCGATAAAGTGTTCTGGGGCATCATCTTCCCGACAATTTATGTCGGTATTCTCGCAGTGTTCCCCTATATCGACACTGCGCCGAGCCGCCGTTGGGCGCATCGCCGCTTCCAACTGTCGTTCGCGTTCGTCATGATCACCGGTACGGTTATCCTCAGTTACATGGGGCTGCCGGAATTCGGCGTGGTCACGTCTGCGGACTCGGAAATCTTGCATGAGCTGGTGAAAGAGCCAGCGCACAACCACATGGGGATTATGCTGCCCATTCCGTTTGACGAGCTGCGTCCTGGCATGTACACCACGCGCCAGTTTGAAGCGGCCAGCCCGGATGAAGCAGCAGAAGTCGTGAGCGCCTTCAACACACAGATCGGCAACGGTCAGTTTGAAGCCAGCGGCTCCACGCTGATCGCCTACCTTGCTTCGCAGCACCTGCCAGTCACTTCGCTGAACTTCACGGCGCTGCCGAACGATGGCGGTGAGCTGTATAACGCCGTGCACGAATTCGAGGAACTGATCGCCGGTCGCCCGACGGAATTACCGGAAGGCTGGGGCGCGGTCATCATCTCGGACGTACAGGATGGTCTGAAGCGCATCGACGTGATGATGGTCTGGCAGGACTACGAAAACCAGAACGGCCGCCCGATTCTGAATGCAGACGGTGAGCCCACGATCATTGTGGATGAGGCGGGCAATCCGGTGTGGCGCGTCAACAGCCAGCACATCTTTATCCATGAGAATTCGCAGTATTTTGCAGCGCCGGGAACGTAAGCGATGTTCAACCTACAACGACTGCTAGTTGAGCGCATTGAGTCGCGCATCCTCGTGGGGACGGTAGCTTTCCTGCTGATCATGGTGTTGGTCGGCTGGATCGCCATCAACGAAGGTGGGCGCATGAAGGCTTTCGAGGAGCAATATACCGCTCGCTCGATTGAACGTGGGGCGGTGTTGTTCATGAACAACTGCTCCACCTGCCACGGTGAAGATGGGCGCGGTCTGGCGGGCATTGCTCCCGGCTTGAACAGCCCGTATCTGTTCGGTCACGACTTCTTCGCGGAAATCAACGCCGAAGTCGCCACCCTGACCGCCGAACGTGACGCCGAAGGCACGACGGACGCCCGCAAGGCCGAAATCGATGCGCGGTTGGCGGAACTGGAAACGGAACGGACGAACCTCACCACTTCGCTGCAAACCGCGGTCGCCGCGGGCTACGACCCCGCCAAGGGGACGCGCCTCGACAGCGTCGGCTGGAGCAGCACCCTGTATAACTACGTGTACACGACGCTGATTCACGGTCGTCCCAACAGCGGCAGCTATTGGCCGCGCGCCATGCCCGCATGGTCGCAGACCGCTGGCGCGGCGCTGCGCAACGACCAGCTCGGCGACCTGACCACGTTCATCATGAACTGGGACAAGGGCGACGCGTGGACGGTGGAAGACGCGAACGCGGTGCGTCAGTATCCGCGCTACCCGGTGGATGCGGCGCTGGCCGCGCCGGGCGCTGACACGATCGGCGTGAGCACGGATATCGACACGATCATGACGGAACTGGCGAACTTCACGGGCGACTCGAACAACGGTCAATCGCTGTATAACGGCGCGCTTGGCTGTGCGGGCTGCCACACCGCAGGCGTCGTCGCCCCGGCGACCGCTGGCACGTGGACGCGCGCCCAGACCGAACGTCTGACCGACCCTGCGCTGGCGGGTTACACGGCGGAGCAGTATCTCGCGGAGAGCATCACGCACCCGAACGATTATGTCGCTCCGGGCTTCCAGCCCGGCATCATGCCGCAGAACTTCGCGGATCGCATCACCTATCAGGATCTGGCGGATCTGATCGCCTTCCTGGCGACCCAGCAGTAACCTCGTTGGTTGGGGCAAGGCTTCTCTTGCCCCAACACAGTTGTCTGATTGCAAAACCCCTTGTTCGCGCGAGGGGTTTTTCATATCTCAGCCGCCGCAGAGTTTCGGTCTGAGCACCGCCTGCGGTATACTGGCGGCTCATTATTTCGTTGACCTTGCAAGGAGTCTACCCTTATGAAGATCAAGACGCTGATCGCCCTGCTCCTGATCTTGCTGGTGGCGGCCTCGCTGACGCACGCGCAGGACGCGACCGTCGAAGCCCCAACCGCCGAAGCCACCGTTGAACTAATCGAACCGGTTGCCGTGGAAGTCGCCACGGAAGAAGCGACCTCGGAAGCCGCGGCGGAAGATCACAGCGAAGACGCCTCTGCCGAAACTGAAACCGCCGCGGAAAGCGAAACCGAAAGCGAAACCCCCGCGGGTTCGGCGCTGCTCATGCTGCTGCTGGGCGTCGCCGTGGTGGTCGCGGTCGGCGGGCTGACCATGCTGCGCAGCGGGAACAAGTCATAGTCGTTCCCGCGCTGTAAGCCGGTCAAAGGACGGGGACAGCCTCGTCCTTTTTGATTCTGGGAAAAGCAGCCTCACCCCCATCCCCTCTCCCTTAGGAGAGGGGAAACGGCGGACGCGCAGAAGCGTCTCCCTACGAAATAGGTTCGGGTTGGCGAGCGGGGTTTGCTCCCCTCCCTGAATTCGGGGACGGGCCGGGGGTGGGGTCGGACACGGCAGATGCGAGCAGGCGTCAAAAGATTCAGCGAGCATTCAGCCGTCGTTCCTTGTGACGGCGGTCACAATAGATTACAATTATGCTCGTGCAAATTTGAAAAATTAGCGTTATGGGGAGTTCCCTTCATGGCAACGACATGGGAAAAGGGCGCTGTGTCCGTCCCTGCCCGCCGCATGCGCAGCGGACAAGGTCAGCGGCTGAAATTCCTGATCGGCGGGCTGCTCATTCTCGGCGCGGTCGTCTACCTGATCATCTCCGGTACCCTGACCGGCGCGCGCTTCTTCATCTCCGTGGACGAACTGCTGAGCAAACCGGACTACGTCGGGCAGACGGTGCGCATCACCGGGGCGGTGCTCGGCGACTCGATTGTGTACGACGAAACCAACCTCACGATTGAATTCACCATCGCCAATGTGCAAGAACCCTACGACGATCTCGCGCTGGCGCTCAATCAGGCCGTCAATAACCCGATGGCTAACCGCATCAACGTGCGCGTTGAGAATTCGGTGATGCCGGAACTGCTGCAAAATGAAGCACAGGCGATTTTGACCGGATCGCTCGATGAAAACGGCGTGTTCCACGCGACCGAACTCAACCTCAAGTGCCCGTCGCGCTTTGTCGAAGGCGGGCCATCACAGGCCGAAATCGCCGAGATGGGCGCATAGACCATGCGCGTTCTCTCTCACAAGGACGAGGCATGCCTCGTCCCTACACAACCAATTTTCGTAGGGACGAGGTATACCTCGTCCTCAATAGTTACGAGTACCGCCCATGCTCGCTGAAATCGGCCTTGTCACGCTGGGTCTGAGTTTCTTCGCGGCGATCTACGCGATCCTCGCGTCGGTCTACGGGGCGCGCATTCACAGCGAACGCGTGATCCTCACCGGGCGCAACGCCTCGCTGACCACCTTTCCGCTGCTGCTGCTGGCTTCGGCGGCGCTGCTGGCCGCGCTCATGTCGCAGCAGTATCAGATCGGCTATGTGTGGCAGGTCAGCGACCCAAACACGCCGACGTTCTACCGCATTACGGCGCTGTGGGGCTCGCAGCAGGGGTCGCTCCTGTTCTGGTGCTTGCTGATGAGCCTGTTCACCTTCGTGGCGACGCTCATCAACTGGAAGCGCAACCGCCCGCTGATGCCCTACTTCATCGCCTACTGCATGGCGACGCTGGCCTTCTTCGTCGGGCTGGTGCTGTTCATGGAAAACCCGTTCGCGCGCTTCTGGATTACGCCGGATCTCGCGGCGAATGCCGCCGTCCCGACCTACCTGTTCATCCCGCCGGGGGCAGAACGTCCCGATCCGCTGCTGCTGGCACAGTCGGCGCGCGGGCTGAACATTCTGCTGCGCCACTTCGGCATGATCATCCACCCGCCGATGCTGTACCTCGGCTTCGTCGGCTTCGTGATTCCGTTCGCGTTCGCGATGGCGGCGCTGGCCTCCGGCGATCTCTCGACCAACTGGATCAAGGCGGCGCGGCGCTGGTCGCTGATCGCGTGGCTGTTCCTGTCGCTCGGGCTGCTGCTCGGCGGGCGCTGGGCGTATGACGTGCTCGGCTGGGGCGGCTACTGGGGCTGGGATCCAGTCGAAAATGCGGCCTTCATCCCGTGGCTGATCGGCACGGCCTTCCTGCACAGTGTGATGATTCAGGAAAAGCGCGGCATGCTCAAAGTGTGGAACATGGCGCTCGTCATCCTGACCTTCAGCGCGGTGATCTTCGGCACGTTCGCCACTCGTTCCGGCCTCGTCGAAAGCGTGCACAGCTTCGCGCAGAGCGGCATCGGCGTACCGATGTTCCTGTTCTGGGGCGGCATGACGATTGTCTCGGTCGCGTTGATTTTGTGGCGCTGGAACACGGGCAAGCTGCGCGACGAGCACGGCTTCGCGGGCGTGCTCAGCCGCGAGTCGCTGTTCGTGCTCAACAACGTGGTGTTCGTCGCGCTGGCGCTGGCGATCTTCTGGGGCAGCTTCGGCGCGCCGATCCTCTCCGAACTCGCCATGAACACCGAGATCACGCTCGGCAAGCCGTACTTCTACAGCACGACCGTACCCCTGTTCGTGGCACTCTACATCCTCATGGGGATCGCGCCGCTTTCGGCATGGGGCGCAACGTCCGCGCGGCGTCTGGGTCGGCTGATGCTCGTCCCCGTCGCGCTCTCGCTGGTGACGCTGGTGATCGTCGCTGTGCTGTGGACGCGTGACGCAGGCGCGTTGTTCGGCTATGGCGTGGTGATCTTCGCGGGCTATGTCGCCGGTTACGAGACGTATCGCGGCGCGGTGGCACGGCGCAAAAACACGGGCGAAGCCCTGCCGCTGGCGCTGCTGGCACTGTTCGGCAAGAACCGCCGCCGCTACGGGGGCTTCATTGTGCACCTCGGCATCACGGTGATCGGCATCGGCGTGATTGGCAGCACGCTGTTTCAGGTCGAAACGCAGCAGAACCTGCGCGCGGGTGAGGCGCTGGACTTCGGCGGCTATACCATGCGCTTCGACGGCCTTGACCGCAACCAGATCGCGGAGGACAACCGCGTGATGGACATCGCCAATCTCACACTGATCCGCGACGGACAAGAGATTGCGACGCTGCGACCACGGCACGACTTCTTCCCGCAGGCGCAGGATATGAACGTGATGAATATCGCCGGGGCGCACAGCACGGTCGAAAACGACTTCTATGTGCTGCTGGCCGCCTTCAGCGATGACGGTTCGACGGCGACGTTCAAGGTGTACATCAACCCGCTGATCAATTTGATCTGGTGGGGTGGCCTGATCCTGATCCTCGGCACGCTGATCTCGGTCGCCCCGAGCGAAAGCGTCCCGGCACGCGTGCGCGAATCGGCGGCACTCAAGGCGGGGGCAAGGGCATGAATGATAACCTCACCCCCCGGCCCCCTCTCCGTGGGGAGAGGGGGAGAAAACAAGTTAAAGCTCTCGCCTCACCCCTAAATCCCCTCTCCCAAGGGAGAGGGGACTTGAACAGGTCTCACCACCCCTCTCCGAGCGGAGAGGGGGACGGGGGGTGAGGCGATCTCTGCCCCCTGCCCCACGCCTCCGAATTCAGGGAGGGGGAACAGCAGACACGCCACGCCTCCCCTCTCCCCGCTTGCGTGGGGGTGAGAGGACGAGGCATGCCTCGTCCCTACTGGCGTTATTTCTAGCCTTCCTGCTGATCGCTGCACCCGTGGCGGCGCAGATCGAGATCACGGCGGACGAGGTCAACAACGTCGCCAAGCAGTTGTACTGCCCCGTGTGCCCGAATGAAACCCTCGATGTGTGCCAGACACAGGCCTGCGCCCAGTGGCGCGATGAGATCCGCACGCAGTTGAGCGAAGGCCAGAATGCCCAGCAGGTGATCGACTCGTTTGCGCGGCGCTACGGCGAACGCGTGCTCGCCACGCCGCAAGACCCGACGCTGCGCGCGCTGTCGCTCTATACGCCGTTTCTCCTCGCGGGGATCGCGCTGGTGATCGGCGCGATCACCTTTTTGCGCTGGACAACCAGAAAACCGCAGCCGCTCCGCGCGACTCCCCCTCTCTCTTCGGAGAGGGGGGTCGGGGGGTGAGGTTGAAGATGATGCTTATCGTTCGCTGATTGAACGCGATTTACGAGACTGACAGCACCCGACCGAGTAGATGAAACAGCGGTTACAACCGATGAGTGATGATTTACTGGAACAACTTGAACAAACCGATACGTCAACGACGCGCCGCGGCCTCAGCACGGGCTCAATTGTGCTGCTGGCGGGCGTGATCGTCGCGGTGATTGTGGTCGGCATTGCCCTCTTGCGGCAGCAGCAAGCCCAGCCGACCAGCGGCCTCGCGCCGGACTTCACGATCACGACCTTCGACGGAGAGGAATTCCGCCTGTCCGAACAGCGCGGCCAGATCGTGGTGATCAACTTCTGGGCGAGCTGGTGCGGTCCCTGTCGCGAAGAAGCGCCCGCGCTCCAACGCATCTGGGAGCGCTATCGCGATCAGGGCGTGATCGTGCTCGGCGTGACCTACACTGATGAACCGGACGACTCGCTGGCTTTCATGCAGGAATTCGGCCTGACCTACCCGAACGCCGACGATGCCCGCTCGATTGTGAGCAACGATCTGTATCATATTCAGGGCGTACCGGAGACGTTCGTGATCGACCAGGAAGGCAACGTCGCTCAGTTTATCTACTCGGTCGTCAAAGAAGAAGAATTGACCGCTTTGATCGACCGCCTGCTCGCAGAGGCATAAGGCATGAGCATTGAAGGCGTGGTGTTCGGGCTGTTCATGATCGCGGTGGTGGCGCTGCTGATCGCGCTGCCGCTGTTCAGCCGCCCGCAGACCGATCAACTGGCGGACAAGCAGCGTGAACGCTTGCAGTTGTACTATGAGCGGGTGCTGCGCAACCTGCGCGATCTCGACGAGGATCACGCGCTCGGCAAAATCGAGGACGACGCCTACGGCGCAGAACGCGCGCTGTGGGTCGACCGCGGGGTGCAGGTGCTCAAAGCGTTGGATGTGCCCGCGGAACGCGCTATGATTGCGCCCACGCCCGCGGACGACGTGGCCGTCGACCGGGCGATTGACGACGCGATCGAAGCGGCAATCCAGAGATACCGCGCTGAAAACAAGGTTGTTGAATGAAATTAGGACAGAATCGACTCGCTCCTAGCGACCCCACCCCCCAGCCCCTCCCCGAATTCGGGGAGGGGCGCCAACCGGAACGAGTCGCCGCCCCTCTCCCCGCTTGCGTGGGAGAGGGGTCGGGGGTGAGGGGCAGATCGGGCGACCACACAGGGTCGCCCCTACATTTGTCATACGTGTTAATCATGGCGCTCACGTTGTTCCTCGCGGCGTGCGGGGGCTTGGGCGGGGAACCGCGCATCGTCGCGACGGTGCTGCCACCCACGCCGTTTGAAGCGCCGCCCCCGCAGGCCGCGCCCGATCTCGTGAATGGCGCGGCCATCTACCAGCAGAACTGCAAATGGTGCCACGGCGTGAGCGGCGCGGGCGATGGCGACATGGTCACGAGCGGTCAGGTGACCAACCCCGGCATCTTCACCGATCCGGCGACGGCCAGCGATCAGCGCCCGACCGAATGGTTCGGGACGATCACACTGGGGCGCATCGACAAGCTGATGCCGCCGTGGGGCGACGCGCTCACCGAGCAGCAGCGCTGGGATGTCGCCCTTTACACCTACACCCTGCACTATGAGCGCGCGCGACTGGAACGCGGCGCGGAAGTGTGGGCGGCCAACTGCGTCGAATGCCACGGCGAGAGCGGACGCGGCGACGGCCCGCATGCTGCCGAACTCACGCGCCCGGTCGGCGACTTAACCGACCCGGCGACGATGGTCACACAAAATGATCAGGTGTACGCGACGATCATCCGCGAGGGCGTGGGCGAAAACATGCCCGCCTTCCAGAACGAAATCTCCCCCGAAGACATCGCGGCGGTGGCGCAATATGCGCGCGCTGGCCTGGAGCGGTCTCGACGCGCTCGGTCAGCCCGTGATCCCGCCCGCCGTCAGCACGGAAGAAGCTCCCGCGCCCAACGCGACCGCCGAAGTCGGCGCAAGCGCTGATGCAACTGCGGAAGCCGCGGCGACAACCATCACGATCAGCGGGCAGGTGACGAATGGGAGCGCCACGGGAACTGTCCCCGCCGACGCGGAAGCTGTGCTCTTCATGTTTGACGCGACCTTCGCGCAGACGCAGACGACCGCGCCGATCAATGCGGACGGGAACTACACCTTCGCCAATGTGCCCTACGACGTGGCAAACGTGTACATCGTGACGATCAACTACCGCGACCGGGTGTTCGCCAGCGAGGTGCGCCGCGCCGAGTCGCTCACGCAGGACGCCGCCGATGGTCTGCTGGATCTGCCGATCACGATCTACGAGCTGACCGAAGACCCGAGCGTCATCCAGATCACCGGGATGGTGAGCCAAGTATCGGTCGTCGGGGACAGCCTCGAAGTCGCACAGGTGATGACGCTCACCAACACGTCGGATCGCGCGTTCAGCAGCAGCCAAACGACTGAAGACGGACGCAATATCTCGGTGGTGCTTTCGCTGCCGCCGGGCGCGATTGTGGCGGGCTTGCCGGATGAGCAGCGCTACGTGGTCGCGGCGGAGCAGTTCGCCGTGCTCGACACGGTGCCCGTACTGCCCGGCGAAGACCACCTGATCCAGTTGGTCTACCTGATCCCCTATGAAAACGACGCGATCATCGAACAACAGATGAATTACGCGGTGAATGGCGCGGTGCGCCTGCTCATCCGTCCGGAGAGCGTGACCGTCACCAGCGATCAGCTCCCCGCGCTCGGCGTGGAGACGCTCGGCGGCAACCAGTACCGCTCGTTCGGCGCGGATCTGGCGCTCAGCGCGGGTGATGTCATCCGCTACGATTTGCGCGGCGCGGGCGTGGAGGTCGCGCAGACAGGCGAGCCATCGGTCGTCGATTCGAGCAATCTGCCGCTGATCGTGATCGCGTTCCTCGCCTTCGTCGCCGTGCTGATCAGCATGTCATATCTGCTTTACTACCGCTCGAAGCAGCAGCCCACCGCCAAACTGGCCGCTACGCCCGATGAAACGAAAGCCTCGGCGCTCGTGCAGTACCTGATCGCGCAGATCGCGCAGTTGGACGCGCGGCACGAAGCGGGCGACATCGGCGACGACGAGTATCAGCAGCAGCGGGACAAACTCAAAGACGACCTGAAGCGCGCTATGGAAGATGCCCCATGATTATCGAAACGCACGCCCTCACCAAAGCTTACGGGCTGCAGCCCGTCCTCAGAAAGATCGACCTCGGCATTGAGCGCGGCGAATTCGTCGCGCTGCTCGGCGCGAACGGCAGCGGCAAATCGACGCTGCTGCGCCTGCTGTGCGCGCTCACCAAACCGACCGCCGGGAGCATCAAGGTCGGCGGGTGGGAACTGCCCAAAGAGGCCGCCGCCGTCCGCTCACAGATCGGGCTGGTCAGCCACAAATCGTTGGTCTATGACAACCTGACCGCCATCGAAAACCTGCGCTTTTTCGCGTGTGTACGGCCTCGACGATATCGACGGACGCATCAAACGCGGGCTCGAGCGCGTGGGATTGGGCAAACGCGGCGGCGACCTCGTGCGCACCTATTCGCGCGGCATGCTGCAGCGCCTGAGCATCGCCCGCGCGCTGATCCACAACCCGGATGTGCTGCTGCTTGACGAGCCGTACACCGGGCTGGATCAAGACGCGTCCGGCATCCTCGATAGTCTGCTCGTGCAAGCGCACGGTGACGGCAAGACGATCATCATGGTGACGCACGAACTCGACCGGGCGCAGCGTTTGGCCCAGCGCGCCATCATCATTTCACGGGGGGCGATTGTGCTCGACGCGCCCATGAGCAGCATTGAATATTTACCCGCGCGCTACACCGAAGTCACAGGCATGACCACCCGATGAAAACTCGCTTCTTTGCCGTCGTCTCCGCCATCATCCGCAAAGACCTGCAAGCGGAACTCCGCAGTCGGGAGCTCATCGGGTCGATGGGCTTGTTTGCACTCCTGAGCGTCCTCATCTTCTCGTTCGCGCTGGAACTCGACCGCATCGCCCGCGTCGAAGCCATCAGCGGCGTACTATGGGTGACGATTGTCTTCTCCAGCATCCTCGGGCTGAATCGCAGCATGGCAATGGAGCGCGATCAGGGCAACCTCGAAGCCCTGCTGATCGCGCCGATTGACCGCGGGGCGATCTTCGTCGGCAAGCTGATCGGTAACTTCCTGTTCACGCTGACGGTCGGCGCGGTGCTGCTGCCGCTCATGACCATCCTGTACAACCTCTCGCTGATCACGCCCATGCTCATCCTGACGCTGCTGCTCGGCATTCTCGGCTTCACCGTGATCGGTACGCTGCTGGCCGGGATGACGGTGCAAACCCGCGCCCGTGACGCGCTGCTGCCCATCGTCATGATGCCGGTCGCGCTGCCGCTGCTGCTGTTGGCCGTGCGGGCCACGACGGGCATCATCAACGCCGCGCCGGAAGATCAATGGCTGGCGTTCGTGCAGATTCTCGGCGTGCTGGATCTGGTGTTTCTGGGGGTGTGCTTCCTGCTGTTCGACTTTGTGATCGAGGAGTAAGGATCAACGCCGCCTCACCCCCTCACCCCCAACCCCTCTCCCACGCAAGCGGGGAGAGGGGAGACGCTTATTGTAATTTTGTGTAGATATGCTAAGATTTTTGCAGATTTTTGGAGTTTAACGGAGATACAGGTATCTATGACTGCGGTTCGATCTCTGCCAGTAGAGACGCCGATGGCCAATCGTACGCGCTTGCTGTGGTCGCTCACCATCGTCACCGTGATCGCGGTGGTCGTCGGGGCGTATTTCGCGCTGGCCTACGCGGGCGCGGATATTGAGCAAGGCAATGTGCAGCGGATTTTCTACTTCCATGTGTCGGCGTTCGCCGGCGCGTTCATCGCGCTCGGGGTAACCGTGTTCGCGGGCATCGCCTATCTGCGCACGCGCAGCCTCAAGTGGGATGTGCTGGCGCTGGCGGGCGTGGAAGTCGGGCTGGCGCTCGGTGTGGTCAACCTCGTCACGGGGTCGATCTGGGCGCGCCCCATCTGGAATACATGGTGGACATGGGACCCGCGCCTAACCAGCGCCGCGATCATGGTGCTGACGTATGCCGCCTACCTGATGCTGCGCAGCGGCATCGAAAACGCGGACACGCGCCGCCGCTTTGCGTCGGTGTATGGCATCCTCGCCTTCTCCACTGTCGTCATCACGCTGATCATCATCCGCATTCGCCCGGACACGATTCACCCCGCCGTGATCGGCGCCAGCCCGCAGAACGCGCAAGGCGGTTTTGGCCTCACGCCGAGCATGCTCACGGCGATGAGCGTCAACATGGTGATCTGGAGTGTGTTCGTGCCGCTCACGCTGATGTGGTGGCGCATTCGTATTGAAAACTTCGCGCAGCGGGTGCAGGAACTGCGTCTGCGCGCGCTGGAGGACTAGCCGATGCCCGAAACGACCGCTTACCTGTACCTCGGCCTCGTGGCCATTGCTGTGATCATGCTGGTACTGATCGGCTCGATGGCGCTGCGCTATCGCGGCTTGCAGCAGGACCTCAAAACACTGGAACAGCTTGACAGCGACAAGTAACTCTCTGGCAGGACGCTGATCTCGTCCCGTCAGGTTCAGTGCGCAAGATCCGGGAATTCGCGGACGGCGCGGGCTTTGTCGAGGCACACGATGTCAACATCCGCCTCGATGATCACATCGCCCGCCCGTTCGATGCGCTGCTTGAACACGCCGCGATACGCCGACGCGCTGGCGAAGGTCGTCACCACGTCAATGGTGTCGCCAAGCTCGGCGGCCTTCTTGAACTTGATGTTCATGGCGTACACGACGAAGTAGTAGCCATCGTCGTTCCAGCGGCGAATGTCACGCCCGGAGGTCTGCCCGACGTATTCGGTGCGCCCACGCTCTAAGTATTTCAGGTAATTGGCGTAGTAGACCACGCCGAGACTGTCGGTGTCCTCGTAGTAGACTTTGTAGCTGACGCGATGTTCCATGATGCGATCCTCTGGCGCTGCCCGGTCACAATGCGCGGAGTATAACTCGGCTTCGCCCCTTCTCGCTGCGCTCGTGTCCCATCTCCCATAAGGAAAATCAGTTCGTAGGGAGGGGATAGAGAGGCTGTCTAAAAAGTGCACACTTATCTGGATGAGTGAGATTTTTGTAGGGACAAGGCCTGCCTTGTCCTCTGTATCCTTCTCTAGAACTAGGGACGAGGCAGGCATCGTCCCTACCGGTGAGGGGCTAAGTGGACACCCTCTGTAGGGCGTCCCTACAAACACCGTCTTCTTTTCCTTGATGGCCTCAGGGCGGCTTTGAGCCTCTGGCGTGAGGTCATTCCCGGCAAATCGCGCTATACTTCAGGGTATGATGCGACGACTACTCACGCTCACACTTCTGCTATTGGCGGCCTGCGGACCGACTCCCGGCGTGAACACCACGCCGACCGCCTTCCCCTTCCCGACTATGACGCCCGGTCGCGTGCTGCAGGTGCCTATGCCGACGCTGGCAGGCGGCATCCCGCTGGATGGATCGGGTCTGGCGAACCCGGCGACCGCGGTCGCCATTGCCAACCGACCGACCGCCACGCCGAATCTACGGGCGTGCCCCGCGCCGAACGCGGAGGCGGTGCTCGACCCGGCGCTGCCCGCCACCGCCGCGCGCATCGATGATGTGATCGCGCTCTACCTCAACAATGGCGGCAACGCGGACAACCTCACAGTCTACCTGCGCGAAAACTGGAACGTGCTCGGTGAGACAGGTTTCGCGCGCGGCAACCTCGACCTGACGGGCGAAGGCACGCCGGAGATCGTGGTCAGCTACCGCGCGCCGGATGTCGGCGGGAGTCTGCTGGTGTTCGGCTGCATCGACGGGCGCTACCTGACGCGCTACGAAGTGACGACCGGCGGCGACGCGCCGCAGCTTCTCACCATTGGCGACCTGAACTACAACGGCCAGCAAGAACTGGTCTTCAGCGGGGCAGCGTGCACGGACGAAACGTGCACTTATACCACGCAGATCCTCTCGTGGAACGCCGACCGCGGGCGCTTCGTCAATCTGGTGAGCGGCGCGCTCACGAGTGACAACCTGCCGACCGTCGAAGATATCGACGCCGACCAGATCAACGAGCTGATTGTGCGCATGGATAACAACGGCGACAGCACCACGGGGCCACTGCGCACGGGCTTCACCGTGTACGACTGGGATGGCGCGAGCTATGTCCGCTCGTTCACGCAGTTGAACCCGCCGCAATTTCGCATTCAGGTGATCCAGCAGGCCGACGAGCAGTTTCGCGAAGGCAACACCAGCGACGCGATCGCGCTGTACAACCTCGCCGTGGACAGCCCCGGCCTCGAAAACTGGTATCCCGATGACGGCGCGGTACTGATCAGCTATGCGCGGTTCCGGCTGCTGGTGGCGTATGCCTTCACGGAGGATGCCCGGCTGCCCACCCTCTACCAATCGATCCTCACCGCCGCGCCCGATCCGGTGACCGCGTCGGTGTATGATGCCATGAGTCAGGCATTCTGGAACGCCTATCAGGTCACGAACAACATGAATGCCGCGTGCCTCGAAGCACAGGCGATTGTCGCGGCGCGCCCCGAAGCGCTCACGCTGCTCAATCGCTATGGCAGCCGCAGCCCGACCTATGCGGCGGGCGATGTGTGCCCGTTTTAGAAACCTCACCTCTCTCCTCATTTAGGTATCCACGAAAGAATGTAGGGGCGCACCGACGTGTGCGCCCGGATGCGGGCAGACACGTCGGTCTGCCCCTACAGATAGTTTTCGCAATCAAGCGCTAAACAGCACGAGGCGCGGACATCTGCGAGAAGCAGACGCAATCAATTGCCTCCCGACGAAGGCTCGCTCGAATCCGAGCCGTCGATTAGCTTTTCATTTAACCGTTCGCAAATTCCTTGACTTTAGGTTAATGTCAGGAGCCAATCTATTTTGCAATAGCTTCAAGGCAAGCCACGCGTGATGACCTGCCGCTATTTGCCGTCCATTTGAGGTTTTCTATGTCTGAACTACTGTCCTATTTCCAGAGCCAGCGCCAGTCGATGGTCGATCTGCTGACGGCGCTGTGCCACTTCGAAACGCCCACGCTCGGCAAAGAACACGTCGACAAAATGGGCGAATACATGGAAGCACAGTTCCGCCAGCTGGGCGCGTCCTCAGTCACGCGCATTCCGCAGGTCAATGTGGGCGATCTGCTGGTCGCGAAGTGGAACGAGAACGCCCCCGGAAAGCCGATCATGTTCCTCATCCACATCGACACGGTGTGGCCGCTCGGCACGCTGGCGGAACGCCCCGTGCGCATCGATGACGATGGGCGGCTGTTTGGTCCCGGCGCAATCGATATGAAGGGCGGCATCACCGTCACCCTATCAGCGATTCGCGGCCTGGTAGAACGCGGCGAAATGCCCAATCGTCCGATCTGGGTGATGATGACGACCGACGAAGAAGTCGGCAGCATCTACTCGCATGATCCGATTGAGGAATATGCCAAGCAGTGCGGTCTCGTGCTGGTGATGGAACCCGCGACGATTGACGAAGCGCTCAAGACGATGCGCAAGGGTATCGCGACCTACCGCCTCGACATCGAAGGGCTGCCCTCGCACGCCGGAAACGCGCCGGAAAAGGGCATCAACTCGATCATCGAATTCGCGCAGCAGGCGATGAAACTCCGCGACTGGAACGACTACAAGCGCGGCATCACTATCTCCGTGACGATGGTTGAAGGTGGCAGTGCGACGAACGTCATCCCCGCCAAGACGGTCGGCCATGTGGATACGCGCGCGATGACCGTCGCGGACTGGCAGGAGACGTATGATCGCATGATGGCGCTCGAACCGATGGTTCCCGGCGCGAAACTCAAAGTCTCGATGATCAACGGGCACAAGCCGATGGAACGCAACGAGACGATGGTGCGCTCGTTCGCGCAGTGCAAGGCGATTGGCGAAGCCTATGGGTTGACCGTGCGCGAGGATATGAGCGGCGGCGGCTCGGATGGCAACACGGTCGCGGCGCTCGGCATCCCCGTGCTCGATGGTCTCGGCCCGCAGGGTGACGGTCTACACGCACTGCACGAGCATGTGGTGCTCAACAGCCTGCCGCGCCGCTCGACGCTGCTGGCAGCGATGCTCAAGGATTGGGATTTCAACAAGTAAAAGGGTTTTCCCCACAATTTTGTAGGGGCAGACGTGTCTGCCCCTGAGGGCGCACACACAGGTGCGCCCCTACAAGCAAGGCAACTGTAGGGACAAGGCATGCCTCGTCCCTACGGCGAAACTCCGCACCCTCTAGATCGCTTCCGACTACACGACACACGGCTGACTACGGCGCGGTCGCGACTTCCCCATCAAACCACGACTCTTCACCCTGGGCGCGCAAATCAATGACCTGCCGGTCGGGAAAGCGGGCGATGATGTCATCGCGCAGGGTGCTGCTGTCCTGAAAGTTCCACGCGGCGACAATCGGACTATCGAGGTACGGACTGGTCACCGCCATCAATGCGCCGAACGCGCGCCAACGCACATCCGTCCCGTTGACGATCACGAGCACATCGCGCCCCGGTTCACGCCGCGCCTCGATTTCGGCGATGCGTTCGCGATTCACATGGTTGAAGCCCCGCAGCACACCGATCCGCGGCAGGCTGTAGGTGAGGAAGCTGTAGACGAGCAGCGCGGCAAATACAGCGTAGAGCAGCGGACTGAGGACTGAGGACTGAGGACTGGGTTGAAAATCTGCCTGCTGTGCTGTTTCACTGCGTCCAACACTGTTTTTCTCGGCCCTCAGTCCTTTAACCTCAGTCCTCCAGCGCACCAGCCAAGCAATTGGCAGCGCGCTAAGCAGGCAGACCGCAGTGAGTGCTTCGTAGTAGTAGCGCGTGCTGTAGCGCTGCGACCCGATCCAGTAGGTCATCTGCGAGCCGAGCAGCGAGAGCGTCACGGCAGCGAGAATCCACGTCCAGACCTCGGTGCGGCGGCGCAGGACGAGGAACGGCGCGAGCAGCCACGCAAAGGCCACCGCCAGCCACAACCACGCAAAGACCGGGTTAGTCATCTGGGCGCCGCCCTGCCAGTCGAAGGCGAAGCGCATCCACCCGTAAAGCAGCAGGAACCAGAGGATCACCCACGGCGATTTGCGCCGAAAACCGACGAACAGGCCGAAGGGCAGCAGCACCCAACTGAGCCCCGTCCGCAGCCAGTAATCGGCCTCCGTGGTCAACTGCGTGGCGATGTCGGGCAACACGTCGCCGTTCGCATCGGTGATCGTGCCGAGCTGCCAACCGAACAGATCGGCGGCGGTCAGCGACAGGTCGAAGCGCCCGTGGTTAAAGGCTTTGGTCAACGTGTGCCCGCTGCGGCCGTACACCTGCCCCTCGCCAAACCCGATCCGGTCGTAATCCCACACGAGGCGGTAGAGATCGAACAGCGGATCGCCTACGGCGGCGCGGTTGTAGATCGGCACGGCGGCGCTGAGGACGATGGCGACGATACTCAGCACGATGAGTGGGCGCAAGATCGAAAAGAAGGACTGAGGACTGAGGGCCGAGGACTGAGTTTCGTGAGAGGAAAGGCTCGCCTCAACGGCAGCGGCTGTGCCAATGGCGGATTGAGGACTCAATTCTTTCTCAGTCCCCAGTCCTTTCACCTCAGTCCTCAAGCTGGCAGCGAACGCCCGCACGAGGCGGATCACGCTCCATACAATGACCGGGAGCGCAATGGCGACCGCGGTCAGTGGGCGCGTCGCGACCAGCGCGCCGAGCGCCAAGCCCGCCAGTAAGCCCCAGCGCGTGGCGCGGCGACCACGTTCCACCCGCCAGTAGGCGTACAAAAACAGCGTCGTCCAGAACAACGCCGACGTATGCGACATGAGCGTGGCATTGAGCAGCAGCGCCATCGGCGAGAACGCGAAGAGCGCCGCGGCGATCACACCCGTTTGCGGGTTGAAGATTTCACGCCCGAGGCGGTAAGTCACGGCGACGGTCAGCGCGGCGAAAAAGGCGTTGATCACCCAGTACTCGCCTAACAGGATGCCGACCGCGAGCTGCGCCGACCAGCCCGGCGTGTATTTGCTGAAGCGATTGCCCTGCCGATCCACGATGAACGGCTGCCAGAAGACGCGGCTCGTCTCCGGCGACTCGATGACGATGTCGCCGCGCGCGAAGACCCGCGCCTGATACAAGTAGGCCACTTCGTCTTCGAGATGCGGCAGGCGTTCAAACACGGTCTGGCTGAGGTAGGCGCTCATGCCGAACGCGAACAAGGCCAATACCAACACAATAAACCGATGATCGGTGAACGGATTAGGGTTATTTCGTTTCAGGTTGCGCATAAGCTGAAGATTATAGCACTGCGCCGTAAAGTATTCCCACTTGGCACAAATCGTTCTGCTGTTTATAATGTTTCAACTTTTGACCGAAACAAATTTACAGTTGCGCCCGTTTCGGGCGTGCTGTTTTGATAGGGGTTGGACGATGAAAGTTATTCTCCTCGCAGATGTTTACAAACATGGTGTAGCCGGGGAAGTGATCGAAGTGGCGGACGGTTTCGCCCGCAACTGGCTGCTGCCCAAGCAGTTGGCCAAGAAAGCCACCAGCCACGCCCTCAAGGAAGCCGCGCAGCTGCGTGAGCAGGCCGAAGCCCGCCGCGCGCAGTTGGACCAGCGCCTGAACGAGCTGGCGCGCATGATCGACGGCGTCGAGCTCGTGTTTGGCCGCCGCGCCTCCCCGACTGGCAAGCTGTTCGGTTCGGTGACCACCTCGGAAGTCGCCGAAGCCCTGCACGAAAAGACCGGCATCGACATCAATCGCCGCCGCATCAGCCAGTCGCTGCCGCGTGAAATCGGCACGCACGACGTACCCGTCCGGCTGGGCAGCGAAACGGCGCCTGTGCTGAAGATCACCATCGTGCGCGAAGAAGAATACGCCTCGTTCATCGCCGCGCAGAAGGCGGCGGCGGAAGCGGCAGCCGCGGCTCCGGAAGCTGCGCCCGTGGAAGCAACCGAAGGCGAACCGGCTGAACAAGCAGCCGAGTAAGCTCCACCCCCCGCACCTGTTACGACTAGGGGTTTGGTTTGCCAAACCCCTATGTTTTTCACTGGGGTGATCGCGCATGGATATACAGGCGTTTGGACAATATCTGCGCCAAACCCGCGAGGCCAAAGAGATCACGCTGGACGCAGCGGAAAACGCCCTCCGCATCCGGCGGCGCATTCTCGAATCCTTTGAACTCGGCGATTTCAACATCCCGGACTCTTCCCCCATTCAAATTCGTGGTTTCATCCGCAACTATGCGCGCTTCCTCGGGTTAGACGAGGATGGCACGGTTGAGATGTATGAGGTCGCGCTGGATGAGACGCTCCGCCCGGCTCGTTTGAGCGGACGGCGGCTGGATCGCGCTAAGGCCAAGACCGGCAAGCGCGACACGCAGCCAGTGCCAGCGATGAGTCCGGCGCCAAATGGCCGCTCAACGAATGGCGCGGGACGGCGTACGGCGACCAACGAAATGCCGCCGTCAAGCTCGCTCATCAACACGTCCCCGCGCCGCGGCACCAATTGGCTGACCGTGCTCGTCGTGCTAATGGTGGGCGTGGCCGCCGTGTCGGTGATCGCCTTCGTCATTTTGCAGGCGACCGGGGCGCTGGAAGACACACCGTTTGTCCCCGACCAGAACAGCCCGCCCGTGATCGGCTTCTCGTCGCCCGAATTCACCCCTTCCCCAACGATTCAAGTGGTGCTGCTGCCCACGTCCGTGGCTGACGTGCCCTTCACCGGGGATGGCGTGCTCGTGCAAATTCAATTCGAGCAGCGGGCATGGATTCGCCTGAATGTCGACGGCATCGAGCAGTATGTCGGTTTGGTGCGCCCCGGCACGGTGATGGAGTATTCCAGCACTGACCGCATCACGCTGACAGCGAGCAACGCCGAAGCACTCAATGTGACGTGGAATGGGCAGACTCAGCCACTCTTGGGACAGCGTGGGCAAATGGTCGACGTGGTGTTCACGCGGGAAGGCGTGCAGGTCAGCTCCGGCCCCGGCTTTGAGCCGACGCCGATCCAGAGCAATACGCCGCTGCCGACGCCGACCGACCCGGCGGGCGCCATCATCGCGCAGTTGACGCCAACCGGGACGCCCGGCCCATCGCCGACCGCCAGCGATACGCCTGTGCCGACCGATACGCCCAGCGTTACGCCCACACCGTCGAATACGCCGACGCCGAGCGACACACCCACGATCACGCCGATCCCGAGCACGACGCCGCTGCCATCGAATACACCCACCAATACCCTGACGCCGAGCGCGACCTACACGCCGACCGTCACCAATACTCCAACCAATACGACCGTTCCGACGGCGACGGCCATTTTGCCGCCGCGCCAAACGCCCGTTGATGTTACGCCTACGAAGGCAGGAAGTTAAGCCAGCCGTGTCCGCACGCACCAAAGATAAGTATTATCTCGTCAGCCTCGGCTGTTCTAAGAACACGGTCGACTCAGAAAGCATGGCGCAGGTGCTCAACGCCAGCGGCATGCGCGGCGTCGGCGACCCGCGCAGCGCCGAAGTGTTGATCGTCAACACCTGCGGCTTTATCGACAGCGCCAAACAGGAATCGATTGATACGCTGCGCGAACTGGTCGATACCCGTAAACGCAACCAGATGGTGATCGCGGCGGGCTGCCTGTCGCAGCGCTACGGCGCAGATCTCGTACAGGAAGTGCCGGGGCTCGACGGCGTAATCGGCACACGCCGCTGGATGGATATTTTCGATCTGATCACGCGACTGCGCGTGCGCAAGCACCCGGAGCCACTCTATCACCTGCCCACGGACGCGGCAGTGGTCGGGCTGGACGAACGCGGCGTGCTGCGTGCCAGCGTGCAGGGCGCAAGCGCCTACCTCAAAATCGCCGATGGCTGCCGCCGTCCGTGCGCGTTCTGCGCCATTCCCAAGATCAAAGGAACCGCGGTCAGCCGCCCGATTCAGTCGATTGTCAACGAGGCGGTGCAGTTGGAGCAGATGGGCGTCAAGGAAGTCATGCTCATCGCGCAGGATACGACCGACTACGGCTACGACCTCGGTTTGAAAGATGGCATGGCCGTGCTGCTCGACGAGATCGTCAAGGCCGCGCCCGGTCTGCGCTGGATTCGCGTGATGTATGCCTACCCCGGCTACGTCACCCCACGCCTGATCGAGACGATGGCCAAGCACCCGCAGGTGCTGCACTACCTCGATATGCCGCTCCAGCACGGTCACCGCGACACGCTGCTGCGCATGAAGCGCCCGCCAAAATCGAGTGGGTGTATGAGACGCTGGCGAACATGCGCAGCGTCATGCCCGACCTCACGGTGCGCACGACCTTCATCGTCGGCTACCCCGGCGAGACGGACGAGGAATTCGACGGGCTGCTCAAGTTTGTGCGCGACCTCGAATTCGACCGCGTGGGCGCATTCAAGTACTCGTATGAGATCGGCACGCCGAGCGCGACACTGCCCAATCAAGTGCCGGATGACGTGAAAGAGGCGCGCTACAACGCGCTCATGGAACTCCAGCAGGGCATCAGCCTGAAAAAGAACCAGAGCTTCATCGGCAAGACGCTCAACGTGCTGGTCGAAGGACATGGCGAAGGCGAAGACGAAGATGGCGAACCCACGGGCGATCTGCTCAGTTTGGGGCGCAGCTACCGCGACGCGCCGGAGATCGACGGTTATGTGATCATCGAAGGCGAACTCCCCACGGGCGAGATCGTCCCGGTACGCATCACGGGCGCTACCGCCTACGATCTGATCGGCACGCCGGAAATCAACGCGCCGATCATCATTCAGCCCGGCAAGGTGTACGGCGCGGGCATGCTGCCGGATTAACGCGCGGCGCCCGGAATTCAGTCTAGAGTCAAACGGCACACCCTGTGGGTGTGCCGTTTGCTTTACCGACAAGCGCCCTGTGCGAATGCGCTACGGGGCGACCGCGTTCGACGGCACCCAGACGCGGTTCGCCTGACAAGCGATCCACAACTGCGTGAAATCGCCGCTGGTCTGCGTGACATACCACGTCCCCGCCGGAATGCTGAAATTGGTCGCCGTAGCGAGATCCGCCGCGTAAAACGCAGGGGCGCCCTGCGGCAGCTCATGAATCACCGCATTCGTCGGCAGCGGATCGGCACAAGCGTCCGACGCCGGTAGGATCGGCGTAATTGAGGTGACGGAACCGCCATTGCACTTATCAATGGTGACAATCGCGCCGGAGACGGCTGGACCACCAAAGCCATTGGTCAGAAGCAGCTGCACCGTGATCGGCGTGTCGTTGGGCAACGGGAAAGTGGCGGTGACCGGACCACCGGAGCTGCTGTTATACAGCGTCCAGCTATAGGGGCCGTTATCCGTCGAGACCGGATTTCCCGCATTCTCGTCCATATAGCGGTTGCCCCCGGCATCCACAATCGTCCGCCAGTAGTACGGAGAGGGATCGGTCACGCCGGCCAGTTCCATACTGAAAGTAGTTGCACTACCAGCACAATCAATCGTGTCGACACTGACAACGCTCCAGGTTGGTCCGGCGGCAAGCACGGTCGAAGCCCCAAGCGCGCCGAGAACCAGCAGGAGAATCAAAATGATAACTAACAGCTTGCGCATAGTTGTCCTCGTTTATACAAATGTTAGTTTGCGACGATGCACAGATCATAATATTACGATTTATTTCTTTACACAATAGGGGGGAAATTCCCAATCCACACCTTGGAGAAGCTGGACATCACCGTTCCTTTCAGGTCAGTCAAGTCAAAGGCGCCGGCATACTGCCGGACCAATCCTCACTTTTCCGATCCGGTAACTCTTCTTAATTCTTCTGCATCTCTTTATGCTTGTACAGGTGAGGCAATGAATTTTTTCCGAATAAAATCCAGAAACCGAGAATCCGCGGATATACTTATTTGTAGGGTACATTGTCGGAGATTGAGCCCTTACACCCCAGAAAATCCTCCGATAATGGATCGTGAAAGCATTGCCAAAGTTTAACAAATCGAGAACTCCTCAACTCATAATTTACAGTTCTCAATGCTACACTTAGGTAAGGCTTAGGAAGTTTCAGAGTAAAGTAAGACAGAACTTTTTATTCATGTCATTTGTAATTAAGTGGAGAATGCTCGTGATCCCCGGTGAAGAAAGCCTACGTCACGACCCGCGCAGCAGCGTGGGCGAACCTGTTCAAGAGAGCGTCACACTTTGGGAGCGCATCCCCTCCCGCTTCGACACCAGCGCTTCCCGCGAACAACGCAGCGACTTCGCCGCCGCTGCCGCGCGTTTCATCGGCGAACGGGATATGTTCGCCCGCGCCAACACCGCCGACGTGGCCTTCGCGCTGTAAACTCGATCACGCGCACGCAGCACACCTCCACCTGAATTAAACGGGGACAAGGGCAACCTTGTCCCTTTTGTTGCCTGCTGGCCCTGTCGACCTACGTATTGGCGTAGGATGCTTCCGTGGGTGAGATGAGTCGAACTTCATAACACATCCTCCGCGAACAATTTCAGGACCTTATTTAAGAGCTCACGCTCCGCCTTCACCGGCTCCCGATGTAGGCGGCACTTCTCCACTTCGAGTTCCCGTTCTTCACTTGCTTTCATTCTTTCCGTTTCCGGATGCAGACGATACCGCTGTTTCAACGTGTTCAGCAAGCTGGGCGTGATCCTCAAGTCGTTCTCGATCTGACGGACACGCTTGCCACTGATTTCCAGCAGACGCCAGACCGTGTGTCTTGGCTTTACTTTTATCCCAGACACATGACTGATTTGAAAAGTGCCCTCTCCTCAGCCGAATTCGGGGGATCGGGGGCGAGCTTTGATCTTAGCCCCCTACCTTCTAGGGTGACATTCTTCCTCTCATCGACCAATTTGCAACCGATCCGCCTCCTCGACCGTATAATAGAGTAGTTGTAAACATGAGGAGTTCACCATGTCGGACTTTGAACAGACGACGGAAACCGTCGATAACAGCAGTAACCCGCTCGACGCCTTTGTGCGCCATCAGAAGAAGGCCTTCGAAGAAACCGGTAAGGCGCTCGATTCACTCCTGCCCCCCGCGTTCAAGGAACACAGCACCGAAGCCCGCCGCGAATTCGTCAAGGGTGTAAAGGTGTTGGTAGATGCAGCCATCTCCGAGATGGAAAAGGCCAGCCGCGACTTCGAGAAGAACTTCAACCGTCAGCGCCCCGCCGACGAGGCCGGCGACGCGGAACGTCCCTCGACGACCGGCGCGACGAAAGTCAAAGTGCAGGTCGAGTAGACCAACAAAAAGCGCCGTCCCCGGGGACGGCGCTTTTGATTCTCGTTCGGTCCGCTGTGGTTAGCGCTGCACGCTGTCCGCCGGAATCCAGACGAGGTTCGCGCCGCAAGCGATGAACACGTGGGCAAAATCCCCGTCGAACTCGGTGATATACCACGTGCCCGCGGGTAGGGAGAAGGCGAGCTGCGTATCTGCGCTCGGGGCGTAGAAGGTGGGCGCGCCTGCCGGAACGGTATAGATTGCTGTGTCTGCTGGGAGCGCACTGATACAAGCGGAAGGCGAGCTGGGAGGAAGACAGTTGCTCGTATCGATGACATACGGGTCAATGCTGTCAAACTCGAAGCTGGTATCAAAATCTACCAGATAGATGCCGATGTCGTCGACGACAGCCGATGGGATGTAGAGCTGATAAGTGCTGGTTTGCGCAGTGAGTGCAGCGGATGAGCCAATCATTGAGCCGTCATCCCAGATTTGCAGTAAGCTGCTGCCTTCCGACCCAGCCGTCCACGTCACGGTCAGGATGCACGACGCGGTATCAAACGAAACACTGTCAATGGTGCTGGTCGACGCTGCGGCGCTCACCGGGAGCAGCCCGACGAATACGAGCATGATAAGCATGACGAATGCAAAAAGCCGCGGTGCGAGTTTCATAGATCGTCCTTTGGTGTAAGTAATACTGTTCACAGTAGCAGATCTACATAAAACCATAAATTACAGTCGCAAATATGTATTAAATTCATATTTCATTGTTGAATTTACCGAAGCAGTTGGCGTTGAAAGGCAAACTGCCCGTTGAGCAACGCAACAAAAAGAGCCTCCACGTTGGAGGCTCTTTTCTCGTCAGGGTGAAGCGTTAATTGACGATGCGAGTGGGCAGCGGCGCACCGTTCTGCGGGGGCAGGTAGCTGGGCTGCAGCATGTTCTTGGGCACCCACACAAACTGGCACGCCAGCACGATCTTATAGTACGACTCGGTCGCATCCTGCCCGACGACGATATAGGTGCCGGGGTTGAGGCTCGCGCCCGTGCTGTTGCCGGGGCTGTAGTAAATCGGCGTGCTGAACGGCGCATCGCCGACCACGCTGCCTTCAGGGATGCTGAGCGTGCACACATCGCCGACCACACCGCGGCTGCACACTGGGAACGCGGCAGAGCCTGCGGGCAGTCCGGCGGGTTGATAGTAACTCTCGGCGAGGCAGGCCGCTGCGCCGCTCAGCAGGTACGTACCGCACTCGACCGTGTTTTCACCATATGTAAAGCATGCATCAGTGGTCGAAGTGTCGAATAGGGAGTAAGTAATCGGTCCGAGCGTCGGATCTCCGCTCGCTCCCGCGTATGACCACCAGTCTGTCTCATCAAAGCCAACACCAGAAACCGTAACAATGCAGAACGTGTCGATGTCGGTGATCGCGCCGGTCGCATCCGTCATCAACATGGTGACGTAATCACAGCCGCCGCTGTCATCGACCAGACCCGTGCCCGTGACGGTGTAGTGCGGTTCATCGGAACTGTCAATAAAACTAATGCTCGCACTGGTAGCAGCATAAATTGCCCCGGCAGCAACTAACATGACGAGAATGCAAATGAATAGAAAGGGCTTGCGCAAAGTCATGAACAGTCCTTGAGTTGAGTATGCAGTTGAGCGAATAAACGATAGTGTTATTGTATGAGAACTCGGATACTTATGTCGTAAAATTAATGTGAATTTCTTCGAAAGATTTATAAGCTGTGCATCGCGAATAAAAAGAGCTGAGAGGTCAACCTCTCAGCCCCGGTCCTACATGGTGAATGCGAGCGTTATTGTTCGCCCGTGAAGGTCATGATCACGAAGGTGATGCCGCTGACCACGTAGCCGACCACCGCCAGCCCAATGTCGCCGTTCACGTAGAGAATCGTCGAGCTGACCATGAAACTGCCGAAGATCACGGCGCGGCTCGTCCGCTTGCCCTGACCCTCGATGCGCACGAGTTGGCGCTGCAAGCCTGATCCGGCTTCCACGCGCAGCTTGATATCGCCGCGTTCCAGCCGATCCAGCACGCCGCTGTTCTGCGGGGCGAGTGCCCGCCCGATCAGCGTTTGGCCGATGCCGAGCAGCGCCGAGCCGCCATTGCCGCCGAACAGGCTTTGCAGAATGGGCGACCCGAAGGCGGGGACATCGCTGGTGCTGCCCCGCGCCATGATCATCTTTTGCATGTAGGGCTGCATCTCGTTCCACGGGTTGAACGAGGGATCGAGCGACGTGCACAGCCCGCTCAGAATGCTCACCGTGCGCCCCAGATAGATGAAGTCCTGCGGTACCTGAAAGGGCATCGAGAACAGCAAATCGCTAAACTCTTTGCCGAGATCCGCCATATCGTCAAAGCTGACATCGCGCATCTGCTCCATCGTCAGCCCCCACACCTGATCGAACACAGCGCGGGTCGCCTCTTCAAGGCGGTCGACATCCGCGCCGGGGAGCAAAAAGCCGAGTTCGGAATAGCTCTGAATCAGCTTCTTTGAGTCGCGGGTGATGACGGCCGCCATCGTGCCGACCAAGCCGTTGACGATCTGCTGGGTGAGCGTGCCCGTCATGCCGAAGTCGATGAAGATCAGGTAGAAGGGTTTGCCACTGCCCGCGTCCTGACCGCGCGCCGCATCCGAATCGGCGGGCAGCGGGTAGACGAACAGGTTGCCGGGGTGCGGATCGGCGTGGAAGTGCCGCTCCTCGAAGATTTGCAGCAGATACGTCTGCATCAGGCGGTTAGCGACGGCCTTGCGATTGATGCCCGCCGCTTCCAGTGCCGCGTAATCGTCCAGCTTGATCGTGGTCACGTCTTCGATGGTGATCACGCAGTCCGACGAGTGCTCCTGATACACGGCGGGGATGTATACGCCGAGGTTCTCTTTGAACATGCGCGCGAAATTCTTGGCGTTCTGCGCTTCGTGCTTGTAGCTGAGTTCTTCCAGCAGCACACGCCCGAATTCCTGAATCAGCGCGACCGCGTCCATGCGCCGGCTAATGAACTTGAAGCGCATGGCGACGTGCGCCACGACGTTCATGGCCGCGAGGTCGGTGTGACAGATCTCCGCGATGCCGGGGCGCTGCACTTTGACGACCACGCGATCGCCGTTGTGCAGGCGTCCGCGGTGCACCTGCCCGAGCGACGCCGCGGCGACGGGCACATCGTCAAACTGGCTGAAGCGCGTCGGCAGCGGGCCAAGTTCGGCCTCGATGATCTCGCGGATTTTGTAGCTGGGCACATAGGGGACTTCATCGCGCAGCACGGCCAGCTCGTCGGTGACTTCCGGCGGCAGAATGTCGCTGCGCGTGGAGATGAACTGCCCGGCCTTGATCATCACGCCGCCCATGTCGATGGCGAAGCCCCGGAAGGAGCGCGCCCACCCGCGCCAACGTTCGAGATTCGTCCGCTTGACGTAGTCCGGAGAATAGCGCTGCACCAGCATGTACCAGAACAGCGTCTGCACGAACAGCCACGCGAAATAGATGACCGTGCGCCCGAAGCGGTACTGCATGCGCAGCGACCGCGGCCGCCGTGAGATCACTTCTTGCACGGTCGGCAGGGTAGGCACCGTCTTCGCGGGTGTGGGCGGTGACGGTGGGGTGGGCGGACGATGATTGCCGTTGGGCGTGCTTACAACTTCGAGTTCCGCCGGGATTTTACCGTTTGAACTGGAGGTTGAGGGTGGATTGCTCGAATTTTGCATCCGTTATTTCCAAGTCCCACAAAGCGTACGGGAGGACGATGTTGCGGCGATACGGACCCACGCGGAGCGTCAGTTCGTCCCGAGAACGGTAGATATCCATGTCGTTCTTATCGGCGAAGGGCAGCGGCACCGACAGGCGGTAGCTGTTATCGCCAAGCGGCACGATGGTGTGCGTTTTGCCGTCGAACAGCTTCTGCGCCGGGTTGACATCCTTATACAGCTCGTTGCCGAGCAGCCGCAGACGATCGAGCCCGCTGACCTCCTGCCCGAACATGGGCGATTTGAGGATCGGCAGCTGGCCGAACGCCTCGCCAATGAAGTTGATGTTTTCGCGCTGGTTGGCTTTCCACATGGCGAAATACGGGTCGTTAACCTCGTCCGGGATGATGCGGTTGCACACAATCGCATCGGTCGCATAGCCGTACAGGTTGAGATAGGTGTACGTGCGCTGCGTCTCTTTGATGACCATCTTTTCCGGGTTCACGACGAGGCGCACGCTGCTCTGCTCGGGATCGGAGAGGAGCTGGCGCACCTTGTCGAGCGTGTCGAACAGCACATTGACTTCGTTCCACGCGCTGTCGTCGGGGATGTTTTCGGTATTGCGCCCGAGCACCTTGCCGATCGGCTTGAGGATTTTGGCCGCGCCGCGCGTGAGCGCCATGATCTTCTCGAACCACCAGCGCGACACATCCGGCAGGCTGAGCAGGCGCAGCGTTTCCGCGGTCGGCGCGGCATCCACGATCAGCACATCGTAGAAGCCCTGTTCCATATACTGGTTAATCCACAGCAGGTGCGCGCCTTCTTCAAGGCCGGGGAGGATGGTCACTTCTTCGGCGACAATCTCTTCGACGCCTTGTTTGCTGAGGAGCGAGGTCAGGTACTTCTGAATGCGCCCCCAGTATTTGTCCATCGAGTAGCGCGCATCGACTTCTTGCGCCCACAGGTTCGGGTGAATCTGAATCGGTTCGGGACCGATGCTTTTTTCCAGTGAATCACCGAGGCTGTGCGCCGTGTCGGTGCTGATGACGATGGTTTTCAAGCCCATTTCGGCGCAGCGCAAAGCCGTGGCCGCCGAAACGCTCGTCTTGCCCACACCGCCCTTGCCCGTGTGAACGATAACACGCATGATTTGTACCCCAATTCACAAGTCGACTCATTATACCATTCCGACTCACGTTTACCGTGATACTTTCATGTACGTGTAATGTAGGGGAGCAGTTGCATCAAGGCTTAGTTGCCAACGTAGATGGTTCGCCCATTGACGACTAGGTTGCCGAGGCTGTTCCCCCGTAGCTGCCAATTGCCTGATTCGATCAGGGTGACCCAAAAATCACCGCGCCGGGCTAAACCGGGGAGGCTCATCTGTTCAGCGAAGTTTTGCATGTGTTGTTGGTAGACATGAGCCAGTTCGGTGACCAGCGTTTCTTCGCTCACGCCATTTTCCCCCACACGGGATAGTGTCGGCACGCCGAGCGCAGTTTCTGCCAGTTGGAGGAGCTGATGATTGATGCCATTGCTGATACCAATATCATAAATGAGCGCCTGACCGAGCGGCGTTTGAATGCCGCGTGGGGCAATGCTTTGCTGGTAAATGCGGTTCCAGTAGTTTTCGGTGGTCCACGCATCCTGCGCATCTTGCATAGCGATTTCGTCGGCGGCCGCAACGAGCAGGGTTTGAAAGGCTTCATCAGTGCGGAGGGTTTCGTCTTGGGCGTTGACGCGATCGAGATAATCGCCGCGGAGTTTATTCGCCGTCACGGTGGTCGAATGTGCCAGATAATCGACCAGCACCGCAGCGAGTGAACCGGACGCGAGTGTATATTGCGAACGCCCATAGCTGATGATGCCAGAATCATAATTATTGTAGGAGTTGTAGCCGAAGCCTTCAAATGTCGATGTGATGTTCAAAGCCGCGATCAGGGTATGCCGGTCGGTCGGCGTGATCTCCGGCGTCGCCTCAGCCGTCATGCTAAGCGCGGCCTCTGTCACAGCCACAGATGGCGTGCTGCGTTCCGCGACCGCCGTTTGATCGGCGGCGGTTTGCGTGGCGATGCGCGGATCCGGCACCGACGCGACATAGATCTGCCGCAGCAGGACCGCCGCGATCACAATCACCACCGCCACGACGATTTGCAGCAGGCGCGACCGAAGATCGGTGCTGCCCATGTCTTCGGGCAGCGCGTCCCCTGGGGTTGGCGGTCGCGGAGTTGCCGCCTTCGAAAGCGACGGCGTCAACGCCACGCCCTTGAGCGCCAGCTCGGCGATCAATTGCTCGAAGGCGGCCTCATAGGTCTGCGCGGCGAAGTCGATGTACTGAATGCGATTCAATTGAAAGTGGATGTCGGCGGGAGAGAGCAGCACCGGAATGATCGGCTTCTTCTTGTCGAGGAAGTACTGCCACTCATCCTCGACATTGGTCGACGCCATCGAATCGGGTGAGATGATGAGAATCATCGCGTTTGACGCGCGCAAGCCCTGTTGAATCGCCGTGCTCCACTTCACACCCGCGTGAATGTCAGCTTGGTCGAACCACACGTCCGCGCCGCGTGTTTCAAGCGAGGCGTTCAACTGGCGCGCAAACTGCACGTCTTTTCGGCTGTAGCTGATGAAGATATCCGTCACAGTTGGCCGCCGTCATTTTCACAAATGTCTGAGTTCGCCTATTATACGGGCAGATTGATCGGCGCGCTGCATCCATTTCACCTCAAGAAGTTATAAATTCTTCTAGTTCGGCATTGACCGAACTAATCGAATCGGAGTATGCTGTCTTTATGAAACCAGTGACCGAACAGCAACAACAGTTTGTCGAAGAATGCGGCCTGTACTTTGAGGGCATTGGCCTGACGCGCATGGCCGGGCGCATTATCGGGTGGCTGCTCATCAGCGACCCGCCCCATCAGACGCAGGGCGATCTGGTCGAAGTCTTGCAGGCCAGCAAAAGCTCGATCAGCGTGGCGCTCAAGACGCTGACGACGCTCTATCTGGTCGAGCGCTTCGCGCTGCCCGGCGACCGGCAGGATTACTACCGGACGGCCAAAGACCTGTGGACGCGGTCGTTCCGCGCGCGCTTGCATCAACTCACCGAACTGCGGCAGTTGGGCGAACGTGGGCTGGAACTGCTCAAAGATGAACCGGAGGAACGGCGGCGGCGGTTGGCTTTCATGCGCGACATGAACGCCTTCCTCGAAGCCGAATTCCCGAAACTGCTGGATCAGTGGGAAGCCATCAAGCAGGCCAAGGGCTACGACGATTTATAAAGGCGGAAACATGAACGTCCTGATCATCACGATTGGTTCGCGCGGCGATATTCAGCCGTTTATCGCGCTGGCGAAGGGCTTGCAGGCCGCGGGGCACGCCGTCGCGCTGTGCACCGCCGAGGGCTTTCGCCCGTGGGTGGAGCAGCATGGCGTCACCTACGCGCCCATGAACAACGAATTCCTCGAACTCATGGAGTCGAAGGAGGGCAAAGCGGCCACCGAGACGGGCGGTGGCCTGTCGATCATGAAGCGGGCGATGGGGATCATCGGGCGCAGCATTCAGGATCAATGGGTGTCCGCGCAAGCGCTTCAGCCGGACGTGATCATCTATCACCCCAAGGCGCTCGGTGGGCTGCACATCGCCGAGAAGCTTGGCGTTCCCGCCTTTCTGACGATTCCGCTGCCCTTGTACACGCCGACGAGCGCATTCCCCGCGCCCATCTTCGGTACGATGAAGCTGGGCGCGGCCTTTAATCGCTTCACGTATACGCTGATGGGGCTTGTCTCCGCGCCCTACGCTGGGGTGATCAACAACTTTCGTGTGAACACGCTCGGTCTGCCGAAGCGGGGTCGCTTCGCCAATGACACGATCAAGACGAACGGCCAGCCCATGCCGATGCTCTATCCCTTCAGCCGGGAGGTCGTGCCCGTCCCAGCGGACTATCCGCCGCATGCCCATGTAACCGGGTACTGGTTTCTCGATCAGTCGGAGACGTGGCAACCGCCTAACGCCCTCTCGCGCTTTCTGACCGAGGGGACGCCACCCGTGTACGTTGGCTTTGGCAGCATGAGCGGGTCGAAGGCCGCCGACCGCGCGCAGATCGTGCTGGATGCGCTGGCGCAGTCCGGGCAGCGCGGCGTGTTGGCGAGCGGGTGGGGCGGTCTGCAAGCTGATCAGCTGCGTGATGATGTCTATGTGTTGGATGCGGTGCCGCATGACTGGCTGTTCCCGCAGGTGAGCGCGGTCGTGCATCACGGGGGCGCAGGGACGACGGCGGCGGGGCTGCGCGCGGGCAAACCGTCGGTGATCGTCCCCTTCATTGCCGATCAGCCGTTCTGGGGGCGGCGGGTGCGCGATCTCGGCGTCGGTCCCGCGCCCATCCCGCAGAAGCAGCTCACGGTGGCGGCGTTGGCGGACGCGATTTCGACAACCGTTAACGATGCGACCGTGCGCAACCGGGCCGCGCAGCTCGGGGAAGCGATCCGCGCGGAGGACGGCGTCGCCCGCGCGGTCGAAATCATTGAACGCGCTGTCCGCGCTTAAGCCGGGTGATGCTGCACGCGTTCAAACAGCGTGCCGATGAAGATTTCCAGCGTGTTCCGGTGGTGTTCAGTGTGCTGCAGTTGGCGCATCATGTCGCCACCGTCGAACACGCTGTAGGCGCTCTCGATTTTGCCGTCCGCCACGCGGGCGATCAGGATGCCGCCGACATCGATCGCGTTGCCCGTCGGTTGGAGTTCCCGGAATGCGCCCGTCTGCGTTCCGGCGAAGCGATACTGCACGACGACCTTGTCCTCTTCGGCGATGAGGTTTTCGACTGTGAAATGAATATCGGGGAAGGCGGTGCGGAAGAGCGTCACCCGCCGTTTGAGGCCATCGCGCCCGAGCGTTTGCCCGTGTGCCTGGGCGGAGCCGTCGGTCTGCACCGGAGCGTCTAAAACGTAGCTGTCGGCGTAAATCTCGTCGATGACGTCGAGCTGACCTTGATTGAGAACTTCCTCGAAATGCCGGACGAGGAGGTGCTTGTTGGCGTCGTACACTATTTGTCCTTGGGATGTCTCTGCGATCTGTCCAGTGTAAAGCATTCGGCGGGGAATTGTGTCCAAACTTCAGCGGCTTTTCCCTGTCTGAAATGACGACGAGTGCGTAGGAGGCACGGTTGAGGTTGTGGGGCGCGGACGTCTGCGCCCCACAACTGCCGCAGGGTATCCCGCCGCTGCAAGCTGCTACATTTCCGGTGGCAGCATTGACCACATCGCTGCATTGTCGTACAGCCACCATTCCTCCACGATCTTGCCATCGACAAAGCGGTGCAGGCTCATCCACAGCAAGTTGACCGGGCCGTCAGCGCCGTCTGCGCTCGCTGAAGCATAAGCCAAGCACAGATCGCCATCACACACAAACTGCGATTCAATCGGCGTAAACCCGGGGATCGTTTGCAGCCGCTCCTCGTGGGCGATCAGCGCATCGAGTCCGACCAAATCACCCAGATAGTCATGCACGACGACATTCGGATCATAGTATCTCGGGAACACATTCTGGATGTTGCTGCTAGCCGTGGCGTTGAAGACCGTGCGGATCATGAACAGGTGCTGGTCCGGCGTGGTCGATGTGCTGCCGAGTTCGACAGCCCACGGGCTGCGCGTTGAAGGTGTAGGTTGGTTCAACCCAGCCCATATCTTGCAGAAAAGCCTGCTGATTCCACGCGTCGAACTCGCGTACGACCTTGCCATCGTCCAGCTCCAGCAACGCGACCAATGGGCCGTGCCAGTAATCGCCAGTGGGCTGAACGTCGAAATAGGGTGCTTGGAAATGCCCTTCCTGATACGTTACGTAAGCGGCGTAATTGCCTTGTGCCAATATCAGGTAATGGGTGAACTGCATATCCGGGAAGGCTGTCTGGAACGCGGCCTCGCCCGCAATTGCGTCGTCGATGCTGACTGGAGCACCGGCTGGTTGGAAGGGATTATAGACGGTGTACGAGTCAGGTGAAATCAGCGCGGCGCTGATCTCCGGATGACGACCGTTGCGAACAAGTTCGACCCAGGCATAGGCGTTCGCGCGGGCGGGATTGGTGGGGCTGCCGTCTTGTGAGGACACCGGAACGGCGGTGATGAGGAGCAGCAGCAGGAGGAACCAGATGACACGGGTGCGGAACATGGTCTTGGCCTTTCGTGTAAGCACCATGCCTACCTGCTCTTGATGCATCCTTAGTATAGACGAATAGCGGCTGAAAATGAGGTCGTTCCGTTCACATAAAAAGTAATGTATGCCACTATACAGCCCCGATTTCTCGGAGTACGATCAACTAGTTAGGTAGACTCGCGGCGCGCAGCAGTTCTTCGCGCGTCGTAATACCCCGCAGCGTGATGATCCACTCGTGAATCGTGGCGCTGTTCCGGCGGATGCGCGCGACCGCCGCGCGCTCTGCTCAAGAACTCGGACTTCAAAACCTAAGCTGAACCGATCTCCCGTGTTTAGTGTAGATCCCGCTAAAGACGGGGAATATCCTGATGTTACGAAAAATCATCTTTTGCCTGATCCTGCTGGCGGCGTTCCCGGTATTCGCCCAAGAGCGCGTCACGGTACAAACCGACGAGGCGATCACGGCGTGGCGTGAGGATCTGGCGCGACTGGAAAGCGCCATGCAGGAGATCCACCCCAACCTCTACTGGCGGTTTCCTCAGACGGTCTTTCAGCAAGCCTTCGCCGAACTCGACGCGCAAATTCCGACGCTCACCGACGAGCAGATCAAAACCGGCATCATCCGCCTGGGGGCGTTGGTGGACGGTCACAGTTTTGTTGATCCTTTCCAGCCGGCGATCGGTTTTCACCTGTTTCCGCTGCAGCTCTATCTCTTCGCCGATGGCCTGTACGTGATCGACGCCGACGCCGCCTATGCGCACCTGATCGGCGGGCGGGTGGCGACCATCGGCGAGCTCAGCGCCGAAGACGCGCTCGATCGTCTGCGCCCGGTGGTGAATTCGGAAAATGAGATGTCCGTCCGCTTCGGGCTGCCGCTGTTCGCCATCATTCCGGAAGTGCTGCGCGCACAAGAGATCACGCCGAGCTATATCATCGAACTGCCGGACGGTGAGCGACTGTCCATTGCCCCGGAAGCGCAGACGCTGCGCGACTATCTACGCTGGCATCCCGTCCCGCACTGGCTGATCAGTTTGCGGCCGCGTCCCGAACCGCTCCCCATGCGGCATACAGATGAGAACTTTTGGTACACCTATCTCGCCATTGAGGACGCGCTCTATCTCCAGTTCAATCACGTGTCCGGGCGCACACAGTCCGGGCAAAATCTGACGCAGTTTGTGCAAGCGGTCACCGCCGAATACGAGGCGCGCTCTCCCCAACAGGTCGTCGTGGATGTGCGCCATAACCTCGGTGGCGACAACAGCACCTACGGACCCCTGCTCGACTGGTTGAGCACCGTGCCCACCCGCATCCATGTGATCATCGGGCGCTATACCTTTTCAGCGGCGGTGAACTTCCTCGTGGAGTTGGAACTCCGGGACGCGGACGTGCGCTACGTCGGCGAGCCGACGGGCAGCGGGCCGCGGGTGTATGCCACCGCGCGGACGATCACCCTGCCGAACAGCCGGATCGCGGTCGCCATCTCCGCCCGTGATGATACGATTGCCGCGCCCGGTGATGAGCGGCGCTGGATTGAACCGGACGTGCTGGTTGTACCGACCGCTGCCGACTTCTTCGCCGGAGTCGATGCGGCGCTGGCGGCGATTTTCGCGGAGACAATCTAAGGCGGGGACATGCCAGCCGCCCGGAGCAGTTCATCGCGGGTGGTGATGCCGCGCAGCGTAATGATCCACTCGTGAATCGTGGCGCTGTCCCGGCGGATCGCCGCCACCGCTGCGCCGATGGGATCACCGCCGCCTGCGCCCGCTGATGCCGTTTGATAGCCTCCGTAAAAGGCGAAAAACGCCTGATTCAGCTTACGGAGGTGATAGCCGTTGTCAGCGAAGAAGCGCCGCCGCTCCTCCATGTAGGTTTCGGCTTCGTCAACCTGACCATCCGCCAGCAGTTGATCGACGGTGATGCGCGTTTCGTTCAACTCCGCGCCGAAATCAAACACCGGAGCCGACTCTTCCTGCTCCCCCTCTCCGAGCGGAGAGGGGGTTGGGGGGTGAGGTTCCGGCACCAAATCCGGATAGTAGCGTTCGAGCACCAGCCGCCCGACTTCCTCGCCGAACTGCTGCGCGGTCGACTCGTTGATGATGCGTGCCTCGCCCGCGAAGTCGTAGTTGTAGCCGAGCGGGAAGGCGAACAGGTAGTGATGCAGCCATTCGTGCGCGAAGGTCTCGACGGCAAACTCAATCGACGTGGTTTCGAGGATCATCGCCGGGTACAGCGCGATCCCGCCGAGCGGCACGATCAGCGAGGACACGTCCTGCTCGGTGTCGATTCGCTCTTCAAGCGCGGCCATCGCGTCGACGGGCATGGGGTCGAGGTTGATCGACACGTCGAAGCGGATTTGATC
The DNA here is from genome assembly GCA_016717205.1 of Candidatus Flexifilum breve. Lineage (GTDB taxonomy): Bacteria > Chloroflexota > Anaerolineae > Aggregatilineales > Phototrophicaceae > Flexifilum > Flexifilum breve. The sequence goes on from JADKGC010000008.1 coordinate 157,256, forward strand.
ACGTGGGGAGACGATCAGCAGATTCGGCACGGCGGTGAAGTGCATCGAAACAGGCGGCAGAAGCACCCCGGCGACGGCGAAGCCGAGATCGCGCAGCACATTTGTCACCTGCCGTTCGAGGATCGCCTCGACCAGCGCCTGCCGCCGCGCTAAGTCCGCGCGCAGGGCGTCGCGCCGCGCCCGCTGATCCGCGCTGGCCGTTTCGGGATCGGTCACATTCGGATCAGCGTAAATGGCGCTGACTTCGCCTTCCAGCCGCTGCGCCGCCGCGAGATCGGCCATGTAGGCGCGCACGGTGTCGGTCTGCGCGGTCTCGGTCAGGTAGGGCGCGACTCCGGCGACCGTCTCGCCCAGCTTGACCGCCAGCGCGTTGACTTCCCAGCCGATGTAGTCGAACTGCTCGTCGCGCGCCATGACGCCAATCGCCGTCCACTGGTCGCCGAGAGGCAGCGTCGAATCGCGCACAAACGTCAGGATGAACGCGATCATCACCGCCCAAAAGATCGAGCGAAACACCCATTTGAGGATTAGCCGTTGGCGCATGTGGCCTCAAGAGATTAAACAAAAGACCAATTTAACCACAGAGAACACAGAGAACACAGAGGATAAGAATTAAAGATTATCAACCGCAGAGAACGCAAAGAACGCAGAGTGAAAAAGAAAAAAGCTATTTAACCACAGAGAACGCGGAGAACACAGAGGAATGGATGAATCAAAACCGCAGAGGGCGCAAAGACCGCAGAGGCTTGACTTCTTCTCTCTGCGCTCTCTGCGTTCTCTGCGGTCAAATTCTTGTTCTTTGCGCCTTCGCGCCTTTGCGTCTTTGCGTTAGGCTTTTTCTTGCCTTTCTGCCCTTAGCTGCGCGACTTCGCGCCGAGTTCGAAGCCCGTCAGCTTGACGATCTTCTCCTGCACCTTCGCGACTTCGCGGTCGGTGAGCGTCTTTTCGTCGGTCTGATACGTCAGGCTGTAGGCGAGGCTCTTGAAGCCTTCCGGGATTGGATCGCCTTCGTACACATCGAACAGGCGCACGTCCTTGAGCAGATCGCCGCCCGCCTTCACGATCACGCGCTCCACGTCGGCAGCGCTCGTCTGTGCCGGGACGATCAGCGCGATGTCCTGCAGCACCGGCGGCGTGATCGGCAGCGGCGCGGTCGGGTACATAGCGCGCGCGAATTCCAGCAGCGCATCGAGGTCAAACTCCGCCAGCAAGACAGGCGCGGCGGTCAGGTCGAAGCGCGCCGCGACCAGCGGATGCAGTTCGCCGAACGTGCCGATCGCCACGCCGTTGACGCGCAGCAGCGCCGAGCGCCCCGGATGGAAGGTTGTGTGCTGGCCGCGCTCGAAGGTCACACGGTCGACGTGCAGCCCGCTGAGCAGGCTTTCGACCATGCCCTTGAGGTCGTAGAAGTCATAGTTGGTCGCCTCTTTGACCTGCCACGTCGCCGCTTCGCGCACGCCCGTGATGAGCAGCGACAGGCGGCGCGGCTCGTCGGGCAGCAGTTCGCCCTCGCGCTTGAGGTAGATGTTGCCGATCTCGAACAGCAGTTGGCGCTTCTGGTAACGGCTGTTGAGCGCCGCCGTTTCGACGATGTTGGTCAGCAGCGACTTGCGCATGACCGCCTTATCCGGCGAAATCGGGTTGGCGAGTTCGACGTAGGGCTGCGCGGGCAGCGATGACTCCGCGGTCGGCGGGACGAGGGCGGCTTCACGTTCGGGCGCGGTCAGGCGATAGTTGATGATCTCCTGGAAGCCGAGCGCTACCAGCAGATCGCGCGTCGCTTCCTCGAGCGTGAGCGACGGGTTGGACCGCTGCGGCGGCATGGCATCGGCGATGATCGTGTTGGCGATGTTGCCGTAACCGTAGATGCGGCAGATCTCTTCGATCAGGTCGGCTTGCCCGACGATGCCCGTCCCGATGTCCATGCGCGTATCCGGCACGCCGACGCTCAGACTGTCCGCGTGGATCTGCACGGTGAAGCCGCCGCGCATGAGCATCGTCGCCGATTGTTCAAGCGTGAAATCGACGCCGGAGATGCGGCGAATCTCGGTCAGCGGGAGCTGCACGACGACCAGTTCGGGCTGGAGTGGGTAGGCGTCAATCACGCCCTGCGCGACCTGCCCGCCGCCCGTCTGGCGCATCAGCTCAATGCCACGCGACGACCCGCGCAGCGCCCAGCTCGGATGCACGCCGCGGCTGAAGCGGACGCCCGCCTCCGTCCGCATGCCCTGCGTCTGCATGCTGCGGCGAATGTTGATGAAGTTCCACGCCGCCGCTTCGAGCAGCACCGTGCGCGTCGCATCGCTGATTTCGGTGTCCGCGCCGCCCATGATGCCGCCCAGACCGATCACGCCCGCCGTGTCGCACACGAGGATGTTATGCGCGTCGAGGTTGCGTTTTGTCCCGTCGAGCGTTTCCAGCGTTTCGCCCGCTTCTGGCAGCCGCGTGATGATGGTCGGCGTCTTGCCGCCTGCGCGTTCGACCAGCTTATCGTAGTCGTAGGCATGCAGCGGCTGGCCGATCTCGAACATGATGTAGTTGGTCACGTCCACGATGTTGTTGATCGGGCGCTGGCCGACGAGCTGCAAGCGGCGCTGCAGCCATTCTGGCGACGGCTTGACAGTCGTATCGCGCAGCAGCGTGAAGGTGAAGCGCGGGTTCAGTTCCGGTGTGCGGATTTCAATCGCCGCCCTCCCGTCGATGCTCGCGCCCGCCGCCACGAAGTCGTACGACGGCTCGCGCAGCGGTTGATCGAGCAGCGCGGCGACTTCGCGCGCGATGCCGAGGATGCTGTAAGCGCGGGCGAGGTTCGGCGTGAGTTCGACTTCCAGCACGATATCGCCAAGCACGTCCTGCAGCGGCGTCCCCGGCGGGAAACCGGGATCGTCATGCATGATGATGATGCCCTCGTGCTCCTCGGACAGGCCGAGTTCTTTCGCCGAGCACACCATGCACTTGTTCGGAATACCGCGCAAAGGCTTCTCTTTGAGGATCATGCGCTTCAGCTCTTCGCTGTGACCATCCCAGACTTCCGCGCCTTCCAGCGCGAAGCCCGTCCACAGCGGCGACGCCAGCGGGCCGATGCCCTTGTGTTCGAACAGGTTGGGCGCGCCCGTCACGGTTGGTTCAAGCTCCGCGCCGCCGTAATCGACCATCGCGATCACGAGGCGGTCGGCGTTGGGGTGCGGCTTGACTTCGCGGATCGCGCCGAGCACGATCTTCTCGCGATCCCACACCAGATGGTCGGACACCGGCTGGCGCACGCCTTCGACGAACTGCTGCGGCAGCCCGTAGTAGTAAATGTGCGCCACTTCCATCCCGGCGACGGTCATGCGTTCGGCCAGCGCTTCCACTGGCACGGTGATATCGACGTATTCTTTCAACCACGAAACTGGTACGAGCATGTGTTTAGCCTTTAGCTCTTAGCTGTTAGCGTTTAGCGATTAGCAATTTCACCCGCATTGGGGCGAAAACGTCTCGAGTGAGTCGAGTAGAGCAAGGTGTGCGGATAGCGTGGGGACAGCGGACGCAATGAATTGCGTCCCTACACAAAGACGGTGTTTCTCGTAGGGACGCGATTTATCGCGTCCGCATATTTCCAAAACCGCCCTATCACCCATCTTCACGCCACCCGGTATACCTCATCCTTACGAAAATTCGCTGGTAACCTCACCCCAACCCCTCTCCTAAAGGCGAGGGGCGAGAACTATTCCGCTTGTTCCCCCTCTCCGGGGGGAGAGGGGGTTGGGGGGTGAGGTGAATTCATTCCTTCGGCGATTCGTCCCCGCCACGATCTTTCCCGCGCCCGAACAGCCGCAGCGTCGGCTGGTTCTGCGCGACCGCCGTGATGAACCCGGCGAGGATGCCCAAGCCGACAAAGATGTACACAATCGTGAACAGCTTGCCCGCGTCGGTCTTAGGCGTGAAGTCCCCGTAGCCGACCGTCGTGAGCGTGATCACGCTGAAGTACAGCGCGTCGAGCCAGCGCCAGCCTTCGACGTAATGGTAAAACAGCGTCCCGGCCAGCAGAATCAGCCCGACCAGATACACCAGACCACGCGTTTCCGGGTTGCGGATCAGCGCGCGCACCGTCTGCCAGAAGCGCGCCAGCACCATCCACAGCGGGTAGATCAGCGGCATGGGTTAGAACTGCTCCAGGAAGCGCAGATCGTTGCCCCAGTAGTAGCGGATGTCCTTCACGCCGTACTTCAGGTTGATCATGCGCTCCGGCCCCATGCCGAAGGCGAAGCCGCTCCACTCGCTCGGGTCGTAGCCGCCATTGCGCAGCACGACCGGATGCATCATGCCGCAGCCCGCGATCTCCAGCCAGCCGCTGTACTTGCACATCTGGCAGCCCTTGCCGCCGCACAGCAGGCATTCGACATCTACTTCCATGCTCGGCTCGGTGAACGGGAAGTAGCTCGACCGGAAGCGCACATCTTTGTCCGCCCCGAACATGCGCCGCGCGAATTCGGCAATCGTCCCTTTGAGGTCGGTCAGGTGGATGTGCTTGCCAATCGCCACGCCTTCGACCTGATGGAACTGAATTTCGCTGCGGACGCTCACCTGCTCATAGCGGTAGCACATGCCCGGCAGAATCACGCGGATCGGCTGCGTGCCGCCTTCACCGAATTCGCGCATGGCGTGAATCTGCCCCGGCGAGGTGTGCGTGCGCAAAACCACACCCGGCGTCGTCGTGTGGAACGTATCCCACATATCGCGGGCGGGGTGGTGCGCCGGAATGTTGAGCAGTTCGAAGTTCATCTCGTCCGTCTCGACATCACGGCTGCGATAGACCTGGAAGCCCATCTCCGCCCAGATGGCGTAGAATTCGCGCAGTGTCGTGGTCGACGGGTGTAGCCCGCCGACCGGATGCGCGCGCCCCGGCAGCGTCACATCGATTTGCCCCTGTTCGAGATCGCGCGCCAGTTCATGCTCCTTGACCAGCTTTTCGCGATCCGCATAGGCTTGTAGCAAGGTGGCCTTTATGTCATTGATGCGCTTGCCAAATGCTGCTCGCTCCTCTGCTGGCAACTGTCCTACCATCCGTGAACGTTGGGTGAAAATGCCAGTTTTACCGATATACTTGCGTTCCCAATTCTCAACTTCATCACTAGTTACTTGTTGCCCCAGTTCGTTTAAAGCAATCTCAAGTAACGTATCCAGATTCTGTCTCGGATCGTGCATTACTATCTCCTCAAGTGAAACAAAAAACGCCCTCGTCCCAGACTTCAGGGACGAGAGCGTTGGATCTCCCGCGGTACCACCCTGCTTGATCGATCCCTACGGATCGACCCGCTTCATTGCGCTGTGACGCCAGCCAGTGCGGAGCGGACTACACAGATACGCCGTGTGCGTATCGTTCACCCGTCAGCGAGCATATCCGCTTTTGGGATATGCGGATCAGGGGAATTTCGGCGGGGACAACCTGCGTCGCTCTCAGTCTACGGCGACCGCTCCCTGTTAAGTTGCTTGACCTGCGTACTTGTCCTGATCAACGCTTCTCAAAGGTATTATGAGCACGGTTGGGCAGGCCTGTCAAGATCGAGCCGCGGCGCGAAATATCCCCATACCCGCATATAGAAGGTGATATGCGCTTGTGCAGTCGCCTGCACGCTGGCTGCGTTCCCACCCATTGGCAAGGAGAGGTAACATGAAATATCTACTTACGTCGGCGGGTATCAAAAATGCCAGTATCCGCACCGCGCTGGTCAATCTGCTGGGCAAACCCATTGCCGAGTGCAGCGCGCTCTGCATTCCCACGGGGATCTACGCGCTCCGCAATGGGCCGATCATGGCCTACCAGTTCATCGCTGGACAGGAACCGCGCTGTCCCATGTGCGAACTGGGGTGGAAGTCACTGGGCGTACTGGAACTGACCGCGCTGCCCAGCCTCAGCAAAGACCTCTGGGTTCCCTTGATCGAACAGACCGAGGTGCTGCTGGTCAATGGCGGCGATCCCCTATTTCTGGCCTACTGGATGCGTCAGTCCGGGCTGGCTGACCTCTTGCCGTCGCTGAACGGCGTCTACGTGGGACTGAGCGCGGGGAGCATGATCATGACTCCGAACATTGGGCAGCACTTCGTCGAATGGACGCCGCCCACAGGCGGCGACGAAGCATTGGGCGTTGTCGATTTTTCGATCTTCCCACATCTGGATCACGAAATGCTCCCCTACAATACGCTGGCGCATGCCGAACGCTGGGCGACCAGCATCGGGCATGCCGCGTACGCGATTGACGACGAGACCGCGCTGCAAGTGGTCGACGGCCGCGTCGACGTGATCTCGGAAGGCAAGTGGAAACACTTCACGCCCTGACGCCGTAAGTGTCATATGGCGAAATGAGGACGAGGCAGGCCTCATCCCTACGACAACAAATTCGGTTTGCCAAGCGGTGTCGGCGCCTCTCCCTGAATTCGACGTGGGGTTGGGGTGGGGTCGGGTGCGGCGGACGCAATGAATTGCGTCCCTACGAAAACCCATTCCTGCTTGACGGGTGATGTTGCCTCCCCTCCCTGAATTCGGCGAGGGGCCAGGGGTGGGGTTGGACACGGCGGACGCTGAATTGCTTCCCTACGAGAAGAACGTGTTTTGTAGGGACGCGCAACGGCGCGTCCGGTACTCCTCCAAATTGGCGGACGCCCCGTTGGGCGTCCCTACAATTCCCTCGATTGTTAAAGCTGTCCCTCCCTAAATCTAAAGGAGAGGGATTAAGGGGTGAGGCTAGCACTTCTCCGCAAAATGCGAGCGTGCTCTCCGACTTTGGACTGATCTTTGCGCCTATGACCCAATATGAGCCATTACAGTTGCTTAAACTCGGAACTGATTGCTTGACATACAGAATAATCCATGATAATCTGTTGCTTGCATGTTAGGCAGAAGAGCCTTCGTGCGTTGTCAACGGTTCAGAACGATTGAGAGCGGGATGCTACAGGCACACCCGAATGTCAAGATTTCGCGTCAACGTCACCGCTAAGTAGCGGTATTGGCGCGTCCCCCGCCGTGAGGCGGTGGAGAAAGCGAGGATCGATGGTTACATCACTCAAACCTAGAATCGAACCCGGAGCAGTGTACTCCCGGCAAGAAGCCGCCGAAGCGCTCGGCATCAGCCTGAGCACGCTCAAGCGGTTGGTGAAGAATGGGCATTTGCGCGTGAGCAAGCCCAATGGTATGCGCCGTGTGTTCATCACCGGCGAAAGCATCCTCGCCATGCTCAACGAGACCATCATCGAGCGGGGTGCCTAAGCCATGATTCTGCGTGCCTTCGCCTTCACCATGCCAGCCCTTGGGTTCCAGGGGACGATTCTGCCTAATCGCATTGGGTCTGCTGCGCGTTTCGCGGATCAGGGCCTAGATGCGGTTGCGGCTGGCGTGCGTGTGTGGAACACGGTCAGCGCGCTGGGTTACGGAGAATCAGGACAGTCATACGCGAAGGGAGCTAGCCTCGGCTAGACTACCCTCACCCGAAATACTAGGGTTCCTGCAAAGGGCGTGAGACTGTGAAGCAAAGTCTCACGCCCTTTTTATTTGCGAACTAATGGAGAGGTACCAATGACGCCTCAACCCAATTTACAACTGCTCTACAACGAGTCTCGGCTTTCGACCCTTCTGGATGCGCTCGATGAGCTGCACAGCGCCGCAAGCGACGGGGATGTCCGCGCCGTCACCACACTCAGCAACGCGGAATTGATCGGCTGGCTGCGCGAAGTCATCTACACGGCGCGCGAAACGATGGACGAGATCGAAGAGCACAACAGCCAGCGCGAAGTGGGGTTGAGCCTGGTACGCAAATCGTCGTAACGGGCACGAAACATCGGGGACGCAAGTCCGACGAGCACCATAGTCAACGAATGAGCAAGCGAACGACGAGGAACAACCTCATGAACTTTAGTCAAAAAGACGTACTGTTGTCGAAGAATCATCGGCGCGACCTAGAACGTCAAGCAGCGCAGGAAAGACTGGCACGTGAGAGTCGGCAGACTAAGCCGACCAGCCAGAAGCGCTCGACGCCGCTCTGGGCGCGGTTGTGGTCGCTGTTCTAGAACGTACAGAACGAGCGAATCGGTAGAAAGGCTAGTTCGACATGTGTGACAAAGACAATCCAGCGGGTTACATCACCTTCGGCTAACCGACCGATCGCTCTCAGCGTAAGGTCGGGGATGCCCCACGACCTTACCGAATAACCGAATTGAAACGTGAAGACCTTCCGGGCGAGATTTATTGTTAGCAAGCAACCTGGGTACTGCAAGACCGGAACACTGATGTACTGGTAAGTCCAAAGCGAGGAACCGGGCGCGGCATGGGGGTGTTGGCGGGTTCCTCGTTTTGATCCCGCCGATTGCCCTAAAAAGATAGCCTCACCCCCAACCCCTCTCCTAGAGGAGAGGGGAGACAGGCAGCGTTCTTAAATCCCCTCTCCCAATGGAGAGGGGATTTAGGGGTGAGGCCAAATACGGCGGATGGCCAGAAGGCCGTCCCTACGAAAACCATTTTTGTCGGGCGAACGCTGCTGACTCCCTTTCGAATTTCGGGGGTGGCAACGTGTGCGCGTGTTAAAACCGAGGTGAGGCGCGCCTCACATTTAACATTCGCGTGGGCTATTTTAAACCTGTGTGAACGATTGTAATCCGTTTCACGCGGGTTTCGGCAATGTGTGTATAATGGAAAGTGTTGTGCAAAAAATCACGGATGCTAGAGGTGAAGCGTGTCTGGCGGTGTTCATGGGCGGGTGCTGCTGCTCAACGGAAGAACGTGGGAGCCGCTGTCTGTGATCTCGATCCCCAGGGCGATCAATCTGCTGCTCGCAGAAAAAGCTCTGGTTATCGAGCAGACGGGGGAGTTTTTGCGGACGGTCGGGGATAAGTACCCGATTCCTTCAGTCATTGCGCTCCGTGCCTATATCAACGTACCACGGCGGCGGGCGCACTGGAGTCGGCGGGGGGTGCTGGTGCGGGATAACTACACTTGCATCTATTGTCAGGTGCAGCCGGGCGGCATGATCAAGGGCAAAATGCTCTCCAAAACCGATTTCACGGTCGATCACATCATCCCCAAGTCGCGCGGCGGCAAAGACGTGTGGACGAACACGGCCTGCGCGTGCTACCACTGCAACCACCGCAAGGGTGATCGCCTGCCGCATGAGGCGGCCATGAAGCTGGCGTGGGAACCCAAGACGCCGCGCACCAGCTATCTGGTCATCGCCATAGGCAGTGGCCCGGAAGCCTGGAAACGCTACATCGAATACTAGCACCACCCGTAACCCCGAATGTCTTTCAGCAGAGGTGCAAACCTCTGTTTTTTATCCCCCAACCCGGCACAACTTTCGCCTGTCATATAACGTATATAAGTTAAATTCTTCACATAGTCTCAGGGGTATGCTATGCAGCAGAATATGGTCCAGGTAAACGATCTCGCTAAGTCGTTCAAGCGGCAGAACGGCGAGACCGTCTTCGCCGTCAAAGGTGTGAGCTTCACCATTGGCAAAGGCGAAATCTTCAGTCTGCTCGGGCCGAACGGCGCGGGCAAAACGACCACGATTTCGATGATCAGCGGCCTCCTCACCCCCACCCGCGGCGATGCTACCATCGGCGGCTATTCGATCACCAAACAACCGCTGCAAGCGAAGAACCTGCTCGGCGTGGTGCCGCAGGAAATCGCGCTCTATCTCGCGCTCAGCGCGCGCCAGAACCTCGAATTCTTCGGCAAGATGTATGGACTCGGCGGCGCGGAACTCAAGAAGCGCGTCGACGAAGTCCTCGACTTCATCGACCTGACCGACCGCCAGCACGATAAGGTCGAAACGTTTTCCGGTGGCATGAAGCGCCGCGTCAACATCGGCGTGGGGCTGCTGCATCGCCCGCAGTTGATCTACATGGACGAGCCGACCGTCGGCATCGATCCGCAGAACCGCCGCCGCGTGCTCGACACGGTGCTGCGTCTGCGCCAAGAGATGGGCATGACCGTGCTCTACACATCTCACCTGATGGAAGAAGTGCAGGAGATCAGCGACCGGGTGGCGATTGTCGACCACGGCGAGATCATTGCGGTCGGCACGGTCGGTGAGTTGATCCAGAAGATCGGTGAGGAAGACCGCCTGATCTTCAACGTCGGCGCGCAGCTCGTGCCGGAGACGCTGCTCAAGAAAATCACCGCGGAGATCCCCGGTGTCACCACCGCGGAGTACCAGCGCCATGACATCCCCGAAGGCACGGTGACCGACTCGCTGGAAATCGGCTCGGGCGAGATCGTGGTCATGGCTAAGCGCGGGCGCAAGGCGCTCCCACAGATCATCCAGATGGCCGACGAAGCCGGGATCAACGTGGTGTCGGTGTCGGTGCGTGAGCCTGACCTCGAAGCCGTGTTCCTCGCGCTGACCGGCCGCGCGCTGCGGGATTGACGACCATGAGCAAAATTCTGGCGTTAATCTGGAAAGAACTGTACACGACGTACACCGACCGCAACCTGCTGCTGATCATGGTCGTCACGCCGCTGGCGCTGGCGACGATCATCGGCACGGCGTTCAGCGGTTTCTTTGGCGGCGGCAGCGATGCGCCGATTCGCGATATTCCGGTCGCGCTCATCAATCTCGACGCCGGGGTCGAGCAGAACGGACAGGCGGTCAATAACGGCGACATCATTGTCGATCTGCTCGTGCCGCCGGCTGATGCATCGGCTGAGACGCTGGAAGACAACGTGCTGTTCCAGTTGACCAATGCTGTTGAACTGACGGATGCGGAGGCCGCGCGCGCGGGCGTCGACGATGGCACGTATGCCGCCGCGATCATCATCCCGGCCGATTTCAGCGCGCAGGTCAGCTACGGGCAGAACGACCCGATCCAGCCGACGACCATCGAACTCTATGCCAGCAGCGCGCGCCCCACGTCCGCCAGCGTGCTGGAAGCGATCGTCCAGAACATCACCAACACGATCGCCACGGGCAACATCACGATTCAGTCGACCATCGACGAATTGATCGCCCGCGCCCAAAGCGACCCGGCCTTCGGGCTGCGCTTCGGCCTGGCGAGTTCAACCGGGACGTTCGCGCCGGATTTCACGCCCGCCTTTGACCCCGCCAACAACCCGCTGCGGATCGAACAGCAGACGGTCACGGGCGAGGCGCAGCGCTTCAACCCGCTCGTGCTGTTTGGTTCAGCGCAGGCCATCTTCTTCATGATGTTCACCGCCATCGGCAGCGCGACCGGGCTGTTGGAAGAGCGGCGCGACGGAACGCTGCAACGGCAGCTCGTCTCGCCGACGGCGCGCCTCACGCTGTTGGTGGGCAAGTTCATCGGCGTGTTCCTCAACTGCTTGGTGCAGGTGGCGCTGCTCGCGCTCGCCTTGACGCTGGTCGGCAGCCTGCTCGAAGGGCAGTTCCGCTTCATCTGGGGGAACAATCTGTTCTTGGTGGCGCTCACGCTAATCACGGTGGCGCTGGCAACGGGTGGTATTGGCACGTTCGTCGTGTCGCTGGTCAAGACGCCGGAACAGGCGAACATCCTCAGTGGTGTGATCGGCTTGCTGTTTGGCGTGCTGGGCGGCGCCTTTTTCAGCATCGACAATGTGCCCGTGCTCAATCAGGTGCGCGTCATCACGCCGAATTACTGGGGCGTGGATGCGTTCACCCAGTTGGCGCTCAATCAGGGCGGCATCGAGATCAACCTGATTATGCTGACGCTGATCGGCGCGATCTTCTTCATTGCGGGCGTGACGATTTTCAACCGTCGTCTGGAAGTGTGAGGTTCGACTATGAATAAACTCTGGCACATTGCCCGCAATGACCTGCGCCTGATCTTCAAAGAGAAGGACATCTGGATCAACCTCGTGGTGATCCCGCTGGTGCTCTCGTATGTGATTGGCATTGCGAGCGGCTCGATGGGCGGCGCGCAGACCACGCCCACCCTCGTGATCGATGTCTTCGACGCCGATCAGAGTGCCCTCTCCGCCGATTTCCTGAATCAAGTCCGCGCCACATATACGGACGTTGTCCTCTGCCCAATGGACCAGACAGAAGACGATGCCTGCCGTCTGGAAGGGACAGAACTCACGCCCGAACTGGCGCAGACGCGCCTGGAGGACAAGGTCACGCTCGCACAGCTTGAAATCCCGGCGGGCTTCGCGAGTCAGATCGCCGCGGGGGAGACCGTCAGCGTGATCTACCGCTCGAATGAGACCGCCGCCGCCCCGAGCTACATTTTGCAGGCGGTGCAGTCGGTCACGCAGAAGCTCGGCGGCGCGCTGACGGCGGCGCGGGTTGGCACCGATATCGCCCTTGCGCTGGATGCCGAGCAATTCGCCGATGACCCGACCTTTGGCGCGGACGTCCGCGCCCGTGCTGCGGAAGTTTGGGCGACGAACCCGATCACCATCAACCGAATTGATTCGACCGCTTACGTCGACAGTCAGCCGTCGGCGGCACAGCAGGGCTTCGGGCAGTCCGTCCCCGGCATGGCGTCGATGTACGTGATGTTCGCCATTTTCCCCGCCGTGACCGCGATTTTGCTCGAACGTAAGCAGTGGACGCTTCAGCGCCTGACGACCATGCCCGTGAGCCGCGCGCAAATCCTCGGCGGCAAGCTGTTGGCGCGCTTCATCGTCGGCATGATCCAATATGTGATCGTGTTCGCGTTCGGGGCGGTGCTCGGCGTGCAGTACGGGAATGACCTGCTGGCGCTGGTCCTGATCATGATCAGCTTTGTGCTGTGCATCACCGCGCTGACGCTGGCGCTCACCACGCTGATCAAGAATATTCAGCAGGCCAACGGGATCACGCTGTTCCTCACGCTGACGCTCGCGCCGTTGGGCGGCGCATGGTGGTCGCTGGAGATCGTCCCCGCGTTTATGAAGACGCTCGGTCACATCTCCCCGGTTGCCTGGGCGATGGACGGTTACACGTCGCTGCTGTTCTTTGGCGGCAACCTGAGCACCGTCCTGCCGTCGATTGGCGTGCTGCTGGGCTTGGCAGCCGTATTCTTCACCTTCGGCGTCTTCCGCTTCAAGTTTGATTGAGTGAAGAAAATCTAACCACAGAGAACACGGAGAACACAGAGAAATTGATGAATGACTCCTCTGTGCTCTCTATGTTCTCTGTGGTTCATATCTTTTTATGGTATCCTGTTTATATCAATTGTAATGAACAGGAGCCAAAGCATGACGACGTTTGGGATTCTCGTAGTCGCTCCCGATTGGCAGGATCAGACCAGCGCGCCGCTCGACAAAGCGACCGTGCTGCATGACCACGCCGCCTTTGTCAGCGGCACGCAGGCGCTGATCTATGTGAAAGAGCCCGTTGACGCCATCGTCGCCGAGGCCATCTTCGTGGGCGAGGTGCGCGAAGTCGATACCGCGCCACCCGGCGCGCGGCCTGCACCCCCGGTCGCGGAGACCTCCGCCCGCACCGAACGCGGCCTGAATGTCACCAGTACACCGGACAACCCGCCCGCGACGCCGGAAACGCAGCCGAGCTACGGCATCAACTACCGGGTGCCGCTCGAAGTGACGCGCCCCCGCCCACTGACCACGCCGATCCCCCTGAGCCAGATGCAGACGATTCTCGGCGCGCGTTTCGCCATCACCGATGACGAATGGATTTCGCTGTCGGAAGCCGACTATCACGCGCTCGTCGAGGTGTGGGAGGGCGGACAATGATTCTGTATGCGCTCAAAGTGGTGCCGCCCGAGTGGACGGAGCACATGCCGCTTCCCTTCACGCAGGCCGAACATGAGCAGTGGCGCGACCAGATCCAGAACGGGACGCGGGTGCTGATCTTCAAAGGCGCGCCCGTCGACCAATTGATCGGCGAAGGCGAGGTGCATGGTTTCTTCGTGCAGCCGCACCGCTGGGCATCCGCGGCGACGGATGGTTTACCTGCCGCGCTGGCGCAAGCCGATTATCTGCTGCCGCTCGGGATACTCTACATTCGGCAATCGCCCGAATCGAAGATTTCGCTGAGCGGCGTGCGCAGCGCGCTCGACGATCCCGCTTTTCCGCGCGCCCCGCTCGAATGGCGGGTGCTCACCCTCGAACAGTATCAGCGGTTGCTTCAGGAATTTCCGTAAGCCCTCCCTACGGTATAATAAACAGGCGTCCGGCGTGACGCCTGTTCGTTGTACTTAAGGAAAGACCGATGCTCCCGCTCAACCAGATCATTCAGGGCGACTGTGTGAACGTGCTGGCGACGCTCCCCGAAGCCAGCGTCGATCTGATCTTTGCCGATCCACCTTATAACATGCAGCTTCAACAAGACCTGTTTCGCCCGAATCTGACTAAAGTCGATGCGGTCGACGACGAGTGGGATCAATTTGTCGACCTCGCGCAGTACGACGCCTTCACCCGCGCCTGGTTGAGCGCGTGCCGCCGTGTGCTCAAGCCGAGCGGTACGCTGTGGGTGATCGGGTCGTATCACAATATCTACCGCGTTGGCGCGATCCTCATGGATTTGGGCTACTGGATCATCAATGACCTGCTGTGGGTCAAAAGCAACCCGACGCCGAACTTTCGCGGGGTGCGCTTCACCAACGCGCACGAAACGCTGATCTGGGCGAAGAAAGACGCCAAAGCGCGCTACACCTTCAACTATCACACGATGAAGCGCATGAACGGCGGCAAGCAGATGCGCAGCGACTGGCACCTGCCGATTTGCAACGGGGCGGAGCGCATTCGCGTCAACGGCTTAAAGGCGCACTCGACGCAGAAGCCGGAAGCACTGCTTGAACGGGTGATTTTGTCCTCGTCGCAGCCGGGCGACGTCGTGCTCGATCCGTTTTTCGGCACGGGGACGACGGGCGCGGTCGCCCAGCGGTTGGGTCGCCAGTGGATTGGCATTGAGCGCGAAGCCGACTACATCCGCGTGGCGACCGACCGCATCGCGGCGGTGACGCCGGAAGCAGATGCCGTCGAACCGGATACGGAAGGGCGCAACGCGCCGCGCGTGCCGTTCAGCCGCCTCGTCGACGAGGGATTGCTCGGTCTGGGGCAAACGCTCGTGTTCGACCGCGACGAGGAGTACATCGTCTTCATCCAGCCGGAAGGTAAGGTGCAGTACAAAGATCGGCGCGGCTCAATTCACCAGATCGCCAAGCTGATCACGGGCGCGCCGTGCAACGGGTGGGAACGCTGGTACTACACCAACGAACGCGGCGAACTCGCGCCGATTGACGATCTCCGGCGCAAACTGCGCGGCGGAAAATAGCTGCGCGAAAATCGGCGGCGGGGCCTGCCTGCCTTCCCTATAATAGAAACTGCGGTTGAAATGGGGGTAGGTTATGCCGGGTTTGCCCGAAGAATATTATCAGGCTTTGCTGGACAAAAATGCCGACTATGACGGCGTGTTCTACGTTGGCGTAACCACCACCGGGGTGTTTTGCCGCGTCACTTGTACCGCGCGCAAACCCAAGTTTGAGCACTGCCAGTTCTACCCTTCGACTCAGGCGGCGCTGGACGCGGGTTTTCGCCCGTGCAAACGCTGCCATCCGTTGGAGACCGAGACGCCCGCCTTCGTCCAGCAGTTAATCGACGCGGTCGACGCGCAGCCCGAGCGCAAGTGGCGCGCCGCCGACTTCCAGCCGTTCCACACCGAGGCCTCGACCGTGCGCCGCCACTTCAAACGGCGCTTCGGCCTGACGTTCGCCGAATACGTGCGGGCGCGGCGCATGGGCTTGGCCGTGGTTCAGTTGCAGGCGGGCGCAGCCGTGATCGACGCGCAAATCGCCTCTGGCTACGAGTCTGGCAGCGGCTTTCGCGACGCCTTCGCGCGCCTCATCGGTGCGCCGCCCACTGGGGCCGCGGCCCGCTGTATGCTGTATACCCACTGGTTTGAAACGCGCCTTGGCCTGATGCTCGCCGTTGGCGATGAAGAACACCTGCTGCTACTGGAATTCGCCCACCGCCGCCGCCTCGAACGCGAGATCGCGTGGCTGCGGCGCAAAACGGGCGCGGCGCTCGTGCCGGGCAGCTCCGCGCCGCTGCGGCACATCGAAGCCGAACTGCGCGCCTACTTCGCGGGGCAACTCCGCGTTTTCTCCACACCCATCCACCAGATCGGATCACCGTTTCAGATGACCGTCTGGAGCGCGCTGCAAACCATTCCTTACGGGGAAACCGTCACATACAGCGCCATTGCTGCCCATATAGCCAAACCAACCGCGGTGCGGGCAGTCGGCAGCGCCAACGGCGCGAACCCGTTAGCGATCATCGTGCCCTGCCATCGCGTGATCGGCGCGGACGGCGCTCTCACAGGTTATGGCGGCGGCCTGCCCCGCAAACGCTGGTTACTCAATCATGAACAGGAGAATCTACGGTGAATCAAAGCGAACGCGCCCAACTCTTCGCTCGTCTGCATGTCAAAGGCGATCCGCTGGTGCTGTTCAACGTGTGGGACGCGGGGAGCGCCAAAGCCGTCGAGTCGATTGGCGCGCAAGCGCTGGCGACCGGGAGCTGGTCAGTCGCCGCAGCCGATGGCTATGTCGACGCCGAATCCATACCGCTCGATACGCTGCTGGCGAACCTGCGCCGCATCGTCGCCTGTGTGACGCTGCCCGTCTCACTCGATTTCGAAGGCGGCTATGCACGCCAGCCCGCTGATCTGCAAGCCAACATCACGCAGGTCATTGAAGCCGGGGCGATTGGCATCAACTTTGAAGATCAGGTGGTCGGGGGTGAAGGTCTCTACAGCGTCGAGGAACAGGTGACGCGCATCGCCGCGCTCCGTCAGGCTGCCGACCAAGCGGGTGTGCCGCTGTTCATCAACGCGCGCACCGATATCTTTCTGCAAGCGCCACCGGAACAGCACAGCGACGCGCATCTAGAGGCGGCAATCCGCCGCGCCCACGCTTATGCCGAGGCGGGCGGCAGCGGGTTCTTCGCGCCCGGTCTGGCGGATGCCGCCCGCATTGAGCGGCTGTGCGCGGAGTCGCCGCTGCCCGTCAACATCATGTTCCTGCCGTATGCGCCCGCGCCGCGCCAGCTCGCCGAATTGGGCGTCGCGCATCAGCTACGGCCCGCGCCCCTATCGCCTCGTGATCGAAGCGCTCAAAGAGGCGGGGCGTAAAGCGTTGGCGTTGGAGTAGAGGATTAGGCAAGAAGGTTACTAAAAAGGCATTTTGTGACACCCCTCACCCTGCTGGCTGCGCCAGCCGTCCCTCTCCCACGTAAACGGGGAGAGGAGAGACGTTGCGCGTGATGTTGGCTCCCCTCCCTGAATTCGGGGAGGGGTCGGGGGTGGGGTCTGAAAGGGTAGATGCGATTCAAACGCTGTGCTGGGACTATCGTAGGGACGAGGCATGCCTCGTCCTCATTTTCTGAAGAAGGGTTCAGAGGACAAGGCATGCCTTGTCTCTACAAAAACCTCGCTCATTGCGATAACTGTGCGCTTTTTCGGCACGCTTTGAATCGCGTACCTACGAACCACCCCTCTACGGAAACTGCGCCTGCACCCAATCGATGAGCGCGTCGCCGAGCGCGGGCTGCGCCTGCAAAAGCGCTGCCCCGCGCGCCGCCGCCTCGACTTGCTGGAACTGGACTGTGCCGGCGCGCCGCTGCGTTGAGGTTTTGGGCTACGCTGAAGGCGGCATCGCCCGTGCCCGCGGCGATGAACAGCGGACGTGGGTTGTAACGCAGAATCGCGCTGCTCGTGAGTGTCTGGTCGAGCGGGCTGAGCACGGCCAGCGCGTCGCATAGATCATCGGTCGCGCATCCGGCCAAGCCTTCATCCGCGCCGCTGTCCGCGCCGATCACCGCCAAGCGCCCCGGATCAACCAATTGGCTCAAGGCATTCAGCATCGCGGCGAAATCGCCCGTCGCGAGGTTGCTTTGTCCCGCGCCGCGGCTGTTGATCGCCAGCACGGTAAAACCCTGCGCCTGCAAGCGCAGCGGCAGGTCGAGCCACGCGCTGCGCTCGGGTGCCAGCATGAGGATACCCGGTGGGCGTTCCAGCACCGCCGCCGAATACAGATCACCTTCGAGCACCGTCCCATCCGGCGCGGTCACGGTGATCGGTTGGCGGCTTTCGCCGGGGGCGATGGTGCCTTCGGGGAGCGGCGGCAGTTCGGAGTCACGGGGGAGCGCCGCGGCAGTCGGGTCATTGACGCCCGCGTTGAGCAGGGCAGTTGGTTCGCGTTCCGGCGCGAAGGGCCGCACGACCGGGCTGGACGCCAGCGTAGGCGCGGAGAGTGTGCGGGTGGGTTCCAGCGTCGGCGTGAGATTGTCGCAGGCGGCTAACAGCAGCGCCGCGATCAGCATGAGTTTACGTAGCATATATCCTGCTTCCGTTCAGTCGGATGGATAGAACCATCCTCCCTAACGGCTAATCGAGCGTGTTAGTTACGAATTGGAGGGTAGCTTTGGACAGCAAGTCGCTGTGAGGCTGCCCGTTCCGACCTAAACGCCCTATCAGTCTCCCCTCCCTGAATTCGGGGAGGGGTCGGGGGTGGGGTCGGAAACGTCAGACGCGATATGTCGCGCCGCTACATGAGCGCTAGCCCAACACTTCCATAACCGCCGCTATTGTACAGGACTCTATTCGTTCCGTGCGACGACGATCATGCGCGGCGCGCCGTCCACGAACGGACTGCTGTCGAAATCGCCGTAGACTTCGTCCAGCGTCAAGCCCGCCGCGGTCAGCAGGAGCCGCATCTCTGACAGGAAGAAGTAGCGGACGATAGTCGGCGCGACCGTGCGGTAGAGCAGGTTATCGCTCGAAATCTCGTCGTAAATCCATGTGACGTACATCAACTGCTCGACGCGATCCAACCGGCTGACCGATTGCTGCATGATCAGGTTGCCCGTCTCTTCGTCGGTGAAGGTGCGTTCCAGCGTCAGCGCTTCGCTGTCTGCCCCGGCGAAAGCTTCGCCCGCGTTCGGCAGGTCGATGACGAGCATGCCGCCCGGCGCGAGCCAGCCCTGAATGCGCTTGAGCAGACCGAGATGCGCTTCCTGCGAGTGGAAATGCATGAAGGTGTTGTAGGGGATGACCACCAGCTTGTACTGCGTATCGAGCTGCACTTTGAGCGCGTCGCCCTGATGAAAGGTCACACGTCCGGCGAGGTGCGGCGAACCTTCCAGCTTTTGCTGCGCCTTTTCGAGCATCTGCGCGTCAATTTCGACGCCGTGCACCGTATACCCCTCATCGGCGAGGAAGAGCGCCACGCGCCCCGTGCCGCTGCCAATGATCAGGATCGGGTCGCCGCTGTCCGCCGCCAATTCGCTATACAACGATAAATCTTCCGTCTTATCCGCGTGTTCCGAGTCGTACAGATAAGAGATCGTCGAGTAAAAGCCAGCCATCAGTTATATCCGTTTGTTCAGAAATGCTTGAAGGGTGCGCACCTGTGTTTCACCTTCCCACAGGGGCGGAAAAAGTGATCGCTCCGTCATGAGCGCCGTTTCATAGGGCTGATTCAGCCCCGCTTGCAGGAGGGTTTTCAGCGCGCGGACGGCGTCGGCATCCTGCGCGGCGATCTCGCCCGCCAGATCTAGCGCCGCACTGAGCGCTTGCCCCGCCGGAGCGACGCGATTCGCCAGCCCCGCGGCGAGCAGTTCCGGCGCTTTGAGCGCCTGCCCGCGTACCAGCCACTCGAGTGCCCGCGGATAGCCGACGAGCCGCAGCAACCGCTGCCCGCCGCCCCATCCGGGGACAACGCCGCGCTTGATCTGCACGAAGCCGAAGCGCGCCGTTTCATCCACGACGCGCAGATCGCACGCCAGCGCGATCTCGCTGCCGCCGCCAAGCGCGTAACCGTTGACCGCGGCGATCACCGGGATGGGTAAACGTTCCAGCGCGCGCAGCGCATCGCCCATGAGGGTGATCATCGCCAGCGCGTCGTCAGCGGTCGGGCGCGTGCTCATATCGACCAGATCCGCACCACTGCAAAAGGCCGCGGTGCCTGCGCCTGTCAGAATTAACGCACGCAGGTCGGCTTTTGTCGCACACGCGCTGATCTGCGCGGCAAAGGCCTGCATCGTCGCCACATCGAGCGCGTTGTGCGCTTGTGGGCGGTTAAACGTGATAACATGGACGCCGGGCAGCGGCTGGTCAAGCAGAAGTGTGTCAGTCATGGTCTTTCAGGTTTCCCTCACTCCCGATCAGCGTGTGGAAGCTGTCCGCTCGGCACAAGTTTGCAGTAGAAGGAGGTTTGTTTGGGCTAATCGTTAAAGGCTAAACGCTCAATGCTGCCTGCTCATTAGTCTAACGATTTCCCTACGCTGTGTGAAGTGATTTGCGTAAATAATCGCTATTTTGCTACAATGCCGCCGATTCGCTTATGGCGACCTGTGTTCGGAGGGAGACGCTCACGCCTAAATTTAGCTGTGGGGTTGACCATAGTTGAGAGATAATATGCAGCCTCTAAAGACTGTCCGTATTGGTTTGTTACTCGTTCTTCTCCTCCTGTCTGTCACCGTCTACGCTCAAGATCAAGGTTTTGACACTGTCACGACGACGAATGTGTCGCTGCGCAGCGGCCCCGGCACGGAATGGCGCCGCATCACCACCCTGCCGACTGGCACCGCCGTGCGGCTTGATGGTCAGGCCTTCAGTGGGGCGTGGGTGCGCGGCATCGCGTCCACGGGCGATATCGGCTGGATGCTCTCCGCCAACCTTAACATGACGGCGGACGCCGCCGCCGCGCTGCGTCCAGTGCTGCTCGAAGATCCGTTTACGCTCCCGGCACCCGCCGCGGCGAACCCGCCCGCGGAAGTTCCGCCCGCCGTCGCGCCGACCGAAGTCCCGGGCGCGTTCGCGCCGCCCGCCAACCTGCCGCCGACCAATGTGCGCGGCTTCAACCTCGGCGGGCACGTCGACGGCATGGGCGCGAACGCCATCAACCAGATGCACCGCGCGGGCATGACGTGGGTTAAGCGCCAGCTCCGCGACTTCCAAGACCCTGCGCCGTGGATCGCGCAGGCGCATGCCAACGGCTTCCGCATTCTGTTCGGGATGCTCGGCCCGGCGAGTCAGGTGACGAACCCCGGTTACATCGACCAGTACATCGACTGGGTTGCCCAAGCAGCCGCGCTCGGCGCGGATGCCATCGAAGTGTGGAACGAGCCGAACATTCAAGCCGAATGGCAGATCGGCGCGATCAGCGCGCAGAGCTACACGGATCTGCTGCGCCGCGCCTACAACGCCATCAAAGCCGCCAACCCCAACACGATGGTGATCAGCGCCGCGCCCGCGCCGACCGGCTTCTTTGGCGGGTGCAGCCTCGACGGGTGCGACGATAACCGCTACATCGAAGGGATGCGGGCGGCGGGCGCGCTCAACTACATGGACTGCATCGGCATCCACTATAACGAAGGTGTTGTCGCGCCCGATGCGACCAGCGGCGACCCCCGCGGCAACAGCACGTACTACACCCGCTATTTCTGGGGCATGATCAACACCTACGTGGCGGTGTTTGGCCGCTCACGTCCGCTGTGCTTCACCGAATTC
This sequence comes from Candidatus Flexifilum breve, assembly GCA_016717205.1. Taxonomy (GTDB): domain Bacteria; phylum Chloroflexota; class Anaerolineae; order Aggregatilineales; family Phototrophicaceae; genus Flexifilum; species Flexifilum breve. The sequence goes on from JADKGC010000008.1 coordinate 178,681, forward strand.
GGCTACCTGACCTCGGAAGGTCTGCCGCCGCTCCCCGGCTCATTTGGCTGGGCGAACCATGTCACGCTGGCTAATCAGGCGGCCTGGCTGGATCAAGCCGTGGCACTGGCGGCGAACAGCGGGTTGGTGCGCATGCTCATCATCTGGAATGTGGACTTCACCAACTACAGCCCGGACCCGATGGCGGGTTGGGCGATAGTGCGTCCGGACGGGTCTTGCCCGGCCTGTGACGCTCTCGGCAGTTAAGTGAAAGGACGACGCATTGGACGTTCAACCGATGCTCAATGAGGAAATGCCAGTCAATCCCGCTCCGCGCCGGGGCGGCTTCGGCTGCTGGATCACGGGCTGCGCGACGGTGCTCGTCGCGGGCGCGTTGATCGCGGCTGGCCTGCTGCTGCCCCCGTTCAATCTGGCGGATCGACTGCGCGGCACGAATTACGCCATGTTGAGCGCGGAAGCCAACGCGGTTGCCGAAGGCGAACTAACCCTCGCCGTCTATGGTGAGGATTTCGGCCAGAACTTCGGCGTGGATGTGCAAAGCGTTCCCATGACCAGCTTTTTGGCGGGCGATACGACGGCGGGCGCGTGGATTCCCGATGCGCTGGCCGCCGCTCCGCCGACACTGGCCATTCAAAGCAGCGTTTACAGCATCAAGACGACCGGGGCCGCGCCTGACGAAGTCACGTTGAGTCTGACCATCCCCTCGGGTGTCGACACCGATGTGCTGGACTTGTACACGTGGGACACTAACAGCAATACGTGGCGCTTCATTCCCGCGCAGGAGATCGGTGGGGCACTCGTGACCACGGTCGCCACGGTGCCGGAACACGTGGCGCTGTTTCAGGCCGCCCCGCCCGATCAGCCGCGTGTGCTGCTCAGCTATGACGTGACGCAGGTGCTCTCCAGCGACAGCGCGCAGTTGGCGACGTTTGTCGCGCCGGCAGGTTTGCAGCCCGCGCTGGATGGCAAGCTCGTCGGCGCGTTGGGCGCCGGTTTTGACCTGAACGCGGGCTATCTGGTCACGCCCGCTGTCCGCAACTATGTCGATCCGCTGGCGACCGACCCGCAGACGGTCAGCGCCATCCTCGCGAACAACACGCTGCGCGCCGAACATGCGCTGCAAGTGGCGGCGTTTGCAGGTGCGGGCTACGACGGCGTGCTGATCGATTACCGCGATTTGCCCGCGGACATGCGCGCCAACTTCAGCCAGTTCGTCACCGATCTCGGCGCGCGCCTCGATCAGGTTGGTCTGCTGCTGATTGTGAGCGTCCCGGCGGCGGAGAACGTCGGCGGGGAATGGGAAACGGGCGCGTACGATTGGCGCGCTATCGGCAGTGCGGCGGATTTCGTGCAGATCAACCTGCCGAGCGATCCGCGCGCTTTCGAAACCGGGTCAGATCGCTTGGTGGAAGCTATGCTCCGCTGGGGGGTCGGTGAAGTCAGCCGCGACAAAATGCTGATCGGTCTGTCGGCGCTCTCTCAGCGCGAGACGAATGGCACGTTCGCGCCGATTGGCTTCGGCGAGGCGCTCTCCGCCCTCGGCGACGTGGCGGTCGAAGCGCAGACCAGCGAAACCGGGACGATTGACCCCGGCGCGCTGATCATGGCGCGGTTGGATGGCTACAATGTCGCGGCGGGCACGGAAGCGAGCATCGCCGGGACGTTCATCGAATACATGGATGAGAGCGGCAATCCGGTCGCGCGCATGTGGCTGACGACGCCGGAAGCCCTACGCTATCGCATGGATAAAACTGTGCCCTTCGCGCTCGGTGGCGTCGCCTTCGCCGATTTGCTCGGCGGTGGCGTAGCGGGCGGCGTGGCCCAGACGATTCTCGACTACAAGCTTGGCCTGCCTGATATGCCGGGCGCGAGTGAACTGGCGCTGCGTTGGACGATTCAAGGCGCGGACGGCACGGTGCTGGACACGGTGCAGACGGGGTTGAACGATGAACTCGTCGCCACCATCGCCGCGCCCGATGGCAACTACGCGATCAACGTCGAAGTCGTCGGCGGTGACTCCAGCAATGCGGCGCGCGGCGGTGCAGCGGTCGCGGTCTTCGCGCCCACACTCACGCCGACGCCGCTGCCGACCTCGACGCCCACGCCGACCCCCGCGCCGACGGTCGCGCCGATTGTGCAGCCGGTCGCCCCGGTGGCGCAGCCGGGCGGCGGTGGTCAAGGGGCGGTTGCGCCGGGCGCGGGCAGCATCGTCGTCGGCAACTTTGAGTATGGCGGTCACGTCACCGGGACGGGCACAGGCGCGAGCGGCGCCATGCAGCGGGCGGGCATGACGTGGATGAAAGTGCAGCTCCGCTACAGCCCCGGCACCGATCCGGGCGTGGCGTCGCAGTACATCAGCGAGGCGCACGGGCGCGGCTTCAAGATTCTGCTCGGCGTGGTCGGCTACCCGGCAGATCTCGCGGCGGGCGGTTCCGGCTACATGCAGCAGTTTGCCTCCTTCCTCGGCGGCGTCGCCTCACAGGGACCGGACGCCATCGAAGTGTGGAATGAGCCGAACATCGACCGCGAATGGCCGGAAGGGCAGATCAGCGGCGCGACCTATACTGAAATGCTGCGCCTCGCCTATCAGGCGATCAAGGGCGCGAACGGCGGCGTGATGGTCATCAGCGCCGCTCCCGCACCCACCGGGGCGGAAGCGGCGTATCCGGGGCGTGTGGTCAATGATGATCGCTTCGTCCGCGATATGGTGGCGGCGGGCGCGGCCAACTACATGGACTGCCTCGGCGCGCACTACAACGAAGGCATCGTGCCGCCCTCGGCGCGCAATGGCGACCCGCGCGATGGCTACTACACGCGCTATTTCTTCGGCATGCTCGACACGTATTGGAACGCCATCGGCGGCGCGCGCCCGATCTGCTTCACCGAGTTGGGCTACCTGACGCCGGAAGGCTACCCGCCGCTCGATCCGTATTTCGGTTGGGCGTCAAATGTGACGGTGGCGCAGCAGGCCGCATGGCTGGCGGAAGCGGCGGCCTTGGCTTCGCAGAGCGGCAAAGTCCGCCTGATGATCATCTGGAATGTCGATTTCAGCAATTACGGCGCGGACCCGATGGCCGGGTACGCGATGATTCGTCCCGGTGGCGGGTGTCCCGCGTGCGATGCGATGGCGGCGGCGCGGTGAGTTAACCCCTCACGCCTGCCCTCTTCTAGGGAAGAGGTGGATCGTTTGAAACAAGCCAGTTGAATGTAGGGGAGGGGCAAGCCCCTCCCGTTGTGTGGGCGAGGCTTGAGCGTGTTGAAAAAGGTCAGATTCTGACCCCACCCTCGACCCCTCCCCGAATTCAGGGAGGGGAGCCAACAGCACTCGCAACGTCTCCCCGCTTGCGTGGGAGAGGGGTTAGGGGTGAGGGGTTTCAAACACCCTCTTGCCTCGCCCCTACAGATGCATCCCGAAATTCGAGTGTCGCCCTCAGATCTTTTGGAGACGCGGGATTTAGGGGTGAGTTAGAGGCTATCGGCTCATTGCTAATAGCTATCAGCTATCAGCTTGACGAAGGAGTCAACGAATGGCAGCAATGACACGAGCGGCGTTTCGCCGACAGGTGCGGAATTTCGTCCTGATCTGGATCGGGCTGACGGTGGTGATCGGTGCGGTGACGTTCATTGCCGTGTACATGACCTACCCGTCGATCAACCCCGGCGGCGGCGATCTGCGCAGCAGCGCGGCGCTGCCCACGGAAGCGGCAACCGAAGTCGCGCAGGTGGCGGCGACCGCGACGGCGACCGTGCAATCCCAGCCGACGCCGACCGATTACGTTTTGCCGACGGTCACGCCCCGTGGTGGCGCGACCGCTCAGCCTGAAGCGGGCGCGCAGGCGGCGAGTCCCGCCGCGCCGGAGCCAACCAGTCTCCCGGCGACGCCGCTCCCGGTCGATGTGCAGCGCTTCCAGATGGGCGTGCAGGTGCAGGTGAGCTACGACAATATGGCCGGCTGGATGGACGTGGCGGCGAATCAGCTCAGCATGGATTGGGTCAAGATGCAGGTGCGCTGGGAAGACATTGAAGCGGAAAAAGACGTGTATGACTGGTTCTACCTCGACACGTACCTCCCCGCCGCGCAGGCGCAGGGCGTCAAGGTGTTGATCTCGGTCGTGACTGCGCCCGCGTGGGCGCGCGAACCGGGCGCGAATCTCGATGCGCACGGCCCGCCCGCCGACCCCAACGAATACGCGCAGTTCGTGGCCGATATCCTCGAACGCTACCCGAATATGGTGCACGCCGTCGAAGTGTGGAACGAGATGAATCTCGACCGCGAATGGACCTCGACCCGCGGTTTGAGCGCGGCCAACTACGTTGAACTGCTGCGCGTCACGGCGCAGGCGATCAAAGCGGTTGATCCCGGCGTGATCGTCGTCAGCGGCGCGCTCTCGCCCACGGGTCTGAGTGACGGTGTGCGCGCGTGGGACGACTTTGTCTACATGGATCAACTGATTGCGGCGGGGCTGCTCAACTACGCGGACTGCGTCGGCGCACACCACAACGGCTACAACCTCAGCCCGCAGTACACATGGGATGCCGCGCCCAACGACCCGAGCGCGACCTTCCGCGGCCCGTTTGATAACCCGCACCACAGTTGGAGCTTCCGCTCCACGCTGCAGACCTACGCCGATAAAATCGCGCTGGCGGGCGGCGATCAGCGCCTGTGCGTGACCGAGTTCGGTTGGCCGTCGGCAGAAGGGCTGGATGGCGTGCCGGAAGGCTTCGGCTTCGCCAACGATAACTCGCTCGAAGAACAGCGCGACTTCACCCTTCAGGCCATTGAGTTTATGGAGCAGTCCGACTTCGTCCAGTTGGCCTTCCTGTGGAATCTCAACTACGGGGCGCAGGCGGGTTGGGCGAGCGATAACGACAACGTGCCGTATTCGATCATCGGGCCGAACTTCGTGTTCCGCCCCGTGTTCGACGCCGTGCGCGACTGGAATCGCGAATACGAAGCGCAGTTTCAATAAGGACACTATGCATTCATCGATGCCAGTAGGGGCGCAGCGTGCTGCGCCCCTGTCATTTCTACGCAAGAAAACTAACCTCACCCCCCAACCCCCTCTCCTAAACGAGAGGGCGAGTCAGAGTCGTCCCCTCTCCTTTAGGAGAGGGGAAACAGGGGTGAGGTTTCTACTTCTCCTCGCCGCGTGTCTGCTGCTGCTCACCGTGCCGCTGTCGTCGACCGACGCCTTCATGGGGTTCGCCGTGACCGACCCGCCGTTCGCCTCGCTGACCTACAGCATTCAGGCGTTTCTGTGGTGGGATCACGGCTTTGCGGGGCGCGACATGGACTGGGTTCAGTTGATGGCCTTCAGCCACGTCAAGCAGACCTTCGCGTGGGAAGACATCGAACTCGCGCCGAACGAATTCCACTTTGACCGCGCCGATCAACTGGTGGGTGAGCTGGAAGCCAAGCGTTTGCGCATCGTCGCCCGCCTGAGTGACGCGCCCGATTGGACACATCCCGGTCTCACGGGCGATTTTGTCGACGCGCCGCCGGACGATAGCGCCCTGTTCGGGCGCTACTGTGGCACCTTGGCCGCGCGCTTTCGCGGACGCATCGACGCGTATCAAATCTGGAACGAGCCGAATCTCGCGCGGGAGTGGGGCAACCAGACGCCTAACGCGGCGGGCTACGTCGCGCTACTCAGAGCGTGTAGTATCGCCATTCGCCTCGCCGACCCCGACGCGATTCTGATTTCGGCGGGGCTGGCGCCGACGGGCAACTATGACGCCAACGCCCACCCCGACGATGTGTATCTGCAAGCGATGTACGACGCGGGCTTTCAGCAGTACGTCGACGTAGTGGGCATGCACGCCCCCGGTTTCTCCGCGCCGGAAACCGACCCTGCCGACGGGGCGGGCGGGCATCGCTTCTTCACCTTCCGCCGCATCGAAGACCTGCGCCGCCTGATGGTCGCCAATGGTGACGCCGCGCGGCAGGTCGCCATCCTCGAAACGGGCTGGACGACCGATCAGCAGAATCCTGATTACCAGTGGTTCGCCGTGGATGAGCCGACGCAGGCGCGCAATCTAGTCGCCGCCTACCAATACGCCGCCGAACATTGGCGTCCGTGGGTTGGCCTGATGAGCACGATCTACATCGCCGCGCCGGACTGGACGGAAAACGACGAAGAATGGTGGTGGGCGATCACCACGCCAACCGGGTATACTCGACCGTCATATATCGATTTGGCGAATATGGCGAAGTACTGCGGTGACCGCGTTTTACCCGCGCGCGATCCCAGCAGCCCGGAGGCTCTTGGTCTTGTCCCCGTCTATCCTTGCAGTTAGTTATTTCTTTCATCTGATCGCCACGGTCGTGTGGTTGGGTGGGCTGGCCGTCTATGTGCTGCTCATCTTCCCGGAAGGCGCGCTCCTGCCGGATGCGCTGCGGGCGCGCATCCGTAAGCGCTTTCTCCCGCTGACGAACTTCAGCCTCGTCGTGCTCATCTTCACTGGCCTGACGCAGATGGTTGGCGACCCCAACTACGACGGCGTGCTACAATTCACCAATACGTGGAGCCTCGTGATCCTCTTCAAGCATGTCGTGATCGTCGGCATGCTGATCGCGGGCGGCCTCATTCAGTGGGGCATCATGCCGACGCTTGACCGCCAGAGTTTGCTGGCCCAGAAGGGCAAGCAGGACGACGCCCTGATCGCGCGTCTGCATGACCGCGAAGTGCGCCTGACATGGATCAATGTGCTGCTCGGCGCGCTTGTACTGGCTTTGACTGCGTGGGCAACCGCGCTCTAGATCGGGGGATCGTTTGTCCAACCGCTTGAGTTACGCTATCACCGTCGTCATTCTGCTGTTTGCGGCGATTCTGCGTTTGTGGGACTTAACGACGCTCCCTCCCGGCCTGAATGCGGATGAAATTCTCAACCTGCGCATCACCGAGACGGTGCGCGAAGGGCGCCTTGAACTGATTTACGATGTGGACGGCGCGGGGCGCGAAAGCGGCTACGGCACGCTGCTGGCGGCCAGCACCAGCGCGACGGGCGCGGGGCTGCTCGGCTACCGCATCTTCTCCGTGTGGATCGGTATGATCACGCTGGCGCTCGTGTACGCGCTCGGCACGCGCCTATTCGGCACGCTGGCCGGCGTTGCCGCGACGGCGCTGCTGGCGGTCAACATGGCGCACACCCTGCTCACGCGCAGCATCACGCCAGACATGCTCTTACCGCTGTTCGTCACCGCGGTGCTGCTGGCGCTGGCGCGCTCGCTCCCGGTGTATGGTCAGCGACCCTACCGCGAACCCAAGGCGACGCCCTTTGCCGCGCTCGGCATTCTGCTCGGCCTCGGTTTCTACATCCACCCGCTGAACTTCGTCATTGTGCTCATGAGCATGGCCTTCATCGCCTACATGCTGCTCAATGGCCGTTCGATGACGCGGCGCACGATTTCGTTTACGTGGTTCGCCGTCGTGGTGATGATCGTGTTCGCCACGCCCTATGTGATCGCCAGCCTGCAGTCGCCGGAACTGGCGGGCGCGCGCCGCGTGCTCGAAGTCTCGCCGCGCGTGCTGACCTCGTTCATCAACGGGCTGAACGGCCTGTTCATTCAGGGCGATGTGTACCCGACGCACAATTTGCCCGGCCGCCCGCTGCTCGATCTTGTCAGCGGCCTGTTTTTGGTCATCGGCTTGATCGTGGCCCTGCGCGCGTGGCGGCAGTCGCGCTTCGTGCTGATTCTCCTGGCGCTGCTGTTTCTGGGTCCGCTGGCGCTCGTCGCCAGTGAAACGCCCGAATTCCCGACGCTGGCCGGGCTGTTGCCTGTCTTCGCGCTGCTGTTTGGCTTGGGCGTGAGCACGCTGTATCACAGTTTTCCCACGCGCATGGGGCGCCGGATTGGCGCGGTCGGCTTGGTTGTTCTCGTGCTCTTTAACCTGCAGTGGACGATTCGCGACCTGTTCATCAACTGGCGGGCGCTGCCGGAAATGCGCGCCGCCTATGACAGCCGCATCGGCGAGATCGCGCACTACATCGACACCACGTCTAACGACATCCCCACGGTGATTTGCACGCGGGCTGTGTTCCCGAATACCGCCGCGCTGGCCTTGGAAGCGCCGCTCAAGCTGGCGCTCATGCTCCAGCGTCCGAGCACGACTCTGCGCTACGCCGACTGTTCTGAGGCGCTCATCCTGAGTTCCGCAGGGGAAGGCGAACGCCTCATCTTCCTCGACCCGGACGGCTATACCACCTTTAACCCCTATCTGAGCAGAATGGCCGATCAGGGGACGTTCGTCGAAGCGGGGGATCTGCCGCCGCAGTCTGTCATCCTGCTCGATGTGGCCGATCAACTGGCCGACCGCGTCGGCGCGTTCACCACGACCGCGCCCGTCGCCTTTGCGCCGGAAGCGCCCGGCGCGAACCGCGTCACCGCGCCGCCGATCCGCTTGGGTGGGAATGTCACGTTCCTCGGCTACGATCAGATCTGGGCGGAAGAGTATCGCCCCGGCGATCTCGTGCCGATTCTGACCTATTGGCGAATCGACGGCACGCCGCCCGCCGATCTGCGCCTATTCACGCACATCCTCGGTGATCCCGGCGCGCGTCCGGTCGCCCAGACCGACCCGCGCAGCATCCGCCCGGATCGCATGGCGGCGCGGGATGTGTGGCTGCAAGTGAGTTACATCCAGCTCCCCTTTGCGCTGCGCGCGGGGACGTATGGCATTTCTGTCGGCGCGTACGAAGACAATACCGATACGCGGTTGGCCGTGTTTGAAGGCGAGCAAGCGCGTGGTACGCGCCTATTCATTGGTCAACTGCGCGTGGTAAGGTGAGATAACGCATGTTCGAAATCGTCTTTCTCGGCACATCCGCCTCGGCCCCTTCGATTCAGCGCGGACTGACGGCGCAAGCCATCCTCGCGGGCGAACATCGCTTCCTCATCGACTGTGGGGAAGGCACGCAGCGCCAGATTCTGCGTAGCGGCATCGGCTTCAAGCGGCTGAATCACATTCTGCTCACGCACTCCCACCTCGACCATATCCTCGGTCTCGGCGGGCTGATGTCGACATTCGCCCGCTGGGAGAGCATCGAGTCGGTGAAGATTTACGGCGGCAAGCCGACGCTCGCCCGGGTGCATGCGCTGCTCTACGGCGTCGTGCTGGATTACGAGCGGCTTGACATCGAGATCAAGCTGGAAGAGCTGAAGACGGGCGAATTCTTCAACACGAAGGACTTCACCGTGAGCGCCTTCCCGGTGACGCACCGCGGGGCGGGCTGCTTCGGTTTCGTCTTTCAGGAGAAAAGCCGCCGTCCGTTCCTCGCGGAGAAAGCTGAAGCGCTCGGCATTCCTGCCGGACCGGAGCGTGGACAATTGGTCGCGGGACACACCATCATGCTCGCCGACGGTCGCACGATCACGCCGGAGATGGTGCTCGGCGATCAGATACGCGGCATCAAGCTGGTTTACATTGGCGATGTGGGGCGCACCGATAATATTCGCGACTACGTGGCTGACGCCGATACGCTCGTCATCGAATCGACCTTCCTGCACAGCGAAGCCGAGGAAGCGTCGCACTTCGGTCACCTGACCGCGCGGCAGGCCGCCGAACTCGCCGCCGAAACGGGCGTCAAATCGCTGATTTTGAATCACGTCTCACGCCGTTACCGCGAATCGGCCATCATCGAAGAAGCGCGGCGCTATTTCCCCGAAACCTATGTCGCCCGCGATCTCGATCACTTTATCATCCGGCGCGACCAACCCCTAGAGAAGCTCGCCCCGGAAGTCGTGCGCGCCCGTGCCGCGCAAGCCGAACAGGAAGACAAAGGGTAGGTCTTTCGTGTTTATCTATGGAACACGGGAATTCTTCGAGAAGGATCCGTCGGGACACGGCATGCCGCGTCCCGACAAATGCCCCCTTATGAACACCCTCTAAAGCGCATCCCTACGAAAAGAACCCAACCGCTAGAGGGGCAACTCTACGTCGCGGATGGCTCATCGAGCAGGTATTCCTCGATGTAGTCGACAATCATCCGGTACCACTTGATCGTGTTCTCGCGGCGCGTCGTACCGTGGCCTTCGTTTTCGTCGACGAAGTAGCGCACATCGCCGCCGTTCTGCTTGATGCGCTCGACCATCTGGTCGCTTTCCGCCTTGACCACGCGCGGATCTTTCGCGCCCTGAATCACGAGCAGCGGCACTTTGATCTTATCAACGTAAGTGATGGGCGAGCGCGCCATGAGCATGTCGAAGTCCTCTTCGGGGTCGCCCACCCATTCTTTCATCGTGGCGCGCCAGTGCGGCGGGACCGCCTTGGCAAAGGTGACCAGATTCGCCGGGCCGACGAGGTCGACGGCCAGCGCCCAATAATCGGGCAAGCGGGTGATGGCGCTGAGCGTCGCGAAGCCACCGAAGCTGCCGCCATACACGGCGATCCGGTTGCTATCTACCCACGTCAGCGAACGCAGATAGATCGCCGCGTGTTCGATATCCTTGAGTTCGTCGCCACCCCAATCCCGGTGAATCAGCTTCTGGTAGCTGATGCCGTAGCCCGTCGAGCCGCGGATGTTAGGCGCGAGCACGCCGAAACCACGCGACAGCAGATACTGATAGAGGCCATTGTAGTTGTAACGGGCGCGTTCCTGCGCTTCGGGGCCGCCGTGAATCGACAGCACAACCGGGAACTGCCCTTCCCCCTGCGGGCGGTACAGCCACGCCGGGATGGTGCGCCCGTCGAAGGTAGCATAGTGCACCAGTTCGGGCACGATCATATCGGCCGGGTCGATGCCGCCGATCATGCTCTGGCCGAGCGCAGTCAACTGCCCGGTCGTGAGGTCGAACTCGTAGAGGTTGGTCGCTTCAGTCGGCTGCGCGAACACGAGCGCCAGTTTCGTGCCGTCCGGCGTCACGACAAAGCTGTCAATCACGCCAAGCGGTAAATCTGGCAGCGTGAGCGCCGCACCCGTCGTCAGGTCGCGGCCATAAAGCTTGGACGCGCCATCCTCGTTGACCGACCAGATCAGCACGCGCCCGTTCTTCGAGACGACGACGTTTTCGACATCCCAATCCGGCGTTTCGACCCACGCCCACGACCGATCCGCCAGCGAATAGAAGGCCAGCCCTAAGAACTCGCGCCCCTTGTTGCTGACCAGATAGAAGCCGCTGCTGTCCGGGGCCCACGCGACCGGCACCAGCATCAGTTCGCCTTCGTGTTCGGTGGCGTTGATCACTTCACCGTTGGTCAGGTCGTAAAGGATGCTGTGCTGATTCGTGTTGCTGTAGCCTTTGCCCGCCAGCAGATAACGTCCATCGGGCGACCAACCGACCGGGTAGATGCCATACTCGCCGCCGGGCGACATGACAAACGGATAGGTCTTCTCGCCCGTCTCCAGATTATGAATCACCGTTTCCATGTTCTGCGGTTCGCGCTCGTTCGCCGCATAGGCAATGATTTTGCCATCCGGCGTGAAGGCGTCGCCAATGTAATGCTGCGCCTGCATCGCGTTCGTGATCTGTTCCGGCGTGCCACCGCGCGCGCCCATCAGGTAAACCTGATGGAATTCGTCGCCATTCTGGTCGGCGGTGAACAGGATCGACTTCCCGTCGGGGTGCCAAGTCACGGCACGGACCGTGTTATCGGCGTAGGCGGTGAGCTGGTAGGGCATGCCGCCGCCGGACGGAACCGTCCACAAGTTGAACTGCCCGGTCGTGTTGGCGACATGCGCCAGCGTCTTGCCATCAGGCGAGTACGCAATCGCCCCCGTGTACAGGCGGGTGGCAGCATACTGCTCGAAACGATATTTCTTCATCCGCATTCCTTTTCATTCAAATAAACTTGAACGCTAAAGTAAAGTTTAGCGAGATTCGGAGGTGAGTCAAGTAGGCCCCGGCGTCACCGCATTTTGTTTGCGGCGGGCAGGGATTTTGGTTTTCCCGGCGCGATCACTACAATCGCTGCGCTGAACGTCGTTGGACTTAAGCTACTCAGAGAGAAAACCACCTTGACCGCTCACAGGTATTACGCAGATTTCCCACTCCCTGTTCATAGTTCCCTCGATCGGACAAAACTCGACCGCGCTTTCCCCAAAGTCGCGGCGATCTTCCGCGAACACGTCGAACGCACCCCGGTTCCCGGCTGTGCATTCGGCATCGTGATCGGCGGCGAACTCGTGTACGCGGGCGGTTTGGGCGTGCGCAATGTCGCCGATCAGACCCCCGTCGACCAACACACGGTGTTTCGCATTGCGTCGATGACCAAGAGCTTCACGGCGATGGCGCTGGTCAAACTGCGCGATGCGGGGAAACTACAGTTGGATGCGCCCGCCGCTGACTACGTGCCGGAATTAGCCGCGCTCCCCTATCCAACGCGCGACTCCGCCCCCATGACCGTGCGCCAACTGCTCACGATGAGCGCGGGGCTGCCGCAGGATGATCCGTGGGCCGACCGCCAACTCGCCCTCAGTGAAGCGGAACTGTCGCAGATTCTGCTGAAGGGGCTGTCGTTCTCGAACCCACCCGGCGTCACGTTTGAATACTCGAATCTCGGCTATGCCATTCTGGGGCGCATCGTGACCAACGTCGCAGGCATGCCCTACCAAGCGTATGTGAATCGCGAGATCCTGACGCCGCTTGGCATGAGCTCGACCACGTTTGACAGCGCCGCCGTCGACCCGCAGCGCTTGGCGATGGGTTATCGCCGTGAAGACGATCAGTGGGTCGAAGAGCCGCCGCTGCCGGACGGCGCCTTCGCGTCGATTGGCGGCCTGTTCACGACAATCGCCGATTTCGCCCGCTACATGGGCTTCCTGCTCTCGGCGTTCCCCCCGCGCGACGACGATGACAGCGCGCGCCCGATTCGGCGCAGCTCGGCGCGTGAGATGCAGCAGCAGTGGCGGCAGCGGGCGCTCAGTTCGACGCGACCCAGCCCGGATCTCCCCGCGCTGGTGCAAGGCGAAGCGTATGGCTATGGCTTAGCGTGCAGCCGCGATTCAGCGCTTGGTTATTCGGTGGCGCATGGTGGCGGACTGCCGGGCTACGGAACGTTCTATCGCCTGCTGCCAGACTATGGAATTGGCATCGTCGGCTTCTGCAACGCGACCTATGCCTCGCCCCGGCTCGCCATGGAGAAAGTCTTCACGGCGCTGCGCCAAACCGGCGGACTCAAACCGCGCACGCTCCCGACTGCGCCGATTTTGCGCACCGTACAGGACACACTGCAGCAAATCTATGAAACGTGGGATGATGCCGCGCTGCAAGCCATCTCAACCGAGTCCTTCTTTCAGGATATGCCGCTGGTCAAACGGCGCGAACAGTTCCGGCGGCTGCGCGCTGATTTCGGCAAATGCCGCTCGGTGACGCCAGTTGAACCGGAGAACGCGCTGCGCGGGCGCTGGATCATGCAGTGCAGCAAGGGGCAGATCGAAGTCTTTGCCACCCTCGCGCCGACGAATCCGGCCAAGCTGCAATATTTGCAGATTGTCTCCGCGAAGCCGTTAAGCGCCGCGCTGAAACAAAGCGTCGCGCAGCTCGTCGCCCTGATCAACGCGTGGGATGACCAGCAGGCGAACTCTTTGTTCGCTCGGTCTGTCAAACGCGCCGATCTCCAGCGCCAGTTTGCCGCGGTGCACGTCCAGTATGGCAAACTCAGACTCGGCGCGATGGTCGAGGGGGATGGAGAAACGAACGCGCGGATTCGGCTGGTGGGTCAGCATGGTGATGTGGAAATCAAGGTGGTCTACCAACCGAAGCCGGGCAAATTCGCCGGGGTGACGTTCCTGCGTCCGCGTGACGTGTTGTTTGTGCCGTAAAGGCAGCCTCACCTCTATCCCGCTTGTGACAGAGGTAGGCACCTCATTGTAGGGACGAGGCATGCCTCGTCCTCCGTGTAAATACAAACAAAACCTAGCTGCCTATCAATACTTCGCTGTAACAGAGGCTAGGTAGGTTGTCCAATCAAAGGCGAAAACAGGACGAGGCATGCCTCGTCCCTACACAAACGCTCCAATCTGTCTCCCCTCCCTGAATTCGGGGAGGGGCCGGGGGTGGGGTCGGATGCGGCGGACGCACTGAATTGCGTCCCGACAATGGTCCGATTGTTAAAAGTAGCCTGTCTTCAGCCTAGCGGCCAAAGGATCAGGCGGGCTTGTGAAGTCCCCTCTCCTCTTTTCGGCGAGGGGATTTAGGGGTGAGGTTGAAAAAGCCGCTCAATACCCGTGCTGGCGGGTGAAGCGGTTGAGCAGCGACTGCTTTTCGAGGTAGCGCTCGAGATTCGCGGTGAACAACGCCGCCGCCCGTTCGTGGTAGTTGACTGTGTTCCCGGCCACGTGTGGGCTGATGATCACGTTGTCGAGGTTCCACAGCGGGCTGGTCGTGGGGAGCGGTTCTTCTTCGAACACGTCGAGCGCCGCGCCCGCCAGCCGATTCGCCGCCAGCGCCGAGATCAGCGCGTCTTCGTCGACGACCGGGCCGCGCGCCACATTGATCAAGACCGCCGTCTTCTTCAGCGCCTTGAACACGTCCTCGCCGACGATATGCGTCGTCTTGACGGTGAGCGGCACGGTCAACACGAGGAAGTCACACTCGCTGGCCATTGAGGCAATCGCTTCCGGCGGATAGATCCGCAGCGGGATTTCCCCGCCTTGATCGCCCGTCCCCGGTTCGGCGTAGCCGTCGAAGTCTTCGGGGTGCATCACATCGCGCTTGATGGCCAGCACCTTCATGCCGAGGTGATCCGCCGCGCGCGCCAGTTCGCGACCAATCGCACCGTAGCCGACGATGCCGAGCGTTTGCCCGCGCAGGGTGAGCGGCGCAAAGATTTTCTGACGCTCTTTCGGCCACTCCCCCTTGTGCTTGAGCTCCTGCATCGTCGGAACCTTGTAGTTGAAGGCCAGCATCATCCCCAAGCAGAATTCGCTCATGGCGACGGCGTGAATGCCGCTGGAGGTCGTCACTTCGACATCCTCCGCCATGATGATCGGCTCGTGCAGCGCGTGATTCACGCCCGCTGAATGCAGTTGAATCCAGCGTAGGCGCGGCGCTTGCGCTGGATCGGGAAATGTACCCAGCGTATACAAAATCTCGGCCTCTGCCCACGCTTTTTCCGGGACGGTGGGAAAATGCCGTTCGATATGCAGCCGGGGCGAAATATCGCGCAGCTCCGCCATCAGCGCGTCGGAGAAATCCATCGCCACAATCACGTGGATCGGGTCATTTACATCAGTCATTCGTAGCCTCAACCCATCACGGGTGTTAAAGTTAGCGATCAAAAATAGCAACCACTCTAAGGAGATTAACCGATGGGCTTAATGGATGGCAAAATTGCGCTGGTTTTTGGACTGGCGAACAAGAATTCGATTGCGTGGGGGATCATCCAGCGGCTGCACGCTGAAGGCGCGAAGATTCTGATCAGCTATGCCGGGGAAGCCCTCGAAAAGCGTGTGTTCCCGCTCGCGCAGGAAATCGGCTGCGATTTCGTCGAACAGTGCGACGTCACCAGCGATGAACAGCTCGATGCCGTGTTCGCCAAGGTGCAGGAACGCTACGGCAAGATCGACGTGCTGGTGCATTCCGTCGCGTTTGCGAATAAGGATGATCTCGGCGGGCGCTTCGTCAACATCTCGCGCGACGGCTTCAAGCTGGCGCTCGACATCAGCGCTTACAGCCTGATCGCGATGGCCAAACGCGCCGAACCGCTCATGCCAGAAGGCGGCAGCATCATCAGCCTGACGTATTACGCGGCGGAGAAAGTCATGCCGAAGTATCATGTCATGGCGGTGGCGAAATCAGCGCTGGAGACGATCACCAAGTACCTCGCCGCCGACCTCGGGCCGAAAGGCATCCGCGTCAATTCGATCAGCGCTGGGCCGATCAAGACGCTGGCCGCGGCAGGCGTGCCCGGCATCCGCATGATGCTGAAGTATTCGGAGCGGGCCGCGCCGCTGCGCAAGCTGGTGCATCAGGATGATGTGGGCAACGCCGCGCTGTTCCTCGCGTCGGACTGGGGCTCGATGATCACCGGGGAAATCATGTACGTCGATGCGGGCTTCAACATCCTCGGCATGACGCTCACCGAAGAAGACATGGCAGCGATCGAGTAAAGACCGCCAAGAAAGAAAAGAGTCAACGCAAAGACGCAAGGGCGCGAAGGCGCAAAGAACAAGTCAAAAAACACCGTAGGGGCGCAGCAGGCTGCGCCCTTTACATTCACTTGGCGTCTTTCCGTCTTCGCGCCTTGGCGTTAGATCTTTTTCTTGGATTGTGTGCTGTTAGCTATTCCGCAGGAAGAAGGCGCGGCCGCTCTCCGCGACGGCGGCGGCGATCAGCGCCTTGCCGAGATCCAGCGCGATGAACGGGGCGACGCCCGCCGTCCACGCGGCATCCCACGCCAACCCCGTGTTCAGCTTGAGCAGCGTGTACCCGAACGTGTAAATCACCAGAATGCCCACCACTGCCGCCAACCAGCGCTGCACCGCGCGGCGATTGCTGCGCTCGATCAGCCAACCGGTGACGAACGCCGCCGGGACGAAACCGAGCAGGTAGCCCGCCGTCGGGCTGAAGAACGCCGCCGCGCCGACCATGCGCGCATCGACGGGCAGATTCAGGGCAATCAAGCTGATGTAGAGCAATTGGCTCAACGCGCCATCCCGCGCGCCCAAAACCAAACCGGAGAGCACGACGATCAGCACCTGGAGCGTGATCGGGACGGGTTCCACGGGAATGGTGATTCGCGCAGAGATCGCGGTGAGGAAGGTGAAGGCGACGACCGCCGCCAAGCGATAGGCGAGCGAAAAGTCGCGGGTTTGGGGAAGTGTACGCAGCATGCAAAAACCTCTTCAGCTAGTAGCCAGCAGCCGGAAGCTGTGACCCAACGTTGTTCCCATTATAGAAACAAATCGGGCGTGCCTCAGCCCTGCGGGCGCGATCCATGACAGATTGCGACAAATTTCACGAAGACTGTCTTATGCGCTGGTAGTGCTGTCAGATCAGCACCACCGCACGATCTATAACACCAAATGGAACAGAAAATCACGCTGCGTTTTTACTTCACTCCCTCCCCGACCCACCAATCAATCCGGTCGTGGTAGGGGCGCACCTGTGTGTACGCCCAAACGAGGGCAGACACGCAGGTCTGCCCCTACAACGTACAACCGCCGGCAAGATTGCGCCGAAATCGGGGATAGCGTATGGGCAAAACAAAAAAACGGACGCGATAAAGCGCGTCCCTACAAAAACAGACTTAGCTCGGCGTGTGGTGTTGGCTCCCCTCCCTGAATTCGGGGAGGGGCCGGGGGTGGGGTCAGAAAGCAACCAGTTTCAACATAGTAATGCCTCGCGCCTGCTTTTCGCTAACTGCTAATGGCTAACCACTTCCCTACGACTGATTGCCCGCCAGCGGCTGCACCAGCACGTCAACGAATTCGGTCTTGGAGGCGAGGAGTGTGGGCGTCGACCCGGCGTTGTTCGTCTCGTCGACGACATGGGTTTCGCTTTCCACGAGAATCACACGGATGCCAAGCGTCGGCAGGTCATAGGCGGTGTGCAGCACACCGGTGGTCTGTGAGTTCTTCAGAAAGGCGATGCGCCCCTTCGCATCCAGGCGGCGGATGCGCCCTTTCGCCTGGTTAAATTTCAGCTTCTTCAGTTCACTCCGCAGCGCTTCGCGCTGTTGGCTGGTGTAGTACGCCATGATTTCGTCCTTTAGCCTCATGATCAAACATCGCGGTTAATTGTATAATTACGCGGAAGAACTGCCAAAGGGAAAATATTGTTTATGTCCGAACCGCGTTCCGTTGCGGAAATCACCGCCCTGATCAAGAACCGCCTTGAAAGTGACAGCCGCTTACAAGACGTGTGGATTACGGGGGAAATCTCCAATTTCACGCAGGCTTCCTCCGGTCACCTGTATTTCTCGCTGAAAGATGGCAGCGCGCAGATCAAATGCGCGATGTGGCGGTCGAGTGTCGCCCGCCTGACGATGATGCCGCGCAACGGCGATGCCGTGACCGCGCACGGTTCAGTCAGCGTGTACGAAGCGCGCGGCGATCTCCAATTTTATGTCGACATTATGCGTCCAGCAGGCGTAGGCGACCTCTATCGCCAATTCGAGGAACTCAAAAGCAGACTGGAAGCCGAAGGGCTGTTCGACCCCCTGCGCAAGCGTCCGCTCCCGGCGTACCCACGCAAAATCGGCGTGGTGACCTCGGCGGATGCGGCGGCATTTCAGGATGTGCAGAACGTGCTGCGGCGGCGCTACCCACTGGTCGAAGTCGTGTTGTCGCCGACGCTCGTCCAGGGCATCGACGCGCCCGCGCAGATTGTGCGCGCGCTCGGTCGGCTGAACGCGCGGGAGGATATCGACGTGGTGCTGGTGTGCCGCGGCGGGGGCAGCATTGAGGATTTGTGGGCATTCAACGATGAAGGCGTCGCCCGCGCCATCGCCGCCAGCCGCATCCCCGTGATCAGCGGCGTGGGACACGAGACCGACTTCACGATTGCCGATTTCGTCGCGGATCTGCGCGCGCCGACCCCCTCCGCCGCTGCCGAAATCCTCACGCCCGATGTGACCGAACTGCGCCAGACCCTCGACCGCCTCGCTTATCGCTTGGACGACGCGGTGCGCTTCACCTTCGATTCGCGCCGGCGCGGGCTGGCGGAGAAAGCGTGGGCACTCAAGCAGGTGTCACCCGCGGTGCGCATTCGCACCATCCGGCAGTCGCTGGTCACGCTGGATCGCGCCATGCTCAGTCGCGAACGCGGGCGGATTGCCTTAGCCCGCGAACGGCTGAACGGCTTGGGGATCGCGCTAGTCGCGGCCAGCCCGCAGGCGATCCTCGACCGGGGCTACGCCATGATCAGCGTGAACGGGCAGCGCGTCACGTCGGCGCAGGAACTGTCCGCGAATACCGAGATCACGATTGAGATGAAAGACGGCTCACGCCGCGCAAAGGTAGAGTAAATGTCGCAACTGGAAAAATTGTCCTTCGAAGCCGCGTATGCGGAATTAGAAAGCATCGTCACGCGCCTAGACGCGGGTGACCTGCCGCTCGAAGACTCGGTCACGCTGTTTGAGCGGGGCAAGCGCTTGTCGGAATACTGCCAGCGCCTGCTCGATCAGGCCGAACTGCGGATTACGCAGATCGGCGCGGACGCCTGACTTGGGATATCCCAATGCTGTGATCATTGCGGCGTTGATCGTTACCCAAGGAAAAGAATCGCACATAACCCACTTATCCCAAATTCTTGGGATATCTTGGGATATACACCAAATCAGGGATAAAGGAATACCGTAGAGCGCGACTGACCCCTTCTCCAACGGAAAAGTGTTGAAGCTCTCATAGCAGCTTTGACCGATGAGAATTGAACCGAAACGGATGGATTTATGGCAACTAAACCGATCATCTTCACTCTCGACGACGACCAGGAGGTTTTGCGCGCCATCGAACGGGATATTCGCCGCCAGTTCGGCAAAGAATACCGCGTGATGCGCGCCAATTCCGGCGCGGAAGCGCTCGACGCGCTGCGGCAGCTCCGGCTGCGCAATGACACGGTCGCGCTGTTCATCGTCGATCAGCGCATGCCGGAAATGACGGGCGTCGAGTTCTTAGGCGAAGCCCGCCAGATCTTCCCGGATGCCAAAAAGGTGCTGCTCACCGCCTATGCCGATACGAGCGCCGCCATTCAGGCGATCAACGTCATCGGGCTGGATCACTATTTGATGAAGCCGTGGGATCCCCCGGAAGAAAACCTGTTCCCGATCGTGCAGGATCTGCTCGATCAGTGGAAATCGGCGTACCGCCCCGCCTTTGAGGGTGTGCGCGTGGTCGGTCACCAGTGGTCACCCAAGGCGCACGGCATCAAGGACTTTTTGGCGCGCAACCGCGTACCCTACCGCTGGATGGATCTCGAAGCCGATCCAGAAGCCAAGCAGCTCCTCAGCTTCATGCAAGACCCGCGCCTGCCCGTGCTGATCTTCCCGGATGGCTCGACGCTCATGCAGCCGACGAATGTCGAAGTCGCGCAGAAGGTCGGCTTGAAGACGCAGGCCGAGCAGCCTTTCTACGATCTGGTGATCGTCGGCGGCGGCCCGGCGGGGTTGGCGGCGGCGGTCTACGGCGCGTCGGAAGGCTTGCGCACGCTCATCATCGAACGCGAAGCCCCCGGCGGGCAAGCGGGTATGAGCTCGCGCATCGAGAACTATCTCGGCTTCCCGGTCGGCTTGAGCGGCATGGATCTGGCGCGGCGTGCAGTCGCGCAGGCGACCCGCTTTGGCGTGGAAATTCTTACCCCGGCGGAAGTCATCAGCGTGCGGCTGGAAGAACACTATAAAATCCTCACCCTGTCGGATGGCAGTGAGGTGAGCTGCCACGCGCTGATGATCGCGACGGGTGTCTCGTACCGCCGCCTCGACGTGATGGGCTGCGATATCCTGACGGGCGCGGGTGTGTACTACGGCGCAGCCATGACCGAAGCGCCGAACGTCGCCGGGCAGGATGTGTTCATCGTCGGCGCGGGCAATTCGGCGGGACAAGCGGCGATGTACTTCCATCGCTACGCCAAGACCGTGTATATGGTCGTACGCAGTGACTCGCTGACCAAGAGCATGTCCTCGTACCTGATCGAGCAGATCGAAGCGACCGACAATATCATCGTCCGCTGCAACAGCGAAATCACCGCCGTGAAGGGGCGCGAACATCTGGAAGGCGTCACCGTCGTCGATAACGTGGCCAACACCCAGCAGGACTACGACGCCGCCGGGTTGTTCATCTTCATCGGCGCACTGCCCCACACCGACTGGCTGCCAGCCGAAATTGAGCGCGACCAGCACGGCTTCATCCTTACGGGCACAGATCTATTCAAAGAGGGTAAGCTGCCCAAGAGCTGGTCGCTGGAACGCCAACCGTACCTGCTCGAATCGAGCGTGCCGGGCATTTTCGTCGCCGGGGATGTGCGCCACCGTTCGGTGAAGCGCGTCGCCTCAGCGGTCGGTGAAGGATCGATTGCCGTACAGTTCATCCATCAGTATCTGGGGAGTCTGTAAGCATGGCGAGCGCCGAAGAACTCGGAAAAGTCCCGCTGTTCGAACACTTACGCCGCGACCAGTTGAATTGGCTGGTTGAACATGGCGAAGATTACTTCGCACAAGCCGGGGAATACCTGTTCCACGAAGGCGACGACTCGACTTACTTCTATGTGGTGATCGACGGCGAAGTGCAGATCACCAAACAGGCGGGCGACGGGGAAATCATCCTCAATACGCATCACGCGGGCGGGTTCAGCGGCGAAGTCCCCATGCTTAGCGGCACACCGTACATCGCCAGCGCGCGCGCGGTCACCGAGACCAAGGTGCTGCGCTTCAATGGGCAGGCGTTCCGCGAGATGTTCGCGATCTGCCCGCTGGTGGTGAGCAAGCTGTTTCAGGCGCTGCAGTGGCGCATCCAGAAGACGGAGAGCCTCGCCCGCCAGCGTGAGAAGATGTCGGCGCTCGGCGTGCTCTCCGCGGGGCTGGCGCACGAGCTGAACAACCCCGCCGCCGCCGCCCGCCGCGCCACCGACCAACTGCGCGACTCGTTCGGGCAGGTGCAGCCGCTGCTCGTGAAGATCAGCCGCGCGCTCGACGAGGAACAGCTCGACGACCTGCTGGGAATGCAGCGCACCATCGCCGAGAAGCTGCGCGACCCCGAACCGCTCGACGCGCTCACGCAGAGCGACCGCGAGGAA
Source organism: Candidatus Flexifilum breve (assembly GCA_016717205.1). Taxonomy (GTDB): domain Bacteria; phylum Chloroflexota; class Anaerolineae; order Aggregatilineales; family Phototrophicaceae; genus Flexifilum; species Flexifilum breve. The sequence continues at coordinate 200,351 of JADKGC010000008.1, forward strand.
GAACTCAGCGACTGGCTGGATAGTCACACTGTCGAGGAAGCCTACGACATTGCGCCGCTGTTCGTATCGGCGGGCGTCAGCACGGATCTGCTCGAACAGCTTTACGATCTGATCGGCGACGATGACCTGTTCGCCGATGGTGTGCGCTGGCTCAACGCCTCGCTGACGACGGGGACGCTGCTCAATGAAGTGGAACGCAGTGCCGGGCGCATCTCCGACCTCGTCAAGGCGGTCAAATCCTACTCGTACATGGATCAAGCGCCGCAGCAGGATATTGACGTGCATGCCGGAATCGAGGATACGCTCATGATCCTCGCGCACAAGCTGCGTCAGGCCAAGATCACGGTTAAACGCGAATACGACCGCAATATCCCGCACATTCTCGCGCATGGCAGCGAACTGAATCAGGTGTGGACGAACCTCATCGACAACGCCATCGACGCGCTGGGCGACAACGGCACAATCACGATTCGCACGTGGGAAGACGGTAAGGATATCTGGGTCGAACTGGGGGATAACGGGCCGGGCATCCCCGAGGACATTCAGTCGCGCATCTTCGAGCCGTTCTTCACGACCAAGGATGTCGGCAAAGGGACGGGCTTGGGACTGGATATCGCGCATCGCATCATCGTCGATCATCACCGTGGGGAGATTCGCTTGCTCTCCAAGCCGGGCGATACGCGCTTCCAAATCCGCCTGCCCATCGAGCAGCAGGAAGAAAAGAAATGAAGTCGTTTTAGAAGCCGCGAACGCAATAAAGAGGGGTGTCCAATAAGGTTATCACCTGTAGGGACGAGGCATGCCTCGTCCTAATTTCTAGAGAAGGATACAAAGGACAAGGCATGAGGGTGTTTAAAAAGCATCCCTTAAAGCCTTTCCTTTCGTTAGCGGACGCAATGAATTGCGTCCCTACGAAGACGGTTGGGGGGGGGGGCGCTGTTGTCTCCCCCGCCGGGAGGGGACGGGGTGGGGCGTCTGACCTTTTCAACACCCTCATGCCTTGTCCCTACAAAACCTCTCTCATCAAGATAACTGTGCGCTTTTTAGACACCCTCTAAATCGCGTCCGCGGCATCCTAAAACCGACCTATATCCCGTTTTCACGGTAGTCTGTGCACTTACCGGATCGGTGCGCTGTGATTGCTTACTCGCACTGATCCGCGCCGTAAATGAGCGTGATGAGCGCCTCATCTGTCTGCACGCGGATTGTCACCGTGTCCGCATCTTCCACGCAAATGCTGACCGTGATATCGCCCTCCGCGCCCGATACATCCACATCAATGGTGCTGCTGGCATCGGGTTCATCCGTCGCGGTGACATCAGGTGTCGACGTGGGAGTGATCTCCGGAGTCGCTTCGGCGGGCGGGAACGCCAGCCCGATGATCACCGGGTCGTGATCGGAAGCGCGGAACGGCGAACTCTCATAGAGTGGGTTGGCGTCCGGCTCTTCCTCGTACTCGTTTTCGCCCGGGTCGCGCACCTCATCGTTGTAATCGAACACGGGAACCTCGTCGGCGTTGATGTGCCACTCGGCGACGCCGACCACGTGCGGCGCGAGGATCGTGCTCGCCAGCGCGTGATCGAGATAGCCGAGCATCCCGTCGAACACGTAGCTGTAATTCTCCGAGTTCAGGCCGCCTTGCAGATCGACAAATTGCAGGCTCCCCGCGCCCGACCGCAGCGCGTCAATCGGGTCTTCACCCGCGTAAGCATTCATGTCGCCGATGAGCAGGATCGCCTGTTCCCCCGTGCCCGTCGGGTCACTCGCCAGCCAGTTGACCAACTGCTGCGCCGCGGCAGTCCGCGTGCCGTTGCAGCTGCCCTGCAGCGGGTCGTCGTCGCCCGCGCCGCAGGTTGAGCCTTTCGACTTGAGGTGATTGACCACGACCGTGAACGCTGCGCTGCTCGCGTTATCACGGAAGGTCTGCGCGACCGCCGGACGGTTCCGGTCGGTATCCGCGTTGAACGGATTAACAAACGCGGGCGCGTCCAGCACGGCGGTCACACCGACCGGGGTAACGCGCGCGGGTTGGTAGATCAGCGCGACCGCGATCTCATCCGTGCCGATCACGCCCGTATCGATGAAAGCATAGGCGTCTGTACCCGCCACCGCATTGAGGCGCGCCACAAGATCGGCGACGGCGGTGACGTTGTTCTCGATTTCCATCAGGCCATAGACCGCCGCGTCAATCGCCGTGAGCGCCGCGACGATCTTCTCGGCCTGCCGTTCCAGTTCAGCCGGGCTGCTCGCGCCGCGCGAACCGAGCGTCGTGAAGTAGTTGAGCACATTGAAGCTCGCGACGGTCAGCGTGCCGCCCACGTTCGGCGGGGTAGCAGACCGCGGATTGACGACCGTGAAAACAGGCGGCAGTGTGGCGACGGGCAGCATGCGCCAGTTGCCGAAGCCGAAGCTGAGGATGCCCGTCAGCCCGGTGATGGTGTCGCCACCGCGAAAGAAATCCGTTCCCGGCGCGCCCGTGGAGAGTCCGCCCGGCATAGGATAGAAGAGGGTCTGTGGAGAGCGCACCAGCGGCACATTTTCGACGCTGCTGTCGTCATCCAGCACGAGACGGCGGCGTTCGAGATCCGCGTTGAAGGCAGCGAATTCGGCGTCCGTCGGCGTATCATCGACATGCGTGTATTGAAACGGTCGACCACCCTGATAGAGCACGACTTCGCCAAAACGCGCCAGTTGGAAGTATTCAGCGACGCTCAGCGGGTCGGCAATGGTGACGAGCATACCCTCATAGGGTTCGTAGAACGCCGCCCGCGTCAGCCCCGCGCCGATGAGATCCTGCGCGAGATTGAGCACAACGGGTTCGGGGAGCGGGTTAGCGCGGCTGATCACGCTGATCGTGCCGTGCACCGCATTGATGCGGGTTTCCTCGCGGATCTCCTGCACCGTGCCACTCACCTCGACCAGATCGCCCACCGCCACATCGATCGCACACTCACGCGGATTGCGGATGTCGTTGGCGTTATTCTGGAAACTGAACGGCCCGTCCGGGTCGCAGTAGACGAAGATCCCTTCGCCGGTGGCAGCATCGGCATCGGCGGCGACTTCCTGAACGTAGAAGCCCCCCCGCTGCAGGTTGCCCTGATAATCGGCGGTGACGACCGCGCGCACGAGCACCGTCTGGTTGACGAGTGGGCTGGCAGCGCCCACCTGAATAGCGTGAATCGGCACAACGGCGGCTTGCGCGGTGACCGCGCCGACAGCGTAGAGGCAGGTGAGGAAAAGCAGCCACCGGGTGAACCGTACAAACCGAAAGTGCGGCATGGGCTCCCCCTAGAAGACTCGCGAATACAGCCTAATTAAAGCATGAATCTCGTAAAGCGGAGATGATCCGCGACTTAAGACGCGGAAATCCGTTAACGACGGAAACGCGCCAGTACCATGTTCGGAATGGTGCGCGCTTCTTCGACGCCGAAGACGAAGGCCAGCGCGAAGAACACGCCCACGCCCACACCCGCGCCGAGCACCGCTGTGAGCAGACCGCCGACGTTGGTCAGCACGTTCACGATCAGCGCGACCACCGCGCCCATGCCGAGCGCCGCCGCCAGCGCGCGCGCCGCCCCATTGAGCACATAGCGATCCTTCAAACTGCCGATGCGCCGCCGCAAGATCCACCATAGGAACGCCCCTTCAAGCAGCGTCGCCAGTGAATTGGCGAGCGCCAGCCCGGCGAACGATCCACGGCTGAGGGTGTTCGGGTCGCCGACGACATGCACCAGCACGAGACTCAGCGCGATGTTAGCGGCCATCGACGCGATGCCCACGAGCACGGGCGTGCGCGTATCCGCCAACGCGTAAAAGGCGCGCGAGAGCACTTCAAGCAGGCTGTGACCGGCGATGCCGAGCGCGAAGAAGCCGAGCGCCCACGCCGTCGCCGCCGTGCTTTCGGGCGTCCACGCGCCGTACTGCAGCAGCAGACTGATGCCCACGTGCCCGAGCAGGATTAACCCCACTGTGGCGGGGAAGGCGAGGAACAGCACGCCTCGCAGCGCCCCCGCCAGCCGATCTTTGAAACCATCGAGATCGTTTTTGGCCGCCAGCGCGGAGAGCGACGGGAAGACCGCCGTGCCCACGCTCTGCGCGATCACGCCGAGCACGAAGAACATCAGCGTCCACGCGGTTTTGAGCGCGCTGTAGCTCCCGGCGACCATGCCGGAGGCCAGCGAGAGATTGACGAGGAAGTTGATTTGCACGACGGCGAGGCCGAGCACACGCGGTCCCATCAGCGTGATGACTTCGATCACACCGGGCACGCGCGGATTAGGCAGGAACGCCAAGCGCGCGTCGATGCGCCGCAAACCGGGGATCTGCACCACCAGATGCAGCACCGCGCCGAGCACCGCGCCGAACGCAAGACCATAGATTTTGGAGTTGTCGGGGAGCAGCGGCACGATAATCAACGCGCCGACGATCTGCCCGATGTTGTTGGCGGCGAGCGCCAGCGCGGGCAGCGTGAAGATCTGCTGGGCGTTGAGGATGCCCATCAGCAGACCGCTGATACTGAAGATCACGACCGTGACCAACATGACGCGCGTCAGATCAATGGTGAGCGCCTGCATGGTCGGCGGGGCATCGGGGACGAGCACGGGGATGAGGGTCGGCGCGAACACGCCAATGATCAACGCGAGCGCCGCCGCCAGCACCGCCACGCACGACATCACCGCGCTGGCCAAGCGCCAGGCGCCTGCTTGATCGCCCGCCGTCAGGTAGCGCGCAAAGACCGGGATGAACGACGAGCCAAGCGCGCCGCCCGCCACGAGCACGAACAGGATTTCCGGGATGTTCTGCGCGGCGTAGAAGGCGTCGAGGGCTTCACTCGCGCCGAAGGTCGCGGAGAACGCCGCCGTGCGTACGAGACCGAGCACGCCGCTGGCGAGAAACCCGCCGACAACCACGACCGCCGCCCGCACAATTTGGGTGTTGGAGAGAGCTTTTGCCATGTGCTTCTCTGTCGAGAGGAAAAAATGCTGACCCTCATTATTCGCCAGAAGCACCAGAAAAGCTATACCTCGTCTCAGACCGGCAGTTGGATTGTATTGTCCTGCTGCGCGATGAACGTGACACCCTCATCCAGTGTCGAGACCACGCGCACGCGCATCCCGGCGAGCTGGATCAACGTGGACGCGAGGAACTGCAGCATGCGATTCGTGGCGATGATTACCGTCCAGCCGCGTTTGTCGGAGGAGGTGCGCCGCATCACTTTGTTGAGGTCGCCTAGGTTGATCGGGAAGCTCGTCACTTCCAAAGTATCCACAATCACGTGAACGTAGCGGATCCCGCTTTCGACCTTTGGGTCGCCATCCGTTTGGATTGTCACGAGATCCTGAGCAACAACCGGACCACTGATTTTCTGGTAGAGAATTCGTTGATCAACGTACCAATGGCATTCGTAGAGCATGATCTTCCCGTGCATAGCATCACGATATAACTACTATAGCATAACTTCCTCAATCAAGATTGAGTTTCTATCAATTTTATCTTAACTATTTCAGACTGAGGAACAGATGGTCAGAGCGCAATTCGGTGGCCAACACGGGGCGCAGCAAGCTGTCTCATATGGGGTTGCATCTGAGGGGAAACAGGTTTGGTCGGGAAGCCCATCGGCGTATCCGCCGACCCGCTTGTCGCCACTCAAGCAGGCTTCCTGCCCTATTCAGTGGTGTGAGGGCAGGAAGCACATCAGCAGGTGAACTAATCCATCGCCCCGGCGAAGACTTTCTCGGCTTCCACAGGCTGCGCCGTGTAATTCGCCTTGAACTGCCGGACCTGCACACGCGTGAGCAAAAAGATCGTCACGCCGAGACCGACCGCGCCAAGCGCAAACACCAGCCCATAGGCGACGTTCGGCGATCCGCTCAGGCTGAGGAAGATATCGCGGAAGATGCCGCCGCCCGCCACGCCGATCCCACGCGCCAGCGTGACGACCAGCGTCCAGAAACCGAGGAACGTCCCCGCGCGCCCGGAGGGGCTCATCTCCATCATCAAGCCGAGCGTGCCTACGTTCCAGAAACCCAAGCCCAGACCGAGCAGAATCAGCCCCGGCGTGACCAGCGGGCGGATCTCCGCGAATGACGAAAGCGCAAAGACGGCAAACGTCACCACCAGTAGGCTGACGCCAATGTAGTTCATATTGGTGTTGGTCAGCCACTTGATGCGGCGTGACAAGACGAGGAAGACGATGGTGCCCAAAATCGACATGCTGCCCCAGTAGGCGGCGAAGCGCGTAGTGTGGCGCGCCTCCATCGCGAAGACGTCGCCCGCAAACGGTTCAAGGATGAGGTCTTGCGAGAAGGCGAACAGCATCGACAGGCCGAGATACCAGAAGAAGTAGCGCAGCTGACGGTGACTCCACGCGGCTTTGAGGTCGGCACGCAGCGACGTGCTGTGTTCGCTGCCCGCTTCCGCGGCGACGGATCCGCTGCTGCGGCGTTCTTCACCCCACAGCGACCCCAGCCACAGCCCGCCCAGCACCAGCGCGGCGATCACGAACAGGTTTTGCAGCGTTTCCGGCGTGAACGACAAGCCAGTCTCTCCTGCGGGATGTTCCGGCAGCAGCACGCCGAACAAAATGCCGCCCAGCGTGAAGCCGAGCAGCAAAAACGTCCACACAATGCCGACCGCCCGCCCGCGCTGCTTCTCATGCGTCCGGTCGTAGATCAGCGCGAGGAAGGTGCTGCCGCTGAACGCCGAGCCGAGGCTGAACAGCAGCATAGCGAACGTGATCGCCAGCCAATGCAGTGGTTCGACCTGCACCCCGCGCGCGATGGTCGCCGTCGTAAAGCCGAGCACAAGGATGCTGACCGCCATCATCGCGCGCCCCGACCAGATCCAGAATAGGCGGCGGTACCCGCCAATGGCGCGGCGGTCGGACATGCGCCCCGCCCACACGCCCAGCGGCGCAAGGAAATAGCGCAGCGCCACCAGCAAACCGATCGGCGTGGCACTGAAGCCGAGATCGCTGATCATAATGCGATTCCAGATACCGGTCGCGATCACGTCGGCCATGCCCGAGCCAAGATGGAAGAGGCCGATTTTCAGATTACGTCCAGTGGACAGATTGGGTTGATTTTCCATGTTTTTAGTAGATTTTATGAGGTTTATAGGCGGATTATAGTAGATTCGCGCGACGAATGTCAATACACGAGGTGGCGTGTCAATTGTTGTGCGCCCGAGACGGCGTTAAAATTTATGTAAACAGTTATTTATTCGAGGATGGTCAATGACCTACCGCTCCCGTTACCAAAAAATACTCGTCCCGCTCGATGGCTCCGGGTGGGCGCAGCGCGCCGTGCCACATGCCGTCGATATTGCGCGGGCGCACAACGCCGAACTGATTCTGCTGCACATCTTCCGGCCACCGGCGCACGAGTTCGCGGATCAGATTGCGCTGGCCGGGCAGGACGCGCAGATTCAGGCGGCGCGCGAGCAGATGAAGCAGTACCTGATCGGCGTGCGGTCAGAGCTGCGGCACGAAGATTTGAAGGTCCGCACGCACATGACCGAGGGTATGGATATCGCGCACCTGATCTGCGATTTTGTCCGCGCGGAAGAGGTCGATCTGGTGGTGATGAGCACACACGGGCGCAGCGGCATCGTGCGCCTCATGTTCGGCAGCGTCGCGCACGAGGTCATGCGCTGTGTGGATGTGCCCGTCATGCTGGTCAAACCAGACGACCACGAGGAATCCGGGAAGTAAAGCGAATATCTCCCGTATAGACGGGGCGGCATCGTTCATTTTGAGACGGGACGCGATAAAGGGTGTCCAAAAGGATGTTATCTGTAGGACGAGGCATGAGGGTTTAAAAGCCTTGTAGCCTCTTTGTCAGCGGACGCAATGATTGCGTCCCTACGAAGTTGGGCGTGTTGGTCGGTTGGGGGGGGGGGGGGGGGGGGGGGGGTTTTTGCGGGGCCCCCCGGGGCCCGGGAAGGGGGGGGTTTTGGGGAAGGGGGGGGGGGGGGGGGGGGGGGGGGGGGGGGGGGGGGGGGGGGGGGGGGTTCAATGTCCCTCGCAAACCTTGTAGGAGCAGACCAATGTGTCTGCTCACTGCTCCGGGCGTACACACATGCGCCCCTACAGCCTCAGGGCAGAATCTCAATCAAATGGCGCGATTTTCGCTGCCGCTAACCGCTCAATCTCCGCGGCAGCCGCTTCCGCCTGCGCGCGATCCGCGGCGGGCAAATCGAGCGCGTGGAATTCATCCTCATCTTTGCGCAGCATGCGTCCATCGGGGAAAACAAACACATCCAATTCGAGGTCATCGGCGGACACCACACCGGCGCCGATCACCGCGGGGCGGGTGATGTTGCAATACCAGCCCCGTACCGCGCCCGTGTCCCGGTCGAAAATCTTGAACACGTTGTACCAGCGATCCGCGTAATGCCATTCGAGGAAGCGGTCGCCCTGCTGCCACACGAAATAGCCATCGTCGCGGTCGGCCCGATCAAAATGCGCACTGATCAGCACATAGTGATCGGTGCGCTCAACTTCGTCGCTGTCGTACGCCCACACGAGGCGTCCGGCGTGATCGCGTTTTTCGATGCGGATTTTGGGCATGGGAATACTCCCTCACAATGGTTTTGGTAGGGACGAAACCCTCCATCGATCAACAAAAAGGACGAGGCATGCCTCGTCCCTACAGCCTGACCGCTTGGCGGCTCGCTTTACGCCCGACCGAGCGTGTGCACGATGAGCAGTATGCCGCTGCGCACGTACACGACGGCCTTATCGTGCGTCATGACGTTGCTCACGCCGCGCGCCGGGCCAAAGTACAAATCTTCGCTGCGCAGCGGATAGTACAGCCCTTCTGTCTTGACGCCGAAGACCGTCCCATTGAGCGGCAGCAGCGACACGGTGTCGCCCTGCTGCCCTTCGAGGAACGTCCAGCCCGGTTTGGCGAGCTGTGTCTCCTCTTTCCCGGCGACAATCCGCACGTCGCAGCCCTGCAGCGCGGACAGCGCCAGCAGATAGATGTTGCTCAGCGTCTGGTCGAGGCGATCACCGACCGCGCCAACAATGCGAATCCACGTTGCGCCGCGTTCGACGGCCCACAGCAGCGCCAATTCCAAATCGGTCTCGTCTTTTTCGGCGGGATGGCGCAGCACCTGCGTGCCATTCGCTTCCAGTTCGGCGAGGTGCGCCGGGTCAGCGGAGTCCATGTCGCCGATGACGGCGTCCAGGCGCTGACCATAGTGCGCGGCGACCCGCGCCCCACCATCGGCGGCGATCAACAGCGACTCGCCGCTAAACATCAAAACGCGGCGCACCATCTCGCCGTCGTTGATGTCGCCATTTGCAAAAATAATCGCTCTATTCAAAACCTACTCCGTCTAGCGGTGACGCCGCTTCCAGCGTTCCTTCTGTTCAACACGACTGATGTCGGCGGCTTCGAGGTAGTCATTAATCATACGGGGAAAACGCTCATCTTCAAGCATGGGGAAGTGGCGAACATTCGGCAGCAGCACCGGGACGAGCGTCTGTTCCTTTTCGTGCGTCAGATAGTTGAGGACTTCGTCGCGCGGCGGCGGCATGATTGGGTCTTCGAGGCCGTGGATGGCGACGACCGGGACATTGAGCAGACGCAGCGTGTCGAGCATGCGCCCGGAGTCGAAATGTTCGACCGAGCGCCGCAGCACGCGCGCATCGATCTTGCTCACATCCACCAGCAGCTTGTCGTAGTTCGGTTCGGCGCGGCGGAAGCAACGACCGAGCAGCAGTTCAAGCGTTGTGCCGTCCATGAGCGGCAGCAGCGGGTTATGCGCCTCGTAAACCTCACGGTCGTCAGCGGGGAGGCCGGCAATCTCTTCGAGTTCGGCGGGGAGCTGCCCATTCAGCTTGGCGCGCGCGGCTTCGACGAGCGCGGCGCGCATGGCGGCGCTGGCGCTCATGATGGTTGGTGCGCTCGGGTTGACTTCCGGCTGCGGCAGGGTCGGGCGCGCGGCGACTTTGCGCACCAGCGGCGCGCGGCGGTCGAGATCGCCGGTGTCGAACAGCGGCGCGTCGACCACGATCAGGCGCGGCACGCGATCCGGGTAGCGACGGGCGAATTCGGCGGCGATGATCGCGCCGAGCCCGTGCCCCACAAACGCGGCCTTGGTGATCGCCAACTGCACCATGAAATCTTCGAGCAGCGCGATCTGATGCTCAATGTTGTACTTGGCCGGGTTCTTGGCGGAATCGCCGAAACCGTACAGGTCGAGCGCGTAGAGACGGTAATTCGACTGCAAATGCTGGAGCGTGGGAATCCAATACCGCCACGATCCGAGCCAGCCATGCACTAAAATGACCGGACGCCCGCGACCCAGTACCTCGTAATGAACTAAATCACCGCCTGCTGTGATGGCACTCACGTCTCGCTCCGACAACGATGCTGAATTACGGCATCAACCTTTGAGGATCTCTTCCACACGGCGGGTCAAATCGTCGGGGTTGAACGGCTTGAGGATGTAGGCCGTCGCGCCCGCATCCAGACCGGTTTGAATTTCCTCGTCCTGCCCCTTCGCCGACAAGAAAATCACGGGGGTATCCTTGTAATCGCCCATCGCTTTGATGTGGCGGCAGGCTTCGTATCCCGTCATTTTCGGCATTCGCACATCCATCATGATGATATCGGGCTTCGTGCCGTTGGTGAGCGCGTCCTGCGCCCGTTCGACGGCTTCCGCGCCATTCGCGGCCAGCGTCACCTCAAACCCGGCGAACATCAACGTGAAGTTGATCAGCTCGCGGATGTCCCGTTCATCTTCTGCAACCAAAATGCGCGCCATTGTTCTATTGTCCCTCGACCGATGGTTCTTCGGCAGTGATGCGGCTCAACATGGTTTGCGGGCCGGCGATGGGCAGTGAAATGTAGAACGTCGTCCCCTGGTTGATTTCGGACTCGAACCACACTTCGCCCTGATGCATATCGACCAGCGTTTTGACAATCGAGAGCCCCAACCCCGTACCCGCTACATCCATCACGAGGGCGTGTTCTTCGTAGCGTTCGAAGCGATTCCAGATGCGTTCGCGGAACTGTTCCGGAATGCCAATCCCGCTGTCACGCACCGTGATCAGAACATTTTTGCCGTCGGGTTGAAGCTGAGCCTCAATGTTTATCTTACCACCAGCATACGTGTAATTGAAAGCATTGTCGGCGAGGTTGCTGACCACCTGCGTGAGCTTATCCCGATCCGCGCGAATGGTGGGCAGGTCCGGCGCGATCTTCACTTCGACGTCCATCGCCTTGTTCTGATACTGCGCCCGCCCGCGCACGCTCGACGCCACCAGCACGATCACATCCTGCAGGTTGACATCGGTCAGCGTGAGCTGATCGCGCCCGCTGTCCAGCTTGGAAATGTTCAGCAGGTCGTTCACGAGGTTGGAGAGGCGCGTCGCGTTGCTGCGAATGGTTGACAGGAACTGCCGCTGCTGCTCGTTGACATCGCCGCCCGCGCCCTTGAGCATGAGATCGACATAACCCATGATGCTGGTCATCGGCGTGCGCAGTTCGTGTGCCGCGGTGGAGAGGAACTCGCTCTTCATGCGGTCGACTTCGGTCTCTTTGGTGACATCGCGGAACACGGCCACCGTGCCCAGCACCTGATCACCCGTATACACCGGGGAGGCATGCACGTTGACGATGCGCCGACCGACATCCACGCGGTCGAGGATCAGTTCTTCGTCGGGACGCCGCTGGCGCAGCGACCAGTTATTGAGCGCGCTCGTCCACGTCGCCGAGCCTTCCGTCCCCGTCAGGCGGGAGAGCGGCTGACCGAGAACGTAGTCCCGGCGCAGGCCGAGGATCGCTTCGGCGGCGCTGTTGAACAGGATGACCGTCCCGCTCGAGTCCGCCAGCATGACGCCGTCCGCGATACCTTCGAGGATGGCGCTGTTCTTCTCGGCTTCTTCCTGTTCGGAGCGGAGCAGGGTCGCCATGCGGTCATTCTGATCGCGGATCAGGTTATAGAGGTCGGCATTGTTGACGGCCGCCGCCACCTGACTCGCCGCCGCGACCGCCAGTTTCATCTGCGGCTCGGTGAAGTGATTCGGCTGCTGGCTGAGGAAGACCATCACGCCCTGCACGTCTTCGTTGGTCTCCAGCACGACGGCCACGCCGCTGCGCCATTGTTCCGCGTCCGGGTTTTCGCGCTTCCAGTAATCGGTCGCGTGCAGGTCAGGCACGTTGGCCGCGCTCGAATTGTTCATCACCCAGTTGCCGAGCATTTCGGCGGGGTGGTAGCGCCGTTCAACATCGCCAAGGCGACCGGTACCACCGCGGCGCGGTTTGTGCGCCAGCGACACATGGCTGTACAACCGATCCGTCAGCGGGTCGATGAGCAGGACGACCGCGTCTTCCGCGTTGATGGCTTTAGCGACCATGTCGAGCGCGCGATCAAGCACGCGGTTGGTGTCGAGCGTCCGCCCGAGTTCCGCCGCGATCTGGTACAGCGAGTCGATGCGGTCGCGCTCCTGCTCCAGTTCGATGGTGCGCTCTTCAACGCGCTGATTGAGTTCAGCGGCGAAGTTCTGCACGCGCTGGAACAGGCGGGCGTTCTGAATGGTCGCGCCGAGCTGCGCGCCAATCGTCGTCAGAATGCGCTGATCGTTCAGGCCGAACGGACGTTTCTGCTGGGTATCGCGCACGGCCAGCGCGCCGACGACCTGATCGCCGGCGATCAGCGGCACGCCGAGGTAGCGCAGCGCGTCGTCTTCGCCGTTGGTGATGCCGAGGTTGCGGCGTACTTCCGTCGGGTTCGGGCTGTCACCGCCGAGCGGCAGCGGGCGGCGGTACTTGATGACGAAGGAGACTTCATCGCTGCCCAGCTTGCGCGACGGAATGGTGTAGTCTTTGCCCGCGCGCACCGCCATCGGGAAGATGATGTCCTGCGTTTCCGCGTTGTAGAGCGCCAGATACATTTCTTCGGCGTCGGTGAGCTGCGGCACCTGTTCGCGCACAATGCGGATCATGTCGTTCACGTCCATCGTCGACGAGATGGCGCGGGACAGGTCGTTGATGACCAGCGACTGCTCCACCTGCGCGGCGGTTTCGGTCGAGAGACGCGCGTTTTCGATGCTGATGGCCGCCTGGGCCGCCAGCGCCTGCGCCATGCGCGTTTCACGGTGCGTGAACGAGCGGAATTCCGATTGCAGTTCGATTTGCAGCAAACCAATCGCCTGATCGCGCACAATCAACGGGACGAGCATGCGCGCCGTATCGCCTGCGCGTTCCATCTCTTCCAGTTCGCGCGGGTCGGCGTTGGGGTCGCTGCGACGAATGACGAGGATTTGCCCATCATGGACGGCGCGCATCTTCGCCGGGTACTCTTTGAGATCGTAGGCCGTGCCCGTGGGCGTAATGCGGCTCTCGTCGCCCTGCCGGTTGAGGTCGTACTCGACCTTGAGCATGTCTTCGACGTTGTCGTACATCATGATCGCGCAGTCGTCCATGTCCAGCGCCTGCAAAATCAGGCGGACGACGCTGCCGAACACTTCGTCGAGATCGAGCGTGTACGAGGTGGCCTGCGCCGCTTCGAGCAGCGTTTCGAGTTCGCGCGTGCGGGTGAGCGTTTGTTCGAGCAAATTGGCGTTGAGCACGGCAATCGCCGCCTGGTTAGCGATGATCAGCGCCAGATCGAGCTTTTCGAGGTCGAACTTGTGCGGCGTGTCGTAGATTTCCATTTCGAAGACGCCGCTCGTCTGCCCGCCGACCGTCATGGGGATGGCCGCGTAGCCGACGATCCCGCGCGGGCGCAGTTCTTCGACGAGCAAACGATCCGCATAGGTGTTGAGGTCTTCGATCAGGATCGGTTCCGGATGGCGGCTCATGGTCGAGAAGAGCACGCTCTGCTTGAGGTCGAGCACTTCGTACGGCGGCAGATCACCGCGCGGACGTTCCACCACCAAGCGGGCGACATTGGTCTCACGCTCAAACAGGTAGGCTTTGGCGCGGTCGATGCCAAGCGTCTCGGAGATTTCGCGCAGGGCGACTTCGAGGATGTTCTCGTTATCCAGCGACTGCGCCAGCGCGACCGACACGCGGTTGAGCAGGCTGAGGCGCTGCGTGCGCATGGTCGCTTCTTCGAACAGATCGGCGTTGACGAGCGCCACCGCCAGTTGATTGGCAAACACGAGCGCGGCTTGTTCGGCCTGCGCGTCGTAGAAGGCGGGCTGCGCCACCGCCAGCGTGATCATGCCGACCGCCTGCCCCTGCCGGAGCAGCGGCACGCCGAGCCAGCTCTGGTGACCACCTTCACCGGGGAGCGTGTCCCAGCCTTGCAGGTGACTGATGGTGACGGCGCGCTGTGTATCGGCGACGCGGCGCAGGCGGTCATGCGAGGCGATCTGCACGCGCGTGCCGTCGGCCTGCGGTTCGTAGCCGCGCGCCGCTTCCAGCACCACGTCTTCGTCTTCGATCCACCACAGCGACATGATGTCGTAGCCGATCACGTTCTGCATTTCGTCGAAGGCCAGCGCGATCACTTCGTCACGGCGGAGCGCGGCGGTGATGCGACTGGAGATTTCAGTCAGGGCTGCCAACTGCGCCGCCCGCGCGGCGATATCCTGTTCGAGGCGGGCGCGGTCGGTCACATCGTCGATGAGGAGCACTGCGCCGCGCACGGTATCGGCGGACCGCAGCGGGTAGAGGTACAGGTTGAGGACGAGATTCTTGCCCTCTTCGCGAATCGTCTGGTTGATGAGCGCCTGCGGCACGCCCTTCTCGGTGACCACGCGCAGCGTATCCGCGAGGAAGCGCAGCGACGGGCGATACGTGAACAGGTCTTCACGCGCGCCCGCTTCACCCCAGTTGAAGCGCGTACGCATAAATTCGTTGACCGTGAGCACGCGCCCCGAGCGATCCAGCACGATGATGCCCTGCTGAATCGATTCGACGACGGACTCGTTGAAGAAGCGCAGGTTAACCGCTTGACTGAACAGGCGCGCGTTTTCGACGGCAATCGCCGTCAGGTTGGCGATACGCTTGAGGAGCGCTCGCTGCTCGTCAAACGCGGTGATGTGTTCGGGATCGTTGCAGCCAATGTGCAGCGCGCCGAGCGTCGTCCCACCGCTGGCGAGCGGCATGACGAGGCCGATATGCTGCCCCTGCGCCGCCCAGCCGCGCAGGTCTTCCAGTTCATTGACTTCGGCATCGCCCGCGCGATACAGGTATTCCTGCGCCGTGTCGAAGGTGCGCCCGAGGGCGGTACGCGCCAGCGACGAACGGCGGTCGCGCGCCACAGTGAGCGTGTCATCCGGCTGCACGACGACCTGTACGAGGTCAAAGTTTTGCTGTTCGCTGTCCAGCAGCGCCATCGATAGACGCGCGAAGGGCAGAATGCGCTGCAAGCCACGCGCCACCGACTCCACGATTTCGGGGATATCAAGCGTCGTGGTGATCGCTTCCATGACTTCGTTGAGCCGCGCTTCCTGTTCGGCGCTGCGCGTCGAGGTCAGGTAGAGGCGCGTGTTTTCCAGCATCGACGCGGCTTGATGCGCGAAGATTTCGAGAATTTCGATCAGCGCGCGGTCGGGGCGTTTACCGTCAAACGGACGATCCAGACTCATCACGCCGAGCAAATCGCCGCCCGCACCCTGAATCGGGACGAGCAGCATATCGCCGTCGTGCCAGTCGGCTTTGTTGCGGGGGTGCATGGTGCGGATGACGGCGAAGTTCGCGTTGAACGTCTCCAAGCCGTCGACATACCACTGCGTGACCTTCTCGAACGGCAGGAAGTACGACTCGCTGATGTTGTACTCGGTGAAGGCGAACAGCTGATCCAGCTGGTCGCGGGTGATGGTGTTCTTCTTGCTGGCCTCGAACGCGTCGATGGGCAGACCAGCCTGCGCGACGCGATGGATCGTCGGGCCTTCGAGCATGGTCATCATGACCACGTCGAAACCGCAGCTTTGCTGCACGCTGTAAGCGATGGCTTCCAGCATCATGACCGGATCGACCGTGCTCTGGAGCATTTGCCCCAGTTCGAAGATCTGGTTGAGCTGATCGACACGGCGGCGCAAACGGTCGCTGCGATCCTTGTTTTCGAGGTAGCGCAGATTGTTGCCGTAGCTGAGCGAGGCCTTGGCGGCGAGCGTCATCAGGAAGGTGGCGGCGCGGTTATCGAACTGCGCCGGGTCATCGTGATACAGGTGAATGACGCCGACCACGCGCTCTTCGTAGGTGAAGGCGGCGGCAATGGCCGACCGGGCATGATCCGGTGCGGGCGCATAGCTCGACCGGCTATAGTCGTCGACGATGACGGCGTCCGTCCCCGCTTTGATGGCCGCCACTTCGAGATCGGTCAAACCCGTGGCGACGCGTTCGCCGAGACGCCGTTCGAGGCGCGGCTCATCCACCTTGATCCAGTCCGAGGGCGGCTGAAGCAGAGCGACGGTACTGGCCTGCGCTTCAGTCGCGCGGATAGCTTCCACGCGGATCACGTCGAGCACGCGGTCAAAGTCGAGCGTGAGCGCAAGTTCGTTGCTCACGCGTGAAATCGCGTCGAGTTCCTGCAGGCGGCGGCTGAGGTTGTGCCCCGTCGCCTCGTACAGGCGCACACGGTCGAGCGCGGCGGCGATTTGGACGGTGACGCCTTGCAGCAGCGCGAGATCGGCCTCGCCATAGGCGGGTTCGAAGCGGTTGACAATGCCCATTTCGCCGAGCGACTGATCGCCGACGACCAGCGGCACGAGGCACACGGTCAGCATGCCATACTTGAGCGCTGCGTCTTTGTAGTTATCGAGCGCGCGCGGATCATTCTGAATGTCGTTGCTGATGAACGGGCGGCGGGACAGCGCGACGCTGTATTCCATGCCTTTGGCATAAGTGTCATAGACGACGGTCTCGTCCAGCGGCACATTGTGCGTGTTGCGCTGGTAAGTCGCCAGACGGCCTTTTTCGGCGTCGAAAATGCTCACGAACACCGAGGGGCTGTCTGTCAGCGCGGCGACTTCCGCGAGCATGGTCGAAAAGTCGTCATCCGGCGTCATGATCGCGCCCGCCAGTTCGGCGATGCGGCGCAGGCGTTCGGATTCTTCCGCGCGGCGCTGCGCTTCCTGGAACAAGCGCGTGTTTTCGATCATCCCGGCGATCTGCGCGGCGAAAATCAGCAGTAGGCGCGCGTCTTTGTCACCGAAGTCGACGCGGTCACGGCGATTCGCCAACTGTACCGCCCCGATGCGCCGACCACCCGCGGAGAGCGTCGCCAATATTGACTGGCGGATATCGTGCGTGGCGACGAAGTCGGCCAAGCCCGCGCTCAGCATGATCTTGTCGGTCGCGGCGTTGTTGGTGAACCAGTAATCCTCATCGGTCCATACGTGAGCAATCGGACTGCCTTCCGGCAGGTGAATCACATACTGTGTGGCCACCTCATCGGGTAGGCCGAGGAACGGCGTCTGCGCGACCAGCGCATCGTTATGCTCTTGATAGAGCAGCACGCCGCAGTATTCCACGTTGAACATGCGCGAAATGCGGTCGTTGATGGCGGTGAAGAATTCGCTTTCGTGACTGATTTCGCCGAAGGCCTGCGCGATCTCCTGCAAGCCCGCCATTTCGGCTTCCTGATCGAGTTCCTGCTGCGCGAGGCGAATTTCTTCGACGATGACGGCGGCTTGCGCGGTCAGCAGGTTCAACTGCTGGATATCGCGCAGACCAAACCCACCCTGTGACCGCTTGTTCGCGACCTGCAGCATGCCAATGCGGCGCGCACCGACTTCCAGCGGCATGAGCACGGTGTTGGTGACGCCCGCCGCGTTGCGCAGCATCGTCTGGTTGAAGGCTTCCGCCAACGTCTCGTCGTCGCTGAGGTCGTTCGATGACCAGTACGGCGCGGACTGCCACGTCTTGTACTGCTGCGAGCCTTCCGGCATGGGAATCGCATAGCTGCGTACCAACTGCACCGGCAGGCCAAAGAACGGCGGTTCCGCGACGAGCGCATGCCGCAATTCGTTGTAGAGCAGGAAACCGCAGATCTGCGCGTTGAGCAGGCGCGCGATGCGTTCGGTCAGCGCGGCGTAGGTATCTTCCGGGTCGCCGCTGACGTAGCTCAAGCCCTGCAAGCTGGCGAGGTCTTCGATGCGCTGGGTCTGCTGGGTGTAGAGTTCTGCATTGTAGATGGCGGTCGCCAACTGGCTGGAGACGGCCTGCAGGAGGGCGAAGTGCCCCTGCGTGAAGTGGCCGGGCTCTTTATGCGCGAGTTCGAATGTGCCGAGGAGACGGTCGCCCATGAGCAGGGGCAGCCCGACGAAGCTCTGATACATGCCGTTGGCGAGTTTGGGCTTCACCGCCGCCGGATCGTTCACGTCGGACACGAGCACCGGGCGCTGGTAGCGCGCGATCCACCCGGTGATACCTTCGTCGAAGTGGTAGACGCCGCCCTGTTCGGCCAGCGCCAGCACATAGGCGAAATCACCTGCCCACCCGCGCGGCGTGAGTGTGCTCGTGTTTTCGTCAAACAGCGAGATTTCACCCGCGTCGGCGTTGATGTGCTTGCGCACAATCGTCAGCAGCGTGAGCAGCACCTGTTCCACGCCGAGACTGGCGTTGATGGTCGTGCCGATTTCGTCGACGAGGTTGATGGCAATGGCTAGGTTGACGTTATCCGCCGCTGTGCTAGCCGTCGCCCCACCGATTTCGCGGAAAATCACGACGATGCGCGTCTCGCTGCCCGCCGGGATGAAATGCGACGTGGCCTGCACCCAGCGGCGATTCAACTGGAAGGAGGCCTGCATTTCCCGCGTGAACAATTCAAAAAACGTGTCGCTCGGCTGCGCGACACTGGCCACATATTCGAGATTGGGGATGTCAGCTTCGAGATTCAGCCAATGGCGCAAAATCTCATTCGCGTGGACGATTTTGCCATGTTCCCGCGCGACAATCACCGCATCGCCGGAGACGGTGGGGACTTTAACGAGGACTTCTTCGACCTCTGGAATGTTCCCCATCTTCTGGCGCTGCAGTGACCACAGGTAGAGCCAGAGCAGAATGACGACCGCGCCTGCAAACAGAATTATCGGCAGCCCCATAGGTTCACCCCAGAGGAAAATCTATATCGAGCGTGATTACCACGAGGTTAGGAGGTTGGCGGCACTGTTATCTTGTCCGGTCAAGCCACGACGCCGATTTTCGGCTGCCATTTCCGTGATTTCGCGAATGTCAGAAAACTGATGGGTTTTCGTCGACACCGACCCGGCGGAGAGCGACATCAGCGCCACCTGCTTTTCGCCGTAGACGGCGTCCGGCACGAGGATGTAGCCGCGTTCACGGTCGATGAACGAATAGTGCTGCTTCACCTTGTCGTTGAACACTTCGATCAGGCGATCTTTCAGCTTGTCGGGGTCGGCGGCATGCGTGATGATCACGAAATTGTCACGCCCCGGGTGTCCGGCGTAGTCGTCGGGCGTGCCCGCCTCGTCGATCACTTCGCCGAGCAGCACGGCCATGAAGCGGATCACTTCATCACCCGCCACGAAACCGTACACATCGGTGAACGAGTCGAACTGGTTGATCTTGAGGTCAACGTACGTCCACGCCTTGCCGTTGTGCATCAGCGAACGCAGGTGATCTTCGATCAGGCGCCCGGTCGGCAGGTTCGACTTCGAGTCGATTTGTGTCTGGCGGTTCGCCGCCGCGATGGCGTTCTGCACGCGCAGCTTAAGCTCTTCGATGTCAAACGGCTTGACGATGTAATCATCCGCGCCGAGTTCGAGACCCTGAATCTTGTCGCTGCGTTCGTCTTTTTGCGTGAGGAAGATGATCGGGATGTGGCTGGTGCGCGTGGTGGTCCGCAGTTCACGGCACACGTCGTAGCCGCTCATATCGGGCAGCATGATATCCAACACGATCAAATTGGGGAGCTGCTTGCGAGTGAGCGAGAGTGCTTCGCCACCTTTCGGGGCAACCTGCACTTCATAGCCCTGCCCAGTGAAGTAAATCCGCAGCATATTGGAGATGTCGAAGTCGTCTTCGACGACCAGAATGCGACCTTTGCTCATGCCTCGCCTTGCCCATCCCTATCGGGAATCTGCGCGAAAAATTTAGTTCCAACTATACTGGCGAAACTGACGAAACGCCAATTTACGCCGCGTCAACGTTTCATTGCTGTTATACGCGCATTATATGCGGAAATGGCGTCAGGCGTGCGTAAACGTTGGGGGGAAAACGAATTACTCACATGGGGATAAGCGAGATTCTTCGTGTCCGCTCGTGCGAACGCCCGGTAGTGACTGCTTACTCCACCGGGAAGAGACTGGCGACAGGGATGCTAAAACCGGGCAGTACGTCGCCACCACTGAGCATGCCGTCGAGGGGGATCAACTGCTGTCCTGTCGCCGTCAGCACCAAAACAGCCTGCTTATCAATCAAGACCAGCCACACGACCTTCGCGCCGTGCTTGACATACGCATGCGCCTTCGCAATCAATGCCGCTTCGGATTGATTAGGCGACTGGACTTCAATCGCAATTTCGGGCATATAAGGAGCATGCTGGCGAATGACTTTGCGCCCTTCCAGTTTCAGCACCACAGACAAATCAGGGATGAGGGCATTTTCATCGTCATTCGGCAGTTGAGAACGCAGTTCGGGCAGTATCCAGGCAATCGGATTCTGCTCAAGATACTTTCCAATCGCGAGCATCAACACGGAAACAATGAAGCTGTGTAAAAACGTTGGCATTTTTTCGACAATGTCTCCATCAATGAGTTCAAAGCGCCGCGCGTCGTTTTCGGGCAGGTTGATGAAGTGGTCGAACTCGTCAACCGTATATTTGACCTTGTCAGCCATCACAAAACTCCCGTCTCTGTAGCTGCATTATACAGGAGATTACGTGCCCCGCCTTCCCTCTTGGATATGTAGGGGCAAGGCGCGCCTTGCCCCTACGGTTGAGGCTACTTCTCCGCGCGCCACGCGGCGAGGCCGAGACACAACCACCCGGCGATCAAACTCGCGCCGCCGAGCGGGGCGACCGCGCCCATGAAGCGCAGGTTGAGCAGGCTCAACAGGTACAGACTCCCCGAAAACAGCAGGATCCCCGCGACGAACAGCCACCCCGCCCACCGCGACCAGCGCGACGGGAACCGTTCATAAATCCACGCCGCGCCGAGCAGCGCGACCGCATGGATCAAATGGTAACGCACCGCCGTTTCAAAAGTCCCCTCAGCAGCGGGATTCTCCGCGAAGAAACCGGCCAAACCGTGCGCCCCAAACGCCCCGAGCGCCACACCGAGCGCCCCGAACAGCGCCGCCAGACCCACTAAAGTACGCATGCTGGAATCTCAATCCGTGGTTATGATAAGGCACGCTATAATCATACTCAGGGATCGGCTTTTTTCAGAGATTACTGCATCTGTAATCATTTTAAGGCAGCGCGAACCGATGTTGTCGCCCGCAGGTTATGCTCTCGAACACTTCTACTACGGACAGCTTTTCTATCAAGGAAAGCCGCACGGAGAACTGCGCCTGCTGGCTTCGTCGCCGGGCGTGAAAACTGAACACGCCGCGGAAGCGATCAATGAGGCGCGTTTGCCCCCCATGCTCAACGTCCACAACGGATCATGGGCGCTGCTGCGCGGCAAAACGATTCCGTTTATGCTGGCGCAGGCGCAAATCGGGGATCGCGGACAGGCCATGCGGCATGTCATCCTCATTTCGGTCGATGTGCTGCGCGCGCTCGGCGGCAACCTGCGCATTTTGAGCAAACTGGTCGATGCGAAGATGCCGTCGTATGACACCGTCGGTCATACGATTCCCGTGCTGACGCTCCCGCAGGTGACCGTGCCCTCGCTGGCGGCGCAGGAAGGCGCGATGCTCGCGCTGATGACGGCCACCCGCGACCGCATGGATGTGATTGAAGCACTGCTTTCGGCGATCATCCAGAATGTGCAGGTCGTCATCCTCAACGCGCCCTTTGAACCCGCGCAGCGCGTGGCGTTCATCGAAGGCTTGCTCACGCTGCTGCCCCCACCCGCCCGTTTTGGCGTGACCTTCGCGACCCACACGTTACCGAGCACCAAAGTCGACGCGCAGATTCGCTTTTTGCACGAAGGCGCGCCGCCGAGCAATGCGCTCGTGTTCAACTGGCCGACCGCTGAACTCATGGGCAACAAGGTCGAAGACGAGTACAGCCGCTTCATCAAGAGCCAACTGCGCCTCGATATGTCGCTGGTCATCCAGCAGACGAGCGCTATGACCGCGGTGGCGGGTTGGCGGCTCAAACGCGGCGACAGCCTCTCGGACTCGCTCAAATATGCCTCCTATCGCCTGAGCATCGATACGGCGATCAACAACAATCAGCCCGTCGCCTCCAGCGATGCGGCGAAGATTCTGGCGGAAGACCCGACGCTCACCGAAGACCTGCGGGCCGCGTATGTGCGGCATCTGCTGGCTTTCGCGCTCGTGCTCGACGAGATCGAACACGCCGATGTGCTGGCAGTGGTTGTGCGCGGTCAGCCCGACCTCGAACGCGTCATCATGAAGCAGATGTCCGACGCGCTCGGCACCGGCAAAGCGGATCGCGTGTATCGCACGCTGCTGCGCTGGTTGTCGAATCCACTCGGCTTCAAAGGCATGTACTGGGTCGAACTGGCGCAGCGGGCCGCCGCGGCTTATGCCGAAATGCTCGCCAAAAGTGGCGCCGCCGACGCGCTGACCGCTTTCCTGCGGCACTTGCAGCGCAACGGCTCGATGATCGAAGCGACCAGCATCATGGCGCGCCTGATCGAGATTTCGCTGCCGCTGGCTGTGCAGCATCAGCCGCTGGCGGAAACTGTGTTTTTGCTCGGCGCAAACACACTGACGGGTACACGCTGGCAAAAATTCACTTCAATCAAGCAGCTCCACCCGTACCTGCCCGAGGCGATCACCCAGTTGATCGACACGATGGGCGACGAAAACTCGCTCAGCGCGTCGCCGGGTCTGCTGGCGCAGGCGGCGAGCGCGCTCGGCCCGGACGCGCAGAATCTGCTCATCATCCGCTTCGCCGAACTGGCGAATCTGGCCAACCGGCGCGACCTGCTGGATAACACCGCGCTCGGAGCGCTGGTCGCGGCGGCGAGTTCGCCGCACGGCGCGACCTACGACGCGTTCCTGCGGTCACTGGTGCGCAGCCTCTCCAGCGAAGAAGCGCTCGACACGCTGGGCATGTACGGCTCGCGCTATCTGTTGCAAATTCTGCTGGCACGACAGGCCTACGACGAACTGGCGGGCGAACTGCTGCGCCAGAATCGTATGCTCTACCCGGCGGACAAAATGCTGAGTTACGCCACGCTGCTGCGCGGACTGTTCCTCGAAACCCCCTTCCCCAAAGAAGATGCCGCGACGGCGCTTAAGGCGCTCGACGACAAGGGGATGAAGCCGCTGCCGCTGGCGATGGCTTACTTCGGCGCGCTGGAGCAGCACGGGTGGACACAGGACAGCCTCGCCGCCGACCTGTCGGCGCTGGTCTTCGGCAACCGCATGATCACCGACGCGATTCAGCTTGATCTGCTGATGCAGCTCCTGAACTATCACGTCAAACGGCGCGACTCGAACTTCACGGTGCGCGTCGCCGCCCTGCTGCCCGTCGCCGCCGCCCGCAAAGGCGAAGACGGCGTCGCCCCGATGATCGAAGTGTACAAAGCGCTGGATTGGGATGATGCGGTCAAAGGTGTGGCGATGGATTCGCTGCGGCGCTTCGTCCGCCGCCTGAGCGACGCCGACGCCCTTGAGTCCGTCGAGAAGATCAAGGCGCAGTTAGGCGACCAGATCGGCGCGGCGCTGGAAGCAGCCTACTACATTCGGCGCATGATGGGCGGCAGATCGCTGGCCGACTACGCCTATTCGGTGCACACGACCGCGCAGTTCCTATACGATACTGGCCTCAGCTTTGCCGACAAGAGCAAACTGCCGTCGATTCCCGCGCTGTTGAGCGACCTCGACAGCCTCAACGGCGGGCTGAACGATACCGACCGCAATCTGCTGTCGTCCGCCGTCGTCGACATGCTCAAGACGCTGGCGCTGCTGGCGGCGCAGCATCGCACGGTGCATGCCCGGGAAACGGACGAGCAGGTGCAGCAGTTGACCGAAGGCAAGGGCAGCGCCGTCACCATCTTCGACATTTTCCGCGTGATGGGCGGATATTTCGCGCGGGGCAAACGCTTGAGCGCGCGCACCGACAAGGTCTCCGGCAATCACCCGCTGGCAGATCGCTCCGCGCCTGTGCTCATGCGCGAAGTCAACCAGATCGCGCGGCTGCTCAAGAACGCGCTGCGCACCTTCCCGCCGACGGGACCGCGCCCATCGATCAGCGCGGAAGCGCTCATCGGCGAGCTGGAGAGCTTGTGGGGCGATATCGCCCTGCATGAACGCCGCTCACTGGTGCGCGACCTCGCCATCGACATGCAGCGCATCCCCGAACTTACGCTGATGATCACCGAACGCGCCGACTCCAAGGGACTGCAGGACAGCAACGCGGGCATCGCCCGCAAGCTCGACGCCAACAAGCACCGTCCGGAGAACGCGATGGAGTTCTACCGCTTCGTGCATGGGTATTTCCGGTCACGCATCAAGCAGAAGTAACGCCGGGCGACCGATCTAGACAGTGCGCAGAAGGACGTCACAACAGGCGTCCTTTTTGTTTGGACGATCTTCAGCGCGTTATAGGTTTGACGCCCCACAGACAGTAGCGCCAGCACACACTTGATCCCAGCCCCAGCACGGCGAACAGGCGTGACAACCCGTGATTGAGCGCGGCGACAGCGCTGTGCGCGGGTCGCCAATTGGGCACGAGCACCGGGCCGACAAAGCCGCCGCTCAGCGGCAAACCGATCACTTCGTAATACTGCACGCCGCCAATCTCAAAATGAAACTCGCGCAGCACGGCTTCGGCTACGGGACGCGCCGCCTCGGGGTCAACATGGCGGATGAGTTTGCGCGCTAACCGGAGAATGAACATGGGATTCGGGTCAAAAATGATCAGGCGGCCACCCGGTTTGAGGATGCGCCAGAACTGCCCGAACGACTTGCGATAGTCATGTTCGTTGTACACATGATGAAACGCATCTTTGAGCACGACGACATCGAAGCTGGCGTCGGGGAAAGCGTGAATGTCTTCCGCATTGACCAGCGTGATCGGCAGGTCGCCGTACAGCGTTTTCGACAGGCGCACCGCTTCCGGGTCGATTTCGACCCCCTGCGCGTCAATGCCCTGCTGGCACAATTCATGGACCAGCGAGCCATACCCACAGCCAATATCGAGCACGGTACTGTGCGCGGGAATGGTGGCGGCGATCACCTGATTATGCTGGCGGTCGATGCGTCCCCACAGACCCAACAAACGACGATAGTTATCCTGAATATCCACGCTCGGCCTCGCATCTGAGTCGAATAATTACTGCTGTTCGTGTCCCAAGAGCCACCCGATTATAACGATGATCCCGCAAAGCGTGATGGAGTCGGCGGTCTCAGTGAAACAGCGTAGGCTGAACCGCTTATGCGGATTAGCGTATAGACGAATAATCGATAAAAGCAGTAGACTGATGAACGGCAGCAGTGATGCTGCGCTTCATTGCTACCTCAAAGCTGAGACTTACTGTTACCCCAGATCCCTGTAACGGACTTCGTAGAGTTGCCCGCATTCCCTAGAGCGAGTGTTGAAGTGTGCGCCCAGTTGGCAGCCCACTCGTTTTGATTTTGCCTATTGAAAGGAAGTTATAGTGCTTCGTCGTCGTTCTGCATCGTTGTTCGCCCTAGTCGGCCTCACCTTGATCGCGCTGGCAGTCTTGCTGTTGATCAGCCCGACCGCCGCCGCTGCGCAGGAGGCCACGCCGGACCCCACACTGGTGAATCTCCCCGTCGAAAATGGTCGTTATTTTGATACCTCTGGTTTATGCGCGACCTGTCACCGCAATATGGTGGATGAACACGGCAATGATATTTCGTTTGATACCGCATGGCGCGCCACCATGATGGCGAATTCCGGTCGTGACCCGTACTGGCGCGCCGGGCTGCGCCGTGAAGTGCTCGCCAACCCGGATTTCTCGGCATTCATTCAAGATAAGTGTGCGACCTGCCATATGCCGATGGCGCGGACGACGTCCAACCTCGCGACGGGTCTGCCGCTGCAGGTGCTGGGCGAAGGCGGCGCGATTCAACCGGGGACGGAATATCACACGCTCGCGCTGGACAGCGTGTCATGCACGCTTTGCCACCAGATCAGCGATACCCACCTCGGCGAACGGGAAGGTCAAAGCGGTCATTACACCATTGACGGCGCGGAAGATCAATTTGCGCATGCCCGCGTGATCTACGGGCCGTTCGCGCCGGATGCGGCCCAGGCGGCCTTCATGCTGGCCTCGACCGGCGGCCTGCAAACGCAAAGCGATCACATCACCAGTTCGGAACTGTGCTCAAGCTGCCACGAACTGTTCACGCCCTACTTCAACGTAGAGACGCGCGAACTCGCGCCAGTCACCTTCCAGGAACAGACGCCGTACACTGAATGGCTGAACAGCGACTACCGCAACAGCCAAACGTGCCAGGCGTGCCATATGCCCATCGTTGACGGGCTCGCGCAGGCAGCCAGCCTCGGCAACCCGATCCCGGCGATGCGCACGGGCGTCTCACAGCACACGCTGCTCGGTGGCAATGTCTATCTGCCGCGCATTTTGCAGGCGTTTGGCGAAGAACTGGAAGTCACCTCGACCGATGAGCAGTTCCAGCAGTACATCGACCTGACCCGCCAGCAGTTGCAGAATGATACGGCGCGCGTCACCCTCCAGAATGCTGCCGTGACCGATGGTACGCTGTCGTTCGACGTGTTTGTACAAAGCCTCGTCGGGCACAAGTTCCCGACCGCCTACCCGTCACGCCGCACGTGGCTGCACGTCACGGTGCGCGATGTCAGCGGCGCCGTCGTGTTCGAATCGGGCAGCTATGACGATTACGGGCGCATCTCCGGCAACGCCAACGACGACGATGCGCAGGGCGTTGAGCCGCACTACGACGTGATCACCGCGCCCGATCAGGTGCAAATCTATGAGCCGATCATGGGCGATACGGCGGGCAACGTCACCACAACGCTGCTGCTGGCGTCGCAGTACCTCAAGGACAACCGCATTCTACCGCAGGGTTTCAACCCGGCGACCGCACCCATTGAAATTGTGCCGTGGGGCGATGCCGCGACCGACAGCGATTTCGTCGGTGGCAGCGACCGCGTGACCTATCAGGTACCGGTGACGAATGCCGCGGGTTTGACAATTGAAGTGGAAATGGTCTACCAGACGCTCGGCTATCGCTGGGCGGAAAACCTGCGCGAGTACGCCGACCCCGTGGCCGCGCCGGAAATCGTCGACTTCCTGCGTTACTACGAAGCCGTGCCGAATACGCCGGAATTCGTGACGAGCGCGACGGTCACGCTGCCGTAAGTCCCCTTTTTTCGGTAGGAGCGCGGGTGCGCTCCTACCCTTACCCCGCTTCACTCAGAAATGTATTCAGCGACGCGTGGAATTGCTCACGGCATTCGAGCAT
Source organism: Candidatus Flexifilum breve (assembly GCA_016717205.1). Taxonomy (GTDB): domain Bacteria; phylum Chloroflexota; class Anaerolineae; order Aggregatilineales; family Phototrophicaceae; genus Flexifilum; species Flexifilum breve. The sequence continues at coordinate 227,839 of JADKGC010000008.1, forward strand.
CGGGAAGTGTCCCGCGCCGTCGAGATGAACGAGGCGGCAATCCGCGACCTGCTGAGCGACGAGATCGCCTTCACTGGGCGGCACGACGCGATCCGCGGTGCCGAAGATCACCAGCGTCGGCGCTTGAATGGCGCGGATGGCGTTCGACAAATCCGTGCTGATGATCGCTTTGCCACTCGGGTAGATGGCGTGTTGACAGCCCGGCGGCAGCACCAGCTCGACATCTTCATCCCACTCAGCCAGCGGCACATGATTGAGCGACCAGGTGTAGAATTCGAAGCGGCGGTAGGCGGAAACGCGGGCAGCGGCGCGACTGAGGCCGACGAGGAACGGGAACGCCTGCGCAACCCGCGCGCGCGGCAGCACCACATACCGGGGATAGGGCTGCAAGCGCCCGCTCGTCACGCCTGCCACGTCGACCAGGCGGGTGACGCGCTGCGGCGCAAGCTGCGCGGCGATGCACAGGCTGATCTGCCCGCCCATCGAGTGGCCAAGCAGGGTGAAGCGCTCAATGCCGAGCGCGTCGAGCAGGGCGAGTACGCGCCGCCCCTGTGCCGCGATGCTGTAATCGCCGCCCGGCGGGCGCGCGCTGTGCCCATAACCGAGCAGATCGACGGCGATGCAGCGGTAACGCCCCTGCAGTACCGGAATCGTATGCCGCCACACGCGGCTGTGCGACAGCCACCCGTGAACCATGACGATGACCGGCAAGGCCGGATCACCCACGTCGAGGTAGGCCAACTGCTGCTGATCGATAGTGATGAACTGCTTGGCGAGTCCGGTGAGCGTCGAAGGGGTCATGGTGTGCGCTTTTCGTCCGTGAACGGCAGAGAGATCAGCCGATTAGAGTCGGGATCAGTGACCACCAGCCCCGACTCACAACCACTCTCTTCATCATAGCGCAGATTAGTTTGCGCGCAGGCTCACGTCGAATTCGGCGCGCTGCCGCGTCTCGTCGCTGACGCCCGACACGGCGATCAACAGGTTGTCGTTAGCGGCCAGTGGGAACGTCCACGTGCCGCTGCCGTTCGTCCCATCGATCAGGCGCTGAACACGCGGCACGGATTCCGAACCGATAGTCACGGCCTGCACCAGCAGATCCTGCGGTACGCGGTTGTCGATTTCCGACCAACCAACGAAGTCCCACGCACCATCGTCGACGAAATCGAGTTCCGGCACGGCGATGTTGTCGACCGCCATGCCCTGATCTTCACGCCCGACGTAGGTGATATACAGGAAGCGAATCAGCACGTCGCCGCCCGCATACGGCGTGAGATCGACGGTATGCGCCTGCCAGAGCGGTTCCGGATACACCACCCGCGTCGGATGCGCGCCCAACACCACCGGGATCTCCACTTGGTCGCCGCCGCGCTGAATGAGCAGATTCAGCGTGTCGCCGGGCGCGTAATTGGCCAGCAAGCTGATCACATCCGGCGTGGTCGTCCACAGCTCGCCCTCATAGCCGATAATCTGGTCGTTGACCTGTACGCCCGCGGTCGCGGCGGCGCCGCCCGCGACCACCTGCTGAATGGTCACGCCGTCGCCGCTCATCACCACACCCATGATCGGGAACGGACGCGGCGGTTCCGGATTGCTGATGCCCGTAAACCCGACGCCATAGGCCACGCCATAGCGATTGTTCGTGGTCAAGCCTGGCGGTTCGAGGATCGTCCACGTCGCGCCGTCGTCGGTCGAGACGGCTACATAGCCGTAGTTCCACGCGTCGGCGGTGTCCCACCACGCATCAAAGCTGAGCGTGGCGGCTTCAACACCGCTCAGATCGAAGCGGCGGGTCATCGTCCGCACCTGATCCGCGCCCCAGCCTGACCAGTAGAAGCGCTCCGCCGGATCGCGATCCATGGGCAAGCGTTCCACTGTTTCGCGCCCGGTGATGGTGAGTTCGAAGGTCGCCGGGTTAGTCGTGGAATAGACATAGTAGGCCGTGCCGAATTGATTGACCGTCTGCGCGGGCAGGTCGCCGAGTTCGATCTGCGTGGCTTGCGCGCGCTGTGTGTTTTCCAGCGGCGCGACGACATGCCGGTAGCGCCGGTCACCGAAATCGACGTTGAGCAGGTTGGCGATGACGAAATCGGCGAAAGCGTCGCGCGCGGTCGCCGCCGCCCCAGTCACCGGATCATACCTGCCCACGTTCGCCAGCGCCGGATCGAGGGTGCTGAGGCCGCGCCCCGGCTGCAGGAACAGATCGAGGATCAGGTTTTGTCCGTAACGCTGCGTCAGATAATTCAAAAACAACTGCTGCGCGGCCAGCGTCTGACTGCGGGTGGTCAGTGCGGCGGGCTGCGTCAGCGGAGTATCCGGCGCGCTCAGGAACGGATCGTAGTCGGCGGCTTGCAGACCTGCCTGCTGGGCGCGGAACAACAGCAGCCAGCGGAAGGCTTCTTCGAGCCACGCCGCGCCCTCCGGGTTATTGGACCGGAGCACAAACGTCACCACGCCGCGCGCAATCGCTGCGGCATATGCCGGATCGGTCAGCGCCACCCCGTCGATGGCCGTGATGAACAGCGTCTCGTGCTGGTTGCTGATGCCCAACGGCGCATAGGCAGTCGGCAGGCTGTCCACCGGGTTGATGAGCGCGTCGCGGTCGTCGGCCAGTTGATTGGTGAACACCACATACAGCCGCGGATCGTTATCGACATCCGGCACTGGCAGTAGATCGGTCGAGTCCTGCACGGAACCGATATCGGGCAGGTTGATCACACGGTAGGTCGAGCGTAACCGGAAGAATGTGTACAACTGCCCAACCTGCCCGGCCAGAGAGCTCGCATCCACATTGCCTAAGCCGAGCGCGTTATCCACCCAGATGTAGGCGCGTCCCGAGGCACCGACGAGCGTCGCCGTGATGCGTGTGGGCGTCGGGCTGTCGGTCTGCCCGACCCAGAAATCGAGCACTTGTCCGCGCTCATAGCGCGGCGTCAGCTCAGGCACCACCGGGTCGGTGGTGGCGCCGAGCAAACTCACAGCCAACTGCTGCGGATCACGTCGGGGAATATCGGCAACGGGGTCTGTCTCTTGCGCCCAAACGGCAGTTGCTACCAATACAACGAAACCAGCGAGAATACGACGCCACCAAGTCACCATTGATCTGCCTGTTGTCTACTCAAAGAGGGTCGAGTGTATCTAGCCCGCGAACCACGTTCAATACAGCCTCACGACTTTCACACCGAAGGCGGGACTTAAGTTCGGTTTTCAGCGTTCGGTGAGTCGGGCGTGCGCATTTCGCACTATGCTAATGTGAAACCAGTTTGTCCGCGAACCTAAATCGATCAATCGTGCTCGTCTAGATGGAGGCAGTCATGAACTCGTCCCACCGTTTTACGCCTGCGCGCTTCATCAGCTTCGGCTTGACCCTCGTGTGCATCGTGCTGCTTTTCTCCGCCGCGACCGTCACGGCGCAAGGGACGCGGTCGCGCATCGCCTTCCTCACCGCCGACTATGACACCCGCGAGATGACCATCAGCCTCGTCGACCCGGTCAACGGCACGGTGACCCCGCTGGTCGTCGATGGCAATTTCTTCTTCCCGACGCTCTCGCCCGACGGCCGCCAACTCGCGTTTATGGGGGAACATCCGCGGTCCCGGCGGCGCAACATCTACATCATCAACACGGATGGCACGAACCTGCATCCGGTCGTCCCCAACCGCCCAACGCTCAAACCGGATGGGCAGGTCGTGTGGTCGCCGGACAGCTCGCAGGTCATCTACGGCATTCTGAGCGGCGGTCGCCCCGCGGGCTTCATGCGCGCCAACAGCGACGGCAGCGGCGCAGAAGAACGCCTGCAGCTCCCCGATTTGCCGGGTGACATTGCTGAAACGTGGACCGCCATCTCGCCGGATGGCAACCGTCTCGCCATTCACGTATCGCTGATCGATCCGCCCTACCGCCAGATCGTCATCATGGAGCTGGACAGTGTGACGCCGGTCACGACGACGCTGCCCGACGGCACACCGTTTGATCGGCTGGCGTGGTCGCCGGATGGGGAGCGCACGCTGCTCAGCGCGCTCATGCTCAACATGAGCGAACCACAGCCGCTGATGCTGGGCAACAGCGACGCCTCGAATGTCGAAATCCTGCTGCAGTCGCCGCCGAATTACATCACCTCGATCTCGTGGTCACCGGATGGCAGTCAGATCGCCTTCACCGCGACTGAGATGAGCGGAGAGAGCGTTCCCGATGGCGAAGTCTATATCGCGAATGCCGACGGGAGCGGTGTGCGGTCGCTCAACATCCCGACCAATGTAGGGTATAACGGTACGTCATGGAGCGTGCTGCCCGACGATGTGGTGCTCCCGAGCACGCCAACGTCGTTTTTGAGCGTGTCGAATTAGGGCACATCTCACCCCTAAAGCTCCTCTTCTAGAGGCGAGGGGTTCGGTGAGGCCAAAACCAGCGGACGCTGCAGTTTAACTATTGTCACGATATTAGCAGGCGCCGGGGGGGGCCCCCGGGCCCCGCCCGGGAGGGGGCGGGGGGCCCCCCCCCCCCGGGGGCCCGGGCCCCCGCCACCAACGGCATTCATTGCGTCCCTACGAAACCCCATTTGGCTTGGCGAGTGCTGTTGGCTCCCCTCCCTGAATTCGGTTGAGGACAGGACACTTTTAATATTGGGCCCCATTAAGATTCGCGCCTGAGGGCAACCGTATTTCGTAGGGACGCGCAACGGCGCGTCCGTTTCGCCCCCATCCGGCGGACGCCCCGTTGGGCGTCCCTACAATTCCCGCATTTGTTAAAACTGTCCTGCCGTGAACTGAATTCGGGGAGGGGCCGGGGGTGGGGTGGCCTGTTTGATTTGCGGACGCGCAGAAGCGCGTCCCTACAATAGTTCGATTGTAAAAAGTGCCCTGTCTTCAACCCAATAGCGGGAGGGCCAAGCCCCTCCCCTACCGTCTCCGAGCGCATATCGAACGCCCGGTCAACCCGCTCACATGAATGCGGGTTTTTCAATGTGCACTGCACCAGTGTCAGCTTGACTCGCGTCAACCGCCTGCGCGTTAGCCGAATTCTCCCGCATGGTTCTACGGAAAATATCGTTATACTTAGCGTACACAACATTGCGCTAAAAGGTTTGCCTTTATGGATGTCGGAGTAGAGTTTAGCCATTACCGCGTCATCGAGCATATCGGGCGCGGGGGGATGGCCGATGTGTGGTCAGCGCGCGACAAGCAGCTGAACCGCACGGTCGCGATCAAAACAGTGGCGCGCGATCTGTCGCAGGACATGAACCCGATCAAGCTGTTTGAGCGCGAAGCCAAGACGATTGCCGGGTTGGAACACCCGCACATTCTGCCGATCTACGAATTCGGCGAGTACACCGGCCAGTTGTACATCGTCATGCGCTATGTCTCCGGCGGGTCGCTCGAAGATTTGCTCGAAGAAGGGCCGCTGGCGATGGACGAGGCGCTGCGGCTGGCGCGGGCGGTCGCCCAGGCGCTGGATTACGCGCACAGCAACAAGATCATCCATCTCGACCTCAAGCCGTCGAACATTCTGCTGGACAGCTACCGCCTGCCCTATCTGGCTGACTTTGGGCTGGCGACCGTGCTCGACCCGCAGGGGCGCGCGGCCAACCCCGGTTCCGGGACGCTGCTGTATATGGCGCCGGAACAGCTCACCGCCGAATCGCTCGATCACCGCGCTGACATTTACAGCTTCTCGATCCTGATCTTCCACATGATCACGGGACAGCTTCCCTTCGACGCAACCATCCCGCTGGCGCTGCGTCAGCTTCAGTTGAGCGAAAACCTGCCGGATGTCGAGTTCGTCACGCCGGGTCTGCCGTCCACCATCAACCCGATTCTGCGGCGTGGCACGGAAATCGACGCCAACAAGCGCCCGCATTCGCTGATGGAAATCGTGCAGCAGTTGGAAGCCGTCGTTAACCCGTCGCGGGTGAGCGCGCAAAGCGGCTTCAACACCCCGCAGGCGCGTCCCCGCGCGGCAGCGGCGGCGCGCATTCAGGACATGGATACCAAAACCGATGCGCTCGACAATCTGATCTCCGGCCCGGTTGATGACCTGATCACGCGGACGGCCCCGGTTATGGATACCGGCGATCTGGAAAACCTGATCACCGGGCCAGTCGATGACCTGATCACGTCGACCAAGCCGCTGCCCATCGTCGGTGGCGGGCGCACGACCAATATCAATCTCAATGTGCCGCTTGACGACCTGATCACCGCGCCGGAAGTCACGCCGGAAGAGATGGCGCGGCGCGAGGCGCTCGACATCTACAGCCGCGCGCGGCGCGCGTGGGCGCACGGGCAGGGCAAGTTCCTGCTCGGCATCACGCACTTCACGCTGATCAACGACTATTACATCAAGGCGCAAGAGAATCGGCTGGAGCTCGACGAAGCGGGCATGCAGATGCTGCTGCGCGGCGCGCTCGAATACGACCATGACATCGACGTGTGGTGGGCGAAGCTCAATGATGAAAACCGCCGCTGGGTGGCACTCCACGCGCTGCGCAGCGAAAACGCGCCCGCTCGGGTGCGCGCGCTGCAGCGGCTAGAGAGCATCCCCGACAGCGACGTGCCACAAATCCCCAAGCTGGTGGCCCAGGCACTGCAAACCGAGGTCAGCCGCGAAGCCAAGCTCGCCGCGCTGCAGGTGCTGGAAAAGCGTGCCAAGCTCACGCCGACTCTGCCCACTTACACCAAAGACGACAACCTGCGCCGCCGCCTGACAACGCAGTTGAAGCTGAGCGCGGTCTCTGACTGGCGCGAAACCGTGTACAACCAGGAAGTTGATCTGCTGCTGGCGCAGATGGCGCTGAACGACGACGACAACACCGATAAGACGGTCGAAGAGACGGCGGCACGCGTGATCGGGCGCATTCGCTCGAAGGCGGCAGTCGCGGAGATCGCGAAGCATCAGAAGCTGGGCGAACGGCGGGCGCTGCGCGCGCTGGCCTACATCCGCGACGAAGCGCCCACCCTGCCCGACGATGTCAGCCAGCAGGCGCGGGTCTATGCATGGCTGGATAACACATGGCGGCGGCTCACGCTCAACCCGATTCAGTCGGTGTGGCGTGTGATCTTCGCGACGATTGGCGGCATTCTGGCGTTCGGCGGCTTCGCCTACTCGCAGCTTCCAACCCAAGCCATTTTCGGTCAGGAACGCATTGGCATCACCGCCTCGACCGGGATCACGGTCGGCGTGGGGATCGGCTTGCTGGCGCTGCTGGCGGGCGATCTGCCAGAACGGCTGCGTGGCTTCTGGCCGTGGTGGGCGCGCCTGCTGTTCAACCTGATCGGCGGGATCATCGGCGGCGGGTTCGCGTGGGCGGCGTTCAACTGGTTCATTCTGTTCCTGTCGCCTGCCGAGGGCATGACAAGCCTGCTCATTGGTGGCATTGGCTCGGCGCTGATGTTCACGACGCTGGTACTGGTGCGCGTGCGCGGCTGGATCGCGGCGAGCATCGCGGCGGTCGCGCTGTTCCTGACGATTGTGATCCCGTGGTATCAGTACAATGTGGTCGGCAATGGCAACATCCTGCCGCTGATCTGGACGCGCCCGGGGCAGAACATCGAAACCTACGCGCTGCCGATGGCCATTGTCATCGCCATTGGCTCGTTCGCGCCGTTCCTGTGGCGGGATATCCGCGCGCTGGTCAAGCTGGCGCGCGCGCGCCGGTCGGCGGCCGTCGCCACGCCGGAAACACCTTAACGTCCACGCGCTGTTTTTAGCCTCACCCCCGGCCCCTCCCCGAATTCGGGGAGGGGAGCCAGCAAAAGCGTCTTTTCTCCCCTCTCCCCGCTTGCGTGGGAGAGGGGTTGGGGGTGAGGGGTAATCCGTATCGTTTTCTTAAACTGCATCATTGCGTCCGCTGACGAAGGGGAATGCTTTAAGGGATGCTTTTTAAACACCCTCATGCCTCGTCCGGTTTTTCCTCTGCATGAAGCACCAGAGCGGTTGTCCGTGAAAGCCAAAGATGTGCTTTAACAGATGGTGGTGGTCTTGTGAGCACAGGAGGACGAGGCATGCCTCGGCCCTACAAAATTCTCGCTCAGTACGACGTTTGTGCGCTTTTAGACGCTCTCTATCGCGTTCCTACGAAGCTGCTCCTCATGTTTTGACTGTGAACTGAAAACTGTCTACTGTTCACTTCTCCCCCTAAACTTTTGGGGAGTACCCGCCCATTCGATTAGTTTTGCCATTTGCCGCGCAACTCCCGTGCTGCCGCCGCGTATTATTCTGCATCAAGAGGTGTAGAGGAGAGTGTTGCAATGGAACATCATGGACATCACCACCACCCGCACTGGGGACATCATCATGCGTGGCCGCATCACCGTCATCACGGGATGGGCGGGCGCATGTTCTTCTTTCCGTTCTTCGCGTTTGTGCCGCTGATCATCGGCTTCATGCTGCTGATGTTCTTGTTCAAAACGGGGCTGATCGTGCCGCTCCTGCTGATCGGCGCGTTCCTGTACATCATGCGTCCGCGCATGGGCGGCAGTCAGTGGGGCGGCCCGCGCCGAGACTGGTTCGACATGGGCGGCAAGATGAAGAACGAGTGGATGCAGTGGCGCGACGGCGCGGATGTCGACTCGATCATCACGCCGGACAAACCCAAGCGCAGCGACACGAGCGAATTCGTCTAAGTGAAGTTGTCAGTGCTCAGTTTACAGTTCACAGTCACAGCAGTTTTTAACTGTTCACTGTGAACTGTAAGCGTCTTTTATATCCGGCCGTAGAGCCGCCCGCCGAATTCGGCGACCAACCGATCATCCTGATCGTCGGCGTAGTTCGCCACGAGGTTGATGATGTTGTTCGCCTCGACCGCGTCCAGGGACTCGAGCGGGCGCTCGCTGAACACGTAGACCGTGTCGTTGTACAGGCCAAACGCCGCGTTGGTGAGCTGCAGGTTGACCTCCAGCAGATGCCGGTACAGCGGCAGCAGGTTGGTCAGCGGCAGGTACATGATCGGCGAGAGTACCTGCAAATATCCCTCGTTATCCTGCTGCGAAATGTAGATTTCAATCAACGCCGAGCCCCGGCGGAAGTTCCAACCGTAGCCGTCGGCCATGTTCATGCGCGCCTGCACCGGATCGATGCCGATTTGCAGCAAAATCTGCTCGACTGTCGCCGCATATTGATCGATGCGCGCGACCTGCTGCTGTTTCTTCCCACGTCCAAACATCGCTTACCCCCTGAGAAAGATGATTAACCACAGAGAACACAGAGAACACGGAGAAAGTTCCTATAACGACTACTTAGCGTTTTGTCGGGCAGTATTCGTAGGGGCGCACGGCGGTGCGCCCCTACAACCCCATATTCGACTATTCAGCGGAAACAGCCCCTAGCTCTCCGTATTTACCGCACCTGAGCATACACAAACTCTATTGATTTAATCCTCTGTGCTCTCTGTGTTCTCTGTGGTTCAAATTCTTTGCTGTTACTGCTGAGCTTTACCACAACGCAGGCAGCGCCCTTTGTGCACGCCCGCAATCGATTTGCAATGCACGCACTGCTGCCGCCCGGTTTCGTACAGGATATCGGCTTGCGGCAGGTAATAGCGCTGCACGCTCGCCGTCTCCGGTCTCGTCCCCCCGCACACCTCACAATAGAAGAAGCCCGCGCCGAACGCCCGGCTGAGCGTACCGCAGTTGGGGCAGTAGCGACGCGCCTCCCGGCTCAACTGCATGTAGGTCTCCACATAGCGGCGAATCGCGCTGATGTGCACGCCGAACAGGTGATTTGAAGCGCGGCTGACGTTGCGCGTCATCATGCCGACGAGGTAGTTGCGCTCGTCGAAAATTGGGTTGCCACCCGCATCGGGGATGCGGGACGCGTTGGTCGGAATCCAGTGCGCGGGCATGATGCGCTTGGTCGGGCGCTGCTGCGCCTGGAACATCTCGCCGTCATAGGTGACGACGTACAGCGGCGCATCGTCTGGCACGCGCGGCAGCGGCGTGATCGGCAGCACGGCGGGCGGGCGGTGCTCGACGTACAGGATCGCGAGGTCGATATCAGGATAGGAGGCGACCACCTGCGCGGGGAGCTGGCGGCCGTTGTGCAGCTCGACCATCAGCCGTTCCAGCCCGCCGACCACGTAGCGCGAAGTCACCATGAGGCCATCCGGCGTGATGAAAAACGCCGTCCCCGCGCCATTCACCCCGCCGATCACATGCCCGAGCACATCGGCGATGTTGACGGCGGCCTGCGGGGCTTGCGGCGGCACAGCCTGTGGGTTGAGCTGCCCGGTCGGCGGCGGCGTCACCGGCGCGGTGTAGGTGGTCACAGGCTGCGTATAGGTCGTGACGGGTTGGGTGTAGCCGGTGGTCTGGGTGGAAAACTGCGCGTTCATGAGCGCGGCGAGGCGCGTGCGCGCTTCAGTGTTATGGGGGTCGAGCGCCGAGGCTTCGGTGTAGTGCGCGCGTTTCAACTGCGGATCGTCGGTCGATTCAGCCAACCATAGATAAGCGATGGCGCGAATCTCGGGCGGCAGGCTGCGCTTGAGCGCGATGCGAATCAAGCGCGCGCCTTCGACTTTGCTGCCGGATTGAATCGCCTGAATACCCATATCGAGAATACGTTGGGACATCTCTACTCAGCTTTCTCAGGATTGGCGCCGGCGACCCAGACGCCGCGCACGCGCCGCAGCCCTCGGCTGACAATTCTACCACCAGCCTAGGCTCAATTGTTCTGACCCATGTCCTATATTACAATGAATGCGGACAGACGGTCGCACTTCATTCCCTAATGTGGTTGCAGTGCCGGGTAACATCATGTATATTGACGGCAATCGTCCGTTTTGCCAACGACATCAGAAGTAGGGGGCATTTATGCCGCTGCAAGGCAATCTACGCGACTTTAGTACGACACAACTGCTGAATTTGATCAATCTTGCGGGGAAAACCGGTACTCTCACTATTTACGAGGGCATCAGAACCGGCGAGAAAGACGCGGTTGGCGGTGACAAAATGTCCGCGGGCAAAGAACGGGCGCGCGTTTCGTTTAAGATCGGCAAGCTCATTCTCGCTTCCCTCGGCGGGCAAGATGGCAATCTGGTGTCGGTCCTCAACAAAGCGGGCAAGCTGACAGACGAACAGGCGCGCATCATCAAAGAACGCGCGCGCAACACGACCGATAAAGCGCTGGCGCTGCTGCTCATCAACGCCAACTATGTGACGCAGCGCGACATCGTCAGCAGTATTCAGCAGCACACGTTGGATGTCGTCTATAACCTCCTCGGCTGGTCTGAAGGGCCGTTCCGCTTTGAGGACAACTCCCTACCTCCCAGCGACCGCATCCTCGTGCCGATTGACCTCGAAAATGTGATCATCGAGGGGGCGCGCCGCATCAAAGAGATCGAGCAGTTGAATTCGCACCTGCCCAACCTCGATATGGCGCTCAAATTCCCCGATAACCCGCGTGAGAAATTCAAGGGCATTCACCTGAGCGTGGAAGAATGGCGCGTGGTGTCATTCGTGAATCCCAAGAACACCATCCGGCAAATTGCCAAAGCCAACAATATGTCGGAAATCGAAATCCGGCGGATTGTGTATGGGCTGGAGCAGGCTGGCTTGGTCGAAGTCGTGCGCCCGGCGATCACCGAAATGGTGGCTGCCAACGCGAGCGGTAAAGCCCAGACGCCCGCGCGTAAAGCACCTCCCGTTCAAAAACCGGTCATTAACAAGCTGATCGACAAGATTCGATCCATCTAACTTTACCAGCGATCAATTCTGGAAGAGCGGATATAGAGCTATGCAAACAGTCAAGATGGTGATTACGGGCCCGTTTAGCTCCGGCAAAACGGAGTTCATTCGTTCGATCAGCGAGATCGACGTGGTGACCACCGAACGAGGTATTACCTCAGAGACGGAGCGTATGGTTAAAGAATCGACGACGGTCGCTATGGACTTCGGGCGTATCACCGTGGACGACGACCTCGTGCTCTACCTGTTCGGGACACCCGGTCAGCGCCGGTTCGACTTCATGTGGGAAATCCTCGCGGAAGGCATGCTCGGCTTTGTGGTCATGGTGGACAGCACCAAGCCCGAGACGTTCCGCGAAGCGAAGAGCATCCTCGAAACCTTCCGCGCCTACGCCCCCACGCCCTATGTCGTGGCCGCCAACAAGCAGGATCAAGGCGAAGCGTGGAATACGGACGATCTGCGCATCGCGCTGCGCATCGAAGACGGCGTCAAACTGCTGCCCTGCGTCGCGCGCGACAAGGAAAGCGTCAAAACGGTTCTGCTCGAACTACTCTACTCGATTCTTGAGGAGATGGAGAGCTAATTCCCCGCACCTCAGAACGTAGAGGATAACATTGTGGCAAGTCTGGTCACTGAACAGGGCATTGTCCATTATGAAGCCTATGGGCGGGGGCGACCGGTGCTCCTGCTGCATGGGTGGATGAACTCGTGGGCGCTCTGGCGTAACACCATTGAAGTGCTCGGCAAAGATTTTCGGTTGTATGCGCTCGACTTTTTCGGTTTTGGCGATTCGGGCGCGCAGGCTGAAGAGTTTTCGGTTAACAACTTCTCGCTCATGGTCGATTCGTTTATGGATCGCATGGGCATCGTCCGCGCCCCGCTCGTCGGGCATTCGATGGGCGGCACCGTCTCCCTCAGCGTCGCCATCCGCCAACCGGAAAAAGTCGTCAAAGTCATCGTGATCGGCTCGCCAATTCAGGGTAACTCGCTGAGTCCCCTGCTCAAGCTGGCCAGCTACCGCGGGTGGATCGGTTTGGGGCAAACCACGCCCATCCTCTATGATGCGTTTCAAAAGGGCTTTAAGCCCTTTCTGCGCGCTTATTCCTACATGCTGGCGAAAGATGGCCGCACGCTCGGGAACATGCTGACCACGGATGTCGCCAAGATCAACGCGACGCCGTTCTTTGAGAGCATCGGCACGCTGCGCGCTACGGATTTGCGCCCACGCGTGAGTGAACTACAGATGCCTGTGCTCGGCATTTACGGGCGCAAAGATTTGATCGTCGATTCCGGCCAAGGCAAGGTCTTGAAAGACTCGCTGCCGAGCAGTCGGGTCGAAATGTTTGATGCGTCGGGGCACTTTCCGATGATGGACGAAACAGAGCGTTTTCATTCGACAGTACGCGAATTTTTGTACAATGGCTGAAAGCTAAACAATGCGCCGTTATGTGATTGAGGATACGCGTCACGTTCCCCCGTTCAACCAACCCGCCTGTCTGCTGACGATTGGCATCAAGAACCTCAAGATTCACCATGAGGACATGTTCGTGCGCTACTTCAAAGGCGCGCCGGATTTGGGCGGCACACTGACAGGACGGCGCGACTTAGGCGCAGTGCGCGGCCCGGCCATCGTCTACCGTGACAGCCTGTGGTTTGACGACGAATTCCTCGACTATTTCATGCGCGCCGCGCTCGCCTCCAAGCAGGCCTGCCGCGCGGCGATCCCGGCTGACGATCCGGCTTTTCGTACCTACACGCTGCCGCTGTCACGCGGATTTGAGCAGGCGGTCGACGCCGACGGCAAAGCGATCTATCTGGCGGATCTCTGGTATTTCCCCGCCGATTACACGTCGGATGTGCGCCCGATTGTCGTCCCCAGCGACGCCGAAGAGATGGGCTTTTACAGCGTGCCCGACTTCATGACGATGGAACAGGGCAACCTGACGCACTACGGCCCCGCCCGCGCCATCGTGTCGATTGAAAGCTGGGTGCATGTGTACTTCGCCGGCATCATTTACGGGATGTTCGGGCGTGCCAGCCGCTTTGATCGCTACGTCAGGACGCACAACTTCACCACACTCAAACTGCTGTGGAAAGCCATCATGGAGCAGAAGCAGCTCCTCTCGACCTCGGAAGTCGTGAAAATTGGTAAAGGCACGAGCATTCATCCGACCGCCGTGATCACGGGGCCAGCCTACATTGGCGACAACTGCAATATCGGCCCCGGCGTGATGATCGACAACTGCACCATCGGCGACAACGTCACAATTGACGATGGCTGCGTGCTGATGATGTCGGCGGTTGGCAACGGCTGCTTCTTGCCCTTCCGCGCCGCGCTCTACCTGACCGCCGTCATGGAGAACAGCATCATCGCGCAGAACACCTGCCTGCAGATGTGCGTGATCGGGCGGAACAGCTTTGTCGGCGCGGGCAGCACGTTCACCGACTTCAACCTGCTGGAACAAAAGCCCATCCGCGCCGTCAACATCGACGGCGATCTCATGGACGTGGGACAAGTCGTGCTCGGGAGCGCGGTCGGTCACAACTGCCGCATCGGTTCCGGCATGGTGCTTTTCCCCGGACGCATGATCGAATCCGATGTGGTCATGGTCGCGTCGCCGCAGCGCCGCGTCATTGGCCGCAGCGTCACCTATGAAGAGAGCGACCATCATTTCCTCGGCGTGAGCACCAATCACAAACGCCACTACCCGCGCCCGAATGAAACCGCGCCCGAAGAAGAATGGGGAGATTCGTGGTAGACGACACGTTTGCGTTTATCATCCACCCGATCCAGATCAAGAAAGACGTCGCTAGAAAATTTCCACTGTTGGGCAAAATCCTCACCGAGGGGCAGATTAACTTCTTCTCCCGGTTCTTTCCGCCCGTCTATCTCTCGGAAATCGAAGGCATCCGCTCCGTCGCGACGGGGCGCGAACTCAAAGGCTGGTTGATCGCCGCGCCCTACACGCCGCCGACGATGATGTCGCTGCCCGTCAACATGGTCTATGACAAGATCGTCGCGTGCGGGCACATGGCCGAAGAACTCGGCGCGAAGATCCTTGGCCTCGGCGCGTATACCTCGGTCGTCGGGGACGCGGGCAAGACCATCGCCGACCGACTGAATATTCCGGTCACGACGGGCGACAGCTACACGATCACGATGGCCGTCGAAGCGATTCGCGAGGCCGCGCGCGTCATGGATATCGATATGCGCGAGGCGACGGTGGCCGTCGTCGGCGCGACCGGAGCGATTGGCAAGACCTGCGCCGAAATGTTAGCAGGCGAAAGCGCCAAGCTGATCCTCGTCGGGCGGCGCGTTGAACCGCTGGAAGAGCTGCGCGATTTATGCGCGGGCAAAGCCGCCGACGTCGCGATCAGCACGTCGATGGACGCCATTTACGACGCCGATCTGATCCTCACGGTGACGAGCGCCGTCCACGAAGTGATCCAGCCGCAGCACCTGAAACCCGGCGCGGTGGTGTGCGATGTCGCCCGCCCGCGTGACGTGTCCAAACGCGTCGCCGCCGAGCGCGATGACGTGCTGGTGATCGAAGGCGGGATGATCGAAATCCCCGGCCAGCCGGATTTTCACTTCGACTTCGGCTTTCCGCCGCGGCACGCTTACGCCTGTATGGCAGAGACGATGGCACTGGCGTTGGAGCAGCGCTACGAGGATTACACCATCGGCAAGGACATCACGGTTGCACAAGCGCTGGAGATCGGCGCGATTGCGGATCGGCACGGCTTCCGGTTGTCCGGCTTCCGCTCGTTCGAGCAGCCCGTCACCGCCGAGCAGATCGCTGCTGTGCGCGAGCGCGCCGCCGCTCACCGCAAGACGTGGGCGCGGGTGTAAACCCGAACAAGAATAAAAGTGAGCCGTTATCCCTGTGACTCTAGCCGCTGGTAGTGGAGTGCGACTACGCCGCACTTAAACTGGCGCGTTTCCACGAGACGTAACCGGAGCAGATGATCCAGACTCGGGAACATCGGCTTACCGCCACCTAAGATGACCGGATGAATAATCAGTCGAACTTCATCGATCAGATCGAGCTGAAATAGGCTGGCCGCCAGTCCCGGCCCGCCGACGAACATCGATTTGCCGGGCTGGGCTTTCAAACGCCGAATCTCCTCAGCGATGTTGCCGCGCACCAAGCGATCTTGCTCACGCACGTGCTCCAAGGTCCGCGAGAAGACCACATTGGCCGCTTGCTGCCAGCGACGGGCGTATTCAATCTCATAGTCGGGAGCGGACGGGTTGGCATCCGCCGTCGGCCAGTGACTGACCATGGTTTCGTACATCCGCCGTCCGTACAAGTGCACATCGATCTCGAGTTCAAAATCATTGAAGTAGCGATGAAGTTCTTCACTCGGCTCAGACCAGCCAATACTGCCCTGCTGATCTTCAATAAAGCCATCGACCGACAGATTGATCGCGTAAATGACATTTCTCATCACAAAACTCCTCTACCTGTACGTGCGGACGCGATACATCGCGTCCCTACAGCGCCGTATCCATCTTCTCGACCAGCGACCGGACGACATGCTCGAGTTCCGCGCGGTTGGCGTCGACATCCGCCATACTCTTGAAGTAGGCCATACGCCGATCCACGTAGTCGCCTTCCAAAATTGGACTCGGAATGCTGGCGATTGCCGGATTGTGGAACACCAGATGCACATGCTGTGTCGCGTGCAGATGAAACGTGCAAATGTAGTCGGTGAAGCGGTAGCTCGGCGCGTTCCACTTGATTTGCTCGGTGATGCGCGGGTCAACGCCTTTGATGATGTCGCGCAGCGCCTGCACTTCCGCTTTGAAGGGGTGCATCAAAGCGGCCATAAAGTCATCCACGCTCGGTTGTTTCTTCGCCATGTGCTCCCCCACGTCTAGCGCTGCAAATACGTCTGGTAGTCGCTGACCTTCGGCTTCTTGCCGCTCACATCGATGGTGACGCCTTCTTCGCGCAGATGATCGGCGTGAGCGGTCACGCCGCCGGGGTAATCGGCATTGAGTCCACCATCTGCATTGATCACGCGCCAGTAGGGGCTGTCACCGCTCTGTGCCAATGCTTTGAGGCTGCGGCGCGTCGTCACCGGGCAGACAGCCTCCACTTTGAACTGCGCGGCGAGGCGCTGCCGCAGTCGATCCGTCGTCACGAGCTGCCCGGCGGGAATATCTGCAATCGCTGCTTTGAGCGTGGCGGGACTGGGCAGCAGCATCCTGCCCGTCGTGCCAAAGAATTTGACGCGCTCGGCAGGAATGTCGACAATCGCATCAGCTTGCATGATCATCAGGTTGCTCTCTCGCTCAAATTGACTTAAATTAAAGCACACTTGTTCTAGTTCGTCAACCAAAAGCCCTAGAGCACGTAATGGACTAACGCCGCAGACTTTTTCCATACTTCGCCCAGTTTCCATAAGTCCTAATTTTTATAATATTACAAGAGAGTACATATCTTGGTTTTCATCTATGGAGACTCCTATGTCCAGAAAATCCCACGTCCTCATGCTGATGTTATTGTTCGCTCTCGTCTTGGGTTTGGCCATTCCTGTTTTCGCGGTCGGCGAAACCTTTCAGGTGATCAGCGTCACTACCGTAGGCTGTAATTCAGGCGAATTCGGTATGACCGTCGAACGCGCCAACCTTGATGGCGGCAACTACTTCGTACGCACCGTGGTAACGGTCGACAGCTTCATTTATATGAATGAGCAGGCTTCGATCTCGGTTAATGGTCTGTCGAGCTGGAATATCTTCGACAATTTCACTTACGGAGCTGTTCCGAACCCGGGCACGTATCCGATCCCGGCGGGACAGACCATGCAGCTCGATTTCACGCTGGAGCGCCCGGTCGGGACCGTGCTGTATGCGTGGACACTGGTGGTCGATGGCTGCGACACGGGCAATATTCTGTATAATGGCCCGACAACGACCAACAGCGCGGGTACGTGCACCCTCGATGTTCCGAGCGGATCGGTGGTCGGTGAAGCACCGTTGGGCGCGCCGGCCTACTATGCTCCTGATAACGTGGCTCCCGGTGTGGTCCTGAACCCCGGCACCTACGTGGTCGTGGGTCAGGATGCGAGCGAAACCTACTACAAGATCGTACTTGCCTGCCAGTTCCTCTGGGTGCGTAAAGATACCATGCAGCCGAGCTGGCAAGCGCCGCAAAATGGGACGCCCCTGCCCACGCGCGTCGTCAGCTAGAAGCTCGCTGAACCTGATCGCAGCCCTTTGGGACTCCTGTTCCAGAGGGCTGTGCCTACCCTCAAATCGCACCACTCCCGAGCCAACCGCATTTCCGCATTTCGTAAAATCTGCCGCCAGTGCCCCATCAGCCTCCGAAATACACGATCTCTAGACGATCCGTTTTCACAATGGAGATATGTCATAGTATCGGAGACTATCTCATGCGATCCTATCGAATCATTATCCTCATGGTGGCACTCCTGACCCTGCTGACGCTGGCGACGGGTGGTTTCGCCCAACGGGTCAACCCGGATGACCGTGATGGCGACGGTCTACCCAACATCGCTGACCGCTGCCCGGATGTCGCTGGCCCGCGCGAAAACGGCGGCTGTCCGCTGGCGACGGCGACACCTATTTCTGGCCCGGTGGCTGACCGCGACGGTGACGGCGTGCAGGACTTCGTCGACCGCTGTCCCGATCAGCCGGGGACGGGCTTCACTGAAGGCTGCCCGACCGATCAAGGCGGTGAACAACCCGCCGGAACACCACCGCCGGAACGCGCTCAACAACCGGAGTTTGTCTGGTGGGTCGACGACCGCTGTCTGGTGGCGAATCGCGGCTCGGAAAATGTGAACGTGCGCGACGGCATCCCCAACGACCGCAGCCGCGCCAACGTAATCGATGCGCTGCGCCCCGGCGAACAGTTCGCGCCGCTGTATGTGGTGTTCGACGCGAGCAATACGCCATGGTATGGCGCGCTCGGCTTTGGCGCAGGACGACTGCAGGGCTTAGGTTGGGTCTCCGGCGCGGTAACGGTCGCGCACGGCGACTGCGCGAACCTCGGCGCGCCACCGACCACGCCGCCCCGCGCCGATGAACCCGTGTGTGTGGTGATTGTCACGGCAGAAGCGGGCGCAACCGTGTTCAGCGAAGCGCTGCCCGACGCCGCGCAGGTCGAAACGCTGCCGCACGGCGCCTATCTCCCGGCGGCGAATGTCCACACCGATTCGCGCGGCGATCTGTGGTATCAGGTGGCGCCCGGTTGGCTGCGCGGTATTGATGTCACTACGGCGGGCAACTGCACCTTTAATAACCTGACCTTCACGCGTCTGTTCAGCCCCATCGACCAGATCACCGTCGAAGAAACATCGCTAGAAGACATCTTCGGCAAATGCATGCTGACGACGCTGCCCGGTCAAACCCTGTCGTTGTATTGGGTGATGCAGCACCACGATCCAGCGACTGCCACGGTGCTGCCCGCCGGTTCAGTCATTGAAGCGACCGGGGTCGGCGTGGATCTCGACGGCCATATGTGGTATGCGGCCTATTCAGTCTGGGCGGACAGTTCCGAGGTCATGGCCAGCGGGGCCTGCACCAATCTGACGCTGCCCCCCGCTTCCGAATACGATGCTTGCCAGCTCTGGCTAACCACGGCGGTTGACCTGTTGAAAAATCCCGCGCCTGATGCTGAAGTCATCGGATCGGTTGGCCCGGGGGCCGGCGTTAACGTCACCGCCGCGACCCATGACGCCAATCAAAACGTGTGGTACTACGTCACCGCCTATCACGGTTGGGTCAATGGCAGCAATCAGCCGTTCATCAATCCGGGGGCGTGTACGGATCTCACCGAGGCTCCGCCCCAGGAACCGCTCGGCGAATGTGTGATCACGACGATTGGCGATGGCGCAGGGTTATGGGCCGCCCCATCCCATGATGGCGCGGGGCTGTACGCGGGCGGGAATCCCGGGGCTGTCTATACGGCTGTCGGCATCGACTACGACGCGAACGGGCATCTCTGGTACAACGTGGATGGCGCATGGATTGACAGCGACGAGGTGGTTACGTCTGGCAATTGCGCGGATCTCCCCATCTACAAGCCGACCAACTACAGCCAGTGTCAAGCGCTCATCCCGTATAACGGCCCCGGCGTCTACCTGTTCAAGGATTATCTGAGCAATCCGCTGGAAGTGGTCACGCTGGCGCCCGGCCCCGGTCGCGTTGACGCTGCCTTCGCCGCCACGGATCCGCAGGGGATGCGCTGGTATCACGTGCGCTATGAGGGCGCCGCGGGCGTGTTCTACGGGTGGGTCAACAGCGGTGATGTGATCGAGATGGTGCCGTCGCTGTGCGATGACCTGCCGCCCATGACGATCCTGCCGCCCGATCTGATCGATATCGACCTCCAGCCGATTGTCTGGAAGCCGTGAGCGTGATCAGCGGCTAACCGCGGTATCGGGTAAACAACCGAAGCTGGAATCGTAGGGACGCACCTGTGTGTGCGCCCGAAACCGAGCAGACACAGAGGTCTGCCCCTACACACGGACTTTCGGAAAGCTGCTTAAGCACTATCTCCACATCGGCAAACCGGACATACGGAATGGTGTGCCCGGTTTGCGCATTTCCCCGCTATAATCCTCGCAAAATCAAAGAGGAGCTTAGTCTATGCTGCGCCGTTTGGTCATCCTGACGCTGGTCGTCAGTTGTTTGCTGTTCGCCCTTCCCGCCTTCGCCCAAGAGGTGCAGCAGGGAGAAATCACCGCGGAAGCCGCGTTCTTAGAATATGAACTCGATCTCGAAGCCGGGACGAGCCTGCTGGCCGTGATTCAAGGCGCGGACGGCCTGTCACCGCTGCTGTTTGTGTATGCGCCGTCGGGCGGCATTGTCGCGCATGCCAGCACCGAAGCCGGGCAGAATTCCACCTATCTGCTGCATCAGGTCACCGAGAGCGGTACTTATCGCGTGCGCGCGCGCGGCGCGGATGACACCGTCGGCGCGTTCCAACTGCTGACAGAGCCGATCACCGATGCACCCGCCGCGCTGGTCGCCGACACGCTGGCGTACACCGATCTGCCGCAGAGTCGCACCGCTGATGGCGCGTATGTACTCGGCGATCCGGATGCGCCGATCACGGTGATCGAATTCGCGGACTGGGTGTGCCCGCACTGCGTCGACTATCACCCGGCGATGGATCAGTTCATCCTCGACTATGTGGCGACCGGACAAGCCAAGTTCGAATTCCGCATCTTCCCGACGGCGGGCGGTCAGCTCACGGCAGTGATGGCCGCGCTGGCGGAATGCGCGGATAACGCGCAGGCAGGCACGTTCTGGCAGGCACATGCGCTGTATTATCACTATGCGGAGACGGGTTTATACGACAGTCTGGTGCCCTTCCGCGCCATCGAAGCGCTGAACCTCGACTTTGACGCGATGGCGACCTGCCTACCCACGGCCATGCAGTGGCAGACGGATGTGCAGTTCGGGCGTGACAACGCGATTAGCGGCACGCCCGCGGTGTTGATCCGCTATGGCGAAGGTGAACCAGAACCGATTGTTTACGACGGGGTCAGTTATGATCAGGGCGCGCCAGCGTACGACGTACTGACGGCGGTCATCGAGGCCGCGCAGTCCGCGGCGGAGGCGACTGCCGAAGCGACGGCGGAAGCCACGACGCAGCCCTAACGCCGGTTAGCGCAAATCGAATTGATCGGGGTGACACACGCGGAGCACACCGGCGAGTTCATGCCCGATCACCTGCTTCACATCGCCGATGGCGAGCTGCAGCGGGCCATTGAACGGCGCGCGGCTGAGCAAGCGGAAGCGCGTGCCGGGGAGCAAGCCGATCTGCCCGATATAGGCGAGCATTTCGGCAGCATGCGTATTCACGCGGCTGATGACATAATCGACATCGACGGGCGCTTCGCTGAGCGGGAAATCAACCACGCGCGGCATGTGCCCTTCTGCGGTTGGGATCGGTTCCCCATGCGGGCAGCGGCGCGGGAAGTCCGCCATGTGTTCCATGCGCGCGACCACCGTGTCGCTGACCACTTCGCCGAGCTCATCGGCCTGATCGTGGACTTCATGCCAGCCAAAGCCCATCACCTTGACGAGAAACACCTCCACCAGTCGATGCCGGCGGATGTTCAGCAAGGCTTCGCGCTCGCCCGCGGTGGTGAGCGAAATCCCGCGATACGGCTCATGTTCGACGTACCCCGCTTCTTTAAGCCGCTGCACCATGCGCGTGATCGCCGGGGCGGAGTGCCCTAACGCGGTCGCCAGCGCGGACGTGGAAATGTACGGGTTATCGCCCTGATAGTAGGCAATGCGGTACGCCTCTGCCAGATACTCCTGCATGGCGGCGCTCGCGCTCATCGACACCTCTGTTTGCCGCAATATTTATGATACACATCATCAATAATATAGCGCGGCACGGGAGATTTAGCAAGCGTTAAATTGTAAATTGTCTAACGGTGAAATTAAAGTTTCAATCCGACAGTATAGAAGATCACGCCCGCGCCCGGCTCACCGCCAGAATGTGGCGCTTGTCCTGAACGTGCACCGTGTAGTCGTGCGCCCGCAGCCAGTCGAGCAGTTCGGCTTGGCGGTTGTGATGTTCGAGGATCAACGTGGGTTGGCAGGCGGCGATCAGGGCTTCGCCACCCTGTAAGGCCGGGAGTTCAAAGCCTTCGATATCGATCAGCAGCAGCCCCGGCGGGTCAGTGTGCTCGGCAAAGTAGGCATCCAGACTGACGGCGGCCACTTCGACCGTGCGCCCACTCGCCATGTCGGCGATGTGATGCTTGCCGTCCGAACCGCCCTGTTCCATCAGCACCGTGCCGGGTTCACGGGCAATGCACACGTTGACCGGTTCAATGCGCGCCGCCAACTGCGGATTCAGGCGGACATTCCACAGCAAGCCTTCAAAATTCTCCTGCCAGCCCTCAAACGCCACCACCTTGCCCTGACCGCCGAGCCGCTTGGCACAGTAGAGAACATGCAGCCCAACATGCGCGCCGACGACGTAGACCGTCATGCCGGGGCGCACCCACGCGTCGAGCATCGTCTGCACATTCGGCTCGTAGGCGCGAAAGTAGACGCTGTGGCGGGTCGCCATCGGCGCGCTCAGGCCAAAGGTGAGGCCCTGATACGGCCCGAACAAAACCCGCCGCGCCATCCCCCCGCGCAGCCAGACGCGAGAAATCAGCGAATCAAGCGTACGCCGCAGCATCAGCCAAGTGACTCCCAAGCGGTCAACGGGGCAACCGCTGCAAGTAGTAGACCAGCGCGTCGATATCCGCCGGGGCGACGGTGAAGATCAACTGGTGGCGACCGGGCAGTTCGAACACCTGCCGCAGCGTCGCCGCCGAACCGTCATGGAAATAGGGCGCGCTCAACCACAACCAGCGCAGCGTCGGCGTGTCGAAGGCCGCGCCGTGCGTTTCGAGCGGTGATGCGCCTGTGCCAACGTCGTAGGCTTGCAGGTTCGTCCCCGCGCTGCCCACGTGACATTCGGCGCAGCCCTGCGCGGCGAAAATCTCTGCCCCGCGGTTGACCTGCGCCTCATCGACCGGGAGGGGGGAGCGCGGCGCGTTCAGAGTCGCGAGATACTGCGTCAGCGTGTCGAGATCGAGCGACAGCCCCGCGTGCGCCAGATTGAGCGGATCGGCGGTCACAACCTCGCCCTCCAACAAACCCGCGCCCGCCTGCAGCCCGCGGATCTTGAGTTCGACGTCCGCCAGTTCATCCCACGTGCCCGACCACGTATACGGCACCGTTTCGGGCAGCGCGTAGAGCACGGGGGTGTTGCGCGGACCATCGGCAAAGCCGAGCCACACGCGGCCATCGGACAGGCCGTCAAAGTGGCAGGTGGCGCAGCTAATCTGATGATCGCTGGCAAGGCGCGGATCGACCGCCGAGTGAAACAACTGCGCGCCGATGAGCTGGTCAATTGGCGTGGTCAGGTTGACGATGGGCATCACATCTTCGATCTGCAAATCGGACGTGGTAATGGTCGTGATTGTGCCTTCGAGCGCGCTGTGCACATATAAGCGCGTGTTATCGCGATTGAGCAGCACGCCGCGCGGGTTAGCTTCTAAGCGGAGGTTGGCGCGCGCCCGCCCGGTCGTCAGGTCGATGACCGAGAGATCGTCGCTGCCCGCATTGATCACGTAAATTCGCTGGTTGAAACGGTCGACGGCGGCGGCAAATGGCATGTTGACCGGGCGATCCGCCACATCCAGCGGAATTTGCTGCCCGGACAGCACGCTCAACGAGCGCAGATCGACCACGTTGACGACCGGGAAGGCCAGCGTGTCATAGGTCGGCGTGAGGTTCTGGGCGTTCAGGCGCGTTTGCGGCAGGTAGCCGAAGCCGCGCGTGGTATCGAGCTCAATCGACTGAAACACGCCGACATCCGCGCCCGTAGCGATCGTCCGGACGATGCTCCACGTCGGCACGTAGATCAGCGTGAGTTCGCCGCTCCAAAAATGCGTGACGTACAGGAAGTCGCCCCACAGCGTGAGGCCAGCGGGCGCGGCAGGCACGTCGAGCGCCGCCAGCACACGCCCATTGACAACATCGACGCGCGCAACTTGACTGCTGCCCATCAGCGACACGTAGGCGGTCGTATTGTTATCGGTGACCACGGCGTAGGGCAGCGTGCCCGCGCCCAGTGAAATGGTCGCCGTGACAATGGTCTCCGCCATGTTGATGACCGAGAGCGTGCCATCGGCACGATTGGTGATCAGCGCGTGGGCATCGTCGGCGGTGATGGCCGCTGAGCGCGGATCGCGCCCAACCGGAATTTCCGCGACGACTTCGCTGAACGTCGGCACGCTGATGGTCGCCGTATTGTTGATCAGGTTGGCAGCGACGAGCGTGCGCCCATCGGTCGCCAGGGCGATGCTGCTGCTCACATAGGCACGATTCGTCCGCGCATCGGGCAGCGCGTAGAGCGGCAGCGGCGTCGGCGTCGCCCCGGTCTGCGCAAGGGTGTGCTCCGGCGCGACGAACGCCGACGCGATCATGATGAGCGCGATCAGCATCAACCCGCCGCCGAGCAGTGTGGAGCGATGGTGCGAGAAGTAGCTGAGAAAGACTGGTTTCATGGGGTCGGTGTCCTCAGATACTT
The DNA here is from genome assembly GCA_016717205.1 of Candidatus Flexifilum breve. Taxonomy (GTDB): domain Bacteria; phylum Chloroflexota; class Anaerolineae; order Aggregatilineales; family Phototrophicaceae; genus Flexifilum; species Flexifilum breve. Next base: position 252,602 of record JADKGC010000008.1, read on the forward strand.
ACTCAAAGCTGACCAAGCGGTCATGGAGAATCGTGAATTGGCGCACCTGCATATCCGGCTGCCCCGCGCCGTTCGTGCCGAGCACGACAAACGTCAGCACGCGCGCATCGCTCGCCCAGGCTCCCCGCGTATTCGCATCATTCTCCAGATTCGGGAAGGCGGCGGTCAAACGCGACGGGTTGAGCGTGTACGTGAAGCTGCGCCCGGAGATGCGCAGTTCGCCATCTTCGAGGATATGGCCGGGCATGGTCAGCGTTTCGAAAACGCGAATGTCCGTCCAATCATCGGGGAACACAAAATTGAAGTTGTACTGAATAGCCACCGGGATGGGCGTGTCCTGCAGGTTGGTGTTCCACGGCAGCAGTTCGACATTGCGCGGCACGACGTAGAAGGCGAAGCTGCCGCCATCCGCGCCGACCACGCCCCCGCTGATCGGGTCGATAATGCCGACCGAGGCCGCGCCGCCATAGCTGGCGCTGATGGTCGCCGTCCACACGCCGATCTCGTCGGCGGTGAAGGCTGCATCCGGCAGGTAGAAGTAGCCGACAGCGTTGGCCGCCGCGGTGTACTGGAATTGGCGACCGCTCGGCGCGGTCACCGTGATGGCCACGTCCGCGGGCAGCGTGGGCGCGACCTGCCCGCCCATACTCACGGTTTCGCCCTCGACGATAATCGCCCCCGGGCGGAGCGCGGTCGGGTAGACGAGCATGTCATAGCTGGCATCGGGCAGCACGAGGATCGGGCGGCGTCCGGGCGGCACCGTAGCAGAATCGCGCTCATCCGCGATCACCGTGGCGACCGCGCCATAGATCGCGGCGGTGCTCACCTCGGCTTCGCGCAGAATCACGCCGCCGAACAGGAAGATGTAGTCGCCGGGGAGTTCGCCGCCGCTGCCCGCACCGATCTGCTGATTGTGCGGGTCGTCGGAGTCCCAGTACAGCGGGAGTCCGGTATCCGTCCCCTGATCGCCGATGACCAATTGGCGCACGGTGATGCCGGGGCGCACCGCGCTCAGATAGGCGTAGGCCGAATCGGGCACGTTCAAGCCGATGATCGGCAGTTCATCTTCCGCCGCCAACTGCGTGAGCGGCATGGCCTGCGCCGACTGCGCCGCGGGGAAAGCGTTCAAAAGCGCGCTTTGATACGCGCCGTCGAGATCCTGCACGCGCAGCGCGAGATGCAGCCCGGCGAAGTCGTCGTCGCCGATCAACGCGCTGTCACCGCTGAAATACGGCATGTTCAACTGGGCTTCCGCCGCTTCCACGCCGAGCACGCTCGAATACTGCGGTAGTTCAAACCACGCCGGGCGCAGTTCCGCTGGTTGATCGGGCAGGCCGCGTTCGCCATGCAGAATCACGCTGGCATCCGCCGAAGCGATCACGCCCGCGCTGCGCAGGCTGGCCGCCCATAAGCGCCCCTGCCGATCACGGAAGCGCGCTTCATAATCGACGAGGTATTCGCCGGGTGTGTCAAAACGATAGCTTTCGCCCGCGGGTTGGAACGTCCCAAAGCGGTTGGTACGACCATCCAGTCGATACTCTGGTCGGCTCTGACCCGTCAGCGGGAAAATGCGCAGGCGCACGTCGACATCGGCAGACACGCCCGGCGCAATGATCAGGCCGGGGTTGAAGGCGTCGCCGACTTCAAAGGGCGTACCGGGGACAACGCCCGGCGTGAGATCAAGCAGTTCGGCGATGGTCACGCGGTACGTGCCGCCGCCCGTGTAGTGATTACCCCACACATCCTCCAGCTCGCCCGTCAGGCTGATCTGGTAATCGCCGTATTGATCGAAGATGTAATCGGTCAGCGCCGGGTTGAGGGTGGTCAGGCTGTAGATGTCGACGGGGGACTGCGCGCCGAAGCGCGTCCGCTCGTCGAAAGCGGTTGACGAAAGGCTGCTCTGGAGGATCGGCTGCGTGCCGAGATCATCCACCGAGCGATCCGGGCGTGTGACGCTCACCGTCAGCGATCCACTCGGAAACTTGAACGGGACGAGCGGCTCACTTGTATACGTGTACAGATTCGCCATCTGGTTGAGCAGCGACGGTTCGAGGGAGTACGTACCCGGCGGCAGAATATACGTGCGGCTGTTGAAGCGCGTGCGGTTGGAGAGCGCCGCGTGATTGCGATCTTCATCCGCGAGTACACCGCGGCTGCCGTCGCTCGGGTCGTCCATGAAGAGCGTCCACAGCAAATGCGCGCTGCTCACCGCGCCGACGTTGACGACGAGCGGCAGGCGCGTGAGGCTGTCGTCAGGAAAGACGCCCTCGCCCGTGCCGAATACGCCGTTCGCATTCCAACTGACGCGGGTGCCATCCGGACTTTGCGCAAACCCGCGAAAGACCGGGACATACAACCCCGGCGTGAGGTCGGCGGGCAGGGTGAGCGCAAAATCGAGCGGGAACAGCAGGTGCGCATCTTCGCGCACCAGTTGATACGGTTCGGCGACCGCTTCGCCGAGCGGCACGCTGGCGTTGAGGTTGTCGATGGCGAGGCCGCTCGCCGTGCGCACCGACGACCAACCGTTATTGGTCCGGGCATCGCTGACCACGCGCACCGTCCCACCCTGATCGAGCGCGACAGGCTGAAGGGCCAGCGTGCCGATCATTTGCAGATCGGCGGGGACATCGGCGGCTTGCAAGCGCACGTCGAGTTCGACGCGGAGCGTTTGCCCCGGCGTCAGCTCGACCGATTCGGCGCGTCCGACGGCGGTCCAGGTCGCCGCGCCGCGCGCCAGCGTCCCGCCCAAGGTGAAGCGCGCGCCGCCGAGCACCCCCTGCGGACGGAATACGCCGTCGATTTCGTCGCGGCGTTCCAACGCCTGCCCCACGGGCACATCCAGCAGCGTCGCCCCCGCGTCATCGTAAAAGCTGATCGACTCGAGGCGCACGTTGTCGGAGCGCGGCGTAAACGTGAAGGGAATACGTAGTTCGATGGCGCTGGCCTGCCGCGCGGCCACCGCCAACGGACCGAGCGAGCGCACCGACGGATTGATGCGTTCCAGCGCCGCGGGCTGCACCTGCCGCGGGTCGAGCGTCACACCATAGGTGACGGTATCGACGGTGAAGCGCACCTCAAGGCGCACATAGTTATCGGGAAAAGCGGTGATCAGGGTATAGAGCGAGTTCGTGTTGCGCAGCGCGGACACACCCGACGCGACGGACGCCTCCGTAAAGCGCGACCAATCGGCACCCTCACCATCCACCGCCAGCGCGGTGATCGGCAGCGGCGTCGGCGCGTCGGTCGTCGGGTATGCGCCATAGATGATCACGCCCGCGCCGCCGGGCAGCGAGCCGAGCTGGTCACGCTGCGCTTCGGTCACCGTTTGCACGGTCGGGCTGATCCAGAACGGCGTGTTGCCATCGCCGTGAATTCGCGCGCCAAAACTCCCGGTTACGCCCGTGCGCGCGCTGACTGTTTCCTGCGTGTACAGATTGCGAATGATGACGTTAGCATTGGGGAAAATTGCGCCGGTTACGCCTTGAATCGTGACTTCGCCGGAAGCATCCGGCGCAGAGATGCTGATGAGCGCGGCGTTGGGGGGATCGCCCGGCTGCGGCATTACCGTTTGAGCCGTCGCGCTGCCCGCGGTCAGGATCAACGTGATGAGGAGGACAAGCAGTCGGCGCAACGCTCTACACTCCGCGAGAGGCAAACAGGATTCCAACGGGAGTATAGAAAGCTGCGCCGTCATTGTCAAAGAATTAGGGCATGATCCCCAGACGGGCGATCAGCGCATCGACCCCGGCGATCAGCTCATCAGATGTACCGTTGTTGAGCAGCGTAAAATCGGCAATGGCGATGGAACCGCCCTTTTCGAGATTTTCGATCTCCAGATGATCGCGGCGTTCGGCCTCCGCCGCCGTGAGCGGGCGTTCGGCGCGCGTCGCCAAACGCTGATAGCGCAGCCCGCGCTCGCACACCACGGCGATCAGCACCATGTTCGCGCCAAAGACTTCGCGCAGCATCTTGTATTCGCTAAAGCTGTACAGCCCATCCATGACAACGGTGTTGTTCCGGGTCAGCGCGTCCTGCAAGTAGGGCAGCGCCCGCCGCGCGATCGCCGCCATGCCTTCTTCCGCGCGAAACTGTTCGCGCACAACCCGTTCGTTCTCCGGCGTGAGCGGCCACCCGCGCCGCGCCACTTCATCGACAACGATTTGACCGAAGCGGAACTGATAGAATCCGCGATGTTGGAAATGCGCCGCGCACACCGATTTACCTGACCCCGGCATGCCGACGAGTGCTACAGCAGAGATATGGTCGTTCACTATGCAGCCCTTCTTTCAGACGGGCGCATTATACACCAGCGATTCGCAGTCCAAAGAGGGGCAGCGTGCGGTGCAGTTTACAGATCGCTTTTGGGATTTGGCGGACGCGATAAATCGCGTCCCTACGAGAAAAATTTCTCTGTGTAGGGACGCAATTCATTGCGTCCGCTGGCCCAGAGTCGAAGGATAATACTCGCCGCCCACGCAGATGCCGGATCTGCAAAAATGGCTATAATCAACCCTATGAACAACGACTCTCCGACCAACCCCTACCATCTCGACGGCGACGTGAGCGTCGCACCCTTTGCCGGACGTCAGGACGCCTTCGGGCGGCTGTACGGTTTGACCTCAGACCCGGGACGCCAGCACGCCTTTCTGTTTCTGGGGCGGCAGGGAGTCGGCAAGACCGCGCTGCTCCACGCCCTCGCCGCGCTGCACAACGAGACGGCCATCTGCCCGATCATCCCACTGCGCGACCAAGAAATCACCCATGAAGCGGCGTGGCTGCTCGATCTGGCGCAGTCGGTGACAGCGGTGCTGGTCGAACGCGGCTTCACGCTGAGCCGCCTATCGATGATCGAAGCGCCCGGCGCGGATATGCGCTTATGGTTGGATACGGTGTTTCTGCCGCACATCTTCGCCACGATCCGCCCCACACGCCAATTGATCTTCCTGTTCGACGACGCCGACCGCCTGCTGCTGGAGATCAAAACCGGGACGCTGCCCGCCGACCTGCTCGACTTCTTCGTCGAACTGCTCAAAAGTACCGCCAACTGCAATTCGTATTCACGCTGGATACCGAGTTTGAAGACCAGATCAGCGAGTTCGGCGCGCTCGTGTCGTACCAGCATATGCTGCGGTTGGGCAATCTGCCGATGCCGGACGTCAAGTGGCTGCTGACCACCCCGGCGAGCGGCTATTACGTCGTGCCGGATGAAGTAATCGGCGCGGCCTATCGTCAGACGGGCGGCGAGCCGACGCTGACGCAGCGCTTCGGCTATGAGTTCTTCCGCCGCTGGTACGACGCGCCCGACCTCAATGTGATCACGCTGGACGATGTGCGTAAAATCGCCGCGCGGCTGTATGCCGAACTGCGCGGCTCACTGCGCAATGTGTGGGATCGGCTCGGGGTCAACGAGCGTCTCGCGCTCACGGCGATCAGCGGCACGCTGTACGATGATCCGCTCACGCCGCTCACGCCAACGGCGCTGCAAGCGTGGCTGGTCGAAACGGACTATCCCCTCGACACGACCGCGATCAATGCGGCGCTGCGGGGTCTCGAATACCGCGAACTGATCACCGCGAATCCGATTACGATCACCTCCGAGATGATGAAGACGTGGCTGTTGGACAACGCCCGCACGATCAACCGCGCCGCGCTGCCCAAGCCCGAACGCCCGCCCGCCATCACCCGCGCCGCCATCAACCCACGCGTGATTCGGCTGCTGCTGCTGGCGCTCGCCGTGCTGATCATCGCCAATGTGATCGCGGCGGTGCTGGTCAACAACAACCGCACCATCGTCGTGACGGGTACACCCGCGCCGACGGTCACGCTGGCACAGCCGGGGCAGTAACAACCTCAGTCGGCTGCCCCCACCCCCGGCCCCCTGTCAGGGGTAGGTTTTTAATGCTTCCCAATGGAACGCGGAGTTTTTTCGCCAAAACCCCCTGTAGGGACGAGGCATGCCTCGTCCTGTTTTCCTCTGGATTGGACAAAAAGCTTGTGTTCCGTGAACGCAAAAGATCACTTTAGCAAATAAGGTTACGCCGGGTTGGCACAGGAGGACGAGGCATGCCTCGTCCCTACGATTGAAAACCTACCCCTGTCAGCCGCCGGCCCCTCCCGGAATTCAGGGCGGGGAGACAGAACCATCCCGTTTTGGGTTGTATCGAGCAAATAGTTGAATGTGGGTTGTAGGGGGCACGGCCGTGCCCCCTACAAGACAATTTGCGCGTATTGAGAGAATTTCCTGAGCCAAAGCATAGTGAAAGAGCAAGTTTTTGCCCCTCGACTTCGGGAGAGGGGCAGTTGAGCGTTAGCGAACCGGGGTGAAGTGGGCGTTACGACTGGCGATCCCACAGCGGGATGCGGCATTCACCCGCGCTGATCAGGCAGGTTTGCAGCACAATATTGTTGCGGCGGACTTCAAAGGTCGCGTCGGGGAGGGTGCTGACCCAGAACTGCCGGGAGATGCCGATGGCGCGGAACCCCTGCCGGGCGCGGCAGGCATCCGGCTTGAGCAGGTCGCCGAGTTCCAAGCGCCACAAATGCAAGCAGTCTTCCTCCTGCACCAGGCGAATCCGGTCGAGATCATCCGTCATGTTGTCGGAATTCGCCGACCGCGTCTGCCCATTGGGAAGCGTCTGCACGAAGACCAATCCGCGCAGATCGACGGGGATCGACTGCTGGTTGATGATCAGAATTTCGTCGCCGTCATAGATCAGGTTGACCCATGCGACCTCCGGCGTCGCGGCGTCCCCGGTGAGCGTGGCGGTGACGTCAACGGTGAGTTCCGCGGTCGCTTCAGCGGTCGCGGCCTCGGTGGGGATCACCGTCGGCGTGACCGTTGCCCGGCGCGTGGGCGATGGCTCTTCGGTCGCGACGACGCTGGGTTCGGTTTCGGTCGGGCGGGAAGTGGGCGTGGACGTCGGGGTAACGTCTTCGGTCACCGCCGAACCACGACCTGAGCGGTGGGCGTTGCTGTGACCGTACCGGGCTGGCTCAATGCGAAGATCGCGACGACCACGGCGAGCACGACGACCAGTACGCCAAAGCCGATCAGCATGGGTGAGAGGCGGCGCTTCGGCGCAGCCACGGGCGGTTTCGTCAGTGAGAGCGGGCGGCTCGACGTGTTGGACGGCGTCGCAAAACGGCGATATTCGCCGCTCGCCAAGCGGGCTTTCGATGGATGCGACGGATCAGGCACGCTGCCCAGCAGCGCTTCTTCGAGCGCGTCCGCCATGGCTTCGCCCGTGCGATAGCGTTTGCTCGGCTCTTTTTCGAGCGCCTTGAGGATGACTTTTTCAACCGTCGACGAAATGTGCGTATTGAACTGGCGCGGGGCAGGTGGCGGATCACTGAGGTGCATGAGCGCGACGCTCATCGCCGAGGGATCATCAAACGGAACGCGCCCGGTCAGCATCTGAAACAACACCACGCCGAGCGAATACAGATCGCTTTGCGGCACGGCCTTCGCCGAAGAGATCGCCTGTTCCGGCGCGATATAGTGCGCGCTGCCGAAGGTGTTCCCCATCGAGCCTTCGGGGACGCTTAAGGCGAGGCCGAAATCCGTGAGGACGGCGCGGCCATCGCTGGTGACCATAATGTTCGACGGTTTGATGTCGCGGTGAATGACGCCGAGCTTATGCGCGTGGTCGAGCGCGGCGGAGATATCGCGGATGATCTGGATCACCTGCTGGTGCGGCATGGCCGTGCCCGCTTCGGCGTGATCTTTGAGGATGTGGCCGAGGTCGCGCCCTTCGATGAAGGCCATCGCCATATAGTAGAGCGGCCCGACCTCGCCAAACTGGTATACGCCGACGATGTTCGGGTGATTCAAATGGGCAATCGCGCGGGCTTCCCGTTGAAAGCGCGCGCGATATTCTTCTTCGCTTTCGTTGCTGGCCAGCAGGTTGGCATCGATAACCTTGACCGCCGCATAGCGCTGGAGTTTCTTGTCGAAGCCCCGGTAGACATGCGCCATCCCCCCCCGCCCCAGAATATCTACGATGCGGTAGTCACCAAGCTGTTTTCCGATTAGGGGATCACTCGTCATGTCGATTGCGACTTTCCAATGCCAGCACGCCATCATTATAACGCGCACTATTCGCATTAGTCACAAAAGATCACGCGAACATTCCCCTAAAAAACGCTGATCAATGTCCGCTTTTAGCGCTTCAGCTCCCGGCGATCTCCTGCCGCGCGGCGGCCAGCATCGCTTCGAGGCTGCGTTCGATGTCGTCGCCGGTGGTCGCCCAACTGGACACGCTGATGCGCATGGCCGTGCGCCCCTGCCACACCGTCCCACCGCACCACGCCGTACCGTCCTCCTGAATCCGCTTGATAACGCGCTGCGTCACCTCCGGCGTGCCGAACGACACCAGCACTTGATTCAGCACCACATCGTTGAGGATTTCGTAGCCCGCCGCGCGTAAACCATCGGCAAAGACGGTCGCATACTGACAACAGCGCTCGACCAGATCGGTCACGCCCTGCCGCCCCAGATGCCGCAGCGCCGCCCACACCTCGACGCCGCGCGCCCGCCGTGACAGTTCCGGCGTGTAGTGCGACGGTTCCCGGGCGATCTGCTGCGGCAAATAGGCCGCAGGCGCCGACATCGCCGTGCGCAGGGCGTCGGCATCCCGGCAGAACAGCAGACCACTGTCATAGGGCACGTTGAGCCATTTGTGCGCATCGGTCGACCATGAGTCGGCTTTCTCTGCACCCTTGACGAGGTGCGCCAGTTCCGGAACGACCGCCGCCCACAAGCCGAATGCGCCGTCGACATGCGCCCACGCGCCCGCGTCACGCGCTCGGTCGCATAGTTCGTCAACGGGGTCAAATGCACCGGAATTGACGTTGCCCGCCTGAATGCACAGCAGCGTTGAGCTGTCGAGCGGCGGCAGATCTTGGATGCGCAACCGCCCCTGATTATCCACCGGCACGCGGATCAGGTTGTTGCGCCCGAAGCCGACAATCGCCAGCGCCTTGATCAGCGTGGTGTGCGCCTCGGCGCTCAGCACCACTTTGATCGGCGGCGCGCCGAACAAGCCATCATTTTCTGCATCCCAGCCCTGCCGCCACAGCAGTGCATGCCGCGCCGCCGCCAGCCCGGTCACGTGCGCCATCGACGTGCCGGTGACGAATGCGCCCGCCGCTTCTGCGGGCAAGTGCAGCAGATCGAGCAGCCAACGCAGCGCGTATTCTTCCAGACGCGCGGCAGTCGGCGAGGCGACAAACAGCCCCGCATTCTGATCCCACGCGGTCGTGAGCCAGTTGGCCGCCACCGTGACGGGCAGGCTGCCGCCAATCACAAAGCCGAAGAAGCGCCGCCCTGCCGACGCCACGGTCGCGGGTGAACCAATCTCGTCCAGCAGGCGTAAGACCGTAAAGGGATCGGTTGTTGCGACGGGCAAATCGCCGCCCAGTTCGGTCAGGCGGTCAATCGCCGCGCGGGTGGGCTGCACCGGGCGGTCGTCAAGGGTGGCGAGGTAGTGGGCGGCGCGCGCGCCCGCTTCGGTCAATAACTGCGTCACAGCCTGTTGATCAGCCAAAATAGCGCTCCTTTTATCATTGATCTTCATCAAGAGATGCGCCGCAGCCCATCCCGCACCGTGATTAGGTAACTTTACAATGATTCCGAAAATCGCCCGCGGGGGTAGTACCACGCGCGAACAGGTTACAAGCTGCGGACGCGCCATTGCGCGTCCCTACGAAAACGCATTAGGTATGGCGAGTGCTATCTTTCTCCCCTCGCCTTTAGGAGAGGGGTCGGGGGTGAGGCTAGCAGCAGCGGACGCGCCGTTGCGCGTCCCTAGGAAACCGAATTCGACGGGGCGAACGCTAGCTGTTCTCCCCTCGCCTTTAGGAGAGGGGTTGGGGGTGATGTTAGAAGCAGCGGACGCGATAAATCGCGTCCCTAGGAAACCGAATTCGACGGGGCGAACGCTAGCTGTTCTCCCCTCGCCTTTAGGAGAGGGGTCGGGGGTGAGGTAAGAACAGCGGACGCGATAAATCGCGTCCCTACGAATGAAGCCTTTCAGCGAACGCTAGCTGTCTCCCCTCCCCGAATTCGGGGAGGGCGGGGGTGAGGTTAGAAACAGCGCCCAAGCCCAGGCGAACATAGACGACTACGGGAAAATGCGAAATTGGTAAAAAGTTCTTTTTCACGAATGGGTCGCCTTTGCGTTATACTTGCCAGAGACTTCAGGTATACGACTTATTTCAGGACGAACCTGTGACACCTCCGCCTGATATTCCAGAGAAGGAAATCCGTAAACGCTGCGCGGGATTGTTGGCCGCCGCGTCGGAAGAATCGCGTCGACTGGGGCACAACTATGTCGGCGTTGAGCATCTCTTCATCGTGGCGACCAAAATCGACAACGGCGCGACTTCGAATTTGCTGCGCCGCGCCGGCTTAACCCCACGCACTGTGCGGAATGAAATCCGCCGGGAAGTGGGGACGGGTGAAGGCGCTCTCGACAACATCCTCCCCCTCACGCCGCGCGCCGAGATGGTTTTATCGCTGGCGATCTTCCTCGCCGACCGTGAAGAGGCCGACGAAGTCGAAGAGTCGCATGTGCTGCTCGCCATGCTGCAGGAAGGCGAGAGCGTGCCCATCCGCAAGCTGGTGGAGATGGGCTTCAACGTCAACCAGTGGCTGCAGCGGCTGCTCACCGAAGCCTACGAGAAGGAACTCGCCGCCAGCCCCATCGCGTCGGATGACGCCGACGACCTGTTTGACATGGAAGAGTTCATGTCGGACGAATTCCTGCAAGACTCGGTCGAAATTGACCCGCCGCCCCGGCACACGTCGCCCAGCCGCATGCCTACGCCCCTGCTTGACAAGTACGGGCGCGATCTCTCCGCGCAAGCCGCGGACGGCAAACTGAGCCCGGCGATTGCCCGCGAACGCGAAATCCGGCAGGTGGCGCGCACGCTCGCCCGCAGCAAGAAGAATAATCCGCTGCTGCTCGGCGACGCGGGCGTCGGCAAGACGGCCGTGGTCGAAGGGTTGGCCTGGGCCATCCACGACGGCACCGCGCCCAAGTCACTGCTCAACCGCCGCATCGTGCAAATCGAGATCGGCACGCTGGTCGCGGGCACGAGTCTGCGCGGGCAGTTTGAAGAACGCCTGATCGGCATCGTCGAAGAGGCGACGCGCGCGGGCAATGTGATCCTGTTCATCGACGAGATTCACACCATCGTCGGCGCAGGTGACACCATCGACAGCAACCTCGACGCCGCCAACATCCTCAAACCAGCGCTAGCGCGCGGCGAGATCATCTGCATCGGCGCGACCACGCACGAAGAATACCGCCGCGCCATCGCACAGGATCCGGCGCTGGATCGGCGTTTCCGCCCCATCGACATCGAAGAACCGAGCGAATCGGACACGCTGACCATTCTGACCGGGCAGCGCAAGCGGCTGGAACAGCATCACGGCGTCGCCATTCGCCCGGAAGCGCTCGAAGCCGCCGTGCGGATGGCCGTGCGCTATCTGCCGGATCGCCGTCTGCCCGACAAAGCGCTCGACCTGCTGGACGAAGCGTGCGCACGCGTCACCATCCGCACCATTCAGGATGACGAACCGGACGCTAAGTCGGCGGAAGAAGTGCGCGTGGAGAATATCGCCGCCGTGCTCTCCGAATGGACGGGCATCCCGCTCAACGAGCTGACAAAAGACGAACGCCGCCGTCTCTCCGAAGTCGAAAAAACGCTGTACAAGCGCGTGATCGGGCAGGACGAAGCGGTGCAAACCATCGCCGACGCGATCAAGACGGCGCGCGCGGGTCTGCGCGACCCCGACCGCCCGATTGGCGTCTTCCTGTTCCTCGGCCCCTCCGGCGTCGGCAAAACCGAGTTGGCGCGCGCGCTGGCGGAATTCCTGTTTGGCAGCGACGAAGCGATGGTCCGCCTCGACATGTCCGAATTCCACGATGCGCACACCGTCGCCCGCTTGATCGGGTCGCCGCCCGGCTACAAGGATAATCAGCGCGGCGGTCAGCTCACCGATGCGCTGCGCCGCAAGCCCTACTCGGTCGTGCTGCTCGACGAGATCGAAAAGGCCGCGCCGGAAGTCTACGACATCTTCCTGCAGGTCTTCGACGAAGGCCGCCTGAGCGACGCGCACGGGCGTCACGTCGATGCGCGGCATTCCGTGTTCATCATGACCAGCAATATCGGCACGGAAGAGACGGGCAAGGTGATCGGCTTCACCGGGTCAACGCGCGTGCCGGATTACACCGCCTACCTGAGCCGCTACTTCCGCCCGGAATTCCTCAACCGTGTGGACGAAGTGGTCGTGTTCCACGAACTCTCGCAGGCAACGCTGCGCCTGATTCTAGATCGCCAGTTCGAAGAGCTGTACGCCCGCCTGCGCGAACAGAAGCTCACGCTGGAAATCAAAGATGAGGCGCGCGAATACATCTTGCAGAAGGGCTATGATCCGGTCAACGGAGCGCGCCCGCTGCGCCGCGCCATCGAGCGTATTTTGACGCGCCCGCTCAGTTCCAAAATTCTCGAAGATACTTTCGTCCCCGGCGACACGATCATCGTGGATGTGGACGAAAATGGCTTGCGCTTTGAAACTCAGGCGACGCATTCATGACCATCCCTCCTGTCCCACAGACCGGGCGCACCAGCCCGACTGCGGGTGACCGGCTGCTCCGTCAGAACCACCCGCACGACCAGCGCGACATGTTCGCCACCGACCCCAACCGCGAGATAAAGCAGTTGGGGCGCGTGGCCTTGCGCCGCACCGAGCCGGACGATTACTTTGCCCTCGGCGACCTGTGCGCGCGCCAATCGGTCACCCCCGCATGACCGCCTGTTGATCTTCTACGTCGGCAAGACGCTGACGGCGTACCGCCGCGCGCTCAAACACGCGCAGACCAATGTGGATCGCGCCGCCGCTATCCGCGCCATCGACCTGTACACCGACTGGTTGATCGATGTGGCGCGCATCAATCCGCTGCGTAAAAACGTCGCCGTGGTGCTGTGGGCACTGGCGGGCGATGAAGAGATGGACGAAGAGACGGCGCTGCTCGAAGAAGGCACGTCGATTGACGTGCAGTTGATCAACGAAATGCTGACCGCCTACCGCGGCGGCGCGAGCGGCGAACTGCTGCCCGGCAGCGGCGCGCAGCCCCTGCAGCCGACCGTTGTTGAAGAACACACCGTCGCCTACAGCGACAGCCCGATGGGCATCAGCGACGCGACCGCCGCCGATATGACGCGCGCCGACTCCGCCCTGCCCATCCCGCTCGACGAAGACTCCAACGTGAGCGAAACGCGCGTCGACGATGCGCGGCGGCTCGACCTGATTTCGATTGACGAACTGCCGCGCCAGCCGCTGCAGCGCAGCACCGCCAAGCCGGTGCACCGCCGCCCGCACACCCGCGACGACAGCGACGCCTTCGACGTGGGCGACGTGATCGGCGACCGCTATGAGGTGGTGCTGGTCAAGCGCGGCGGCATGGGCGTTGTCTACCTGTGCTATGACCGGAACGAACGCGAAGCCGTGGCGCTCAAGACGTTCCAGACCAAGTTCCTCGAAAATGACCGCGCGGTCAAGCGCTTCATGCAGGAAGCGCTGACGTGGGTGCGGTTGGAGAAACACCGTTATATTGTGGCGGCGCGGCTGGTGCAGAACATCGGCGGGCAACCGTACATCATCCTCGAACATATCAGCGGGCCGGACGGACTCGAAGCCGACCTGCGCAGTTGGATCGACCATAAGCGCCTGAATATTCAGCAGTCGCTGGAATTCGGCCTGCACATCGCGCTCGGCATGCAGCATGCGACGCAGCGCGTGCCCGGGCTGGTGCACCGCGACCTCAAACCCGCCAACATTCTGGTCACGCACGAGCGCATCGCCAAAGTGACCGATTTCGGTCTCGTGCGCTCGCTCGAAGCCGAAGAGGTGACTTTCCTGACGGAAGACGAGGCCGCTCCCGCCAGTGAACGCCTGACCCGCGTCGGCGCGATCATCGGGACGGCCCCGTACATGTCGCCGGAACAGTGCCGCTCGGTCGATGTGGACATGCGCTCGGACATCTACTCGTTCGGCTGCATGCTCTACGAAATGCTCACCGGGCAAACCATCTTCTCTGTCAAGAAGTTTGAGGCGTGGCTGCACGTCCATCTGGAAGAAGCGCCGACGCTCGCCGCCCTGCCGACCGATCAACCGGAACTGCGCGACCTGCTGCGCGCCTGCCTCGAAAAAGACCCCGCCAAGCGCCCGGCGACGTGGAGCGAAGTCGCGGATCGGCTGACGGACATCTATACGCGGGTGACGGGCTTGCCGCCCGTGCTCGAAATCACCGGACAGGCGCTGGAAGCGCGCGAACTGGTCGACAAGGGCTATTCGCTCACCGAACTGCGGCGCTACGACGAAGCCCTGATCGCCTATGAGCAGGCGCTGACGCTGCAACCGGACTATTCGTGGGCGTGGGCACGCAAAGGGCGTACGCTGCGCCTGCTGGAACGCTACCGCGACGCGCTGGTGTGCTACGAAAAAGCGCTGGAGATTCAGCCGAACAACATCTCGGCGTGGAAGGGCAAAGGCATCGTCTACGAGCGGTTAGGCGACTACGAGCAGGCGCTCGCCTGTCACAAGACCGCCGCCGGACTCGACGCCAATGACCCGTGGAACTGGACGAATCAGGCGGATGTGCTGCGCAGCATGGAACGCTCCGGCGAAGCGCTGAGCTACTTCCAGCAAGCGCTGAAGATCGACCCGGAGCACGTCGAAACGTGGGCGAAGCTCGGCCAACTGCACCGCGACCTGCACCAGTATCCGCAGGCGCTGGAAGCCTATCAGCAGGCGATTCGGCTCAAGCCGACGTATGCCTGGGCGCAGAACGGCTACGGCCTTGTGCTCAAAATGCTCGGCGACTACCGGGAAGCCCTGCACGCCTTCAAGCGGGCGGCGCGCTACGAACCGAAAGAAGTGTGGCACTGGTATAACATCACCGAACTGCTGGTGGATTTGCGCGAATACGAGGAAGCGCTGGAATCGGCGCAGGAAGCGGTGCGCGTCGATGCCCGGCATGCGTTTAGCTGGGCGAAAATGGGGCAGGTGCTGCGCTATCTGCGCCGCCTCGACGAAGCGCTGACGGCCTACAACCGCGCTATCGACTTACAGCCGGATTACGCGTGGGCGCTCAACGGGCGCGGCATCGTGCTCGAACAATTGGGCCGGCACGCCGAAGCGCTCGAAAGCTACCGCCGCACCACGGAGATCGCGCCGGGGGATGTGTGGCACTGGTACAACCTTGGCAATGTGTTCGCGCTGCTCGGTCGGCATGACGAAGCACTGCCGATTCTCGAAAAAGCGACGCAGGTCAACGCCAACCACGCGCGGACGTGGGCGCGGTTGGGCAACGTGCTGCGCCAACTCGGGCGCTACGACGAAGCGCTCAAGGCGTATGACCGCGCGCTGCAAATCGAGCCGGATTACGCGTGGGCGTGGAACGAGCGCGGGATCACGCTGGAGGCGCTCGGTCGCCGCGATGATGCACGCGAATCATTCCAGCAGGCGACCGCCGCCGCGCCGGAAGATGCGCTCTACCTGATGCAGCAGGCCGACAACCTGCTCTCGCTCAATCAGGCGGATCAGGCGGTGGTGCTGCTCGACAACGCGCTCAAAACCGATCCCAAAAACGGCAAGCTGTGGGCCAAACTCGGACAGGTGTACCGCCGCCTCGACCGGCAGGAAGACGCGCTCAAAGCCTACACGGCGGCCACCGACTACGAACCGAACTATGCGTGGGCGTGGAACGGGCGCGGGCTGACGCTGGCGGCGCTCGGTCGGCACGACGACGCGCTCATGTCGTTCCGCAAGGCGACCGATATCGACCCCGGCGATGTGTGGTACTGGTACAACCTCGCGGAGACGCTGCTCGCGCTGAATCACTTCCGCGCCGCCGCCGAGACGCTCGAAAAGTCGGCGCGCCAGCACCCGGATCATGCAGAGACGTGGGCGAAGCTCGGTCAAGCCTGCCGCCGCCTCGACCGCCACGACGATGCGCTCAAAGCCTATGACAAGGCGCTCGGCATCAACCAGAAGTATGCGTGGGCGTGGAACGGGCGGGGGCTAGCGCTGGAGGCGCTCGGTCGGCGCGAAGAAGCGCTCGCCAGCTACGAACGCGCGCTCAGCGAAGACGGCTACGTAATCTGGTACTACACCAACCTAGCCGATTTGCTGCTGGAAATGGGCAAAAAGAAAGACGCGCTCGCCATCATTGAACTGGCGACGCACGCCCCTGCCGAGCAACGCCATCGCGTGGGCGCGCCGCGGGCAGGTGCTGCGGCGGTTGGGCGAACATCAGCAGGCGGTCAACTGCTACGAAGAAGCGGTCGGCCTTGAACCAACGTATGGTTGGGCGTGGAATGGCATGGGCTTGGCGTATGCCGCGCTCAGCAAGTGGGATCAGGCGCTGGAAGCCTACGAACAAGCCGTGAAGTTCAACCCGGATGACGCGTGGTTCTGGCATAATTACGGCGACACATGGCTGATGATCGAAAACTACGAACGCGCGGTCGCGGCCTTTGAGCGGGCGCTGGCGCTTGACCCCGCCCACGAGCCGACGCGCCGCAAAATCAAGCAGGCGCAGGATCATCTGGACAGCGAAGTGTAGTCGCGTACCCGCTGGTTCGTCAGGACACGATGTAGGGAGGCACCTGGGTGTGCGCCCTGAGATCATTTTAGAATCGATAGTTCGTTTCACCTCACCCCTAAATCCCCTCTCCCAAGGGCGAGGGGACTTGAAGACTCCGCCTGTCTCCCCTCTCCTCTAGGAGAGGGGCCGGGGTGAGGTTGAATAAGGCTTGTATCTGGCACATGTCACTCCTCAATCGAGGTTGGGAGGTGAGGTTACTTGGACAAAGAATTCACAATCACGTTTATGAGCGGCCCGCTCGACGGGCGCACGGTGCACTTTGAACAGCCGGAAATTGGCGACGAACTGGTGTTGAACATCGGACGGCGCGAAGGTTGCGACGTGCATCTCCCCTTCGATAATCAGGTCTCGCGCCTGCACGCCCGTTTGGGCTGCCTGTGTGCCCCGGTTACGGCGACCGAATCAGTGGCTGACCCGTTCTTGCTCTCGTTCTGGCTGGAAGACATGCACAGCCGCAACGGCACGTATGTCGAACGGGATAAGCAGCCCGTGCAGGGCCGCACGAGCCTGCGACCCGGTTCGCTGTTCCGCATCGGGCGCACGTGGATGCGCCTGGACGAACCGCTCTCGCTGTAAGGTTCGGCATTCCGACAGCGTCAGTCAATATGTAATGTTCAGCATGAGAGGAGTACGCCCATGAGCGAGCAATCGGCCTCCCTGACGCGGTTGAACAAGTTGATTGGCAACTGGCACCTTGAAATCAAATTACCCGGTGAACCGACCAGCCATCACGGGCGAGCCTCGTTTGAATGGCTGCCCGGCAAGGCTTTCGTCATGTACCGGACGGAAATCGAGGATCCGCGTTTTCCGGTAACCGAAGCCATCATCGGCAGTGACGACACGCTAGACAGTTATTCGATGGTGTATTCGGACTCACGCGGCGTCCAGCGGGTGTATCTGATGCGCCTCGACGACCGGGAGTGGCAGCTCTGGCGTGACGCGCCCGACTTCGCGCAGCGCTTCAGCGGAACCTTCAGCGAGGATGGCAATACGCTTACCGCTCGTTGGGAGAAATCGCTCACGGCTAAGAATTGGGAGCATGATTTCGACCTGATCTGTACACGTACGACTGATTGAACACTGACGACCACCAAGGCAAAAATCGAGGCTTCTATGAACAATGACTTCTTTACGACCACTGATGGCACGAAAATCTTCATCACCAACCGCCAACCCGCGGGCGCTCCCAAAGCGGTGGTGCTGGTCGTGCACGGCTATGGCGAACACTGCGGCCGCTATAAACATGTGATCCAGGCGCTGGTCGAAGCGGGTTACGCCGCTTACGCGCTCGATCACGAAGGGCACGGGCAAAGCGACGGGCTCCGCGCCTTCATCAAGGACTTTGACCGCCCGGTCACCCACATGAAAGAGTATCTGGATCGCATCAAGCCGCAGCACCCCGGCAAGCCAGTGTTCGTGCTCGGTCACAGCATGGGCGCGTTGATCTCGTTGGCGTTCACGCTGCGCTACCAGAGCGAAATCGCCGGGCTGCTGATCTCTGGCGCGCCGGTCAATGCGGACGCGAACGTCAGCCCGCTCATGATTCAGCTTGGCTACGTGCTGAATCGCATTGTGCCAACGCTGCCACTTATGCCCTCGACGGGCAACGACGTGCTCTCGACCGATCCGCAGGTCGTGATCGACTTCAACAACGATCCGCTCAACTACAAAGCGAACATGCGCGTCGGATTGGGCGTGGCGCTCAACGAAACGGCGAAGAAGGTGCGTGGGCAGTTGGCGAACCTGACGCTGCCGCTGCTGGTCATGCATGGCGCGGAGGATCAGCTCGTGAATCCCTCCGGCAGCCAGTTGACGTATGAGCGCGCCTCATCCAAAGATAAGACGCTCAAGCTGTACCCCGGCATGCGCCACGAAATCATGAACGAGCGCGAGAAAGCGACCGTGCTGCGCGAGATCATCGCGTGGCTGGACAGTCACGTGTAGGTCAGGCTGCTTCATGCTCATATTGCGAGGAAAGGTTCGCCGCTGGCTATGGAACTAACACACGGGTTGCTCCACTCGACGATCTTACAATTTATTATCGACCATGGGTTTGCTCCCCATGCGGCGGAACTGGCCGCGCTCCTCCAGACCAGCGAACCCGAGGTGATCAAGGCGCTCAACGCCTTACAGGACTATCACGGGGTGGTTCTCCATCCCAATAGTGCGCGGATCTCGGTCATTCATCCGTTTTCACTGGCGCCCACGAATTTCACGGTGCGCACGGCGGAGCGTACCTACTGGGGTAATTGTGCGTGGTGCTCTTTGGGTGCTGCCGCCCTGCTCAATCGGGATGTGACCATTACCACGGTTTTGGGAGCCGACCGCCAGCAAGTACAAATCCATATCCGTGATGGCGAACTGGTTGAAACGGGCTTCTATGTGCATTTCCCCATCCCGATGACCCAAGCCTGGGACAATGTGATTTACACATGCAGCACAATGCTGCTGTTTGACGGTGTGCAGGACGTCGAGCGTTGGTGCCAGCAGCACCGCATCCCGCAGGGGGACGTTCAGCCGATGGCAAACGTATGGAACTTTGCCAAAATCTGGTATGGAAACCACCTGAACCCCCGATGGGAGAAGTGGACGAATCAGCAAGCCTTGGACATTTTTCAGCAGTTTGGGCTGACGCACACGGTTTGGCAAATTGCCCCATCGGCGACACGCTTCTAGGCAGCAGTTGGTTATCGCCACAACAGGACGAGCTCTGCTGACCAATCCCTCCAACCGTGGTGGTTGGAGGGATTGGTCGTTGCCCTTTCACCGATCACCGTCGTGCATAGGCCTGTCCCGACCAACGAACCGCTGCGCTACACCCGCAGCAAGCCGCGAAAACCGCGCGCGGCGTAATACGAATCCGCGCCGTTGTGGTAGATGAAGATGTGGTTGTAACGGCGATCTCCGAAGATCGCGCCGCCGAGTTCGCGATCGCGGACGGGGTTTGCAGCCAGCTCGAGGTTTTCTGATCAAACTTGCCGAGTCGCTGCAGCTCGCGATACTGATCTTCGGTCAGCAGCTCAACGCCGAGCGCCGCGGCCATCTCCATGGCGCTGGAGGCAGGCTTATTTTCCTTGCGAGCATCCCACGCGGCCCGGTCGTAGCACAGGCTGCGCCGACCCGCCGGGCTTTCCGCTGAACAGTCCACAAACAGGAATTCGCCCGTCGCCTGATCGTAACCGATGACATCTGGTTCGCCACCTGTGCGCTCCATCGCCGCCAGCGGTTCCAGTTTGGTGGGCTGCGCTTCGAGCTTCGCCCGGACATGTTCCCAGTCCAGACTGGCATGGCGCTGCATATGCTTCTGAAACCGAGCCTGCAGCGTATCGAGCAAACTGGCGCGCTCTTCGGCAGATAATTGCATTGTTCGACTCCCGTTACTGGTCGTAAACCCATTCCCATTCTATAGGCAGAGCGTAGATGAGGATACCGGATTCCGCCTACAGGCTCATGTAATCGTTTTCTATATGAATATCTGATGATAAGTTGCTTGACCTTTCGAAAAATGCTACGATAAACTCACTAGATGATAACTGATTAGATTTAATTTAGATTTTTGGGAAAACTGCATGGCAGTGAAACTGCACGTTGATGCCATCTCTTTGAGTTTCGGTGGTATTAAAGCATTACAAAACGTTGATTTCCAAGTGAATAGCGGCGAGATTTTCGCTGTGATCGGCCCGAATGGCGCGGGCAAAACCAGCTTGATCAACAGCATTAACGGGTTTTACCGGCCACAAAGCGGCGCGATCCGCTTTGACGGGCGCGATATCACCACCCTGCCACCCTACAAACGCGCGCCGCTCGGCATTTCGCGCACCTTCCAGAACATCGCCCTCTATACCAACATGACCACGCTCGACAATCTGATGGCGGCGCGGCACATCCACATGAAAGCCAATATGCTCACCGGAGCGCTGTTCGTCGGCGCGGCGAAACGCGAAGAGATCGCGCATCGCGAAGTGGTCGAGAAGATCATTGACTTTCTGGAACTGGAAGCCATCCGCAAAGTGACGGTCGGCGCGCTGCCCTACGGTCTGCGCAAGCGCGTGGAGCTGGGGAGGGCGCTGGCGCTCGAACCGTCGCTGCTGCTGCTCGACGAGCCGATGGCAGGCATGAATGTCGAAGAGAAAGAAGACATGGCGCGCTTCATCCTCGACATTCACGAGCGGCAGGGGATGACTATCGTGCTGATCGAGCATGACATGGGTCTGGTGATGGATATTTCGCACCGCGTCATGGTGCTGGATTTTGGGCAAAAGATCGCCGAAGGCACGCCGGAGCACATCAAGCGCGATCCGCGCGTCATCAAGGCGTATTTAGGTCAGGAAGCAAACGTATGACGGGCGCAAAGATTTATGTAGCGAAAGAGCGCATCGACCTGCCGCCCCTCCCCGCCGACGCCGACACGCTGCCTAAAAACTTTGTCAGACGGGCAGCGGAACTCGGCGACCGGGTGGCGATGCGCAAGAAACGCTTCGGCATCTGGCAGGAGTATTCGTGGATTGAGGTGCACCAGCACGTGCAGGCGATGGCGCTTGGGCTGGCCAGTCTCGGCCTGACGCGCGGGGAGAAAGTCGCGCTGATCGGCGAGAACGACCCGGAATTCTACTGGGCGGAGATCGCGACCTGGGCGGTGGGCGGCGTCACCACGGCAATTTTCACCGACGCCAACCTGCAAGAACTCGCGTATGTGGTCGACAACAGCGACGCGGTCATCCTGTTCGCGCATGATCAGGAACAGTGTGACAAGGCGCTGACGATCCGCGAAAAGATCCCGAACGTGCGCAAGGTGATCTACTGGGATGACAAGGGTCTGTGGAACTACACCGACGACTGGCTGCTGAGCATCGACGCGCTGGAGGCGTTAGGGCGCGAGTACGCGAAAAGTCACGCGGGCGCGTTCGAGCAGATGATCGTGGCGGGCACGGGCGACGATGTGGCGCTGTTCAGCTATACGTCCGGTACGACCAGCCTTCCCAAAGGGGCGATGATCCGCCACCGCAATCTGATCTACGGCAACAAGCACGCCACATCGGTCGCTCCGGTCTATCCGACCGATAACTACGTCTCGTTCAGCCCCTTGGCGTGGATCACCGAGCAGAGCCTCGGCCTGACGAGTCACGTGATGCTGGGCGTGACGGTCAACTTCCCCGAAAGCCCGACGACCGTCCAGCACGACATCCGCGAGGTCGCGCCGAGTTCGCTGCTGTTCCCGTCGCGCATCTGGGAGAACCTCGCCAGCACCATGCAGATGCGCATCAACGACAGCACGTGGCTCAACCGCACGCTGTTCAACCTGTTCCTGCCCATCGCCTACAAGATTGAGGAATACGAGGACGCGGGCAAAGCCGTGCCGCTTCATCTGCGCGCGCTGAAAGTGGTCGGCGATTTGGCCGTGTTCCAGCCGCTGCGCGACAAGATCGGCATGACGCGCATGCGCCACGCTTACACTTCCGGCTCAACGCTCAGCCCGGATCAACTACGCTTCTTCCGCGCGGTCGGCGTGTCGTTGAAGAACCTGTACGGCTCGACGGAATGTCAGGCGCATACGCTGCACTACGACCGGAACATCAAAATGGAGACGGTCGGTCTGCCGTGCCCCGGCGTCGAGATTAAGCTCGGCGCGGATAACGAGGTGTGGGTGCGCAGCCGCGCGGTGTTCGGCGGCTACTACAAGGACGCAGAGAAGACGGCCACGGCGCTCGATGCCGAAGGCTTCTTCCATACGGGCGACGCGGGCTTCTTCGACGAGGACGGTCACCTGATCTACCTCGACCGCGTGAGCGACATGATCGAACTGGCGAACGGCGAAAAGTTCAGCCCGCAGTACATCGAAGGGCGGCTCAAGTTCAGCCCGTACATTCAGGATGTGATGACGGTCGGCGGCTTCGACATGCACTACGTCACGGCGATTGTGAACATCAACTTTGAGAATGTGGCGCGCTGGGCGGAGAAGAATCGGCTGGCGTTCACCACGTTCGTCGATCTGTCGCAGAAGCAGGAAGTCTACGACCTGATCAAGCGGGAGGTGGAGCGCGTCAACAAGACGCTGCCCGAGGCCGCCCGCGTGCGCAAGTTCGTGATTCTGCATAAGGCGTTCGACGCGGACGAAAACGAGCTCACGCGCACGCGTAAGCTGCGCCGCCGCACGCTGGAGCAGAAGTACGGCGAGATGCTCGACGCGATGTACGGCAACCGCGACCGCGTGACGGTCAGCGCGGAGGTGAAGTATCGCGACGGGCGCACGGGCGTTGTCGAGACGGCGGTGCGGGTGTGCACGGTATAAAGAAGAGGACTGAGGGCAAAGGACTGAGGACTGAGTAGGGACGCGCCGTTACGCATCCGCTGCCGAATCAACCTCACCCCCGGCCCCTCTCCCAAGGGAGAGGGGAGAAAGAAGGGTGGTTTTGTAGGGGCGGTCAACCCCGCCCACGACGGGCGACCACATAGGGTCGCCCCTACAAAAGATGTTTCTGTAGAGACGCGCAACGGCGCGTCCGCCTAACCACCCCACCCCCGACCCCTCCCCGAATTCAGGGAGGGGAGCCAACAAGACCCGCCGATCACCGGGCCGGGGGTGAGGGGCAAAGCTATCAAAACAAGATTTAGCACAAAAAAGGGTTATTGAATTTGGCTGCACTTACACAGACTTTTCGCACCAACCGTCGCTACCTGATCATCAGCGGATACCTGATTGCGACGCTGCTGATTCTCGCGTGGCTGCTGCCGATCATCGGGGCGCAGCGACCGTATCGCCTCGTGCAGAGCACCATCACCGGGCTGCTGGTCGGCGGCGTGTACTCGCTGATCGCGCTGGGCATCGTCATCATCAACAAAGCCTCCGGCGTGTTCAACTTCGCGCACGGGTGGATGATGCTGCTCGGCGGCTTGATCTTCTTCAGCTTCTATTCCGCGCCATCGATTTCCCCCATCGCCGCGATTGGGCTGCCGCTCGTCACGGGCATCATGGTCATGACGACTAACAGTTGGCGCAGCCTGACTGATCCGCGCAACCTGCTCGTGCTGGCGGGTGGGACGGCGCTCCTCGCGGTGATCCTCTCGCTGCAAGGCGACCAATGGGAACTGATCCGCGCGATCACGGCGGCAGCAGTCGGCGGCGTGCTGATCGGCCTCGTGATCGAACGCTTCAACATCCGCCCGCTGATCGGTCAGCCGCTGTTCGCGATGGTACTGATGACGCTGGCGGTCTCCGAACTGCTGCACGGCATCACCCAGTTGATCTGGGGCAGCGTGGAACTGCCGCTGCAAGTCTTCGGCGGCATCCAGCAGTTGGGCATCCCGGCGCAGATCCGGTTTGGCGAAGGGACGTTTGAGCGGCCAATTAATGTGCGCGCCGATCTTTTGCTGGCGTTTCTGCTGGCATTGACGGCCTTCGGCGTGTTCGTCGCCTTCTTCCGCTTCACCAGCGTCGGCCTGTCGATGCGCGCGATTGCCGAAAATCAAAAGCTCGGGCAATCGGTCGGCTTGCGCGTGCGGACGATTCTGGCGATTGCGTGGGCGATTGCAGCGCTGCTGGCGGCGGTCGCGGGCGTGCTGCAAGGCGGCGCGACGAGCCTCTCGCTCAATTTGCCGCTGCTGGCGCTGCTGGCCTTCCCGGCGGTCTTGCTCGGCGGGCTGGAGTCGATCCCCGGCGCACTGATCGGCGGGCTGGTGATCGGGCTAGCGCAGGAACTGTCGAATCTGCTGTTCCCCGGCACGCAGGTCGGCACGGAGCTCGCGCCCTACGTCATTCTGATGATTGTGCTGGTCATCCGACCGGACGGGCTGTTTGGCGAGAAGAGAATAGAAAGAATTTAGAGGTATGAGTAATGAGTAATGAGTGATGAGTCAAAGGCGCACACGGGCGAATTCTTGACGAAACAACGGAGTGCGTTTCAACGAAAAGTGTCGCTCAACTTCTGCAAGATCAAAACTCATCACTCATTACTCATCACTAAGGGAGACTTATGTCAGCGAATATACGCCCCTCCGGGGTGTTTGATACTACGTATGCGCAGGATATCGCGCTCAACCGCACGATCTTTGACCGGGTGCTGGCCAACGGCCTGTTCATCCTGCTGCTGATCATCCCCCTGCTGACCGTCGAAGGGCCGTTCGGCCTCAACCTCGTGCCGCAGTTGTGGATCGGCACGATCATCCGCATCGCCATCTTCGTGATCGCCGTGCAGGGTTTGAATATCCTCGTCGGTTACACGGGACAGCTCTCGCTCGGGCACGCGGCGTTTATGGCGGTCGGCGCGTATTCGTCGGCGGTGCTGGCGCGCCAATTCGGGCTCTCGTTCTGGATCGCGCTGCCCGTCTCGGCGCTGTTCACGGGCGTGATCGGGCTGCTGTTCGGCCTGCCGTCGCTGCGCGTGAAAGGTTTCTATCTGGTCATGGCGACACTGGCCGCTCAGTTCATCATCCCGTGGCTGCTGCGCTACCCGCTCGAACCGCTGACCAACGGGTCGCGTCCGCTCGATGTGCCCGTGCCGACGCTGTTCGGCCTGAGCCTCGCGCACGAATCCGCGATGTACTATGTGATCATCCCGCTCTCGGTATTTCTGATGCTGGCGGCGCGCAACCTGACGCGCACGCGCATCGGCCGGGCGTTCATCTCGATCCGCGACAACGACCTCGCCGCCGAACTGCTCGGCATCAACGTGTTCAACTACAAGCTGCAAGCCTTCTTCCTGAGCGCCTTCTACGCGGGGATTGCAGGCTGCCTGCTGGCCTTCGAGTCGAACAGCCTGACGCTCGACAAATTTCTGCTCGACCGCTCGATTGAGCTGCTCGCCATGCTGGTGATCGGCGGGGCGGGCTTCTCGCTCGCGCCGCTGCTGGGCGTGGCCTTCGTCAATCTGCTCCAGCAAAACGTCATCCCGGCGATCATCCCGGTGCTCGTCTCATTTCTGCCCGCGCTGCTCCCGTTCATCGACCCGGTGAACATCTACGCCGCGCTCAGTCCCCTGCTGTTCGGGACGGCGCTCATGTTGTTCCTAATCGCCGCGCCGCGAGGCTTGGCGCATCGGTGGGAAATCTTCAAAATCGCGTGGAAACGGCGTCCGTACTCCAACCTGTGAGCGCGACGTCAAAGTATTTTTATGAAAGGGTAGAGTTTCACATGAAAAAAGTAGTGCTGTTCATCGTTTTACTGTCCCTGTTGGTCGTTCCGGCGTTTGCCCAAGAAGAACTGCCGGAGTTCATTCAGCATTCCGATTGTGAAGTGGATTTGACCGGGCAAACGGTCACGGTCTACCACTTTGGCGATATCAGCGGGTCGTACGCCTTCATCACCCAGCCGCTGCTGGCGGGTCTGGCGGATGCAGCGGCCTACTTCAACGCGCGCGGCGGCATCTGCGGCGCGACCATCGTGCAGGATAACCGCGATACGGGCGGCGACCTCGCGCAGACCCAAGCCGCGTATGATGCCTATTCCTCGCTCGATCCGAAACCGGATGTGATCGTGCTCTACGCCTCCGGTGACGCCGAACTGCTGCGCGATCAACTGGCGGAAGACGAAATCCCGGCGTTCATCTCAGCGGGGTCGGTCGCGGGTCTGTACGGTGAAGATGGCGCGACCCCCGGCTGGATTTACGCGACCAACCCGCTGTATGCGGATCAGATCGGTTCGTTCTGCGCGTATGTCGGCGCGAACCCGGAACAGTACCCCGACCCGGTGATCGGCTACATTAGCTGGCCGGGCGCGTTCGGATCATCGGCCTTCACGCCGGAAACGATGGCGTACTGCGCCGAACAGGGCGTGAGCATGCTCGAAACGCCGGAATATTTCCTGCCGACCGCGACCGATATCAGCGGCAACGTGCTCAACCTCGTGGACGCGGGTGCGAATATCCTGTACACCAACTCGCTGGCTTCCGGCCCCTTCATGATCGCCAAGACGGTCGTCGACCTCGGCCTCGAAGAAGATGTGCAGTTGGCGGGCGTCAACTGGGCGCTGGATACATCGGTCGGTCTGCTCAGCCGCACAGCGCTCGGCTCCGATGGCTTGCCTGCGGTCAACGGCATCGTCGGCTCGCTGCCCTTCCTGTGGTGGTCGGAACGCGCCGAACCCGGCATCGCGCTGATCAACGAGCAGGCGGCGGCGAATGAACGCAGCCTGTCCACGCAGAATATCGCCTACCTGCTCGGTTGGGCGACGGTGGACACCTACGTCGAGATGTACATTCAGACGGTGAACCGTGTCGGCAGCCTTGATGCCGTCGACGGCGCGGCGATTCAGGAGACCATCGAGTCGATGGTGTATTCGCCGCTCGGCTTCTACGAGATGAACTTCGCCGACGGCGTGCGCGCCGTCAACGGCAACCGTATGGCGACCATGATGTTCCTGAATGCCACGGGCGACGGCGTCGCCACGTCCGGCGATGACGCGATGAAGGTCGACCTGCCCGATGGCACGCAGGCGTTCATCCCCGTGCTCGTTCCGCTGACCGAATTCGCGCCCGCGCCCGATCTGCGTCCCGGCGGCGCGGATGTACCCGCGAGCTAAAGAGGACTGAGATAAAGCAGGACTGAGGACTGAGTCACCGCCTCTAGACCCCTCTGTATATGGAAAGAGGAGTTAGGGGAAATTCAAAGTGTTTACTCAGTCCTCAGTCCTCTAACCTCAGTCCTTTTTTAGGTTTGATGATGCTGTCTGTCAACAACATTGAAGTGACCTATAACAGCGTGATCCTCGTGCTGCGCGGCGTGTCGTTTCAGGTCAAGCCGGGACAGGTGGTCGCGCTGCTCGGCGCGAATGGCGCGGGCAAATCGACCACGCTCAAGGCGATCAGCGGGCTGCTCTCGTCCGAACTGGGCGAAGTGACGCGCGGCACGATCACATGGAGCGATGAGCGCATCGATCACCAGAACACGGAAGAAATCGTGCGCAAAGGGCTGGTGCAGGTGATCGAGGGGCGACCGCTGTTCGGGCATCTCACGGTCGAAGAAAATCTGCGCATCGGCGGGCAGGTGTTCCGCGGCGGGCGCGAAGTCCGCACCGACTTGGAACGCGTGTATCACTACTTCCCGCGCCTGCGCGATCTGCGCCATCGGACAAGCGGCTATCTCTCCGGCGGCGAGCAGCAGATGATGGTCATTGGGCGGGCGCTCATGGCGCACCCCAAACTCATGATGCTCGACGAGCCGTCGCTCGGCCTGGCCCCCATGCTCGTGGCAGAGATCTTCCGTATCGTCGGCGAGATCAATCAGCAGGAGCAGATGTCCGTGCTGCTGGTGGAGCAGAACGCACGCGCCGCGCTGTCACTGGTCGATTATGGCTATGTGATGGAAAATGGACGCATCGTTCTGGATGGCCCCGCGACGCAGCTTGCCGAAAACGAGGATATCAAAGAGTTCTACCTCGGCCTGAATCAACTGGGCGAACGCAAGAGCTACCGCGAGGTCAAACACTATAAGCGTCGCAAACGCTGGTTAGGCTAAAAAAACATGGATGTCGAACAAAGTGGCTGCCTCGACGGGCTCATGCGCCTATTTATGGGCGTCGTGCTCATCATCGGCATACTGATTGTGCTGTTGTAAGTTAGATCGCCTGAACCGGGGATGTAGAGGACGAGGCATACCTCGTCCCTACGAGAAAAAACCGTTTTGTGTAGGGACGCAATTCATTGCGTCCGCTGCTTCCGACCCCACCCCCAACCCCTCCCCGAATTCAGGGAGAGGAGAAGAAGGGGGGGTTGTGGGGGAGGGGGGGTTGGCCCAGGGGGGGGGGGGAGGGGGGGGGGGGGTTCCCCCCCCAGAAGGGGGGGGGGGGGGGGGGGCCAACCGAAGCGAGGGGAGACAAAAAGAGCGGTTGTGTAGGGACGAGGCATGCCTCGTCCACATGCGCTAACCTGACCCGTAAGGTGACGTTCGTCGTTATAAGCAAAACTGATGAGGAGTGTCCATGAACTTTGACCAGCGCATCCGCGACCTCGTCGCGCACGCGTACGCGCACGCCCCGGCGGTTCGTGACCGCCTCGACCAGGCGGGCGTGACACCCGCCGACATCCAGTCCACCGCCGATCTCGCCAAAATCCCGGTGCTGCCCAAAGACGCGCTGGTCGATCTTCAGCGGGCAAATCCACCCTTCGGCGGTCTGCTCACCGTTGATCCGGCGACGCTGCCGCGCATCTACATCTCGCCGGGGCCGATCTTCGATCCGCAGCCCGAACCGGACGCCGAAAACGCCGAATATGCCCTCGCGCCGTTCCGCGCGGTCGGCTTCGGGAGCGGCGACCGCGTGCTGAATACCTTCATGTATCACCTGACGCCCGCTGGCCTGCTGATCGACAATGCGCTGCGGGCGGTCGGTGCAACGGTCATCCCGTCCGGCCCCGGCAACACCGAACTGCAAATCATGCTGCTGACCTCGCTGCGAGCAACGGGCTACGTCGGCACGCCAAGCTTTCTGGCGATCATCCTCGACAAAGCCGCCGAGATGGGGATCCCGAAAGAAGCGGTCACGATCAAGAAGGCGCTGTTCTCCGCGGAGCCGTATACGCCGGGTCAGCGGGCGCGCTTTGAAGGTGATTACAGCATGGTGACGACCTCAGCGTATGGCACCGCCGATCTTGGCTTCATGGGTTACACCAAAACGGGGGTGCAGGGCTTCTGCCTGACGCCGAACATCTACATGCAGATTTGCAGCCCGGAGACGGGCGAGCCGGTCGAGCAGGGGCATGTCGGCGAAATTGTCGTCACCACCTTTAACACGAGCTACCCGCTCATCCGCTTCGGCACCGGCGACCTCGGCGCGCTTGCTCCGGAAGTCGATCCAAACTGCGACGGCGGTCAGCAGTTGCTCGGCCTATTCGGGCGCAGCGGCGACGCGATCAAGGTGCGCGGCATGTTCCTGCATCCGAATCAGATTCTGGCGGCGATGTCACGCATTGACGCAGTGAAAGCCGCGCAAGCCGTCATCACCCGCGAGGACAACCGCGACGTGGTCACGATCCGCGTGGAACTCAAGCCGGATCACGACGGCGGGCAGGTCGAAGAGGCGGTCAAAGCCTATGTGCAGTCGATGGCGCGGCTGCGTGTGGACGCGGTCGAGATTGTCCCGGCGGGCAGCATCGATCCCACGCAGCGCGCGATCAAAGACGAACGTAAGTGGGAGTAAGTCCACGAATTTGATCCGGCGTTGCGGATATTGACCGGTTCTGAAGGCTGCCGTACCCTTGGGATGTCCCGTTTGAAAGGAGCATTCGAGTGCGTAAATGGGCAGCCTTTTGGCTCGTAGCTTTGATTTGGGGATCGTCGTTCCTCCTCATCCGCATCGGCGTCGAGGAGTTGAGTCCGTTTCAAGTGGTGTTCATCCGTACGGGGATCGCGGCGGTCGGTATCAATCTCGTGCTGGTGCTGCTTAAGAAGCGCCTGCCGCTGGATTTCAAGCGCTTGTTCCCGCTGATTGTGATCGGCATTGGCAACACGACCATCCCCTTCGCGCTCATCACGTGGGGGGAGCAGAGTATCGACAGCGGGTTGGCGGCAGTACTGCAATCGAGCGCTGCGTTCTTCACGATGCTGATCGCGCATTTTGTCTTCTTTGATGAAAAACTGAGCCTGAAAAAGGTTGCCGGCTTGATTCTCGGTTTCCTCGGCGTGCTCACGCTGGCGAGCCGCAGTTGGGCCTCCGGGACACTGGTGGTCAACGAACTGACAGGCGCGCTGGCGATTGTGCTCGCCTCACTGTTCTACGCCGTGTTCACTATTTACAGCCGCAAGCAAATCAACACGCGGTACGAGCCGATTGTGGTATCGGCGGGCGCGATGACGTTCGCTGCCATCTCCTCGGGCATCCTGATGGTGCTGGCACCGTACTTCAACGGCGAACCGGCGACCATGCTCGTCGACGTCAGTTCCGATGTTCTGATCGCCATTGGGCTGCTCGGGCTGGTGAATACCTTTGTCGCCTATCTGATGTACTACTGGGTGGTACAGCAGTTGGGGGCAGGGCGGGCGAGCATGGTGACGTATGTCGTCCCGGCGGTCGGACTGATCCTCGGCGTGCTCATCCTGAATGAGCCGCTGGACTGGCAGATCATCGTCGGCGCGGCGCTCATCTTTTGCGGGATCGCCGTGGTGAACGTGAGCATCAAAGCGCTGCGGCGGATGGCGAACCGCTCGGCAGCCGTCGACGCGCTGGCGGTCGAAACGGGTCGCAATTAGGCGATCAACTCACGAGAGTTTGTCAGGACGCGGCGTGCCGCGTCCTTTTTTGTTGGATTAGGAGCGAGCCTTACCCCGAACCCCTCTCCTAAAGGAGAGGGGAATCAAAAACGGACGCCGTTGGCTGTCCGTTCGGAGTGTCATGTCAGTTTGGGAATAGAAAAACGAGAAAGGGTGGGTTGGCAGTGACCTACTCTCCCACAAGGTCGCCCTTGCAGTACCATCGGCGCTGGTGAGCTTAACTGCCGGGTTCGGGATGGAGCCGGGTGGACCCTCACCGCTCAAACCACCAACACACACTTCTCGTTCATTCATAAGGTTTGTGGCGCTGTTTGTTCACTCAATAACGCGTATTCTAGCACGTCTCCCCCCTCGTTTGAAGGGTCAATCGTGCCTGGGTCTCGACTTCATCAAGGCCGCTTCTCCAGCTTCAGCCAGAGTATGCTCTTCCCCGCAACACAGAACTCAAAGCCCTCGACCATTAGTACGGGTCAGCTCCACACATTACTGCGCTTCCACCTCCCGCCTATCAACCAGGTCGTCTACCTGGGGTCTTACTCGCTTTCGCGATGGGGAGTCTCATCTTGAGGTCAGTTTCCCACTTAGATGCTTTCAGCGGTTATCTGCTCCGGAGATTGCTACTCGGCTGTGCCGTTGGCACGACAACCGACACACAAGCGCTCCGTCCACCCCGGTCCTCTCGTACTAGGGGCAGATCCTCTCAAACTCCCGACGCCCACAGCGGATAGAGACCGACCTGTCTCACGACGGTCTGAACCCAGCTCACGTACCGCTTTAATGGGCGAACAGCCCAACCCTTGGGACCTTATCCAGCCCCAGGATGCGATGAGCCGACATCGAGGTGCCGAGCCTTGTCGTCGATGTGAACTCTTGGACAAGACTAGCCTGTTATCCCCGGGGTAGCTTTTATCCGGTAAGCTACGACCCTTCCACTCGGAGTCGTAGGATCACTAAGTCCGACTTTCGTCTCTGCTCGGCGCGTTGGCCTCGCAGTCAAGCTGGCTTGTGCCTTTGCACTCACTGGCTGGTTTCCATTCAGCCTGAGCCAACCTTTGAACGCCTCCGTTACCTTTTAGGAGGCGACCGCCCCAGTCAAACTGCCCACCTGCCACTGTCCCCCGAAGGGTTAGGGTCAAAACCACGTCAGGCTGGTATTTCACCGTTGGGTCCACCGAGGCTAGCGCCCCAGCTTCTCCGTCTCCCAGCTATCCTACACAAACGCAGTCCTAACGCAATGACAGGCTACAGTAAAGCTCCACGGGGTCTTTTTGTCCTGCTGCGGGTCACGCGCATCTTCACACGTACTTCAATTTCGCCGGGTCCCCTGTTGAGACAGCGCTCCACTCGTTACGCCTTTCGTGCGGGTCGGAACTTACCCGACAAGGAATTTCGCTACCTTAGGACCGTTATAGTTACGGCCGCCGTTCACCGGGGCTTCAATTCGCAGCGTTAACCGCTCCTCTTAACCTTCCGGCACTGGGCAGGCGTCAGCCCGTATACGTCCGCTTGCGCGTTTGCAGAGACCTGTGTTTTTGGTAAACAGTCGGTAGAGCCCTTTCACTGCGACCCCCTTGCAGGGGCGCCCCTTCTCCCGAAGTTACAGGGCTATTTTGCCGAGTTCCTTAACAGAGGTTCTCCCGTTCGCCTTAGTATCCTCTACTCGTCTACCTGTGTCGGTTTGTGGTACGGTCAGCACGCTTCACCGCTCCGCAGTCTTTTCTTGACCCCTCTCCCGCAGTCACCAACATCCACCCGCTGGTGCCTACCTTCAAGCGGTATTCTGCTTCGCTCCACATACTGGTGCAGGAATTTTGACCTGCTATCCATCGCCTGCGCTCTCCAGCCTCGGCTTAGGCTCGACTCACCCGACGCGGACTGACCTTCCGTCGGAAACCTTAGACTACCGGCGACGTTGGTTCTCACAACGTTCTCGCTACTCATGCCCGCATTCTCACTCCCCACCACTCCACCGTTCGTTGCCCGAACGACTTCACCGCTGTGGGGACGCTCTCCTACCACTTGACTTACGTCAAGTCCCTAGTTTCGGTGCCATGCTTACAGCCCCGTTCCATTTTCCGCGCAGTCGCGTTCGACCAGTGAGCTGTTACGCACTCTTTCAAGGATGGCTGCTTCTAAGCCAACCTCCTGGCTGTCTCAACACGACCACATCGTTTCCCACTGAGCATGAACTTCAGGACCTTAACCGGGGGTCTGGGTTCTTTCCCTCTCGACGGCTGAACTCATCTCCAGTCGTCCGACTGCATGGTTCACCGACCGGCATTCGCAGTTTGATTGGGTTCGGTAAGCTCACAGCCCCCTAGCCCATTCAGTGCTCTACCTCCGGTCGTCATCACCACACGCTAACCCTAAAGTTATTTCGGAGAGAACAAGCTATCTCCAAACTCGTTTGGCATTTCACCCCTAACCACATGTCATCCCCGTTTTTTGCAATAAACGTGAGTTCGGGCCTCCCGTCCGTGTCACCGGACTTTCACCCTGCACATGGTTAGCTCGTCTGGTTTCGTGTCCAATAACTGCCACTAATCGCCCTATTCAGACTCGCTTTCGCTTCGCCTCCGGGTGTCACTCCCTTAAGCTGGCCACAGCTATTGACTCGCGGGCTCATTCTCCAATAGGCAC
This sequence comes from Candidatus Flexifilum breve, assembly GCA_016717205.1. Lineage (GTDB taxonomy): Bacteria > Chloroflexota > Anaerolineae > Aggregatilineales > Phototrophicaceae > Flexifilum > Flexifilum breve. The sequence continues at coordinate 286,114 of JADKGC010000008.1, forward strand.
GCCATCAGGGTTTTACCCCCTCTGACCGTCTGTAAGCATACGGTTTCAGATTCTCTTTCACTCCCCTCGCCGGGGTTCTTTTCACCTTTCCATCACTGTACTCTTGCGCTATCGGTCGTCAAGTGTATTTAGCCTTGGAACGTGGTCGTCCCAGCTTCCCACCAGGTTAGCGTGCCTTGTGGTACTCAGGATACTCCCCACATCACTCCCCTTCACCTACGGGACTCTCACCCCCTCTGGTCGGCTTTCCCAAGCCGTTCGGTTCAGTTCGTGACGCTGCTGGAGGTCCTACAACCCCGGATTGCTCCGGTTTGGGCTCTTCCGCTTTCGCTCGCCACTACTCGCAGAATCCTTCTCTTTTCCTCGGGCTACTGAGATGTTTCAGTTCGCCCGGTTCCCTCCCCTCGCGGGGTGACAAGCTCACGCCTGCCGGGTTTCCCCATTCGGACATCGTGGACTATTACGGCTGCACACGCCTCATCCACGCTTTTCGCAGTGTACCACGTCCTTCATCGGCACTTGACGCCAAGGCATCCCCCGTATGCTCTTATCCGCTTTGAACCTGTGTTACGGAGAAGAGGATACTCTCGCTTACTTTCGAAGACTTGCTCTTGATTCGTCGTTTCCCATTTGCGTTATTGAGTTGTTAAGGTGCTTCCAGTCGCTCTGAGCGCTTCCGCGCCCTGAACAACAGAACTGTGAGACGAAGAGATCCTTCATTGAAGAGGGTGGAGCAAATCGCGTTTTGACCGGAGTGTTCCGTGTCATTGTCTTGCTTTGGGCCTTGCCTCTCGGCGTCAGCCCGTTTGTTTCTCAGAAAGGAGGTGATCCAGCCGCACCTTCCGGTACAGCTACCTTGTTACGACTTCGTCCCAGTCACCCGCCCTGCCTTCGGCGGTTGCCCCCGTAAGGTTGGCTCTCCGACTTCAGGCATGACCAGCTCCCATGACGTGACGGGCGGTGTGTACAAGGCCCGGGAACGTATTCACCGCGCCGTGGCTGATACGCGGTTACTAGCAACTCCGGCTTCATGCAGGCGAGTTGCAGCCTGCAATCCGAACTACGAACGGCTTTCGGGATTAGCTCCTCCTCGCGGTCTCGCAACCCACTGTACCGTCCATTGTAGCGTGTGTGTAGCCCCGGATATAAAGGCCATGCTGACTTGACGTCATCCCCACCTTCCTCCTGCTTCTCGCAGGCAGTCGGGTCAGACACGTGTAACTGACCCCGGGGGTTGCGCTCGTTTTCGGACTTAACCGAACATCTCACGACACGAGCTGACGACAGCCATGCAGCACCTGTAGACGCTCCTTGCGGTCGCTCACCTTTCGGCTCGCTACTACGCCTATGTCAAACCCGGGTAAGGTTCTTCGTGTAGCCTCGAATTAAACCACACGCTCCGCTGCTTGTGCGGGCCCCCGTCAATTCCTTTGAGTTTTAGTCTTGCGACCGTACTCCCCAGGCGGCAGACTTATCGCGTTAGCTGTGGCGCCCCCTCCCTTGCGAGAGTGGACACCGAGTCTGCATCGTTTACGGCTTGGACTACCGGGGTCTCTAATCCCGTTCGCTCCCCAAGCTTTCGTGCCTCAGCGTCAGTTGGGACCCAGGACGCCGCTTGCGCCTCTGGTGTTCCTCCGGATCTCTACACATTTCACCGCTCCACCCGGAATTCCACGTCCCTCTATCCCACTCTAGTCCCACAGTCTCAAGCGCGTTTTCCCGGTTGAGCCGGAACCTTTCACACCTGACTTATGGCACCGCCTGCGCACGCTTTACGCCCAGTAACTCCGGATAACGCTCGCCTCCTACGTTTTACCGCGGCTGCTGGCACGTAGTTAGCCGAGGCTTATTCGCCACCTACCGTCCGTTCTCGTCAGTGGCAAAAGGGCTTTACAACCCGAAGGCCGTCATCACCCACGCGGCGTCGCTGCATCAGGGTTCCCCCCATTGTGCAATATTCCTCACTGCTGCCTCCCGTAGGAGTCTGGGCCGTGTCTCAGTCCCAGTGTGAGGGATCATCCTCTCAGACCCCTTACGCGTCGTTGCCTTGGTAGGCCTTTACCCCACCAACTAGCTGATGCGCCGCAGCCCCCTCTTCAGGCGTCTTGCCCCTTTTCTCTCTGGTCTCTACAACCCGGGAGCTTATCCGGTCTTAGCGTCACTTTCGCGACGTTATCCCAGACCCAAAGGCAGGTTAGCTACGTGTTCCTCACCCGTGCGCCACTATCTTGCGATCGTTCGACTTGCATGTGTTAAGCACGCCGCCAGCGTTCATCCTGAGCCAGGATCAAACTCTCCGTCAGTGTTTGACTTGCTCATCTCTTCGTCTTCACAGTTCTGTTGTTAAGGTGCTGTCTCGCTCAGCGCGAGGGATGTATATAGTATCAAACGCCTACCTTACAGTCAAGGCTGGAGAATGTTGAATTTCTGTAAGATTTTAAATATAGTCGGGAGCGTGTTTTGGATATCCGCGGAGAGCGATTCGCTCAACTCGAACGCCTGCCCCCCTACCCCAACCAGCACCGCGGGCGGCGCCTGTCCATACCAATCGCGCGCTAACGCGAGCAGCAGCGCCGGATCCACCTGATGTGTCCACAAATTCGCGGACACTGCAAGCGGCTCGACCATTTGTGTGCGCACCATGCCATACGGCACATCCACGCACGCGTCGACAAAGGCAACGAAAGCCGCCCGGCTGATTGGCTCCGCCAATTCCAACGTCAGCTGGTGGCAGGCGATGGCCTCCCACCCCGCTTCACTCAACTGCTGAGCGACGACGACACCCACGCCGTCGTCGCCCCGCAAACAATTCCCGCAGCCGATCACCAGCATCAGCCGCGCACCACCGAATCCACGATTTCGCCGTTCGCCGCGACCACATCGACCGCCAGCGGCATTTGCCCATAGGCGTGCGTGGAGCAGCTCAGACATGGGTCGAACGCACGGATGACCGCCTCAACGCGGTTGAGCATGCCTTCCTGAATCTGCGTCCCTTTGACGAAGTGCCGCGCCATTTGCAGCACGCCGCGGTTCATCGCCAGATTATTATGTCCGGTGGCAATAATCAGGTTCGCCCGGGTGATCAGGCCGTTGTCGTCGATCTCATAGTCGTGCATGAGCGTGCCACGCGGCGCTTCGCTCACGCCGACTCCCCGATAGCTGTTCGGTTCGGCGAAAGCGCGCACGTGCTTGCTCAGAATATCCGGCTTGTTCAGGATGATTTCAATCTTTTCGAAGCAGTACAGCATCTCGATCAAGCGGGCGTAGTGATAATAGAACGAGCTCTGGCGGTGCTCCTTGCGGAACACGCGGAACTCGGCATCCGCCTTGGGCGTATCGAGGCGATCCGCAACCTGCAAACGCGCCAGCGGCCCCACGCGATAAATGCCATCCGGGTAGCCGAGCGGCTTGTAGTACGGCGACTTGAGGAACGAATGTGGTTCGACTGCTTCCCCGATGTACTCGTCATACTTACGCGGATCGAGACCATCGGCGATGCGATTGCCATCGGCATCGACGATGCGCAGATCGCCATCATAGAGCGCGAAGTTGCCATCCATCACCGTGCCGACGTACAGCGTGGCGAAATTGGCGAAGAAGTTGATCTCGCGTTCGAAGTGAACGACGATCTCCTTGAACCAATCCAGCGCGCGTTCGGTCGCATCAATCGCGGACGGGATCATCGTGAGAATCTTGTCGCGCTTCTCTTCGGTGAGTGGTTCGCTGACGCCACCGGGCACGATCCACGCCGGGTGAATGCGTTTACCGCCGAGCAATTCGATAATCTGCTGGCCAGTCTGCCGCAAGCTGACGCCATCGCGCGCCAGCGCCGGGTTGACCTGCGCCATGCCAAACAAGTTGCGCTGCGCCGGGTCCGCGTCCATACCGAGCAGCAGATCGGGCGCGGTAAGGTAGAAGAAGCTGAGCGCGTGCGACTGCGCAATCTGTGCCATGTTCATGACACGGCGCAAATCCTTCGCGACGCGCGGGATGGTGACGGCCATCAATTCGTCGCAGGCCTTCGCCGATGCGACGAGATGGCTGACCGGGCAAATGCCGCAGATGCGCGCCATGAGTGACGGCATCTCGTGGAACGGACGCCCTTCGACGAACTTCTCAAAGCCGCGGAACTGCGTGACGTGGAACTGCGCGTCTTCGACGTCGCCCATTTCATTGAGATAGATGGTGATTTTGCCGTGACCCTCAATGCGCGTCACGGGATCAATGACTATGCGTTGTGACATCGTTACGCCCCAAATCTCGTCTTGGCGCTCAAGTCAGGCAGCCGCCCTTCGAGCAGTTCGGCCACCACGTAGAAAATCGTATCGGCATGCGGCGGGCAGCCGGGGATAAATACATCGACCTTAACCGCCGTGTGAATCGGGCGGACGTACGGCAGCAAATGCGGCACGACCTGCGTCGGCACACCGGGATTCGTCAGATCAGGGTCAAGGTACGCCCGCGTCAGCACGTCCTGCACCTTGATCGGGTTGCGCATCGACGGCACATTCCCCGTTACGCTGCAGTCGCCCAACGCGACGAGGATCTTCGTCCGCGCGCGTACATGCTTGATCTTTTCGAGGTCGTCGACGCTGCTGATGGCGCCTTCAACCAGCGTCACATCCACATCCGGCGGGAAGGTCTTGAGATCAACCAGCGGGCTGTAGACCAGTTCGATGCGATCCGCGATATCCAGCAGGCGGTGATCGATATCGAGAAATGACATGTGACAACCGGAACAGCCATCCAGCCATACCGTTGCGACCCGTACTTTAGCCGTGGCCATTCTTCCCCACCTTTCGCATCGTCGCCAGATACGGCAGGAATTCACGATGCTTGACCATTTCTGTGACCGATTTACCTTTGAGGAACAGCGCGCCCGTCGGGCACACCTGCACGCATTTGCCACAGCTGGTGCACGTCTGCGAGTCGCCCCACGGCTGATCGAGGTCGGTAATGACCTCGGAGTCGATGCCGCGTCCCTTGACGCCCCACGTCTGCGCGCCTTCGTACTCTTCGCACACACGCACGCAGCGCGTGCACAGAATACAGCGGTTGGAGTCAAAGGCATAGCGTTCATGCGAGGCATCAACTTCGCGGACCGGGTTGAGGTACGGCAAACGGATGTGATCCACGCCGAGCTTCACGGCGAGGTTTTGCAGTTCACAGTGACCATTCGTCACGCACACCGAGCAAATGTGATTGCCCTCGGTGAACAGCATTTCGATGATCATCTTGCGGTATTCCTGCAAGCGCGGGCTGGTGGTATGGACGACCATCCCTTCACGCACCATCGTCGTACACGCGGGCAGCATTTTGGCGATGCCCTGCACTTCGACCAGACACAGACGGCACGCGCCAATCGCGGTTAAGCCTTCGACGTGACACAACGTTGGAATGAAGATGTTGTTCTCGCGCGCAACCGCGAGCACGGACTGTTCTTCGTTACCGCTGACATCGCGGTCATCGATTTTTAGGGTGAATACGCGCCTCATGTCGGCACCCCCATCTTGCACACGCCCGCCGGGCATTCATGATGGACGATGTGCGCCAAATACTCATCGCGGAAATAGCGGAGCGTGCTTTGCACCGGGTTCGGCGCGCTTTGACCGAGGCCGCACAAGCTGGTCGCCTTGACCATTTCACACAGGCGCTCCAGTGATGCTAGATCGTCGAGATCGGCTTCGCCCCGCGTAATCTTATCGAGGATGTGCGACATCTGCGCCGTACCCACCCGGCACGGGATGCATTTGCCACACGATTCGTTCATGCAGAAATCCATGAAGTACTTCGCCACGTCCACCATGCACGAGGTCTCGTCCATGATGATCATGCCGCCCGATCCCATGATCGAGCCGATACTGTTGAGCGACTCGTAGTCGACGGGCATGTCGAGATACTGTTCGGGGATGCAGCCGCCGGACGGGCCACCCGTCTGTACGGCTTTGAACTTGCGCCCGTTGGGGATGCCGCCGCCGATTTCGAACACGATTTCGCGCAGGGTGATGCCCATCGGCACTTCGATCAAACCAGTGTGTTCAATTGCACCGCTGAGCGCGAAGACTTTCGTCCCCTTACTCTTTTCCGTACCAATCCCAGCGAACCAGTCCGCGCCATTGTTGACAATTGGCGCGATGTTGGCGAAGGTCTCCACGTTGTTGATGAGCGTCGGGTAGCCCCACAACCCCGCCTCAGCGGGATACGGCGGACGGGGACGCGGTTGGCCGCGCTTGCCCTCAATCGAGGCCATGAGCGCGGTCTCTTCACCGCACACGAAGGCACCTGCGCCTAAGCGGACATCGAGATCGAAGCTGAACGGCGTCCCGCAGATGTTCGAGCCGAGCAAGCCTTGCTTTTGCGCCTGCCGAATGGCCGCTTTGAGCCGTTTGACCGCCAGCGGATATTCCGCGCGTACGTACAGATAGCCGCGATCCGCGCCAACCGCAAACGCCGCGATGATCATGCCTTCGATGACGCGGTGCGGTGACGCCTCCATGACACTGCGATCCATAAATGCGCCGGGGTCACCTTCGTCACCGTTGCAGATGACATACTTGTGTGCGCCCTGCGCTTTGGCAACCGTGCTCCACTTCAAGCCCGTGGGATAGCCCGCGCCGCCGCGACCGCGCAGGCCGCTCCGCGTGATCTGCTCGACCACCTCGGCGGGCGTCATTTCAGTGAGCGCTTTGAGTGCGGCTTCGTAGCCACCCTCGGCGATGTAATCGTCGATTTCGTCAGGGTTGAGCTTGCCGCCATAGCTCAAAACGATACGCGTTTGCCGCGTGAAGAATGGACTTTCGACCGGATACGCCAGCCGTTCCACCGGTTCGCGGTCCAGACTGGCGACAATTTCCGCCGCATCTCCCGCGGTCACGGACTGATACAGGCGATTGTCCGGATCAATGCTCACCATCGGGCCAGCGGCACATAAGCCCTTGCACCCGCCGGGGCAGACCGCACAGTCGTGCTCCATCCCCATCTTGGCGAGTTCTTCTTCGAGTGCCGCCTTGATGCCGTCACTGTGTGAGGCCATGCACGCTGTCCCCATACAGACAAACATGCGATGGCGGTACTTCGAGCGTTCTTCTTGTTCGAGGGCGGCAATGCGATTGAGTTCTTCAGCAATCATTTGAGCACAGCCTCCACTTTCGCGACGGCGGTGTTGGGATCTAGCTTGCCCGCGACTTCGCCATCCAGGGTCGCAGCTGGGGCCAGCCCGCACGCGCCCAAGCAGCGAGCGATAGTGAGCGAGACCCGGTTGTCCGGCGTCGTTTCGCCGGGCGCAATATCAAAATCGTGATGTAAGCGTTCAAGAATGGCCGGCGCGCCTTTGATGTAGCAGGCAGTACCCATGCAGACTACACAGTGATGTTCGCCTTGAGGTTTAAGATTGAAGAAATTGTAGAAGGTCGCCACGCCATATACGCGGCTGGGGGGGACGTGCAGATTTTCTGCTACGAACTGAAGTGCGTCTTCATCTAAATAACCAAATGATTCCTGAACCGTATGCAATGTCTCGATGAGCGCATCCGGTGAGAACCCATACCGACGCATCGTCCCCGTGACTATTCGCCAGCGCTTGTCTTCTGACGGGGGAGACTTCGCCGCTGCGGGCATCGTGTTTCTCCTTATGTAGCTCCGATCAAGTCCGGGAGGTATTCCTCCCTGACAATAAGTGTAGAGCTACTTCAGGCGGCACGGCACGGCCATACCTCCCCTTCGATTGTGACAAGTGTCACAAAATTGAGTTAATCTTCTATGACATTCAGCACATTGACACGCAGAGCGTCAAGCGCTTGCAGGGTGAGCAGCGTGCGCAGCGTTCCGCCGAGTTCCTGTTCTGCCCCGGCGAAGTTGCAGTAATCGCCCACCCGCGCCTTGAGGTGTGAGCGATCTGGACCAATGCCATGATCAGGGAGCGGGTAAGCCGCCGCCCACAGATTGATCAGCGGAATCTGCTCGGCTTCCGCAATGTCGAGCAGCGCCATGTTCATTTCCAGCGAAAGCGGATATACGTCGGTGCGCTCTGGCAGCACGACGAACGTCGTCAGCACGGGGATCACCCCCCTAGCGATGGACTGCTGGACGACTTGCTCCACCGAGGCGCGATAATCGTGTGCCGTGAACGCCAGCACATCGCGGCCACCGAGCATCATCACGGCGACGCTCGGACCCGACACGCGATACTCGCAGGTCAGCGGCGACTCGCCGCCCTCGCACACGGGGTTCGTCGCCCAAAAGGGATCGAGCACGGCGGCGCTGGTGAAACCGCGAAACGCGGCGATACTCGACCCAGCGTGCGTGAACGAGTTCGCGCTGGTGTCATCGGGCGACACCGAGAAGAACTCGACCGAGGCGCGCAGGTCGTCGTATTCACCCCACGCGCACAGATCGCCGTTCTCCAAACCAAGCGCCTGCAAAAAATCGCCGTTAGTGGTGTTGCTGTCGCCAATGGTTGTGAACACGTCGGCGCGATTGCCGAGCGCCTGCCCTGCCGCGAAAATCTCCGCGAGGCGTGGCGAATCAAGATTGACGAGGATCGGCGTCTCCAGCAGACGTTGCTCCATCGTGGCGATGTCGTCCTGCGCGGAAACCCCGGTCACCGCCAGTACGAGGAGGCATAACATCAGAAGCAGACCCCACCCCCAACCCCTCCCCGAATTCAGAGAGGGGAGCAAGATGTTTCCGCCGTTCGCCCCTCTCCCCGCTTGTGTGGGAGAGGGGTCGGGGGTGAGGGGTTGATCAAATTTCGAATACCGCATTTCTATCGTCTCACCCACCCTAACGATTCCAATTCCGCGCCGATCCGTTCGGCGAGCATCCGTGTCCCTTCCGGCGTGAGGTGGACGGGGGTATCAGTGAATTCATCCGGCGGGATCACATCCCACAAATCGAGATAGTTTCGCCCCTGCATCGGCTCACCGAGCAATTCGCGATATTGATCGTACGCCCATCGGGGATAGAAGCTGTTGTAGCGAATGTCGCTGTTCTGCCCGCTGCTGATGTAGATCGGCTCGTTGATGAACAGTAAGGGAACACCTTCCGTCCAGCGTAGACCATCTTGCAGCACGTCAAACGCCAGATCGTCCAGCGGTTCTTCTTGCGCGTGTCCAAACCATGAATAGTCCGCCTCGAAGTCGGATTGGCGCAGCGTGATCTCCTCCGGCAGCGCCTGATCAATGCCTGTAGCCGCCCACGCGAAGCTGTACAACTGCAAGCGCAGCCAATCGGCAAGCTCGCGCCGCTGCCCAAGAAGAGTCAAATCAGGAGTGACAAAGCGCGGGTCAGAGAGGCTAAATGACGGTGGGTCAGATTCCAGACGCGGCGCTTCTGAGTACTGAGCATTGGTCGCTAATGCTATAGGAAAGCGGTTCTTTTGCACGACAGGCAATTCGATTTGCTGCTCAATTGGAAACGACTGCGCCGTCACCAACCAGATCACTGCGTCGGGTTGATACTCCATGACTTGATGCAGCATGAGCAAATCTTTCGCCAGCGCCATGCCCGGATAACCGAGGTTGTAGACTTCCACGCGGCGCCCATCATCGCTCGTGTAGCCGAGCGCCTCCAACTGCGCCGCCACCGTCTGATCGCTTTCCAGCAGCCACCCCCATGTCCCTGAGTCGCCGATGACGACGACACGAAATTCGTCCGCGGCTTTCGTGCGGCGGATCTCGTGCGACGCGAACATCGCCGGGATGTTAGTCAGGCTGAGGTTATGACGACTCTGTCGGGTTTTCGCCGTAGGGCAAGCGGGCCCGACCGGGGATGAGCGTGTTATAGACGGAAACGCGCCCCAACGCGTCGAGCGGGCTAACCAGGGCGTAGACAAGATTGCACAGCACGAAGAAGATCGCCGTCTTGACCGCAATGCGGATCAGTTTGCTCCACATCATGCGCCACCTCCGAACAGTATCCGCGCGGTTTGATCGAGCGGCAGCACAAACCACAGCCAGCCGATCACCACATAATGGAAGGTGACGAACCACGAGAACGCCGTCCATGCCCGCTTCTGCGCGGGCTTGTCCGCGAGGCCGCGATACCACACGCGGGTGCGGTCGCTCCACCGCTTGTGCACGAACAACCCCGAACCCGTGCCACACGCCCCACAGCAGGAAGTTCCAAGCGATACCGTGCCACAAGCCGATGACGATCATCGTCGCCAACTGCGCGATCAGCACGTTGAGCACGGCGTTCCACTTGCGCTTGATCATGGCGCGGGAGAGCGGCGAGAACACATACGCCCGCGCCCATGCGCTGAGCGTCGCGTGCCAGCTCTGCCAGAAGGCGGTCAGATTGGTTTTGAGGTACGGGCGATTGAAGTTTTCGGGCAGGCGGATGCCGAACAGGATGCCGATGCCGATGGCGATATCGCTGTAGCCGCTGAAGTCGAAAAACAGGCGCAGCGCGTAACCATACAGGAACAAGGCCAGCCCCGGCAGGCTCGTGATCTGGTCGGCGATGGTCGGGTTGAGGGACACCGTCGAGCGCAAGGCTGTCGGCGATCACGAACTTCTTGAACACGCCCATGGCAATTCGGCTGAGGCCATCACCGAAGCGGTTCGCGTCAAGGCCATGCAGCGTCGGCAGCGCGCGGTAATCCGTGACGAAGCGCTCAGCACGATCAATCGGCCCGGCGACGAAGGCCGGAAAGAACAGCACGTAGCTCGCGTATTCGCGCAAACCGAGCGCGGGCAAAATCCCCGACTGGCGGTCACGCAGCGTGTGGATCAAGCGGAAGGCGATGTACGAAAAGCCGAGCCAGTTGAGATCGAAGGCCAAGGCGAGTGCCACATCCTGCCCGGTTGCGCCGCGCCACGCGCCGCTGATGGCGGCGGCCAATGGATTGGTGCGCCACAGCACAAAGATCGCAACGATGAGCAGGATCAACGCGCCGATCGGCAGCAAACGCCGCCCGCCGACGATCATCAATCCGGCGACCAGCAGCGCCGCGACCACCATAAGCGGATCAGGCGGGCGCGAGGGCGTGATGCGCCACGCTTCGTCGACAAAGCGCATCAGCGCCAAGCCAATGATCAGCGCGCTGATGACCGCCAGCGCCGCCTTGTCGTCCCGTGTGACCGGATCGGTTTTGGGTCGGCTGAACCACCACCCCGCCAGCACCAGCGTGAGGGTGAGCGTCGGCAAAATGAAATCGCTGAAGCGAATCGGCAGGAACGGCTGAAACACATACACGCCGATCACGCTGACGCTGAGAATCAGCCAGCCCCGCCACTTGGACGGAAGCAGACTGTACACGAATGCGCCAACAATGAACAGGAGGATGACTGGGAGATCGAGCGTCACAAGCTAGAAGCCTTGATAAATCCACTGCGGCGCGCTGTCGGTCGTGACGATGATCAACAGGATGATCAGCAGGCACAAGCCGAGAGCAATCAGGTTTTCGCGCGAGAAGATGCGCTGGATGATGGTCGGGCGCTGCTCCTCCGCTGGCGGAGAGCAGCGGTTCGGGCGTCGGGTCGCTCATCAGCCGGACTCGCCGCACCACTTCCATTCGCCGTCCTCCTGCACCACACGGTAGGATGCGAGCGGGAAACGGTTCGTCTCCGTGCCGTAAGTCGCGACGATTTCACCCGTGCAGGTGACGACATCGCTGTCGCCCTGCCGCGTGCACTCCATGTTTTCGAGGCGCGCGCCTTCGACGGTCGAGAACGAGTTGACTTCACGGCTGAACAGCGCTTCCATCGGGCTGCACAACAGCGGACGCAGCGCGTCACCATCACCCGCGACTTTCGCCGTCAGATACCGCTCGACCACATCAGCCGGGTCGCCGCCGCTCGCGCCACCGCCGCAGGCAGCCAGCACCAACAAGAGGAGGAAGAGTCCAATTCGCTTCATTATATGCATCAAGCTCCGGGTTCGTCAGAATTGAGCGCCAGACGAAGATCGTCCAGCATTTTTAGGCTGAGCAGATTACGCAGGGACAGACCATACCACGACTCATGCCCGCTGTCATATTTCAGATAGGTGAAACCGCTGCGATTCATGTGCATACCATCGGTCGTTTCCAGCCCATAGTTATCAAGCGGACGCGCCGCCGCCCACAGGTTGATGAGCGGCACTTCGTACTCCGTCGCCACGTCAATCACCACCTGATTCAAAGCGACGGCCTGCCACCAATAGGTGTTGTCGGGATCGTAGCTGAAGGTCGAGAGAGCAGGGATGATGCCGCGTTCCAGCGTAAACTCGAAAATCGCGCGCATGTTCTGCGCGAACTCCTCGGCATTGTTGTGCAGCACATCATTGGGACCAAACATGATGAAGGCGATACTCGGCATCTTGCGCCGGTAGTCGCATTCCAGCGGTGACTCGCCGGGGTTACACAGCTCAGCGTCCGCCCACATGGGGTCAAACACCGTGTACGTCGCCATGCCGATCTGCGCGGCGACGCTCGCCAACGCCGTCGATTCGCCATAGTAGTTGATGGTATCTTCGAGATAGTCGTAGGGGCCGAGCACCACCGGTTCCTGACTGATCACGGTCAGGTACATGGGATCCGCCGTCAGGCTGTCACCGACTTTGGTGATCACATTGGCGCGGTTGCCCAATCCCTGCCCCCTGCGCAAACACCTCGAGCATCGCCTCACTCACCGGGCTGATGATCGGCGCAGCGTACAGCGCCGCCAATGACGGCGTTCGATTTGCCGGGTCGCCGTCGGGAATTTCGGTATGATTGGGATTTCGCTCAGATGGAGGTCGGGGTTCGCATTGAGGTAGCCCGTCGGCACCCAACCGCGGATCCCGTCGTCGGGGGTCGAAACGAACAACCAGTTGCCAATCGAATTGCGCTCTCGCGCTTCGACCGGCACGCCTGCGGGCAGCCACCGGATCTGCACATGACTGTCACCGGGGCCAGCATAGAGGATCGCGTCCTGAAACGCCGTCATGAGCGGGAAAGCGTTTTGGGCAGCAGCGATATGAGTGAAGAGCAGAACGAGCAGCAGGATCGGAATGGACTTACGCGCCACAATAGCTCCGTGATGAAGGAAACAACCTGTCCTATTATGCGGATATTCGCGCAAAAAGGGATAGGCGGTTTCCTGTCACGCGCCGGAACTGGATAAGTTGGTTAAATCAGCCGAAGCGTGCCACCACTTTCGGCTTGCCGTAATTCCCGACTTCCTTATCGACCAGAAAGCGTTCGAGCGCCCGTTCAAACGAGGGCAGCGACTCGGGATAGTCTTTCATATAATGCCCGTACTTCACGCGACTCGGGTTCGACCCGCCATCGCGAGGCGTTCGCTCTCCTCGCGATAACGTTCAATGGCGAACGCGGCGAAGTAAGCGGCGCGCGCGTCATATTGATCGTGGATCTTTTCAATCTCAGCGGCCGCATTCGGGCTGTACGTGCGGACAAGGCGGGTCAATTTACGCGCCAGCGCGTGATGATCGGTCATCTTCCTCACCATTCCTTTCAAAGCACATTACGTATAATGTAAAACGTAATACTTGTTCGCGCTATGGGTCTTTTGGGTTATTTCGGACCACATTACACATCATTGCACTACCGAAACTTCAGGAAATAAACGGGGCAGAGCTCGTCCCTGCCCCACCACCACTTACGCCACATTCCCGGCTTGATCGACGGCTGCGGCGGCGAGATTACGCTTGACCTGCGGCACATTGAGCGGCTTTTCACCTGCCCGAACGAGTCCACTACTCGCCCGCCCGACGAAGGAGCTATCAAGCACCAGCGGCGCGCTCCCAGCAAAGTCTTTCCACGTGACCTCGGCTTCACCGAGCAGCCACTCATTGACCAGTTCAACGCCCTGCATAACCGAATGATCCATGTTGCCGATCTCATAGCACCACGCGCCGAAGCGTCCACGACTATAGATGCCGTGTTCGCGCAGATACGGCTGAATCGTCGCCAGCGCGCCATTCCGATCCACGGTCGGGACAGGGTAGCTGTAGTCCACGTCGATCAGGTACGTGCTGGAGATGCGGTCGAGGTCGGTGGGCTCGAGCAGCTTGGTATTGATCAGCCCTTCGACCACGCGGTCGATGATGGTCGCCTTATCTTCTGGCTTGTGCTCGCTGCGGCTCGTCTCCGTGAGCAGCAGGAAGTGATTCGGGTCCGGCGTGATGTACGGCGAATAGTTCGAGAGATAGGTCACCCGATAGAACGGCGCATTCTCTTCGGGAAAGTACAACCAGCATTTCTCGCTCGGGGTTGGCCGCGCCACCCCCACGCCGACGATCAGGCCGCTGGAATGATGCAGCCCGCGCGTCGCCAATTTGACCGGTTCTGGCACGTCTTTCAGGCGATTGACCAGCAGATCGAGCGGCATGGTCGTGAGCAGCAGATCATACTCCACGACCTCGCCATCGCTGAACGTGACCGTCTTTGCGTGCTGATCAACCGCGACCGCCGACTTGTTCAAATGCAGGTTGTCCTTGATGTACTTCTCAAACGGCGTGTAGAGACCGCCAGTGCCGCCATAGAGTGGGTATTTGAACTTGTTGTTCGGTCCCCAACCTTTGTCTGCCGATTCCAACAGCACATTTTTGAGAATGCGTTCAAGGTTCGGCATGGCGACTCGTTCGCCGAGCCAGTCGCGGCTCATGTGTCACCGGATGCGCCCACACCTTGAAGTTATACGGCTTCATGAAGTACTTGGCGATGCCTTTGCCAAACTGCGCGTCGATCAGTTGGTCAAACGTCTGCGCTTCGTTGACGGCCTCCGGATGTTTGCCAACTTCAACCAGACCGAGCAGGCATTCGAGCACGACTTCGCGCGGCAAATAGCTGATGTTGTTCTGGAATGGGTACGGCACGAAGCGATCCATCATCCACACCCAGGCTTCGCGCATGATTTCGGTGTAGTTATCGCCGAGCAGCTTATCGACCAGATCGTCGAAGTATTTGTAGTGCGAGAACATGACGTGGCCGCCAATATCGTAGGTGAAGCCCGCGCTGTCGACGAACGAAGTCGCCAAGCCGCCGATGTAGTTGTTGCGTTCGTAAATTGCCCAGTTGCGGTAACCCAATTCCTGCAGACGATAGGCCGCGCCTAACCCGGTTGGCCCCGCTCCGAGGATGACAATCTTCTGTTCGGGATGTCCGTCTACGTTCATGGTGTGTTCCTTTCAGGAAATCTGCGCGGTCGGTTTGGGCTGGCGCTGCTCGACCTGCTGCACCTCGTCAAGCACCAGCTTGCGGTCAATCAAGCGCTGAATTTGCCGCGCGATTCCGTCCCAGGTATGCTGCGTGAGCAGTTCTTCAGCACGCACACGGTTGTAGTTCTTGGAGATGAGCGCCTGTTCACAGTGCTGCACAAATTCATCCGGCGTGTAGCCGATGGCGACAACATCCCCGTACAGCTCGATCACGTCGTGAATCGGCGTGGATACAATCGGCTTGTGCGCCGCCATGTATTCGAGCGTCTTGGTCGGGCTGAGGAAGCGCGTCGCTTCGTTCATGGCGAACGGGACGAGCGCGACATCAAAATACGCGAGGTAGGCGGGCAGCTGGTCATAGCTGCGCATGCCGAAATAGTGAATGTTCGCCGCCTGCGGCAGATCGGCGTAGTCGATTTTGGCGACTGGCCCGACCAGTGCGATGTTCCATTCAGGGTGCGCCGCCGCGACCTGCGCGATCAGCGGCAGATCCATGCGTTCATCGATCACGCCAAAGTAGCCGAGGATCGGGCCGGTGAGCTGCGCGAGTTCCGGCGGGCAGTCGAACTGCTCCCGGCGCGCGGCGCGCGCAAAGTGCTCAATCTCCACGCCGCTCGGCAGTAAGTGCGTGTTAGGGTTATGCACAAGTTTGTCGCGATACAGGCTCACACCACCCGTGAACACCACATCAGCGCGGGAGAGCAGCGAGCGCTCGCGTTCCTTAAGTTCGGCGGGCGCGCCTTTGAACGCGGCAAGCTGATCCATTACGTCGTAAATCAGCAGCTTGTGCGGCAGCGCATCGACGAAATCCGACGCCATCGGTGTGTACAACCACAACAGCGGGCGCTTGATGCCCTGCCGATCGAGATAATCCAGTAAACGTTCGCAGTACGTCTGCGCGGTGAGCGGATCACCGTGACCGATCCAGCGGTGGTTAGGGACAGGCTGGACGAGGCGCGCGACCGTCACATTAGCGGTCTTCTGACCGGGCAAGATTTCCAGCAGCGGCTGCCCTTCCCCTTCTACCGTGATGGGTTCTTCAACGAACAAGACGCGGGCATTCCGCGCCAGCCGCGCCAGCAGATGCTGCGGCCGCTGCCAGACGAAATCCCAGCGCAAATGGCTGATACAGATCAGATCACGCATTCCAATTCACCCTTAATATCATTTGTAACAACTCGACTCATATCAATATTAATTTCAGCGTTAAGTTTTGTACATGGGTCAGGTGGTTACGCGAAAATGCACCTGACGTCTAATCGTGCTGTTCAGGAGTGGGGTTTATACTGAATGTAATGTAGTAAGTGCGACCTTCACTGTCGCCAAAACATTACACATTGAATTACGAGGCTTTGATGATGTTAGTGATTGATCACGCACTGTATGTGAACGCCCCCGTCAGCGTAACCTACCACCACTGGACGCGTTATCCCGAATTTCCACGTTTCATGCAAGGAGTCGTGAGTGTCAAGCGCCCCACATGGACGCGTCTCCTGTGGCGCACCATTTACGCGGGCGAGCCTGAGCTTTGGGAAGCTCGCATCGTGTGCCACCTGCCCAACGAATGCCTTGCGTGGGAGAGCGTTAACCACCGCGCTAATCACATGCGTCTCGATTTTTCCCCAGTCGCCGCCGACATGACGCTCGTCACGCTGCGCGCCGAGTATGAGGTACTGCATAGTCTGGAGGATGTCGGTACATCGCTTGGGGCAGTATCTGAGCGGTTGTACGGCGACCTCGTGCGCGCCCAGCGGTTGATCGAAGGCCGCACCGCGCTGCCCCACCTGCGCTTCGTGGCCTTGAACTGACGCAAAGTTAGGAAAACGCATGACTGATTTCATTTGCATCAGCGATTTACGCTGGCACACTTTTTACCACGCCTGCCCGCTGCCGTGGCGCTTCGTGCGCAAACCCCGTGTGCTTTTTGTGGAACCGCCGCTCATCAGCCTCGGCGCGGGCTGCGCCAAGCTCGAAGTCTTGCCCCAGTCGACGACGCTCACGGTCGTACGCTTGCGCGTCCCAGCGCTGACGGCGCGCAAACTGGAACACGGGAACAGTACGCTCCAGCCGCTGTACAACGATCTTCTAGGGAAGTACCTTGAGGAGAATAACTATCAGCGGCCGCTGCTGTGGCTCAATACGCCAGCAGGCGCTGGTTTCGCGGATGTGATACCGTGTCAGTTGATGGTTTACGATGCGGCGCGCATTCAGCCCGCCAAAACGTCCGTGAACATCGAACGCCTCAATCCGGAGGCGATTCTGGTCACGGGCAGCCGCCGTTAAGCAGTGCCCAATCGCACCGGGACGCGACGATTCGCGTCCCGGTGCGTCTCAATCCCCTGGTCCTAGTTCGAATTCTGCTCGGCCTGCATCTGCGTCCAACGCCAAGTCAAGCGCCGCTGATACTGACGCTGCTCCGGCGTCCACCAGAGGCGCATATACGCGATCATTCCGAGGATCTGCTCGTCAGTAAATGCTTCACCAAAGGCGGGCATGGGGAACTGCGCCAGCGGGTTCTGAATGCCTTCGCGCACGGTGCGAATCAGCAGTTGATCGGGGTGCATCCACGTGTGACCGCTGGCATCATGCGCCGGCACGAGCAGCATGCCGAGATCCAGCGTCTGCTGAATCGATTCTTCGACCTGTCCGGTTCCGTCATAACCGTGGCAGTGCGCGCAGTACAAGTCATAATTGCGCTGGCCTTCGATGAGCACGGGATCGGTGAACGACGTGGTCGGCACGGCCTCCGGCGCGACGAGTTGTACGTCGAGGGTGGGCTCTGGCGGCTCAGCGACCTGACCACAGGCGACCAGCAGCAGCACACATACCAGCAGCGTCACGTGCAGCATGTAGTTTGATCCTTCATCGGCACGCCCGCAGCGCGCCGCTATCCAGTTTGAGAACGGTCTAGAGATATGATAACAGAGTTAGTCATGTAAGTCGGCTGATGATCATCATGCGATTGCATAGCGTTTGTAATCGGTGATCTTGTGTGGATGTTCTTCCTCGACGGTGAGGTCATGGATCTTGCAAGACTTCGCCAAGTTCCGACTGCATCAGCACGACAACATGATACTTATCGAGCGCCAGCACCTGCCCCACCTTCAAACGTCCCAACGTCTGCTAATCGGCGGTGAACACCTGCAAACGATCCTTAACATTCGCGGCGACCAGCAGCGGTTCAGCGTAGCTGTCGGCGAGATAGCGGTCGAGGCGCTCCCATTTGCCCGCATTGTAGAGCGTCAGCTGCGCAATCAAGCGCATCCCCGCCGGATTCGTCGTCAGCGCCAGTTTATCGTGCATAGGGTGTTTCCTTTCAGCCTTTTGTCAGAGACAGCCGGGTAGACTTGAGCCCAATTCAGGAAAAAGTGTTATAGTTAATCCATTGTGATGATTTTCCTGAAACGGTGCAGAACATGATACGAATCATGATAGCGGACGATCACGCTGTTGTCCGTCAGGGATTGAAAATGTTTCTCGCCCTCGACGCGTCCCTCGAGATTATCGGCGAAGCGAGCAACGGCAAAGAGGCGCTCGATGGCGCGCGTCAATTAAAGCCGGATGTTATTTTAATGGATTTGCTCATGCCGGTGATGGACGGAATTGAAGCGACCGCCGCCATCAAGCGTGAACTCCCGGATACCGAAGTGATCGCGCTCACCAGCGTGCTGGAAGATGCGTCCGTTATCGGCGCGATCCGCGCGGGCGCGTTGGGCTATTTACTCAAGGATACCAAAGCCGAGGAACTCATTCAGGCCATCAAAGCGGCGTCGGAAGGGCAAGTACAGCTCTCACCGCAAGCCGCCGCCCGCTTGATGCGTGAAGTCCGCGCCCCGGAAAGCCCCGAAGCGCTCACCGACCGCGAAACGGAAGTCCTGCGGCTCTTGGCGCAGGGGCGTTCCAATAAAGAGATTGCGCATCTGCTGACGATCGGCGAAAAGACGGTCAAAACGCATGTGAGCAGCATTCTGGCAAAACTAAACGTCTCCAGCCGGACGCAGGCAGCGCTCTACGCAGTGCGCATCGGGCTGGTCGACAAAGCCGAGTCCTAGTGGTCTACGAGTTTTTCGGATGAGCAGGTGTCTCAGCGATTCTTAAAAGACGAGATCGAGCTTCTCTACGCGGCCTCTAACAAACTAACCCAAGCCTCTACGCCAGCCGAATCGCTTGAGGCGGTGAGCGACTATGCGCGCGAGAATGGCGCAGTCCGTGGTTTGCTGCTGTACACAGACAATCCACTGCAGCCGGAAGCCCTCGAAGTCGTCTCCGAATGGGTCAAAGGTCAAACGTCGGCCTTCGGCATCGGCACCCGCTTTGCGATTCCGCGCAGCCTGTGGAACCGCCTGCTGAATTCCGCCGCCGATCACCCGATTCTCCTCGCGGACATCAACTCGACCGAACAGCTCGAAGACGAAAATCGTGCGATGTTCGCGCAGTTTGAAATGCGCGGCGTCGCCATTCTCCCCCTGCATATCAACGACCGCTGGGTGGGGATGCTGGTGTTCGGCTGGTCGAAGCCTTATTTGTTCGATGAACATGAGCAGCGCATCATGATGGCGCTGATCCAGCAGTCCAGTTCGGTGATCGACTCCATGCGCCTGTTTGAACAGGTGCAGCGCCGTGCCAGCGATCTCGAAATCGCCAAGAACGAAATCGACATCCTGTACAGCGTGTCGAACGCGCTGACCCGCTCACAGAATCACGATGAACTGCTGGCGGCAATCAGCACGTATGCGCGGGACAGTGGCGCGTCCAGCGGCTTACTGTTTTTCACCGAAGGCACCGATACTGCCCCGACCTCGTTGATTGCGTCTGCCCAGTGGGAGAATGCGCGCGGCAAACCGCGCCGCGTCGGCGACCGCTATCTGCTGGCGGCACATGGTATCAACATGATCTGGCTGACTAACCCGACCAGCCCCACCCTGATCGACGATGTCGAATACGATTGGCGTGTGGACCCGGCGACGCGGACGTTCTATCAAGGATTAGCTATCCGCGCGACCGTGCTCCTGCCGTTGAACAATCGCGGGCGCTGGATCGGCCTGCTCGTCTTCAACTGGACGGAACCGCATCCCTTCAACGAGCGCGACCGCCGCGTCTATACCGCCCTGATTCAACAGGCGTCGTCGGCCATCGACTCGATGCGCCTGCTCGAACAGAGCAGCGAACGCGCCGAACGCGCCGAGCTCCTGCTCGAAGTCAACACGGCGCTTTCCCGCGCCACCAACGAAGCGGATATCCTCAACGCCATTGCGTTGTACACCGAATGCCAGTCGGCGGCTGGGCTCACGCTCAACTATCTCGACATCGACGACGAAGGCAACCCGACCAGTTCGCGGGCGGTCGCGGTGTGGATGAACGGCGGCGCTGCCCAGTACGATCCCGCCAAACACGCGATCATTCCAATCTCGAAATTCGGCATCGCTGCGCTGTGGGTCAGCCAGCCCGATGGCGTATTGCTGATTGAAGATATCGCGACTTACGAATGGATCAATGAGGCGGCGCGGGCGGAAATTATCAGCAGCATGAAGACACACTCGATTGCGCTGCTGCCGCTGCACGCGGGCGGGCGCTATCAAGGTGTGCTGTCGATCACGTGGGCGAGTCCGCATATCTTCACCGAACAGGAAAAGTACGTCTACAACGTGCTGATGCAGACCGTGCCGTCGGTGGTGGCCCACGCGGCGCGCCTACCTCGCCGAAGAAGCCGCGCGTGAAGAGACGCAGCTTCTGTACAACGCCAGCGAAGCGATCAATGTGGCGCGCACCTTTCAGGAGGTGATCGAAGCGGTCGCCCGCCTCGATATCAGCCTGCACAGCATCGTGCTGACGGCGTGGCAGCAGTTCGATTACGCAAATGCCGACTATTTCGAAATCATCGCCAGCACCGCGGGCAGCAGTTATCCGGTCGGGCAGCGTTACACAATTGAAGAGTTTCCCGTCTACGACAAAATGCCGCATCGCGGCCTGTTCGTGGTCGAAAACACACAGGATGACCCGCGTATCGACGCGGTCAGCGCGGCCAACTGGAAGAAATACGGCACGTATGCGCGCATCGGCGTGGCGCTGGCACTCAACAATCGCTGGATGGGCAACCTCGTCTTCCAGAGCCGCGAACCGCGCAAATATACCGCGCGCGAACAACGCCTCGTCGGCGGTATCGGCGACCTGGTCTCGGCGGCCATCGAACGCATTCGCCTGCAAGCCGAAACCGAGATGGCGTTCCAACGGGCCGAAACGCTGGCGCGCGTCAATGCCGCGCTGTCACAGGCCAAAAATGAATGGGATATTCTGGCGGCTGTCGGCCTGTATCTCAACCAGCTTGAGCCGTCGAATATGGCGCTGCACTATATCGACACGGATGACAGCGGCCAGCCCATCAGCATGGATGTGGTTGCCGCTTGGGAATACGGCCAACCTGCGCCCCATTACCCCGCTCTGGGTATGACATTCGATCTCCGCAACTCACCAGCGACGCAGTTGTACATCAACGCGCCGGATAAAGCGCTGATTTTCGAAGACATCCCCAATGAGAAACGCATCGAAGAACCGATCCGCACGATGTTCTTGGAACAGCTCGGGCATCACGCGCTGGTCGTGCTGCCGCTGTACAGTGGTGGCGCATGGCAAGGCACCATCGGCTGTGCGTGGATGCAGCCGCGCCGCTTTACCGAGAATGATCGGCGCATCTGCGAGGCGCTCATTCAGACGGTCGGCGCGGTCGTCGCCAGCCGCCGCTCGTATCTCGCCGCCGAAAAAGCGCGCCGGGAAAATGAACAGCGTGCCCGCGAATTAGAGACCGTAGCCAAGGTGAGCGCGGCGGCGGCGACGCTGTTGAGTGTTGATGAGCTGCTGCAGACGGTCGCCGCGCTGACGATGACGAACTTCAACCTGTACCACGTGCAGTTCTATCTGCTGGATGCCCCGGGCAACTCGCTCGTGCTCGCGCCGAACGGCGACGCCAGCGTCGACCTGAATGACGAAGAGCGCGTGGTCGCACAAGCGGGCCATCTCCGCCAGTCGATCATCATCAACGATGTCAACGAAAAGTGCGAGTATGAGACCAACATGCCGGAGACGCGCTCCGAACTGGTTGTCCCGCTCGTGGTGGGCGACAAACTGATCGGCGTGCTCGACATTCACTCGCGCGAAGTCAACCGCTTCAGCGAGATGGACGCACGCGTGATGACCACCCTGGCCGATCAGATTGCGGTGGCGGTGCAGAATGCGCGGCTGTATGCGCAGGCGCAGGAATTGGCCGTGCTCGAAGAGCGCAACCGCCTCGCCCGCGAACTGCATGACTCGGTGTCACAGGCGCTGTACGGCATTGCGCTCGGAACGCGCACCGCGCGCACGCTGCTGGATCGCGATCCCAAGCTGGTGGCCGATCCGCTCGACTATGTGCTTTCGCTGGCCGAAGCCGGTTTGACGGAAATGCGCGCGCTGATCTTCGAACTGCGTCCGGAGGCGCTGCGCAACGAAGGGCTGATCGCGGCGCTCAATAAGCAAGTCGCGTCGCTGCAAGCCCGGCACGGCATTCAGGTGGACACCGAACTGCCGGTCGAGCCGGAGATCTCCATCGAGATCAAAGAAGCACTGTACCAGATCGCCCGCGAGGCCATGCACAATACGGTTAAACATGCGAAGGCCACCCATGTCATGCTCACGCTGCAGCACACCCCCGAGCAAATTGTGCTGGACCTGCGCGACGATGGCATCGGCTTCGACACGGGCGGCTCGTTCCCCGGGCATCTCGGCCTGCATTCGATGCGGGAACGCGCTACGCGCCTGCGTGGCAAGTACACCGTCGAAAGCACGCCGGGCTTTGGCACGCACATCGCCGTCGTGATTCCGCTGCGTTAGGTATGACAAATGGCGGAGGCGCGTCTCCGTCAAAAGGCGGAGCAAAGTCTCGTTCCTTAGCGAGACGCGGCAGGCATGGTCTTCGCGTTTAATTGGAAGACAATGGCAGCTAAGACTCATCGGGGGAAGATATGGCGCTGCGGCTCGCAACGGCGACGGTCACGGCAAGGCTTTCGGGTCAACGAGGACGCGCGATTGTCAACGCCAAGGGACATCACTATGTCGTCGATTCCCCGCTCACCCTCGGCGGCCCCAACGAAGAAATCAACCCCATTGATCTGCTGCTCTCGTCGCTGGCTACCCACGGCACGTTCACCATCGAACGCGTCGCCCGCGAGAACAACTATCCCCTCAAGAATGTTTCCATGCAGGTCAGCGGCAGCTTTGATCCGCGCGGCGTGACTGGCGAAGCGATTGATCCGGCTCTGCAAACCATCCGCGCCCGGTTGACTCTGGAAGGCGTCACCCATGAACAGGCGCAGGTGCTTGTGGCGGCGTTTCGCAGTCGCTGCCCGGTCTACGCGACCCTCGCGAAAGCCGCCCGCATCGATCTCGAAGTCATCTCCGACTCGGTTGGCTCGAACTAACCCATTCACATCCAGACATCCTTTTTATCATCCTCTCACGATGATTGCTCATCCGGTACTGTATCATAGGGGCAGCTTATGTTATAACGATTGAAATAACAGTACGGAGTAACCTATGCCCTACCCCAAGCCTCTACGCGAGCAGGTCGTCGTGATTACGGGTGCCTCGTCCGGCATGGGTCGCGAGATGGCGCACAAATTCGCCGCCCAGGGCGCGGCGGTGGTGCTGGCGGCGCGGAACGAAGGCGCGCTGGAGATGGTCGCCTTGGAAATCCGCCAGAACGGCGGCACGGCCCACGTCGTCCCAACCGACGTGACCTCGTGGGATCAGGTCGAGATGCTGGCGCAGGAAGCGATCACCGTGTTTGGCCGCATCGACACGTGGATCAATGACGCGGCGGTCGCCATCTATGCGACGGTTGAAGAAACCGACCCCGAAGAATTTCACCAGCTCCTACACGTCAACCTCCTCGGCACGATCTACGGATCCAAAGCCGCGCTCGCCCGCATGAAAGCGCAGGGCTACGGCACGATCATCAACTTCGGCTCGGTATTGTCGGAACGCGCGGTGCCGCTGCAAGCGGCGTATGTCGCCTCCAAGCACGGCGTCAAGGGCTTCACCGAAGCGCTGCGCCTCGAAGTCATGCGCGAAAACTGCCGATCCATGTGACGCTGGTGCTCCCGGCGGGAGTCAACACGCCCTTCTTTGAGCATGCGCGTTCCAAAATCGAAGTGAAGCCGCAGCCGCTCCCCCCGGTTTATCAACCCGAAGCGATTGCCGATACCGTGGTCTACGCCGCCCAACATCCTCGCCGTGACCTGCACGTCGGCGGCGCGAGTTGGATGTTCACGGTGCTCCAGCGCATCAGTCCTGCATTGATGGATCGCTTCATGCTGCTCGGCGACCTTGGCGTGCGTGGGCAGAAGACCACGGAACCCGACGAAGGCCGCGATAACCTGTTCAAGCCAATCAGCGAGCCGGGGCGCGTGCACGGGAATTCGCGCACCTGACCAAGCCGAGTTTGTATGCGCGTCTGGTCGAAATGCAGCCTGCGTGGACGCGGTTGGTACTGCCAACCGTGCTGGCCGCCGGGTTGTTTCTGTTAAGAAGGCGATAGGCAGAGAAGGAGCGTACATGATGAATGGACAGCAGATATCCCGCAGGGATCAGTTGATGCAGCAGTTGGAAGAACGTCGCAGCGAAGCCCCCCAGATGAGCAATGTCAACGTCGGCATGAATGAGCGCTATGTCTCGCTCATCAGCGGCCTCGCGCTGATCTTCGCGGGCATCCGGCGCGGCGATTTCGTCGGCTTTATGATGACAGCCACTGGCTGTTACATGGTGCTGCGTGGTTCGACCGGACACGATGCCGTCTACAAACAGTTGGGCGTCAACACGGGCGTAGCCACCGACCAGACGCAGGTCAGCGTACCACATCAGCAAGGTATCCACGTTGAATCGACCGTGACCATCAATCGCCCGGTCGAAGAGGTGTACAACTTCTGGCGCAACTTCGAAAATCTGCCGCAGTTCATGCAGCATCTCGACACGGTCGAAGTGATGGAAGGCGGGCGCTCGAAATGGACGGCGAAAGCGCCGCTCAACGCCAAAGTCTCTTGGGAAGCTGAGATCGTCACCGAAAAGCCTTATGAGGTGATCGGCTGGCGCTCACTGGCGGATTCGCACATCGCCAATGCGGGCTCGGTCCGCTTCCGGACGGCTCCCGGTGGGCGCGGTACCGAAGTTCAAGTGTCGCTGGAATATGTGCCCCCGGCGGGACAACTGGGCGCAGCGGTCGCGCGCTTGCTCGGCGAAGAGCCGCAGGTGCAGATCGACGAAGACCTGCAGAATTTTAAGCGTCTGATGGAGTCGCGCACGACCTCAACGACCCCGAGCATCAGCCCGCTTTCGCCCTAATGTCGATCACGACGCTGACGCTGTTCGGCTACACCCGCCCGGCGGATCAGCGCTGGGCATTTCTCCAGATGGGACTCGCGCGCCCCGCCTTGTTGTTCCGGCGGGGCTTGCGTTTCTGGAAGCTGCTCGGCTGTGGGCAAGGGAACAGCTTCACCCTGAACGCCGATTGGGGACGTTACGCCTTACTGGCGGTCTGGGAGTCGCTCACCGACGCCGAGGCGTTCTTCGCATCGCGGCATTATGCGCGGTATGAGCGCCACGCCGACGAAATCTGGACCGCCAAGCTCATCGCGTTGACGACGCACGGCGCGTGGTCGGGACAGCGCCCCTTCACGCCGATCAAGTTTGTGCCGCGCGCAGACAGTCCCATCGCCATCCTGACGCGCGCGACGCTGCGTCTGCGCCATTTGCGCCGCTTTTGGGATCACGTACCGGGCGCGAACGCTGACCTCAATATCGCGCCCGGTTTGCTCGCGTCTATCGGTCTGAGCGAGCTGCCGATCTTGCAGGCGGCGACCTTCAGTCTGTGGTCAGATGAGGCGGCGATGCGGGCGTTCGCTTATGGAACGCCGCAGCACCGCGAAATTGTGCGCAAAACCTATCACGAAGACTGGTATGCCGAGTCGTTGTTCGCGCGCTTCTACCCGCTGGAAACCAGCGGCACGTGGCACGGGCGCGATCCGCTGCGCGAAGCTCAGGCGGTTTCTACCAGCGCCACCACATTCTGATTCAGCCGTCCGTCCCGCAGCGCCCACACTTCTCCGCCGAACCGCTCAATGAAGCGGCGGTCGTGCGACACGGCGATCACCGGCGCGGGGAAATCCTTGAGCGCGTCTTCCAGCCCTTCCAACACATCGAAACTCACATCATTGGTCGGCTCGTCGAGGATGAGCAGGTTCGCCCGCGCCGCCATGACGCGTGCGAGCTGCAGTTTGCGCTGCTGACCGCTGCTCAGCGCGCCGACTTCCAGACGCAAATCGTCATACCGGAACAAGCCCATCCGCAGGATCATCGACATCAGTGCCTGATCCGTGCCCGGCAGCCCGTCGCGATACGCATCAAACGCACTTAAGCGGGGATCAAAGGCGCGCCGTTCCTGATCGAGATAACCGATGCGCACCGCCGGGTGCACGGTGATTGATCCGCGGTCGGGGCGCTCTTGCCCGGCCAGCATCTTGAGCAGCGTCGATTTGCCCGCCCCATTCTCCCCGATGATCACGATGCGGCTCTTCGCCCCCACCGTGAACGTCACGTCGTCAAACAGCAACCGGTCGCCATAGCGTTTGCTCACATTGTTGACGAGCAGCGGAAAACGGCCATTGAGCGCCTCCGCGTCGAAGTCCGGGTCGAAGCACAGCGGTTCCGGCGGCATGGGGATCGGGTCGGCTTCGATGCGCTTGAGCCGTTCTTCCGCCACGCGCACCTTCTTCGAGATGGTGTCGGCGTGCGTGTTTTTCTTGATGCCGAGCACAAACTTGTCGCCATCGGTCGGCGCTTTGAACGTGTTCTTGTGCGCGGTCACCTTCATATCGAAACGCAGTTCGCGAATTTCCTCCTGCTGGCGCTCAAAGTCGAGCTGCCACTGGCGCAGTTCGCGCGTGCGCGCTTCCAGATACACATCATAGTTACCGGCATAGCGCTTGGCGGTGCGCTTGTGTTCATCGATTTCAATGATGGCGGTCACAGTTCGGTTGAGGAACAGACGGTCATGCGAGACGATGAGCATCGCACCTCGATAGCGCGCCAGATACTTCTCCAGCCAGTCGAGCATGGCGAAGTCGAGATGATTGGTCGGCTCGTCGAGGAGCAGCACATCCGGCGCGCCCAGCAGCAGCAGCGCCAGACCGACGCGCGTCTTTTCGCCGCCGGAGAGCGTCGCAAACGGACGCTCGCGGTCGATGCGATCCACACCTAAGCCAGCGAACACGGTATCGACGCGATACTCCAGCTCGTAACCGCCGAGCCGTTCAAAGTGTTCGCTCACCTCGCCGTATTCCGCAAGCACGCGATCTAGTGCGTCCCCTTCCACCTGACTCATCTCGGTTTCCAGTTCCCGCAGCCGCCGTTCCAACCCGTAGATCGCGTCCAGCGACTCGGCAATGAGATCGGCGAGCGTTTTGCCTTCCGTGTATTTGATCGTCTGCGCGAGGTAGCCGATGCGCCGCCCCGCCGCCAGCGTGACACTGCCCGCGTCCGCCTGCACCTCCCCCATGATGATCTTGAGCAGCGTCGATTTACCGACGCCGTTCGCGCCGACTAACCCGAGACGGTCGCCATCGTTCAGGCTGAACGACACGCCATCCAGCACCGGATGCAGCGCGTAAGTTTTACGAATGTCAGAGACGGTTATAAACATATGACCCCCTAGTGGTACTTCCTTCGCTGTATCTCACCCAATGGGGTGAGATTGGCTGAGCGGCGGAATCAAAAACGCCGCACGGGGTCAACCTTGCGGCGTTCGATTAGGCACACGAGCGATCAGTTCGCTTTGTCCGGCACACGAATCAAAACATCAGCCCTCAGGTTGATCCAAAACATGATCAGACCAGAATGCGGATGTACGTGTGCATCAACAACCCTTTGCTCAGCGAACGATAATCGTGGGGAGCCTGACTCGCGGTGAGCCAACTCGGCACGACAGATTCATTGTAATCTCATCTCCGTGCGACTGTCAAGGGATCAGAAACGTACTATACTGACATAGAGAAGCGTTGAGGCGGAGACTGGATCATGCGGCAGTGTGTCCCTTATTTCGGCTATCGGCGTCATTCCATTACCGTCAAGAACTATCAAGTCACTTATTGGGACGAAGGCAGCGGCCCGCCGTTGGTGCTCGTGCATGGCTTGGGCGGCTGTCGTGAGTACTGGGCATGGGTTTTCCCTAACCTTGTCCGCTCCTTCCGCGTGATTGCCCTTGACTTGCCCGGATTCGGCGAGTCAGCCGCCCCCGCGCGCGAACATCTACAGTTCACCAACGCCGTTGACCTGCTGCATGAGTTCGTGACTACCCTGAACCTTGATCAGCCCCTGCTGATCGGTCATTCGATGGGCGGAGGTCTCGTCCTACGCTGTGCCGCCCGTTATCCGGAGAGTTTTCGCGGGGTGATGACGTTGTGCCCGCCGGGGTTTGGCCGCGAGATCGATGTGGTCAGCCGTGTGCTCACGCTGCCCGTCATCGGCGAAATGCTGTTCAAGCCGACCCACGCCACAATTTTCAGCACGCTGAACTGCCCCACCACAACGGCAGGCGTCGAGCACCTCGTCCGGCTCACCTATGAGCGCCTGTGCGGACCGGAAGCGCGGCTGCGGCATTTGACGATTTTGCGACAAGGGGTGGATATCAACGGCCAGTCGCGGCTCTTCGAGCGGGAAGAGCTTGCGAGCCTGACAATGCCCGTGAAAGTGGTGTGGGGGGAACAGGACGCGACCTTTCCGGTGAAGCAAGCGGCGCGCGTCACGGACCTGCTGCCCCACGCGGAGGTCATGCTGGTACCTGCGGGGCACATGATTCAGCTTGAGCAGCCCAATCTACTCAGCCAATTGATCGCGGAGTTTGCGACCGAGCGGCTCGCCCAAGCGGCGTAGCGGATGTTAGCAACATCAGCGACGGGCACGAAGAATCAAAAGGACGAGGCATGCCTCGTCCTGACTGATTCACGAGCGATGCTGTTTACGAGTACGGGTGGAAGGCAGTCTCTTTGCGCTGGTTGATGAGCACAACCTGCGATTCCATGCCGTACAGCAGTTTATTGACGTAGGGGTTCTGCAGCACCATCATTTTGCGGCGCTGCCCATCGCGCACGAGCTCGACGTGGTACACCGTCACCCGGCGTACCCCCGCTAACCAGTGTTCCTGGCGGAAAACCACCCCGCGAATCAGCCACCCGTCGTCGAGTGCGGTCACGAGTGCGTCTCCCCCGGTATAGCGTTCGGAACGGCTATCCCAGTGGCGATGAATATTGGCGGAGTCCTTTTCTTCGGGTTCAAGATGAGTCATTTTCAAAAATCTCCGGTTCACCGCCCACCATTGGCGAGCGAAATACGATTACATATAAGCATAGGGGCATTTTCAATCCAGTGGTAGACGACCTCCGGTGGAAATTGCGCGTACGCCAATGGCATATGTTGATCTGGGTCGAAAGGCGGAGCTTCTACTGGTACTCATGCGCCTATCATAAAAGCGCCGTATACTGGCGCTGTCATTTATAACAATCGTTATATCAAGGATGAACGATGGTAAATGCAGTCAACACCCACGCCCCGCGCACAAACGCGCAGTTGTCCACCGGAGCGGGTTTTCCTTTACCCTATGGCGCGACGCCAATCACCAACGGCATCAATTTCTCGGTTTATTCCAACCACGCGGAGAGCGCGACGCTCGTCCTGTTTCACCGGGGCGACGACGAACCTTTCGCTGAACTCTCCTTCCCGACCGAATATCGAGTGGGCAATGCCTTCACGCTGCAGGTCTACGATGTGGACCCGGCCAGCATTGAGTATGGCTTGCGCATGGACGGCCCCAACGACCCGGAGCACGGACAGCGCTTTGATAACTCGAAAATTCTGCTCGACCCCTATGCCAAATCGATCAGCGGGCGGGATGCGTGGCGCGGCAGCCATCCACAGCAGGACTCACCCGCCCCACGGCGGGCGCGCATCGTGCAGTCGAATTTCGACTGGGAGGGCGACACACCGCTGCATACACCGCTCGAAGACCTGATCATCTACGAGATGCATGTGCGCAGTTTCACGGCACATCCGTCCGCGAATGTGCCACATCCCGGCACGTATGCCGGAGTGATCGAGAAGATCGGCTACCTGAAAGAGCTGGGCGTCAACTGCGTGGAACTCATGCCCATCTTCGACTTTGACGAGTGGGAGCACTGGCGCGAAAACCCGGACACGGGTGAGCTGCTGGTGAACTACTGGGGCTACAGCACCGTCGGCTTCTTCGCGCCGAAAGCCGGTTTCGCCGCAGCCGACGCGGGCGGCGAAATTGACGAACTCAAGGCATTGGTCAAGGCGCTGCACCAGAACGGCATCGAGGTTATCCTCGACGTGGTCTATAACCACACTGGCGAAGGCAACGAGAACGGCCCGACGATCTCCTTCCGCGGCATCGACAATCAGACCTACTACATGCTTACGCCGGAGGGTTACTACTACAACTTCAGCGGCACGGGCAACACATTCAACTGCAATCACCCGGTCGTGATTCAGTTCATCACCGACAGCTTACGCCACTGGGTAACCGAGTACCATGTCGACGGCTTCCGGTTTGACCTCGCGTCGATCCTCGCCCGCGACGAAAACGGCGCGCCGCTCAACGACCCGCCGCTGCTCAAAATCCTCGCGCATGATCCGATTCTCGGTAAAACCAAGCTGATCGCCGAACCGTGGGATGCGGGCGGGCTGTATCACGTCGGCGGGTTCCCGTCATATGGGCGCTGGTCGGAATGGAACGGCAAGTACCGCGACTGTGTGCGCAAGTATCTCAAGGGGGATGCGGGTCAGGTCGAAGAGATGATTCAGCGGCTGATGGGCTCGCCCGATCTCTACCCGGATCGCGGCGCCTTGGCCTCGATCAACTTCGTCACGGCCCATGACGGCTTCACGCTGGCCGATCTCGTCGCTTACAATGACAAGCACAACGAGGCGAACCTCGAAGACAATCAGGATGGCTTTAGCGACAACAACAGCTGGAACTGCGGGGTGGAAGGTGACACTGATGATCCCGCTATCCTCGACCTGCGCCGCCGCCAGATGAAGAACGCCTTCACGCTGCTGATGGTCAGCCGCGGCATTCCTATGTTCCTGATGGGCGATGAAGTCGCCCGTTCCCAAAAGGGCAACAACAACACGTACTGTCAGGACAACGAGCTCAACTGGCTGGACTACACGGCGAAAGAGCGCAATTCCGACATCTTCCGCTTCTGCCAGCGAATGATCGAGTTTCGTAAGGCGCACCCTGTGCTGCGCGACAGCTATCACCCGCGCTTCACCGACTACAACGAGGTCGGTGTGCCAGATATGGCGTGGTTCAGTACCGAAAAGTTCGAGACGGGCAAGCCGGACGAACGCCTGACCATCGCCTTCTTCCTCGGCGGCGCTTATGCTAAAGGCGGACTTGCGCACGATGCCGATATCATCGTACTGATGAACATGCACTGGGAAGATCAGGCGTTTGAGCTGCCGAAGCTGCCGTTTGAGCGGGAGTGGCACATCGCCGTTGACACCGCCGCGCCGTCGCCTGATGACATTGCTGATCCTGGGCAGGAAAAGCCCATTCCGCAGAAGGATAAGCTCATGCTCAAATCGCGCTCGGTCGTGGTGCTGATCGGGAAGTAACAGTATAGATGACTTGTAGGGGCGCACGGCGGTGCGCCCCTACGCATCCACCTAGATCTACACTTCAATGGCCGCCATCAGCGCAGCGACCTGTCCCAGGCGGTCACCCAACTGCGCCGGGACGATGTGACACACCTGCGCCGCGAGTGGCAGCGCCTCTTCGCGCACAACGCGCCGCGCGGGTTCAAGCAGCAGATCGCCGAGCACCGCGCCGAGCGTACCCACGATCACGAGCTGCGGGTTGAGCACATCGACCAGCACGGCGATCCCCCGCCCCAACCACACGCCCACTTCTTCAACCAGCACCCGCGCGTCGGCATCGCCGCTCAGCGCCGCGCGGATCACCTCCCGCGGCGTCGTCCAGCGCCTCGGCCAGCGGGCACCCGCTAAGTTGACCAGACCCGCGCCGCTGCACACCGCTTCCCACGATCCAACTTTGCCGTAGGCTTTCAAACCGTGATCGGCAATTTTGATGTGCCCGACTTCCCCGGCGAGATCGTTCGAGCCGCGATAAATGCGACCATTGAGGATCAAGCCGGCGCCGAGGCCTGTCCCCATCGTGAGGAAAATCAGGTTCTGCGCCCCCACGTCTTTGCCAGCGCCAAAGCGCCATTCCGCCAGCGCCCCGGCGTTGCCGTCATGTTCCACATAGACGGGCAGCCCGAAGCGCTCGGCTAACTGCGTCTTGAGCGGAACTCGATCCCACAGGGGCAGATTCGGCGGCGCGAGGATAACGCCCTGCTCAATCTGCAATGGCCCGCCAATCGACACACTGAGCGCGCTTGGCTGATGGTGGGAACGAGCAAGCACCTGCGCGGCGAGCTCGGTCATCCGCGTAAAGGCAAGCTCAAATGGGACATCCGCGCCGTTGTTCACGCTCTCATGTTGATAAATCGTCCCCCGCCAGTCGCCTTCCACCACGCCGATCTTGCTGCCGCCGATATCAAAACCAAGAATTGTTTTCAGCACTTTCGATC
This sequence comes from Candidatus Flexifilum breve, assembly GCA_016717205.1. Taxonomy (GTDB): domain Bacteria; phylum Chloroflexota; class Anaerolineae; order Aggregatilineales; family Phototrophicaceae; genus Flexifilum; species Flexifilum breve. The sequence goes on from JADKGC010000008.1 coordinate 318,948, forward strand.
CTCATACGCTGCAAATCCGCGAACGCTATCGACGCGAACGCCGACCAGCATCCCATTCGCCGCTCTACATTAGCGTGTTCGCGGACGAAGGCCAACATCACCGCGCCCGTCGAGAGTTGGCAATCATCGGGTAAGCGTAGGGCAAATCTTACGTTTCCATGCGCACCTAGTTATGTATGATCAGGCCACGTTCTTATTTGCAGTCGGCACTCCCACCCCGCACCGCAGACACGCCGCTTAGGTCATGCGAGAGATGAAATGACGACCTTACCCCGCCCGGAGTACCCCCGCCCGCAGTTCGTTCGCCGTGAATGGCTGAACCTGAATGGATCGTGGGAATTTGACTACGACGACCGCGATCTTGGCCTCAAAGAAGCTTGGTATGTTTCCAACCGCGCCTTCACCCAGCAGATCACTGTGCCGTTTCCGTTCCAGAGCGAGCTAAGCGGCATCAACGACCCGACGCTTCATGATGTGGTCTGGTACCGCCGCGCGTTTGAGCTTCCCCAAGGCTGGGAAAGCCAGCGGGTGCGGCTGCATTTCGGCGCGGTCGACTACCGCGCAACTGTGTGGCTCAATGGCGAATTTGTCACCGAGCACGAAGGCGGTCACACGCCCTTCACCGCCGAGATCAACGCGCTGCCCGGCGTCAATTATCTCGTCGTGCGCGTCGAAGATCGCTCGACCGATCTCGAACAACCGCGCGGCAAACAGTTCTGGAAAGAGCAGTCGGAGAGCATCTTCTACACGCGCACTACTGGCATCTGGCAAACGGTGTGGCTCGAACCCGTCGCCTCGGCCTACCTTGAGCGCGTGCACATGACCCCGAACATCGACGATCTGGCGCTCAAGCTGGAATACCGCGTTGCCCACGCCGAAATTGGTCAGGAACTCGAAATCGACATTCGCTATCAGGGTCGAGTGCTGACACGCGAAACGCTGTGGGTGCAAACCGTGCCGTACCGCGCCGCGTGCGTAATCACGCTGCCCGAACTCCACCTGTGGAGTCCCGAACAGCCCAACCTATATGACATCACCTTCCGTCTCAAGGACGGTGACCGCGTGCTCGATGAAGTCGAGAGCTATTTCGGCATGCGCAAAGTCTCGACAGAAGGCGGGCACTTCCTGCTCAACAACCAGCCCTATTACCAGAAGCTGGTGCTGGATCAGGGTTATTTCCCCGAAAGTCTGCTCGCCGCACCGAACGATGAGGCGCTCCGGCAGGACATCGAGCTCACCAAGGCGATGGGCTTCAACGGCGCGCGCAAGCATCAAAAGGTCGAAGATCCACGCTATCTGTACTGGGCGGATCAGCTTGGCCTGCTGGTGTGGGGCGAAATGGCGAACTGTCACACCTTCGGCGACACAGCGATTCAGCGTATTACCGCCGAATGGCAGGAAGCGATTGACCGCGACTATAACCACCCGTCGATTGTGGTCTGGGTGCCGCTCAACGAAAGTTGGGGGGTGCCGCGCTTGGTCACTGACAAGCGCCAGCCCAATCACGCCAACGCGCTCGTCTACCTCACTCGCTCGCTCGACCCGTCGCGGTTGGTCGTCTCCAATGATGGCTGGGAGCACACCGTCAGCGACCTGTGCACCATCCATGACTATACCGCCAATGAGGACATCGCCCAGCGCTACCAGACCCCGGCGCGGGCGGTTTCCAGCAAACCTGCCAACCGCCGCATCCACCTCCCCGGCTATACTTATCGCGGTGAACCGATCATCTTGTCCGAGTTTGGCGGCATCGCCTTCAAACAGAGCGATTGGGATGGATGGGGCTACTCGTCCGCGGAGGACGCCGCCGAATTCTCGCGCTGCTATCGCGAAGTCATGGATCTCGTGTTATCACTCCCGGTGATCAATGGCTACTGCTATACGCAGTTCTGCGACGTGGAGCAGGAGATCAACGGCTTGCTGACCTATGACCGCCGCCCGAAAATCGACATTGAGCTGATTCGCGCCATTAATCACGGGCAGGTTGAAACGGTTCCTTGAGGGGAATTGCAGGTACCGGGACAGGGAGTGCCCTGTCCCGACCTTGCCTAAGGGGTTGTTAGCTCGCCGCGACGAGCGCAAAAGTGATCTGCACCTGTAAGCTGACGCTCAACTGGCCGGGGAGCACGGGCTGCGCCGCCATTTCCATCATCTCGCCCCCGCCGCCGCGCCCATACGGATATGGGAAGCTGTTGTTCAGCACTTCGCTGACGATGACCGGATCGCCGACCGTCAAGCCGAGCGCATCCGCCAGCCGCTGCGCCCGCAGGCGCGCATCTTCGACCGCATCGACGCGGGCGTCATTTTCCAGTTCGGTCGGGTCGTCAATGCCATAGCTCAGGTTGTAGATAGTGTTCGCGCCCGCTTCCACGCCCGCGCTGATCACCTGATCAATCGTGCTGATGTCGCGCACGGTGACGCGCACGGTGTTGCGCACACGGTACACGCGCGACGCCATCATCCCGCTCTGATCGTAGCGATCTTCCGGGTAGATGTTGACGCCGGTCGTCTGCATATCGGCGCGCGCAATGCCCAGTTCTTCCAGCGCCGCGATGATCGCATTCATGTTCTCAGCGGTCGCGTTGAAGGCCTGCGACAGATCTTCTTCCACCAGTTCGACGCCTAATTCCACGTAAGCGACATCCGGCTCACCATAGGCCGTGCCAAACCCAACCACGGTGATCGTGTTCTGTGGGAACACTTCCTGCGCGGAAGTCGCGCCTACCCCAACCACCAACAGCGCCAGCGTCAGGGCTACGAGAAGCATTCGTTTCAGCATGTTCATACTCCTTAGAACCAAGTTACACAGACTAAGACGATGAAACTGCGGCGAAAGTTCCATCACTATAGCATAAATTTCAAGCCGCATTACCAATGCTCATGAGACACACAAAAAAAGAGGGCTGGCACGTTACCAGTCCTCATCTAGTTCCAAGAAGCACTTTTTAACCCGCGCGGCCACCTGCGGCACAGAGCGGGAGGATCATCTCAATGAGTCGGTTGGAAGGCGATCACCTCATGCAGCATCGCGCCGAGGCGCTTGATGCCCTCATCGATCATGGCAGGGCGCGCGTTCGAGAAGTTCAGGCGGAAGGTGTGCCCGCCCGCCGCTGTGCCACCAACAAAGAAATCTGCGCCGGGGACATACGCGACCTTGTGTTCCAACGCCACCTTGAACATGTCGGTCATGTCGACGTATTCCGGCGCATAGGCCATGAGGAACAGCCCGCCATCCGGTTTCGCCCAGCGAACTTCTTTCGGGAAGTAGGTTTCCATCGCTTCGAGCATCAGGTCACGCCGCGCTTCGTACACGTCGCGCAGACATTCAACATGCTCATCGAGGAACCCGTCGCGGGCGACTTCGGCGACCAACATCTGCGTGAGCGTGCTGGTGTGCAGGTCGCTCGCCTGTTTCGCCTGCACCAAGCGTTCCATAATGGCGGGCGGCGCGGCGATCCAGCCAACGCGCACCCCGGGCGCGAGAATCTTGGAGAAGGTACCGAGATAGATCACGTGGCCATCAAAGGTCGTCTTGCCGCTGTACTGCGCGTCCAACTCGTAGAGACTCGGGATGTGTTCGCCACTGTAGCGCAGTTCGCCGTATGGATTGTCTTCCACGACAATCCCGTCGAACTCGTCCAGCAGTTCGATCAGCGCGCGCCGCCGCTCCGCTGAGAGCGTGACGCCCTGCGGATTCTGAAAATTCGGCACGAGGTAAATGAGCTTAGGGTTTTCGCGCAGGATGCGGCGCAGCACATCAAGATCAAGACCGTCGTGATCGGTCGGGACGGTGTAGTAGCACAGGTTGTAGGGACGCCACGCCTGCAGCATGCCCATATAGGTCGGGTCTTCGACGGCCAGCCCATCGCCATCTTCGAGCAGTACCTTGCCGATCAGGTCGATGCCCTGCTGCGCGCCGCTCACGATGAGGATGTCGTCGCGCGTGACGTTGACGCCGCCCCGCGACATCCGCTCGGCGATCAGGTCACGCAGGTCGCGCACCCCTTCGCTCGCGCCGTATTGCAGCGCTTCCGCACCGTGCTCGGTGAGGACGCGATCTGCCGCTTCTTTGACGCGCTCGACCGGAAACAGTTCCGGCGCAGGCAGACCACCCGCAAACGAAATGATGTCCGGGCGCTGCGTCAGCTTGAGGATTTCGCGAATGGTCGAACGCGCCATGAGATGCGTCCGCTCCGCGCATTTCCGCTCCCAATTCACCATGTTAAGCAGCCTTCCCGGTGCGCCGCGACGACCGCTTGCGCGCCCGCGTCCAACGCTTTGAGGTTGAGCGGCAGCTTGTCACGCTTCGATGAATGGACATCGAGCGCGCGTTTGACAGCCTCCAGCGTCATTACCGGGCTGGCGGTGATGAGCGCACCCATCAGCACCATGTTGGCCAGCTTGAGATCGCCAACTTGATCCGCGAGGTCGGTGGCCGGGACGTACAGCGTCGTGATGTCTTCGCGGATGGATTGCTTAGTGACGAGCGAACTGTTGACCAGCAGCAGCCCACCCGCTGCAATGCGGTCAACGTACTTATCGAACGACGGATTGTTGAAAACAATGGCGTGCTGTGGACGCGACACCGCGGGTGAACCGATCAAGCGGTCGCTGATGACGACCGAACAGTTCGCCGTGCCACCGCGCATCTCCGGCCCATACGAGGGAATCCACGTTACCTGCAGGCCTTCATCCATGGCGGCATACGCGAGGAGCTGCCCTGCGAACATGACGCCCTGACCGCCGAACCCGGCAAACACATAATCATGCTGCATAGTCAAGCCTCCATCGCCTTCACCGCGTCCGCGACCTTGTAGTCGCCGAGCGGGTAAGCAGGCAGCATTTCGGTTTCAATCCACTTGAGCGCATCGACCGGGGTCATATCCCAGTTGGTCGGGCAGCTCGAGAGCAGTTCAACCATGCTGAAGCCGAGGCCGTTCATCTGCACCTGAAGCGCCGTTTTGATCGCTTTCTTGGCTTTGCGGATGTTCGCGGGATCGTGCAATGAGCGCCGCACAATGTAGGCCGCGCCGTCCAGTGTCGCGAGCATTTCGCTCATACGGACGGGGAAGCCCGTACGCTGCACATCGCGCCCGAGGGGCGAGGAGGTCGTGCGCTGGCCGGGGAGCGTGGTCGGAGCCATTTGCCCGCCAGTCATGCCGTAGATTGCGTTATTGACGAACACCACGGTGATGTTCTCGCCGCGCCCCGCCGCATGCATGATTTCCGCCGAACCGATCGAGACGAGATCGCCGTCGCCCTGATAAGTCACGACGACTTTATCGGGCTGCACCCGCTTGATCCCGGTCGCCATTGCCGGAGCACGGCCATGCGCCGCCACGCAGCTATCGAGATCGAAGAACTGGTAGGAGAAAACCGAGCAGCCAACCGGAGCAACGAAGATCGTCCGGTCATTCACGCCGAGTTCGTCAATCGCTTCGGCGAGCAAGCGATGCGCAATCCCATGCGTACAGCCGGGGCAGTAGCTCGTGCGCGTTTCGAACAGCGCGTGGGGATGGGTATATACGGGAATTTGTTGGATCATCATCGCCTCACCAGGTCTGCACGCGGGCGAACAGCCGCTCATACACCTGCTTGATGCGGCCGTAAATCTCATCGGGCATGGGAACCATGCCGCCCATGCGCCCGTAGAATTCAACGGGGATCTGGCCTTCAATGGCCAGTTTCACATCGTCGAGCATTTGCCCGGCGTTCATTTCGACAACAAGGCAGCCTTCGACCTGATCGGCGAGTTCGCACAAACGATCTTCAGGGAACGGGTAGAGCGTTTGTGGCCGGAACAATCCAACGCGCATCCCTTCACTCCGTGCTTGTTCGACCGCCGAATAGGCGATGCGTCCTGCCGTGCCATAACCGATCACCAGCAGCAGCGCGTCGTCGGTCGCGTATTCGGTCGAGCGCTGTTCCTTGTGCCGGATGACTTCTAGTTTCTCTTGAATGCGGATATTAAACGCTTCCTGATCTTCCGGTTGCATATGGAACGGGACGACCGTCCGGCGCGGGCGATCTTTCGCCCCGGTCAGCGCATAGGCGGGCCGTTCAGCGGTCAGTGCGCGCATGGGCGGCAGTTCCGCCGCTTCCATCATCTGACCGATCTGCCCGTCAGCGGCGATCACGACGAGATGCCGGTACTCATCCGCGAGGTCAAATGCCAGTGTGGTGAAATCAATCGCTTCCTGCACGGAGGCCGGGGCGAGCACGATGGAATGATAGTCGCCATGTCCCGCCGAGCGCGTCACCTGAAAATAGTCAGCTTGGGACGGCTGGATGTTGCCGAGGCCGGGACCGCCGCGCATCACGTCGACCAGCACCGCGGGCACTTCCGCCGAGGCAATGTACGACATCCCTTCCTGCATCAGACTGAAACCGGGGCTGGACGACGACGACATGGTGCGCACGCCCGTACAGGCCGCGCCGTACACCATGTTGATCGCCGCGACTTCGCTTTCGGCCTGCAAAAATACGCGCCCGAGTTCGGGCAGGCGTTTGGACAAATATTCGAGCAGTTCAGTTTGGGGAGTAATGGGATAACCGAAATAAGCCGTTAAGCCCGCCCGGACGGCGGCTTCCGCGATAGCAATATTACCCTTCAACAATTCTTTGGTCATTTTACACGCGCCTCTCGGGCCATAACAGGCGCTCGATACACGGTGATGCAAACTTCGGGGCATACGAGCGCGCACACCGCGCAGCCCGTGCACTTTTCGAGCGGGTCGACGAGGGCGGCGGGATGATAGCCTGCGCCGTTCAACGCCTCTCGGTCGATAGCCAGCACGTCTTGCGGACACAATGCCGTACACAACGCGCAGCCTTTACACCGACTCTGGTCGAGGATGATGCTGCCTCTGCTCAAGATAACCTCCTGTCGAGCGAGCTTAACCTCTACCTTTATCCTAGTCCGATGCGCGGTTAATCAGGAGCGATAAACATCATGCCCCGGTTATCCATATGTCACTTTCGTTCAGGGAATTAGAAAAACTCAGGAATATTTTTAAGCATTTCCACGAAATACCGCAATTTCGTTCAGATTGCACCATTTTTCACAGAACAATATTAAGGGCGAGTCGTGACTCGCCCCAGTTTATTCCAGAATCTAGCACTCCGCCGAGCACTCGATCAGTTGGCGGGCACGAACGGCACAAACCGCACTTCAAACATGCGATCCCAGAGCTTACCCGTCACATAGAACACAGCGTTTTCGGCATCATAGGCGATGCCGTTGAGCACGCCATTGCCATCAGCCGGGCGCTGCTCTGGTGTGAGGAGCTGCGAGGCATCGATCAACCCGTTGATCGCGCCCGTCGCCTTGTCGATGCGCACGATAAAATCGGTCTGCCACACGTTCGCGTAGATGTCATTGTCAACGCATTCCAGTTCGTTCAACTGGTTGACGGGCTGCCCGCCGTACGTTACTTCGATGCGATCCAGCGCTTCAAAGGTGACCGGGTCGCGGCGAGTGATGTACTGCGAACCGTCGCTGTGATAGATCGACATGCCGTCATAGCACAGCCCCCACCCTTCCCCGAGATAGAAATAGGCGCCTTCATAAGCAAAGGTTTCGCGGTCATAGATGAGCGCAATGCCGTCTTTCCACGTCAATTGGATCAAGCGGTCATCGACCAGCGTCAGACCTTCGGCGAAATACGGCGGCACATCGCGCGAGCGGAGCACTTCGCCCGTTTCGATGGCGACTGCACGCACGGTCGACTGGCCGCGGCGTCCAGTGCTTTCATAGAACACACCATCGTCGATGAGCAGCCCCTGTGTGAAGGCATTCGGGTCATGCGGATAGGTGGCGATCACTTCGGGGACGAGCGGCTCAACGCCGGGCGGAAGCTGCGCGGGCAGGACTGACGCCGCGCTGACTCGCAGTGCGACGATGAGGATCAAAGCCGGGATGATGAAGAAGCGCGTACTTTTCAAGTTCTCTCTCCTGAACGCGTCTCATTATAGCGCGGCGGAGACAGATCAACCTTACCTGACCAGCCCCTCTTCAGCGAAAGAGGGGCTGAACAGCGTTTCGGCACGAGACTAACCGCTATTCTTCGGTGATGTGTGTTTTGATCTTGGCGTGCCCCGCTTCCGCGCGTTTGAGCAGTGCGACGCGATTAAAGATGTGCGCGTCAATCAGGCGGATGCGTTCAGCGATGCTGCAGTAACCACTGTCCTGTTTGACCGGGAAATTGAGCGACCAATCGGTGACCGTTCGCAGCAGCGCGTCAAATTCATGGTGCAGCGTGGTCAGTTGGTGCGCCAACATGGGCAGCGCTTCACGGGCATATTTCTGCCGCCCGATCATATTGAGCACATCAAACGTACCCGCTTGCAGTTCTGGCGGCTGCCCGGCAATGATCGCCTTCAGAATGTGGACATACTGTTCATGCCAGTAAACCATCTGCGCCAGCACACCATGCGCCGATTGATGCCCGTCGGTCAGCTTCTCATCCACACAGCACAGGTAGGCCGCCGCGTCGGCGACCGTCCGATTGAATGATTCGAGAATTTCCTCGTGGGTGACGGTTTTGCCGGTCATAGGACTACCCTCTCACAAACTCTTCGGCCAGAATTTCGTCCAGCGTCGGCGTACCAATTTCTTGCAGTTCGTAGCGGACGCGCTTCATGGGCAGTCGGGATTTGAGCACCCGCGTCAGGTCAACGGGCGTCGCGGCGATCACGAGATCAGCATCCGCGGCGTTGATGGTCGCTTCCAGATCGGCAACTTGCTGTGCGCCGTAGCCCATTGCCGGGAGTACTGCGCCCGTCGTCGGATACTTGGCGTAAGTCGCCTGAATCGACCCGACCGCAAAGGGCCGCGGATCGACAATCTCGGACGCGCCAAAGCGTTTCGCCGCGATCACACCCGCGCCGAAAGTCATTTCGCCGTGGGTGAGCGTCGGGCCATCTTCGATGACCAGCACGCGCTTTCCACGAATCTCCAGCGGATCATCCACAAAAATCGGCGAGGCCGCTTCGATGATCAATGCCGCCGGGTTCACCTCTTCGATCTGTTCGCGGACGCGCAGCACATCGGCATAGTTGGCTGTATCGACCTTGTTGATGATGACGATATTTGCCATGCGGACATTCGTTTCGCCGGGGTGATAGCTGGTCTCGTGGCCGGGTCGGTGCGGGTCGACGACGACGATATGGAGCGACGAGGCGAAGAACGGGGTGTCGTTGTTGCCGCCGTCCCATACGATCACATCGGCTTCCTGTTCAGCCCGACGCAAGATCGCTTCGTAGTCCGCGCCCGCGAAAATCACTGCGCCGCGTTCGATATACGGCTCGTATTCCTCGCGTTCTTCGATGGTGCACTCGTGCAGATCCAGGTCAGCATACGAGGCGAAACGCTGCACCGCCTGCACACTGAGATCGCCGTAAGGCATGGGATGACGCACGGCAACCACCCGGAGCCCTTGCTGCTGCAACAGTGACACAACCTTGCGCGCTGTCTGGCTCTTGCCACAGCCTGTGCGCACCGCGCCAATCGAAATGACCGGACGATGACTGCGTAACTGGGTCGTATGCAGCCCCATCAAACGGAAATCCGCACCCGCTGCCATCACCTGCGACGCTTTGTGCATCACAAATTCGTGTTTCACATCGCTGTAGGCAAATACAACCTGATCGACCGTATACCGCTGGATGAGGTCTGAGAGTTCAGCCTCGTCGTAAATCGGAATCCCCTGCGGGTAGAGATTCCCAGCCAGCGATGCCGGGTACACTCGCCCGCCGATTCCCGGGATTTGAGTAGCCGTGAAAGCGACCACTTCGTAGGAGGCGTTATTGCGAAAATAGACGTTGAAGTTATGAAAGTCGCGCCCTGCCGCGCCCATAATCAAAACTCTAGTTCGGGACATTCTAAAAACTCCTGCATTCGTGCCGAGACACGCCAGCTATAGTTTACAATCAGCATAACGCCCAGCAGCACGGGTGTCGCTTGTCATCCGTATCGTTTTCGCCATGACGTTTCGCACTCATGAATTGCTCATAAAACTGACCGCAACTTTTGGCCGCGTTTTTGATCGGTATCGATGTAAGTCAACAACACATTGAGTACCTTGAGGAGATAGCTAAAATGTCAAAGATTTTCCGGATCATGGTCACTGTCTTGATTGTCGCGCTGATGGCGCAGGGCGCGTTCGCGCAGGTCACCCCGCCTACCCCCGTGCTGGCTAGCAATGAATTTGAACTCGTCGGCGTGTTGGAATCGATTTCGCAGACCAGCATGATTGTGGCCGGTTTCACCATCGACATCAGCGGCGCAGAAGTGCAGCGCGGTCTGCTCCCCGGCGACATCGTCAAGGTGCACGCCAGCGTCGGGGCTGCCGGGTTAACGGCACGCGAAGTGGAACTGGCTGGCGCCGACGACGGTACCGGGCTGGACGACAACAGCAATGACAACAGTGTCGGCAACGACAACAGCGTGGACGATAACAGCAACGATAATTCCAGCCTGCCGATTGTCCCCGGCGAATTTGAACTCATCGGCGTGCTGAACAGCATTCAGGGCAGCCTGTGGGATGTGGGCGGCCAGCTCATCGACATGTCGGGCGCGGAACTGAAGGACGTCATCGCCGTGGGCGATGTGATCAAGGTGCACGTGAGCAATGCGAGCGGTCAGTTGGTCGCCCGTGAAGCGGAACTGGCTGGCATCGGCAATGCCGCGACGTGCGCGACCACGACGCCGAGCGGCTGGCGCAACTACCAGATCCGCGGTGGCGACACCCTGTCTGCGATTGCCGCCCGCGCTGGCATCACCGTGGAAGAACTCGCCCGCGTCAACTGCATCAACGACATCCGCCTCGTCGTGGTCGGTGCTAACCTGTTCGTCCCGCGTCTCGGCGGCTTCAGCGACGACAATTTCAACGGCAACGACAACAGCAGCAATGATAATGGCGACGACGATAACGGCAATGATAACGGCAGCAACGACAACGGCGATGACGATAACGGCAATGATAACGGCAGCAACGACAATGGCGATGACGATAACGGCAATGATAACGGCGACGATCATGGTGGCAGTGGTCGCGGCGGCGATGATGATAACGGCAATGACAACGGCGACGACGATTAGTTCCTAGGGTCAATCGCTGTGGGGAGGGGAATACACTCGTGTTCCCCTTCCCGGCTGCACGCTGATTGCACAACCTCTGGTCTATTGCTAACTCACTTCTGAAGGATTGAACTCATGCCCACCCTGCGACTCCCGGCGCTCGCGCAAGCCCTCGCCCTCTATCTCGCTGCGTTCGCGATCTTCGCGGTGATCCTCTTCGCAACGCCGGGGTTTTTGGGGACGGACGATTACTACCATACGCGGATGGCCGTGGAAATCTTGGAGCAGCGCAGCCTGCGGGTTGAGTTTCCGTGGCTGCCGCTGACCATCCTCAGCCCGGACAAGTTCACCGACCATCATCTGCTATTTCACATGTACGTTGCGCCCTTCACCCTGCTAGGCGAAGTCACAGGTGCGAAAATTGCGACGGTGACCATCGCCGCTGGTGTGGTGCTGGCAATATGGGTCTTGCTGCGGCGGATGGGCGTAAGATATGCGTGGCTGTGGGCGCTCGGGTTGTTCGTCGTGTCGCTCCCGTTTATCAACCGTATCCTGATGATCCGTACGCAGGGCGCGTCCTTACTCCTGCTGATTGTCGCGCTGATCGCTCTGCAAGCCGGGCGCTACCGCTGGTTGATCCCGCTGAGTTTTGCCTATGTGTGGCTGTACAACGGTTTCATCCTCATGCCGGCCTTCGCGGGGTTATACTGTGCCGCCGCCTGGGTTGTTGAACGCAAGTTTGAACCACGGCCACTGATTTACGCGTTGCTCGGCATGGCGCTCGGCCTCGTCATCAACCCGTATTTCCCGCAAAATCTCACCTTCATCTGGGAGCATCTCATTGCCAAAGTGGACATCGCCAACAGCGTGCGCCTCGGCAATGAATGGTATCCGTATGATACTGGCGACCTGCTCGCCAACTCCGCGGGCGCGCTGATCGTGCTCGCGCTTGGTGTGGTCGCGCCGAATCTGCGCGGCGCACAGAGCAAACGCGACCGGATGGAGTCGACGCTGCTGCTGTGCGCGCTCGTCACCCTCTTCATGCTCATGCGCTCCCGCCGCTTCATCGAGTATTTCCCGGCCTTCGCGCTGCTCTATGGCGCCGTCAGTTGGGGGCGCGGCATCGATTTCGCGGCATGGCTGCCAACGCGGTTAGCATGGCGTCCGCTGGTGCCGCTGGCAGGCGCGTTAGGTTTGCTCTATCTCGCCTATACCGTACTGCCCGCCGCGTACGATCAAGCACAAGACTCACGTTCGCCCGACTATTACGCGGGCGCGGGCGTCTGGTTGCGCGCCAACGTCCCTGATGGTGAGATGATTTTCCAGACGGATTGGGACGACTTCACGCGGCTGTTCTACTACAACCCGGATAACCCGTACATCGTCGGCCTTGACCCGACCTACCTTCAGCTCGCCGACCCGATCCAGTGGGATCAGTGGGTGGCGCTCACGCGGGGTGAAGTCGAAACGCCGTCCACCCTGATCAGTTCTGTTTTCGGCGCACAGTACGTAGTTAGTGATGCCGGGCACGATGCTTTCCGCCAACAGGCCGCAGCCGACACTGCTATGGAATTGGTATATCAAGATCGGTACAATTATGTGTGGCGCATCAACCCTGTGGAAAGTCCATAGCCCGTCTATGATCGTGCTCGTGCTCCCTGACCTCTCCGTTGAAGATCATCTTCTCACTCGTGCTCGTCAGGGTGAGCAGGATGCGATCTTGCGGATCTACGAGAGTTATTTCTCGCCCATCTACCAGTACATCCGCCTGCGCGTTGGCGATGCATCCCTCGCGGAAGACATTGCCAGCGACGTTTTTGTCAAAATGGTGGTCGCGTTCAAGAGCCATAACGCGCCCCGTCAAAGTTTACGCGGCTGGCTGTTCAAAGTGGCGCGCAACGAGATCAACGTGCATTACGGCAAGGTCAAGAAGTTCCCGACGACCACGCTCGAAGATTGGGTTCCCGCCAGCGACGAGGACGCCGAAGCGCGATTTTTGCGCTCGCTGTCGACCGAGCGTGCGCGTAACGCGCTCGGCATGCTGGCCGCCGATCAGCAGGAAGTGCTCATCCTGCGGTTTGGCCAGGCGCTGGATTTGCAGGCGACCGCTGACATCATGGGCAAATCGGTGAGCGCGATCAAGTCACTCCAGTTTCGCGCGGTGAACACGCTGCGGGGAATTCTAGGCGAAGGGTTGGACAATGGCTGATCAACGCTTCGTCAATGCCTTCAACGACTGCATCGACCGTCTGGCAAATGGCGAAACCATCGCCGAATGTCTCCGCCGCTACCCGGAATACGCTATCGATCTACGTCCCATGTTGGAAGCGGGCTTGCTGGCGCGCCGCGCTGAAAGTGATTCGGCGGAAGTGTTAGCCGCCAAAATGCGCGTCCGCGCCCAACTGTTCGACGCGCTTGCGCTCACGCCACCGCGCCGCTCAACACCGCCCATGCTGCGCGTTCTCCCCTTGGTCGCCAGCGTGCTGATCGTGTTCGCCTTCGCCATCGTCGGCGGTTCGGCTCTGCTCTCACGCCTGAATCAAGTCGACCCAACCCCCACCGTCGAACTATTGAGCACCGAAACGCCGACGCCAACCATGACGGCAACACCGACCCTCACGGCGACGGTCACGCCGTCGCCCAGCAGCACCGTCTCGCCGACGGCGAGTCTTACGCCTACCAGTACGCCAACCGAGACGACCGTGCCAACGCTGCCGTCAACTAACACGCCTCGCCCAACCAACACACTGAGCCCAACGCTGACTCCGTCGCCCGAACCCACCAATGAAATCACCGGATGTTCGGTCGCGATCCCGGCAGGTTGGATCATTCATCGCATCCAGTCCGGCGACACCTTGTCGAGTCTGGCGGCGCGCGGTGGAACTTCCCTGAACGAGCTTTTGCGCGTGAACTGTCTCGCGGCGACCGGCATTATTGTTGTCGGCCAGCGTATCTATGCTCCCCCGCTCAGCCCGGCGACCGCACCTGCCGCCACGGGCGCGCCCGCGCAAAGCGGCGGGGGGAACACAGGCGGTGGTGCTAGTGACAACGGCAATGACGCCGGAAACGATAACGGCGACGATGACAACAGCAATGATAACGGTGACGATCACGGCGGTTCCGGCGGCGGCGGGGACAACAACAACGGAAACGATGACGACTAGTTTGTGCGAATCGGCACAAATGCAGTACGATTACCGTCAAACACAGTCAGTTTGTCAGGGATAGCACCGTGACCGTTACTTACGATTATGTCATTGTTGGCTCGGGTTTCGGCGGCAGCGTCTCCGCAATGCGGCTCACGGAGAAAGGCTATAAAGTCCTCGTCGTTGAGCGCGGCAAGCGTTTCAAAGACGCAGACTTCCCCAAGTCCAATTGGAATGTCCGCAAGTATTTGTGGGCGCCCGCCCTTCGCTGTTTCGGTATTTTACAGATTAGTCCGCTCAGGAATGTGCTCGTGTTACATGGTTCAGGGGTCGGCGGCGGCAGTCTGGGCTATGCCAATGTGCTCATGGCGCCTGATGATGCTTCATTTGCCAAAGAGGGCTGGAAATTCCCCCACGACTGGCGCTCAATTCTGGAGCCCCACTACGCGACCGCGCGGCGCATGCTCGGCGTCGCCGAAAACCCGCGCTTGTGGCCAGCCGACCATGTGCTGAAAGAGATCGCCGGCGAACTGGGCACGGCAGACACGTTCCGCCCGGCAACGGTCGGCGCATACTTTGGCGAACCGGGCAAAGAAGTCCCCGATCCGTACTTCGGCGGCGAAGGCCCGGCACGCGCCGGCTGCATTCACTGCGGCGGCTGCATGATCGGCTGCCAGCACAACGCCAAGAACACCCTCGTCAAGAACTACCTCTACTTCGCCGAAAAGCACGGCGCAGAAGTGTGGGCGGAGACAGAAGTCCGCGACGTGAAGCCGCTCAACGCGAATGAACAGGACGGCGCGCGCTACGAGGTCAAGATGTGGCGCTCGACCGCCATGATCCCACGCCGCCTGTGGAAAGTTCGCGCCCGTAACGTGATCTTCTCGGCGGGCGCGCTCGGCACCCTCCGCCTGCTGTTCCGCTGCAAGGAGGACACGCAGTCACTGCCCAACATTTCGAGCTGTCTGGGCACGCGCGTGCGCACCAACAGCGAGTCGCTGCTTGGCGCAGTCAATCGTGGTACAAAAACCGACTATTCCGAAGGCGTGGCCATCACCTCGATCTTCAATGCGGACGACGTGACCAGCATCGAACCGGTGCGTTATCCAGCCGGGTCGTCGCTCATGCGCTATCTCGCTGGCCCGATGATCAGCGACGGCAGCATCTGGCAGCGCATTAGCCAGTCAATTCGCGAAATCATCACCCACCCGGTCGACTTCGCGAAAACGCATGCCCTGCCCGGCTGGGCGCAGCGCGCGACCATCATGCTCGTCATGCAGCACACCGATAACTACATTCGCGTCAAGCGCGGGCGCAGCCTGTTCACGTTTGGTGTGACCAATCTGGTCTCCGAAGCGGACGCCGAAAACAGCATCCCGACCAAGATTGACATCGGGCATCAGGTCACGCGCCGCTTCGGTGAGAAAACGAATGCGGTCGCCCTCGGTTCGATCAACGAGGGGTTGTTCAACATCCCGATCACCGCGCACATACTCGGTGGCTGTCCGTTTGGACGAGACGCCCATGATGGCGTGATCGCCGAAGAACTGCCAACTGCACAACTACCCCGGACTCTATGTGATCGACGGGTCGATCATCCCCGGCAACCCCGGCGTCAACCCCAGTCTGACGATTGCGGCGATGGCCGAGTACGCTATGAGCCGCATCCCGGCGAAGGCCTAATCTAGCCGTATTGTTAGGATTGTCAGGGGGCGACGTCGTGTCGCCCTTTTTCTTCTCGCATTGAGAAATCCTAAGGCACAACTCCGTTCTAATCAAATCCTCATTTAATAGTGAGAATTTTCACAATACCCGAAATTTGCACCCCTAATTTCATTACATTCATAACTGCATCCGAATACGGACCTCTCGTTAAGATGCATGGGTAACAACACGCAAAAAGATTGTGAGAGGTCAGCCTTATGCCCCGCTTGGACAGCGATACGCGCGATATGATCTTGGATACGCTCCGTAAGTATGCCGACAAGAAACTAACGCCGGAATACTTACGTGAACTGGACCACAAGGACGAATTTCCCCGCGAAGTTCTAGCCGAACTGTACGACCCATCCCAACTTGGCCTGCACCTGATGTTCATCGAAGAAGCCGACGACGGTCTCGGCGGTGGCGCGTATGACATCTATCGCGTTTCCGAGTTGATGGCTTCAATTGACCTGGGTATTGCAACGGGCGTGTTGGCAACCTTCTTGGGTTCAGACCCGATCACCGTGGGCGGAACACCGGAACAAAAGCACTACTGGATGAGCAAAATCGCGAATGAGTCGCTGCTGGTGGGTTACGGCGCGACCGAGCCGGGCGCGGGTAGTGACCTCGCCGCGCTGACGACGAAAGCCGTCCCCGTCTACGAAAACGATGTGCTCACGGGTTACAAAATCAACGGGCGCAAACAGTGGATCAGCAACGGTGGGCAAGCCGAGATCTACACCATTCTCGCCATGGCGCCCAACGGTCCGTCATGGTTTGTGGTGGAAAAAGACGCCCCCGGCTTCACCTGTGGTAAGCCGGAAGATAAACACGGCATTCGCGCCAGCAGCACGGCGGCGCTGTTCCTCGAAGATGTGTTCGTCACGCCGGATCGTCTGCTCGGCTGTGTCGAAGGGCAAGGCTTGGTGCAAGCGGCAGCCGTGTTCGGCTACACCCGCTTGATGGTCGGCGCGTTCGGCATGGGCGCGGGCTGGGAAGCGCTCAAGCGCGCCATCCGCTACTCGCAGGAACGCATTCAGGGCGGCGAGCCGCTCAGCCAGAAGCAAGGCTACACGCACAAGCTGATCGTCCCCAACGCCGCGCGGCTCGAAGCTGGCCGCAGCTATATCGAATGGGTGGCGGATCGGCTGGATGATGGCGAAATCGGCCTGCAGACCGAAGGCGCGATCGCCAAGTACATCAGCACCGAAGCAGGCAACAAAGCCGCCGAAGATGCCATTCAGGCGCACGGCGGTTACGGCTACACGAAAGAATACATGGTCGAAAAGATCAAGCGCGATGTGCGCATCACGACCATCTACGAAGGCACCTCCGAGGTCATGGAAATGACCATCGCGCGCGACCGCTGGCAGCAGCACCTCAAGACGCGTGGCGGCTACTACAGCGACTGGGCGAAGCGTCTCGATGAATTGCACCAGCGCCAACCGCAAAACGGCGCAAACTACGCCGCGCTGGCACTGCGGGCGCTCAATGTCATCCTTGAACGCTGCCGCCTCGACCGCCTCACCCGCCAGCAGCACATCCTCTTCCGCGTCGGCGAACTCGTCGCGTGGGCGGAAACCGCAGCCGTCTTCGCGGAACGCGTGGTCGATCAGGCGACGGAAGCCATTCCGCTGGACGTGCCGACCCGGCAGGCACTCAGCCGTGTCTACGGACGGCAGGCCGCGCTCAAAGTGGCCGCGGACGGCTTGAGCTGGGCCATCGGCGCGGGTCAAACCGACCCGAACCTCGCCAATTCACTGAATCTGCCGGGAATTTACGCCGCGCAGGCTGGCTTGCTCGAAGATATGGATTTCGCCGCAGCGCAGCTCAACGCCGCGTTTGCGCAGTAATGGGGGCTAAACGCGATGAATGACTCGGCGAACCGAGCAGTAGCGATTGTGGGGGTCGGGGCTATTTTGCCCGACGCCCCATCCGCCGCTCACTTCTGGCAGAACATCGTCACCAAGCGCTACAGCATCAGCGATGTACCGTCAGACCGGTGGGCAGTGCGCGACTATTACGATCCCGACCCCAAAGCGCCGGACAAAACCTACAGCAAGATCGGCGGTTGGGTGCGCGGTTTTGACTTTGATTGGAAACGCTTCCGGATGCCGCCGAAAGTCGCGGCAGCGATGGATCAGGGTCAGCAGTGGGCGGTGACGATTGCCGCCGACGCGCTGGCCGATTACGGCTACCCCAATCGCCCGCTCGACACCGACCGCACCGCCGTCATCATCGGCACGGCGATGGGCGGCGAACTGCATTACCTCACAGCTTTACGCATTGCCTTCCCCGAATACGCCCGCGCGTTAGAACAAGTCTCGGAATTCAACCAACTCCCCAAGAACGTCCGCGAAGTCATTATGAATCGCTGGCACGAAATTCTTGACGGCGTGATGCCCCCGGTCACCGAAGATTCGATGCCCGGTGAACTTCCCAACATCGTCTCCGGGCGCGTCGCCAACGTACTTGACCTGCGCGGCCCGAACTTCATCACCGACGCCGCCTGCGCGGGCAGTCTCGCCGCGCTGACGACCGCCATCGAAATGCTGACCGAACATCAGGTGGACGCGGTGCTGACGGGCGGTGTGGACCGCAACATGGGCGTGTCCACCTTCGTCAAATTCTGCAAAATCGGCGCACTCAGCGCGACGGGCAGTCGCCCGTTCGGCGATGGCGCCGACGGTTTCGTCATGGGTGAAGGCGCGGGCATCTTCCTGCTCAAGCGCCTTGAAGATGCCGAACGCAACGGCGACAAGATTTACGCGGTCATTCGTGGCGTCGGCGGTTCCAGCGACGGCAAAGGCAAAGGCATCACCGCCCCGAATCCGATTGGTCAGGTCCTGGCGATCAGCCGCGCGTGGGAAAGCGCGCAGCTTGACCCCGCGAGCGCGGGTTTAGTCGAAGCGCACGGCACCAGCACCCGCGTCGGCGATGTCGTGGAAGTCGAGAGCCTCGCCAAAGTCTTCGGCGGCGCGAAAACGCACAGCATCGGCCTCGGTTCGGCCAAAAGCAACATCGGCCACCTAAAGGCGGGTGCCGGCGCGGCAGGTCTGCTCAAAGCAACCATGGCGCTGTACCACAAGGTACTGCCGCCCACGCTCAACAGTGAACGCCACAACCCCAACATCGATTTCGCGCATTCGCCCTTCCAACTCATTCACGATACGCGCGAATGGCAGAAAAACGGCACGCCGCGGCGCGCAGGCGTTAGCGCCTACGGCTTTGGCGGCACCAACTTCCATGTTGTCCTGGAAGAGCATATCCCCGGTCTGCTCACACAGCCGAAACAGTATCAAGGCGCAAGTGTCCCGCAGTCCAACGGATCGCATGGGACTAAACCCGCTGTGTCGACCAATTCCTCCTCGACGATCAACGCGGGCAGCAACGACGCGCCCGTCTCCGAACGTCCCGCGCAGCCCATTCGCGGCATCCTCGCCCTCGGCGCCGACACGCCGAAAGCGCTGGTCGACAAGCTGGCCGATGTGGTCAAGCGCGTCGAGGCGGGTTGGATGCCCCCGTTCGCGTTCCCGAAAGCGACCGACCTGCAAGCGCCGGAGCGCCTCGTCATCGATTACGGCACGCACGAAGAACTCCTCGCCCGGCTGCACACCGCGCAAAAAGCCGCTGGCACTGACAATCCGTCGGCGTGGCGCGCCTTCACCGCGCAAGGCATTTTCCGCGGCAGCGGCAGCAAACCGGGCAAGATCGCGTTCATGTTCCCCGGTCAGGGCAGTCAATATGTGAACATGGGGCGCGAACTGGCCAAGGTCTCGCCTATCGTGCAGCAAGTATTCGCTGATGCGGATGCCGTCATGACGCCCATCCTCGGCAAGCCGTTGACCAGCTACATCTTCGTAGACAGCACCGATCCGTCGGCGATGATGCAAGCGGAAATCGACCTGATGCAGACGGCGATCACGCAGCCCGCGATGCTCACACTCGATACCGCGCTCTACGCCCTGCTCCGCGCTTATGGCTTTGACGCCGATGTCGTGCTCGGACACTCGCTCGGTGAATACGCGGCGCTCATCGCCGCAGGCATCATGCCGTTCGCGCATGCGCTCGAAGCCGCCGCCGCCCGTGGCAGCGAAATGAGCAAAGTCAGCGTGGGTGACAACGGCAAGATGGCCGCGATCATCGCGCCGTATGCCGTCATCGAGGAAAAACTCAAAGAGATC
>JADKGC010000009.1 GCA_016717205.1 Candidatus Flexifilum breve
CGCCACCAATGTTGGCCGGCATACAGTCGCTGATCAAACCACGTGCTGTGGATGTCCAGCGTTTCCGCAATTTGGACACAGTAGGGTTTGTCTACTCGGGCATAGCTGATGAATAACCGCATTGTCGCAAACCTATGTGAGTTGACCTAAACGCCATAATTCAACCGCGTGAATGCCGCTTTCATCGCCAATCGCCAGGGAGGCCTCCGCGACCACATCTCGCAGATGCGTCGCGTCTCCCACGTAGGGGACATACGTATCAAAAAGCCAAACCAACAAACGTCAACTGACGGAAGGATCGCGCAGCGTACCGAACGATTCAACCGCGGCCCACCGTACCTGAGGATCGGGGTCTTCCAACAGCTTAATGAACGGATTGTATCCCAGATTCGCCCGGTCCTGAATCGAGCAGCGGCAATCGCCACCGCGCGCCGGACAAACGGGGCCGGGGTCGCGCAACCGCTGCACCCAGCGCGGGCAGCGCCAGTTCTGCGTGTAACCGACCGAGGCCCTCCGCCGCCGTTTCTCCCGCACCACAGGGGGTGTTCATCATCGAGCGCGACCCGTCAGCGCCAGGATAACCGAATTATCCCCGAGTTCCGAGCAGCGCGCCGGATCACCGCGGTGCGCTACCGTCGAAACCGGGTCACGGAGCAGGTACATCAGGTTAGGCGCGACCGACACATCCTTAATCCACGCCAACGCCTCGACCACCGCCCAACGCACCACATAGTCGGTATTGCTCAGCGCGTTCAGCAGGAGATTGATCACCGACCGATCGGCGATGCCGCGCAAGCTCTTCGCCTGTTCGCGCAGCGCAGTCGCGGCTTCCCGACGCGCGTGCCAATCGGACGCGAACAGCGACTCCCGGCAGATCGCGCAGCGTTTCCCCACTGGGCGATCTGCTGTTCATCAGACAGCAGGACTTCGTCAGCGGCCGCGGTTTCAGCATCAATACAGGCTCTGCGCCTCCAGGTATGGGCCGCTTCCGCCTCAAATTCAAGTGGGGGCAACCTCCGCCTGCGTTGCGTTCGTCCGCTTCAAATTCGGCGACCACGGGTTCACCGGGTGGCGCCGATTGGAAAGCGCCCAGCGCCTTCCGCGGGGCCTCCGCGACTGCGGCCTCCTCACCATTGACGGCATCTGCCAGCGCCTCAATCACAACTCGTCCGGATGCTGTTCCAGCTCTTGAACGACGGCGAAAGCCGCACCCCGGGCGTCCTCATCGTGCAGGCGTTTCCAATAGGGCGGGGATGATCGAGGTCGTCAAACTGCCAATGGCGACCCCGCCGCCCGGACACGCGCCTTCCAGTCCTCACTGTTGAGCAAATCAGCAGCGGTCGCCCTTCGCCGGCGCATTCGGTTCCGCTTCCTTGAGTTTTGAGATTCGCCGACTTTCGGCGCGTCGATCTTGTCGAGTGCTCGGCCGCCGCTTCGCGGAGATCCCTGTTCAGCTTTCAGCAGGTGAGTCAGGAACGGGATCGCCGCCGTATCGCGCAAGCGGCCAATGGCCGCAATCGACTGAAGACGCACGGCGAGATCCTGGGATCATCTAGCGCGTGCACCAACGCGGGCAGGCCACGCAGTCGTCGATAACGCCTAACGCCCACGCCGCGCCGCGGCGTTGCGTCAAGGTCAGGATCATCGTTGAGACATTCAGCAGCGGAAGCGCCTCTATGCCAATCGTCAGCAGTGCTCCAGCGATCCGCTCCGAGGGTTTCCAGTCCCACGTGCTCAACTCTTCAAACAGGAGGGGCGGGAAGACCATCTCCCCCTGCCGAATGATCTGCGTCGCCGATTGGCGTTCGCGCCATGTGCCGACGCGCATCATTTCGAGCAGCGCGTTCATCCCGGCACGATGCGTGAACACCCGCAAAATGGTCGCCGCCTCCACACGCCCGCGGTTCTGCGGTTCAAACGCGAGTTCTTCCAATGTGGCGACGATTTGATCAAACAAGGTCTCTGGGACGCGCACACCACTGGCAATGCAGCGCGCGGCGAGGTATGGGTCGATTTCCGCCACCGAACGGATCAGGCTTTCCGGTGTCGGGAGGTAGCCGCTCATCAGAATTACGACGCCATCCCAACGTTGAGCGAGGCGTAAACCCCAGTCATCAAAGCGCGCGGACATCAGCCGCAGCACCAGATCGGACAGCGACAGGTTGACCGCGCCGAAGTATTCCAGCGTCAGACGGTCACGGAAGCGAAGTTGATCGCCAATCGGCTCAATCAATCCGCTGGTGATCGCCGCCGTGAGGAAGCGCTCATCGCCGATCATTTCGCGCGCGTCGGCATAGCTGAACTGGCTGGCATGCTTGCCCGTTAGCAGCGTGCGCGCGATGCGGTGCAGGCTGCCTTCCAACTCCTTGTAGGGCATCCACCCGGGCATCCCGGAATGCCGCTTCCAAATCCAGAAGTTGGCGAAGTAGCGTTTGAGGAGCGCGCCGGGGTTTTGCGGGAGTTCGCTCTGCGGCGACGACTTGTAGAGGAAAACCAGTCCGGCCAACATGGCAGTGGTACGGGCGAGCGAGCACAGCAGCACCGCGCGCGGCTGATCATCCGGCAAGCTCGGGAAGAACTGGTTGAGCAGCGCCTGAGCATGGTTCGGTTCCAGACAGGCGTTCACATAGCGGCGAATGTGATCTTCTTCGAGATCGCCAATCGCGATCTGCGGCAGATCCTGCATCAGCACGGCTTCGGCCTGGCGGCACGCTATGATCACCTGACGCGGTGCGGCGTCACTTGCCAACCATGTCTTGATCTGAGTGGCGCGTTCCGCGGCGTTATCACCCAGCTCGTCGAGGTGATCCAGACATAGGATGACTTCCCACGGCGTCAGCTTGATCAGCGCTTCACCGTCAAACGTGGCGCTGCGCTGCACAAAGGCTTCAATCGTTTCGTCATCCGTCCAACGCGCCAAATCGATGTAGACGGGCAGCGGCGCCTCACGCCCGACACTCAGACGTTTGCGAGCGGCGTCCAGCGCGAAGCGTTCCAACAGTGTCGTTTTACCGCTCCCGCTCACCCCGGTCAAGATGAACTGGGGATACTTCTCCAGCGCGGCCGCGACTGAATCAATCGGGGTGATGCGGCGGGAATCGGCCTCGACTTCGAACAACGGAACGTTCTTGCCCCACAACTCACTCAAACGAAAATAGGGACGTGTGGCTTGTTCTTGCGGGCGCGGGTTCGCCGACAAATCGACAAATTGCGTCAGCGGTTTGCGCGCTGCCAACCGCGCGACTAACGTGTGGAGATAACGCGCCTCGACATCCAAAGTCGTGCGCAGGTCAACTTTCGGGCGCAGGTCGTCGAGCAGTTCATCCAAACGCTGGCGGTATACGCGTTTGTCGTTCCACTGGCTGAAATCGATCAACGCCGCAGGTTGCGAGTTCAGGTCAACCATTGTGAACGTTCCACAGGCGCGCACAGCACAGGGATAATCGGTATTTTGCGTTTAGCGACAGCGCAGCTCGGGCAGGGTGTAAGGTGATTGGACGTATTCGGGGGACCTTCGCAGAGCAGATCGCTGGCTAGTTGGAGCGTAAAGTTTGCTTCAACCGCTGCATAACTCAGATAAACATGGACGCGCTCGACGTCGGTAGGACTGCGTTTCATTAGGATCCTTACCCGCGACACACCGTTAACGCAGAATATGTAATTGTGATTATGCCATTTTAATTTTCAATTGAGGCGTTACAATGTTGATAGGTCTCAAACTCAAAGTAAATTACATTACGGCGTAATGTTGGAGAATATAAACTAACCATTTTCCAATGTCAAGATTGTATAGGTAATTTGTTTGTAGTCCACCGTCTTAAGACTTAGACAAACGGACAGAACATCCGTTCAGCCTTTCTCCAGCCGCTTGGAGTACATATCAATGCTCACTGCAATTACGAGAACAATGCCCTGAATGATCTGTTTGGAATAGGGGGTAATGCGGAGGAGGTTCGTTCCATTGCTCAAGACACCGACGATCAACACACCAGCCAGCACGCCGACCATGCTGCCAACACCACCAAACAAACTCACGCCGCCGAGCACTGCCGCGGCAATTGCATTCAATTCTAACCCTTCCGCTACTCGCGGCTGTGCGGACGCCAGCGAGGCCGTCAACATGATACCCGTAATCGCCGCGCACAACCCGCTAATGGCGTAGGTGAGAATCTTGGTGCGGGCAACCGCTACGCCCGCCAAACGGGCAGTTTCCTCATTGCCGCCGATGCTGTACACGTGCAGCCCAAAGCGCGTCC
This sequence comes from Candidatus Flexifilum breve, assembly GCA_016717205.1. Classification (GTDB taxonomy): domain Bacteria; phylum Chloroflexota; class Anaerolineae; order Aggregatilineales; family Phototrophicaceae; genus Flexifilum; species Flexifilum breve. The sequence continues at coordinate 4,257 of JADKGC010000009.1, forward strand.
GGGTGAGCAGCAGCCACGCCGCCAGCGTCACCAGCAAGGCAATGAGCACCAGCACTGGCAGCGGAAACCCCACGTTGAGTTCACCGGCAAACGAACGATAGCCCGTCTCCTGCAACCCGGAGATCGGACGCCCTTCGGTGTAAACGAGCGTCAGGCCCCGCGCGACGCCGAGCATCGGCAGCGTCACCACGAACGGCGGCAGTTTGCCGAATACGACCAAGGCTCCGTTGATCGCGCCCAGGAGCGCACCTGCGATCAAACCAATTGCCAGCGCCGGAAGCAGCGCGAAGCCATTGCGTGTGATCAGCCCGGCGGTGAGCGCGCCGACGAGCGCCGCCACCGACCCGACCGATAGATCGATGCCGCCGAGGATCATCGTGAGCGCCACGCCAACCGCGGCGACGATAATATACGCATTCTGCTCGACAATATTGCGCAGATTGACAGGCTGAAAGAAGCGATCCGACTGAGTCGAGAAGAACACGATCATCCCGACGAGGATGAGGAACACGGTCCCGCGTCGCAGCCAGCTAGACGATGAAGTTCGCAGGAGATTTGCTGTCATTCCGCGGTCCCTTTACTTCTAAGTTTCCCGTTGCCGCCCGCATCACCTGGTCTTGCGTGGTACGGCGCGCATCATATTCGGCGACAATGTCGCCCTCATACATCACCAGAATGCGATCGCTGACGCCCAGCACTTCGGGCAGTTCCGACGAAATCATCAGAATACCCACCCCGCGTTCGGCCAACTGGCGCATCAACTGATGAATCTCTGCTTTCGCGCCGATGTCGATGCCGCGCGTCGGCTCGTCAAGAATCAGCACTTTGGGCTCCATCGTCAGCCACTTCGCGATCACGACCTTTTGCTGGTTACCACCGCTCAGGTTGCGTACACGCTGCCCCGCCGACGGTGTGCGGATATCTAGACGGTCGATGAAACGCGCGGACACATCGTTGTAGCGTCCCCACTGCACCCACCCATAACGCGACCACAGGCGCATCAGCGACACGATGATATTCGCGCCGACCGAAAGCGACAGGAACAAGCCCTGCCCTTTTCGATCCTCGGGGACAAATCCGATACCGTGCTCAATGGCTTGAGCCGGGCTGCTGATAATTAACTCGGCGCCGTTCAGCACGATCTTGCCCTTGAGCGCCCGCCGCAAGCCGAAGATCGCTTCGGCGAGCGGCGTCCGCCCTGAGCCGACCAATCCGGCGATGCCAAGAATTTCCCCTTGATGCAGCGTGAACGTCAGGTCCTGCTTCACGCTGGTGATCGCGAGATGCTGAACATCGAGAATCGCGTCGCCGACGATGCTGCGCTGGCGGGGGAACAGATCATCGACCGTGCGCCCAACCATTTCGGCGATCACTTTGCTCGGCGTCGTCTCGGCGACGGCGTCGCTGGCCACGACTTGTCCATCGCGCAGCACGACGACGCGGTCACATACCGCAAAAATCTCTTCCAGCCGATGTGAGATGAAGATGATCGTCACGCCTTGATCGCGCAGCGTGCGCATTTTGCGAAACAACGTCTCAACTTCGCGGTCCGTCAGCGTGGACGTCGGTTCGTCCATAATGATCAACTGTGCGTTCTGCGACAGCGACTTTGCGACTTCCACCATCTGCTGCTGTGCGAGCGACAGATTTCGAATCGGTGTGCGCGGATCGATGTCGAGTTCCAACTGCTGCAATTGGGCGGCGGCGTGCTGATAGAGCGTTTTCCAGTCAATGGTGCCGGGCAGCGCGCCCCGCGGCTCCCGTCCCAGATAGATATTCTTGGCGACATCGAGATTCGGGAGCAGCGCCAGTTCCTGATGAATCATGCGGATACCGAGCTCCTGCGCCTCGCGCGGTGTGCGCAGCGCGACCGGCTGTCCCTGCCAGATCAGTTCACCGGAGTCAGGGGTGGCCGCGCCGCTCAAAATGCGCATGAGCGTCGACTTGCCCGCGCCATTCTCCCCCACCAGCGCGATAATCTCGCCGGAATAGAGTTCGAAGCTGATGTCGCTCAGGGCCTGCACACCGGGATACGACTTGGAAATCTGGTTAATGCGCAGCAGAGATTCCATAAACCGCCTTTTCGCCGGAGCGCGGCACACCGCGCCCCGGCCTGTGATGTGATTTGACTATTCTGCCGTGACCAGCGACAGCGCGACCGGAATATACGTCTCGACCGTTTCGCCGCCCAGGTACCCGACTGCTGTTTCCAGCGCCAGACTGCCCATCAGATCCGGCTGCTGCGCGACTGTCGCCGCGAGCGTTCCGCCTTCAACCGCCGCGACCGCATCGGCCACTGCGTCAAAGCCGACAAACGTGATGCCGGAACGTCCGGCGGCCGCCGCCGCTTCAATCGCCCCGAGGATCATCTCGTCGTTGTGCGCGAACACGCCGCTGATCTCGGCATTCGCCTGCAGGATGTTCTCGAACACCGTCAGGCCTTCGGCACGGTTGAAGTTCGCCGTCTGCCGCGCGACGATGGTCACGCCCGCGCAGTTGGCGCTCATGTAATCGTTGAAGCCCTGCCCCCGGTCACGCGCCGCCGACGTCCCGGCGATGCCTTCCAGTTCGACGACGTTCCCCGCACCGCCGAGCGCGTTGCACAGATACTCCGCCGCCATCGCGCCGCCCGCCACGTTGTCCGAGGCGACATGGCTCACGACTTCGCCCGCCGCTGCGCCGCGATCCACCGTGAATACCGGAATACCCGCCGCATTCGCCGCCTCAATCGAGGGGACAATTGCATCCGCATCGGTCGGGTTGATCAGAATGGCATCAACGCCCTGCGCGATCAAATCCTGAATGTTGGCCGCTTCGGTCGACGGATCATCCTGCGCATCCACGACCACGAGTTCTACGCCCAGCGCATCCGCCGCCGCTTGCGCTCCATCGCGCAGTGTGACGAAGAACGGGTTGTTCAGCGTGGAGAGCGACAAGCCAATGGTCAAGTCTTGCACCAAACGCAGACCGACCGGGATGCTCGCCTCGACCGTCTCACCGCCCAGATGAGCCACCGCCGTCCGCACGGCCAAATCACCCATCATATCGGGCTGCTGCGCGACGGTCGCCGCCAGCGTCCCCGCCTGCACCGCTGCGACCGCATCATCGACCGCATCAAAGCCCACAAACGTGATGCCCGTCCGCCCGGACGCCGCCGCCGCTTCAATCGCCCCGAGGATCATCTCGTCGTTGTGCGCGAACACACCGTTGATTTCCGGGTTCGCTTGCAGAATGTTCTCAAAGACCGACAGACCTTCGGCGCGATTGAAGTTCGCCGTCTGCCGCGCGACAATGGTCACGCCCGCGCAGTTGGCGCTCATGTAATCATTGAAGCCCTGCCCGCGGTCGCGCGCCGCCGACGTCCCGGCGATGCCTTCCAGTTCGACCACATTCCCCGCGCCGCCCAGTTGGTCGCACAGGAAGCGCGCGGCCATGGCACCGCCCGCCACGTTATCCGACGCGATGTGGCTGACGACTTCGCCCGCCGCCGCGCCGCGATCCACCGTGAATACCGGGATGCCCGCCGCGTTTGCCGCCTCAATTGACGGCACAATCGCATCCGCATCCGTGGGATTGACGAGGATGGCACTCACGCCCTGCGCGATCAAATCCTGAATATTCGCCGCTTCCGTCGACGGATCATCCTGGGCATCCACCACAATCAATTCCACGCCCAGTTCATCCGCCGCCGCTTGCGCGCCATCACGGAGAGTTACAAAGAACGGATTATTCAAGGTTGAGAGCGACAAGCCGATGGTGATGCCTGCATCTTGCGCGCTGGCAACCCCGACACCCAAAACGAGTCCGACTGCAAGAACGAGAACCATAAGTCTACGCACGGTATATCTCCTAGCCTAAAACGAATAACTTATCGCAGTGCACGGTGCAGCAGCAGCGCCACCACGATGACAACTCCTTTGACCACGCCAACGAATTCCGGCGGGACGTTGAGCAAATTTAGACCATTATTCAGTACGGCGATGATCAGCACGCCGAGCAGCGTGCCCAGCAGCGTCCCCTCGCCGCCGTCAAACGTTGTCCCGCCGACCACGACCGCTGCAATCGCATCCAATTCGTAGCCTTCGCCAATGCTCGGCTGCGCCGAATTGAGGCGGGCGATGAGGATAATCCCGGCGAGCGCCGACATCATACCGGAGAAGACATAGACCGATAGCAGGACCAGTCGGTTGGGAATCCCCGACACGAACGCCGCGCGCTCATTCGAACCGAGCGCGAACATGAAGCGGCCGAGGGTCGTGTGGTACAGCAGCCCATACGCGACCAAAAACACGCCCGCCGCGATGATAATCGGTGTCGGAATGCCGAGGAACTCGCCTGTGCCGATCAGCCGGAAGCCATCGGGGAAGCTGCTGATGGGGGTGCCGCCCGTGACGCTGAACGCGAGACCGCGCCCGAACGTCATCATGCCCAGTGTCGCGATGAATGGGGGAATACGTAATTGGCTGACGAGCAACCCGGTGATCAACCCGAGTAAGCCGCCCACCACCAGCGCCGCCAAGACCGCCGGGAATGGTGCCCACCCCTGCTGCAGCAAATCCGCGCCGACAATTGACGACATCGCCAGCACCGAGCCAACCGACAGATCAATGCCGCGGGTGAGGATCACGAACATCACGCCGACGGCGATAATCCCGTTGACGGTCGACTGGCGCAGCACATTTTTCAGGTTGTCACCGGTCAGAAAGCGATCACTGATGAGGGACAAAGCGAGACAAAGCAGCAGAAAGACGATCAACAGCCCGAACTGCTGGAAGAATTGGCGTCGATTCAAGCGGGGCTGTGCGGCAATGGCTGAGGTCATAATTTCAATCCATCTATGTCCTGTGGCTCGTGACTGCCACGCCCCTCTATTGTACTGCCCACTATGGGCAGGTTGCGTAGAGATTTATGTGGTTTGACTTACGTATCGCCGCCCGAACGGTCTGCCCGCTTGCGCATGCTGCGTGCGGAGATCGACAAGCGCTGAAAATAGTCAGATTCGGTGATCTGGGAGACTTGCTTTTCCACGCGCTGCCGGTCGATTTCAATTTGCAGGCTTTGCAGCTCATTGAGCGCTTTGTCGAGGTCGCTCTTCACCGCGCCGAACTGACGGGCGTTCTCAATGGCGATGGCGGCTTGCGTGCCGAACACGGTCAGCAGCGGAATCTCTTCCTTGCGGAACACATCCTGGGTGATGCGGTTGTCGGCATACAGCACGCCGATCACCTGCCCGTGCAGCATGAGCGGCACGCACAGCACCGAGCGCATCTGATTGCTCATGATGCTCTTGGCGTCGGCGAAGCGTTCGTCCGCCGCCGCATCAACCGTGATCACCGCTTCGCCTTTGCCCAACGCCTGATTAACAATGCTCCGGCTGAACACCGCGTCGCGATCCGCCAGTGTTTCGCGATCCCAATTTCGAGCGACGGCGATATCCAGTTCCCCGGTATTGCGGTCTTTGAGCATCAGGTAGGCGCGTTCCGCCCCGGTCAGGCGAATGACCGTGTCCATGACTTCCTGTAGCACGTGATCGAGATCCAGCGATGAGGTGATCAAGGCGAACGTGCGGAGCATTTCGTCGAGCCGCACCAGCTGCTGCGACACCGTATTCGCTTGATCGCCCGCGCGTTCCAACCGTTGATGCATTTGCCCGCTCAGCCCAACAATATCGACCGCGATCTGAAAGCCGTTCTGGGTCAACACCTGCATTAAGCGTTCCAGAATCTGCTGCAGCTGGCGCGCTTCCGTCGACGTCTGGGCGATGGCATTCATCAAGTCAGTGGTCAATTGGTTGTTCTCAGGCATGCGTTCTCATTCCATTGGGCAATAAAAAACCGGATGCAGTTAACTATACCGCATCCGGACATTTTCCACCTACGACTTAAGCACCTTCTCGAAAACCATCGTGTAGGGGCAGACCTCTGTGTCTGCCCGGTTTTGGGCGCACACACAGGTGCGCCCCTACATTCGTTCGTGGATTTCTTTCGAGAACCTACTTTAGCCTCTGAATTACCGCATTTGCACCTGGTACGCCACACGGCGCCCTCGATCTGTGAGCAGCAGTCGATCCGCCTGCCGGGTGATCCACCCCGCACTCTGTGCCCGGTCGACCGCGGTGTGGGCCAACTTCTCACTCCAGTTGAGCTCGTTGGTCAGGTGTGCCAGCGTGTTCTCGACCGCTTCGCGCTCGGTGTTTTCGTGCCGCGTCAGATGTACGAGCAGCATCTCGGTCGCGAAGCGCCGCTGACGGCGGGTGCGCTGCAGCAGCTTGGCGATCAGTCCGCGTTCTGGCGCAAACAGGAAAGCGGCGAGGAAGAACACACCCGTCATGCTCGCCATTGCCCCGGAGATGTTGACGTTCAGCGTCCGCGCCACCCAGTAGCCCGCAATTGCCGATGCCGCGCCGATCAACACCGCGTAGACCAGCATGCGCCACAGCCGATCCGTCAGCAGATACGCCGCGGAGGGCGGCGCAATCATCAGCGCAATCACGAGGATCGAACCCACGTGATCGAACGCGCCGACAGCGGTCACCGAAACTAACGCCATCAGTCCATAGTGAATGAGCGCGGGCGCAAACCCGAGCGCCGCCGCCAACGCCGCATCGAAGGTCGCCAGCTTGAGTTCCTTGTAGAAAAGTGCGATCACGCCGAGATTAAGCAGCAGCACTGCCCCCATGATCCACACGCCCTTGGGCAGGTTCGCACCCAGAAATTCCGCGCGGTTGAACGGCGCGAACGCCAGTTCACCCAGCAGCACCGCATCCGTGTCGAGATGAACGTTTGCGAAATTGCGATTGATGATGATCACGGCGATGCTGAACAATGCCGGAAACACCAGCGCGATGGCCGCATCCTCTTTGACACGGCGGGTCTTAAGCAGGAGTTCGGTCAGGGAGACGGTGAGAACGCCGCTCAGCGCCGCAAACAGAATCAGCAATGGGTTGCGGATATCGCCGACGAGCATAAACCCGAAGACGATCCCCAGCAGGACCGTGTGGCTGATCGCATCGCTCATCAACGCCACGCGCCGCAGCACCAAAAACGTACCCGGCAGCGCGCAGGCCGCCGCGACCAGCACCGCGACCAGTTGCATCTCGATCATCGCCTGATTCATGCTGCAAACTCCTTGACTCGCTCAGCCTGCAGAGCAGCGCGCAGGCGGCGGCGGTTGGCGCGGCGCTGAGTCCATTCCCAAACGAGGCCTCGTTCCGGCGCGAAGAACAGCGACACAAGCGCAATGCCCGTAATCACCAACACGATCACTGGGCCAGTCGGGAGCCCATTGTCGAGACTGCTCAGAATCGCGCCCGTCACGCCCGCCAGCGCGCCGAAGAACGCTGCCAGCGCGACCATCCACCCGAGGCGATTCGTCCACTGCCGCGCGGCCACGCCGGGCGCGACGATCATTGCGCTCATCAGCACCACACCGACCGTCTGCAAGCCGATCACCACGGCAATGACGATCAACGTGGTCAGCAGAATGTCCAGTCCGCGCACGCGGAAACCGAGTGTCACCGCGTAACCGGGGTCAAAGCTGATCAGCTTGAATTCCTTCCAGAACACGGCCAGCAGCAGACCGCGACCCCACCGACCAGCGCCATCGCTTCGACATCACTGGCGACTGTTGCCGCCGCTTGCCCGAACAGGAACCTGTCGAGGCCGGAATGCTCCGCACCCGGCTGGCGTATCACCCACGAGAGGAGCGCCATCCCCATGCCGAAAAATACGGCAAGGATCACGCCTTGGCGCTGTCCTCCTTAATCCGGGTGTGCGTGCGGATAGCAATCATCGCCAGCGTACCCAACCAACCGGCGATCACCGCGCCGATCATCAGGGGCAGCGGCGCGCGCTGCCCCGTGATGATGAACGCGAGCACCACGCCGGGCAGCGCTGCGTGACTCATGGCATCGCCGAGCAAACTCTGCTTACGCAGCACGGCGAACGCGCTCAGCGCCCCGCTGACAATGCCGAGTACCAACGCGCCCAGCGCCACGTTGCGAATCGTGTAATCGGTGAACAGAAGTGTCCAATCCATGTTAGCGCTCCCGAGCCAGCAAAGCTTCCATGCGCCCACCGTAGGCGGTGCGCAAATTCTGCTGTGTGAAGGTCTGCTCGACCGCGCCGCTCGCCACCGCCCGCACATTCAGCAGCAGCACATGGTCGAAATATTCCGGCACCGTTTCGAGATCGTGATGCACGACAACGACCGTGCGTCCCTGCGCCTGCAGGTTCTTCAACACGTCGATGATCGCCTTTTCGGTGGTCGCATCCACACCCTGAAACGGCTCGTCCATCAGGTAGATCTGTGCATCCTGCGCCAGCGCCCGCGCTAGAAAAACGCGCTGCTGCTGCCCGCCGGACAGTTGATTGATTTGCCGCTTGGCGTACGCATCCATGTTGACCTGTTCGAGCGCATGCATGGCCAGTTCGCGTTCCGTCTTGCCCGGTCGCTTGAACCACCCGAGATGCCCATAGCGCCCCATCATTACAATGTCGAGCGCATTCGTGGGAAAGTCCCAGTCGACGCTGCCGCGCTGCGGCACGTAGGCGACCAGATGCCGCTGCTGCGGGTACGGTTTGCCATAGATCAGAATGCGCCCCGCCGAAATATCCACTAGACCGAGGATTGACTTGATCAGCGTGGACTTGCCCGCCCCATTCGGTCCGACAATCGCCATCAGCGAGCCATTGGGCACGGTGACATCAACATCCCACAACACTGGCTCTTCCTTATAGGCGACTGTCAGGTCTTCGACCGTGATCGGCTGCTTGGCCGCTTCTTCCATCGTCACCATGATTTATGACTCCCCTAACAAGCTGGAAACGATTGTGTCGGTATTGGCACGGATCATGCCGAGGTAGGTGCCTTCCGGCGTCCCGACATCGCCCATGGCATCCGAGAATAACGAGCCGCCGATCACGACATTGTGTCCCTGCGCCTGCGCCCCAGCGATGATGGCTTCGATAACGCGCGGCGATACGCTCGTCTCTACGAAAATCGCCGGGATGTGCCGATCAACCAGCAGTTGCACGGTATCGCGGATGTTCTGAACGCCCGCTTCCGCCTGCGTGCTAATCCCCTGCGGCGCGAACACTTCAATGCCGTAGGCGCGGCTGTAGTACTGGAACGCGTCGTGCGCAGTCACCAGCACCCGCTGTTCCTGCGGAATCCGCGCGATCTGCTCACGAATGTACTGGTCGAGGTCGCGCATCTGCGCGAGATAGGCGTCGGCGTTCGCGGTGAAATAAGCGGCATGATCGGGATAGTTCTCGATCAGCGAATCGCGGATTTGCTCGGCGATATACATCCACAGCGACACATCCATCCACACATGCGGGTCGGGCGTGTGGTGATCGCTGCCAAGTAAGCGGAGGTTTTCGGGGATGCGTTCGCTGACGGCGACCACGGGCTTGTTCAACCCGGTGCGCACCTGCTCGAACACGTCGATCATGCGCGCTTCGAGGTGCAAGCCGCCGTAGAAAATGATGTCGGCGTCAAACAGATATTCGACGTCGCGCTCGGTCGCCGTGTAGAGGTGCGGGTCAACACCCGGCCCCATCAGCGCGCGGACCTGCACGCAGTCGCCGCCGATGTTTTGCGCCACGTCGGCGATCATGCCGACGGTCGCCAATACATTGATCGCGGGTTCGGCACATTCGGCTTGTGCCTGCAGCGGAACACCGACTAAGAGAATCAGAAGTAGAGCCATGATTGCCGTTCGCATCATAGGGCTTATGCTCCTAAGTTGGCATCGGACGTAATGACTCTATCTAAACATATTTTTTAGACTTTTGCAATAGGTTTTTTAGACAAACCTAAACTTAGTCAAGATGGATTTCCATCCGCGCCTCAATTTCGTGGCTGTCGCCCGCCGCCACTCCTTCGATCACCACGGGTAGGCGCGTGTTTGTCGCCGGGTCATACCAACCGATCACAAGACGGTACGGCCCCCCCACCCACTGCTGCGCGCTGTCCGCGCTGACCGGGAACTCGCGCTCATCGGTGAGGAATTCGCCCGCTTCCCACACCTGCGACGAATAGTAGCCGCGCTCCCCGCGCCCGATGGGGTTATCCCAGTTGGTGATCAAATTACCTTGGGCATCCAGCAGGTGCATGAACAGCGAGAGGTCCTGCGGCGCGGATTCGAGTACTTGCCAGTAGGTATGCCCGATAACACGGCGCTGCGGCCCGAGATAGAACGAACCAATATCGTAGCCGAGATAGCGCACGATTCCGCCAAATACGACGGCGCGCGTTTCCGGGCCATTCGGCTGCGGCGCGATCCAGCGGTTATCGAGCGACCATTCGTAGACGTCATAGCGGAAAATGCCATCGTCAAAACCCCACGCCCGCCGCGCCACGTCGACCCGGCTGAGTGCCCCGATCACCTGATTGTCCGTGATGGGAATATTCTGGTATTCACCGCGAGTCTCCGGCAGCCCATAGACCAGATAGGCCGCGTCTTCCACGTCGCTCAAGCGGGTGGGCGCTTCATCGACATTGATGTTGTGCAGTGGGAAGAAAAACGGTAGGCGATCCACCCCCGGCGCGTTGACGGTCAGCGTTTCCCCCGGGTGTTCGTCCAGCCACACCTGTAAGCCATCGACCACGCTCATCAGCGCACCGTTGCCAGAACGATACCGCGCCACATCGTCGGTGTACTTATCCGTTTGCATATAATCCCAACCGCCAAACGTGTCATAGACCGCTGCGACCACCCCCGGCACGCCGAGTAAGGCGAGCACAACGAAATAGACCACGCGAAAGGTGCGCCGCATCCGCTCCGGTTTGATCCACATGGCCAGCAGCGCCGCCGATGGGAGAATCAGCAGGGGCACGACCGCAAACGACAGGCGGTAATGGTAGCTGTAGAAGAAAAACCACACGACCGCATAGGGTAGCGCCAGCGCTGCCGCCCACCCCAACTGGGCGACACTCTCCGGCAAACCGCGACCGCGCCAGTAGCGCCACAGCGCGCCGGCGATCACGCCAGCACCAGCGAACACCGCTGCCCATTCAACCGTGGTCAAGCGGCGAGCGTGCGCCAACCACGTTTCCAGCCAGAGCCAATCGGGGAAAATCGCTTGCAAGGACAGCGCCCAGTACGGCAGAAGCGTCGATATCAAAGCGCCGACAATCAGCAATGCGCCGACGAGGAACAGTGCCATATTAGGCCGATCACGCCGCGTCGACAGGTATACAAGTGCGAGGAGCAGCGCCAGCAGCACCCACCCGAACTCCACTCCGCTCTGCGCGGCGAGCGTCTGCCAGAAACCGGACGGGAAATCGACGGGATTGTGCCCCAGCAGCAAATTGCGGAGATACCACACTGCCCCGAGCGGCACAGCCGCCATCCCCGTGATAAGAGCGATTTGCAGGCGCGGCAGCAGGCGTTTGAAGTCGAAGCGCACGCGCAGCAGTTCGAACAGCCCCATCAGCGCCATACCGAGCAGGAACGCGCCCATCGTCGGCTTGATCCACAGACCAATGCCGAGCATCACCCCGGCAATCAGCGCATAGCGGCGGTTCAGTGAGCGCCACGCGGTTAAGTAGTACGCGGCCGCCAGTGTGAAGAGATAGGCCAACGGAATTTCGAGGTCGCCCGCACGCGACCACTCGCCAAGGTGCGGGTGCAGCGCCCAGATCGCCGCGAGAAGCAGCCCAACTCGGCGGTTGATCAGCCGTGAACCCAGCCCATAGACGGCCAGAATGCTGCCAACGTGCAGAAAGATTAATCCAGCGCGGGCGGCGTGGTCGTTGATGCCAAAGAACAACTGCGCGTAGGTGTATTGGAGCGGCATGAACTGCGGGTAATAGCCGATGCTGTTCGGGATGTGGCCGAGCAGCGCATACAACCGCCCTTCGTAGCCATAGACCCACAGGGAATCGTAGGCAGTGAACGGCCAGTAGGCAATCACCACCCAGCGCACAATCAGTGCGACCGTGATCAGACCGATCAGCAGCCACCGATCCACACCGAAACCAGCCTGCCGACCTGCTGTTGTCTCCCCTCCCTGAATTTGGGGAGAGGTTGCGCTCTGAGCCTTGCGCCACACCCACAGCCCGCCGACCATCGCCAGCACCACGGTCCCGCCGAGCACATTCTCACGCGTATAATTCACACCGAGCGTTGACAGCCCAAACATGTACGCAGTGAGCAGCGCCGGACCAACGGCGAACGCCAGCGCCAGCACTTCCATCCGGCGGTTCCAATCGGGACGCGGCAGCAGGAGCAAGGCATACGGCACACCTAGCCCAATGAAGATCCACGCGAATAACGGCGTCGCGGCGAGCGTGTCAGCAATCCAATACGGCATGGGGATTTATCCAGATAGTGGTCAGGGTCGTAAAGCGATGATGCGGCCACCGCTGATGCTGATGTACACCCATCCGCGGTCGCTCACGGCGATATCTAGCGGTCGCTGGGGGAAGAAACCGCTCCCCCGATAGTTCATTTGATCGACGGTGAAGCGCTCACTGGTATCGCTCGCCGCCTGCTGCGGCATAATGATTTCATATTGCGCGCTGTCGTCGACGAAGCGGACAGCTGCGATAGCATACCCGCGCAGCTCAAGCTGGTTGTATGCGCCGTAGAGCGCGACCAAGAGCGAGTCGGTGAGCAGGGGCAGCGTGTCACTGGTGTAGGCGGCCAGCCCGATGGGCGAACTGGCGGTCGGGAAGGTGAGCAATGGCAAAGCCGTGTCGGCGCAAGTCCCAAAATCCGGCTGATCCCCCGCGCAATCTGGAAAGCCGAAATCGGCGTCCGGCGTAACGCGATTCAACTCGTCAAGATCTGATGTGGCGAACAGGTCATCGCGCGTGCTGTCGACCGTGTACAGTTGATCGCCAAGAAACGCGAGGTCTGCCGGGGAACGCAGCCCGGTCGCAACAACCTGCGCATCACTTCCATCGAGCGCGTAGCTGAGCACCACGCCGCGCCGGGGATCGTCGGTCACGCACGCATCACACGGCGCACCCGTCGAAATGTAGATTCGGTCGCTCACGGCAATACCCTTCCCCCAGAACCCGCCGCCCGTCGGTACATCATCGACCAGTGTTTCGAGTTCATCGCCGATCAAGCGATAGATATGCGCGCCGCCCACAATGTACAGTGCCCCATCGTGATAAGTTAGGCCGGTTGGCTGTGTCAGGCCGCTCACCACGAGCCGCGGCGCATCGGGCAGCAGATCACCGTTGGTATCGGTCAGCGCGACGACCTCGCCAGTCAGTGGACGGGCTGCATACAGCGTCTCATCCGGTGCCACCGCCAGTGCGGCAAAGCCCAACGTGCCGACTGTCGCGTCATTGATGACTTCTTCCAAACAAGCGAGTTCGGGGTTAATCCACGGCTGGGAGATATAGGTGGGTCGTTCCGAGCAGGTGGGGAGCTGCGCCACACCGCGCGTGACCATGAGAAGCATCAGACTGATAAAAACGAAGGGTCGGCACATAAGCGCGTCATTCTACCCTGAGGTAAAATGATGCGCTAGAGAGGAGATCATCCACCATGCCTGAACGTATTCGGATCGCCCTAGCCGGGGCTGGAATCTTTGCCAGAGACGCCCACATCCCCGCGCTGCTCAGTCTGCAAGACCGCTTTGAAATCGTGGCGATCTACAGCCGCACCCGCGCGACCGCGGAAGCGCTCGTCGCCAGTATGCCGATCAAGCCCGCTATCACGAGTGACCTCGACGAGCTCATGCGGCGCAACGACATTGACGCATTGGATATTCTGCTCCCCATCGATCTACTCGCCTCCGCCGTTGATCTGGCGCTGGCCTCGGGCAAGCATGTCGTAAGCGAAAAACCAATGGCGGCCGATGTCGCTTCCGGCGAACGACTGCTCTCCATTTACGCGAATCATCCCGCTCAAGTATGGATGGTGGCAGAAAACTGGCGCTACGAGAACGCCTTCTGCGCCGCGGCTGAGCTGGTGCAGAACGGTGACCTCGGGCCGGTGTTCAGCGCACATTGGGCGCTGGCAAATTCGCTGGTGCCGAGCAACAAGTACTATCAGACGGCGTGGCGGCGCTCAGGGAGCTTCCCGGGCGGCTTCCTGATGGACGGCGGCGTCCATCATGTGGCGGTGCTGCGGCAGATCCTCGGCGAAATCGTCGGTGTGAACGCCGTCGTCAAGCAAATGCGCGCTGACCTGCCACCCGCCGATACGTTGAGCGCGGCGCTGGAGTTCGCGAGCGGCACTATCGGCACGTACACGGTCACGTATGCGGCGGGCGCCCCGTGGACGAGCGCGCTGCATCTCGTCGGCGAGCGCGGCACGGCCCGCATTGACCGCAACCTGCTGGAAGTCACAGCCGATGGTCAACCGAAACCCGTGAGCTTTGCCGAAAACAAAAGCGTCACCGATGAACTGGCGGCGTTCGCCGATGCCATTCAGCACGGGACTCCGCATCGCAACAGCCCAACCGAAGCCTTGAACGATGTCGCCGTCATCGAAGCCATGCTGCGCTCCGCCGAAACGGGCAGGCGCGTCACGCCGCAGCGATTCGCTTAATTAGAACAAAAATGCTAGAATAGGGATGTATGAATAATCTACTGGTCACGACTGACTGGCTGGCCGCCAATCTTGATCGCGTGCGGGTGGTGGATATCCGCGGACATGTGCTCCCGGCAACCGAACCGCTGCCCCACTACTACAACCATCGGGACGACTACCTGAAGGCGCACCTACCCGGGGCAGTCTTTATCGACTGGGTGCAGGAGATCACGGACCCAGCCGATCCCCGGCATGCCAAGATCGCCCCGCCCGAACGTTACGCGGATGTCATGCGGCGCATCGGCGTGAACGACGACTCGTTCGTCGTCGCCTATGACGATGCTGCATCGATGTTCGCCGCTCGGCTGTGGTGGTCGCTCAATTACTACGGGCATAGACAGGTTGCCGTTTTGGATGGTGGTTGGCAGAAGTGGGTCGCGGAGGGTCGCCCGACAACGGCGGAAATTCCGACCTATGCGGCGGGGGATTTCAGCCCACGTCCGACGCCGGAACTCCTTCGTTCGGGCAATCAGGTGTTGACAGCGCTGCGTTCCGGCCAGCAGTTGATCGACGTGCGCACTCCGGCGGAGTTTCGCGGCGAGGCGTCGCGCGCCAAGCGTGGCGGTCATATTCCCACGGCGATCAATCTGCCGCGTACGGCGCTCATCGACGCTTCCGGGCAGCTTCTGCCGCCTGACAAGCTGCGTGAGCTGTTCGCAGCGGCGGGGGTGACCAGTGAATCATCCGATGTGGTGTTTTACTGCAACGGCGGCGTCTCGGCCAGTTTCGGTTTGCTGGCGCTCCGCGCCGCTGGCCTAGCGCACGGGAGTGTGTATGATGGTTCTTGGAAAGACTGGGCTAACGACGACACCAAGCCGGTGGAGTGACATGCCTGCACACCTCTTTGCCGAAATCTTCCCAATCAAGACGGACGCGCTCCCGCCGTTGACGGCCTACCGCATCCTCACCCGCAACGATAGCGCCCGCAAAGTCGGCGCGCGCTTGGCGGCCGAGCTGCGCGAGGTCTTCCCCGGTGATTGGGTGTGGGTCGGCGGGCGCATCCTCACCGATCAAGCGCCCAACCCGGTCAAACTGGTGATGATGCTCGATCAGCTCAAGCCGCATTTCCGCGACGTTGAGGCGCTGGAAGAAGATTTCGCGTGGCAGCCCACCGCCGATCACCTGGCCGATTTTGTGGCGCGCGGTCCGCTGCTCCGCCTCGAAGATCGGCTGATCGACGCGCTAGCCAAGACCGCTTATGGCATCAAAAACACGCGCACGCAGCGGGAATATCGCATCCGCACGTGGACAGTCGATAACCAACCTGCGCTTTCGATCACGGTCGTCTCCCGCCTGCTCTATGAGCCGGATTTACAGGCATATGTCGAAACGCTCGACAAGCCCACCGACATGATCGGCCTGTGGGTGGCAGATAAAACCGCGCGCTTACAGGGCGAGATCACCAAAGTCGTCGGCACGCTCGACGAACAGCGCGACCGCCTCATCAAGCTGAGCGACCGTCCGGACATGCAGGAACTGCTCGCGAAAACGCCCGGCGATCATTGGGTGTGCCGTGTGCTGGTTGATACGCGCGAATACGATTACGTGACGGATGCGCTCGATTTGGTGATCCGTCTACGTGACATCGGCCAGTTTGACATCAACAAGGCGCAGATGGAGAAGGCGCTGCACCTCAGCCCCGCCCTGCATGCGCAGATGGTCAAGCTGATCTCCGACATCCTCAAAGAACACAATCTGATCAGCAATGCCTACAGCACGCAGAACGCGGCGGCGCTGTTCGGCAGCATGACTCCCAAATTTTCGCTGGCTTACGGCAGCGGCAAGTCGCGTCCGTATGATCTGGCGCGGCTTAATCAGGACTTCCAGACGGCGGGCGCGCAGAAACTGCCCGACACCGACAAACCGCTGCGGGTAGTGGTGATCAACACGCTCGCCGATGAAGTGCGCGACTTCACCGAAGCACTGCGCCGCTCGCTCGACCGTGATTTCGGTCTGAAGCTGGAAGTCGTGCGCGAACGCAGCATCCGCGTGATTTCGCAGGCCAACCTCGAAAGCGCCGTGCGCCTGCTGCTCAAAGAGCCGCATGATCTCGCGTTGGCCTTCCTGCCCGACGAAATCGAGTCCGCCGAAGAAGAAGCGGTGGATGACCGCAATACGCGTTTGCAAACCGTCGGGCGCGGCATGCCCACGCTCGTCATTCACGAATCAACCATGAACAACCCGGCCGCCATGAGCAGTGTGATCATGGGCTTGGTGGCACGCGCGGGCGGCATCCCCTACCTGCTGGACGAATCGCTCCCCTACGCCGACCGTGTCGTCGGCTTAAGCTTGATTGAGCACAATAAGAAGGATGTACCGCATCTCACGGGCGTTGCGCGCGTCTACAAGAAAGACGGCGCGTTCATCGGCTACGCCATAGCGACCGAACCGGTGCGTGACGGCGCAAGCGTGCCGGATGCGCTGCTCGCGCGGCTGCTCCCACAGGAACTGCTCGGTGGGAAGCGCGTCGTGCTGCATCTTGACGGCAAGCAGCGCCGTGAAGTGCTGCGCGCCATCGGCGCTTGGGAAGGTGAAATCGACGCCGAATTCTGCCCGGTCGAAGTGATCCGCTCCGGCGTGCCACGGATCTATGCACTGGGTGGCGGGAAGATCGAAGCGCCGGACTGGGGCAGCACCTTCCGCCTGAGCGATACCGAAGCCTTCATCCTGACGACCTCCGGCGACGCCGCTATTCAGCCGATTCACATTCGCACTGAAGCCTCGCTGCCGATTGAGCAGGCACTGCACAGCGTGCTGGCCTTCACCCTGTTTCACTATGGTGCGGTCAAGGTGCCGAAGCTCCCCGTGACGTTATACGGTGGCGATGCGCTTGAGGCGGGCATTCTGCGCGGCGTGCTCGACGAGAACCTGCAGGGCAAAACCCAATTCTGGCTATAACTGATCGCGGGAGCGCGCAGACGCTCCCGATTCGTTCTCCGACTTTTGACGGAAATCCCCGCCGCTGATCTTGACGACCGGTTCAGATCAGACTATAGTGGTTCACAGTGTTTTATTTGTGCGTGAAGGAGCCAGATTACATGACTGTCGTCAGCATACCGAGCTTATTCGCGCATCTGATCTCCGCTTAAGACACAACCCCCGCCCTACCCTAACTGGCGAGCGTTGAGGAACGCGGTCACGATGCGCCGTGACATGTCTTTGGCATGTCACCCGTCATCCGTCGATCACTGTTTTGATTCGTCTACACCTGTTCAGGGGAAAACCAACCTTGGCTCGATACACCAACCACGTCGAAGGCGTGGTCTATAAGAAACAACTCGGCACGTATTTCGTGCGCAGCGCCGACGGCGATGTCGTGTGCTCAATTTCCAGCCGCCTGCGCAAAGAGCTGATTTATCCGATTGCAGACCGCTCGTCCATCGGGCATCACCGCGTGCAAAAAGTCGACGACATCCATATGATCGACCCGGTCGCTATTGGTGACTGCGTGCAGTTCGTGGTGGCCGAAGACGGCGCAGGCCTGATCACGGAAGTGTTGCCCCGGCGCAACAAACTGGCGCGCTCGGCAGCGGGCGTCAAGCAGCTTGAACAAATCATCGCCGCGAACGTCGACCAGCTCGTGACCGTGTTCGCCGCCGCGCTGCCCGCGCCGCACTGGAATTTGCTCGATCGGTATCTCGTCACCGCCGAAGAAGCGGAGATTCCTGCGCTCATCGTCATGACCAAGCTCGATCTCGTGGAACCCGGGACATTCGATGCCGTCATGGATGAATACCGCGCTCTCGGCTACCACGCGATCCTCACCAGCACCGAGTCCGGTCACGGCATCGACGCACTGCGCGCGGCGCTGAACGACAAAACATCAGTCCTCATCGGCAAATCCGGCGTCGGCAAGACGAGTCTGCTCAATGCCGTACAGCCGGGGCTCGGTTTGCGCGTGGGTGAAGTGAGCAAAGCGCTTAAGAAGGGGAAGCACACCACCACCCATGTCGAAATGATCGGACTGAACGAGGGCGGCTACATTGTCGATACGCCCGGCATGCGCGAATTCTCGACGTGGAACATCGACGACGGCGACCTCGCCCTCTTCTTCCGCGAAATGCAGCCCTACGTTGGTAGCTGTCGCTTCGGGCTCGACTGCACGCATCGCACGGAGCCGGGCTGCGCCATACTCAAGGCCGTGGGCGCAGGGCATATCACCAAACGCCGTTACGAGAGCTATGTCCGCATGCTCGACTAGCCACAGTTTTTGGTGGAGAGAACGCCATTGTATCTCTCCACCAACCTTACGCTAAACATTTCCTAACCACACTTCTCAGAAAACCTGACTATAATACATTTACGATTTTTAGCTGGGGAAGATGAGGAGCCAACCATGAGCTGCAATCTGGTCGACTTGATGGAGCTATCGCCCGCCCAGCGCCAGGTCGTGCGCCTCATCCTGCGTGAAACGATGATGACCTATGACGATTTGTGTCTCTCGCTGCAGGAACTCCGGCTTGTTGCTCCCCAGGATGTCGACCCGCTGCTCGCCGACCTGGCCGCGCACGAGTGGATCGTCTCCCTGCTCCATGACCAAGTACGCGTGTACCGCGTTAACCTCGTGCGGCGCGGCGCGAAGCAAAACCAAGCCTTCTGGACGCGCCTCGGCGTCGACAATGCGTCCGCACCCGATGACACCAATCAGCGCACTATGATGCGCGGCGGAAAGCGCACGCTGCCCCCGGCCATCTGGGACACCATCGAACGGGATGTTCCCCTTACGCGTGAGGCGCTCCTCGCCTCGATTCGCGGGCGTTCCCGCGCTTCCAAAGAACCGACCTCGGAATTCGGACGGGCGCTGCGCAAACGGGTGCTCAACGCGTTGGATGCGATCTCGCGCGATGAACCACCGGTTGCCTGACCGCCGCTAGCCGAATCCATCAAAACCGGGTAATATGAACATCGTGACGTCCTCTGTGAACATCATGCCTGGGAGAAATCTTCATGTCAAAAATTATCTCGGTCCACTCCTTCAGAGGTGGAACGGGCAAGTCGAATACCACTGCGAACCTGGCCGGTATCATCGCAGGTCGTGGTCTGCGGGTCGGGGTGATTGACACCGACATCAACTCCCCCGGGATTCACGTTCTGTTCGGGCTGGACGAAGAAGAAATCAAGTACTCGCTCAACGATTACCTGTGGGGCAAGTGCGAAATCGAAAAAGCCGCCTACGATGTGACGGCGAACCTCAATAAGAACCTCGGCGAGGGCGCGGAACCGATTCCGGCCAACGGCAAAATCTACTTGATCCCGGCGAGCATCAAAGTCGGCGAAATCGCGCGTATTCTCCGCGAAGGCTACGATGTCGGTCTTCTCAACGACGGCTTCCAAAATCTGATCAAAGAGCTGACGCTCGATGTGCTGCTTATCGACACGCACCCCGGCCTGAACGAAGAAACGCTCCTTTCGGTCGCCATTTCGGACGCGCTGGCAATCATCATGCGTCCCGACCAGCAGGATTATCAGGGTACAGGCGTCACGGTGGAAGTTGCGCGCAAGCTCGACGTGCCGCGGATGCTGCTCATCGTCAACAAGACGCCTATGTCCTTCAATTTTGACGAGGTTCGCGCACGCGTTGCCCAAACGTACAACTGCCCCGTCGGCGCGGTGCTGCCGCACTCCGACGAAATGATGACGTTGGCGAGCGCTGGAGTCTTCGTGCTCCACTTCCCCAACCACCCCATTACGCAGAATCTGCGGCGGGTTGCCACTGAGCTCCTCGCTTAACCGCGCTTTCAACCAGCAGCAGGACGAGACCGTTCTCGTCCTGTGCTTGTGTACTTTACTCCCCGGTCAACCGCTGCTGCAGCCGTTCTAACCGAAGAGCGACCCCCTTATCGTCGGGAAAGATTTCGAGTGCCTGCTGGTAAATGAGCGCCGCCCGACTCAGGTCGTCCTGCTCTTCCGCCGCGTCCGCGGCGTTCATCAACACCTCGATCGCCTGCGGGAGCAAACCGCACCGCGCCAGATGTCCGGCCAACTGCTGAGCCGCCGCCCGTTCCTGGCGCTGTGCCTGCCAGTAGCTGACCGCTAACCGGTGCAGTTTGAGGCGTATCACCCGTGAGAGACTGGTGTAGATCGCGCTGCTCACCAGTTCCCGCCGAAAAGTGAACGCATCATCAGCCGCCATCAGCAGATGTTCATCGACCAAAGTCTGTATGATTGCGTCAATCTGCGCCGGATTGGAAATCTCAGCGACGACGCTGAGCGCCGCCGGGGTGAATTTCCCGCCGAGCACGGCGCCTGCGCGCAGCACCGTCTGCAGGTCAGCGGAGAGCGAGTCGACGCGGGTCATCACAACTTCGCGAAGACCTCCGGCAGCAGATCCCGTCACGCCTCGGGGTGCAGCTCGCCATTGAACAGATAACCCAGTCGCGCAGGCTTTCCAGATAGGCCTCCGCATAAACCGGTCGTCCGCCCGTTTTTGTCCACAGGACGGACCGCAGCCGAGCGCCAATCGCCGCCACACCAAGATACTGCGCCGCCAGTTCTGCTAGCTCATTCGGTTCCAGATCAGCGATGCGATAGGTATCGACGTTCACAGTCGCGAACGGCGGCTCAGCAAGCAGCAGCAGCACGACCGGCGCGCTGCCGCTTGCGCGTGCGATTTCGCTGAGTCGCTCAAGCAGATCACCCGAGGCGCGTTGGGCATCGTCGATGATAAGCAGAGTCGGCATGATCCCCAGCAGGCGCACCGCGAGCCCGAGCAAGGCCGTATCCTGTAGGACCTGTTCACTTAACGCCGCCTGCACCTGCGCTTCAAAATCCAGCAAATCGAGCGCCTGCAAGCGCTCTTGCAGCACCGCCGTCGGATCGTCTGGTTGAATATCGAGGAGTTGACTCAGCAGCGCGCGGATCACACTGCGTTCGGTGTCACGCCGGGTGCAGTTCACCCACGCCACCCGCCAGTCGTTCACGCGCGCCTGCCGCGCGATCTGCCGGGCGAGGCGCGACTTGCCGACCCCGCTGTGCCCGAGCAGCACGAGCTGGCGCGCACCCTGCCCCTGTACCGTCGCCGCGAGCGCCGCCGCAACCGTTTCGAGCAAGGCCTGGTTCCCGATGAACGCGGCGGGTTCCGGGCTCACCAGATTGACGGGAGCGAGCAGCGGTCGCAGTACCGCGTAGGTCTGCACCGGGGCTGCTTACCTTGAGCTGCACAGGGGGCAAGCGTTCAACTTCCAGACTTCCTTGCACGCGCCCGTACACCCGGTCGCTGATCATGATTTGACCGGGCGCGGCTTTGGCCATGAGGCGCGCGGCGAGGTTGACGTCGTCGCCCATCACGGTGAACTCGCGCCGCGCCTTCCAGCCGACCTCGCCCGCGAAGGTGTTGCCCTGCGCGATACCAATGCGCTGGGTGATACATGCTGCCCGCCGCAGATCGTCGGGGAGTTCATGTTCGAGACTCTGGTTGAGTGCCATGAGACGCTGCCGGATTTCCAGCGCCGCATCGACCGCGCGGTCGGCGTCGTCAGAGTGCGCGACGGGGACACCAAACGTCGCCAACAGCTTCGTGCCCAGTTGATATGGGTCGGTACGCGTGAGCGTCCCGCCGTATTCGGTGATCGTCTGCTGGACGACGTTGTAATAACGTTCGGCAATCGAAGCGATCAGGTCACGACGATCCTCTGCGCCGCGCCGGGTATCCAGCAGTTCGGCGAACCCCGTCGCATAGATGAACATGGTCACGGCGAAGCGATTCGAGCTGCGCAGATGATAGTCACCACTGTTGATGAGCTCATGCAGCACCGCCGGAGCAACATACACCGACATGGCCTCCACCCGGCTCAGAAGCTGACGCAGCGTATCGATCAGCATATCCGTCGTCAAGTCAAACAGGGCAGAGCCTTTGGCGCGGCGCTTCTTGAGCGCCTCAAACTCGTAGTCGCCCAGTTCCGCGCCCAGACTATCGACTACCTGGGAAAAGCCATGTCCCATCCGCTTGAACGAGAAGTGCCCCACCAGCAGTGCGGCCAGCTTGGCATCGACAATGACCTCGTCCTGCCGCCCGACACTCTCCGCGGACATCGCCGCGCCGGGCAGGCTGCCCAAAATCAAGTGATCGCGCTGCGCCTGATTCCCAATGAGCATTTCGAATAGCTTCCCGCGCGCCACCCCAATCGACATCACGAGGCTGTACTGGTCGCCTTTGAGGAGTTCGACGAGGCGCGGATCGCTGATGGGCTTGAAGCGCTCGATAGCACGCTGCATACGCAGCCCCGTGCGTACCGCTTTGACGGCATCGGCGATGCTGCGCGGCTTCGCCGGGAAGAATGCTAGCAGTGCATCCCCGGCAAACTTGAGTAATTGGCCATCCGATTTCGCGAGGATTTCCAGCATTTCGGCGAAGTAATCGTTCATCACCATCGTGAGGATTTCCGCGCCTTCTTGCGTGCTCTCGCGCTGCAGGCGTTCGGACAATGCGGTGAAACCGGAAACGTCAGCGAACATGAAGGTACCGGGACGGAGCGCACTGTAGCCCTGCGTCTTGAGGATCTCTTCTTCAATGTACAGGGGCAGGAACGAACAGAGCGCCTTATACAAACTGTTCAGATGTTGTATCGCTTCGGCGAGAATGGCAGGATCGTCAAGGTGGTCGCGGTATTGGGCAGGGACAAAACGTTTGCTGCGTTCCTGTAAGTCGATGTCCATGTTTTATGCCTTGTCTACACCGTTCATTGTAGATCATTTCCTAATTAGATATGAAACAGTTTTACATAACCTTACGTTGATTTTCACGCGTGTAACCACTACTATTCTTAGTGACAGCCATCACAATAGATAGGGTCTTGCATGAAATCACTCTTTAGCGGACTTACAGCGCTATCGCTTCGTTTCCGCGTGGTTACGCTGGCTCTCGTCATTCTGCTTTCGGTCGCGGGCGTGTACGCGGTGACCCAGCTTAAGCAGGAACTGATCCCTTCAGTCGAGTTCCCGCAGACGATCATCCTCGCCCAAGCCACGGGCATGACCAGCGACCAGGTGCTCAATGTCCTCACCTCGCGCATCGAAACCGCATTGGACGAACAAGTCCCCGACGTCGTCAACCTTGAGTCATCCACGACGGGTGCCTTCGGCTCCGTCATCACCGCGCGTAATAACTTCGGCGTCAACGCGCCTCGCTTGCGCAGCGAAATCCAGCAGGCCATCGACTCGGTCTGGCTGCCGCTGCGCCGCATCGCGCCGCCTGAAGGTGAGAGCGCGACCGATTTCGCGGCGCGCCTGCTCGCCGATCTGCCACCCGAAGTGCTGATCTACCTGCAGACGACCGATTCCAACTTCCTGTTCCAACTCTCGCCCGACGTGTGGTCGGCGTTGTCCGCTGACACGGTGCAGACGCTGCTGGCCTACCTCGCCACGCAGACCAAAGACGTGAACAGTTCGGATGCGCTCCGGCTGCTCGTCGAGCAGGAAGTTGTACCAGCGCTGCAGAACATCGAACAGGTCGCCAGCGTCTCGGTGAGCGGCGGTCAGATTTTGCCGAGCGACGGCGAAGCCGTGCCGACGCCCGTCCCGGTCGGCAGTGCCGAAGCGCCCAGCCGCCTGCTCGACCTGACTCCCGAAGTTTGGGCCGTCGTGAGCGCCAAGGTTGATGGGCTGAGCGCCCTTGACCAGACGGCCGTCGAGGCCCTGCGCGCGCTGCCCTTCTCCGTACCGGAAGGCGTGCCGGCGCTGCCTGCCAGTTGGCAAATGGATCGCTTCAAGGATGCGCGTGACCTGCGCGAAATGCGCACGCTCACCCGCACACTGGGCACGGTTTTCAACAACTTCGTAACCGCTGGCGAAATCATCGGTGCACTCGGACAAACCGACGATCTGACGGCCGCTGACATCAACCAACTGCTGGCGGTTGAACCGACTCTCGTGCAGTATTTCGAAGCGGATCAGCTCGTGAGTCTGTCCGATGAAGCGTTCGCCGCGCTGCCCGCCGACTACATCGCCAACCTCGACGGTCTGACTCGCGATCAACTGGCGGCGAAGGCCTTGGCCGTCGCCATCAGCGGCGCCGCTGCACAGCCCGATCCGGTTGACCTGCCGCAGCCGTGGCGCATTTCACCGCCGCAGCTCATCACCTTCAGCTTTGACGATATTCCGCTCGCGACCTTCAGCATTTCCGGCACCGGCGCGGCTCTCCCCACCGATGGCGGGGCAGCGGCTGATGGCTCAACCGAAGCCGTCGAACAGCCCGTCGGCACCGGGGAAACGCCGGTCGTTCAGGATATTCCCGAAGGGCCAAGCCTACCGCTGGTGTTCAACCTGCTCGGCGGGTTCATTGGCCTTGAACTCAACACCGCCGACGACCTGATCAACATTCAACTGCCCGACGAGATGGCGGCGCAGTTCGGCGGCACGCAGACCCTGCGCGCAGCGGATCTGCTCAACTTCCTGCTGCTGCTCGACAACCCGGATGCGCTGCCTGAAGGTGCGCCCTCGGTCAGCATCCCCGGTGGCGCGGCTGGCGTGATTCGCCAGTTGTCGCCCGAAGCGATCACCTTCATTGCGGCCAACGACCCGACGTTCCTGCCCAATCTCAGCGCTGATGTGGCGTCCGCGTTCAGCCTCGATGTGCTGCTCAACGTGCCGGGCGTGGAAATTCCGCTGAATAATGTGTGGGATACGCTCTCGGCGCAGCCACAGTTCGCCACCTTGCCGCTGGAGACCGCGCAGGATATCGTCGAAATCGGCGGCGGGCAGCCCTCGACCGTCCTCAACACGATCAACGCCAACGTGCCCGAGCAGTTCGCCGGCTATGATGTCCGCCTGTTCGACAGCCTCACACCCGGGATCATCAACTACTTCAACGCGGTTGAACCGGAATTCTTTGCGAACCTCGATCCCGCGGTCGTGGCGAAATTTGCGCCCGCCACGCTCGCCGAGTTGTCCGACGAGGTGATCGCAGCGCTGCCCGCCGACACGGCGACCACCGTACGCGCGATTGCCAGCGGCGAAACCGCCTCAGCCGCCACCCAGTTGGCTGAACGCTATGCGACCGATGTGCCGCCCGCTGACCCGAACGCCCCGGCGCTCAACGCTGACTGGCAGTTCATCGGCGACTTCCTTGGCGTGGAGCTGGATACTGCCGATGACCTGTTCCGCTTCTTCCCCAGTGCGACGGGCTTCATCAATGGCCTGTTCAACTCGGCGCAGGGCGCGTCGTTTGCCCCCAGTCTGATTGGGAATACGTCGCCGGAAGCCGTCGCTTACATGGTCACACGCGACTCGAACTTCCTGAACGATTTGCGCATCGAAGCGCTGCAGCTCTTCTCCGCCGATGTGGTCGCCACCCTGCCCGCCGACGTGCAGGAACGCATTGCCTCAGGCGCAGCGCCGTTCGTGCCGACCAACGCCCTCACCCGCGTCAACGGCAATTCGAGCTTGTCCGTCACGGTCTTCAAGACGGACACAGCGAACAACGTCGAAGCCTTCCACATTGTCGAAGACCTGCTGCACGAAATCGATGCAGCGGACGACACCATCTCCGTCTCCGTCGCCTTTGAACAAGCCAGCTTCGTCGAAGAGTCGATCAGCGGTGTGGCGCGTGAAGGCGGTCTCGGCGCAATCTTCGCGGTCGTCGTCATCCTCATCTTCCTGAGCAGCGGTCGCTGGTCGCGCCGTCCGCGCGCGGTCGTCGGCGGCATCATGATCGCGCTGTTCCTCGGCGGGCTGTTCCTCGTCGTTCAAGCAAACGCCGCGGCGCTAGGCGGTGACTTTGGTCGCGCCTTTGAACAAACGGATGTGGTCGTCCGCGTGCTGCTGCTGTTAGGCGCGGGCGCGGGTTTCCTCGTGCTGTTATGGCCGGGCAACCTGCCGCATCCGGCGTGGCGCAGCACGCTCGTGTCCGGCGTGAGCATTCCGCTCTCCGTGCTGATGGCGCTCGCCTTTATGTACTGGGTGCCGCCGATTGTGCATGCCGCGCTTTTGCCACTGGCGGATACATCATCGCTCGCGACGTTCTTCTTGCGCCTGTTCCCGGAAAGCATCACGCTCAACATCATGACGCTCTCCGGCTTGACGGTCGCCATTGGCCGCGTCGTCGACGACGCCATCGTCGTGCTCGAAAACATCTTCCGCCACTTGCAGGAAGGTGAAGACAAAACCCACGCCTTGATCGAAGGTACGCGCGATGTGTCCGTCGCAATTTTCGCCGCGACGGTCATCACGGTGGTCGTGTTCCTGCCGCTCGGTCTGACTGGCGGCATCATCGGCGAATTCTTCCTGCCCTTCGGCCTCGCCGTGACCTATTCGCTGCTCTCGTCGTTCATCGTCGCCATCACGGTTGTGCCCGTCGTGGCCTACCTGCTCCTCGACCGCAACGAAATCGCCGACGAAGAGAATTCGTGGCTGGAACGCCTGTACGATCCGGCATTGAAGTGGGCGCTGGCTAGTGGGCGCAACAACCTGATCGTGTTGGCGGTGGCGGCGGTCAGCCTGATCGTCGGTCTGGGGCTGTTCGCGACCCGGCCGCTGGCCTTCCTGCCCTCCTTCGGCGAACCGCAGGTCAGCGTGGCCGTGAATCTGCCCCCCGGCACCAAGATGGCGGATACCAACGCCGTCATCCTGCAATTTGAAGACTACCTCGCCGAGAACTTCACCGAAGATGACATCACGACGGTCTCGACCCGCATCGGCGGCGGTGACGGCTTCGAAGCGCTGATCCTCGGCAGCAGCGGAGTCAGCGAAAACGTCGCCACCATCACCCTGAGCGTGGAACACCCGGATACGCTCGACGCGCTGACGGGTGAGATTCGGGCTGGTGCCGAAGGCATCTTCGGGCCGGAAAACGTCACCGTCTCCAGCGCGTCGCTCAGCGAACAGGGTTTCGGCGGTTTCGCGCTCGTGCTCTCCGGCGAGCAGGCGGATCTCCAAGCGATCAACGCCGACATTATCGACGTGCTCAATGATGTCGAAGGCTTGACCAACGTCAGCAGCAACGTCGTCAGCAGTGACGCAGCCGATGATGGCCCGGTGACGTTCATTCGCGTGGATCTCCAGTCGGCGGCGCGCTACACGGGCGAACTGGAAACCAACAACACCATCGGCGTGACGAACACCGCCAAACAGGCGATTCAGAGCTATCTTGACAGCAACAGTCTGGCGGAGCGCGTCACGGTGAGCGAAGGCTTCGAATCGCGCCAGCAGACCGAAGGGTTTGCGGGTCTCGGCATTGCGATGGGCATCGCGATTGTGCTGGTCGTGCTCATCCTGATCGTGACGTTCGGCTCGCTCGTGCACTGGCTCGATATCATCCTGAGCATCATCGTCGCCCCGGTCGGCGCGGCCATCCTGCTCACGCTGACCAACCGCGTGCTCGGCATCTCGGCGATGATCGGCCTGCTGATGCTCATCGGCATCGTAGTGACCAACGCCGTGGTGCTCATCGACCGCGTGCAAAGCAACCGCCGCGAACGGCACATGGAACTGCGCGACGCGCTCCTCGAAGCGGGTGAACGTCGTCTGCGTCCGATTCTCATGACCGCGCTGGCGACTATCGGCGCGTTGGTTCCGCTGGCGGTTGGCTTGTCAGAAGGCGCGATCATCGCATCGGAACTCGGCACTGTCGTGATTGGCGGCTTGTTCAGCAGCACGCTGCTCACGCTGATCGTCGTACCCGTCGCTTACCGCTTGCTCGACCCGCTGCACCGCCGTCTCGCGCTCAATCGCAAGGATCGGCAGCTAAGCAATAAGGTCAGCTCATAGTTCAAAGCACGCCGCTGTAGGGACAGGGCAGACCCTGTCCCTACAGCGGCTACCAGAATCAAAAACGGGGCGGATCCACATGGTATCCGCCCCGTTTTCTTAACTTCAGAAGCGTTGACGATCAGCCAGTCGCCACATCCGACAATTCGTTATTGAGTGACACGAGATCCAACCGTTCGCCCACCGCCGCGAAGCCCTTGAGGGCGCGGTCGAGGTGTTCCTGCCGGTGCGAGGCCATGTAGCTGGTGCGCAGCAGACTGCTGCCCGGCGGCACTCCCGGCGGCAGCACCGGGTTCGTGTAGACGTTCTCTTCAATCAGCGCGTGCCAGGCCATGATCGTGCGGAACACATCGCCGATGATGATCGGAATGATGGGCGTGTTGCTCTTGCCCGTGTTGTAACCGAGCTCGTGCAGCCCTTTACGCATGTATTCGGCGTTGCGCCACAGCGACTCGACGTGTTCCGGTTCAGTTTCCATGATGTCGAGCGCCTTGAGCGCGGCGGCAGCCTGTCCAGCCGTCAGCGCCGCCGAAAAGATCAGCGAGCGTGCATGGTGCTGAATGTAGTGCACCACATCGGCATCACCGGCGATGAAACCACCAATCGAGGCAAAGCTCTTGCTGAATGTGCCCATGATCAGGTCGACCTGATCCGTCAGGCCGAAGTGTTCCGCGGTGCCGCGCCCGCCACCCGTTACGCCGATGCCGTGCGCGTCATCCACCATGATACGCGCGCCGTAGCGCTTGCAGATGTCGACGATTTCCGGAAGCGGGGCAATATCGCCGCCCATGCTGTACACGCCATCGACGACGACCAGCTTACCCGCGTCGGCGGGCAGCTTCGAGAGCACATCTTCGAGGCTGCTGATGTCATTGTGGCGGAAGCGCTTCATTTCGCCACGGCACATCATGCAGCCGTCGACGATGCTGGCGTGGTCATCTTTGTCGATGATGACGTAATCGCCTTTTTGCACCAGCGCGGTAATCACGCCGACGTTTGTCTGATACCCGGTCGAAAATACGAGCGCAGCTTCCTTGTGCACGAATTTCGCCAGACGCTTGTCCAGTTCGAGATGCAGTTCCAGCGTACCGTTCAGGAAGCGCGAGCCGGTAACGCTCGTCCCGTAGGTTTCTACGGCTTCGATGGCGGCCTGCCGAACACGCGGGTCGGTCGTGAGGCCGAGGTAGTTGTTCGAGCCGATCATCACGACTTCGCGTCCTTCAAACTGCGCGACCGCACCTTCGGTCGTGCTCAGAGCGCGAAAATAGGGGTAGATCCCCAATTCCATCGCCTCTTTGGCGTCTCTGTAGTTTTTCGCCTTATCGAATAGGTCAGCCACGCAACTTCCCCTTTATAAAACTATGATTACATGGATGAGAACACCGCTGTCCACGGTAAGATGTAAATTTCACGTCACGTTACGCACATTTCAGTCTAGCAAACATCAGTAAATATAACAACCATTACGGCATGGGCACATTAATGTTTTGCGGAGTCACAAATCACTTGCGCCAAAAGGCACAACCACGCTACAATCTGGCCATACCATTTTGTTTGATGTGCCGGAGTAAAAGATGTCGTCGTTGACTATGCGTCGTCTGATCGTCTGGGTCGTGTCGATGGGCCTTGGTTTCCTCATCGCCGCAGTTTTTGTGACCATGATCCTCCCGTGGATGGGTCCGCACGGCGGCAATGCGATCAGCATTCAGAAATACGGTGTTCAGTATTTCTTCTGGACGGGCTTCCCAATTGGGCTGCTCATCCTCACGTGGCTCGACTATTTCCTGAACAGCCGCATTCTGCCTGACTAATCTGCAAAAGACCCGCCTTCCCGGCGGGTCTTTTGTTTCCCGACCACGCTGCACCGGCGTGCTCGGAGGCGGCACACCTTAATCTCCGCTCAGAGATAGTTCCGTGATTGTTCCGTTTTTCACCTTTGATAGCTTTTGAAAGTTCCCGTCTGCTAGACTGCCCCGCATGACAGTCGAACACACATCACGAATTCCCGGTTTTTATAAACGTACACTCGCCGAACGCGCCGCTATCGTCGCGCAGTGGGGTGACCTTTCTGCAGCGGAGCAGGCGGCCATGCTCGGCATCAACGGGTTGAGCGCGGCACAAGCCGACCAGATGATCGAAAACGCGGTCGGGGTCTATGCGCTGCCGCTCGGCATCGCGACCAACTTTCTCATCAACAACCAAGATGTCCTGATTCCCATGGTGATTGAGGAACCCTCGGTCTTGGCCGCAGTCAGCAACGCGGCGCGCCTGTTCCGCGCGGGCGGCGGCTTCACAACCTCTAGTGACGAACCAATCATGATCGGGCAAATTCAGGTGCTCGATCTCGACGATGTCTACGTCGCCGCGGGCAGAGTCATGGCGGAGAAAGCCGCGCTTATGGACGAAGTCAACCGCATCGGCGGAAGCATCGTCAAGAGTGGCGGCGGCGCAAAGGACATTCAAGTGCGCCCTATGCCGAATACATCAGTCGGCCCCATGCTGATCATCCACCTGCTCTACGACACGCGCGACGCGATGGGCGCCAATGCCATCAACACCGCCGTCGAGCACATCGCCCCGCAGATCGAAGCGCTTACGGGTGGGCGCGTAGTGCTGCGCATACTGAGCAATCTCACCGACCATCGCAAAGCCCGTGCAGAGGGGATGATTCCCGCCAGCGAACTCGCGACTGAGTCGCTCACGGGCGATCAGGTCGTGCGGGCGATTGTCGAGGCGGGCGTCTTCGCCGAAGTTGACCCCTACCGCGCCGCCACGCACAACAAAGGCATCATGAACGGTGTGGACGCGGTCGTTATGGCGACGGGTAACGACTGGCGCGCTATCGAAGCAGGCGCCCACGCCTACGCCGCCCGCAGCGGACAGTACACCAGCCTCACGCGCTGGTGGCAGGACGAAAACGGTAACCTGCGCGGCGCGATTGAAATGCCGCTCGCGGTGGGCATCGTCGGCGGCGCGACCCGCGTCCACCCGACCGCGCAAATCGCACTCAAGATTATGAAGATCCAATCGGCGCGGCAGTTGGCCGAGATCATCAGCGCGGCGGGGCTCGCGCAGAATCTCGCCGCGATGCGCGCACTGGCGACCGAAGGCATTCAGCGCGGTCACATGGAAATGCACGCCAAGCAGATCGCCACGGCGGTCGGCGCGCCGCCGGAACTGGTCAGTCGCATCGTGCAGCAAATGATCACCGAGAAGAATATCCGTCCGGAACGCGCCCGCGCGCTGCTGGACGAACTCCGAGGAACTGCATCTTCGGGATGAGACCACCCTCGTCCCTGTTCAAAAGGACACTGGTATGACAGCTAATTCCTTACGCGATCAATCGCATCTCATGCGCCCGTCGAAGCCCGTTGGCATCGTCGGCTACGGCGCCTACGTGCCGCGTTTCCGCCTGCCGGGCAGCGAAGTCGCCCGCGTCTGGACGGGCGGCCTTGGCGGCAGCCCGGTGACCGAAAAAGCGGTCGCGGGACCTGATGAAGACGTGACGACCATGTCAATTGAGGCGGCGCGCAACGCGCTCGCCCGGTCGGGCATCGACCCGCAAGCGCTGCGGGCGGTGTGGATTGGCAGCGAAAGCCATCCCTATGCCGTCAAGCCGACCAGCACCATCGTCGCCGAAAGCATCGGCGCGTCGCCCAACATCCAGGCGGCGGACTGGGAATTCGCGTGTAAAGCCGGTACCGAAGCTGTCCAAGCCTCCATCGGCATGGTGGGCAGCGGCATGGGCGCCTATACGTTGAGCATCGGCATGGATACGGCGCAGTCCCGCCCCGGCGACGCGCTGGAATACACTGCGGCTTCCGGCGGCGCGGCCTTCATCATCGGCGCTGCGGAAGAAGCCTGCGCGATCTATCAGGGGAGCTACAGCTTCGTCACCGACACGCCCGACTTCTGGCGGCGCGCGGACGAAAGCTACCCGAGTCACGGCGAACGCTTCACGGGTGAACCGGCCTATTTCAATCACACGACGAGCGCGGCCAGCCGCCTCATGGAAATGATGGGCACGACCGCCGCCGATTACACGCACACGGTGTTCCACCAGCCAAATGTCAAGTTCCCGTCCCGCGCCGCGCAGATGGTCGGCTTCAAGCCGGAACAGATGAAAATCGGTCTGCTGGCGGATGAAATCGGCAATGTGTACTCCGGCTCGTGCATGCTCGGCTTGACGGCGATCCTCGATGTCGCCACCCCCGGTGACCGCATCCTGATGATCAGCTATGGCAGCGGCGCGGGCTCGGACGCTTTCGACATCGTCGTGACCGACCGCATCCTTGAAGTGCGCGACCGCGCGCCCAAGACGCGGGACTACATCGCCCGCCGCACGCCGATCGACTACGCGACCTACTGCCGTTATCGTGGACTGTTGAGGGACTGAAAACTATGCGTAAAGCAGCCATTATCGGGGTCGGACAGACGCCCGTTGGAGAACATTGGGACGCCAGCATCCGCATGATTGCCGCGGATGCGGTGCATGCCGCGCTGGAAGACGCTGGCCTCAAGAGCGTCGATGCACTGTACGTCGGCAACGCTTACGGGGCGTCGTTCAGCAGTCAGTCGCAGCTCGGCGCGCTGATCGCGGATTATTCCGGGTTGGGCGGCGTCGAGACCTTCACCGTTGAGGCAGGCGACGCTTCCGGCGGGGCGGCCCTGCGCACCGGCTACCTCGCGGTAGCCTCGGGCGCGGTCGAAACTGCGCTCGTGCTCGGCGTGGAAAAGTCGACCGATACGGTCAGTACCGCACACACCCGCGCCCGCAACGTCAGCCTCGACGCCGACTATGAAGCGGTACAGGGAGCCACGTTGACCGCCCTCGCCGCGCTGGTCATGCGCCGCTATATGCACGAATATGGTGTTGACCTGAGCGCCTTCGAGAACTTCAGCATCAACGCGCATGCCAACGGCGGCAAGAACGCTAACGCCATGTATCGGAACCAGATCAAGCCGGGCGCATTCGCCCGTGCCCCAATGATTTCCGAACCAGTCAGCCTGTTTGACAGCGCGCCGGATGCCGATGGCGCGGCGGCGGTCATTATCACCTCCGGCGAACGCGCGGGCGATCTCGTGCCGCGTCCGGTCGAAATTCTCGGCAGCGCCGCGGCCAGCGATACCCTCGCCCTCGCCGAACGCGCTGACCTGCTCGATCTGAGCGCTGTGCGGGCATCAGTCTACAGAGCCTTCCAGCAAGCAGGTGTCACGCACCGCGATATTGACCTGTTCGAACTGCACGATGCCTTCACCATTCTCAGCGCCTTGACTCTGGAAGCGGCGGGTTTTGCCGAACGCGGTCAGGGTTGGAAGCTGGCGAAAGACGGTCAGATCGGCTTGGCGGGTGAGTTGCCCCTGTGCACGTTTGGCGGTCTCAAGAGCCGTGGTAATCCGGTCGGTGCGACGGGCGTGTATCAGGCCGTGGAAGCGGCGCTCCAACTGCGTGGTGCGGCGGGCGCGAACCAAGTCGCAGATGCACGGATCGCCCTGATCCAGAATATCGGCGGCTTTGGCAGCACCGCGATCACGCACATTTTGAGCGTGTAAGCCCAGATGATGCGGGGATTAGAGAGCCTATCAAGCGACATCTGATAGCTTTTGATAGGCCTCTCAACGTAGACTGGCAATCAACTTGTGCAAGAATGCACGAAACGAAATGGACGAGGGAGTTACCTATCATGCAGATTTCACGTCACTGGCGTCTTAACTCACAGCGCTATCGTTTGGAAGGCGTCCGCTATCAGAATGGCGGCGTGAGCCTTCAGAACCGTCCTGTGGTGGTGGATGTGCGTGTACACGATACGACGAAGACGCCCGCTGCAAAGCCGGTTGAGGTCGTCGTCGGAAAATAGGCGCAATGGATACCGGAAAAAAGCAAATTGAGCTGAGCGAACGCTTTCAGTTCGCCGGCACCGGTGAGATTTTCAGTTACACCACCGTGCAGGAACCCCCGGAGGGGTACGAAGATCAGGCGCCGTATGTGCTGGCGCTGGTCAAGCTGGACGAAGGTGTGATGATCACCGCGCAGATCACCGATTTGGACGGCGATCAACTCGCTATCGGCGATCGCGTCGAAATGGTCACTCGCAAGCTCACCACCGAAGGTCCGCGCGGCGTCATCATCTACGGCTACAAGTTCCGCAAACTGCTGCCGCGCCAATAACCGATCAATCACACAGAGACGCCCTTCGACAGTGCCTGTTTCCTGCTATACTGGGGAATGGACGCCGCGCAGGGCGTCTCTGTGTTTATTGCGGTGGACGAGGCGGCATGTCCAGACAGGCAACCGGGCACGTGGGCGAGACCCTCGCGGCCAATTATCTCAAGGCACACGGCTACACGATCCTCAACCTGAATTGGCGCTGCGATCAGCCCAAAGGTGAGATCGACA
Source organism: Candidatus Flexifilum breve (assembly GCA_016717205.1). Taxonomy (GTDB): domain Bacteria; phylum Chloroflexota; class Anaerolineae; order Aggregatilineales; family Phototrophicaceae; genus Flexifilum; species Flexifilum breve. The sequence goes on from JADKGC010000009.1 coordinate 38,915, forward strand.
TCATTGCCCGTGATTGCGAGACGCTCGTGTTTGTTGAAGTCCGTTCGCGGCACAGCCCCACCACCGAAACCGCCTTTGCCAGCATCACCCCGCGCAAACAAGCCAAGCTTGTACGCACCGTCGAACTCTACCTGCAATTGCACAACCTGACTGATCAGGCGTGGCGCATCGACGTGATCGCGGTGGCGTTGCCCCGTGGCGCTCAACCGATCATCGACCATGTGGAGAACGCGCTTGACTGGTAAGCCGCTGATCGTCATCCTCGGCGCGACGGCCGTTGGTAAAACCGAACTCGCGCTCACCATCGCCGAAACCATCCGCGGCGAAATCGTCGGCGCCGACAGCCGCCAGATCTACACGCGGATGGACATCGGCACCGCCAAGCCTACGCCGGAAGAACGCGCCCGTGTTCCTCACCACCTGATCGACCTCATCCCGCCGGATGGCGACCTCTCGCTGGCCAATTACCAGCGCCTCGCCTATGCTGCCATTGATGACATCCACACGCGCGGCAAAGTACCGCTGTTGGTCGGTGGCACCGGGCAGTACATCACCGCTGTGATCGAAGGCTGGTCACCGCCCGAAGTCCCGCCACAGCCCGAACTGCGCGCCGAACTGGAAGCCTATGCCGCTGCTCACGGCGCACGCGCCCTATTCGACCGTTTGATCGCCCTCGACCCGGATGCCCAAGCTTTCATTGAACCGCGCAACATCCGCCGAGTGGTGCGCGCCATCGAAGTGACTCAGGTGACCGGGCAACCGTTCAGCGCCCAGCGCCAGAAGCATCCCCCGCCCTATCGGATTCAGCACTACGGTCTGATGTTGGAGCGAGAGCGTTTGTACGAGCGCGCCGATCAGCGCGTCGATGCGATGCTGGCCGCGGGCTTCCTCGACGAAGTGCACCGACTGCTCGCCGCAGGCTACGACCGTACCCTGCCATCGATGAGCGGGCTCGGCTATCGCGAACTCGCTGCCCATCTGCTCGACGGATTGCCGTTAGCGGAGGCCGTCACGCTCACGAAGAACGCCACCCATGACTTCATCCGCCGCCAACTTACGTGGTTTCGCGGGCACGATCCCGGCATCCTGTGGCACAATAGAGACTCAGTGGATATCGACGCGCTCCTCCATGACGTTGAGCGCCGCCTTCAGGAGATCTGATGCGTTTGCTGCGCAACACCAATAGTTCGAGCCTGCTCGTCGGCGTGATTTTGCTGCTGCTGCTGCTGGTGTTTGCCGGGCCTAACAACCTGCCCCGCTTCGTTTCCGGCATCTTCCCGCAGTTCTACGAGGGCGTGCCCTGCTCGTGGCTGCGCACCGCGGACGACCGCGCCAACCATCAATCGCTGCTTGGCCGCTCCGCCGAAAACCCGCTGAGCATCCGCGTCGCACCGACGACCATCACGCGCGACCCGGCGGGCAGCTTCTTCGTCCAAATCATTATCACCAACGAATCTTTGGGCACGGTCGCCATCGTCTACAACCCGACACAGGTGCTCGTCGGCGACAATAACTCCAGCGGCATGGGCTTGATCTTCAATCCAACCACCTCGCTCGCGGCGGGCTTAGGTCGGCAGGACAGCACCACCATCCCCGAAACCTCGATTCGTTTGCTGGGGCCGCGGCAGCGCTGCGTGCACACCGTCGAGTTCCCCAACGGCAATGTGCTCGTCGATCCGTCGCTGGTCAGCGGGACAGCCAGCGTCACCGCCTACTACCGCGGCGCAACCCGTGGGCAGGTCGTGCCGGAGCCGGGCATCGTCGCCACGCCCATCTATCCCGATCAAGGGCTGTGGACGGGCTATATCACCTCAGCTCCCGTGACAATTCTGGTCGCAGCGCAATGAAATAAACGGTATAATACTTGGAGCTTATCGTGTACACGTGCGGGGCATTCAGGAGCAGCAGCGATGTCTGAGTCAACTTTGGATCAACCCATGCTGATAATTCACTCCGACAAGATGGCGGACACCCAGTGGGTTTTAAACGGGCAGAGTCTGGTCATCGGGCGCGGAGAAGACTGCGACATCGTCCTGCCCGAACGTCAGGTGTCGCGGCATCATATTCGGGTTTATGCGGAAAATGATGTTTATTACGTGCAGGACTTAGACAGCCGCAATGGGACGTGGGTGAACGGCGTGCAGTTGAAAGGCACGCATCTCCTCGAAGATGGCGACCAGATTTCGCTGGCGCTGGCCATTCGCTTACAGTTCATCGGCACGGGCGCGACTGCGCCGCGACAGTCCGTCGTTCCCGCCGATATCACGGGCGGGCGTTTGCGTATCGACCCGGAAGCGCGGCGCGTGTTCATCAATAACGCCGAAATTGACCCGCCGCTCAGCCCGCCGCAGTACCGTCTACTGGAACTGCTCTACACCAGCGGTGAACGCATCTGCACGCGCGATAAAGTCGTCGAAACCGTGTGGCCGGACGTGATCGGCGAAGGGGTGAGCGAGCAGGCGATTGACGCGCTCGTCCGCCGCCTGCGGGATCGTCTCGCCGAGATCGACCCGCAGTGGCAGTACATTATCACGGTGCGCGGGCACGGCTTCCGCCTCAATAATCCGCCCCAGCAGGATTAACCGAGACGCCATAGCGTTCGCAGTACCATTCCCAAGTGCGTGTCAGCCCGGTTTCGATATCGACTTTGGGCGCAAAACCGAGCAGATTCCGCGCTTTGCTGTTGTCGCAGTAAGTGATCGGCGGCTCACTGCGCGGCGTCGGCACATTGACCGTCATCGCCTGCTTACCGATCAAGCGCTCGTAGATGCGGATGAATGCATTGAGCGTAATCGGCGCGCCAAAGCCAAGATTGAAGATTTCATAACCGAGCGGCTTGTCCAGAGCCAAGCAGACCCCGGCGACAATATCGTCGATGTAGGTCCAATCCCGCTGGAGTTCGCCACCTTCAAAGAGCTGGATCGTCTCGCCGCGCAAGATCGCCTGAATGGCTTTCATCGGCATCATGTCCGGGCGACCATGTGGCCCATACACATTAAAAAAACGCACTACATTCACGTTCAAACCGAATAATTGGTGATAACTGTAGCCAAACATTTCGGCGGCTCGCTTGCTCGCCGGATAAGGAGCAAGCGGCAGCGTCGCCGTGTCCTCTTCAACAAACGGGATACGGGCAGTCTGTCCGTAGACAGACGAGGTCGAGCCGATGACGAACACCTTGACCTGATGTTTGCGCGCGGCATCCAACAGCGTGACCGTGCCGCTGGTGTTGACATCAGCGTACTGCCGCCCGCGCTCGACCGAATAGCGCACATTCGCTAACGCGCCGAGATGCGCCACCCGGTCAACGGGATACTGTTCAAAGAGGGACGCTACCAGTGCCTCATCACACACGCTGCCTTCGACGACGATGGCTTTCTCCCCCATCGCCGCGACATTCGCGCGCTTAAGGGCTGGATCGTAGTAGGGATCGAAGTTGTCAAGAATGATGACAGATTCACCTTGGTCGAGCAGACGCAGCCCCAAACGGCTGCCGATGAAGCCTGCCCCACCTGTGATCAACGTGGTCATGCCTGCCGCCTTTATGTTCTACGAAATACACTGGCGCGAGTATAGCACGACATGAGCTGAGATTAGCTTACAGTGTGGCGGTCAAAATGGTTATATTGCGCTGAGGAAATGCCGTGGGAGGGCATTGTTTGCTCTCCCACCAGATGTGCCGTGCCCCCATTCACTAGGGCGCGGTCTGCATCTCCAAATAATCCGTGCTGACGAGTGCCGCCGGGTCCAGCCCAAGGATCCCGAGCATCGCCTTGATCCGATCCGCTTTGTTCTCGGCGTCCGATTTCGACCACGTGCGACTCTTGATCTCGACAAACACGCCGCCCAGCTCCGGCTTGAACACGCGATCCACATTCACGTAGAACAGCACGCCTTGATACAGCAAATGCCAGCGCTGGCGATCTTTGTGCAGCTCGCGTTCCTGATCCGGACGGAAGTATTCGCGGTAGAAGCGCAGCGATTGGTTCGCATCGGCGATGAAGCGCGACCGTGAGAGCAGAATCGTCGAGTGGAACTCGCCTTCTTTGGTCGGAGTCGTGTAAGTCAAACGGCTGCGCACTGATTCGACCTCGCCATCCGCACCGATCCGGTCGTCCTCCCGGTAGCGCACGCGCTCATTGGCATCGCCAAACAGGAAATAGGTGTCGTATTGACGATAGTGAATCGACTTGAGGACTTCCACATCGGGGTGAGTGAGCAGCTTTTCAATCTGCGTTTCGTCAGGGAGCTGCGCCTTGAGCTGCACTTCGAAACTTTCGGCTTGCTGCAGACCGCCAATCGCGAGCAGCTTGCTCAGAATGTCCTGTTCGCGCCGCGCGAGGAACTTATCGATCCGGCGGGCAATATCCGCCGCGTCGCGCAGAACCGCCGCTTCGTCCACGGTGAGCAGTTCGCGGTCGCGCATAAGCTGGCGGCCATTACACCATACATGCCGCACATCAGTCGACTTACTCGCGTATACGATCCGCGAATAGATCAGATTCTGGTCCCGGTGGAACTGCGGGCTGTTGTGGAGTGGATGGTCATCCAGCGTGATCAGGTCGGCGCGCTTACCCGCTTCCAGGCTCCCGGTGATGTCGCCGAGGAACAGCGCCTCCGCTCCCTGCCGCGTCGCCATGAGCAGCGCCTGCCGCGCCGGGAGCGCCGTCGGGTCAGCCGCGTCAGTCTTGGCGAGAATCGCCGCCAAGCGCATCTCTTCGATCATGTCGAGGTCGTTATTGCTGGCCGTGCCGTCCGTGCCGATGCCTACGGTCAGCTCGCTCTTGAGCATTTGCGTGATCGGGGCGATGCCGCTGGCCAGCTTGAGGTTGCTCGTCGGGCAGTGCGCGACCGTCGCCTCATGATCGTGCAGGATATGCATCTCGTTCTGGTCGATGTGCACGCAGTGTGCCGCGAGCACCTTTGCCCCGAATAAGCCCACCTGATTCATGCGCGTGATGACGCTCATGCCGTGTTCGTTCAGGCTGTCGTCAACTTCGAATTTTGTCTCGGCGAGATGCGTAAGCAGCGGCACATCATATTCCAGCGCTAATTCGACGCAGCGCCGCAGCGTGTCGTCAGTATTGGAGTACGGCGCATGCGGTGCGACCGCAGGGGTGATCAGCGTGTGCCCGCGCCACTTTTCGATGAACTGGCGCGTGTAGGCGAGGCTGTCGTCGTAACTCGGCGCGTCCGGCGCGGGATACTTCATCACCGTTTCGCCCAGCACCCCGCGCAAACCTGCTTCCGCCGTGGCCTGCGCAATATCCGACTCGAAGTAGTACATGTCGGCAAAAGCCGTCACCCCGCCACGGATCATCTCCGCGCACCCGAGCAGCGTGCCGAGGCGGCAAAACTCCGGCGTGACGAATTCACGCTCGGTCGGCATCATATACCCGAGCAGCCACACATCCAACCGCAGATCGTCGGCCAGCCCGCGCAGCAGCGTCATCGGCACATGCGTATGCGCGTTCACCAGACCGGGCATGATGATCTGCCCCGTGCAGTCGATCACGGTTTCCGCCTCAAACCGTGCCTTGATGTCCGCGCTCGCGCCCACTGCTATGATATTTTCACCTAGAATTGCGACCGCGCCATCCATGAAGATGTCATACTGGCGGTTCATTGTGACGACAATCCCTCCCGTGAGGATCGTGTCCGCCTTGTTCATGTTCACATCCTTTAGTGGCGTAATTATTTCCACTTTTGTACACTTTTCTGTAGCGTCGCGCTACCCGAACGAAGAAGGCATATGCACAGACGATTGCAACTCTTAGCGATTCTCGAAGCTGGACTGATGGGATTGTTCTTTGTCCAGTCGATTCGCTTTCTCATTGGTATGGTCTACAGCCGCATTGCGGGCGCTTCCGCGGTGACCGCCTTGACGATGTCCGGCATCACCATCGATGCGCCCATCCGCATCCCTGATCCGGCATTGGTCAACAGCGAAGTGACCTTTTTAATCTATATGCTTGCCCTGCCGCTGATTACGCTGCTGTTCGGGCGCGTGCGTCCGTTCATCATCGTGAGCGTGCTGCTCGTGGCACTCGGTCGCTTGTTCATGGCGACCGGAAGCGTGCTCACGCCGCTGGCGGCCTCGGCCTTGGTGGTGGGCGGGACGTTCGTCTACATCCTGATGCTCGCCCGCTGGCGCATGAGCACCCTGCCCTACCTGTTCATCATCGGATTCACCGCCGACCAACTGCTGCGCGCCTTTGGCAACAGTGCCGATCCGTCACGCCTGCCTGATTACCTGAACATCCAGATCATCCTGTCGGCCGCCGTCGTGATCATCAGTCTGCTGCAGTTCGTGCTCAATCGTCAACGCGAAGGCGACGAGGTTGAGAATCGCGGTCTGCTGCCGATCACCGGCGCATTCGGTCTGGCCGGGCTACTCTACCTCGAATTATCGCTGCTGGCGCTGCCGAACGCTATAGCCGGGCGCGCGGATACCAACTACACGACGATGGTCACGCCGCTCGTCGTGGCGACGCTGCTGCCCATCATTCCGACCGTGCGCAGTCAGGCGCGCGCCTTCATCAGCCTGTTTGATGCGAATGTGCGCGGTTGGCTGTGGATGCTGCTCATCGCCATCCTCATCGTCCTGGGAACACGCCTCAATGGGGTGATCGCGGGCGCGGCCTTGATCGGGGCGCAGTTCCTCGTCAGCCTCACATGGTTTTGGATCACGCGCCCACGCGCTGACAAAGAACGCAGTTTGGGGCCGATCTGGGTGCTGTTCGGGCTGGTGCTGTTCGGCTTGCTCATCGTCGGCGACAACTTCACCTACGAGTACGCCTTCGTGCGCAGTTTCAGCGGCGACGCGGCGTTCCTCAATCAAGTGATTCCGCCGCTGCTGCGCGGCTTCCGCGGCTTTGGCCTCGGCTTGCTGCTGCTGGCAGTCTTCCTTGCCGTGCTGCCCATGACGCAGATGCAGCGCCGCGTCGCGTGGAGTGGCAAAACCGGGCTCTCGTCGCTGCTTCTGCTCCTGCTCGTGATTGGCGCGGGCGTCGGCGCGGCGATCCTGTCGCGTCCACCTGTTGTGCAGGGTGTGCGCGGTTCAGAAGTGCTGCGGGTCGGCACGTACAACATCCACGGCGGCTTCGACGAATTCTACAACGACAGTCTCGAAGACATCGCCCGGACAATTCAGGGCAGCGGTGTCAACGTCGTGCTGCTGCAAGAAGTCGACGCCGGGCGTTTGACCTCGTTCGGCATCGATCAGTCGCTGTGGTTAGCGCGGCGGCTCGGCATGGATCGCCGCTTCTACGCGACGAACGAAGGTTTGCAAGGCTTGGCTGTCCTGTCGAATGTCGAGATCGCCTTTGACGACGGATCCCTGCTCGACAGCCTCGGCAACCAGACGGGCGTGCAGCGTGTGCAGGTACTGCCCAACCCGAACACGGTCGTCACGCTCTACAACACGTGGCTCAGCCCCCTGTTTGACCTCGGCGACACTCAGCTCACCGAGCAAGAGCAAGATCAGGAACGTCAGCTCAATCAGCTCTTCGGAACGTATATTCAGCAGGCGTGCAGCATCAACGTCGGGCGCACGCTGATTGGCGGCACGTTCCACAACGTGCCCGATTCACCGCTTGTGCAAGGCTTGCGCAATGCGGGCTTCAGCGATCCATTCGCGGGCGCGGCGCTCGAACTCTCGTCGACCTTTGTCCGCACGGGCCTGCCGCGCGCGCGCTTTGACTATCTGTGGACGTGTAACCTGCCGTCATCGGGTACGGGCGTGATGATGAACTCGTATGCGTCGGATCATCGGTTGGCGTTCAGCGAGGTCATTCTCAACCGCGCGCCGGGAAGCTAGAAGTTATCAGTTGACAGTTCACAGTAGACAGTGAAAACCGCGCCTAATGTGAAACAGACCTCTAGTAAGATGGGTTTTGAAAGAAATCCACCGAGGGACGTAGGGGCGCACCTATGTGTGCGCCCGGAGAAGTGGGCAGACACATAGGTCTGCCCCTACATTCGACTTCCGGAAAGCCACCTAACTGTCTGCGGTTTGATTTGGCTTGTCTTCCATGCGTTTGAGCGCGTCGTAGGCGGCGGCGTGCGCGGCGGCCTGCTTGCTCCGTCCTATGCCGCGCCCTGCTACCCAATCGCCGATCAAGACTTCGAAAGTGAAGGCTTTCTCGTGTTCCGGCCCGCTGGCCTCAACAAAGCGGTAATGCGGAGTCTTGCCGTACTGGTACTGACTGCGTTCCTGTAACACGCTGCGCGGGTCTTTGTCGAGCTGCTCGGCGATGATCACGTCGAGGCGGCTTAGCAGCAGCGGCGTTACAAACAGCTTGACCGCATCCAGCCCCTGGTCGACATACAGCGCGCCGACCACGGCCTCAAACGCGCCGCACAAGTTGTTCAGGCGGTCGCGACCGCCGCTGTGTTCTTCGCCCTTGCCCATCCGCAGCGCCTCGCCGACCTGACACAGCTTGGCCAGCGCTGCCAGCGACTCCGTGCGCACCAGCGCCGCCCGCAGCCGGGTCAGTTCACCTTCGAGCGCTTCAGGGAAACGGCGGAACAGCAAATCGCCCGTGACGAAATCGAGCACCGCATCGCCGAGAAATTCCAAGCGCTCGTTGTCGACCAGATCGGCGTCCTCATGCTCGTTGACGTACGAACGGTGCGTCAGCGCCTGCTGCAAGAGGTTGGCGTCACGGAAGCTGAGGCCAACCCCATTCTGAAATGCTTGCAAGTCAATCAATGCACATCAATTCTCAAATTGCTTGAAGATCAGCGACACGTTATGCCCGCCAAAGCCGAATGAATTGCTCATGGCCGTGCGGATACGCATCGGGCGCGCCACATTCGGCACGTAATCGAGATCCAGCTCGGGATCGGGTTCGTTCAGATTGATGGTCGGCGGCGCGATCTGATCGCGCATAGCGAGGATCACGAACGTCGATTCAATCGCCGCGGTCGCGCCCATGCCGTGCCCGGTCATACTCTTGGTCGAACTGATCGCCACCTTGTACGCGTGGTCGCCAAACACCCGTTTGACCGCCTTCGTCTCCATCGAGTCGTTGAGTTCGGTCGCCGTCCCATGCGCGTTGATGTAGTCGATCGCGTCCGGTTTCAGCCCAGCGTCATCGAGCGCCGCCTGAATCGCCAACCCCGCGCCAATCCCTTCCGGGTGCGGCGCGGTGATGTGGAAGGCATCGGAGGTCGCCCCGTAACCGACCATCTCCGCGAGGATGGTCGCGCCGCGGGCCTTCGCGCTTTCCAGCTCTTCCAGCACCAGCACGCCCGACCCTTCCGCGAAGACCAACCCCTGCCGATCCTTCGAGAACGGACGCGAGGCGCCTGCCGGGTTATCGTTCATTCGCGAACAGGCGCCGAGACGATCAAATGCGGCAATCCCAATCGGCACAATCGGCGATTCGGAACCGCCCGCCAGCGCCTGATCCAACTTGCCGTAGCGGATCAGGTCAAAGGCATGGCCGATGCAGTCCGCGCCCGTCGCACACGCTGAAATCGGTGTAGACGACCGCCCCATCGCGCCAATTTCCATGCTGACGAGGTTACTCCCGCCATTGACGATGAACATCGGAATGCCGAACGGCGTAATCTTGCGCCAGTCGTTCGTCTCGTACAGTGTCTTAGCCTCGTTGTAATAACTGCCCACACCACCCACCGACGAGCCAATCACGACGCCCGTGCGGACGCGGTTGCTGTCGTCGATCACCAGCCCGGAGTGTGCCAACGCTTGCTGTGCCGCTGCGACCGAAAACTGCTGATTGAGGTCGCGCTTGCGGGCTTCTTTCGCGGCCATATATTTGGTCGGATCCCAGTTCTTGACCTCCGCCGCGATGCGTACATTCGCTTCGCCGGGGTCAAACCGGGTGATCGGAGCGATTCCACACACTCCCGCTTTGATATTTGCCCAGGTGTCTTCCACGGTGTGTCCCAGCGGAGAGATAACCCCCATGCCGGTGACTACGACTCGCCGAACCATGTTTATCCTCTTTCTTGCCACGCCTGTAATGATTGCTCTCGTTGCGCGCCGCCTTAATCCCCCTGCCGCGGCGTGTAGTGCCCTTCAACCCACGATGAGCCATCGGGGCGAAATTCCTTCTTCCAGACCGGGACGATCTCTTTGAGGCGGTCAATGCCATAGCGAGCCGCTTCAAAACAGCCTTGGTCCCGGTGACCGGACGAACACGCAATCACGATGGTGTTCTGCCCAACTTCTAAGCGCCCAACGCGCTGCACAATCGCGATGCCCTGCACGAGCGGCCACTGCTGACGGATCTCCGCGGCGACCTGCTGCATCTTGGCGATGGCCATCGGCGAATACGCCTCGTATTCGAGGTGGGCGGTTACGCTCTGGCCGACCGTCTCGCCGCGCACCATGCCGCTGAACACACAGGCGGCACCCGTCGCCGGGGTCGTGATCGCCGCGACGAGTTCGTCCGTGCTGAACGACGCATCGGCGAGGCGAAACACCTCGGGATGCAGTGGATCCGCTTCGCCGCTGCCGCCGCTCACGGGCGGGAAGAACGCGACGCGATCCCCGGCTTTGACCGGATCATCAGCGTACGCGAATTCCTCGTTGACGGCTGAAATCGCGGAATGCAGATGTGCTTCCAGCGCCGGGTATTCCGCCGCGAGCGTGCGCCGCACATCACTGATGGTCGCGTGGTCGCCGCGTAATGTGAGCGAAAACTGTCCTTTGCCGGCGCGATCTTTCAACGTGGCGAACAGCAAAATCGTGATTTCCATGCTTTATGACTCCTGAGCGACGTAATCGCCGTGGACGCCGCCGCGCTTTTCCAGCAACCGAATGTCGCCGATGCGCATGGCGCGATCCACCGCTTTCGCCATATCGTAGATCGTCAGCGCCGCCGTGCTCACCGCCGTGAGCGCCTCCATTTCGACGCCCGTCTGGCCGACCGTGCGCGCCGTCGCCACAATCTCGATGCGATGTGCATCGGTATTTAATGTCAGTTCGACATCCAAGTGCGTCAGCGCAATCGGATGACACAGGGGGATGAGATCCGCGGTACGCTTCGCCGCCATGATCCCGGCAATGCGTGCCACCGTCAGAACATCGCCCTTTTTGATGCCCCCCTGCCGAATCAATTCCAGCGTTTGCGGCGCCATGGTAACCGATCCACCCGCGACCGCCATTCGTTCGCTGTTCGGTTTGTCGCCCACATCTACCATGCGGGCGTTGCCGCTCTCATCCACGTGCGTTAAATGATCACTCATCGTTACCCATAACACAATCATAGGCTTATTCGTTACGCTCATTATAGCCGATGCCCGGCGAAACAATCTTGTTTTGCCCTCGGGCGATCAGTACAATAAACACATTTCCCCCGGCGTTTCAGGAGCATACACCTTGGGTATTTTCCGCAGCGGCATGTCAAAAACGCGTACTTCGTTCTTTGGACGCATCGCGCAGATGTTGGGCAGCAACCAAATTGACGATGATACGTGGGACGACCTCGAGGCGCTCCTCATTCAGGCGGATGTCGGCGTAAAAACCACCGCCGATGTCATGAAGGAACTGCGCAACCGCGCCGCCCGCGAAAACATGAAGCGCGCCGACCAGCTCCACCTCGCGCTGCGTGACGCGCTGCTCAGCACACTCAAAGACCCGCCCGTGCTCAACGTCAGCGGGCGCCCGCTCTCGATCATCCTCATCGTCGGCGTGAACGGTTCCGGCAAGACGACCACCATCGCCAAGCTGGCCAACCGCCTCAATAACATCAATCAGCGTAAGGTCATGGTGGCCGCGGGTGATACCTTCCGCGCCGCGGCCATTGAGCAGTTGCAGACGTGGGGCGAACGCGTGAACGTCCCCGTGATCGCTAACAAGCCCGGTTCGGATCCTGCCGCCGTCGTCTATGACGCAACGGTGGCCGCCAAAGCCCGCAATCGCGATATTTTGATTGTGGATACGGCGGGGCGTCTGCACACCAACTACAACCTCATGGAAGAACTCGCCAAGATCAAGGCTGTCTCCGGGCGTGTGGTCGAAGGTGCGCCACATGAAGTCCTGCTGGTGCTGGACGGCACGAGCGGGCAGAACGCGCTGACGCAGGCGGAGAAGTTCCGCGAAATGGTCGATGTGACGGGCGTGATCGTCACCAAGCTGGACAGCACCGCCAAAGGCGGCATGGTCTTCGCGATCAATCATGATCTCGGCCTGCCCGTCCACTATATCGGCTTGGGCGAACGCGTGGGCGATCTCGTCCCCTTCCGCCCGGACTTCTTTGTGGACAGCCTGTTCGAAGACGAAGACGAGAAGAAATAAAACCCAATGGAAGCACTGAATTCCCGATTTGAAACCATGCGCGACGAGATCGACGGGCTGATGCAGAAGCTCGACCTCGACGGCAAACAGCGCCGCGCCGACCAGCTGCAAGCGGAGTCTGCCGATCCCGACTTCTGGTCGAATCCCGAAACCGCGCAGAAGACCATGCAGGAGATCGCGCGGCTGAACGCGGAGATCGACCGCTGGAACAGCCTCAAGGGTCGGATTCAAGATGCGCTCGAACTGGCGTCGCTCGAAGACCCGGATCTCGTGCCCGAACTCCTCAGCGAAGCCAACGCGTTGGCCGAAGTCGTCGAGAAGATGTCGCTGCAAGTGCTGCTCTCCGGCCCCTATGACAGCGCCGATGCCATCCTTGCCATCCATGCGGGCGCGGGTGGCACCGAGGCGCAGGACTGGGCCGAAATGCTGGAGCGCATGTTCTTGCGCTGGGCCGAAGCCAACGGCTATAAGACCGAAATCATCGAACGGATGGCGGGTGAAGAAGCCGGCATCAAGAGCGTGATGATCGGCGTACGCGGTGAATACGCCTATGGCTATCTGCAAAGCGAGCAAGGCGTGCACCGCCTCGTGCGCATCAGCCCGTATGATGCGGCCGCCCGCCGTCACACCTCGTTCGCGAAAATCGAACTGTGGCCGGACATTCAAGGCGACATTGACATCGAAATCAACGAAAAAGACCTCCGCATCGACACCTACCGGTCGAGCGGCGCAGGCGGCCAGAACGTGCAGAAGAACGAAACGGCCATCCGTATTCTGCACATCCCGACCAATACCATTGTCACCTGCCAGAACCAGCGCAGCCTGACGCAAAACCGCGAACGCGCCATGCAAATTCTCAAATCGCGCCTGTTCGAAATGGAACGCAAGAAGCGCGAAGCCGAACTGTCCGCGCTCAAAGGCGAAAACGTCGAAGCGGGATGGGGCAATCAGATTCGCTCCTATGTCTTACAGCCCTACCAGCAGGTGAAAGACCTGCGCACCGGGTTCATCTCCACTAACCCGGCGCTCGTCTTGAGCGGTGAACTGAACGACTTCATGGTGGCATATTTGCGCGCCAAAGTCGGCTCAGGCACCCTGATCGCCGCCGAAGAGAGTGAAATCGAACCTTAACCCTGCGGAGTCGTGATGGGCTATCTGAATTTCGCCGTCGATGTCTCATCGCTTCCCAATGGGCGCTACCGCATTCGCGTGTCCTCGCCCGTCGGCGAGGCGAGCGTCGACCTTGACAGCCCGTTCACGCCGCCGGAGATCGCGAATTACCTCGCCATTCTCGGACGCACGCAGCGCGTCTCCAGAACGGAGGAGCTGGCCACAGCGCGCGAACTCGGTCAGCGCCTGTTCGACTTCGCCATTCGCGGCAGCAGCGACATCAACGCCGCCTATATCGCCAGCCTCGAACGCGCGGGAGCAAATGGTCTCCGCTTCCGGCTGACCGTTGATAACGCAGGTGACCTGCGTCAGCTCCCGTGGGAATACCTGCGCGACCCCAACCGCGACTTCCTCGCGCTCTCCCGCCTCACACCTATTGTGCGCTACACCCCGCAGTTGGATGTGCGCCCGCCTGTCGCCATCCGCTACCCGATTCGCGTGCTGGTGATGATCTCCGCGCCCGCCGACTACCCGACCCTGGATGTCGAGGGGGAATGGCGGCGGCTCAACGAGGCGACCGCCGAACTGCGAACGCGCGGCCTGATGATCCTTGAACGGCTGGACAGCGCCACGCTCATCGCCTTACAGCGGCGGCTGCGGCGCAGCGAGTATCACGTCTTTCACTACATCGGCCACAGCGATTTCGATCCGGCGACCGGCCAAGGTCTCCTCGCCTTTGAGAGCGAAGCCGACGAAACCAAAACGCAGGTCATCACAGGTGAGGCGCTCGGACGCGAACTGGGCGAGGAGACGACGCTCCGCTTGATCGTCCTGAATTCGTGCCACAGCGCCCGCCGACCGGATACCGACGCGTTGCAGGGCATCAGCAGCAGTCTGGTCGCGCGCGGCCTGCCCGCGGTCGTCGCCATGCAGTTTGCCATCAGCGACAGCGCCGCCAAAGTCTTCGCCGAGGAGTTCTACCGCGTCCTCGCCGAGATGTCGCCCATCGACACCGCTGTGAGCGAAGCCCGGCGTGCCATCGCCAACCGCCTGCAAAACAGCGAATGGGCGATCCCGGTGCTGTTTATGCGCTCGGATACCGGCATTTTGTTCAGCGCGCCGAGCGCCGACGAGACGCGCCCCGTCCTCAGACGCGTCGATGAGGAGACACGTCCACATCCTCGCGCCGCCGCGCTGCCCCGTCCAACTGTGCTGTTTGGGCTTGTGGCGCTCATCGCCATTGCAATTCTCGTCGGGCTGCTGCGCGGGGTCGTGCCTGCGCCCTCTACCCCGACGCCCGCCCCGCCCACGCTCGACCCAGCCAATCTGCCTGACTTACAGGTGGGCAGCGTGCGCATCTCGCCCCGCCGCCCGGCTCCCGGCGAAATCTTCAACATCAGCATCACGTTCACGAATGCGGGGAATGCCGACACTGGCGCGTTCACGTGGTCATGGGATGCCAGTGCCATCCTGCTCGATGCCGTCGAAGGCCGTGTTGAAAACATCCTGCCGGGCGCGTCCAAAAGTATCAGTTTCTCGTATAACTACGGCTGGTGGGGTGAATTCGACTCGATTGTCAATGCCGATGTCGGCTCGGAAGTGGCGGAAAGCGACGAGCGCAACAACCGGCGCCAGTTCCCCATTACGCTCGCTGATGATTTGCCATTCGTCGTCGATTTCAGCCTGCTGCCGAACAATACGGTCGTCGAAACGCCGTTCCGCCTCGGCAGTGATGATTTCTTTCCGTGGAATCTCGATTTCACGGTCGGGTCGCTGGCCGATGCGGGCTGCATCGATACGCCGCTCGATCTCGTTGATCAGGATGCCAACGACGTGGTTCTCACCCTAGGCGCAGAAGCGGCTCCAGCGTGTGTGACGCAACCGCTGAACATCACGATTATCCGCCAGCCAATCGCCGATGTGCAGCTTGAGATCATTCCGACGCAGGCGGGTGTAGTCACGCTGCGGCTGTACTCTAACCCCTCGGGCGGCGAACCGATCTTCGTCAGCGCGCCGCAAGCCGTCAACGCGGGCGAACAGGTGACGCTCGGCACGTTCGACGGGCAGCCGCGTCTGATCCGACGCATCGAAATCAGTCTCGACAACCAGCCTGTCCGGCTCACGCAGCTGACCCTACTCCCGGTCCTACAATCACCTTGACAACTTGTTAATTGATTGTTATACTAGCTATTCGTGTGGGAACTTTTTCTCCACCCACGTCACTTTATCGAACCAAGTCTCTCCTTGGCATAAAAAGGTGAGTCGGCGACGATATTCGCAAAAATGTTCATACGTACCTACAGAGATAAGCGATGAAAGAAGATTTCATTCGCTGTTTTGTCATCTGTAGCGCACGCCGCAGGACACAAACCATCGTTGATGGAGTCAATTTCTATCCTAAACGTAAGAAGCTTCAGTTCTAGCGCAGAGGAGGATGCCCTTGGAGGCAAAAGATTTTAGCGCACTGCGCGTTAGCCTTGCTTCGCCGGAGCAGATCAAATCTTGGTCGTATGGCGAAGTCACTAAGCCAGAGACGATTAACTATCGTCGTCTGCGCCCCGAGAAAGACGGGTTGTTCTGCGAGGCGATCTTCGGTCCAACGCGCGACTGGCAGTGCTACTGCGGTAAGTACAAGAATGTGCGCTACCGTGGCATCATCTGCGATAAGTGCGGCGTCGAAGTGACGCGCGCCTCAGTGCGCCGTGAACGTATGGGTCACATCGAACTGGCCGCTCCGGTGGCGCACGTGTGGTATACCCGCCGCGTTCCCAGCCATCTCGGCCTTCTGCTCGACATCAGCCGCCGCAATCTCGACCGCGTGCTGTATTTCGCGCAATACGTCATCACCGGCATTGACGAAGAAGCGCGCAACCGCGCGCTCGGTCGCATCGACAAGGAACTCCAGCAGAAAGAAGCCGCACTGCGCGGCGAACTGGACGAGCAGCAGGGTGTCGTCGACAACCGGCGCGACGAAGTGCTGCGCGAAGTCGAACAGCAGACCAAAGACATCAACGCCCACTTCAACACCGAACTGGAACGCCTGAGTGAAGAACTCGTGCGCGACGCCGACTCGGTGCAGAAGCGCATCGAAGCCCAGTTGAATCAGAAGGCAGTCAGCGACATCGACTTCCCGAGCGCGAACACAGTCATCGTGGCGCGCGGCGAGGTGGTCGACAACTCGCACATTGCCCGCGTTCAGCCGATTGTCAGCACCCGCTTGGGCAACCTGCAGGCTGAAATCGAAGAGGCGCGCCGTCAGGAACTCGAACGCCTGAACAGCGAAGCCAGCTCGATTGTCTCGGCGGCGGGCGTGAGCGAAGATGCCGTCGACGAACTGAACTCGCGCATCGCCCACATCCGCCAGAGCGCGGACAAGGCGCGCAACGAGATCGCGGAACTGCATGTGCTGCAGTTCCTGTCGGAGACGCGCTACCGCGAACTCAAGCAGCGTTACGGGCAAGTCTTCCAGGCCGACATGGGCGCGGAAGCCTTCTACGAAATACTCGAACAGATGGACATGGAAAAGCTGTCCGTCGAACTGTGGCATGAAGTCCGCACGACCCGCTCCAAGCAGAAGAAGAAGAAGGCGACCAAGCGTCTGCGCGTCGTCGAATCGCTGCGCAAGAGCGCGAATCGTCCGGAATGGATGATTCTCACCGTGCTGCCGGTCATCCCCCCCGACCTGCGCCCCATGGTGCAGTTGGATGGTGGCCGCTTCGCCACAAGCGATCTCAACGACCTGTACCGCCGCGTCATCAACCGCAACAACCGCCTCAAGCACCTGCTTGAACTCGGCGCGCCGGATGTGATCGTGCGCAACGAAAAGCGTATGCTGCAGGAAGCGGTCGACAGCCTGATCGACAACAGCCAGCGCGGCAAGGCGCTCAGCCGCCGCGGCCGCCGCGAACTGAAGTCCCTGAGCGATATGCTCAAGGGGAAGAAGGGTCGTTTCCGCCGCAACCTGCTCGGTAAGCGCGTGGACTACTCTGGTCGTTCGGTCATCGTCATCGGCCCGCGCCTCAAGCTGCATCAGTGCGGTCTGCCCAAGACGATGGCACTGGAACTCTACCGCCCGTTCGTGATCAGCCAGTTGGTGCGCTACAACTACGCCAGCAACGTCAAAGGCGCGAAGCGCATCATCGAGCGTGAACGTCCCGAAGTCTGGGAAGTGCTGGAACAGGTGATCAAGGAACGCCCGGTGCTCCTCAACCGTGCCCCTACCCTCCACCGTCTCGGCATTCAGGCGTTTGAGCCGCAGCTGGTCGAAGGCAAGGCGATTCAAATTCACCCGCTCGTCTGCTCCGCCTTCAACGCGGACTTTGACGGCGATCAAATGGCGGTTCACGTTCCCCTGAGCGAACGAGCTGTTCAGGAAGCACGCGAACTCATGTTGAGCACCAAGAACCTGCTGAAGCCGGCAGACGGTCAACCGATCGTTGGTCCCGCCAAGGACATGGTGCTGGGCATGTATTATCTCACGCTTGACCCGACGATCGAAGTGATCACACGTCCTGAGGACATCGAGAAGTTCCGTTCGCGTGAAAACCTGCGGGACCCGAACGTCAAAGTCGGCGTGCCGATGCGCAGCAACGGCTACTACCTGCTGAAAGACTTCGACATCCCCGGCGCGGTGATCTACGATGACACCAAGGAAATGCAGGAAAACGGGCGCGTCAAGATCACCGAAAAAGCGATGGATCGGACGATCCGTGCGCTCATCGATGGTGAAGTGGATTGCATGATCGCGAACCACTTTGACATGAGTCTGCTGATCAAAAAGAAGAAGCTGCAAGGCAAGGTGGCCTTCTCCAACCTGCACGAACGCCGCCACGTTGTCGACATCGACGAAGTCGAATACCTGTACAACATCGGTCTGGTCGAACTGCACACGCCGATTCTGCTCGGCAACTACTACGATCACCTGCCGCCGCAGGACGAACCCGAACCTTGCACGGTCGGGCGCGCCCTGTTCAACCGCATTCTGCCCGACGAAGTCCGCTTCGTGCAGGAAACGCTCGGCAAGAAGCAGCTCCAGACGCTGGTCGACAAGTGCTACCGCCGCCTCGGCTCGGAACGCACGACCGACATCGTCGACAAGATCAAGGACCTCGGCTTCCATTATGCGACGGTCTCGGGCACGACGATTGCCGTCTCCGACCTGACAATCCCCGATGAACGCGCCGGCATTCTCGCCGAAGCTGAGGGCGTGGTCGACCGCGCTGAACGTGACTTCCGCCGCGGTCTGCTGACCGAAGAAGAACGCTACCAGCGCACGATTGACGTGTGGAACAAGGCGAAGGATCAACTGCAAGACCTGATTCGCGACACCCTGAACCCGTTTGGCCCCATCGCCGTCATGGCGATCTCCGGCTCGACGAAGGGTGGTTTCGGTCCGATCACGCAGTTGGCCGGTATGCGCGGTCTCATGGCTGACCCGTCCGGTCGTATCATCGACCTGCCGATCCGCAGCCACTTCCGCGAAGGTCTGAACGCGCTGGAATACTTCATCTCGACGCACGGCGCGCGTAAAGGTCTCGCCGACACGGCGCTCCGTACCGCGGACGCGGGTTATCTCACCCGCCGTCTGGTCGACGTGGCGCAGGATATGATCATCAACCGCACCGACTGCGGCACCGAAGGCGGCATCTGGATTCGCCGCGCGGACGACATCGCCGGACAGTCGATTTACGAACGTATCGTCGGGCGCTGCGCTGCGGGCGATATCATCCACCCGGACACGGGCGATCTGATCGTCGCGCGCAACGGCATGATCGACGAAGACGTGGCCGAAGCCATCCAGAACAGCACGCTGCAGGAAGTGTACGTCCGCAGCCCGCTGACGTGCGCGCTCATTCACGGTATCTGCGCGCTGTGCTATGGTCGTGACCTCGGTCGCGGCGAAATGGTCGAAATCGGGACGGCCGTCGGCATCATCGCCGCGCAGTCCATCGGTGAACCCGGTACGCAGCTCACGCTCCGTACGTTCCACACCGGCGGTACGGCGCAGGCCAGCGGTGATATCACCAGCGGTCTGCCGCGCGTCGAAGAACTCTTTGAAGCGCGCAAGCGTCCGAAGGGCGAAGCGGTCGTGACCGATATCGGCGGCACGCTGCGCCTCAGCCGTCGTGAAGGGGTGCGTATCGCCACCGTCATCGACAGCGAAGTCTTCAGCGAACAGCACGACATTCTGCCGGGCTGGACGGTTAACGCGGCGGACAGCCAGCGCGTCGAAGCGGGCTTCATCCTCGCGCAGGACGAAGACACCGGCGAGAAGATCATCGCCAAGATGGGCGGCACCGTCCACCTTGAAGATGACATGCTCTACATTCGCTACGAACGCCGCGAAGAGATGGAATACGAAATTCCGTCGAGCGGGCGTTTGCTCCCCGGCATGGAAGATGGTGCAACCGTCGCCCCCGGTCAGCAGTTGACCGAAGGCGCGAAGAACCCGCATCACATTCTGCGCGTGCTGGGCGGCGAAGCGACCCAGTTGTATCTGCTCTCCGAAGTGCAGAAGGTGTACCGCTCGCAAGGCGTGAACATCGCCGACAAGCACTTCGAAATCATCATCCGCAAGATGCTCTCGCGGGTGCAGATCACCAAGAGCGGCGACAGCAACCTGCTCCCCGGCGAGTTGATCGACCGCTTGCAGTTGATCGACATCAACCAGAAGCTGATGATGGACGGCAAAGACCCAGCCGGCGCCGTTCCGGTGCTGCTCGGCGTGACCAAGGCCGCCCTCAATACCGACAGCTTCCTCTCGGCCTCCAGCTTCCAGCACACAATTCGCGTGTTGGCGGGTGCGGCCATCGAGGGTAAGGAAGATAAGCTGTACGGGTTGAAGGAGAATGTCATCATCGGTAAGCTGATCCCGGCGGGTACGGGCTTCCATACCTATCAGGATCGCGAACTGGTGGCGCCGGTCATCAGCCTCGAAGCGCAGGGCACGCTCGACCACGACGCCGAGTTCATCGACACCGACGACCTCGACGAAGAGGATCGTGGGCGTGGACGCGGCGACCGGGATCGGGACCGCGACCGCGACAACGACGACCATTAGGTCAAACAAACGGGGACGCTGCGAGGCGTCCCCTGTTCCAAGCTTTCGTAGGGGCGACCAAATTGGTCGCCCTTTTGCTTTGCGCTCCGGCTTACGCCATCGGCGGCTGATGCAAGCCGACCCTATTGCCTTCGGTATCCACGATGTGCGCCATGTACCCCTGCGGCGTGATATCCAGCTTCGGCATAACGACCTTGCCGCCCGCCGCCTCCACCCGGCTCAGAATGCCATCGAGATCGAACCCAGCGTTCAAGTAGATAACTGCCCCGTTCTCGCCGGGCTGGTAATCGGGAACCAAGACGACAGCGCCGCTCACTGCCTGTTCATCCGCCGGGAAAAAGCCATGCGGAATCTCGTTGAAAGCGCCACGCCGCAGCGATTTGCCTAAAATCGTGTCATAGAAGGTTACCGCACGGTCGAAGTTCACAGCGGGGATTTCAAACCAGTTGATCGCATTATTCATAGTGTGTCTCGCTCCTGTATCGTTCAACATCTACAGCGTATCAGGAACGTGTGACAACGTTATGGCAACAGCGCTTCAGAGGCTTTTGTAAGTGTCTAGAATGGCGGCGGCAGTCTGCTGAATACGTTGTCGCAAACTGGCTGGTTCCAGCACTTGCACCTGCGCACCCCACCCCAACAGCCATTGGAAGAGATCATCATCGCGACGCGTCTTGAAGGTCATGACTACACCCTCAGGCCGTTCAACTTCGCTGACCAGATAAAATGGCTGCTCTTCACGCACCCAATGCACGATCTCCTTGCGGAACATGGCACGCACGGTGGTCGGCAAGTCGAAGTTCTTCTGGACAAGCTCAAATCCCTCCGGACGTTCAAAGGATGTACTGAGCACAGTCAGGTGGCGAATACGGTCGATACGAAAGTGACGGATATCCTGCCGGAGGTAGCAGTAGGCGACCACACTCCAGGCCTGTCCGTAGAAGACAATGCCATAAGGATCGACCTCACGCACCGTGCGCTCTCCCGCATGCCCACTACCGCTTTTGGAGTGATAGTGAATGCGAACCGTTTTGCGTTGGACAATGGCCCGGCGCAGTTGCTGCAGCAGCAGCTTCTGTTCGGGGTCATTAGTATGGTTCACGGCGACAAAACGCATGGACTGCCGCAAATCACGCACCTGATCGCGTAGGCGTTCGCTCAGCACCGCGCCGATCTTACTCTCGGCGCGGCGTGCGGCTGCGCGGTACTCCGCGTCGAAGTTCTGCGCCATGAAGTCCGCGCCCAGCAGCAGAATGATCGCTTCGTCCGCGGTGAAGCGCAGCGGCGGCAGAAAATAGCCCTCCGCCAGCGAGTACCCCTGCCCCGGCACGGCGACAATCGGCACGCCCGTTTCTGAGAGCGCTTGAATATCGCGGTAAATCGACCGTTTGCTGACCTCGAAGGTCGCCGCAAGGTCTTCGGCGCGCAAGCAGCCTTTGGCCTGCAATTCGAGAACGATAGCCAGCAACCGGTCGACGCGATTCATGGGCTAACTGCAGTCGTAGGTCGGCAGACTAACTTCCGGGCGTACCGCATCATAGAGCATCCAATAGAGTGGGCGCTCGGTCGTATCCGTGCTTTGCGGGTTGACCTGACAGGCCGTCCCCGGCACGACGATGCTGTAGGCGGCGCGTTCATCGCCGTTGTCGATCAGGCCGAGCAACGTCGCGAAATTCAGGTTCCACAGGAACATAACGCCGATGTCGCCGCGGCTCTGCGCGATCTCGAAGGCGCGAATGGTGTAGCTGCCCTGCGCCCAGCGGTCATTGAAGTCCATCCAGCCTTCGCTGGCGGGGCGGGCACTCGGGAAACCATCCCACGTCGCCCAACCGAACTCCGTGCCCCACATCGGCGTCGTAGCGTGGCCGTTGTCGGTCATGATCTGGCGGTAGTCACGCAAGTTATCTGAGAAGAAGAAGTGGGGATCGTCGTCCCAACCGCGCGTGCCGCAGCACGTCGCATCGGGCGCATTGCCCCAGCTATAGGGATGCACGCCGACATACACGTCTTGATAGCTGCTCAGCCCGGCCGCATACATCTGACGCAGATATTCGCGATCTTCCACCGAACCGTCAGTGCTGCCCGTCGGTGCTAACCCCGCCGTGATGATGCCGAGCGACGGTGAATAGGCGCGCACGGCTTGGTACGCGGGCGCGAAAAGCTGCATATACCCGGCCCCGCTGAACGGCAAATTCCCGCGCCATTCGCGAATGAGATTCGGCTCATTCCAGATTTCAACCGCATCAATCGAGCCGCCGACCTGCCGCAGCAGCAGCGATAGGAAGTTCGCGAACGCTTGTGGATCATCGGGTGGGCCGTCTTCCTGCACGTTCGCGCGCGCCCAATTCGGCGCTTTGACCACGCTCAACAGGATATTAAACTGGCGCCGATCTGCATCTTCGATATACAGTTGGACTCGTTGGAAGAACGGGCTGATCTCGTCGGGGCCATTCGGCTGCATGTCTTCCCACGGGATTTGCAGTTTGATCCATTTGACGCCCAGATGCTCCCCAAGGCGGTACATGACATTATCCCAGTCCGCCTGTTCAAGGTTGCTGTCTATCTGAATCCCCATCCGGTTCGGGTCAAGGTTGGGGAGCGTGGCGGTCGTCTCTGGCGTAGCGGCGACCGTACCGGGAACCGCCGTGACCGCCGGATCCGGCGTATTGGTAACGATCGGAGTGAGGGTCGGCGGCTCGTAGCCGGGACCAATGACGGGGCCTCTCAGTGTGATGGCCGGGCGCGGTGTGGGAGTCTCCCCCTGCGCACCAGTCAAGCTTGCCGATGCGCCCAGAACCAACAGGGCGAACAACGTGATCATGGAGTTTATCAGTCGTTTCATCATGTCGACGATCCTAACATATCCGCTGACGGCAAACCATAGCCGCTTTTTTCGCTCAGATTGTGGTATAATAAGAACACATGTTCATTTGACAAGCGTGCAGTTGTTCCCTAGAATGATGCGCCTTACGCCGAAAGTAGCACAGGAAAACGTATGACATTAGGTCTCGTGCGCCAGGTTAACATCGGTCAGGAAATGCGTAGCGCCTACCTTGATTACGCCATGAGCGTGATTGTGTCGCGCGCGCTGCCTGATGCTCGTGACGGGCTCAAACCCGTGCATCGCCGCATCCTCTACGCCATGTACGACATGGGGATGCGCGCCGATACACCCTTCAAGAAATGCGCCCGTATCGTCGGCGAAGTCCTCGGCAAATACCATCCGCACGGCGACGTCGCGGTGTATGAAACGCTCGTCCGCCTCGCGCAGGATTTTTCCATGCGCTACCCCCTGATCGACGGGCAGGGTAACTTCGGCAGCATCGACGGCGACGGCGCGGCGGCGATGCGTTACACCGAAGCCCGCATGACCCAGATGGGCGAAGAACTGCTCGTCGATATCGACAAGAACACCGTCGATTTCGTCGACAACTTTGACGGCACGCTGCAAGAACCGGCCGTGCTGCCGTCGAGCATTCCCAATTTGCTCGTCAATGGCTCGTCTGGCATCGCCGTCGGCATGTCGACCAACATCCCACCGCACAACCTCGGCGAAGTGTGTGACGCGCTCGTCTTCATGCTCGCCCAATGGGACAAACTCGAAGACATCGGCGTCGAAGACCTGATGCGCTTCGTCAAAGGGCCGGACTTCCCCACGGGCGGCCTCGTCTACCGTCACATCGATGACACCGAAAATGGTGAAGACTCGTTGATCGGCGCGTATGCGACCGGGCGCGGCAAAATCACCATGCGCGCCAAAATTCACATCGAAGACATGGGGCGCGGCAAGTCGCGCATCATCGTCAGCGAGCTGCCCTATCAGACCAACAAAGCGGCGCTGGTCGAACGCATTGCGTATCTGGTGCGCGAAGGCAAGCTGGAAGGAATCGCCGACCTGCGCGACGAATCCGACCGGCAGGGTTTACGCCTCGCCATCGAACTCCAGCGCGGGACGGAAGCAGCCCCGATCATCAGCAGTCTGTTCAAGCTAACGCCGCTGCAAGAGACGTTCAGCATCATCATGCTGGCGCTTGTCAATGGCGAACCGCGTTTTCTGACGCTCAAGCAAGCGCTCAAAGTCTACCTCGATCACCGGCTGGAAGTTGTACGCCGCCGCAGCGAATATGACCTCAACCGCGCCAAAGAACGCGCCCATATCCTTGAAGGGCTGCTCAAAGCGCTCGACGCGCTCGACGAAGTGATCGCGACCATTCGTAAGTCGCGCAACGCTGATACGGCGCGCAACAACCTGATGAGTCTGCTGCGCATCAGCGAAGTTCAGGCGCAGGCCATCCTCGACATGCAGCTCCGCCGCCTCGCCGCGCTGGAACGCAAGAAGATCGAGGATGAACATGAGGAAAAGGTCAAGCTGATCAAGCATCTCGAAGGCGTGCTCGGTAGCCCGCAGAAGATGCGGGATGTAATCGGCGAAGAACTGCGCACGATCAAGAGCGCCTACAATGACCCGCGCCGCACCATCATTGTGGACAGCGCCGCGACCCGCCAGATTACGACCGAATCGCTGCTCATGCCGCAGGAAGAAACGTGGGTCACCCTCACGGCTGAAGACAAGATCGGTCGCAGCTTCGAAAACACGCCGCCCAAGGTGACCGGCGACGTCAGCGACCCGCCGCGCTTCATCCTGCAAACCGATTCGACGCAGATCATTTACCTGTTCTCGACGCGCGGTCAATGTGCCACCATCCCCGTGCATCAGCTCCCCCAGGTGCATGACCCGGCGGAAGGCGTACTCTACAAAGACTTATGCGGCTTCAAGAATGGCGAGAAAGTTGCGACCATGCTCACGCTGCCCGCAGATGCCGAAGACGGCTTTCTGCTGATGGCGACGGAGGCCGGTGAGGTCAAACGTCTCAAGCTGGCAGATTTGCCCGGCATGACCGCAAATATCTTCAAAGCGATGGACTTGGAAGCCGAGGATAACCTGTTTAACGTGCTCGTGACCAACGGCGAGTGCGAAATCGTGCTGACCACCTATCAGGCGCAGGCCATTCGCTTCAAAGAGAGCGATGTGCGCCCGACGGGCTTAGGCGCGGGCGGCATGCGCGGCATCAAGCTGGCGGAACAGCGTGACCGAGTGGTCGCGGCGGCCATTGCGCGCGCCGACCTGCATCTGTGGACGATCACCGACGATGGCATTGCGAAGAGTTCTCCGCTCAGCGAATACCCAACACAGGGACGCGCGGGCAGCGGTGTCGTCACTATGAAACTGCCCAAAGACAGCGGAGGCGTCGCCGCATCAGTCATCGCCCACATGGATGATCATGTCATCGTGCTAACCAACAAAAACCGTCCCAAAGATATGCGCGTCAGTCTTGCACCAAGCGGACGGCGGGACAAGCGTGGGGATATTGTGATCTCGTTGGGAGCCAAAGAACAGGTCGTCGCGGCGCTCATGCCGCAGCACAAAGAGGATGCGGTCCCGCAAGCCGCCCCCGAACCCACTACTTAGGCGGGGACAGCTCACGGACTTCGAGTTCAAACGCGCAGCGATTCACCAAATGCCTGCAGGCTGGGGAGCAGATCCCCGGCCTGTGTCCGCGCCAACTCCGCTTTGAGATTGTCCAGACACTGCCGCGCTTCCGCGGGCATATTCAACCCCGCATACAAACGCACTACACTTTCGACAATGTCCTGCCGCGTCCGCTGCATTGTCGTTGCGCGCAGATAAAACTGGAGCGCACGCCGATCATCACCGCGATCCTGCACTACGCGCCCCAAGGCGGCCAACGCCTCACAGAACGTCATCCGCATATTGGCGCGGCGCGGCTTAACCCATTCGAAATTCAGTGGGCTGAGGAACTCGCCATGATACAGCGACAGCGCCTGCATCAGCCTCACTTCCGCTTCATCCGGTGAGGCCACCAGCGCGTCCTGAACCAGCAGATTGAACAGCGACACGTCATAGCTCAACTGGAGGTGCGGCGCGATGTGATAGTA
The DNA here is from genome assembly GCA_016717205.1 of Candidatus Flexifilum breve. Taxonomy (GTDB): domain Bacteria; phylum Chloroflexota; class Anaerolineae; order Aggregatilineales; family Phototrophicaceae; genus Flexifilum; species Flexifilum breve. The sequence goes on from JADKGC010000009.1 coordinate 65,314, forward strand.
ACCGGATCCGTACATCGTCAAATCCGTCTGCAGCACCTCATTGATCTTGCGTTTGGTGACATGGAACACATTCGTCGCCTCCCTGACCGGGAGATTCGGCCAGAAGGTTTCGAAGATTTCCTGCCGGGTAACCATGCCGCGATCAATCAGGTAAAAGAACAGGGCGCGCGGCAAAACGCCGTCCCAGTTCTGGACTAAGCGCCCGTCCACAAACACGCGCCCAGCCCCTAGCGCATACACTTCCAGCAGCTTCGTCGGATTGTTCAAGCGCTGGGAGTAATCCCACAGCATCGCCTCTTCAGCTACCGGCACAAGCGCCGTCAGCGGACGCAGTGCCGCATCCTGCAGCAGCTTGAGCGGCAAATAACGGGTGAGCAGATAGATCCGCGCGGCGGGTAGTGCTGTGGACAGGCGCCGCAAAAACTCCACCAAGGCGTCGGCGTCGGCTCGGTCGCACTCGTCGAGGACGATCATACCCTCGCCAAGGTCAGCCTGCTCTGCCCGCGCACCAGCAAACTGTGCCCATAATTCGTCGCTCACGAGGGTTGCGCCCTGAAAACGGACATAGATAAATCCGTCGTCGAGGCGCTGCATGAGTGTGTGCTGTGCGACAAAGTTGGGGTGGACAACAATGAGCCTGACATCGGAACGGAGTTCACTCAGCTGCCGGACGGCAAGTGTTTGAGGCGATGTGAGCATCCTTGCCCCCAAAAAGTTTAGGATCTAAAGATAGGATTGTTACAAGTCAGCCATAGGCGCCGACTTGAACATATTCTATTCTACTACATACATTCGAGGAAATGCTCACAAATTAACTCAATTGAGTCAGGAATACTCCATGATGATCGGCTAGATCGTGCTGCGCCGCCGGGCATCGGTGACGCTCGGAATGTTCTCCAGACGGGTGAGGATGCGCGTTAACTGCTGCAAACTGTTCAATTCGATAGTCAGGTGGAACGTCGCGATATTGTGCCGCGTGTTCACAATCACCGTCGACATGTTGACGCGCTCATCGGCGAACATCGTGCTGATGTCGCGCATCAAGCCTTCGCGATCATACGCGATGATCTCGACCGGGACGCTGTAGCGCTGTTCGGCACTCTGCCGGCCCCAGGCCACTTCGATCAGCCGATCTGTCTCGTGCGCCACGTTGACACAGTCCGAACGATGCACGGTCACACCGCGCCCGCGCGTAACAAACCCGACGATCTTGTCGCCGGGCATGGGGTTACAGCAGCGCCCCATGTTCACCAGTAGGCCGCCCGTCCCCATAATATTCACACCATTGGAGACATCGAGCGAGAGAGTCGGCGCTTTCGCCTTGAGCTGCGTGCGTTCGAGTTCTTCCTGTTCGCGGCGTTCGATTTCGAGAATCTTGTTGGCAATCTGCCCACCGTTGATGTCGCCCGCGCCCACATTCGCGAGAAAGTCGTCGAGCTTTTCGTAGCCAAACCACTTGGCCACCGTTTCGAAGGGCGTCACATCCAGCACGCCGAGGCGCTTCATCTCGCGTTCCAGCACTTCGCGCCCGGACAGAATGTTCTTGTCGCGATTTTGCTTGCGGAACCAATAGCGGATCTTCTCGCGGGCGCGCGCCGTCGTCACAAAGCCGAGGTTCGGGTTCAGCCAGTCAAGGCTCGGGCCGCCGCGCTTCGAGACGACGATTTCGACCTGATCGCCGGTCTTGAGCATGTAGTTTAAGCTGACCAGCTTGCCGTGCACCTTCGCGCCGCGGCAGCGATGCCCGATGTCGGTGTGAATATAGTAGGCAAAATCGACCGGGGTTGCGCCCTTGGGCATATCGACGATATCGCCCTTCGGCGTAAAAGCATACACACGATCCTGAAAGACCTCGGTCTTCATCGTATCGACGAACGAGGCGGCATCTTCGGTATCGCGCCCAAACTCCATCAGGCGGCGCAGGAACGCGATGCGCCGCTCGAAAGCGTCGTCATGGCTGCGGCTCGTGCCTTCCTTATAACGCCAGTGCGCCGCGATCCCGTACTCGGCGTGCTCGTGCATCTCTTTAGTGCGGATCTGCACCTCGACCGTCTTGCCGTTGGAGTCGAGCACGGCGGTGTGCAGACTCTGGTAGAAATTGTCCTTCGGCGCGGCAATATAGTCGTCAAATTCGTTGGGAATCGGGCGCCATAGGTTATGCACCACGCCGAGCACAATGTAGCATTCTGGCTTGGTCTCGACGATCACGCGCACGGCGCGCACGTCGTAGATTTGATCGAACGGCAGCCCTTTGCGATCCATCTTCTTGAAGATGCTGTAGATGTGTTTCGGGCGGGCGCTGATGATCGGGTTGTGGATGCCGTACTGCACCAGTTCTTTACGCAGCGCGTCAATGATGCGGTTGAGGTACGCTTCGCGGTCAGCGCGGCGCTCGTCAATACTGCTGGCGATCTGCCGGTAAGATTCCGAGTCCAGATAACGAAAGCTGAGGTCTTCCAGCTCCCATTTGATTTGCCAGATGCCGAGGCGATTGGCCAGGGGCGCGAAGATGTCGAGCGTCTCTTGCGCGATCACGCGCTGCTTGTCCGGGGACATATAGCCGAGAGTGCGCATATTGTGCAGGCGATCCGCCAGTTTGACGAGCACGACGCGCACATCGTCGCCCATCGCGAGCGCCATCTTGCGGATGTATTCCATCTCCCGGTCGATGTTGCGGCTTTTCTTCTCGTCTGACTTGATCGGGAGCTTCTTGAGCTTTGTCACCCCTTCGACAATCGCGGCGATGTTCGAACCAAACTCGACGCGCAGTTCTTCTGTCGTGACGTTGGTATCTTCGACAACATCGTGCATGAGCGCGGCGGCAATCGCCTCCGCGTCCAGCTTCATCTCGGCAAGGATGTGCGCGACCGCCACACAGTGCGTGAAATACGGCTCGCCGGACTTGCGAAATTGACCCGCGTGCGCCGTTTCCGCCTTGAAGTAGGCGCGTTCGACCAACGCCCGATCATTGGGCGTGAGATCCGGCAGCAAGTCGATGAGCGACTGCAAATCCATAGTGAGTACGGGGGTCTGATTCATACGCGCCAACCTTGCTTTAAGATTATTTTAGCCATTTTACCTCAAATCTTCATTAGATGAGCCGAATTAGGTGAGCATTTGTGCTATAATTTCGGGGCATTGGATAGGAGAGAATGTTTTGCCCGAACTTCTATCTGTCGAATCTGCTGTTACCCGCATCCTAGAATCGTTCCGCCCCCTGCCCGTCGAACATGTTGAATTAGTCGAGAGTTTGGGTCGCGTACTCGGTGCCGATGTGCGGGCATCGTTCGATGCGCCGCCATTCGCCAATTCCAGCATGGATGGCTTCGCCGTGATCGCGCAGGATACGCAAGGCGCGGAACAGCAGCAACCCGCGCGTCTGCGCGTCGTCGCGGACATCCCCGCAGGCACCATGCCCACCCGCGCCCTGCTGGCGGGTGAGGCTGCGCGCATCATGACGGGTGCGCCGCTGCCCGAAGGCGCGAACGCGGTCGTCCCCGTGGAGCAAACCGACCAGAACTGGCGTTCCGGGGAGAATCACCCGCCCTCCGCTTATGTAAGCATCTACCAGACTGTCAATCCCGGCGCCTACGTGCGCCCACGCGGCGAAGACTTTTTCACAGGCGACACGGTGCTGCCCGCGCTCACGCCCATTCGCCCGCAAGAACTCGGCCTGCTGGCGGCGCTCGGCTCCCAGCGCGTCCCGGTCATTCGCCAACCCCGTGTCGTGATCTTGAGCACAGGTGATGAGCTGCTCGACGTGGAACAGCCACTCGCGCCCGGTAAAATCCGTGATGCCAATGGCTACACGCTCTACGGGCTGGTCAAGACCTATGGCGGTCTGCCGATCCGCTTACCCATCATTCGCGACACGCTCGCCGATGCGCGCGCGCGCTTTCAGGCAGCCCTCGCCTTGCAGCCCGACATCATTTTGAGTTCGGCGGGTGTCTCCGTCGGCGCCTTTGATGTGGTGCGCGCGGTCGTTGAAGAACTCGGGGCGATCAATTTCTGGCGCGTGAACTTGCGCCCGGGCAAACCGCTCGCCTTTGGACACGTTGGCGGCGTGCCGTTCTTCGGTCTGCCCGGCAATCCGGTCTCAGCGATGGTCACCTTTGACGTGTTTGTGCGCCCCGCCCTGCTCCGCCTCACCGAACAGCCCGACGCCGTCCCGACCATCACTGCCGTGCTCGAGGAAGACACGCCATCTGACGGCCGCCGCAGCTATCTGCGCGTCAAACTGCGCCGTGACGGCGCCAAGTGGGTCGCGACCATGACCGGAACACAAAGTTCCGGCGCGCTCACATCGATGGTGAAAGCCGATGGCATCATCATCATCCCAGAGGGAGTTACTTTAGCCCGCGCCGGCGAGCCATTTGCCGTGCGCCTGCTTCGCGATATTCACTAGAGAGGAATTCATGGCTACCGTCGAAATGACCGCATCTCAGGGGAAAAACAGCCGCACTTTACGCATCATCAGCCTCGTCGTACTCGCAATTGCGCTGTTTGTGACCGGGTATTTGGCTTACACCAAAGCCACAAATACTCAGGTCGCCTGCCTAGAAGGTGCGAACATCAGCTGCGACTCGGTCAGCAGCAGCATTTACGCCTATTTTCCGCGTGGGACAGGCATTCCCGTCGCTTACCTCGGCTTTTTGACCTGGGTGGTGATCGCCGTGCTCATGCTGCTCGAAAATCGCATCGGCTTCCTGCGCGAATATGGCGCCGTACTGCTGCTCGGCATCGCCGTATTCGGCTTCCTCTTCCACAGCTACCTCACCTACACCTCGATTGTCTTTGTCGGCGCGATCTGCCCGTGGTGCATCGGGGCGCATGTGCTGATGACCATTCTGCTGATCGTGCAAGGCATTCGCACGTATCGGCAGTTCTTCGCCCGCTAGAATAAAAGGGATGAGTCAGCGTGCGCTGAACTCATCCCTTTTGCGTCCTGAAGCTGCGGCTTACTTACTGAGGAACCACCGGCGCGAGCCAGTACTGATTCGCCCCGTAGATGCTGCTCTTCTGGCTTTCCGTCGCCCAACCGACCAGACCATTGCCGTAATCGATCTGGAAGTAGACCAGCCCGTTAACGCAGGTCGGCCCATCGAGCACGGTGAACGTCGCCGGAGCATAGACAACGCGGAAGCCCGCGCCGCCGGGGGTGGCGCGCAGCGTGCTGAAGCGCTGAGCAATTTCGCCCTGCTGACCGATAACGAGCTGCGGAGCGAGCGACGCGCCGCACGGATCAACCGGGACAGGCGTGTTCGTCGGAACCACGGTGTACGGTTCCAACCAATACAGATTAGCACCATACTGGCTGGTAACCTGGCTCTCGTTCGCCCAACCAACAATGCCGTTGCCATAGTCCACGCGGAAGTAGATCAGGTTATTCACGCATTGAGGACCATCGACGACGGTGAAGACCGAACCGGCCGGCATAACGCGGAACGCGGGACCACCAGGAGCTTCACGCAGGCTGCTGAACTGCCGAGCCACGCGACCGGTATCACCGATCAGCAGACGGGGGGCAAGCGAGCCAACACAAGCCTGATTGAGCGTCGATTCAGCGGGAGCGGCGGTGTCCGCTGCGAACGTCGGCGCAACCATCAGGATGGCCATGCCCACGAGCAGCAGCGTTACCAGAAGGGTCTTTCTCATAAAATTCCTCCAAGGGTGCTAAACGAAAAATAAAAGTCGGAACCGCCGTGCACGTACGGCAACTCCTCTTTAGGAGAGTATACCATTAGTCAGTAATTTTGGACTACAGCTAAGAGGGGGAATTTAAGAAAAGAGGCGAAAGTAATGAAGAATAACTTTCGCCCCTAGTGACTAACGTCGGCTCCCGCGCAGCGTCCGCTCGAAAATGTCTTCCATCTCGCGTTCGCGCTTGCGCTTCTGGTCTCCGCGCTTGCCCTTCTTGCCACCGCGACCTTCGCGTTCGGGCATGGTTTGCCCGTTAGCTTCCATCGCCCGGCGTAATGCCACTTCCATCGCAGTCGGCACGTATTCTTCTTCTTCGTCCGGAATAGCCACAGACTTCGCCGACGGTTCCGGCGGCATTTCCAGCGCCTTCAGGCTCAGGTCAATGCGCTTCTTCTTCTTGTTGACCTTGATGATCTGCGCGCGCACATCATCGCCCACCTTGACGACATCCGAGGGCGAATTGACGTAGCCGCTGGCCAGTTCGGAGACATGGATCATGCCCGGGCGTTCCGCGCCGATTTCCACGAACACACCGAACTTCTCCAAACGCACGACCTTGCCCATCACCACCGTGCCTTCGCGCACATCATCCCACGACATCATCGGAGGCTTGACGAGCGACAGCGCAATGCGGCGATTTTCGAGATCCACCTTGAGGACGTAGACGGGAACTTCTTCCCCCGTTTTCACTACATCTTCAACGTTGCGGACATTCGGCTTGCCAAGCTGCGAAATGTGCAGCAGGCCGTCGACCCCGATACCGATATCGACGAATGCGCCGTACAGCTCAATGCGCTTGATCGTCCCCTTCAGTTCCATGCTAGTACGCAGTTCTTCAATCGAACTGGGTTTGTTTACCGTAGTTTCTTGCGTCATATCGCTCCCCTAGAACTCACGTTGTTTGTGTTTAACATCACCCGCCGGTAGCCGTCGGTGTTAATGTAATCGCCGGTGTAACTTCAAAGTCTTCGTTGGTCTCGCTGTACTGCTCAAACGAGCCATACCCTTCCCACGCATGCAGCGACGTCGTGTTGATCAGCAGTTCCATTTGCGACGGCACCACATACAAAGTCGCAAACACTTCACTGGTCTCGCTGATCGCGCCGGTCGCGCCTGCCGAGAAGACATAGATTACCATGTCCCGGTCTGGGTAGATGATATTGAGCGCCGCTTGATCGTCGGTGAACGGACTGCCGACCACGTAGGTCGGTTCACCGTAACGTTCAATGACGTCACCGAGGGTCATGGTCGGCGCGACGCGGAGCAGCAGCACCGAAACCGTTTCGCCATCGTCGCTGAACATCTGGCAGCAGGCCGAACCACCCTTTTGATTCCATTCGGCGAGCGCAGCATTGCTGTTATCGTCCGTCTGCGTATTCAAATTCTCGATGGTGGTGTCGTCTTCCAGAATGGTGAGCGCATCGCTCCACGTCGTCTCACCGGGGGTGATGCCGCGCCAGCATGGAGCTTCGCACGGTTCTCCCGAAACCAAACTCGTATCTTGCAGCATATTCGGATCACGAAGTTCAGGGGGTGGCGCACAGGCGGCAAACAACAATACCAGAGCCAACAGCCCCGGCAAAATGAAGCGAAGTTTCATTGGCAAGACACTTTCATCACGAAGCCTGAAAACGGCAGAATATTGACCGGAGCAGCCTTGTGCTGCCCCGGTAGAGTTTGTTCGTGCTTGGCTACTGCGTAAGGGTGAGCGTATACGTTCCCGTCGTGCCACCGTACAGCGCACCGAAGTGAGTGGCTATGATAATATATTGTCCGCTCTCTGGCAAGGTGAGATCAGCGATTAGCGAATTTGTATTCTCGCCAGCCACCGCGTCGTCATTTTCTGCGACAAGGATGCCGCTCGGGCCGATCAAATACAGCGTCGGATCGAGCGTGCCGGACGTATTGTTCATGCTGATCGAGACCTGCGACCCTGCATCCGCCGAGAACACATACAGATCGAACTTGTTATCGAACGTGATGCTGCCGTTGCGCGGTTCGGTCGCGCTGATCGGGAGCGCATTCTCCAGTTCGGACTGGTAGTTCAGCGAGTCGATGCCCGTGATGATGCCGCCTTCGCTCGGGAGTGCCGTGCCATCCGCCTGAATGGTGAAGCTCGTCAGGTAGCGGTCACCGACCAGCGGCTGCGCGGTATCGCTGAAGATTTCGCGACCATTGTAGGTCACGTATAGGTTGAACGAGACCGGAGCCGGGTCATTGCATTCATTCTGGAACCAGACTTCCACCTCGTACGAACCGGGACGCGGCGGGGTATTGGTCGGCCAGTAGATGTAGGAGAACGGCGTTCCCGTCGGGACAGTGCAGTTGACATTGCCCGCTGCGGCCAGCGTTCCGCCGCTGCGAATGGTCGGCGAATCATCGAACACCGCGTTCCCCGACGAGTCACGGACGAGGAGCTGCAGGTCGGCGTTGCTATTCCACAGCAAGCGCACTTCCAGCAGCCCGCGCGGCAGGTTCAGGAACGCCTCCGGCAGGTCGGTCGCCTGCGTGTTGAGCGACAACGTGTATGCGCCTTCCGTCCCGCCGAGGGCCTTCGCATAGCGCGAGGCGACAATCGTGTAATCACCAGCGGCGGGTAGCAGCGCGTTGCTGATCAGCGAGTCGGTCGCGCCGACGCCGAGGTCATCATTGGTGCCAATGATGTTTCCCGCTGCATCGAGCAGGAACAGGAACGGATCAAGGCTGCCCGTGTCCGCATTCATCGAAATCGTGACGAGATCGTTAGCCGCCGCGCTGAAGCGATACGCTTGGTACGGCTGGCTCGTTGTAATCTGTCCGTTGACGAACGCGCCGAGTTCAATCGGCTGCGCGCCTGCGATAATCTCCGCGGCTGAGGCCGGCAGATCGTCCGAGACGACACCGCGCAGCGGGTTGATCGTACCACTGCCATCACCCGCGATGCGGAAGCTGCCCACGAACGTTTGCGTCGGGAGGAGCGTCGCTTCAATGGGCGTGAGCGCCACACCGTCAATCGTCGGCGTCACCGTGAACGTGACCGGATTATTGCCCGCGCACGATTCTTGGAAGTAGACGATCACTTCGTAGCTGCCCGTCGGCACACCGCCCGGCGACCAGGTCGCGCTTTCGGTCGGCGACTGCGCGGTCGTGACTTCGCAGCCCTGATTGATGTTGGCGCTCAACGCGCCGCCGCTGGCGACCGTGGGCGTCTCCCAGTACAGCGAACCACCGACCGGATCACGGACTTCGAGATCGAGATCATCGGTCGAATTCCACGTCAGACTGATCTGCATACCGCTCGTCGTCACAACCTGCCCAAAATCGAGCGTCGCCTCGGCGGTGGCGGGCTGCTCACCTGTCGCTTCCGGCGTCACGGCCTCGGCGGTCGGTTCAGCCGTCGCTGCTGGCTGCGTCCCCGCGGCTTCCAGCGTGAGCGCCAGCGTGAACGTAACTTCGCTCACCGACTGTACGCCGCCCGCCTTGAAGACGGTGACATAGTACAGGCCATCTTCCGGCAGCGTGATGCCTGACAACGTGCTCGTCCCGGTCACTTCGGTGTCGACCACCTGCGCCAGCGCATTCCCCGATGCGTCCGTCAGAATGAGCGCGAGCGGTACACCTATTTCATTCGACGCCAGTACGGACAGAACCTGATTCGCCTGCCCTTCCAGCGTATACACTTGCACGATTGCGTTTTCATTCAGGATGCCCGTTACGGGCGTCCCCGGCGCCAATACGCGCCCGCCTTCCTGCGCCAACGCTGGCAGTGTCACCAGCAGCAGCGCAATCAACGGGAGCAGACGCGCAATTTTACTCAGCATGGAGTATTCCTCCTTCGCGAATGGTTAGCGAGGTTAGTTTAGCTGATTGCTTAGGCATATGCTACGTTCAACCTGACGCTTCCGCTACGTTCGTCGGCTGAGCGTCAGGTTCGCGCGGGGTAAGATCGACGAAATTGGTCGTCCCTTCCACCACGTTGACGATCTGTGAGATGCGTTCGCCTTCGACATTGGCGATGACTTCCACCCGCCCAACGGGCACATCCCCTACCACGAAATTCTCATCCCAGATGGGGTCGGCATTCACGTCGATGCTCGTACCTTCGTAGATATACGTCGCCGTGGTATCTATCGTCAGCCCGGTCGCATACGAGCGAACAGTAATGTCGACGTCATCGAGCAGGTTGCCGCTGCGATCCGTCAGCCGCCCGGCGATGACGCCCGTGCCGACATACGGAACCATCCACAGCACCGGATTGACCGATGCGCCGTAGATGTTTTCGCCGTAGCGCACTTCAAAGTGCACGTGCGGCCCGGTCACGCGCCCTGAATTACCGACCAAACCAATCGCGTCGCCCGCGTTCACCCGCTGGCCGCTGAAAACCAGAACCGCGGAGAGGTGCGCGTAAAGTGTATAAAGCGGCTGACCATCGTAGCCGAAATCATGCTCGATCAAGACGACATTGCCGTAGGATGAGGTGCTCTGGAACCCCGGCCCGGCCCACGCGATCATGCCCGATCCGGCAGCGCGTACCGTCTGCCCGATATCGTTCGGCATATCGATGCCTGTATGGATGCGCCACGCATTTTCCGGACCATCCGACCCATAGGGATAGTAGAAGAGGCCGCGATTCGTCGCATTCGAATCGACCGGGCGCAGGAAGTAGTAATGGTCGCGCCCCAACGGATCACGCGAGAGCGGCGGAATCAGCGGTGGCGGCTGCCATTGGACCGCCGCGCGCGTCACCGCAATCGAGGTGAGCGGGATTTCTGTGGCGACCAGCTGGGGAGTCAACACAGGGCGCGTCGGCGTGGCAGGCACGCTGAACTGCTCCGCCGCCTGACCGCCGAGTTCACTGGCGGTGATCGGCGTGCTCCCTAAGCTGACGGGCGCGACGGTCGGCGGGACAAATTCGCCTGTCGGGATTGCCACGGTGGGCAGCGGCGTACTGTCCTCGCCAAATCCTGCTTCGAGGATTTGTTCCCACGCGTTCACGGCTTCGGTCGGCGCGCTCTGCGTCGGCACGATGACGCGCAGCTCGGGTGCGGGCTGCGCATTCGACCACAGCAGAAAGATGAAGCCGCCCACCACGAGCAAGACGAGGACGAAGGCCGTCACACCACTGCGCTGCATCGCCTACCCTTCCTGCGTCGGCACGACTGGAGCGGACGTGGCGGTCGGCACAAAGCCGCCCAACTGTGACTCCGCGTAGATTTCGCGCAGCGCCTCGTACAGGCTCAAGCCGTCCGCCTGGTTGAACAACCAATAGTTGATCGTCGAGGCGTTGGCGCGCCAATCGTCGCCAGCAGCCATCCGGTTCCAGCCATAATCGACGGCGAGTTCGGTCAGATCGATGTAGTAGCCTTCGGGCATCACCGACTTCAAGCGGCCGCCTTGATCATACGCTTCAACATCGCCCTGGGTGCGGCTGGCGAAATCCCACGGCATATGGCGCAGTGGTTCGCCCAACTGACCGGACTGCGCGTCATCGGAGACGCGTACATACACGCGCCAGTAGGTGTTCACGCCGACATCCTCGCGCACAACTTCAATGGGCGGCGGGAAGCCCACAATCCCATTGCGGGTAATCCCAAAGGCGCGCCCGGTTTGCAGCCAGTTCGGGCGTGGCTCGCCCGGCTGCGGCGGGCGGGTAATCTCCCAGAAGGCATCATCCAGCCGCCCGAGGAAATCAACGCCGGTCGATTCGGCGACCTGTTCGCGCAGTGCGATGAAGGAGTCGTTGACCCGGTCGCTCAACACGGCGGTTTCGACCGACACGCCGCCAATCGTGTTCAGGCGGTACGGCGGATCCGCGTTCAAGCGTTCTTCCTGTTCAATGTAGAGCGGCTCAGTCACGGCGAGCGGCAGACCGCCCGCATTGACCAGCGTCTGCGGCAGCGCAGTCAACGTCCACGAGAGCGAGGTCGCGCCCGCCTGCGCCGGAATAATCGCCGTGCTCACGCCCGACCCGGCAAACGGCGTCACCACCAACTGCGTCCCGTCAATCGAATCGACCGCCGCGACCAGGCTGCTGCCATCCGGCGACCACGCGGGCGCACGTCCCGGTGCGATCACCTGAGCGCCACCCGAGCCATCCGCGCTCGTGACGAAGACCTTCTCCAAGCCCACATCGAACGCGCTGTAGGCGATCCGGTCGCCATCGGGACTCCACGCCGGGTGATCTTCCTGCCGGGTGGGCGTCTGCGTCAGGTTGACGACGCTCTGATCATCGAGCGAGAACGAGTAAATGTCCTGATTGCCGTCGCGCCATGAGACAAAAACAATGTGGCGGCCATCATCGCTTTGCGGCGACCACACGGGCGAGAAATCCGGCGCGTCGGAGTTGCCGGGCAGACGAATGGGCGATTCCGAGCCATTCAACACGCCCTGAATGTTCATCACGTACACGTCGAGGTTATTGCCTTGATAGCTCTCGTAAACCAGCCATTCGCCATCGGGACTCCACTGCGGCGCGGCCTGAAACGAGAGATCGTAGGTCAAGCGCGTGGGTTCTTCCTCGCCGATGTTCAGCACGTAGATTTCCCAGTTGCCGTCTTTGTGTGACGCATAGGCCAAGCGCCGACCGTCGGGCGACCACGCGGGATGGCGTTCGTCTGCCGGGTCGTTGGTCAAGCGGATCGGGTCACGACTGCCAATGGGAACGCCCCAGAGGTCAGATTGACCACGCTCCCGGGCCACGTACGCCATGGAGCCGCGCACGCCGAGGAATGCGGGCTGCGGCGTGGCGGTGGGCACCGGGGTATTCTGCAAAATAATCGACTGTGTCGCCGTCGGTAACGCTGCTGCCGCGAGATCGAGGGGGGCACCGCCCGAAGTCGTCGTCGCGGTGCGCGCGGGATTGGTCGCCCACAGCACCACCCCGAACAGAATCAACAGCAGCACGACCGTGACCGCGCTCAATGTCCGGTTCTGCGCTTTGAGCGGATCTTCCGTAATAGTCGCCTTGATTTGCGCCCGCGCCGCGCGGCGCGCCATCGCGCCGCCGCCCGCCTGGGCCGTCTGGGCGCCGCCGCGCCGCAGGAGGTTGACGAAGATCATCAACACCGCCACCAGCAAGCCCGCAAACGGACGCAGAATGCGCCATACGGTGCGCGCGATGAACAACACCACGCCCGCCACCGCGCGGCGAATCAGCAGCAAGCCTTCAAGCAGCGCATCAATGAGCGCAATGCTCAGCTTGAGCAGTACTACACCTGATTTGTCTGTGAAGCGATATGCACGTAAAAGCATCGACTATGTACCTTGGTTTACAATCAGGAATTGTAGCCGCGAACAGTATTCACAGCAATCGTATGGAAATATGCTACAATGCCTACATCCACCCACAACGACTATAGGAGTTTTGGCCTCGATGTCTCGTTCAGTACTCCCATTGCTCGTAATCCTTGCCTTGATCCTGATGCTGGCCGTTGCGCCGGTGGTCGGGCAGGACGACAATGTTCATATTGTCCAGCCCGGCGAAAACTTGTTCCGCATCTCGCTCCAGTATCGCGTGCCGATGACGGAACTTGCGCAGGCCAATGGCATTACGAATACCTGGCAAATCTTCGCTGGGCAGCAACTGCTCATCCCCGGAGATGAAGCCGTCGCCGAGGCGGCGCCTGCCGTTTCCGAACCAATCACCGCGGTCGAAGAACCCGCACAACCCGCAGAATACCACACGATCGCGCGCGGCGAAAATCTCGCGGCCATTGCGCGGCAGTACGGCATTAGCGCAGAAGCGTTAGCGCGCCTCAATGACATCAGCAATCCGAACATGATCTACGCGGGTCAGCGGCTGTTGATCTCCGGCGTGCCGAGCGAAGACGCGCCTGCCGACGACACCGAATCGCTCACGCTCGACAGCGATCTCATCAACCCGAACAGCATTCGCCACACCGTGGCAAGTGGTGAGAGTCTCGCCTCAATTGGCACGCAGTACGGTGTGAGCTGGCTGGCGATTGCGCAGGCGAATAACATCCTCAACGCCGACCAAATTGTCGCGGGGCAGGAACTCATCATCCCGAACGTCCTCGCCGGGGCCGCCGCCGTCGAAGGCGCCGCTGCTGCCCCTGCCCCCATTCATGGGGTCGGTCGCGAAGTGATTGTTGACCTGAGCGAACAGCGCGCTTACGCCTACGAAAACGGGGTGCTCGTGCGCAACGTCATCGTATCGACCGGGCTGCCCAACACGCCCACGGTTCGGGGTGACTTCACTATTCAGCGCAAATACTCCGCGCAAACGATGACTGGCCCCGGCTATTACCTGCCCGACGTGCCCTATGTTGCCTACTTCTACGCGGGCTACGCCCTGCATGGCACCTACTGGCACAACAACTTCGGCCAACCGATGAGTCACGGATGCGTCAACCTACCGACGCCCGAAGCCGAATGGTTCTACAACTTCGTGGATATCGGCACCCCAATCCACGTTCAGTCGTAACCAATCAACAGGCGATCCGGGTGGATCGCCTGTTTTTTTCCTGTAAATCCCCTGAAAACTTACTACCATCTAAGCCGAGGTCGGCGGCATGGTCCCGCATCGCTTTGAGCACCAACGGCACATGAAACTCCCATAGGTCAACACCCAATTCGGCAGTCGCCTGTTCGATTTCCTCGCGATTCACGCCCGCGGCGAAAGTTTTGTCTTTCCACTTTTTCTTGATCGATTTCGGTTCTACGTCACTGATATTCTTGCTCGGGCGCACCAACGTGACCGCCGTGATCAAGCCCGGTCAGCTCATCGACGGCGTGCAGCGTCTTGTCACGCAGGGTGACGCGTTCTGCCAGCGGGCCGTGGCTGAGAATCGTCTGCACATCAGCCTCCGCCAGCCCACGTTCACGGAGAATCGGCGCGCCGTCCATCGGATGCTGTTCCAGCGTCGGGTGAATCTCCCAGTCGAAGTCGTGCAGCAAGCCGACTAATCCCCATGAGTCCGCGTTCTCACCGTAATGCTGCGCATATCCTCGCATCGCGAACTCGACTGACAGCATATGCTTGCGTAGGCTGTCCGACTTGACGAATTCGCACACGATCCCCCATGCCTGATCGCGATCCATGACGAAATTTCTCCAGTTTTCCTGAAAAAGACCAGCAACGGCGCGATTATACTGTTTATGGACGTTTCACGGAAACCGCATGATGAACGTCACTAGGGTCGCCGCTCCGACCGGATCTATGCTGCCAATAAATGCACCTTAGGAGACTGCACCATGTACGTCAAAATCAACCGCAACGTGTGTGACCATCAACTGCCGATCTGTGAACGCTGCTTAGGCAAGTTTCTGAAGAATCCGCTGGGTTACGAGCGCCAATGCTTCGAGGAAGTGCGCGAAGATGGCAGCGACCTCCTGACCATCGACCTGCACACGGGCAAAGACGACATTCGGTTGGAATTGACTGAGGAACAGCGCCAACTGATCGGCGGTGAAGGCTGGTCGGAATTTGTGGAGATTGCGATCCCCATGTACCGCGTCACCACAGAAGATCCCGTGTAACGCCCTGCCCAACCAACAAAAAGACCGCCGTTGAGCGCTCGACGGCGGTCTTTACTATCAGCAGTTCGCGCGCTACTGGCCTTCGAAGACCTGTACGGTGATCGTCAGCGGCTGGCCAATGAGAATTTGCCCCGGTGTGCGGAGTTCAAAGACGCCGCTGTAGGTCGCGCCCGTGCGCGGCGTACGTCCGGAGAACGTCAGCGTAACATCTTCCCCGACATTGACGCGCTCCCGCACAAAGATGCGATCCACGAGGTTGAAATCTTCCCCACTTACATATGTCAGTGATGTGTTGCGCTCCCACGGGCATGTCCCCGTGTTCACGAACGTAATTTGCCGCACATAGGGTTGATCTGCGCGGAAGAAGTCGTTGTCGGGCGGCTGCTGATCGCTGATCGCGTAGTCGAAATCACACGCGGCAATGGTCGCCGTCTGGAACTCGTAGAACTGGGTCGCCATGATGAGCGTCATCGTCAGGTCGATGGTCGGCGTCGGCGTGATGCTCGGCGTATTCGACGGCGTCGGCGTCGGCGTGAACGAGGCAGTGAACGTGCTGGTTGGCGTATTCGACGGCGTATACGTGCTCGTCGGCGTATTCGACGGCGTATACGTGCTCGTCGGCGTATTCGACGGCGTGAGGCTGCTCGTCGGCGTCGGCGTGGGCGTATAGGTGAAGGTCGGGGTATTCGACGGCGTGAACGTCTCGGTCGGCGTCAGCGTGGCCGTGAAGGTGCTTGTCGGGGTTTCGGTCGGCGTCAGTGACGGGGTGAACGTCGCCGTGGGCGGCAGCGTCTCGGTCGGCGTGGACGTCGCCGTGGGCGTCGAACTCGGCGTCGAAGTCGCGATCAGCGCGGCCAACCAGGAACGGCCATCATCGCGAGGAACGAGCGCAAACGCCCCGCCGCCAATGCCGATCACTGCGACCAGCAGCAGCCACAGCGGCCACGACGGACGGCGCTGACGCTCCCGGGGTTCGGGTGCCACCACCATATCATTGGGACGCGACAGGTCAATCGACGACCGCCGCATAGTGGAACGATCCCGCGGCGACAAATCGAGCGTGTCATATTCCGCCGGGACGGGTCGGTGCGGACGGTCGACTTTCACCACCTGATCAAAGCTGACGACTTGCCCGCGCTCGACCTTTTCGAGATCGGCGATCAGGTCGGTGGCAGACTGGTAGCGCTCGTCCGGGTCTTTGGCCAGCAGCCGCTGAATGATCTTGTCGACCGATTCTGGCAGCGACGGATTACTGACACGCGCCGACGGCACTGGATCATTGACATGCCGCAGGATGACGGCGATGGGCGTATCGCCTTCAAATGGCAGATTCCCGGTAACCAGTTGGTACATGATCACGCCGAGCGAGTAGAGATCTGACCGCTCGTCACCCGCTTCACCGAGCCCCTGCTCCGGAGCCATGTAGGCGGGCGTGCCGACCATGCCGCCGCTCGCTGTAAACTGGATGCCCGTGACGATTTTGGCAATGCCAAAGTCCGTCAGCACAATGCGGCTGTCCGAATCCAGCATGAGGTTAGCTGGTTTCACATCGCGGTGAATCATATTCTGGCTGTGCGCATAGGCCAGTGCGCTCGCGGCTTCACGCACGACGCGCAGCGCCTCTTTGAGGGGCATCAGCTCGTGGCGCGTCTGCAGGTCGGTGAGGACTTCCTTCAGGGTCGGCCCCTGAATGAGTTCCATCACCATATAGTAGCTTTCGTTATCGGGGTCGTTCTCGAAGTCGTACACCTGAACGATGTTCGCGTGTTTCAGGCGTGCAATGTGCTTGGCTTCTTTTTCAAAGCGTTCCTTGAATTCGGGATCGTCAGCGAGGAACGCATGCAGGACCTTGATCGCGACGAAGCGGTCAAGGCTAGCATGATACGCGCGGTAGACTTCTGCCATGCCGCCACGACCGAGCCGCTCAATTATCTCGTATTTGCCTAATTTTCGGGTCGCCACGATTGCAATGAACGCCTTATTACGGGACAGAGCGCACTGTTTTTTGCCTGCGCCATCAGTATACCGTAGATCAAGCGTGGCTCAAATGAGGAATCGCGTTATTGAGGGACGAGGTTGCCCTTGTCCCTCAATTGTAACAATTTTGAATCAACCGCCTGCCGACACGCCCTGGATGCCACCTTCGGTCATCTTGCGCGCGTCGAGCGCCGCGTCCGCCGCTTCGGCGGTCATGTAGCCGAGCTCGACCACGATGTCGCGGATGCTCTTGTTCTCCGCCAGCGACTTCTTGGCGACTTCAGCGCCCTTCTTGTAGCCAATGATCGGGTTAAGCGCGGTCACGAGGATGGGGTTCTTCGCCAGCCACGCGGTCGCGCGGTCGCTGTTCGCCACCAAGCCGACAACCAGCTTGGTCGTGAAGGCATTCACCGCGCCGATCATGACCAGTTCGCTTTCAAACAGGTTGTGCGCAATGATCGGCATCATCACGTTGAGTTCAAGCTGCCCGGCCTGCGCCGCCAGCAGCACGGTCAAGTCGTTGCCCATGATGTGGAACATCGCCTGATTCAGCATTTCGGCCAGCACGGGGTTGACCTTCCCCGGCATGATCGACGAGCCGGGCTGCACGGGCGGGCACGTCAGTTCGGCGAGGCCGGTCGTCGGGCCGCTCGACAGGAGACGGATGTCGTTGGCGATGCGACTCAGATCCTGAGCGGTCGTACGCAGTGCCGACGAGAAGAACGTCGCGTCACCCATCGACTGCATCGATTCAAACAGATTGTCCGATTCGTACAGCTTCAACCCACTCAGTTGGCTCAACTTGGCAACCATCCGCTTGTGGTATTCGGGGTGCGCGTTGAGCGCGGAGCCCGTCGCGGTGCCGCCGATGCCCAGTCGCCGCAGCCCTTCCGCCGCCAGCGCAAGTTTTTCCATGCTGCGGCGCACCGCTTTCGCCCATGCGCCGACTTCCTGACCAAGCCGCACGGGGACGGCGTCCTGCAGGTGGGTACGACCGCTCTTGACGATGTCATCCCATTCAGCGGCCTTCATCTCGAACGCTTCCGCGAGCGCGCCCAGCGCCTGCATCAGTTCGTCGAAGCGCCACAGCGCGCCCAACCGGATCGCGGTCGGGATCGTATCGTTGGTGCTCTGCGCCATGTTGACATGATCATTCGGGTTGACCGGCTTGCTGGGGTCTTCCAGCTGGTAGCCGAGGATTTCGTTGGCGCGATTGGCGATCACTTCGTTGATATTCATGTTGTGGCTCGTACCCGCCCCGGCCTGGAACGGATCGACCACGAACTGCGCCTGCCACTTGCCTTCGAGCACTTCGTCGCCCGCCTGCATGATCGCGCGCGCCATCTTCTCGTCGAGCAGGCCGAGGTCGAGGTGTACCTCCGCCGCCGCCCGCTTGATGAGCGCCATCGACCACACGAACGCCGGATATGGTTTCAAACCACTCACCGGGAAATTCAGCACCGCGCGCTGCGTCTGCGCGCCGTAGTATGCGCCCGCGGGCACCTGCACCTCGCCGAGCGAGTCCTTCTCAATGCGATAATCAGTCACGCTGTTCGCTCCTAGAATTTTCAATAACAAAGGCGTTACGCATTGTAACGCCTTCGCAGAAATTAGTGTATTGTCGGGACGCAAGTCCGGCGGGTGACGAATGTCACCTAGCCGGGGTTAGCGGGCAGCGTAACGACGCGCGACTTCCGCCCAGTTGACCACATTCCAGAACGCATCGACATAGTCGGGACGGCGATTCTGATACTTCAGGTAGTACGCGTGTTCCCACACGTCGAGGCCGAGGATCGGCGTCTGGCCGTCCATGACCGGGGTGTCCTGATTCGGGGTCGAGGTGATGCTCACTGAGCCATCCGACGCCACAACCAGCCACGCCCAACCCGAACCGAAACGGCCGGTCGCGGCGGTCTTGAACTGCGCCTTGAAGTTGTCGAACGAGCCAAAGGCCGCGTTGATGGCGTTCGCCAGATCGCCGGAGGGCGCGCCGCCGCCATTCGGGCTGAGGATCTGCCAGAACAGCGTGTGATTGGCGTGACCGCCGCCGTTATTGCGGACCGCGCCGCGAATGCTTTCCGGCACGGCGCTCAGGTTGCTGATCAGTTCTTCCAGCGACTTGCCCGCGAGTTCGGGCGCGCTTTCCAGCGCCTTATTCAGGTTGTTCACATAGGCGGCGTGGTGCTTGCCGTGATGGATTTCCATCGTCATCGCATCGATATGCGGTTCAAGAGCCGACTTCTCGTAAGGCAGCGCGGGTAATTCGAAGGCCATGTGTGCGTACTCCTTAATATTGGTCGCGATAAAACTCATTTTAGTGTATCACGGGTAGTTTCGGTTTTCACGACAAACTGGTCTTTTGTACAGGGCATTCATCGAATGTTAAGATTGCCGACTGCATCGAAAGGCGCTCTATGACCAACCGAAAAACTGTGCCGTCACAGGTCTATTTTGTCATGCTCGCGGGCATTGCCGCGGTGTCGATGGCGGCGATTTTCATCCGCTTTGCCATGACGGAGGGGATCCCCGCCAACGCGATTGCCGCGGGTCGTCTCACGCTCTCCGCGTTGATCTTGACGCCCTTCGCCCTGCGCGGCCACTGGCCTGCCCTGCGCCAGCTCTCGCGCCGCGACCTGCTGCTCGCCGTCGCCTCCGGTTTCATCCTCGCCGTGCATTTCGCAACGTGGATCGCCTCGCTCGGCATGACCAGCGTGCTGATCAGCGTGGCGTTTGTATGCACCGGGCCGCTGTGGGTGGCCATTCTCGAAGTGATCTTCCTGCGCGCGCGGCTGGCGCTGTTGGTGATCGTCGGCCTGGTCGTCGCCTTCATCGGCGGGCTGGTGATCGGCGTCGGCGGCGACTCCGCTGCCCCCTTGACGGGTGAAGCGTTGATGGGCGGACTGCTGGCGCTGGCGGGCGCAGTTGCCTTCGCGATCTATCTGGTGATCGGGCGCAAGCTGCGCGCCAAGCTGTCGCTCATTCCGTACATCTGGCTGGTGTACGGTTTCGCCTCCGTGTTCCTCCTGCTGCTCGTGGCGGCGACGGGCACGGCGATCACGGGATACAGCGCGCAAGGCTACTTCTGGATTCTCCTACTCGCCATCATGCCGCAGTTAATCGGCCACTCGTCGTTCAACTACGCGCTGCGCTATCTGTCCGCGACCTTTGTCGCCGTCGCCACGCAGATGGAACCTATTGGCAGTGCGATTGCCGCGTTGATCCTGTTGAACGAAACGCCGACTTTGCAGCAGGCCATCGGCAGCCTCGCCATCATTGGCGGGGTGATTCTCACCAGCCTGGGGCAGCAGACCAGCGACAGCACCGCGACAGCCGAACACGCCGAGGAATTGTAGTCGGTTCCTCGGCGGTGTTCTCTGTGGAGTTCATCGTTGGGCGTTACCCTTGCAGTCCCGACAGATTGAAGCCGAGATACTGCGTCGGGCCGGGGTAATACTCGAAGAGCGGCGCATCCTGCGGGTACATCACGGGCTGCAAAATGGGCAGCAGCGAACCATCGCGCGCCATTTCCTGCAGTGTATATTCGACGAGCAGTCGGAAGTCGATATCATTGCGCGGCACGGCCATGCCGAAGTATTGGCGGCTGTACCACACGGCGCGGCCATCGGCATCCGTCAGCAGTTGGAGCGCGCCGTCGCTCCCTTCGACGTTCGGCATCAGCCTCAGGCTGTCGCCGATCACCACACGGGCATTGTTGTCCACCAGCATGGTATAGGCCGCGTCCTGTTCGCGCAGAATGATGAAGAAGTCATCGACAACCGCGCGTTGATCGGCGGCGAGCTGCGTCACTAGTTGGCTGACGCCGGATTCATCCTGAAACACGCCAACGATCTGCCCGCGCAGGTCACCCAATCCGCCGATTTGCGCGTCGCTGCGCAGCATCATGCGCAGGCCGTGCAGCAGATAGTAGCTGCTGAAATCCACACGATCTGCCGCGTTCCAGTCGGGCGTGACCCCAATGGCGATATCCGCTTGCCCATCGGCGACCAACTGCGCCGGATCGTCGCCGGGAACAGGCTGGACCGTCACATTCCAGCGCATGGCCATCGCATTGATCAAGGCCCGGTTGACGCCATCCAGGCGCCGCTGGCTTTCGGGTGCATCCGCGGGCAGATCGCGCAGGCCGGCGACGCGCACCACGCGCGCCGACTGCAAATTCGGCACGACGTACTGGCGCGGGAATGGTACATCCGCGGCGAAGTTGGCGGGCTTCGGCGCTTCGTCGCCGATATTCGTCCACGTGACGAACGTGCTGCCGGGGTAAACCGCTCCCTCAAAGTAGGCTTGATGCAGTTCGTTCAAGCGACCGTTAGCGTAGAGATATTGCAGCGTCCGATTGACCAGATTACGCAGATTCACATCCTGCCGCTGCAGCGCGATCGCGTACGGTTCGGAGAGCACTGGCTCGTCGACAAAGCGAAAGTTTTCGGCTTGAAAGCGAATCGTCCGCTGAACGCGCACATAATTGTCGACCACGCCGTCAATCTCATTCGTCATCAGTGCCGCGAGCGCCCGGTCCAGCGTCGGGTAGCGCGTCACACTGAAGGTGTAGTCGCTGCGCATTTCCCAATCCGCGACCGCAAGTTCACCGCGCGTCCCCATCACGATGCCGATCTTGCGATCCGCCATGTGACCGAGCACCGTCGCGCCATCGCCATTGCGCACGAGCAGCACCTGCGTACTGGGATAGTAGGATTGGCTGAATTCCACGCGGTTATCGAGTTCACGCAGATGCGGCTGAGCGGCGATCAGCAGATCGATGTCGCCATTCGCCACCAGTTCAATCCCTGTCTGCCGGGTCGCCTGCACGAATTCGATAGTCACGCCCCATGCGTCGGCAATACTGCGCGCGAGGTCAGCATCGAAGCCCGTTTGTTCGCCGCGCACGTTCAATTCGCCGAACGGCGGCTCATTATACAGAATCCCGACGCGCACGTTGCCCTCCCGGGCAATGCGTGCCACACCCGATTCCGACGGCAGCGCATCGATGAAATTCGGCGGAGTCGTCGGGACGAGCGTCGGCGGCACAAGAGTCGGCGCGGTTTGACCACTCGGCGCAGCGGTCAGCAAACCGCCGGAAAGGCTGACAAGGAGCAGCAGCAACAGGCCCAACCAGAGTCGTGATTTAGTCATCGTGGTATAACCTATTCGTTTCGATATACGATAAGACGGGCGCGGGCACAACATAACGCACACTGTGCCCAGCGACCAGTCGCGCGGCGATCTCGCTGGACGAAACCCCAAGCATGGGCGACTCCGTCATGATCACGCGCTCGACTAACCCGGGCAGAACCGCCTCGTGCATGTCCGGATAAGCGATCGCATCCGGTCGCCCCATTACCACCAGCGTACAGAGCGTGATCAGTTCCTGTGGTCGGCTCCACTTGACCAGATCGCGCAGCGAATCTCCGCCCATGATGAAATACAGTTCGGCTTCGGGAAATTGCGCCCTGAGCAGGCGCAGCATGTCGACGGTGTAATGCGGACCGGGACGATCAATGTCGACCCGCGATACGCTGAACTCCGGTCGATCCTGAATCGCCGCCGTGATCATCGCCAGTCGATGGTCGACCGCTGCGCGGGTACCGCGTTTGTGGGGTGGATCCGCGGCGGGCACGAACAGCACGTGATCGAGCGGCACGGCGTCGAGCGCGTATTCGGCCAGAATCAGATGGCCGATGTGCGGCGGATCAAAGCTGCCGCCCAGAATTCCCAGACGCATCGCTTAGTCTGACCACTCCAGCTCGTTCTCGCCGATGAAGACAGAATCGCCTTCCTGCACGCCCGCTTTACGCAGCGCTTCCGTCACGCCGAGCGTATCCAGCATTTTCTGGAAGCGGTAGACCGCTTCTTCGTAGTCCCAGTAGGTGCGGGCGGCGGCGCGTTCAATGCGCTGACCGACCACGCGGTACTCGCCCTCACCGAGTTTCTCGATGGTGAAGACGGCTTCATCCTCTTCGGGTAATTCGTAAATCGGCATCTCTTCAACCGTGAACGGCTCGGTTTCGGGCAGTTTGGCGAACTCTTCGAACAGCCGCCCGATCAGCTTCTGCACGTTCTGGCGCGTCATACCGGAAATCGCCATCGGCTTTTCGATGCCGCGGCTCTTGAGCGCCGCTTCGATCTCGGGCCAGCGTTCCTGCACTTCGGGCATATCCAGCTTGTTGACGACGACGATCTGCGGTTTTTGCGCCAAGCGGTCGTCGTACAGTGCCAATTCGGCGTTGATCTGGTTGAAGTCCGCGACCGGATCATCGGCGAGGCCGTTCAGCAGATGCACCAGCATGCGCGTGCGCGTCACATGCCGCAGGAAGGCGTGCCCCAGCCCCACCCCCATGTGCGCCCCTTCAACCAGACCGGGGATATCCGCAACCACGATGTCGCTCATATCGAGCGTCACTACGCCGAGATTCGGCTCCAGCGTCGTAAACGGGTAATCGGCGATCTTCGGGCGCGCGTTGCTGATGACCGACAGCAGCGTCGATTTGCCCGCGTTTGGCACGCCCACGATGCCCACGTCAGCGATCAGACGCAGTTCGAGGATCACCCACATTTCGATACCGGGCTCGCCTTTGTCGGCGATACGCGGCGCCTGGTTGGCCGCCGACGCAAAGCGTGAGTTACCACGTCCGCCGCGCCCGCCCTTGGCGATGATCACACTTTCGCCGGAGCGTACCAAATCGGCGAGGATCTGTTCGTTATCGGCCCGGCGTACGACCGTCCCCGGCGGCACTTCCACGATGACATCTTTGCCATCACTGCCCGCCTTGTTGCTCGTGCCGCCCTTCTCGCCATGCTGCGCGCGAAAGTGGATGCGATTGCCAAACGGCGCGAGCGTGTTCATCTTCGGGTTGACCTTGAAGATGATGTCGCCCCCCTCGCCGCCATCGCCACCCGCCGGACCCCCGTGTGGGACGAATTTCTCGCGGCGAAAAGCGATGGCGCCGTCGCCACCGTTGCCGCTCTGCACAAAAATCTTGACTTGATCGATCATGATCGTCCTAACATTCGACTTCAGGAATCGTATCGGGCTGTCCCGCCCGATACCAAGCAATCGTCCGGCGCGCCCCTTCGAGGAACGGCGTCGGCACGAAACCAAGTTCGCGCTGCGCCTTGGCGCTGGTGACGCGCCAGTCATTATACACATAAGAACGCAAGGTGATCGGGTAGAACGGCTCCTGCCGTGTGACGTATGCGATGCCCGACAGAAAGCGAGCGAACGCTTCCCCTAACCAATCCGGGATGTTCAGGCGCGGATACCACAGCCCGGCCTCACGTGTGATGATGTCAAAGGCCGCTTGGTGCGTCAGCGTCTCGCCGCACACATTGTAGATTTCGCCGGGACGCCCGGCCGTCAGAGCGCGTACGATGGCCTGCGCCACATCGCCGATGTACGCCGGAAACGTGATATAGCTCCCACCGTTGATCTGCATGATGATGCCGCGCATCGGGTCACGGAAAAACAGGCGGTTGAAGGCATACGAACCGAGCGGACCATAGAAGGCGCCGGGGCGCAGCACGACCAGCGGCACACCGTGGTCGGCGTGGTAGCGGAGCGCGAGCTGTTCGGCTTTGTATTTGCTCCGCTGGTAATTGTCAGCCGGGTGTGCCGGGTGCTCCTCATCGACGATCCCACTCGGCGTGCCGATCAGCGCGACCGTCGAGACATGTACGAAGCGCTGCACGCCGTTCGCGGCCTTGAGGACATTTTCCGTCCCACCAACATTGGTCGCGTCAAACAGCGCCTGTTCGCCCCAAAACCGAAACAGCCCCGCCGCGTGAATGACATAGTCACAGCCGTCCAGCGCCGGCGCCAGACTCGTCGGATCGAGAACATCCCCTTGAACGGCACTGACATGCGGATAACGTGTGAGCCAAACGTGCGCTTCGGGGTGGCGGGCAAGCACCCGCACGTGATAGCCAGCGCGACACAAGGTTGGAATGAGATGTCGACCTAAGAAGCCGGTCCCGCCCGTAACAAAGATCGTGGAGGTCAATGGGTTGCCTGACTGGTACTGCGACGCGGTGGTCTGACGCGGACTGCTTTAATAGTCGCGTCCAAACGATGTGGGCATATTCGACGTTTCGCGGATGCGCCGCCGCGCACTGCCCCACGCCACGGGGAGTTCCTGCACAAAGTGGTCGATCTTCCAGCGGCGGGATCGGCTGTCGTAGTGCATGCGGTACACGACTGCCCCATCGCCGAGATCCTGCGTGTTGAGGCGCTGCTGCGTTTCCCGGTTATACGTCGCCATGCGCCGCCCGGTCTGGTGATCGACGATCAGACAGTCGCCGCCCTGCGCGCTAAAGTGGCGCACTTCAATTGTATGATCGCAGCGCAGCACGCCGACGATCCCCGGCAGAGAGGAATCGCGGTTGCTCATGAGTGCTTGCTGGTGGCGCTTGAGGAAGGAACCACTCAGATGAGCCGGAGCCTCGGACCACTGCGCCGCCCACGCTTCAAACGTGCTGTCATGCAGCCAATTCACGGCTTCAAAATAGTGCAGACGGACCTGCTGCACGACTTCTTCTGGTGCCATCCATTCTGCTTCCGCATTTGTGCGGCGCATTTTGCTTTCCCAGGGTAGTTGAGACATGGCAAGACGCTCATATTCAGTCGGGCTGATTCTGAATGAGTCTACTGGTCACGCCCCCAAAACACAATGGGTGGTTAGCTCTTTAAAGCCGTCCAGATGTTCTGGCGCAGCTGCGGCAGTTTGATTGGTTTCACCAGATAGCTATCGACTTTGGCGATCGTCAGCGCGAAGACTTGATCCGCTTCCGTCGCATGCGCTTCGGCCAGCACAATGACATGAATGGGCGTGCTGGAACCGATTTCCCGCACTTTAGCGATCAGTTCGTAGCCGTGCATATCCGGCAGCTGCAGTTCCATGACGACGACATCGGATGGCTGCTCTTCGAGGCTGAGCAGCGCATCACCGCCCGTCGTCGCCGTGCACACGTCCATCAATAGGCCAGTCAGCAGCTGGCAGATTGTGTGCGATTCCTGCTCATCCTTGACGATGACCATGGCGCGCTTGCTCGCAAATAGGCTCGTATCGGTCTGCGCCGCGATGATGTCGTCCAGATTGAGGTGATCGGTTTCCGGCGTGCGCAGCGCGAGATCATCGCGCTTGCGCTCGATGAACGCGACGGCCGTATCTTTGAAGACGTCCGGAGCCGCGCCGCTCAGCATGCGCTGCACGGCCTCCGCATCTTTCAACTGAGCGAACGGCTGTTCATCCTTGTTGAAGATGGCGACGACGCCTTCATGTTCCGTCGCCCAGTACTGGTCGATCAGCCCGAGCGCCTGCAATTGATTGAGCACGTCGTCAAAGCGCTCAACGGGCAGTGTTGTGTTCAGGTAATACGAGCGGACGCGGCTCGTCGAGCGTTCCTGCGTCCGCAGCATTCCGAAGCGATTATTCTCCGGCAGAGCATATACCCACACATAGGTCCGGTTGTAATGTTCGATGATGCCCGCGCTCTTCAGACGTTCGAGCTCGTAATCATGGATCAAGTGGCCGAAGTCATGCTGCGTGTAGGGACGGTACGTCCCGGACATCAAGTCCTGAACCGTGTGCTCGCTCCACTGCACGACCGGGTTGCCATCGGCCAGCACGAAGATCTGGTAGCGCGGGATTGCCGCTCCGTTGTAGGTCCTGTTCATAGGTCCGCGTCAATCGAGGTTGACGAAATACGATGCCGCGGAGCGGTCGATCATGTCCTTGCTCAACACGGGCGGTTTGTTCAGGTACGTCGCGATATCCAGCAGTTGATTGATCAAGTCACGCGGATGGACAGCCCGCAGCGCCCGGTTCTTGCTGATGTACCATTCCTTGAGCAAATAAGCCAGCGCTTGCTCATCGTACTTGACGCCCTTCGCGGTACATACGCGCTTAAAGATATCGCGGAACTGCTCGTAAGTCGGGTCTGTGATCTCGATTTTGTGGCGGATACGGCGCAGGAAGGCTTCGTCGACGAGATCGCGCGGGTCGATGTTCGTGGAAAACACGATGAGCACGAAGAAGGGGATTTCAATCTTGCGCCCGGTCGCCAGTGTCAGGAAGTCAACGCCCTTTTCGAGCGGCACAATCCAGCGGTTGAGCAGATCGCGCGGACGTACTTGCTGGCGGCCAAAGTCGTCGATGAGGAACATGCCGCCGTTGGCTTTGACCTGGAATGGCGCTTCATAGTACTTGTTGATCGAGTCGTAGACGAGGTCGAGGCCGCTGAGCGTGAGCTCACCACCGACCATGATCATCGGGCGGCGGATGCGCACCCAGCGCGGGTCCATGACGACGCCCGTGCCGAGCTTGGTCGACATATCGTCCGCGAGTTCATGGTTGACGTTGTCGAACACGCGCACGATCTGCCCGTCGACGTCGAAGGCATAGGGAATCCAGATGGTATCGCCGAGCACGAGCCGTCCCACTTGCTCCGCAACGGTCGTCTTACCATTGCCGGGCGGGCCGTACAGGAACATCGAGCGTCCGGAGTTGATTGCCGGGCCAATGCGTGCCAGCATATCATCCGAGATGACGAGGTGATTGGTCACCGTCTTCATCTGTTCTTCGTGCACAATCAAGCGTTCTTTGTTCTGCGA
The DNA here is from genome assembly GCA_016717205.1 of Candidatus Flexifilum breve. Classification (GTDB taxonomy): domain Bacteria; phylum Chloroflexota; class Anaerolineae; order Aggregatilineales; family Phototrophicaceae; genus Flexifilum; species Flexifilum breve. The sequence goes on from JADKGC010000009.1 coordinate 93,092, forward strand.
ACGCAGCGAGGCGATGTACTGCTGGAGCGTCACGGGCGCCGGACCGGCATACTGCGAGCGCTCCAGAGCTTCACGCGCCTTGGCCGCGCCCGCGTTCGAAATCAGATACTGGAAGCTGGCTTCACCTAGACCGCCGGAGCCCTTCACTTCGATGAATTTCTCGCGCTTGAGGAAGTCAATCACCGAATCGAGCACACCCGTGAAGGGCAGTTTGACGATGTCGGAGATGGTATGCCCGGACATATACCCGCCGAAGTACAGCACCTTCAACACAAGTTCTGCAACCGCCAGCAGGTTGAGCCCGGTATCGTTGAGTGAGTTGAGCGGCGGAGGCGACCATGCGCCGCCCAGTTCGCCCGTCGCCTGGCGCGGTTGGTTAGGATTCGGCTTGGGCTGAATTCGATTGATTGGAGGATTGCTCATCGATTGATCCCTTAGTCGTAAATGAAGGCTGTTTGACGCATTATCGCATGCCCATTATATATCCGGTTTGCAATCCGCATGTCGTCCGTTCATTGAGACTAGGACAAAAAGCTTGCTTGAACACCACATATGTAGTAAAGTTACGCTCCATTATGAATCAGACCCACTGCGTTGAGCTGACCAAACATGATTGACCAGATCCATTGGCTAGGACACGGAAGTTTTGTCATTCAGGGTTCGCCGCTGATCTATATCAACCCGTGGCGCATTCTGCGGACGGATCAGCCGGCTGACGTCATCCTCGTGAGTCATGACCATTATGATCGCTGCTCGCTCGCGGACATCAATAAGCTGCGCGGCGACCAGACCCGTATCATTGGTAACGAACGCGTTGCGCAGGAAATCCCCGGCTGCACTGTGCTCCTGCCGTGGCAAAGCATTGCCGTCGACCGGGTATGCATCAAAGCGGTCCCCGCCTATGATCCGAGCGATCCCCGTCCAGCAGCGAAGGACAGCGGCCTCGGTTTTGTCATCTCCGCCAACTACTACGACATCTACTACGCTGGCGACACGGGTGTCATTCCGGAAATGGCCTCCATTCATCCGGATATCGCCATTCTGCCGATTGATGGACGCGGCACCCTCTCACCGCAACAGGCCGCGGAGGTCACCGACCAGATGCGCCCGCGCTGGGTCATCCCCTGCAATTGGAGCTTGAGCTCGTCGGGCGCGAACAAGGTCGACGCGGCGTTGTTCCAACGGGAAGTCGGCAGCAAGTCCGAAGTTGTGCTGCTCACCCCGGATCGCTAACAATCGTTTACACACAGAATCAAAACGGACGAGGTTAACCTCGTCCGTTTTTGTTGGTTCGTGCGTTGTTTACGCCGCAGTATCGAGCGGCTTGTGCTCGTCGTCAGCCTTGTCGTCGTCCCACGTGACCCGTTCGCCCGAGCTGTTGAACACCAGCGGGGTTGACGCGCCCGTCACGACGTCCGCATCGATCACGACGCGCTGAATGTCATCGCGCCCCGGCGCTTCGAACATCACGTCGAGCAACCGGCTTTCGATGATCGAGCGCAGACCACGCGCGCCCGTGCCACGCTTCAGAGCGATATCCGCCGCCGCGCCGAGCGCCGAGTCATCAAACGCGAGTTCCAGGCCGTCCAGCGCCAAAAGCTGCTGGTACTGCTTGACGAGCGCGTTCTTCGGCTCGACCAGAATGCGTATGAGCGCCGCCTTGTCCAGCGGTTCGACGTTGACCAGCACGGGCAGGCGTCCCACAAATTCGGGGATCAAGCCGTACTGAATCAAGTCCTCCGGCGCGACATGCTGCAGCAGTTCGCGTTTGTCGGTGATATTAATTCGTTCTTCTGTGTTCTGCGCGGTGAAGCCAATCGCGCCCTTGCCGCCAACGCGCTTGCCGATCACATCATCGATCCCGGCGAACGTGCCGCCGCAAATGAAGAGGATATTCGACGTGTCGACCTGCAGGAATTCCTGGTGCGGATGCTTGCGTCCGCCCTGCGGCGGCACATTCGCCAGCGTGCCCTCGACGATCTTAAGCAGCGCCTGCTGCACGCCTTCGCCGGAGACATCGCGGGTGATCGACGGGTTATCCGCCGACTTGCGCGCAATTTTGTCGATTTCGTCAATGTAGACGATGCCCTTTTCCGCGCGGGCGATATCACCATCGGCGGCCTGAATCAGGCGCAGTAGGATGTTCTCGACATCTTCACCAACATACCCCGCTTCGGTGAGCGAAGTCGCGTCGGCAATGCAGAACGGCACATCCAGAATGCGCGCCAGGGTCTGCGCGAGGAGCGTCTTACCGCTCCCCGTCGGGCCGACGATCAGGATGTTGCTTTTCTCCAACTCCACGCCGTTCGCCATGCCGCCATTGCGGATGCGCTTGTAGTGGTTGTACACCGCCACACTCAGCACACGCTTGGCATGTTCCTGGCCGACGACATATTCGTCGAGGTGCGCCATGAGTTCGCGGGGGAGCGGCAGGCGCTCAAGGTTGATCCCCAGCTCTTCGCGTCCATAGTTCGGGTTTTCCTCGAACAGGATGCGCTGGCACAGTTCAACGCAGTTATCGCAGATGAACACCCCATCGGGTCCCGCAATCAGACGTTCAACCTCGTCGTGACCGCGCCGGCAGAATGAACAGCGTTGGTTCGTTGGCGAAAAATTCACTTCGTTAATGCTCCCATAGGAACTTTCGTGCTTTCGAGCACCGAGTCGATGAGGCCATACTCCACACCCTGCTTGGCGCTGAAGTAAATGTCGCGGTCGGTGTCGCGTTCGATGACTTCCAATTCGCGCCCGGTGTGGAACACGAGAATCTGATTCAGGCGTTCCTTCAAGCGCATGATTTCATTCGCCTGAATGACGATGTCGGACGCCTGCCCCTGCGCGCCGCCCAGCGGCTGGTGCATGTGGATAGTGGCGTTCGGCAGAGCATAGCGCAGGCCCTTGGCGCCCGCCGTCAGCAGCACCGTACCAAAGCTCGCCGTAATGCCGACCGCGGTGGTTGCCACGGGCGCGCTGATCTGCTGCATCGTGTCGTAAATCGCCATGCCGGAGTACACCACACCACCGGGGGAGTTGATGAACATCTGAATCTGGCGTTCCGGGTCCTGGCTTTGCAGGAACAACAGCTGCGCCACAATCAGGTTCGCGATCTGATCGTTGATCGGTGTGCCGAGGAGAATGATGCGTTCCTTCAGCAGCAGGGAGTAGATGTCATACGCGCGTTCACCGCGGCTGCCCTGCTCAATCACCATAGGGATAACGTTTTGCGGGTACATTAGGCAGACTCCTCTTTGTCTTCCGTACTCTCAGTGTTGCTGGTGCTTCCCGCTTCTGTCGTGGAAGTCTCCGCCGCCGGGGTTTCCCCCTTGGCGATGGCCATAATGCGATCAATCACCGCCTCACGCAGGAGGTCGTTCCGCACGCTGTCGCGCATCTGCGGCGCGTCAAACATCTTGCGAATGTCGTCCTTGCGTTCCGCCCCAAACCGTTCGATGACGCGGTCAATTTCGGCGTTGATACTCTCTTCGGACACATCGAGCGCCTCAGAACTTACCAACTGCCGCAAAATCAACTGCCGCTGAACCGTCTGCACCGCCATCGGGCGATAGTCGGTATACAAATCATCAGTCGATTTCTTGTAAATCGACATATAGTCTTTGAGGGTCATCCCCTGCCGCCGCAGCCGCTGATCGAGGTCTTGCATGAAGTCCTCAACCTGATCCGCGACGACCGCTTCCGGGAAGCCGATTTCCGCCTTTTCGACCAGCGCGTCAATCGCACGGCGCAAGAAGTCTTCGCGGTAGCGATCCGAGGACGTCTTTTCAAGGTTCTCGCGCACACGCATGCGCAGTTCCAGCAGCGACAGTGGCTTTTCCTCGTCCTTGGTCACGCGCGCGGCGAAGTCGTCCGTCAGTTCGGGCAGCGTCACCACTTCGACCTTCTTGACCGTGGTGGTGAAGTGCACCTTCTTGCCCGATGCATCGCCGTACTTGTCCGTGTCTTCCGGCACGCTCAGTTCGAACATGCGCGTATCGCCTTCGACCACGCCGAGCAGCTGCTCATTGAAACCGGGGACGGGTTCGCCATCTGCATCCAGAATGAAGCCCGCGTCATGCTCATGCATGAACGGTTCGCCGTGCTGGTGATCGTGCGTATCCGCTTCGTCCTCGCCCTCTTCGCCTTCCGCGTGCTCGTGTTCTTCACCCTCTTCTATAATGTGCGAGTGAATATCGACCGTGACGCGGTTGCCGAGCACTGCGGGCTGCGAGCTCAATTCGACGACCGCTTGCTCCTCTTGCAGGTTGCGCAGCGCGAGATTCACGTCGCGGTCTTCAACCGCGGGCGGCGCAAAATCGAGGCGGAACGACTGGTAATCCTTGAGATCTACCGACGGCTGGAGCGGCAGCGCGTACACGAACGCCGGCGGTTCCGGCTTGAAGTCAACCAGTGAACCCGGACCATACGGATCAAGCCCCGTTTGCGGCAGCGCTTCCTGATAGATGGTGTTGCTCAACAGCTCGACGGCTTCTTCGAGGATCGCCGCTTCGCCGACGTAATTGGCAACGAGGCGGTACGGCGCTTTGCCTTTACGAAACCCGGGGATATTGACTTTTTTGGAGATTTCTTGCGCGGCTTGTTTCTTTGCCTGGTCGAGGCGTTCAGCTTCGAGTTCGACAGTGACACGAGCGGTATGATCTTCAAGACGTTCCGTTTGAATGTTCAAGAGACTATCCTTCGCAGAAGCGATTGCTTGCCATTATAGCAATTGAGTGTTAGAGAATTATATGTGGGGAAAGAGGGACCGTTCATGCCTGCTGTCGCCCCCATACTCCGCTAGTTCGCTTCACCAATTGACTAAAGCCGATTCATAATACTGTTCATTGTACAACATACGCCCTCTTAGAACAGGGGAAATTCGACCACAGAATCCGGCAACTGTGTTTGCCGTCCGGGCGCTCTACTCAGAATCGGGAACGTTCCACGCTCCAGCAGTCGGTTTGCTCTCAAATCAATTCTCCAGTACGCTGATGAAATCGACCACGGATAATTTAAGGGGAAATAAGATGGCAGCCCAAAGCTGGACCTATGAGTCATTGGCGCAGGCGGACAGCAGTACCCTTGAACAAGTCCTTCTCACCGGAACTGCTCCTGACCCGGAGCAGTTGAACGGCTATATCTACTGTGGCTGGAATCACGAATGGGTTGGGCATCTTTCCGGCAAAAAGTTCAAAAAGGGTTTTTGGAAGAAAGATGGTCGGAATTTCGGCTATAACGAAATTGTCATTCAGGACTACCAAGAGTACCGGGGCGCTTGGAACGTCAGAATGTGGCGGGGCCGGCCCATCCAGCTCGGGTACTTCAGAACGAGCCTCATCGCGCAAGAGCCGCCGCAGCCACTCTATGCCCCCTACCAGCATCTCGGACACTTCAACTACAACATCGATATCAACACCGGGATCAACCTGCCATTTCGCTTTATCCGCGATATGGTGGTGCTGCCTAACGCGGGCGATCACAGTCTGATGTTGTGCAAAGCCTACCTGCAAGGCTTCCACTGGCTCAACGTGTTTTACTGCTATTTCCTGCTGGGGCATCGCCAACCCATCGAATACTTGCCGTATTGGGCGCAAGAGACGGAGAGGGTGTGATGCAGCCCGACATCCTCTTTCAGACGCTGGCGTTTCGCAATCTAAGCGTGAAAAACCGGGTCTTCCGCTCAAACATCTCCGGTCGCTTCGACAACTATGACGGTTCGGGCACTCAAGCACGCATCAACTGGGAACTCAAGTTTGCCCGTGGCGGCGTCGGCGCAATCATCTCTTCGTTCGTGCCGGTGTCCATTCGCGGACGAATTCTGCCCAACTACGCAACTATACATCGCGACGAAGCCATTCCGTTTTGGCGGCGCCTAGGCGAGCAGGTTCACGACCATGACTGTCGGTACATTTTGCAGTTAAGTCATGCAGGACGACAGCAGGATGCCGGCGGCGTGGAAAATCTGGGCAAAAAGGCACTCAGCTCAACCAGTCGAACAGAATCATTTCACGGGTTCCAGTGTAGCGCCATGACGACCGCGGAGATCAAGAGCACTATTCAGGATTTTGCCGCTGGAGCGCGGCGCGCGCGAACGGCGGGGCTCGATGGGATCGAATTGCACGGCGCTAACGGCTACCTGATCACCCAGTTCCTCAGTTCAGGCATCAACGATCGCCGCGATGAGTATGGTGGTTCTTTAGAGAACCGCGCGCGCTTCGTGCTGGAGGTCGTCCGAGCGATTCGTCAGGAAGTCGGCGCGGACTTTCACCTCCAGATGAAAATCAGCGCGGTCGATGACAACAACGCCGTCATTCCGTGGGAAAAACGGGGCAACACGCTTGAAGACTCAATTCAGATCTGCCAGTGGTTGGAGGCGGCGGGGGTCGATGCGATCCACGTATCCGCGGGCAGCCTATTTCCGCATCCACGTAACCCTATGGGCGGCTTTCCCGCCGAAGATGTTTTGCGTGCGTATGACTCGATCATCTCCAGCGGCCTGTACACACTTCGGAATTTCCTGCTCCTCAGTTCTCCGCCGGGGAGAATGATTTTTCGGCTGTTGTGGAAGCGCGCACAAGGCAAGATCATTGAGGGCGTCAACGTCACGAATGCCCGCGCGATCAAGCAGGCCGTCACCGTCCCCGTGATCTGTACCGGGGGTTTCCAGACCGCATCGGTAATCCGGCGGGTCATCAGTGCGGGGGACTGCGATGCCGTCTCTATCGCGCGCTCGTTGATCGCCAATCCGGATCTCGTGCAGATTTTCGCTTCCGGCCAAGACCGTCCCAGTAATCCCTGTACCTATTGCAACAAATGCTTAGTCAATGTCCTGGAGAATCCGCTGGGATGCTATGAAGTCTCGCGTTTCGGTGGGGATTATGACGCGATGATCCGGGAAGTGATGTCGGTTTTTGAGACTACGGGTTTCGAATAGCACATTTAGGGGGAGTGTAGGGCAGGCAATCGGTGACACGTATCAGGTTTTCAAGTGGGGAAAAAGGGACTCGAACCCTCACCTCGTAAGAGACATGATCCTAAGTCATGCGCGTCTGCCAATTCCGCCATTCCCCCTCAGGCAACTGCATTATAGTCAAGGCGAACAATCGCTACAAGGGCAAGTTGCCCTTCAGGCTCACCCCGTCATCCTCGCCTTCACCTTCTGCAACCTTCGCCAGAATCGCGTTGATCATCATCTGCGCGAACTGAAACAGGCCCTGCAGCTGCGTAATGCGTTCTACGTAGAGTTGAGCCAACTGCTGATCGGTCTCGCCCATCTCTGGCATGGCCGTCTGCAAGCGCTGGATATTGGCGTTCATCACTGAAATCGCCCGATCCACGTCGCGCATCTCGCGCCCTTTGATAATGTTCGTGATGATCGTCCAGAAGTCAGTTTCCGCTTCGTAGAACTTCCGGCGTCCGCCGCTGCCCCGCACCCACACCTGCCGCACCATCCCCAGGTTTTCGAGCGTGCGCATGTTCATGCTGGCGTTGGCTTTGGAGATATCCAGACGCTCGACCAAATCATCGAGGCAGAGCGGCTTATCACTCAACAACATAGCCGCGTATAACTGCCCCATGACTTTGCTAAAGCCGAAGTAGTCGAGAAGCTGCCCCAGACCGTCCAGCATACTCTCATGGACAGTTCCAAGAAGTGCCTCGGTCCCTAACTCTTTACCGTTCGGTTTTGCCGACATGCCGCAGCCTTTAAGAACTCACGCGGGGAATATTCTTAACGGTCATTGTAGCATCCTTAGGGGTAGAGAACAACGCTCATTCGCAATCCCGTACTTTCACGCGGATTACTCATAGCGCAGGGCGTCGATGGGGTTGAGCGCCGCCGCGCGATTCGCCGGATAAATGCCAAAGAATACGCCGATTCCAATCGAGATCAGCGTCGCCAGCAAAATGCTGGATAACTGAACCCGCACCTGCAGATCGGCTGATACCGCGGAGACCGCCAGCGATCCGGCGAACGCGATGCCAATACCAAACGCCCCGCCCAGCAGCGAGAGCACGGTTGCTTCGGTCAGAAACTGGAGCTGAATATCGCGTTTCTGTGCGCCGACCGCCTTGCGCAGGCCAATTTCGCGCGTGCGTTCGGTCACCGTCACCAGCATGATGTTCATGATGCCAATGCCCCCGACCAGCAGCGAAATCCCAGCGATGATTCCGAGAAAGATCGTCAGCAAGCTCGTGATTTGCCCTACCGACTCTAGCAAGTCAGTCTGGGTGAAGATCTGGAACGTATCTTCGTCACGAAAGTTGATGTTCCGCGCCTCGCGCAGCGCCTCGCGCACCTGCGCCGCCACCAGATCGACGCTGTCCGCGTCACGCGCCTGCACGAGCACGTTCGTCACGCGTTTGCGACCGCTCGCATCCTCGCCCGTGTTCAGGCGGTGCTGCGCCGTCGTGACCGGAATCCAGATCAGGTCATTTTCGTCGCCGCCGAAGCCGCTTCCGCCCGCCTCTTCCATCACGCCGATCACGCGAAATGTGACCTCGCTGATGCGTATGTTCTGCCCAATGGGGTAACTGTCCGGGAACAGGCGCTCAACCACCGTCAAGCCGATCACGGCGACGCGCGCCTCGCTCTCCACATCCGTGCGATCAAGGAAGCGCCCTGCGACGACATCCCGGTTGCGCATGGGCACGAAGGCTTCGGTCACGCCGCGAATGCGTCCGTTCGCCTGCCGCCCTTCGACCGCGACCGGGCGGCTGAAATTCAACTGCGGCATCACGTTCAGCGCGTCCGGCACGCGGGAGAGATCGCGCAGGGTTTCGTAGTCGCGCATGGTCATCATCTGACTCGCGCCGCCTGTGCGCGCGTCCGCCAGCGAGGCCTCGCGCTGCGACACGAGCATAAGGTTCGTGCCTAAGCCCAAAAACTGGTTGCGCACAAAGGTCTCGACGGCCTGCCCGAGCGAGACCAGCACAATCACCGCCGCGACGCCAATTGTGATGCCAAGCATCGTCAGCACCGAACGCAGCTTATTCGACCGCAGGCCAATGAGGGCGATGCGCGTATTCTCGACAATCATGCTATTCAAACCTCAGCGCATCAATCGGGCGCATCTGGGCGGCGCGGCTCGCCGGGTAGAGGCCAAAGAAGACGCCGATCCCGGTGCTGACGACCGTCGCCAGCACAACCGCATCTCCGGTGACACTCAAAGTGAGGTCGGGGACAAGCTGACCACCGATCCACGTCAGGAACCAGCCCAGCGCCACGCCGAGCACCCCGCCCAAAATCGAGAGGAATACGCTTTCGATCAGGAACTGCAGCAGGATATCGCTGCCCCGCGCGCCGACGGCTTTGCGCAGGCCGATCTCGCGGGTGCGTTCGGTCACCGAGACAAGCATGATATTCATGATGCCAATGCCACCGACCAGCAGCGAAACGCCCGCAATCAGGCTGAGGAACACCGTCAGCACCCCGGTGATCGACCCGAGCGAGTTGAGCAGTTCGGCCTGACTGATGATGCTGTAATCCTGCTCGCCTTGAAACGTAATGGCGTGGGCTTCATCGAGATAGGCTTCAATCTCGCGCACCGCCTGATCCATCCGATCTTCGGAGACGGCCTGAATGTTAAAGATGTCGACGCGGTAGCCGCCATCACGGGTGCGCGCGCGGGACAAACGTGTCTGCGCGGTGGAGATGGGGATGAAGATCACTTCATTCTGGTCGCCGAGCACGCCAATGCCCCCGCCCTGCTCCGCCATCACGCCAATCACCGTGAACACGCGCTCATTGATGCGGATAGTGCGCCCGACCGGGTCAAACGTCTTGTCGCCATAGATGGCCTCGACGACCGTCGTGCCGAGCACAGCGACGCGCGCGACGCTGTCGATGTCTTCCGTGCTGATGAACGCGCCCTTGTCGGTCGTCCAACTGCGCACATCATCCCAGTTCGCGGTGACGCCGCTCACGCCCAGTTGAATGCTCACCGACTCGGCGACAACGGCGGCGGGCAGCACAAACTCCTGCGACAGTTGGCGGATGCTCGGCGCAACTGCTGAATTATCAAGATCTTCCGCTTCATTGGTCGACAGCGGCTGAATCGTCGTGCGCGTGCCGTTGGCGGGGGCGCTCGAAAACACAAACAGCAAGTTCGAGCCGAGCCCCTGAAACTCCGCCGCGATGAAGTTCTCGACGCCGCGCCCGAGGCTCACCAGGCCGATCACCGCGCCCACACCGATGATAATGCCGAGCGTGGTCAGCAGCGCGCGCAGGCGGTTGGTCAGCAGCCCATCGAGGGCAATGCGGATGCTCTCACCGAGGTTCAGTTGTACTCATCCTTCTGCCCACCGTAGTACGCATCCTGCAAAATCTCTTCCATCTCGTCGGCGAGCGACGGCCGCTCCGCTGCGCCCGCGACCAGTGGGCTTTTGACCGCTTGATCCGCAATGATGCTCCCGTCGCGCAGCATGACCACGCGGTTGGTGTGCCGCGCGATCCACGGGTCATGTGTGACGAACACCACGGTGATCCCCTGCTCGCGGTTCAGCCGCTGGAAAATCTGCATGACTTCCGTACCCGAACGGGAATCGAGATTGCCCGTCGGTTCGTCGGCGAGGATCATGGCCGGTTCGTTGACCAGCGCCCGCGCAATCGCCACGCGCTGCTGCTGCCCGCCGGAGAGTTCGCTCGGGAGGTGATCCAGGCGACTGCCTAACCCCACCGATTCGAGCGCCGCCTTCGCCTTCTTCTGCCGCCCACTCACGCCCGCGTACATCAGCGGCAGTTCGACCTGCCGCAGCGCCGACGTGCGTTTGAGCAAGTTGAAGTTCTGGAATACGAAGCCGATTTTCTTGTTGCGTACCCGCGCTAGATCGCTTTCGCTTAGGCGGCTGACATTCACGCCGTCGAGGAAGTAATCGCCAGATGATGGCTGATCGAGCGCGCCGAGGATGTTCATCAGCGTACTTTTACCACTGCCCGACGGCCCCATGATCGAGACAAATTCGCCTTCCATGATCTTGAGGTCGACACCCCGCAGCGCGTGGACTTCGACATCGCCCATCTTGTACATCTTGGTGATCGCGCGCACATCGATGACCGCTTTGGGTTCGGTGCTCGTCGGCGGCGCGGCATCCCGTTTGAAGAGTTTGAACATCGCCTAGAATCCCCGGATTGGGTCAAAGGTGGCACGCGGAATCAACGCAATGGTCGCGCGTTCATCGACGCCGCTCACGATCTCGCTGTCGATCTCGTTGCGCAGACCCAGCACCACTTCGACTTCGCGGAAGCTGTTCGCGGCATCCTGCACCGTGAGGTACGCCCGTCCCGTCACGCGATCTAAGCGAATGAAGCGATTCGGCACCACCAGCACGTCGCGCAGCTCGTTCACGATGACCGTCGCCGTTGCCGTCATGCCCACGCGCACAGGCTGCTCGGTCGGGTCAAGCGCGACCCGAACCGGGTACGTGACCAACTGACCGAGCACCGTTGGCAGCAAGTTGATCCGCGCCACGCTGCCAGTGAGCACTTGATCCGGCAGCGCGTCAAAGTCCAGTTCGACAGGCTGATCAACCGCAAGATCGACCACATCGGTCTCGTCCGCCGCAATGTCCACGTAGTAACCGCTCGTATCCATGAGCAGCATGGCCGCTGACTGCGTGGGCGGGAGTTCACCGATAACGAGGTTGTTGAGGGCGATCACGCCCTCAAACGGCGCTATCAAGAGCGCGCGATCGACGCTGGCCTGCGCCGCTTCGACGGCCAGTTCTGCTTGCTGCAAGCCGATTTCTGCCAACTGCAAGTCGCGGTCACTCGCACCGTTCGTCAGCCGATCCAGCGCGATCTGCGCTGCGGTCGCCGCCGCCTGCGCGGAGGAGATGCCCGCCGCGTCACCTGTCCGGGAGACCGTCGCGTTGTAGTTCGAGTCGGCAATCGCTACGCCATACTCGGCTTGATTCAGACCTGCGTTGAGGCTGCCCGTGTTGAGCGAGCTCGACGGAATGAGGCCGGAGAGTGCCGCATTTGCCTGATCGATAAGTTCCTGCGGCACGTTGGTCGCGCCGTCGGGCAGCAGACTGGACACATCGACCAGCGGCGCGGGATTCGCCGCAATGTCGCGCTGCAGCTGCGCTTGCCACAACTGATTGCGCGCCAATTCCGACTGAAGATAAGCGATTTGCTCGTCCTGCGCGGTGACACCCGTCGAAGCCGCCGCATTGAGCGCGGCGAGGGCGCTGTTGAGTGCCGCTTGCGCGACGGCGAGGTCTTCCGGGCGCGGGGCGCTGGTCAGCAGCGCATAGGCGCGCTGCTGCACATCGAGCGCAAGCAATGCTTCGTTGAGCGTCGCCTCGGCTTGCGCCGTATCCAACCGGGCGAGCACATCGCCCGCGCGCACGGTATCGCCGACGCCGACGAGCACTTCAGTGACCGATCCGGTCGACTCAAACAGGAGCGGTACCTGTCGCTGCGGGCTGACCGCCCCGGTCGCGCTGATAGTCACGCGCAGGTTCCCCCGCTGCACGACCGTCTGGTCAAGGATCTCGACGGGCGGTTCGTCGCTCGCCTGCTGGGACTGCCGCAGTTCACGCGCGCCCAACAGCGCCCCCGCGACCAGTGTCCCGATCACGGCATAAGTGAGAAATTTCCGCATGCGCTTTTTAGCCCCCGAAGATCGATAGACTGTCACCCGCGAGGTCGACGCCGATGACAGCGCCTTCAGTTAGCCCGGCGAGCACCTGACTCACGTCTTGCCCCTGCAAGCCGAGCGTCACCGGAATTTCGAGGAGGGTTCCGTCGGGCTGCAGCAGATTGACATACGCATCTCCCTGTGCCCGATCGAGGCGAATGTACTGGTTCGGTACGATCAGCGCGTCATCCTCTGCTTCGATGATGATATTGGCTTCCGCGGTCATGCCGACGCGCAGCCGCGGATCGGTGGCGTCGACATGCAGTCGTACGTCAAAGCTGACGATGCCGCTCTCGTTGGTGGCTACCAGCGCGATCTCGTCGACCACGCCGGGGAGTTCGACCTCCGGCAGCGCATCGAGGGTAATCCGCGCGGGCATCCCCGTAACGATCTGGCGCACGTCGATTTCGTCGACCTGCACGGTGAGGTGCAGCGGCGTGGCGTCGGTCAACTCAATCACGGCGAAACCGGGCGCGACCAGCGCACCGATCTCCGTGTTAAGCGCGCTGATGATGCCAGCGAACGGCGCGACCAACCGGGCGCGATCCCACGCGGCCTGCGCTTGGTCGAGCGCCAACTGCGCGCGGTCGACGGCGGCGACAGCGCGGTCAATCTCGGCTTGCATTGGGCCCGCCAATAGGCGATCCAATTCCGCCTGCGCCTGCGCCACCCGCGCCGCGGCTGCCCCGACTGCCGCGGGATTGCCCGATTGCAGGCGTTCCACCTGCAGCCGCGCGATTTCGGCGTTGAAGCTCGCCTGCCCGATGCGGGCATCAAGGAGGTCATACGCGGCCTGATCCTGACCACCGGGCGCGGTCGCGCGGGCTTCCTGCGCCGCCGCCACCGCCGCTTGCGCCTGTTGATACGAAAGCTGCGCCGTTTGCAGGTCAGCGCTGGAGACCGCCCCCTGCACGGCACCAACCGCGCTCTGCGCCGCGGTCACATTGGCGCGCGCGATGGTGATTTCACCCTCATCCGGCCCGTCGAGCACATCATCCAACTGCAATTGCACGGACATAAGCGCGAGTTCGGCCTGCTGGTAGGCGATGCGGAGCGGCTCATCGGCTTGGACAAGGAGCACGTCACCGGGGGTGACCGCCTGCCCTACGACCACAGGGATCTCCGTGATGCGACCGGGAATCGTGAAGCTTAAGGCCGCGGTCTGATATGGCTGCATGGTTCCGAGAGCAGATACGGAGAGTTCCACAGCTCCCCGTCCGACGATGTACTGCTCAACCTGTGGGGCAGCACTCGCACTGCTCTGCGCCTGATTAGCGCGCAGCCCAAAGGCGACGAGCGGCAGTCCGAGCGTGACGATGATGAGGACAAATATGCTTCGGCTAACTGACATACGGTGCTAACGCTAAACCTTCCACCTAGTTCCCTGCTATATCCGATTCTACATGAAAATCAGTTCAGATTATTTCAACACTGTTAAAACTGTGCTGGCGTGAAGGTAGGCTTAATGGTACTATAGAAGTTGTCACATCTTTCACAATCACCATCGGCTGTTAGGAGAACCGCTCATTATGCCGTCCAGTATTCCCGACATTGTGATCAGTCGCCTGCCGGTCTACCTTCGGGCGCTCGAACGCCTGTCGCAAGAGGGACAAGAAGTGACCTCTTCGCACGAACTTGGCAAGCGTTTGGGCATTAGTTCGGCACAAATTCGCAAGGATTTGTCGCACTTCGGCGGGTTCGGGAAACAGGGAACTGGTTACCGAATTGCGTATCTCAGAGAACAACTGCGGCAGGTCTTGAACGTAGAACGGGATTGGGAAGTGGCACTTATCGGCGCGGGTGACTTAGGTAATGCGGTCGCCCGGTATCGAGGCTTCTCCAACCGCGGGTTTCATATCGCCTGTGTCTTCGACAGCGCCCCGGACAAAGTCGGTAAGAGTATCGGCGAGTTTTTGATTCTGCCGCTCGACAATCTCCACACCGTCATTACTGAGCGCGGCATCAAGATCGCCATGGTCGCTGTCCCCGCTGAGGCGGCGCAGTCCGTGGCCGATACGCTCATCGCCGCGGGGGTGCGCGCCATCCTCAACTACGCGCCGATCAACCTGAATGTGCCAGACAATGTGCATGTTCAATACATTGACCCGGTCATCCATTTGCAGCGCATGACCTACTATCTGGATTAGTTAGCTCCACACGCTCTGAGTGATCCGGCGCAGAATGGCAGGGTCATTCAGGGCACGCCCGGCCCCAATCGCCACCGAAATCATCGCGTTATCCGCCCGGTAGACCGGGACGCCGGTTTCCCGCGTCAGATATTGATCCAGTCCGCGCAGCATCGCGCCACCACCCGTTAGCACAATCCCGCGGTCGATGATATCTGCGGCCAGCTCCGGCAGCGTATTCCCCAGCACCGCTTTGACCACTCCGGAAATTTCCCGCAGCGGTTCTTCAATTGCCTCGACGATCTCGCCTGTGCTCACCGTGATCGTGCGCGGCAGACCACTCACATTGTCGCGGCCCTGCACTTCCATCGTCAGTTCGTCCATCAGCGGTACCGCGGCGCCGACCTGAATCTTGACCGACTCAGCCGACGGCTGACCGATAGTCAGGTTGTACTTGCGCCGAATATAGCTGATGATGGCGTCGTCCATCTTCAGCCCACCAACACGCCCGCTCTCTGCGCGCACGATATTGTTCATGGTCATCACGGCTGCCTCGGTGATGCCGCCGCCGACATTCACGACCATGTCACCCGCCGGGGTGCTCACAGGCAGCCCTGCCCCAATCGCCGCCGCCAGCGGTTCCGGAATGAGGATCGCTTCGCGCGCCCCCGCATCCATGGCCACATCGTGCACCGCACGTTTCTCTACGCTGTTCGCGCCATACGGCACGGTGATCATGATCGTCGGCTTGAACAAGCGCACGCGTCCGGCAATCTTGTTGAAGAACTGGCGCAGCATGAAGACGGTGACATCATAGTCGGCCACGACCCCATTTTGCAGCGGGCGCACCAACTGAATGTCTTCGTCGTCCACTTTACCCAGCATTTCACGCGCGGGCTGGCCGATTTCCACGACCGACTGATCTTCGACGGTCATCGCGACCAACGTTGGCTCCTGTAAAACGATCTGATCGTTGTCGGAGATCAGCGTGTTGATCGTCCCTAAGTCCACACCCAAGCGTTTATCGAACAGTCCCATAGCGACCCTTACTTGTTCTAGCGCGGTGATCGGGCTGTATTATAGCAAACAAAACGCCCGACGGGAGTTCTCCCATCGGGCGCTTAACCTGTGACAGAGATACGTTAGTCGCTCTCGCCCGTATCGTCGATGATACGCAGCACTGACGAGCTCCGCGCCTGCACCTTACGCTGAATCTTCAGCGCGAGTTCAGCGCGCCGGAGAGCGAGGGCAGCCGCGCGGTTTTCTTCCGGCGCGACGCCTTCCTGCAGCATCTTCTGGGCGTTGGCGCGCGCCGCTTCCATCGCCGCTTCGTCAATTTCATACGACGATTCGGCGAGATCCGCGAGGACGACGACCTTATCCGGGCGTACATCGACCACGCCGCCGTAAATGGCGAAGCGTTCTTCGGCGCGCCCCTTGCGGACGATCAACTCACCGTAGGTGAGCGTGGTCAGGACGGGCGCGTGCCGCGGCAGCACGCCCATCTCGCCTTCCGCCGCCGGAACAATCACCATATCGGCTTCCGGCTCGGAGAAGACCACTTTTTCCTGCGTGACAACCTCGACCGCGATTGGCATCAGTTTACTCTTGCCGCAGCACTTCGTCGTGACGTGCCAGCACGTCTTCGATAGGCCCTGCCATGTAAAACAGCTGTTCCGAGATGTGATCGACTTCGCCGTCGAGGATCATGCGGAAGCCGCGTACGGTGTCCTTGATCTTGACGTACTTGCCTTCACGACCCGTGAACTGTTCCGCCACCTTCATCGGCTGGCTGAGGAACAATTCGATCTTACGAGCGCGGGCGACCAACAGTTTGTCGTCATCCGACAGTTCGTCGATACCGAGAATGGCGATGATGTCTTGCAGGTCCTTATAACGCTGGAGGATCTGCTGCACTTCACGCGCCACGCGGTAGTGATCTTCACCCACGACCAGCGGGTCGAGAATCTTGCTGGTGCTGCCGAGCGGATCAACGGCGGGGAACAGACCGCGCGAGGCAATCGAGCGTTCCAGCGCAATCGTCCCGTCCAGGTGCGCGAACACCGCCACCGGCGCGGGATCCCGAGTAATCGTCCGCGGGCACATACACGGCCTGCATCGACGTGATCGAACCCGTCTGCGTGGAAGTGATGCGTTCCTGCAATTGCCCCATTTCGTCAGCCAGCGTGGGCTGATAACCCACCGCCGAAGGCATACGACCGAGGAGCGCTGACACTTCCGCACCCGCCAGCGAGTAACGGAAAATGTTGTCGATGAACAGCAGCACATCACGGCCTTCGTCGCGGAAGTGTTCCGCCATCGCGAGACCGGAGAGCGCCACGCGCAGACGCACACCCGGCGGTTCGTTCATCTGACCGAACACCATCGCCAGCTTGTCGAGCACGCCCGCTTCGTCCATTTCATGGTAAAGCGCGGTACCTTCACGGGTGCGTTCACCTACGCCCGCAAACACCGACAGACCGGAGTGCTGGGTCGCAATCGAGTTAATCAGTTCCTGAATGGTCACGGTCTTGCCCACACCCGCGCCACCGAAAATGCCCGTCTTGCCGCCCTTGGTCATCGGCGCGATCAGGTCAATAACCTTCATGCCCGTTTCGAACACTTCGATGCGGGTGGTCTGTTCTTCGAATTCCGGCGCCGTGTTGTGGATTGGGCGGCGGGTGGTATCGTCCGCCACTGCCGCGCCGAGGTCAATCGGGCGACCGAGCACGTTGAACACGCGACCGAGCGACGCCGGGCCAACCGGCACCCTGATCGGCGAACCCGTCGCAAAAGCGGGACGCCGCGTTTCAAGCCATCCGTCGTATCCATCGCGACCGTACGCACGGCGTTGTGACCGAGGTGCATCTGCACTTCGAGAATCAGGTCTTCTTCGCCTTCACGCTCAATGCGCAGCGCGTCGTAAATATCCGGCAGTTGCCCGGGCGGAAAATCGACATCGACCACCGCGCCGAGAACCTGCGAAACTACCCCTTGAATTTCAGCCATCTAATGTCTCCCCAGTCCGCTAGATCACCGCTTGCGCCGCGAGATCTGCTTCAATATTCACTGCCAGCTTGTCAATCGAGTTTTGCAGCGCCTCTGCGCCGCCCACAATGTCGAGGATTTCGCTCGTGATGCCTGCCTGACGCGCCTTGTTGTAGACCAGTGTGAGGTCTTCGACCAGCGTCGACGCATTATCCGACGCATTACGCATCGCGACCATACGCGCCGAGTGCTCACTCGCCTGACTTTCAAGGATCGCCTGATACATCTGGAGCAGCGTGAAGCGCGGCACAATTTCGTCGAGGATGGCTGTAGCACTCGGCTCATATTCATAATCAGCCGAGCCGCTCGACACGTGCGGCGCATTCTTGATCAGCTCCGCAACGACCTGATCTTCCGTCTCATAGGGCGAGAGCGGGAGCAAGCGCGTCACGCGCGGGCGCTGGGTGAGCAGGTTCACAAAGTCGGTGTAGGCGATGAACACTTCATCGACCGTCCCGTTCAGAAATTCCTCGGTGGCTAGGCGCACAATCGGCGAAATCTGCTGGAGCGTCGTCTCGGCGGGGTTTGAAAACTCCGCCACGACATTCTCTTGGACGCGGATGAGCGAGTCGCGCCCCTTGCGACCAATCGTCACAAAGCGCGCCGGTGTGCCCAACCGTTCCTCAAAGCGCCGCGCCACGCGCAGGATGTTCGTGTTGAACGCGCCGGCCAGCCCACGATCTGAGGTGATGAGGATCACCATCGTGTTCTTGACTTCCGAACGCGCGGTCAACAGGGGGTGCAGTGACGTCCCCGTCATCGAGTTTTGCACATTGAGCAGAATTTCCCACGCTTTTTCAGCGAAGGCACGGCTGGCAAGCACACGAGCTTGCGCCTTACGCACCCGCGAGGCGGAGACCGCCTCCAGAGCGCGCGTGATCTGCCCAATGTTTTTCACACTGCGAATACGCTTCTTTACTTCGCGTGCGGTTGCCATAGGTTAACTCCAGCTGGCGGTAAACTGTTCGATGGCGCTCCGCAGTGCCTTTTCCTGGTCTTCCGGCAGGGTCTTGTTGTTTTCGATGTGATCGGCAATCGCGGCGTACTGGCTGTGATAGGCACGCTGCCAAGCGACCTGCCATTCCTTGACGCGTTCCACCGGAATGCTGTCTAGCAGACCACGCGTACCGGCGAAGAGCACCGCAATCTGATCTGACAGCGAGAGCGGCTGATACTGCGGCTGCTTGAGCAGTTCGGTCAGGCGGAGACCACGGTCGAGCTGACGCTGGGTCGCTTTGTCGAGGTCGGAGCCAAACTGCGCGAACGCGGCGAGCGAACGGAACTGCGCGAGGTCGAGGCGCAAACCACCCGCCACCTGCTTCATCGCCTTCGTCTGGGCATCACCACCCACGCGGCTCACGCTGATACCGACGTTAATCGCGGGACGCTGACCGGCGTTGAACAGTTCGGGTTCCAGGAAAATCTGACCATCCGTAATCGAAATAACGTTCGTCGGCACGTACGCGGACACGTCGCCGAGCAGGGTTTCGATCATCGGGAAAGCGGTCAAGCTGCCACCACCGCGCGCTTCGCTCAACTGCGCCGCACGTTCCAACAGACGACTGTGGAGGTAGAACACATCACCGGGGTACGCTTCACGACCCGGAGGACGACGCATGAGCAGCGAAACCTGACGGTACGCCCACGCATGCTTCGACAGATCATCATAGACGATCAGCGAGTCCTTGCCGTTTTCCATGAACCATTCGCCGATAGCGCAGCCAGCGTACGGGGCGATGTACTGGAGCGCGGCTGCTTCCGAAGCGGTCGCCACGACGACGGTCGTGTATTCCATCGCGCCGTTTTCTTCGAGCAGCGCCACCAAACGCGCGATTTCACCACGGCGCTTGCCGATGGCGACGTAGATACAGTAGAGATCCTTGCCCTTCTGGTTGAGGATCGTGTCAATCGCAATCGCCGTCTTGCCCGTCTGGCGGTCGCCAATGATCAGCTCGCGCTGACCACGGCCAATCGGGGTCATCGAGTCAATGGCGACGATACCCGTCTGCACCGGGCGATTCACGTTCTGGCGTTCCATAACACCGGGCGCAATACGTTCGATGTTGTAGTATTCCGTCTCACCAATCGGACCGCGACCGTCGACCGGATCGCCGAGCGCGTTTACCACGCGACCGACCAGACCCATGCCCACCGGCACCGAGGCGATACGACCGAGCGGGCGGACTTCGTCACCTTCGTTGATGGTGTCGTAATCGCCCATAATGATGATACCGACGTTATCACGTTCCAGGTTGAACGCGATCCCGGCGACGCCATTGCTAAAGCGAACCAGTTCGCTATAGCGGATATTGCGCAAACCAGCGACGCGCGCGATGCCGTCGCCGATTTCTTCAACATACCCGACCTCGACCGCTTCGATCTCAGGGGTATAGTCTTGCACTTGCTTCAGCAGGGACTCAAACATATTGCTGGAGATGTCCGCCATCTGGGTCTCCTCGATAGAGATAAACGATGCATTCAAACGCGCAGAGCGTCAGAAAGACCAACCGTAAGATTTGTGTAACGCTGTGCGAAAACGTAATGCTGTAATTCTACCTTATCCAGTGCTACCTGTCCACTTTTTCACAAACGGAGATCAGCAATTTGTGATAGTTCGCACAAAACACTCATCTTTCCATTTAGACGTCTTCGCTCTCCTCTTTACGCTTCTGCCCCTTGCCCAACGCGACCGATCGCTGGAACGCCGCCCAGACCGCGCGCGAGATCACCGTGCGCAATCCGCCCTTCTCCAACTGGTAAATCGCTTCCGCGGATGTGCCGCCGGGACTGGTGACCTGATTGCGGAGCTGCGCCGGATGCAACCCGGAATGCATCGCATAATCAACCGATCCGCGCACCGTTTTGAGCACCAAACGCTCGGCATCTCGGCGCGAAAAGCCCATATGCACGCCCGCGTCGATCAGCGCTTCCATAAACAGGAAGACATAGGCCGGACCGGTGCCGCTCAATGCCGTCGCCATGTCGAGGAATTTCTCATCGTCGACATACATCTCTTCGCCCAACGCGCCGAGCAGCGCGCGCGCTTCATCGCGACTGGCATCCGGCACTTCGGACGTTGCCGTCCACACAGTGATTCCTTCGCCGATCTGCGCTGGTGTGTTCGGCATGGCGCGGACGATGTTCGGGTTGAACATACCTTCCGCCAGTGCACCGATTTTAACGCCAGCCAGAATGCTCAACACCATGCTGGCGCGGCTGCCCCGCCCATTCAGCGAGCTAAACACCTGCCCCACCACCTGCGGCTTGGTCGAAATCACGATGATGTCTGCGTTCTCGACGACTGTCGCGTTGTCGGTGCTGAACCGCAGTCCATAGCGGCTGACCAATTCTGCGCCGCGATCTTCACGCGGGTCGGCAGCCGAGATCTGCGCGCCCGTTAGCAGTTTCTGCGTGATCAGGCCGTTGATCATGGCTTCCGCCATGACCCCGCTGCCGATGAATGCGATGCGTTTATCCTGTAGCGGCATGCTGCTTTGTCCTTTTGCCTTAGCTCTGCTGATACGGGTATTGTTCGCGCCACAGCGCTGCGGCGGCCCGCACGCGATCCTCATACACATGCACGCCGATCCCCAACCCGGTCGGCACATTGATGCGACTGCCGGGCTGGAGTTCGAACGGCGGTTCGCTCAGATCCTGCGCGTAGTAGCGGCTCGTCGCGGAGATGTCGCACGGCAGCGTCACGCCCGGCAGCGACGCGAACGCAAGATTCGCCGCGCGCCCCGGCCCGGTTTCCATCAAGCCGCCAACCCACAGCGGGGTGTTGTGCTCCACGCACACCCTGTAAATTTCGAGGCTTTCCGTGTAACCACTCACCCGGGCGGGCTTCAGGTTGATGATCTTGCACGCGCCGAGTTCCAGCGCCATGCGCGTGTCATCCGCCGACAGGATGCTCTCGTCAAGACAAATGCGCGTGGTCATCTGCGGTTGGAGCTTGCTGTGCTGGTAGATGTCCTCGTGACCGAGCGGCTGTTCCAACATCAGCAGGTTGAATTCGTCCAACTGCTTCAGGTGATCGGCATCGGCTAGCGTATAGGCGCTGTTCGCGTCCAGCATAAGCAGAATATCCGGATAGACCTTACGCACGCCGCGCGCCAGTTCGACATCCCAACCCGGCTGAATCTTCAGCTTGATCCGCCCGTAGCCTTCGCCCAAACGCTTCGTGATCACGGCGAGTGTCTCTTCGACCGTGGGTTTAATGCCGATGCTTACGCCCACGTTCGCGTAGCCACGGGACTCGTGTCCAGCGGGCAGATGCGCGGCAAATGCCTGCGCCAGCGACTGTCCATTCGCCTGCGCCAGCGCGTCCCACACCGCCGATTCCACGGCGTGCTTCGCCAGCGGATGTCCGCGCGTCGCGCTGAGCAGCGCCGGGACGTCCGTCGCGTCGCTGATGCGCTTGCCGAGCAGCGCGGGCGCGAGGAACTCGCTCAACACATGCATTGATGTGCCCATTGTCTCGTAGCTGTAGCCGGGATGAATCTCAGCACCGCATTCGCCCCACCCCGTGAAGCCTTCATCGGTGTGCAGCGCGGCAATGATCGCCGTCTTGAACGGTTCTTCACCGAAACTCGTGCGGAGGTTTTCGACGAAGGGCATCGCCACCGGGGAAAAGCTCAATATCTTTGACTGTAATCGCGCGTGACATCAGGCTCGCCTTAGCTCATAGAAAAGGATTCGAATTGTGGGCCGTTGTAGCTCAACAGATAAAATGCGCGTTCGCGCCCCTCATGCTGATCGTGCAAAAAGTCGGTGACGACAAAGCCGCGCTCAAACAAGTAGTGGAACTGGGCGCGGATGTGCATGCGCCAGGTATGATGCAAGTCAGGGTCGGCCGTTTCGATTGCGGGCGTGTTGGTCGGAATTTCGAGCAGCGCCAGACTGCTGGACGGACGCAGCACCTCGGTCGGCGGCGCGACAAGACCGCTCGGCAGCACCACCGTCGGGTTGAGGATCGGCGTCTCCGCTTCGAAATAATGCGCGAGGCTCAAATCGGCGCGGCGACCATACAGGCGTTCCTCGACGCGGCGATTCGTCACCCACCATTCGACCAGCAGCCGATCTGAGGAGCCGAGTTTGGCCAAGCCGCCTTCGCTCTCCGTGCCGTAGTAGTCTTGCAGGTACTGGTGACTGATCGCACACAGCTTGCGGATATTCAGGTGCGCATTGGTCGAAAGCAGCGGATCAAACGTCCACACGACGAGACGTATGCCCTGCGTGATCGCCAGACTGCGCTGCGCCCGCTTGAGGCGATAGCCAATACCACCGCTGCGATACTCCGGCAGCACGACCATCCGTTTCGACACAATCTGCAGGTTGGCCATGGCGGGACGGTCTTCCTCTTCCATGTTCGTCCCGAGAAAACCGACCAGCACACCGACCATCCGGTCACCATCAAAGGCGGCGAGCACATGACCGCCGTGATTCGCCAGCGAGAACAGCATATGCGCGGGGATCACCGACTCGATGTCCGCGCCCCAATAGATTTTTTGCAGATCAACGGCCGCCCGCATGTCGGCAAGCGCGCGCAGCGGTCGAATCTCGATTTCTCGGTTTGTCATGCAACCACCTTTCTCTAAAGGACGCGCGGACGCCGTCGGAAGGTATACCGCAGCAGTTCCAACGCGTTGCGGCGCTTAGGCAGGTACGTCATCAGCGTATCTTCGAGCCGCCGCGGGTGAATGCCAAAATACTGAAAAGCCGTCCCTAACCGCGCCGTGCGATTCGTCGCCAGAATGTCCAACCACTGCGAGGTCATCAGCGAACGTGGGAGCACGCGTTCAAACACTGCGGTCAACCAGCGCAGCATATACGGCGGCACACTCACCACCATCCGCTGGCGCCCGGAAACACGCATAATCGTCCGCAGTAGATCGGACAAAGTGATGTACTCCGCGCCGCCGATCTCAACAATCGTATCGACTGTATCGACTGTTTCGAGGCTCGCCACCAGCGCATTGACCAGATCGTCGATGTAGATCGGATGCAGCACAATTTCGCCGCGTCCCGGCATCAGGAAAAACAGCGGATTCGCTGTCATGCCCAGCGCGATGTGATTGATGAAGGCATCATCTTCACCGAACACCAGGCCCGAGCGCAGGATCGTATAGGCGAGTCCGCTCGCCTTGATCGTGTCTTCCATCTGACCTTTGACGCGCAGCAACGTGTAAGCCGTCGAAGGTGAAGCGCCCAACTGGCTCACCGTGATGATCCGCCCAACGCGCGCGGCCCGCGCCGCCGTGATGAGCTGGCGCGTGCCCGCCAGTTCGACGCGTTCGAGGTCGCGCCGCCGTCCCCACCAGAAGGCATTCTCGAGGTGAATGACGACATGGACGCCGGTCACCGCTTTGAAGAGCGCCTCTTCGTCGAGGATGCTGCCGGTCACGATTTCCGGTGGATCTGCCCACGGCAGTTTGTGCGTGCGCTGTTCGGGCAGCAGCAAACGCACGTGGTGGCCACGCTCCAATAAGCGCGTTACGACGTGCCGTCCAATGTATCCGGTTCCGCCTGTGACCAGTATCACCCGACCCTGCCTCCGTAAAGCGGCGATTATAACATAAGCTTCCCGCAGAGTAACGACTGACCTAGCGCGGGGTTTCATCTTGTGTAGGGATAGAAGTTTGCTACCCTTATACGCGAAATGATCATCAAAAAGCGGCCGGCTTTTTGTTAGGAGAGACGATGGTGCAACAACGACGAGTTGTCGTAACCGGGATGGGAATCCTCTGTCCTACCGGGAATACTGTAGAAGAAGCGTGGACCAACGCTGCGGCGGGCAAAACGGGCATTCGCACGATCCAACGGTTTGACACGTCGCAGTTGGAGAACCACTTTGGCGGTGAAGTCAAGAACTTTGACCCCGAAGAGTTTTTGGGCCGCCGCGAAGCTCGGCGGACTGACCGCGTGACGCAAATGGCGCTCTACGCGGCCAAGCAGGCAATTGAAGACTCGGGCATCGAAATCACCGACGACAACCGCTACCAGATCGCCGCGGTGATCGGTTCTGGCATCGGCGGCATTTCCTCGATCTTCGACAGCATCAAATCCTTCATCGAAAAAGGCCCGAAAGCGGTCAGCCCGCTGATGGTGCCGATGATGCTCCCCGATGCGCCGTCGAGCAAAATCTCGATGACGTACGGCATCCGTGGACCGAACTTTGCGATTTCCACCGCGTGTGCCACTGGCAACAACTGCATCGGCGAAGCGACTGAGATCATTCGTCGTGGGCAGGCGAAAATCGCCGTCGCGGGCAGTTCGGAAGCGGGTTTGGTCGAAGTCGCCATCGCGAGCTTCAACAACATGACCGCGATCTCGCGCCGCAACGACGATCCGGAACATGCGAGCCGACCCTTTGACAAGGATCGTGATGGCTTCGTGGTCGCGGAAGGCTCGGCGATCCTCATCCTCGAAGACCTCGAACATGCGGTAGCACGCGGCGCGAAGATCTACGCCGAAATTCTCGGCTACGGGCACACTTCCGACGCGTACCACGTGACTGCCCCGCTCGAAACGGGCGAAGGCGCCGCCACCGCCATCCAGTTTGCGCTGGAAGATGCCGAACTGTCGCCCGCGGACATCGACTACATCAACGCGCACGGTACGAGCACGCCGCTCAACGACAAGAGTGAAACGCTGGCGCTTAAGCGCGCGCTTGGCGAAACGGCCTACTCGATCCCGATCAGCTCGACTAAGTCGGTGACCGGGCATCTCATGGGCGCGGCGGGGTCGGTCGAAGCCGTGTTCACCATTATGGCGATGCAGAACAACTTCGTGCCGCCCACCATCAACCTGGAAAATCAGGACCCGGAATGCGATCTGAACTACACGCCGAATGTCGGCGTGGCGCGACAGATCGACGTGGCGATGAGCAATTCTTTCGGTTTCGGTGGGCATAACGCGGTGTTGATCTTTGGCAAGTACCACACGAATGGCCATGCATAAACGCGGCTCTGCGCCGCCGCCTCAGGCTGCGTGCTACGCGCACATCGTCGGATGGGGTATGGCTGTCCCCGAGACGGTGATGACGAATGATGATCTGTCGGCTATCGTCGAAACGACCGACGACTGGATTCGTCAGCGCACGGGTATTCGCGAGCGGCGCATTGCCAGCGACAAAGAAACCACGGCGACTCTTGGCCTCAAGGCCGCGCAGCGCGCGCTGGAAGTCGCCGATATTCTGCCGCTTGAGCTCGACATGATCATCGTCGCCACGTCGACCCCGGAGAATGTCTTCCCGAGCACCGCCAGCCTGATCCAATCGTGGTTAGGCGCGAACAAGGCGGGAGCGTTCGATCTGAGCGCAGCCTGTTCCGGGTTCGTTTACGCGGTCGATATGGCCGCTCAGGCGATCCGCTCCGGTCGCTCACAAAAAGCGCTGATCATCGGCGCGGAAACCATGTCCCGCGTGCTTGATTGGTCCGACCGTGGGACGTGCATCCTCTTCGGCGATGGCGCGGGCGCGGTCGTGCTGGAAGCCAGCTCGGTCGAAGGCGGCGTGCTCTCCGCCGTGCTGCGCTCTGACGGCTCGGGCGGCGATTTGCTCGGCATTCCGACGTTCGGCAGCACTGACATGGCCGAGATTGAGACGCTGCCCAACGGGCACAAGCTCGGCAAAATGCACATGAACGGCGGCGAAGTCTTTAAGTTTGCCAGCCGCGTAATCGGTGAAAGCATCAATCAGGCGCTGGATATTGCCGGGTTGACCATCAAAGATCTCGCGCTGATCGTGCCGCACCAAGCTAACTTGCGCATCATCGCGGCAGCGGCGCGCAGCCTCAAGGTCGAAGAAAGCCTGTTCTACGTCAATCTGGATCGCTACGGCAACACCTCCGCCGCCTCGATTCCGATCGCGCTCGTCGAAGCGATTCAGGCGGGGCGCGTCAAAGAAAATGACCACATCGCCTTTGTCGGTTTTGGCGGTGGGTTGACGTGGGCGTCGATGGTCGTCAAATGGGGTGCGCCGAAGCCCGATGACCGATCAAAGATGCTCAACCGGCAGCGGCGTGAGGCGATTTACGCGTTTGCCTTCTGGCGGCAGCGCCTCATCCGTCTGAGCCGTCAGCTTAACGATCTGGTGAACCGCATTCGCCCCAACCGCGGACGCTTACAGCGCCTGCGGCGGCGCATCGACAGCGAAACGCTCGAATAAACGAAAAACGCCCGACTCACAGTGAGTCGGGCGTTTGATTTTGGTCCAGCTTTCGCCTAGCGCCGTCGATTGGCGAGGCTCACGAAGTACAGTAATTGCAGCACTGACGTAATCGCCGCCGCCACATAGGTCAGCGCCGCCGCCGTCAGCACCTGCCGCGCACCGCCAGCATCGCTCTCCGAGGTCATCAGACCGGACTGCTGCAAGAGCGCCATCCCGCGCCGGCTGGCGTCGATTTCCACAGGCAGTGTCAAAATCATGAACACGACCATCACGGCGAACAGCGCGATGCCCGCCCAGATCAACCCGGTCATACGCAGGAACAAGCCCGCGAAGATCATCAGGTAGCCAATTTGCGGCGCAAAGGTGACTGCCGGGACGAGGAACTGCCGGGCGGCGATCAGGGGCGAACGCTGCTGATACTGCTGCACGTGGCCGAGCTCATGCGCGACCACCGCCATCGCGGCAACCGACGGCGTCGTCGCGATGCCTTGCGAGAGCCGCACAATGTTGCTGCCTGGATCAAAGTGGTCGGTCAGTTGGCCGGGCGTACCCTCCAACCGAATTTCCTGCACATTCGTGCGACTGAAAATCGCGCGGGCGACATCTACGCCCGTGGCGCCAGCGCTGTTACGCACGTTGCCCCACTTGGAATATGCCGAGCGCACGAAAAACTGCGCGCCCAACGACAACAGTAGGGTCGGGATAAACACCAGCAGAAGATAGTTAGTGTCAAATATCATCGTCAATACCCTCTCCGGTCAATACACATCTTAATATACGCGAAGAACCGCAAGAAGTCTCTTAGAAACTTGTAAAACTCATGTAACCTTTAGGCGACGATAAGACGTGCAGGTCGTATCATACGCCGAGCGTGGCGGTGAGACCGTCACGATTATTGAGTGACCACGGAAGCAGGCAGTTATCGAGTAGACGCGGCCGCCCGATCTGCACGGCCATCGACAGCAGCAGCGGCTGCTCTGCCGGTTCATGCACACCGATGAGCGTGCTCGGGTCGTTGACTGCGACGTACTCAATCTCGGCTTGCGCTTCTGTTTTCAGCACGTTCCGCGCGACCGCCCGCAGATTGGCGGGGGTGCGTTCGCCCTCATCGTAAGCCTGCGCCGCCGCAACCAGCGCGCGGTAGATCACACCTGCCGCCGCCCGCTGTTCCGGCGTCAGGTAGACGTTGCGCGAACTCATGGCGAGACCGTCGGCCTCGCGCACCGTCGGGATTACGGCCACTTCGAGCGGGAAATTCAGGTCGGCGACCATGCGGCGGATCACGACGACCTGCTGCGCATCCTTCTGCCCGAAGTAGGCGACATCGGGCTGCGTCAGGTTGAACAGCTTGCTGACGACGGTCGCCACCCCGCGGAAGTGATTCGGGCGCAGGTCGCCTTCCAACCCCTGCGTCACCTGATCGACCTTGACGAACGTTTGAAAGTTCGGTGGGTACATCAGCGCCGGAGTCGGCGTGAACACCACGTCGACTCCCAGTGTTTCCAGCATGGCGAGGTCACGCGCCAGATCGCGCGGATAAGCGTTGAAGTCTTCATTGGGTGCAAACTGCGTCGGGTTGACGAAAATCGTCGCGATGACGGTGTCGTTGTCGGCGCGCGCCTGCCGTGCCAAGGTCAAATGCCCTTCGTGCAGCGCGCCCATTGTCGGCACAACCCCAACGCGCCCGGTGATTGCCTTCCGCGCTTTGCGCAGCCCCTCAATGCTGTCAATGACCTGCATGCTCATCCGCCCCGTTGATTTGCAGCGCCGCCAATACATCATCCTTCATGTTGAAGCTGTTTTCGGGCGCGGGGAACTTGCGTTCCCGCACATCCCGCGCGTAATTGCCAATCGCCTCACGGATCACCCCACCGAGTTCGGCGTAGTGTTTAGCATGACGCGGCGTGAATTCCTCGAACAGGCCAAGAATATCGTGAAAGACCTGCACCTGCCCGTCGGTCGCCGCCCCGGCGCCAATCCCGATGGTCGGAATTTGCAGCTTGTGCGTGATCATCTCTGCGAGCGGCGCAGGCACGGATTCGAGCACAACCGCGAATGCGCCCGCCTCTTCAATCGCCTGTGCATCGCGCAGCAGTTGGCGCGCGCCGTCCAGGTCACGCCCCTGCACCCGCATCCCGCCGACCTTGTACACGCTCTGCGGCTGTAAGCCGATGTGCGCCATCACGGGAATGCCGACTTGGGTCACGCGGTGAATCGTCTCGGCGAGATACTCGCCGCCTTCCATTTTGACCGCGCCCACGCCGCTCGCCTGCATGAGCCGCGCTGAGTTGGTCAGCGCCTGCTCGACGCTCACGTTGTAGCTCATGAACGGCATATCACCGACGATCAGCGCCGTGGCTGTCACGCGGGTCACAATCTCCGCGTGGTACATAATATGTTCCAAGGTGACCGGGACGGGTACATCGTGTCCCTGAATCACCATCCCCAATGAATCGCCGACCAGCAGCATGGGCACGCCCGCCGCTTCGCTCAAGCGCGCGCTCGTCGCGTCGTACGCCGTGATCATGACAATGGGTTCACGGTCGGCCTTCATCTTCTGAATATCACGGATGCTCACTCGCATGGTACCCTCGCAACAGCATCTCTATCCTGTCAGTAGATAAACCCCGCGCCTCAAGCAGAGGATACGTCTGTCGCGCCAGCGCCACATAGATTTCCGCCAGCGCCGGATCATCTGCCAGCGCCCGCAAGTGTGATCCGATTGTGGTGACGTCCGCCCGGGTGAGCGGCCCCGTTAGCGCATCCGGAATGCCTTTCGTCCGTAGGTTCTCGACGGTCCCGGCAACCAGCGCGTTGAGCGCGGTGTCGGCCTGTTCGCGTCCCGCCCCAAGGCGCAGCAGCAGCGCTTCCGCCGCCGCATATAGCGTCACCGCGTAGTTGCTGGCGATCACCAATGCCGCGTGATACAGCGCCTTCTGGCCGGGCGGGATGCGGATCGGATGGCCATCCAGTGCCGCCACGAGGTCGGTCAACCAGCCATATAAGCGCGGATCATCCGCTTCCAGCGCAAACGCCGCGCCGGGCAGCTTCTGCACGGCCGTCTCAACATCGGCGAACGGAAACGCCGGATGCAGCGTGCCGACCAGTCCGCCGCGACTCTGCAGAACTGCCAGCGCCGCGCTGTCCCGGGATCCAGCCGTGTGGACGGCCGCTTTCCCCGTCCAATCCGCGATTGCCAGCGCCGCCGCGACCGTCTCGATCACATCATCCGGCACGGCGATCACGGTCAGGTCGGCGTAGTCGACGACGTCCGCCGCTGCCGGAACCACCTGTGCCCCGACCCGCTCTGCCAGTGCCGCCGCGCGTTCCGGGCTGCGGCTGTACACCGCACTGATCCGGTATCCGCGTTCAAACCATAGACGAGCTAGCGTTCCCCCAACCTTACCCGCCCCGATAATGCCGACAGAAACCGTTATGATCCGGCCTCCGTTCCCAGCGGAGTGGGCGTTGGAATGGGGTCGCTGATGTAGATCGTGACGGTGCACGAAGCGCGGACGGCAGTGGTGATGTCAAACACCGTCAAGCGGAACTCGTATTCTCCCGGTTGATAGTAGGCGGGCACAAATTGCCCCAACGCCGCTTCGACCGGCACGGCCTGCGTGCCATCGACCCCGATAATCGCGAAATTGCCGGACGTTGATTCGCCTTTGAGCTCAAAACGATAGAACGAGAAGTTTTCGGTTGTCGCCACACCCACCACGGTGATCGGCTCGAAGACGACCATGCCATTCGCCGGAATCGCCAGCGTCGCCTCTGGTGAGGTACACGCCGCGGGCGGCGCATTCGGCACAATCGTGCCGACCGGGGTCGGCGTCAGCGTCGGCGTCGGCAAAATCTGCGACGCCGGGTCGACTTCACCGAGCTGCACGCCGCTGGGGTCAATCACCAGACCACCGGACGGCGGCGAAGGCACGGGCGTGCGGAAATCGCCATCTTCGGCAATACTGACCAGGCTGACTTCGAGATTCAGCGTGCCGCGCAGCGTCGGCGCGACGATCTGTTGTAAGCCGATGATGATCAGCAGCAACTCCAGCAGCAGGATCACGACCGTTCCGGCGTTCGAGCGGTTGTAGCGCGCGACCTCGCGTTCGAGCTCGAAGTGCGTCGCGCGATACGCGCCATTCGCTCGCAGCCACCAGCGCAGCGCGAGAAACAACAGCACGCCGAGGACGATATATAGTCCCGTCGCGATTTGTTCGATGAAGAAGACCAGGCTGGCAATCATTGCAATGACCGCAGCACTCCACGCAGAATGGTTTCCAGCTTCGGCACGAGGATGCGGCTCGCA
This sequence comes from Candidatus Flexifilum breve, assembly GCA_016717205.1. Taxonomy (GTDB): domain Bacteria; phylum Chloroflexota; class Anaerolineae; order Aggregatilineales; family Phototrophicaceae; genus Flexifilum; species Flexifilum breve. Next base: position 124,379 of record JADKGC010000009.1, read on the forward strand.
TCGAGCACTTCCTCGTGATTCGTTTCCAGTTCCGTATCGATCTGGTCGATGCACTCGTTGGTGATGCCGGAGAACGCCAGCACGCGCATCCCCGCATGGCGACCGACCAGCACCTCATGCACCGTCGACATGCCGACCGCGTCACCGCCAATCGTCCGCAGCATGCGAATCTCGGCAGGCGATTCAAACTGCGGGCCGGAGAGGCACACGTACACGCCCTGCTGCAGGTTGATGTTGTTCTCCGCGGCGACTTTCACCGCTTGCGCGCGTAAATGCCGATCATACGTCTGCGCCAAGCCGACAAAGCGCACTCCAAGCGAGGGATCATTCGGCCCCATCAACGGGTTGTTGCCGCCCATGCCGACGAAATTGATGTGATCCACAATCAGCATCACATCGCCCACGCGGAAGTTCGTGTTCAGGCCGCCCGCCGCATTCGTGAGGATCAGTGTGTTCACGCCGAGCATTTGCATCACGCGGATCGGGAACGTGATCTGCTGCGCGCTGTAGCCTTCGTAGAGGTGGGCGCGCCCTTTTTGCGTGATCACCGGCATGCCTTCCAGCCGACCGAGCACCAGTTCGCCTGCATGCCCTTCGACCGTCGACTGCGGGAAACCGGGAATATCTTTATAGGGAATTTCCACACGTTCTTCCAGCACATCGGCGAGGACATTCAAGCCCGAGCCGAGAACCAAACCCACTTTCACCGGAAGATCGGTGCGATTGCGAATAACAGCCGCTGCTTTTTCGTAATCTGCTCGTGTAAATGACATTGCTGCTATGACTCCTTTTTCTCATCCCATTATACCTAGGACGCGTTACCCTTACGATGTCCAAACCAACGTCAACTATGCAGGCGGATAAAATTGTTGCTAAAATACGGAGAGATCAAGGTGGGGTCTGGGGTTTTGGAGATGAGCGCAGAACGGGCAATGCTGCATTACGCCGATGCGTACAAAAAACTCTATAAACGGATGCCAAAAGACTTGCGCGCGCTCGACAGCAACTGGGTGATCGTCAATGGCGCGCGCATACAAGTCAACGAGCTGGAGCATTTGACCAAGCGCCTGCAGCACGAATATGATCAGGCGAATATTCAAAAGAAGAATATGGTCTCGCGCTTGATCAACTGGTTCAAGCAGTAGTCAGCTCAACCCGGCACGCCCGCGCTCCTCGCGGTAGTCGTCCGGGGTATCCACGTCGCGGAGCACACTGTCCGTCTCGACCGTGATATGCGTCACCGGATGGCGGTTAATCACATCACGCGGCGCGCCAGATTTCGGAAGATCGTAAATTTCCTGCCAATACCGCCGATCAATCAGAATTGGATGTCCGCGCCGCATCTGATAGCTTGGCGCGACCAGGTCACCCTGCCCTTCGGCATAAGCCATCATGACCTGATCCACCACGCGCGGCTGAATGCGCGGTTGATCGCCAAGCACAATCAGCGCGGCGCTGACGTGCGCCGGGAGCGCCCGCAAACCAACCTGCAGCGACGACAGCATCTCCGCAGTCTCATACTCGGAATTATGCACGGTCAACGCGCCCGACCGCTCCGCTGCCGCCCGCACCTCATCCGCGCGGTTGCCCGTCACGACGACCACGGGTTCGACACGCGCCAGCGCCAACTGGTGCAGGATATGCTCGAGAATCGTCCGGCCATCCGACCACGGCAGCAGCACTTTCATCTCGCCCATCCGGCGCGACATCCCCGCCGCCAGAACCACCGCCCCAACTGTTCGCTGCACTTCGCTCACCGGATCACTGCTCCTTGTCGAACCAAGCGCCACCGCCGTCACCCGCGGTGACCTGAGGATAAGCCGGGCGATCAGGCGCGCCCGTGCCCGCTGATACCCGCTGGCTGGCGTTGCGTTGAGCCACGCCACCACCCGCGCGCGATCCGGCACGCCCTTCAGTCCGAAATCCTTATCGCGCAGCACCTGCGCCACCCACGGCGACTTGATCGGTGCGCCGGGGTAAAACCCGAACTTGTCGATTATGGCCTGTGCGTTGTAGACATGCTCCTCGTCCAGCGGCTGCCCGAGCGCCTTTAGGGATGCGACGGGCACGACGAGGGACGTTTCCGGCGGAATGACTGGCTCGTGCGCGTACGGCGCTTTGAAGACCATGCGCCGTGCCCCGTCTGCTTCAATGATCAAAGCGTCAGCATCGACCGAGTCCAGCAGCCACGAGACGGAATCGATCCCGTAGGCCTTGCCGCCGCGAATCCCCGTGTAGATAAAGCTGAAGCGGTGCTGCTCGAGTGCCGCCGAGATCGCCGCCGCGCCTACTTCAGGTCTGAGCGCATGAGGCATAGCCGCCAGTTCATCCTCGGCGATGCGCGTGGTGGTCGTTGCCAGTACGCGCCACCCTTCATCGGCCAGCTCATGCGCCAACGCGGTTAAAGTAGAAGTCTTTCCACCCGCCCCCGTCAACGCGACGACCTCGCCGCGCGTAATGCGGAAAGCGTCACGCAGTTTCATCGCAGCGCGGCGCGCACCGCCGACGACGCGAGCACCGCTTCGAGCGTGCCGCCGCCCACCGCCAGCGACTTATCGGACAGGGTGAAGCAGTGCTCGCGCTCAACACGCGGATCCAGATCGCCGACTTTCATACCCGCGCGCACCTGCACCCGCTCGTGCATGAGGCCGCGCAGCATCCCCGTGAATGCGGCTGTGATGGGCTGTCCATCCACCGTGGCAATGACCTGCCTTGCTTCGATCACGTCGCCGATGGCGAAGCGCGGCTCGACATGGCCGTCAACTGGCGCGCGCAGCACGCGCGAATGCGTCTTATTCAGCACGCTGCCCGGTTCGCCTGTGTCTGGTTCGGCTGAACCGGCAGAGGACGCGCCCGAGGTTATGCCCACGGTTGGTTTCGATGACGACATGGCAGTCTGCACCCGCCGTGAAACCGGGGCCAAACGCGATGACCAGCGGTGCGTCGCTGATCGTCGTGCCGAGGTTGCGCTTTTCCATCCGTGCATCGATCACGACCATCGGTCGGAGCGCCACCAGCGCGAGTCCCTGCGGATCGATCAGCACGGGGATTTCACCCTGTGCGCTGACCGCATACGCCACCTCGGGATCGGACACCAGTCGACTCGTCACGCCTTCGACGGTACGCGTGCCGCTGTAAACCGCATCGCCAAAGCACACCGTCCGTCGGACGAGCAGCGGCGCATCCAGCTCAAGCACGATGACCGGAAACCCCGCCTTGATCAACCGGAAGATCGCGCCGCTGGCTAAATCGCCACCACCGCGCACGACGACGCGCGCCTGCTCAAAGAACGCCAACGCCCTGCTCCCGCAGCTTCTTGACTACGCGATCCGGGATCATCGGTAGATCGTCAATCCAGACGCCCGTCGCATCTTTGACCGCCGCCGCAATCGCCGGAGCGAGCGGCACGAACGGCATTTCCGCCATCCCACGCGCCCCAAACGGGCCAATTGGATCGGCGTATTCGAGTACAACCGATTTGACTTCAATGGGGATATCGAGCACCGTCGGGATCAAGTACGTCGAGAGATACGGGTTGCGGATGCGGCCATCGACCGAGATCAGATGCTCCATGACCGCATAGCCCAGTGCCTGAATGACGGCACCCTCAATCTGCCCCTGCACTTGCTGCGGGTTGACCGCCTTGCCCACGTCATTCGTACTGACTACGCGCAACACACGGACAAAGCCTGTCTCAATATCAACTTCGACTTCCACCGCCTGCGCAACATACCCGTAGGCGAAGTTCGGTTCGGACTTGCCCGTCATGGGGTCATAGGGTGTGGTCTTCGGCGGACGATAGCGATAAGTCGCCTTGGCCGGGCGTTCTTCGCGCCGCCACGCTTCGAGCGCTTCTGCCGCCGCGCCGCAAATCGCGTTGCCGGACATGAACGTCAGCCGTGAGGCGGACGCGCTGCCCGCCGTCATCGTCTCCGCCGTATCATGCCCAATAAACTTGACGCACTCAATCGGCACGCCGACCGCATCGGCGGCCATTTGCACCATGACGGTGTGCGTCCCCTGCCCCACATCCGCGCCGCCGTGCCGCACGACGACGTGCTCAATCTCGGTATTGCCGTACAGTTCGACCGTCGCCCAGCTTTGTTCGGGCGCGCCGAAGCTGTAGCCGACATTCTTGAAGCCACACGCGAAACCAATCCCGCGCCGCAGCGCCGGGTTCTCTGGCTGTTCGACCGCCTGCCGCTGCCAGCCGTTCGCGTGCGTCCAGTAGCTTTCCAGCGCGCCGCGTTCAATCACCTGAGGCATGCTCACACCGGGCGGCAGCGGTGTCCCCACCGAGAGGAAGCTGCCTTCCCGAATGCTATTGCGCAGGCGCAGTTCCACCGGGTCCATGTTCAGCGCTTCGGCGAGGCGATTCATCAGCCCTTCGGCGGCCAAACAGGCTTGCGGCGCGCCAAACCCGCGGAACGCGCCCGTCGGGATGTTGTTGGTCAGCACGGCATACGTGTCTGTATGGACGTTCTCGCACTCATACGGGCCGGTCGCCATCAGGTTGGCGTTCGCCAGCACCTTGCTCGACGTGTAGTTGTACGCGCCCGCGTCGCCGACGATGCGCGCTTCCATCGCGACGAGCTTACCTTCGCGGGTCGCGCCCCACTTCGCCTGCACCGTGACCGGGTGGCGCTTGTGGTGGTACTTGATCGAGTCTTCACGGCTCCAGATCGTCTTGACCGGGCGGCGCACGTAATGTGTCGCGAGCGCCAGCACAATCTGCACGGACATGTCTTCGCGCCCACCGAACGCGCCGCCAATCGCCGGGTAGATCACGCGCACTTGATCTTCAGGCAGGTTCAGCGCGTGCGCGATCAGGTACTGATCCTCGTGCGTCCACTGCCCGGCGACGATGACCGTCACTCGCCCCTGCTCGTCGATATAGCTCAGCCCGGCTTCCGGCTGCAGATAGGCGTGTTCCTGATAGCCAGTGCTGTATTCGCCTTCGACGACCACATCGGCTTGCGCCCACCCCGCCGCCATATCGCCTTTACGGATGCGATAGTGAATCTCGATATTGTTGGGCTTATCCTCGTGAAGCTGCGGCGCGCCTTCAAGCATGGCAGCTTCCATGTCAAAAACCGCGGGCAGATCCTCGTAATCGATCTGGATCAGCTTGGCCGCTTCCGCCGCAATCGCTTCCGTCTCCGCGACCACCAGCGCGACATTATCCATGTAGCAGCGCACCACATCCGCATCGCTGATCGTGCTGCCCGGGCCGCACAGCACCGGCTGATCTTTCGTCACTAGTCCGTACTCATTGACGGGCACATCCTTCGCCGTGATGACGTGCACCACCCCCGGCAGCGCTTCGGCGGCGCTCGTGTCAATCGACCGGATGCGAGCATGCGCGCGGTCGCTGAAACGGATCTTCAGCCACAACTGCCCGTCCATATTGAAATCACCGGGGTACAGTGCCTCCCCAGTGACCTTACTTGTCGCATCAAAACGGCGGATGCTCTGCCCGACCGCCTTCAGTGGTTCCACCATGAACTTACCTTCCTTTGGCTAGGGTGCCGCCACCAACGGTCGCACCGACCGCATCCGCTCCGCCTCTTTCGCCATGATGCGGTGCAAAATGGCGACCGACGTTGCATAGGTGGGGTCAACGCCCGCGTAACTGAGGTTCGTCCCCAGGTTCTTGCCTTTGGTGAACGGGGTATCGGACGCGTAATGCAGGATACCGACATCGAACGGCGCGCCGTAGAGCGTGACGATCTCATTCTGCGGATGACGCTTGGGGCGTACCACTTCATAGACGCTGGACATGTACGGCCCACCTTCCATCTCGATCACGGTGTAGCCTTCTTGATAGAACACGCTCATATAGCGTGAATTCTGCAGGAAAGTTCCCAGCGCACTGATGGCTTTCTGATTATCGAGCACCGTGCCGTAGGTCAGGAAGGGCGCGATATCCTGCGCCGTGAAGCAGTTATTGAATAGGTAGGTATTCTGCGAATGCTCATCGTGCACGACGTTCGAGATCATCACATCACCGATGCGCCCGTTGAGCGTCGCCGCCTTGCCCATGATGTACACGCCAACCAGGTGCGAGACCTGTTCCGACAAGCGGGTCAGCAGTTCATAAGCGCCCAAACCGAGCGGGTAGTCAATATTGAGGATGAGCGCATCGCTGTACGGCAGCCAGTCGGTCGGCAGATCGCCCTTCACGCGCGGGTCAAGCCAGTCGGCATTCAGTTTGTTCAGCTCGATCACCTGCGTCTCGATGTCAAACCCGTGCTGACTCGGCACGCGGTAAATGCCGGACTCGCGCTCATCCGCCGCCATCTGATTGCGCGGCTTGTCGCCGACATCGGTCAGGTATTTTTTGAGCACGTAGTACAGAAAATTGTGCTTGTGTGTCAGTCCGCGATCGGCCTGAATCGCCTGATACTCGCTGAGCAGGTTCTGGTGACCGCGCGACTGCATGTACCGCAGGATGTTCGCCTCTTCGCGAATCGCGAACCCGGTCAGCGGGTTGACGACCGAGTGCGCGTTGCTGGAAACAAAGTAGATCGGGCGCTCCTGTAGGTTGACCGCATTGCCGACCTGCGCAACCACTTCATCCCACCACTGCGCGGTCGCCCGACGATAAGCCGCCAGCGACCCGGCCAGCAAACGCACGCCGAACTGCTTACGCCCGTGTGCCATCCGGTCGAGCGTTTGCACGAAGCGCCCACCCCACGCGACTTCCAAGCGCCGCAAATCTGCTGACTCGACATGGAGCGCGGTGGAGAGCATCTCGATCTCAGCGTCCGTGAGCGGGTCCTGCCGGTTCTGATACTGCGCGAGGAACAACTTCGGAATCTCGCCTTGCAGCAGGTGATGCAGCTTATTCCATTCGATCTGGTAGGCGGTCAGCATGGGGATGAGGTCGTCAATGTCCGACCGACTGGCGACGAACACGGCCATCGTCCGCTGCGCCTCGTTGAAATGCGTGCGGCGGCGGCGCCCCGACGAGTATACCTTCTCCCACTCGTTGATCGGGTAGCCCGCCGCGCTGAACTGCCGGTCAAGCTGACCGAGCACCACCAAATCCACGTCGATGATGCACGGCGGCATGCGCATGCTGCTGTAGACCAGCGTTGACACATCTGGCTGCGGACTCCGCGCCAAAACATGCAGCGACGAATCCATCGTCAGATGGCTTTCCACGAGCGTTTCAATCTGAATCGTTTGACTCGACCTGAGCAGCGAATAGTACGTTCGCATGTACAGTTCGATCTCTTCACTGCCAGTCTTGGGAACAGTCCGATCCATAGGCTACTTATTCTTCCCTTCCACATGTTCGCGATACTCGCGGTTAATGCGGCGCTGCTGCTTCTTGCGCTTCGCCTTGGCATCCACCAGTTGATCGCGTTCTTTCGCCAGATCGCTCATTTTGACGTTGATCGGCTTCTTGGGCGCGGCCACGGCGATGATCATTCCGGCGAAAAGCGAGAGAATCAGGGCGATGATGGCCGTAAATACCCAGCGCAGCGTGGTCTGGTTCATACCCGTGGTTCGGAAGCCACGCAGATTGTCGCGCAGCCAATCGATGACGCCCGGGGCGATCAGATAAGCGATCACTGTGAAGGCGACGATCAGCAAAAAGCCCATGACGGGCCATGACCGCCGACCGCGTTTTTTATCTTGAATCTTAACTTGACTGCTCATGCATCACCTCTTGTCTCTTCAACTTCGCGGCCGCGTCAAATGCTTCCAGAATCTTATAGTAACCCGTGCAGCGACACAGGTTGCCCGTGATACTCGTATCGATCTGGGCGCGTGTCGGGTCGGGGTGCTCTTCCAACAGCTTCGCGCCCGCCATCAGGAAACCGGGCGTACAGTACCCGCACTGTACGGCGCCAGCCTCCACAAACGCTTCTTGTATGGGATGGAGCTCGTCGTCCGCCTGCAGCCCTTCCACGGTGACCACCGCCGCGCCGTGGGCGCGCGGGAGCCGGAACCATGCACGCCATGACCGCCGCGCCATCGAGGAACACGGTGCACGCGCCGCATTCCCCTTCCGCGCAGCCCTCCTTCGTCCCGGTCAGGCCGACGTCTTCGCGCAGAAAGCGGAGCAGCGTCTTGCCCTGCCCCGTCGGCACAGTGATCGGCTGCCCATTGATGACCGTGACAATCGGTTCCGATTCAGTGTGATCGATCTGCTGCTCGGGTGCTGAAGCCGATGCCCCCTGATGATCCCCCCACAGCATCGCGGGTTCGGTCGGGAAAGCCGCGGCTTGTGACTTGGCCAACAGCGCTTTGAGCGCCCGCGTCACCAATACACGGATCATCTCCACGCGGTATTCCGCCGTGCCGCGCACATCGTCAATCGGGCTGGTCGCGGCGGCAGCCAGCCGCGCCGCCTCGCGGATGCCCTCGATGGTCAGTGGTTGCCCGATCAACGCCTGTTCGGCGACACCCGCCCGAAAGATCGTGGGCGCGACGCTGCCGAGTGTGATCGCCGCCTTCGCGACGGTGTTCCCAGCGAACGACAGTACGACCGCAGCGTTGACCACGGAGATCGCCTGCGCGCGCCGCAGCCCAAGCTTGAGGAACGTCCCGCGCTCGTTCTCCGACAGCGCCGGAAACGTGATCCCGGTCAGCAGTTCATCGGGGCGCATCACCGAACGGCGCACCCCAGTGTAAAACTGCGCCAGCGGTATCGTGCGTTCGCCTTCCAGCGAGCTGAGGATGACCGATGCGCCAAGCGCCATCAGCGGCGCAATGGTGTCGTTCGCGGGCGAGGCGGTGATCAGGTTGCCTGCGACGGTGCCGCGATTGCGAATCTGCGGCGCGCCGACTTCCCAACATGCCTGCGCCAGCGGCAGCGCGCGCTGCACCAGTAGGTCGCTGCCCACGACGTGATTATGCGTCACCAGCGGGCCAAGGCGAATCTCGTCACCGCGCAGTTGAATCTCGTCCAGACCGGATACGCGCGTGATATCGATGAGCACGTCGAGATTCGGGCGCTGGCCGCGTTCCATTTCAATGAGAATATCCGTCCCCCCGGCGATCACGCGGGCGCGGTCCCGATACTGCGCGAGCAGTTCGAGCGCCTCGGCGGTCGTGGTGACGGTGTAGTAGTGCTTCCACATGTTGGTCGACCTCTTGGACTAGGGCTCTGGCTCAATTTCGAGTAACGTCACAGGGTTGATATTCATGATGCACGTCTCGCCATACTGCGTGACCACCGTCGTTCGTCGATCCCATGTATGCACGTGTCCATGCACCATGTAGCGCGGCTTGAACCAATCCATGAAGCGCAGGAACGCTTTGATCCCGTGGTGCGGTAGATCGTCGAGATCGTGGATGCCCTTGGCGGGCGAGTGCGTGACGAAAATATCAATTCCGCGTCCTTTCCGCATCTTGCGGGCGAGCAGCGGCATGGCACTGTTGAGCACCATCCCCCCCATTTCGCCTTCAGAATATTGAATCGGACTGTTGTTATATTTGATAGAGCCTTCAATACCAAAAAAACTAATGCCGTTATAGTTCACAATGCGCCGGTGTAAGTTTTCACCGCCGGGTGGCCGCTCATCGTAGCCCGTATCGTGGTTACCGCGCACATAGAACAGCGGCACATTCAGCACCGACGTGATGAATTCGAGGTAGGCGGCGGGCATATCGCCACAGCTCACCACCAGCGAAACATCGTTATAGCGTCGGCGTAGATGCGCCGCATTTTCCATCTGCTGAACGACGGTATCGCTCACACACAGAATCTTCACATCGAACTCGTTTTCACTCTGTCTCGTCGCCCAACCACTGCATCGGTTTGCCCGTGCCCCCGCGCCGGATCATGATGATTTCGGCGAGGATGCTCAACGCAATCTCTTTGGGCGTTTCTGCTTCCAATTCTAACCCGATTGGCGCGCGAATCCGCTTGAGCACGTCATCGCTGATTCCCTGTTCGCGCAGCGCCTTGACCGTGAGCGCCCAGCGGCGGCGGCTGCCAATCACGCCGATATAGGGTGCGCTCGTCGCCAACAGTGCCGGGATCAGGTGGATGTCAATGGGCAAGCCCCGCGTGACCGCGGCAATATAGGTTTGCCCGTGAATGCTCACCTGCTGCGGAATCTCGCCGGGTTTGCACACGACATAGCCATCCATGCCCGGCAAGAAGTCGGGGTTGCAGAATTCGGCGCGATCATCCGAGAGGACGACGCGCAGCCCCATCCACTTACCCAGTTCGGCCAGCGCCTTGCCGACGTGCCCCGCGCCGATGACCAGGAGCGTCGGCGGCACGGCAATCGGCTCGACGAAGATTTCGAGCGTTCCACCGCAAATGCCCGGGTCACCCGCGCCAATGTCGTTGAGCGTATAGCTCAGGCGGCGAGCCTGTCCGTCCGCGATCACCGCTTGCCCCTCGGCAAGCACGCGGCTTTCCATGGCACCGCCGCCAACCGTGCCGACGAACGAGCCATCGGCGCGGACGAGCAGCTTGCTCCCCACATGGCGCGGCACCGACCCGGAAACGGCGATCACCGTGGCTAAAGCCGCGGGTTCGCCCGTCGTCTGCGCCTGGAGAACTGCCTCATACACTTCGCGTGTATCGTCCATACCTACTCGACCGTTATTTCACCGATAACCAACCGTCCGAACTCGTCACCCCCGACCGGCATGAGCGGGGTAATCGTCACTGCATCATACAACCCCATCACAATGGTGTAACGCCCCGGCGGTGGCTGACTAAATTCTAGCGTAATTCTCTCACGAAACGAACCAGCTATCCAATTTTCGGGTGGCAAAGCGCCCGCGCCGGGGTACATATCCGACTGAGTGACGATCTGCCCGTCGGCATCCAGCACATGCACGAACATCTTGAGGTTGCCCGTCGCGCGTCCATCGGTCGACCAAGTCCATTCCGGCAGAAGCCGATAGTCGCCGCCCTCCGTCACCTCGTAACCAACACCTGGGTCGTAAATGGCAATCGCACCATCCTGAAATGTTCCAATCGGCGCATCAACGAAAGTACTCACTGTAGCCGTGCCCTGATAAACCCAGTGCATGTAGGGCATGTAGTCGCCCGCCGTGCGTGGGATAATCCGAATTCGCGTAGTTTCCGTGACAAATTCCGCGGGGAGCAGCGTGGGGATCTCCAACCAGCTACCCGGCAGCGCCGGAATCAGCCGCGTGTCAATGAGCATATCGCCCACATACACGTCGATTTCTCCGGGATTGGCCGCATGCACCCGCGTGATCAGAATCGCATCCTGCCCCGCGGTGAGGTGCAGCGTGAACGCCTCTTCGCCGTTGATATGGCGTCCACCGTCCATCAGTTCACATGCCGTGCCAAGCAGCACCATGCAGCCCAGCGAGTCGAACTGGTTGTATTCGGTCGGAAAACCGCCGAGCGGCAGCGGACTCCGCCACAGGTAATCGTGCCGCCGCTCCGATTCGAGATCGGCCACATCCAGCGTTTCGATCATCTGCATGTTGGCGACGTAGGGCGTCACCAAATTCGTCGTTACCGGGTACGGTGCTTGCTCCGCCGCCGACCAGTTCGGCACAAAAATCCCTTGAGTCTCCGCTGCCAACGCCACGTTCGAGGTCGGGTCGAGCGTGACCGGGTAGCGCACGAGCGCCTCTGCATACAAGTCGGTATTTTCGAGATAGCCGAGGCCGAGGCCATGCCCCATCCCGTACGAGGCGATGTAGTCAGGACGCACCTGTTCGAGAAACTCCCCCACCGAACCTGGCCCATTGCGCCAGTAATCCGCCGCGCCGGGGGTCGTCAAGCCGACCATATCCACGGTCGTGCGCCCGCCCATGTAGCGCATCATGCCCACATCATGCACGGCGATCACGCTGCCCTCGGACGTATGCTCACGCAGCCAATTCGCCATCTGCAGCGGCTGCGCGGCGACATAGCCCGTGTTCCGCTGGTAATGCACCGCGAATTGTAGTGTTGACAGCGGCACGAACAGCAGCAGCGTCACCCACGCCAGTAAGTTGATCAAGCGAGCCGAGCGGGGCAAACGGCGCAGCACATAGGCGAAGCCCCACCCTGCCAGCGGATACAGCAGCACGATCAGCGGCATCTGGTAGCGTTTGAAATGCCAGAAGGCCGTATCGAGCGTGGAGATCGCCGCGAAGCCGCCCAGCAGCCACACGCTGATCACCAGCGCCGAGAAGCGTCGCCAGCGAACCAGCGCAAGTAAACCAAGCAGCGCGGGCAAAAACAGCATCGGCGCATAGTAGCCCGGTTCACGCGCGACGCGCAAGCCGCTCAATTGCAACCACATACGCGAAAAGTTATCCCACAGTCGGCCAACAATCACGCCAAGGTCGAACGGGATCATGCCGAACAGCGATTTCGCCGCATTGCCCGACGCGACCGCCGTCCCGGTGATCAGATAGTTCACCAGCGGCTGCACGCCGAGTGCCAGCACGGGCAGCAGCAGGAGCAACCACTCCCGCCGCCACAGCCACATGCGAGGAATCCCGAAGCGATTCTGGACGGGGATGGTTTGCATCGCCTGATACAGCACGACTGCGGCGGCGATCACCGCCAACATGCCACCCTCGGGACGCATCAACGCGAGCAGCATTCCGGCGACCGCTGTCAAGCGCACGTCACGGCGCACCGTCGCGTACAGGGTCAACAGCGTCAGCATGACGACGAGTGCTGTCTCCATGCCGCTCACCGCGTGCCAGATGAATTCTCCGCTCAGGATGAACACCAGCGACATGAGCCACGACACGCCTTCCGGCGCGAACTCCCGGCTCAGGCGGTAGATCAGCCAACCGGAAATGGCAAGCGCCAGCAGGCCGATACCCGTCGCCCACCAAGCGAGATTCAGCCCGGTGAAGCCGATCAGGTAGCCGAGGGCGAGGAGGTAGGGATAGAGGAAGCTGGTCGCGCCCGAGGTCGGCGGCAGACCGGGGTTATAGGCGTACGGCTGCCCGGTGGCGATACTGCGCGCATATTGGAAGTGGATATAGGCGTCATCCAGCGGCAGAAGCGGCTGTCCCTGCTGCGATCCCAGTGCCATGTACAAGACATAGACGCTTAACGCCAGCAGGAGGCACACCAGCGCATTATAAAGCGAGCGTCTCTGAGAGACGCTCGCCTGAATGCGCTGCACATCGTCAGTGCTAATGTGAATAGCCATGCGCGAACGTATCGATCATCAGGCGCACGTCATCGCCGAGCGGGTACAGGATCGGGCAGGTTGCCCCATACTGCACGTACTCGCGCACTTTCGCCCGCACTTCGTCCGGCGTACCCGACGCGGTAATCATCTGCACCACGTCATCGGGCACGAGGCGCATCGCCTGTTCGATCTGTTCTTCGGTCGCTGGCCACGTCAGCACCTGCCCGATTTCGTCGAGCAATTCCTGGCTCACGCCGCTGGCTTTCATGATGTGGGGCTGCTGGCCAAGGTACTGCGTCACCAGCTTGCGCGCATTGTCGAGCGCCTTCTTGCGGTCGTTGTCGACCGAGCACACAACCAATTGCGGGCGGTCGATGTCGTCAAGGCGGCGTCCGGCTTTCTTCGCGCCGACTTCAAGCTGTTCCAGCGCCCCCTGATTGTACTTGGGCGATACCAGATAGTTGAGTACCGCGCCGTCGGCGATTTCGCCCGTGAGCGCCATCATCTGCGGCCCGGTCGCGCCGATGTAGATCGGCACATTGCGCGGTTCTTTGCGCCCATGGACTACATCGAGTTCGACATCGTCGAGGTTGACGAATTCGCCGTGGAAGGTCACGCGCTTACGCGCCAGCAGGTCGCGCACCGTGGTCACGACTTCACGCATGGCGAGCAGCGGCTTGCTGCGGGTGATACCCACCTTTTGCGCCAGCGGATCCCACCATGCGCCAATGCCGAGAATGATGCGATCCTGCGCGAGATCGTCGAGCGTCAGGTACGTCGCGGCGATCACGGCGGGGTTGCGCGTCCAGTTGTTGATCACGCCTGAGCCGATCTTGATCTTGCTGGTCGTCGCGGCAAAAGCGGCCATCGGCACAATCGCGTCGCGCACGAGGCGGCTTTCCGCCTGCCAGACGGCTTCCAAAGCCACGCGATTCGGCGTACTGCACGTACTTAATCGCATCCTGCAAAGAATGGGCGTCTTGCAAATAAAGTGCTACTCGGTCTGCCATGTCTATTCTCCCAGTGGGGTGCCTGTCGGGAACAACTGCCCCCGGTTAACACCAGTTAGCCGATAATAATCTTCGAGATCTGCGGGTGTATCAATATCGAGAGCCAACCGCTCCGAGCGGTAGACCGTCACGTCCGCGCCGACCTCCTGTGCCAGTTTCATGTGCCGCTCAAAGCTGCCTGCCCCATACGCGTAGGGGATCAATCCCGGCGGGCGCGTCAGCATGGCATTGGTGCCGTCCTGATGATAGTCAGTGGCGATGACCACGCTCATATCTTCCTTGCCGAGCGCGATGATTTCCATCACGTCTTCCGCCGCCACCAGCGGCAAATCCGCGGGCAGCACGAGCACCGCCTCGCCGCGCCAGCCTTTGACGACCTGCGTTGCGCGCATCAGCGCGTTGTTGAGTTCGGGCGTGCCGCTCTCCTGCACCGTGTTCACGCCGAGGTCGCGCGCGATGCTCAACACCCGCGTATCCCGGCTGATCACCAGCGTCCCGGCAATCGCCGGGACGGACTTGACCACTGTCACCACCCGGCGAAACAGGGTTTCGGCCAGGACTTCCCGCTCGTGCGGAGCTAAGACATCCGCCAAGCGGCTCTTGGCGCGGCTTAAAGGCTTGACCGGGATTATCGCCCAAATGCTCATTATGTCTTCCTCAATGTCCATTCAAGAATGTGACGCGCCAAACTCGCCCGGTCAGCGTCCGACTGCATCACCGTATTAAATGTTACCGCATCCAGACCGGCAATCCGCAAATCTGCGTCTGTTTCATCATATACGAACCCAGTGATTGCATTGCCATAAACTTGTACGACGGTTTCCGCCGAAACGGTATAACCAAGTTCGGCCATGAGTTTCGCCGCCGGGCCTTTGATCGCTTTGCCACCCACAATCGGGCTGACAGCGACCCGCGGCACGTCTCGCGCGACCAGCAAGTCACGCATCCCCGGCACCGAGAGAATCGGCGCAATCGACAGCCACGGATTCGATGGCCCGATCACAATGACGTCCGCTTCCAGAATGGCCGCACACGCTTCCGCGCTCACCGTCGCCGCCTCGATTCCGGCATAGCGGATCGCCTTGACGGTCGGCTGCCAGCGGTAGCGCACGAAATAGGGTTGAAATTCCAATTCGCCCTGTTCGACCGTATCCAGCATCGTCGAAACGGTCGCGTCGGTCATTGGTAAAACCGTACAATTTACACCCAGCGCTTTGTTCAATTTCCCGGTGATCGTCGTCAGGCGTTCGCCCGCCTGTATCCAGTTCGTGCGCAGGAGATGCGTCGCCACATCCTGATCGCCAAGCCGGAACCACGGGGTTTCGCCGTAACGTCCCAACGCCTCCAGCAGGCGGGT
Organism: Candidatus Flexifilum breve; assembly: GCA_016717205.1. Classification (GTDB taxonomy): domain Bacteria; phylum Chloroflexota; class Anaerolineae; order Aggregatilineales; family Phototrophicaceae; genus Flexifilum; species Flexifilum breve. The sequence continues at coordinate 139,843 of JADKGC010000009.1, forward strand.
CGTGTCACCGCCTACGCCCCAACCGTTCACCTTGTCGACCAAGCCGGATAGCGTATACATCACCGTGTCGAGATCTGGACAAATCTTCAGGCCATAATGCCAGAAATCATCGCCCGTGTTGACGATTACCGTCAGGTTTTCCGGCGGTAGAATCTGCGCAAGGCCATGCGCGAGCTTCGCCCCACCCACACCACCGACCAGCACGACGACTTTGGCTGTTTCGATTAGCGCCACACAACCCCCGTTTCCAATGGACGTCGCGTTTTCTCTTTCGTTTCCGCGGGATACCCCAGCGTGATCAGCGCTTGCGGCTGCCAGTCGGCAGGCAGATCCAATGCTGCGCTGACCACATCCGGGCAAAAGAGCGGCGCACACATCCAACACGCCCCCAAACCTTGATCATGGGCCGCCAGCAGCAGGTTCTGACCCGCCATCGCTGTACTCTGCACGGCCATGATGAATTCTTTGTCATTCCGCCGCGCATCCGGGTAGTGATCCATGCCGACCAGCGACAGACACAGCGCGATCAGCACTGGCGCAGACGTGATCCGGCTGTACGAGCGCCCGGTATCCGCCGCAATGACTTCTTCGGACGTGCCGTCCGCTTCGAGATCGCGCCGCAGACGGTCGCCCATCGCCCGCGCCAACCGTTCCTTGTGCTCCGCTGACTGAATCACGCAAAAGCGCCACGGTTGGCGATTGTGGGCTGAGGCCGCCCATGTCGCCGCCGTCAGCACCGTTTCGATAACCAACTGCGGAACCGGGTCAGGCCGATACCGCCGAATCGAGCGGCGGCTGGTTATGGCTTCAAGCAAGGCGGAATCGCCCATCATCTATTCCAGTAAATACCCTCGCGCTCGCGCCCCTCTCCCATGGGAGAGGGGTCAGGGGGGAGGCTAACGATACAAATCGTGTTCGGCCGGGCGGTTGATCTGGCTGGCGCGCCCGTCGATGTCGGGATAGGTCAGGCCGCGCACGAGCACAACGGGCAAACCTTCCGCGCCTTCCCCCGTGAGCAGCCCTGCCGCCCCCGCGACCATATCCGCATAGCCCTGTATGCTGATTCGCAGCGTACGTCGGAAAAGATCGGGTTGGCCGCGCAGATCAATTAGCGCAGGCATGCCCGCCACACCGATGGCAACGTTGACGTTGCCTAACCGGAATGGCCGCCCATGTGAATCGCTAATGATGACGCCAATAGATACACTGGTTGCGTCCAAAAGTCTGTGCCGAATCGCGCGCGCCGATGCATCCGGATCACTGGGCAGCAGCAGCACCCGCTCGTCGCCGGCTTCGAGATTCGACTGGTCAATCCCCGCATTCGCTGAGACAAACCCGAGTCGATGCTCTACAACCAGCACGTTCGGCGCAACGCGCGACACACCCCGACTCTCCTGCAGCACCAGTTCGACGACGCGCGGATCTTTGCCGGTCTGCGCCGCCAGCTCGTGCGCCCGCTCGCCCGGCGTCACATCACGCAGAGCGACGACGCGTCCTTCTGCTTTTGAGACGATCTTGGACGTGACGACGAGTACATCGGTGGCTTGAAGCGTGAGATCGTTCGCGGCGAGCGCGTCGAGGATCAAGCGCGCGAGATCATCCCCCGGCTGAACCAGTGGAATCCCTCGCAGCGCGGTTAATGTAAGTTGTGTCACCCTTAGATGCCTGTGATGCGAATGCCCGTTCCCTTGACGCCATATTTCTTGTTGATGTACAGCAGCACCGGCCCCATCGCCTCGACGGCGACCGCGTTGACCAGCGGCCCGGCATCGACGCCCCGCATGCCCGCCGCTTCGACCAGATGCATCACATCGACTTTGGCATCGGCATCATCGCCGCATACCAGTACGTCACAGTCCACCGTCTCGTTAACCTTCTTGAGCTTGCTCGAACTTACGTGCTGGAATGCCGAGACGAGGCGCACATCATCACCGAGGATCGCGCGCGCTTCGAGCGCCGCCGCTTTGCCTTCGGGTACATTGACAGTCGTGATGTTCGGCGGCAGGAGCGGGACAGTCACGTCGACCACGATCTTGCCCGCCAGCTTGTCCTTAACGCTTTCAAGCGTATCTTTGTGCGCGGCATACGGCACGCTGACCACGATCAGATTACCAATCGTCGCCGCTGCCTGATTGTCCATGCCTTCGAGGTAATCGCCGCCCAGTTCCTGATTCAGTTCTACGGCGCGCTGCTTAGCTTTTTCGGCGTCGCGTGAACCGATGACCACTTTGTAACCATTTAAAGCCCAGCGCATCGCCAGAGCCGAACCTTCTTTGCCCGTGCCGCCCAGAACGGCGATACACAGCAGAATCGGGTCTTTGTCCGTCATGTTATCTCCTTGCGTAAGCCGCGTAGCGTTCCCAAACCCCCGGCGCAAGCGCCAGTGCTTCTTCGGCGATTGCCCGTTCATCCAATGTGGTCAACTGACGATCCCGCATCAACACGCGCCCATCGACGATAGTGGTCGTCACCATCGAGCTTTCGAAACCAAACAGGACATGCCACGGCAGGTTTCCGACAGAGAGCGGTGTGAAGGGGTGATAGTCGACCAAGATCATATCTGCCCGCGCGCCTTCGATCAACTGTCCAATTGGCGCACCGCCAAAGAATTGGCTCGCCATGCGCGCATTGTTATTGACTGCGGCCTGCCAGATCGCCCCGCCGTTCGCCTGCCGCGGATCACGACTGGTCACCTTGTGCAGCAGGTAGGCCGCTTTCCAGTCTTCCCACATGGCATTGCTGAAGCCGTCGTTGCCAAGGCACAGCTTGAACTCTTCGCTGAACATGGTATCCCACGCCATCGCGCCGACCGCGTTGTTCATATTTGAACGCGGCTGATGCGTCACCCAGACGTTCTTTTCCCGCAGGAGCGCTCGCTCCGCCGCGTCGATATGCACGCAGTGCGCCGTGATCGTCCACTCATTGAGCAGATCAAGGTCGGCGAGGCGCTGCGCGACGCGTTTGCCATACTTGGCGATGCTGTCTTCTTCGTCGGCCTCGTGCTCAGCAACGTGGATGTGAAAGCCACCTTTCGGATGCGCGTCCCGGCACTGACGGAGCGTCGCATCGCTCAAGCTGAGGCTGGCATGCAGACCGAACGTCCCGCGCACCCGGTCGCGTTGAGCGTTGAGGAAGCGCTTGTTCTCGGCGATGCCGGCTTCAGCTTTGTCGAGGCCGTCGCGATCGGTGACTTCGTAGCACAGCACCGCGCGCAGCCCTGCCTGATCCACGGCATCGGCGATCATATCGAGGCTGCCCTCGATGAAGTTCGGGCTGGCATGATGATCGAACAGCGTCGTCGTGCCATGCTTGATTGCATCCACGAGGCAGACCAGCGCACTCGCCCGCACGGCGTCTTTGTCCAGCGCCTTGTCGAGATTCCACCACAAGCGGGTGAGGATTTCGGGGAAGTTCTTCGGCGGATCGCCGGGGATCGCCATGCCCCGCGCATACGCACCGTAGAAGTGGGTGTGCGCGCAGATATTCCCGGCCATAACCAACTGCCCACGTGCATCGAGTGTTTCGGCCTGCGGATAGCGCGCACGCAGTTCGCCAGTGCGTCCGATGGCCGCGATCACCCCATTCTCAACATACAGCGCATGATCGGTGAGAATCGCGTCCGGCGTAACAATTTGTCCATTGAGCATCAACATAGGTCTATTCTCCCGACGGAATATTAATGGTCACTGCGCCGCCATTACTGGCAATCTGCTTGAAGATCGCCTGCAAAATCTCGTCGTCGTTCGCTGCCGCATCCAAAAAATACGCGCCGCTCACCCGCCCGGTCGAGGCGATGACGCTCGCGCCATTCTCACACAATATCTTCAACCCCGGCGCGAACGGATCGCTTCGGTGTTCCGCCGCCCACATACGCACCGGGTTCACCCCATGATCCCGCAGCGCATAGTAGATGCGATCCACGAAAAAATCGTCGGTGCTGTACAGGTCGGCAACCGTGTGAGCCTGATAAAACCGATCCCACGTCGTGTAGATAAAGCTGATCGGGCGGCGCGTGGGGTTGGTGATCGGCGGCGTTTTCGCCTCCAAATCACCGAGCGCCACCCGATAATACACGTTGTTCGCGCGCGGATGCTTGGGGTCAGGAATCAGGTCTTTGCGGTAGACCAGTTCCAGCCCGCGCATCGGCGCGTAATATTGAATGGCTTTGCTTTTCTCCCCAAAGACCTTCCCACTCAAAAAGAAGGCGAGGTACTCGGTCGTCACGCCGCGCGGCATCTGCGCTTGCGGGATGCGATACCAATGATCGTCCCGGGCGAACGCGAGATCGCGCTTGGTCTGAATGACACCCACGAGGACGCGATCTTCGGGAAACATGATTTAGGCAAACAGCGATTCCTGCGCGCGCAGTGCCGTCAAGCGGGCGTCGATCTCCTGCACCATCGCTTGATGGTTTTCCCACCACGCGGGGTCACGCTGCGCATCGAGTTCCTGCACGCTCTTGCCCTGCTGTTCGACCCACGTGTAATACTTCAGGTTGTGCCAGCGCTGCCGGGCTTCCGGGGTTCCCGCCTGCACCCAGTCGGTGCGCTGACCGTGGAACACGCCTTCAACGCGCCCGACCGCTTTCGCTTCATCCAGCGCGCCGTAGCATTCCGCCATACTCTGCATGACCGACGGGTAGCGATCCATGCCATCGGTCGCGACCGTGACAATGACATCGTCTTTGCCATAGCCGTAGTATTTGGCGGTCTTGATCGCGCCGAGCACGTTGCAAATGCCGCTGATGCCGAACAACTGGCTCATATGCTCGACCAACGCCTCGTCCAGGCCGTAACGCTTGACGAGCGCCGCGCGTCCCGCGGCTTCGGCGAGGAGCTGCAAGCCGAGCTTGCTCTCAATGTCGTCGATGCACATCATCGCGTCCATGTTGAGAACGTTGTGAATCCACGTCACATGCTTGTCGCCGATGCCCTGAATGTCATGCGAGCCGTAGCCATTGTTGTAGAGCGTCGGGCACTGAATCGGTTCGAGGCCGACGATCTTGTGATCCGGCCACACCTGCTTGAGACGGTCACCCGCCGCAATCGTGCCGGCGCTGCCCATCGCAGAGACATACGCCGAAATCTTGCCCTTACCCACGCCCGTGGTCGCCAGTTCCGCCGCCAGTTCGACAATCGTGTTGCCGGTCACATGGTAGTGGAAGCGATAGTTACCCATCACTTCAAACTGATTCAGGATGCGGATGTTCGGGTCTTGGCGCAGACGGTGCGTCTCGTCATAAATTTCCTTGACGTTGCTTTCCGAGCCGACCGTCTTGTTGACTGTCGCGCCATAGGTCGCGATGCGCTCAAAGCGTTCGCGGCTCATGCCTTCCGGCAGCACGACGATGCTCTTGCAGCCCATGCGCCCGCCGACCCACGCGCCGCCGATGCCGTAGTTCCCCGTCGATGGCCACACGAGCGTGTGGACAGCCGGGTCGACTTCACCGAACAGCTCTTTTTCGAGCAGCACGGAATAGGCCGCGCCGACTTTGTGGCTGCCCGACGGGAACTGATTCCCGTAGATCACCACGATGTTCGCATCGACGCCCGTCAGCGCCTTGGGCAGCACAATGTGATAGACCTGATCATGTTCATTGCGCCATGTGATATTGAACAGGTTGATCGGGTCCAGCGGATTCTCCCGCTTCGCCGCTAACGCCTTCTGGCGGATGTGCGGCGCGATCTTCTGCGGGTGGAGCATTTCTTCAAACAGGGGTCCCGTAATCATGATTGTCTCGACTTGCTTATTCGTCGTCCGAAAGTAAAAGCTGTCCTAACGCGCGCATTTCGTTGTAGAGTTCGTCGCGCTGCCGCGCCAGAGTCCGATAACGCGCGTGATCTTCCGGCGACATACGGTCACTGCGGCCTTGGTGCGCCATGAGCAAATTGTCGATCTCCTCGTCAAGCTGTTCGTACTGCAAGACGACCCGCTGATAATCTTCGACTCGCTGCTTCTGATCACTGTCGTTATCGGTCATAGATCTATTCCGTTTCCGGGTGCTCACGCGCATGCTGGGGCGATGGCAGCGACTGTTCGTCGAAGTTGCGGCGCAGCGCCACCACATACAGCGGACGGTTGCGCGCCTCGTCATACACCCGTGCTACATACTGCCCAAGAATGAACAAGAAAAAGAGTTGGAACGCGCTGAGGAACAACAACAGCGCAATCGTCGTCGCTTGGCCCCCCAAGAAGGCCACGCCGAGCGTCGCGCGCAAGAACGCGATCACTGGGATCGCGAGCAGCGACAATATCCCCAGCACCAGCGCCACATACACCATCACTTGCAGCGGGAAGAAACTGAAGCCCGTCACCGCATCCATCGCGAAACGCAGCATCTTCCGCAGCGGGTATTTGGTCTCGCCGGAATGCCGGGCCTCACGCACATAGTTGACGCCGGTCTGCTTAAAGCCGACCCAGCTCGTCATGCCGCGGATGAAGCGGTTGTGTTCACGCATCTGCCGCATCACGTCGACTACGCGCCGATCCATCAGACGGAAGTCGCCCGTATCCAGTGGAATATCAATCTCGGTAATGCGATACACCACGCGATAGAACCACTTCGCCGTAAACAGCTTGAACCAGCTTTCGCCCTTACGCTGTTCGCGCACCGCGTAGATCACCTGATACCCGGCTTTCCACCGTTCGATCATTTCGAGGATCAATTCGGGCGGATCTTGCAAATCGGCATCGATCAGCACGACAGCATCGCCGCTGGCATGGTCCATCCCGGCGGTGACCGCCGTCTGATGACCAAAATTGCGCGCGAAATGCAGCACCTTGACGCGTTGATCGCGCCCCGCCAGTTCGTCCATCATTTCCGGCGACCGGTCGCGGCTGCCATCGTTGACGAGGACGAGTTCCCACGGTTCGCCCGTCGACTCCATTACTTGCACGATGCGTTCGTAGAGCAGTGCAATATTGCCCTCTTCGTTGTAGATGGGGGCGACAATCGAATACCGGGGTTGGCTGTTCATGAAACCTCAAGTTGCAATGCGCGTCTCACCGAATCAAGATTGGGAGCCACGCGCAGTCCACCGCTCACCGATTGCTGAGCGCGTTTGATGTCCTTCAAACCGTTGCCGGTGAGGAGAAACGCCACCCGTTCATCAGATCGGATCATGCCTAATTGTACCGCACGTCTCACCCCGGCGTAAACCGCCGCGCACGAAGGTTCGCAGAACACGCCGGTCAACCGCGCCAACGTCGGAATCGCCGCGATGATTTCGTCATCCGGCACGGCGATAAATGCGCCGTTCGTCTGGCGGACTGCCTTCAATGCCCGCGACCGATCCCGCGGTAATCCCGCCGAAATGCTGTCGGCGATGGTGTCGACCTCCACGGGCTGCATGTCGGTGGCGCTCAAGACCTGCTCCCACGCGCTGACAAGGGGTGAACTTCCCAATGCTTGTACACCGATCAGCCGCGGAATCCGCTGTATCCAGCCCAACTGATACAGATCATAGAAGCCTTTGTACACGCCGGCGATGATGTTGCCATCGCCCACGCCCACCGCGACCACATCCGGCACGTTCCAGCCCAAGCCTTCGGCGATCTCATAGGCGACGGTCTTTTTGCCTTCAGATGTGTACGGATTCATGCCCGTATTGCGGCAGTACCACCCTTGTTCAAGACACACGTCTTTGCACAGGTCAAAGGCTTGATCGTACGTCCCCTCGACCAGAATCACTTCTGCACCGTAGACTAGCAGCTGGGCGATCTTGGCTTCGGGAGCAGAGGCAGGCACAAAGATGATGATGCGCATCTTACCACTTTGCACCGACGCGCCCACGCCGGAGAGCGCCGCTGCCGCGTTCCCCGTGCTCGCCGTGCTGACTGTGTCGATGCCCGCTTCGAGCGCCCGCGCGACGATCAGCGCGCTCGCCCGATCTTTAAGCGATCCGGTCGGGTTCGCGCCGTCATCTTTGAGCCATGCTTCGCGTAGACCGAGATCGGCAGCGAGGCGCGCCGACTGGAACAACGGCGTCCCGCCCACGCGCAGGGGTGGCACGACGGTCTCCGGCTTGATCGGCAGCAAATCACGGTAGCGCCACATCGACCGCTCCGAGCGCGGGGTATCACGTTCCAGCGTGGCACGCAGGTGTTCGTAGTCGTAGAGCACATCCAGCGTGCCAACATCGCCGCATACCGGACAGGTATATTCCACTTCGTTCGGGCCGTATTCACGGTCGCAAACACTGCACTTGAGCTTCAAAACGTCAGCCATGAACTTATCCCGGAATAATGCGCGTGCCGGTTTCGCCGCGCAGCGCCCGCGCGAGGTTGGGCGGATCGGTGATGATCGCCTGTGGGCCGCCCATGCGCACAAATTCGACGGCGGCCTCGATCTTAGGGAGCATGCTCCCCGGCGCAAAGTGTCCCTCGTCCATATAGCGTTTCGCTTCCGTCAGCGTCATCTGGTCGAGCACCTGCATATTCGGTTTATTGTAGTTGAGCGCGACTTTCTCCACGCCCGTGGAGATGATGAACAGGTCGGCGCGCAGCGTTTGCGCGAGCAAGCTGCTGGCGCGGTCTTTGTCGATCACCGCGTATGTGCCTTTGAGTTCGCCCCGCTCATTGCGCATGACCGGAATGCCGCCGCCGCCCACCGCGATCACCAGATAGTCGTTCATGATGAGCGCGCGAATGGCGTTGATCTCCTGAATCGCCAGCGGTTTCGGCGAAGCGACCACGCGCCGCCACCCGCGCCCGGCATCTTCGACCACATTCCAGCCTTCGGCTTCGTACTTGCGCGCTTCCTCTTCGGTCATGAAGCCGCCGATGGGCTTGGTCGGCTTCTTGAAAGCCGGATCTTCAGGGTCGACGCGCACCTGAGTGACCACCGTCAAAATCGTGCGGTTGATGCCGAGGCGGCGCAGCTCATTATCCAGCGACTGCTGGAGCATGTAGCCGATGGCGCCCTGCGTATCAGCCACGATCAGGTCGAGCGGCGTGGTGTGAACTTCGTGTGCGGCCAGTTCGGAGCGCCGCAGGATGTAGCCCACCTGAGGGCCGTTGCCATGCGTCACGATCACGTTCCAGCCCTCTGCGATCATGCTGGCGATGTGCTTGCACGTCTCGTCGACCGCTTCCCATTGATGTGATACGTCCGGGCGTTTCGGGTCAAGAATCAGCGAATTGCCGCCAATGGCAACCGCCGCTAATTTTCCAACCATTTGGGATCACCTTCTCGCAAAAAGCACTAATACCTATATTCTACAACAAAGCCGTTAGCCCGGTTCGAGCTAACGGCTGTTTTGCACGAAACTAGCTGCTGCACCGCGCCTAGCGCATCGTGAGCGCCATGGCCGCCTTCTGCACGTGCAGGCGATTTTCGGCTTCGTCGTAGACGATGCTCTGCGGGCCGTCGATGACTTCGTCGGTCACTTCGATGCCGCGATCCGCCGGGAGGCAATGCATATATACGGCGTGATCCTTCGCCAGCGCCATGCGCCGCGAGTCGGTGATCCAGTCGGTGTATTTCTTGCCGATCTTGGCCGATTCGTTCTTGTCCTCCGTGGTCAGCCACGAGCCCCAGCTCTTGGGATAGACGATGTCCGCATCCTTGAAGCCGTAGTCGAAGTCATGGCTGATGTCCAGCGCGCCGCCGCTCTTCTTGGCGTTATCCTGCGCCTGTTCCACGATTTCCGGCATCAGTTTGTATTCCGGCGGGTACGTCAGTTTGACGTTCATGCCGTAGCGGGTCATCATGAGGATCAGGTCTTGGGGCACGCTGATCGGCTTCTGATAGCTGGCGGCATACGCCCAGCTCACATTGATCGTCTTGCCGCGCAGGTCGCGACCGAAGCGTTCCTGAATCGCCATGAGGTCGGCGAGAATCTGGAACGGGTGGTACACGTCGCACTGCATATTCAGCACGGGAACGCGGCTGGCAGCGGCGACTTCGCGGATGTACTTGTTGCCGAAGTTCCAGTCGCACTGACGAATGGCAATCCCGTCCGAATAGCGACCGATGATTTCACCAATTTCCTTCGCCGTGTCGCCGTGGCTGATTTGCGTCGTCTCGCTGTCGATGAACATCGCGTGACCGCCGAGCTGCGCCATACCCGCTTCAAAGCTGGCGCGGGTGCGCGTGCTGGTGAAGAAGAACAGCATCGCCAACACTTTGTCGCGCAGCAGCGCGTGCGATTCGCCCAATGCGCGCTTGCGTTTCAGATCCCACGCCACATCGAGCAGCGTGTCAATTTCGTCTCGGGTCCATTCCTGAGTCGTGATCAGGTCACGACCCCGCAAATCGGTCTGCATTTCCGTCTCCTAGAGTAATGTGCCTTAATTATACGGCGCCGCGTACCTTTCCGCGGGGGGGGGGGCGTCGCCGACAAGCCCGGCAAAAGCGCGTACCACTCGGTCGCTTTCACAACATCGTCGAGTTTAACCTGATCGATCACGGTGTGCGCGTGAATTTCGTCACCCGGCCCGTAGCCGATGCTCGGAATGCCCGCCTTGCCCATCCAGTAAATGCCGTTCGTGGAGAAATCCCATTTGCCCGTCGGGATCGGCGTGCCCCACAGCAGTTCGCCCGCCTTGACGCCCGCCTGCACAAACGGATGACTTTCTTCCAGCGCCCACGCCGGGAAAATTTTGTCGACCGGGAACACGAAGCCCGTGTAGCTCGGATCGTCGTAGAACAGAATCGACGCTTCGATGTCACTGCGGTCGCCAATCAAATGCTTGATACGCTGAAGTTCGGCCTGCGGCTCTTCGCCGAAGGTGACGCGGCGGTCGATGTAGATGAGCGCTTCATCCGGCACGGCGTTGATGCTCGGCGTCTTGACGTGCATATCCGTCACGGTGATGCGTCCATGCCCGAGGAACGGGTGATCGCCGAGTTCCGGTTCCAGCTTGCTGATCTTTTCGATCACGGGCAGCAGCTTGTAAATCGCGTTATCGCCGAGGAAGTTGCTGGCGGCATGGGCGCTCTTGCCCTTCGCCACGACCTGCATCTCGACGCGGCCCTTGTGCCCACGGTAGACCTGCATCTTGGTCGGTTCGCCGATCACGACGAGATCCGGGCGCAGCCCTTCCGCCTCGACCAGAGCGTGCGGGGCGATCCCGTCACACCACTCTTCCATATTGCCGAAGTAGTAGCCGGTCACGCCGTCCAGCAGACCGAGATCGCGCGCCATGGCCAACCCGTAGATCATGCCGGGGCTGCTGTTCTTCTCATCACATGCCCCGCGCGCGAAGAACACGCCGTTTTCGACCTTGCCCGTAAACGGATCCCATTCCCATGAGTCCGGATCACCAATGCCCACGGTGTCGAGGTGGCTGTCATAGAGCAGCTTCTTCGGGCCATCGCCAATTTTGCCGACGATGTTCCCCATCTGGTCAAACCAGACTTTGTCGAAGCCGAGTTTCTGCATTTCGGCGGCGGCGCGTTCGCACACGTCGCGAATCTTGCTGTCATAGCTCGGAATCGCGCACAGATCTTTCAAGAACTGAATAATGTCTTCGCGCTGTTCCGTCACGCGGGACTGGATCGCGCTGATTTTTGCCGCGTCTACCATCTAATTCCCCTTGAATGCAAACTCAATGAACGGGTCGTTGGTGTCCTTCGTCCGTCCCGAACTCAGGATGATGACCCGGTTATCCGCTCGTTTCATCTTCTCAATCCGCTCGTGATCCATCGTGTTCTGCCACTTGGAGAACACGGCGCGGAAGGTGTTATCCTTGCGCTGTTCGATATCGCGCGGGTCAATGCCTTCGTAGCTGAGCAGGGTCAGCACTTCGCCGACTGTGATCGTCGCGTATGTCGGGGCGGCAGGTGCGCTGACCGCAGACGCGGCTTTGGGCACAGCCACAGGCGCAGCCGGAGTCGCGCTGATCGGCTTATCGCCCTGCTCTTTCAGCAGCGCCGCGAGCTCCGTCGCCGCGCGGTAGTAGCCTTCGGCATAGCCCTTGTGGTACGAGGATTTGACCTCGTCGGTCTCCGTCTTGGCGTCCCGGTTGAAATCACGTGCCTTCATTGCCCACCGGTTTGCCAGATTACGCAGTGCGCTCAACAGATCATCAGCCATGATCGTGACTCCCCCTCTCGGCTACACAAACAGGTCCACGACATTGAACTGCTCGACGTCGACGAGGCCAACATCGGTCAGCTTCAGCTTCGGGATGACTTCCAGTGCCATAAAGCTCATCGCCATGAACGGATCGGCCATCTCACTGCCCATGCGGTGCGCGGCGGCGATCAGCGCGTCGTACTGGCGGCGCACTTCGTCGATGGGCTCTTCGCTCATCAACCCGGCGACTGGAAGCGCCAGCGTCGCGACCACCTGACCATTGTCAACGGCAACCAACCCGCCGCCCATGTCGCTGACTGCTTCGGCGGCCACGCGCATATCGTCGTCATTCGCGCCGATCACCACGAGGTTGTGGTGATCATGCGCCACTGACCCGGCCAGCGCGCCGCGGCGTAAACCAAACCCGCTGATGAACGCCTTCCCCATGCCGCCCGTCGCGCGATGCCGCTCGATCACGATCATCTTCAGGATATCGCGATCTACGTCGGAAACAGCGTAACCATTCTCGATTTTCGCATCAGCGAAATCGTGCCCGGTGACGACCTGCTCGTCTGTCCCGCCGATCACGCGGATGCGTCCGCTTTGTGCCGGAATGCGAAAATCGAGCGCGCTCCGGTTGACGTTCATCGAACTACGCAAATCAATCGGACGGAGCGGCGCTTTCGGCTGGACAACCGCTCCGTTCTCCGCCGCCAGCATACCGCCGCGAAATACGAGTTCAGCGCGCAGGTCTTTGAGATCGGAGAACACGATCATATCCGCGCGCCGACCGGGCGCGACCGCGCCGAGCTGGTGCAGGCGGAAGTAATTCGCCGTGTTGATCGTGCCCATGCGGATGGCGACGATCGGGTCGATGCCCGCCGCAATCGCCACGCGCACCATGTGATCAATGGAACCTTCGTCGAGCAGACTTTTCGGCTGGCGGTCGTCGGTGCAGAAGCACAGCCGCGTGTGGTTTTCGGTACTCACGAGCGGCAGCAGCGGGCGCAGATTGTGCGTCGTCGTGCCTTCGCGGATGAAAATCGTCAGGCCGAGGCGCAGCTTTTCCACCGCTTCCTCGACCGTTGTACATTCGTGATCGCTGTTGATGCCCGCCGCGACATACGCATTGAGCGGTTTGCCCGTCACCGCTGGAGCGTGTCCATCCAGTACGTGTTTGCCGTACAGCTCTAACTTATCGAGTACGGCCTGATCGCCGTAAATCACGCCGGGATAATTCATCATCTCGGCGAGACCGAGCACCCACTCACTGTTGAGCAGCGGCGCGAGGTCGTCCGCTTCGAGACGGGCGCCGCTCGTCTCCATATGCGTCGCCGGGACGCAGCTCGACGCCATGACGAACATGTTGACCGCGCCGTGCTTCGCCCGCTCCAGCATGAAGCGGATACCTTCCAGACCAAGCACATTGGCGATCTCGTGCGGATCAGTGACGACCGTGGTCACGCCATGCGCCAGCACCGTCCGCGCGAATTCCGGCGGCGTGCACAGGCTGCTTTCGATATGGACGTGCGCGTCGATAAACCCGGGCGCGACATAGCGCCCCTTGAGATCGATTTCCTGTTCGCCGCTGTACCCTGCCCCGAGCGCGACCACATGGCCGTCATGCACGACGATGTCGGTCGAATGGATTTCACCCGACAACACATTGACGAGTTGCGCATTTCTCAGCACGAGATGCGCGGGCAGGTCGCCCCGAGCGGCGGCGATGCGTTCAGCCAGTGACATAAGTCAGTTAATCCCCTCGAATCAAACGGCGCGAAATCTGATTATGTTTTTCGAGCAGTACGGGCAAATCAACGGTGAGCAGGTGGCCGTCCTTGACCACCACCTTCCCGTTGATCATGGAAAAATCAACAGTGCCGGGCTGGCATAACACCAGCGCCGCCGCCGGATCGTGCTGCGCCCCGGCAAACGCGGGTGTGTCAACGCGGTAGCCGATGATGTCGGCAGACATGCCCGGCGCGAGCGCGCCAATGTCGTCACGACCCAGCACCGCCGCTCCGCCCAGCGTTGCCAGTTCGAGCGCCTGCCGCGCCGAAAGCGCTGCCGGGTTACCGCCCGCCCGCTGCAGCAGCATAGCCATGCGCGCTTCGGTCAGCAGATGCCCGCTGTCATTCGATGCGGAACCATCCACGCCCAAGCCGACTTTGACTTTGGCATCCAGCATCTTGCGTACGGGCGCAATGCCCGACGCGAGGCGCATATTCGAACTGGGGCAGTGGCAGACGCCCGTGCCCGTCCGCCCAAACAGGCCGATCTCGCGCTCGTTAAGCATGACACAGTGCGCGTGCCACACGTCATCACCCACCCAATCCACATCACGGGCGTAGTCGCCGGGCAGCACACCGAACTTCTCTAAGCTGTAAGCCACATCATTGGCATTTTCGGCGAGGTGCGTGTGCAGGCGGACGCCGTAGCTCCGCGCCAGCGTGGCCGATTCGCGCATCAAATGCTGGCTGACCGAGAACGGCGAACACGGCGCGACGACCACGCGCAGCATCGAGTGCCGTTTCGCATCGTTCCACGCCTCGATCACGCGGCGGGTGTCGATGAGGATGGCCTCTTCGCCTTCCACCAGCTCGTCGGGCGGCAGACCGCCTTTGCTCTCGCCTACGCTCATCGAACCGCGCGCGGCGTGGAAGCGCATCCCGATCTCCTGCGCCGCGCGGATTTCATCTTCGAGCCGAACATCGTTCGGGTAAATGTACAGGTGATCGCTGGAGGTCGTGCATCCGGAGAGGATCAGCTCGGCCATCGCCAGCTTCGCCGAAACATAGACCGCCTCACCCGTCAGGCGTCCCCAAATCGGGTAGAGCGTGCGCAGCCAGCCGAACAGTTCGGCGTCCGGCGCCAGCGCCCGGGTGAGGCTCTGGTACATGTGGTGATGGGTGTTGACCAGCCCCGGCATGACAACGTGCTGGCGCAGTTCGATCACGCGGTCCGCTGACTGCGCGGGCATCTCCGCGAGCGTACCCACCGCTTCGATCACCCCGTCCCGCACGAAAACTGCCCCGTCGCTGATCTCCCGTCGTTGGCTGTCCATCGTCACGAGGGTATGGATATGTTTGACCAGCAGCGTCGTCATGAACTAACCTTAAAAAAGTGGAGAGATATTGGCGCACAGTCTAGCACACCTGTACCAGTCTTGCTACGTTGTCGCTCCCACCGACCGCCACGCCGATTTGAGCGTGTTTTGCATGAGCAAGGTGATCGTCATCGGGCCGACGCCGCCCGGCACTTTGGTGATCGCGCCAGCGACCTCCTGCGCGGTCGCCACCTCGACATCGCCTACATAGCGGTAGCCTCTCGGCGCGGTCGGATCGTCAATCTGGTTCGTCCCCACGTCGATGACAATCGCGCCCGGTTTGAGCCAGTTGCCCTTGACGTAGTTCGGGCGACCAATCGCGGCGATCACCACATCCGCGCGGCGCACAATCTCCGGCAGGTCACGCGTGCGGCTGTGACACACGGTGACGGTTGCGTTGGCCTTCATCAGCATCAGCGCGACGGGCATGCCAACGATGTTGCTGCGTCCGATCACGACGGCGTTCGCGCCTTCCAACTGCGCGCCCATGCGTTCCAGCAGCACCATGCACCCGGTCGGCGTCGCCGGGGTGAACAGCGGTTCGCGCCCCTTCATCGCCAGGCGGCCAATGTTGATCGGGTGGAAACCGTCGACATCCTTCTCAAGGCTGACCATGCTCAGGATAGTCGGTTCGTCAATGTGGGGTGGCAGCGGCAGTTGGACGAGAATGCCGTGAATCGTTGGGTCATCGTTGAGAGCCTTGACCGCTGCCTCAACTTCGGCCTGGGTCGCGCTGGCCGGGAGGATGTGTCCGACCGACTTCATCCCCGCCGATTCGCACGCGCGACGCTTCATGCGCACATACTGCGCTGACGCGGGATTGTCGCCGACGAGCACGACGCCCAACCCCGGCGGATACCCAAATTGAGCTTGAAAACGCGCGACTTCTGCGGCAATGTTAGTGCGAATTTCATCTGCAATCGCCTGTCCATCAATAATTTGTGCGCTCATAGAAACCTCTTTTGTGAGAACGCGTACAATTAAGCCTGAGGATAACACTCTCGCTTGGACAGGACGAATTGTCTAGGCATTAGCACAACTTAAGAACAATTTTATGCGCGCGCGATCACGGTGCGTTCGTTAAGATAGTGAATGTGGGAACATCCAAATACACGTGGGTTGGCTGCATGAACGCAAAGATTACAGGGACCTCTCTCCCTCATAAAGTTGGTCAAGCAATGGTTGAGTACGCGCTGATTATGGCGCTGCTCGCGATCTCGATGGGCGTCGTCCTGTGGGCGACTGGCCCCGCCATCGGGAACGTCTTCTGCAACGTCGCCTTCAATCTCTCGGGCGAGAACGCCCGGTTGTGCGGTGCGACGGACCAAGTCCTGTCCAATGAAGGTGGACGCCCGGATCTCTTCTGGGGCACCGTGACGTGGGTCGCGGCGAACCGGCAAGGTGAAACGCCCTTCCCGACACCCGTGCTGCGCCCGCCGTTAGCGGAAGCGCGCGAATTCCGCACGGCGACGCCGACGCAGACCCTCACGCCCTCCATGACGCCCAGCGAGACGGTCACGCCTTCGCCAACGTTCACGGCCTCGCCCGGCCCCTCGCCGACGCCGTCAGATTTGACGTTTAGCGTGCCCCACATCGACCAGATGAACAAGCCCGCGTGGTGGCGTATCGATCAATTCGGCAGTTATGCCGTCGACTTGGGCACTGACCCATGGATCGTCGACTACTACGACGATACCGATCCCAGCACGCCCGTCAAATCCGATTTCAGTATGGATACGCCGGTTCTGCAAGATGTCAATATTGGCGTCAGTTCCGGCTTGACCTTTAACTGGGGCACGGGTAGACCGGCCAGCTCCGGTCTTACAGGCAGCAATTCCTGGGGCGCAGATTATACGCGCGGCATCACGCTGGCCAGCGCCGCCCAGGTTCAGTTTGGCCTGCAGGTCGGCTTAGATGACTTCGCTCGCCTTTATGTGGACGGCACGGAATATCTCGAAATTGACAATGCCGATGGCCTGAAGACGCTCGTGCTCAATCTCGCTGCCGGAACGCACACTATTCGCGTTCAATACGCCGATAACTCCGGTGCGGCTAGTCTGACCTTCACGATGGCCGTCGTCAACGGCAACCCGGACGATATCGTCAGCGCCAGTAACTGCGCGTGGGGTCCCGAGTCCGACGACACCAACAGCAACAGCCGCATCTACGTCATGGACGAAAATCCAGCGAGCAATACGTGGTCGGCGGGCACGACCTGCCATCTGGAACTGCGTGGTTCCATCGACTTGGCCAGCGCATCCAACCCCGTGCTCAGCTTCTGGGATTACTGGGATCTCGATGCCAACGCCGGCGCCAGCCTCAAAGTGCAAATCGGGAACTATGTGTTGAACGCGGGCGTGCTGGATCGCAGCGCCTTCAACTGGTGCGAAATCACGCTGCACAGCGGCAACACGGCCAACTACAACTGGACGCGCAATCAGATCGATGTTCGCTCGCAGTGCCCGGCTCTCGGCAATTCGATCACCATGCGCTTCGTCGCTTCGAGCGCGACCTCCGGCAATTTCCGCTGGCGCATCGACGACATCGAACTGCTGGATCAACCAGCGAGTCCCACGTCATTCACGGTGGGCGATTACTGGAACCTCAACTCGCGCACACAGATGAGTGATTTCGTCTACAACGCCGACAGCGATCACCTCGTGACCGATGTGTATACCAGCCTGCCCGGCAATACATCGACGGCGCGCCGTTGGGACCTGACCAGCAATATCTCGCGTGATGGCACGGCATGGGATGACAGCCCCGGCAGCAACTATCCCATTCCCACGACGACCAATTCACCGGTGAGCGCCAGCAACAGTCCGTATCGGATCCATTATCTGGAATTCAAGAACGATATCGACATCACGACGGCGCGCATTTCCGGTTTGACGACCGACTATGAAGGCGATACCGGCGCGCCGATCCTGTCGTTCTGGTTTGCCTACGATGTCCCGGTCGGCGCAAGCGTACGCTTGCAGTACACGCGTGATGCGCGCAACCGAACGGGCGCGCCGGACGTGCAGAATCCGGATAGTTGGACGGATATCAACGGTGGTCTGCTCCTGGACTTCGCCGCGCCCGGTGGGACGCCCGCGCTCAACGAGCAGGTCGCGCGTAACAACATGGCGATGCAGCTCATCGAAGTGCCGCTGACGAACGTGCCGAACTACGACACCGCGCCCTTCCGCCTGCGGCTCGCCTTCTACACGACCATGTACTATCCGGTCGGCGGCGGGACTTCATCGGTTGCGGGCGACGGCATCTATGTAGATGACATCCGCATCGAACGCTCGTCGACGGTCGCCTACACGTCCTACCCGTTTGCGGATGAAGCTGAAAGCTCCGCGCAGACCGCCGCCTTCTGGCAGATCAACGGCTCCAGTCCCCGCTGGGGTCAGGTCGGTTCGCCCATCCTCGGTGCGCTCGGCACGGCGAATTCGTATGGTGACAGCCCCGCGGGCAATTACGCGGCGAACGCCTCGACGTCCATGCAGTTCAAGAAACTCATCGACTTGCTGAACGATACGCCCGAGAATGACGCAGACACGGCCGCTCGTCCCGCAGCGATTGATCCGCGGCTCACGTTCTACTTCCAGCGGCAGGTGAACGGCGCGGCAGTGGAACTCGCCGTCGATCTATTCTCGCCCGTGACCAACACGTGGTCGGAAATCTGGGCTTACAACAGCTCGGCGGATACCAGCTACCGGACGCAAAGCACGTGGGAACGCGCGGAGATCTCGCTCGTTTACGCGCTGCAAAATGCGACTGGTTTGGCGTGGTCGACTATCGCCGGTGACGGTGACCTGTATAACGACGACTTCCGCCTTCGCTTCCGCTTTGATACGGGCAGCGACACAACGGCGGACGGCGTCTACCTCGACCAGATCGAGATCAAGGACGCGCCGACCGCCACGCATCGCCTGTGGTCGACGACCACGACGACGGCCTTCGGCACCGGCGGCGGGACGCTGGAAGACAGCATCGACTTCATCACACCGACGATTGTGGCGGGCACCTGGGATGCGCGCTGGTACAGTGCCGCGTGGAACCAGACGAGCGCAGCGGGCTTTGTGCGCCGTGGCTCACTGGCGATCACCGACAGCTTGTCCGGTCAGTACACCGTCAACACGCGCAACATTTTGGAATACATGCCCGTGGTTGACCTACGCAGCACACCTGTGGGTTCGCTGCCGCGCATGTTCTTCTGGACGCGTTACGAAATCAACAACAACGACAACTTCCGGGTCGAGATCAGCTACGAAGACACCGCGAACACGACGCTGGGCTACGACAATCTGGCTGGCTGGTCGGATTGGACGGCAGTCAACACGTCGGTGACGGGCAGCTCGGCAGTGGAAAAGACCAATTCGCAAGTGGTCAACTGGGTGCGCGAAGATGTGAATCTCACGTCGTATATTGGCAAGCGCATCCGCGTCCGCTTCGTGATGAACGTCCCGAATAACACGAATCAGGCCGACGGCGCGTACATCGACGACCTGACCTTCACCTTCGGCTACGACACGATCCCGCTCACCTTCACGGAACCGGCACAGAACCTGATTCGCTGGATCACCGAAGGCAGTTGGGGTATCACGCAGCAGTTCTTCGCGGGCACGGGCACCGATCCGGCCAACCTCGGCAGCTCCAACTGGATCGGCTACTACTTCGACTGTGAGAACAACGGGGGTGCGTGCAACTCCGCCGATTGGGGCGAGAACACGGGCGGGTTCATGAACCCCATCCTCAACCTGTATCGCCATGATATCGCCGCACCTGCGCCGATATCAGACCAGATCGTCGGGCCGGAGTCGCTGTCCAACATCAATTACAACTTCGGCACGGGCACGCGTCCGATGATCTCCTCGCCGAACTCGGCAGGCGGCGCCTTCTTCGAAGACTGGGCTGCCCGCTGGATCCGACAGGTACAGCTCTCCGCCGGGACGACCTACAACTTCCAGTCGCTCTCCGACGACGGCGTGCGCCTGTGGTTGAACGACTCGTCGGGGACGTCTGGCACGGTGGCGGGCGATGGTACAGCAGTTCCAGCCACCGCCGGGTTGATCATCAACAGTTGGTACAACCGCTCGGTCACGCTCGACTACGGTCAGCTCACCATCACCTCGGCCACCGACCTCAGTAACCGTTACCTGTACTTCGACTACTTCGAAAACGGCGGTGATGCCATCGTCTCGCTGTCCGCGGCGGTCAACAGCTACTCGATCTCTGACAGCCCGAACACGTGGAATGGCAGCGGTTGGAACGTGGTGACATCGACCGTGCCCGGCAACGTGTCGCTGATGCTCAACGGCTTCATCGATATGTCGAACGTGGCGAACAACTACAACATGCAGTACCTGCGCATGTACGATGCTGGGACGAACAACGCGTTCTATCTCGAAGTCTCGACGGACGGCGGCTTCACGTGGAGCACTGTCGGCAGCGAAACTCTTAGCGGTGGGAGCGCAAATATCCGACCGGCGAATGACTGGCAGACGCGCACCGTCAACCTCAATGCCTACCGCGGCAGTGCGACGGTCACCTTCCGCTTCCGAGTGGATACCCGCAGCGCCTCAACAGGTGGGGACGGCTACTACGTCACCAACATCGTCGTCATCGAGAACTAACCTCAAGCAAACGGAGGGTGGAAACAGACAGTTTCCACCCTCCGCTTTTTCTTAGCAATCCCCTATCTTTTCTGGCAAATTCTCCATCGTCTGATCTGCACCTGACTGATACACTAGGTGATCAATCAAGCAGAACGAGGACGATACACAGTGAGCATGAAGATGGCTGGATTGCTGGTTGCGCTGGTTGGGCCTGCCGGAGTCGGCAAGAATCAACTGATGAAACACGTGATGGCCAACAGCCCAATCACCCAACTGCCGACGGCCACCACCCGCGCCATTCGCGACGGCGAACTGGAAGGACGTGAACATTTTTTCGTCACGCGCGACGAATTCCTGAAACTGATTGCTGACGATCAGATGTTGGAATACCAGGAAGTGCACCGCCGATTCTACGGCATGGTGCGGCGCGTCGTGGAAAATGCTTTCACCCACGGTCAACCCATCATCGCCGACATTGACATCTATGGCGCGATGACTATCCGCCAGCGCTACCCTGAGCAAACGGTCTCCGTGTTCATTCAGCCACCGTCTATCGGCAGTCTGATTGAGCGGATGCGCGCCCGTGGGGATCGCGAAGCCGAAATCAGCAAGCGCCTGCTCCGCGTCCCACTGGAGCTGGATCTCGCCTCCAATTGCGACTATATCGTCATCAACGACGAATTCGCGCAGGCTGCGCACGGACTGCTGGAAATTGTGCGCGCCGAAATCGCGGGCACACCTGATCGCCCAGCCAGTGTGAGCGCCCAGCTCGCGCATCCGTATCAGTACGTTGCCCGCGTGATTCCGCTGCGCGGCGATCAGGTTCTGTGCAGTGACGGCAGTTTCCCGACAGCCGTGATTGGCAAAGATGATCAGCCGTTCGAGCGCGCCCTGTTCGCGCTGCGCAGCCAGCTCGGTATCGAACCGAGCCTGGAGCGCCTAATTCACGCCGAACTTCCGCACGACAAGTATGTGCCGCCGCTCTCGCTCGACTACGAACTCACCGCGACTGGTGAAGTGATCACGTTCAATTACCTGTACCGCTTTGAAGACACCGCGACGCTGCCGCAGCGCTGGCAGTGGGAACCCATACAGCAGCAGACCAATCTGGACTTCGTCAAGGGGTTGGTCGGATGAGTCTGGTCGAGCGCCATACCGCATTAGGGGCAGTGCTGGCGAACGACGGCATCCCCCTACATTACGCCGACCAACGGCGTGAATATGCCGCCGCCCTCAACAGCGCCGTGCTCATGGAACGGTCGCATGAAGGCCGCCTCCTGCTCACCGGGCGGGATCGCCTCGCCATCATGCATCGCATCTCAACCAACGATCTGGAATCGATCCCGGTCGGCAGCGGGCGACCGACCATCTTCACCAACGCCACCGCGCGCGTGCTCGACCGGGCAACGGTGTATGTGCTGCCCGCCGACCGGGTGTTCGTGCTCACCGAACCGGGTCGCGGCGACGCACTGCGCGGGTATCTGCAGCGCAACGTCTTCTTCAACGATGAACTGAAGCTAGCCAGCCTGGCGACTGAGCGCCGCCAGTTCGTGGTGCACGGGCCGACCGCTGATCAGGTCATTGCCGCCGCCTTCCCCGCCGCCGCCGATCTCCCGGTGCTGGGCCTGGTCGAGCTGGACGATCTGCTGGTCGCCCGCGACAAGCCGCTGACCGGGTCGCACTGGCGCGTTTTCCCAGCGGCTGAACAAGCCGAAGCCGTGTGGGATCACCTGCTGACGGCCGGCGCGGCCTTCGGGTTGCTTCCGGCAGGCTCGCTGACCTACAACGTCCTACGCATCGGCGCAGCGCGTCCCGGTGTGGGGCGCGAACTCACCACCGATTACATTCCGCTCGAACTGGGTTTGTGGGATGAAGTAAGCTTCAAAAAGGGGTGTTATACCGGTCAGGAAATCATCGCCCGCATGGAGAGCCGCGGACGCATCGCCAAGACCATCGTCGCGCTCGAACTAGAGGCCGCCGTGACCGCTCCCTGCCCGCTGCTGCATGAGGGGCGCGAAGTCGGCACGCTGACGAGCAGCGTCACCGAACCGCTCAATGGTCAGCATCTTGGCATAGGGGTCGTCAAACTGGCGCAGGCGGAAGTTGATCAGGTCTTCACTGCGCACGGCGTCAGCGCGCGCGTCACACGGCTGCCGGGCGTTCAACCGCCCCTCTAGAATTCGGGCGGCGCATTGTCGAAGAACAACTGCCACCACAGCATCCACGGCTCGGGTTCATCAGCCGTCGTGCGCACATCCTCCAGGCTGATCTGTGGCGCGGGAGTCGCCTGAATCGACCTTCCCGAAGGCACAGGCACCACCAGCACTTCGCCGGGACGAATCATCTTGCCATCATCGCGCGCCCACTGCTCGACATACGCATCGCTGCGCACATAATCCCGCAGTGCGGTCAAATCGGCTTGTTCTGCTTGGAGCTCGGAGATCTCAGTCTGTACGCGATTATATGCCGCTTGGAGCGGCTGCCCAGCGGAGATGCGGGTGCTGAAGTTGATCGCGAGGATGAGGCCGATCGAAAGAATCGCGGCGAACATCACCTGTACGCCGGAGATCTGACTACCGCCCCGTTTTTTCTTGTCTGTGAGTGTCCGTTTGTCTGCCATGAGCCTTATTATAGCAGAAATAGAAAAGACCCCGGAGGTGAACCCGGGGTCTTTTGTCAGTGCCGAAGGTGGGATTCGAACCCACACTCCGTTTCCAGAACTACGCCCTGAACGTAGCGCGTCTGCCAGTTCCGCCACTTCGGCGCTAATGAAGGGTATTCTAGCAGAGCCAAACGGGGAGTCAAGGGGAAGTTTCCCACAAAAGTTAATGCTATAATGCGGCCTGCCGAACGAAGTTCAAGGATGTTTAACTTTGCGATTCAAGCTCCTCATGATATTTTTCGTTCTCGTGATCGCGATGAGCGTTAGCGCCCAGACAGGCGTCACCGCCGAAGCGATTCAACAGGCAAACCTCCGCGCCGCCACCGATGTAAACGCCGATTTGCTCGGCCAAATTACCGCTGGCACCCGCTATCCGGTCGTGGGTCGCAGCCAGTTCTACCCGTGGCTGCTGCTCGGCGATCCGACCAGCGGACAGCCGCTCGGTTGGGTCTTTCAAGACCTCGTCACGGTGCAGGGCAACCTCAATACGATTCCCTTCACCGAAGCCACGCTGACGGGCGCGCTCATGGTACCCACCGTGCCCGCCGCAACGCTTGCGCCCAACCTGCCCACGCCCACGCTCTCCGCGGCAGTCGTCGCGACCACCCCGCCGCCCGCCGCCGCGGTCACAGGTACCGTCATGAACGAGATCAACATCCGCTATGGCCCGGGCACAGAATACGACCGGGTCGGCGTAGGACGTGCGGGTGAGGTGTATGAGATCCTCGCATGGCACACGCAGCTCCAATGGATTCAGATCCGCTACGATGCCTCGCCCAATGGACTGGCGTGGGTGGCAACTGATCTGCTCGAAATTCAAGGTGACCTGTATGCGCTGCCCTCCATCAGCCAGTTGACGTTTGCGCTGCCAACCTTGACGCCGACACCCTCCGCTGTCGATTCGGCTCAGTTTGGCGATGTGCCGCTCAGCCCGGAATTCCGTGCGCTTGGCGCCGAACTGTGGGATCAGATGATCGCCGCGGGCTTCGACCCGCAGACCAGCCGCCTCGGCGCGTTCTTCGTCAAAGACCTGCAAACAGGCGAAGCTTTCACCATTGGGACGGACACAGCCTTCAGCGGCATGAGTGTCAACAAGATCGCCATCCTCGCCACCTACTACAGTCAGATCACCCTGCCCCCGGATGACGCCTCCGCCAACATGCTGGCCGAAGCGATGATTTGCAGCGAGAACATCTCGACCAACGAGATCCTCGCGGCAGTCGGCAGCGGCAACCCCTACACGGGTGCAAACACCGTCAGCGCCTTCATGGATGAACTCGGCTTTGCGGACAGCTTCATCTACACGCCTTATGCCAATGACCCGTTCATCACGCCGCAGGCGCCGCGCACCGAAACCACGACCGTCGATCAAGTGCGCGCCGAACCGGATCCGTACAACCAAATCAACGTGTCCGAAATCGGCACGCTCTTGGATGGCATGTACCAGTGCGCGACCGGGGGTACCGGGCTGCTCATCGACTCACTCGGTTCCGCGTTCACGCAGACCGAATGCGCGCAAATGCTCAACCTGATGACCTACAACCGCATCGGCTCGTTCATCGAAATGGGCGTGCCCGAATCGGTGCGCGTGGCGCACAAGCACGGCTGGATCGAAGACACGCACGGCGACGCGGCGGTCGTTTATTCGCCCGGCGGCAATTACATCTTCGTGGTGGTGCTGCACAACCCCATCTATCTGGAATTCTTCGAGACCGCGCCGCTCATCGAAAACATGTCGCTCACGATCTACAACTACTTCAATGCCGATGCACCAATGACGGAAATCCGCACCGAAGGCGGTTCGGAGACGTGTCAACTGCTGGGCAATCCGGTCATCGATCAACTGACATCCGGTCTGATGCCTTAATTTCAGGTATAATTACTACTCCAATGAGTGAGGAGCAGGATGTATGGCAGCTCAGCGTTTCACTTTGACGCGGCAGGGCTACGAGCGGCTGCAGGTTGAATTGGCCGATCTCGAAGCCCGCCGTCAGGAACGCCTGGATCAGTTGGCAGATTACAAAAACGACGTCGGGGATAATCCGAATGAGGAAGCCGCGTTTTTCGAAATCGAGACAATGAAAGAGCATTTCGACGAGCAGATCGGACACTTGCGGCTCGTCCTGGCACACGCCAACATCGTCGACGAAGATCCTGATCCGACCACGGCGGATCCCGGCGACCGTGTCACGGTGTGGGATCTCAACGCGCGCGAGGAACGCACCTTTGATCTGGTCGGCAGTACGGAAGTGACGTATGGACGCGTGGGGGTCTCGATCGAATCGCCCGTTGGGCAGGCGCTGCTCGGCAAGCGGGTCGGCGAAACGGTGGAAGTGAATACGCCCGATGGCCGGGTGTACTACGTGCTGCGTGCCCTCACCCGCATTCCCGGCGCGTGATACAAAGCGGGGCAGTCGCGTGACTGCCCCAAACCTGTTTCGTTAGTGAACGAGCCCCCGGTCACAATCGGTGGATGCCCATGAGTCGCGCACCGACAGCACATGCAGCCCCATCAGCCAGTCGCTGAGGTAGTCGTAGAGATGCTCGGCCATCATCACATCGTGGTAGAGTTGCGTTGCCCGATCCAGCGAGGTTTGCAGCATCTTCTTGAGCACCAGCCGATCATCATCGGATAGGCCTGAGTTCTGCAGGTGGAGATAGCACAGCGCATCTTCCAAGCTGAGCAGATGGTAGTTCTCAAGCGTATTCGGCGGGACGAGCGGGCTGAGATCGACCTTGAAGTCGACCCGCAGCGTTTTCAACACATCATCGCGCACTTCAAAGTGATTCTGGCGCAGTGTCATCAAACGCTGGTGCACGTCCTCCGCGACCTGACTCAGCAGATCGAGCGGCGGCTGTTCTTGGGCGAGCTGGCGCTCAATGAACCCTTCCAGCGGATACGACTTGTGTTCGGCCAGTGATCGGTCAAACAGCTCCATCGCCTCAAGGCGGAGCGAATTCATCGAGGCCAGCGACCACAACCCGAGTGGTTCGCTGTCAAAGTTGTTCATGCTTACTTTGCGTCGGCTGTCGGACATAAACGCCTCAAGTATTCCCAGGTGTAGATTCCAGTGTGATGTCCATCATCCCAGGTAGGCAGCAATGCGTAATTGCCCACAAGTTCGATGTTTTGAATGGTATAGGTCCGTTTCGGTGTCAGCATGAGAATATCGTCCGGGTCGTACTGTCGTCCCATGTACTGGTGTCCACCGCGACATTCAACGCAGGGGCAGGCCTCACGCAGTTCCGAAAGCGGATAACGACACAATTGATCATCGCCCCAAATAATCTCAAGGAATCCTTCGGTCTTATTGAGCGTTACGGAGCGCGGCTTCAACGCGTTCGTCATGTCTGTACCTATCCTTCGCAATTCATATACAGTCTAACATGGGAAGTTTAGCATTCTCGCTTAAGGCTGGACATATCAATCTGTCTTGCATACGCGTTAGGCTCTGATACAATCGGTTTTTGGCGTTTCCACGCCAAACCAACTATTCACAAGCGCTCAATGCTTGTGCTGGAGAAGAACAACGTATGCGTCTATTTCTCGTGTCTCTGCTGTTGCTGCTGGTAACAGCGGCCTGCGGCACTCCAACAGTGGTTTACGTCGTGGTCACCGCCACCCCAGAGACGACCGGAGAAAGCCAAGTCGTTTCCCTCCCGACAGCAACTACCACACTCACTAATGTTCCCACCTTGCCAACTGTGACGGAAGCACCGTCCGCGCTCCCACTGGCGACCACCCCCGCCTCCACGGCCAGCGCGCCGACGCTGCTGCCCGCCGATTTCCCCACGCCGTACATTACGCAGGTGCAGGTCGCCGAGCAGCTCTTTGAACATGGGCGCATGTACTGGGTCGGGCGCGTGCGCCAGATCTGGGTACTCGTGATCACGGGCGAAGGCCGCGGCGACTGGTATGTGTATGAAGATAACTTCGTCGAAGGTGAACCCGAAACGGATCCCGCGCTCGTGCCACCGGAAGGCCGCATCCAACCGGAACGGGGCTTTGGCAAACTGTGGCGCGAAGTCCCTGGCCTGCGTGACCTGCTCGGCTGGGCGGTACAGCCGGAAGTCGGCTACATCAGCCGCTACGAATACCATGTCACCGATCAACTGGACGCGGCGGGCAACCGCACGGGCTATCACGTCGTATATAGTCTAGGCGGAGAGCAGTTCCGCTTTAACGAGATTGATTCGACGTGGCAGTTAGGCGGAGCATAGGATAGTTCACATGAGCGAGAGACGTTGGCAGTTGACGCCGCACAGCCCGACAGCCCTGCAGATCGCTGCCGACGCTCGCCTGAGTTCAACCGACTACCTCGACGATCAGGTCTGGGAAGTGGTGCTCGGCCAGGCTGAGTCGCCCGCGCTGGCGCTGCAAACACGCTATGGCGGGCGCGTCGGACTGGCAAGTCTGGTCCCCATGTGGCTGGTTGATCGTCGTCCCGTCTACCAACACCAAGCGTATGCCGCGCCGCCCGTCGTGACACAGTTCGCGCCGGGTTACGTGCGCCTTGAAGGCAAAATCACGCCGACCATCAGCTTGCGCGCCGAATACTGGGCGATTGAATCGCATGTGGTGGGTGGGCGCTTCACCGTCAAGAACACCTCAGCCAGTGCTCTACCTGAATTCGCGCTCGATCTGGTCGGCTTTGCGGCGGCCTCTGGCAAAGAAATCAAGCTCAACGTTGTAGCACGTCCCGAAGGCGGACATGCCCTGAGTCTGGGCAACCTACCCCGCTTGCAGCCAATTGTGCTGCTGGAAAATGGATCGGCGTCGCCGGACAGTACCTCGAAACTTAATGCGAAGCTGCCGCTGCCCGCACGGGGGCAAACGGTGATTCGCTTTGTCCATGCTGGCTTGACCGATGCAAACGCCTCGCTAGGTCTGGCCCAGAAGCTGCTCACCGACAATTGGACGCCCGCGCTGCGCAAGGTCGCCAGCGGACTGAACGAGATTCCGCAGATTGAGACGGGGGATTTCGCCCTTAATGCGGCCATCGCCTTCAGCTATCACCACTTGGTGCAGTCGTTCCTCAAGCCGACCGCCAGCCTCCCATATGCCTCATTTGTTGAGACACGGCAGCCAGAACATGGCTTCAGCCCACGCGGTGATGGCACCGATCACCCGCGTTCGTGGCGAGGTCAAACGCCGACCACCGCCTACCTGACCGCGCTCGCTATCGCGCCGGTGCAGCCGAAATGGGCGTGGGGCGTGCTCAAGAATTACCTCGCCATACAGCGACCGGACGGCTGGATCGATTGGCGACCGGGTTTAGCCGGGCAAAAACAAGGCTTGCTGAGTTTGCCGCTGCTCGCGCGGTTGGCATGGGGTCTCTACCAATATACGGATGATTCCGCCGCGCTGCGCGACGTTTACCCCAAGCTCGGCCTATTCTTCGAGCGCTGGTTTGCGTCCGAACTCGACGCCGATCAGGACGGCTTCCCCGAATGGCAAAGCGAACTGCAGACGGGCTATCCGTTCTTCCCAACGTTCGCGCAGGGCTTGCCGTGGGGACAAAACGCCGATATTCGCGCCGTCGAAACGCCGGATTTGCTGGCCTATCTGCTCTCGGAAGCCGTCAGTCTGCGCGAAATCGCTTACTGCATTGGCGACCCGGCCGGCGAACAGCATTTGACCGAGCGCATTACCACGCTCAAGGCCGCGCTCGACACGTTATGGAACGGCGAACGCTATACCTACCGCGACCGCGACACGCACGCGACGCCCGTCGGACGCACGCTGTTGGAGAACGGGCGCGGCGATGACGAGCATTTCCTCGCCGAACAACTGGATCCGCCCAACCGCCTGATCGTGCAAATCAACGGCGGCGTGGATACGCCCAAGATCGGTCTGTACATTGATGGTGTCACTTCCAGCGGGCAAAAAGTTCGCGAAGTCGCTGACAGCACTCACTTTGTCTGGTCGACCGGGCGCGGCACGTATACCACTAAACACGCCTTCCAGCAGGTCGACCGCGTGCATGTCGAGGGCTTGTCCCGCGTGTTCACCGTGAGCGTGCGAACAATCGACCTGACCGGGTTCGATATCAACGCGCTGTTGCCGCTCTGGTCCGTGGAGATTGCGCCGGAACGCGCCGCGCGCCTCGTCGCCGACCTCCAAGCTCAGTTTCTGCGCCCCAACGGTGTGACCATGATCTCCACGCACGACCCGCGTTTCGATCTGCAGGCCGCGCAGGGCAGCGCGGGCGTGCATCCCTATTGGCTGACGCTCATCGGCGAAGGCTTGATCGAGACAGGGCATGTCGATCTGGCGACTGATCTGCTCCAGCGACTGATCAATGCGCAAGTCACCGTGCTCACCCGCGACAAACGCTTCTACGAGTTCTACCACCCGGACGAACCCCGCGGCCTCGGTGAGCCCGGCAGCGTCAAGGGGATCATCCCCGTCCATTTGCTGCTGCGCGTGCTCGGGGTGCGCATCCAGTCGAAGAAACAGGTCTGGACAGGCGGCGCGTACCATTGGGGGAAAGCGGTTTCTGTGACACAATACGGAGTCACCGTCACCCGCAGCGCGGACGGAACCCACATCGAATTTGCATCAGGCAACGTGGTAGATTTGCCACCCACTGCAGAGTGGCAGCAGGTGCTGGACGAGGCGTAACATCGTGGATGCTCTGGTTAGTGAATTTTTGTATCGTCGTTCACCTGATGGAATCCTGCTGGCGGATGACACGGGAATGATCACCGAGATCAACCCGGCGGCAGCCGCGCTGTTGGGCGTCACCCCGGACTCGGTCATCGGTCGTTATCCGATTCAAGTCTTCAAGGCACTTCCCGCGTTGATGAATCTGTTCAATCGCGAAGGCGACCAAACTCTCGATGTGCGGTTGCCGCGCAAACGGCTCGCGGCGGGCATGGCCGCGACGCTGGCGGACGGGCGCCGCATCATCCTCCTGCACGATGTCACCGAACAGCGTGAGCTTGAATCACGCCGCGAAGCGCTTTCGTCGACAATGACGCACGATCTGCGCAACCCGATCAGCGCGCTCACGGGCTACACCGACCTCGTCGCGCGCTCCGGCGAACTCAACGATGAGCAGGCGTATTTCCTCAAGCGCGTGCAGCAGACCACCCAGAAGCTGTATGACGTGGCGGGCGATCTCGTCGACCTTGTGTGGTTAGAAGCGGGTATGCCGATGAAGCATATCTCAATCAACCTGCGCGATGCGATCAGCGATGTCATCGGCACGCTCAACCCGCTGGCCGAGAAAAAGTCGATTTCCATCTTCGTGGCTATTCAGGATCCGCTGCCCCCAGTCATGGGCGATCCGGATCGCATCAAGGTCGTCCTCAGCAAGCTGCTGCACAACGCCCTGCTCTATTCCGATGAGGAACGCATGGTTGCCGTGCATGCGTGGGGCGACACCACCGCCGCCTTCTGCTCCATCGCCGACCGCGGCTTCGGCATTTCGGAAGACGAAATCGAAATGGTCTTCGACCGGCTGTTTCGGTCCAAAGACGAGCGCGTGCAGGCGATTCCCGGCGGTGGCCTCGGTTTGACCATCGCGCGGCGCATCGTCCAGCGGCACGGCGGCGAAATTTCAGCCTCCAGCAGTCTCGACAAGGGCAGCACCTTCACCTTCCGGCTGCCATCAGCACAAGCGTAGTCCAACCAGTTTACGGATAAACAGCACATGGGTATGTTCTCACGGCGGTCGCGGCGGGGCACGCAGCCAGAAGAAGAAACGCCGGATATTCCTGTTCCGTGGAGGCGGCTGTTCGGCTACCTCCGCCCCTATCTCGGGTACATGGGCATCGCCTTCATCGCCTTGGTGGCCAGTTCGGTCCTCAGCTTGGTCTTCCCGGCGACGATTCAGCGCGTGGTCGATTCGGTGCTGGTCGCGAACGACATCAGCTTGCTCGACCAGATCACGCTTGTGCTGATCGGCGTATTCCTGCTGCGCGCCGTCACCCAGATGATCGAAACGTTCACCCTTAACTACGTGGGCGAACGCATCATCATGGATTTGCGCGCCGACCTCTACAAACACATGATCGCCATGTCGCTTGCCTTTTTCACCAAGCGGCGTTCCGGCGAACTCATTTCGCGCCTTTCGAGCGACGTGACCATGATCCGGCAGGTGCTCACGGACAACATCAACACGCTGCTCCAGCAGATCATCATCGCCATCGGCTCCATCGTGATCATGCTGGCGCTCAATTGGCGGCTGACGCTGTTCATCCTCGTCCTCGTCCCGGTCATGGCGGTGATTGCGCTCGTCTTGGGACGGCGGCTGCGCAGTGCCAGCACGCGCATTCAGGACGAAATCGCCAAAGCGACGACCGTCGCCAGCGAAGTCATTCAGAACGTGCGCGAAGTCAAAACTTTTGTGCGCGAACCCTACGAAGAAGTGCGCTACAGCGACGCCATTCGCGGCGCTTTCAAAGTCGCCCTGGAAGCCCTGCGGCTCCGCGCTGCTCTCGGCTCACTGATCGCGTTCGTGGCCTTCTCCAGTCTGGCGCTGGTGCTGTGGTTCGGCGGGCGCGAAGCCATCGCCGGACGACTGACCGGTGGCGAGCTAATCGCTTTCCTCGTCTACGGCTTGACGGTCGCCGGGAGCTTAGGCTCGCTCCTCAACCTGTACAGCGTGTTCCAGCAGGGGCTGGGCGCGACCAAGCGCGTGTTTGACATTTTGCAGCAGCCGTCCGACATTCTGGACGCACCCAACGCCGCCACGCTCAACCGGGTAGATGGCGAGATCCGTTTCAACGACGTCTCGTTCAGCTATGAGGAACGGCAGGAAGTGCTGCATATGCTCAACCTGACGATTCCGGCCGGGCAAATCCTCGCGCTGGTCGGCCCGAGCGGCGCAGGCAAAAGCACCGTTTTCAACCTCATCCCGCGCTTCTACGATCCGAGCAGCGGCAGCATCACCATCGACGGCACGGATTTGCGCGCGGTGACGCAGGCCAGCCTCCGCCAGCAAATCGGCATTGTGCCGCAGGAAAGCTTGCTGTTTGGCGGCACGATCTACGAGAACATCCGCTATGGGCGTCTGGAAGCGACCGAAGCCGAAGTGATGGCCGCGGCGCAAGCCGCCAACGCGCACGACTTCATCATGGAACTGCCCGACCAGTACCAGACGATTGTCGGCGAACGCGGCATCCGCTTGAGCGGCGGTCAGCGCCAGCGCGTAAGCATTGCCCGCGCCCTGCTCAAAGATCCGCGCGTGCTGCTGCTCGACGAAGCGACGTCCAGCCTCGACAGCGAGAGCGAAGCCGAAGTACAGGACGCCCTCGCCCGCCTGATGCAGAACCGTACAACCGTGATCATCGCGCACCGCCTGAGCACGATTCGCATCGCGCATCGCATCGCCGTACTCGACAAAGGCAATCTGATCGAAGTCGGCACGCACGAAGAACTCATGGCGCTCAACGGCACGTATGCGCGCCTGTACAACATGCAGTTCCGCGACGAACCGGACGAAAGCGAACCCGCGCAGGCATGACATCATCCGAGATGAATGGAGAAAGCATGACTCTACAAGGCGAACAAGTTCTCGTCACCGGAGCAACCGGGTTTCTCGGCGGCGCGTTGGCGCTCAAGCTGGCGGCACAGGGTGTGCGCGTGCGCGCCCTCGTGCGCACACCCGCGAAGGCCGAATTCCTCCCCCCGGAAATCGAACGGTTTCCGGGTGATGTCACCGATACCGCCGCCATGCGCCGCGCCGTCCAGGGCTGTTCAGTCGTGTTTCATGTCGCGGCTGTCTTCAATGGAGTGGCGCCGCAGTTCGCCGTGAATGTCGACGGCACGCGCTCCGTCGCTGCCGCGGCGGGTGAAGCGGGCGTGAAGCGGTTGGTACATGTCAGCTCGATTGCCAGTTATGGCGTGAACTACACGACCGATGTCACGGAAGACATGGCGCTCGCCCCCGGCGCGATGCCCTACAATGTGACCAAAGCACAGGGTGAAAACGTTGTGCGCGAAGTCGCCGC
The DNA here is from genome assembly GCA_016717205.1 of Candidatus Flexifilum breve. Taxonomy (GTDB): domain Bacteria; phylum Chloroflexota; class Anaerolineae; order Aggregatilineales; family Phototrophicaceae; genus Flexifilum; species Flexifilum breve. Next base: position 173,200 of record JADKGC010000009.1, read on the forward strand.
CCGCTACGACCTGTCCTACACCATCATTCGCCCCAGCATGATCTACGGGCCGAAGTCGGGACTGTGGACGGAGCAAATGTTCCGCCTCGCCAGCCTCAATCCAACGCCGTGGATCGGTGATGGCAGTGGTTCCGCCTATCCGATTTATGTTGATGATGTAGTTGATCTGCTCATCCTCGTGGCGACCCACCCCAACGCGCACAATCAAGCGTTTAACTGCACGCCCGACCCGTCACCGACGTGGCGCGACTACCTCCAGAGCTATTCGCGCTTGGCTGGGCACGACAACTGGCTGGCCATCCCGCCGCTGCTCATGCTCGCCGTGGGCGGGATCGCCATGCTGGTCTCACCGCCGTTGAGCGAGGGCCGCGACCTGCCGGACATGATTCAATTCGCCCGTCGTCACATCACGTTCAAGATGACCAAAGCGCGTGAGCTGCTCGGCTGGCAGCCACAAGTCGACCTCGCGACCGGGATTGCCCGTTCCGCCGACTATCTGCGCTCCATCGGCAAACTCACGTGAGCGACCTCCTGACGCTGCTCCTCGCCGCCGCTCTGCTTGCCGGGGTGATCGCGCTCGGTTGGTGGCTGTTGATTGCCACCGAAGGCGTGTATCTTGGTCGCCGTATGGTGATCTGGCTCTATGACCTGTACGCCGGACGCTACGACGGCATCAAGCATTTCCGCCGCGAATACGATCACATGTACCTCGCGCAGCCCATTATGGAACGCATCGCCCCGATCAAGTCACCGCTCGTCCTCGATGCCGCTACGGGGACGGGGCGCTTACCTCTCGCCCTGCTCCGGCACGCGCATTTTCAGGGTCGCGTGATTGGCGTGGATCTCAGCCGCCGCATGTTAGGTCACGCCGCCGTCAAGTTCAACGACGCGCATGCCAATCTGCTGTGGGCTCCGGCGGAGCATTTGCCGTTCGCGGATAACTGCTTCGACGTCGTGACCTGCCTCGAAGCCCTCGAATTCATGGAACACCCTGAAACCACTCTGATCGAACTGATCCGCGTGCTGCGCCCCGGCGGCATCCTGCTCGCGACCAACCGCATCAACACCAAGCTCATGCCCGGGAAGACTTACGTCGACGATGACGTGGCCGCCATGCTCCAGCGCAACGGCATGGGGCAAGTCGAGATCATGGGCTGGCAAGCCGACTATGATCTCGTGCTGGGCTACAAAAAGGGCCAGTCCACGCCGACCCTCGCCCGTCCGCTCGGGGAACTGCTGCTGTGCCCGCGGTGTGGGCACGCTCACCTGACCGACGAAGGCGATCACTGGGTGTGTTCCAACTGCGGGGCGCGCGCCCCCGTCGGTCACGATGGCGTGATCGAACTGGCTCACCTTGCGCGGCGCGGCTGAAATCCATACAATGCGTCCCAATTCGGACTACAACTGATGAGGGACATCTTGAAACTCCTCCCCAACGAACTCACCCGCATGGTCAATGAGGCGATTAGCGCCGCGCAGGCCGATTCATCGCTGCCCGCGTTTGACATTCCGACGCTCGACGTGCGCCCCTCCAAGCGCGCCGATCAAGGCGACTTCAGCGTCGCCGTCATGGCGCTGAGCAAACTCACCCGCGGCAATCCACTCGACATCGCTAACAAGATCGCGGCGCATATGCCCACCGCCGACTTCCTCGCCTCAACCGAAGTTGCGCCGCCCGGCTACATCAACTTTCGCGTTGATCCGGCCTGGCTCAAGTCTCAAGTGGAGACCATCATCGCGGAAGGCGATGAATTGTTCCACTTGGAACTCGGCCAGGGGAAGCGCGCGCAGGTCGAATTTGTGAGTGCCAACCCGACCGCCCCACTCCACATTGGGCGCAGTCGCGGCGCCATCGTCGGCGATGCGGTAGCCCGCGTACTCGAAGCGACAGGCTACGAGGTTCAGCGCGAATACTATTTCAACAATGCCGGCGTGCAGATGACGAACCTCGGCAAGAGTCTGCGCCTACGCTACCTGCAAGCGCTCGGCGATGCCATTGACGAGAATGAACTCTCGTATCAGGGCGAATACCTGAAAGACATTGCCACCAAACTCGTCTCTGATCAAGGTGCAGCGCTGCGCGACGCCGATTGGAAGCCCTTCAAAGAGTACGCCGAAGCGCAGATGTTCGAGATCATCAAGACAACCCTCAAACGCGTGGACATCCGGCACGATGAGTTCTTCAACGAGAACAGTTTGTACGACAGCGGGGCCGTCTGGGATACGCTCGAAGAACTCGACCAGCGCGGCTATACCTATAAAGCCGCCGTCCCGGAGGACGCGGATGCCGAAGAACGTGCCGACGCGGGCGACAAAGGTGAGGCTGTCTGGTTCCGCAGCACGCAGTTTGGTGATGCGAAAGATCGCGTACTCGTCAAGGCGAATGGCGACCCGACCTACACCCTTCCTGATATCGCCTATCATAAGAACAAGATCGAACGCGGCTTCGATATCTGCGTGAACATCCTCGGCGCGGATCATTATGTGCAGCATCAGGTGGTCAAGCATGGCCTCACTGCGTTGGGCCTCGATGCCTCAAAGGTGCGCGTCATCATTGTGCAGATCGTGCACCTGCTGCGCGGCGGTGAGAAGGTCAAAATGAGCTCGCGCAAGGGCGATTTCGAAACGCTGGACGACCTGATCGACCAGACCAGCGCCGATGCTGTGCGCTATGGTTTGTTGGCGCGCACCAGCGACTCACACCTCAATTTCGACCTCGACCTCGCGGTCAAGCAGACGAACGAAAACCCGGTCTACTACATCCAGTACGCTCATGTGCGCTGTGCGGGCATCTTCCGCGAAGCGGCGCTACGCGGCGTGACCGACGACGGCGCGAATTTGAATCTGCTTGGCGACGCCGAAATGACCTTCTTGCGCAAAGCGCTGGAACTCGGCGAAGTGCTCGAACTGGCAGCGACCCACCTTGAACCGCATCGCGTCGCGTTCTTCGCGCTGGAACTGGCGAACACCTTCCACCCCATCTTCGATAATGTTCGCGTGCTGCACAGCGAAGTTCCGCCGGAAGTCGCCAAAGCGCGCCTGCGCTTCTACCGTGCCGCGCAGATCGTGCTGAAGCGGGTGCTGCGCCTGATGGGCATGACCGCGCCGGAAGTCATGTAAAGGGGCGAATTTTCGCAAATCGATTTATCCTGTAAGGGCGCACGCTGCTGCGCCCTTTTCTGACACTGGAGGGAAACTCATGGGACTCAAAGCCGATGTCTGGATTCGCAAAATGGCGCTCGAACAGGGGATGATCGAGCCCTTTGTCGAACGGCAGGTACGCGAAGGCGTCATCAGCTTCGGACTGTCGAGCTATGGCTACGATATGCGCGTCGCCAGCTCATTCAAGATCTTCACGAACGTCTACTCGGCCATCGTCGACCCGAAGAATTTCTCGCCGCAGTCGTTCGTCGACGTCGAAACTGATGTGTGCATCGTGCCACCGAACTCATTCGCGCTCGCCCGCTCCGTCGAATACTTCCGGATTCCGCCGAATGTGCTCACACTGTGCGTCGGCAAGTCGACTTACGCGCGCACAGGCATCATCACCAACGTGACGCCCTTTGAGCCTGGATGGGAAGGCTATGTGACGCTCGAAATCAGCAACACGACCCCCCTGCCCGCCAAGATTTACGCAAATGAAGGCATCGCGCAGGTCGTGTTCTTCGAAGGCGACGAACAGTGCGAAGTCACCTATGCGGATCGCAAAGGTAAATATCAGGGGCAAGTCGGCGTCACCCCACCGAAGCTTTAATTCAGGAGATAGACTTTGGTCACCGACTACCGTGCTCCCGCCTACTACGAGGCTCGTGAACTCCGGCAGCAGGGACTATCTGGAAAACAGATCGCCGAGCAATTAGGCGTTTCCCTTAAAACAGTTTACGACTGGGTGAGCGATATTGAACTGACAGCGGAACAGCAGCGAGCGCTGAAATCCCGAAAGGCGATGCGCAAATCCTCTGCGCCCTCGACTATTGCCGTTCGCGAGGAGGCCAAGCAACTTCGACAACAGGGATTGTCGGTCAAAGCCATCGCTAAACAGTTGGATGTTGCCCAAAGTTCTGTGAGTATTTGGGTTCGCGCTATTGAACTCACCCCTGAAATGCAGGCTCGCATCCGGGAAAACGGTCAGCGCCACATCGCCGAGGTCGGGCACAAGGGTAGTCAAGCGAACATCGCGAAGTTCCGGCAAGCGCGTGAGAATTATCAGCAAGAAGGGCGCCTGAAGGCACGATCCGGTGATCATCTCCATGTGTCGGGTTGTATGTTGTATTGGGCGGAGGGGACGAAGTCCCGCTCAAATCTGACTTTTGTCAATTCAGATCCGGCGATGATAGTGTTCTTCGCGCGGTTCCTGCGCCAGTCACTCAGCGTTAGCGACGAGGCTATCGCCATTCGAGCCATCTGTTACCTCAACAACGGACTCACTCTTGAGCAAATCGAGACGCATTGGCTCGATCTACTTCAGCTTCCGCGAACTTGTCTGCGACGAGCCACAGTCAACGTCCAGCCTAAGAGCAGCCAACAGAAAGGGCGAAAGCTTCCCTATGGTCTTTGCGCGCTGAGCGTGTATGACTTCCGGGTACTGCATCACATCTATGGCGCAATCCAAGAATATATCGGCATTGATAAACCAGAATGGCTCGAGTAAAATCGATAGTATGGGCGGTTAGCTCAGTTGGTTAGAGCGCCGAGCTTACACCTCGGAGGTTTCACAGGTTCGAGCCCTGTACCGCCCACATTTATAGACCCAGTGGAACCCGTCCTGATGGCGGGTTTTCTGTTTACGTCGGAAACTGGCGTTTGCTTTTTCCCTCCAATCCGTGATTTAATTACACTAGTCTTGTTTCATGTTCCAAACTCGTAATCTGTATTGCGAGAAATGTTATGTTGACAGCAACTGAGCAAAATCGACACATTCTAATCGTAGAGGACGACGCAGATACGGCGGAGATGGTTAGCATCTTCCTTGAAACTGCGGGCTATACGACGGCGACCGCCGACAGCGGTGAGATCGCGCTGAACGAAATCACCGCGCAGCAGCCAGACCTCGTCCTGCTCGACCTCGGCTTGCCCGATATGTCGGGGCTGGATGTCCTCAAGCAGGTGCGTGCCAGTTCATTTCTCCCTTTGATCGTCATCAGTGGGAAGACGCAGGAACGCGACAAAGTTGTGGCGCTCGAACAGGGCGCAGACGACTATATGGGGAAGCCCTTCTCGCAAGAAGAACTTCTCGCGCGGGTGATGGCACTCTTGCGCCGCGTGGGCTGGACGCCGATACCCGATCCCAAGCTGAACGTCCGCCATCTCGAGCTCGATATGGCACGGCGGCAGGCGAGCATTCGCGGCAAGCGACTGCAGGTGACGCCCGTCGAATACGGCATCCTCGTCACGATGATGCGCAACGCAGGCGAGGTCGTCAGTCATGATGAGCTGCTGCACGCCGTATGGGGTGAGCAGTATCAAGGCGATTACTCGGTGCTGCGCGTGAATATCTCCCGCCTGCGCCAGAAACTAGAAGAGAATCCCCGCCACCCGTCCTACGTGGTTACAGTGCCCGGTCAGGGCTACATCATGCCGCTGAAGCGTCCGTAGTATGCGTTTACGCCTCTTATTGTTGTTCATTGGGGCGATCCTTGTGGTCGCCACCTACACGTTCCCCTTCTGGCAGCCGCTCGTACAGCAAGACGCCGCCGTGCAAGAGATCGCCTTTCCCGGTCTCGCGCTTGATCTGCAAGATGAGTTCCTCAGCTTACCGCCCGAACAGCAGCGCGCCTACCTGAATCTGCGCCAAACCGAGCCCGAGCAAGCACTGGCGATGCTGGTCGCAGCCCTCCAGCCCCGCCGCGCCGCCCCCGAAGATGATCAGGAAATGCCAGAGCTAAACGCGCCGATCACGGCGGCTACCGGCACCTTCTTGACTCTGGACGCCATTCGCTCAGCACGCGGGACGGCGACCATCTTCCAGCTAGCTGATAACAGTTTGCTCATGCGCTTCGAAGACTTCGCCATGCCCAACGCGCCCGATGCTCGCGTCTATCTTTCGCCCGCCTCCGAACCAGCGACCTCCGAAGAGATGCTGGCCGAAGAGACAGCGGTCGAAGTTGGGGAACTGCGTGGCGCGATTGGTAACCAGAACTATGTGCTGCCCTCCAGTGTCGATCTCACGCTGGTGCGCAGTGTAGTGATCTACAGCCCCCAACTCGACCTGATCTACACGTATGCGCCGCTGTTCGTGCGCGTTGGGTAACAACCGAGCATGACTGACGACTACGCCGCGCTCGCCCCGGTTTACGACCGCTTGGGCTTATCCGGTTTTGCTGAAATCGTGACACCACAGATTATCGCCTTCGCCCAAGCTCAGGATTGGGCGGGTCGGCGCGTCGTCGATCTCGGCTGCGGCACGGGCGCCAGCGTCCGCTGGCTGACGGCGAACAAATTTAGCACGGTCGGCATCGACCTCTCGTCGGCGATGCTCACACTCGCGCAGAAATCGATCGCCAGCTCGGGCGTCGGTTTGCGCTGGCTGCAAGGTGATATGCGGGCGCTGGATGATCTCCACGACATTGATCTCGTGCTCTCGCTGGATACGCTCAATGAGCTGAACAGCCTGCGCGATCTGGAAATGGTCTTCGGCGCCGTCTTCAAAGCGCTCGCACCCGGTAAGCTGTTCGTCTTCGACCTGCACACCATTGAAGGCCTGGCGCAGCGGACCCCGCTCAGTTACATGCTTGATACAGATGACTTGACTGTCCTCCGCGCTGAAGAATTCGACCATGAACGCCTCGCCAACATTGCCCAATACACCGTCTTCGAGCGAGCGGGTTACCTGTGGCGGCGCTGGAGTGCGACGCGTACCCTGCGCGGTTTCCCTATTCAGGTGGTCAACGCCTTGCTAGGACGCGCGGGTTTCGGCATAATGGCGCTCATGACTGAACAGATGCAGCAGTTTGACCCCACCGCAATGCGGGCGGGGCGTGTCGTCTTCTTCGCACAAAAACCGGAGTCGGTGTGAGCCAGTTCGAAAAACTCGTCGTCCAGCTTGACAAAGAACACTCGGCGCTGCGCGCGACCGTGATTGTTGCGTTCATCACCTCGTGGGCGATCCTGTTCCTCGTGTTCAGCAGCGTGATCGCCGACGCCGGCTTCAATCTGTTGGCCGTTTTTCTCGCCTCTGCGGGTGCATGGGGGATCACAGCGGTGCTCGAACGCTACCTTCAGGGCCGCTGGACGAGTGGGCGGGTGGTTGAAGTAGATGCGGACGGTGTGCGCCTCAAGCGCAAAGGCACGGTCGAGGGCGAAATCCTCTCTGAAGACCCGGCGCAAGTGGCGCTGTGGCGCTTCACGGTGACCAAGCGCGCCCGCGTGCCCAAAGGCCACTCTGTGTTCGCCTGTGCGGTCTATTTCGAAGACACCTACGTCCCCGTGTACACATTCTTCTCGCCCAAACAGGTCGAAGCGTTCGCGGACGCCGAGCGTTTCGCCAAACTTGCCAGCTCCAAAGCGGCCGCGGGCGAACGCGAAGACTTGCGCCTCGCGGGTGAGCAGCGACGACTGCGTGAAGCCGAAAATCACCGCTGGTCGCATGGCGGCGAAATGTCCGCCGACGACTTCCTGACCTATTATGCCCGCCTGAAGGCGCAGTATCCCGAATGGCTCGACTCAAAATCTTCTTGATCTTCATCGCGGCGCTGATCCCCTTCGTGGGCGTCCGCGCGCAGACGATTCTCACGCCCTACGTGGAAATGTCCGGCAGTGTGCCCGCGGGCGGTTCGCAGACATTTACCTTCAGCGCGCAGAGCGGCGCGGTCGTGTCGCTCATCGCGCAGGCTGAATCGCCGGATCTTGACCCGATCCTGTCCCTGAGTGATCAGGCCGGACGACCGCTGTACAGCAACGATGACTACGCCTATCCCGATAGCCCTGACGCCCTGCTCGAAGCCGTCACCCTGCCGCGCACCGAAACCTACACGGTCACCGTAACCGGTTTTGCGGGGAGCGCGGGTGATTACGCACTCACGCTGCTCCCCGGCTACGGCAATCCGCTCACCATCGAAGACTTCAGTGGGAGCGATTGGGACAGCCCGGACGACGCACAGGCGACCCGTTCGAACAACATTTTGTCGATGTCGGTGGAGGGCGTACGCGCTACCGGAACCGCGCAGAACACTGATGTCGCAGCGCCAGCCAACTTCATGGCGCAGGTCGACGTGATTGAGGTGACCAATCCATCCGGTTGGACGGCAGGCATCACGGCGCGGCGGCAGGGCAATTCCTATTATCTGTACGAGATCAGTGCGCAGGGGTTGTGGCGCTTCTCGCGCTATGCCGACGGCACCGCGACTGTGCTGCGCGACTGGACGGGACATCCGAGCATCCTCGCGGGCGAACCGACTTTCACGCTCGGTCTCATGGCGAATGGAGTCGGCTTTGACTTCTTCTACAACACCGCGTATGTCGGCAGCGCCAACGATGCCACGCTGACCGAAGGCGGAACCGTCGGCTTATCCATTGGCACAACCTCATCGCTCACCAGCACCACCACGGCGCAGTTCGACAATCTGGTGATCACGACGCCCGTAGAAGTCAACGGCGCCCGGCTGATCCCGAACGAAATTCCACTCGCCGAAGGTACCGGCTTGGTCATGGCGCTCAAACGCCAGAACTTGATCGCGCCGGATGGCGTCATGTCGCTGACCCTACCGGAAAGCTCCGTACAGTTCGCGCGCCCCGGTATCAACCGCTTGATGCTCGGTCGGGGGACGAATTACACGAATTTCGCGCTCGGGGGCACGGTCAATATGCAGGGCGGCACACCGAGCGGTGACGTCGGCTGCGGCATCGTCTTCCGCTTCACCGATGAGACCCACTACACCCTTGCCTACATCGATCAACGCGGGGGTTATGGCATCTCCGAACGCGATGGCGAAGACTTCCTCCCCGGCCTGTACGGAACACGCGAAGGGCTCGGTCAGGGTCAGCATCACTTGCTCATCATCGCAGACGACAATACACTCTATTTCTATGTTGACCGCCAGTACGTCGGCACTATCGACGACCCACCGCGCGAAGGTCAGGTGGGCATCGCCGTCGTCAACTTTGAAGCCCTCAACACCTCGTGCAGTTATTCGAATCTCTGGCTGTGGGAATGGGACTGAAAGGCACCACGTGACCCCGACTGAATCCGCGATCTTGCGCACGGTGCTGTATGGAGATGTCTTTGACTTTGCGCTCACCGTACCGGAAATCCACCATTTCCTGATCGCGGATCAGCCTGTCCCCTACCCTGAACTTGTCCACACGCTCGAACACTCAACCTATTTACGTTCCATCCTCACCGTCGAGGCGGGCTATGTCGTTTGCGGCCACCGCCGCGACCTCATTCCGCTGCGCCAGGAGCGCGACCGAGTCGCCGCGCAGCTCTGGGAACAGGCGCAGCGCTACGGCGTGTGGCTGGCGCGCCTGCCCTTCGTGCGGATGGTCGCGCTGACCGGGGCGCTGGCGCTGCGCAATCCGGCTGGGCTGGGCGACGACCTCGACTATCTGCTGGTCACAACGCCGAATCGCGTGTGGTTGGCGCGCGCCTGCTCGATTCTGCTGGTACGCTGGGTTAAGCTCCGCGGCATTGTGATCTGCCCCAATTACGTGCTCGCGGCCACGGCGCTCGAACAAACCCGGCGCGACCTGTTCATGGCGCGCGAAATCACGCAGATGATTCCGCTCTATGACACCGGCATTTATTCGGCGCTGCGCGCGGCCAATGGTTGGGTCAGCGCATATCTACCAAATGCTAAGGCGCCTTTCTATCCGCAGCCCGAGCCTGCCGCCGGACGGGGGTGGAATGCGCTAAAACGGCTGGCTGAAGCGCTTTTGGGCGGCGCAGTGGGGGACAGAATAGAACAGTGGGAGTTTAAGCGAAAATCGCGGCGTTTTGCGCGGGAGCTGCACCAGCCCACCAGCGCCGCGCAGATCGATGCCGAACACGTCAAAGGGCACTTCAACGATCACGGGCATCCGATCCTGAGAAAATATCAGGAGCGCCTCCGCCAGTACGAATTAGATGAAGAGACGCTCCCGATTGCAGGTGATTGATTTGTCTGTAGGGGCAAGGCGCGCCTTGCCCCTACACAAGCGGATTACTTAGGGTCAGCGGCGCATGACCGTGCCGAGCGCGTCGCACGCGGGGCACGAACCATCCGGACGGATCATCGCGTAACCACCCTGCGGATCGTCAGCCGTATACAGCGTGAAATCCACATTCCACACAATCATCAAACGCACGCGACCACTTTGCGCGGCGCGGGTTGCCGCATCAGCCAACCACGACGCCTGTTCGGCGACCGAGGTATTTTGACCCCACGCGAAGTTCGCGGGCAGCGGCGCGCTGAAACCATCGGGGCTCAGGTAGCCGAGTTCGGAGAAGCAGGCCGGTTTGCCGCCGAACGGTGCGAGGCCGCGGCCCAGCATCGACTGGAAGTAGTAGGTCGGGTAACCACCGCGCGGATCACCGCTGGTCTGGCTCGGCGCGATGATGCCTTCGTTGTAGTGCAGACCAACGCAGTCCATGTAGTTCGCCGCGCCCGCCGCCGCCATCTGCTGCATGAACGTATCGTCGTTGCAACCGCCAGTGCCACAGCCCGCCGAGCCGAAGAAGCCTGTCGGAGCCGGAGCGCCGCTGATCACGATGGTGTTCGGGTTGCGCGCCTTGATGGCGTTGAACGCCGCCGCCAGCATGCGCGTGTAGCTGCCGCCGTTGATCTGGCCAGCCGGCCATTCACGGTCGATGTTCGGTTCATTCCACACTTCGATGGCATCCGCGCCGAGCGCCGCGACACCGCCGAGGTAGGTCGCGAAGCCCGCGACATACGAGTCAAAGCTGGCGCCGAGCGCCGCCGGATCACCAACGATGCCGAGCAGCACCTTGAAGCCATTCTGGTGCGCGCCGTTGATCAGGTTGGCGACACCGCTCGGGTCAGCGCCCGCCGCGTACCGCACCTGATGCTTGACCCACGACATACCAGCGCGGCGCGCCGCATTGACCGTGTTCGTGCTCAAGCCGAGGACATGACCGCCCAATTCAAAGGCACCTGTCGCCCCCGCGCCCGCCACCGGAGCCGGCAGACCAGCCGCGCCCGGAGCCGCGGTTGCTTCGGGTGCCGACGGAGCCGTTACCTGATCGCACGCGGTCACAATTGTTGTGTCGAAGCTGGTACGGCCTTCAAATTGGCGGCCATCCAGCGCGGTAATGACGAAGCGCCAGCCGAAATACAGGCTGCGAGCCGTCGTCGGGTCTTCGAGCGCTACGCAATCGTCAATCCCGTTGACGAATTCGACTTCTTCAAACGAGTAATTCTGGACAATCGTCAAGTCGACGTTGAACTTCTCTTCAACTGCGGTGCGCGCCGCCGAAAAAGCGCGCCAAAGGGGATCGTTAGGGGTCGGCGTAGGGCCGGTCTGCGCTTGGGTCGCCGTCATCGGCGTCATCGAGAACAGCGCAACCAGCACGAGAAGCAGCAGCGCGCTGGCAAATTGAATGCGTCGTGGCATGTGGGATTATCCTCTAAATCTTCGAACAAAAAACCGGACTACCCTTACAGGTAATCCGGTCATGAAGATTACATCACTTTCGGCTGATTTTCCATAGCGTAGGAAAATCGTAGGTTCAGCGTCATTGAAGCGCCTGCACCGCGTCCTGCCGCAGGGTCGCCAGTTTTTCCAGCAGTTCCCCCTCGCCACGCGAGGACAAAATCTCCTGCACCGCGTCCATCATCTCGACCAGCACCGGGCCAAAATCAGCCGCTTGTTCGGCGAGCGCTTTGCGCGCCTGATCTTCCGGCATGGAGAGCAAATCGTTGATAAAACGGAGTTCTGGCTGCATGTTATCGCGCAGCGCGGCCACCACGCGGTCGTAGACCTGCTTCAGCCGCGCGGACATTTGAATGTTGCCCGTGCGCTGCGCTTCCTGGATGTTGGCAGAGAGCACCGCCATGAACGTATCGTCGAGATATGGCATATTCTCTTCCACCGCGGCGTCGACATCGGGACTGTTGACGAGCTGCTGCAAGAGCTGTGCCGCCTCTTGCACGACCATTTGCTGCTGCTGGTCGACCAACTGCGTGAGTTGCACGAGCTGTTCGCGTACCGATTCCATATAGTCACGTTGATCGGCGGGCGCGCTGCCCACGCGGGTCGTAAACTCGGTGAAGAACTGGTAATCGAACGCCGGACGCGCCAAACCAACCAGCGCCTGTAAGCGGTTGGCGTCCGCGCCGTAGCGCAGCGCCAGCTCGATGAAATCGGCGCGGGTCGCCCCATTGCCGAGCGCCTGCAGTTCGGTCGCCACTTCGCGCACGATCTCTTCCTGCTGGCGGTTCTCCTCCAGCAGCGTCTGCCCGAAGCTGGAATAAGTCGCTACACGTTCCTGCACGGCGAGCACCTGCTCGGCGAGGTCCGGGCGATTCTCCTGTACCATGCGCTGCGCCATGAGCGACATCGTTTGCAGGAACTGCGCGTCGACTTTGGCGTCGTTCTGCTGTACCACCGATTCAAGCAGATCGGCGGGTGTCGACATGAAGGTCTCGATCAAACGCACACGGTCACGCTGCTCGTTCATCATTTCGGGCGTGACGCCGTCGGCCTGCAAAATCGTATCCATCATGCCTTGCAAGGTGAGCGCCTGCTTGGGGTTGAACAAATACCCCTTCATCGCCTCTTTCGGCAGCTTGGAAGTCAGTTCCTTCATCAACTCGCCGATGACCTTCTCCTGCTGCTGCTTGGGGAGCGGGGTTTCCATCGGCACATACACCAGCAGCAGCTCTTTGCTCCCGTCGTGGTACAAAATCGGCGTGGCGATGTTCACGGGCGTGCCGCAATTCGGGCACGTGACAGCGTTCAGCCGTCCGCCGAGGAAGCGGGCTTTAGCTTGCGGATCGGACGTGACATCGATGACCGATTCGACCACTGCCGTAATCGGATTCCGGCAGTTTGGGCATTGGATATTCATTTGTCGAGCCAAGAGTTATCTCCAGAACTAGAAGTGGTTATTGCTGCGGTAATGTGAAGGTAAACGTGGAACCTTTTCCCGGCTGACTTTCGACGGTGATTTGCCCGCCGTGCGCTTCGACGATGGACCGTGCGAGAAACAGCCCCAACCCCGTTCCCTGCGTGCGGCGGCTCAGTTTACCATCCACGCGGAAGAAGCGCTCAAACACGCGCTCCTGATCAGCTTCGCTGATACCGACGCCCTGATCTTTGACGAACACGCTCACCGTGTCATCGGTAAAATAGCCGCCCACGCGGATTTCACCGCCCTCGGGCGAATACTTGATCGCATTGCTCAGCAGGTTGTCAATCACCTGACGGAGACGCTGCTCGTCCGCCTGAATGACGGGGTAATCGTCCGGGAAATCAACAATCAACGTATGCTTGCGCGTCTGTGTGCTGAAACGCTCAGCAGCGCTCGCGCAGACGTGATTCAAACGCACATCGTCGAGATTCAGTTCCAAGCGCCGCTGCGCGTGGATTTTGCTCGTCGTGAGCAGATTTTCGATCAGCACGTTCAGCCGATCCGCTTCCTCTTCGATGACGCCGGAATACTCGCGCACGACCGCCGTGTCCCAATCGACATCTTCGCGGCGCAGCGTCGCCGCATGGCCTTTGATGAGCGCGACGGGGGTCTTCAGTTCGTGCGAAATGGTGGAGATGAAGACGTTCTGCATCTCCTGCGCCTTGCGGAAGTTGGTGATATCGCGCACGTTAGCGATGATGTTGGTCAGGTGACCATCCGCCGAAAGCAGCGGCGCATACAGAATGCCAATGCTGATGGACATGCCATCGCGACGGAGCAGATCCCCCTCGACATATAACGTTTTGTTGTTCGCACCGTTGACATCGGTGAATGGATAGCCGTGGTCCAGCGCCTCTTTAAGGTCGGTACTGTCGCGCCGTTTCCATTCGAAGACTTCGTCGTAATCGAGCCCGATAGCGTCGTCAGCGTGCCACGCTGTCATGCGTTCCAGCGCGTGGTTGAACGATACGATGCGCCCACGCGCATCGAGGATCATCACGCCGTCCGCGCTGTACTGCACAATCGCCGCGAGCTGTTTGCGCTCGTGGTCAATGCGCTCATAGAGCTGTGCATTGTGCACCGCAATCGACGCCTGATCGGCGAAGCTTTGCAGTACCTGAATATCATCGGGTGTTGCCGTCGTCACGACCGAGCGAAACACCACCAGCAAGCCGAGCGGTTCGCCCGCGAACACCAGCGGCAGCGCGAACGACTGGCGCAACCGCTTATCCAACAGCGCCGCCATTTCGCGGAGCTGCGCATCGAGCGCGTCGAAGGCAGGCATCTCCAGTTCAAAGATCTTGCTGAGCTGTTCGTTGAGTTCGGGGTAACGCTCGCTGTCGATACCAACCGTCGCGCGAATGCGATAATCCCCAGCCACATCGCGTAAGGTGATCAAACCAACCGTGCCGCCGAGCATCACGACCGACGCGTTCAAGACGCGCTTCAACACCTCGCTCAAATCAAGTTGAGCGGTGATGGCCCGCGAGATTTCAAGCAGAAAATCACGCTGGCGAACGCGGTAATCAAGCAGCATTAACATGCGCGGCATTGTAACATAGGACGCAACGCGCTTCAATCAGCCACGTCTCTAATTTGCAATTTCCTATACGGTTCTTATATACTAGAACACATATTCTAATTTCTTCAGGTGACGATTATGGCTGAGAAAACACTCGCTCAAAAACTGAGCTTAAAACCGGGGTATCGCGCCGTCATCCTCAACGCGCCCGAGAGCTATCTGGAGGGGCTGCAGCCGCTGCCGGAACGCGTGAGCATCGTCGAGGAAGTGCGCGGCGTGTACGATTTCGTGCAGGTGTTCGTGCGCAGCCGCAAGGACATCGAAACACAGGCGCTGGACGCGATCGCGGCGCTGCAGCCGGGCGGTGTGCTGTGGTTCACCTACCCCAAGAAGTCGAGCGGCATCAAGACGGATGTGACGCGCGATTTCGGTTGGGAGACGGTCTACGGGGCGGATTATGGCCCGGTGTCGAACGTTTCGCTGGATGACACCTGGTCATGCCTGCGCTTCAAGCCCGAAAAGACTATCGACCGCAAAGCCGACTCCCAGTTCCGGAAGAAATGACTAAGTGTAGGGGCAGACCTACGTGTCTGCCCGTTTCGGGCGCACACACAGGTGCGCCCCTACATCTGTTCGTGGGTTTCTTTCGAGAACCTACTTTACTCGGTTACTATGGTTTGTCGAGCTTGTGCGCAACCGCGCCCACGTCTTCCATGCCGCCCTTCGTCACGACCAGCGCCGCCGCGCCGACGAGGCTGACGTTCTCGCCCAATTCCGCCGGGCGGATTTCGAGGTCTTGCCAGTAGGAGCTGTCCAGCGCATGTTTCTTGATCGCGTCGCGCATGGGGTTGAACAACAGGTCGCCAAGCGTGCTCACGCCGCCGCCGAGTACGATAATTTCCGGGTTGAACACGTGCAGGAACGTCACCATGCCCAGGCCGAGGATGAAGCCCGCGCGTTCGACAATCGCCAGCGCCAGTTTGTCGCCCTGCACCGCGGCCTTGCCGACCGTGCTGCCGTTGACCTGCGTCAGGTCACCTTGGACCATGTCGCGCATGATCGACGTTTGTCCGGCTTCCATCGCGGCGACGGCCTTACGCGCCAGCGCCGGGCCAGCCGCCTCGCGTTCCAACGACGAGACGCGGTCACCGTCCACAATCATCTGAATATGGCCGAGTTCGGCACCCAACCCATCCTTGCCAAGCAGCAGACGCCCATCGCTCACCACGCCGCCGCCAATCCCCGTGCTGACCGTAATGAAGATCACATGGCGGAAGCCGCGCGCCGCGCCCCGCGCGATTTCCGCCAGCGCCGCCACATTCGCGTCATTGCCGAGGTAGGTCGAATAACCGAACTCCTTCTGCAAAATCTGCACGAGCGGGACATTATGCCAACCGGGGAGATTAGGCGGCGCGACCACCACGCCGGTATTCGGATTCGACGGCCCCGGCGCGGAAATGCCGATCCCGGCGACATGCGTGTTCGGATCGCTCGGCAGCATCTGCCGGATCATCTCTTTCATGCGTTCAATTGTGCTCTCCGACCCCTGCGATGCCAGCGTGAGGATCTCTTTGCGGTCGACAATGTTCATCTCGCGGTCGACCTGCGCCACCCGCAGACGCGTCCCGCCGAGATCAACACCAATGATGCATTCGTTCATGTTCGCTCACTTTTCCTGCACAGTTGTAACAGGCGAGGCGCGCCTGTTAGAATAACTGTTCATATCGACAATATGTACTAATTTTGCCGTGTTACCGCGAGTACAGCAATGTCCCAAACCACGCCTTTGCGTCAGCAATATCTTGACATCAAGCGCCAGTACCCTGGCGCGATTCTGTTCTTTCGCTTAGGCGACTTTTACGAGACGTTTGATGAAGACGCGGAGGTCGCCGCGCGCGAGCTCGATCTTGTGCTGACGAGCCGTCCGGTCTCACGCGATCAACGCGTGCCGATGGCGGGCGTCCCCCACCACGCGATTGACGCCTATATCGCCCGCTTGATCGAAAAAGGCTACCATGTCGCGATTTGCGAGCAGGTCACTGAGCCGAACGGCAAAGGGCTCGTCGAACGCGAAGTCACGCGCGTCGTCACTCCCGGCACCGTCGTCGAACCCGAACTGCTCGCCGAAAACCAGCCGAACTACCTCATGGCGATCTTCCCGGTCGGCGAAGCGAGCCAGTGGTCGAAAGCGGGCATTGCCTACGCGGACATTTCGACGGGCGAGTTCGCGTGTACGCAGCTCGAAAGCGACAATGCCGCCGTGCTCGTGCTCGAAGAACTAGCACGCCTCGCCCCGCGCGAAGTGATTATGCCCGCCAGTTGGGTGGATCGGGGCGTCACGCTGCCGCAGGGCGTGTCGCTCACGCCAATTGCCGACTGGCGTTTCGAATTCGGGCAAGCGCAGACCGTGCTGACCGGGCATTTCGGCGTCAAAACGCTGGATGGCTTTGGCCTCGCCGAGATGCCCTATGCCGTGTGCGCCGCGGGTGCCGCGCTTCACTACCTGAGCGATACGCAGCGCGGCAATCTGGCGCAGATCGCCACGGTGCGCCCCTACACGACGGCATCGTTCATGGTGCTCGACCAGTTCACACGGCGCAACCTTGAACTGACAGAGACAGTGCGTTCGCGTTCCAGTAAAGGCAGCCTGCTCAGCGTGCTCGACCGAACGGTCACGGCGATGGGCGCGCGCCTCCTGCGCACTTGGATCAGCCAACCGCTGCTCGACTTGCAGCGCTTGAATGCCCGCCTCGATGCCGTGGAGTCCCTCACCAGCGATCAGGTGCTGAGGACAGAAATCCGCGACTATCTGCGCCTCGTCTCTGACCTTGAACGCCTAACCAATCGCTTACTCATCCGGCGTGCCGGTCCGCGCGACCTGCTGGCGCTGCGGCAAAGCCTTGAAGCGGTGGCGCCGATTCGTGAGTTGATCACCAAAGTCCCTCAGCTTGAACCGCTCGCGCAGCGCCTCGACCCGTGCGACCACATCCGCGAACAGGTCGAGGCGGCGATTTCGGAGGATGCCCCCGCCGTCATCAAAGAGACGATTGGCATCATTCGCCCCGGCTTCGCGCAGGAATTGGATGACATTCTCAACGCCACGCGCGACGCCCGCGAATGGATCGCCAATCTGGAACCCAAAGAGAAAGAACGTACGGGAATTTCCACGCTCAAGGTCGGCTTCAACAAGGTCTTCGGCTACTACATCGAAGTCTCCCGCGGACAAGCCAGCCGCGTCCCCGAGGACTACATCCGCAAGCAAACGCTCGTCAATGCGGAGCGCTATATCACACCAGAGCTGAAAGAGTACGAGACGCTCGTGCTCAACGCCGAGGAACAGATCCTCGCCGTGGAGAAGCGCATTTTCGAGGATTTGTGCTACCAGTTCTGCGAGTCCGCGGATCGTCTGCTGAACACGGCTCGTTCATTGGCGCACCTCGACGCGTTCCTGTCGCTGGCGGAAGTTGCGGTGCGCGAGGGTTACTGCCGCCCGACCCTCACCGAAGATGATCTGCTCATCGTCAAGGATGGCCGTCATCCGGTGGTCGAACGCATGCTCGACGGTGGCGCGCGCTACATCCCCAACGACACGCGCTTCGACAGCATGTCACGCATCCACATCATCACCGGGCCAAACATGTCCGGCAAATCGACCTATATCCGGCAAGTGGCGATCATCACGCTCATGGCGCAGATCGGCTCATTCGTGCCCGCCGACGAAGCGGTGATCGGGCTGGTGGATCGCATCTTCGCCCGCATCGGCGCGCAAGACGAAATCCACGCAGGCTACAGCACTTTCATGGTCGAAATGGTCGAGACTGCACGTCTGCTTTCCGGCAGCACACGCCGCAGCCTGCTGATTTTGGATGAAGTTGGGCGCGGCACATCGACGTATGACGGCTTGGCGATTGCCCGCGCGGTGATCGAATACCTCCACAATCACCCGCGGCTCAACTGCCGCACGTTGTTCGCCACCCACTATCACGAACTGACCGAACTGCCGAACATCCTGCCGCGCGCGCGCAATTTCAACGTTGGCGTGACCGAAGAAGGCGAACAGGTGGTGTTCTTGCACAAGGTACTGGCGGGGGGCGCAGATCGCAGTTATGGTGTACATGTGGCGCAGTTGGCGGGCATGCCGCGTCCCGTGGTGGAACGCGCCCGCGAACTGCTCAAGCAGCTAGAAGAAACTGGCAATAACTTTGAGCACCCATCGCTCAAGAAGAAGCGCCAGAACCCCGGACAGTTGAAGATGTTCGACGACTCGCCGAACCCCGCGCTCAGCGCCCTGCGGGATCTCAAAGTCGATGATCTCAGCCCCATCGAAGCGCTGACAAAGCTGTACGAACTCAAACGCTTGGCGGCGGAAGAGAAGTAGCCGGGACACTCGTCGTTTTCGGAAGCGCGTTCGGCGTGCGGTCATACTCGGCCAAATACGCTTCGGCCTCGGCGCGCGTCTTGAAAATCTTGAACTGCGTCCCCTGCCGCCCATAGACGCGGTCAATCATGTTGGCGACGGTCATGACATACGGCGAAGTGGAAACGATTGCGGCAACGGTGAACTGCCGCGGTGGATGCTCCATTGACGACTGGATATTGGTGAGCAACCCAGTCGGAAACAGGCGCGCTTCAGAGAGGTCGAGCAAGATGTTAATGGTGTGCGGCAGATCTTTTGTCAGCGCATACCCTTGCTCAATCGACTGATAGTACTCGGCCCATGTCCAGTTACCCGTGTACGTGAAGCAAGTATAGGTCTTTTCAGCGTTTCCCCAGGAGACATGAATTGGCACGATGCAGTCACCTCAGTCACATATGATGGCCTGCGATCATTATACTGAGTTTTCTGCAAACGTTTCCAATTTCGTTTTCAATCAGCGGGGGCAAATTGGTACCACAGCAACTTCACTGCCCGTTGCTGTGGTACGAGGGCAGACGTTTTAATCGCCGGGCGCGGGCGCAGCTTCAGTCACCACATCCGTCACCGGGGGCGCTTCCGTTTCACTCAACAGACTCTCCGACACCAGCACGCGCTTGAAAGATGCAATCGCCACTTCGATCATTTGCAGATCGGGCTGGCGCGTGGTCAGATGCTGCAGCGCGAGGTTCGGGATGATCAGGATGCGGATGATCGGGTTGTGCAGGTTCTTCGCCGTGAAGCGAATGATCTCGTACGAGATGCCCGCAATCACCGGGACGAGTAGAATGCGTGAAATCACCAACCAGATGAACGAGGGACGCCCCAGCAAACCGAACACGACCACGCTCACCAGAAACACTGTCAGCAAGAACGCGGTGCCGCAGCGCGGATGTTCAATCGGGTATTTGGCGACGACTTCGGGCGTCAGTTCCGCACCCGCTTCATACGCGTTGATCGTCTTGTGTTCCGCGCCGTGATAGCCAAACAAGCGCTTGACATCGGGCATGAGCGAAATCAGCGAGAGATAAGCCAGCAGCAGCAGCAGACGAATGACGCCTTCGGTTAAATTCACAAGGAAGGGAACATCCTGCCAGCCGAGCAACGTGTCAATTCCGCTCGCCGCCGCCGTCGGCAGAATGAAGAACAGCCCAATGCTGAACAGCAGCGACACCGCAATCGTCCCAACCGCGACCGGGCCGGAGAAACTGGTCGTATCCTCTTCGTCTTCCTTGATTGCGACGTCCGCCGACCACATCAGCGCGCGCGTGCCCAATCCGAGCGCATCCCACAGGCCGACCAGCCCACGCACGAACGGCGTTTTAGCAATCCGACCGCGGTAGAGTGCCGCGTTCAGCGGTTCTTCGTGGATGACAATTTTGCCCTGCGGGTTGCGCACAGCGACCGCGAATTTGTGCGCGCCGCGCATCATCACGCCTTCGATCACGGCCTGCCCGCCATACGAAAATGGTTTTGGTGTGCTGCTCAAGTTAACTACTCTCCCCTACCAGCGGCACAAGTCCTGCTGGCGTCATCTCGTGAACGATGGTTGCGCCTGCCCCCTGCACCAACAGCGCAGCGTGACCGCCGACGGCACAGCCATCGACACGGTTACAGCGGGCAGCCGGTAAAGACAGCGTATAGACGCCGTTGAACGGGCGTATGCCCATGATACTACCAGTTTGGTCGATCAAATAGGCTTTATCCGACGTGGCGGTGATGGTGATCTGCGTCGGCACGTCTGTCCGCGCCCATGCCACCCACGTTTCGAGGCCGCTCGTATGCGCCAGGCGCACCACGTCGGCTGTAGCGGAGTGCGTAAAGGTTCCGCTCGTCGCATCGCTGAAGCGGTTGATCACCATGTGCCAGGCGTCAAACGCCGGACGGCGGGTGCCGTCTGGTCTCAGAATACCGAACGATTCCGCGCCGGTCGGCAGGCCTTGATCGTACAGCTTGTACACGGCGATATGATCCGCGCCCGCCGCCAGCGCCAGCGCCGCCGACTGAACGACATAAGCCGCCTGCTGTTCGAGGTCAACCTGCCAGTTCGGACGCTGGACGAGCCAGCCCGGATCGAGATTCGGCGCGGCGTTGGTCTCCGCCAGCCAAATCGACTTATCGGTCAGGCCGTAGCGATCCAGCAGCGCGCGCGTCTCACTTACGATCTGGTAGACCGTCTCGGTGCGAAAGTAGATGTGCAGATTGACCGCGTCGAAATAGTAGTTGTTGGCCGCCGCCTCCGGGTCAGCGGAGATGCGTTCGAGCAGGCGGTCGAGATACAGCCGCCGCCCCGCATTGACGTCGTGCCAGTAGGTCGTCCCGGCGATGTTGATCTGCGCGCGGGGATTGGCCTGCTTAGCGGCCAGATAAGCGACGCGCAGGAGTTGGTAGTAATCTTCAAGGGTGCCTTCAAATTCGTAGCCGTAAGTGCCCGGCTCGATATCCGGCTCATTCCAGATGATGAAACGCTCGACGCCCCGGCTGTCATAGTATTCGGCGGCGCGGCGAATGAAATTCGCCCACAGGTTATTCGGGTCATCGACCGGGAGGTACAGACCGCGCGGCACACCGATCATGGGCGTGCCGTCGGTCGCCCAAGCCGGTGTATGCTTGATCACCGCGACCACTTCGCGCCCGCAGTGATTCGCGGCTTTCAGCCAGCGGTCATCGACGTTGAGCGTGTACCAGTCATCGCCACTGTCGGGCTGATGCTGCGCCCAATCAAAGATGATGCGCTCCCATCCTGCGCCGAGTGCACACGCCTCGTCTGGCACCCAAAAGCCCTCGATAATGCCAAAGGGGTTGCGCTCATCAGCCCGAACGGCGAATGTTCCGGAGATAAACACTACTCCCACCAGCACCACAATCACCCAAAGGCAACTGTAGGGACGAGGCATGCCTCGTCCGTTCATCGCTGAGGACGAGACATGTCTCGTCCCTACACAGGAGAACTGTTTTCGCGCCACTGTCAGGTTTCGGGAACAGATCGGCGTTGGCGTCAATTTTCCCATTTCACCACGACCCCGTCCGTTTCACGTCGAGCAACCGCAGTTGGGCGGTCGTGTTGCCATTCCACTCGTTGATCTCCAACTGGTAGGCTACGTCGACGTAGTCCCCATTCTTGGCGTTCCAGTTATCCGCGAGGTTGAACCCAATCGCATCCAGTTGCCCTAAACCGGGGCGACCTAAACGCAGCTTCAGGTGCTGGTCTTTCTGTCCGACCGTCCGCCAATCCTGCACACGCAGGTTACGCGTGACGAGCGTCGGCGTCGGGTTCATGTGCCCGGTCGGCTCAAGTTGGCGCAGTTCCAGCGCCAAGTCGAGCGAAATATCGGCGGCCTCGACTTCCATGTCGATTTCGAGCGTGGGCAGCAGATCCTGCCCGCGGAGTGCATTTCGGGCCAACGCCATCAGCTTGTCGCGAAATTCGGGAATGTTCTCGTTAAGGATGGTGAAGCCCGCCGCCTGCGCGTGCCCACCATGCCGCACCAGCAGCGTCGCACATTGATCGAGCGCGTGGGTGATATCAAACTGCGGGATGCTACGGCACGAGGCGCGGCTTTCGGTATCACCTTCTTCCATGACGACCGCTGGCCGGTAGAATTCCTCGGTGAGCCGCCCGGCGACCAAGCCAACGATCCCCGGCTGAAAACCGCGATCCCCGGCAAAAATCAGCGGCATACCCTCGGGATCCTCGATCTTCTCGCGGATCATGTCCTGCGCCGCCCGCGTGAGTTCCTGCCGTTGCAGATTCAGCGTTTGCAGGCGCACAGCCAGCTGTCCGGCCTTGTTGGGATCGGTGGTAGCGAGCAATTCATAGGCGAGCATGGCATTATCCAACCGCCTGGCTGCATTGATGCGCGGCCCGATGCCAAAGCCAATCGACCCGGCATCGATGCTGCCCATCTTTAACTGCGCGACTTCCGCCAGCGCCCGCAGCCCGGCGCGCTTGGTTTCGTTCATCACCTTAAGGCCGCGCTTGACGAGCATACGATTTTCGAGACGATTCAAAGGCGCCAGATCGGCCACCGTGCCAATCGCGACGAGGTCGAGAAAGTCATCCGGGGTGAGCGGGCGACCGTTGGCGTTTTTCGGCTGCCCCGCCCCGGCAATGGTGAACAGGGCTTCCGCGAGGCGATAGGCCACCCCCACGCCCGCCAGCATATCTTCGGTATACTGGGCATCATCACACTTGGGATTGATGACAGCATAGGCTTTCGGAAGTTCCGGACCAAGCGAATGATGATCCGTGACGATGATGTCGAGACCGAGCGCCCTACCCTCTTCGACCTCATCGACTGAACGGATGCCGCAGTCGACCGTAATGACCAGTTTGACGCCCGCCCGCGCAAGCTTCAGCAGCGCCTCGTTGTTGACACCATAGCCTTCGTCGACGCGATGCGGGATATATGGGGCGACACGCGCCCCCAGCGCTTTCAGCGCTTCGACAAGCAGCGCCGTGGAGGTCACGCCGTCTGCGTCGAAGTCGCCGTACACGATGATCTGCTCATTGGCACGAATCGCCTGCCGGATGCGCGCGAGCGCCCGGTCAATCGATGGGCGTTTGCCCTTGAGCGTGAGTAAACTCCCTGAGCTAAGATCGTCGGCGTGCAGGAAGCGATACGCATCCGCCGGATCGGTCAGCCCGCGATTGTACAGCACTTGCGCGACAATCGGGCTCATCTCACGGTATTTCGCGAGGTGGTCAGGCGGGGTCTTCGGGGCGACGATCCAGCGTTTTTCGAGCGGCATAAGCATTCGGTCTATGATTGACAGTTTTAGTGATTATGATCGAGTTTAACAGTGTGGACAACCCTCGGAGTGAGACAGTGGCAAAAGTCGTCTTTATGGGAACCCCCGATTTCGCCGTCCCCGTGCTGCGCCAGTTGATCGCGCACCATGAAGTCATCGGCGTGGTCACGCAGCCTGACCGCCCCGCCGGACGCAACCGCCAGTTACAGATGTCGCCGATCAAACAGGTGGCGCTGGAAGCCGGCATCCCCGTGCAGCAGCCGGAAAAGATCCGCCGCGCCGAAGCGGTGACCGAACTGCGCCAGTGGTCACCGGACGTGTATATCGTTGCCGCCTTCGGACAGCTTTTGCCGCAGGCGGTGCTCGATATCCCGCCTCACGGGTCGATCAACGTGCACGCCTCCCTGCTGCCGCGCTGGCGCGGCGCTGCGCCGATTCAGGCCGTCATTCGCGCGGGCGACGCTGAAACGGGCATCACCATTATGAAGATGGACGCGGGATTGGATACGGGTGCCATGCTCAGCCAGCGCGCCATCTCACTGGCGCCGGACGAAACCGGGCAATCGCTGCACGACAAGCTGTCAATTTTGGGTGGTGAACTGCTCATCGATACGCTCCCCGGTTACCTGAGCGGCACCATCCCACCCGTCCCGCAAGATGATGCCCTCGCTACCTTCGCGCCCCGCATCGAGAAAGAAGAAGGCCGCATCAACTGGCACGAGAGCGCCGCGCAGATCGAACGCACCATGCGCGCGTTCACACCGTGGCCGGGGACGTATACGTCGTGGGAGAGCAAGGGCCTAAAGATCCACGGCGGCACGATTGGCGCAGGCAGCGCTGAAGCGGGGCGTGTCATCGAACGCGGCGGGCAGATCGCGGTTGGCACAGGCGACGGACTGTTCTACCCGACCCGTGTCCAGCTTGAAGGCCGCGGCGTCGTCAGCATCACCGATTTTGTGCGCGGCTACCCGGCATTCGTCGGCGCAGTGTTGGGCGGCTCATGACGCGCGTGCTCACCGTCAACCCAACCGTCCCCGAAGCCGATCTGCTGACCGCAGCCGCCGCCGTGATTCGCTCCGGCGGGCTGGTCGCCTTTCCGACCGAGACGGTCTATGGCTTAGGCGCGGACGCTACCAACGCGGCGGCCATTGAGCGTATCTACGCGGCCAAGAACCGCCCCGCCTCCGACCCGATCATCGTGCATATTGCTGCGCTCGATCACTTGGCGGGCGTCGCCCTCAATTTACCCGATCTCGCGCTCGAACTGGCGCGGACGTTCTGGCCGGGGCCGCTGACCCTGGTGCTCCAGCGTCACCCCAACATTCCGGCGACCGTCTCCGCCGGGCGTGACACGGTCGCCGTGCGTATGCCGAGTCATCCGGTTGCTGCCGGGTTGATCGCCGTATCCGAACGCCCCATCGCCGCGCCGAGTGCCAATACGTTCAGCCGACCGAGCGCGACGACCGCCGCCCACGTGCTCGAAGATTTGGGTGGACGCATTGACCTGATCCTCGACGGCGGTTCAGCGTCCATCGGGTTGGAATCGACCGTGCTGGATCTGACAGGCGATCCCGTCGTGCTGCGTCCCGGCGTCGTAACTGTTGAGCAGTTGCGCGTGCTCATTCCCGAGGTGCAAGTCCGGTCGCAGTACCTCGCACTCGATGAAACCGCCGAAGCGCCCGGCCAGTTGATCAAGCACTATTCGCCGCATGCGGAAATGCGCCTGTTCGACGGTGACCCCGCCGCCGTCCTTCAACGCATGCAGAGCGAAGCGCGCGAACGGTCAGCGCGGGGTGAGCGCGTCGGCATTATGACGATTGAGAGCGAACGTTCCCATTTCAGCGACTTTCCGGCGGAAGTTATCAGTCTGGAAGCGGAGGCGGCGGGCATGGGCGCGCAGCTCTTCGCCGCGCTGCGTGAGTTTGATCAGCGGGGCGTACAGGTGATTCTGGCGCGACTGCCCGCGGCGGGCGGCCTCAGCACCGCCATCCGGGATCGGCTCATCCGCGCCGCCGAGGGCCGCATCATTCGTGTGGAGTAACTAGGGTTTAGCCGCCTCGCCCTTGTCGCCCCCCTTCTGCTTCTTGGTGAGGAACAGCGCAACGCCGACCAGCGCAATCCCAACAGCCAGCATCAGCAAATCGGTGACGGCCTCATATTTCAAGTGCAGCGCCTGCTGGAAGAATTTGACCACCAACACGATGAGTACAACACTGGCGAGACGATCCTTGAAGTCGTCGAAGCTCTTGAAGAGCAGCAGGCGCTCGGCAAAGATCGAGTTCTCGGCCTGATCAATGCGGGCGACGAACAGCTCATACAAGCCGAGCGAGACCAGCAGCATCAGTGCTGCGATCAGATAGACGTCCAGCGCACCCACGACTCCTGAAATCGTGTCAATCTGGAGGGTGTAGCGGGCGCTTTCCTCCAATGCTGGATACTGCAAGAGGTGACCAATGAGAATGATAGTATCAATCGTCGCCATGATGAACAGCGCCAGCGCGATCAACATGCTGAAGATGACGGGCAGCAGCACAATATAGCGACTGCCCCACAAAATGCCTTCGAGCCAGCGTTCAACCGCTTTCATCGATGTGAAACTCCGCGTCTCTGCCTAGGGGCGTGAAGTACCCAGCCAAATAAAAAGGACGAGGCCTAACCTCGTCCTTTTCTTATAGCAAGTCTCGATGAATGGCGGATTAGTAACCGAGCACGCCCACGACCGACTTGACGGCGTTGGCACTCTTTTCGAGCATCGCCTTCTCTTCGTCGTTCAGTTCCATCTCGATGATCTTCTCGACACCGTCCTTGCCGAGCACAACCGGCACGCCGACGAACAGACCATCATAGCCATACTGGCCGCTGAGGAGCACCGCCGACGGGATAACGCGCTTCTGGTCACGGATGATCGCCTCGACCATTTCGACCGTGCCCGCCGCGGGCGCATACCACGCGCTCACGCCAACCAGCCCGACGATCTCGCCGCCGCCCTTGCGGGTGCGTTCGATGATCGCCTGCAGCTTATCCTCGGGCAGCAGTTCGCGCACGGGAATACCGGCAACCGACGTGTGCCGCGGCAGCGGCACCATTTCGTCACCGTGCCCACCGAGCACGATGCCGTGAATGTCACGGACGCTCACGTTCAGCGCTTCGGCGAGGAACGCCTTGTACCGCGCGGTGTCGAGCGCGCCGGCCTGACCGATCACGCGATTGGCCGGGAAGCCCGTTTCGTGCAGGGCGACATGGCACATGGCGTCGAGCGGGTTCGACACGATGATCAGAATGGCATTCGGCGAATACTTGGCGACTTCGCGCGCCACATCCCCGACGATTTTCTGATTGGTGCGTACCAGATCATCACGACTGGGGAACTGCCCGGTGACCGGGTCTTTCTTGCGGGGAACGCCCGCCGTAATCACCACCACATCGGAATTCGCGGTGAGCGCGTAGTCGCTGCCACCGGTCATCTTCAGGTCAAACTTCATCACGGGGGCGGCTTCGGCGAGGTCCAGTGCCTTGCCCTTCGCCACGCCGTCGAGGATATCGATCAGGACGACATCCGCGATTTCCCGGCTGGCGATCCAGTGCGCGCAAGTCGCACCGACATTCCCCGCCCCAACCACAGTGACTTTGCTGCGTGCCATTTTGCTTTTCTCCGCATATTTGTCGGTAAAGTCAGCTGATCATACCACCTGCACCCGCGGGCGCAAATGAGACATGTTTCACAAAGATTCGTGATCTTTAGCGGCCACCAGATGCGAGGTATCCGCGAATTTGATCAGTCGCCACGTCTGGCCGTCCGTCTCCAGCGTGGTGACGCTGGTGTTGCTAATCGACCGCTTTTCGATCTGGTGCTCCTGAAACAGCTTGAGCAGCACCACGCGGATCGTGCCGCCATGCGACACAATCGCCGTCGTCGATGCCTCCGGCTCACGCGCAACGATCTCCACCAACGAGGCATACGCGCGATCCTGCATCGATTGGCGCGACTCGCCTTTCGGCGTGGCGTAGCCCATGTAGTTGGTTTGCATGCGTTCAACTTCCTTCGGGTAGCGCGCCTTGATTTCGTGCCACGTTAGTCCTTGGAACACGCCGAGATTCAACTCCCGCCAGCGCGGATCCGCCTGCGCCGTCAGCCCATGCGCTTCGGCGATCACGTCCGCCGTCACCTTTGCGCGCGCTAAATCGCTGGAATAGACCGCGGTCAACTTCTCTTGTTTCAGCCGAGTTGCCACTGACCGGGCCTGCGTCAGCCCTTCCGCGTTCAGCGGGACGTCCGTGTTCCCCTGCCACCGTTCTTCCATGTTCCAGTCAGTTTGGCCGTGCCGGATCAGCATAATTCGTTTCATTCGGTATCTCGTCTCCAACCGCGTATCAGGGTTGACGCGTTCCACTTGAACGGGCAAAATTGAGTGATGTTTTTACACGCAATAGATGACAGGAGCAACAATTCCGTGAACATTCGCACGAAACACACCAATAATCCGCTCACGTTCGGGTTGGCGCTCGCTGCTGGGATCGGCGTCATTCTGATGATCCTCGCGCTTGGGGTCGGCGTCATTCAGGGTGAAGCCGCGGATGCCAACGCGCTCGGCTTGCTCATCGTCGGCGGGCTGATCCTGTTCATCGTCGGCGTCGCTGGCTGGACTGGCGTGGTCCAACCGTTCCGCAACTTCGACGACATCAATCAACCGAAAGATACGGGCCATCATGGTCACGCGGCGCACAGCGCGGATGAAGCGCACGCCAGCGAACCGGATGCGACCGCCCATGCTGCTGCGGCGACGCACGCCGCCCCGCACCACTAATGCCGAAAGCGATCCCACCCCGCCAGCCGATCTCCGATACGCTGGATGGCGCCATCGTCGGGATCGGCGGGCTGCAGGCGCTGACGCCGCGCGCCTTCGCGCCGGACAATGCCCTGCTTAACGGCCTGCTGACCGTGCGCTATGCGGTGCGTTTCCTCGGCAAGCCGCATCTCTCGATTGTGCCGGAACTGGTCGCGGTCGATTACGGCGATATGTTCGTCGGCGAAGAGGCGTGGGATTTCATTCTGAATAAGAGCAATCTCTACCCCCGGGCGGAAGTCTTTGGTCACCTCAACAGCGGCCAGGACGAGATGATGTACGTCAAGCATCTCGACTTGGTGCAGCCGATTGAAGTGCTGGTGTACGCCAAGCCCGCGGACACTGTGCCCGCGGGTCGTCCCATTGCGTTAATCGCCCCGGAAGCCGCGACCGCGACTCTTCCGCCACGTTTGCTCCAGCATTTACCCCGGTTCGCCACACTGGCGGATTGGCAAGACAGTTTCTAGTTGAAAGAGCCTATGATCAACCTCGACGATGTGTTCAATGATAATTTGCCGGAAGATCACCGCTCCGGCGTGGTGGCGGTCGTCGGACGACCAAATGTCGGCAAGTCCACGCTGATCAATCGGATCATCGGGCAAAAGATCGCCATCGTTAGCCCCAAACCGCAGACCACGCGCAAGCGGCAGCTCGGCATTTACACCTCGGAACAGGGGCAAATCCTGTTCATCGACACGCCCGGCCTGCACGCGCCCCAGCATCGCCTCGGCGAATACATGGTCAAGGCGGCGGAGACGGCCTTCCGCGACTCTGATGTGATCCTGCTGCTGCTCGATGTCTCCGAGAAACCAGAAGCGGGCGACCGCCATCTGGCAGAAACGGTCGCGCGGCTGCGCGGTGACACGCCCGTCGTCGTCGCGCTCAATAAGATCGATCTGCTCAACGACCACAATCGCGCGGCCAATATCGCGGCGCACACCGCGCTCATTCCCCACGACGCCGAATTCCTGATCAGCGCACAGGAGGGTACAGGCGTTGACGATTTGTTCGCCTACATCGTCGACAAGATGCCAACGGGGCCACGCTACTACCCGTCCGACCAGACGAGCGACATGAACATGCGCTTCATCGCTGCCGAAGTCGTGCGCGAGAAGATCATGCTGAATACCGATAAGGAAATCCCGTACTCGGTCGCGGTGGAAATTGATGGTTTCTCGGAAAAAGAGAACGTCAACGCAATTAGCGCGACGATTTACGTGGAGCGCGACACGCAAAAAGGGATCATCATCGGCAAAGGCGGCGAGATGATCAAACGCATCGGGTCGCAAGCCCGCGCTGACCTCGAAGACATGCTGGATGGCAAAGTCTTCCTCGAACTACACGTCAAGGTGCTGAAGAACTGGCGCAGCGACGAGCAGTTGATGAAGCGGCTCGGCTATCGCCTCAAGGATGAGGATTAGCGGTCAGGTAGTCGCGTCCAGCCTGTGCATCCAACGCGATTTGCGCCATCAACTCCTGAATGCCGTTGAACTTCTTTTCGGGACGTAAGCGCGTCTCGAAACTAAAGTTCATGGTCTCGCCGTAGATATCCCGGTTGAAGTCAAGCAGGTGCGCTTCGACACGCAGGCTGTCGCCCTCAAACGTCGGGCGCAGGCCGACGTTGGTCACCGCCATGTAGTGCTCACCGCCAACCGTCGCCCACCCCGCGTACACGCCGTTCGCCGGGACGAGCTGTTCGCTCCACACGGCGATGTTGGCGGTCGGAAAGCCGATGGTGCGCCCCCGGTGATCGCCGTGCACGACCTCACCCGACACGCTGTACGAGCGACCGAGTAAGCGCCGCGCGGCCTCGAGGTCACCTGCGTTCAGCGCGTCCCGAATCGCAGTGCTGCTAAAGGTGGCACTGCCGTCTTCGCCCACGAGGTCAATCGCTTCGAGCGTGAAGCCCTTCGCCGCACCCTGCGCCCGCAAAAACTCGACGGTGCCTTCGCGCTTGTAGCCGAGCGCAAAATCCGCGCCTACCCACAGCGACTCCAGCTTGAGGTGTTCGCGCATCAGGTCGACGAAGGCCGCCGCGCGAATCTGCCGAAATTCCTCGTTAAACGGCAGCGTGATCACGTGATCCACACCGAGTTCGCCCATCAGTTCGGCGCGCTGCTGTGGCGAAGTGAGGTAATAACGTCCCGTCAATCCGCGGAGCACTACGTCGGGGTGGGGGAAAAACGTCAGCACCACCGCTAGCCGCCCACTCTCCCGCGCCGACCTGACCAATCGCCGAATCAAATGCTGATGTCCGCGATGCACACCGTCAAACACGCCGATCGTCACGACGGACGGCTGGTCAAGCTGGATGGTGGCGAGATCGTACACGTGGTTCATGCTGATTTCCTCTACGCGGAGATACGCGCTGATTCTACCCTAAAAACACTTTTTCCGGTTTCCAAAAGTCGCCCGCTGCCCGCAGCACACACACGGTTTCACCGCGCACATTCGACGCCAAAGCGAGCGTGTCAGTGGCGTACGTCCCGGCGAGGGGCAGCATCCGTCCGTGCCTGACATCATTTTCCATGTCAGCATTCAAGGTCAGGGGAATCATGCCGAGTAGTTCCGGGCGTGGGGGAATGAGATAGGTTTGAGGATCATCCGCGTTAAGCAAACTATCAAGCGGCACGGCCTGCGCCAAGCCAAAGCGACCACTGCCCACCCGCACGAGGCCAGCCAGATGTGCGCCAACGCCGAGCGCCTCCCCGAGATCGTACGCCAGCGAGCGGATATACGTTCCAGCACTGCAGGTGACGTCGAGTGTGAATTCTGGCGCTTGCCAATCGGTGATGGTCAGCGCGTCGATGCGCACGGGGCGCGGCTCGCGTTCGACCGTTTCGCCCGCCCGCGCCAGATCATACAGCTTCACCCCACCCTGCTTGATCGCGCTGTACATGGGCGGAACTTGCTCAATCGCGCCGAGAAACGGCGTGAGCGCCGCTTCGACATCCGCCTGGGTAATGTGCGCTGCGTCGCGTTCGCTGACAACCGTCCCTTCAGCGTCATAGGTCGTGGTGACCACGCCCAGACGCACGCGCGCACGGTACTGCTTGGTCGAATCCATGACGTATTCGCTCAAGCGGGTGGCCGCGCCCACACACAGAATCAGCACGCCGGACGCCAACGGGTCGAGCGTCCCGGCGTGGCCGATCTTCTTGATGCCGAGTTTACGCCGCGCTTTGGCCACCACATCGTGACTGGTCAAGCCGAGCGGCTTGTCGATATTGAGAAAGCCGAACATTACACAATCGTCAGGTTGCCAGTGGCGACCACCTGCCGCAGCAGCGGGAGTACGCGCAGCTTCGCCTGTTCCAACGGGCCAGCAATGGTCGCCCCGGACGCCTGCTTGTGCCCGCCGCCGCCGAGGCTGAAGGCGAGCGTCGCTACATCAAAGCCCGGTTTGCACCGGAACGACAGTTCAATCCGCCCATCCGCCAATTCCTTGAAGATTGCCGAGACCATCGCTTCGTTCGCCGTGAGCAGAAACGTCACGAGGCCGCCGCTGGAATTGTCGCCCGCTTCGACGTTGGGAAAGTCTGCGCGCCGGATCGACGCGTGAATTACGCCGCCGTCGAGTTCGACACTCGGCAGCACCTGTTTCCACAACTGGATCGTCTGGTAGGGTGTGCTGCCCAAGGTACGCGCCGTGACTTCCGTCAGCGATGCTCCCGCCTCCATCAGCCGCTGCGCGACCTCCAGCGTCGTCGACTTGACGTTGCTAGTGCGGAAACCGTTAGTGTCGGTCACCAACCCGGTGAGCAGCGGCAGAGCGACCGGACGCGTCACGGGTTGGTTCATTTCGACCAACCACCGATACACGATTTCGGTGGCGGAGACAGCATCCGGAATGATGACATGGATATGTCCGAACCGGGTATTCGTCGGGTGATGATCCAGATTGATGATCGTCTTGCTGTGCGCCTGCCCATAGATGCCGACCTTGCCCGACCGTTCCGCATCACTGGAATCGACCGAGATGACGAGATCCCATTCCCCTTCGCTGAGTTCGGACAGCACCGTCTCAGAACCGGGGAGATACTTCAGGAAACCCGGCACGCCGCCATCGACCGCCAGTATGGGCGATTTACCGCGTTCGCGCAGCCCATTCGCCAGCCCGAGCAGTGAGCCAATGGCATCACCATCCGGGTTGACATGCGTCACAATCAGAATCGTCTGCGCACTATCGACCGCAGCGGTCGCTTGCGCCCAGTTAATCGTCATCATCGTCGTCATCCAGCAAATCGTCGTCCAGTAGTTCGTCCATGGGGTCGGGCGGCGGAATCTCAAGGCTAGAGATCAGTTTGTTGATGCGTTCTCCGCGTTCGAGGCTGGCATCCCACACAAACGTCAGCTCCGGCGCTTTCCGCAACCGGACGCGCTTCGCCACCTCACGCCGCAAAAAGCCTTTGGCGTGGCCCAACGCGAACAAGATTTCGTCGGCGCGTTCTTCTTCGCCCAAGGCATTGACTTTGATGCGGGCATACATCAGTTCGGGGTCAAGTTCCACGTCGGTGATCGTAATGCCTAAGAGGCGGGGATCAGACACTTCGCGCAGGAGCAGTTCGCTGAGGATTTTGCGAATCCGCCCACCCATCCGCGCTTGTTTGATACTCATGCTGTACCTCCTTCCGATACCGGAGTAAGGTTGGAAAACAGCCCAACCCTACCCCACACCAGTCAACAGATCGCAGCCTTAACTGACCCGTTCCGAAACATAGAATTCGACGATATCGCCCACCTGAATATCGGGGACGTTGTTCAGGGCGATACCACATTCGAAGCCCGCACGCACTTCACGCACGTCTTCCGTCAGGCGCTTGAGCGACGCGACCGAGACATTCTCGGCAATCACATGCCCAGCCCGCTTGACGCGCGCGCGCGCGTTGCGGCGAATTTCGCCTTCCTTGACCATCGACCCGGCAATCGTGCCGACCTTCGGAATGCGGAAGACCTGACGCACTTCGGCCACGCCAATGGTTTTATCGGCATACACGGGTTCGAGCATACCTTCGAGCGCCAGTTCAATGTCTTCCAGCATCTTGTAGATCACGTCGTACTGGCGGATTTCCACGTGATGCTGTTCCGCCGAGCGCCGCGCCGCCGAGTCAACGTCGACGTTGAAGGCGAGCACAATCGCGCCGGACGCGCTGGCGAGCATGATATCGCTTTCGCTGATGTTCCCCACGTCGGCGGAGAGCACGCGCAGCTTGATGCCCTTGCTGCTCTTTTCGGAGAGCTGTTCAAACGAATTGACGACGGGCTGCAGCGACCCCTGGAAGTCGACGCGCACGATCAGGTTCAATTCCTTGATCTCGCCCGTTTTGTACTGCGAGAAGATGTCTTCCAGCGTCAGCGCGCGCGCGGTCTGCGTCTTGCCTGCTTCGGCGGCATCCTTGCGCTCACCCACCATCTGGCGCGCAACCTTCTCGTTCTTCACCACTTCCCACGTATCACCGGCCTGCGGCAGGTCATGCAGACCGAGCACCGCCACCGGCGTAGACGGCCCAGCGGAGCGCAGCGGCTTGCCGTTCTCATCGTACATCGCCTTGACGCGACCGTAGGTGTTGCCCACGACCACTTCCGTACCCAGTTCGAGCGTGCCGTTCAGCACGAGCAGCGTCGCCATCACACCCTTGCTGCGGTCGACTTCGGCTTCGAGTACCACACCCGCCGGGTTCGCCTTCGGGTTCGCCACGATATCGCTGTCGTCGGCCACAAGGATGATCGCTTCGAGCAGGTCTTCAATGCCTTCCTTCTGCACCGCGGCCACCGGCACGACGAACGTATCGCCATCCCAGTCATACGGCGTCAGGCCGAGTTCGGCGATTTCCTGCTTCACGCGTTCAACGTTGGCGTTACGCTTGTCGACTTTGGTGATCGCCACGATGATCGGCACATTGGCGGCACGGGCATGGGTGAGCGCCTCGCGTGTCGTCGGCATGACGCCGTCGTCCGCCGCGACGACAAGGATCGCGATATCCGTCGCATTCGCGCCGCGGGCGCGCATAGCCGTAAAGGCCTCGTGACCGGGGGTATCGATGAAGGTAATCTGGCGGTCATTGTGCTTGACGCGGTACGCGCCGATGCGCTGGGTAATGCCGCCCGCTTCGCCTTCCGCCACTTTCGTACGGCGAATGGTGTCGAGCAGCGTCGTCTTGCCGTGATCGACGTGGCCGAGAATGGTCACGATCGGGGGGCGTTTGATGAGGTTTTCGGATTTCTCTTCGGTGTAGATGCGCCGCCATGTCTGCGCCGTCTGCGCCCGCTTATCACGTTCCGCTTTGGCAGCGGCGGCGCTGGCGGACTGCGCTTCGTACCCAAGTTCTTCGATCACGATCGCGGCTGTGTCGTAATCGACCTGCTGATTGATCGACGCCATGATGCCATTCGCAATCAGGCGTTTCATCACTTCAATGGGGCTAGCGGAGATCAATTCCGCCAATTCCCGAACGGTTAAGTAATCGGGAACTAAGACCACCTGCTTTTCCTGTGCCATCGTTACCTCCACGCACACGGGCGATGGATCAGGAAAAGCAGAGTTCTGCTTACATCCTACTGATCCACCGCGTTATCTAGAGAATAGAATTGCGTTTTATGCCGGGTCATGACTTGAACCCGGCGTTACGCAGTCGTTCACGATCCGCCTCTGTCAGCGGCGCACGCAGCGCCTTGGCTAGTACATCTGAACTCACGGCGCGTTCCCAGCAGTTCTCGCATAGATATGCCCCTCGCCCATTCAGCTTACCCGTCGGATCCACATAGACACCTTCAGGCGTACGGACGACCCGCGTCAATTGGCGTTTGCCCGCTTTATCGCGGCACACGACGCAGGTTCGAATTGGCACATGCTTACGAGGCTGCCCGTTCATCATCCCTGACTACCTAATTGTCGTCCCACTCGTCCCAATCACCGCGCCCGCGCTTGCGCTGGCGCTTGACGACCATACCGCCCGCCTTCTCATCATAGACGAGCTGACGCCCCTTCTTCTTCTTGCCCTTCTTGCCACTCTTGTCGAGGCCAGTGCCATCGTCTTCAAAGTCCTCGTCGAAGGCCACGGGGGCAAAAGCATCGTCCTTCCCGGCGACCTTGCCCCGACGCGCCAGATCGAAATCATCCGGCATCGCCTCAACGGCGGGCGCAGGCTGACCGGGTTCGGCAGCCGCAGCGGCTTCGACGGGCGGATTCTCGGGGAACACGATCTGATCGAGCGCATCCTGAATGCGGCGCAGCGATTCGGCGGGCGCATCATGCAGCAGACGGCGGAGATGGTTTTCGTCGAGCAGATAGCGCAGCATGATCTCACCGACCGTGCCGAGCGGTTGCAAGGCTTCGATGATATTGTCGGGGAGCTGCAGCGTCGTCACCGGCATCTGGAAAGCGGCTTGTGGCAGCGTAGCCCGCAGGGCGGCAATCTCGGCCAAGCGCTGCTGACGGGCGGCTTCGCGCGCCGCGATCTGCTTGCGCTGCACGAGGTCAGCAAACTTGCCCAACAGCGTGAACTCTTCCGGCATGACCGCGCGCCCGAGCGAGCGCTTTTCCATGATGCGGCTGACTTCGCCGAGCAGTTCCGCCTGCTGGTTGCGCACGTCTTTTAACGGCGGCTTGCCCAGGTTGTCGAGCGCTTCCTGAACAGCTTCCGTGACGCTCTTGATATCGATGCGCCAGCCGGTCAGTTTGGCCGCCAGACGCGCGTTCTGCCCTTCGCGGCCAATGGCCAGCGAGAGCTGATCGTCGGGCACAATCACGACCGCCGTGCGTCCGGCGTCCGGATCATCGTCCAGATACACGCCGCTCACCCGGGCGGGGCTGAGCGCCTTGGCGATGAACACTTCATGATTGGGGCTCCACTCGATGACATCGATCTTCTCTTCGTGGAGTTCCTTGACGATGTTCTGAATACGGTTGCCGCGCATACCCACGCACGCGCCCACCGGGTCGATGCCATCCTGTAACGCTGCGACCGCAACTTTCGAGCGATAACCCGCTTCACGGGCGATATTCTTGATTTCGACCTGACCGTTGTAGATTTCGGGCACTTCGTATTCGAGCAAACGACGGAGCATATTACGGTGACTGCGGCTGACGACGATCTGCGGGCCGCGATTCGTCTTCTTGACTTCGACGATGTACACACGCAGCTTATCATGCGGCTTATACTTCTCGCCGGGGATTTGCTGGTTGCGCATCAAGACGGCTTCGGTGCGCCCTAAGCTGAGCGTCACCATGTTGGCGTTCACGCTCTGCACCGTCCCGTTGACGAGATCGCCTTCGCGTTCGCTGAACTCCGCCATAAGCGAATTGCGTTCAGCTTCGCGAATCTTCTGCAAGATGACCTGTTTGGCGGTCTGCGCGGCAATACGACCGAAGTTCTTGGTCGTGTTGTCGGCGCGCACCATCACCATGTCACCCAACTGCGCTTCGGGGGTGTAGTAGCGAGCATTTTCGAGATCGACTTCAGTTCGTCTATCCTGAACGTCTTCGACCACTTCTTTTTCAACTAAGATATTAATTCTGGGACGCGGACTGTCGAGATCGACATCCGCCTCGACTCGCTGCGATTGCCCAATCCCTGCATCGCGTCGATAAGCGGAGATCAGCGCGGTACGGAGTGCTTCGAGCACCGTATCGCGCGGAAGCGCGCGCAGTTCCGCAATCTCGTTAAAGGCGACCTCAAACTCGCTTTTCATGCTGCTAGTTCTCAACTCCCGTAAGGACTGTTGGGGGGGATGACGACGCGACAGTTCATGCCGCAGATACAAGAAAAGTGGGGGTTGCCCACTTTTCACTGCCCTTATCTTATCATAGCTTGTGGTGACTGACAAGACGGCTTATGACCGCCTATTAGGGGTCGCGTCGGGGCACGGTCTCCCCTGCCCCGACGTGAGTATGTGGCGTTATTCGGTCGCTTCCGCAGTGGCTTCAGGCGTCACTTCCACGCCGATGATCACGCTGCCGCCGCCGGACTGGACTTCCAGCGAAGTCTCCGCGGAAACTTCCGGCGTCACTTCAACGACCGCCGCCGCGTTGCCCTGCACCGCAACTGGCTCTAGCACGAACGGCGCAAAGCGCAGTACCCGGGAGGCCGACGCATCTGTCACGTAGACGCGCCCTTCGGCATCGACGGCGATGCCGCCGATTACGTCGAACTGGCTGTTATCCGTCGGCGCATCGCTCGGCTGACCAAACGAGCCGAGGCAGTTGCCGTCGGTGTCATACACCAGCACGCGCCCCGCATCCGGATCAGTGACATAGAGCAGATGGCGGAATTCATCAATCGCGACGTACGGCCGGTTGCCGAGGTCTTCGTACCACCCGCGCACATCATAGGTCGTGATCGGCGTGCCATCCCGGTTGAAAACCGACACGCGGCGATTCCACGTATCCGCGACGAACAGGCGGCCATCAGCCGAAGTCACCACGCCGCTCGGCTCATCAATCTGACCGAGCGCGCTCCCTGCCATGCCGATATCGCGCACGTATTCACCGGTCGCGGTGTACACGCGGATGCGTTTGTTGCCCGTATCCGCGACATAGACAAAGCCTTGATCGTCGACCGTCACGTCACGCGGCCCCCAGAAGGCATCGGTCGGCACGGTTTCGGCAAACGCGCCGAACGTCCCCATCTGCCCCCAGCCGCGAATGAACTGCCCGTCCTGCGTAAACTGCACGATGCGGTAATTCCACGTATCCGCGACGTACAACGTGCCATCCGGGGCAATCGCCACGCCATTCGGGCGCAGCAGCGGTTGCCCGCCGCCCGTCACACCGTCGATGTAGTACAGGAAACCCCCGTCGAGATCGAAGACCGAAATACGGTTATTGAACTCATCCGCCACAAACACGCGGTCACTGCTGACGGCAATATCCAGCGCGTGATTCATCGGTTGGCCGTCCAGCGTCGAACCGAAACTCACATCGCCATACAACTGCTGCCAGTTCGCCGTACACTGGTTGACCGTCGTGCTCTCCAGCGGGTTTAACACCGTGCCATCGCCAACGCCGAGGTTCCACACCTGCGCGGCGATATCCTTGCGGATGTATAGGAACAGCCGTTCCGAGACGGGCCACGTTTGTAAATCATAGCCGGAGCCGACTGCCTCGCCATAGCGCTGATAGTCGCGCGACCACCAGATGTCGAACAAGCCGCGCCGCAGTTCGCTGGAGATCGGATTATTCCCGCTAAAATCGAGTACGTTATTGACGCGCGTCGAGTTCAGGTTGAAGTAGTCCTGCATCGGCCACCACATGCGGATGTACTCGAAGCGGTAGTAGCGATCTTCGAGGATCGGCTCAATGCGCGCGCGAATATCTTCGCTCACGTAGATCGCCGCGGCATCGCCAATTGCCCCCGGCGACGGACTGTCGCCGAAGAAGCGGGCGTTCTTCAGGTCCCGGAAGTACCACGTCACCGGCCATGCGTTCCCGCCCCACGCAAAGTTGATGTTGAGGCCATCGGTGGTGCGGCGGCTGACATCCTCCACCTGCTCCATCATCAGCTTGATACCGGGCGCAGCATGCGCGTACACGATGAACTCGTTGGCGAAGTCATAGTTGATGAAGGCCGCCGCCCACGCGGTGCGTGCCGTCAGCAGCGCTAAGCCCACGAAGGCCGCCACGCCGAACATGCGCCGGAAGTGCATCCAGCCCGTGTGCCGCATCACCTGCACGATGATGAACACGATCACGAGGATCAGGAAGACCATCGCCAGCCACTGATTGAACTCGGTGAGCTGCGCCTGCTGCAAGCCCGCGAACGGCGATTTGCCGACGAGGAACGGCGCGAGCGTCTGGAACCCGGCGACGAACAGGAACGGCAGCAGGAGTAGATACAGCCACCCGCGCCGGAAGAAGACCGCCCAGTCGATATTCTGGAACACGCGCCCGAAGTACCACGCGGTGACGAAGATCAGCGGCAGCGTGATGTGTGTGGTCAGCCACGGCATCTTCTCGCCTGCCATCGTATACGCGAGGAAGTTGAACAACCCCCACCAGGCTGCGAACAGCACAAACGAGAGTCGATGCAGCGCACGCGGGTTATTGACCAGCACCTCACGCTCGATCACCGGTTCTGCCGCGGCAGCAGCGAGACTCGCCTCGTCGCTGGCCGCTTCCGGGAGTTCACGCTGGCGTTGGCGGAAGAAGATCGTCAGCCCGGCCAGCATGGCGAGGAAACTGCCGATCAGCGGCAGGTACTCGTAAATCGGCATCATGATCAGGGTGTAGTAGTACTGCGGCTGACTTCCGCGCTCCA
Source organism: Candidatus Flexifilum breve (assembly GCA_016717205.1). Classification (GTDB taxonomy): domain Bacteria; phylum Chloroflexota; class Anaerolineae; order Aggregatilineales; family Phototrophicaceae; genus Flexifilum; species Flexifilum breve. The sequence goes on from JADKGC010000009.1 coordinate 213,053, forward strand.
CCCCCTGCTGCTTGAGCCAGTAGCCGAGGCTGCCGATCATGCCGGAGGCCAGCCCCTGCGGATTGGTGAACATGGTCGTGAAGAAGAAGATGTACAGGGCATAGAACACCGCTGCCGCCGCCGTCCAGCGCCGCCAGTGCCACGTCAACCCCACGGCGATCGAAATGGTCATGAACGGCACCAGCGCAATCGCTGTGCGCGTGATCCCCGTGGAAGAATAATCGGTTGGATCAGCACCCGCCATCTTAATCACGGCCGCTGTCAGCCACGGCAGCACCAGTGACCCCATGAGCAGCAATATATCCAGTTCACGGAAGCGGTACAACGTGCGCCACCAATTGACCCGTCGTGAATAGACCAGCACAGCCAGCACGATCAGCGCAACCGGATACGTTGCAATAATCGGCAACCAGTTGATGCCATCCACGGTCACCGGATCAACGCTTTCGAGTTCAGCCGTGCGTTCTTGCCGCGTCGGTTCCTGCGAGATTTCTTCCACGACGATCAGGCCGATGAACGCCGCCAACGTGAGCAGCAAAATCACGACCACATCGCGCGGGCGGAAGCGGCGCGTCTTGAGTGAAGCCCACCACGATGTGAGCAGCACAACCGCCAGCGTCCCGGCGGCGACGAGCAGCGTCCAACTGAGGAAAGTGCGATACGAGTCCGGCGTTACCCCCCCAGTGAGCATGACCCCGGTTTGCTGGACGACATAGCCGACGCGTTCCACCAGCGTTTCAAATTCTGCCAGCGAAATATTGAGGACGGCCACCATCACCAGCGTGACCGTACAGCCGAGCAAAATCGCCAGCGTGACGAACTGATACAGCGCCTTACTCGGTCGACGAAAGAGGTGCTGAAACAGGCGAATCGCCCAGAAGAGCGTTAGGAACAGGCCGAAAATGGCGATGTAGATGAACGCCGATTCTTTCGAGCCGAGGCTCCACAGCATCGCGCCCGCGAAGATATACAGCCAGATGGGTTTACGCCTGGCTTTGAGTGGTCCATCGACATATTGAAATAGACAGTAGACCATCACGAGCGTCGCGAAAATGGACGGCGTGTCCTCGCGAATGTAGCGATGGTGGAACAAGAGGAGCGGCGAGATCAAAATCATGATCGACGCCAGCAGCGCGCCTGTTCGCCCTAACCATCTTCGAAAGAGGATGGGGAACATCACCATCATCACGCCCAAAATCGCGGGATACAGGCGTGCGGTGTAGTCGTTATCCCCGAACAGGAAGTAGAAGAACGCTGTCGCATGGAAGAGGATCGGCCCATGCATGAGCGGCGTATGCTGGAAATCGCCTTCGGTATACAGCCGCCACGAGTAATACGTGTGCAGGCTTTCGTCGTGGCTCATCACGCGGTCGCCCAGCCCGGCAAAGCGGGTGATCAAGGCAATCGCCAGAATCACGATGTAGGCGACTACTTCCCAGTTGATGGTATACGTGCGCGCCCAGAGGCGGCTGAGCGCATCAGAGCGGGACGACTGCGGGTATTGATCGTACGTCGTTGCCATAAAGAAAACCCCTAAGGAGTATCGGTCGCGCCGAGGACAGGCGCGTGATTCGGCTGCACAGGCGGCAGAAATTCGCTGGTGGTCTTGGCCGTGAGCACTGCCGGTGTCGCGGGGGTGTTGATCGTCGCGGGTGTCGGCGGCGTCGGCAGGTTGAACTGGTGGGCGCGCAGCGACCACGGCAGCAGCAGCACTATCATCAGCAGCACCACGGCCACACTGTAGCGCGCTTGCTCAAAGCTGATCGTCGGGCGCTTGGGCGCGCGCATCTCCGCTTCCACCCCCGCCCAGATGCGATCCAGACTGGGCAGCGGATTGCCGAGGCCGGGCAGCGTGCGGCTGAGTTCGCTGCTCAGTTCGCGCTGATGCACATACGCCGCATAGCATGCGTCACAGGTTTGAATATGTTCGGCCACCTGAGACCGCACGGCAGGTGCTAGTTCACGAGCAATGTATCCGGGCAGATGTTCCCGGCAAACACGACAAGCAATCATAGTTTAGAAACTCAGTAATTCGTCCAACAAACCTTGACCCACGGCTTGCAGCGAACCGCGCAGCGCTTCATGCGCCAACCGGACGCGGCTTTCGGCGGTTTTCTGCGGGCAATCCATCACTTCGGCGATTTCACGGTACGTCAGTCCGTGACCATAGCGCAGCACAACCGCTTCGCGCAGCCGGGGTGTCAGCGAGGCCAGCGCGCGGCTGACCGCTTCCCGTGCCGACTGCTGCGCCAGCGCGGCTTCCGGCGTCTCTGACCGGGGCGCGGGCAGACCGTTATTCAGGAACGGCGCGAGATCGCACGTAGGTACCTGACTTTTGCGGTACATGTTGCGGCAGCGGCAGATGGCAATGGTATACAGCCACGTTTTGAACGACGACAGCTTGGCATCGTAGCGCTGCAGATTGCGAAACGCATACACGAACGATTCCTGCGTCACGTCTTCCGCATCTTCCCGGTTGAACAACAGGCTGTAGCACAACCGGTAGATGCCGGGCGCGAATAATTCGTATAACGCGGCGTAACCGCTTTGGTCGCCCCGCAGCGCGCGGCGCATGCTCGACTCAACTTCTTCGGGTATCATACCGTTCCTAACCCCTCAGCGTGCGGTTATTGTACAGCACGCCTTGGAGAATTCCTCACCTCGTGGGTTCATCCGGCGGCATCCTGCGGTTCGACACCCTCGTAAATATCCTGGCGCAGCCACAGCACGGTCGATTCCAGCGTCATCCATGTGAAGCGAGCATGGCGCTGCATCCACCACGTCGGCACATCGAGTGCATAGATGGCCAGCGGCGTCCATGTCCGCGTGGTGATGAAGTCCTGCCCGACGTAACTGGTGCCAAGCGCGGGCGAATCATCAAAGGCAGGCAGCAGCACAACCTGATCACCGAGTGCGTCGCGTAAATCGGTGATATATTCGGCCTGCGTAAAATCACGCACCACCCACGCGATCACCCCGTCCTGTGGCGCCATCACGCTGAGCGGCAGCACATTGAATCCCCCGCTGTTGCGTTCGGCGAGTTCGTGCAGCGTTTCGCGCAGCAGCAGCACATCGGTGCTCGTCGCGTAGAAGTGGAAGGGTTCGCGTGGGCTGTCGGCCTCGCTGACCGCGGCGCCCCACCCGCTCCCCAATGAGGTGATCGCGCCGAAAATCAGCACGCCGAGCCCTACGCCCTGGAGCGCGCTGGTATTGCCCCACACGCTCGCCACGAGGAAGAAACCGATGATCAGGAACATGATCGAGACGATCACGAGGATCACGCTGTTGGCATTAAGTGTAGCCGTCGCCAGTGACTCGCTGGTCGAGGTCAGCAGCGAACGTCCGAGCGCCTGCGCTGAAACCGTGAACACCACCAGCACGGCGATGAAGGCGAGCGCGATCACCCAGCGCGCCCACGCGGGCGGCGCGAAGATTTCGGTCTCGCGCACGGGCTTGAGCATCGCCATAACGGCGGATGTGGTCAAGCCGATCAGCGGTATGGTGAACCACAGCGCGTGATACGCCTCCGCCCCAACGAACACCAACGAGCCGATCATCGCCATGACCAACCAAGCAGCCAGAAAGCGGTCGATTAAGGTGAACGACTGGCGATTGATCAGCACAACGACCCCGGCCAGCGCCAACGCCCACCAGAACGGCTCATAGAACAGGCTGACGTACAGCGCAAACGGCGTAATCGCCCCATCCGGCGCTTGCGTGAAGCCCCGCCCGAACCCGGCGAACACCTCGCCGACCGCGTTCAAGCCACTAGGATTAAGGAGCGTCCCGGTCGCGACGAGGATCACGAAGGCGCCCGCTACCAGCAGCGGCGTCCCCCAAGTACCGAAACGGGCTCCGACGAATGCGCTGGTCGCGGCGGACTTAGCCTCCGCCTCCGCAAAGTTGAAGGTCTGTGCGCGCCGTTCCCACACGGTGACAATGCCCAGCGCGCCGAGCAGCATCAAGGCAAGCAGCAGGCCACCCGCCTCGCTCAGGAAAATCAGGCTGCCGCCGCTCACCGCCGCGACGACCTTGATCCACGGCGCATCATCACCGCCGCGCAGGCGCAGGAGCGCCCACAACAGGGCGATCGCGCTGAGCATCGACCAGATCACCGGAGCGCTGAAGCGCGCTGCGACCAACCCAACGGGCGATACCGCCAGCAATACGGCGAACACGAACGCGCGCGTGCTGCCCAGTTCGCGCCGGAAGAGGAGCGGTGTGAGGACGAGCAGCGAACCACCCAATGCTGTGAACAGCCGCGCGGTAAATTCTGATGTACCAAATACGGCGAACGCCAGCGCCTGCACCGCAAAGAGGAGCGGGCTGGTCGCGGTCAGCGGTTCGCCCGACGCCTCCGGCACGACGACGCGAAACGCCGCCAAGGCATTGTGCGTCTCCGACGCCGCCATCGGCACCGCGCCTAGACTGGCGAGGCGGAGCACCAGTGCCAGTGCAATCACGGCGAGGTAGGCGACCGTTTCGAGGCGAATCGCCAGCGTCGGACGTTCAAGAACAGGGGCAGTCACTACAGTCTGCATACGGCTTCCCTACTGGCTGAACTGAATAGCTTCCGGCGTGACGCGATAGATGCGACTGCCGCCGGTCTCACAGACGATGTCAAGATTGTCGAGGAATTTAATCTCGCTCTCCGCGCCAAACGTCGAGCGTTCGATGGTGCCGAACACCACATAATCGACGCCGTACTGATTGAGCAGAATCGCGGTGTCGCGCCATGTTGGCGACGTGTAGAGGGTCTGGATGTCCGCGTCGCGCGTGCCGCCGAGTTCGGCGTAGCCCTCAACGCCGCGCCACTGCTGCTGATGACCGACCCAGTTGAGCAGTATGGGCAGCCCGGTCAGTGTGCCGACGGTGCCAAACTCGCCATGGTATTGGGGCCCCACCGCCTGCGCGACCGTCACATCATTGCCCTCGACTTGTTCGCCGAGGCAAAGCGCGACCTGATAATCATCTGCCCACGTAAACGACGGGCCACCGTCGAGCGTGACGGGTACCTCACTGAATGTGCGCCCCGCTTCGACAATGGCGCGGTGATACACCCCGGCGACCGGGAACATCAGCCCGAACGCCATGACCAGCGCCAACCCGCCGATGAACACGGCGCGCAGTGAGACTGGCGGACGCATCAACTGATGATCAGAGACAATCGTATACACGGCATAGGCGGCAGCCACACTCCACACCAGCCACGCGCCGTAGTAGAACTTGAACACGGTGTTCATGCGCGTGCTGAAGTTATCGCGCAGGTAGACAAATTCCGGCGTGAGCGTGAGCATCAAGCCGAGCCCAACCAGCAGCAGCGCAAAGCCGGTTGCGGGCGGGTAGATCGGCGCGACTGCCGCCTCCGGGTTGTTCAGACCTGCGGAGCGCCGCGGGAACATCCGCGCCAGCACGAGGATCACGCCGAGTGTGAGCACAAGCGCCGTGAGTGAGTGCGTCACGCGTTTGCTCAGCGCCAAGCTGACCACGCGCCCAAGACCGCCATTGCTTTCAATGAAACCGCCGACCTGATTGCGCAGGGCGGGGATCACATACCCGACGACCGAGAACAGGACGAGCAGCAGAATCAGCCCGCCTAGCACGATCAACCCGGTGCGGATGGCGAAGCGCCAGTTGAGCGTCCCCCAACCGCGCCACAGCTCCAACACTAAGAACGGCCCGAGGATGAGCAGCAGCGGCCCGAACATGATGAAGAACTGGCGGAACAGCGTCGGGTAGACGAGGTTGGGCACGACGCCTGCCGCCTGCGACCGGAACGAAATGATGAATGGCAGGTAGGCGACGACCGCCACGACCACCAGCGTGAGCGCCAACCAGAACACGCTGAGCAGATCGTCAAGCGTCAAGCGTCCGGTGCGGATCAGGCGGCGCACCGCCTCTGCGCCAAGGAGCGCCGCCGCGTAAATCGGACCATCCCACGTATTGAGGAAGATCAGCCCGCCGATCACCAGACCATAAAGCACCGTTTCGCTGCGGTTGGGCTTGCGTCCGCTGAGGATGACGTTGAGCGCCAACCCGAGTGCCAGCACGGCGAAGGGCAGCGACAGCACATGCGGATGATTGTCCGAGAGCAAGAAGCTGAACTGCGGGAATTCGTCGATGACTTCAACCCGCGAATTATCGAAGTTGCGGTCGTTGAGCACGCGCGCGCTGCGGAACCACCACCAGTTGCCCCAGTCGTTGAGGTCCGCGCTCCCCGGCCCGCCGATCTGGTTCTGACGTTCGTTCATGTCCCAGAAGGCGAGGTATTCCTGCGGGGCCGTGTTCGTCTGATACGGCACTTCGACCAGCGCCAATTGGAAGTTGCCGAGCAGCACGACGAAAATCATGCCGATGATCCCCGTCCAGATCGCCGCACTCCGCTTCGGTTCACCGGAACCGCTAGCCCGCGACCGCACGAGGTTATACACCACACCGAACGCGCCGATCCCGGTCAGCGCGAACAGGAGCGCCGCCGTCATGTTGAAACCAATCGTGCTCGTGATGCCGCTCAACTTGGAGAGCATGCCCGCGATCACGTAGCCGAAATAGTAGTAGCTGATGGCGTAGCCGGAGAGCCACGGATCCGCCGGGGGAAAGACTTCCGAGCGCATGACCGACGAGAGGAACGCCAGTTCCATCGGCTTTTCGGTGAAGGTGATCGCATTCTGGTGCGCGCGGTAGATCGCCCACGCAAACAGCAGCACGAAGAACAGTACTTCGCCGACGATCACGACGGCACGGTTTTCCCGCCACCACGCCCGCAAATCGATCGGTTCGCGCAGATACACAATCAGCCCGGCGACCAGCACAATCACCCACGCGAGGATCATCGAACCGGGAGTATTGCGAATAAAGCCGAACATCGCCAGCAACCAGAAGACGAAACCCGTCAGCAGCAGACCAAGCGCGCGCGCCAGTGTGTAACCGCGGTCGGGCAGGCAGCGGAGCAGGCGAAAGCTCAGCGGCAGCACGCCGACCCCGGCGGCGGTCACCAACGCCCACCAACTGAGGACGATTCCCCCTTCGCGGGGCAGCCAATCAAACACGTTCACCGGTTACCCTTCCCCGTCAGCCTTGATCCAACAAGCGCGCGTCTTTATTCACCTGATATAACGTCGTATTGCCTTGCTGGTAAACCACCGAGAGCAACCCACGCTCGACCATGGTATCGAACTTCGCCAGTCGATCCGGTCGATAATAGGCGCGCTCAATGTTGCCGACGACGACATAGCTCACGTCATAGTATTGGAGGAACTGCCACGCATAGTCGATGCTGGGCGAGTTGTAGAACGCGACGACATTCGCGTAGCGGTTGTCGTTAAACTGGCGCGTCCACTCCATCGTCCGCTGCTGCCACTGGTGGAAGTGCCACCCGAGCACGGCGGGTAAACCCGTATAGATCGAAATGCGCCCATTCCAGCGGTACTGCGTGTTATCGCTCAGACCCTCGACAATCGTCGGCGAGCCTTGAATGTTGTCCTGCATCCAGCGGATGAGCTGATAGTCGTTATCCAGCGCGAACGGCGTCACTGTGGGGTCAAGCGCCATCACGAGGTCGTCGGCTTCCCACTGGCTGGCGTACTTCATGAACTCCGCGCCATCCAGCGTGAATGGCTGCTCGTTGTCGAAACGGAAGATGGACTTCCCCTGTGAGGCCATGATTGGGAACATCGCGGCGATGGTCACCAGTACGGCGAAGGCCACCGACCACGCATTGCGCAGACCCGGTCGCCAGTTGTCGAGGCTGGCGAACATCCACGCGGCAACCGCGCCGCCCATCACACTGAAAATCAGCCACACCTGCATGTAGAACTTGAAGATCGTATTCTGACGGCCAATATCGCCGTCCAGCACGACGTATTCCACCCCCAGCGTCAGGCCAAGCGCCAGCGCAGAGATCAGCATCAGGAACTGCATCGGTCGGCTTTGACCGGGTCGCAGCAGCAGCGCCGCCGTCCACAACAGCAGCGGCACCACAATGATCGTCACCTGATATTCGCGTAAAGCGAGGAACAAGGCGATCAAGAGCAGCACGCCGATGAGCACCAAGCCGACCAGCAGGTACGGAGCCGTGCCACGCAGCGCCTTCACGCGCACGCTGCGGAACCAGCGCCCGGTATCCCACACCAGCAGCGTCACCAGCAGGAAGAGGAACAGCCCGTGGATGTCAAAATACGCCCAGATCGGCGTTTTGCCGTCATTCCACGGCAGAATGCGGCTGTACACGCTCGAATACCAGCTCGTGAACGGCATCACGGCGATGAAGCTGACCGCGAGGAATCCACCGACGCGCCACGCGGCATCGATCAGCGAGCGGCGGTTGACACGCTTCCACGCCAACCACCATGCCAGCGCCAATCCCACCGTGCCGAGGATCATGTAAGTGATCCAGTCCCACGTATTCGTCGCGCGCAGCATGCCCGCCAGCGCGCCGAGCAGGAAAATCGCCAGCGTGCGCGCCCAGCGGGAGCGCGTATCTGACCCGGCGATCAGGATTTCGTTGAGCAGCAAGCCGAGCAGAATCAACTGCATGGGCATAGAGATCATGTGCGCGTGCAGGTCGCCATACACGAACGTGAACATGGGCATTTCGGTGATCGCCTGCCCTTCCACGCCCGGCGTTTCGCCTAACACACGGCTTGGCCCCCAGAACCAGCGCTCCGCCCCCACCGCGAGGGGTTGGCCACTGAACAGCTTGCCGAAACCGTTGCCCATATCGACCAACAGATCAACAGCGATGTCGACTTCGTAGCGCAGCCGGTCAATGATATTGCCGGACTGCACCCGGTTGCTGATGTCCTGAAAAGCCGCGGCATCCGGCGGCATGCCGTTGGTCTCGGTGTAGTCGAGAATCAGCCACTGTTCGATCCCGGTTGGGCGCGTATAGCCGCCCATCTGCGCGACGCCGGACAGAAACACCCGCGGCGTATCGAGGTTGCCGAACAGCACACACATCATCAGCGCGGCGATGCCCGCAAAATACGGGTTCGCCCGCTTCCAATTGAGGCGGCTCACCACGTTGAACGCGGCGGCAAACGCGGCAATTCCGGCGGTCGCGAACAACGTCGGCAGAATGAGATTGTAGGCAATCGACGGGATGACGCCGAGCAGCAGCACCGGCGCGCCGACGATCACGTAGCCGAAATAGTAGTAGTTGATATACCCGCCCGCCTGCCATGGGTCGATGGGTGGGAAGACCGTGCTGCGCAGCACGCCGTTGAAGTAGGCGAAATCCATGGGTTTTTCGCCGCCAAAACTCGGATGCCAGAGATCGGGGTTGGTCAAGCGGATGAACAGGAATAACCCGAAGGCCGCCAGCGTCACTACTTCGATGATGAGCAAGCGCCGCCAGTGCGTCTGCAAATACTCGACGAATTCGCCGCGCCGCCGCCACATGACAGCCATGCCCAGCGCGGCGACGAGAATCAGCGCGACCAGCACGCCGATCTGCGACCAGACGGGTACGCGCAGGCTGGCGACAAACCATGTCAGCCACGCAACGAGGAACATACCCGTGAATTTGCTGATCGCGAACCCGCGATCCGCCAGACCCGGCAGCAGCGCGAACAGCAGCGGGAAGGTCAGCCACCCGAACAGCACAATCGTCAGCCACCACATGCTGATGGTGACCGCCGGGCTGGTGTTGATGATGCTGGTGACGTCAAAGCGTTCCGACCACGTACCGCCCGTCTCCTGAATCTGCTGTAACTGGCTGGTGAAGCGATAGTTGGTCGGGGCGCGGTCGATCTCAGCAGATTCGACCGTCGAGACATTGGTGATCGTCGTGTCGCAGTAGCCCCAATCGAGGTCGGGTTGGCAGTTCGCGTTGAAGCCACCTACCCGTGTGACCGGGATGCTGTAGAGCAAATCCGCCACCGCCTGCCGGTCGTAGTCGGCGCGCTTCTGGAAGATCATAACCACCGGGTGATCGTAGACGTGGAAGGCTTCTTCCGCTTCGAATTCGTTCAGCCAGTCGGGCGCATCATAGAACGGCAGGTACTGGTCGCTGACGCGCAGTGGCCCCCATTCATAGGTTTCCTGAACGACGTTGACGAGGTCGTAGCCGAGTTCGCCCGCGAACAGCTTGTCATAGTAGAAATTCGTCCACGGCCAGCGCGCCGGGTTGCGCGAGAGCGTGTCATAGAAGCGATTGCTGCTGATAACGATGTAGTCGCTGTCGTCCAGCGTGCGCAGCACGTTCGTGCGCTTGAATTCTTCGTCCTCGTAGACGATGTCCTGCTGATAGCCGCTCACCAGCGACCATCCCGTATCGAGGCGGCGGCAGTCGCGCGCATCCATGATTTGTCCGGGCGGCGGGCTGTCGGCGAGAGTCACGCCTTCCGGCAGTTCGCACACGCCAATCGGGAACGGGTCATCCCACGCGCCCTCCCACGTGAGAATCGAACCGCCGCTGATCACTTCATCGCCTAGCTGCACGTTGACCTGGAAGCTGTATTCCTGACCTTCGACCACCATCAGCGGTTCGGCGAGTGGGATTTCGTAGCTATCGCCGATGGGGCTGTTTTCCCGTGTGAAGTTCTCTTCGATGCGCGCCGTCGTCAGCAGGGTGCCGTCCGGTTCAGTGATCGAGAACGTCAGCACTTCGGGATCGGGATCATCCAGTGGGTCGCCGAGGTGCGGCGCGTAGATGGTCGTCACCATGCCCGACGCCTGCGGCGTAAAGCTGTACGTCGACAGCGGGAAACCCGAATAGAAATGCGTCACATGCTGGGCGAGGTCATCGGCGGTCGTCGTGCCGTACATGGCATTCGTGACCGCAATATTGATCAGCGGCGCAGGCGAACCATCCTCCGTCTCGATCTGCATCGAGAAATCGCCAGAGACGTTCTCCCACACCCAGTAACTCGCCTGCACGCGGGTGAGCATGTTGCGGTAGATATTCGTGAACATCAGCGCCCACACGATGGTGAAGGCCGCCGTTACACCGATCAATCCGCCTGCTACCGTCCGCCGTGATCCGCGCGCTGAGCGGTACAGGCTGACTAGTCCCCACGCCGCTAACAGAACTAACGTCGGGTAAATTGGGATGAAGTAGCGCATGGTCGTCACCCAGTTGCGCCCCATCCAGCCGAAATAAACGAGAATCCAGACGAACAGCAGAATGTTCGCCAGCGCGCCCGGTCGCCCGCGCACGATGCGATAACCGGCCACGCCCCACGCAATCCAGCAGGCGATCCCCAATGGGATGCCCATGCCCCACACCACCATGTTGTTGAGCGGGAACAGATAGGCGGCGCGCGCGACCCACTGGAAGTTCGGCGGGCTGTCAATCGTGCCGGAGTTGAGCGCCTGCGCCGTGCCCATGTTGTCGAGCCAGCGCGAGTACGGCATCAAACCGAAGAAGCCCGGCCCGGTGAAGGTGTAGGGGTTCGCCACGCGGAACACGAGGAAGGCAAAGATGCCGGAGATTACTAACCCCGTGAGATGAATCGTCCACAGGCGCGACCGTTCCGCGCTGGAGGTTTTGGCATCGAAGACCGGCGCAAGCTGGATGGCCGCAGCGATCACAATCAGCCCGGCCAGCGGCGCTAAGTTGATGCGCGACGCCACCGTCGCGCCGACCATCACGCCGAACAACGCGTAATCGCGGATTTTGCCGTGGCGCTGCACACACACGCCATAGAAGATCGCCAGTGTCGTGAAGAAATTGCTGATTGAATCGACTGTAGCGAAGTGCGCCATCTGAATGGAGAACACCGTCCCGGCATACAACACTGCCGCCAGCAAGCCGATCCACTTGTCATGCAGCTTGCGCCCAATGGCGAACACGAGCACGATGGCGCTCATCTCGCACAGCGCCGAAATTGCCCGCCACACGAGGTGGATGCCGTCGTAAGATGTCCAGTGCTGGCCTTCGTAGTCGGGGTTGCCGAGCACGGTCGCCGCGTACCATTCGGTGCCCGCGGCAAAGGCTTCCGCCGCGCCACGCGCCATGAATAACGGCAAGGTGCCATACACGTACAGCCCGTGCGCCTGATTCGCATTCAGCGGATTCCACGGGGAGCAGCGCGCATCGAAGAATGCGCCTCTGCCGCCCGTATCGGGATATCGTGACAGACAGTCGGCGATTTGCTCGGCGCGGGAAAGTTCGTCACCGCTCGGGTTGAGCTGGCGACCTAAACCCTGCACCACATCCGTCATGAAGCGTTCGTCCGGGTGCAGATGCGTGAAATCATCCCAGTTCAAGCCGACGAAGCGGAAATAACCGCCAGCGAGCATAGTCACGAGGAGAATCACGCCGACGAGCACATTGCTGTTCACCGCAGAACTTGAGCGGACGCGCGGCGGCGCTGTAAGCTGTTGAACGTCTTGCATAAAGTCCCTTGCACATAAACCGCGGCGGGCGCGGGATCATCATTTCGGCGCATGGGTAGGGGCGCAGCCTGCTGCGCCCCTACGACGGAATTTGCCCCATTTTACACATTTCGCCCCAAAATACCTCACTGCGGTGGGGCAGCAATGTTCTGCTCCAAGAAGTCCACAAAGCCTTCATCTCCCAGCGCCGGCGCCCAGTAGACCTTGAAGTCTTTGCCGGGGATCGATGTCTGGTATAACTGCCAGAAGCCGTCCGGGAAATTCGTTTCCAGCCAGGCCTCGGCTTCAATATTCGCTGTGTTGTAGAAGAAGATCGCCGGGCTGTTCGGGTCAAACTGATATTCGCCGCTGCGCTGCGCCTGCGCATCCCGCAGGTACCCTGCCGCCTCGCCAATACTCAAAATCGTATTCGGGAAGTCGACACGCCCACCTTCGATGCCGACCGCGCGATGATCCCACCAGTACGGCGACGACAGGATGAAGGCGTTGCCATAGCGTCCGCCTTGCTGCGTCACGAATCCGCGCAGCACTTCGCCGCCTTCGTGATGCGGCAGCGAATTGAGCAGATAGAACTCGCGGTATTCGGTGAACAAGGCGAACTGGTTGGCGCTAAAGGCGAACAGGAGCAGCCCTAACACAGCCACCGCACCAATCAGCGTGCCGAAGCGCCCTGCCAAGCGGCTCAGGGTGCGCACGATCAGCGCCAAGCCGAAGGCCGCCAGCAGATACACGCCCGGCAGCGTTCCGCTCATGCGTGTGGCACTCGGGTTTTCCTGCGGGTAGGCAATGGAGAGCGCCGATGGCAGCATCATGATCAGGATCATGGGCAAAATGACCCAATCCCCCGCATCGCGCCGCTTCAGCATCCGTGTGATCCATGCCGCTGTGCCAATTATCAGCAGCCCGCCGGTGATAATGTCCATCGCCGGATGCATGGGCGCGTTCTGGAACCACGCGATGTCCCCTTTCCAGTTGTACATCAGCACGCTGTTGCGGATGTTGCTCAGCAGCGCGGGAAAGTTCTGGTTGAAGGCGTCGATGCGCTCCTGCAAGCTCGGCACGCGCATGACGAGGTTGCCGTTCTCGTCTGTTTGCTGTGTCAGATCATCGCCGAATAGCCGACCGGACGTACGCCGCCAGAAATCTTCAGGGAAATCGACTGAATAGCGGAACAGCGGAATAAACACGCTGAACGAGACGATCACCAAGATGATGAAGTTGACGACGAGTTCACGTCGTACCGTCAGCGTGCGATATTTGAAGATCAGCGCGATCAGGAAACCAAGCGCGACCACCACCGGGAACATCCGAATCGCCTGATACGCGTACAGCCCAACGCCGAGCGTCAACCCAGCGGCGATCCAGTCGGCACGGCGATTCTCACGCAGTGCGCGCGCCATAAACCCAACGAGCAGCGCCACGAACAGCGGTGTAAGCACAATCCGCAGCCCTAAACTGCTCAACACACCATGCCAGTAGCTCACCGCGACCAGCGCCGCCACCAGCACCCCGACGAGGTTGCCGAGTTTGCGGTTGTCGCGTCCGATGACCTCGCGCCCCATCCAGAACAGCACGGGGAGTGTAATAATGCCCTCAATCGCCGTGAGGGTCTTGAGCAGCATGAAGTTCAGTTCTTGCCCCAGAAAGCGCGCTGAGAACGCCAGCAAATAGAACTGAATCGCATCCCGACCGTGATTGTTGGCGAAGAACACATTCGTTTCGCCGTTAAGCACGCGATTGGCATCCAGCAGCTTTTCGACGTGATCGCTCGTCATCTCTGGCGGTGTGCTGACCAGTCCGCTGAAGCGGAAATACGCGCCGAACAAGGTGATCGCGACCACGGCGATGAACACCCAGCTCAGACGCAAGCTGAAGATCGCATCGAGCAGCTTGGTGAAGGGCGTAAGCGGCGTCCACCCACTCGGCGCGACTGTCCAGATGGTCAGGAAGATGCACGCAAACCACATGATCACGCCTTCGAGCGTGAACAGATTGTTACCGTTGAGCGTCCACGCGAGGATGCCCGTCACCGCGGCCCCCACCGCCGTGAAAATCCGCCACGTGACGCTGCTCATCGACAGCGGTTCAAAGCGGGCTTCGGGCGCAGGGATAGCGCCGCCCATCGCGGGCAGGCGGAAGAATATCCCATCGGCGAGCAACCACAGCACAAACGCCGCGACCAAATACGGCGCACCAACATACAAACCGAATTCGTCGACGTACTGCTGGCTGACGAACATCTGCACGCCGCCGTACACCGCCAATCCGAATGCCCCCAACCGCAACAAAAGCTGGATCGTCTCGGAACGAGCGACCAGCGCAGGCTCCCCGGCTGACATGATCGGCGCATCGGCGGCGCGGCGGACGCGCGGTTTCGGCGTCGGCACAACCACCGGGATCGACTCGACCAAGGCGGGCGGCGTGTCCGGTCGCTGCGAAGCGACCCGCGCGAGCGCGGCTATCGTCGCACGCGGCTTGCGCACGAGCAAATCCAGCGCCTGCGCCAGCGTCAAATCTTCGAATTCGGTCTCGACCGGTTCGGCGGCGAGGATCGCGCCGCTCGACGATTCCAAAGGCAGATCGCTCAGGTCGTCCGTGCTGCCATGCAGATCGCTCATGCTTTACGCCCCTTGATCGCCAGATTGACCGTCGACCGTCCGACGGGTTCGCTGATGGAGTTGTTACGGTCAAAGAAGTTGAAGACCTTCAGCCCCAAGTTGATTGGATTAAGCAGGCTGCCATCATTCTGATCGAACGTGATGCGGTTCGCCGCCGTCGCCATGTTGCCCGGCAGCGCGCCTGATTCCAGCAGTGGCATGCCGATGCCGTAGACCAGATTATGAATGAAGGGGAAGCTGTCATGCGTGAACGCACGCTCCTCCTCCACTTGGAAGCCCGCCGCCAAGACCGAGGCACGCAGTTGATCGCGGCGATACAGGCGGACATGATTCGCCCAGATACCCGCGAACATCCCGGTGCGAATCGGGCGCTTGAACAGAAATTCCAGCGTCCGGTTGATCGGGTCCCACCAGAACGGGTAATCCGCGTTAGGCACCGTAATGGCGACCACACCGTTCGGCTTCAACACGCGATAGACTTCCCGCAGACCCGCCACATCATCGTCGATATGTTCAAGGATTTCAGAGAGGATCACTGCGTCAAACGTGTTGTCAGGGTATGGCAGCGCGTAGATGTTCGCCTGATTAAGCTGAATATCCGGCAAGTGACCGACATTCGCCTGGGCCTTGCGGATCACGTCGCCGTCAAGCTCCGCACCCACCAATTGACATTTACTCACATAGCGGATCATATTGAGGTAAAAGCCGCGTCCGCACGGAATGTCGAGAATCACATCATCATCGGCAGGCATCACCCAGTCGAAGATGGTCTGCACGCGCTTCTTGAAAGCCATGTCCGCTTCATTGCGCGTCATCCGCGCGATCAACTGCGGATCAACCGGGGCACGCCCGCTCTCAGTGCGCGCGTTGGTGGGCGTAAGTGCGGAAGAGTCGTTCATAAGTATCCACCGTTTCTTGGAAGGAGAATACGTCTTCGATAAATTCGCGGGACTTGGTGTACTTCTCCGGCTCGTTGAGCACGTCGACCAACGCCTGACCGATGGATTGAGCATCTCCCTGCTTGGCCAGCTTGCCCATCCCCGTCTCTCGCACCGGCACACGACCGCCGGGGATATCCGTCATGACGACCGGCGTCCCGCACAGCATCGCTTCGACCTGCACCAGCGCGAAGCATTCGGTATCGCTCGGCAAAACCAGCACGTCGCACGCCGCGTAGAAGTTGGCCACTTCCTGTTGGTCACGGACGATCCCAAGGAATTTTAGCTGAGACTCGTATTGACGCACCAACTCGCGCTGCCTAGTCCAAGTGTCTTCATACGGAATGTCGTACTCGCCCATGAACACCAACCGGGCGTTAGGGTACGTCTGGTTGATCACATCCAGTGCTTTGATCGCCAGATCGGGGCGTTTTTCCTGCACAAAGCGCCCGGCATAACCAATGATTGGCCCGCCGTTCTGCGACCACTCGGCGCGCATCTGCGCCACGCGTTCCGGCTGTGGCGGCGGCATGTGGATTGGCGGGTAATTCGGCACCACTTTGTCGCGGAACGGCAGCAGATAGTAGGATTGATCCGCGTAATCTCGACTGTAGGCGATGATCTTGGGCGCAACTAGGGCGGCAATGCGGTACAGAAAGAACATCGTGCCTTGGATGAAGCGGTTCAGCAGCCCATCCGGCAAAACGAGGTCGCCGTGATGGGTGATGATCAGCTTGCGCCGCGCGAGCACTGAGATCAGGGCGACGAGCGCTGTCTCCAGCATCGGCGTGTGAATGCTGACCACATCGTGCTGGCGCATCAACTTGAAGGCCGCCCACGGATACGCGGGCATGATCATGCCCCGGCTCATACGAATTGGAGCCCACAAGCGCACAATGCGCACCCCCTTGTGCGTCAGCTTATCATCACGCGGCAGGTCATTGCTGTAGCGCGCGGTCAGTACCGTCACATCGTGCCCACGCCGCACAAGTTCTTCGGCGATGCGCTGCACATGAATAGTCAAACCGGTTGTATGCGGATAGTAGTACAACAGGCTGATGAGAATTTTGAGTTTGTCACCGTGCATGATTTACCCCGACGGACGCATTTCCCGCACCCCCTGCGAGAGCTGCTGCAGCGAAATACCCTCTTGAATAAAGCCAATCACCCCCATGCCCGCGTTGATGAACAGGTTCACCGCGTGCACGGCCACGGCAAACGCGCCGACCGTCGCAGATGCATCACCAAAATTCATCGCACGCAGCGCCAGCAATATCGACAGCTCATAGGTGCCGAGGTTGCCCGGTACCGCCGGGACGGCAACTGCCAGCGAAGCCATCGATGTGAACAGCAGCGTCGCACCCCAATGCGCCTGATCGAAGAAAGCGAACATCAGCACATAACCGGAGACAACCGAACTCACCCAGCTCAAGACATTGAAGAAGCCCACGAGCGCAAAGCGCCGCCAGTCAGTGAGCGGACTTAATCCATCGAGAAAGTGCTCCATCCACCCGACAACATTCCAGCGGATCGGCAGACGGGCGACCAGCGCACCTACTACGCGGAGGGTCCGCTCCCGCTGACCAGAGAGCACCACAAGGATGACAAAACCGACAACTGCCAGCGGGGCGAGAAACAAGGCTGTCCGACGCAAGTCCTCCGGCAAATCGCCCTGCGACACCGCCAGCAGCGTAATCACAAAGATGGAAATGAGATCAAGCAATCGTTCGACGATGATCGTGCTGGTCGATCTGAGCACTGGAACCGGCGGCTCAGCGCGGGTCGCGAGATAGATCTTGGCCAGCTCCCCAACTCGAAACGGAATCAGCCCATTGATGAGATACGCGACATTGTTGATGCTGAAAGCTCGCCAGAACGACAAGTCATTGTTGAGAAGGGCGCGCCAGCGTGCCCCACGCGCAAACAACCCCGCCGCGATGATCAAGGCACTGAGCGCGACATAGGAATAGCGCGCATTCCTTAACGCCGCTCCAATCAACGAGAGATCGTTGTCGCGGAGCTGCGTAAAGATCAGGTAGATCGCGGCGAAACTGACGACCGCTCCCAGCACAATCACACGCCCGTATTTAACCAACCTACGTACCCTATTCGTTCCTCGCTGATGGGGCATTATAGCATGATCCGCCCTCGCGTATAGGGATGCGACCTTGACAATCACGGGAGAGCGGCATAGAATTCAAACTGTAGTGCGGGTTTAGCTCAGTTGGTAGAGCGTTTGCTTCCCAAGCAAAATGTCGTGAGTTCGAGTCTCATAACCCGCTCTTCTTGGATGTCATCCCCTTAATCAAGAGCGGATGACATTTTTATTTGGGCCCCGGGCAGCCACGCCGGACCACCGTCTCCAACCTCCTCCCAGAGGTCATCACTGTTTCCAATCGCATCCTACGTCTCTCCCTAGCCCCACCATCCGATCCCGGGAAACCTAAAGTTTCAAGCCTGTTCAGAGAAAGTTAGTGCTTATGGAAAGGGACGAACCGTTGAACGTCTACATCAGTGCCACCTCCCGAGGGCTGCTGCGTGAACGTGAGGTCATCACCGAGTTGGTGACCGGCATCGGTCTGCGTACGTGGGATTTCGAGAGTGTCGCCGCGGCTTCCCCAGACAGCAGTATCTATCAGCTGTGTTACAACGAGATGCTGCGCGCCGACATCTTCATCGGTATTTATGCCCATTACTACGGCTGGATTCCCGAAAAAGACCGTTTCGGAGAAGGCACCCCCGACGGCAACCGCTCGTTTATTCATATGGAATACCATTGGGCCCTGGAGCGCAAAATCCCCATGCTCCTCTTCTTCCTGGCACGGGTCGATAAGGAAGGCAATGACATTATCGTGCCCGATAACGAGCGTGAGCAGGAGGAGGAGCGCAAACTCAAGCTGATACAGTTCAAAGATGAGATTCGCCGCTCCAAATATGTGTATGAATTCCGCTCGCTCGACAACCTGCGTCGGCTCGTCGGCGTCGCCCTCGTCAAGACCGTGCATGCGATGCTGTTTGGCGGGAAAGTAGATCAGTTAGTATTTATCAGCCACTCCACCAAAGATGATGCGTTTGTGGATTTGCTCGCCGCGAAACTGCATGGCTGCGGTGTGCAGACATGGGTCGACCATCACAACATTTTGCCGGGTGCGGATTGGGATACGGCGCTCGAATCAGCCCTTCATGCCTCGGATGCCCTGATCGTGGTACTGACGCCGCCCTCCAATCGCTCAATTGTGGTCAAAGCCGAGTGGAGCTATTTCGGCGAATCCGGCAAGAAGATCTATCCGATTCTCTTGGGGAATACGGGCATTCCGTTCCGCCTGCGCGTGCTGCAATACACCGATTTTCAAACCGATCCGGTTAAAGCCTTCCGGCGGCTCAAAGATGCGCTGGGAGTGGCGCAGTGCTCGGTCGAGTGGAACGAAACGTAAATGGGGATGAAACCGCATTGAGCGCATGCACTCATTGTCATTCCTACCCGAAACACTTAGGCAAAATACAGGAACGAAGTCTGAGTTAGGTTGTGCTGGCGACAACCACTTGGGCGTACTGTCCGGAGTCCGGAACTCTACAAGTCCTTGTTCATAATGAAAGAGAATGACGAGTATGAACGCTGGTGCGACAGATCTCGATCAGGTTGTAATGCAAGTGATCACCGCTGAAACGACGGCATTTTGGATGAAGGATTATGCGGCGTGGGCCAACTGCTGGCTGCAGACTGCGGATATTCGCATGGTTGGGTGGTGGGCTCGGGGTGGAATTCGGGTGACTGAAGGCTGGGAAACCCTCAGCACATCGGTTCGGCAGTTGATGAGCAGCAATCCGACACCTAATCCTCTAGCTGCCCAAGTTCGTCGGGAAAAGCTGCACATACGCACGAGTGAGCAGATGGCATGGGTCACCTTCGATCAATATGGGGCGGATACGGGTGAACCGGATATGGATATGCCGGGCTTGAGCCACGAAACGCGTATCCTCGAAAAGCATAACGGGCTGTGGAAGCTTGTTTACGTCGGTTGGCTGCTGGTTGGCGACTAACGTGCCGTCGGTGGCTGCGTAAACCCACCACCGAGGTTCAGAAACGTTTTGGTGCCTCACTCGCTGTCCGTACCTTGCAGGTGCGTACATCATCAGTACGTACGAAATCGGCCACCGCTCCAAAAGAAATGATACCGGCGGCCCGCCAGCTTGCCGTACAGATCCGGCAGTTCCAGGCCGTGACCGATACGCAGCGGCAAATCGGTCGAGGTGTAATCCAGATAGCCGAGCTTACCCGCCCACGCCCAGCGCTGAAGATCATACTTTTCTTCGTAATAGGTGCGGACTTTCTCGTTCATCCCCTCCCACCCATCCTGAACCGGCAGCTCTCTGCCCGTGTGGTAAACGCGATAGCCTGAGGCAATAGTATACGGGTAATAAGTATCATCGCGCGCCATCGAATCGGCTTGCATGGCATAGGTCGCTTCAATTGTCTGGCGCGGATTTTGGCTGAAATATGTCAGGAAGAACCGGGTATATGCGGGGAGGAGTCTGCCCTGCTCGACGCGGCCGATCGGCACGGCGTGGAGGACCACACAACCCTCTAGCTTGTCTAGGAACCATGGGGTGACTAAGGGGACTTCGCCGCTGTCAAGCTGGAGATGGCTCACTTCTTCCGGAACGTGACCATGTAGATGGAAGAACTCATGCGTGCCCACCAGATGCGGACAGATCGAGCGTGGATAGTTCAGCGACGGCAGCGCATTGTACAGAATAGTGTAATCGAGCATATTGGTAGGCAGCATACCAGGGTCCAGCGCGTCCTCACAGCGTGCACCACATAAGGGGCAGCGCGCATAGAGCAAAACCGGCAGGTAGCGTTTGTACGCGTCGAGCCGACGGTAGCGAACGTAGAGTGATACGGCCTCCGGATCAATCTTCGCCCTGAGGTACGCTTCCAGCGGTGCAGGCAGGTGCCAATGAGCCAACAGCGGGGTGAGCGGATATGGGTTCACCATCGAATTTCGCTACCTTGTCACTTGATTTTGACCCATTTTACCTGGATTCTGACCCACGCCGATGGATCGGTTATCGACAAGCGCTGAGTCGTCAGAACCCATGTTAAGTTGTGATGGGTCTAGGATTTGCGAGGCACAGGTGTACGGATCGCCTGCGTAACTAGGGGGAGCAGATTTTGCCGGATCGCTTAGAATAGAGTTGGTTGAGCAGTCATTGCCCGCACGCAGATCGGGTGCGCCACACCCACACACCTTCCGTAGTGCCAGCGCGAACGCTCAGCCCAATTGTCCTCTCACCTGCGCGAGCATTCCGATGTTTGGCTCATGCAGCCGCTTTGACGGATTGAACTCCTTTGATGAATATTGTCTTTTCCAAACATGCACGCGAGCGAATGCTTGAGCGTCAAATTCCTGAGGAGCTCGTCATCTGGACGGTGCTCACTCCCGATCGAACCTATTTTGAAGACGATGGCGATACGAAGTTCATCCGCCGTATGGATGGTGGCAACATTCATGTCGTCTGTAAACCTTTGCCCGAGGAAGAAAAGTGGTTGGTCAAATCGGTGTGGTTTCGCCCCCTCAATGAGCGCCGTCAACGACCGCGCTACAAGAGCGCAGTTGCCAGCCCACAGCCGCAGAAGTCAGGGCTGAATAAGGTTGACTTCTGGTTGATCGTGGCGACATTCGGCCTGATCATCCTCGGTATTGTGCTGTACGCGCTGACACGTTAACACTACACTCGGCCTGAACGCCGTATGTTTGCTCCAAACGTCCATGCAGGCAGCGGGTAGCTCGCTGCCTGCATGTCGATGGGCTACAACTGCCCGGTACGGGCGACATCCCCCAACCGGCGGGCGCTGAGCTTGGGCGTGCGCGCCTGGGTAGTGCGATCCACACCGATGATGCCGAACTTCGGACGGAAGCCGCCGACCCATTCGAAATAATCCAGCACTGACTAGCAGACGTAACCGCGCACATCCACGCCGTCACGCATGCACTCGGCGAGACTGGCCAGCGCTCGCTGAAAGTAAGCGACCCGCTGCGCGTCGTCGATGGTGGCGAGGCCGTTCACGGTCACTTAGTCCGGGCAACCACTGACCGCAGCCGCGTGACGCACTGTGCCGCCGAGCGCTTCCGGATAGATTTCCTCGCCCATCTGGTTCACTTCGACGTCTGAACCCGGATGCATAATGCCCTCCGCGCCGATCAACATGCGCGCGTAGTTCTGCACGCCGACGAAGTCGTCATCGCGCAGGCGTTCGAGGTAGGCGTCGGCGATGATACCGCGCATCTCCGCCATTTTGCGCTCGACGCCGGGTGCTGCCTGAAAATCGTGCAGCGCCAGCGTCAGCCCGGCGAGCGTCATCTCGACCCACGCGATGTCCTCATCGGACAAATAAAGCGGTTTGGCTTTGAGATCGACCAGCCGCCTACCCGCCTTGCTGCGCGGCTTCTGAGCGCCAGCAGCCATCCGGGTTTCGCGGGAATGGGCAGCACGAGCCGTTTCTTGAGCCATCTGCCCGCCAGATCGATCCATTGTTCGGCATCCGCGTCGAATTCCAGCAGCGAGCCCGCCGTCGCTTGGTTGGCGAGGCTGAGGCCATGTCCGCCGCTCTCGAACACATGAATTTCAAACGAGACGCCCGCCGCGGCCAGCGCGGTGGCCATGCGCGTCGAATTTTCGGCGGGGACGAGCGCATCGGCGGCGGTCGCCCACAGGAAGGTCGGCGGGGTGTGCCTGGAGACGTGCAGGGTCACACTGGAAATATCAAGCTGTTCTTTGGTCGGCGTCTTGGTGCCGAAATACGCGATATCGGCGGCATCGCCCAACTCGCGCGCAAACGGGTCCGGATTGCCTCCGAACATCAGGTGGTAGTCGAGGACGGCATAACCGAGGATCGCGGCGGCGGGTTTGAACACCTCGGGCGCAACGCCGAAATGCTCGGACAGCACCGGGTCGTTCCAGTAGACCGCGTACATACCGCAGTTGTGCCCGCCCGCCGAAAAACCGCAGATGGCGATCTTGTCCACATCAACCAGCCATTCATCGGCATGCGCGCGAATGGTCAGGAATGCCTTGCCCATATCGCGCAGCGGCGCGGGATACAGACTGTTCGGGTTGACCGGCATGTCCTTGGGCGGCGGAAACGTCCCCACGCCCTGAAAGTACGTGGAATAGCGCAGCACGAAAGCGTGATAGCCCATCGCGGCAAAGCGCAGCGCGACCGGCTCAGCCTCCCGGTCGGAGCAGTTGAGGTAAGCGCCGCCCGGCACGACCAGCACCGCGGGACGCTTTTGGCCGTTGAGCATCTCCGGCGAATCTGCCAGCACATAGGTGGTGAGGGTGACATCGTCACGGTTGTCATAAAGTTTGATGGTTTGACTCAGCATCGCTGTATCCCTTTGCAATTCAACCTGGTTGTAGGGGCGACCCTATGTGGTCGCCCAAAGAGGATGGGGACATTACCCCACCCATTAAGCGTATCGGAATAGTGATCGATTGTCTCGTCAGAACACAGTGCGAAATTACTGACAAAGCTCAGATTCCGACCCGAACACCGGCTTCTCCCCGAATTGGGGAGGAGAGACAGATTAGGGCATTTATGTAGGGACGAGACAGGCTGATAGCTCCGCAGAATAGCGTGATGTCTGTTTGGGAACAGCGGATTCAAGCCGCCCGTTTCCAGCAGTTCGACGACTTTGGCTTTGACATCCTTGCCACTGGCGATCTTATGAATCTTGAGCGGGCATTCCAGATGATGCCCGCTGGTAGGGTTGAGCTTTCAGGCCATCAAGAAACACGCGGCAGATCTGCGCGAAGATCGACTGCACATTGATGCCGTATTCGCCTTCGACCTTGCTGCCAAACTCCCTAAGCGGCTCAACAGGCTGCTGTTAAAGTTGAAGACCACGGCCAGCAGCAGGTCGACTGACATGTCCGTGCGGACGAAGCGTTCAACATGCGTAAAGCCGGTGCCGGGGATGCTCCACACGTCGCATTCATCGCGTTCGAACCAGCAGCGTGTGACGAGGCGGAAAATCTCCTGTGCCATGTGCTCTTTGCTGGTGAAGTACTTATAAAGCGTGGCGCGGGTCAAGCGAGCGGCTTCGGCGATGTCGACAATGGTGACCTTTTCGATCCCTTTGTCGGTGAACAGGTCTTCGGCCACCCGTAGAATCCATTCGCGCTGCGTTTCGCGGTGATTAGCGTAAATTCGTGTGCTCATCTGGTATTCTCGTGAGCTGAACTAGCCGTTCAGCACAGGGTTACAACACTGCGCAATAATTGACATAAGATTCAACTTTAAACTCCAATTATAGAATTAAACTTACAGTTCGTTTTGAGTCTGTAGCGTTCTGCACAGCTGTCAAGCACTTGGCGCTGAAATCTATGTAGGTTGCCTGGGTTGAGGGAGGCGAACTACTCACAGCGGCGCGGAAACACACCACAACGAGCCGCCTAGCGGTGTTTCGGCGATTGGAACATCTACAAGAAGTGGCCAAAATGGAGTCGGCGCTGCAACAAAAACGCGCCGGAGAAGCGGCGCGTCGGGGGTCGTTGAGAGCGAAGTAGAACTGCGGATCACCCGCCGATGCGGCTGGTCGGGACACGATCCATTGGTTGTTTCACATCATCCTCCTGCCGGAAGAAGACGCGCAGGGTCAGCGTGCCAAAAGTCACCTCATCACCATAGCCGACCATGTACGGATAATGGGGGCGCAGGCGAGCCTTATTCAGAAAAGTGCCATTCGTGCTGCCCAAATCAGTCAGCAGGAGCGTGTTCTCGTACCAGAAGAACATGGCATGGCAGCGCGATACGCCCTTCTGCCACCCCTCATACGGCGTAAGATCGATGTGCGGCGGTGTCGGTGTATCTTCATCCGACCGCCCAATCACCGATTTCGTCGTGAGCGTGTAGCGCAGCAGCTTCGGCTTATTCATGCCCACCTCTAGGGCGAACACCAATTTGACGCAGAAACGGCGTTTGCTCGCTAGTTCCAGGTCGAAGTTCGCTTTGTCAAAGATCCGCGCCCGTTGCAGCAGACCAGTTGGTTTGTCGCAGCGTGTGCAGGTGCTATGCCCCAGCTGGAGATCCATGCCACAGGATGGACAAGTATTCATGCCGTCTCACGTCCCTGGTACTTGTGCAGGCCGATTTGTAAGGAAAAGATTATGTGTTGAATGCATTGTAGCGCATAAAAAAGACGAAAATTGTAAAATCCAAATAGGATAGTACATTGGTACATAAGCCCATCATAAAGACTTGACGAAAGTCAGAGGGCTAACTGTGCAGAATCGCCAGAATTCGAAAACTTAAGATTTGAAAACACAAACGTAACATAAAATAGATACACATCAGATTATTTCAATGCTGGGTTATGTTTGTGCGTGCCGAACACTCGCTCGTTCGTTACCGGTTGCCGCCTTTGGTCATCGCGCTGATTTTCTTCGTGATCAGTACGCTGCTCTTCACCTATCCGCTGGTTGCGCACTTCAGTACTCACGTTCTAGGCTGGAACAAGCTCGACAGCTACAAAATTCTCTTGTTGTCCCGTTGGGTGCCGCATACGCTGTTCGATCGCGGCACGTCGCCGTGGTTCGTGCCCAACATCTACTATCCGTACGGCTATCATCTGGTGTCCGGCGAAGTCACGTCGCTGCATTCGTTTGGTCAGCTGACTATCACAATGCTGGTCGGCGAAATCGTGATCTAAGTATGAATTATCTACAAAGATAAAAAACGTAAACCGGCTTATAATGGGATTACGTGACAAGCTGACTGTTGAGAATAACCAATGACGCTGTCCATTGATCTGCCGCATCCTACCCACCATGTCACCATCATCGATCACGATAGCGTGCAAGCGGCACTACTCCATACACAAATTGTCACCGCCTTGACTGACGTTGCCGTCGATTGTGTGACCGTCACCTCGGTCGACGAACTTCCTATCGCACCCAAAAGACAGTTCGATGTCATCATCTGCGATGAAACGTGCCTGGCGCTGGCGGGCAGCGACTGCCTGCGCGAGATTCAACTCCGGAGACCGGGTGCCGCAGTCATTGTCGCGGCCAACACCGGCACAGTGCAGGATGCCGTGGATATGATGCGCCACGGTGCCCGCGGTTTCGTCGAAAAAGCGGATACGCCGCGGCTCATTCGGCTCATTCGCGAAGAACTGGCGAGCGCCCCGCTGCCTGGCAGCTCATCAGGAACAATCATATCGGGTGAGCTGACGACCACCAGCACGCTCGTCGATCTGCTCGACGATATGGTCGACGCTGCCGCCTGCGTCGATCTGCGTGAACGAACCATTATCTACGCCAGCGCAGCTTTCGAAAGCGTGTTTGGCTATCCGCTGCGCCGCCTGACGGAGGAACCGGAGTTCTACCGGCAAGTTCTGCATCCCGACGATGTGGAGCGCGTCACCGCGGCCATGCAGGACTGCCTCCAGACCGGAAGCACTGACCTCGAACATCGCATCATCTGGCCGGATGGTCAAGTCCGCTGGCTGCACCGGAAAGCCCGGGTGAGTTTCGACAGCGCCGGACGCCCGCTGCTGCTCAAAGATTCAGCCCGCGACATCACCGAGCGCAAACAAATCGAACACACGCTGGCCGCGGTCGAGGCGAAGGAGCGGGCACTCCTGGCGGCTATTCCGGATATCATTTTTCACCTCGACGCGGAGGATGTGATTCTGGATGTTCGGGGAACGATCCCCGACCGCGGCCATCCAATGCTCACGCTAGTCGGCGAAACGATGCAGGGCTTGCTGACCAAACCCTTGTTCCCCGCCGATATCATCCATCAGATTATCGCCATGCTGGCTCAGGTGCGAAGCAGCCGGCAAACGCTAACGGTTGAGTATCGTACCGTCCATCAGCATCAATATGAAGCGCGCTTTGCGCCGATTGGCGATACGGATGAAATCCTGGCGCTCGTACGCGACATCACCGAACGCAAACAGGCGGAACACGACTTGTATACGAGCCGCGAACAATATCGCAGCCTGCTCGAAAGCTCGGATGCCGCTATCACCATGTTAAACGCCGACGGGCACTACTTGTACCTCAATGCCATTGCCGCGCAGCCCTTTGGCGTGCCTGCTGACCAACTCGTCGGCAAAACCGTGTTTGATCTGTTCCCTCTCGATCAGGCGAATCAGACTTTGCGGGATCTGCGCGCCGTGTTTGCCAGCAACAGCGGCATGAGTTTGGAACCGCAGGTCAGCATCGGCGGCCAAACTCATTGGTTCAGCACACGTATCGAGCCGATCCGCGCTGCTGACGGCAAGCCCTATGCGGCACTGATCCACGCCAGCGAGATCACTGCCCGGAAGTTGATGGAACTAGAACTACGGGCCAGCGAAGCACGCTACCGCAGCATCGTCGAAGACCAAACCGATCTCATCTGCCGTTATGATCCGGACATGCGCATCACTTTTGGCAACGAGGCGTACTGCAAGTCCTTCGGGATGAAACTGGACGAGGTGATCGGTAGATCGTTCTTCGAGCGCATCCCGCCCGAAGAACACGAGGCCGCGCGCGCATATATCCAGTCACTGACCCGTGAGAATCCAACGGCGGTGTCCGTCCATCACTCCATTCATGCCGACGGCAGCATGCGCTGGGTAGAATGGCGTGATCGCGCCATCTTTGATGAACGCGGAGAGATTGCCGAATATCAGGGCGTAGGCCGCGACATCACCAAACAAAAACGCGCCGAGGCCGCACTGCAGGGCTCGTATGAGCTGTTAGAACAGCGGGTCGTCGAGCGAACCGCCCAGTTGCAGAGCACGACCAACCGCCTCGAAGCGATTTTCCAGCACAGCGCCGACGCGATTCTGCTGGTGGATGTCACCCGCGGCATTCAGCAAGCCAACCGCGCCTTCGGTGACTTAATCGGCCGGGAAGCTGATGCCATCCTTGGGCGGCACCTGGCCGGGTTCTGCCAGCCCAGTGCGACCGAACAGATCGAGGCGGCGGTGCGGGCCACTGTCCTCGGCAAACAACCGCAGCAGATCGAAACCCGGGTGCTGCACGCTGACGGGTCCACGCGCGATGTCGAGATGAGCCTCGCGCCCGTCAATCCGTCAAGCCACGAGGTGACCAGCCTCGTGTGCATCATTCGTGACATGACGGCGCACAAGCGCGCGGAAGCCGAACTACTGGCGCAGGCGCAGCGCTTGCAGCTCGCTGCCGAAGTTGGGGGTATGGGGGTGTGGGAATGGGATATTCCGAGCGGCCTCATCACCGGCGATGATCAAATGCGCGCGTTGTATGGCGTCACCAGCGAAGAAACCATGTCGATCCTCGATGTCTGGGCGAGCACCCTCGTCCACCCCGAAGATGTACCCCGCCTCCAGGAAGAAGCGACCTATTATCTCGAACACGGTTCGATTCTGGATACCCATTTCCGCATCAATCCGGATAATGCGCCACCGCGTCATGTGCGTTTGCGCGCCGTGATGCTGCGCGACAGTGACGGCAACCCGATCCGCTCCATTGGCATCAATTGGGACGTGACTGATGAGAAAGCCGCCGCCGAAGCGTTGGAACGCGCGCTTCAGCGTGAAAAGGAGTTGGGTGAACTCAAGTCGCGCTTCGTCTCGATGGCGTCGCACGAGTTTCGGACGCCGCTCGCCTCAATCCTCGCGACTACCGACAGCCTCGCGCTGTACCGCAGCAAGATGGATGAAACAAAAATCGATGAACGGTTGAATCGGATTCGCCAGCAGGTGATGCAGTTGACCGACCTCATCGAAGACATGCTGCAGCTCGCCCGCATTCAGGCGGGGCGCGTCAAGTTTGACCCGGCGATGGGGGACATCGGACGGTTGTGTGTCGAACTTATCGAAGAATACGATACGCAGCCTGACTATCAGGGGCGCATCATTTTTGAGCCGGATGCAGCGCCAGTGACGGCCAGTTTCGACCGGCGGCTGCTCCGTCAGGTGATCGGCAACCTGCTGCACAATGCCCTGAAGTACTCGACGGCGGGGCAGATGGTGCTGATCAAGGTCACGCAAAGTGAGTGTCACTTCAGCATCACGATTAAAGACGAGGGGATTGGTGTGCCACAAGACGACCTCAAACGGCTGTTCGAGCCCTTCCACCGCGCCAGCAATGTCGGCGCGATTGCCGGGACAGGGCTCGGGTTGAGCATCGCTCTGGAAGCCGTCGAACTTCACGGTGGGGCGATTACCGTGGATAGTGAAGTCGGCACGGGCACGATCTTCACAGTGGTGCTGCCCAAAACCCAGACGCAGAACGACCCGAATTGCGCGCCCACCGCCGAAACGAATGAGGCATGATTCGCGTTAACGAGCGAATCATGCCCCACAACTCGTTGTCCTAGCTACGGCACCGTGGTCACTTCTGGCGTGGTCTCCGTCGTGGGCACAGGCACCGTCGGCGGCACCACAGTCACGACAGCGGTCACTTCCGGCGTAACGTTCGGATCCACGGTCGCGGTGACTTCAGCAGTCGAGTCCGGCGTGAGCGAGACGGTCGGTGTCACAATCGGCACTTGATTGCACGGACCGGCGGCGATCACAACCGAACGCGCCACCCAACCGGGCGATCCCAGCGCCAGCACCGAATACCATTGTCCATCAGCCGATACGCCCGTCACGACCAATGGCTGCTGCGCCGGCCACACGACCAGAATCGCGTTTTGCAACCCCGGCCCGGTGCGGACATTGAAGTTGCCGCTGCTGCCAATCGTGCACGCCCCATTAATCGGCGTGACTTGGAATGGCGGGACAACCACGGGCACTGGCGGCTGCGTACCCACAATGCACGGCCCGCGCCCGAGCGTCAGGGTGACGTTACCGACGATTTCGGGGGCGGCTGCGATCCGCACTTCATTCAGTTGATCACCGGGACCAAAGCTCAAACAGGCATTGTCGAGGTCGCCGCGCAGCAGCGCCACCTGCTGACCATTCGCGTCCCGCACTTCGAGATAGGCGTCTACCACCAGCGGATTCGCGTCGATCAACAGTGTGGTTGTGTTGACCGGGTCTGTATTGAAGCTGTAGACCTGCAGACCAGCGGGTTGTGGCAGCACAACACCTACGGGACGCCCAACTTCCAGCCGCGTGGTCGTCGTGGCCGCCTCGTTGAGACTCAGCGCCAGCACATAATTGCCTGTCGTGCCGCTTACGATGATCGTATAGTTCCCGCTCACGGGCAGGCGGTACGTCAGCACCGCGCTGCGCTCAAAGGCCGCCAGCAGATTGTCATTCGCTGCGAGCGTTTCACCAGATGGACCGACCAGTCGCACATTCGGGTCCATGCCGGTGCTCGCCCCGTTGACGCGGATGCTGACCACATCGCCCGCCGTGCCGCTGAACATGTATTGGGTCGGCGCGTTGTCCGCACCCACCACCCCTTGAATTACCGTACCATACGTGAGAATGCCGCTGTCCTGCGCCGAGATCAACGTCGCGGCGATGACCAGCAAGCTGACGGTCACCAACACCAGAAATCGCTTCATATCTGCTCTCCTCTGGATAAGCATCGCTCCATTCTAGTTTATTATTCTGGAAATGTTTGTTGATTTGGAAGATTTAGGCAGCAGTTGCATAGCAATCTTTAAGCTAAACGATAAAATCGCTTCTTTCAGGATTGACGCTTCGCCTCGTCATCATTAGAATCGACCCATTTCTGATCGTTTCCAGCGTGTTTCCTAGACAAACTCGCCATATCCCCTCAGGTGCAGCCTGAGCAAGAGGAGAATGTAAATCGTGGCAGATAATTACACCATAGATGCACAGGCGCGCAGCATCACCGGCAAGAAAGTGAGCCAACTGCGGAATCAGGGTTTGGTTCCGGCGGTGGTTTACGGTGAAGCCGTTCAACCTGTGCATGTGCAAATCCCCTACCGGGCGCTCGAAGTGGCTCTGATGAAGGCGGGCGGTACGCACCTGATCACCCTGTCGGTGGAAGGCCAGGCGCACACGGTTATCACCCGTGACGTCCAGCGCGATATCCTCAAGGGCAAGATCACCCATGTCGATTTCCTCGCTGTTTCGGCGACGACAAAGCTGAAGACGGAAGTGCCCGTCCACTTCACCGGCGAAGCTCCGGCGGTTGCGCTGCGCGTCGGCGTGCTCAACACCGTGACGCCCTACGTGGAAGTGGAGGCCCTCCCCGCCGACCTCATCGATCATATCGACGTCGATCTGTCTTCGCTCAAAATGGTGGGCGATGCGATCCACGTGCGTGATCTGAAGCTGGGCGACAAGGTGGTCGCAGTGACTGACGAAGACACGGTCATCGTGGCCGTTGGTATCATCGGCGCAGGCGCGGCCGAAGAACCGGTCGAAGGCGAAGTGACGTCGGCAGAACCCGAAGTCATCCAGAAGGGCAAGATCGAAGAAGACGAGGAATAGTCCTCGTTTCGCTCTGCAGACAAAAGGGCGATCTCCGGTGGGAGATCGCCCTTTTTTTGATTCTGATTATCTTTGTGGGTAGACACCCCGTCTGCCCCGACACTCCGCCTCTTGAGCTGCCGCGCTAGCTCACGGCCTCTTCGTACGGACCATCGCCGTTGAGGCTGACGCCATCTTCCGACATTTCCGACATTTCCGACATTTCCGGCACTTCCACCGAACCATCCATCACGGCCACGCCGATGATGTAATCGCCACCCGCCAAATCCATCACTTTGACACCCTGTGTATTGCGTCCAGTTTCACGGATTTCGTCCAGCTTGGTGCGCAACACGATGTTCTCGCGTGTGATGAACAGGATATCGTCTTTAGGATTAATACAGCACATGGAGACAACCGGCCCCGTCTTCTCATTGCGGGAGAGCGTGCGCGTACCCAGGCCAAAACGTCCCTGAATGCGATATTCATCGACGGCCGTGCGCTTGCCATAGCCATTGCGCGTGATGATGACGATGTGCGAATGTTCGTCACCGACCACATCCATGCCAACGACCGTATCGCGGTCAACGAGCCGGATCGAGTTGACGCCCGCCGCCCCACGTCCCATGACGCGCACTTCGTCTTCATGGAAGCGGATGCTCTGCCCGTCTTCCGTGACGAGGATGACATGCTGATCGCCGTTGGTCGTCTTGGCCGAAATCAGACGGTCATTATCTTCCAGCGAGATGGCAATCAATCCGCTCGGGCGCACTTCCGCGAAGTCGCCGAGGTTGACGCGCTTGATGCGCCCCAACTGCGTCGCCATGACAACTGCCCCGCCCTCGCCAAACGAGGAGACAGGCAGAATCGCGGTGATATGCTCATCGCCCGTCAGCGCGAGGATACTCTGGACGTGTGTGCCCTTGCCGGCACGCTGCCCTTCCGGGATGTTATACGCCTTCTCGCTGTAGACCTTGCCCTTATCGGTGAAGAACAGCAAGGTATCCAGTGAGATGGAGGAGACGATCTGCACCACGCCGTCGTCATCTTTGCCCGTCATGCCCATCACGCCCTTACCACCGCGCCGCTGCGCCCGGTAAGCATTCGACGGCACGCGCTTGATATAGCCGAAACGGCTGAGCAGCACGACGACTTCCTCTTCACGCACGAGATCCGACTCGGCGAACTGCGTATTCACACCGTACACGACTTCAGTGCGGCGGTCATCGCCAAACGTTTCCGCCAGGTCCGTCAAATCCTCGCGAATCAACGCCAGAATCTTGGGCGGCGTCGCCAGCAGATCTTCGAGATAGGCGATGCGCGTCATCACTTCGTTGAATTCCGACTGCAGCTTCATCTGTTCGAGGGCGGCGAGGCGGCGGAGCTGCATTTCAAGGATGGCGTTCGACTGTGCTTCCGACAGGCCGAACAGCGTCATCAGGTTAGTGCGCGCCGTATCGACATCGTCCGCCGAGCGGATAGTCTGAATAATCGCGTCAAGGCTGGAGAGCGCTTTGAGCAGCCCTTCGAGGATGTGCGCCCGACCGCGGCGTTTATCCAGTTCAAACTGCGACCGGCGCGAAATCACTTCAAAGCGGTGATCGATGTAGATTTGCAGAAACCGCTTCAGGCTGAGCGTCTTCGGTTCGCCGTTGACCAACGCCAGCATCTGAATGCTGTAAGTACTCTGGAGCTGCGTGTATTTATAGAGCTGGTTGAGGACTTTCTTGGGCTGCGCCCCGGCCTTCAACTCAATAACCAACCGCATGCCCTGCCGATCCGATTCGTCGCGCAAATCGCTGATCGCCGTGAGGCGGTCTTCGCGCACGAGGGAGACAATGCGCTCGATGATCGATACTTTGCTGATCTGGTACGGAATTTCGGTGATGACAATCCGCTGGCGATCCGCGCGCCCCTGCTCGATGTGCGCTTTGGCGCGCACCACGCAGCGCCCGCGCCCAGTCGCATAGGCTTCTTTCAGCTCATCTTCGACCACCACCGCCGCGCCCGTCGGAAAATCCGGCGCTTTGACGAAATGCATCAGGTCGTCGACTGTCACCTCGTCCATGAGTTCGTAATTGTCAATCAGGTAGGAGATCGCCGCGGCGAGTTCGCGCAGGTTGTGCGGCGGGATGTTCGTTGCCATACCGACGGCAATACCGCTCGCGCCATTCAAAAGCATATTGGGCAGGCGGGCGGGCAGCACACTGGGTTCCTGCTGCGTGCCGTCATAGTTATCGACGAAATCGACCGTATTCATGTCGATATCGACGAGGAGTTCTTCCGCCAGCTTGGCGAGGCGCGCTTCGGTGTAACGCATGGCCGCTGGGCTGTCCCCATCGACGCTGCCGAAGTTCCCCTGCCCGTCCACCAGTGGGTAGCGCAGCGAGAAGGTCTGCGCCATACGCGCCATCGAGTCATAGACCGCGACATCGCCGTGCGGATGATACTTACCGAGCACTTCACCAACGATACGCGCGCTCTTTTTGTACTGGGAATTGGACCGAATCCCCATATCATACATGGCGAACAAAATGCGCCGATGTACGGGCTTCAATCCATCACGCGCATCAGGCAGTGCGCGGGCGACGATCACGCTCATCGCGTAATCCAGGAAGCTGCCGCGCATCTCTTCGTTGATGTTAATCGGGCGGATCGTTCCTATCGAGTCCATAGACATAGTGCGCGCAATCCCCCTTATTTTTTCAGGTGGAAGAAGCGCGTGCTCCTTCATTAGAAGATATACCAGTCTACAGATTATACCTTAGTTCTCCGTGTAAATCCAGCGTTTTCCCAAATGTAACCAGTGCAATAATAGCACAAGTTTTCGACTTGTTGTTTCACCAGCCGCGCGGCACAATATCTATAAATCAAATTGCCATTTGGTGAACTGAATCGCTTTTTTGGAGACCGCAACCATGCGCAGAAAATGGCTTCTTGCTGTGATCGTGGTGATCGTCGTGCTCGTCTTCGGTGGTGGGTATCTGGCAGCGGGGGCGGTGGTCTACAACACGCTGACGCGCGTCAACCCCGACTGCAACAACCGCCCGGACGATCTCGACAACGCCCCCGACGCCTTCGACTTGCCCAATGACGGTGATGCCTCCGCCTACCTGATGCCTGACTACGAAACGGTGAGCATTCCCAGCCGTGACGCTGGCATCACCATCTCGGCGTGGTATGTGCCCGCTGCCGAAACGCCGGAGAGCGCCCCGGCTGTCCTCCTCGTGCACGGCTTGAACAGCTGCAAGCAGGCGCCTTCTGTGCTGCTTCCCGGCGGCATGCTGCATCAGGCGGGTTTCAACGTGCTGATGATGGACATGCGCGATCATGGCGCATCCACCGTCGAAGACGGCCGCTACGCCGTCGGCACGGAAGAGTATCGCGACGTGCTCGGCGCGTGGGACTGGCTGATCGCCGAACAGGGTATCCCCGCCGAACGCATCGGCCTATTCGGTGTGTCCCTCGGTGCCGCCACCATGTTGATCGCGACCGGAGCCGAACCGCAGGTTGCCGCGGTCTGGGAAGACAGCGGTTTCGCCGATATTCAGGTCGCGTTGGATGCCGAGCTCGCTCGCAACGGTTACCCGCAGTTTCTGGCGCCTGCCGGGCTGTTTATGGGCCGCCTTATGAGCGGTGACAATGTCACCGCGATCAGCCCGCTGCAAGCTGTGCAAACTATCGGCACGCGCCCGTTGTTCATCACGCACGGCACAGCGGATCGCCGCTTAAGCGTGCAGTACGCCTATGACCTCGCTGCCGCGGCCAACGCGGTCGGCAACCCGGTCGAACCGTGGATTATCGACGGCGCAGATCACGTTCAGGGAATGTTCATGATCACCGACGACTATGCCGCGCGCCTCGTCGCCTTTTTTACCGAGCACCTAGGAGCCTAACGCAGTGAAAGTTTCTACGAATAGTTCTTTTGATTCTGCTGCTCATCGTCGTGGTGATCGCCGTCGGCGGTTTCCTCATTTTCAACGACACTACGCGCGGCCCGCTTCCGGTCACCAGCGGCACGCTCAACGTCACCGGTTTGCAGGCGCAGGTCGAAGTGCTGCGCGACGATTGGGGCGTCCCGCACATCTACGCCAGCAACCCGCATGATCTGTTCTTTGCGCAGGGCTTCACGCAGGCACAAGACCGCTGGTGGCAGATGGAATTCGCGCGGCATGTGGGCGCGGGTACGATTCAGGAACTGACGGGCCAGACCGCCAGCGTCATGGGGAGCGACCTCTTCATCCGCACGGCAGGCTGGTATGAGGCCGCGCAGCGCGATGTCGCGCTGCTGGATGAGACGGAAACCGCCGCGGTGCAGGCCTTCGCCGACGGCGTCAACGCATATATCACCAGTCGCCCGCAGGACGACCTCGCGCTCGAATACCGCCTGCTCGGTGTGACGGGGGTGAACATCACCATCGCGCCGTGGACGATTGCCGACAGCCTCGTGTGGGGTAAGGTGATGGCGTGGAACCTCACCGACTCGTACGGTTCGGACATGGACAACGCACTGCTGCTCGACGCGCTCGGTCAAGCCCTGTTCGACGACCTCACCCCGCCCTTCCCCTTCGACAGCAAGCCGACCATCCTCCAAGCTGAGGATTTGCCCATCACAGAAGCGAGCCTGAGCACGGCCTACGCGGGCAGTCGCGCCGCGCTGACCGTGCCGGCGAGCCGTGCAGCAGCAGGCGGCATCGTGCGCGGCGACTGGGTCACGCGCAGCACCGACGTTGGCATCGGCAGTAACAACTGGGTCGCCACCGGGACGATGACCTCCGACGGGACGCCGCTGTTGGCGAATGATCCGCACCTCGGCATCCAGATGCCGTCGATCTGGTACGAGATCGGGCTGCACTGCTACCCAGTCACGGCGGAGTGCCCGTATGATGTCGTCGGCTTTGCCCTGCCCGCGTCGCCCGCCGTCATCATCGGT
This sequence comes from Candidatus Flexifilum breve, assembly GCA_016717205.1. Taxonomy (GTDB): domain Bacteria; phylum Chloroflexota; class Anaerolineae; order Aggregatilineales; family Phototrophicaceae; genus Flexifilum; species Flexifilum breve. The sequence goes on from JADKGC010000009.1 coordinate 249,258, forward strand.
CACAACGCGAATATCGCGTGGGGCGTGACCAATGTGGGCGCGGATGTGCAGGATTTGTACAGCCTCGAAATCAACCCAGACAACCCGACGCAGTATCGTTGGGACGGCGACTGGCGTGACATGACGGTCCGCGAGGAGACGATCAACTTTGGGGATGGCGAAGAGCCGGTTACGATTCAGGTACGCGAAACGCATCTCGGCCCCATAATCAACGACAACCGCTACGACTCCGAAACGGGTGAAATCTCCGGTTGGAACAGCGAAGATCCTATGGTGCTGCGCTGGACCGGCTTGGACGAAGGCACGCTCTACAAGTCCGTGCTGCGGCTGAACCTAGCGAGCAATTGGGATGAATTCCGCGCTGCGCTCAGCTACTGGAATGTCCCGGCGCAAAACTTCGTGTACGCGGATACGGCGGGCAATATCGGCTACCAGACACCAGGCAGCATGCCCATTCGCCCCCGTGACCGCGATGGCCGCTTCCCGACGCTCGCCACCAGCGACGCCGACACGTGGCAGGGCTACATCCCGTTTGACCTGCTGCCGCGCATCCTCAACCCCGAACGCGACTTCGTCGTCACGGCGAATCAAGCGGTCGTTCCACCGGATTACTACGCCGAACTCGAAACAGCGCTCGGCGCGGACAACTTCTACGAGCTCGGCTATAGCTGGTCGTACGGCTACCGCGGCGAACGCATCAACGAACTGATGGATCAGCTTAAGGCGCACAACGCCAGCACGTATCAGACCATTCATGGCGATGACCTGAACATCAACGCGCGGGAAATCGTTCCGTTCCTCAACGGCTTGCAGTTCACGGATCAGTCGTCGACGGAAGCTCGCGACTTCCTGCTGTCGTGGGATTACCAGATGGTGCGTGACAGCGGTCAGGCGGCGCTCTACGCGGTGTTCAGTGTGCGTTTGCTCGATAACCTGTTCAACGATCAACTGCCTGAAGACATCCGCGCGAACACGGGCGATCTTTACCCCGCTTCTCGCCTGATGAACGATCCCGAAAACGCGTGGTGGGATGACGCCCGCACCGCCGATGTGGTCGAAAGGCGCGACGAGATTCTCGTCCGCGCCTTTGACGAAGCGGTCGTGGAGATCGTGCGCCGTCAGGGGAATAACCCGGCGGAATGGAGTTGGGGTGAACTGCACACGGCGACATGGGAGAGCAACCCGCTCGGCTTGAGCGGCATCAGCCTGATCGAAGATATGGTCAACCGTGGGCCGTACCCGGTAGATGGCGGCGGCGAAATCGTCAACGCGACGGGCTGGGGGATTGACTACGGTACGGACGCGGTCGACGCGACCTACACCGTTCGCGCGCTCCCGTCGATGCGTATGATTGTGGATGTGGCCAACTGGGAAAACAGCCAGTCGATGCACACGACTGGTCAGAGCGGGCACCCGTACAGCCCGCACTACAACGACATGATCAGCCCGTGGACGGAAATTCGGTATCACCCGATGTTGTGGTCGCGCACGCAGGTCGAACGCGCCACCGCGGATCGGCTGATTCTCAGTCCCGCAGGCTAAGGATGCCAGTCAGGGACGGGAGCACGCGCTCCCGTCCCGCTGTGATTTAGAGAACCCAGCGCCCGGTCGCCAGCAGCAGGGCTGCGCCGATCACACTCGCCGCGAGGAAAAAGAAGATCGAAATGAACATGCGCTCGACGGCCGTCATGCCCAGAAAGCGCTTCTCGACGACTTCTTCATCGTCGTCGTTGGACATGCGGATCATCGGCTCTTCGATGTCGCTCTCGCCGCTCGATTGAGTACTTTTACGCAGATCGTCAAGCATGGCATCATCTCCCCTCAAGATGTCATCATGATAGCATGATTAGGCCGTCCGCCGCCACAGCCCGTCGACGAGCTGGTACACGATTTCCGTTTGCAGCGTGCCGGACTGCACCTGCGCGCGTATCTGCGGAACGCCGTCCGCGCTGTACTCGACGGTCGTGCTCAGCACGTCGAGTTCCTGCCCGCTCAGTTCCTGACTCAGCCGCCATTCAATATAATCGCGCCAATCCAACCCTGCCTGTTCCAGCGGCATCCCCGTTACCTGACTGAGCACGGCGGCAGTCGCATCGGGGGTGAGCGCGCTGAGCAAGCGGCCCACCGCGGGAGCGTCATAGCGCGCGGCGAGGCTGTACACGAGATACGACTCCATTTGCACCTGCGCGAATCGCTCTACCAACCAACTCACCACCGCATCCCGCAGGAAAGCCGCTTCACCTGTCAATCCGGTGGCGACCTGTTCGTCCACTAAGCGCCGCGCCATCAGCACAGCCAATTGAAAGCGCGTCCCCGGGGTGAGCGGCGCGTCAACCGGCGCGCGTTCCAGATACGGCGAGGGGATTTGCAGCATCCAGTTATCCACCCACTGCACCTGCGCCAGCGGATTTGGCACGATATCGACCGTCAAATGGGGCACGGCCGCGCAGCTCAGCGCCTCACAGCCCGTCGTCAGCCACGCCGTGAGCTGATCGAACGCCAAGAGCGCGGCGGGCTGGTCGAGCTCACGGTAGTAGAGCGTCACGCGGTCATTCTGGAGTGTTTGCGGTGTCCCCCAGAAGGTGTAATCCGGCGGGACATGTCGCCAGCCATCCTCATAACGCCAGTAAAACCACGTCTGCACATAGCGCGCGCCATCGATGATCTCTTCGACCTGCACGCGCCCGCGCTGCCCATCCACGCTGGCGGCGATCACGTGCCCGGTGAGCTGCACGTTTTCGCCTTTTTCGAGCAGCAGCGTCTGATATTCGCCGAACAACTCATCCTGCCGCGCCAACCACTCGTCGGTGGCGCTGCGCTGCATATCCTGAAAGGTGCGGTGATCGCCAATGCGCAGCGTTGCGACCTCAGTTTCGACCGTATCCCGCAGCGCCTGCTCGATCTCCCAATCAACCTGCCGCAAACGCAGTACTAAGCCGCCAATCACCATGCCGGCGAAGGTCAACACGACGAGCAGCAGCCCAAACAAGCGCAGACGCGCGCGCCAGCGCCGCCGCAGCGACTCCGGGTCTTCGCCCGCGCTTTCGACCCGTTCATTCTCGGCTTCGATTTCCCAGTCCAGCCGGATTCCCATGCGTCCTCGCTATCCCAGGGCGATATCGCCCGCGATCACGCGCTGGAGCACTCCGTGCGCATCGCGCACCACGAGCGCCCCTTGGCGCTCAACAGCTTCAGCCGTCCCAGTGATCGTACCGGTCACCGTGGCAATGGAAACCGGGCGTCCAAGCATCACCAGACCAGCCCGCCAGCGTTCAAATAGTTCATCAGCCGACAAGCGCGCCGTCCACGCATCGAGCCGCTCGGCCAGCTGAGCCAGCAGTTCCGCCCGATCCAGCGAGGGCACGCGTTGTTCCAGGCTGATCGCCGTGTGTGCAAACGCCGTGCCCGCAAAATCGATGCGCACGTTGATACCGATCCCCAACACAACGCCAAGCAGCGTGCCGTCCTGCCACGTGGCTTCCGGCAGAATGCCGCATACCTTCCGCCCATCGATCTGCACATCGTTCGGCCATTTGAGGCCAACGCCGCTCATGCCCAACGCCTGAATCGTCTCCAGCACGGCGACCGCGCCCGCCATGCCCACATACGGCAGGTCATCAACCGCCGGACGCAGCACATACGAGAGCATAAGCGCGGTTCCCGGCGGCGCGTACCAGGTCCGCCCTAGCCGACCGCGTCCCTGAACCTGCTCGTTCGCCGTGACGATACTCCCCACGGGCGCGCCGTCCAGCAGCCACCGCATGGCGACATCATTGGTGCTCGCCGTCGTTTCCAAATATTGGAAGGGACGGGCGTCTAGCGTCTGTTCCAGCCGCTCAACCGACAACATACGTTTCCACCTCGCGTGCGCTGCCTGAATTTTACCACTATTGCAGGGCGCTCAGGACGCTGAGCGATGAGAAGACGATCAGCATCTGCGCGGGTCCATAGGTCAGCCACACCACATCGTCGACCAGCGGAAAGAACACATTCCGAAACAGCCGCGCCGCCAGCAGCAAATCGCTGAGCAGAAACAGCGCCGCGCCGACCGCCAGCGGAATGAAGCGCGCGTCCCCAACGGCCATGCTCGTCGCGAATCCGGCGGTGCTGGACAGCAGCAGCGCATACGGCAGCGCCGCCATATGCATCGGAGTGCGTTCGGTCACGCCCCGCCACACGGCAATCCACCATCCCACCGCGCCAATCACCCACCAGATAACCACCGGAATCGGCGACAGCGTCAGCCCGAGCAGGTTCGCCGTCCCGAGAAACCCGATCACGTAGAAGATATGCCCGATGCCAAACGAACCGATGCCGCCTAACACATGCTGCGAGAAGCGGATCAGCCGCGCCATAAATAAATCGCCGAGAAACCCAAAGGTCATTCCAAGCGCGGCGGGCAGTGTGTCCAGACCGGCATCCGCCGCGTCCGATCCGCCCATAATTTGCCGAAAGCAAAACCGCCAAAGAGCAGAACCGCCCACAAGAAAATCGGAATAAGCATAGGTTGGAGAGCCATGAGATCGTCTTTCGTCAGAGCCGCGCTGCCCACCGACTCTACCGCGTTTTGCAGACCATACCTACCAAAGCAGGTAGTTTTTCGTAAAATCACTTCCAACGCATTCCTGATCGTGGCATGATAACATCTATAAAGAGTTATCTGGCACGCTTATTTGGAAAATAGGGACTTCATGGATCATTTGTATACCCCGTGGCGTATGGCGTACATCCGCGGTGAGAAAAAGCCGCTGGAGGGCTGCGTCTTCTGTCAACTGCCCCACACTGACGGCGAAACGCAGATCATTGCCCGGTCTCAGTATGTGTACGTCACCCTCAACCTCTACCCCTACAATAATGGTCATGTGATGGTCGTTCCCTACGAGCACATCGCCTCATCCGAAGCGATGCCGGTCACAGCGCTGACCGACCTGATGGTCACCGCCAACAAAACCCTCGGCGCGCTGCGCAAGTTGTACGGCGCGGCCGCCTTCAACATGGGCGCGAACCTCGGGCAAGCCGCGGGTGCGGGTATCGCCGAACACTTCCACTTCCATATCGTGCCGCGTTGGGCCGGCGACTCCAACTTCATGACGGTGGTCAGCAGCACCCGGGTCATCCCGGATACTCTCGATAACATGTACCGCGAACTCAAGGCGGTCTGGACAGAATTGTACGGAGCAGAAGAGACATTATGAACAACGGCAAGAGCAGTCGGGACGCAGTCATTCTCGGGAGCGCGCGTACCCCCATTGGCAAATTCCTCGGCGGGCTGTCCGGCTTGAGCGCCGCCGAACTCGGCAAAATCGCCGTGCGCGCGGCGGTTGAGCGCAGCGGCGTGAACAGCGAAGATATCCACGAGCTGATTCTCGGCAACGTCGTGAGCGCGGGCGTTGGACAGGCGCTCCCGCGTCAGGTGAGCATCGGCGCGGGTTTGCCCGAAAATGTCGGCGGCGTGGCGATCAACAAAGTGTGTGGCAGCGGTCTGAAAGCCGTCATGCTGGCCTCCAGCATGATCCGCGCGGACGACGGCGACCTGTACATCGCGGGTGGCACCGAAAGCATGAGCCGCGCCCCCTTCCTCGACGATACGCATCGCATGGGCACCAAGTACGGCCACGTCCAGCTGCGCGACTCGCTGCAAAGCGATGGTCTGTGGTGTTCGCTGTGCGATTGGGGGATGGGAAACGCCGCCGAATTCATCGGGCGACAGTTGGAGATCAGCCGCACCGAAATGGATCAGTTGGCTTACAGCAGCCATGCGAAAGCAGCGGCAGCGACCGAGGCGGGCAAGTTTAAGACGGAGATCGCGCCGATCACCATCAAGAATAAGAAGGGCGACATCGTCATCGACCGCGACGAATCGATTCGCCCGGATACGACCGTCGAAGTGCTGGCGAAACTCGCCCCCGCCTTTGAGCAGGATGGCAAGGTCACCGCGGGCAACGCGCCGGGGATGAACGACGGCGCCGCAGCGCTGGTTGTCGCCAGCCGCGATTATGCCGAAAAGCACGGGCATCAGCCAGTGGCGCGCATCGTCGGCTACGGCCACGCTGCCGTCGAACCCGCGTGGATCTTCTACGCGCCCGTCAAGGCGATTCCGATTGCGCTGCAAAAAGCGGGCTGGTCAGCGGAAGATGTCGATCTGGTCGAGGTCAATGAGGCATTTGCCGCGCAGGTGCTGGCCGACATCAAGGGTTTGAAGCGCGACGGCTACGAGTTCCCGCTGGAGAAGATTAACGTCAACGGCGGCGCGATTGCGCTCGGTCACCCGCTCGGTGCGAGCGGCGCGCGCGTGCTCATCACGCTGATCCACGCGCTGCAGGACCGCGGCCTCAAACGCGGGCTGGCCGCGCTGTGCCTCGGCGGCGCGGAAGCGGTCGCGCTGGCGGTCGACTGGCTGGAATAGGTGGAAGTGCTGTCTCCCTTTCCGTGGCAACAAGGATGCCAGCGTGCATCCCCTACTGTATCCCACGGGCGTGCTGCGATCGGCCTTGATCATCATATGCTGGTAATCACTTGATCGCTCCATGCGGCAGCACCGCATGCACGCCGCGCACCTCGTTGACCATCTGCGTCACGCGCAAATCAACAACGAGACTCGCCAGCGCCAGCGCATCCATCCGTTCCAGCCCATACATGCGCTTCATCACGCCGAGCATGCCTTCGACCGCCAGCGCTGCCGCTTCATCCAGATCTTTGTCAAAGCCGAGCGCCAGCCACCCGACGGGGGTCTGGGCGACGGGCATCGTCAGCGGCATGTCATCCAGCAAATCGAATGTGAGATCCACCCGGTCGACCGGGCATTCAATCGCCGTGACCGAGATTTCGCCGTCCCCCTGCACCGCGTGACCATCGCCCGTACTGAACAACCCACCTTCGACTTCAATCGGCAGGTAAAGTGTGCTCCCGACGATCAATTCTTTGCAATCGATGTTGCCGCCCGTGCGGCGCGGTGGCACCGTCGAATGCACACCGGGTTCAGCGGGCGGCATGCCATACACACCCATAAACGGACGGAGGCTCACCGTATGTCCAAACTGATTGCGGGCGGTTTGCGCCACGCGATCCAGCGTCCACACGTGCACTGTGCCTTCCGTGGTCGCTTTCAACCGCCGATTCCACTCGCAGTCCCAACCGCCCGCAAAGGTTGTCCCCCAACCTCCGACCTCCAATCGGTCACACGACAGCGAGCGTCATCCCCGGGTCGCGCCCCACGAATGGAGCCGGACCCGTCAGCGCGTGACCGGAGTCAAGTTCCCCGTCACGGCGTTCCGCAAAGGCGCGTGGCCGGACATCGGGACTGGTGAAGGGTTCCAAGCGCCAACCGGACTCAGACACTGAAACTGGACGGTATCGCCGGAATCGATCGTCAACACCGGCGGCAAATCCCGTGAGAAATGCCCATGCAGCGTCGAGCGTTCGGGCTTAAGTTCGTGATGTGCCATCTAGACCGACCCCGCCCTTTCCATTTCCTGAGTTTCCGCATACTTGCGGGCGTTCTCCACATAGTCGAGCGATTGATGGCGGAAGTAGGTGTTGTAGAGCTCGGCGTAATGCCCGTGTCCCCTCATCAACTGCTCGTGATTGCCCTGCTCGATGATGCCACCGTTCTTGAGCACAATGATGCGGTCGGCACTGCGCACCGTGCTTAAACGATGCGCAATCAGAATCGACGTGGAGCGCTTGAGGATGAGGTCGAGCGCCTCTTGAATCTGCGTTTCGGTGAACGGGTCGATGCTGGCCGTCGCTTCGTCAAGGATGAAGATGGCGGGCTTCTGCACCAGCACGCGCAGCAAGCTGACCAACTGCCGCTGCCCCATGCTCAACCGCGCGCCGCGTTCGCCCACATCGCTGTCTAGGCCCTCCGGCAGCGTTTCCAGCCATTCGCCGTGACCGACACTGTTCGCGATCTCTTCGATCTCGGCATCCGTCGCACTAGGCCGCGCATAGCGGATGTTCTCGCGGATCGTGCCGCTGAACAGGAAGGGCTGCTGCGGCACAATGCCGAGCTTGCTGCGGTAGGACTGCAAATTGAAGCTGCGAATATCCTGCCCGTCGATCAGCACTTGTCCGCCCTGAAACTCGTAGAAGCGGGCGACGGCCTTGGCAATCGTGCTTTTGCCCGCGCCGGTATGCCCGACAAAAGCGATGCTCTCGCCGGGCTGAATATGCAAGCTGAAGTGATCGAGCACGCGCTCGCCGTTGCTGTACTCGAAGATCACGTCCTTAAATTCGATCTCGCCGTGCATGGTCTCGGGTGCGGGCGATTGGCGGTCTGCTTGATGGTATTTTCCGCATCCACCAGCGCGAAAATCCGCTCAATCGCGCTCAGACCCGCTTGCAGTTGGCTCCAGAAGCCGGACAGGTTAATTACCGGAAACCAGAAGCGGTCTACGCCTTGGATGAACAGATACCACGCGCCCGCGCCGATCACCCCGGCAATCACATAGGTCCCGCCGATGTACAACAGCATGCCGATGATGATGCCAGAGACAGCGTTCAGCGTAGGGAAGACGGTCGCCAGCACGAAACCGCGCCGGATGTTGATGTTATACGACTGCGTGTTGACCCGCGTGAAGTCGCGGTAAATGCCCGCTTCCTGGCGGTAGTTCTTGGCTACGCTGATGCCGCTCACGCTCTCCTGAATGTTGTCGTTGACCGCGGCCATGGCGCGTGTGCCCTGCCGGGTGACGATGCGCGCGAAATGGCGCAGCAGAATCGTCAGGCCGAACACGATGGGCATGGCGCCCGCGAGGATCAGCGTCAAACGCCATTCTCGGGTGAGCAGCACGACGAACAGCAGCAAAAAGTCGAGCACCTGACTGATCAAATCGGTGCCGATGACCAGTACATTGTTTAATTCCTGCGTGTCGCTGGTGATGCGGCTGACGATCTTGCCCGATTTGTTCTCGTCATAGAACGACAGATCGCGCTCAATCGCCGCAGCAAACGCCGCCTTCCGCAGATCGCTCACCACTTCCGCGACTACTCGCGCGGTCATGCGGCGGCGCACCCAGTAGATACCGTAGTCGATGATGCCAACGGCGAACAGCGCCCCAATGATGATCCACAACGTCGACTCCGGCGCGCTCGTGCTCAACGCATCGACGCCCGCCGAAATTACGACCGGAATCACCGAGCCAAGCACCGCGTACAGAATGACCATCGACGCGATAATGAGCACACGGCGGCGGTGCTTCGCCAGATAATCGCCTAAGCGCCGCAGCAGATACCCGTCATCATACTGGCGGTCGTATTGTTCGGCCTGTAGGCCGCCAAAAATACCCATCGGTTAGTCTCCTCCGTGCGGCGCGCGCTCTGGCGCTTCGTACCGGGCGAAAATGCGGCGATACGCCTCAGAGCTCGCCAGCAGTTGATCGTGCGTTCCTTGTGCGACCACTCGGCCTTTCCGCAGTACCACAATATGATCCGCCCAGCGAATTTGTGAGAGACGGTGCGTGATCAGCAGCGTGGTGCGTCCCTTCGCCGCCGACCAGATCGCCTTCTGGATTTTGTCTTCGGTCGCACTGTCAATTGCACTCGTGCTGTCGTCGAGGATGAGGATTGGCGGGTCGGTGACAAAAGCGCGCGCAATCGCGATGCGCTGCCGTTGGCCGCCCGAGAGCGTCACCCCGCGCTGCCCCACAACCGTGTTATAGCCTTCGGCGAAACTGGTGATGAACTCGTGCGCCTGCGCTTTCTGCGCGGCCTCAATGACCTCTTCGAGCGTAGCTTCCGGCTTGCCAAAGCGGATGTTGTCGGCAATCGAGCGCCCAAACAGGAAGATATCCTGCTCAATCACACTAATTTGCGAGCGCAGCCGCGCCATATTCCAATCGCGCACATCGACACCGTCGATCAGCACACGACCTTTGTTCACATCGTACGTGCGGTTGATGAGCTTGGTGAGCGTCGTCTTGCCCGCCCCCGTCTGCCCGACGATGGCGACCGTCTGCCCCGGCTGCACTTCAAAACTGATCTCGTGCAGAATTTCGTTGTCGTCGGTCAGGTAACGGAAGTCGACGCCCTCAAACTTGATCGCGCCTTTGCTGTCACCTGCATAACCAGCCGTGTTCTGATCCAGCTCGGTTTCGGTGTTGATGATGTCGAGGATGCGCTTGGCGCTCGCATAGCCCGACGACACCTGCGAGAATGACCCCAACGACGAGAAGACCGGGAAGCCGTACAGCATCAATTGCCCGTTGTAGGCGACCACCGTCCCGATATCAATCAGTCCCTGCTGAAACAGGCTGACGGAATGCATAAAACCGACAGCGATCACCAGACCCAGCAGCAGCATGGGCAGGTAGCGCGCTTCGATATCGCCCTGCGCTACCAGATGCGTCCGTACCTTATCGGACAGTTCACCGAACTCGGCGGCCTCGCGCGCTTCCTGCGCCGTCCCCTTGACAACCTGCAGCCCTTCCAGCGATTCCGCGACGCGCGCGTTCATTTCGCCGAACGAGGCGCGCACGCGCTGCGTCACCGGGGCGAGGCTGCGCAGATAGAAGACCTGCGAGGTTACGTAAGCGATGAGAAACAGCAGCGGCGCGAGAATCAGGTCGGGATGCATGCGCGGCGCGGCGATGAGCGGCGCGATCACGAAAAAGCCCGAGCCGATCAGCAGATTCATGCCGGGGTTCATCATCAGGTTGAGTTCGCGCACGTCGTTGGTCACGCGCGCCATGATCTCCCCGACAGGCTGCATGTCGTGGAAGGTCATGCTCTTGCCAAGGAGGCTGGCGTACAGTTCATCGCGCACATCGCGTTCAATGCGCTGCGCGAAAATCTCGGCGGAAAAGTTGCGCATGAGCTGCAGCGTAGCGCGGAAAAACTGCGACACGAAGACCGAAACGGCCGCCGCACCCAATGCGTCGAGGCCGCGGCCTTCCGTCAGGGCATTGAAGCCGACCCCAATGTAGTAGGGAATGGCCGCGGCTAAGGCCGCATTTGAAAACGCTCCGAGCACCATCGTGACGGCAAAGATCGGATGCCGACGAATATGGGACAGGATGAAGCGAAGTGGACTCGAATGGTCTGTGTGAAAGCTCTCACGCGCGACAAATTCAGATGTCATAAATTCCTCTGCTGGTAGCACGTTCCAATGTTAGCCCACACCGTCAGATTACTTAGTACCAATCCGGTCTATTGGAGTGTGATGGTGTTAATCACATAGCTATCTGCGCCGTCGACAGCTAGCCGAACACCATCCCACCACTGGTATACAACTAAGCGCAGCGAATAACCACCGTCCAATCGATCAGTAGGCAGCGACAATTGTCTATGATCTATGTAGATTCGCCCCGGTTGGAGTGACGAAGTCTGAAGAATCTCTGTGCCGTAATGTTGAATGGGTCCGTCGCTTTGCGCAATCAGCTCCCCGGCAGGATTGAGCAAATGCACGGCAATCGAGTAATCGCGATCTGGGGTTTGGTCGACGCGCCACCACAAACGTAGGTTCAGTGTGGTATCGGTCAGTCGATCAAGATCCGCGCCCCAGAACTGCATTTGCTCACCAAACGCTATCGGCTCACTCAGCGGCGGGGCTTCCATCAATTGCGCTAAGTAACACCACGTCCGGTCACATTGTCCGAGCACCTGCTGAACCGGATGGGTCGCTTCAAGTTGGGCGAAAGTCGCTTCTACTTCCGCGTTAAACCAATCGCCTGTGATATACCAGAGGCGGCGCAGGGATTGCACAGCGGTCAGATTGTGATCGGCTACCACGGTATAGCCGGACTTGAGATACTGATCCATTTGCCAGCGTAGAAACGGCAAATCGCCTTCACCAGCATGATCCAGGTAAACCGCATCGCCGTCACGGATACTCATTGACCGAAAAATATCGCGGTATGCGACATTATTCGATATATGCTCAGGTTGAGCAGCCAACAGGAGCAGGCTGCAACCAAGCAGCAGCGCCCCGGACAGGGGAATGCGCCGGATGCGCGGCAGCGCGAGGATTGCCGCGCCACCGGCCAACGCCAGGCCTACACTGAGGTACGCAACGTAACGGGGGGTGTAGACTGCCGCCACCAGATTGACGACTAAAGCCACAGTGGGCGTCCCCAACGCCCAGAATAATGTCAGGCGGTACGCTGGCCGCCGCCACAAATACACGATCCCGAGCATAAGCAGCGCCGCATAGAGCACTACCTGACCGTTCGTGCTCAACACAGTTAAGCGCTCGATGGTCGCAAGATTGGTCGCCTGCGTCGTGGCAGGAGTGCCTAAGCCGCTCCCGTAAGCATTCCCCGACTGCGCGGACAGTGAGCGCAGCAGCAGCACTTGATTGATAAAACTCGGCAGCCACGGCAGCCAAACCAGCAATCCGACACCTGCCGCGCCGACCAACTGCTTCCAAATCTGCCGCGACTTGGGGGTAAACAGCAGGAAGTAGATGCCCTGCGCGGCGACCACAAAGGCCAGAAAATAGTGCACGTAAAACATGAGCGCTACACCCACACCGTAAGCGCTGGCGGCACGCCACGTTGGCTTGCGCAGCCAGCGCCAGAACAGCCACATCGACACGCTGGCGAGCAGCATCGTCGCGGCATAGGGGCGGATCTCCAATGCGAAATTCGCAAAATACGAATTGAGGCCAAGGAAGATTGCGGCGGCCAGTCCGACACTCACCCGCCCAAACCAATCGCGACCGAGACGGTAGGTCAGCGCCAGCGTCAGCATACTGAGCAGCAGTGACAACATGCGTCCCGCAAACTCGCTGTCGCCGACCAGACTGCGCCAGATATCGAACAGGCTGAACCAGAGCGGCGGATGCACATCCTGGGTCGCCTGATACAAGATCGTAGACTGCAGATCAAACCGGGTCTGGAAATAGACGAGGTACTCGTCGGAGTAGAGATACATCCGTGAGGTCAGGTGCAGCAGATTGAAGAAGAGCAGCAGCAGCACTGGAAGTGTAAAGAGCCACGTCAGACGCAGTTTCATAGTCAGGGCAAGGTCCGAGGCCAATCAAATAGGCCTATGATTCTACGCCAAACCCGGCGACAAACCAGTGTCGTTCTGTGGTAAACTCCCGGTCGCTATGAAAGGGAAGTCACTATGAAACCCAAAGTCTTCGTCACCCGGCAGATCCCCGAAATCGGGCTCGCCCGCGTACGTGAGGTCTGCGATCTCGATCTATGGGAGCACGAGGATCCAGCCCCGTATGACCAGCTTCTAGAACGCGTACGCGGCGTCGATGGCGTCCTGTGCACGCTGACCGAGCGTATCGACGAGGGGTTGATTGCAGCGGCAGGCGCCAATCTCAAAGTGATCAGCCAGATGGCCGTGGGCTACGATAATATCGACGTGCGCGCGGCGCACGCGCGCGGAATTCCGGTGGGCAATACGCCCGGCGTGCTGACCGCTGCCACTGCCGATCTCGCCTTTGCGCTGCTGCTGGCCGCGGCCCGACGGCTGTCCGAAGGCGTACAGTACATCCGTGACGGGCAGTGGACGACGTGGCAGCCCCGGCATCTGCTCGGCGCGGACCTGAACGGAGCGACGCTCGGGATCATCGGCCTCGGGCGCATCGGGAAAGCCGTCGCCCAACGCGCGCGCGGCTTCGACATGAACATTCTCGCTTACAGTCGGCACCTGACCGACGAAGAAGCCCGTGCCCACGGCGCAACCCGAGTCGATCTACCCACGCTTCTGCACGAGTCCGATTTCGTCTCGCTGCACACACCGTTGACGCCGGACACGCGCCATCTGATCAACCGTGAGACGCTGGCGGAGATGAAGCAGACGGCTATCCTCATCAACACGACGCGCGGAGGCACCGTCGATCCGCACGCACTTTATGCAGCCCTGCGCGACAACGTGATCGCGGCGGCGGCGCTCGACGTCACCGAACCCGAACCGATTCCGCTGGACGATCCGCTGCTTACGCTGCCCAACTGCCTGATCGTACCGCACATTGGCAGTGCGACCGTCAAAACGCGCGACAAAATGGCGCTGATGGCTGCCGAAAACCTGATCGCCGGAGTCACGGGGCAACCGCTGCCCACCGCGGTCAAGCTCGGCTAACATGCAGACGCTGAGCGCTTGGCTGCTGTTCGGGCTGCTGCTTGCAGCCGCATACCCCACGGCGACATGGATTTTACGTGACGAACCAGAGCGTTTACTCAAGCTGCTGCTGGCGCTGGGGCTGGCACCGGGCATCCTCTCACTGCTGATGTTCGCGGAGTCGTTGATCGGCTTGCGCTTCAGCGTCCTGAACATCGCTGCGCCGTATTTCGCACTCATGCTGCCGGGCACACTCTGGTGGCTGCGCCAGCCGAAGTCATGGTCGCTGGCTGTACCGCCACAGGCGCGGCTCACGCTCCTCCTGCTGACCCTCGTCAGCACGGCAGTTCTGTTCAATGCGCTCTATTTCCCGTTCTACCGTGATGACACGCTTGGCATTTACAAGCCGCAGGCACAGCAGATGTACGAATTGCGCAGCCTGATCCCGCTGATCGGTGCAGAGAGCCTGTATCTCACCTATGCGCCACACCTGCCGCTGGTCTACACCTTTGCGTATCTTGCTTCGGGTTGGGAGAACGACTATCTCGCGCGCCTCGTGCCCGCCCTGCTCGCGCTCGGCTGCCTGCCCGCGACTTATCTGCTCGCCCAGCGCCTCGGTGGTGCGCGTGCCGGGTGGCTCGGCGCAATCATCCTCGCACTGACGCCGACCTTTGCGCGGTGGGCATCGTCCGGTTACGTCGACCTGCCGATGGCCTTCTACTACACGCTGGCGGCCATCTTCGCGCTGCGCTTATGGGACGAACCGCGCGCTCGGGATGCGATTCTAGGTGGAGTCTTGATCGGCTTGGCGGCATGGACAAAGAATGCGGGGCTGCTCATCGCCGTACCAGTGCTGACGCTATGGCTTGGCTGGTGTTTACTGCGGCGGCGCATCCGCTGGCGGCATGCCCTGCTGAGTCTCATCGCCTGTGTGGCAGTCGCAGGGGGGTGGTACCTGCGCAATCAGATCGGCGCGGGCTTCGTCATCCCCAACACCGCATGGACGGATCAGGCGCGGCATACGCTGGACAGTCTGCTGGTATTCGTCACCCGGCCCGAGAACTTTGCGCTGACGGGCTGGCTCATCCTGATCAGCGTGGCCTTGTCCGCCGCTGAAGTCATCCGGCGGCGGCTGAACGCCCCCGAACACCTTTTGATTCTGATGTGGACGCTGCCGTTCTTCGCGGCATGGTGGCTGTTCGTCTCGTATGACCCGCGCTTTCTGCTGCTGTTTCTGCCGCCGCTGTGCGCGCTGGTCGGGGTATGGTTGAGCGAGGCCTATGCGCGGCTGCCGGTGCGGTGGCAGCCGCGGGCGCGCGTGGTCGCCACCCTCGGCGCAGTGATCTTCGCGCTCTACATCCTCACGATCAGTGTGGACTACAAAGACAGCATTCTGCGCGATCCGTTCATGTCGCATGAAGCGAAGCTCGCCCTGGTGCAAACGCGGTAATGAGCAGAAGGGTCAGGACGCGAGTTTCTGCGTCCTGACCTCGGGTGGACACTAACGCATCAACTGGTTGTAGCTCACCTTGATGCAGGTATCCATGACCATCGTGAGACCCGCAGCTTCGGCTTTGGCGGCAGCGTCATTATCGAAGACACCAAGCTGTGCCCACACCGCCTTGGCCTGGACGGCAATCGCCTCGTCCACCACCCCAGCGAGATACTCTGAGCGGCGAAACACGTCTACAATGTCGATGGGTTCGGGCACATCGGCCAGTGTCGCATACACCTTCTCGCCGTCGATTTCACTGACAGTCGGATTGACCGGGTAGACCGTGTAGCCCACCTGCTTGAGGAACTTCCCGATCTGATAGCTGGTACGGGTCGGATCATTCGAATAGCCAACCACGGCGATCACCTTCGCGGACTCCAGAAGCTGTCGTTC
Source organism: Candidatus Flexifilum breve (assembly GCA_016717205.1). Lineage (GTDB taxonomy): Bacteria > Chloroflexota > Anaerolineae > Aggregatilineales > Phototrophicaceae > Flexifilum > Flexifilum breve. The sequence goes on from JADKGC010000009.1 coordinate 265,159, forward strand.
CTGCGCTTGCGTTACCATATCACCTCACTTGAATGCGAACGGGTAGAACGCCGATCACGCCGTCCAGAGCTTCGCCGCTGGTTACCGGCAGGTCATGCGCGGCATCGGTAAACTCGTAGACCTTGACCCACAACTGATACTCGCCTGCGGGCAAATCGGCGGGCAGTTCGACGGCGCGGTTATCCCACACAGGTGCGTCAGGGATCCACGTACTGGTCGGCCTAAAGCCGCCCCCCGGCGCGAGATCCAACTGCGCAATCGGCGCTCCATTCACATCTCTGACGAAGAAGGCGACCGTGTAATTACCTGTGATCGGCACATCGGTTTGCCAGTACAGGGAAATGGGCAGTACTGACCCCGGCGTATACGTGTCACCCGCGGGCAGTTCGTACGCGCGCAGATGCAGCGTTTCACCGAAGACCAACTCGGTCGTAGCTTCAGGAGCACGATAGGCATACTGATCGGGCGCGCTCACCGTGCTGTATTCGACCAGCCACGTGAAATCGCCGAGCCGCCAGTATTGCACAGGATAGTAGTGGGCGGACAGAAAGCGCTCCACCGGACGCGCGCTCCACCAGATATCCGGACTGCCATCTTCGAGCAGCCATAGGCGGTCATGCGTCAGCGCGAGGTTGTGCAGCAGGCGAATAGTCTGGCTCGTCAGCAGCGCGGCGGGGTTATCGGCGACGATCTGCGCGGGCTGCTCCTCGCTGGGACGCTCGCCGGGTTGCAGGGGTAAGCCGATCACCCGTCCGGCGTTCCACAGCTTCCCGGCATTCACAAAAAACGTCTCGTAGCGCGGGCTGCTCAAGAGGATCACGTCGCCGGGATCAGTTTCGGTCTCCAACAGGGGCAAGGCCGCGACCAGCGATTGATCGAAGGCCCGGTAGCGGGCATCTGCGCCATAGAGATCGACCAACCCAACTCCCAGCACGACGACGAAGGCCGCCGGCAGCACCGGCCAACCGCGACTCCGGCGCCAGATAAAGAAGCCCGCCCCGATCACCATGAGCGCGAACAGCCCCACATAGATAGGACGTTCAATCTGCGTCCACGCAATGTCCGCCGGATAGACGCCCCACAACTGCGGAATCATGACCGGGCGCAGATACTGCACGACATTCAGGCCCCCGCCCCACTCGATCAGCCGATCCGCCTCGGGAGGCAGGAGGTCGACATAAGCATCCAACCGCAGCGACGCGCCCGTGATCTGAATCCACAGGCCGTAGAGCATGAGCGGCGCGGCGACCCACCACCATACGGATCGCCCTTCGGCAAGTTGCTCGAGAATGGGCAGCGCGCCAATGAGCAGAAACGGGATCACTTGAATGAGGAAGCGGGGTGGAAACGACAGCCCGCCGAACCAATGCACGCCGTTCAACCACGCATAGGCCAGCGCGAAACTCAGCAGTAGGCCGCTGATTGCCACGGGGTAGCGCACCTGCCCTCGGCGCAGCAGCACCATCATTCCCGGCAGCGCGAGCAGCACAACGGGCGATGTGCCCCACACACTGCCGCCGGGACTAAGCAGATATGTATGCAGGGCGGTCAGAAAGTAACGCGGCGTCCCTTCACCCAATATCCGCAGCAGATTGAAGCGGCTGCCCGCGCCGAGGACTTCTCCGAACAACGTCAGCGCTGTGAAGATCACCGTGAGCAGCGCCAGAGTGACACCGCCAGCGACCAGCAACCGCCGCCAGGGCACGCCGTGGAGCGGCGGCAGCGCCAGAATCAGGAGTGCGGGCACCGCGAGCACCGCCGAGGCTTTGGTCAGAACGAGGCCCATGAGCGCGAGGAAGAGCGCCGCGGCCAGCGGCAGCGAGCGATAGCTGCGGAGGCGCAATCGTTCGATGAGGTAAGCGCTGGTAAGCAGCAGCAGCAGCATGAGCGGTTCGCGGAAAAACGTCTTGCTGTAGACCCACAGCACGGTGCACGCGGCGAATACGACCGCGGCCAAAATCGACGTGCGTTCACGGTAGCCGAGCGTCCGTGCGTAACTATAGAGCACGCACACAGCCAGCGCGCCGATGATCACATTGAGCAAATAGACGGTGTGCACCAACCCGAGCGGAGTCAGTTTAGCGAGCGCGTACAGGGGGGCCGCCGCCAACACCTGCAGCGGTTCGACATTGCCGCTTTGCAGGGGCAGCCGATGCGCCGCGTCAAAGTTTTCGGGCGGGAACTGCCACGCGGAGAGGTCGAGCAGGTAGTCGCCATAGTCGACGACACTGCTCACCGTATCCAAAAGACGGCGCGCATCGCCGCTTTCGACGTGCGCGCTGTAGGTGGTCAGATACAGGCTGGCGCTGAGGACGAACAGCAGGATCAATGTCTGCGTTCGTCCCCGTTGGGAGGCTGGCATGAGTTACGAGCTGCCGCCCCCGGTCAGGCGATTGCGAATGCCGATCAAACCCTTGAGCACCCGCTGTGACGGGGTGAGGTTATCAATCTGCTCCAGACCCACTTCATAGGTGGACGCGCCCTGCATCAGCTTACCGTCGCGCACCTGCAGGTCGCCCATCGCCATGAGCGTGTCAGCGTACATCTGCTTCTCGCCAAGTTCCTCGAACACATCAGCAGCTTGACGATAGCAGGTATACGCTTGTTCCTTGTCGCCCAACGCCCGGTAAACCTTGCCCATATTGCCGAGCACCATGGCGGCGCGCTTGGCGTCACTCTGATTCTGGAACATGCGCAGGCTTTCCTGCATCGAGTCGAGCGCCGGTTGGTATGCACCGAGAGCATGGTGCACTAAACCAATGTTGACGCCCATTTCAGCGGCAAGATCTGCTTGCCCTTCAGCCGTATAGGCTTCCTGCGCCTGATGGAACTGCTTGAGCGCCGCTTCATATTCTTTCTGCTGGAACAGTTTGACGCCTTGTTCTTGAAGTTGTTTTGCGCTGCTCATTCTATCCTCTACATCGAAATATTCAGGACGCTCTCGCCCACCTTGCGGAGCTTGTCGGCAGGCATCGTGCTAAACATGATCGCGATTTCGATGAACCCAAGGTTGATCGGATTCGCGGCGAACTTGCGAATGTCGTCAGGGAGCTTGGTGAAGTGCTGCCACTCTTCGCGCAGCGCTAACCATTCGCCCAAATGACTCTGGCTTTCCAAAAAGAAGGGGATGTTCTTCCGAACACAGTTCGAGAGCACGGTCAGCTCGTGCATGGGCAGCGGCATCTCGCCCAGTTCATAAGCGTTGATGCGGTCCACGGGCAAGCCGCTCTCGTCGGCCATCTGTTCCAGCGTCATCCCGCGTTCTTCACGCGCCAAGCGCAGCAGCGCGCCGATCATGCGGGTGCGCAGCGCGATATATTCTTCCTGCGCGCTGGTCTTTTCATCCGCATCCGCCTGCAAGGTATCCATGCCCCAGAAGTGGCTCACCGGAACATCGAGATAGTAGGCGAGCAGTTCCAACTGCGGTAAGGATGGGGACGCATCGCCGAATTCCCACGCTTCGATCACATCGGGAGTGGTTCGCAGCAGGCGCGCGCAATCGTCCAAACCTCGGCCAGCCTTCTCCCGCGCATCGCGCAGCAGTACGCCGATCATCTTGCCCCGAATGCGGTACGATTCACCAAAGTCCATCGGCTTTGGCTCAGGCTGTTCATTGTTATCTGCACGCGCTTTTTTGAAGCGAGCGCCAAAACCTTTCAACATCGTCGCCCCTCCCAGAGTTCTAGCGCGATCTTACACGTTTTTACAACAATCGACAATTCAGAAGCGCGTTATAATGACACTGTGAATCGAATACATGGGTCTAGACTAAATATGGTTGCCCCACCGCAGGAAGCTTTCTTACGAATCGCGCATGATGTCATTCTTCGTCTGGGAACGATTCTCGACCTACCCCGACTGATCGCCGCCATTGTTCAGGAGACGCGTGGTCTCACGAACTGTGAACGCGTCGAGGTCTTACTAGTCAACGAAGAAGAAGGTATTCTGTCGCTGAGCCGCAGCGAAGGCGTCTCGCTGTATGCCGAGTATCCGGCAGTAACAGCGTGGAAAGCCGGTAATCTTTACACGGCGACCACCGGAGAGTACTTTATACTGGCGAAGACCGATGCGTTCGTCGGCTTGCCCCTGCACAGCGAGTCCAAGTTCATCGGCGTGCTGCTGCTCGAAAACCCGGGTTCGCTCCAGCCCGTGCCCGCCGAAACGCAGGCACTGCTCAATGCCATCGCCCCCGGCCTCGCCATTTTGCTGCGCAATGCCCGGCAGCACAGCGAGACGGTCAAGTCGCTCGATACGCGCATGTTTGAACTCAGTATCTTCAATCAGATCGACCGCGAGCTGAGCGATACGATTGACCTGCCGCAGGTCTTCGACATGACGCTCGACTGGGCGATGCGCTATACCAATGCCAACGCCGGTTCACTGTCGCTGTACAACCAAAACGATGATGAGCTCAAGTTTGTCGTGGATCTCGGCTACGAATCGACTCCGGAAGACATGGCAATGCTGCGCTCCGTCTCATCGGGCGGTATCGCGCATCGTGTGGCGCTCTCGGCCTTCGCCGAGCTCGTGCCTGATGTGATGACGGACAAAGACTATCTCGAACTTTCGAATTCCATTCGCTCGCACATGTCCGTCCCAGTCACCCGCGAAGATCGCGTGATCGCGGTCATTTCGATTGAAAGCCGTCAGATCAACGCCTTCACCGAAGACCACATTAATTTTGTCGAAAAGCTGGCGGCGCGCGCCGGCGTGGCGATTGATAACGCCCGCCTCTTCACCGAGACCGTCCGCGAGCGTGAAAAGCTCTCGCACATTCTCGCCGAAGTCGCCGACGGCGTCATTGTTGTCAGCGAAGACGAGCGGATCATCCTCATCAATCAGGCGGCCATCGCCGCTTTCCGGTTGTCACCGGAACCGGACTATGAAGGTCGCTTCCTGAGCGAAGTCGTCGATGATCACGACTTTGTCGAAGTGCTCCGCGCAACCACCGGCCTCAAGAACAAGGCGCTCGTCGAAATCGTGCTGCCCAACGGTAATACGTATTATGTCGATTTCTCGCCGCGCCCGGACATCGGCTGGATCATCGTGATGAACGACATCACACCGCTGCGCAAAACCGACCAGTTGAAGCGCGACCTCGTCGCCACGGTGTCACATGACCTCAAGCAGCCGCTCAGCGTGATGAATGGCTATCTCGATCTCATTCAGATGAGTCAGAAGCTGGACACGCGCGGTGAAGGCTATGTGCGCATGATCGTGCGCTCGATCCACAACATGCGCCAGTTGATCGATGACCTACTGGATCTCGCCAAGATCGATGCGGGTGTGGAGATCAACATGCAACCTGTCCCCATCGCCTCGCTCATCACCGACTGTCTGGAAGGCACCAAGCGGTTGGCCGACGCCAAAGCGATGCGCGTGGAAGTCGATGTCGCGCCGGATTTACCCTATGTGAGCGGTGACCCGAATCGCCTGCTTCAGGTCTTCAACAATCTCGTCAGTAACGCGATCAAATACACGCCGCCGGAAGGCACAATCCACATTTCCGCGGAATCGCTCAAAAATGCCGTGCGCATCAAGGTCAAAGACAGTGGGGTTGGGATCAGCCCGGAAGATCAGGCGCGCATCTTCGACCGCTTCTACCGCGTTCGCCGCCCGGAAAACGAGAGTATCGAGGGAACAGGGTTGGGGCTGACGATTGTGCAAAAACTGGTGGAAGCCCACCACGGTCAGATCGGGCTGGAAAGCTTTCTCGGCGAAGGGTCCACCTTCTATGTGACCCTGCCGCGCCACGAGGATAATTAAAGAGGGGACAGACTGTCCCCTCTGGTTCACTGCTGTTACTGCGCCGGACGTGAAGTGGCCGCGCGCTCTTCCTCTTCCCCGACCAGCATATCGTGGCCCCCTTCATCGGTATGATGATGAATTTGATAAGGTACGGTGGTGACCACCACCCGCTCCAAACCGGCCAGCGCTAAGTTGAAGATCACCGCCGTGTTCTGGTGCAGCGCCTGTTCCCAGTACGTATCCATCACCAGATGCCCCATGATGACGTGAATATAGCATTCCGGGTCGCGTGCCTGCAGGCTCAGGATATATTCGCGCAGCGGCTCGGCCAGCAAGCGGTACGGCGAGTCAATCACATGCAGGCGACCTTCGCCGATGCGCTTCTGCCATTTCTCTTGCACGAGCGCCGTCTTCTCCGGCTTCACGCCGATGTGAACAGCGTGCCAGTCTTCGCTGAGCGCCTTTGCCACATTGACCATGCGCACCGTTTCGGCATGCACATCGTCCACGAGGATGAGGGTCTGCACATTGCGCTTCATCGTGTCCGGTTTCGCGCTGATTTCCCAGCTCAAGGCCTTGGCGACGTCCTTATAGTGCCGGTGAATGCGGAAGAAGATTAGGACGAGCGTCGGGATGATGATGACGACGAACCACGCGCCGGTTGCGAACTTGGTAATGGCAAATACCAACATGACGATGCCCGTGCAGATCGCACCAATCGCGCTGATGGTCATCTTCAGCCGCCAGCGCGGATCGTAGTGCATGGGCGCTTCTAGGCCCTGCACCACTTCACCCGGCTTGAGTTTGCCGACGCGGCGCAGGTGGATCACCATACCCGCTTGCGACAGCGTGAAACTCAAGAACACGCCGACCGCATACAACGGAATCAGCGCCGTCGTTCGCGCATCGGCGATGATCACGAGGATGATGGCGAAGAACGAGAGCGCGACGATCCCCCAAGAGAACACCAGACGGCCACCGCGGAAGGTCAGCTGACGGGGCAAAAAGCCATCACCCGCCTGCAGCGCGGCTAAGCGCGGAAAGTCCGCGTAGCTGGTGTTCGCCGCCATCAACAGGATGAGCGCAGTCCCCGCCAGCAGCAGCAGGTGGAAGATACTGTTCTCGCCGTAGATCGCATGGCCCATCTGCGAGATGACCGTTTCGACTTCGCTCGGCACCGCATGCACCTGATTGGCGATGAACGTCACGCCGAGGAACATCAGGATGAGGATCGAGCTCATCCACACCAAGGTGATGGCCGCGTTCTTGCTCCGCGGCTCCTTGAAGGCCTGAATGCCGTTAGAGATGGCTTCAATCCCGGTGAGCGCCGTGCAACCACTGGAGAACGCGCGCAGCACCAAAAACAGCGTGAGCGGTTCGACCACGTCGTGATGAATGGCTTCAACGCCAGTCACCTGATCGATGGTGCCAGTCGCCACCTTGATCAGGCCGACGATGATCGTTATGAACATCATGCCGATGAAGAAGTACGTCGGGACGGCAAACACGCGCCCGCTCTCCTTCACCCCGCGCAAATTCACCACCATCATGAACAGAATGACGACTACGGCGATTTCGACGCGATAAGGCAGCAGGAAGGTGAAGGCCGAGGTGATCTGCGCGACACCGGAGGAGATACTCACGGCGACCGTCAGAATATAGTCGGTGAGGAGCGCCGCACCGGCGATCTGCGCGGGCGTTTCGCCGAGATTATCACGGGCGACGATATACGCGCCGCCGCCATTCGGATAAGCGAAAATCGTCTGGCGGTAGGAGATCGTCACAATGGTGAGCAAGATCGCGATGGCAATCGCAATCGGGATAGAAATGCCAAGAATATTCCCACTGGCCACCCAGGCCGCCGCGCCGCCGCCCGTCGCCAGCGCGAGGATGAGAAGGATTTCCTCGGTCGCATAAGCGGTTGACGAGAGCGCATCTGAAGCAAACACGGCGAGACCGACGGGCTTGCTAATCGCCTGATGCGGCAAATCTGCGGTTTGCAGTGGCTTGCCAAAAAGCAGGCGTCGTATGCTTTGCATTGACTTGATTCCCTGTTCAGCTATCGAGAAGACTAGAAGGAGATTATACGGGATATTGACTCTATCGGCGGCAATCTTGATCTTTTCTTGATGTGCCTCTTAGCTAAAGTTGACGAGTTTTGCAGGGGACAGTATCCTAAACGTAACATTTTTCTCTATTTTTGTGGCAAACGCATAATGACTTCCGTACTTAATTCACAGATCAGCACAAACAGTGAAGAATATCGGCGGAATGACACGCATAACCGCGCTCTAGTGGCTCAACTTGAGGAACGGCAGGCTCAGGTGCGGGCGGGCGGCAGCGAACGGGCCGTCCGGAAACACCTGCAAGCGGGCAAACTCCTCCCCCGCGAGCGCGTCGAACTGCTGCTCGACCCGGGTACACCTTTCCTTGAATTGAGTCCACTGGCCGCGTGGGGCATGTACAACGATGAAACGCCGGGCGCAGGCGCGGTCAACGGCATTGGGATCGTGAATGGGGTCGAGTGCATGATCGGCGCGAATGAGGCGACCATCAAAGGCGGCACCAGCTACCCGGTCACCGTGCAGAAGTCGCTGCGCGCGCAGCAAATCGCTGAGGAGAACCGCCTCCCGTTCATCTATCTCGTGGAATCCGGCGGCGCGAACCTGCCTCATCAAGCCGATCTGTTCGTCATGGGCGGGCGCGGCTTTGCCAATCAGGCGCGCATGAGCGCGCAGGGCATCCCGCAGATCGCGCTGGTGTTCGGCAACAGCACCGCGGGTGGCGCATACGTCCCCGGCCTAAGCGACTACACCGTGCTCGTCCGCCAGCAGGCGCTGGTTTTCCTCGGCGGGCCGCCGCTCGTCAAAATGGCGACGGGGGAAGTCGTCGACGAGGAAACGCTCGGCGGCGCGGCGATGCACGCGCAGATCTCCGGTCTCGCCGACTACATCGCGGAAAACGACTCGGATGCCATCCGTCTCGGACGCGAAATCGTCGGGCGGCTGAACTGGCGCAAGTTCACCCCGGCCAATCGACAGACGCCGGAACCGCCGTGTTACGACCCGGACGAACTGCTCGGCATCATCCCCAGCGACACGATCCGCCAACCGCTCGACATGCGCGAAGTGCTGGCGCGCATGGTGGACGGGTCGCGCTTCATGGAGTTCAAGCCCGACTATGGATCAACGCTGGTGTGCGGTCACGCCTACCTTGACGGCTACGCGGTCGGCATCCTCGCCAATAACGGTGTGTTGTTTTCCGAGTCGGCGAACAAGGCGGCGCAGTTTATCCAACTGTGCAATCATGGCCGCATCCCGCTCATTTACCTGCAAAACATCGCCGGGTTCATGGTCGGCAGCCAAGCCGAACAACAAGGCATCGTCAAGCACGGCTCCAAGATGATCAACGCGGTCGCCAACAGCAACGTGCCCCAGTTCACCGTGCTGATCGGCGGCTCGTATGGCGCGGGCAACTACGCGATGTGCGGGCGTGCCTACGATCCGCGGCTGCTGTTCGCGTATCCTACCAGCCGCATCGCCGTGATGGGAGCAGAACAGGCAGCGGGCGTGCTCGGCATCATTCAGGAAGAAGCGGCGCGCAAGCGCGGGCAGGAGCCAGATCGTGATACGATTGAAGTCATGAAAGCGCTGACGCGGCAGAAGTTTGAGGAAGAATCCGACCCCTATTATGCGACTGCGCGGCTGTGGGACGACGGCCTGATCGATCCCCGCGCGACCCGCATGGCGCTCTCAGTCGGCTTGTCGATGTGTTATAACCGCGACTGGGTGAACGATTCCCCGCCGCGCTATGGAAACTTCAGGATGTGAAACATGGGACGCTACGTTGATCGATATAAAGGCTTTTCGCGCTCGTCAAAGAGCGTGTTCTGGGTCATCCTCGCGGTGATGATTATCGGCCGCTTGATCGCCTTCTTCACCTCGGAAGCCGGGCGGACAGTCGCGCTGGTGTGCTGCGGCGGGCTGATTCTGCTGGTGGTCGTCGGTCTGGTCTCCGAAAGCGGGATGCGGCGACCGCGATGAGCCACGGCATCGGTTTTGCCTACAGTCCGGAAATCCGCGCCCGCTACCCGCAGTTGGTCGGCGGTGTGATCTTCGCGTCGGGTCTGCGCAACGGCGCGACGCCGCCCGATCTGTTGGCACTGTATCAGGCCGAACAAGCGGCGGTCAAAGGGCGCATCGGCGATACACCACTCAGCGAAATCAAGTCACTGGCCGCGTGGCGCTCCGTGTTTCGCAGCTTCGGCGTCGACCCCACGCAGACGCGCAGCGCGTGCGAAGCCCTGCTCCGTCGCCTGACCAAACAGGGCGACATTCCCAGCATCAACGCGCTGGTGGATATGGGCAACCTGATCAGCATTCGTTACGGCCTGCCCGTCGCCGTGCTGGATGTCGCTCGCGCCTCCGGCACAATCACCGTGCGCTTCGCCGACGGCACGGAACGCTTCACCAATCTAGGACAAGCCGAAACCGTCGCGCCCGAATCCGGTGAAGTCATCTTCGCTGACGTTACCGGCACCGTCTTTGCGCGGCGCTGGTGCTGGCGTCAAAGCGACGAGAGCGCCGCTCGTGAAGCTACAACGGACGTCATCATCACGATTGAAGGACAGCACACCGACGCCGAGTCGGATGTCACCGCCGCCATCCGCGATCTGACAGCACTCTTGGCGCAGTACGCGGGCGGAGAAATCACCAACCAACTCTATAAATAGCTTATTTGGAGGTTCGCGATGGTGCTTGAATCCCAGCCGACGCAAATCAATCCTTACCAGCCCTTCACCGAAGAACATCACATGTTCCGCAAAGCCGTGCGGGCATTTGTCGAGAACGAACTGAACCCGCACGCCGACGAGTGGGAAGCGGCGGGCGGATTTCCCGCGCACCAGGTTCTCAAAAGATGGGCGACCTCGGCTTTCTCGGACTGAGCTATCCCGAAGAGTACGGCGGCGCCAATGCCGACATCTGGTTCACGGTCGTGCTCATGGAAGAGCTTGGCCGCTGCGACTCGGCGGGCATTCCGATGGGCATCAGCGTGCACACGGATATGTACACCCGCGCTGGCGAAATACGGATCGCCAGAACTCAAGCTGCGGTATCTCGCGCCCGCCCTCAAAGGCGACATTGTGGGCGCAATCGCCGTGACCGAACCGGGCGCCGGGTCCGATGTGGCGGGCATCATCACGCGCGCGGACGATGGCGGCGACGCGTACATCATCAACGGCAGCAAAATGTACATCACCAACGGCACGCAAGCCGACTGGGTGTGCCTGCTCGCCCGCACCACGCCGGGCACGGGCTACAAGGGCATGTCGCTCATCATGGTACCGACCGACACGCCCGGTTTCATCGTCAGCAAGAAGCTGCACAAGCTCGGCAACCATTCCAGCGATACCGCCGTGCTCACGTTTGACGACATGCGCGTGCCCAAGACCAACTGCATCGGTGTGGAAGGCATGGGCTTCTATATGCAGATGGAACAGTTTCAGCGCGAACGCTTGGTCGGCGCGGTGAGCGCGACCGCGGGCATGGAACGGGCGCTGCGCCGCACCATCGACTACCTGCGGGAGCGTCAAGCTTTTGGCATGCCGCTTATCCACAACCAGTGGATTCACTTTAAGCTGTGCGAACTGCTGACCGAAATCGAAGCACTGCGCCAGCTCAATTACTACACTGCCAGCCTCATGGCACAGGACGAGACCTCGCTCGAAGTCGTCAAGCTGGCGTCGATGTGCAAGCTCAAAGCGGGTCGGCTGGCGCGCGAGGTCGGCGATACCTGCTTGCAGTTCCACGGCGGCATGGGCTATATGGAAGAAACGCCCATTTCCCGCTACTTCCGCGACGCGCGTCTGCTCTCGATTGGCGGCGGCGCAGATGAAGTGATGCTCGGCATCATCGCCAAGCTCGAAGATATGCTCCCACCGCGCAGAAAAGAATAATCAACCCCAGAGAACGCAGAGGGAGATTGATCAAATTCTCTGTGTTCTCTGTGGTTCAAAAGGTCTTTTATGGTTTTTCGAATCGGATCTGCTCAGGGATTTTACGGAGATGATGTGACACGCGCGCTGCCGATGATCACGGGCGGGCACGTCGACGTCGTGTGCTTTGAGGCGCTCTCCGAGCTGACGATGGCGATCTTGCAGAAGGATCGCCTCGCCAACCCGGCGCGCGGCTACACCTTCGATTTACGCATCATCGCCGCGCAAATTCTGCCGCAAGCGTTCGCCCGTAAGATTCCGCTCATCACCAATGGTGGCGGGCTGAACCCGCTGGCGGCGGCAGAGATGGTACGTGAGAGCGCCGCTAAGCTCGGCCTAAGCGGACTGAAGATCGCCGCGGTAACGGGTGACGATGTGCTGGCGAACCTCGCCAGTTTCGGCGACCTCACCAACATCGACACGGGCGAACGCCTCGCCGATGCGGCGAATCAAAACTGGGTGACGGCCAACGTTTACCTCGGCGCGCAGCCCATTGTCGAGGCGCTGCGGCAGGGCGCGGATATCGTGATCACCGGGCGTGTCGCCGACCCATGCCTGTATCTCGCGCCACTGATCGCGCACTACGATTGGTCATGGGACGACTGGAATCGGCTGGCAGCGGGCATCGTGGCGGGGCATCTGCTCGAATGCACGGGACAGGTGGTCGGCGGCAACAGCCTGGCTGTGATCAATATGCTCGATCCGTACGATCTTCCCTTCCTCGGCTATCCCATCGCCCACGTTGAGGAGGATGGCAGCTTTGTCATCACCAAAGTGCCGGGCAGCCCCGGCTGCGTGAGCGTCGAGACGGTCAAGGAGCAATTGCTCTATGAAATCCACGACCCGGCCAACTACCTCACGCCGGATGTGATTGCCAACTTCACCACCCTGCGCCTCACGCCCGAGGGTGAAGATCGCGTGCGCGTAACCGGGGTGACGGGCAAACCGCGACCGGAAACAGTCAAGCTGAACCTGAGCCGACTTGAGGGGTATATGCGCGAACTCATCTTCACGCTCGGCTACCCGGAAGCGTGGCACAAGGTCGATCAGCTCAAGGCGATGATCGCCGAGTCGTGGAAAGAACTGCCCATTGAGCGCGTAGAATATCACTACTTGGGGATGAACAGCCTGTTCGGGCCACTCGCGCCGCTGCCCGCCGACCCACTGGAGATCATTGTGCGCGTGACTTTCACCGCCGCCGATCCCGACACGCTCAAGACGGCGGTACGGCGCGTCATGGCGAACGGCTTGAGCTGCCCCGCCGGGATGAGCGTGAGCGGGACGACCGTCGGCGCCGATCCTCGTGTGATCGTCGGCCTATGGGCGACGCTGGTCGACCGCGCGTCGGTCAAACCGGAAGTCACATACTTTGAGACGTAAAGCAAGATTCAACGCAAAGACGCCAAGGCGCGAAGCCGCAAAGGAAGTTCGATCTCTATCACTTACCGTTAGCGTCTTTCCGTCTTTGCGCCTTTGCGTTAAGCCTTTGAGGTATTTATGACTAAGCGACTGTATGACTTAGCTTATGGGCGTTCCGGCGACAAGGGGAACATCGCCAACATCAGCGTGATCGCGCGCTCGCCGGAAGCCTACGCCGAGATCAAAGCCAAGCTGACCGCCGAGCGCGTCAAAGCGCACTTCGGCGACCTCGTCCGCGGGCCGGTGATCCGGTACGATCTCGACAATATCGAGGCGCTCAATTTCGTCCTGTACGAGGCGTTGGATGGCGGCGGCACACGTTCGCTGCGCATCGACAGCCTCGGCAAATCACTCACGGGCGCGCTCCTGTACATGGAATGGGAATCATGACCTATCAAACACTATTGCTCGACCTCCGTCCACCCTTCGCCTTCCTCACGCTCAACCGCTCGGAACGCCGCAACGCCATGAACTTCGCCATGATGGGCGAACTGCTCGATGCGGTGCAGGACCTGAACGCCAACCCGGAGATCCGCGCGATCATCCTGAGCGGCGCGGGCGGCGACTTTTGCGCGGGCGGCGACATCGCCGACCTGCAAGCGCCCAACCTGAGCGAAGCGGAGCAGGATCAGATCGTCGGGCGGTTGGACGCGGTGCTCAAAGCGCTCAACGAATCGCCCAAAGTGATCGTCGCCAAGTTGGAAGGCGCGGTGATGGGCGGCGGGTTCGGGCTGGCCTGCGTCGCCGATATCGGCATCGCATCGACGACCGCCGAATTCGCGCTGCCGGAAGTTCGTCTCGGCCTCGCCCCTTCGTTGATCGCACCCTATGTCATTCAGCGCATCGGCTTGACGCGCGCGCGCCTGCTCATGCTGACCGGGGTGCGTTTCGACGGCGTGAGCGCACATGAATACGGGATCATCAACGAGGTATGTCCGGCGGAAATCCTTGATCAGTGCGTGAACGCCATCCTCGACCAACTACGGCTGTGCAGCCCGGCGGCGCTCACCGCCACCAAAGCGCTGATTCACACCGTGATCAGCCAACCGAACGAGCAATCCCTGCCCTACCGCGCCCGCCTGCTCAATCAACTGCGTACTAGTGAAGAAGGTCAGGAAGGCATGAGCGCGTTTCGTCAGAAGCGTCCACCGCAGTGGGCAGTAATGAGTGACGAGTAACGAGTGATAGGTCTGGGATTTCGCTTTAACTCCCCACTCATTACTCAGCCCTGAAAGGTCATGCCTTGATGATTCGTAAGCTCTTGATCGCCAACCGCGGCGAAATCGCCTGCCGCATCGTCAAGACATGCCGCGAAATGGGCATTGCGACGGTCGCCGTATACTCCGATGCGGACGCCCGCGCGCTGCATGTCGAACTGGCGGATGAAGCGGTGCACATCGGCGCCAGTCCAGCGGTCGAAAGCTACCTCAATGGCGCGCAGATCATTGCGGCGGCGCAGCGTACGGGCGCGGATGCGATCCATACCGGCTACGGCTTCCTGTCGGAGAACGCGGCCTTCGCCCAAGCGGTGATCGACGCCGGGCTGATCTGGATCGGGCCGACGCCCGCCGCGATCGAGGCGATGGGCGACAAACGCCGCGCCAAGCTGCTGCTCAAAAACATTCCGCTCGTCCCCGGCTACAACGGCGCGGATCAATCCGACGTGGTGTTGATCGCAGCAGCGGGCGAGATCGGCTACCCGCTGATGGTGAAAGCGGCGGCAGGCGGCGGCGGTAAGGGGATGCGCCGCGTCAACTCAGCTGACGATTTACCTGACGCTCTAGCGTCTGCGCGGCGTGAGGCGCGGGCCGCCTTCGGCGATGCCACGCTCATCTTAGAGAAGTACATCGAACGTGCCCGCCACATCGAGATCCAGATCTTCGGGGATACGCACGGCAATGTGATCGCCCTCGGCGAACGTGAATGCTCGATTCAGCGCCGCCACCAGAAGATCATCGAGGAGACGCCTTCGACCGCGCTGGACGACGACTTGCGCCAGCGCATGTGCGACGCGGCGGTCTCCGTCGGGAAACAGATCGGCTATGTGAACGCAGGCACGGTCGAATTCATCCTCGATGAAGCGAAGGCCTTCTACTTTATGGAGATGAACACCCGCTTGCAGGTCGAGCACCCCGTCACCGACATGGTCACCGGACTCGATTTGGTGCGCCTCCAGATTGAAGTTGCACAAGGTGGGTTTCTGCCGCCACTGATCAATCGCTACGGTCACGCGGTCGAAGCGCGCATCTACGCCGAAGACCCGTTCAACGACTTTCTGCCAGTGTCCGGCAAGCTGCTGCGCTGGCGCGAACTTGACACGCAGCACTTAATCGAGAGCAAGCGCGTGTGGGCATGGTCGAAAACGATCATCGACTCGGGCGTACGCACCGGGGATAACATCAGCACTTTCTACGATCCCACACTGGCGAAACTTATTGCTCACGGTGATAACCGCGAGGATGCGATCCGCCGTCTCGATTACACCTTGGCACAACTGCAAATCTTCGGCATCCGCTCGAATATCTCGTTTTTGCGCCGCATCCTCCAGCACCCCGACTTCAGCGCCGGAAACCTCAGCACCGAATTCATCGATCAGCATCCCGAACTGCTTGCACCCGAGCTTCCGCCACCGTCGGTCGCTTTGATCGCCGCCGCGCTCGCCAAAACAGGCGATACGTCGGCGTACTGGCGCAATAACGCGTTCCGCCCCATCCAGCAAACGTTCAAGCACAATGACCAGCCAATAACGGTGAAGCTCGCGCCGAACAGTGGCACACATTCATGTGCTGTTCACATTGGAGCGGATTCATATCATGTAGAATTATGGAACTTCTCTGATTCCCAACTCGATCTGGCGGTGAACGGGTACCGTCAGCGTGTCACCGTGCTGTGCGGCGATGCGGACGATTGGTGGGTGCACTGTTCAGCCGGGACATTCCGGCTGGATTGGGTCTCACCGCTGCCCCAGGGTCGCCCGGCTGAAGAATCGTCGGGAACGCTGCGCGCGCCGATGCCCGGTCAGGTCACGCGTGTGCACGTGGCCGAAGGTCAGCGGGTTGGAAAAGGCGAGGTTTTGCTCGTCATGGAGGCGATGAAGATGGAACATCGCATCACAGCGCCCCACGCGGGCGTGGTGACGAGTTTGTATTTCAGCGTCGGTCAGTCCGTGCAGCAAGGGGTAAAATTACTCGATGTGCACGCGTCTGACGTAGAGTAAGCGGACTAAGCACCGCTTCTCACACTTCACCCTACAAGGAGATGCAAATGGCAGTACACAAGTCTGTACGACTCGTATTGTTCTTGCTGTTTACCATGCTGCTCGCCGTGGGCGTCGCGGTCAGCGCCCAGGATGCCGGTGTTCTGCGCGTTGGGATGAGCGCGCCCGTCGTACTCGATCCGGCTCTGCACTCGAATGATCCGGAAACCGCGCTCAACCGCGCCATTTATGATTACCTCGTGGAAGTCGCACCGGATTCGACCATCGTCCCGAACCTCGCGACCGAGTGGACGATCAGCGAGGACGGGCTGACCTACACTTTCACCCTCGCCTCGGGCGTCACTTTCCATGACGGTTCACCGTTCACCTCGGCAGATGTTGTCTACACCTTCGAACGGCTCAAGGAAGTCTCGTCCCCGGCGATCAACCTGCTCGGCAGCGACTTCACCGTCTCCTCGCCGGATGATGCGACCGTCGTGTTTACCCTGACCAGCGTCAACGCCGATTTCCTGTACGGTGTGGCCGCGCGGCAGGCGCTGATCGTCAAAGCGGGCGAGGCCGCGCCCAACACCATCGGCGAAGGTGATGCCGCCTATGCCAGCTTCAACGGCACCGGACCATTCATCCTCACCCAGTTTGACCCCGGCGCGCGCGCTGTGTTCACGGCCAACGCCAACTACTGGAAGGGCGCGCCCGCGCTCAGCGGCATGGAACACGTCTACATTGACGATCCGGTCGCGCAGGTCGACGCGCTGCTGAGCGGCGAACTTGACTTCATCTTCAAAGTCCCGAGCGGCCAGATCAGCCGCCTCGAAGGCGTCGAAGGCATTAATGTGCTCTCGATTGCCACCAGCCAGCACCCCGTGATCCGTCTACGCACCGATGCCGGTTCGCTCGGCGAGGATGTGCGCGTCCGGCAGGCGCTCAAGTACGCCACTGACCGCGATTTCCTCAACGAACTGCTGCTCGAAGGGCGCGGCGTGGTCGGCAACAACGACCCGATTGCCCCGGTCTTCGAGTTCTTCTACGACGGTTCGATTGAAAACCAGCCGTATGACCCGGCAATGGTCTGCCAGCTCCTGACTGATGCGGGCCAGAATCCGCTGGAGGCAACACTCTACGCGCCCAACGCCTTCGAATATCCTGACCTCGCCGCTGCGCTCCAGCAGATGTGGGCGGAAACCGGTTGCATCAACGTCGATATCCAGATTCGTGAAGAAGGCTACTACTACGACACGAGCAACCCAGACAACTACTTTGACGTGCAGTTGGGCATTACCGGGTGGGGCGCGCGTCCCTCGCCGCAGCTCCTGCTGAGCGAAGCGTATGTTGAATCGGGCATTGCCACGGGCTATAACGAAAGCCGCTACGTGAACCCGGAAATCGAAGCCTTGGTCGCGCAGGCGCGTGAGACGACCGATAACGACGCCCGCCGCGCAATCTACGCGCAGATCAGCGCCATTTTCCGCGAAGACGGCCCGATCATCATCCCCTACTTCGCGCCGCTGTTCGGTGGCACGAGCGCCCGCGTCCAGAACCTGACGATGGCGCCCTTCCCCGGCCTGACCGACTTCCGTACCGTCAGCCTGAGCAGCTAAATCATACGTAGGGGCAAGGCATGGCCTTGCCCCTACATTTCGCCTATGACCATTACCTCAACAGAACCCTCCCCTCCAACCCGCCGACCGTCGGCCTTCTCCAGCGCGATCCGCCAATTGACCCGCCGCCCCCTGACGCTGATCGGCGTGGTAATTGTGCTCGTGTTTATTGCACTGGCACTGTTCGGCTCGATGATTGCGCCCCACCGCTACGACGCGATCATTCGCGGCGCGGCGCGTCTGCCGCCCTCCGCGGAATACCCATTTGGGACGGATCGGCTGGGACGCGACGTGTACAGCCGCGTGCTCTGGGGCGCGCGCGACATCATCGTGCTGCCGACCGTGACGACCATCCTTTCGGTGATCTTCGGCGCGGCCATCGGCCTGACGCTCGGCTACGTCGGCGGTTGGCTTGACGATGTCATCTCCCGCGCGCTCGACAGTTTGCTGGCGATTCCCGCGCTGATTCTCGCGCTGGTTATGCTCGGCACCATTGGCCCATCCGCCGTTGGCATCATCATCGTCGTGGTCATCCTCTACACACCGATTGTCGCCCGCGTCGTGCGCGCCGCTACGCTGAGTCTGCGCTCGGCGGGCTACATTGAAGCGGCCAAGCTGCGCGGCGAATCGACTATTTACATCCTGTTTCGCGAACTGCTGCCGGGGGTACTGCCCGCGCTCATGGTCGAAGCGTCGCTGCGCTTCACCTATGCGATCTTTCTGACGGCCTCGCTCGGCTTTCTCGGCCTCGGCGTGCAGCCACCATCGCCGGATTGGGGACGCATGGTCAACGAAGCGCGGGATTCGTTCACGCAAACGCCGTGGGCGCTGTGGTTTCCCGCCGGGGCGATGCGCTGCTCGTCATCGGCGTGAACCTGCTCTCCGACGGTTTGCGTCGGATTTTCCGCTATGAAGGTCAACTTGGATGACGCCGATTATTCAGGCTGAACATCTGTACCTCGACTACAAGCTCAACGACCGCTGGGTGAACGCGCTGCACGATGTGTCGCTGACGATCAACCCGCTGGAAATTCACGGCCTCGTCGGTGAGAGCGGCAGCGGCAAATCGACGCTGGCGCTGGCACTCATGCGTTACCTCGCGCCCAACGCCCGCATCAGCGAGGGTACGCTGACCTTCGACGGCAACGACCTCCGCGCCAAAGCCCCGAAGGACATGCGCGCGATCTGGGGACGCGAGATGAGCCTCGTGCCGCAGGACTCGCTGGCGGCGCTCAACCCGTCGCACCGCGTCGGCGACCAGATCGCCGAAGTCTTCCGGCTGCATGAACAAGTTTCTGCCAAAGACGCGCACGACCGAGCGGTCGAGATGCTGCGCCGCGTCAAAATTGCTGATCCGGTGGGCACAGCCAAGCGCTACCCGCACCAGTTGAGCGGCGGCATGCAGCAGCGTGTCACAATTGCGATGGCTCTCAGCACGCGCCCACGGCTGCTCGTCCTCGACGAACCGACGACCGCGCTCGATGTGACCACGCAGGCCGTCATCATCGATTTGTTCCGCGAACTGATTCACGATAATCAGGCGGCGGCGCTCTATGTCTCGCACAACCTCGGTCTGGTGGCGCAGCTCTGTGACCGCGTAACTGTGCTCTATGGCGGCGAAGTGATGGCTTCTGCACCCGTCGCCGAGATATTCACGCGCCCGATCCACCCCTACACCATCAGCCTACTCGCCAGCCTGCCGCGCTTGACCCAGGGTACAGAGACCCGCCTCCCGACAATTGAAGGGACAGCGCCTTCGCTGGTTGAGCGTCCACGCGGCTGTGTATTCGCTTCGCGCTGCCCCGTCGCCCTGCCGCTGTGCCATGCCGAAAAACCGCCGCTGGAGCAGATTGACGACGGGCGCTGGGTCAAATGCCACCGCTGGCGGGGAATCGCGAGCGGCGAACTCACGATCGAGACTGCGCCCAAAGCCGACACGGTCGCCGCGCCGCCACGTGATACCTACGTGCTGACGGCAAACGCTATGCACAAAACGTTTGGCGCGCCGTCACTGCTGGATCGACTGACAATGCGTCAGCCCAAAGTGGTGCGCGCCGTCGACAACGTCTCGCTGCGTTTGCTGGAACGCTCTACGCTCGGTCTCGTCGGCGAAAGTGGCAGCGGCAAAACGACGCTGGCGCGCCTGATCGTCGGTCTGGAAAGCGCCGACCGCGGCCACATGGAACTGCTCAATGTGCCGCTGCCCAACGCGCTCGATCAGCGCACGCCGGAACTGCTGCGCAGCCTGCAAATGATTTTCCAGAACCCGAACGACACGCTGAATCCGTACCAGACAGTCGGCGCGCAGATCGCCCGCACGATCAAGCGGCTCGGCGATAAATCTCTGTCGAAAGCAGCGATCAAAGCGCAGGTCGCTGACCTGCTGCAGGCCGTGCGACTCCCTACTGACTATGCGAACCGCTATGCCAACGAGTTGAGTGGTGGCGAAAAACAGCGTGTCGCCATCGCCCGCGCCTTCAGCACGCACCCGGCGCTCGTACTGGCCGATGAGCCAACCTCCTCACTTGATGTGTCGGTGCAGTCAGTGATTTTGAATCTGCTCAAGGATTTGCGTGCTCAGCAGGGCGCGTCGTACCTCCTTATCTCGCATGATCTCAACGTCGTCAGCTATCTCGCCGACTGGATCGCGGTCATGTACCTCGGCGAAGTCGTCGAAGAAGGTCCGCCCGCCACCGTCTATACCGCGCCGTCGCATCCGTACACCGAAGCGCTCGTGTCCGCCATTCCCAACCCTGACCCGACCGCGCAGGACAAACGCATTCGACTGGAAGGCGATCTCCCAGTTGACCTGCCGACCGGCTGCCGCTTTCACACGCGCTGCCCGCGCAAGCTCGGCGCGATCTGCGAGACGGAGGCGCCACCCAACCGCGACGCGGGCGACGGCCACATGATTCGCTGCCACATCCCGGTCGACGAACTCGTGCGTTTGCAGCAATCCCCCCCGGAGAAACCCTAAATGCTGCGTTTTCTCGTCCGGCGAATTCTTCTGCTCGCGGTGACGCTCCTGCTCACCTCGGTGTTCATCTTTGCGCTGACGCAGGTCCTGCCCGGCGATGTGCCGCGCCTGATCCTTGGGCGCGATGCGCCGCCGCAAGCCGTCGAAGATTTGCGCGAGCGCCTCGGCTTGAACGAGTCCGTGCCGCAGCAGTATGTTAACTGGCTGATGGGCTTCGTCTCGGGCGATTGGGGCACCTCGTTCACGGGTGGCAGCGCCCCGATTCGCCCACTGGTCATGGAACGGCTCGGCAACTCGTTGCGCCTGGCGGCGGTGGCGCTGGTGATCAGTGTGCCGCTGTCCATCGCACTGGGCGTACTTGCAGGCTTATTCGAGAACTCGTGGATCGACAGCCTGATCTCGATCCTCACACTATCGGTGGTCGGCCTGCCGGAATTTGTCACCGGACTGATCCTGATCAACGTGTTCGCGCTCGGCCTGAACTGGCTGCCCGCCAGCGCGTCCGTGCCGAGCAATGCCGCGCTCGGCGACTGGCTGCGGCAGTTGATCCTGCCTGCGTTAGCCGCCTCGTTCGTGCTCATGGCGTATGTCGTCCGCATGACGCGCGCGGGCATCATCGACGAGTTGAAGAAGCCGTACGTGCGCACGGCAATCCTTAAGGGCGTCCCGCAGCGCCAAGTCATCACGCGGCATGTGCTGCGCAACGCGCTGCTGCCGACGATCACGGTGATCGCCGTATCATTCGGCTGGTTGATCGGCGGGCTGGTCGTCATCGAGAATGTGTTCAGCTTCCCCGGCCTCGGTCGCCTCATGACGAATGCCGTCGAACGCAAAGACATTCCGCTGATGCAGTCGGTTGTCATGGTGACGATCTTCTTCTTTGCCGTGTCTAACCTCATCGCCGACCTGCTCTACGCGCTGCTCAATCCGCGCATTCGACTAGAATGAACCACAAAGACCACAGAGTTTTGATGTCAATCGCTCTGTGCTCTCTGTGTTCTCTGTGGTTAAATTGTTTTTATTGATGAGGAGTAGTCCGATGCCCTTATACGATTATCGCTGTGCCAACGGCCACACTTTTGAAGCCCGCCACGGATTCAACGATCCCGCGCCCGCCTGCCCGGAATGCGGCGAAGCGCACGTGCAGCGCGTGATCACGTCCGCGCCGGGGGTCATGCAGGGCATCAACGCCAGCGCGGGCAAGAACGCCAGTAAAGCCGACTTACAGTCAAAATGGGCGGAAGAAACCCCCAAGCTACGCGAAAAGCTGGTCAACAAGCTCGGCGAGGATACGGTCAACAAGTACGCGCCGACGCTGAATACGAAGTACGATTAAGCAATTTGCCGTCGGCTGTTAGCTAAATCAGCTTTTTAGCTAACCGCTAAAGGCTAAGCGCCTATGGTTCACCCCCTGACACTCAAGAATGCCGTGGTGTATGGCGGGTCAAAGCCCGAACCGCGCGACCTGTACCTCGCCAATGTCCTGCTCGACAAACCGAACCGCAAATCACTCACAGTCGATCTGAGCGGATACGTCTTGTTTCCCGGCATGATCAATGCCCATGACCATCTGGAACTCAACCACTTTCCGCGCACCAAGTTCCGCGAACGCTATGATAACGCCCATCAATGGGGGGAAGATGTCAGCCAGCGCCTTGATCAGGAACCCTTCAAAACGCTGCGCGCCTACCCACTCGAAGATCGCTGTTTCATCGGCGGGCTGAAGAATCTACTGTGCGGCGCGTTGACCGTCGTCCACCACAACCCGCCACACAAGCCGCTGTTTCGCAGCGACTTTCCCGTCACCGTACCCAAGCGCTATGGTTGGGTGCATTCGCTCCATTTCAGCACCGAAGCCGAAATCGTCGCGTCCTATCAGCAGACACCGCCAGACATCCCGTGGTTCATCCATCTGGCCGAAGGCACCGATGCGACGGCGGCTAGTGAGTACCGAAGACTCAAGAAACTTGGCTGCGTCGGCAAAAATACCCGTATCATCCATGGGGTAGGCATTACGGATGCAGATAGCTATGACGGCAATCTGTCTGGCGCGAAATTAATCACCTGTCCGACTACCAATCTCTATCTGCTGGGGCAATCGGTCTATCCATCATCGGCATTTTTGACGTCGCTGACGATGCTCGGTAGCGATTCCCGTCTGACCGCCGAAGGTGACTTGCTGGACGAACTGCGCGCCTTTCATACGCTGTATCCCCTTATTCCCAATCCGTTCGCCTATGTCTACCATGCACCTGAGCGACATCTTGGGTTGCGTCCCCATAAATTTCGGCGCGAATTCGTCTGGTGGGATGCCGGTGACGCCCCCGATTTCTTCCTCATCAAGCATGACTACGAGCTCACGAAGATTGAAGCGCTGGTCGTCAATGCCCGCCGTGCCGATCTCGCGCTCATTGTGCGCGGCGGCGTCCCCCAAATCGGCGATCCTGACCTCATGGCGCAGTTTCCTCACATTGAAACCGTGCGCGCCGAGCTTGACGGCGTACCCAAAGCGATCAACGTGCAGATTGCCCGCCAGATCGCGAAATGTACGCTCAAAGAACCGGGACTAGAACTCATCGACAATCCGCAGGGCAGACGGCGCACGTTGTGGTAAATTGATGGGATGTACAGTTGGCTTGTCCATAGGCAGCGGATGCGATATAGAGGGTGTCTAAAAAGCGCATAGAGGGATCGATCAGAGAGTCTTATGTAGGGACAAGGCATGCCTTGTCCTCTGTGAATTTCTCTGAAAATTAGGACGAGGCATGCCTCGTCCCTACGACGAAATGCCTTATTAGACCCCGCTAAATCGCGTCCTTAGGCAACACATGAGGCTCGGCGTGACGGATATTCTCTTCGGTCAGTCCTACTACCTGCGCTTTGACCCCAAGCTTTACGCGGCCATGCAGCCCTACCCCCCGCTCGGCACACTCTACGCCGCCGCCATCATGCGCGACAAGGGGTACTCTGTCGCGCTGTTCGACGCCATGCTCGCCGAGTCAACCGCTGAGTGGGAAGCGGCGCTGCGCCAGCACCGCCCAAAGTACGCTGTGCTGTTCGAGGACAACTTCAACTACCTGAGCAAAATGTCGCTGCTGCGCATGCGCGAAGCCGCCTTCGCTATGATCGACGCGGCGAAGGCGCAGGGCTGCACCGTGATCTGCTGCGGCGCAGACGAAACCGATCACGCCGACCTCTATCTCCAGCGCGGCGCGGATGTGGTGCTGCTCGGCGAAGGCGATTTGGCGCTGCCGGAAGTGATCGCGGCACTGAAAAAACAACCTCACCCCCTGACCCCCTCTCCTAAAGGCGAGGGGGAATCTGATCTCGCAGATATTCGCGGGATTGCTTTCAAAGCGTCGGGTGGGTCGATTACGCGGACGCTCCCCCGCCCCGTCATCGCCAAGCTCGACTCGCTGCCCTTCCCCGCATGGGATCTCGTCGACCGCGACAAGTACGCGGCGATCTGGCGGGAACGGCATGGCTACTACTCGATGAACCTCGTCACAACGCGCGGCTGTCCGTTTCACTGCAACTGGTGCGCCAAGCCGATCTGGGGGCAGCGCTACAATGTGCGCTCCCCGCAAAATGTCGTCGACGAGATGAAATGGCTCAAGGAGCGCTTCAACCCGGACTCGATCTGGTTCATGGACGACATCATGGGCATTCAGGATCGCTGGATCGAGGAGTTCGCCGACTTGCTGGAACAGCGCCAGCTGCATATCCCGTTCAAGAGCCTCAACCGTGTCGATTTGCTGCTGCGCGGCCAGACCATCCCGGCGCTGGCGCGAGCGGGTGCCAAGATCGTGTGGGTCGGCGCGGAGAGCGGATCGCAGAAGATCCTCGACGCGATGGAAAAGGGCACGACCGTCGAGCAAATCTACGCGGCGACCCGCCAGCTCCACGCGCACGGCGTACAGGTCGCTTTCTTCCTGCAGTTTGGCTACCCCGGCGAGACGCGCGAAGACATCGAACTCACGCTCAAAATGGTGCGTGACCTCATGCCGGACGACATCGGCATCTCGGTCAGCTACCCGCTGCCGGGGACGAAGTTCTACGAGACGGTCAAGCATGAACTGGGCGAACGCGAGAACTGGGTCGATAGCCAGGACCTTGCCATGCTCTACCGCGGCCCGTTCCGCACCGAGTTTTACCGCCAATTGCACACCGTCATCCACAAAGAGTACCGCTCGCGTAAAACCCTGCGTGAACTGCAAACGCTTGTCCGTCAGCCGCTGGCGGCGCGTCCGGCGCATCTCCGGCGCACCGCCAGCATGCTCTATCACTGGGCGACCCTGCCCCGCGCCGTGAGCAAGCTCGATCAACTGGCGGCGCTCCCGCACGAGCCGACCCGCCTGCCTAACGTCGCCTTACACTAGAAATTACTGAGTGTCGATTGACCGCGAGAGAAGCGACGCTATACTAGAGGCAATGTTGAAAGCGAGGACGACACATGGCGTTGAAGGTAACGTTGTTTGGTGGCACAGGTCAAGGGAAGACCTGCTATACGCTGGCGCTGCTGTATCTCATGGTAGACGGGATCGACGGCTTTCGCATTGAAGACGAAGATGTGAACACCACGACGAAATACATGAAGCCGTGGGCGGATTTCGTCATGGAAAAAGAATGGCCCGCGCCGACGATGGGTCGCCGCGAAGACACGTTCCGCCTGTATTTTCAGGATCAGTTCATCACCGACTTCCTGTGGGTCGACTATCAGGGCGGCGCGATCAACCAACCGACCGACGAATCGGATGCGGCAGCGCAGCTCCACGCCGACATTCAGGAGAGCAACGCCGTCATCATCGTGGCGGATGCTTACACCATCGCCACCCGCCCGCTGATCGAAGCCCGCATGCTCACGTCCGCGCCGCTCATCTTCCATCTGCTCAACACCTACAAATTCCGCCCGGCGCAAGAAGGCGAAATGGGCGTCAACGAGGGGATCACCGTGGCGATTGTGCTCACCAAAGCCGACGCGCTCCCCGATGAATTCAAAGAGAATAACTTCGAGAAACTGTACGCCCGCGCCCGCCAGGTCTTTCAGGGTGTGCACGACTTCGTCGCCGAAGAACGCGCGAAGGTCAGTGGTTTGCGCCCGTGGCTCTACCCGTCCGCCATGCTGGCCGTCTCGATTGTCGGCGAAGGCAACGCCACCCTCGCCGCGGAAGGCAAAGGCTACGAGCTCGCGAGCTTCAACCTCGCCGGGTCACCGGAACCCGAGAACATCCAGTATCCGTTCCTCTACTCTATCGGCAATGAACTGGATCGCACTGCGCTGATCCTTGAGGAGCACATGGGCGATCTGGAAACTCGCCTCTCCAAGCTCGACAAGAACGTGTTGGCGCGCATTTTGCGCGGGCGGACGATCAAGCAACTGCACGAAGAACGCGTGGAACTGGCGGAGCGGCTCAAAGAGATGGAACCGAAGATTCGCACCGTGACGAAGACCGCGAACAAGAAGATGCGACCGCTGCTGGTCTAAGCCGATGCGCTACGAACAGTTTTTGTTCACCCGCAATCAGGAACGCGACTTTACGGCGTTTGTGCGTCCCGCGGCGCTGACGAATAAAGACATCAGCACCATCGGGAATATCTTCAACTACGTGCACGAGATCGCCCGGCTGGCACGCGACTTTCCGAGCGTATACTGTTTCGCCCTCGGCGAGTACTACCTGCTCGTCCGCCATTACAACAGCGGTCGTCGCCATGCGGGGCGCGCCATCGGCGTGATCGAGGGGATCGCCGTGCATCAAAGTGAGGGCGGCGACTTCGCGCGCGCACTGCCCGACTTCATGGCCGACCTCGAACAGCTCAACGTGGTGGATACGCTGCCCGATCTCGAAAGTCAGGCGACCAGCCTGTCGCCCGTCATCATCTGGCAAGGGAGCGCCGCGCCGCGCCTCCCCAACGATGACTTCGTCGGTGAGTTTCTCGGGCGCATTGACGAGGATCGGTTGTTCCTGCCCTTCTCGCAGCGCGGTTGGATGATGCTGCGCGCCGTTCTCAGCTATCACCCTTATGCCGCGCCACCGCTGTTCGCGTTCGGCACCAATTCGAGCGCGCTCGGCGAATTCGCGGCCCGCGGCATCGACATGGATGTTGTCAGTTACTTCAACACGGATCTTCCCGCCTACCGCAGCCGCGCGACCGGGCACAAGCGCGGCCCCGTACTCGACTTTCCGTGGGAAGACCCCGAGCCGGCCATTGCGCCGTCGATGGCCATTCGCCCGCCGACCGGGGACGACACGATCCCGGAGTTCCTCGGCGAACGCCCGAAGGCCGCTCCGGCGGCGCCACCGCCGCCCGCTGTCACCCCACGCGCCCGGCTGGATCAGCCGCTCGACCTGATTTCCGACGAGACGCCGCTGCTCACCATCCGCGAGATGCGTGACCGCATCCGCGCCGAGTCCCAAGTCGAACCACCCCCACCGCCGACGGGTTTCGATCCACTGCGGTGGATTGTGCGCCTGTTCGAATCCCTAATTTCCAAAAACAAATAGGAGAAAAACGCAATGCGCGGCACTTGGATCAAGTACACGCCGAGCGACAGCACGGTGGAAATTTTCAACATCGACAACGCAACGCGCTTCCGCCACGTCGATACCCCGCACGAAGCCTTCGTCGAAGTGCATGCGGACGACGCTGTACATACGATCACCCGCATGGTCGACCCGGAAGCCTATCAGATCGTTTTGCGCTACATTCAGCAGACGACCGGGTTTGAAGTCGGCTAGCCGATGGATATTCTGCTCACCCACGGCTACTTCCTCCACGAAGATCCACACGAACAGCAGGTGATGAAGCCCTACCCTCCATTGGGTATTCTGCACCTCTCGTCGTACCTCAAGAGTCAAGGTTATGCCGTGGGCGTCTTCGACGCGACATTCAGCCGCCTCGAAGATTTCAGCGGGTTAATTGCCCGTGAGCGCCCGTCTTTAGTCGGCATCTACACCAACTTGATGACCAAGTTCAACGTGCTGAAGATGGTTAGCATGTGCAAGGCGCAGGGCGTGAAGGTAGTTTTGGGTGGGCCGGAGCCGCCGTATTATGCCCAGGAGTATCTCGATCACGGCGCCGATGTGATCGTCGTGGGCGAAGGCGAGCTCACGCTCGCCGCCTTGATCCCGCACCTTGCTCAACACGGGCTACAGGATTTGCACCAGATACAGGGCATTGCCTATCTGGATGCGGAGGGCTGCGCGGTCAAGACCGAGCCGCGCCCGCTGATCGCCGACCTGAGCGCGCATCCGTGGGCCGATCGCGAGGCGATTGACATCCCGCAGTACATGCGGGTGTGGAAGGAGCATCACGGGCGGAGCTCCATTTCGGTGATTCAGGCACGCGGCTGCCCGTATACCTGTACGTGGTGCAGCCATTCGGTCTACGGCAACACGCACCGCCGCCGCACCCCCGCCGACGCCGCCGACGAACTGCTGTGGATCAAAGAGCAGTACAATCCGGATATGATCTGGTACGCCGACGATGTGTTCGCCATCAACCACCGCTGGTTCTTCGAATATCACGCGGAGCTGAAGAAACGCGGTGTCCGCATCCCGTTTGAGTGCATCTCGCGGGCGGATCGACTGAACGAGGACGTCGTCAAAGCCTTCGCGGATATGGGCTGCTTCCGCGTGTGGAATGGCTCCGAGAGCGGATCGCAGCGCATCCTCGATCTGATGCAGCGCAAAGTGCAGGTCGCCGATGTGCAGGCCAAAACGCACCTGCTGCGGCGCTACGGCATTGAAACGGGTATGTTCATCATGCTCGGTTATGAAGGCGAAGAGATCCGCGACCTCGAAGAAACGGTTGACCACCTGAAACGCTCGAACCCGGACGTATTCCTGACGACCGTCGCCTACCCCATCAAAGGCACGCCGTACTACACCGAAGTCGAGAACCGCGTCCTGAGCCACAAGCCGTGGCACGACCGCAGCGACCGCGATCTCACGGTGGCAGGGCGACGTTCGCGGCGCTTCTACAGCTATGCGACGCGCTGGATGGTCAGTGAGGTTGCGCTCAGCAAGGCAAAGGTCGACGGTGCGCCCGCGCTCAAACAGATCAAGCTGGCACTCAATGCGCGCCTCGGGCGTATCGGGATGGAAATCACGAAAAATGACCTAGAAAGATCAGGCTAGCGCCAGCGGATTATGCTTTACACTGAGAACGTAGCGCCACCTATGCTTTGGCTTGTTAATGACTTTTGATGCTTTAGCGACGACCTACGACGACGATTTCACCCACTCCCCGATTGCGCAATATCTGCGCCGTCGGGTCCATAGCCGTTTGGATCGGCATTTTCAGCGTTACGACAACATCCTTGAACTCGGCTGCGGCACGGGCGAGGATGCGCTGCATCTAGCAGAACGGGGCATGCATGTCACCGCGACCGATGCCAGCCCCTCCATGCTGGAGATAGCCGCGCACAAGACAGCGCACACGCAGCGGGTCACCACTCGTCAGCTTGACCTTGACCAATTGCCGTCGGTCACGCCCGTGTACGACGGCGTGTTCTCCAACTTCGGCGCGATCAACGTGCTCCCCAAGTGGCGACCCTTGGCGAAGTGGATGAAAGACCGCGTCAAGCCGGGTGGCATCGTCGCCTTCGGCGTGATGAGCCGCGTGTGCCTGTGGGAGATCGCCTGGCACAGCGCGCACGGAGATTTCAAGACAGCCTTCCGCCGTTCGCGTGGCACCGCCGCGTTCCGCCCTACCGTCACGGCCACACCAATCCCGATCTACTATCCGACGATCCAACAACTCGATGAGGCTTTCGCGCCCCACTTTTCGCGGATCCATGTCGAACCGCTGGGCTTCTTCCTGCCACCGAGCGACGCCTATGGGGTGATCGAAAAGCGGCCGCAGATCCTCGCCAAACTGCTCGCTCTAGAGGCAAAGTTCGGACGTTCACCCCTGTTCGCTAATTTCGCGGATCACTACTGGATCGAATACAAACATCAGTGACGCTCAGCCGCCTCCCATCCAACACACTGACGCTCCTCGGCAGCAACCTTGGCGGCGCGCTCCTGTTGTTCGTCCTCTCCGCGCTCATTGGCCGCACCTTCGGCAGCCCAGGCTTAGGTGTGTATGCGGTGGCGCTGGCGTGGGTCTACCCACTGAGTCTGGTGGTCGAATTCGGCTTGACAACGCTCATGACGCGGGCAATCAGCGCCGATTCCACGCAAATCCCCGCCTACATGGAGTCGATCACCGTCGCACGACTGCTGCTCGGCGGCGGGGTGCTGATCGCCTTTTACTTGGCAGCGCCGCTCATCAGCCGCGATCCGGTGGTGATCACCGCGCTGCAAATCTCCGCACCGCTGATCGTGATTCAGCCGTTCTACAGCCAGTTCACAACTGTGTTCAAAGCACAGGGGCGTTTGTGGACGATCCCCGCGCTCAACCTCGGCATGATCGGAGCACAAGTTGTGCTGACCACCATCGCACTCGCTTACGGTGGAAATGTCCTGCACGCGCTCAGCCTGAACACCGTGACTTCTGCCGGGCAGTTAGTCGCAGCATGGTGGTTATATCAACGCCTCACTCTGGCCGAACAAGCTCGCCTCCCCCTCTCCCTTGGAAGAGGGGGTTGGGGGGTGAGGTTAGTCACTCTTCTCCGCGCGGCATTTCCGTTCGCGCTGGCGGCAATCTTCGCGGCGCTGCAAGCGCGAATGGTCTTTTTGCTGCTCGAACAGCAGGTGATCGAAGCCGGTTACTTCAGCGCGGCGAACCGCTTCATCGAAGCGGCCAAACTGCTGCCGAACGCATTTTTCGCCGCTTTGTTCCCACTGATCGGCTCGGCTTCGGTGCAGGGCGCCTTTCGCCCCGCGGCTCTCGGACTAGCCGCCTTCGGGCTGGTCGCGGGGATCGGCTTCACGGTCACCGCGCCGCTCTTACTCACGCTGGTTTTCGGTGGCGGCTTTCAGCCCGCGGTCCCCACCCTGATTGTACTCGGTTGGTCGTTGCTTTTCTTTGCGCTGCGCGGCGCACGTACCATCTATTGGTATGCGCATAGCGGGGAACACTTCGTCAATGGGGTGAACGCATTCGCCGTTGTGGCGATCTTCGTGCTCAGCGCGGCGCTGATTCCGGCGTATGGGGCCGTCGGCGGCGCGGTCGCGGTACTGCTGACCGATTTAGGGGTGACGACGGTGCTGTATATCCGCAATGCGTAGGGGCGCACGGCCGTGCGCCCCTACTGATTTGGCTTTGAAGCCATCTACGGGTTCTTGACCTGCACCGTACGCCCCGGCTTGATCGTGACATTGCCGTTCAGGTCGCCGAGCAGATCCCAGTCATTCGTAGCGACATACGCTACCCAGAAATCACCGCGCTGCTTGAGTCCCGGCGCATTCAGCTTGACCGCCAGCTTATTCATGCGATCCTGCCGCACTTCCGCCAGCTTGGCGATCAACAGTTTCTCGGTCGCGAGGTCGGGTAGGCGGCCGCGGACTGGAAGCGAGAGCGCGCCTTCCGCCAGCGCGATCATGTCGTGGCGCAGCCCGTGATTGATCGCCATATCGAACAGCAGTGCGCGCCCCAAAGCGCTGTTGATGTTGCGCGGCACGGCGCTCAGATTCATGGCGGCGTTCCAGTACACGTCGGTCGCGACGGCGTCCTGCGCTTCTTGCATAATGGGGTCGGGCGCAGCGGCGACGAGCAGATTCTTGAGGTTCTGGTCGTTGCGCAGATTCGCGTCCCGCGCCTTGATCGGCTCGTAGTACTGCGAGCGCAGTTGATCGGCAATCGACCCAGTCGCCTTCTGCAAATACTTATCGAGCACCGAGAATAGGCTGCCCGACGCCAATGTGAATTGGAAACGCCCGTAGCTGATGACGCCGTCGTCGCGGTTCTGGTACGTCGCGTAGCCGCCGCCCTCAAACCCCGCCGTGATATTGAATGCGGCTTTGCGAACCCGCTCCGGATCGCCCGGCGGCCGCACGATCACTTCGACACGCGTCAGCCCGAACGCCCACGTCGGCGTGGACAGGCTCGAATAGCCAACCGAGCCGCAGTCGCCGACAATATCGAGGAGGTCATCGCGAATCCAACCGCGCCCACCATCTGGCAAATCCACGTTGAACCATTGGTAGACCTTACCTGACAGCGCCGCTTTCTGCTGCTGATCGGGCTGCACATCGCGCACCGTCAAATCCATGGTGCCAACGGCCAGCGTGGTTAGGATCTCGGTATTCGTCCCCGGCCCTTTGCGCACGTTGATGCGAGCAAAGTCGGACTCGATGCGAACAGAAACTTTGCAAAGAACATTTGCCATGAGGGTTTTTCCTAAAGAAAAGATGTCCTGTTGCTAAACAGTATACGCTGAGAATGCTTTACCGATGCTTGTGCCACATCCCCGTCCATTCCGGCAAAAGGCTGCGCCCCTCCGCGATGAGGCGATCCGCCAGCGTGTCGCCAAAGAAGAAGCGCGTCTTGGCGGCGGCGTCTTCTGGCGAGGCAAACTGATAATCTGTGGGGATTACGGTGCGCGTGAAGCCGTACGTCGTCTCAAGGAATTGATAGTACGCTTCCAGTCCCGCCGTCGGCGCGCCGGGGCGGTCTGTCCCAGTGCCGAGCGTCTCGAAGATGATCGCCGTGCCGCCCGGTCGCAGCACGCGCAGCATTTCCCCGACCGCCTGACCGATCACCTCGCGCCACGTTTCTGGAAACCACCCGCACGAATGCCCCAGACTCCACCCGGCAATGGCGAGATCGGCGGAAGCGGAGGGAACAGGCAGCGCGCCGTTATCCGCGACGCCCGTGCGCGCGTTCGTCAAACCGGCGGCATGGAGTTTGGCTTCGGTCACGCTGAGCATGTGTGCCGACTGGTCAAACGCGCTGATCGAGCGCACGCGTGGCGCGAGGTACAGCGTCAAACGCCCCGTGCCCGCACCGAGTTCGATCACATCCAGCCCGCCGAGCGGCCGTACGCCCTCCAGCGCCCTCCATAGGTTACCCTGATAATCTTCGGCGGCGACCATCGCTTCGTAGGCGTCCGCCTGTGCCGCGTAGATCTGATGAAAATCGGTCATGAGTTTGTCTCCTCAACGAGCGACAAAAAAGGACGAGGCTGAGCTCGTCCTTTGTGCATGAAATGGCGAAATGGTTACTTGCTGAACGCGCTGATCTGGTCTTGCAGCTTACCCAGATCGACTTCCGGATGCTTGCTCAGCAGGTCTTTAAAGCGCAGCATGTATTCGACCAGCTTGGGCGCGGTGTAGGCTTCAAAGCGCAGCGTGATCGCGGGCTGCGTGTTGCTCGCACGGACCAAGCCCCAGCCTTCGCTGAAGATGGCGCGCACGCCGTCCAGCGTCACGACCTCGAAATCTTTCGCCAGTTCGGCGGCCGTTTCCTCGATAATCTGAAACTTGAGCGCATCCGGCGCGCTCAGAATGATTTCGGGCGTCGCGACCAGCTTCGGAATTTCGTCAAACAGTTCACCGATGGTCTTGCCCGACCGCGCGATGATCTCCAGCGTCTTCAGCGCGACCAGCGGCGCATCGTCAAAGCCGAAGTAATTTTCGCCCACGAACAGGTGACCGCTGACTTCGCCACCCAGCGGCGAATTGATTTCGCGCATCTTGCGCTTCATCAGGCTGTGGCCGGTCTTCCACATCACGGGGACGCCGCCATACTTGCGAATTTCATCCGGCAGCGCCAGCGAGGCCTTCACGTCGAAGACAATAGACGCGCCGGGTTGACGGCTCAACAGGTCGCGGGCCAGCAGCGCCAGCAGCCGATCTGCTGCGATATGATGACCGTGATTGTCGATGAAGCCACAGCGATCCGAGTCGCCGTCGAACGCGAGGCCGAGATCCGCGCCGACTTCGATGACCTTCGCTTCGAGATCTTTGGTCATTTCCGGGTCTTCCGGGTTCGGCAGGTGGTTCGGGTACGTGCCGTCCGGTTCGCAGTACAAGCAGGTCACATCGAGGCCGAGGTCGCGCAGAATCGGCGGCACCGCGCCACCGCTCAAACCATTGCCCGCATCCAGTACGACCTTGAGCGGGCGGGCCATCTTGACCTTGCCCTTGATGGTCTCCATATGCTTGTGGAGCATCTCATAATCGCGCACCAGTTCGCCCTGCCCCGTCGCAAAACCATCCGTCTGGATGATCTTGAGCAGGTCGAGAATCTGCTGATCGGCCAGTGCCAGCGAGCCATACGCCATCTTGATGCCGTTATAGTCGGTGGAGAGGTGGCTGCCCGTGATCATCACGCCCGCGCCGCGATCGCCGTGGCTGGCCGACGCGAAATACACGGTCGGGGTCAGCACCGGGCCAATGTCGGTGACGTTGAGGCCCGTCGAGAGCAAGCCTTCAATCATGGCGAGGCGCAGCGGTTCAGAGGACAGGCGGTTATCCTGCCCGACGTACACGCGCTCCGTCTGGAACTGCTGCGGCAGGTAGGTGCCCAGCGCCCGCCCGACGTAGCGCGCCAGTTCCGGCGTCAACTGGGGGTTCGCACCGGTGACCGTCCCACGAATATCATATTTCCGAAAAACTGTGGTAATTACCTGAGCCATGCCGTCTCTCCTTAATCCATAGCAACTTTGATTTCTTGACCGTCCACGTTCGCGGCGAAGTGCAGACCAGTCTCGTTCGCGTCGATGCGCACCAGTGTCCCGGCAGGCGGATTGGCGCGGAGCAGGAAGTCTGCCAGCGGCTCGCGCACGGAACGGCGAATAATGCGCCGCAGTGGGCGCGCGCCGAATTCCGGCTCGTCATTCTGGTCGAGCATCCAGCGCATGGCCGCCTCAGTGAATTCCAGCTTCAAGCCGCGTTCCTCGCCGAGTTTCGTCTCTTTCTTGAGCAGCAGCTTTAAGATCGTGTACAGGTCTTCCTCGGAGAGCGCGTTGAACATGATGATCTCGTCCAGACGGTTGAGGAATTCCGGGCGGAAGAACGTGCGCACTTCTTCCATCACCTGTTCGCTGACGTTCTCATCAACCACGGGGATCGATAGGTACTCCGCGCCGAGATTGCTGGTCAGAATGATCACCGTCTCGCTGAAATACGTCGGATTGCCGCGCCCATCGGTCAGGCGGCCTTCTTCGATCATTTGCAGCAGAATGTCCAGTACGCGCGGGTGCGCCTTCTCGACCTCGTCGAACAGCACGATGATGTAGGGCTGCTGGCGCACGCGTTCGGTGAGCTGACCGCCCGCCTCGCTGTCCACATAGCCGCTCGGCGAACCGATCAAGCGGTTGAGGCTGCTCTCGTCTTTGAATTCGGACATATCGAGCGGCAGCATAGCATCTTCGTTGCCGAACATGAATTCGGCTAACGCGCGCGCCAACTCGGTCTTGCCGACGCCCGTCGGCCCAAGGAAGAGGAAGGCGCCAATCGGACGTTTGGGGTCTTTCAGGCCGACACGCGCCGTCTTGATCGCGCGGCTGACGGCCAGCACCGCCGTATCCTGACCGATCAGCCGTTCTTTCAGGTGTTCGACCATGCTGGCGTAACGCACCCGTTCATCCTGACCGAGCTTGCTCACCGGCACGCCCGTCATCTGCGAGGCCGCCAGCGTGACATCTTCCGCGTCAAGCGATGAATCGTCAACCACTTCCGATTTCCCGCTTACCTGATTGCGGCTCATGGCGACCATCGCCGCCGCGCGGTGCAGCAGTTGTTCGGCGCTGCGGGGCTGCGGGTTGGCCGTCATATAGCGTTTGGAGAGACGCGCAGCTAAGGCCAGCGCCTCTTCCACAACTTTCAGATCGTAGTCCGCTTCGATGTGCGGCTTCATCACCTTGAGCATTTCAATCGTCTCTTCGACGCTCGGCTCCGGCACGCGCAGAATTTGCGTGTGTTCGGTCACCGCGTTCACGCCGACAATGCGCTGCGCGAATTCCTGCTCGGTGGTCGTGCCGATGATGACCGGATCGTTGGCGAGAAACGCCTTCTGGATCATGGGTGTGGCTTTGGCAAACTCCGCCTTGATCGGCCCGCCGAAGAAGCGGTGAATGTGCGGGATGAACAGAATGCCGCCCGCCGCCTGACTCAGCCCGGCACGGATGGCCTTCTGATCGCTGTCGAGCAGCGCGGTTTCATCCACCTGCACGAGATTGCGGAGGTTCTTCGGGCCCTTGCCTTCCGACATGAGCAGCGCGAGACTGTAGGCAAGGGTTCGCTTACCGACACCGTCCGGCCCCACGAGAATCACGTGGCGGTTGACCGACTGCGACAGGATGTTATTCAAATCACGGAGCAGGTTCTCGCGGAAGTAGACCGCGCGCAGGTTGCCCTTCTTCGCGCCGGCAACGTAGTCTTTGGTCGTGCCATCCGTGCGGATGATCTGCGAGCTGTCCGAGAGCACATCGGCGATCGCTTTAGGGGTGATGCCGTGCTGGCGCAGCAGACCGCTCGTACTGATGGTGCTTTCGGCCATCACCGCCAGCATATGATCGGTGTCGACGCGCATCTGATCCTGCGAATTGGCAAGGCTCAGCGCATCGTCAATCAGGATGATCGTCTGTTTAGAGAGCGGGACAGAGCGGTTACCCTTCGCCACATAGTCGAGGTCGCCGTTGGTATCGCGCCGCGTCTCGATAGCGGTAATCGTCTGCCGATCCAACTTATCAAGGTCGGCCCCCCGCCCGCTCTTGAAGGTGTCGAGCAAGCGCGCCGCCGCCGTCTCTTTTCGCCGCACCAACGCCAACAGGATCACTTCCGGCAGCAGCACCGTTTTCTTGTACTGATCTTTGATGGCGACGGCGTCATTCATGACCTCATGCAGGTCTTTAGACAAGAGATCGGGGTTGAGGGTTCCCATGATACGTCCTATCTTCGTGTGTGTACGAGGATATAAGGTAGCGTGAAATGTCGGTTGACACAAGGCTAAACTGCGGCGGTCAGAGCGAGTCTGACCACCGCGCACACCCGCCCTCGGTGAGCTACGGTACGTCGTGGCTTCCGGCGAGCAGATCCGGCCCCAGCGTAAGCGCGAGGCGTCCGGTCGCGGGCTGCGCGCCGAATAAAATGGCGCACGCCGCCGGCACAGCGGGTCGAGCAGGTGTGTACGTCGCCATATACGCAGAAACCTGCGGAAAAGTTTGCCAGTCATAGGGCGACCAGATGGCAACGGCAACCGTCTTCTCGGGCGGGAGCGCATTGACCAGCGCCTGCTGCTCTAAATTGCGGATCGCGTCCTGCGTAAACACGATCACCACATCAGAGAGCGCCGCCGCCCCAACCGCCCAGCCGAGCTGCTCTTGATCGGGGTTGTCGGCCACACCCACCCAGCGAATATCACTGCGATACTGCGCGCATTCCTGCTGAATCTGGTAGCGCGTG
This sequence comes from Candidatus Flexifilum breve, assembly GCA_016717205.1. Taxonomy (GTDB): domain Bacteria; phylum Chloroflexota; class Anaerolineae; order Aggregatilineales; family Phototrophicaceae; genus Flexifilum; species Flexifilum breve. The sequence goes on from JADKGC010000009.1 coordinate 302,408, forward strand.
GCGAGGAAGATCACGGCGACGCTTTTGTCGGCGGGCACAGGCACAAGGTTGTTCCGGTCATAGGCGACAGTCGCCCCGGCCTGATAGAGCCGATCAAACACGTCGCCATGCGCGGCAAGGTTCATGCGCTCATCAACCGTCGCCGGGTCGAGGGGCTGCCAGTTCAGCACATTGAAGCGCTCTTTCGTCGCCAGAATGCGCTCGACCGACTCATCGATGCGGCTTTCGGGAATGTTCCCGGCGTTCACTTCCGCTACCACACGCTGAATCGCCTGCTCGGCAATTGGCAGGCCGATGCCCGGCCCCATCGACAGCACATCCACGCCCGCGTTGATCGCCATGACCACCGCATCGTAGAAGTTGTAGTACAGATCGACCGCATTCATGTCCATGGCATCAGTCATGATCAGGCCGTCGAAGCCCATATCCTCGCGCAACAGCCCGGTGATGATGTCCGGTGACAGCGAAGCTGGCAGGTTTGGTACATCATCCAGCGCCGTAAAGTCGATGTGCGCCACCATCACCGCCGCTACCCCAGCGTCAACTGCCATTTGAAACGGCACGAGTTCGCGCGTTTCGAGTGTCTCGCGCGATAAATCGAGCACGGGCAGCGTCCCATGCGAGTCTTCGCTGGTGTCGCCGTGGCCGGGGAAATGCTTAACCGTCGACAGCACATTGATCGACTGTGCGCCCTGCACATAGGCGGATACGGCCTCGCCCACGAGCGTAGGATCGCTGCCAAAAGAACGCCGCGTGATGATCGGATTGTCGGGGTTGGTTTCGAGATCGGCGACAGGCGCGAGGTTCATGTTGATGCCCACGGCGGCAAGCTCTTCAGCGGCGGCTAAGCCCGTCTCAAAGGCCATCTCTGCGCCTGCCGCACCGATCAGCATGGGCGTGGGGAACATGGTGAAGCCATCTGGGAGACGCGTCACCACGCCGCCCTCTTGATCGACGGCGATGAGCAGCGGCACGCCGCCCGCCCCCGTGATAGTCTGCTGGTAGCTGTTGGTCAGCCGCGTTACGGCGTCGGGCGTCCCGGCATTCGACGTGAACAACACGACCAACCCCGGCTGATACCGTTCCAAGAAGGCCGCGCCATCCTCGGTGAGCACGCTGCCATGCAGCGTGACCATGAACATCTGCGCGACTTTTTGTTCGAGGGTCATACGATCAATCAGGGGCAACTGCGCTTGCGTTGCCCCTGAGATGATGACGATGATGAAAACTACAAGGAAGAAGCGATACTTCAACTAGTCAACCTGTTCACTCAACCGGTAACCGATGCCGCGCACGTTGACGATCAGGTCTTCGTCCTGACCCGCCGCCTTCAGCTTACGCCGCAGGTTGCTGACGTGCGGGCGAATCACTTCGCGGGCCTCGGCCTCATCGACCGCATAGCCCCGCACTTCGCGCACAAGTTCGTGGCACGACACCACGCGACCACGGTGCGCCGCCAGATACAGCAGCAGATCAAACTCAGTCGGCGTAAGGTCGATGCGGTGCTCTTCGACCGAAATCTCATAGCGACCGGGGTAGATGGTCAGCGGGCCGAGCGTCATCACGCTGCCGAGCGGAATTTCGCCCATGCCATCCGGGACGAGCTGGTGCTCTTCCACCATAACGCCTTCGCGCACAGTGACCACCGTCTCTTCAGCCGCGCGGCTCAGTTCCGCCACATTGCTCCGAATGAGATCCAGCAGGGCGCGGCGGCGCTTGAGGCTGCGCGCGCGTTCGATGCCCCGCTGCACACTGGCGCAAATATCCACGCTCGAACTCGGCTTGATCAGGTAGTCGTGCGCGCCCAAGCGGAGTGCTTCGACCGCCGTGTTGAGGCTGGGATACGCCGTCATGAGGATGACCACTGTGTCCGGGTCAGTATCCTTGATGCGCCGCACCAGTTCGACACCGTCCAGACCCGGAGGCATGCGAATGTCCGTCAACACCACGTCGAACATTTCGCCCCGGATGATGTCGAGCGCGTCCTCACCATTGGAGGCTTCACGGACGCTGTAGCCGACCCGCTGAAAGTCTTGCTCACTGAATAACGGATCGCCGCTTCATCGTCGACGACCAAAATGCTTTCCGATTCTAATCCGTTGTCTGTCATTGACTTTCAGCCTAGCAATTAGGGTGAATCCATAAGGTTTATCTTTTCTCAAGGATAGCCAGATCGTCGCAATTTTGCAACTTCCAATAGTGAATCACTTACCCAATTTTTTCTGAAAATTAACGGAGATGTTCTAACCAGAAGTAAACCACGCGTGAACGCTCTGGTTTGACGGCGAAATTCTCGCTGATCGGCCACTGCCGACCCCACAAAATGGCCGCAATTTCCCCGTCGACAGTGAGGAGCGGCAGCCGGTCCCGCGCTGCCTGTGGTACTTTATGGTCAATCAGCCATTCGGAGAGTTTTTGCGTGTGCCCGTCGAGGCCGAGCGGTGCCCAGCGATCGCCGGGTTGGCGCACACGTAAACGAACATCCGCGCCCTCACGGATCACCAGACGCACATGGTAAACTTCAGGAAGCACGAGGAAAGCATGAATACGCCAATCCTCATATAAATCAATACTACCGGGACTCTGAATAATTATCTCCGGCTTCGGCAGCAGCGGCGGATTCCACAGCGCTGAATTATCTTCGATGACAATGTCCTCATAGTCGATACGGAGCTGGCGCGTCTGGTCAATGGGCAGGCGCGCGCCGACTTCGCCGAAGCGCGCCAAGTTGACCATGCGCGTCACTTGATCGTAGGTCGGGTCAATCGCGTCGCCTTTCCATAAGATCCAGAGCATGTAGCGCCGCATCAGCGCTTCGTGCAGGCCGCGAAACAGCGCCTTGGACAGCAGATAGCGTTCCAGTCGGTCGCGCCGCCCGTCGCTGGCGGTCTCATGTTTCACCTCATGGCGCACCTGCGCCTCGACCAACCGCCGGAACTCACCATCGACGAAGTCCTCCTCCAGTCGCGCGATTTCGCCCAAGCGAATCAGCGCTCGGTTGACTGCAGGGTTGACCGTGCGCAGAACAGGCAGCACTTCATGGCGGATGCGATTGCGCGTGTAGTCGGTGTCGTCGTTCGTGGCGTCGTGGCGCGGCTGAAGATTATTTTCGAGGCAGTACGCTTCGATCTCGGCGCGGGTCACGTGCAGCAGGGGACGAATCAGCGGTAGTTCTCTCCCTTGCGCGGGCAACCGACCGCTCAATTCCATGCCACCTAAACCATTCAGCCCCGCCCCGCGCAGCAGGTGCAGCAGCATCGTCTCGGCCTGATCATCGGCGTGGTGACCCACTGCGACGCGATCCGCCCCAACAGCTGCGGCAGTATCCTGTAGGAATTGATAACGCACGCTGCGCGCCGCTTCCTCAACCCCGCATTGCTCGGCCCGCATTACTTCCTGCACGCTGCGGTGCTCGCGGGTCCAGGGGACGCCCCACGCCGCGCACACCGCTTCAACATAGGCAGCATCGTCCGCGCCTGCCTGCCCGCGCAAGCCGTGATCAAGCGTGGCGGCATGCAGCTTGCACTGAAGTCGGTCCTGCAGCGCCAGCAGAATGTGCAGCAGCACCAGCGAATCTGACCCGCCTGACACTGCGACCACCACGCTCGAGCCTGAGGGGATTAACGCATGACGCTGTATAAGCTGGAATACACTTGTGTGAAGGTCCATCTTTCACCCGTGCTTTGTAATGGCCCACGCTCATGTTATAATGCCGCGTTGGTTATGCCGCTAGGAGATCAACTTTGTGCTGAGTCCGTTAGATTACTTCTTCGGCTTATTCTCTCTCGACATCGGCATTGATTTAGGAACCGCCAATACCCTTGTCAGCGTCCGCGGCAAGGGCATTGTAATCAACGAGCCGTCCTTCGTCGCCATCGATCGCAAAACCCAGCGCCCGATCGAAGTCGGCGCGCGCGCCAAAGAGATGTGGAATAAGAATCCGAAAAACATCATGATCGTGCGCCCCATCCGCGACGGCGTGATCGACCAGTTTGAGGTGACCGAAGCCATGCTTCATCATCTCATCGGGAAGGCGCACGAGCAAAGTTGGGTTCCCATCCCGCGTCCGCGCGTGGTGGTCGGCATCCCCAGTGGTGTCACCGAAGTGGAAAAACGCGCGGTCTATGATGCGGCGGTGAGCGCGGGTGCGCGTGAAGTGCATTTGATCGAAGAACCGGTCGCGGCGGCCATCGGCGCGGGCTTACCCGTGCAGGAAACGCGCGGCAGCATGGTCGTGGATATCGGCGGCGGCACGACCGAAGTCGCCGTGTTCTCGCTCGGCGGCATCGTCATCAGCCGCTCGATTCGCGTGGCGGGCGACGAGATGGACGAAGATATCGTTCAATATATGCGTAAGAAACACAATCTGCTCATCGGCGAACCTACCGCGGAACGTCTGAAGCTGGAACTCGGTTCGGCCTATCCCCTCCCCCGCGAAGATATTCGTCCGGTCAAGGGCATTCATCTGGTGACCGGGCTGCCGACTGTCGTCGAAGTCAGCTCGATTGAAATTCGCGATGCGATTTCTGGCTCCGTCGGCATCATCGTCGATACGGTCAAAGATGCGCTCGACGATACGCCGCCGGAACTCGTCGGCGACCTGATGGAGAGCGGCATTTGTCTGGCGGGCGGCGGCGGTCTGCTGCGCGGCCTCTCCGACCGTATGCAGGAAGAAGTCAACATTCGCTGCTGGGTCGCAGATGACCCGCTGACGTGCGTCGCGCGCGGCGCTGGTCGCATCCTCGAAGACTACAACAATCTGCGCCGGTTGCTGGTCGGTTTGGAGCGCGGGAGCACGCGCCACTAACGAGGCGGCTAGATGAACAGCACCAATTTTCGCCGTGGCTGGCGCTCGAACCGATCCATTTTCCTGATCGTCTCCCTGATCATCGCCGTTGGCTTGATCATCGCCAGTCAGACCGGCCTCCTCTCCCCACTGGAAGACTTGGTCTCCGCACCGCTCAACGCCGTTTCGGGCCTGTTCAACCGGGCGGCACTGGCGATCACCGACAACATCAACCGCTTTGGTGACGTGCAAACGCTCCAGCAGCGCATCGCCGACCTCGAAGAAGCGCTCGCCCTCTATCAAACGGAACTGGTCGAAGCGCGCGAAATTGTGAGCGACTACGGTCGCCTTGCCAACCTGCTCGACTACCGCAACACCGCGCAGAATCAGGAAACGCTGACCGCCGATGTGATCGGTGTGGATGTGGGCGGCGGGCTGCGTACCATTGCCATCAACCGCGGCACGCGTGACGGCATCGCGGTCGGTATGCCCGTCGTGACCGGTCAGGGCTTGGTCGGGCGGATTATTCAAGTGAGCGCCAACGCCGCGCGCGTGATGCTCATCACCGAAACGACCAGCCGCGTCAGCGCGCGCATGCAGACCAACCGCGTCGAAGGCTCGGTCGTTGGTCTGGCGTCGGGCAATCTCATCATGGAACTGATCCGGCTGGACGCGCCCGTCCGCGAAGGCGATCTGGTGCTGACGTCCGGGCTCGGCGGTAATTTCCCGCCCGATATCGTGATCGGGCAGGTGACGAGCGTGCGCCCCTCCGAACGCGGCCTGTATCAGGAAGCGCAGGTGCGCAGCCTGATCAACTTCGACACGCTGGAATTCGTGCTGGTCGTCACCAACTTCCAGCCGACCGACCTCTCGGTGTTTGAGGAAAGCACGGGCAATTGAGCAATTACGCCGCTCTCCCGATCGTTTTTCTAGCCGCTGTGCTGCAAGCGACCTTCATCCCGCAGATCCGCATCTTCGGCGGCACGCCGGATCTGGCGTTTCTGTTCTTCCTATCATGGGCGATCAATTCACCGCTCGAAACGGGCGTGATCTGGGCGTTTGCCGGAGGCATCGCCGTCGACCTGCTCTCTGCCGCGCCGACCGGGACATCGGTGATCGGCTTGCTGCTGATCGTCTTCGCTATCGATGCACTGCGCCGCCAATTCGTCAACATCAGCTTGCCGCTGGTAATCGCGCTGCTGGTCGGCGGAACCATGCTGCACAAGCTGGTGTTCGCCTTCGTCATGATCCTTTCAGGCTTTGGCATCAACCTTTTCGAATACTCGATCTACGTCGTCGCCCCGACCATCGCCTATAATCTGATCTTCGCGCTTCCCGTGTTCTGGCTGTCGCGCAAGCTGCGACCCCGACGCGAAGGGCGCGTGAGTCCTTAGTGGAGAGTCCACCATGCAAAGACCGACTCCTTTTCAAGGCTGGCGGCTGACCTTTTTTCAAGGCATGGTTTTCGCCGTGTTTGTTTTGTTCGGCGTGCGCATGTATCAACTGCAAGTCTCGGAACACGATGACGCGCAGGCCGCGGTCAACGAAAACCGTTTGAGCGAACTACCCGTCTCCGCGCCGCGCGGCGTCATCCGCGACCGCAACGATGTGCCGCTGGCCGTCAATGTGCCTGCCTATAACGTGACCATCATCCCGGCGAGCGTGCCGGCCAACGAAGACGAAGTCCTGCGCATCTACAACCGCCTCTCGGCGCTGACCGGCGTGCCGCCCACGCGCGCCATCGCTATCGCCAGCGGTCAGGATGTGCGGAGTATCGAAGAGCTGGTCGCCGAAGGCGAAGGCTTCCGCCCGTACAGCCCCGTCGTGATCGCGCAGGATGTGGGTCAGCGCGTCGCCATGCAAATTCTTGAAGAGAGTTACCGCCTGCCCGGCGTGGCTGTCGAAGCGGCCTCCGTGCGTGAGTACCCCAGTGGCGAACTCACGGCGCAGATCATCGGCTACATGGGTCGTATTCCCGCCGAACAGGAACTGGAACTGCTGGAACAGGGCTACAACCCCGCCTATGACCGCATCGGTTACGCGGGCTTAGAAGCTTATCTCGAAGAGCTGCTCGCCGGGACGCGCGGTCGCATCGTGCGAGAAGTCGACGTGGTCGGCCAGCCCATCGGCGACCCGCTCGTGAACGTCCCGCCGCAGCCCGGCGTCAGCCTGCGCCTGACGCTCGACTCAGAACTGCAGCAAGCCGCCGAAACGGCGCTGCGCAATCGGATCGCCGCGCTGAATGCTGAACGTGGGCAAATCGTCAGCGAGACGGGCGTGGTCATCGCCATGAACCCGCAGACGGGTGAGGTGCTCGCGCTGGTCAGCTACCCTAGCTACGACAATTCCCGCTTCGCCCGTAACATCGACGTAGAGTATTACCTCGACGTCGCCGCCGACCCGCTCACGCCGCTCGTCAATCACTCGACGCAGTCGCTCTACCCGCCCGGTTCCGTGTGGAAGCTGATCACAGCGCTTGGCGTGCTGCAGGAAGACGTGATCGACCCCAGCACGTTCCTCAACGATCCCGGCGACCTCCTGCTGCCCAACCGCTATGCGCCGAATGACCGCGCCGCCGCCCAGCGTTTTGTGTGTTGGTTGCGTACGGGTCATGGCAACCTGGACATGATTGGCGCGATTGCCCAGAGCTGCGACGTGTATTTCTATCAGGTGGGCGGCGGCAACCCGGAATACTCGACGGCGGTGCTCCGTGACGGCGGTCTCGGCATCAACGACCTCTTCCGCTATGCCACGGCGATGGGTATTGGCTCAAAGCTCGGCATCGAACTGCCGTTTGAGAACGCCGGTCGTATGCCGGATCAAGACTGGAAGCGGCGCTTGTACGGCGAAAACTGGTCAACGGGCGACACCTATAACGCCGCCTTCGGTCAGGGCTACATCAATGTGACGCCGCTCCAGCTTGCCAGCGCGGTCGCGACCATTGCCAACGGCGGCACGCTCTACCGTCCGTCCATTATTCGCGACACGTTCAATGCGGACGGCGAAGTCGTGGATTCGTTCGAGCCGGAAGTCATCCGCACCGTCAACATCGACAACCTACCGCCCGATCAGCCGGTGACGCTGCTGCTGGTCGAAGACATGATCATGCGCGGTGAGGAGAGTCTCGCCTGCACCTGTGAACCGGACAGCGAGTTCTACAACCCCATTCGCTGCAACCCCGCGACCTATACGGGACAGGTGAATGTCGCGCAGGATGAACTAGAGACAGACTGGCGCGAATACATCGTCAACGTGCCGGATAACTATGACTTCGCGGACAGCTTCTGCGCGCCCATCCGCTTTGACGCCCGCTACCGACCACCGTTTGTGACGACGGAAAACTTCAGCATCGTGCAGCAAGGCATGCGCTTCACCGTGACCAACGGCACAGCGCAGACCGCTAACCTGCCATACGTGATGGTCGCGGGCAAGACGGGTACCGCCGAATACTGTGATGAAATCGCCCGACCGCTCGGTCTGTGTCGACCGGGAAACTGGCCAGCCCACGCCTGGTTCACCGCCTACGCACCGTATGAAAACCCGGAGATCCTGATCATCGGATTTGTCTATAACGGTGGCGAAGGTTCGGCCGTCGCCCTCCCAATTGTCGTCGAAACGATGGAAGCCTATTTCCGCCTGCAGAATGAACGTGAAGGCGGCACTCCCACCGAAATCACCATACCGGAGACTCCATGATCGACCGCTCGCACCTGCCATCGCTGCGTGACTGGCTGCCCGCGCTCAGTGCTGCGTTTCTGGCATGGTTGGTGTTCCTGATCGTCGGGCAGACGCCGCTCATTCGCGCGTCCGGCATGGCGTTAGCCGTCATGGGAATGGCGCTGGCGCTCCGTTCCATGGGGCCAGCCCTCTCAGTCATCGGTGGGCTGGCGCTCGCGCTCAGCCCCTCGTTCTGGATTCAAACGGGCGGCGCGGAAAGCCTAAATGCGCTCGAAGTTGTGGCCGCGCTGGCTGCGGTGACCCTTGTTGGCGTGATCGCTGTGCGCTTCAGCCACAAACCATTGATCGGGATTGGGATTATCGTCGTGGTGTTCGTGGCGCTGTTCCTCTCGGTCATCGGCACGCCGCGGTCACTGCGTCTGACAACGCTCCTCACTGCGTGGTCGCTCTTTCTCCTAATCGACGGCTTGCTCGTCAGCAACCCACGCGCCGACGCGCCGCTGCCGGGAACGTTCGGCCCGCAGCACAGCTACGGGCTGCTGCTGCTGCTGGTGCTCGGCGTCCTCAACGATCCACTCTTTACGCTCCTGATCCCGGCGGCGGCGCTCGGTTTCTTTCTCGCCAAGCAACGGCTCGCGCCCGTGTTCTGGATTGCGCTGCTGGCGCTGGTCATCTTCGGCGTGACGGGCATCATCAACACCTACTATTCCGATTATTTCTGGAACCTGACGACGGATCGTATCGTGTACAGCGGCGCGCGACACATCCCCTTCCTCGTGGCGGATGGCTGGCGCGAACCGCTGCGCTGGATCGGCCTGTCAGAGCTCATCATTCAGCAGTTCACCTGGGCGGGGCTGGCGCTCGGCATTCTGGGGCTCGCGCGCTTTGCCCGCTGGTACCCGTTCGTCGGCGTCGTGACGATGATTGCTTTTGGCAGCTATGCGCTGTTTGGCCTCAGCTATTTCGGCGAAGACCGCCCGGTGCTGATGCTGCCGCTGCTCATGGTGCAGATCGTGTGGATGACCTACGCGGTCTATACCTTCGGTCAATGGCTGACCAAGAGCCGGTTCACGAACCAACCACGGGCGAATTGGTTCGCGGCGGCGGCCTTCACGCTGCTGCCGCTGTTCATGTTGTTACGGATTGTTGGCGCGATCTAGCGCAAAATTTCAAAATCGTATTATCATTCATCTTGAAACTCTGTCGCAACGGGGACGCATGAGCGAGCAAACAGTAGCAATCAAGGGTGTGAAAGATGGCTTGCTCGTCACGGTGAGCGAGAGTGAGGATTGGCAGATCATTGTCAAAGACCTCGCGGCGCGCATCGATCAACAAAGCAGCTTCTACAGCGGTGCGCGCGTCACGCTCGACGTGGGAGCGCGTCCCGTCCGCAAGGACGAACTCAGTTCACTCAAAGCGATGCTGGAACGGCGCAACATCAGCTTATGGTCGCTGCAAAGCGACAGCGCCACATCGATCGAGGCCGCGAGTGCGCTGGATCTGCGCGCCCATCTGATCACGACCAATGCCGGAGCGGAAAACCCGGACGCCATCCCATTTAACCCGGAAGAAGACGGCACCATCGGCGTCATGATTCGCCGCACGCTGCGCTCCGGGCGCACCGTCCACAGCGACGGTCATGTCGTCGTCTACGGTGATGTGAACCCCGGCGCGGAGATTATCGCCGCGGGTGACGTCATCGTGTGGGGCCGGTTGCGCGGCAACGTCCACGCGGGATCGGAAGGCGATGAAACAGCGGTCATCTGCGCGCTCGACATGACGCCCACTCAGATTCGCATTGCGGGGCTCATCAGCATCCCGCCGAAAGACAAACGGCACAAGCCGAAACCTGAAATCGCATCCATTCGCGACCGCCAGATTGTGGTCGTCACGTGGGGTTAACACACCGAGAGGAAAAAGTTCGCATGGGAGGCAAAGTCGTCACCATCACATCCGGTAAGGGCGGCGTCGGCAAAACGACCACGACCGCTAATATTGGCGTTGCGCTGGCTAGGTTGAACAAGAAAGTCGTCATGATCGATGCGGACATCGGTCTGCGCAACCTCGATATTGTGATGGGTCTGGAAAATCGCATTGTGTATGATCTCGTCGATGTGGTCGAAGGCCGCTGCAAACCGCGGCAGGCGATGATCAAGCATAAAAGCTTCCCCGAACTGTACCTGATCCCCGCGGCGCAAACGCGCGATAAGACAGCGGTCAGCCCCGCCGACATGGTACAGTTAACCGACACGCTGCGCGCTGAGTTCGATTTCATCCTGATCGACTCCCCGGCTGGGATCGAACGCGGTTTCCGCAACGCCGTTGCCCCTGCCGACGAGGTGCTCATCGTCACCAACCCGGAAGTTTCGGCAGTGCGCGACGCCGACCGCGTCATCGGCCTGCTGGAAGCCGAAAACAAAGGCCCGGGTCAGCTCATCCTCAACCGTGCCAAGCAGGACATGATCCGCAAAGGCGAGATGCTCTCGCCGGAAGATGTGACCGACTTGCTCGCCATCAAGTTGATCGGCATCGTGCCGGAAGATGAGATGGTTATCCCATCGTCAAACAGCGGCAATCCGGTTACGCTGAATGATAATTCGAAGGCGGGTGAGGCCTTCCGCAATATTGCCCGGCGGCTGATGGGTGAAGATGTCCCGTTAACGCCCTTGACCGAGTCCAAAGGACTGTTCAAACGCATTGCGCGTCTATTTGCAGGGGGGTAACGATGATGCCGAGTTTATTTGACCGAGTTTTCGGTCGTAGTACTCCGCCCGGCAGCAAAAAAAGCGGCAACATGGCCAAGGAGCGTCTGCAATTCGTCCTCATCCATGACCGCATCCATCTGCCCCCTGAAAAGCTTGACGCCATGAAGCAAGAGATCCTCGCTGTCATCTCCAAATATGTATCCATAGACAACGATCACGTCGACATCGCCCTCCAGCAGCGGGACCGTAACAGCCTGCTCATCGCCGAAATCCCGTTTTTGAAAACCAACGAAGGGGTCGAAAAGGACGATTTAGACCTCACCGACGACGATCTCTAAGCGCCAACCTTCCCTATGCTCTGCTCGTCCTCTATAATGCGGGGAGTGTTGGAGATAGTCTGGACTCAGCTTCATGACACAGGGAAGTTGGCGTCAGTTCGACTGGCTGCTGCTCGGCGCAACCATCATTCTGACCGTCTTCGGGATTTTGATGATCCGCAGCGCCACTCTTGGCGCAATTGACCCCGATCTCATCAATCGCGTCCCCGATCAAATTCGTTTTTCAATTCTCGGCTTGCTGGTGCTCTTCGGCCTGGCAACGCTCGACTATCGCCTGCTTGGCGGTCTGCACCAGTGGCTGTACATCATCATGATCGTGCTGCTGCTGCTGGTGCAGTTCTTCGGCGTGGAAGGTGACGGCGGCGCGCAGAGCTGGCTCAACATCGGCATCCGCATTCAGCCCTCAGAAATCGCCAAAGTGCTCATCATCATCACGCTCGGCATGTTCCTCGCGCGAAATTGGGAGAAGATGGGCGAGCTGAGTACCATCATCAAGTCGGGTATTCACATCGGCATCCCCACCGCCCTGATCTTCATTCAGCCCGACCTCGGCATGACCATCGTATTCGCCGTGATGTGGATCGTTATGGTGTGTGCGTCCGGTTTGCGGCTCAAGCATATCGCTACCTTCGCGCTGATCGTCGGCGATCAGCGCCGGTCACTATCCCCGTGGTCTGGTCGCAGATGGAAGGTTACCAGCGCCAGCGCATCACCTCGTTCCTGTTCCCAGAGAGCGACCGCGACGCTTACTACAACATCTTGCAAGCGCGTATCACCATTGGTTCCGGGGGGCTGCTCGGCAAAGGTTACGCTCAGGGCCCGCAAAACACCGGGCGTTTCCTGCGGGTGCGCCACACCGACTTCATCTTCGCGGTGATCGCGGAGGAATTCGGCTTTGTCGGCGGCGTCACCGTCATGGGGCTGATCGGATTCGTCATCTTCCGCATTCTGCGCGGCGCGCGGTTAGCCCCTGATCCGTTCGGCAGCCTCGTCTGTTATGGGGTCGCCACCTTCATCTTCTTCCAGACGATGGTTTCTATCGGCATGAACCTCACATTGATGCCCGTGACCGGGTTAACGCTGCCCTTCATCAGTTCCGGCGGCACGTCACTGTTATCGACCTTAGCGGGCATTGGACTGGCGCAGAGCGTCATTATGCGCCGCCGCCGCATCTAGTTAAAGGATCGCCATGAAAGCGTTAGCTGACCTGCTGTTTCCGCACATCACCAAAACGCCAGCCGACTACTACGCGCAGTTTCCCCCGCGCGATCTGCCTTCCGGCGCAAAAGTGACGCGCATTGCGCCCAGTCCCACCGGTTTCGTGCACATCGGCACGCTGATGACCGCGCTGGTCAACCGGCAGTTGGCGCACCAGACCGGCGGAATCTTCTTTCTGCGCATCGAGGATACGGACAAAAAACGGGAAATCCCGCGCAGTGTCGAAGAAATCATCATCAACCTAATCAACTATGCCCTCACGCCCGACGAAGGCTACGTGAGCGTTGATCCGCTGGTGGAACGGGGTGCGTATGGCCCCTACATTCAGAGTCAGCGGGTGGAGATTTATGAAACGTTCGCCAAATATATGGTCGAACAAGGCGTAGCGTACCCGTGCTTCTGCACAGAGAACGAGCTCGACCGCCTGCGCAAAACGCAAGAAGCGCAGGGAGTCGCGCGTCCCGGCTACTATGGAGATTGGGCGGTCTGGCGCAACGCGACGTTTGAACAGATCAAAGAGCGCATTGACGCGGGTGAACGTCCGGTCATTCGCATCCGCGCACCCTACCCTAACGAGGCGCGCGTGCGCTTCAAGGACGTGATTAAAGGTGACATCGATATGCCCGCCAATGACCTCGACAGCGTGCTGCTCAAGTCGAACAGCCTGCCGACCTATCATTTCGCGCATGTCATCGACGACACGCTCATGCACGTCAACCCGATCATTCGGGGCGATGAGTGGCTGTCGTCCGCGCCGCTGCATATCCAGACGTTTGAATACCTCGGCCTGCCCGTGCCGGATTTCGCCCATGTCGCGCCAATGGCCAAAATGGATGGCACGTCCAAGCGCAAGATCAGCAAGCGCAAAGACCCGGAAGCGAATGTGATGTATTACTACGAGGCGGGCTATCCAGTGCGGGCGGTGAGCGAGTACTTGCTCAACCTCGCAAACTCCGGCTTTTATGACTGGAGCAAAGCAAACCCCGGCCAATCGTATCAGAATTTCCCGATCAACCTGGATGCGATGGGCGTGTCCATGCCGCTGTTCGATCTCGTCAAACTCAACGACATCAGCAAGGATGTGATCGCCACCTACAGCGCGGAACAGGTCTACGAGTATGGCTTAGCCTGGGCGAAGCAGTATAGTCTGCGCTTGGCGGCGCTGCTCGAAGCCGATCCAGGGTACAGCATTGCCGTATTCAATCTGGAACGTACGGGTCAAGCGCCGCGCAAGGACATTGTCAACTGGTCTGATATTGACCGCGCATGCGGTTTCTTCTTCGACGAGTTGTACGCCGAAAGCATCGCCGTCAATCTCCCCTTACCCGCTTACGGGGAGGAAGTGATCACTGCGATTCTGGAGCGCGTCCGCCAATTCGATGCGAGTGCCACCAAAGAAGCGTGGCTGGATGCGATGCGCGCGCTCGGCGAAACGCTCGGCTTTGCCCGCGACGCCAAGACGTTCAAGAAGAATCCGGAGAGCTTTAAAGGTCACTTTGGCGACGTGATGATGGTCGTGCGCGCGGCACTGACGGGGCGCACGAATACGCCAGATCTTTACGAAATCCTGAAGATCATGGGGCAAAGCCGGATTAATCAGCGAATCGATCAAATTCTGGCACGATTAGGCGAGAATCAGCCTTGATCGCCTGAGGGGCGCATGCTACAATACGCCCCATTGATGAGGGATAGTTCAATGGTAGAACAGTGGACTCTGGATCCATTAATCTTGGTTCGAATCCAGGTCCCTCAGCTAAATTGGATCCAAGTCGAACCTTGATCCGCATGACTGGCGGGGGAAATTTCCCCGCCAGTTTTGTTTTCCGGCTGCTGCCGTAACCTTGATACCTCACTGCGTCCATTCATCATGCGTACCTCATCGGTGAGGTCTTTCAGATACGCAAAAGGCGCACGCAGTTCCAATCGCACTTTGCCCTCATGATTGACAACAACCCGTTCAACCATTTGGCGCAGCAGTTCTTTTTGATCCTGCTGCTGAAGCCCATTATACAGCGTTCCAATTCTTGCGATAATTCTCAGGGCCGCGTCGAGATTATCAATATGAAACGCACGGTCTTGATCGAGCGTTTCGAGGGACTGCCGAAGCTGCCGCCTGCGGTCTTGCCACTCCGACCACAAGCTGTCCCAGATCACCTCCGTGATTTTGCCTGCCGCCAGCAGGCGCACCGTGCGCGCTTCTTCATCATCGATGTTTTGAGCGATGCCTGAATCTGTTCCTTTTCATCCGGGCGCAGATAGCCCAGTTTCTCCGCCAGTTCATGCGTATAGGCAGTGCGAATCAGCGGCATCAGATCCGGGTCAACCTGAATGTGCAGCATCTCCAGACCGACTTGTGCATCAATGTCCCGGCAAAGAAAGCTGACTTCGCCCGCACCCGCCAAACGATAGTAAGCCGTGCCTCGACCTGAGCGACTCGCATTTGACGTTGAGCAGGTCAACCGCACGGGTTTCTTATCATCATCCGGTTGATAGAAGATCATCCCCTGCAACAGATAGACCTGCTTACGGCGGACGCTGCGGTGCATATTCCGCCGGGCGAGTATTTCCTGCCCGCGCTCCATCTCCTCCGTTGTAATGATCGGTTCCCAATTGCCTTGCAGCGTCTTGGGTGCGATTTGATTGGACAGACTCACAATCCAGCCAGCGTATGCCCAGTTGTGGAAGATATTCGACAAACTGCTGATATTCGTCTTACGTTTGCCAGTCGGCGTTACTTCAACAAAGGGACGACCCGAGCGATGGCGGTAGCCCTTCGCGTGGAGTGCCTCGGCGATTTCGGGTAGCGTTAGCTTGTCCGTGAGCAGTAAATCCCATGCTTCCCGGATCACCGGAGCGCGTTCCGGATCGATCTCGATCCGGCGTGTGAATCGTCCCATCTGCCGTTTGACATCGACTGTTGTCCGCTCCTCGACGTTGCAATAGCCGTCCGGTGCTTGACCATTGAAGCCGCCGCTCTCACGCTTCGCTCGCAGCCCGCCCTTCACCCGAATGGCTAACAAAGCGGTTTCTCGGCGGGCGAGTGTGAACGAGAGCGCCACAATGACTCGGTCATCCGGGTCCATCGGATCGAGATCTGGAGAGTTGGCAAAGCGCACCGCCACGCCAAATTCATGCAGCTCATCAATCGCCCGCAACGCTTCCGTGTCGTTCCGTCCAAACCGATCCGCCCGCTCAACAATGACGTGCGAAAACTTACCCGCGCGCGCATCCGCCAGCAACCGTTGATAGCCTTTGCGCTTTGGAGTTTTGCCCGTCAGCACATCGATATATTCCTCAAAGACAGGCAGTTCCGAGCGCTTCAACACATTTTCCTCAATAGCAAACCGCTGGCGCGCCCGTGACATCTCCGGTTTCTGTTTTTCGTCGCTGCTGGTGCGAAGATAGACTGCCCACCCCGGTTGGGGCGGGGCAGCCATCCCTTTCCTGTGTCTTTCCTGCGTCATGACCTCTGACCTCGATTATGGGATACCCAATGTATCTTCTGCTTCACGATAACCGATTTCAGCACAGTCATGATTTTGCGACCCATTTTCGGCATCAGAATCGGCGTTTTCTGCCTGTTCTGCCTGGCGAACGAGGATTTCCGCAACTTTGAACAGCCGGGTCACCAACAAATGTGAGGGATTGTTTTCACTCACAACCACTTGCGCTGTCATCATGCCACTTCTCCAATGGGAGCCGCCTCGACTACGGGGGCTTCCGCATTCATCCACTCGTTGATGCCGCCGTCGCACGCGCGGCGTCCCATGCACCGGTGCTGATCCGCCGTGACCAGCAAGAGCGAATGCGCTTCGGGTGGACAAACCGGGCAGCGCCATAGCGACGCATTCAAACTGGATGCGAGCGGTTTGCCGAGGCGCTTTTCGGCGCGTTCACGCAAATCTACCTTCAAAGTAGGGATCATCTGCATTACTTCATCTCCTGTGCTTGAACCTGCTGGAGGGCGCGGTCA
>JADKGC010000010.1 GCA_016717205.1 Candidatus Flexifilum breve
TCTCCGCGACGAACTGGCGCAAATGACCGAAGAAGCCATGTATCAACTGGCGCTCGCTGTTCAGGACGATGGCCTGCGTGGCGTGTATCACGATACCAGCAAGGCGACCACCGAACTTCTAGAATTCGTAAATATTTAACGTAACCGCGAAAAACGGCTCGCAAGTGCTTGCCACCGCGTCACTTTCCCGCTACTATTCGATCCATAAGATGAAAGTGGAGGTGACGCGGGCAGCATCAGCTTGGAGAGCGAATAGCGCATGGCCCTGCTTCGGCAGGGTGACGAGGTGGCGGTTTCTCCCTTCACCGGGAGACTAAGCTCCGAACTCGGGGCGAAAATCGAAAGATCAGCGGATGCCGTCAGGACGACCCACCGTCCTCGTTTGCTTCTCCCCCATATCAAGAAAGGCGACCCGTGAAACAGCCGGAAAACCGGCGCACAAGCGGTGAGCCAGTGGCTTTGAACTTCCCGATGTTTTCACGTCGGTGAGTTTGGCGTTGGATTGCCCGGCCCGACACATCCGCGCCGCCTATTGCCTATGCATAGACAATTGAGGAGAGCACCATGTGCGGTATTGTCGGCTATGTCGGCGCCCAGAACGCGACCCCGATCATCATCGACGGTTTGCAGCGCTTGGAGTATCGCGGCTATGACTCGGCGGGCGTCGCCGTGTTTCAGGACGGCGCAATTCATTTGCGCCGCGATGTGGGCAAACTGATCAATCTGCGCAATAAGCTGCACGCCGACCCTATCGGCGGCGGCATCGGCATCGGGCATACGCGCTGGGCGACGCACGGCGTCCCCGCCGAACACAACGCCCATCCCCACATCAGCATGGATGGCGAATTCGTCGTCGTGCACAACGGCATCGTCGAAAACTACCTCGAACTGCGCGAAGAACTGCAAGCCGAAGGCGTCGAATTCAAGTCGGAGACCGATACGGAAGTGATCGTGCAGTTGGTAGCGCGCTTTGCGGCCAACGGCGCACAAGGTGACATTACCGAGGCGACGCGCAAGGCGGTCGGCTACCTGCGCGGCGCGCATGCCATCGTCGTGATGAGCAAACGCCAACCAGATCGTCTGGTGGCGGTACGCATCGGCAACGCGGGCGGCGTAGCAATCGGCTTGGGCGACGGCGAGAACTTCATCGCCTCGGATATTCCCGCCATTCTCGAACAAACACGCAAGATGATTTTCCTGGAAACACGCCAGGTGGCGACTGTCTGGGCGGATCACTACATGGTGCAGTCACTCGATGGCACACCCATCAATGTAGCGACGCACGACATCGCCTGGGATCCGGTCAGCGCGGCGAAGGGCGAATTCAAGCACTTCATGCAGAAAGAGATTTTCGAGCAGGCGCGCAGCCTCACCGACACTATTCGCGGGCGCGTCGAATTCGAGCGCGAAGAGATCGTGCTGGGTGATCTGGTGCTCACGCCGGAACAGGCGCGCAACCTGCAGCGAATCGTGACCGTCGCGTGCGGCACGAGCTACTACAGCGGCTTAGTGGGCAAATTCTATGGTGAGAACATCGCCGCGTGAACGTCGAGGTCGATTACGGCAGCGAATATCGCTACCGTGACCCGATCCTGAACGACAAAACTGCTGTACTGGCCATCACGCAGAGCGGCGAAACGGTTGACACGCTGGCGGCGATGGAAGAAGCCCGCGCTAAAGGCGCGCAGTTGTGGAGCATCGTCAATGCGTTCGGCAGTCAGGCGATGCGCATCGCTGACGGCTACATCACCATGAACGCGGGACCGGAAATCGGCGTCGCCTCGACCAAAGCCTTCACGTCCAGCATCGTCGATCAGTATTTGCTGGCGCTGTACCTCGGTCAGCAGCGCGGTGTCCTCACGCCGACGCAGCGCCGCCAGCACATCCACGACCTTGCCCGCCTGCCCGATCTCGTCGGGCGCGTGCTCGACAACAGCGCCGCCGTCGAAGCACTGGCGCACAAGCTGTATCACTACACGGACTTCCTCTACCTCGGGCGCGGCATCAACTACCCGATTGCGCTGGAAGGCGCGCTCAAGCTCAAAGAGATCAGCTACATTCACGCGGAAGGCTACCCGGCGGGCGAGATGAAGCACGGCCCCATCGCGCTGATCGACGAGCATATGCCCGTGCTGGCCATCGCCCTCAAGGACTCGGTCTACGACAAGATGATCAGCCAGATTGAGCAGGCGAAGGCACGCGGCGGCGTGGTGATCGCCATTGCCACAGAAGGCGATACGTTTATCAGCACCAAAGCCGATCATGTGCTCTACATTCCGGAAGCGCCGGAACTGCTCTCGCCAATTCTCGCGGTGATCCCACTGCAGCTCCTCGCCTATTCGGTCGCGGTGGCACGCGGCGCAGACGTCGATCAGCCGCGCAACCTCGCCAAATCGGTCACGGTGGAATAGCTGAGACTAAGGGGCGGGTTGGTCACCACTCGCCCCATCTTCAGCCAAGCGTTTATCTCGTTCCACATTCCAAACGTCTTGTTTATGAACTGCGGTCTGAATTTCCTTTGCTGACCAACCCGACTGCAATTCAATCCCGACATCTGCCCACTCATATAGCAGCAGCGGTTGATCAGGAGCAATCATGCTTCGATACCATGCGGCAAAACGCCGCCAAAGCCAGTCTTTGCCGCTCAAAACAACTGACTTCTGATCGCGGTGCAGCCCACCGATCAAATGCTGCCCGTACAGCATGATATGCCAATCCAAAGCGTAAGTGCGCGGTTTAGGCTGCCGCACGTTGAACTCCACGTGCCGCCAACGTCGAGCAACTACAATTTGCAGCCAATCCGGATCAATTTTGAGATTCGATGGTTGGTATGGCAGTGTGGCAAGCTTCCCGGCCTGCCAGCGTCGGTAGCGCCAGACAAACGTTTCGTATTCTGCTTCTGGGCTAATCAACGCGAAATCGGGGTAATCGCGCCAATCTTGTTCATGAACTGCCCGGTACGGCTGCCAGTAAAGCTGTTCTAGCGCGTACAACGCCTCTCGGTCAACATGCCAACCCCAATGCAGCGGGAGTTGGTGATCGAAAGCGGCGACCCGATCGAGCGCTTCAAGTGCGGGTGAAATATCCAAGCTCCACGCCTGAGACAGTCGATACGCTGCCCAAAAGCGTAGATCCGGAGATTCATCGCTTAGCAGCCGAGTGCACGTATCAACTAGCACAGGAACGTCGAGAAACATCTCGACCACACGGCAGCGCACTTCGAGATCTTCGGTTGGGTCGAAAGCGATGCGCAGATAGGCTTGCACGACTCGGTCATCGGTTGAACCAAGGAGAGCATCTATCGCCCCGATGCGGTCGCGCTCAGTCGCTTGGCGATCAACCACGATCGCCAAAAGAGTCTCAACCTCAAGCGAATAGAAATCGGTCACGAGGGAATGTGCCGTTCGGCATTCTCTGCCACGGCCAGCGCCAAACCTGCATCGCCGCTGACCCCTTCCAGCGTCCACGCCGCACTCAGACACGCATACGCAAAGGTGAACGCCAGCAAGCGCCCGAGGTCAACCCCCATGCCGCGCGCAAGAATTTCGGCATTGCGCAGCAAGCGCGTTTCACTGCGCAGGAGATCGGGCACACCATCCGGATTGCATAGCGTATTCGCCGCGTCGAAAGCCCGCTCGCCCACCACGCCTTTCGGGTCGTAGGCGAGCCAACCCCGCGCCGACTGCCGGACATTGTAGTGATGCATGTCGCCATGCAGCACGCGCACATCCCGCGGGTCGTCGAGCAGACGGCGCGCCACCACCGCCGCCCGCGCAAAGATGGTGTCCGGATACAGACTGGCACGCTCAAATAACGATTGGAAGCGCCGTTCGAGCATCCATAAGCCATTCGGAATGGGCGACCGAACCGCGTGCAGTTGATTCAGCACGTCGGCAATGATTTCAGCCGCTTGCTCGTCGTCACCCCGTTCAACCATGGTCGTCAGGTTGTCGCCTTCGGCGTATTCGAGCAAATGGGCGTTCGCCCCATGATGGAGCAGCTTGACCGACCCGCCGCCGTTCCAGTAGTCGAGCGCGACTGCCCCGCTCTGCTCATCGTCGACGCCAATCGGCGTGAGCAGCTTGAGCACAACGCGCCCCCCCTGATACGTGACCGTGTAGACCGTGCTGGTCGCCGTCTTGGCCAGCGACTGCGGATCAGCAAGACTCCACTGTTCCAGATAGTAGTTCAGATCCGGCATTTATATTCCTAAGCGCCGCTTGCATTCTTCGAGCATCTCGACCGTGCGCGTCGCGCCGGAACGGGTGACGCCGAGCGCGCGGATTTCCAGCAGGCGATCCAACGTGCGCACGCCGCCCGCCGCTTTGACCTGCACCTGCGGCGGAGCATACTTACGCATCAACTTGAGGTCGTCGTCGGTCGCGCCGCTCGGCGCATAGCCCGTCGACGTTTTGACCCAGTCCGCACCCAATTCGCCGCACATCTCGCACAGCTTGATCTTGTGCGCGTCTTGCAGGTAGGCGTTCTCGAAGATCACTTTGACCTTGCCGCCCGCCGCATGCGTCAAGTCGATCACCGCGCCGATGTCCGCGCGCACGTAGTCCCAGTTTTCGCTCAGAACCTGACTAATGTTGACGACCATGTCCAGTTCGATGCCGCCATCGCGCAGCGCCTGTTCGGCCTCCGCCATCTTGATCGCGGTCGTGTGGCCGCCATGCGGAAAACCAATGGTCGTACTCGGCGCGACCGTGCTGCCCGCCAGCAGTTCGGCGCAGCGTTTAAGGCCAAACGGCATGATGCACACGCTCGCCACCTCATACTTGAGCGCGATTTCGCAGCCCTTTTCCAGCTCGGCAGTCGTCAGCGTCGGGTTGAGCAGCGAGTGATCGATCATCTTGGCGATCTGGCTGTAGGTGTAATCCATCGTAGTTCCTTTCAATCCGCGTTCAAAAACGCGATGACGTCCTCATTGAAGTCGGCGGCTGCTTCTTCCATCGGCTGATGCCCGGTGTTTGGGTAGGTGATGATCTCGCTGTTGACGAGCGTGAGCGCCAGCAAGCGCCCATTGTCGAGCGAGGTCCATTGGTCGGCTTCGCCCCACAGCAGCAGCGTGCGCGCCTCGATTTCGGCGACCTGCGCTTCGCTCAGCTTATTGCCCGCCGAATCGCGTGTCAGGCCAATTAAACCCATGTCCCAATCCGGCGTCTGGAAGGCGCGCCAGTAGCCCGCGAAATCGATGTCGGTCAGGAAGGCGGGATCGGCGTGGAAGCTGGCGACCGTGCTGCGCACGCTCGCTTCGGTCAAACCGAGCCGCGTGCCAATGCGCGCCCAGCGCGTGATCGGTGGAAAGCCCACGATCCCCCCGACGAATGGCGGCGGGCCGTTCGCACCAAGGATCGCGCCGTCGACGATAATCAGCCGCGCGACGCGGTCAGGATGACGCAGCGCGAAGTGCGCCAGCACATTCCCCCCGGCGCTGTGCCCGACGATCACCGCCGTGTCGATATTCAGCGCGTCCAGCAGGTGCGCGGTGAAATCGGCGTTGTTAGCGTGCGAATAGTTGAAATCAGCGGGTTTGGCGCTTAAGCCCGCGCCTGGTCGATCGAACGCGATCACGTGATACCCCGCCTCGGCAATCGCATCCAGATTGTTGCGCCACACCCACGTCGAGCCATACAGCCCGTGCAGGAAGATCACGGCGGGCTCGGCGGGATCACCTTTCTCGACGATATACGTGCTCACGCCGTCGACATCGATGAAGCGGCCAGCAACATCGGCGAACACGCGGGGATCGGTGCCGCTGCTGTCCAGCGGGATCAGAAACGGGAGGACGAAGGCGAGAAAGAGGAGAACAAGTATCGCAATCAGCAGAACACGAGTACGACGGCGCATAGGCAACCTCGGATGAGCCAAACCGTTCGTATTGTAGCGCAGCTTCCCGATCTGATTGACATTTAGAACAAAATTTCGTATACTAGTGGATATGATTATTCGATCCGAACCCGACTCCCTGCAGAAATTGGCGCTCATGGCGGAAAACGCCGCCTACGAGCGCGCGGGCGACGCGCGTCCCTCGCGGAGCGTCCGTATCAGTCGCACAGCCTCGCCGAATGCATCACGAATGTGAGCACGCCCAAGGGCAAAAAGCCCGTGCTCAAGACCATGATCACCACCGCCTGTGAGAAGAACTGCTTCTACTGCCCGTTCCGCGCGGGTCGGGGACGCACCAAGCGCGTGACCATCACGCCGGATGCCATGGCGAAAGCCTTTGACGATTTGCAGCGCGCCAAGCTGGCCGATGGCATCTTCCTCTCATCGGGCATCATCAAGGGCGGCACCGCGACGCAGGACAAGATTCTCGACACCATCGAGATCATCCGGCGCAAGTACGGCTACAAAGGCTATGTCCACCTCAAAATCATGCCCGGCTCGGAATATGATCAACTGGCACGGGCTTTGCAGCTTGCCGATCGCGTGTCGATCAACCTGGAAGCGCCGACGCAGGAGCGGCTAGAGGCACTTGCACCGAAAAAAGACTTCGCCAACGACCTGCTGCGGCATATCCAGTGGGCGCATGACATCAAGCAGAAGACCGGGGCACGCGCCAGCGTCGTGACGCAGTTCGTCGTCGGCGCGGTCGGCGACACCGATCTCGAACTGCTCGCGCTGACCGAAAAGCTGCACCGCCAGATGAACCTCGCCCGCGCCTACTTCTCCGCCTTCAGCCCGGTGATCCAGACGCCGCTCGAAAACATCACGCCGACCGCGCCGCTGCGCGAGCATCGGCTGTATCAGGCGAGCTTTCTGGTGCGCGATTATGGTTGGAGCGTCGAAGAACTCCACTTTGCCGGAGCGGGGAACCTGCCGCTGGAAGTCGACCCCAAGAAGGCGTGGGCAGACATTAATCTGCTCAACGCGCCCATCGACCTGATGCGCGCGGAGCGTGACGCTTTGATGCGTGTGCCCGGCATTGGCGCGAAAGGCGCAGACGCCATTCTGCGCGCCCGGACTACCCGCCGCCTGACGGACTTAGGGCAGCTCCGCGCGCTGGGCATCGCCGCGCCGGAACGCCTCGCGCCCTATGTGCTGCTCGCCAATGGCAAACCCGCCCAGCAGCTTTCCCTGTTTTAGTCGCCCTGTGACGGCACGCGCACCGTGTAGACCGCGCTGCCCTGCCCGTCTAGACTCGACAAGCGCACTAAGAGCTCGTCCGGTGCGTCGCCGCGCTCCACGCTCACACGATACCTAGCATCCGTGCCCCATTCGAGTTGATCGTCGAGTACAACATCCGACAGCAGCAGCGTTGAGTTTCCCTCCAGATCGGACAACAGGAGATCGCCTTCCGATAGATACGGCGTATCTGGCACATCTCGATCGGCATTGAACAGCACGAGATAGGCATTGTCCTGCCCTGCCAACAACAGTTGCCCCGGCAGCGGCGTTTCTACCACGTTGTTGTCCCCAATCACAGACACAATGATGTCGTTCCGGGCACGGACTCGCCCTCGATAGGATGGGTCAACCACTTGCTCTTGAAACAGCACAAACAGCCCATCACTCAAACTGAAGAGATCGCCGCCCGGCAAACCATCAACCTCACCAATCATGTATTGACTTTCAAAAACTCGCCCGTCATGTCTCCAGAAATGGCGGCGCAATTGTGAGGCACGGGGATCACCGAAACCTACCGTATGACGATAAATAAGTTGATGGGTTTGAGTATCCAGCAGCGCAACCTCGAATTCTGGCGCTTCATAGACGATATCAAATGACCGGACGCACTGCCGATAGTAGTCAGGATCATCCTCGTTAATGAGATCGATACAGCCGTTATTGTCAAGGATTAGCGCGGCATAGCGCTGGGATGGTTCATACTCATTCAACCGTTCGACTTCGCCGCTATACCACACTTCACGGTCACCCGTCGTCAAATTGAGCCGGATTAAGTCCCGGGAAGAGGCTTCCAACCGTGACTCTGGTTCTTCTTCCACCTCACGGTAGCGAATGGGAATAAACAGGTAGTCCCCGTAGGGATCATCGCTGAGGGGTAGACCAACCACACAGATATCGTTGATGTCAAAACTCTCTTGTTCTCCTGTGGCTTCGATTATCCAGTTTAGGCTGCATCCATTTTCAATGCTCTGCACCCAAGCCGTTCGCTGCGGATTTTGATAATGCGTGAACCACGGAACTGGCCGGAATTTCAGAATTGAGGCTAAACGCAGCAAACTATTCGCTTGATCGATGTACGCGAGTGAGACTTGTACCCATCTGACCATGTCCTCGGGTAAAGAGTCATAGATGAACACAGTTGTATCGCCGTACCAAGCCACAGAACGCTGTGCAAATGAATCGATTTCGCCAAGCACAACCACCTCATCCTGCTCGAAATCGTAGCCGAAGAAGTGCATGCCACCGACAACGGCAGCGTAGCGTCCGCTCGGCGACGTGCTGATCCCCTCAACATATTCGCCGACTCGCACTTCGCGGCGCTCACCCGTATGCCAATTGCAGAGCGTCAGGGGCACGATTTCCGCGTTCGGCGCATAAATTTGGGCTTCGGCATAGTCGATGAACCAGTCGTCGGTTTCGCCTAAATGCTGGTACGAGACAAAACCGCAGTACGCGGCGGGGGTCGGCGACGGGGTCGGCGTGTTGTAGGTAGGCACATACGGCGGCATGACTTCCACACTGATCACTTCGATGCCGGGAGCAAACACTCGTTCCGGGGTGGGCACAGTAAACTCCTGACCGGACACCATCCCGTTCACCAACAGTCCCAACAGTAGTATCATGCTGATCACAATGCGAGGTTTCACGCCGAGCCTCCTTGATCGCTGCGCTGATGCTCAATCTTATTTGAGCTAAGCCTACTCCGGTGGCCAAGCGCCAACAAGTGACGAACCTCAGCAGTTGCTCTACGTCCAGCCTACGGTCGTTTTAGGCTGTATTTAGGCCATTCTTCGCTATAATCGGTTAGCTTATCTGCATTTAGGGAGATCAAACCGCGTGCGCATCTTGATCACGGGTATTGGTGGTTTTGTCGGTCGCCACCTCAGCGATTATGTGCTGGCACACACACCGGGAGCGGAGCTGCATGGCGCGATTCTCGCGCCGGAACATGCCATCCCGCAGGCGACTTGCCATGTCGTCGATCTCAAAGACAAGGCGGCGCTGCACGACCTCGTCGCCCAAATCCGTCCAGATCATATCTATCATCTGGCGGCGCAGGCGTCGGTGCGGCGTTCGTTTGAAAACCCGTGGGAAACGCTCGAAAACAACATCCGCGCGCAGCTCAACCTGACGACCGCCTGCCTCGCGCTCGACCAACCGCCGCGCCTGCTCATCATTAGTTCGGGCGAGGTCTACGGCACCGAAGACTT
The DNA here is from genome assembly GCA_016717205.1 of Candidatus Flexifilum breve. Taxonomy (GTDB): domain Bacteria; phylum Chloroflexota; class Anaerolineae; order Aggregatilineales; family Phototrophicaceae; genus Flexifilum; species Flexifilum breve. The sequence continues at coordinate 9,345 of JADKGC010000010.1, forward strand.
TGCCGACGCGCCGCCGACCGAGGCCGCTCCCTTCCGTCCCGGCAATCCCTACAGCGTGAGCAAAGTCGCGCAGGACATGCTCGGCTTGCAGTACTACCTGAGTCACCAACTGCCGATTATGCGAGCGCGACCGTTCAATCACTTGGGTCCCGGTCAGCGGACGGGGTTTGTCGCGCCGGATTTCGCGCTGCAAGTGGCGCGGATCGAAGCGGGCTTGCAAGAACCTGTGATCCGCGTGGGCAGCCTGAGCGCCGAACGCGATTTCACCGATGTGCGCGATGTCGTGCGTGCCTACCAACTGATCATGGAGCGCGGCACGCCCGGCGATGTCTACAACATCGCCTCGGGCAAGTGCATCACGATTCAATACCTGCTCGACGTGATGCTCGCCGACAGCCGCACGCCCATCCGCGTCGAGGTCGATCCTGCGCGCATCCGCCCCGGCAAAGATAATCGCTCGTGGGGCGACGCTAGGCATCTGCGCCACACCACGGGCTGGGAGCCGCTCATCCCCATCGAGCAGACGATTCTCGACGTACTGAACGACTACCGCCAGCAGCTCAAGGCGGGCGTATGAAAGCTGTGCTGTTTGATCAACCGGGCGGCGCAGAAGTCCTGTACTATGGAGACGCGCCCGACCCGATCCCAGCTGCCGATGAACTGCTCGTGCGTGTCCATGCGACCGCCCTCAACCGCGCCGATCTGCTCCAGCGGCAGGGCGGCTACAACCCGCCGCCGGGCGCATCGCCGATCCTCGGCTTGGAGTTAGCGGGCGAAGTCGTGACGGCGAACGGCGAGTTTGCGGTCGGGGATCGCGTCATGGCCGTCGTCACAGGCGGCGCGTACGCCGAATATGCGACCGTGCCCGTCGGCATGGCGCTGCGCATCCCCGCTAACTTCACCTACGAGCAGGCCGCCGCTGTACCTGAAGCCTTTTTGACCGCGCATCTCAACCTGTTCACGCTGGGACGGCTCAAGGCGGGCGAAACTGTGCTGATCCACGCAGGCGCCAGCGGTGTAGGCACGGCGGCGATCCAGTTGGCGCGGGCAGCGGGCGCGGGTCATTACGACCGCCGGATCGGCGGAGAAACTCGCGCGCTGCCTTGAATTGGGCGCACACGCAGCGATCAACTACAAGACCGAGGCGTTCGCCGAGCGCGTTAAGGTACTCACCAATGGGCGCGGCGTCGACGTGATCCTCGACTTCGTCGGCGCGCCGTACTGGAATGACAATCTCGCCTCACTGGCGGTCGGTGGGCGGCTCATGCTGATCGGCTTCCTTGGCGGCGCGGCAGGTCAGCTCAACCTCGGCGCGATTCTGCCAAAGAGCCTGACCATCAGCGGGACGACGCTGCGCCGCACCCCGCTCGAACAGAAGATCGCCCTCCCGCAGGATTTTGCGGCGTTCGGCTTGCCCAAGCTCGCGAGCGGCGAACTGGTGCCCGTCATCGACCGCGTGTTCCCACTAAAAGAAGCCGCGGAAGCCCACCGTTACATGGCGTCGAATGCCAATGTCGGCAAAATCATCTTGTCCGTGCCTTAGTTTTGGCGATCTGCACACACAAACCCGATGATCATTCGACTGCCTTGCACATTGACGGAGCTTTGTTAAAATAGCACAATCAAATAGCAATAGGTATGCGAGCGAACGATGAACCTGCGCACGATGACCACGACTATGAATACTGATGGAGTGCCACAACAGTAGGCGGGGTTCGGCGCGTATATTGAGAGACGACAACCACACCCCGCCGAGGGGTGTTTTTGTTTTATTCAGCCTTTAGCACTGGAGATGAATTTTGGTCGCACAACCCGTTAGTTTGGACACCCCCGAGTTTTCGATTGCCGCCCCGGCTAATCGCGTGCCGGTCAGTGATTACCCCGCGCACATGATGGAAATTCCGCCTTCGCGTATGTTCCTGATCCGCGATGCGCTCAAGGCGTACAAGACCAAGTACGGCGCCGATGCCGCCACTTACGATGCGTCGCAGGGCGACGGCGGCGCGAGCTTACCCGGCGTCCCGCGCGAAATCCTCGAACGCGCGCTGCAACTGCAAATCGAACATGGCAGCGCCTACGATCAGCCGTTTGGCACGGTGCAGTTCCGCAAAGCCGCCGCCGAAAACTACTGGCAGTTGGACGCGGCCTCCGGCTGGACGGGCGATAACATCGTCTTCACGCAGGGCGGGCGCGACGGCTTGCAGAAAGCCTACTCCGCCATGATCGCGCTCGGCGCGAAGGAAGTCGGCAGCGTGCTCGTCGTGTCGCGTGTCCCGTGGATCAGCTACCACTGGGGCCCGTACGCCCTCGGCTTGAACGTACTGCTCGCCCCCGGCGATCCCGCCGAAGGTTGGCGCTTCACCCCGGAAGGTATCCGCGCGACAGCCGAATTCGCCAAGCGTGAAGGCCGCAAGATCGCCGGGTTGGTGATCACCTCGCCGGATAACCCGACCGGGCGTACCATCCCGATGAGCGAACAAATCGAACTGACGAAGGTCGCGCTCGCCGCGGGCTATCCGTACGTGCTGCTCGACTGGATCTACCACTGGGTGACCGACAGCGGCCACAACAACATCAACGAGCTGCTGCAGGCCTTTACGCCCGAAGAACGTGACCGCCTGATCATTCTCGACGGCTTGACCAAGAGCCTCGGCGCGTCGAACGTGCGCAGCGCGCATCTCTTGGCAGGCAAGAAGGTCGTCAGTCACATCGTGAGTCAGGCATCTCACGCCGTCGTGCCGAGCTATTTCGGGCAGGCCGTCGCCATTGCCGCCTACGAGATGGGCTTTGAGAAAGCCGCCGCCAGCATCATCGAACCGACGAAGGAAAGCCGCCGCATTCTGCGGGAAGCCCTCGCCGCCAGCAACCTGCCCCATATCATGGGTGACGGCTATTACGCCTTCATCGACTGCTCGGAGGCCATCGCCGCCGCGGGCTACAGCGACTCGGAAGCGCTGCTGACGCACCTCGGCGAAAATCACGGGTTGGCCGTTGTCCCCGGCATCTACTTCTCGCAGGCCGGCGCCAACTGGATTCGCTTCTCGTACGCGCAGTCGCCCGCCAAGACCGAAGGCGCCGTCAAGCGGCTGTTCGAAGGTCTCGCTGCCCTGAAAAAGTAACGAAAAGACTCAACGCAAAGACGCGAAGACACAAAGGCGCAAAGCCAAAGCATCTTGCAACGCGTAGGGGCGCACGGTCGTGCGCCCTTATTCATTATTGCCTCTCCGCTCTGCAATGGACGCCAATCGACTTTGTTCAACTCCTTTGCGTCTTGGCGACCTTGCGTCTTTGCGTTGAGTCATTCTCTTTGCATCCCCTACCAATTGCGGTATTCCCTGGTGAAAATCAGGCGTAGAATACAGATAGACTTGAAAATCTACGGGGGACGCTATGAATTTTGGCAATCGATCCGAAGGGCGCGGCAATCTGCTCAGTTATGAGCAAGTACGCCCGCTGCTGCGCTGGACGTATGCGTGGATGGTGCTCGGCCTGCTGGTCACGGCGGCGGTCGGCGGATACACGCTCAGCAACATCACCATGCGTGATTTGCGCTTTAATTCCAACATTGTCTTGTTCGCGGTGATCGCCGAGTTCGTCCTCGTGATCGCGCTCTCATGGGCAATGCCGCGCCTCGCGCCGTCGGTCGCCGCGCTGATGTTCCTAGCCTACTCCGCGCTCAACGGCTTCACGCTCTCGGTGATCGGTTTGGTCTACACCAGCGAGTCGATGGTCGCCGCGTTTGTGACCACGGCGGGGCTCTTCGGCGCGATGAGCGTGTTCGCCTTCACGACCAACATCGACCTCAGCCGGTTCCGCGGCATTCTGTTCATCGGCTTAATCGGCATCCTAATCGCGATGGTGGTGAATATCTTCCTGCGCAGCGAAAGCATGATGTACCTCATCAGCATTTTCGGCGTGGTGATCTTCACCGGGCTAACCGCCTACGACACGCAGAAGATCAAGAATATGGCGGCGTCGCAGGGTCTGGACTCCAACCCGGACATGGTCACGAAACTGAGCATCTACAGCGCGCTCATCCTGTACCTCGACTTCGTCAATCTGTTCCTGTTCCTGCTGCGCCTCATGGGCCGCCGCCGCTAAAACCCACCGCAGCGTGACTTCGCCGACGCGCAACAATTGAACTGGCGTCACTCCCCCTGAAATTAGGTGTTTTTCAGGGGGTTTTCTTTTTTATCATACAAGTAAGCAAAATTATCGTAAACAAGTGACGACTGGATACTCAGAGGAAAGACATGGCCTACAGCAACTTCTTGGATCGCAGCCGGGAGCTCCCGGTCAGTCAAACCTACAGCGAGGTCAAGCCGCTGCTGAAATGGGTATATGCGTGGATGCTCATCGGCTTATTGGTGACGACTTTCACGGCAGCCTTCACCGCCAGCAGCCCCGCCCTGCTTGAGCTCAGCCTCAACCCGATTGTTTCCATCGGCTCGTTCGTGCTGCAAATCGGGCTGGTGATCGCGCTCGGCGCACTGATCAACCGCTTGTCACCCGCCGCCGCGGCCATCATGTTTCTGGTCTATGCGGCATCGCTCGGGTTCACGCTCTCGTTGATCTTCCTGGCCTTCAGCGCGGCTTCGCTGGCGACCGCGTTTGGCACGACGGCGCTCCTGTTCGGCTTGATGACGGTGGTCGGCTTCACGACCGACATTGACCTGAGCCGCTTCGGCAACCTGCTGTTCATGGCGGTGATCGGCATCGTGATCGCCTCAGTCGTCAATATGCTGATTGGCAGCAGCTTCCTGATGATGATCATCAGCGCGGTCGGTGTGATTGTGTTCATGGGTCTGACCGCCTACGACACGCAGAACCTAAAGCGCATGGCCTCCGCACCGGAAATTCAGGGCGATCAGGCGATGCTGGCGAAGTTCGCCATCTACGGCGCGCTCTCGCTCTACATCAACTTCATCAACATCTTCCTGTTCCTGCTGCAGCTCATGGGCGGCGGTGGCGGCGACGACTAAGCGTGTCCCCCGCACTTACATAGTGTGGATAATCGCAAAGACCGCCGAGGGTTCCCCCGATCCTCGGCGGTCTTTGCGTTCAGAGGAAATCAAAAGGGCGCCTGATTGCGCGCCCTTTTTTAGCTGAACTCCAGCTTTGCTGTTTACTGTGAATTGTAAACTACCTTCTACCCGCCGAGATACGCTTCAATCACGCTGGCATCATTGCGCAGGTTATGCGCCGTATCGGCGTGCGTGATGTACCCCGACTGCAGCACATAGCCGCGATGCGCGACGGCCAGCGCCATCTGCGCGTTCTGCTCTACCAACAGAATGGTCGTGTTGGCCTCGCGGTTCAAATAGGTGACCACGTTGAAGATTTCGCGCACGAGCAGCGGCGCGAGCCCCATCGAGGGTTCGTCGAGCAGCAGAATGCGCGGACGACCCATCAGCGCGCGCCCAATGGCGAGCATCTGCTGTTCGCCGCCGGAAAGGGTCCCGCCGAGCTGTTTCTGGCGTTCTTTCAGCCGGGGGAAAGGTTCGAAAACGGCGTCCATATCCTTGCCGATTTGCGCGTCATCACGGGTGAAGGCGCCCATTTCGAGATTCTCGCGCACAGTCAGACGCGTAAAAATTTTGCGGCCTTCCGGCGATTGAATCACGCCGCGCTTGACCGTTTCGTGCGCGGGTACGTGCGTGATGTCCTGCCCTTCGAGCACAACGCTGCCCGAGCGCGCCGGGGTGATGCCGCAGATCGTATTGAGCGTGGTGGTTTTGCCCGCACCATTGCCGCCGATGAGCGTGACGATTTCGCCCGCATCCACCGTGAGCGAAATCCCCTTCAGCGCTTCGATGTTGCCGTAAAACGTGTGAATGTCGTGAACTTCTAACAGGCTCATGTTTCCGCCACCTCATCGACGGGCGCTGACCCGAGATACGCTTCGATCACTTTAGGATCGCGCTGCACTTCGTGCGGTGTCCCCTGCGCGATCTTCTGCCCGTAGTCCATCACGCTCACCTGATCGCTGATGGTCATGACCAGCTTCATATCGTGCTCAATGAGCAGAATGGTCAGGTCGCGCTCATCGCGCAGGCGGCGGATGAGGTGCATCATTTCGTCCGTCTCTTGCGGATTCATGCCCGCGGTCGGTTCGTCCAGCAGCAGCAACCGGGGATCAGACGCCAGCGCGCGCGCAATTTCGAGACGGCGCTGCAACCCATACGATAAATTCGCCGCCAGTACGTCGCCCGTGCCGCTCAAGCCCATGTAGTCGAGCAATTCCAGCGAGCGGTCAATCGCGTTGAGCTGTTCGCGGCGGCTGCCCGGGAGGCCAAGCACCGCAGACACGGGATTCGACTTCAACCGGGTATGCATACCGACCAGCACGTTTTCCAACACAGTCATACCGGAGAACAGCCGAATATTCTGGTAGGTACGCGCAATGCCCGAATGCATGACGCGATCCGGCGCAAACCCCGTGATCGTCTTGCCGTCGAACACGACCTTGCCTTCTTCGGGCGTGTAAAAGCCGGTGATGCAGTTGAAGAAAGTCGTCTTGCCCGCGCCATTCGGCCCGATCAAGCTAGCAATTGTCTTGCGCGGAATTTCGAGATCGACCCAGCGCACCGCCGTCAAGCCGCCGAACCGTTTGACCAACCCGCGAACGTCGAGTAGTAAATCGCTCATGGCGTGTTCCTCTTGAAATAGTTCCCCTTCTCACGGGCGACTTCGGTCAGTTGACGGACAGGCGGAGGGATCAGGCCTTGAGGTTTTATCAACATCATCACCACGAGCAGCACGCCGAACGCCAGCAGGCGATAATCGGAGAGTTCGCGCAGAATTTCCGGCAGGCCAACCAGCACCAGCGACCCGACAATCGCGCCGGGGATCGACCCCAGACCGCCGATGATGATCAGGCTGAGCACGTTGATCGACACGAGGATCGTGAAGCTGTCCGGATAGGCGCCGTAGAGACGTGTCCCGGCAAGCGCGCCGCCCATGCCCGCGAACGCCGCGCCGATGGCGAACGCCGAGAGCTTGGTGCGCGTCAGGTTGACGCCCATCGCCTGCGCCACATCTTCATCGTAGCGCATCGCCAGCCATGACCGCCCTAGCCGGGTATCAACCAAGCGTGACACCACTACTCCGGCGACGAGGATGCCCCCCAGCACCAGATAGTAGATGCCCGCTTCGGTCGTCAACTGGAACACCCACGCCGGATTCAGCGCCGATAGATCAATGGTCGGACGCGGGATGTTGGCAATACCCTGCGCCGCGCCGAACAGCGGCTTGAAGTCATCAAACTTGACGAGGATGCGGATGATTTCGCCAAAGCCGAGCGTCACGATCGCGAGATAGTCACCGCGCAGACGCAGCACCGGAATACCGAGCAAAATCGCCGCGAACGCGCTCATAAGGATGGCGACCGGCCATGCCTGCCAGAAGGTCATGACGCCCGTACACGCGCTGATGAGCGTCTCCGGCGTCAGATTTTCCGGCGCGATGCCGCCGCACGTGAGCAGACTCGGCGTCGTCAGCAAACCAATCGTATATGCGCCGATCGCGAAGAACGCCACATAACCGAGGTTGAGCAGCCCCGCGTAACCGACGACGATGTTCAGGCCGATGCCCATGATGATGTACAGGCCGACGAGATTGAACACGTTGGTGATGTACTGCCCCATGAACACAGGTGCGACGATCAGCAGTGCCAGCAGCACGACGAACGACAGGCCAGCGCGCGTGCGCTGCGCCGGGCGGCTGAGCGATTCGTACTCATGCTTGGCGGTCTCGCCCATCTGCGGCACGAACCACGCCATCAGGAACAGCAGCGCAAACGTGAGCAGCGTCGCGATATCGTTCATCCCCCGCTGCCAGTTCAGCACGCCGATGATGATCAGACTGATGGTGAACTGCACCAGTCCATTATGGAAAGTTTTGGAGGTGCCGCGCGCCAACCCACCTGCCAAACTGACGAGGCCGAAGATGATCGCCAGCGCGATCAAGCCGCCGCCCGTCGAGAGGATGACCGGGACGGTGCCCGTACCGCGCAGCAGGCCGCCATCGGCCAGCGCGCCGCCGTTGACCAGCGCGCCGAGGATGACGCCCAGCACCAAACCGGGCGCAGCGCTGGCGATCAAGCGGGGGATGAGCGGCAGCTTGAGCAGCAGGCTCACGGCATAGCCGAGCGCAAAAGCGAACGCGATGGTGAGCGCATCCGGCAGGGTAATGATGTTCTGAATCTGGCTTTCGAGCAGGCCGACCACCACCGTCAGTGCCAGCGCATACAGCAGTGCGGTACGCAGTCGTGCCGGAATGATGAGCAGAACCGCCATCAGCACACCGATGACCACACTTAAGCCGACCAGCGTGATCACGCCAGCACCGATCTCTTGCCCGAAGGCTAACGTCGTGCGGGCGGGCTGCTGCAAGTTCGGGAAGACAAAGGTGAGATCGACATTCGCTTCGATGAACACGAACAGCGCCAACACCGCGCCGATGATCACGCTGCCGATCACCGCATTGATCAGAATTGCCGTGCTGCCGCCTGACCGCGCCCGTGAGCCGGTCACGTAGGCCGCCGCGCCGAGCATGAGTACGAGCGCCAGCACATCGAGTGTGACGCGCCCCTCGACGACTTCACGCCCGCCAAATGAGGCGAAAATCCCGGAGAGTGAGAGGATCACCGCGATGACCGCCGTGATCAGGGCATAGCGAAGAGTATCGCGCCGCATGATTTACGCTTTCTTCTTGGCGAGCACTTCGCCGAAAATACCCGTGGGCCGGAAGATCAGGATCAGGACGAGCATCCCGAACGCGATCACGTCCTTCAACTGCTGCGACAGGCCGAGCAGCGACGGCGCGACCGATTCGACCACGCCGAGGAACAGTCCGCCAAACATCGCGCCGGGGATGTTACCAATCCCGCCCAAGACCGCCGCCGTAAACGCTTTGATGCCGGGAATAAACCCGATGAACGGCGAGACCTGCTGGTTATACAGCGCGAACAGGACGCCCCCGGCTCCGGCCAGCGCCGCGCCCAGCACGAACGTCGTCACGATCACGCGATCCACGTTGATGCCCATGAGCGCCGCCGTCGATTTATCTTCGGCGACCGCGCGCATCGCTTTGCCCGTCTTGGTACGCTGCACGATGAACCACAGGATCGCCATCAGGGTGACGGCGAGGAAGAATACCACAAAGTGAATCGGCAAAATGCGCAGTTCCAGACCAGCGATCACGACGTCGTAGCGGCCTTTGATCAGGTCGATGCCCTGACACACGGTCTGCCCGTTCACGTCGATGCATTCCTGATTCGGGAACAACTGCGGCAGCACGTAGAAGTTAACATCGGGATAGCGGCGGGTGCTCGCGCCGAAGAGGCGGAGGAACAACTGCTGCAACGCAATCGACGCGCCAATGGCGGTGATGAGCGGCACGAGACGCGGCGCGCTCCGCAGCGGGCGATAAGCAATACGTTCGAGCAGCACCGCCACGATCACTGATGAGATCGCGCCGGTGAGGATCGTGAGCAGCAGCGCCAGCGCGGGCTGCGTAAGGAGCAGGCCGTTCCGCTCGAAAGCGTCAATCGTGAAGAAGCCGATATACGCCCCCGCCATGAAGATTTCGCCGTGCGCGAAGTTGATCATGAGCAGGATGCCGTAGACCAGCGTATAGCCGAGCGCGATCAATGCATAGATGCTGCCCTGGGCGAGGCCAAAAATGAAGTTCTGCACGAAGCGTTCAAGGCTGTAGCCACCCTCAGCGATATTCGCGTAGGCGGTGTAGAGCAGGAACAGGATGAAGATCATGCCCACTAAGCGCAGCGGGTTGCGGATGGTATTGTCGAGCAGCCACTCACCCACTGATGATCGAGCAGTGGTCGGCTGAGCGAGGCGCGGTGAATCTGACGCCATAATGACTCCCTAAGGCGAGTTTATTTTGTAGGTGATATTTATAACAAACGTGGCTGAAAAATTACAGGGATGCGGACGATTTGATTTCACATGAATTTAACGGGGTTTGTTTGTGCAGTTTGCCGCATTGAACAGCAGAGGGAACTGTGTAGAGGCGCCATGTCATGCCGCCTCTACGACAATTGTCATACGAGTCGGGGTAAGGCTGGCCCTACCCCGACTGATTTCCAAACTTAGCTCGAAGCGGTCGCTTCGGGCGTCACTTCCGCGGCGGGCGTCGCTTCGGGAGTGGCTTCGACCGGAGCTTCCGGCGCCGGAGCGTCTTCAATCACCACTTCACCGTCGACCACGCGGCCAACGCTGATGAGGGCGAAGTCGCCACCCGTCGCCTGATAGATGCCGATGTCCGACACCGAGGTTTCGCCATTGCCTTCGGCGTTCAGCACGCCGGTGAGGCCCTGGAAGTTCTCAACGCTGCGGATGTATTCCGCAATCGCCGCGCGGTCGAGCACGAGGTTGCCGCTGGCATCCACTGTACCGGTCGCTTCGACAGCGTCGAGGAACAGGTTGGCCGCATCGTAACCATTCGCATGGTACGGAGCCGGCGGTTCTTCACCGTAGGTCGCGACATAACGTTCGAGGAACGACGCGAGAGCATCGCTGCTCGCCGCCACCGCGCTCGTCGCATACACGCCTTCCGACGACGCGCCGGCGAGTTCGAGCACTTCCGTGCCACGAATGCCGTCAGCGCCCATGAACGGAACATCTTCGAGGCCCGCGTCCGCGCGCTGTTCGATAATACGCGCCGCTTCCGCCGGGAAGCCGCCGAAGTAGATCAGTTCCGGTTCCTGCTGCGCGATGTCGTCGAGCAGACCACGGAAGTCAGTGTCACCGACGGTCACCGCATCCGAAGCAACCACTTCACCACCCAGTTCGGTGAAGCGCGCGGTCACGACGTTGACGAGGCCTTCGCCGTACGGGCTGCCGTCGTGGATGGTGGCGATCTTGGTCAGACCAAGCACGTTATAGATATATTCCGCAGCGATCCGGCCCTGGAAGGCATCCGAAACCACCGCGCGATTGAAGCTGGTGTAACCGCTGGCCGTGAGGTCAGGGGCGGTGCAGCTCGGGCTGATGGTCGTGTAGCCAGCCGCATCGAAGATGGGGGCGGCCGCACGGCACGCGCTCGAGCACATCGGGCCGACGACGCCAATCACGGTCGCATCCGCCGAGAAGCGGTTCGCGACAGCCTGGCCACCTTCAGCCGCGCACAGGTCGTCCTGCGCATCGAGGGTCACGGCGAATTCCGCGCCACCCACGGTGACGGTCGGACGATCTTCGAGCGCCAGTTCCACACCACGCTGAATGTCGACGCCGAGCGGGGCGATACCTTCGCCGCTCAGACCAACGGCCACGCCGATGACCAGCGAATCGCCGGGTTCAAACGTGAGCGCGCCAGCAGCTTCGGCCACCGGTTCAGGGGTCGCTTCTTCGGTCGGGGCGACGGTCGGTTCAACGGTCGCTTCTTCCGTGGGTTCGACGACCACGGCTTCTTCGGTCGCCACTTCAGTCGCTTCCACAACCACGGCTTCTTCAGTCGCCACTTCGGTCGCTTCCACAACCACGGCTTCTTCGGTCGCAGCTTCGGTCGCTTCCGCAACCACAACGGCTTCTTCGGTCGCGGCTTCCACAACCATCGCCACTTCCGTAGCTTCTTCGGTCGCGGCTTCGACGACGGCTTCTTCAGTTGCCACTTCGGTCGCTTCCACCACAGCTTCTTCGGTCGCAGCTTCGGTCGCTTCTTCAGTCGCAGCTTCAGCCACGGCTTCAGTCGCAGGCACATCGGTCGCAGGCACATCGGTCGCCGGCACTTCCGTCGGCGGACGCGGCGTGGGCGTAGACGTGGCGGCTGGCTGGCACGCGGCCACAACCAACGCCAACACGATCAGGAGTACTAAACTCCAACGAACTCTCGACATACTTCCCCTCCAGATGATGAAACACGTGCAAATCAAACCAAATGACTAAAAGGAGACTCTCCTTTTAACATCATAACAAAAATTGTTTCAAAAAAGCGAGCTTTGCTATTGTTTTTCCACAAACAGGCGTAAATTGGCGACGGTGTTGATCGGCACGGCGGTTTTGGTTTCGTCAATCCGCTTATTCAGCCCGACCAGCACGTCTTTGGTGCCAATTTCGAGGAAAGTCTGCGCACCATCCGCCACCATGTGCTGCACGGTTTCTGTCCAGCGGACCGAATTGGTCAGTTGGGTCTCCAGCTCACGCCGAATGTCGGCGACCCCAGCGAGAGGTGCGGCGCTGACATTCCCGTAGATGGGAACGGTCGGCGCGCTGAAGTCAACCTGCGCCAGTGCCGCAGCGAAGGCATCGGCGGCGGGCTGCATCAACGGCGAATGGGAGGCAATGCTCACCGCCAGCTTGATCGCGCGGCGCGCGCCAGCGCTTTTCGCCAACGTCAGCCCAACTTCCAGTGCCGCCGTATCGCCCGAGATGACGGATTGGCCGGGACAGTTGTCATTGGCGAGCACGAGCGTGCTGCCCGTTTGCGCGGCAGCTTCGGCGCACACTTCGCGCACCTTCGCTGAGTCGAGCCCGAGAATCGCGGCCATCGCGCCGGGCTGCGTATCCCCCGCGGCTTTCATCAGACGACCGCGTTCGCGTACGAGGCGCACCCCCGCGGCAAACGGCAGCGCCCCCGCCGCCGTCAGCGCCGTGAATTCGCCGAGGCTGTGCCCGGCGACGAACGCGGGCTTAGCGTCGGGGAGTTCGGCTTGCAGCGCGCGCAAAATCGCCAGTCCGCTGACATACAGCGCTGGCTGCGTATTGATCGTGTCGTTGAGAAGTTCGTCTGGTCCCTCGAACATGAGGGCGGACAGAGAGAAGCCAAGGATATCATCAGCTTGCTGGATGAGTTCGTGCGCGACGGGATAGGAGTCGGCAAAGTCCTTTGCCATCCCCACAACCTGCGATCCTTGACCGGGAAACACAAAAGCAGCAGAAGACCAATCCATAACCAGAAGGCAGCTCCGGTGAATGTGAAAAGGCGCACAGGGTCTAGAATAGCCTAAATGAGAAAGAAAGCAAGTACCGAGAATGAGAAATCTCGGAAACACAAGAGCCATTCACAATGGAATGGCTCTTGAGAAGGCTAAGGCTGGATTGAAAACGAAGAAATCTACTTCGATTCGACTTCGATACGCGTTTCACCACGATAGTTGCCGCAGTTCGGGCACACGTGATGAGCGACATGATATTCGCCGCAGCTTTCACAGCGAACCAAGTGGTTGAGCGTCAACGAATCGTGCGCGCGCCGACGATCACGGCGGCTGCGGGAGTGCTTTCTTTTTGGTAGCGGACCCACGGATTTGCTCCTCAAACTCGCAAAGCCGACCGCAGCAGGGGGTCGGCGGCTGTTGTCAATAGATGGGTCATTATAAAGGCACGCGGAGTCCGGGTCAAGGTGGAGGGGGACGACCCGCCAAATCTACTTACGCCGCCCCACCCCATAGCCGATCAGGGCCGCACCCAGTACGATGACTGCCCACACCAACGTCCGCGGATCCATTGGAGCCATCTGCTCACCCCATTGACGGCGCAGCCCTTGCCGGTACTGAGGAATCATCAGGAGCGCACCAAACCAATCCAGCGCCCAGCGCATCGACGCGGGCATGTGCGGCGACGGCTGCGGCCCAATGGGCTGCGGCTGCGTCTCCGCAAGGGTGACCTCGGCCACCGCTACGCCATCGCCCTCCGCCTCGACGCAGTCGAGCGTCCGTCCCTGCGCGTCGATGATCTTGGCAAAAGGGCCATACCCCGACTCGAGCATCACTTCATCGGCAGCGCGCCAGAAGCGTGGAAGCGCCGGACTGACGCCGAGCAGCGACAGCAGCGACAGCAGCGAGACAGGCATCCGTGACCGAAACGCGCCTCCCCCTGAACTCGCGACCACCGGCACGCGCAGCCAGCCCGCCTGCTCGTTCACCGTCAGGTCCTGAAAATGAACATCTTCGGGGATCGGCACGCCAAACGCGGTGCTGCGTGTTCGCTCGCCATTCGGTAGGACGAGATCGGCGCGATGGAGATTCGGCGGGCAGCTCGTGATCACCAGCGCATCGACCAACCCGGCGTAGCGTCGCCAGAGCTCAGGGTGGCCGCTGTCCCAACAGATCAGCATGCCCAATTTGCCCAGATCAGTCTCGGCGACGGTGATGTCGCGCCCTTCGCGGAAGTACGCGCGCTCCCATACATACGGATAAATTTTGTCGTAACGCCACGTGCGGCCATCCGGCGCGACGATGAAAGCACTGTTGAAAACCTCATCGCTGTCAAGCAGCATGAACGATCCGGCAAGATGCAAGCCAAACTCGGCGGCTGTCGCTTTCAGCCACACCATCGTCGGGCCAGTGAGCGGTTCAGCTAAGCTGTAGTTGCGGTCGTGATATTCATAGCCCACATTGAAGAGTTCTGGCAGCACGACGAGCTGAGCGCCAGCTTCGGCGGCTCGGGCGACAAGCGCCCCTGCTCGCGCGAGGCGATCAGGCGTGGGGGCGGGCGCAGCATCCATTTGTACGGTCGCGAGCTTCAGGGTGCGGGACATTCCATCGGCCTTTCACCGAAAACAGCAATGCCCCGATTATACCGGCAATCCACGGGTTACGACGTCGGAAAGAACTTCTTGCCGTGCAGCGCTTCCGGGAGTAAATCGTCCTCCGTGTACATTTCGTAGCCGCTGCCGTACCCGAGATCTTTCATCAGGCGCGTGGGCGCGTTGCGCAGCTTGAGCGGAATCGGCAGGTTGCCGCTGCGTTCGACCTCTTCCAGTGCGCGGAAGAAACTATCGCACGAGGCGCGGCTCTTCTTGCACTGAGCGAGGTAGACCGTGCCATGCGCTAGGTTAATCTGCGCTTCCGGGTAGCCGACCGTCTCGACGGCATGGAACACCGCATTGGCGACGACCAGCGCCGTCGGGTTGGCGATGCCGATGTCCTCGCTGGCGAAAATCACCATGCGCCGCGCGATGAATTTGGGATCCTCGCCGCCGCTGACCATACGTGCCAGATAGTACAGCGCTGCATCGACGTTGCTCGCGCGCATGCTCTTGATGAAGGCACTGATGGTGTTGAAATGCTCTTCGGCCTGCTTGTCATAGCGCAAATGCTTGGACTGCAGCGTGTCTTTGATGCGCTGCAAGCTGATGTCAGTTTCGGGCGCATAGAGCTGCGCCGTGGCATCAAGGAGATTCAAGGACTGCCGCGCATCCCCGCCCGCGTAATTGATCAGGTATTCGATAGCGTCTTCGCTCAGGGTGACGCCGAGTTTTTCCATCCCACGCCGCAAAATCTGGTCGATATTCGCCTCACTGAGCGGTTCCAGCACGAAGACCTGCGAGCGCGAGAGCAGCGCCGGAATTACTTCAAAGCTCGGGTTTTCGGTCGTCGCGCCGATCAGAATCACCGTGCCGTCTTCGATATACGGCAGCAAAAAGTCTTGCTGCGCCTTGTTGAAGCGATGGATTTCGTCGAGAAACAAGATCGGCGATGGTTTGGCCTGCTCCGGCTCGTTGAGGCTGAACAGATCACGCTGCCCGCCGGAACGTTCACGCCGCGCCCGCTCGACGATCTGCCGCACGTCATCCTTGCCCGCCGACACCGCCGATAATTCGTAGAAGGGTCGCCCGGTCGCGTGGGCGATGATGCGCGCCAGCGTCGTTTTGCCGACGCCGGGCGTGCCCCACAGAATCATCGAATGCACGCGGTTGTTCTTGATCACCTGATAGATCGGCTTGCCGGGTCCGACCAGATGTTCCTGCCCGATGAATTCATCCAGCGATTCCGGGCGGATGCGATCAGCCAGCGGGCGCGACGCTTGCGACATGGGGTTTCTCCTCGGTTGACGCGTCGGGACGCACCGCGTACACCCCGACAGAATGGCCTCTATTCTAACACCTGTTCGCTTTACGGGGTGACCGGCCACACCAGCGGCACGATCACAATGGCCACGACGAAGATCAACACGGTGAGCAGCGTCCCGATCTTCAGGAAGTCGGCAAACTTGTAGCGCCCCGGCGCGTAGACTAACAGACACGAGGGTTCGAGCGGCGTCATATACGAGCAGCTCGCCGCTACAGCGATCATCATGGCGAACGGACGCGGATCGAGCCGGAGCTGCAGCGCCGTTTGCAGCGCCACCGGGACTATTACGACTGCCGCTGCCTGATTCGACATGGGCTGCGTGAGGATAACCGTCACGATGAAGAAGGCGGTCAGCAGCAGCAGCGGTGACAATCCCCCCGTCAGCGTGACGATCACCCCGGCGATGTAGGTCGCGGTGCCCGTCTTGTCCATCGCGATGCCCAACGCCAGCATGCTGCCAATCAGGATCAACGCCTTCCATTCGATGTTGCGGTAGGCTTCCTCCGGCGTGATGCAGCGGGTGAGGAACACGAGGATCGTCCCGATGACCATAGCGACGGCCAGCGGCACAATGTTCAAAACAGCCAGCGCCAGCGAGGCGAGGAAGATCGCAATGGCTATCCGCGCCCGCCCCGGATTCGGAATATGCGGCTCATTCGTTTCGAGGATGCGAATGATGTCACCGCGTTCAAGCTGCGCGATTCGATCTGGTTCGCCCTGAATCAGCAGCGCATCGCCCAGTTCCAGGCGTATGAGGCTGAGTTTACGCCGAATCGACCGCCCGTGGCGGTTGATCGCCAGCACCTGCAAGCCGTAGCGATCGCGAAAGCGGATGCCGTTCAACGTCCGCCCGATGAGCGGCGATCCCGGCAGAATCAGGCCCTCGACCAAGCCGAGATCGTCCAGTTCGATTTCCGGGTCGCCCAGCTTGGCGTCCGCTTTGATGTCCGCGCCGTTCATGGTCTTGACCTTGAGGATTTCGTCGCGTCCACCCTCAACCAGTAGTTCGTCCATCTCCTGCAGCACCTGATCGGCGTGCGGCACAAGATAGCGCTTCTTTTCGCGCACAATGCGCATCACCCGTAAGTCGAGATCCCGCCCTAGACTCGACTCACCGAGCGTCTTGCCGATGAACGGCGACTCGGGTGAGATCACGATTTCGGTGATGTACAACCGCGCATCCAGCCCACCCTCGATTTCGGCAGTTTCAAAGCGATCCGGAATGATGCGCTTGCCGACGATGTACATGTAGGCGATGCCAACAACTACCACCGGAATTCCGACCGGCGCCAATTCAAACATGCCCATCGGTGCGAGATCGTAGTTGACCATTAACCCGCTGATCAGAATGTTGCTCGATGTGCTGACGAGCGTCACCGAACTGCTGAGGATCGACGCGAACGCCAGCGGCATCAGCAGCTTCGCCGGGCTCATGCGGGCGCGCCGCGCAATGCCGATCACAAGTGGAACGAAAAAGGCAGTCGAAGCGGTGTTGCTCATGAACGCGCCGACAACTGCCGACGCCACCATGACGATGAGCAGCACGCGGCTCGGACTGCTGCCCGTGTAGCGATAGATCAGGCGCCCCGCGTAGTCCACCACGCCGGTCCGCGTGAGCGCCTCCGTCTGCACCAACAAACCAAAGATCAGCAGCACGGTACCACTGCCAAACCCACTGAACGCCTCTTCAGGCGTGAGCATTCCCGTCAAGATCAGCGCGATCATCACACCGAGCGCGATGACATCCACAGGCACCCGTTCTAGCGCAAACAACACCAGCGCAATCACAATGATCAGCAGCAGCAAACCGATTTCGATTGTCATTAACCACCATAGTTATAACAGTTGAAATGAAGCTCCCAATATCGTACACAGATTACCACAACCTACTGTGAGCAGTTGGCTAGAAATTAGTCCTAAGTTGGAGTCATAATGGGGCAAATTGAGAACAAAAGATCGACCATGAAAATCAACCTGTCAATCAACCTCATTTCCGGACTCAGCCGTCAAGCGCGAGAGCACCTCGCCGCCAACGGCATCACCAGCCTCGACCAGATCGCGGCGATGCACCCTGACGATCTGCGCCAGTTCAAAGGCATCAAGTCGACCGCTGCGGCTATTCACGCCTGCGCTCGCGCCTATGTCGAAGAGCGACCGGTCTGGTTCAATTCCCTGCCCCATGACTGCCTGCACGCTGGCATCATGTTTGACATTGAAACCGACCCCTACACGGGGAAAACGTGGTCATGGGGTTGGTGCGATGTTGACGGCATGACGCAGAACATCGTTGTCGCCCATCATGACGGGAGCGCACGCTTACCCGACGGCCGCACGATTATCACCGTACGCGACACTGACGAGGGGTGGCGCTTGTTCGCCGAACTCACGCCCGACGCGCCGCGCATCTATCACTGGACGGGCTTTGACGCGTCGGTCATGCGCGCGCAAGCTCCGGACGAAGCGCGTGAGATGCTCGATCCGCGCATGTACGACCTGCACCACAGCTACAAAAGCTGTGTGCGCTTTCCGGTCTACGGGGCGTCGCTCAAAGTGGTAGCCCGCTATCTCGATTTTGAGTGGGATGAATACGATGCGTGGGATGCCGCCTACCGCGACTACGCGCAGTGGCTGATCGACGATGACACCTATGCCCTCGCCCGCGCGGCAAACTATCAGCGTGCCGACGTGGTGGCACTCGCGGTCGTGTGGAAATGGCTCAACGAGAACCGGGGTACGACGTGACGTTGGTTGGCCGACTCGGTCAGGGAGCTTGCTTGGCGTTCCAATTCCCCTGAATATCGGCCATTCGGTTCTCGATATGTTCGCTGCCTGCGCCGAGAAGTTGAAGCACAACAACCTGACTGACGACCCGCCGCCGCGCAACCTGCAACCGGATGGTCGGATCGCTGCTGACGCGATCATAAGCGGCGAAATTGGCGCGATACTCGACGATATTTGCCTGCCACTGTCGGAGCGCCGCGCGTAGATCATCTGCTTCATCCAGATGCCCGTGCGCCACGCGGAAGCGCTCTCGATCGTCAAGATATTCGCGAACAAACCGCTCGAACGTCACATAGTAGGAGCCGATCACCTTGCGCGTCTCGTCGAAGCTCTGCGCAAGTTCGATGGCGATATCGAGGTCTTCATCCAGGGTTCCAGCTTGCTGTAGGGCGGGCAAACCTTTGGCAACCCGCGCCAATTGGAGGTTAGTGGTAATCAGCGGATCGGGTGTGGTGACCATTCTCAACAGCGCATCTTTGAGGTCAGCCGTCCCCTCGATAAAGCGAGCGGCGCGTTTCAAGAGATAGCTCTCGACAAAAGCGGGAAGTTCCATGCGAATCTCATCGCAGTACACTTGATCGCGGAGGGCTTGCGGAATAGCCTGAATTTGCGCTTCGATCTGTTCAATCTGTTTCAGTTGGTCGGCGCGGCCAAACCGATCATATACGGCATTCGCATCGGCGAGCTGTTTCTGTAATGTACGCAGGCGCTGCAAGTACTGATTCGCATCCATGATTAGCTTCTCTTCTGCATCCGTTTGCGCAAGTCTTCCGGCACATATTCCGCCCCCAGCTTGAGGGCGAAATCCAGTTCCAGGCGGTTCGTGGCCAGCGCGATCCGCGTTTCCAGAATCAACAACCAGCAGGTGATGAGGAACAGTACTGCGCCGATCACGCCGAGCAGCAGCGGCAGCCAACTGGTGTTGGTCTGCACGAGCTGCACGGCAGCAATCGTAATGCTCGTGGAGACGAACAGCGCCAGTGTCATGTAGAGCAGCGCCAACGCCCGCTGCAGCAAGGTGACCCGGCGCGCCACCATCTCTAGCTGGCGGAAGAGGAGCGCTAACCGTTCATCGCTCAGCGCGCCCTGCCCGCGAATATGTGTTTCGATCAGGCGGGTCAGTTCGCGCACCCGTTCGATGGCGCGAATCAAGCGGGTCGACGTAGAAATCGCCAGTGTCGCGCATGCCGAAATCAAAATCGCAGGCGTGAGCATCGCTGAGAGAATTGAGAGAATAGCAGCGGGATCGGCAAAAGACATAGGACTTACTGCGCTTTCGGTCGATATTGAACAGCTTCGGCGACGTGCTGCACTTGAAGTCGGTCACTGTCGGCGAGTCCGGCTCAGCTTGAGCACCCGGTGATAAGCGCGCTCAACTGCAAACAGCGAACAGAGAGTTCAAGGTACTACTTAGCTTCCGGCGCAATCATGCAGAACTGATCGGTTTCGCTCACTATCATAGCGCACTTGGCGACGACACAGGCGCTGCAAATCGTTCCGGCTGACGAATGCTGACAAGATCCTTGAGGTACTACTAATCCAGCGCAAAATGAACGCGCTGGTTCCCATGCTCAACTTCCTAACAGCTAGTTGCAGAACCACGACTAACGCAGTATGGGCCTGTTCACGAAGCAATCTTACTCATTCAAGTGTTGTCCACCAGAGCAACGGCACCGGATCGATCGGGGTATGGAAATCGCGCACCGTACCCGTTTGCACATCATACGTGCGGATACCAGCTGCAGTCGAATAGGCGAGTATTGCCCCTGTAGTCGACCACGCCGCGCAGCAGCTATTCGCCCCGTCGGGCAGTTGCAGCAGACTTTGAGTTTCGGTGTCATAAAGCTGGAAACCGAGATAGCGAGTGTAATCATCATAGAGTGAAACACGCCAGCGACGGTGTAAACCGATTATGTAACGACCGTCTGCAGAAGCGCTGGCGCGCCTAACAACCAACCACTCGAGGTCCGGTGTCGAGAAGTGCATTTGCTCTTCGCCCTGAGTGTCGTACAGAATAAAGTCGGTGTCATTTCCGACAATAAACCAGCGGCCATCTGGTGACCAGGCAGCAGCGTTGTACGAGTAATTGACAGGAATTCGCTGAAGCAGCTCACCGCTGTCAATCGCGATGAAATGATAGTAGCAATGCGCGGTGTCGAAGCATTGAGGATAGGCTAACCGCTGTCCATCAGGAGACCATCGTGCGCCATAGTGCGTACCGGGCGGCTGGGCAGGAGCATCGAATATGCGCTGTTCCACCAAGAGTTGGCGGATGTTCCCATCCTCTACGCCCACAAAGTTGATTTCAAGGAGTTCGTCGCGATTGGTCAGCATGGCAACTTGACTGCCGTCAGGTGACAGCAGCACGTTACAACGCATATCAACCTCAGCAGGTAAACGCAAAGTCGCTGCCTCGCCAGTGCGAACATTCAGCACGGTTGGCAGCTCGTTGAATAGGAGTACGATATGTCCATCCAGCGACCACAACGGCGCGCAAGCGTCCGGATCATAGGTGATTAGGAAGGTACTCTCGCCGCTGTCGACATCCAGCAGCCTGAGGTTGCCCGCATAGCTGTAGATCAGAACCTGCCTGATAGCAGCAGTACGCTCAGGCAACCAGAGGGAACCAACCATCAGCATACCGCAGCATAAGAACAGTCCTAATCGATATCCGATCGGCAATTGTTCCTCCTACCAGATTGTCTTCACATGGATCGCTGCTGCGGTCGGTATTGGACAGCTTCGGCGACATGCTGCACTTGAATCAGGTCACTGTCGGCGAGATCGGCAATCGTCCGACTTAGCTTGAGCACCCGGTGATAGGCGCGCGCGCTCAACTGCATGCGGCGAACGGATAGTTCCAGCAGCTGCTTGGCTTCCGGCGCCAGCACGCAAAACTGGTCGATCTCGCTGACCGTCATATCGCTGTTGGCAACCACATGCGGATGCTCGGCAAACCGTGCCTGTTGGCGGGCACGCGCCGCCTCCACGCGCTGCCGAATGTTGACGGAGGGTTCGGCGCGTTCTCCGCTCATCAGCTTGTCATACTCCACCCGCGCCACATTGACATGAATGTCGATACGGTCGAGCAAAGGGCCGGAAAGTTTGCTCTGGTAGCGGTCGATCATCACCGGCGTGCACGTACACGCCTTGACGGGATCCCCAAAATAACCGCAAGGACAGGGGTTATGCGCGACGACCAGCAAGAAATTCGCGGGGAACGTCAGGCTGCCCTTGGCGCGGCTGATGGTGACAATCTTGTCTTCGATGGGCTGGCGCAGAACTTCCAGCACATGCACCGACATCTCGGTAACTTCATCCAAGAAGAGGATGCCGCGGTGCGCGAGGGTGCATTCCCCGGGCTTGGGAATTGATCCGCCGCCGATGATGCCCGCTTGACTCGTCGTGTGGTGCGGCGCGCGGAACGGTCGATAACGTACCAGCGGCTCATCGCTTTGCAGCATATCCGCCACTGAGTAGATGCGCGTTACATCGAGCGCTTCGGCGTAGCTCAAGGGCGGCATAATCCCCGGCATCGCCCGCGCGAGCAGCGTTTTGCCCGTCCCCGGCGACCCGATCAAGCGCACGTTGTGATTACCACCCGCGGCGATCTCCAGCGCTCTTTTCACAAAGTGCTGCCCCTTCACGTCGGCAAAGTCGACCAAGCCATCGGGGATCGCGGGTTCGGCTGTGTCCACAACTGCGAAATACGCAGGAATGGGGTTCAGACCGTAAAGATGCTCGACCAGTTCAGCGAGCGAACGCACGGGGATAATTTCGATTCCGGCGACGAGGGCGGCTTCCGGCGCGTCATCCGCCGGGACATAAGCGCGCGCAAACCCGGCCTGCTGCGCCGTGTAGACCATCGGCATAATGCCTTTGACATGGCGCACGCTGCCATCGAGCGAGAGTTCGCCGAGAAACACCGCCCCGTCAATGGAGGTCAGCGGCACTTGATCGGTCGCCGCCAGCACACCGACCGCGCCCGCGAGATCGTAGGCTGGACCGCTCTTCGGCAAATCGGCGGGACTCAGGTTGATCACGTACGCCTTGTTGATAAAGTCGAAACCACTGTTGCGAATCGCCGACCGAACACGTTCCCGGCTCTCTTTGACGGCATTATCCGGCAGGCCGACGATGGTAAAACTGGGGAGACCAGCACGCGGATTAAAATCGGTTTGTACTTCGACGATGCAGCCTTCCAAGCCGATGACCGCGCAGGCGTTGACAATTGCCAGCATGACTCCCCCAGAGCGAATCCTTAATTGCTAGTGCCAAGTATAGCGGTCAGCGGATTTTCAGCAATCAGTGCGCTTGTCGGAACAAAGTCGCACTCCAGCCTCGGGTTTTCGGCGGGTTTTCGACGGAGATCACGCGCATAGGCCAACATGATCACTATACTGAATCGTATCAACCAATAGCTGCCAGCGTTTGAGCAGAAGTTACTATCGGTGCCGGCCACAAGCAACCATTTTGGGATGCACACGCACGAGTCCCCAGGCTAGTTTGGGTGCTGTCAAGCAGGTCATCGGGCTGCTCGTGGCCAAAGCGACCGCAAGTCGCGGGGCATCGACAGGGATGCCCCGGATCAAGCGTGTTAGGTCTGATTCGCAGTGACGATTACGACGCGATACAGGATCGTTCCCGGTTCGGTGGCGGTTTCGGGATCACGTTCGGCGATGTCAAACACCGACCCCATGCCTTCCAGCACCTGTCCGAAGATCGTGTAGCCGCCCGTCAAGCGGCCAACGGGCGCTAGCGTGATGAAGAACTGACTGCCGTTGGTATCTGGTCCGGCATTCGCCATACCCACCACGCCGATGCCATTGAAGGTCAACTCGTTATCCGTTTCGTTGACGAATTCATAACCGGGGCCGCCTAAGCCCGTCCCCAACGGATCGCCACCCTGTACGACAAAGTCCGGGATCACTCGGTGAAAGGTTGTGTTATCAAAGAAATGGTTGAGCGCGAGATACACAAAGCTGTTGACGGTGATCGGCGCTTCCGTTTCATACAGGTCGACGTGGAAGTTGCCCGCCGCCGTGCAGCAGATCGCGCCGTAGTCGACGCCGGGCTGCAAGACATCTTCTGGCGCAAAGTACTGCAAGCGTGTCAGTTCGGGCGCGTCCACGGCGTCCGCGCACACGTCGACCGGGAGTTCGGCGCTCAGCGCGGCGGCCTCAGCCATCGCGGGCAGATCAACCGCCGCCGTTTCGACCGTGAGGGTATAGTCGCCCGCACCGCCATCGCCTGCCGTCGCGACTTCGATCACGAGCGTCGTACCGCCGGGCACGACCAGCGCCTCGAAGCCTGCCGACGTATCCTCCGCGCTGATGTCACTGCTCTGCACCTGCGGCGCGTCCCCTGCGTCGGCGTACAGGCGCAGATAGGCATCCGCGTCGGCGCTTTCGAGCAGCACGCGCAGCGCGGTCGTTTCGGTCAGCGTGAGCGTATAACGCTGACGTTCATTCGGTGTGAACACGCCCTCGACGACCTCGTCGAGGCTGATTTCGCCGAAGTCCACTACCGCGGCGGGCGGTACCACGCGCAGCGTGTACGGACCAGCCCCCGTATCGCCATACGTGCCTACTTCGATGATGAGCGAATCGCCCGCCTCCACCGCCAGATCTGTCACAGCGGAGAACAACGTGCCATCGCCGCGATCATCGTTTTCCGCCAGCGGAACATCGTCGCCGTTGCGGTACACCCGCAGATACGTGTCGGTATCCGCCGTACCATCCAGAAACACGTTGACCAAGCCATCTTCAGCTATGTCGAGCGTGTACTGGTCACGTACCCCGGCTTCAAACTCGCCCTGCGCGCTCGCTTCCACCGTGATCGCGCCCATATCGTTCGGCACATAATCCTGAGCGAACGTTACCGCCGCGCCCAACAGCAAGAGGATCAGCCCCAAGCCAATTCGCCGCATCACCTGACCTCATTTCTGATAGAAAATGTCAAACGACATTCTAACCCGTTTCGCACCAATTTGCGCCGATTCCATTCCTTCATAGAATGAAACTACTTTAGCGAGAAGATAGCGGAGCCGTATAATGCAACATTTGCGCTGGCGCCTTGCTGCGCTTTCGACCACCCTCATCCTGATCATGCTGGCCGTCCTGATCCAGCGTCCAAGTCTGCTGAGCGCATCTGACGATGGGCAGATCATCCAGACACTGCCCCTGATCGTTGAGCTGCTCGTGCCCACTGCGACCCGCACGCCGACCCCCGTTAACCTAGGTAACTTCGTGTGGGATGACCTTGACCAGGATGGGCGGCAGGATGCGGGCGAACCCGGCATGAGCGGCATCACCGTCCAGTTGTGGAATCCTGCGAAGACGCAGCTCATCGGTCAAACCACGACCGGAGCCAACGGGCAATATACCTTGATCGCGCCGCTGCCCGGTTCGTACCGCATTCGGGTGGTTCTGCCCAGCGTGCTCGACAACTTCTCACCCAAAGATCAAGCGGGCGGGAGTGACACGGCTGACAGCGATGTGAACCCGAGCGGGAGCAATATCGGGTTCACCGACATCATCAACATCGCCAGCAACGTCATCTCAATCTCTAATCTCGACGCTGGGATCGCCCGCTTCCGTACCCCGACCCCCACCCGCACCCCGACGCCGATTAATCTCGGCAATTACGTGTGGGACGATCTCGATCAGGACGGGCGGCAGGACGCCGGTGAACCGGGATACGCGGGCATCACCGTGCAGTTGTGGAACAGCGCCAAGACCCTCATGATCGCCAGCACAGTCACCAGCCCAACGGGGAACTATACGCTGATTGCCCCAACCCCCGGCAACTACCGGATCCGCGTGGTGCTGCCCAGTGTTCTGGATCAGTTCGCGCCCAAGAATCAAGCGGGCGGTGATGATACCGCCGACAGCGATGTGAATGCGTCGGGCAATGACCTCGGTTTCACCGATACGATCAGCCTTGCCAGCAACGTCATCTCGATCTCGAACATCGACATCGGCATCGTGCGCTTTCGCACCCCTACCCCCACGCGCACGCCCACGCCGATTAACATCGGCAACTTCGTGTGGGATGATCTCGATCAGGATGGACGGCAGGATGCCGGCGAACCGGGCATAGCGGGCATCACGGTGCAGTTATGGAACAGCGCCAAAACCCTCATGATTTCCAGCACCGTGACCAACGCCACTGGCGCGTACACGGTCGTCGCACCACTGCCGGGCAGTTATCGCATCCGTGTGGTGCTCCCGGCCATGCTCGATCAGTTCGCGCCGAAAGATCAGGCGGGCGGCAATGACACACAGGACAGCGATGTGAACCCGAGCGGGAACAACCTCGGTTTCACCGACATCATCAATATCGCCAGCAACGTCATCTCGATCTCGAACATCGACATTGGCATCGCGCGCTACCGCACGCCAACGCCCACCCGCACTCCCACGCCGATCAACATTGGGAACTTCGTGTGGCGCGACACCGATGGCGATGGACGGCAGGACACCAACGAAGTCGGTATCAGTGGTGTGACCGTGCAGTTGTGGAACAGCGCCAAGACTCTCATGATCGCCAGCACGGTGACCAACGCCAACGGCGCATACACAGTCGTTGCACCGCTGCCGGGCAGTTACCGCATCCGCGTGATCCTGCCAGCCACCAGTGCCTCGTTCGCGCCCAAAGATCAAGCGGGCGGCAGAGACACCCAGGACAGCGACATCAACCCAACGGGAAACAATGCCGGTTTCACCGACATCATCAACATTGCCAGCAATGTCATCTCGATTTCTAACGTTGATGCGGGCATTCGCCAGAACAACATCATTGTCCCCATCAGTACGATTGGCATCCTGCCACAGCCATCGGCGACACCGGGCAACCAACTTCCGCCACCTCAGATCAACCCTTGCGGCGGTTTCCGGCTCACCTCGCCGCTTGATGGCCTGCCGAATGGAGTCGCAACCTTCTACTGGGATCCGTCCATCAGCGCGGGTGTGACCTACGAAATTCGCATCCTCAACGAGGCGCGCAGTCTACTGGCGATTGTCCCGGCAGGGACAAATACTAACGTGGTGATCGACGTGAGTCAGGGCACCATTGGCGGCGGTTTCACGCTGATCGTTCAGGCGAATGTGCTGCTGAATGGTGCCATCATCTGCACGGACGAACACGCCATTCTGCGCGCTGCGCTCGCCGCGTTCCAATCAGAAATCGCCGTTGTAGGGGCAAGGCGCGCCTTGCCCCTACACAACAACTTTCGGTAACCTGCTTCTAGGACGCGGATCAATCAAATAGCTTGTCGGTCAGAGTGCACAGGTGTGCGCTCTGACCGCTGAGCGGCACGCGCTACGGCGTACCAAAATACTCCACGCGGATCGGCGCGACCAGTTCAATCTGTTCCGGCGTGAGCAAGCCCCAGAAATCGTCCGGCGTAACGATGCGCCCGCTGCCCGCTTCGGCATAGCGCCGCAGCCAGTCGAAGAAATCCTCGGTGCCGAGGACTGCGCGCAGGTCCTCCAGCATGATTGCCCCGCGCAGGTACACCGCATTGATGTAGTCGCGGATGCTGGCGAACTGGTATACCGTCGCATCGACGTTGTTGCCGCTGAAGCGATCCCCCACGTACTGATTCACGCGGAAATTCCACCACCAGTCGACCAGATCTGGCTCAAATTCCTCGTAGTAGACCAGTTCGCTGTACGTGGCGAGCGCTTCGTCGAGCCACGGCACGAGCGCCTGATCGTTGCCAACGCGGGCGTACCACCACTGGTGCGACGTCTCATGCACGGTGATGAACGTCAGATACGACTCAGCGGTGCCTGTGTTGATCTCAAACCAGCGGTCGGAGACGAACACCACATCGCTGAACTCCATGCCGTCGGGGAAGTCGCCCTGAATGACGACAAAGCGGTCATAAGGGTACGCGCCAAAGAGATCCGAATACATCTCCATCGCCTGTGCCGCCGCAGTCAGCGCCTGCTGCGATCCAGTCGCACTGCCGACGACGTTTTCGCCGAAGGCGTACAACTGCACCGTCACGCCGTTGGCGGTTTCCTGCTCGTAGACCTCATAGAACGGGCTGAGGCTCAGCGTGAAGTCGCGGGCGTTGGTGTGCACAATGCGCCAGACACCGCCGTCTTCGGCACGCAGCGTGCCGGGAGCCGCGACGACCATATTCGGCGGCGCATTCGTCACGGTCAGCGTGACATCCCAGTCAGCGATCTCGGAGACAGTTTGCTCGCCAATCGGAATCGCATCGTGCGTCACCCAATCGTCGATGCCATGGACGGCGACCATCGCCAGCCAATGCCCGAGGTTCATCTGGCGAATGCTGTAACCAAAATAGCCCGTAAAACCGCTCAACCCGCGCTGAATTTCTGGCACGCGCAGGCTGTAGTTGAGCGTAACATCGAGGCCACATTCCGGTTCAATGGGCGTGGCTAAATCGAGCGTTAGGCGGCGCCCGGTCAGCTCATAGCTGATCACCGTCTCGGTCGGCAGTACGCTGTTGAGTGTGAACGCGTTCGGCACGCGGTTCGGCTCAATGTCGAGCACCAGCGTGGTAAGCGGCTGATCGGTCCGATTGATGTAGAAAATCGCCTGTTCAACCTCAACTCGATGCAGTTCATAATCGACGGTGGCGCGCACCGTATGCTGCGCCGTTGGCAGCCCCGCGGTCGCTTCGCAACCCGGATTCAGGGGCGTGGTCGGCGCCGGGGTGATCGTATTGATCGGCTGAAGCTGCCGCTCCAGCGTTGGCACGAGCGTGCTCTGAATTACGCGGACGGTGGTCGCCGTCGGCGGAATTGCGTCAACTTCCGCCGAGCTGAGCGTGCACGCCGCCAACAGCATCATGAACACGGCATAAAGACGAAACATAAGTCCCCTTTTGGTGTAACTTTCCGTTGACCTACTGCGTAACAATACTACAATGTGGAGCGTGCGTAACAAAAACGCAGTTCTCGTGTTATCTTTAGCGAACACTCATCAAGTTTTAACTAGGGGGAAATTTGAACAAGGCAACTTTCGCTGAACAGGTACGCGGCCTCATCCAGCTTTCGCGCTGGACTGAGTATGTACCTTTCGTCATTCCGTTGACTGTTCTCGGCGGTTTGTTGGCGGCGCGCCCCCATGGCGTGAATCTCGACTGGCGTTTAGTCGCCGTCACGCTGGCGAATATTCTGGCTGTCGCCTATGCCTTTATGATCAATGACATTGAGGACGCGCCTGATGATGCGCGAGACCCCGCGCGCGCCGCCCGCAATCCCATTGCGACCGGTCGCATTGGCACACGCATGGGCTATAACGCCTGTCGCCTCGTCGCCGCGGTGACGCTCGTCCTGTATGCCTTCGGCGGCGGTTGGGCGTTCCTTATCGGTGTTGGAACGCTGCTGCTCTCGCACCTGTATTCATGGCGTCCTGTGCGCCTCAAGGCGTGGCCGGTCACCGATATCGTCTCGCACTCGCTCATGCTGAGCGGTTTACTGCTGCTGGCGGGCTATTTCGTCTACCACGACGCGCCCGGTCTCGTGTGGTTTGTCGCAGCGGCGGCGACGCTCGTCTCTGTCTACGGCCAGCTCTACAACCAACTGCGCGACTACGACATGGATAAGGCTGCGGGACTGTACAACACCGCGATCATCCTCGGCGAAAACAATACGCGTCGGGCCATGTATCTCGCGGTGCTGCTGGCGCTCATCTGCCTGATCGTCGCGATCACGCAGGGCGTGTTCCCGCTGTGGCTGGCGCTGGTGGGCGTGCTCAGCTTCCCGGTCAGCATGTTCTTCAAGTCGCAGACCGATATGCGTGGCGGGGCGCTGGTCGATGCGAGCGGCGGAGTCCAGTTACAGGCGCTCGTCGTCATGAATTTCGTCATCGCGGCGTGGGTCATTGAGTCGATTGTGGTGCAGTTCCGTCTGCTCGGGTGATCGTGAACGATATTCACAACATTCTGTTTAACGCGCACATCCTGTTTTCCATCGCTCTCGGTGTGTGGAGTGTAACCATGGCCGTGCGCAACCAACCGATCTCCGGTAACTTCTGGGGATCACTGGCGACTATTACCATCCTCGCGGCGGCAATCACGCTCGTCGGCGTCATCATGACGCTGATGGGCCTGCGCCCGCCGCGCATCGTCACCTACTATCTGTACATGTCGTGGTTAGTGGTGATTATGCCGGGCTTGTTCACCATGCTGCGCGGACGCGATGATCGAAATGCTGCCATCGCCTTCGCCATTCTGTGCTTCTTCAACGCGACGACCTCGTTCAGCATGCTCCAGCGCGAAGTCGTCGGCCCGTGGATGCTGCCCGGTGCGTAAACGGTTGTGCCTGCTGCTCATGGCGGCTGTCCTCTTGATTGCCGCCTGTGAAGCACCACCGACGCCGCTCCCCGTGGTGATCGAGCCGACCACCGCGGCAACGCCTACGCCGCCCAACCAGACGATCCGCTACGCCCTCGCCCCGAACGCCGTTAACAGCCTGATTGACCGCGCCAGCATCGAACCCTACGCGCAGTTGATCGCGCTGGACGCGCCGCCCACCGCGGATGGTCTCGGCGCGCAGTACGATCTGGCCGTAGCGCTCGGTCGCTACGACGGCGCGCAGCAGTCAACGGTGCCGTATATCGCCTCCCTCGTCATCCGCACGGACGTTCCGCCGCTCGACAATGCGGAGGTGCAGGCGATCATGCGCCGCGCGGCGGTGCCCGCTGAACTCATTGCCGGACTGGACATTCCCGGCGTAGAATTGCTCAAAGACGAACCGCTCGGCAGTCTGCGCGCTGATCTCGCGAGCGCAGGTTATCCTGACGGGTTCGATTTGACGATCAGCAGCGCGTTTGTGCCGGGGATCGAAGCGTTCGCCGCGCGCCTGCGGGAAGCGGGGATCACTGTGGAGGTGGTAGCGATGGATTCGACCGAAGCCGTCGTCCAACTGGTGGCGGGCAGCCGCGCCGAGGGGGGCGTAAACCTGTTCCGCGCGCCGATCAGCTACTGGATCGCGCCGGGCGTGCCGCTCCAATTGAGCGCGAATGGCTTCCCGCTGCCACCACGCGCGATGCCCTAAATCATGCATTTGATTCTGTGTCACGATAACGCCGACTTCGACGCGGTCGCGTCGCTGTTGGCCGCGCATCGGCTCTACCCGGATGCGCTCCCTGTGCTGCCGCAGCGCCTCAACCGCAACGTCGAACGCTTTCTCGCGCTCTATCGCGGCGGGCTGCCGTTCGTCACCCATGACGAGCACCGCGGACGCGTGACGCAAGTTACGCTGGTGGATACTAACCGCGCGCCGGAACGGGTGCGCGGCATCAAGCCGAACACGCCGATTCACATCATTGATCACCATCCGCTGACGCGCGAACTTGAGCCGCACGAGACCTTTGACGGCGAAGTCATCGGCGCAAACGTCACCCTGCTGATCGAGAAGCTGCAGGCGGCGGGTATGACGCTCAATTCGCTGGAAGCGACTCTGCTGGCGCTCGGCCTGTACGAAGATACGGGTTCTCTCACCTATCGCCCGACCTCCCCGCGCGATATCCGTGCCGCCGCCTGGCTGCTCGAACAGGGTTTCGCGCTCGACGATGTGCGCCGCTTCCTCGATCCGCCGCTCAACGACGACCAGCAGGCGCTCTTCGAGACGCTCGTCACGTCGATGGAAAGCCGCACCGTGCAGGGTTATGCTGTGCTCGTCGGCTCGGCCAAACTCGACCGCTACCTGCCGGAGATCAGCGGCGTGGCGCATAAGCTGCGCGATACGCTCGACCCGGCAGCGCTTTTTCTGCTCATCGAAATGCCCAAGTCGCTCCAGCTCGTGTGCCGTTCAACCGACGACGCAATCAATGTGGGTGAGATCGCGCGGCATTTCGGCGGCGGTGGGCACGAACGCGCCGCGGCCTCGACCGTGCGCGGCCTGACCCGCGAGCAGGCGCTCGATGTGTTGTGGGAGCAGATCTATCTCACGGTGCAGCCTGCCGTGCGCGTCGCCGACCTGATGTCGCAGGGTGTGCAAACCCTCGACGCGACTGCCAGCGTGGAGAGCGTCATCCGGCGCATGCGGCGGATCGGACACGAGGGCTTCCCGGTCGTGAGCGGCGGAAAAATCGTCGGCTTGCTCACCCGCCGCGACGCCGACCGCGCCGCCGAGCATGGTCTCGGGGCGCTGACCGTCGGTGAGATCATGTCGAGCGGCGAAGTCACGCTGCAGCCCAGCGACTCGGTCACGCTGCTCGAACAGAAGATGGTCGAAAGCGGCTGGGGGCAAATCCCGGTCGTGGACAGCAAGAACAAGCTGATCGGTATCGTCACACGCACCGATTTGATCAAGCATTGGGCGCGCACGCACCCAACCAATGCGCCGCCCGAAGCGCAGCAAATCACGAGCGAGCAGCTCCGCGACGTGCTGGATGTGCCCGCCGCCCGCCTCATCGAGCAGATCGCGGCCTACGCGCAGGAACGCGGCGTCAACCTGTATATGGTCGGCGGCGTGGTGCGCGACCTGCTGCTGCGCCGTCGCAACCTTGACCTCGATTTCGTAGTCGAAGGCGACGCGATCCAATTCGCGCAGGGCTTAAGCGAACGCTTGGGCGGACGGGTGTCCAGCTTCAAGCCATTCGGCACGGCGAAGTGGCGCTTGTACGAAGGCGAGCTCAAGGCGGAAGCGCTTGGCGACCCGCTGGCGCTGCCCGATCACGTCGACTTTGCGACCGCCCGCAGCGAGTTCTACGAATACCCGACCGCTCTCCCCACCGTATACAGCGGCTCGATCAAGCTGGATTTGGGGCGGCGCGACTTCACGATCAACACGCTGGCCGTGCAGTTGAGTCCCGTTTCCGGGCGTGTGCTCGACTTTTACGGCGGCATCACCGATCTGTCGGCGGGGCGCATCCGCGCGCTGCATACGCTGTCGTTCGTCGACGACCCGACCCGCGTGCTGCGTGCCGTCCGCTTCGAGCGGCGCCTCGGCTTCACCATCGAACCGCGAACTGCCGAACTCATCCAGACGGCGCTACCCATGCTGCGGCGCATCACCGGGGAGCGCATCCGCAACGAACTAACGCTGCTGCTCAAAGAACGCGACCCGGAACTCAGCTTCCTGCTCTTGCAGCAGCGCGGCATCCTTGAAGCGATTCACGGTGCCTTCCGCGTCTCCGAAGCGATTGTGCCCCGAATGACCGCCGCCCGCACCGCCGAACCGCTGGCAACCATGAAACCCGTCGAACGCACCGATTTGCTGTGGATCCTGCTGCTGCTCGATGTGCCCCACTTGCCCGACCTGCTCGAACGCCTGCTGTTCAGCGGTGCGCTGGTCGAGAGCTTGCACGAAACGATCAGACTCGGGCAGCATCCCCTCACCGACTTCCAACCGAGCCGCGTCGTCGCGCGGTTGGACGGTATGAGCGAGTTGGCGCTGTTCGCGGCCTGGTTAATTGCAGCCGACCCCCTAGCGCAACGCGCGATTCAGATGTATGTTGAAACATGGCGTCATGTCCGCCCGGTGACGGATGGGCATACGCTGCGGCAGCTCGGCATGGCGCCGGGACCGCGTTACGGCACCCTGCTGGCGCGGCTGCGCGCCGCCCGGCTGGATGGCGTGATCACGACGGATGAGCAGGAAGCACATCTGCTCAAGGAGCTGCTTCACGATGACGGGACTGAATAGAGCGACTCTGCCCATTCAGCTAGACATCACTTTTCGACTGGCCAAACGCACCGACCTGCCCAAACTGGAATGGTACGGCGAATACAGCCATTTTCGCACCGTATTTCGGCGGACGTTCAGCGAGCAGGAACAGCGCCGCCGCCTGATGCTCATTGCCGACTGCGCCGACTTCCCCATCGGGCACATATTCATTCAATTGAACAGCAGCCGCAGCCTGTGGGACACCCGCACGCGCGCTTACTTCTATTCTTTGCGCGTCATGGAGATGTTTCGCGGCAAAGGCATCGGCACGCGCCTGCTGGAAGAGGCCGAAACGATGGTGCACGAGCTCGGCTGTGGCTGGACGACAATCGCCGCCGCCAAAGATAATCCCGGTGCGCGCCGCTTGTACGAGCGCATGGGCTACCGAATCTTTGCGGAAGATAACGGAGATTGGAGTTATATTGATCATGAAGGTAAACTTCAAAACGTACATGAACCGTGTTGGGTCTTGGAAAAAAAGCTCAACTTCCGTTAAAATGTACATGCATCGACCGTTATATAGAGGCAGAGTATGGCAATCGAACAAGACGCTGTGCGTGTGATTCGTTGGAGTGGTGGCCAACACCCGACATTGTCGAGTATTACACGACAGATGCAAAAGGAAGGGCTGCGCCCTTACGCTTGGGAGAACACGCCAAACCAGCGTTACGCCGTCCGTTCCCATGGCTATACAAAGGTCATGTACGTCGTTCAGGGTACCATCGAGATTACCCTGCCGGACAGTAACAAGAGCGTGAAACTGCGTGGTGGCGACCGCGTCGAAATTCCGGCGGGTGTCCGTCATGGCGCAATCATCGGCAGCAGTGGCGCGAAATGCGTCGAAGCGGCGGTCAACCCAGTCCGCGCCTGATGCCGACCAACCAACACATTCGCTCAATTCCCCCGATTAATTCGCATGTGTGGGCTTTCTCAATCGGTGGGCTGGTACGCCATCCCCTGATCCTGTCCTACGCCGATTTACTGCGCCAACCGTCGGTCACGCTCCCGGTGAATGTGATCTGCACGGATCGGCGGAGTCTTGATTCCGCTCACTACACGGGTGTGCCTCTATCCGCCCTATTTGACCTCGTCGAACTGCGGGAGGGCGCACAGTTTGTCACGATGCATGCCTACGACGGCTACACCAGCGTTTTGCGCCTCGACGACCTGCGCGAGCAAGCCTATATCGCCTATGCGATTGACGGCCAACCGCTCACACATGAGCAAGGCGCGCCTGCCCGCTTGGTGATTCCCGGTCGCTACGGCTACAAGATGCCCAAGTGGATTACGCGCCTCGAAGCGACCGAGCAAGCGATAAGCGGCACATGGGAAAAACGCGGTTTTGATCGGGACGGCCAACTCAACGCGGTGGTGGAGATCACGCACCACGAAACTCTGGCGGATGGGCAAGTTCGTCTGCATGGGTTCGCCTACAGCCCCACCTGAAACGTTGGACATGTTGGAAATCATGGTGGATCGCGGATTGTCCACACGCTTCCCATTGAGCGGGACCTACTGGCAGGTTGATTGGATGCCACCTTATCCTAATGGCAACTTCCGTTTTGAAGCAGCAGTCGGGACACGTCGACAGGGCCGCCTCGCGCTTGTTCGTCAGCACTACCTGATTCGCACATGATCTCACGCCGCGACTTTCTCAAAGCCGCCGGAATTACCCTCTGCGCTGCCCATATTCCCGGCTTAATCTCTGCAACGCCAGCAGCAGCCACGCCGAACTTGGTTCCGCTGTACGGACGTGTTCTCCGGGGACATGGTGGTTTGTGGACGGACAGCATCATCCCAATTCACGCCACGCTGCCAGACGGCTACCAGACGCCACACGGTCTCATTCCGAAGCGCAACCTGCAACCGATGCTCACGTCCGCGGTGTATCAGACGGCGAGCACCCCCCCGCCCTTCACCGCTGAGGTCGTCGGTGCCAGCGCGGTGCTCCATCGCTGGTGCAACAGTGATGCGCCGCCCGTGGAGAGCGTCGGTCATGGGGGGCTGCTCCGTGTCGTAGATCGGCTGAGTTATGACGGTGTGGACTGGTATGGGGTTGATCTGCATGGGGATGGACGACTATTCTGGACGCACAGCGCCCCCCTCGCGCCGCTGACGCTGCCCGCGCCCGTACCTGACCTCACGCTGCGACTAGACCGTTCCTCGTATACGCTCACCGCGCTGCAAGGCGCCCGGGCTCTGTTCAGCGTGCCCTTTGGAACAAAGCATTCCCAGCTGATGGCGATTTTCGCTCACTCAGCAGACTTTGATTGCGGAAACACAAGATATCGCCGCCTCGCGCCATTCGTCACTTCTTTCAGTGATCAAGTTCACGTCTACGGCGCGTACTGGCACAATGATTTCGGCGGTTTCTCTCACGATGAGGGGATACAAGTCCCGCCGTATATCGCCAAATGGATCTACGGAGCTTCTCAGGGTGGCGCACGGGTAATGATCGACTAGCCCACGTGCTCTATAATACAGTGAAGTACAACGCAACCGGGTAAAACTCTATGTCTGTCACCTTTTCTTTGGCGTTCATCGCCGGATTAGTTTCATTCTTGTCGCCCTGCTGTTTGCCGCTCGTTCCCGCGTACATCGGTTACATGGGCGGGCGCTTGACCAACACCGTCGCGGCGCAGGTCGGCGGGGCCGCAGTCATGACGCGCCCCACGCTCGCCAGCCGCTTCACCACGTTTACGCACGGTCTCGCCTTTGTGCTCGGCTTCTCGGTGGTCTTCGTCTCGATTGGCTTGCTGACGACCGCCTTCATCAGCGTGGTTGGGCGTGGCAGTGTCAGCGTGATCACCGACATCATCAGCCGCGCGGGCGGCCTGCTGATCATCTTCTTCGGCCTCAACTTCATGGGCTTGCTGCCGCGGTTCTTCCGCTACCTGCTCAAAGAGCAGACGATCATCAGCACGCCGGTGACGGGTGTCGTGTTCGGCGCGGCGATGGCGCTGCTGCTCCTGTGGGCGCTTATCGATTGGCTGATCGCCCTGCCCTTCATCACCATGCTGGTGCTGTGGCTGGTCCTCGGCGGCGCGTTCACCCGCCCGCAGACCTTCTGGACGAACACGCTCAACCGCCTGCAAATGTTGTGGTTCGCCGATACCCGCAAAGAGATGGTCGCAGGTGGTCATCAGAACTATCTCAGCTCCTTCGTCATGGGGATTGTGTTCTCGGCGGGCTGGACGCCGTGCATCGGCCCGATCTACGGCAGCATTTTGACGATGGCGGCGACCGGCGGCAGCGCCAGCGAAGCGGGCGCGATGCTTGCGGCGTATTCGCTCGGCCTCGGCATTCCCTTCCTCGCCGCCGCGCTCCTGCTCGACAGCGCGCAGTCCTTCCTGCGCAAGCTCCAGCGCCACATCCACAAAATCGAACTGGTCAGCGGCGCGTTCCTCGTCCTGATCGGCGTGCTGGTCGCCACGGGCAACCTGCAGCGCCTCAGCCAGAACTTCGCCGTCACCTTCTCCGACTTCTCGTATAACCTCGAAGACTGTGTCGTCAGGGTCAGCAGCGGGGAACTGGCCTTCGGGCAAATCATCGACTGCGTCAACGGGCAATTTGCCCGCCGAAACCAGCGCCGCGCCCGTGGTCGAAGCGGCGAGCATCCGGATCCGCCGCCGCGCCGGGCATCACCGATCTGGCAGGTTCAGGTGAAATTGGCTTGGAGGTCGGGAAGATTGCGCCCGACTTCCAAACCGTTGATGAGGACGGCGAGCCATTCCGCCTGTCCGATCATCGCGGCGAGGTGGTGCTGCTCAACTTCTGGGCGACGTGGTGCGGCCCGTGCCGCGTCGAAATGCCGGAATTCGAAGCGGCATATCAGGCGAACAAAGACCGCGGTTTCGTCATCGTCGGCGTGAACAACGGCGAAACGCCGCAGGCCGTGACCGCCTTCCGCGCCGATCAACGCGTGACCTTCCCGCTCGTCATGGACGAGTCGTTCGCTATCTCCGACGAATATGTCGTGCAGCAGTTCCCGACCACCTATGTGATCGGGCGGGATGGCACAATCCGCGCGCGCAACTACGGCGCGTTGACCGCGGAACAGATCAGCCAGTTTGTGGACGACGCCCTGGCGTCCTGATGCGAGCCGCGGCCGCGCTCGCTGATCTTCGCGGCCGGTCTGCTGCTGCGGCGGCGGCGCTGGTCATCAGCGCGGGATTGCCGCAGCGTAGTGACTATACGCAAGTTGGCATCATCGGGAACCTCCCCATCGCGCCCGAAGTCGGCGCGCTCGCTCCCCCCATTCCACTCAACTCAAGTACGCTCTCTTTCCCAACCGGCAAACCCGCTATAATCAACTTCTGGGCGACGTGGTGCGCTCCCTGTGAGGCCGAAATGCCTGAACTCCAAGCGTTTCAAGCCGCGCATCCCGACGTGCAGGTGATCGCCGTGAATGTCGGCGAACAACGTGCCGTGGCGGCGGACTGGCTCACCGCGCGGGGGCTTGACCTGACGGTCGCCTTTGACCCCAACGCGGACACTTTTCGCTTGTACGCGGTGCGCGGCCTGCCCACGACGTTCGTCGTCGCGCCGGACGGCTTCATCCGCCACATTGCCTTCGGCGGAGTGACGCAAAGCGCGCTCGAAGCGCAGCTCACGGATTGGATCGACTGAGGAGGACTTACCGTTTGAACGCACTTGACAGACGCCGTCAGCGGGCGCTGCGCCTGAACCGCTGGACGTTGGGACTTGCCCGCCATTGGCTGAAGATCGCCTTGGTGGTGGTCGGCATCTTCGCGGCGCTGCCGTGGATCGCACCGACGCTTATGCACTTCGGCCTGACCGGGCCAGCCCGCGCGCTGTATACCGTGTACAGCCCGTTCTGCCATCAGTTCGCCTTCCGCTCGATCTTCCTCTACGGCGACCAGGCGTTTTACCCGCGCGCGGTCAGCGGCACATCCTTGACGCCCTTCGAGGTGGGCAGCTCAGCTTCGCAGGAGTGGCAGGAAGCCGTCTCCCACTGGGTCGGCATCCCCGGGCGCAGCATGTTCGCCTCGCTGGACACCTTCGATCCGTATGTCTGGTCGCCCGATTTGCAGTTTGCCGCACGCGAATTCCTCGGTACACCGGAGATGGGCTACAAGACGACGCTCTGCGCCCGCGACATGGCCAGCTACACCATGCTGTTCGTCGGCATGCTGATCTACAGCATTCCGGTGGTGCGGCGGCGACTGCGCCCAGCGCCCGTGCTGCTCTATATTCTGCTCGGGCTTGCGCCGATTGGCATCGACGGGATGAGCCAACTGCTGGGCTATGCGCCCTTCAACCTATGGCCACCGCGCGAAACCGACCCGATCTTCCGCGTGGTGACGGGCGGCTTGTTCGGCCTGATGAACGCGTGGCTCGGCCTGCCCTACCTCGAAGCGTCGTTCAAAGATACCCGCCAGCAGATCGAGATCAAGCTGCTGCGGGCAGGGCTCACGCCGTAAAGCGAATATCCGCACTGATGGAACGGTGTCGCTTGGTCCAAATGGCGCAGCGCACAGCGCCTTGATTTCCTCTTGGTAACACACCAACCGAACCTTCCGTTTACCACGACAAATAAAAACCCCCGGTCAGAAATGACCGGGGGTTTTCGTTAACCCTAAAACTTATTCACCGCCACCGCCCTGGAACGGCGTGAACGTCGGCGTGAACGTGTTCGTCGGCGTCCGCGTCGGCGTGCGACTCGGCGTCGGCGTGACCGTTTGCGTCGGCGTGGCCGTCCGCGTCGGCGTCGCCGTTTGCGTCGGCGTGCGGCTCGGGGTGAAGGTGAACGTCGGCGACGGCGTTGGCGTGCGACTCGGCGTGTTCGTCGGCGTACGCGACGCGGTGAACGTAGCCGTTGGCGACGGCGTAAACGTGTTCGTCCGCGTTGGTGACGGCGTGAACGTGTTCGTCCGTGACGCTGTGAACGTGGCAGTCGGCGTCCGCGACGGCGTGAACGTAGCCGTGAACGTTCTGGTCGGCGACGGGGTGAAGGTGTTCGTCCGCGTGAAAGTCGGCGTGAACGTGTTCGTCCGCGATGGCGTGAACGTCGGCG
Source organism: Candidatus Flexifilum breve (assembly GCA_016717205.1). Classification (GTDB taxonomy): domain Bacteria; phylum Chloroflexota; class Anaerolineae; order Aggregatilineales; family Phototrophicaceae; genus Flexifilum; species Flexifilum breve. The sequence goes on from JADKGC010000010.1 coordinate 48,631, forward strand.
TGAACGTGTTCGTCCGCGATGGCGTGAACGTCGGCGTGAACGTGTTCGTCCGCGTGAACGTCGCCGTGAACGTCGGCGTGCGCGACGGCGTGAACGTCGGCGTGAACGTGTTCGTCCGCGACGGTGTGAACGTGACCGTTGGCGTCCGCGTATTCGACGGCGTAAACGTCGGCGTAAAGGTTCTGGTCGGCGTCCGCGTGTTCGACGGCGTAAACGTCGGCGTAAAGGTTCTGGTCGGCGTCCGCGAAGCCGTCATGCTGGCCGTGAACGTCGGCGTGAACGTCGGCGTATTGGTACGCGTCGGCGTGTTGGACGGCGTGAACGTCAGGGTGGCCGTGTTAGTCGACGTGAACGTCGCGGTTGGCGTGCGCGTGCTGGTCGGCGTGCGGCTGCTCGTCGTCGTGGCCGTCGGAGTCGGCGTGCGCGTCGCTGTGTTGGTCACGGTGGGCGTATTGGTCGCGGTCGGGACCAGTTCGTCCGGCGTCACGGTATACGTGCCCGTGCACAGCGACGTGTCGAAGTAGAAGACCGTACCGCTGAAATCGGTGTACCACATACCCGGGAAGGCCGTCGACACCGGCTCAGCGCCGCTGCCCACACCACCGCGGAAGCTCAGGTAAACGGAACGGGTCGCACCCGGCGCAATGGTCAAATCGACCGCGCCCCACGTGCCTTCGGGCGTGAAGCCAACGGGCGGCGTTTCGGACGGACGGTAGCCACGGCTCGGCGGGCTGGCGTCCTGCCCCGTCGCGCCTGACCACAGCAGCAGACTGCCGGGCGCGCCGGGCAGCACATTGCCGCCATGTACGGTTGCCAGTATCTGACTGACATCATAGCTCGTCCAGTGAATGTCGAAGCCCACCAGCGTCACCGGGAAGGTGCGATTATTGGTGAAGTCGAAGCGGACGATACCGAACGACATGAACGTCGCCGCCGAAATATCGATGTTACCCGACGTACACACGACGGTCGCGGTTGCGGTGGGCGTCGCCCCGGGGGTCTCGGTCGGCTGGATGAAGTTGAGCGTCGAGGCGCAGTCCGTGCCCGTGCCGGGATCATCAATGTAGAACGTCGTCCCATTGAACACCCAGTTCGGCATGTTGACTGAGTTCAGCGCGGCGGGACCATTGAGGAAGCGCACGCCAAAGGTGTTGTTCCCTGGCGCGAGATTCAGGTTGGCTGCGCCCGCAAAGCTAAACTCGGCGCTTCCCGCCGGCGCGGGCGTACCCGCTCCCACGGACACGGCATTCCCTACATCTGTCGGCGAAGTCGTATCTGAACCTGCCCACACCGCGCTGCCCGCCGCGCCGAGATAGAGCACGCCGACGTTCATCAACCCTTCGTAGCCAGTCACGGCTTGCCAGTTGATGACGACGCGCTTGAGCGTCACCGGGTACGGGAGGCTGTTGGTCAGCGTGAAGCGGACTTCGTCGTTCAGGTAGGACACGCTGTTCGGAACGATGACCGAAGAGCAGGTGAATTCCGGCGTGCTCGTGTTCGTCGCGCTTGGCGTCAGCGAAGGCGTCAGCGTGGCCGTCTCCGTATGGGTTTGGCTCGGCGTGAACGTGTTCGTCGGCGTATCCGTACGCAGACCGCTCGTCGCATCCGGCAAGCTGTAGGAAATCGGGCTTGACCGCGGCGCGCGGAAGGCTTCATTGACCGCGGTACGCCGCGCCTGCAGCGGCAGGAAGGCCGCCAGACCGAGCGGCGTCACCAGCGGGTGATTGAAGGTGATGACAATGGTGATCGTATCGCCGGGGCCACCCGCGTCGAGCCACGTGGTGCTGTTCGTATCCCCACCACCATCGTAGGAGTTGTACGTCCAGCCTTCAGTGTCGAGCGTACCGCTCGGCGCCGGTTCTTCTTCCAGAATACAGGCCGGGGCCAGACCACCGCCGAAAATACGCGTTTCATAGCGGAAGTCGACCGTACCCGCGCTCGGGTAATTGGAGCTATCCAGCTTGGGCCGCGAACTGCAAATCATCATGCTGAACCACCCCGGTTCGTCGGAGTGGGTGAGCTGCTCGTAGACGGCGGGCGTCATAGCATTCGCATCGGCGTCGCCGGGCAGCGGACGATACCAGACCTGATACCACGGCACGGTCGTCGGATCGGGATACAGACGATTCGGCGTCACGCTCGCGCCATCCCACCACGTCCCCGAGTCGGCGGTGATGCCAGAGCTACCCGTACCGACCAGCGGTTCCGGCGGCAGTTGACTGCCGAGCGCCAGACCCGCCGCGCCACGCCGCGCTTCCCAGTAGATCGAGAGGATGCGCGCCATATCTTTACGGCGGTTCTGATCTTCGCTGTCGGATGGATCGCAGTCATCCCCACCCCACCACGTGGCGTAGAGACTTTCTGGCCCACCGACGAAGACCTCGACCTTGTCATTCGGGTCCCCCGGGTCGTTGGGATACAACGTCGAGGGTTGACCACGCTGCGCGAGGTTCGCGGCGTGTGCGGCATCGATCTCCGCCTGCGTTGGCGAGGTGTCTTCGAGGATACCGTCGTCGTTGGTATCACCGGCGACTTCATTGCGAATACACGGCACAATCGAGTCCAAATCCCCGGTGGCACCGAGGGTGGGCACGAACGACAGATCAAGCTGATACTGATCGTCGTCGTATTGGCCGGTGGTGGCATAGCGAGCAGCCGCTCGCGCCGAGTTTTGCAGTGTCACCCACGCCTGAAAGATGCGCCCGAATTCAATGATCCCGAACAGCAGCATCAACAGAATCGGTAAGGTGATCGCGAACTCGGCTAAGGTTTGCCCCCGCTTGCGTCTAGTTGATTCGGGTTCAATCATAGCATCCTCGTTCCGATGAAACGTTAGCGAGACAACCGCGTAAACATACGCGCCGCGATCTCGTTGAAGACCTGGGTCAGTTCATCCGAGCCGGTCTGCGCGCTGAAATAATTGCCGCAGCTCGTTTGGGGCGCAAGCGGTGACCACACACCCTGCACCCCGGATTCTGTTTCGCAAGGCCCACGGCCGCCCCAATCCGGTGACGGTCCCGTGACCGTATTCGGGATGCGGTTGCCCATTACAGACTGCCAGTAGTCGTTATCCATGCGGAAGTTGTCGCCCACATCGCCGATGTAGCGCAGCAGTTCTTCGCCGAGATAATCAGAAGCGCGCGTTTCAGTGGTTTCACCCGTGGCAACCAAGCCCGTCGCCAGCGTAATACCGCGCTGGCACGCTTCGCGCTCGGCCACATTGCCAATGCCGCTGCATGCGCCATTGTCGAAATTCAGACCGAAGCCAATTGTGAAGATTGTGGGCAAGAGCTGCTCGCTGACGCGGCCTGTCCCGGTTGATCCGGCACCGGTGAGGTCAGCCAGACCAACCCAGTCGGCCCAGTCACGCGCGTAGTCGTCCACATCGTAGTATGTGATGCAGCTATTCTCGTCGAGCCCCTGCTGGTTAGGCCAGGTGGGCGTTGTCGCGCAGAAGTGGCGCGTCTGTGGGTAACGATCACCGCAGTACGGGAAGTAGACACCGCGCAGCACTTCACCCCACCCATCGTTTGTCGTGATACCATCACCATCGGTATCGACCGAGTCATCCGGATCCTGCGCGCCGTACGGGCACAAACCAAAGGAGGCATACCCATAGGCTGGGGCCGACGCCGCGAGCGGATCGCTGCCGCCGGTAAGCGCATTGGTGCGGAAGGGCTGCGGCGGATCAGGGATGTTGGCCGCATTGCCGCCAACACGCGACATGGGGTCACTCACGCCAGCCGCGCCGTCGCTCAGGAGCACCATAATCCACACCGCGCCTTCACGCCGCCCATTGAAGTAGAGCGCGTTAGCCGCTGTCCCGAGCGCGCCGCCGATATTCGTACCGCCACACGAGGCGCGGTTTTCGTAGCTGCGTTCACGGCGGAAGTTATAGTCGGTATTGGCCACCCACACCGGCACTGTGATCACCCCGTTCAGCGGCGGCGGAGCGTTCGCGTCCAGCAGGTTGCCATCGGCATCATACTTATACGGGCTGAAGGGCGAGCGCAGCGACACCATGTCAAACGGACACGCGCCGCGCACGGGTTGATCCTGAATTTCGCCAATCGTGCGGACGCTGTGCAGGTCCGCCCAATTCGCCCAGTCCTCGCGGTCAGACACATCATCGCGCACGCCTTCGTCATCGCGGAAGGCATCCCACTGACCGTCGTTGTTGGTGTCCACATACGACCCAGTTTCGGCCCGCACGCCGATGACGTTGCGCAGCGTTTCGACAGCGCCGATCCGGTTTTGTTCCGGGTGGCCGGCGACGGTGAAGCTGGTCTCGGTTTCAATAAACGGATCCTGCAAGCTCACGTCGGCGTTGCCGTCCGCATTGGTATCGCGAGCCGGGCCATCCGGGTCAATCAGTGTGGCGAAGCGGTCAAACGTGACGAACGCTACGCGGTCACCGCGCTTGAAGTCAAGGCGGGTGAGGAAGCCTTCCGCCGCGTCACGCGCTTCACGGAAGGGCTGGCACACCAGATCGCCAAAGCTGAAGTTACCGTCCGCATCAACCAGGCCATCCGGGTCATTGCAGCAGCCGTAGAAGTTGTACATCGGCACAAATTGTGAGAAGAAATAACCGCTCGTGGCGACATCGCCGGGCGCGAGATCAAAATGCGCGTCGAGGCTCAACGACTGACTGGTGAGATAAGTGTTGTATTCCGCCAGCAGCCAATCCGGCACGCGCGGGTAGTTGTTCTGCGTGCGCGGCCACGCGCGAATCTGGCATTCAGCACGCGCAGGCAGTTGACCGGGGCTTGTCGGCGAGTCAAACGCCGCGAACTGCGACGTAAGCGTCTCCAACAGTGGATCTTGACCGGCTGGCGTCACCGCCGCGTTGATCTCGGCCTGGGTATGCGTCAGGATATAGTCCCATGAGGTGTAATGGGCATCGTCAATGCCGTCGCTGTCGGCATCAGTGAAAATGGGGTCGTAATCCTCTTCCCACAACACGGGCGGCAGGTAGCGCATGCCCTGCCCGACGTTTTCCCAGTCCGCGTAGGTCGTCTCGTTGAGCATCGACTCCGACACGTCGAGGATGAGCACGACGTCGAGCACCGCCGTCTGCGACATCGCTGACGCGGTGAGGGTCACCGTGGGATAACCGAGCAGATACAGGAACATTGTGGGCGCGTCAATCTGCGCGGTGACGCGGACCAGCTTCAGTTCATCTTCCGTGCACAGTTCCTGATACTTGGCGACCTGTGTCTGATTCGCGCTCGTGTTGATGGTGCCATCCAGATTAAAGAGGGGCACGTTGTTCTCATCCAGCGGGTTGCCGTTCGCGTCGCGCCCCACCTGCTGCGCGCGGCACGTCTCGACAATCACGTTGCTCGGGTCGAGTCCATATAACTCAATGAACGAGCGCGCGGCGAGGTTGAGATTCGCGACGCTGCCCGCTTCATCTTCCGCGATGTCGTCAATCCCGTCGCTGTTCGCATCAGTGAACGTCGTGTCCTCGATGCGGCGCATCTGGCTGGCCGCCGACACGGCCGCCGCGTCGACTGCGCGCCCCAACGTGCTGTAACGAATGAACAGCACAGACACATCGGTGACAATGCCGACAAAACCGACTAACGCGATGAACCCGATGGCGAGGATGAATAGCGCCTGCCCGGATTGACCGCGCCTTAAAAACCGTCGTAAGCCACGCATAAGCTGTGTTCCATCTCAATCAAACGAAATGAAGGGTTCGACAGCCGGGAGCGGGAACGCTGCCCAGACTGAAATGGTGGCACGTTCTGAACCGATGGCGACGAACACGGGTGACAGCACGGGGATGTTCAGCAGCAAACGATGCTGCCAGAACATTTCCACCATGATAATCCCCTGTCCGGGGATCATACGCCGCGCGGCAATCACTTCCGGGTCGCCGTAGTCGTCCAGCTCAAATGTCGAACTCAGGTTGACGACGCGCGACAGCTCTTCCAAGGTCCATTCCGACCCGACGCACGCCGTCCCAGTAATGCGATGATTGCCGAACAGCGCAAAACCGACCTGCTTTTCGGCATTGGCGAGGTTCGCCGCAGGCACATCCATGCCGACGATCTCGTCAAAGTCGTCTTCACCAGTTACGTTGATACGGGCGGGGTTGTTTTCGGCAAACGTTTCATCGGCAATGTCATCGACATCGCGATCACCGCTGTAGTTGAAGTCGAAGGGATCCCGCGGCTCCAGTGCGCCAAGCGCCGGGGTACCGATGCCGTCCCAGGTGGCTTCGCATTCGTTGGCGTTGGTGGGGTAACGTCCGACGACCACGAGCTGCGGCACGTTAGCCGCCAGTGGACGCCAGTCAGAACCCAACGTCCCCAGCCAGGCATTACCGCGGCTGGCATCAACATTTTCGATGGAAACACCCGAAATGATGATGTCGTCGACCCCATTCTCCGGCGTCATGCGCAGCGGGTCCATCGACGCGAGCATCACGCAAGAGATCTCGTGATAGAACGTGCGGTTGGCCGTATTGCAGCCAGTGGGGTTAAAGGTGGGGTGGTAGCGGACGGCCAAACGGGTGGTATCAGTCTCGCCGCTCAGACCGTTGAGGTCGTATGCGGTTTTGAAGTAGTTACCGTCGGCCTGCGAGTCGAAGTAGAACTGCGGAACAAGTGACCCACGTTCATCCCAGAAGAGTGGTGACTGAGCATCTTGGAGAACCGTACCGCGTCGCGCGCCCGCGCGCGTGACGTCGAGCAGGGTCAGGTAGTTGTTCGCGAACCAGCCCACTTCGATCAACCCCGCCAGCAGGATGATGAGGATCGGCGTCACGAGCGCGAGCTCGACTACGCTTTGGCCTTTACGGCGCTCACCATAGATGGCGGGGGTATCGTCTAATATCTGTACGATCTTTGCTAGGGTTCTCAACATCACAGCTTCTCGAACGATCGATGGTTTCCAGCAATTTCATCATAACCCATTGCCCCATCAGTGAACATTCGATACTGTGAAGAAGTTGATAGAGTTTTGTACAGATGTCGATTGAAGGTCGTTACTGCTGGATCGTTTCGTCCTCAAACTGGATGCGCGCCTTCACCACATAACCGCGCCCATGACGCGATTGGATGATCAGCGGGCGTTCCGGATCGATTTCGATTTTACGGCGCAGGTTGTGGACATGATTGCGCACGAGCGCCGCATCGCCCACCCCATCCGGGTACTGCCACACGTTCGCCAGCAGTTCTTCCGTCGAATGCAGGCGGTACGGTGACGTGCACAGATACTTGAGGAGATCGAACTCGACGCGCGTCAGGAGCACTTCGGCATCATTGACGTACACGCGGTAGCGGTTCGACTGAATGCGGATCGCCGCGACATCTCCATCGCTGTAAAACACGGAGCGCCGAATGTGCGCGCGCACGCGCGCCGCCAGTTCCCGCGGGACGAACGGCTTGCGGATGAAATCATCGCCGCCGGAATTCAACGCATCCACCACGGTATGCGGAGAATTATTGCCCGTCAGGAAGATGATCGGTGTGTTGGTGGTGCGCGGCATCGCCCGGAGTCGGCGGCACAGGGTCAAACCATCCATGTCAGGCATCATCGCATCGATCACAAACAGATCTGGGGTTTCGTTTTCGATAGTTTCGAGCGCAGATTTTGCGGAGAATGCCCGGAGAACGTGATAACCTTCGCGCTTCAATACAAGTTCTACCATGTCCAGAACCTGGGCGTCGTCGTCAACAATCATGATTTCGTACATCGGTTCACTTCTCGGTTGTGCATCGCGAAATTATACATAAAAGTATAACTGGGAAGTTTGCCTCGAAGATCGGGTGGCGCGTGAAATCTTCATGAAATTCACGTGACGACGCATGGATTGTCGTGAGAGGGGAACACGGGGCAGACAAAAGCTGCCCCGTGGCACACTTACAGGGGAGTTAAGTCGAGATCATGTAGCCGACACCGTGAATGGTGCGGATGTATTTACGACGCGCGCCCTTCTCGATTTTGGCGCGCAAATTACGCACATGGGCGCGCACAAGATCCGGATCGCCGGTGTTCGGCGGGTACTCCCACACCGCCTGCAATAAATGCCCCGGCGACAGCGCCTGATTCGGGTGTTCCATCAGGTAACGCAGCAAGCGGTACTCGGTCGAGGTGAGCTGCACGGAGTTCTCGTCGACGGACACCTGATAGGTATCCGAGTCCAGGCGCAGATCGTTGAGCTGAAGCACATTCTCCGTCGTGCGGTCGCGTTTGCCGCGCCGCAGGAGCGCCGTGATGCGCGCGCGCAGTTCCGCCAGTTCAAACGGTTTCACGACATAGTCATCCGCCCCCGCATCCAACCCGGTGACGATATCCTCGGTGCCGCCTTTGGCGGTGAGGAACAGAATCGGCAGGGTGATATAGCGGGTGTCGCGCCGTAGCTGACGGCACAACGTCACACCATCGACTTCCGGCATGATCACGTCCAGAATCATCAGGTCCGGCAGGCGTTTTTCGAGCTGCACCACCGCCTGCGCCGCCGAACTCGCCAGCGAGACTTCGTAATCTTCATGGCGAAGCACGCGTCCTACGGTCTCGAGGACCTCATTGTCATCATCTACAGCCAAAATATGCGTCATAGTACTCCGCTCCTCGTGACGGGAAGTCGAATTGTAAACGTTGTGCCTTGTTCCGGTTGGGACTCCACATTGATAGTCCCCCCGACGCGATCCACGACCTGCCGGCAAATATGCAGTCCCAGCCCGGTTCCCTCACCTGCCGGCTTGGTGGTGAAGAAGGGTTTGAAAATTTCGGTGACGATCTCGGTAGGGATGCCCGGACCGTTATCCCACACTTTCACTTCCATCATGTCGGCCTCGGGCGGGCAGGTGATTTCGATGCCGATCTTCGGTTCCGGACGTCCGGTGAGCGCGTCATGCGCGTTCAATATGAGATTCAACCACACGTCGTCGAGTTCACCGGGCACGGCCACCACGGGCGGCAGGGCTTCATCGGGCAGTTTGCGCACCAGCGTGATACTCGAGCGATTGAGATACGAGTGCACGAGCGTGAGGATTTCCTCGACCGTCTGCACCACATTGATCGGCTGCGGCGGTGTGGTGCTCGTATTGGGGCGGGCGCTGGCTAATAAGCGCCGCACGACCCCGGCAGCCCGCTTGCCCGCGCGGGAAATCGCGTTGAGGATTTCCGCGTTCTTCGAGCCGGGCGCTTCTTTGAGCAGCAGCAGTTCCGTATCCAGCACAATGGTCGTGAGCGGATTGTTGATCTGATGCGCGACGGCGGCGGCGAGTTCGCCCATGGCGGTCAAGCGTGCCGACTGGACGAGGCGGTTCTGCGCCTCTTTCAAATCCCGCAGGCTCGCTTCGAGGTCAGTCACGAGATGGCTGTTGGCCAACGCAGTCGCTGCCTGGGCGACGGTCGCGCGCGCCAGATCGGTCTCGCGGGGGCTGAAGCGATGCGCGTGCTCCGTATCGGCGAACACCACCATCCCCCACGGCTGACCGCGTTCGATCAGCGGCAGCGCGAGGATGGAACGGGCGCGCGAATACTTGATGAGCGACGCCGCGCCCAGCGACATCGTCTCTTCGTCGGCGTGGCAGTTGATCGCCGCGCGCGAATCGAGAAATTCATTGAGGTCAGGGTGACTCGTCAGGTCGATCTGTGGACGGGGGTCATCTAGCCAAACCGCCGAGCCCGCCGCAAACTGAGTTTGCAGCATCCGGCGATCCGTGGTGAGCACTGCATAATCCACCCAATCGGCCTTCACCAACGTTCTGACATCGTTCAGCAGCTTCACGAAGTGCGCGGTCGCGCCCTCTTCGGCTACCGAACGGTATTCGAGGAACATGCGCTGAATGCGCTGGATGATGTCGGTCGAGGGCGCAGTCTCCGGCGCAATCAGATAGAAGGCTTGCACGGCGGCTGGCGTCTGCTCGCTCGTCGTAACCGGGATACACAGCATAGCGTTCGCCCCAACGCGGTCCAGTGCGCCAATTTCGTTGGGCACATCGTGCCGGGCACGCGCCATCATCACATGACGCCGGTTCTCAATTGCTGTGCGCAGCGCTGGACGTTCGGCCAGCGCGACCACCGGTTCAGTCCCCGCGCGCCACTTCGCTTGATAGTGGCGGGCAACGCTTACCAGGCGGGTGTTGTCGTCCACGCGCTGGAAAATTTCGGCATATGACACGTTGAGGACATGGGCGAACTGTTCACAGATCGCCGGAATAACATGTTCGGGCGAAAGCGAAGCGTTGATCGCCTGACTGGCGTCAACCAGCGCCTTGAGCTCCCGCGCGCGGCGTACGCTCTGCGCATAGATGCGGGCATTTTCGATGGCGATGGCCGCATAGGATGATAAGTTCGTCAGCAGGTCTTTGTGCCGCTGGTTGAAGACATCGTGCTTGGTTTTGTTGTTCACACCCAGCACGCCGAGTGTCTTGCCCTTGTGGATAATCGGCACGTAGAGCAGCGAATTCACGAAATACTGCGTCTTGACCTTCTGCGGGCCAGCTTCGCCCAGCAGCATTGACTGGCCGCTGCTGAAGACTGTCCCCGCGATGGTATCATGCGTCTTGACGCGGAAGTTCGCTGCCACTTCCGAGTCAATGCCGACCTTCGCGCGCAGATACAACTGGTCAGAGTCCGTCTCTGGCAGCAGGATCAGGCCTTCTTCGGCATTGGTCAAGCGACGCGCCGCTTCCACCACGCGGTTAAGCACTTCCGAGAGATCGAGCACCTCGGTCAGGGATCGACTGAGGGAAAACAGCGTCTGGATTTCCTCATCCCGCCAGAACAGATCGGTGACCATCGGCGAGATGCGCGGCTGTTTGACCTGAACGCGTGCGTCTTGATCTTGCGGCAGTGTCCGCAAGACCGCTTCGCGCAGCTTATCCGGCTGCAGCGACTGCACGACCGGTTCGGTATAGAGCACGCCATTAGCAACCGACTTATAGATCAGAATGGGGGGACGCTTCGCCAGTTCGGTGATCGACTTGAGCGTCACGTCGCCGCTAATGCGGTCAGTCATGAGCGCATCCACCACCACCAAATCAAACGGTTCATGATCGATGATGTACAGCGCATCCCGGTGCGAATGCGCCGCATAGACAGCACAACCGGAAGTGTCTAGGCCTTTGCGGACACCCTGCACGAGATCATAATCGCCTGCCACTACCAGTACTTTTTTGATGGTCATATGTTCATCGCGCTACGGGCATCCTGCGCGCTTTTGCCCACTACCGGCGGCTCAATCGCTGCCGTCGCTGCTCAAGATCGTCTTCGATGTCCGGCTGGTCGACCGGTTCCTCAATCTCCGCTTTCGGCGTCGTCAGCTCGCCTAAAGCAGAAATCTTCGCCCGCGCCTGCTTGAGCACCTCCGCCATCGAACGGTCGGGGGTGACTGGCGTCTCGGCGGGCGGCGCCGTCTGGACCACGCTCTCCAACAGGTTCACGCTCTGGATCAGTTCCTGTGAGAGCACTTCATGCTGGCTCAGGTCATTATCCAAACGCGCGTAACGCCGTTTAGCCGTCCGCAGTTTTTCCAGCGCCGCGTGCGCCGCATCTTGATCATTCCGACGAAGCGCATCATCAGCCGCTTGATCCCACTGCTGAATTTCGCTCTCTAGTTCCCGCAATTGCTGCTTCAAACGTTCCTCGTACTGAATGGCCTCATTCACCCGTCCGCGCAGCCGCTCAAGCTCACGATCCATATCTTTGCCGGGGCGTGCTGCGGGGCGTGAGGCTGGTTCCTGCCCAATGAAAGTTGATTTGAGGAGGACGTTGAGTTTCTTAAACAATTCGCTCATACCCCTATTATACATTCTTCACAATTTGCCACAACCAGCCGAATGCTTAAGAGGTCGTCATGGACAGCCGCCGGCCCACGCTAAATAATAGATAGTCATGTTGCTGCCGCCAGCGCGGGGAGCCGTCTGTCCGCCCGTCGTGAAGTCGAGGCACAACTGTGGAGCATTGTCAGTGTCTTTCGGGATTTGATCTTCCAACCCCATCAAGTACACCGCGCCATGCTCGCGCAGATACGCCCACATACCTGCATCATCCCACACAAACGGAATCGTCTCCGGTGTGACCAGCCCGGCGGTATCGATGATCGGACGCGGCGCGAAGTAGCCCACCGCGCCAATATCATGCACAGCGAGCAAATCAGTCGCCGGGATGTTCTCTGCAATATACTGCGCGGAACGCACCATTTCTTCATCGATGATGGTCACGTCCTGCACATGCGCTTGTAACCCGAGGCCAAACGTGAACCCGAGGAAGATCACGGCTGTCGACAGCGCGAGCACCCGCGTCAGCACCCGCCCGATCAGCGAGGCATTCGCCGAGCGAATCAACCAGCCAGTACCAACCACGCCCGCCAGCACCAGCGCGGGCAGCGCGGGCATCACATAACGCCCGTGCTGGAAGTTGAGCGGCAGTTGAATCGCGTACAGCAGAATCAGCCCGAAGCCCCACGCGGGCAGCGTCAGCGCCAGCAGCCAACGGCGATCTTGGCGGGCACGCCGGATAACACCGATCACATAAGCGACCAGACCGGGGATCAGCAGCAGTTGGCCGCCCGCGGCCAGCGGCGTGAGCATCAACTGTAAGCGATAGGCAAGGCTAAGCGTCAGATACGGCTGCGCATACATGATCTTCGCCGCCGCCGTGTTGGGCAGCGGTCCGCCCGTCAGACTGTAGTTCAAGGCGAGGTACGGTGTCAGCACCAGCGCAAACGCGATCCCCGCAATCACACCCCACCTGACCGTGCGCACGGATGGCCGCACGATCAGCAGCACCACCCCCACCAAACCGACGAGCAGCACACCTTCCGCCCGGGTGAGCGTAGTCAGGGCCGCCGCTACGCCGAAAACAACCGCCGAAAGAATCGTCTGAGGCAGGTTATCCTCTTGTAGCGACACGGCATGCCTTGCCGCTAAGTCACCTATCTGCCGAGTGATCAACCACGGCAGCAGCAGCGTGAACATGGCGAAGATCGGCGTTTCCATGCCCGAGGCCGCCGCCCAGATCAGATGCCACGTGAACACCAGCGCCAGCCCGCTGATCAAGCCGATGCGTTTGACATTCGGCGCGAAGCGTTCGGCGAGGCGCAAGCCGAGCATCCCCGTCACGCCGAGCATAACGGCGCCGAGTCCATGCGCCCACAGGCGAAACGGGATATTCAGCCAGTAGCCCACGGTCAACACGACCGTGTACAGCGGCGACGTGGAGGCCGCGCTCGGCACGCCGGGCACGAACGCCCACTGCCCCGTTTGCGCGAGGTTGCGTGCATAGGTCTGGTGAATCCAACTGTCGTCGAGCGGGAAGTTGCCGCCCGCAACCAGCACATACAGCGCCGTCAGCACGAGGGCGACCAGCAGCAGAAGCGCGTCTTCAGGGCGAAATCGTGAACGCATACAACCTCACGTCAGGGGTAGTCAACGGAATGGGAGTCAAGAAAGCGGGTGGATCGTCGTACAGCAGCGCGATTTCGTCGGTCATGCCGCCCGCCTGAAGCACGAGGTATTGCACATCATACTGCGCCGCGATTTGGCGTACGGCCTCCGCATCTCCGTTGGGGATGACCACGCCGCTTTGCCCGGTGAAATAGTAGAGCGCGGCCGGGTCGTTGATCATGACGCGGGCATCTGCCGGGATGTGCTGCTGCAATTCCTGATACAGCCCCGGGATCGTGTCACTGGCGACGCTGCGCCCGGCCAGCCCCGTTTGCACGCTCAACACCAAGGCTAGTCCGAGCAGCCCAAACGAGAACAGCGCTTTGGCGACCTGCGGCTGCCAGCGGCGGCGGTGCTTGGCGACCCACGTCACCGCGTCGTCGATGCCAGCCAGCCCCAACACCGCCCAGAATGGGATCAGCGCTGCCGCCGAGTGAAACAGCCCGCCGCGATAGCCGGGATACGGAAACACCAGCGTCATGGCGAGGTGCAGCCCCAGCGCGTACACCCAAAACGGACGCCAAGCGGGTTCGTGCCGCCGGCGCCACAACGCCAAGAGCATGAACGGCGGCATGGCGATCAAGCCTTCGACGGCGACGAAGGTCGCAACATTGTTGACCAACGCCTCGCGCCGCGAATTGATGAACTCGTCCAGGCTGAGCGTGGCCGGTGACGCATCGGGCGGGTAATTGAACAGATCATCATACTCGTCAAACCAGATCGCCTGCGTGCCACCCAACGGCAGCGGCGTACCAATCGCGATCCAGTTGCGCGCGAACCACGGCGCCATCACCGCGAGGTAGGCGATCAGCACTAATCCCCCGCGCCCGACGCCCGCCGCCAAAGTCAACCGCCGCTCAATGATGAGCCACAGCGCCAAGAGCCCGCCTAGGCCGAGCAGCAGCAGGCCGTCCGCGCGGGTGAGATGCGCCAGCGCCGCCAGCGCGCCCGCGATCAGCCACCAGCGGCGCGAGGTCGGCGTTTCCATTGCCAACCCAAGCGCGTACAGGCCGAGCGAGCCGATCAGCGCGTAGGGGGCGAACGTATCGATCTGCCCCCAGTAGCGCGTGAAGAAACCGCTGAACAGCGTGAGCAGCCCGGCGATCCACGCGCCACGCCGCCCCTTAAGCACGCGCCAACCGAGGCGAAAGGCGACCAGGGCCGTCCCGGCGAGACAGAGCGCGAACGGGATCTGTGCGGAGGCATAGCTGGTCGATCCGGTCAGCCACATGCTCGCCCCCGCCAACAGCGAGGTGATCGGCATCCAGTACAGGTGCGATGGCGCGGGTAGACTCCCCGGCGCGCCGATATATGTCCACAAATAGGTGTCAGTCAGGCCAAAGCCCAGTGCCCAGCGTTTCGCCGCATTGAAGTGATAGTAGGCGTCGGTGTAGCCCGGCGCGCCGACAAACCAGAAGACGATGCCCGCCGCGATCACCAGCGCGATCACAGCGAAAACCGCCGTTTCACGCCGCAAATTAGTAACTGGCGGGGCCGCGGCTGTCTGTTTAGCTTTCATCGGGCAGCGCCACCCTCAGCCGCCGGTATAGAGCGACGCAGACCATGACGAGCAGCAGCGTGCGCCCGAGCACCAACCCGGCGAACGGCACGATCTGCGCCCCGGCCACCACCCCGCCCGTGTCGCCCGTGCGCATGAACAGGAACGGGTATTCGATGAACACCAGCCCGCTGAGCAGCACAACCAGCGTCACGCCATTGCGTGTGGGGAAGCACAGCAGCAGCAGCGGCACGATCTGCGCCAGCCACTGAGGCGACCACCCCTGCGTCTGCAAGAAGAAGATCAGCAGCGTGAGCGTGGTGAAAGCGACCAGCCCGCGATCATCGAAGCGCTTGGTGCGCCAAAAGATGAACGCGCCGATCAGCGCCGCCGCCCCCAGACGCACCACGCCGGGAATCACCGCCGGGTTGCCGTTGATGCGGTAGGCGTTGGCGGGGTCAAAGCGTTCGTCTGCCGCGCCGAAATTTCCGGTAGTGTAGTTGCCGTCGAGCAGCGCCCACACCGTTTGATACGATGCCTTGTTGAACTGCGCCACCAGCGACGGCGCAGTCATAGCGGAGTTCTGCGCGAACAGCAGCGCGTAAACCACGGCGAAGCCGCCGAGCGTGATCAGCGTATAACGTAGCGCTTTCTGCGGCGGGCGATAGCGCCACACCGCACCGAGGATAATCGCCGGAGTGAACTTGGTCAGTGCGCCGACCAATGCCCACACCGCCGACCGTCCATCCCGCCGATTGAGCAGCGCCCATAATGCGGACAATAGCAAAAAGGCAACCAGCGGCTCGAAATTCCACCAGATGAACACCGCGGGCGCGAGGCTGAGCGCATAGATCCACGCCAGCGCCAAGCCCGTGTTCCCACCATGCAGCTTCATGCCGATCTGCCGCATGCGCACCAGATTGCCGAGGTCGAACAGTGTCATGAGGATGCCGTAGATGATCGCGAAACCGGGTAGCCATTGCCGCCAAAACCGACCGCGATTACTGTGTTCAGGATCGCCGGATCGGCGGGAATTCGCTCCACCAATCACGAAATGGGAGCAGCCCTTCCCGCGCATACGATCCCAACTGAAAGTAGTAGAAGAAATCGCCGCCCGCCGTGACGCCGCGCTCGAAGCCCCCCACGATCAGCGGTTGGTAGACGAGCACCGACAGCAAGCGGAAGGCCAGAAACAGCGTGATCAGCAGGCGAAAATCGGCCAGCAAACCGATCAAGGACAGGTTGTCGCGCTCTCTGGTCATGCTGCCCTCACATAGATGGACGCCAAGTCGTCGCTGTAGGCGAGCCGCCAGCCCGGTTCTGAAGCGAGCACGGCCGCTAACCCGCTCCCCGTCTCAATGACGGTGAAACCGACGTCGTACTCGGCGAACAGGTCGCGCCAACCGTCACCACCCGTGGCTGCATCGAGCCAGCGGCGCAGGAAAGCATCGCCATAGAGGTCGGTGCGCCCATCGACGAACACGGGGCGATCCGGCAGCGCCCACAGCAGATAGCCGCCCCAGTTGTAACTGTTGAACATCGTACCAGTTGGCGGATTGTCACGGAGGTATTCGACTGCGGTCACCGGGAGCGTCTCGCGGAACGCTGCGTCGACCGTCTCCGCGTCAAGCACGAGCAGCACCTTCGCCGCCGCGCCGAACAGCACGACGATGACCAGCAGCAGGTTCAGCCGCGCTATCATCGGGCTGACGCGCGTCATCGGGCGCAGTGTCCACCCGCGCCGCTGCATGAGCGCCACAATGTGATAGGTCAGAATCGGTGTAGCCACCACCGCGAACACGGCGATATTGCGCCCCGCTGTCAACGCCATGAACGCCGTGCCGAGCACCAGCACCGCTTCCGTCCAGTCGAAGCGCCGCCGATCCGCCAGCGCTGTGACCACCACGCCGACCAGCAGCGCCAGGAACGGCCACGTTTCGCGCCCGGCGAAGTTGGGCGGATTCCATTCCTGAATGTACGCCCGCAGCGCGCCGATGCTCACCGTTTGGAACGGCACCGCGAGCATTTGCAGCCCGTAGGGATTGATCACCAGCGCCGCGACCGACAACAGCGCGATCACGATCAGCTTGCCGACGCCGCGCCAGGGGACGACATGCTCGCCGCCGCGGTTCAGCAGATTATTGAGAATTTCCCCGCCGATCACGCCGCCCATGAAGATCAAACCGATGCTGAAGCCCGCATGCAGGTTACCCCACACGCCCATCAGGATCGGAATCAGCCACAGGCGGTCGATCTGCTTGCGCTTGTACAGAAACAGCAGATACAGCACAACCGCGCTCAGGAAGAACGAGAGCATCTGCGGGCGCGGCGACCAGAAGACCGCCGCTGTCGCCGCGCCGAGGATCAACGCGAAGCCGCGCAGATACGTATTGCCCGCGCACATACGGTAGACGAAATACATGCCCGCCGTCGCTAGGCCTGCCATGTAGACGGCGAGACCGAACGCCCCACCCGCCTGCCAGACCGCATACAAAATAATCTGCGCGCCCCAACTGTGATTGATCCACGGTTGGCCGTTGAACGTCGATGAAAACGGATCGGCGGTGATCATGCCCTGCGTGAGCGTCCATTCGCCGCTGCGAATGTGCCACCACGTATCGGTGTCAACAGGGATGCGCGCCGCCAGCGCGAACAGCAGCATAAAAATGATGATCGCCGCCGCCCGCTCGATAGTGAGGCGGGTGAGTCGAGACTGAGCCATGAGAACTGAGGTCAAATGGAGCGATCCAAATCGTGTGAAGTCACTACTTTCATATTACAGGCAACATGGGAATGTACAATATTTAGAAATTGCTCTGGAGAAGATATTGACTGTAGGGGCGCACGGCCGTGCGCCCCTACAACTTGCTTCGCGGCGCTACACCCCGCTGAGGCTGACCACGCGGTAGACGGTGCGCAGCAGAATATTCACGTCGAGCAGTACGGACTGGTTGCGGATGTAATACAGGTCATATTGCAGCTTAACCAGCGCATCCTCATCATTCGAGCCGTAGGGGTAGCGCACCTGCGCCCACCCGGTGAGGCCGGGGCGCATGATCAAGCGTGTGCGGTAGAACGGGATCTTCTCCGTCAGCCGTTCGACGTGTTCCGGGCGTTCCGGACGCGGCCCGATAAGACTCATGTCACCACGCAGCACGTTCCACAACTGCGGCACTTCATCGAGGCGCGACTTGCGCAGGAACCGACCGATCCGCGTCACCCGCGGATCCCCCTTCTGGGCAAAGACCGCGCCCGTCTCCGCTTCGGCATCCGGGATCATGGAGCGCAGCTTGTACAGGCGGAACACGCAGCCGTGCATGCCGAGTCGTTCCTGCGTGAAGAAGATGCTCCCGCGCGAGTCGAGGTACAGCGCAGCGGCGATGAACGGCAGGAGCACCGCGAAGACCGTCAAACCGACCAGCGATACGAAGATGTCAAAGCCGCGCTTGATGAGCGGATATGGATCGAACAGCCCCTGCACGTTTTTAATCGGCAGGAAGATCACGCCCCAATCATCGCTGAGGTGTTCGACCGGGACGCGCCCGGTGATGCGCTCGTACAGCAGCGGCATGGTGATCAGCGTCACGCCCGCTTCATAGGCGTCCATCACGTTCTGAAACGTCTCACCTTTGAGCTTATTGGCTTCGGTGAGGATCAATTCGCTGACCTGATCGCGGCTGATGAAGTTGGGCAGATCCGCCGCCGTGCCGAGCACGGGCACGCCGTACAGCACCTTGCCGACCTCGTCCGACTGGCCGATCAAGCCGAGCACGCGGTAATCCGGCGTATGTTCGCGCAGCGCTTCGATGATCGTACCCGCCGTCCAGTCTGTTCCGAGGATCAGCGTGCGGCGGGGTTCGCTCACCCACCCGAGCAGGAACGGTCGAGAGAAGCGCCAGGCTGTGATCAGCGCGAAGGACACCACCCCATAGTAGATGATGAAGAGACGCGGCAGTTCGCGCGGCGGTGAGAGGAAATATACTACCATGTACACAATCCACGTTTGGGCGGTGATGATGAGCAGCCGCTGCAGCGTGTGATTGCGGTTCGCCGCGATGCGCAGGTCGTAGAAGTCGTTGGCGCTTGCCAGCGCGAACCACAGCACCGCCAGCGCGAAGAACCACGGGCTTTGCGGCAGAATGAAGTTCAGCGTGAAGCGATAGCGCGCGACCAGCGTCCACACGAACAGCGCGATCAAACAGGCGAGGAAAACCGCGAGAATATCGCCGACCGCCAGCAGCAGCTTGCGTTCGGAAAATTGCAGTTGAGGACGCCGCGTGCGACGCGAATTTCCCATCTAGTCATCCGCCAGTCTGAAAAGGAACAAGAGCACCACCAGCGACACCACCGTGATCAGCAGCGCGGGAGCCGCCCAAGCGGGTTCATAGCTGAACACGACCTCGTGCAGCCCAGCATCCACTTGTACGGCGCGAAACATGAGATTCGCACGATAAATCGGGACGGACTCGCCGTCAAGGGTCGCTTTCCAGCCGGGGTAATCGGTATCGGCAAGATACAACCAGCCCATACGCGGTGCATTGACCGAAAGCGTGACGGTATTGATATGATCAGTGACAGTGATGTTTGCATCATCTGGGAGGCCGGCCTCTGGACACTCCGCATCGCCAAGCACGTGAATTTGCATGTAGGCGTCCCAATCAGGTTCAACGAGCGCCGCTTCGAGATCGGCTTGTGTCTCGTGCCAGCAAACTGAGTCAACAAACCATGCCCGTCGGTCACTGCCTGCCGCCTGCAATAGTGCGGGCTGATCAGGATGGGCTTCGATCAAGTTGATGAAGTGAGTGAAATGTCCTACCAACAGCGGATCGAAGTTATTGAGCATCGATACGTTTGAGTAGAGATTGCTATTCGGCAGCGTAAATGGATCAACCTCGAACCGACACGGCGAATGATCGCTCCGGTAGTCTTCGAAGCGATACAGGCACTCAAATTTCTCGACAGATTCATTGACCGAATACATGTACTGCCGTTCAATGTTCGCATCAGCTTCGGATACTGCCCCCATCCAAGCGGAGTGCTCGCTGGTCGGGTTCAACCCCCACGACGCGATCCCTAAATCAACCGCGATCACAACCAATACGGCGATCAGCCAGCGACCGTAGCGCGGACTCTCCCCGCTTGGCTGTGTCAGCATGAGGAGCGCCGCCGCCGTGATGAACAGTGGAATGCTGATTAGCCCGCGCCCGAGAATGCCCAGCGGCTCATTGCCAATCCCCAGGAAACGGTTGACCAGCCACCAGCAAAACCAGCGCGCCGAGTCCGCCCGCCAGCGCCCGTTTCGCCCAGCGCCGCGTGCGGAAATCCCTACCCCACGCCGACACGCCGATCCCCGCCAGCACGCTCAAGCCAAACACCGTCCACAAGTGCCAGCGCACCGGGGCTTGGAACATGTCGAAAGTCGGAATGTTGCGATACAGGAACGGGAAGATCGGCGTATTCGCGCCTAACGCGAACAGGAAACCCACCACCACGATGATCAGCCAGAACGGGACCGTTTGATAGACAGGAATGCCTGCTTTGCGCCGTCGCAGCCACGCAACCACCGCCGCAAACGCGCTGATCAGCGGGATCAAGCCGATGTAGACCGCATCCTCAAAGTACGCGCCCTGCGTGAAGTAGCTGCCATCAGCGGGCGTGCCGAAAATCGTCGGCGACAGGAAATTCAACGTCCGCGCCGGGGCATAGCTGAAGTTCATCGCGAAGTCGACCTCGACGCCGTCGCCGCGCTGCGACTGGCCAAGCAGTTCGGCGGTCGGCGCGAGCTGCAGCGTCGCCACGCCCGCGCCTAACGCGAGCGCCAGCACCACGGCGAACAGGCGCATGGGGGAGGCGAGGGCAGAGGACGAGGCATGCCTCGTCCCTACTTGGGGATCGGTCACGGGCGCGCGATTCGCCTGCTCCCCTCCCTGAATTCGGGGTAGGGTCTGTGCTCCCCCTCTCCCCCGGGAGAGGGGGCTGGGGGGTGAGGTTCACCACCGTCCACCACACGCTGAACAGCCCGACGAGCGCAAAGCTGTACCACGTCGTCTGCGCGTGCCCCGCCAGCAGTTGCAGCGCGGCGAACAGCGCCAGCCACGCGACCTGCCGCCGCTTGCCAGTCGTCAGCACGCCGAGCGCCGCCCACGCCAGCCACGGCAGCCACGCCGCCCCCTCGATGATCGGGAAGGTGAACAGCCGTGCGACGAGGTAATTCGTCAGCGCGAAGGCGAACATGCTCACGCCGCGCCCTAGATCAGACGCGCCGAGCCGCCCGGTCAAGCGCCACATGCCCCACCCGGCAATCCACAAGTGGACGACCGCCGTGAGGCTCATCGTCCATTCGAGGGGCAGCACAAAGCTGATCCAACTGGGGGGATACAGCAGCGCTGATTGGTAATTTGCCAGCAACGGGGCGCCCGCCCCATTGTAGGGATTCCACAGCGGCAGAATCCCGTCACGCAGCAGTTCGGCGGCGAGGTGCCGCCACGGGTAGAACTGCAATGTCGGCAAGCCCCAGTAAAAGACTTCGCCGCGCAGCAGGGGGAAATAGAGAATCACAAGGGTGAGCGCCAGCAGCAGCAAGGGCGCATACTTCAATCGTCGAGTCGTCACGTTTTCGCCCTCAAAGTGAGAAATGTCCCCAAAATGACCGTTAGAAACGCGCCCACCGTGACAAGCAGGGTTACACTATGAAATGGGCGAGCATCATCGTCTCGCCAATAGCCATCCGTGGGCAACCTGACACCGGAGGAATAGTCTCCGTTCGCATACAAATAGACACCGTTGAGGTCATCGACAAGCTCTAAACGCGGATTTTCGATGGGATATGATGCGAGTACGTGACTCACACCGTGATACCACATCGCGATCGTATCCGGCTGCGCGCTGCGATTTGCGGTAGAGAAATCCTCGCCTATCGCGCCGATTAACGGCGGTTGCACAATGCTGTAACCCTCAAACGTGATTCGCCCAACATCCTGAATTGCTCCAACGTAATCGCGCAGTTGAAACGGATCGACGCCGTAGAACAAGTCGATTTCATACTGCTCCGCAACCTGCTGTTCGAGGCTGTAGGTGGGCGAATACACGCGATCTACGCCGTCCGCGATCAATGTTTCCGCCAATTCTCGCTGATCAGCGGGCAACCAGTAATCGTCGCCGCGCCATTCGAGCCATGCCCGCCCGGTGAACATGAGTTCCACGGCAATCACCACAAGCACACCGATTTGCAGTGGACGCCGCTTGAGTCGTTCCGCGCCATACCCCGCCAGCAGTGCCACGACCAGCATTACAATCAGCCATGCCCGTGACGGGACGCGAAACCACAGCAAAAATGGGACGGTCTGCGTGAGAATGTTCCAAAGGAAGCCATTCGAACCGAGCGCGTACAACCCCGCGATTAGCGCCGCAACCAACCAGAAGAGCACACGCCGCCGGGCTGTCACGGCGCCGAGCACCGCCAAGATCAGCGGCACGAGGCCAAGGTACGTCAGCACTTCGACGTTTCGGTGCGTCTGCGGGATGAACACGCCAAGCAAATATTCCGGTCGCAGCGCGAACACGCTCGCATCGGCAGCGGTCAGCGATGCGCGGGTGAGGTACGGGCTCCACAGCCACAACGGAATGATCACAGCCGACGCGATCAGCAGAAACAGGATTACAGGGAGGAAGTAACCGACTAACCTCGCTCCCCTCCTCAACGCTCGGCCATATTTGGGCGAGCCCGCATCAGTCGACGCTGCTACCGAGAAACTTGGCAATGCAAGAGAGCCGCTGGCTCCCCTCCCTGAATTCGGGGAGGGGATGGGGGTGGGGTCAGCTTTGAGAACATGATAGATCGCCCATGCCCCGGCCAGCACCAATCCAAACAGACTCAAGCGCACGTCGGCGAGAAACATCAGTCCCGCAAAGAGGCCCGTCGCCCACAGTCCGCGCCGCGATCCCACGGCTGCTAGTTTCACCGCCCACAGCACCCACGGCAGCCACGCCAACGCATACACAATATCGACGTGCCCGGCTCCCAGATGCCCGACCATGCGCGGCGACAGCACGTAAGCGATCACGCTCACAGCGGCTGACCACACGCTGAGTCCGAGCGAACGCGTCAGCGTCCACATGCCCGCGCCTGCGATCAGCAGATGCAGAACGATCATGACATTGATGTGCAGGGCGGGTGGCAAAATCAGCGCCAGCCATTGGAGCGGATAAGCCGTTTTGTTGAGCGGATTCGCCGCAAAGGGTTGTCCGCCGAGGATCGTCTCACGCCAGTACGGAAACTCGCCATCGCGCACAACGGAGCGCTGCAGGAACAGCGCCGCGCCCCAGTGCGAGGTCGCCGCGTCGGAGAAGCGCGCACCGGGGATGTAAGGCAAGCCGAGCGGCTTCAGCCCAGCGAGAATCAGAAACGCCGCGCCCAACCCGACCAGCAGGAGTTGAACACGGCGCGTCTCGGTTACTTGAATCGAGCGAGCATCAACGCGCATACACCGTCACACCGCCGATTTCCGCGACGACATTGAGCTGATCACGACACGGCGCCGTGCCAAACGGCACTTCTTCGGGGCCGTAGAGCACATAGCGCACATTGTATTCGTCGAGGATCGCGGAACACTCCGCCGTGCCTGCATACCAGTCGAGCACCTGCTGCCGCTTGACCGCTGCGTTCAGCGTCTCATAGGGATGGCCGTAGACCACGCGCGTCTCCGCCCACCCGGGGATCCACGCGCTGACGACGGGTGATGCCAGCACCACATCACTGCTGGAGCTGTGTTGGTTCACCCAGTCATAGGTGACATAGTAGTCGTGTTCGAGGAAGACGCCGACCGCCGTTCCGGGATCACCGCTGAGCGCCGGCAGCGCGACCGGGAGGAAGAGCACGAAAATCTGGCTGACGGCCATCAACGGGATGACGAGCGCGAAGACGTACGAACGCACGCGGCGGTTAATCCGCGTGATCCACACATCTTCGACCGCGCGGGTTGCGAAATAGGCGATCGGGAGCATCAGGCCAACCGCGAAGCGCCGTCCGGCGCCTGTTGGCAGGTACATCACGACCAGAATCGCCAGCAGCCACAGCACAACCAAGCGGTCGCCGTCGCGCTCAAACCGTGTGATGCCGCGGATGAACCCGGGCAGACCGAGCAGCAGCGGTATACCCAAGCCGATGAGCAGTGCAGCGGGGGCCGGCGCAGGGTTGATGTTCTGGCGATTCCATTCGGCGAAACCGGGATTGTAAGTGATGATCAGCGCGTAGTAGACCGCAATCGGCAGCGCGGGCAACACCAGCGCCAGCCCGAAGCGCACGAGGCGCGGCGACAGCTTGCCTTGATCGCGCCAGTCGAACAGCCCGAAGAGCGCCGCCGCCACGCCAAACGGGATGAGCGCGTGCGGGTAGAGAATGGCGAGCGCCAAACTGAGCAGCGCGATCAGCGGAACGGCGCGATCCAGCGCTGGGTCCTGGTCCGCGCCGGGACGGAATGCCAGAACAAAGTACCCGGCCAGCAGCGCGAGACACGCAATCGTCAGCGGAAAGTGGACATTCACGAAGGTGCTGTAGAGCGGGTAGACCTCGGGCACCGTGATATCGGGAAAGCTGACATCCTGCAGCAGCGGCGTGAACAACCAACCCAAGCCGGAACCGAGCGCCGCGATCACGAAGAACACGCGCCGCGCGCGGATCTTCGTCCACACCGCCGCGCCGAGTTGATACAGGCTGATGTACATGAACAGCGCTGCGAATACGCGCGCTACATGGAAGATGACCACCGCGGGCACGCTCATCACCCGGGCGATGTGCCCGAGCAGCGGGTACAGCCCCTGTAAAAACGCGCCGGGGTATGTCTCGGATGTATGCTGGAAAAACGTCACCCAGAGCCCGCGTTCACCTTGCACAATCTTCGAGAGGTAGGTTGCGCCATCGAGGTAGTTATGCAGCGCGCCCATAAACTGCCACTCGGATGTTCCGGTCAGCGCCATCCAGACCAGCGGGGCAAACGCCAGTAAGATCAAACCGCTGGCGACAATAATCACCCATCGCCACTCGGCGGCGATGATGTGGACGGCCTGTCGTGATTGCATCGAGTTTATCCTAATCGATGTGGGTTCTGACCACGTAATCTGAGGCATGGATGCTCCCCGATGAAAATATACCGCATTTTGCGTGTGTGCTGCACGTTACCATTGTAGACGGAACTCGTCGGCGCTAATCTCAAGGAATCTCACGGAATTGTTCAAACTCAATTACGTAAAAACACGTTCCCCCGTTACAATGAGGGAGACTGGCTGTCTAGAGGAGCAAGTGCGATGGAATTTAACGGTCAGAATTTCGCTGCCGGGTTGCTGGCGGGCTGGCTAAGTGCTTATGTCATTTATCGATCACGCCATCAGCTTAAGGCGCTGCGGGAAGCGGCCGGGCAAAGCGCGCAAAACGTCCAAAAATCGGCGACGCGCAGCGCGGACAGCCGCTATATCTCTGACTTGATTGAACGCTGCGAAACCTCGCACCTCGCCGGTCAGTTCACTAAGCTGTCGAGCGTACTGGTCGAACCGCGCTTTCTGCCTGCGCCGGAATTCGCCAGTCCGAGTGAGGATCTCGCCTATAACATCTACCGGGTCGTGCCAACCATTCACGACCACCCGTACCTGCACGCGCCGTATCAGGTGCAAACGCTGAGCATTAATGATCTCGCGCTCGGCGATCATGCGATTGCCCTGCTCGGTCTGCCGGGCAGTGGACGCAGCACCGCGCTGCAAGCCATTGCCCTGCATGCGCTGAACAAGATCCGGTTCGAGCCACCCCCCGACAAAGTGCAGGCGAAACTCGATGCCGCCGAAGCCGCGCTGGCCGAAAAAGAACGCGCGGTGCGCATCAAAGAGCGCGTGCTGATCGAACAGAAGGCGAAAGAGCGCCTCGCCAACGAGCAAGGCGAAAACTACGAGGCCGCTGCGGACGAACAGGTCAAGAACATAATCCCACTGTTCCGCCGCTTGATGCCTCTCTACCTGCACCTCTCTGATCTGCACCTCCAGAGTCCAGAGCATGGTCAGGAAGCCGACCCCGCCGAATTGATCGTCCGGGCGGTTCAACACACCGTCCGCCGCGTGACGGCCAGCACCATCCCGCGGCAGCTCTACAGCCGCCTGAACAAGGGGCAGGTGCTGCTGCTGATCGACGGCTATGACGATCTGCCTGAAACGGAACGCCCCGCAGCGCTCGCCTGGCTGCAAGGGATGCTGCAGGAATACAAACACAACTTCTTCATTGTCGTCGGCCCCGCCGAAGGTTACGGCAGCCTGACTAATCTCGGCTTCACGCCTGTTTTCATGCGCCCGTGGAGCGATCTTGATCTGGAACGCGGCACGGAGCGCTGGGCAGAAGCCTGGGTACAGACCGCGCGCAAGATGGGGAACCGCCGCGCCAGCAAGCCAACCGAGGAGCAAATGGCGATTGCGCGCAAGAACGGGCGCGCCCTGTCGACCGTCGAAGCGACGCTCAAAATCTGGGGCACGTATGCCGACGACACTGAAACGATCGGTGCGGAAGGCTGGATACGCGCCTACCTGAAGCGCCACAAGGTCACCGCCGAACTCATTCAGCAAATTGCGCCGCTCGCCGCGCTCCAGCTTGACGAGGGCTACATCACCGTCGCGCGTTTGCAGGCGCTCGCGCTCGGCACCACCGAACTCGGCGGTGCGCCAACCGACGACGCCATCCCCGAACCGGAGCTTGAAGCACCGCCCGTCGCGCCTGCCAAAGGCAAACGCGGCAAGAGTAAAGATGGCGAGGCCGAAGACGAGGCCGAAACCACCGTGCAGGGGCGGCTGCTGACGACGCTCAAGCGCAGCGGTGTGCTCTTTCACTGGAAAGGCAACCGCTACACCTTCCGCTCACCGATCATCGCGGCTTATCTCGCCAGTTTGACGCTCAAGCCGGAAGATGTACCCGCGAAGCTCAACAGCCCGGCGTGGCAGCCCGCCCTCGCCTTTAGCGCGCTGCATGTCAAGCTGGATCGCATTGTGGCGGAGCGCATGAAAGCCACACCTGACCTGCTCAACGACAACGTGATCGACATGGCACGCTGGCTGGCCTACGCTCCGCCGGATGTGCAGTGGCGCGGCCCGTTGATCAAACAGTTGGGGACGATGCTCACGCAGCCCAACCAATATCCACACACCCGTGAACGCGCCGCCGCCGCGCTGATCGATGGTCGTGACCGCAACACGCTGGTCGCCTTCCGCCTTGCGGTGCGCAGCGCCGATCCGACCGTACGCCGTCTCGGCTGCCTCGGCCTAGGCGCGCTGGCCGAACCGGAAGGCCAGAAAGACCTGCTGCCCCTGCTCAACGATCAGGAAGAAGATGTGCAGTTGTCCGCGGGTATGGGCCTCGGCGCGATTGGCACCGAAGAAGCGCTCTCGGCGATGGTCGAAGCGTTCGTGGCGGGTACGGAACCGCTGCGCCGCGCGATGGCGGAAGCCTTCGCCGCCCTGCCCCATGACGGCTACGAGATCATCTATGAAGGCGCAAACTCCGACGACATGCTCCTGCGCCGCGCCGCGATCTTCGGACTGCGCCGCATTCGCACCACCTGGGCGCTGATCGCCATCTATCGCGCGTTCCTCGAAGACGAACAATGGTACGTCCGCTCGGCGGCGCAAGAAGCCTTCCAAGAGATTCAGTACGGCAAGGTGACGAACCCGACGGTCGGTTATCCGTCACCGGAAACCATCGAATGGCTGCAAGAGTGGGCGGCGGAGAAAGGCGAACAGATTCAGACGAGCGACGCCGCTATCCAGATGCTGCTGCGCGCGCTGCAGGAAGGCGAACCCGGCATCAAGCAGTTGGCCGCGCTCGACCTCGGCCAGTTGGGCTTCGTGACCAATATCAAAGCGCTGTACACGGCGCTGCGCGATGGGCGCGATGATGTCCGCGGCGCGGCGCATCGCGCGCTGGCCTATTTCCAGCAGACGCTCGGCGAAAAACTGCCCTCGGCGATTTAACCTGCACAACAGGCGACCCGGCTGCGGGTCGCCTGTTTTACCCCAACCTCCGAAGTCTCTATGTCTCGGTTGACCACCGGCTATGTGATCGGGCTCGTCGGCGTCATCATCTGGTCGACGACGGGCATCCTCATCGGCTACCTGCTCACCACCTATGCCCTGCCCGCACTGTTACTCGCGTTCTGGCGCAACCTGTTCGCCTGCGTGGCGCTCCTCCCCGCCCTGACGCTCATTCGGCGGCGTCTGCCGCGCATCGAGCGCCGCCAGGTGCGCTTCTATGCCGTTTACGGTCTGCTGCTGGCGTTGTTCAACTCAGTCTGGACGATCTCGGTGCAGGCGAACGGCGCGGCAGTTGCGACCGTACTCGGCTATAGCTCGGCGGGTTTCACCGCGGTCTTCGCCTGGTGGTTATTCGGCGAACAACTGCGCTTGCCCAAAATCATGGCCGTGACGCTCAGCTTAATCGGCTGCGTCATGGTCGCGAACGCCTACGACCCGGCGATGTGGAACATCAACCCGGTCGGCATCGTCACGGGTTTGGGAACCGGGGTGCTGTTCGCGTTCTACAACCTGATGGGCAAGTCAGCGGCGCAGCGCGGACTCGACACGTGGAATTCCCTGCTCTGCTCATTCGCGTTCGCCACGCTCTTCACGTTCGTGTTCAACCTGCTGCCGGGCACAAGCACTGGCCTCGTACCCGATCTCCCGCTCGATGGCTGGTTGATCCTCATACTGCTCTCGTTTGGGCCAACGGTGTTGGGGTTTGGCCTGTATACGGCCTCGATGCGCTACCTCTCCGCCAGCACAGCCAGCTTGCTCGCCACACTCGAACCCGCCTTCACGGCGGTGGAAGCATACCTGTGGCTCGGCGAACGTCTGAGCATCGTGCAAATTATCGGCAGTCTGGTGATTCTCGCCGGGGTCGTACTGGTGCGGTTGGAAAAAGAGCCGGAGACGCCTAAGGCGTCGTCTCCGGTGTGATTTCGGGGGTGTTTTCAGCCGTTGGCAGCGCCTCATTGGCGGGATCGCAGCGCACGACGCGGTCAAAATCCGTGTGGAACACGTATTCCCGTTCGCCTGCCTCGAGCAAAATACGATAGCCGCCGACTTCCATCGGCGTCGCCGTTTGCTCGGGCAGCGGACAGTTGAGCGCGCTGTCTGTCCACGTGACGGCCAGCACTTCCACAAGCTGCACGCGCTGCTGCGGCAGATCGAGCTCCTGCGCGATCTCGCGCTGCGCAATGCCGACGAGCGAGGCCGCAACCGGATCCTGCGCGATCAGCGCTTCCCCGGAAGCAGGCGTGGCCGTGTGCGTCGGGACGAGATCCGCAGGCGCGGGCAGTCCAGCGGGCGTGGTCGTCGGCGGTGCTGCCGTCGGGACGTCCGTCGCCGTGGCCGGAATCAAAGACGCTGTCGGTACCGGCGTATTCTCACTTGAACACGCGGCCAACAGCACAAGTGCGGCGAACAAAAGGCTGCGGCGGATCATCATTATGAATTACTGAGCAGTTCCTCGACCTGACCGGTACTCAGACCCATGATGGTGACGAGTTTGTCGCGCCCATTCGCGCCAGCGACAACTTCGAGACGGTTAACGGAGATTTCCAGACGAAAGGCCAGCGCTTCGAGCACTTCTTCATTCGCCTCATCGCTCCCTGCCGCTTCCGCGGTCAAGCGAATCTTGACGATTTTGTGGTCGCCTTCTTCCTGAATTCCCACAAACTCGGTTTTCTCCGCTTGCGTGACCACACGAACGGTGATGGCTGCGCCGCTGCGCGCATCGGTGATCTCGAACTTGCGATTATTGGGCATGGGTCTGTTCTCTTTACCGATTTATAACCTATCATGACTACATCGTATCATGGCCTTTATTCTATGAAAAGTAAAGGCTCGCATGAGGGTGATAGCAGAATTGAGATTGCATTGGGATGCGTCGTAACGCATCCCTTATTCAGCTCAAACTAGACCAGAATTTGCATGAGTACCTGAATGATCAGGAACACGATCAGGGGGCTGAAATCGAAGCCGCCCATATCCGGCAGCGCCTTGCGAATCGGCGCGAGGATCGGTTCTGTCACGTCGATCAAAAACCGGGCAATCGGATGTGACCGATCCAGCCCCGGCAGCCAGCTCATCAACACGCGCGCCAGCAAAATCAGTTCAAACAGCCACAACACTGTGATCAGGATATTCATCGCTGCTGTCCTCTACCTCTCTCCAAAGATTGCTCTACCAATCCGAACCAGAGTCGCGCCTTCTTCCACGGCGACCGGATAATCGTCCGTCATCCCCATGCTGAGATCCGGCAGCGGCGGGCCCAGAGACTCCGCCAGCCGATCCCGCAGTTCCCGCAGTCCCGCAAACACCGGACGCGCCGCTTGCATGTCCGGCACAATCGGGGCCATCGTCATCAAGCCGCGGACATTCAGCCCCGGCAGCGCGCAGATCTGGCGCACTTCCTCCCAGACCGCCGCGCGCACCGCGGGGTCAGTCTGCCAGCCGAACGCGGGCAGGCCGCCTTTGCTCTCTTCGCCGGAAATATTGATCTCCAGCAGCACGTCGAGCGTGCCGCCGCGCTCCGTGACCGCGCGAGCGAGCTTATCCGCCAGCTTAAGCCGGTCGACCGAATGCACGACGTTGAACAGCGGCGGCACATACTTCGCCTTGCGGCTCTGAATGTGGCCGATCATGTGCCAGGTCGTCACGACGTTCACCTGTGGAATCTTCGACTCAGCTTCTTCTACGCGATTTTCGCCAAAATGTTGCACGCCCGCCGCCGCCGCTTCGAGCACCAATGCCGCGGGATGCGTTTTGCTCACGGCAATGAGCGTGACCGCCGCTGGATCCCGCCCGACCCGCGCGCAGGCCGTCGTGATCGTCTCTTGAACGCGCTGAATGTTATCCGCAATGCTCATAGCGCAATCACCGCGCCGAAGCGCCCGGTCTTCCCTTTCTCCTGCCGATGCGAGAAAAATTCGTCGACGTGCTCGGCGGTGCACAGTCCCGCCACGTCGATATGTTCGCTCAACACGCCCGCCCGTTCCAGATCAAGCTGATTAGCCGCCCACAGATTGAGGTAGGCCGTGCCATCCGTCGCGTCACGCCGAATCAGCCCCGCGGTCGTCCCGAAGTGCTCCTGCACAGCGGCGACCACTTCCTCACCGACCTGATACTTGTTCGGGCCAATCGCCGGGCCGATCCCCGCGCGGATATCCGCCGGGTCGCAGCCATACGCGCTGACCATCGCCCGAATCACGATTCCGGCAATCCCCTGCACCGTCCCACGCCAGCCCGCATGGGCAATCGCGATTACCCCGTTACGCGGGTCGTGATACAGGATAGGCGTGCAGTCGGCGAAGCGCATTGAGAGCGGCAGGCCGACGCGGTCGGTCATCAGCCCATCGGCGTGCGCTAACCAGCGGCGACCGCTCACCGGTTGGTTGGCGATCACCACGTCGGCGCTGTGCACCTGCCAGACGGTGCACGCTTTCGCGTCGTCTACCCCCAGCGTCGCATACATCCGTTCGTGATTCTGCCGCACGGCCTTCGGGTCATCACCGACATTGCCGCCCAGGTTCAACGAGTCGAACGGAGCGCGGCTCGCCCCACCCTGCCGCGTGAATACTCCATGCCGAATCCCCTCCCACCCGCCGAAGCGGTAGTAGGTCAGCCCTTCGCGTGTCACTCGTTCCAAATGCCACCTCCACAACCTGCGGAGATTATACTCTCTCCCGTGTGTGTAACGATACGGTTTGTTAACCTTAACTTTTAACGCTATACTGCCTAGACCAATATCGCGTTATACTTCTGATAAACGTGAGCGAGACACTTTGATAATCCAAGAGATCAGAACAGGGAAAGGAGAGGGCGGACGGCTGTTCAAGGGAATAGCAAGCCGCACACTTCATGATTGATCGCAGAGAGCGCCGCGCACCGCAAATAATCTCCGTGTTGATCGTCGACGATCATCCCCTCTTTCGCGAGGGACTGCAAATCGCGCTCAACTCGGAAGATGATATTACCGTGATCGGACAGTGTGCTGACGGTCAAGTTGCCTTGCAGCAAGCGCAGCAGCTGCGCCCGGATGTGGTTCTACTGGATGTCAATTTGCCGTCGATCAATGGGCTGCAGGTTGCGCGCCAGCTCAAAGCTGAAGCTCCTCACATCGCCGTCGTCATGTTGACCGCCTACCATGACTCCGAGCAGGTTCTGCATACCATGCGCGCCGGCGCTTCCGCCTACTGCCCGAAAGACATTACCCCGGACGATCTCATTGAAGTCATTCACGCGGCGGCCGCTGGCTATTACATCATCGGCAACCAGCGGATGGACGCCGATCAGCTCACCACGTGGATCAACACGCGGATGGAAACGCTGAATGCGCCGTACATCATTGACCCCGACGAGCACTACATCCCCCTCAGTCCCCGTGAAATGGAAATTCTCGAGTTCGTCACAAACGGGTTAAGTAACAAAGAGATTGCCAACCGGCTCAAAATCAGTCAGCAGACCGTGAAAAATCACATGACCTCGATCTTGAAGAAGCTCAACGTCCAAGATCGCACGCAAGCCGCCGTTCATGCGCTGCGGAACGGTTGGGTGCGGATTCACGGTGAAGGTCAAAAAAGTACTTCCGCGAAAGGGTAAGCGATGGATAGAGAATTACGCGGAGAAACCCGCGCCCGCGATGAATTGGTGGATATGCTGATCACTGAATTGAAGCGTATTCGCGACAAGCTGACGGAACTCAAAATCCAGATCGATCAGACACAAAATGTCGTCGAGCGGGAACAGACGCGCAATGCCGATATTTTCACCGAGCTCAATACGATCAAAGATAACCTTGAGACGGTACCTCGTCAGGACATTCGCACCAAATACGATGAGGCCATCGAAGCGCGCTTCCGCCTGACGACCATGCGCGGCCAGCTCGAAAAGTTCCAGAGCACGCGGGAATATCTCGAACGCGAACAGCAGATGTATTCGCAGCTGCTGAATCGTCTGCAGGGTATCGAAGACCTGCCGCAGCCGCAGGAAGATAACAAGGATGTCGGCACCAAGGGGCAGATCAACATCGTGCGCGTAATTCAGGCGCAGGAAGAAGAACGGCAGCGCCTCGCCCGCCAGATGCACGACGGCCCGGCGCAATCACTCACCAACTTCATTCTGCAAGCTGAAATCTGCCAGCGGCTGTTTGACCGCAACCCGGCACGCGCGGCGGAAGAACTCGACAACCTGAAGAACGTCGCCAGCATTACCTTCCAGAAGGTGCGCGACTTTATCTTCGATCTCCGCCCCATGATGTTGGACGACCTCGGCGTGATTCCAACCGTGCGCCGCTACGTCGATTCGTTCCGCGAGAAGAACGACATCCAGATCAAGCTGGATATTCTCGGCGAGGAACGACGTCTGCAAACGCACCGCGAGGTGATGATCTTCCGCGGTATTCAGGAGATGATGGGGCACGCGCGCGATTATGCGAATGCGACCGACATCAGCATTCGTCTGGATATTGGCAACAATGTGGTCAAGATCGTCGTGGACGATAACGGTCGTGGCTTTGATACCGAATCGGCTTTTTCCAACGAAGACGGTCACAGTCAGGACCCCCGCATCCAGGGCTTGATCACACTCAAAGAGAAATTCGAGTTGATCAGAGGGTCGGTCAGTATCGTCAGCGGTGAAACGGATGGTACGTCTGTCCGTATTGAGCTGCCCACCAGCGATTAGGTGCAGCCAGTACATTAGGCCTAGTGAGGTGTATTACTCTTCACTATACACTAACGTAAAGGCTCTTTGCGCTTGATCCTCGCTTAATTTTTTAACTAGTGCTGCGTACTCGCACACTCCATTGATCCCAACGGAGGCAAGTTTTTATGGGACGTTTACGCATATTTCTGATCATTGCCATTCTGATCATCGTAGTGGCCATTGTGGTAGTGGTCGTACTGCCCGGACTTGGTGGCGGAACGCAGGTTGCCCAACAGCCGACGCCAGACCCGAATGCGCCGATCATTAACGAAGTCCAGGAAGACCCGGCGGCCACGCCGCTCCCGACCGCAACGCCCATCGTCTTCGTTGATATCGTGGTCGCTGTGCAGGAAATCCCGCGTGGTATGGTGATCCCGCCGAACGCGATTCAACTGCGCCCGTGGCCGCAGTCAGTCGCCCCGTTCAACGGCGTGACGAATATTGATGATGTCATCGGCAAGCGCGCGCGCACCGACATTTTCCGCGAACAGCCGATCCTCTCGAACATGGTCGTCGACGATCTGACCGGCGCAGCGCGTGTCGGTTCGGATGCGGCTGCTGTGCTCCCGGAAGACCTCGTCGCCGTTGCAATCCCTATGGATCGTCTGACGGGTATCGCCTATGCACCGCAGGATGGTGACCGCGTTGATCTCATCATCTCCCTGCTCTTCGTCGATATGGATGAAGACTTCCAAAGCATTCTGCCCAACAGCCTGCGGCTGTTCCGCGTGACCGATGAAGGTATCGAACTCCTCGAACCGATTGAAGGTCGCCCGGACAGCACGAGCCTCGGTTCGGTGATCGTCGCGCCGAGCGAACGCCAGCGTCCGCGTCTGGTGACACAACGCACGGTTCAGGATGCGCTTGTGGTGCATGTGGGCAACTTCCCGTACGATGGCCGCTTCATCGGTGTGCCGCCGACGCCCACGCCCGTCCCTTCGGATAATGCTGAAGGCGAAAATGGCACGCCGCCGCCGCCCACGCCCCTGCCCCCGCGCCCGGACATCATCACCCTGGGTGTGACGCCGCAGGAAGCCGTTGTGATTACGTGGATGATCGAAGCGCGTATTCCGATCACGCTGGCGCTGCGTTCCGCGAGCGCGACTGCCCGCACTGCGACGACCGAAGTGACGCTCGATTATGTCATGGGTCAGTACGGGATTACCCTGCCCGGCAAGCGTCCGTTTAGCATCGAACCGGCCATTCGCAGCATCCGCCAACTTGTGACCGACGGCTTGATCAGTCTGTCTGATGGTGGCTAGTAAGCATTTAGAAACGGCGAGATAAGCCTATGTCGAATAGACCCCAGGGCGGGGACGTCATCAGCGTGTTAATCGTTGATGACATCCCCGAAACCCGCGAAAATATCAAGAAGCTGCTCGCGTTTGAGGAGCAGGAATTCAAAGTCGTGGGCTCGGTGGGCACGGGACGCGAAGCGATCAAGGCAGCCATGGAAACGCGCCCCGACATCGTGATCATGGACATCAATATGCCGGACATGGACGGCATCAAGGCGACGAGCGAGATCACGAAGGCTTTGCCGACGACCGCCGTCATCATGATGTCAGTCCAGACCGACATGGACTACATGCGTAAAGCTATGCAGTCCGGCGCGCGGCAGTTCCTCGGCAAGCCGATTACGCCCGACGAGCTGTACAACACGATCCGCGAAGTCTTTCGCAGCACCGACGCCATTCGCCGCCAGGCACGCCAGATGGCGGACATGCCGCTGCAGGCCACCCCGGCGAAAGCCAGCAGCAGCGATGACGGTGACGGAATCGCCCGCGCTGGCCACATCATCGTCGTGTACAGCCCCTCGGGCGGGACCGGCAAAACGATGCTGGCGAGCAACCTCGCCTCCGGCCTGATGAAGAAGGGTATCCGCGTGCTGCTCGTCGACGCCGACCTGCAGTTCGGCGATGTCGGGGTGTTCCTCAAGCTGCAGTCGCAGTCAACCCTGCTCGATCTCGTCAGCAAGATCGATGATCTCGATCCTGACTTCTTCGACAGCGTCGTCTCGACGCACGACAGCGGCTTGAAAGTGCTGCTCGGCCCGCAGCGCCCGGAATACGCGGAAGATGTCGAATCCGTTCCGGCGTCCGTGTCGCGCATCATCGAGAAGATCGCGGGCGGCTACGACTTCATCGTCGTGGACACCAGCGCGCGCATTGACGAGCAGCTCCTGTCGCTCACCGACATTGCCTCGAAGATCGTGCTCGTCGCCACGCCGACGCTCGCCAGCGTCAAAAATGCGCGCTTTGTGCTCGACCTGTTCGACAAGATGAACTACGCGCCAGAAAAAACGCTGTTCGTGCTGAACAAAGTTGAAGACGAGCGCGCGCGGGATCGCGTGACGATCCCGACTGAGACGATTGAGAAGTACATCAAGCGGCAGGTGATCGCGAAAATCCCGATTGGCGAACAGATGATCCTGAGCGCGGTCAATAAGGGAATTCCCGTGATCGCCTCCAAGGAACGCACAAAATCACCGGTAAAAGAACTGATCGCCTTCGCCGATCAGATGTTCACCATGCTCATGGGTGGGCAATCTGAGCAAGAGGCGCAGGAGAGTGATGACAAGAAAAAGTCGTCGAAAATCGGGTTTGGCCGTCGTTAGTGGTTTAGGGAGTGCATGGTATGTCATTACTCAAACGCATTGAAAAAGGCGGCGGCAGCGGTAGCAGTGGCGGCAGCGGCGGCAGCGGTGGTGGTGACAATCCCCCACCCCAGCGGCCCAGCGCCCCGGTACCGAGTGCGGGCGGCGGTGGTGGCGGTGAAGGCGACGAATCGCGCCTGTCCGCTATGCGCATGCGCAACCAGCAGGTGATGGGACGGCAGCCGGGACGCCCGGACAGCTCGTACGTCGACCTGAAAACGCGCGTCCAGAACCGTTTGCTGTCCGAACTCGAACCGTCGATGGACTTGACCAAGAAAGAACGAAGTCCGGTCGCACATCGAAGAATTGTTCAACGCCATCCTCGCGGAAGAAAGCATGGTGCTGGCCCGTCAGGAACGGCAGCGCCTGTTTGAGTCCATCGTCGCGGAAATCCTCGGCTTTGGCCCGCTTGAACCGCTGCTGGCGGATGAAACCATCACCGAAATCATGGTGAATGGCCCGAAGAACATCTTCGTTGAGCGCAAGGGGAATATCACCCGCGCCAATGTGACGTTTGAAGATGATGACCACGTCCTGCGCATTCTGGATCGCATCGTTGCGCCGCTCGGTCGTCGTATTGACGAAAGCTCGCCGCTGGTCGATGCGCGTCTGCCCGATGGTTCGCGCGTGAACGCCGTCATCCGTCCGATCTCGCTGGTCGGCCCGACGATCACCATCCGTAAATTCTTCAAGAAACCGCTGACCGTCGAAGACCTCATCAAGTTCGGCTCGATCAGCAAGGAAATCGTCGAATTCCTGCGGGCCTGCATCATCGCCCGCATGAACATGATCGTGTCCGGTGGTACGGGTTCCGGGAAGACGACGCTGCTCAACGTGTTGTCGAGCTTCATCCCGAACGACGAACGCATCGTCACGGTCGAAAACGCGGCGGAACTGCAGCTCCGTCAGGAACACGTCGTGACTCTGGAAAGCCGCCCGCCGAACATTGAAGGCAAGGGCGCGATCAGCATTCAAGACCTCGTGGTCAACTGCTTGCGTATGCGCCCCGACCGCATCATCGTCGGGGAATGCCGTTCCGGCGAAGCGCTGGACATGCTTCAGGCCATGAACACTGGTCACGACGGCTCACTGACCACGGCGCACAGCAACAGCCCGCGTGATACTATCGCGCGTCTCGAAGTCATGTGCTTGATGGCCGGTATGGACCTGCCCGTCCGCGCGATCCGCGAACAGATCGCCAGCGCTGTCGACGTGGTCTGCCATCAGGAACGTCTGCGTGATGGTACACGTAAGGTCGTCAAAGTCACCGAAGTCCAAGGCATGGAAGGCGATATGATCACCATGTCTGACATCTTTGAGTTTGAACAGACGGGCGTGGAAGGCGGCAAAATCGTCGGGCGCATCCGACCGACGGGCATCCGCCCCAAGTTCACCGACCGCATCGAGGCGTCGGGCATCTACCTGCCCCCGTCGGTCTTTGGTGTGGGTCGCACCTACTAAATATCGTCCACAACGGGCGGGGTTGCTTGACGCACCCCGCCTTTTGCTTAGAATGTCCGTAAGGAAGATGATCACGGAGCGCACGTATGCAAATTGACCCGATCATCGTGATTGTTGTTGCGGTTCTGCTCGCTGGTGGGGTGATCGTCTGGGGGATCGTCAGCGTCCGGACCGAGAAAGACATCATTGAGGAACGCCTCAGCAATTACGAAAAAGAAGCGACCTCTTTTCTTGATCTTGAGGAACTTAAAGACGAGCCGCAGGTTCAGGAAAAGCGCCCCAGTATCATTCAGGAACGCTTAGACAGCCTGGTCTCCGAGCGCAGTTTTGGCAAGAAATGGCGGCAGCAGTTGGCGCGCGCCGACATCAAACTGACCGTTTCCGAATATGCGGCGGTGCACGTCTTCAGCATGTTCGCCTTCTTCGCGATTGGCTACTTCGTCGTGTTCGGTCAGCAGATCGTCATGGCGATTCTCGCGGGCTTCGTCGGCTTCTTCGCGCCGCGCATTTATGTCTCCCGCTTGACCTCCACCCGCTTGATCCGGTTTGAGAATCAACTTCCCGATACGCTCGGGTTGTGGGTGAACGCGCTGCGTTCCGGGTACAGCGTGCTCCAGTCGATGGAAGCGATCGCGCGTGACGCCCCGGAACCCACCGCCACTGAATTCAAGCGCGTGGTGCAGGAAGTCCAGCTTGGCATCGACATGGACGACGCGCTCGAACACCTCGTCAACCGGGTAGAAAGCGAGGATCTTGACCTCGTCGTGACGGCGGTCAACATTCAGCGCGAGGTCGGTGGTAACCTGGCCGAAATTCTCGACGTGATCAGCCATACCATTCGCGAACGAATCAAGCTCAAGGGTGAGATTCGCGTGCTCACCGCGCAAGGACGCGCCACGGGCTACCTGATCAGCTTCCTCCCCATCGTGCTGGCGCTGTTCCTCTACGGCATCAATCCAGGCTACATGGGGAATCTCTTTGAAAACCGCACCTGTGGTTGGCCGATGCTCGGCATTGGGTTGGCGCTGATCGGCATCGGGTTCGCGGTCGTGCAAAAGATCGTTGACATTGATATCTAGAGGCAAGAGATAATGGATCCAATTGTCGTACTGATCTTCGTCATTGTCGGGGCGATCGTCTTCGGCGGCCTGGTCTACGTCGGCATGAAGGAAGACCGCGGTCGCGACCCGCTGCAGGAACGCCTCGCCCAATATGACGACAAAGAACTGCCGTCGTCGCTGGAAGAGATCGAACTCTCGCTGTCCTTCCGGGATCGCGTCATCCTCCCGTTGATGAAGACACTCGCCAAGACCACCGCCAAGTTTACGCCGCAGAAACAGCTTGAAGATGCGCGCCACAAGATCGAGCTTGCGGGGATGAACATGGACCCGGCGTCGTTCTTTGCGATGCGCGTCGCGCTGACGCTGGTCTTTGGTCTCGGCGCATTCTTCGTCTTCTTCGTCAACTCCCCCTCGACCCCGAAGGGTACTGCCCTGCTCTACACGCTCGGCGCGCTGGGTCTGGGCTATATCCTCCCGGTGATGTGGCTGTCGAGCAAGATCAAGCGGCGACAGGAAAACATCTGGCGCGCGCTCCCCGACGCGCTCGACCTGCTGGTGATCTGCGTGGAAGCGGGTCTCGGCTTCGATATGGCGATGGGGAAAGTCTACGAAAAGTGGGATAACGAACTGGCGATCGCTTTTGGGCGCGTACTCCGCGAAATCCAGCTCGGTAAGATGCGCCGTGACGCTTTGCGCGATATGTCGAACCGCATGGACGTGCCCGACGTGACGGCGTTCGTCGCCGCTATCATTCAAGCCGATCAGCTCGGTGTGAGCATGGCGAAGATCCTGCGTGTCCAGTCCGACCAGATGCGCGTGAAGCGCCGCCAACGCGCGCAGGAAAAAGCGCATCAAGCACCGGTGAAGATGATGATCCCGATGGTTTTCCTGATCTTCCCGTCGATCTGGATCGTATTGCTCGGCCCGTCGCTCATCATCCTGTTCGGTTCGAACGAAGTGAACGCCGTATTCTAAGTCGTTACGCCTTCGCGGGGATGCCAGCCAATGACATCCCCGCGCCAAAACGGTTGCCGTGAGAGTCAAGGTTTGACCGAATGTCCGTTGAGGATGGCTCTGGTCAAGGAAACCACCCGAAGCTGCGGCTGTCCGGGTGGGTGAACGCCGCCCTTGATTGGGTGTTTCCGCCCCGCTGTGTCGGCTGCGCCGCGGTCGACAGCGTCTGGTGCGCGGACTGCCAGCAGCAGCTCGAAGCCGAACCCATCGCCCCGCGCACGCGCCGACTCCCGCCCTTCACTGCGCTCGCCGCCACGGCCACGCACGGCGGCATTTTACAGCCCAGTCTCCATGCGTTAAAATACGCGGATGCTCGCGCGCTCGCCGTCCCACTCGGAGATCGTCTAGCTGCAACCTATCGTTTGCTGGGGTGGACACTTGACATGATCATCCCCGTGCCATTGCACACTACTCGCCTCCGCGAGCGGGGGTATAATCAGTCTCAACTGATAGGAGAACGCATGGCACAGTCGTTATCTCTTCCTTGTTTTCCTTCAGCCCTCACCCGAGTGCGGTCTACCGCCTCGCAAGTTGGGCTCTCCCGCAGCGAACGACAACAAAATCTGCAAGACGCTTTTCACGCTGACCCCACACTGGTCTCCGGTCGGCGCATCCTTCTCATCGACGATGTACAGACGACGGGCGCAACGCTTCAAGCAGCGGCGCACGCGCTGTTCAACGTGGACGCGGTGGCGGTCTACGGTCTGACCGTAACTGCCGCGCGTCTCTAGTCGTTCCTTCTTCCCATCTACATAAGGAGTCTCGTATGGAAATCCAAGTTCGGGGTGACGATCTTAAGATCACAGAGACGCTGGAAGAGTATGCTCAGAAGAAGCTTGCACGGTTGGACAAATACCTGCCGAACATTCAGGACGTACGTGTAGATTTCTCCCGCCAGCACACGCGCCGCGGCGATAACATCTTGAGCGCGCAAATCACCATTCGCCACCAGCGCGGAGCGATCCTCCGCGCCGAAGAGAGCAGCGCCGGGGACGCCGAAGCCGCGCTGAACCTCGCCATCGACAAGATTCACCGCCAGATCGAGCGCTTCAAGAGTAAACGGAACCGCAAGGGACGGACCCGCTTCAGCGCCTCGGTCGAAGAGCTGGCGGCAGCGGAAACCGTGCCGGATATTCCCTCGCAGGCGGAGATTGATGAAGCGCTGGAGGAAGAACCCATCGTCCGCCACAAAGAGGTCTACGTCACGGCGATGAACGAGGAAGACGCCATCGAGCAGATGGAACTGCTCGGTCACACGTTCTTCATCTTCTTCAACGACCAAACGCAAGCGCTCAATGTGGTCTACAAGCGCCGCACCAGCGGCTACGGCGTGCTCATCCCAAAGACCGAGTAGCACCCTCACCCTGACTTAAGAGGAAACGGCCTAACTGGTAGAGTCAGTCGGGGCGCACAGCTGTGCGCCCCGACTTGTTTAACTGTTATGTGACCTTCTTCTGCCACAATCCCCGCAGCAGCCTATATTTCCGCAGTTCGTAGCGCGCCATCAGCAGCCCCATGTGCAGCCCGTGCAGCCCATCGATATAGCCCTTGAGCGTGACAAAGCGCCACCAGAACTGCCGCAGCGGCTGAAGCACATAGTTCTGCGGCTTGGGGCGAATCCCCTGCTCAAACAGAATCTGCGCGTCGTATGCGGAATACGCCCGCTGCTTCTTGTGAAACTGCGCGACATCCTGGTAGTTGTAGTGGATGAACGGGTGGTCGAGCGTACCGCACGCCTGCTTCAGCACCGTGACCTCGTGCACGCGGCGTTCCGGGTCGAAGTGCGCCTCGCCGACTTTGAGCAAGCGCGTCTGATAATCGGGAAACCAACCGCCGCCCCGCGTTCGGTGACCGAACATGTAGTTCTCCCGGGGAATGCGCCACCCGGAATAGCCCGCCAAGTCGATCTTCTGACGCGCTTCCTGCGCCAGTTCCGGCGTGACGCGCTCGTCGGCATCGACGAACAACACCCAGTCCACCTGCCCGGTGACCGCCTGCAGCGCCGCATTGCGCTGACGGGCATAGTCCTCGAAGCGATTCTGCATCACGGTTGCGCCTGCCGCTTGCGCCAACTTCACAGTGTGATCCGTGCTGAACGAGTCGAATACGATCACTGTATCGGCAAAGCGCACTGATTCCACGCACGCCGTGATATGCGCTTCTTCGTTATACGTCAGGATAATCGCCGCCAGCCGCATGTTATGCCCTTCCCAACGCCAGCGCCCGGATAGTGCGGTAGGCGTCGCGTTCCGCGCCTGCGGGAGTGCGCCAGAGTTTATAGGTCATGCCGAGCGCGATCAGCAACCGCGCCGCGACAACTTTGGGCGGGCTGTGATGCTTGGCGTACAAGCGCAGGCGGCTTTTCCACAATTCGATCACCATGCGCGGGCGCACCTGCACCGTGCTCTTGCCCGCGAAATGCGTCACCAACGCGCCGGGCACGCTCTGCACCTGCCACCCCGCATCGCGAATCCGCCACGCCCAATCGACTTCCTCGCAGTACATGAAGAAGCCCTCGTCAAACATGCCCGTCTGCGCGATGACCTCGCGCCGCAGCATCATAGTCGCGCCGAGCACAAAATCGACCGGGAACGGTCGGCCCTGCGCATATAACTGCTTTGGGTAGCGCCCGTTGAAACTTCCTTCGAGGAGGCGTCCCGGCGTCGGAAAAAATTCCGTCCAGATCTGGCGCAGACCGGGGAAGCCATACGCGCCATGCTGAAACGTCCCGTCACCGTACTCCAACTCCGCGCCGACCAAGCCAACTTTGGGATCGGACAGCAGGTGATCGTAGAGGCGGCGGGTCGCGCCGGCATGCGTGTGTGTGTCCGGGTTAAGCAGGTAGACGACGGGTGGCGGATCGTTGGCCATGATCTGGCGGATCGCGACGTTATTCGCCGCGCCAAAGCCAAGATTTTGTTCGCTGACGGTCAGCTTGACCTGCGGGAAGGCCGCGCGCACAGCCTCCGGCGTACCGTCGGATGACGCGCTGTCCACGACATACACATCCGCGTTCAGGCCGCTGGTGGCACAGTCGGCGTACAAGCTCCCGATAGCGTCCAGCACCAAGTCGCGCACATTCCAGGTGACGATGACGACGGCCAGATCAGCCATAGGCGACCGCTAACTGCCCGCCATTTCGCCGAGATCGACGCCGGTGCGGGTGATCGCCGTGCGGATGGCCGTCAGACTGTCCGAGTCCGCTTCCACCAGCGCGTCCTGACCGAGCAGCGGCTGTAACAACGTGTTGCGCGTGCCATTGGCGATGGCGGTCAGCGCCGCGGTGAGCGCTTCTGCCTGCCCCAATGGCAGACTCTCGGGATACGTCAGCACGCCGATGGGCAGATCGAGGCCGCCCGACAAAGTGCGCACGCGGCTGTTGGCCGTCGCATAATCCGCCTCAGACATCCCCGCCGCGTCGCAGTCGCCATCTTCTAGGGCGCGGATCAGCGCGGGTACGTCTTCGTAATCGGTGATGGTCGTAAAGCTGGCAGTGGAGAAATTACTCTGCGCCAACATGATCGAGGGGAGAAGCCACGTATAGAAATCAGTCGCGCTCACCCGGCAGAAGGTCTTGCCCGCCATGTCGTCGATGCTGGAAATGCCGCTGCGTGTGTTCACCGCCAGCACTGCGCGCGTGTTGAGACTGTCCTCGCGGGAGACCTGCAGTACCGCCGTGCCGCAATCCTGAGCATCGGCAGCCGTGTAGGCAACCCCATTCAGCCACGCGACCGTCACCGGGTCGCTCACCGAATTGCACAACGCGCTGATCGCTTCCGCGTCGGTAGCGCTGCGTTCGATTTCCACAATCAGGCTCGTCTCGTCGAGGAGCGCCGCTTGCAGACCGTCAATCGCCACCTGAACCTCATCCTCGGTGCTGCTCGTCGCGCCGACGGCGAACACCATGCGAATCGCATTTCCTTCCGCGCCAACCGGAATCGGCGTGGCGACCGGAGGCAGCGAGGTCGAACGCGGTGTCGGCGACAGCGTGGGCTGTGAGACGGGTCCCGCGTCACCGCGCCGGCACGATGACAGCGCCGCCGCGAGACTGAGGCACAGGAGGAGGGTGAACAGGCGTTTCATGGCGCGACTCCTTATCGAGAGGGGATACCTCATTCTATGCTCAATTCGCGGCCTCAATCACAAAAATCTCACGTGGGCCGACGTTGCGGTTGCGTTCGCTGACTGCCACATACTCGTGGATCAACCCGGCAAAACAGTTTTGCGGGTTCAGGTTCTCGATGCGGTTCAT
This sequence comes from Candidatus Flexifilum breve, assembly GCA_016717205.1. Classification (GTDB taxonomy): domain Bacteria; phylum Chloroflexota; class Anaerolineae; order Aggregatilineales; family Phototrophicaceae; genus Flexifilum; species Flexifilum breve. The sequence goes on from JADKGC010000010.1 coordinate 92,729, forward strand.
GCGGATGCCGCCCCAGACCACGCTCGTTTCACCGGGCATGAGGTAGTAGTAGGTATTGCCGCTCTCCGGGTCTTCGACCGCCGTAAGTTGATCGCGCGTGCCAACCGCCCAGCGCCACGGGTAACTCGCCGCCGCCGTCTGGCACTCAATGCCGACGCGCCACGCGCCCGCCTCTTCCATCCAACCAAGCGCCGGGGCACGCTGATCCCAGTCATAGACCGCGCCCGGTTCGGGGCCGGTTGTGCGGATCGGCACGTCGCTCTAATTCTCCACCGTCAGCTTGAAGACCAGCACATCGCCCTGCATGACATCGAGGCGGGTCATATCGACGGCTTGCAAGTCTGATGGCAGCGGCGCAAGCTGGCCGATCTGGTCGCGGGTGGAGGCATACGCTTCAGCCCACGGCACCACTTCCCAGACCACGCTGACGCCCACGGGTTGCGGGATGATCTGCGCGAGCGGTTTGCCACCCGTCTGGATCGTCAACTCAGATTCGCGCTGCACGCGCTGCCCCACCGCATCCTGCGCATGCACAATCAGCGGATAGGTGCCGTCCGGCGGCGGGTTCGCGCCGAGATCGACGCCGCCCTCGTAATCGAATAAATGCCGTCCTGCTTCGCCGGGGCGCGCATCTTCGAAGCGCTCCGACATATACAGCGGCTCACCATTCGCATCGATCAGGTAAGCGGTCAGCGTGGCTTCTTTGGTGAGGAACACGTTGATCTGCGAACGATCCGCAATGCCATCCTGATTCGGCGTGAAGATTTGCGGAAAGACCGTGAAATCGGTGAGCAGCGGCAGCGGCGCGTCGCCATCGACGATGTTAAGCGTGCCGCTCTGTTCGGCGGTCTCGCCCGCTTCAGTCGTCGCGATCAGCCGCCACGTATACGCGCCATCGGGCATCAGGCGCTGCAAAATCTGCTGATCGCCGAAGTCCTCGCCATCCAGCGCAAAGCCATCGACCACGCCGCTGAACTGGACGCGATAATCGCCGGGAATGCGCGGCTCATCCTGGCGGAAGGCGAACACCTGCCCGTCTGCACCTTCCAGCGTGAGTGACACGCGGGCATTTTTCGTCAGGGTATATGAGAAGATGGCAATATCGTCGCTGCCATCGGCATTCGGCGTGATGGTGTCGGTTGAAAACTGCGCCGCCGGGATCAGCGGTTGGTTGGGCGCTACCACCGCCAGACCAATGATGATCACGACGATCACGACCACCAACGCGGCGATTAGAGTCAGCCAAATCGGGATTCGCATGTATTGAAACGTCCGTCCTTCTCCCAAAACAGCCGTTTAGTCTAACCGAGAGCGCCAGATCGCGCCAGATGGGAGGCATTCTGTTAGCCCCACGTCTCCCGTAGCACCCGCAGCCAATTGCGGTACGCGACCTTCTCCAAGTCGGATTGGCTGTACCCTTCCGCCCGCAGGGCAGTGAGCAGCTTGGGCAGCCCGCCCACATCGCCGAGCGCCAGCGGCATGTCCGCGCCGTCAAAATCGGACCCAAAGGCGACATGATCGATGCCAACCAGATCGCGCACGTAATTGATGTGCGCGGTAATCTGCGTGAGCGGCACATCCTGCTCAAAACTCGACTTCGGGTGCGTGTTGTTCGTCTCAAAGTTGATCCCCACTACCCCGCCGGAGTCCCCAATCGCCTTAAGCTGACCGTCAGTCAGGTTGCGCGTCGACGGGCAGATCGCGTGGACGTCAGCGTGCGTGACGACCAGCGGCGCTCTCGACAAAGCCGCGACTTCGAAGAACCCGACTTCGTTCAGGTGCGCGAGGTCGAGGAGGATGCCGAGATCGTTACAGGCCGTGACCAAGCGCTTGCCCGCCTCGGTCAGCCCGTCGCCAATATTTGGCGTGTCTGGAAAGCGGAACGGAACGCCATAGCCGAACGCATTCGGTCGACTCCAGACGACACCAATCGAACGTACCCCGCGCTCGTAATACGCTTCCAAGTTGCTCAGATCCGGGTGAATGGCCTCCGCCCCTTCGAGTTGCAGGACGAGCGCCAGCGTGTTCGCTTGGATTGACGCTTCCAGATCAGCGACCGTGAGCGCGATCCGTACTTCTCCCTGCGACTGTGAGGCCAACCCGTAGGCGAGGTCGAGATTCGCATCGGTGAAAGCCCGCGCATAGTCGGGGTCAATTGGGCTGCGCTCGGCGGCAATGTAGCCTTCGGCAGTGAACGTCACCCCATACGTCTGATCGAGTTCCGGTGAACCGGGCGGTGGCGGCGTGAAGATCGCGAAGAATCCGCCGCGCAGACCACCCTGCTGCGCACGCGGCACGTCCATGTGCCCGGCGAGGGTTCCGTGTAGAAACGCCGACTCGGCGGGTGCGCCGCCCCGGTACACCCGCGTCAGGGTATCGTTATGCCCATCGAAAACCGGGATAATTGGCGCCATCTGTTTGAAACTCCTTTTCCTCACCTGAACAGCCGAGCACCCATTTAACCGCGCTTTACCCTACTGGCCAATTGCTGTAAAATAAGACCCATATTCCCCCATCTATTATTGTATCCACAGGACAACCCCGATTTGACCGACCAGACTGGTATCAACCAATTCTACGATGTCGAGAACGCCGATGTTGATGCGGACGGCTTGATCACCTGCGTGGTGATCCCGCTGCGCGATCAGGTGATCTTCCCGAATGTCGTCTCTCCTCTCCCCCTGCGCAGCAAAAAGGCCAGCGCGGGTGCGGAACATGCGTATATGTCGAACCAAACGGTGATCGGGCTGGCGCTCAAAAACCCGCTGCTCACCGATGCTTCTGTCGATGACCTGTACCGCACGGGCGTGGAAATCGCCATCGGTCGGGTGCTGCGCCTCCCCGATGACTCGCAGAGCGCGCTCGGTCAGGGGCGGCGGCGCGTCGAGGTGACCGAGTTCACCCAGACCGAGCCGTACTACATCGCCAAAGCGCGCCTGCTCGACGAGTCGAATCCATCAACCAAGAAGACCAGCGCCACCATGCAGGCCGCGCTCAATCTGTTCCGGCAGGCCGTCGAACTGAATGATAACCTGCCCGAAGAAGTGCTGCTCTACGCGCTCAACGCGACCAGCCCCGGCTGGCTCGCGGATCTGATCGCGTCGACGCTCACGCTGCCGATGGACGAACGCCAGCGCCTACTGGAAAACCTCGACGCCGAAGCCCGTCTCAGCCGCGTGACCGAACTACTCGGTCAGGAACTGAGCGTGCTGGAACTGAAGGATGAGATCACCAGTCAGGTGCATCAGGAGATGGATCGCACGCAGCGTGAAATCTACCTGCGCGAACAGATGCGCGTCATCCAGAGCGAACTCGGCGAAGAAGATGTGTTCCAGCAGGAACTGGACGAAGTGCGCGAGCAGATCATCAACGCCGAACTGCCGCCCGAAGTCCACGAGAAGGCGATGAAGGAACTGTCGCGCCTCGCCATCATGACGCCGATGGCGCCTGAAGTGGGCATTGTCCGCACCTATATTGACTGGCTGACCGCGCTCCCGTGGCACGACGCGACAGAAGATCAGCTTGACGTGGCGCGCGCGCAGAAGATTCTCGACGAGGAGCACTACGGCCTGCCGAAGGTCAAGGATCGCATCCTCGAATACATCGCCGTGCGCAAGCTTGCGCCGGAACAGCTCAACAGCCCGATTCTGTGCTTCGTTGGGCCGCCCGGCGTCGGCAAAACTTCGCTCGGCAAGAGCATCGCGTCCGCATTAGGGCGTGAATTCGTGCGCGTCAGCCTGGGCGGCGTGCGCGACGAGGCCGAAATTCGCGGCCATCGGCGCACCTATATCGGCGCGCTGCCCGGGCGCATTTTGCAGACTATTCGCCGCGGCGGGAAAATCAACCCAGTGTTCATGCTCGACGAGATCGACAAGCTCGGCATGGACTTTCACGGCGATCCCTCGGCGGCGCTGCTGGAGATTCTCGACCCGGAGCAGAACAACGCCTTCTTCGACCACTATCTGGACGTGCCCTATGACCTGTCGAAGGTGCTTTTCATCACCACGGCGAACGATCTCGACCCACTGCCGCCCGCATTGATGGATCGCCTCGAAATCATCGAGTTCAACGGCTACACCGAAGAGGAAAAACTGGCGATTGCGCGCAAATTCCTCATCCCCAAGCAGATCGAGATGAACGGTCTGGCGGATAAGAAAGTCGTCTTCGAGACGCCCGCGCTGCAAACCATCATCCGCGAATACACTTATGAGGCGGGGGTGCGCAACCTCAACCGCGAGATCGCCAACATCTCGCGCAAGGTCGCGCGCCTGACGGCGGAAGGCAAACGCTACCCGCATCAGATCACGCCCAAGCATGTCGAAAAACTGCTCGGCCCGCCGCCCTTTGACGACATTCGCGCCAATGATCAGGACGAGATCGGCATCGCGACCGGGCTGGCGTGGACACCGTTCGGCGGCGATGTGCTGACCATCGAAGTCTCGATCCTCGCGGGCAAAGGCAACCTCATGCTCACCGGGTCGCTCGGCGATGTGATGCAGGAATCGGCGCAGGCCGCGTTGAGCTATCTGCGCTACCGCGCGGACGAGTTCGCCGTGCCCTACGACGACTTCGACAACTTCGACATACATGTCCACTTGCCCGAAGGCGCAGTGCCCAAAGAAGGGCCGTCGGCGGGCATCACGCTGGCGACCGCGCTGATTTCGGCGTTCACCGAGCGCAAGGTCCGCAGCGACTTCTGCATGACGGGCGAGATCACGCTGCGCGGCAAGGTGCTGCCCGTCGGCGGCATCAAAGAGAAGGTGCTGGCGGCGCGGCGCGCCCGGGTTAAGCATGTCGTGCTGCCCGCGCAGAACGAAAAAGACCTTGTGGATATCCCGAAAGAGGCGCTGGCTGACCTCACAATCCACCCGGTCAAAGACATGCAGCAGGTGTTGGATCTGGTTCTGCTCGAACCGCCCACGGGCGAACGGCGGTTGGATCGTATCCGGCGCGAGCGCGACAAGGACGACAAAGACGAGTCGGACGACGAATAAACATGAATGCGGATGATCTAGCGGAGAGCATCAAGACCGGGCGCACCGAGCGGCTCGATTGGCTGGTAGAGGGCGCGGCGGTCGAAACGATTGCCGCGTCACTGGCAGCGATGGCCAACACCTTCGGCGGCATGCTGCTCCTCGGCGTGAGCCTGAATAATGCCGTGCTCGGGGTGCGCGACCCGGCGGCGGTCATCGACCGCGTGCTGCAGGCCGCCCTCGCAATTGAACCCGCCCTGATCATCCCCTTGCCGGTGACCGCGCAGGTCGCCGGCAAAACCGTAATCGTCGCGCGCATTCCTCCGGGGATGCCGCACGTCTACTCGTTCGATGGCCGCTTCCTCGTGCGGCAGGGCGTCGACAACAAGCCGCTCAAGCCGCGTGACCTGCGCCGCCTGCTGATTCAACGCGGCGAAGTCAGCTTCGAGACGGAAGTCGTGTACGGCGCGAGCCTCGACGACATCGACTGGAATCGCGCCAAAGCCTACGCTGCCAATCTCCCCGGTGAGACCAGCCCGGAAACCGCCCTGCTCCGCCGCGCGTGCATCGTCCGGCATGAAGGCCGTTTACGCCCGACCAACGCCGGGATTCTGCTGTTCGGCAAAGAGCCGCAGCGCTTCCTGCGCGGCGCAGCGATCACGGCGGTGCGCTTTGCAGGCGAAACCATGAGCGATAGCTTCAACCGCGAAGATATCACCGGTACGCTGCCAGACCAGATTCGCCGTGCCGAAACCTTTCTGCATGATCATCTGCGCAAAGGCGTGAGCATCGGCAAAACGATGGCGCGCGCCGAAAGCTACGAGTACCCGATGGAAGCGGCGCGCGAACTGGTCGTCAACGCGGTCGCCCACCGTGATTACAGCATCAGCGGTGATGAGATTCGCCTGTTCCTCTTCCGTGACCGCCTCGAAGTGACCAGTCCCGGCGGGCTGCCCGGCCCGGTCACCATCGACAACATCAAAGATGAGCGTTTCTCGCGCAATCCGGTGATCGTGCAGGTGCTCTCGGATATGGGTTTCATCGAACGCCTCGGCTACGGCGTCGACCGCGTTATTGCCCTGATGCGGGAAGTCCGCCTGCGCGACCCGGAATTCGCCGAAACGGCGGGCGGTTTCCGCGTCATGCTGTTCAACCAGATGATTGAACCCCCACCCCCGCCCGAAAGCCCGCACGATACCCAGCCCCGCTTCGACGGCACCTATCAGGGCCTGGCGATCAACCCCCGGCAGGAAGCCGCCCTGATCTACCTGCATGCCCCCGGCACGACCCGCATCACGAACAGTGATTTGCAGGGTTTGTGCCCCGACGTCCACCCCGAAACGATCCGCCGCGACCTCGCCGACTTAGTTACAAAAGATATTCTCCGGAAAATGGGCGAAAAACGCGGTTCGTACTATATTTTAAAGTCAGATATAGTGACGTAACTCAGCGTGCTCTAAGCCAAAGGGGAGACGAATGCGGCTGTTCCGTATGGTGCTGCTCATGTTGATCATCGGGCTGGTGGCCTTACCGGCTGTCAGTTTACCCGTCGCGCAAACTGATCCGGCGCAGTGTACTACGCTTGTCGAACGGGCCGTGCAGACCGTCGGCACAGCCTGCGATGGATTAGCGCGTAATCAGGCCTGCTACGGCAACCAACTCATCGACGTGGAGTTTCAGCCGGATCAAAGCCTCGTGTTTGCCAATGCTGGCGATGTGGTCGATCTAGGTGCGATCCAGCGCATCAGCACCACACCCTTCCAAAACGACACCAACCAATGGGGTATCGCCTTGCTCAAAGCGCAGGCCAATCTGCCCGATAACCTCCCCGGCCAGAATGTGACCTTCCTGCTCTTTGGCGATGCCACGCTCGAAAACCCGACGCCGGATATGCAGCTCGTCAAAGTCGAGACGAATATCACGCAGGGGCTGGAATGTGAACAAGCCCCCTCCGGCCTGCTGATCCAATCGCCGAACGGCACGCAGGTCGAAATGGCGCTCAACGGCGCAGAAGTCATACTTGGCTCGACCGTGTACATCACCGCGACCACCGAGAACGAGCTAATCCTCGCCACGTTGGAAGGTGCGGCGGTTGTCAGCGCCTTTGATCAGGTACGTGTCGTGCTGCAAGGCGATCAGATCACCCTGCCCATTGACGACGAGTGGATAGTCAACGACACGCCTTCGGAGACGCAGCCTTATGATCCGGCGCTCCTGCCTTACCTGCCCGTCTCGCTACTCGACGACCCCGTACCGCTGCCGCCCGCGCCACCCGTACCGGGTCTCTCCACGCCGACCGTGACCCCGGTGCTCTGCCTGCCGCGCCCCGACTGGACGCAGCGCTACACCGTGCAGTCCGGCGACACGCTGGCGGACATCGCCCGGCGAGCTGGCGTCAGTTTCCCCGAGCTGCAGGTCGCCAACTGCATTGCCGATCCCAACGTGATTCGCGCCGGTGATGTGCTGGTCGTACCTATCATGGTGCCGACGCGCGTCCCACCGACCGTCGTGCCCGGCGCCACCTTCTACGCGACGCCCAGCACGATCAACCTTGGGCAGTGTACGACCGTCGCCTGGAACGTGACTGGAGCGGTGACCAGCATCATGATTGGCCAGAATTCGGTCGCGGCGCAGGGCTCGGTCACCGATTGTTCATTTCAAGTGACGAGCACGCTCGTGATGTACGTCTATCGTCCCGATGACACCGTCGAAATGTATTCAACCACCGTCACCGTTGTGGACATCTGCGGCGACTCGATTTGCGGCTTTACCGAGAACAATTCAATCTGTCCAGCGGATTGCCCTCCGGTCACATTCTAGGCGGCGTAGGGGGATCGTCGAGTTGATCCCCCTATCCGTCAGCGGCGTTCGTTGCTATGCTATCCGCTCGTTTACTCGACGCAGGACGTTGCATATGCCTTTACGCTTGTACAATCGTGTGCGTGCCGCGCTGGTGCTGATCGCTTTGATCAGCGCGGCGTGCAATATGACCGCCGCGCCGACCGTGACTCCCACCGCGACGCCGACGGACATCCCCACGCTGACGCTCACGCCGTCGCCGACACCCCAACCGACCGACACCCCGACGCCCACCCTGACCCCGACCGCGACGCTCACGCCCTCGCTCACGCCGACTTTTACGATCACGCCGACGCCGTCCAATACGCCGGGGCTGGTAGCGACGTTCACCTACTACGACAACACCAATTTCATCGACGCGCCGGATAACATCCTCAGCCTGCTCGCTTCGCCCATGCTCGCCTATCTGAACACCAACAACCGCGATACGGTCGGCGATGCGCGCACGCCGCAGCCCGGCAATGATGTCGAGGTGCTCTATTACGTCTCGCCAACTGCGCCGAATGGTCGCATCCCGATCTTGCAGTTCGAAGCGTCAACGGGGACGGACGTGTTCATCTCTCGGAACGGCAGTTCCATCGCCTACATGCGCCCAAGCACGAATCCCGCCGTCTCCGGGCTGTATCTCGTTGATCTTGAAATCGGCATCACCGGGCGCATCCTGCCCCTCGACACGCTGACCCAGCGCGGCATTTACAGCGAACCCGTGTGGTCGCCGGATGGCGAGCAGCTCGCCGTCGTGCTCTCGACGGGCTATGACCTCGACATCTTTACCGTGCGCCATGACGGCACTAATCCAACCAACATCACCAATCACGGTTCATATGACTTCTTCCCGTCGTGGTCACCGGACGGCCAGTATTTGCTGTTCGTGTCGGATCGCCTGCGCTGCCCCAGCTGGATTCCCGGTGAACCGGGCACCTGTGACGGCTCGACCGATACACCCACGGGCGGCAACGTCTTCGTCATGGAAGTCGCGACGCGGCAGGTACGGCAGGTCTCCGACGTGTGGGTGAGCGAACCGCCGCGCTGGCTAAATCCGCGGCAGGTCGTGTATGCCGCGGGTGATCCGCTGTTCGGTGACCCGGAACGCTCACTCTGGATTACCGACATCGTGAGCGGCGATTCGCGCCAACTGCTGAATGGTACAGATCCGCTCAAGCTGGCTGAATCATGGTCGCCAACTGGCCAACAGGTGATCTATCAGGCGGCGGGGAGCACCAGCACTGAAATCGTGTTGGCGGGGGTCGGCGGCGACGAGATCGGGCGCATCCGCGACTTGATCTTCACGCGCTACGGCATGTCCGCCGCGTGGTCGCCGGATGGCACGCGCATCGCCATCGGCGGCATCGGCTCCGACTGCCCGTATGGCGTCATCGTCTACGACTCCAATCTGAACAACATCGCGAGCGGCAGCCCCCCGCCGAGCATGTGCGAACCCGCCTTCTCGCCGGATGGCCGCTGGATCAGCTTCACCGGCGTGAACCCGAACATTGACGGGCGTATGGACGTGTATATCGCCAACTCGAACGGCTTCGGCGCGAGCAACATCACCGGGGCGCTGCGCGGGAATATTCACCTCGTCGGCTGGATCGGCGGATAGCGGTTAGTCCTTTAGGGGAAACTGGGCAGGCGAGGTAATCTTTTCTGTGTAGGGGCAAGGCATGCCTTGCCCCTACAACTAACGCTTATCCAGAAGCGAATGATTCGTGCTGTTCTAGACCCGCTGGTGTTTTTGTTTTTGCTAACGGCTAACTGCTAACAGCTCTCAGGCTGCTGTGCAAAGGAGATCAAACTTCATGACCCAATTGACGGATAAGATCGCGGTGGTGACGGGCGGCAGTCGCGGCATCGGCAAGGCGATTGCGCTGGAACTGGCGAAGCGCGGGGCGACCGTCGTCGTCAACTACCAGAAGAACGCGGACGCGGCCAACGAAGTCGTCGAGGCGATCACGGCGAACGGCGGCCAGGCGCTCGCCGTGCAAGCCGATGTCAGCCTCGAAGACGATGCCAATCGCCTGATCAAGACGACTATCGATACCTATGGCAAGCTGGATATCCTCGTCAACAACGCCGGGACGACGCGCGACAACGTCATCATGCTGATGGGCGCAGACGACTTTGACACTGTCATCCAGACGAATCTGCGCAGCACGTGGCTCGTCTCCAAAGCCGCCGTCCGTTCGATGATGCGGAAGCGCTATGGCCGCGTGATTAACATCACGAGCATCAGTGGCATCATGGGCAACGCCGGTCAGACCAACTACAGCGCCAGCAAAGCGGGCATCATCGGCTTGACCAAGGCGCTCGCCCGTGAAGTCGCACCGCGCGGCATCACCGTCAATGCGGTCGCGCCCGGTTTCGTCCTCACCGACCTGACGGCCAACCTACCCGAAGATATCGCCAAGAAGCTCAACGAGAACATTCCGCTCGGGCGCTGGGGCACGGTTGAAGATGTGGCGTCGGCTACGGCTTTCCTCGCCTCGGACGAAGCGTCGTACATCACCGGGCACATCCTGACGGTCGATGGCGGCTTGGCGATGTAAAAACAGTTGAAAGTTAAAAGTGACGAGTAACAAGTCAAGAGCTTTTCACTTTTAGCTTTCGACTTTTGACTATTAACTACTCTCAGGAGACAGCATGCCGACCATTTTCTCAAAAATCGTCGCGGGGGAGATCCCGGCGGATATTGTCTACCAGGATGAGCGCGTGACGGCCTTCAAAGACATTCACCCGCTGGCGCCCGTGCATATTCTGATCATCCCCAACAAGGAGATCGCCACGGTTGACGACGTCTCGCCGGAAGACGAGGCGACGCTCGGTCATCTGTTTGTGGTGGCGAAGGAAGTCGCGCGGAAACTGGGCATTGCGGAGAGCGGCTACCGCCTGATCATCAACTGCAAGGGCGATGGCGGGCAGGAAGTGTTTCATCTGCATCTGCATCTGCTCGGCGGCAAAAAGCTCGGCTCGATGCTGGCGAAATCGTAGAGCACCCTCACCGTCCCTCTCCTTGGGGAGAGGGACGGTTGAGCAAAGCGAAACGGGATATGGATCTAGCTCGCCGGGGTGACTTCCGCCGTCGGTTCAGCGACTGCCTCAGGTGTCGCTTCCGGCGTCACCGCGACCGCGGGCTCGGTAGCCTCGACGGCGGGCGTTGCTTCGGCAGTTGCTTCCGGAGTCGCTTCCGCACCGCCCGTGCCCAAGCGGGCAATTTCGGCATCAATCGCGGCGATCAACGCATCCCGATCCGTGACAACCGCGCCTTCGGGGTCCGTCGGCACCACGCCGTTGATGGTGATGGTCGGCGTCCCGGAGAAATTGAGCAGACCAGCCGCCGCCGTCCGGGCCGTCGCCAACACCTGCGACGTTTCAGCACTGCTGATGCAGCCGTTGCGCAGATCGATGTTGAGCGCGCCCGCGCCCGACTGCAAGCGATTCGCCGTGAACGCCTGATTCACATACAGCCCCTGCCAATTGAACAACGCATCCTGGAACGCCCAGAACTTGTCCTGTTGGAGCGCGCACATAGATGCGCGTGCCGCGCCTTCGCCATTGGTGACACTGCCCGTGCCATAGAGCGGCACGAAGATCAGCGCCATGCTGCCTGCCTTCACGCGCTCAACCAGTGCCTGCTGGTAGCCTTCGTGGAATTCGCGACAGTGCGTGCAGTCAAAGCTGGAATACACGCTCACCCGCACGGGCGAATTCGGGTCGCCGAGCACGGGGTAGCCTTCCTGCGTCTGCCCCTGCTCGATGTCGGCGTAGCGCGCGACCGCGTTTTCCGGCACAGGCGCATCCGCCGGGATGCTCGTGACCAGCAGCGCGAACACCACCAGCAGCACGATGCCACCGATCACAATCCCGCCGATCGTCAAACGCCGCCGCTGACGTTCCTGTTCGCGCTCCTGCTTACGTTCCACCGCGCGCGAACCACCGCCGCCGCCCGTGCTGCGGCGTTCGGGTTCGGCGCTGCCCTCGCTCTGCGTTTTGCGCACACGCGACTTGGATGTAAAGGTGCGTTCGACATTGGTCGTCGACCGCTTTTGCTCAGTTGCCTTGTTCCCAGAGCCACCGCCCTGCTTAGGGTTCTTGTTCTTCGGATTATTTCCCTGCGTCATATCAGCCTCAATCATAAGAATTAGACGCTTAAGTCTACAACGCATGTCGCAAAAGACAACCTCGTCGGGTTGCCAAATAGTGGGGTATCCTAGCCCCCATGTTGGAACAGAAAGAGCTGTGATGTATCGACTTGAAGTGATTGCGACCAACCTAGCCGAGGCGGTCGCCGCGCAGACCGGCGGCGCGCACAGCGTCGAAGTGTGCGTCGACCTGGCGGCCGGTGGGCTGACGCCGCCGCTGGAGGTCGTGCGTGCCATCCGCGACGCCGTGACGATTGACATCAATATGATGGTGCGCCCACACGCGGAGAGCTTTTACTATTCGCCGCACGACATCGACCTGATCTTGCAGCAGGCCGAAGCGGCGACAAGCATCGGCGTGACCAGCATCGTTTTCGGGGCGCTGACCTCCAATCGCGAAGTCGATGCGGCCCTCGTGCAGCAGGTCAAAACGGCGGCGGGCGGATTGCGCCTCACGTTTCATCGAGCCTTGGATGAGGCAGTCAATCCGACGCAGGGGATTCTCGCGCTCCGTGGTCAGGCCGAACGACTGTTGTGTTCAGGCGGCGCGCCGGATATCTGGCAGGGGCGCGAACAGATGGGCAGATGGGTGCGGCAGTTCGGCGATCAGTTTACGTTCGCCTGCGCTGGCGGTGTCACGCTGGCCAACTTACCGGAACTGGTACGCATCACCGGCGCGCCGGAGTATCACGTCGGGAGCGCGGCGCGCGCGCAGGGCGTGGTCCAAGTCGAGAACGTGCGGGCGTTGGCGGATGTTCTGCAGCACATTGAATAGAAACGGTCAATCAGGCGGATAACGAGGTTCAATTGGATTTTAAGCCCCCTTATTCGCTACAATGAGATCATAAGTTCACCCCAAGGACATATCCAATGGCACAACGTGTTGATACTTTTGGTTCACGCGGCACATTTAACACCGGAAGCGGTGAGGCCGTTATCTATCGGTTGAGCGAACTGGCGAAGCGCGGCATCGGCCATGTTGACAAGCTGCCGTACAGCATCAAGATTCTGCTGGAAAATGCGCTCCGCAACCTCGACAACTTCGAAGTGAGCGAAGACAATGTCGCGGCGCTGGCCAGTTGGAGCGCCAACTCAACGCAGGCCATCGAAATTCCGTTCAAGCCCTCGCGCGTGATTTTGCAGGACTTCACCGGCGTGGCGACCGTCGTCGATCTCGCGTCCCTGCGCAGCGCGGTGGCCCGCGTCGGCGCGAACCCGCGCAAGATCAACCCGATTGTCCCGGTCGATCTCGTCATCGACCACTCGGTGCAGGTCGACCGCTTCGGTTCGACCGATGCGATTATGCTCAACGCGCAGTACGAGTTCGAACGCAACCGTGAACGCTATGAATTCCTGCATTGGGGTCAGAAAGCCTTCGAGAGTCTGAAAGTCGTGCCCCCGGCGACCGGGATCGTGCATCAGGTCAACATCGAATATCTGGCGAAGGTCGTGCATCTGCGTGACGACGCGGGCGCGCTGACCGCCTTCCCCGACACACTCGTCGGCACGGACAGCCACACCACGATGATCAACGGCCTTGGCGTGCTTGGTTGGGGCGTGGGCGGCATCGAAGCCGAAGCCGCGATGCTCGGCCAGCCAATCTACATGCTCATGCCGCAGGTCGTCGGCTTCAAGCTGAACGGCTGTCTGCCGGAAGGCGCGACCGCGACCGACCTCGTGCTGACCATCACCCAGATGCTGCGCAAGCGCGGCGTGGTCGACAAGTTCGTCGAATTCTTCGGCCCCGGCTGCTCGATGCTCACCCTGCCCGACCGCGCCACCATCGCCAACATGGCGCCCGAATACGGCGCGACGATGGGCTTCTTCCCGATTGACGATGAAACGCTTGACTATCTGCGCCGCACGGGTCGTCCCGAAGCGCAGGTGCAGTTGGTCGAACGCTACGCCAAGGAACAGGGCTTGTACCGCACGTTCCACAATCAGGCCGAATACACCGACATGCTCGAACTCACCCTCGACGATGTGCAGCCCAGCATGGCCGGCCCCAAGCGCCCGCAGGATCGCGTGCTGCTCAAGGATATGAAGTCGGCCTTTGAGAAGGCGCTCACCACGCCGATTGATCAGCGCGGCTTTGCGCTCGATCAATCCGCGCTCAGCAACCGCGCGCACATTGCCGATAACGGCCACAGCGCCGATATTGGGCACGGCGCGGTCGTGATCGCGGCGATCACAAGCTGCACCAACACCAGCAACCCGATGGTCATGCTCACGGCCGGTCTGCTGGCGAAGAAGGCGGTCGAAAAGGGTCTGGCGAGCAAGCCATACGTCAAGACGAGCCTCGCTCCCGGTTCGCGCGTCGTCACCGAATATTATGACAAGGCCGGTCTGACACCCTATTTGCAGGCGCTCGGCTTCCACACAGTCGGCTACGGCTGCACCACCTGTATCGGCAACAGCGGCCCCCTGCCGCAAAAGGTGTCGGATGCGGTTGTGGAAGGTAATCTCGTCGCCGCTGCCGTATTGAGCGGCAACCGCAACTTTGAAGGCCGCATCAATCCGTTCATCAAGGCGAATTATCTGGCGTCGCCGCCGCTGGTCGTGGCCTATGCCTTGGCAGGAACCGTCGATATTGACCTCGCGACCGAACCGATTGGCGTCGGCAAGGATGGCGAGGCCGTCTATCTCAAGGATATCTGGCCGACAAACCAGGAAGTCCTCGAAGTTATGCAGACGGCCATCACGCCGGAGATGTTCCTTAAGCAGTATGGCAATGTCTACAACGGCAACACGATGTGGAATGACATTCCCAGCGCGACGGGTGACGTGTTCACGTGGGATAGCACCAGTACCTACATTCAAGAGCCGCCCTTCTTCATGGACTTTGCGCCGCAGTCTTCCCCGATCAAGCCGATCAAGGGGGCGCGCGTGCTGGCGCTGCTCGGCGACTCGATCACGACCGATCACATCTCCCCGGCAGGCGATATCGCCCTCAACAGTCCGGCGGGTAAGTATCTGCAGGAACGCGGCATCCAGAAGGCGGACTTCAACGTCTACGGCGCGCGTCGTGGCAACCACGAGATCATGATCCGCGGCACGTTCGCCAACATCCGCCTGCGCAACCAGCTCGTCCCCGGCACCGAAGGCGGCATCACCATGTACCTGCCAACGAGTGAAGTCATGCCGATCTACGATGCGTCGCAGAAGTACATCGCCGATGGCACCTCGCTTGTCGTCATCGCCGGTCTGGAATACGGCACGGGTTCCAGCCGTGACTGGGCCGCCAAGGGCACCTCACTGCTCGGTGTCAAGGCGGTCATTGCCCGCTCGTACGAACGCATTCACCGCAGCAATCTGGTGATGATGGGCGTGCTGCCGCTCCAGTTCAAGGACGGCGAAAGCGCCGAAACGCTCGGCTTGAACGGGCGCGAAACCTTCGAAATCGTCGGCATCGATGACAGCGTGCAGCCGAAGTCGGAGCTGACCGTCATCGCCCGGTCGGATGATGGCACGGTCAAGACCTTCCAGGCCATTGCCCGCATTGACACACCCGTCGAAGTCGAGTACTACCGCAACGGCGGCATCCTGCAGACCGTTCTGCGCAAGATGCTGTAAATCTGCCTCACATCTGCCCCTTTCCGTTGGGAGAGGGGAATTAGGCACTTATCTGGACGCGCTGCGGCGCGTCCGTTTTCTTTTGACGCCGCGATGCGTTAAGCTAACGTCACAGTTGACTTTCACGAGTACATCTCTTTTGTAGGGTCAAGGCATACGGGTCAGTGCGCGGAATACCGTGAAAACCGGGTATCGGTCGACTTGGGAACTTTGCGGACGCGATAGATCGCGTCCCTACGAGAGGTCGTGCTGGTGTAGGGACGCAATGATGCGGACGGGGGGGGGGGGGGAGGGGCACCTCCCCTACGTCCGGGATCTCCGCCTTCATAAGTTAAATTGCATCATTGCGTCCGCTGCTTCTAAAACAACTTCACGCTGTGCTACGGAGCGACCGGCAGGCCTTGTTACTCAGGTCTAGCTCATGGTAATTTGAGGAATCAATTGGCAGATACAGTCATCATTTACAGCGACGGCGGCAGTAAGCCGAATCCCGGCCCCGGCGGGTGGGCGGCACTCCTGATCTACGGTGAGCATCAGCGCGAGATCAGCGGTGGCGAACGATCCACGACTAACAACCGCATGGAACTTATGGCGGCCATCGAAGCGCTCAACGCGCTGACCCGCCCGTGCGAGGTCGATTTCTTCACCGATTCGCAGTATGTCAAAAAAGGCATCAGCGAATGGATCACCAAATGGCAGCGCAATGGCTGGCTCACTGCCGACAAGAAACCGGTGCTGAATCAGGATTTGTGGCAGCGGCTGTACGAACTCACGCAGATTCATACCATTCACTGGAAATGGACTCGCGGTCACGCCGGGAATCCGTACAATGAACGGGTAGACCAACTCGCAACTCAGGCTCGTCTGCAACTCCGCGACAGCCGCTAAATCCGGAGCACTTCCCATGCCAACCATGTCCAACCGCGTTGCCCCGTTCGGCACGACGATTTTCACCGAGATCAATCAGCTCGCCTTGCAGCACAACGCGATCAACCTGGGACAAGGCCGCCCGGATTTCGACGGCCCGGCGGATGTGATCGAAGCGGCCATGAAGGCACTGCAGAATGGCGCGGTCAACAACCAGTATGCGCCGGGCTTGGGCGCAGTTCCGCTGCGCCAGGCGATCGCTGCGCATGCCCAGCGCTTCTACAACCTCCCCGTCGACCCAAACGCGGGCGTCGTCGTAACGGCGGGCGCGACAGAAGCCGTTTTCTCGTCGGTCATGGGTTTGATCGACCGGGGCGACGAAGTCATCCTCATCGAGCCGTACTTCGACAGCTACGTGCCGAATCTCGTCATGGCGGGCGCAACGCCGATCTATGTGCCCCTGCATCCGCCGACCTGGACGCTCGACCCGGACGAACTTAAGGCGGCCTTCAACAGCAAAACCCGCGCGATCATCCTCAACACGCCGCAGAACCCGACCGGGCGCGTGTTCACCCGCGAAGAACTCACGTTCATCGCTGATCTGTGCAAGGAACACGACGTGACGGTGATCTCCGATGAGGTCTACGAGCACCTGATCTTCGATTCGGCGCAGCACATCCCGATTGCGAGCCTCCCGGACATGTTCGAGCGCACGGTGACGGTCAGCAGCTTGGGCAAAACGTTCAGTGTGACGGGCTGGAAGATCGGCTGGGTGTATGGCGCGCCTGAACTCATCAAAGGCGTGAATCAGGCGCACCAGTTCATCACGTTTGCGGCCAATCACCCGGGGCAGATCGCGGCGGCGTATGCGCTCAGCCTGCCGGGGACATACTTCGAGGAATTTCAGACGATGTACGCCGCCAAGCGCGACCTGATGATGTCAGCGCTCAAAGGCGCGGGCTTGAAGGCGCGCACACCCGAAGGCACGTACTTCGTCATGGCGGATTTCTCCGACGTGTTCGACGGGGACGATCTCGAATTCGCCCGCTACCTCACGTCGGAAGTCGGCGTCGCCTGCATCCCGCCGACCTTCTTCTACAGCACGGAACACGCGCACATGGCGAGCACGCAGGCGCGCTTCGCGTTCTGCAAGTCCGACGGCATGCTCCAACAGGCCGCCGAAAGACTGGCGACGCTCGCGCGTTAGCCGATCATGTACGGGATCGTG
Organism: Candidatus Flexifilum breve; assembly: GCA_016717205.1. GTDB lineage: Bacteria > Chloroflexota > Anaerolineae > Aggregatilineales > Phototrophicaceae > Flexifilum > Flexifilum breve. The sequence continues at coordinate 110,368 of JADKGC010000010.1, forward strand.
CCCGTGAAGATCAGCGAGCCGATCAAGATCGCGATGATCACGCCCGTGATAACTGCCCCTGCGAACATGATGCCCGCGGTAAACCATTTTTGCTGCGGGTCGTAGAACATATGCACTTTATCCATGGTGCTGGCGAGCTGCACGACGGCGATCAGCGCCATGAGAATGAACAGCGCCACGGTCACCGATGCGCCCAGCAGGAACAGCACAAAATTGATCACCGCATACACGACGACGAGCGGCAGCCAGCGCAGCGCGACGCCGTAGGCATGGCGTACCAGCGATCCACCGCCGTTCTTGGTCATGGCCCAGCGGTGTGACGCATACACGCCCGCGTATTCCATGCCGAGGATGATCGGGATCGTCAGCAGCGGCGTGAGCAGGATTTTGAAGATGCTGCTCACCGCCTGCGGGAAGCGCAGCACGATCACAATCGACGTGGCAAACCCCAGCAGCGCAACGATTACCGCCACGACGACCGACAGCAGCCAGAAGCGCCACCACGTCGCCTTGCCAAGTTCACCCGTGAACAGGGTCACGCCCGCTGCGCGTCCAAACGTTTGAAAACCCGTGCGCAGCAAGCCGATGCCATCCCGCGCCACCTTTTGTGGACTCACGCGCAGCGGCGCGCCGGGAATATTGAACGGCAGCGCGAACCCGGTCCCATGCACTGCGCCGGGCGCATCATCCTGAGCATGCAGCGAACGAATGCGACTGCTGCGCGGCTGCTCGCTGCTCGCTTGCGGGCGCGGCGCGGGTGCTGCGCCAAACGCGGTCGGCACGGGTTCGGCGACGGCGGGTTCCCGCGCCTTCAGCCGATCCAGCACTTCGCGTGCTTTTTCGTTCTTCGGGTTGATGGTGAGTACACGCTCTAAATACTGCCGCCGCAGCGCCGTATCCGGTTCGAGCACCGCGAGATAGTACCACGCCCGTTCGTTCTTCGAGTCGATTTCTGCCACGAGCATAAACAGTTCACGGGCTTTGGCGCGATCCCCGGCCTGAAACGCGGTGATCCCCTCTTGCAATAAATCCTGTCCCATACCCCAACCTTATGCGTAGTTCGCAGACGCTAGCTCTAGTTTACTCGCCTTGCGCAAGCCAGATCGTTAGACTTTATGGTACATCAGCGTCACCAAAATTCCACAAAACGTCTCCGCTGCCCGTTGGCCTCATGAAGCGTATGCCGAGATTCACCTGACCAAACGGCCTGCCAAATTCAGCAAAAAGTCGGATTTACCTAGCCCAAATGTACCGTATGCTCATATATGTCTTTTCAGAAATTTCTCTCAACCAAAAAAGGGGTACAGCTTCATGAAGAGTTTCACGAAGACTCGTCAGTTGCGCTATGTCATCATTGCTGCCCTCTTCGCACTCAGTTCAATCGGTTTCGCGGTTCAGGCGCAGGATGCAACACCGGAGGCCGCACCACCCGACATGGGTATGCCGCCGCTCCCCGGCGATCTCGTCGTCGGTGAGTTGAGCGCGCCGCGCGGCGTCGCCTTTGATGCGAACGGCAACCTGCTCGTCGCGGTCGCCGGTCGCGGTGGCGACTTCACCACCAGCGTTCCCAGCCCAGATGGCAGCGTCGTCGACATGTCGATGGGCATGACGGGCGTCGTCTTGTCGGTCGCCGCCGATGGCACGGCCACGCCGCTCATCCCCGGCTTCCCGAGCTACGCCGCGCCGAGCGAAACGACCGGCCTGTATCGCGCCATCCCCAACGGCGATTCGCTGTGGGTGCTGCAGAGCGGCGGCGGCCCAACCAATGCGGGTCATCCGTGGATGGACACTATCTCCGAGATTGACATGGCCACCATGCACACGATCCGCACCATTAATTTGAACCAGTACGAAGCGGCCAACGATCCCGACGGTCGCGGCTACGACACGAATGTCTCCGACATCGCGTGGCTTTCGGATGGCACCATGCTAATCGCCGACGCGGGCTGCAACTGTTTGCTCTCGTGGACAGAAGAAGCGGGTCTGGCGACGGTCGCCACGTGGGGCAATGACGTCCCGACTTCGGTCGAAGTTGCTGCCGATGACAGCGTGTACGTTGGCTTCCTCGGCGAAGGTCTCGCCCCCGGCGCGGCCAAGATTGAACACTGGGCGAACGGCGAATTGGTCGAAACCTTCAGCGGCCTGAACGCGGTCTCAGACATCCTGCTCGATGGTGATACGCTGTACGCCGTGCAGCTCGTGGTCTTCGGCGAACAAGGCCCCGGCCCCGGCAGCGTGGTTATGGTCAGCGCCGATGGCGTTACACCCGTCGCCGAAGGCCTGCTGGCTCCCTTCGGCATCGCCAAGGGTCCTGATGGCGCGCTCTACGTGAGCTTCGGCACCATCGCCTTTGCGCCCGGCATGACCGGCGGCGTCGTCCGCATCGAAACGGGCATGTAATCTCCTGATCGGTAAAAAAGGGCATGGCATTGCTGCCATGCCCTTTTTTGTTGGAACATCTGCGGCTAACACACCACTTTGCAAGTCTAGGCGCACGATCTGCTGGTCGGCTTCGCTACCAGACGCTGAGCGAAACCGCAATTCAACCCCTCAATGGACAAACCAAATCGAAACAAAAATTCTATGAATTCTCCACGAAGTCTTATCCCTTTTCATCAGCGAAAACGTTAAGCCTGTGCTATAAACAGAAACGAGAATTTCATAGTCGTTGGAAAGCACGATGGATTACACAACGCAAAAAACTTTTATCGCGGTCGCCGGGAACATTGGCGTGGGCAAATCGACGCTCACCCGTCTGCTCTCGCGCGCGTTCGGCTGGGAACCCTTCTATGAAGCCGCCGCGGAAAACCCTTACCTCGCCGATTTCTACGCTGATATGCGCACGTGGAGCTTTCATTCGCAGGTCTTTTATCTCGGCAAGCGGTTGGAACATCACCGCCTGCTCATCGATCACCGCGCCAGCGTGGTGCAGGATCGTACCGTCTACGAGGACGCCGAAATCTTCGCGCGCAACCTCTACGAACAAGGCCGCATGACCGACCGCGACTACGACGCCTATCGCCGTCTCTACCGCGCGGTGAGCAGCTTCCTGCCCCCGCCCGACCTGATCGTCTATCTGCGCGCCAGCACGCCGACGCTGCAAGCTCATATCGCCAAGCGCGGCAACGAGTACGAGCTCAATATCGCGCCGGAGTACCTCGATCAGCTTAACCGCCTGTACGACGCGTGGATCGAAGACTGGACGGCCTGCCCCGTGCTAACCATCGACATGGATAATCTCGACTTCATCCGCCGCGATGACGACCTCGACTCAATCTTCGCGCAGGTGAAAGACACCCTCATCACCCTACCCTACTAAGATTAGCCGGGGCGCAGTCAACTGCGCCCCGGTCTCATTTTGTCGCTTTCTCCCATGTTTACCCGCTGAATTCACGATTTTTTCACGCTGAATCCTTGTTAAAACTATCCAAACCCTAGTAGACAAACCTTGGTAGGTCTGCTATACTCTGATTAACCTCATTCATGTGATTCATCAGAGGAATACCCCCTGAATGCCTCAAATAGACCTTGATTCAGAACTGCTGGATTACATCATCAGGGAGAATTTTCAGGCTGGTCAGCGGCTGCCCACCATCAACGAGCTGCAAGACGAGGAACATCTCGGCGTTGGCGTGAGCAAAGTGCGCGAACAGCTCGAAGTGGCGCGGGCGCTCGGTCTGGTCGAAGTGCGCTCGAAAACGGGCATGCGGATGAAAGCCTACAGCTTCACACCGGCCGTCCGGCTCAGCCTGTTCTTCGCACTCGCGCAGGATCAGCATAATTTCGAACTGTTCAATCTGGTCCGCCAACAGATCGAGATCGGCTTCTGGAATGAGGCGTGCGCCACGCTCACCACCGAAGACGTCGCCCTCATGCGGCGCTGCGTCGCTGACGCCAATGCCAAGCTCAACGGTCAACCGATCCGCATCCCCAATGACGAACACCGGACGTTCCACTTGACCGTCTTTCGGCGGCTGGGCAACCCCTTCGTCATGGGCGTGCTCGAAGCGTACTGGGACGCCTATGAAGCCGTGGAACTCAACCGCTACGCGGATTACAGCTACCTGCAGCAGGTCTGGGATTATCACGCGCGCATTTTGCAGGCCATCGAGGAAGGTAAACACGACATCGCCAAAACACTCTTTGTAGAACATCTCGACTTGATTCATTACCAACCACGAATGCAAGACCTTAATCGGACGGTGAACGGCGCGTCCACGTAATTTGTCGATGAAGACTTAAGCAGGAGTCAGCCACGCATGGCAATTGATATTCACCCCAATGCAGAGTCCACTCAGCAGCGTTCCGTCGTCAACGACTTCGCGCTGTCAGTGGCGACCAAGAATGGTTCGGGCAGTCAAACGTCCAACCTCGTGATCATTCGTTCGCTGTTCCGCATGGGTATCCCGGTCAGCGGGAAGAACCTGTTCCCCTCGAACATCAAGGGTCTGCCGACGTGGTATACCATCCGCGCCAGCAAAGACGGCTATATCGCGCGCCGCGCCACGACCGAAATTGCCGTGGCCTTCAATCAGGATACGGCAGCCGAAGATATTGCGAACCTGCCGTCCGGCGGCGTGGTGATTCTCCCCAAAGACTGGAAATGGGGTCAGTCGCGCACCGATGTCACCTACTACGAAGTACCGATCAAGGAAATCATGTCGCAGGTTGACATTCCGACCGACTTCAAGGAACGCATCACCAACATGGTGTACGTCGGCGCGGTCTGTCACCTGTTCGGCATTCCGATGGACATCGCCTATCAGGCGCTGCTCGATCAGTTCAACGGCAAGAAGAAGCCCGCGCAGATGAACTACGACGTGATTGAGCTGGCCTACAAGTGGTCGCAGGCCAATCTCGTCAAGGCCGATCCGTTCACGTTCGAAGCTATGAACGCGACTGCGGGCAAAATCCTCATCGAAGGCAACGAAGCGTCGGCGCTCGGTTCCCTGTTCGGCGGCGTGACTGTCGTGGCATGGTACCCGATCACGCCGTCCACCAGCGTGGTCGATAACATCCTGAATCATCTCGAACTGCGCAAAGACCCGGTCAGCGGCAAGAGCACGGTCGGCGTCATTCAGGCGGAAGACGAACTCGCGGCGATCGGTATGCTGACGGGCGCAGGTTGGGCGGGCGCGCGCGCCATGACCGCGACCAGCGGCCCCGGCATCAGCTTGATGGCCGAATTCACGGGTCTGGCCTACTTCGCCGAGATCCCGTTTGTGGTATGGGATGTGACGCGCACTGGCCCGTCAACGGGTTTGCCGACGCGCACCAGCCAGGGCGACCTGCTGTTCCTGCACTTCCTCAGCCACGGCGATACGCAGCAGATCGTGCTGCTCCCCGGCAGCGTGAAAGAATGTTTCGAAATGGGCTGGCAGTCATTTGACCTCGCCGAAGCCATCCAGACGCCCGTGTTCATCATGAGCGACCTCGACCTCGGCATGAACCTGTGGATGAGCGACCCGTTCGAATATCCGGATAAGCCGATCAACCGCGGCAAGACGCTCGACAAGATTTCGCTGGAAGAATTCTTCGCGGAACACGGCGAATGGTACCGCTTCAAGGATTATGACGATGACGGCGTCGGCTACCGCACCGTCCCCGGCACCGATCACCCGCGCGCGGCGTTCTTCACCCGCGGCACTGGCCACAACGAAAAGGCCGTTTACAGCGAACGCGGCGAAGATTGGGTCAAGAATCTCCAGCGCATCCGCAAAAAGTTCGAAACCGCTAAGAAACTGCTGCCCGCGCCCGTGATCGACGCGCCCAACAGCCCCGACGAAGCCATCGGCCTGATCTCATACGGCTCGAATGACCCCGCTGTGCAGGAAGTGCGCGACGCACTCACCGCACAGGGCATCAAGACCAACTATCTGCGCGTGCGCGCGCTGCCGCTGGTCAATGAAGTCACCGACTTCGTGCTCCAGCACAAGCGCGTGTACGTCATCGAGAACAACTTCGACGGCCAGATGCACCAGATTCTGCGCATGAACATCGCTCAGGATTCGACGCACATGATCTCGCTCGCGTGCGGCGATACCCTGCCTATGACCGCCCAGTGGATTTACGACCGGATCAAGGAGAACAGCTAAATGCCTAACGCACTCGGACTCGACAGATCAGAATATAAAGGTGCACAGAGCACCCTGTGCCCCGGCTGCGGTCACGATTCGATCTCGAATCAAATCATCAGCGCGGCGTATGACATGAACCTGCCTATGTGGAAGGTTGCCAAGTTCAGCGGCATCGGCTGCTCCAGCAAGACACCCGCCTACTTCCTCAAGGGATCGCACGGTTTCAACTCGGTGCACGGTCGTATGCCCTCAGTGGCGACGGGCGCGACCCTCGCCAACCATGAACTGATCGCCATTGCGGTCAGCGGTGACGGCGACACGGGCAGCATCGGTATGGGGCAGTTCAAACATGTGATCCGCCGCAACGTGCCGATGGTCTACATCATCGAGAACAACGGCGTGTACGGCCTGACCAAGGGTCAGTTCTCGGCCACCTCGGACGAAGGTCAGTTCCTCAAGTACTACGGGACGAACCAGCTCCCCGCCATCGACCTGTGCCTCGAAGCGATCATCGGCGGCGCGACCTTCGTGGCGCGTTCGTTCTCCGGCGACGCCAAGCAGGCGCAAACGCTGATCAAGGCTGCGCTCGCGCACAAGGGTGTCGCTATCATCGACATCATCAGCCCCTGCGTGACCTTCAACAACGACCCGAAGGGCAACAAGAGCTACGAATACGGCAAGAAGCACGAAATCGCGCTGCATGAAATTGACTTTGCGCCGTCCGGCTACGTGCAGGGTCGCGAAGAGATCATGATCGACGATTACGCCGAAGGCGAAACCATCGAAGTCAGCATGCACGACGGCTCCTACATCCGCCTGAAGAAGCTGGAACGGGGTCACGACCCGCGCAACCGCATGGAAGCAATCCGCCAGTTGGAAGAAGCGCAGCGTGAGCAGTTGTTCGTCACCGGTTTGATCTACTACGAAGAACCGCGCCCGACCATCGGCGAGACGCTCAACCTCGCGCCGACCCCGCTGTCGCAGATGCAGGGCGATCAACTGCGCCCGTCGGCGAGCGCGCTCGAAGACCTCATGAAGCAGTACATGTAAGCTGTCAAGACGGAACCGTTAGGAAGGGCGAACACGTTGTTCGCCCTTTTCTATTCGCGGAAGATGTCCTTGAGGGCGAGCGTGAAACCGGGGAGCACCGTGCCGCCATCCAGCGTATCATTGATGCTGAAAATGCGCGGCATTTGACCAGCCACATGCACGACGACCGTCTTGTCTTCCGGGTAAACCACCCAGACGACCGTCCCTGCCTGATGATAATGCCACAGCTTAATCTGCAAATCGCGGGTGCTCTTCGGCGTCGTCGGATAATCGACTTCAACGGCAAGATCCGGCGGCACCTGATTGTAGCCCCGGTCGTCAAGCTCGGCCTGCCGCGCCGTCGACACAAAGGCGACATCGGGCGCATAGCGTTCGCCATCGATCATGTAGCCGCCCGCTTCACCCGTCACATGGCCGAGGTCCTGTGTTTCGACAAATAACCCAACTCGCATGTTGAAACGCATGGAGTACTGTGATGCTTGGGCATTCGCTGGCACTTCGACGATCTCCCCGCCAATATACTCAAACAGCTTGTCCGCTTGCTCCGGCTGTTCCACCCACCGATCAAATTCTTCGACCGTCATGCGTGTGTGCGCCTGTAAGGCCATAGCGCCCATCCTCTGCTCACTCTGCTAGCATTATACGTGAGAATCAGTTTCAATTAATCTCACACCCTAGTTTGTGGTGGTTGTCGCGTAAAGCGAGCACATGTAAGATGATTAGCAATTTTATCCCCAACGCACACAATCGACAGGAGTAATTGGATGCCCGACTTTTATCGTCTTGAGGTCGATCAAGCGTTAGCTGAACTGAAGTCAGACCCGCGCCAAGGGCTGACCACTGAGGACGCAGCGCAGCGAATCGCACAGTATGGGAAGAATGTTCTGCCGGCGGGCGAAAGCGTGAGCTTGTTCACGCTTTTCATCAATCAGTTTAAAAACATCATGGTGATCATCCTGATCATCGCCGCCGTGATTTCCGGCATTGTCGGCGAATTCGAAGACGTGATCGTCATCCTCGTCATCGTGATTGCTAACGCTGCGCTCGGCACTTATCAGGAATACCGCGCCGAGCAAGCCCTGCAAGCCCTCAGCGCAATGCAGGTGCCCAATGTGCGCGTTCGCCGTGGCGGGCACGTCGGTCAGCTCAGCGCCGAGGACATCGTCCCCGGTGACATTGTGCTGCTGCAGGAAGGTGACCGCATCCCCGCCGATGGTCGCCTGATCGTCAGCGCCAACCTGCAAATCGAAGAGGCGGCGCTCACGGGCGAATCGCAGGCCACTTTCAAGCAGATACACGCCATCCCCGAAGAGAATGTCGGCATTGGCGACCGCAAAAATATGGCCTTCATGGGCACCTCCGTCACTTATGGGCGCGGCGAACTGCTTATCACCGAGACCGGGCTGAAAACGCAGTTAGGCAAAATCGCCACGCTGCTCATGAACGTCGAAGAGACGCAAACACCGCTGCAAAAGCGCCTCGACAGCCTCAGTGTGATGCTCGTACGCGGCGCGATCGTCGTGGTAGTGCTCGTGTTCATCGCCGGGCTGCTGCGTGGCATTCCGCTGCAAGAAATGCTCGTCACCTCGATCAGTCTGGCCGTTGCCGCAGTGCCGGAAGGCTTAGCCGCCATCATCACCATCAGCTTGTCGCTTGGTGCAGCGCGCATGGTTAAGCGGCACGCGCTCATTCGCCGCCTGCCCGCCGTCGAGACGCTTGGCTCGGTGACGACGATCTGCAGCGACAAAACGGGTACGCTCACCAAGAACGAGATGACCGCAACGCTGTTCGCCCTGCCCGGTCATGAAGACGTGCGCGTCAGCGGTGTCGGCTACAACCCGGACGGCGGTTTCTTCGCCATGCATGGCGAATACGGCGGCGGCGATGATCAGCCGCTCGATCCCACGCAGAATGCGCCGGTTGGACGCTTTTTGCAGGCGATGGCACTCGCCACCGACGCCTATCTCGAAACCAACAAAGAAGGCAAAACTGAAGTCGTTGGCGACACCACGGAAGGCGCGTTGGTCGTGGCCGCGCGCAAGGTCGGCTGGACGCGCGAACATCTCGAACAGGATAAGCCCCGCGTCGCTGAACTGCCCTTCAGCAGCGAACGCAAGGCTATGACCACCATCCACCAGATCAAAGTGAATGACGGTCTGTTCCCACAAACGCCGTATCTGGCGATCACCAAAGGCGCACCGGATCGTCTCGTGGACTGGGCGGCATCCGAGCACATGCCCGACGGCGTCCGCCCGCTGACCGCTGAACGACGTGCGAAGTGGCAGGCGCAGGTCGACGAGATGGCCTCGCGCGGGTTGCGCGTGCTTGGCGTCGCCTACCGCCCGCTCGACAGCGTGCCCGCCGAGGTAAAGCCGGAGATTGAGCGCGAACTGGTGCTCCTCGGCTTAATCGGTATCCTCGACCCCGCCCGCCCCGAAGCGCGCGCTGCCGTCGCCACTGCCCGCGAAGCCGGCATCCGTCCCATCATGATCACGGGCGACCACGCGCTGACCGCCGAAGCCATCGCCAGCGATCTCGGCATCATTCAGGCCGGGCAGAAGGCCATTACGGGGGCTGAGCTCGAACAGATGAGCGACGATCAGCTCGTCGGCGCGCTCAAGACGACCAGCGCCTTCGCCCGCGTGTCGCCGGAGCACAAGCTGCGTCTGGTCAAGGCGCTGCAAAGTCAAGGTGAGATCGCTGCGATGACCGGGGACGGCGTCAACGATGCGCCCGCGCTGAAGCAGGCGAACATCGGCATCGCGATGGGGATCACCGGCACGGAAGTGAGCAAGGGCGCGGCGGACATGGTGCTGACCGACGACAACTTCGCGTCGATTGTTGCCGCCGTCGAAGAGGGTCGCACGATCTACAACAATATTCGCAAGTTCGTGATGTTCCTGCTCTCGTCCAACGTGGGCGAAATTCTGGTGATGTTCGTCGGCATCATCATCGGCCTGCCCGTGCCGCTGCTGGCGATTCAAATTCTGTGGGTCAACCTCGTGACCGACGGTCTGCCCGCTATCGCCCTCGGTTTCGAACCAACGGAAGCGGGCACCATGAAACGCCCGCCCCGCCCCGTTAACGAAAGCATCTTCGCGGATGGCGTCGGCGTCAAAATCATCTGGCGCGCCGCACTGCTGGCACTGCTCACCTTAGGTGCATTCGTCTACGGGCATACCGCCCACGGTCTCGCGCCGTTCAGCAGCACGCTCGGCATTGAAAACCTATCTCGCGAACAGGTTGTGGAGTTGGTCGAAGAAGAAATCGTGCCCGCCGATTGGGACGCACTCACCGTCGATGCCCGTCTCGCGCTGCTCACTGAAGTTGACGAAACCGCGTCCGAGGAAGAAGGCGGCAACCTGATCATTCGCGAAGCCGAACGCATCCCGCGCACCATTGCGTTTACCGTGCTGGCATTGGGGCAAATCTTCCACGTCATGGCGATCCACGCGGGTGACCGCAAATCGTTCTTCCGCACATGGTTCAGCGGCAACCGCTTCATGTTCTACGCTGTGCTCTCGACGTTCCTGCTGCAGCTTGCGGTGATCTATGTGCCATTCATGCAGGGCATCTTCGAGACCTTCCCGATCCGCCTGCCCGAAATGCTCGGCGCGGTCGCCATCGCGTCGGTGATCCTGTTCGCCGTCGAAATCGAAAAGCTGATCCGCAATTCACGCCGTTCAGCCGCGTAATGCATTCCAATGCCAAGAGCGCGGCGGCCACAGCTTCGATTGTGGTCACCGCGCTCTTGGCATTTTTGGCTTCCAATGAGGCGTGTTATCCCCGCATTCTGAGGGGGAATCCGTAACTTTTGTAATTTTGGTTGGTTTTTTCAATGAAACTCCATCGAAAATTGCTGGAGCATCGTCTAAAATAGACGTATGGTATTTGTCGAAAAAGGACAAAACAGTGCTGAAAGAGCGTATCCGTATCGCGCCATCTATCCTCGCCGCCGACTTCACCCGACTGGGTGAGCAGTTGCAGGCGTGTGAGGCGGCTGGTGCGGATTGGATTCATGTTGACGTGATGGATGGCCGCTTCGTGCCGAACATTACGATGGGTCCAATGGTGACGGCAGCGGCGCATCGAGCGACGAGCATTCCGTTAGATGTTCACTTGATGATCGTCGAACCGGATCACATGCTGGAAGCCTTTGCCAAAGCGGGCGCGAAGCGCATCAATGTGCACTGGGAGACTTGTCCGCATCTGGATCGAACCATCCGCGCGATCAAGGCGCTCGGTTGTGACGTGGGCGTGGCGATTAATCCACATACGCCCGCAGCGCTGCTGAGCGAGGTCTTGCCGCTGCTGGATGCAGTGCTGGTCATGACCGTGAATCCCGGTTTTGGGGGGCAGGAATTGATCACGGGGACGCTGAACAAAATCCGGCAGTTGCGGGCGATGATCAGCGCGACAGGCCAAGCGATTGATCTGGAAGTGGATGGAGGCGTGAATCTGGAAACGGCGGCCACAGTGGTGGAGGCAGGGGCGGATGTTCTGGTTGTGGGCAGCGCCCTATTTACCGAGCGGTACAGCGTCGCGACGGGGATGCAGCAGTTGCGGTCAGTTCTGGCAAACAAAAAGCCGGTGTAACCCGGCTTCTTTGTTTTACCCGCTGACCTTCGCAAGCGTCTTGATGCACTTGGCACACAGATACTTGCGAACGGGCTCACCCTTTTCCATCACGGTGACGCGCTGGATGTTCGGGAGAAACTTGCGCCGAGTAGCGCGCATGGAGAAGCTGCGTTGATTCCCAAACATGGGTTTCTTACCGCAGGCTGCACAGACCGCCATAAGATTGCCTCACGCTCTCTAAAACCGACTCGAATAGTCCGTCATGCTATCACAACGACCCTTGGACTGCAAGGCTCGACAAACAACCTTAAGCAACTATTACGTTACTGAAATCTGGGTGAGGCAAGGTGAAATCATGAACACAAGAGCAGCGTTCCGGGCAACCAACAACTTAATCGTGGATGGGTTGCTGATCAAAGACCTTTTCGGTTCCGGGTTGGCGTGGTTGGAACAAAACCGCGAACAGGTGAACCGTCTGAATGTATTTCCCGTGCCGGATGGCGACACCGGCACGAACATGTATCTGACGATGCAGAGCGCGTGCCGGGAAGTTGAGAACGTCCGCGAAAACCATGTTGGCAAGATGAGCGCGGCCCTGGCCGCTGGCGCGATCAAGGGCGCGCGCGGCAACTCCGGCGTCATTCTGTCGCAGATCTGGTCGGGCGTCGCCAAGGCGCTCAAGGACGAGGAACGGCTAACGGCGGAACTGCTCGGCCTGGCCTGCCAGTCAGCGGTCGACATGGCTTACCGCGCGGTCGAAAAGCCCGTCGAAGGCACCATCCTCACGGTGTCGCGCCACATGATGGAATCGGTCATCGAGCGCTACAAGACCTCGCAGGATCTGGTCTGGCTGCTGAAGAACATGGTCTTCGCCGGACGCGCCTCGCTGCGCAAGACGCCGGAAATGCTCCCCATCCTCAAGAAGGCAGGCGTGGTCGATTCGGGCGGTCAAGGGCTCGTCTACATCTTCGAAGGCATGCTGTGGGCGCTCTGCGGCAAGCTGACTGAGGCCAACACGGTCGCCGCGGCGAATGCCGCCATCGCTATTCCGACGCTGGCGACACCGCTCTCCCCCGCGTGGGAAGACGCGCTCGAACCGGACGACGAAGAAGGCTACGGCTACGATGTGCAGTTCCTCATGCGCGGTGAAAACCTGAGTGTGGACGCCATGCGCGTCGCCCTCGCCGACATGGGCGGTTGGTCGACGCTGGTGGTCGGCGACGAGAAACTGATCAAGGTGCACGTGCATGTGCATGACCCCGGCCAGCCGATCAGCTATGCGATTCGCACGGGCGCGGCGATCGACGACGTGGTCGTCGAAAACATGCAGCGCCAGTACGAGGACTATGTCGAAGCCCGGAAAGCCCGCGAAAACGAAGTCCGCACGGATGTCGAAGGCGTGGCGGTGATCACGGTCGCAGCAGGCGAAGGCCTCAGCCAAACGTTCTACGATCTCGGCGCAGCCTACGTCATCCCCGGCGGCCAGACGATGAACCCGAGCACCGGCGATTTCCTCGACGCGATCAACGCGCTGCCCAACGACGAAGTCATTCTGCTACCCAACAACAAGAACATCATGCTGGCCGCGCAGCAGGCCGCGGCTAACGCGACCGGCAAGCAGGTGCGCGTCGTCCCCAGCATTTCCCTGCCCCACGGCATCTCGGCGATGGTCGAATGGGCTAACTACGCCGGGTCACCCGTCGACGAGGTGGCGGGCGGCATGAAGAGCGCCCTCGGCTATGTGCAAGCCTGCGAAGTCACCCGCGCCACCCGTGATGTCGAACTCGACAGCATCAACGTCAAGCAGGGGCAGTACATCGGCATACTCAACGACAATCTGGTGGTGGCGGGCGATGATGTCTACGATGTGACACAGCGTCTGCTGGAGAAAGCCGGAGCGGACAAATCGGAGCGGATTACGGTATACTATGGTGACGATGCCCACGACGCGGACGCACAGCTCCTCGTCGGGCATTTGCAGAAACGCTTTAGCCTGCAGGATATCGACGTGATCAACGGCGGGCAGGCCCTGTACCCGTATATCATCAGCGTAGAGTAATGATCCATATCGTCACGGACAGCGGCGCGCATTTCCCGACGCCGCACATCGCCCCCAACGTCACAATTGTGCCCAACATCCTGACGATTGGGGGGCGCAGCTATCGCGAAGGCCTGGACCTCGGCAGCGAGGAAGCCCTGCGCCTGATTGCCGCGCAGAACCAAACGCCAGTCGTCACGCCGCCCAGTGTGGCCGACTATACCGATGTTCTCACCCGGCTGGCACGCGATACCAACGGTATCATCGTGCTGCCGACCTCGCGGGAACTGTCCAAGAGCTGGGAGAACGCCAGCCACGCCGCCGAGGCTTTATCCGCGCACTGTCCGCTGATGGTGATCAACTCACAGGCCGTGTCCACCGGGCTGGCGCTGCTGGTCAAGCTGGCGGTACGCACCAGCGAAACGGGCGTCGATTTTGACGAAGTCGTGCGGGTAACGCGCGGCGCCGTCGACCGCTTGTACGCTGTCTACTATGCGGAAACGATGGACTACCTGATGCACAACCAGATCATGCCGCAGTCACACAGCATTCTCGGCATGATGTTAGGTCTCAAGCCCGTCATTGCCCTGGAAGAAGGCCACATCGTCCCGATCGAGAAAGTGCGCACCCGCACGCAAGGGCTGGATCGGATCGTCGAATACGCTGCCGAATTCACGGATATCGAAGACGTGATGATCGCCCAACCACGGATCGGGATCACCGAGGGAACGCGCCACCTGCAAGAACGACTGGCGGTCGAATTTCCCGGTCGGCACTTCCCCCACACCATTTACGGGGCATCGTTGGCCGCCCTCATCGGGATTGATGCGCTCGGATTAATCATATTAGAACGCGAAGGGACTAGCACCGACGATGACTTTTAAAAAAATTCGTTTTGTCACGGACAGCACCTGCGATATTACGCCTGAACTTCTCGCCAAACACAATATCACGGTTGTGCCCTGCTACATCAACTATGATAACAAGAGCTTTGCGGACGATGGCAAACAGCTCTCCCGCGAAGAGTTCTACACCAACCTGCCCTCCATGCGCCCAGCTCCGACGACCGCCGCACCCTCTCCGGGGGACTGCAAATCTGCCATTGAGTCCGCCGCGGCAGACGCTGATCATGTCATCATCGTGACCGTCGCTTCCAAGCTGAGCGGCACGTACAATGCGCTGCGCCTCGGCGCGGCTGATTTGCCTCCGGATCGCGTCACGCTCATTGACGGCGAAACCATGTCGATGGGCATCGGTTGGCCGGTTGTCATTGGTGCGGAAGTGGCCGAGGCGACAGGCGACGTCGAGAAAACGGTCAAAACGGTGAAGAAAGTCCGTGAACACGCCCATCTCTACGCGGGCTTGCAGACGATGGAATATCTGCGGCGCAGCGGGCGCGTCAGTTGGGCGACGGCGGGGATTGGCGCGCTCCTCCAGATCAAGCCCGTGCTGTTGGTCAAGAATGGCGAAGTCATCTCGGCCAGTCGTGTCCGCACCTTTGCGCGCGTCACCGACGAGCTGGTAAGGTTCGCCAACAGCCACGCGCCGCTGGATCGCCTCACCGTTTTGCATGCTCTCAACCCGGAAGGCGCAGTTGAACTACGAAATCGACTTGCAGATATTGCGCCAGCGGATACGATTATTACCAGCATCACGCCGACCATCGGCACCCACATCGGGCCGGGCGGTTTAGGCGTGGTCACCGTCAGCAAGTCGTGGAGAACCACTTAAATGCCTTCGGCACTCGAAACCCTTGTCAAAATTCTCAAACTAGAGAAGGAGCAAGGGTATAAAAACGCCGCCGTGATCGGTGGATTGGCGGCGTATGAAACCAACTGGACGAAGAACGCCCACGCGCAAGCCCGCCGACCCGAACATCACGCTCTCGTCGACGAACTGTCCGACCTGCTCAAGCGCTATGACGGGTTAGAAGTGCGCGATGAGCGGCACGAGTCGATCACCTACATGCTGGATCGTATCATGGGGCGCAAGCCGACCCCGGCGAACTATCTCGAAAAGCATCAGGGCGAAGCGGCGACCGCCGAAACGGTCGAAGCCCGGCCACCGCGCCGCGAACGCGAACGTCCGCCCCGCCGGGAGCAACCGGAAGCCAATGGCGAGGAGCAACCGCAGCTCGAAGGGGAAGCCGCGCCCGTGCGCGAAGCCCAGGCTGCCGCTCCGCCACAGCCCAAACGGGAGCGCCCGCCCAAGAAACAGAATCAGCCGCAGCAGCAAAAACCCCGCCGTGAACAGCGTCAAGGGCACGGCGATGACGATGACGACGGCGGCGGTCGGGAGTCCGGCGGCGGCGGTGGTCGCGATGACGACTTTAGTCGGCTCGAGATGGATTTCATCGGCGGGGCGCGCGTGCCCGCCAAACTCGACATTCCGGTGACGCCCCGGCTCGCCCGTCCGCCGCGCCAACCCCGCCAACCCGTGGAACCAGAACGCGCCGCCGAAGTCATGCGCGGCCTCAGCGCCCCGGTCGAACGCGTGCGCAACGTCGGCACCAAACTGAGCAAGCTGTTCAACCAGCTTGGCGTGTACACGATCAACGACTTGCTGTTTTACCTGCCGCGTCGCTACGACGATTACACGAAAATGCTGCCCATCCGGCGTTTGCAGCCGAATCAGCTCGTCACGGTGATCGGCACGGTGCGCCATGCCGAAGTGCGCATTGGCCGCACCAGCCGCCGCGACTTCTTCATGGTAATCGACGATGGTACAGCGCAGCTCAACGTGACCTTCTTCGGTCAGCATTACCTCCAGCGGCAGATCAAACCAGGGATGCAGATTGTTTTGCAGGGACAAACCTCGCTCTGGCAAAACCGCATCCAGATGAGCAATCCGGAATGGGAGCCGCTCGACCCTGAAGAAATCCGCTCGGCGGCGATTGTCCCGGTCTACAAGCTGACCGAAGGCATCAACGGGCGCACGCTGCGCAAGCTCATGGGGCCGGCCATCGACTACTGGGCAGACAACATGCCCGACTACATGCCAGAAAACGTGCTCGAACGCACCGATCTGGCTGAGCTCGGGTGGGCGATCAAGAACCTGCACTTCCCGGAAAGCCACGATCATCTGGAACATGCGCGCCGCCGCTACATCTTTGATCAGTTGATCATGATGCAGCTCACCATTCTGGCAAACCGCCGCGAATGGCAGTCCGCGCCGAGCATCCCGCTCGATGTGTCGGAAGAGTGGCTGAGCGGCTTGCTCAGCACGCTGTTCCCCTACCCGCTCACGGGAGCACAGCAGCGCGCCATCAACGACATCCGCGTGGATGTCGGCAAGTCCATTCCCATGAACCGCCTGCTGCAAGGCGATGTCGGCTCGGGAAAGACCGCGGTCGCGCTCACCGCCCTGATGATGGCCGTCGCCAATGGCAAACAAGCCGCGCTCATGGCGCCGACCAGCATCCTCGCGGAACAGCATTACCGCAACATCAGCCAGGCCGTCGCCAACCTGCCCGAACCGCAACCCCGCGTCGCCCTGCTGACCGGTTCGATCTCGACGGCGGAACGCGACGCCGCGCTGGCGGGCATCGCCGACGGCTCGATCAGCCTGATTATCGGCACGCACGCGCTGATTCAGGAAGGTGTCGAGTACCGCGACCTCGCGCTCGCCATCATCGACGAGCAGCATCGCTTCGGCGTGGAACAGCGGCGCGCGCTCCGCGGCAAAGGCACGAACCCGCATTTGCTCGTCATGACCGCGACGCCGATTCCGCGCACGCTGGCGCTCACTATGTACGCCGACCTTGATCTGTCGGTGATCGACGAAATGCCGCCGGGACGTATCCCCGTCAAGACCCGCGTGATCGAACCGGTGCACCGCGAACGCGCCTATCACTTCATCGAAGGCCAGCTCGAACAGGGACGGCAGGCGTTCATCGTCTACCCGCTGGTCGAAGCCTCCGAGAGTATCGATGCCGGAGCGGCGGTGGAAGCGTTCGAAGACCTCAAGCGCGTGTTCTTCCATCACAAAGTCGGCTTGCTGCACGGCAAGATGAAAGCGGAAGATAAAGATCGCATCATGGCGGAGTTCCGCGAACATCAGTTTGATGTCATGGTGACGACCTCAGTCGCGGAAGTCGGCGTGGATATTCCTAACGCCAGTGTCATGCTGATCGAAGGCGCGAACCGCTTTGGCCTCGCACAGCTGCATCAATTCCGCGGGCGTGTCGGGCGCGGCGGCTTTGAGTCGTTCTGCTTGCTGCTGTGTGATACCACGCTGCAAGACGCGCGCGACCGTTTGCACGCTTTGGAACTGACCAATGACGGCTTTAAGCTGGCAGAGATCGATATGCAGCTCCGCGGCGCGGGCGACCTGATCAACACGCGCCAGAGTGGCAAGTCGATGCTCCAGCTCGTCGAAGACATGCGCCCGGAACTCGTCGAACTCGCCCAGCGCGAAGCCCGCACCCTCTTCGAAGACGATCCAACGCTCGAAAAAGACGAACATCGCCTGCTGGCTGAACGCATCCGCATGCTGCAAGACGAACGCAGCGACATCAGCTAAAATCAACCATACGTCGTGAAGGAGTAACCTCAGTTACTCCTTTACCGTTACATGACATTTGGGTTACTTGTCTGTTTTTGCGATTTGCGTACACTATTCCCTAAGATAAAGGGTGGTCTTGATGTTTGTTCGTGCGCTATATCCCGGTTCGTTTGATCCTGTCCACAATGGGCATATTGATATCGCTACACGTGCCGCGCGCATCTTCGACGAGGTGATCGTCGGCGTGTACGATATGCCGAAGAAGAAGCTGCTCTTTGACGTGGACGAACGGCTGGGCATGGCTACCGAAGCATTTAAGGAATTCGGGAATATACGAGTTGCTAAATTTTCGGGTTTCACTGTAGACTATGCGAGACAGGTGAGTGCAACCGTCCTCGTGCGCGGCCTGCGTGTGTTTTCCGACTTCGAGTTTGAATTTCGCATGGGGTTGGCGAACAAAAAACTCGCGCCGGAAATTGAGACCGTGTCTATCATGACGGACGACAAGCATATTTATATCAGCAGCAGCACGATCCGCGAGATCGCCGAATTGGCGGGTGACGTGTCGAGCATGGTTCCACCTTTTATTGGCGACGCGCTCTCAAAACGGTTCGCCGAGTTGAAAGCCAACCAGAACAGCCCCGGTTATATGTACAGTATTCGGGATTAAGGGAACACCGCATGGATATTCAACACCTTGTTGACCGTTTGGAAGACCTGATTGACGAAGGGCGGCACATGCCGTTCAGCAAGTTCACGATGATTGACGAAGAGCGCGCGCTTGAAATCATCGACCAAATGCGTATTTCGATTCCCGAAGAGATCGAAAAGGCCGCCCGGGTGCTCGCGCAGCGTGACCGCATTCTGGCGCAGGCCAACGAAGAAGCCGCCCGCTTGATCCAGATTGCGCGTGAACGCGGTGATCAGATCATTGACCGCGAAGCGACCGTGCAAGCCGCGTCCAGCCGCGCCGCCAACATCGTCGAAGGCGCGAAGATGGAAGCGGAAGACGTCATGGCGGGCGCGGACACTTATGTGCTCGACTCGCTCAACGATCTCGACCAGAAGCTCTCGAAACTGCTGACCATCGTCCGCAACGGCATCAACGAAGTGAATCAAAAGGCGAGCGAGCATCCCCAGCCATCAAAGGCTCAGGTGATTACTCAGCCCGCCCAAAACCGACTCGCTGCTCCGCAGCCCGTCGAAGTGAAGACTGACAGCGGGGATCGTCGCTAGGCCTCGCCTGCGACCATCCCTGCCATAATCAGCGCGGCGACCAGCGCGACAGCCAGACCCGCCAGCGGCGTCCCTAAGCCAACGCCCGCCACAATCGCCGCCCCAAAACTGCCCCCGGTCGCCAATAACCGCGTCTGCAAGACGCGCGTCGTCGTCAAGGCGACAGCGCCGGACAGAGCGACCAGCAGCGCCCCAATCGGTACGACCATCAAGGCGAGTGTCATCTGTTCGGCGGGCAACCCCCGCAGAACAACGCCAGCGATCGCGCCGAGGATCAGCACGACTAGCGGCAGTAGAATATCGGCGATCAGCAGCTGCAGCCCATCAACGGGCAGGAACTGCCGCAGGAACATTTCTCCGCGATCCGACTGAAAGACGTGCAGCAGTCCCGTCGGCGGCACCAACCCCACCGCGACCAACCACAACAACCAGATTTGCACTGGCGCATTGTTGACGACGATCTCCACCGCGAAGTAGGTGAAGGCCGCGCCCCACGCTGCCGTCAAGATCAGCAGATCGGGATGGCGCAGGTACGACAACCCCGCGCGCGTGATGAACGTCATGGTGCCCTGCGCTTCCGGCAGATGCAGGAACGGTTTGCGGCTCGCCTGTCGCATCTGCATGAAGATGCGGCGTTGAATATCCGGGTTGCGCCACGCCATCAAGCCGAGCGCCTGAATGCGGGCATAGAGCGCGCTTTCGTCGGCGGCGTGCACCATGTTGACGCGGTCACCCAGCAGCAGCACGAGCACGCTCACCCCCACCGCCAACCCGACCAGCAGCGGCGCGAACCACACGGGCGCGCCGCCGATGATCACCAGCGCAATCCCCCGCCCCATCCACATAAACGGATCCGGGAAATAGTACGCCAGTGGCAGCAGCAGCAGCGGCAGAAACCACAGGAAACGCAGCCGACCGATGCGTGGATCGATCAAGCGCAGCAGACCAATCGCCCAGCCGACGCCCCATGTGAACACCACCATTGGGATGACGACCAGCACGGCGCGCGCGACGACAATCCCATATTCCGCGCCAACGAACGTGTAACTGACCAGCGCACCAATCAGCGTGAAGGCGATGCCGAGCAGCACAATGCGGATGATCGACTGCCGCGCGAAGCCGACGATGACAGGCGCGGAGCGGCGAATCGGGGACGAAGCGACCCACGCCATATCCGCGAACGAGAGCTTAATCGGCGTGCTGCGCAGCGCGGTCATGATCACCCACACCTGCGCCAGGAAAATGCCCTGCGACCCCCAGATCAGCAGATTGCTCACGTCACCGGGTAGGATGCGCGTGCCGATGCTCACGGCGGAGGTCAAAACGAAGCCGCCGACCGTATAGATCCAGAAGGCGAAGATCAGCAGCAGATAGACGACATACAGGTTCTGCGAAAACGCGCGTTCATTCGGCTGATACCCCATCACCCGCAGCCAGTAGATCGCCGTGTCTTTGAACTGCCGCCAGCGCAGCCAGATGAGAGCGCCAATATCACGCATCGGTTTCTTCTTCTTCCAGCTCTTCTTGGCGGGCGTAGATCGCCGCGCGCAGCAGTTCATCCAGCGTGATCGAGCCTTCAATGTCAAAGCGCTCACGCAGTTCGTCCGGCGTGCCTTCCGCGATCACCGTGCCCTCTTCAAGGATGATGTAGCGATCCGGATGCGCATCGGGCGGCAGTTGATGACTACTGAGCAGGATTGTCATGCCGTCGTCGCGGTGACCGTTGAGTTCGCGCCATAGGTTATCCGCCGACACGGGGTCGAGCGGACCGAGCGGTTCATCGAGCAGCAGAATTTTCGGTTCGATGAGCAGCCCCATGCACAGCGCCAGCTTGTAGCGCATACCGCGCGAGAACGCGAACGGGAACGCGTCGCGATTATTGAGCAGACCGTACTTGTCGAGCAGTTCTTCGGCGCGTTCTTCCCAATCCTGCAAGCGATTCGCCTGCGCGTTGAACTGTAGATGCTCCCACGAAGTGAGTTCATCGTAGAACGGCGGCGTATCCGGCACGAGCACGACATACTGGCGGATCAGGCGTTCTTCGCGCGCGACCTTTTTGCCCATAATCTGGACTTCGCCATCGGTGGGCCGCGTCCAACCAGCAATCGACTTAAGCAGGGTTGATTTGCCCGCGCCATTGCGCCCGACCAGCGCGATCAACTCACCCGGATTGGCTTCAAACGAGACATCAGTGAGCGCGTTGAACGATCCGTAGCGGTAGCCCACGCCCGATACGACTAACAACGGCGATTCTTCCGCCATGAAATGCTCCATCATTGACATGCTGACAACCGGGATATCATTGTACATTCGCGGTAGGCGGTTTGTCGAAGGGAGCCCCGCCCGGCCACCGCCGCCGCGGGCGGGCCAGCGGGGGGGGGTGCGCCGGGGATCCCCCGGGGGCGCCCCCGCGGGCTCAGGGGCGGGGGGGCCCCCGGGCGGCCGGCCCCGGCGCCGGGCCCGCCCGCCGGCAAGGGCGCACACCCCCAGGGGGGGGGGGCGGGTTGGCCGGAACGGGGGGGGGGGGGGGGGGGCCCGGCCGGGGGGGGGCGCGGCGGCCACGCCGGGGCCGCCCGGGGGGCCCCCGGCGGGGCGGCCACCACCCCCGCGGGGGCCACCACCGACCCCCAGCACAGAGGCCCAGCAGCCGGGGCAGCCGCCGCGGGCCGGGTGCAGCGCCCCAACCTCAGGGCCAGACCGGGGGGGGGCCAGCGGGGGGGCCGGGGGCGCCCCGGGGGGCGCCCCCGGGAGGGGGGGCAGGCGGGGGGCCGGGGGCCGGGGGGGGGGGGGGCCGCGGACAGGGGGCCGCCCGCTGGGGGGGCCGGGACGGGGGGCGCCCCGCGCGGCCACCCCCCCCGCGGCCCCCCCCCCCCCCCCCGCCCGCCGGGGGGCGGCGCCGGGGGGCGGCCCGCGGGCCGGCCCCCGCGGCGCGCACGGGGGGGGGGGGGGGGCGCGGGCGGCGGCGGGCACCGGGAGCGCGCGAACGGCGCCGCCGCCCCCGGCCGGGGCCGGCCCCCCGACGGGCCCCCGCGCCGCGCCGGCGGCGCCCCGCCCCGGGCGGGCCCCGGCGCCCGCGCGGCGGCACAGCGCGGGGCCCCCACAGCGGGGCCGCCCCCCCCCGCCCGGGCCCCACGGCCCCCCGGCGCCCCGGCCCCGGGGCCGGGGGGGGGGGGGGGGGGAAGGGGCGCGCCAGGCGGGCCCGGGGGCCCCGCCCCCCGGCCCCGGCGGGGGCCCCCCGCCCCCCCCGGGGCCGGGGGGGGCGCAGGCCAACCCCCGCACGCGGGGAACAAACCGCCCCCCCAAAGCCGCAGAACGCACCGCGCCCGGCCCGGGGGCGGCCCCGCCGCGGGCCGCGCGGGGGGCCCCCCGCCCCCGCCGCCCCCCGCGGCTCCGGGGGGGAAGAAGAAAGGGGGGGGCCGGCCCCGGCGGGGGAAGAGGGGGAAAAGAGAACAAACCGCCCCCGCCCCCCGAAGGGGGGGCAGGGGCCCGCCGCGCCCACCCCCCAGCCACGGCCCCGGCCCCCGCCCCGCGCGCCCGCGCGGGCGGGGGGGGAAGGGGGGCGGGGGGCCCCCGGCAAACGCGGGGGGCGGGGAGGGCCCCGGGGGGGGGAAGCGCGGGAGCCAGGGCCCGCGCCCGGGCGGCCGCGGGGGGGGGCGGGGGGGGCAGAAGGGCCCACGGCGGGGGGGGGGGGGGGGGGAAGGGGGGGGGGGGCCGGCAAGGGGGAGGGCGGCGGCGGGAGCCGGGCGAAGGGGGGGGGGGGCGCCGGGGGGGGGGGGGGCGCCGCCCGGCCGCCCGCCGGGGGGGGGGGGGCGCGCCGGGCGGGCGGGCGGGCGGGGGCGGGGGGGCCGGCGGCCGGCGGAAGGGGCGGGGGCGGGCCCCCGGGGCAACAGGGGGGGGGGCAGGGCCCCCAGAAAGAGGGGGAGGCGCGGGGGGGCGGGGGGGGGGGGGGGGGTGGGGGGGCGGGGCTTCTTCGGGCGTTTGCCCCCCCCGGGGGGGGGGGGGGGGGGGGGGGGGGGGGGGGGGGGGGCCCCCGGGGGAACAGCGGCCGGCTCGGGCGCCGCGGCCGGGCGGGCCGGGGGGGGCGGGCCGGCCGGGGGCGGGCCGCGGGGCGGGCCCGCGGGCCGGGCGGGCGGGGGGAGGCCGCCGCCCGGGCCGGGCGCCGCCGGGCCGCCGAAAAGGAGGGGGGCAACAACACATCGGGCGGGGGCGGGGGGCGCAGGGGGGGGGGGGGGGGGGGGGGGCCCCCGCCGGCGGCCGCCGCCGCCGCCCGCCGGGGGCCGGGGGGGGGGGGGGGCGCCCGCGCCGGGGGCCCGCGCCCGCGCCGGGGGCGCCCGCGGAAACCGGCGGGGAACCGGCCGCGGGGGGGAGGCGGGCCGGCCCCGCGGCAGGGCCCAGACGGCGGGGGCGCCAGGGCGGGGGCCACCGGGGGACGGGGGGGCGCCCCGGGGGGCAAGGCCGGCGGGGGGGGGGGGGGGGGGGGAGGGGGGGGAGCGGGCCCGGGGCGGGGGGCCACCCGCCGCCCGGGGGGCCCGGCGGGGGGGGGCCCCCGGGGGGGGCGCCCCGCCGCGGGCCCGCCGCCCCCCCGGGGGGCGGCCGCGCCAATCGGGCCGCCCGCCGCCCCGGACCCCGGGAGGGCCGCGCAGGAGCGGGGCGGGGGCCCCGGGCGGGCCCAGGCGGCGGCCGCCCGCAGCGGCGCCGGGAGGGGGGGGGGCCGCCCCCCCCAAGGCCCCCGGCAGGCCAGGGGGGCCCGGGCGCGACCCCGCCCGGGGGAGCCGCGGGGGGCGCGGGATCCGAAAATAAAAGCGCCACCCTTGCGGATGGCGCATTTGTTGTCGATCACTTTTTAACTAGAGCGCAACAACGTTACTAGCTTGCAGGCCTTTCGGCCCCTGCTCAAGGGTGAATTCAACCTTCTGCCCTTCTTGCAGTGTGCGAAAACCGTTCCCTTTAATGGCAGAATAATGCACGAAAACGTCCGGTCCACCTTCACGGGCAATGAAACCATAGCCCTTCGTGCCGTTGAACCACTTCACCGTACCTTCAATACGACTGGACATGCCGTCCCAACTCCCCTGCAATAGCTTTGATCCAATTCATAGAAACGGCATTACTCAACTCAATAAAGCGTTGCGTCCTGCCTTATTTCTACATCATGTTATCATACGGGAAATGCGTTTTTTTGTATAGAGGCGAAGAATGAGAATTGTGTACCTCGCCCTCGCGTGGATGGGCGGGATTCTTCTCTCAAAGGCGCTGCCCGCGATCCCCCTGTTGGGCTGGGTCTGGCTCGCCGTGATCGGCCTGCTACTGATGCGAACACGTGTTCGCTGGCTCGTGTTGATTCTGGCGTTGGGTGCGCTGCGCATGGCGGTCATGCCGAGCACTGCCGATCTGGCTCAATATAACGGTCTGGGTGGGTTGACCGTCGAAGGCCTGATTGTTGGCGAACCGGATCGGCGCGATGACCGTGTACAGATCACCATCGCCGCCGACACGGTGACGCGTCTCGGCGCGACCACGCCGACGAACGGTCAGGTGCTGGTCTACGCCCCGCCGAGCGCCGACGCTCGCCCCGGCGACCGCGTGCGCGCCACCGGGACGCTCACCACCCCCGGCACCTGGGATCGCTTCTCGTATCAGGACTACCTCGCGCGGAGCGGCATCTACAGCCTGATGCGCGACGGCCTCATCGAAACGCTGACGCCCGTCGACTCGGTCTCCCCGCTGATCACCCTGCGTCAGCAAGCCGCCGATCATATCGCCGCTGCGCTGCCCGAACCTGCCGCCGGACTGCTCACCGGGATTCTGCTCGGCAATGAGCGCGGCATCGCGCCAGAAGTCGCCGACGCCTTCAGCGTGACGGGCACGGCGCATGTGATCGCCATCAGCGGCTTCAACATGGTGCTGATCAGCGGCATGGTAATCGGGTCGCTGCGCCGCTTGCGCGTCCCGCGCCGCCTCGCCGCCGTGATCAGCATCAGCGTGATCGTCACCTACACGATCTTCGTCGGTGGGAGCGCCGCCGTCACCCGCGCCGCCGTGCTGTGCATCCTGCTCGTGATCGCCGAGAACACCCGCCGCAAAACCTACACCCCTGCTTCACTGGCGTTCGCCGCACTCCTGCTCTCGCTCATCAACCCAACCGTGTTATGGGATGCGGGCTTCCAGTTGAGCTTCTTCGCCGCGCTCGGCTTGACCGCCTTCTCCGAACCGATTGCCAAGCGCCTCAATCCACTCTTCGGATTACCTGCCGCTGACGATGACCGCGCCCCGACCGTCGGGCAGAACTTCCGCGCCTTGATCGCCGAACCGCTGATCACGACGCTGGCGGTGGCGATCTTCATCATTCCGCTGACGGCGCTGCACTTCGGGCGCTTATCGGCGGTGATGCCGTTCGTCAACGTGCTGATCATCCCCGTGCAGCCCGCGATCCTCGTGCTTGGCGGGCTAGCCACGCTGATCGCCTTCGCCGCACCCATCGTCGCGCAGGTCATCTACTGGCTAACGCTTGTGCCGCTCACGTGGACGATTGAAGTCGTGCGCGTGTTCGCGCGCGTGCCCGCGTTTGACACCTACCCGCATCCTAATTTCATCGCCGTGACCCTCACCGCTTTGATCGGAGTCGCCATGCTGACCGCCAAACCCCGCTGGATTGACCGGATCGCCGCCGCGATCAACCGTCTGCTGCCGCTGGCGTTCGCCGGGTGCGCCGCGATCCTCGTGCTGACCGCCGCCGCTATCACGAGTCGACCGGATGGCCGATTGCATGTGTGGTTTCTCGACATGGGCGGGGGCAACGCCGCGCTGATCACCACGCCGGGGGGCGCGCACATCCTCATCGACGGCGGGCGCTACCCGTCGCGCCTGCTGACCGCCCTCGGCGACCGCCTGCCCTTCACCGACCGCGCGCTCGAAGCCGTCATCCTCACGCAGCCTGACGAGCGGCAGTATGGCGCACTTCCCGCCGTGCTCAGCCGCTACAGCGCGGGCGCGCTTCTCACGCACGGCCAGCCCAACCTCAGTCCCGCCTATGGCGACCTGCTCGTCGCGCTCGCGCCCTACCCCGTCGTGACCGCCCGCGCGGGCTACACGCTGACCGTCGACGATGGTGTGCGGATCGAAGTGCTGCACCCCGCCGCGCCGCCCGACATCGGTGCGCCGCTGGACGACAACGCGCTCGT
Organism: Candidatus Flexifilum breve; assembly: GCA_016717205.1. Classification (GTDB taxonomy): domain Bacteria; phylum Chloroflexota; class Anaerolineae; order Aggregatilineales; family Phototrophicaceae; genus Flexifilum; species Flexifilum breve. The sequence goes on from JADKGC010000010.1 coordinate 137,031, forward strand.
GCTGCGCCTGACCTATGGCGAAACCTCATTTTTGTTCACTTCAGAGTTGAGTCGGGCGGGTCAAGCCGCGCTGTTGAGTTCAGGCGAGACACTCGGCGCGTCCGTGCTGCAACTGCCGGGCAACGGCTTCACGCGCTCGCTGGACGCGGATTTCCTCGCGGCGGTTGATCCGCAAGTCGTGGTCGTCCAAGCGGACGGCATCACCCCGCCCGATCCCGATGTGCTCAGCATGGTCGAGGCTTTGCCACTATTCCGCACGGATCACGGCGGGACGATTGAGCTCGTGTCCGATGGGGATGACGTGTGGGTGAGTGAGGATAGATAGTTCTTTATCCGATAGTACGGGCTACACGAAAGCTATGAAATGAATCAGGATACTCAGGTGCAGCATACCCGCGTACAACAGCACGAGCAACATCGGGTCGTGTATACCATGAACCACCACGTATAACTCGGGCGTTCGAGCTAAACAAGTCATTTCCGCCTGTACGAAAGTCGGTCAGGCAATATTCCCAACTATTCCCACTCATATCAATTACACCGTATGGACTAGCGCCGTCTACATACTGCGTTACAGGTGTCAACGAACCTGACTGGCTGGCGAAAGTGTTACATCGGCCATTATCAAATTCATCACCCCAGGGATATATTCTCCCGTCATCCCCTTGTGCCGCCCTTTGCCACTGCTGATCCGTTGGCAACGTAATTTTTTCATTAGTGCGCGCGCTTAACCAATGTGTGAAAGCAATGGCGCTATACCAGTTCACGCTAGTCTGAGGATATCTATCAGAACTACCTGCGGGCGGTGGAGTGTTCTGGGATCTCCATTGTATTGCAGCATCGGAAAAACTCCACCATCCCTCCTGCGTCCACCCATCATGTGCATTCACAAAAAGCTGAAACTGAGATTGAGTTATTGGATATCGGGCGATTACAAAATCAGAGAGATGGAATCTTTGATCCTCTTTCAGATAATCGTAGAGATTTCCACTGGGTTTGAGGGATACGTAACCTGCTGGAACAAAACACCAGTCAAACGGTTTTGGGATAATCTTGCCAACCCATTCTGGTTGCACAATCCGTGGCGACTCGGAGAACATTCTATGCACGGCTTCATCAAGCGATTCTTGACGAAATGCAAGCCTCTGTTGGGGTTTCCGAGCACGGAGTGCGGAACCCGTAGTAGTCAAAGAGACAATTTCCTCTCCACGCTCTCCTTTTGGCTTAATGACACGTGCTAATCGCGCAAAATAGCTATCGGGCGGCAATTCCCCTGTTCGCACATCAACATACTGCGTGGAAATATAGCGTGGGAACTCCTCATGTTCCAGCAGCACAGGGAACGGAGGTTTCTTGCGCTTTTCCGCATATTGGCATTCACGCAACACCCAATCACTCGCATATGAAGCAGGAGTCATAATGACTATAAATGCCGCACACATATCAATGGCCTTGAAGATTTCGCGTTCCCAGTTATCGCCAAAATCAATCCGATCATCAATCCATACGTCAAATCCACGCCGCAGTAGTTCATCTACAAGTTGTCCAGCATACGTTTGGTTTTCGCGGCTGTAGCTGATGAAGATGTGGCTCATGGGTGGCAGTTTGTGTCTAGGAAACGGATATTACCGCCTATTATAGCGTGAACCCGTTTCCGAACGGAAATTGTAGGGACGCGCTACATCGCGTCCGCGTTTCCCTGTCCAAACAAAAAAGGACGCCATGGTTGGCGTCCCTACTCAGTCCTCAGTCCTCGAACCTCAGTCCTCTGTTGGCGGCTGAAGCTGCCTAAAACTCCAACCGGATGCCGCCCGGCTTGTACTGCTCGTACAAGCGAATCGTGTGCAGCGCCGGTTCCTCGTAGAACTCGTCCGCCGTGATGTCGAGCGTCACCGTGCGTTTAGCAGGCTGCACCGTCGGCTGCGTCGCGGCGAAGCGCTTGATCACCTCGGCGTGCGGCTTGAGCGTGCCATCCGGGCGCACGAGGCCGAAAAAGCGTTCGTGCCACGAGTCGCGGCACGGCGGCTTGTCCCATAGTTCGGGGACGTAATCGGCGTAGCACCACATCATCGCCCCGGTCGCGCCCACTTCGACCAGCTTGGGCAGCACGGCTTCGATGTACGCGGCGAACTCGTCTTCCGACGCCATCAGCACTTCGCGATCTTCACCGTAGGGCTGCCATTTCCAAGTGTCCGACGGCTTACCCGGCGTGTTGGTGCACCCGCCGAACTCTTCCATGAGCGTCGGTTTGCCGCACAGCGCCGAGGTCAGCGCGCAGGTGTACGGTACCCAATCGGGGTCGAGCGGGTCGCGCACCACATGGATGTACTGCGGGTAGGAGTGCATCACGGGCACGTCCATCAGATTGAACGTCTGGTGGATGCGATGCGGGCGGTTGTCGAACAGGCTGGCCGAATGCAGCCCGCACGTCAGCAGATGCTTGGGGTCAAGCCCCTTGATGAGATCGCGCATCTCGGTCAGCCAGCCGATGGCGGTCGCCTCGTCGGGCGGGATGGCGAACAAATCCGGCTCATTGCCGAGATTCCACATCCACACGCCGGGGTGATCCTTATAGGCATCGACCACCGTCCGCACCTGGAAGCGCTGCGCCGCCCGCGCCACGGGATCGATGTAGCTGTTGCGGTAGCCAATGTTGACGATCTCGCCGCCGCTCACTAGTTTATCCTGGCCAATCGGCGGTTCGTTCGGGTCGAGCAACCACTTGGGCGACCAGTTCGGGCCGCTCATGTGCCCGGTGAAGAAGGTCACGTCGAGGCCGAGGCCATTCTCCGCCGCGATATCGAGCACGGTGCCGAGGTTGCGCAGGCAGTCTTCTGACACGCTGTCCGGCGTCGGCTGCCAATCGTCCCACAACAGGAAGATACGGACGACCGTCATGCCGAGGTCACGGATCACGGCGAATTCTTCGCGCACTTCACCCGCATCAAAGTCCGACCACCAGTACATCGCTTTGCGGCGCGGCCAATAGTTCACGCCAAGGATAAACGGTTCGCTCATGGGTTAAATCCGCTGGTGTACAAGCCAGAACATGAAGAAATACACCGCACCGAGCAGCCCCGCCATGATCGCGAAGGGCGTCGAACGGATTTTGGAGCTGGACTTCGGCTTGCGCGTCATCCCCACGGCGATCAAGGGGAAGACCAGCATCCCTACATTGATCACGTACATGCCGAAATCTTTCTTTTCGAAGATGGGTGCGCCCGGCTTGACGATAGCCGCCGTGCTCAGCTTGGCGACAATGACGAACAGCAGCACACCCGCGATCAGCAGCGTGGGGATCATATTCTTGTCCGGGGTCGTAAGCAGCGCGAGCAGCGCCAGAAAGAAAATGATATAGAGCAGAATATCAAAAACAATGAACTGTGGCGTAGGCAGGAGATACGACATGACCTGCTGGAAGTTGAGATTGTCCACGAGAGCGTCTCCTTCACGATGACATGGAATCAATAGTAGCATAACTCCCACGTGTGGTAGTATAGAAGCATGTTGCACTGCGGATTACGGGAGCAGCTATGCTGAGGAAACGCATCCACCACTGGGGGCAGCGCGTCGATTCATGGTGGGCGGCGCACCCGGCCATGACGCGGGCACTTCCTACGTACCTCGCGCGGGCGATCTCCAATTTCTTCAGCTATGGCGCGCGGCAAGCGGCGGCGCTCTCCTACTACGCCATCTTCTCCGTGTTTCCGCTCACGCTGCTGTTCGCAGTTGTGCTCAGCCGCATTGTCACCCCTGTGTTCGAACCTGTGATCGCCGCGCAGCAGATCGAATTCGGCATTGAGCCCTTTTTGCCCGCCGGGGCAACGCAAACGCTTCAGCTCTTTGAGGACAACCTCACGCAAGCGCTGGAACAAGGCGCCTCCTTCAGCCTGATCGCCGTGCTCGGCCTGATCTGGTCGGGCTTGGGGCTGTTCTCCAATATCACCTCCTCGCTCGACTTCATCTTTCATGTGCCGTCCAGCCGCAGCATCTGGCATCAACGGCTCGTCGCGGTCATCATGGCGATGGTGCTGATCATTTTGCTGGCGACCTCCTTCCTCACCTCGGCGGCGCTGCGCCTGGTCGGCGCGCTGCTGCTGGAACGTCCCAGCCTCTGGCTCAACATCGGCACGATCTTCCTGCCGCTCGGCCTCAACATGGTGATCTTCGCCCTGCTCTTTCGCTACGTCCCGGCGCGGCGTGTCCACTGGGACGCCGTGTGGCCTGCAGCGATCTTCGGCGGAGTCGGCTGGGAGCTGGCGAAGTGGGCGTTTAGCTGGTATCTGACCAACATCGCCAACTACCAGTTCATCTACGGCACGCTCTCCACGGCGATCATTCTGCTCTTCTGGGCGTACCTGATCGCCTCGATCTTCCTGCTCAGCGCGGAACTGTGCGCGCAGCTCAACGAATGGCTGCTCGACCGCCATTGGCAGGAAGAGACCGAGCAGTACCTCGAAGGCAAAGCCACGCCGCGCCTCCCCGACCAGACACCGCAAATTGGGGATTAAGCCTGAATCACTGCCCGCTTGCACGGCTGTTGGCTTTCCTCCCTGAATTCGGGGTGGGGTCGAAAAGTCGCTTTGCGCCGCCGCTATATCCCAGAGTAGGCAAATGGCGCGCTTTGGAGTACACTGAGTCCGTTTTCTTGGAGAGACAATCAGCGTGAGCGACTTACCACACGATGATCTCGCGCCAGACGCACCGCTCGATGCCCGCAGTCTCGCTCGGCGGATCGCGCTGCAAATCCTTTACGAGATCGATACCACCACCCATAAACCGGGGAACGTCATTGCTATCCACCTGCAGGTCCAGCAGCCCGGCGAGAAAGCGGCCAAATTCGTACGCGAACTCGTCGTCGGTGTGATGGAGCACCGCCCGGCCATCGACGCCGCGATCACGCGGTACGCCTCGGAATACCCGCTCGAACAACTGGCCGTCGTGGATCGCAATATCCTGCGCATGGCAATCTACGAGTTCGCGGTCAGCGAGCGCACGCCCGTTGGCGTCGCCATTGATGAAGCGGTCGAATTGGCTAAGGTCTTTGGCGCAGACGGAACGCCCAGTTTCGTCAACGGCGTGCTCGGTTCACTGGCCGACGACGCCGAGTATCTGACGCAGTTGCAGCAAAAGGAGGACGCGGATGACCTCGCAGATCAAGTCTAAAACCCCGCCTCCGCCTCCGGTTGTTCCGGAAGAGGAGATCGAAGACGGGCACGAGCTGCGCATGAGCTTGCTGGAGCATCTCGACGATCTCCGCACAACGCTCACTCGCGCTGCCATTGCCCTCATTATCGGCATCGTGATCGCGCTGCCGCTCACCCAACCGATCCTCGAATTTCTGCGCCAGCCCTACGGCGAACGCTTCCAAATCCTCGACCCCACCGGCTCGGTGATCTCATTCTTCCGCGTGACGCTGATGATCGGTGCGATCATCTCCATTCCGGCGACGACTTATCAACTGCTGCTGTTCATCATCCCCGGCATGACCAAGCAGGAGAAGAAATACCTGTTTCGCGCCATCCCGGCGATCACGCTGCTCTTCCTGATCGGCGTGATCTTTGCGTGGACGATCCTCATCCCACCCGCGCTCGACTTCCTGCAGGGCTTTCAATCAGAAACGTTCAAAGCGGAGTGGACGGCAGACGGCTATCTCGGTTTTGTGACCGCGCTCGTCTTCTGGATGGGTGTCGCCTTCGAAACCCCACTGATCTTCTTCGTACTGGCGTTGATGGGGATGGTCGAAGCGCGCACGCTGGCGCGCAACTGGCGCATCGCGATCATCGCGTCCGCCGTGGCCGCGGCCTTCATCACCCCGACAGTTGATCCGGTGAACATGTTCCTCGTCATGGGGCCGCTCATGGCGCTCTACGGCTTGAGCATCATTCTCGTCATGATCGGACGACGCATCAGCAAGGTGGACGCGCAGGCATGAAAAGTATCTGTATTTACGGTGCTCCCATGGACTTAGGGCAAAAGCGGCGCGGCGTGGACATGGGCCCGAGCGCCATTCGCTATGCGGGTTTACAGGATCGCTTGGCGAAACTCGGCTATAACGTCACCGATCACGGGAATATCAGCGTGCCCGTCTTGGAGCAGATTGAACCGAATCCGCTGGACGAGCGCGCGTATAACGCGCATGCCATCGGGCAGATCTGCACCAGCATTCACGATCACATGCTGCAGGTCATCACGGACGGCAGCATCGGCATCTGTCTCGGCGGCGATCACAGTATCGCGCTCGGCACCGTTGCCGCCGCGCTGGATCGCCCGCAGAAAGTCGGCGTGCTGTGGATCGACGCGCACGGTGACTTCAACACGCCCGAAACTTCACCCTCCGGCAACGTGCACGGCATGGTGGTCGCCGCGCTGATGGGCAAATGCCCGCCCGCGCTCACCGTCGGCAATCAGCGCTTGCGCCCGGATCAGATCGTCTTCATCGGCATCCGCGACCTCGACCCCGAGGAAAAACGTGCCATGCGCGAAGCGGGCGTCAAAGTGTTCACGATGCGCGACATCGACGAGAACGGCATGGCGACCGTCGTCAGCGCCGCCTTGAATGCGCTCGGCAATGTCGATGTGCTGCACGTCAGCCTCGACATGGATGCGCTCGATCCGCGGCACGCACCCGGCGTCGGCACGCCGGTCCCCGGCGGCCTCACCTACCGGGAAGCCCATCTGCTGCTCGAAATGCTCGCAGATGATGGCCGCACGCGCACGCTCGATATCGTCGAAGTCAATCCGATTCTGGATAACAACAATCGTACAGCGCGCATCGCCGTCGAACTCGCCGCGAGTCTGTTCGGCCAGCGGATATTGTAGGCAGCTGACAGCGACAGATGGATAGAGGGGCTGCGCCCGAAAATGGGCAGACACATCGGTCTGCCCATTCACTCGGACTTTCGGGACCTTGCTTGAGCACAGCATCAAAATCCCTCTAAAAACTAATCTTGCCGCCTGTGCGTGGGCATCATTTCAGGCTAGTTTTTTCCGTAACCGCTAATCGCTAATGGCTATCCCCTATGTTCAACGTGTTCCGCCGCAAACCGAAGCGCGTCCTCGTGCTCGGCTTAGACTGCGCCAGCCCGGATCTCATCTTCAACCAGTTCAAAGCCGATCTCCCGACGTTCAGCCGCTTGATGTCAGCGGGCACTTGGGGTGAACTCGAGTCCTCAATTCCGTGTATTACCGTACCTGCCTGGTCGAGTATGCTCTCCAGCCGCGACCCCGGCGTGCTCGGCGTGTACGGCTTCCGCAACCGCACGGACTATAGCTACAAGGAACTCGGTGTGGCGAATGGCGACGCGATCAAAGTGAAGCGCTTGTGGGATTACCTGCCGGACAAAACGTCGATCATCCTCAATGTGCCGCAGACCTTTCCGGCCCGCCCGCTCAACGGCGCTATGGTGACGGACTTTCTCACCCCTAACCTCGACAGCGCCTTTACCTACCCCGCCGCGCTCAAGACCGAAGTGCTGCGCGTCGTGCCAGAGTACGCTTTCGATGTGAAGAACTTCCGTACCGACGACAAAGAGCGCTTGCTGCGCGACCTCTACGCCATGACCGACAAACAGATGAAGCTCGTCAAGCACCTGCTCACAGTGCGGGATTGGGACTTCTTCATGCATGTCAACATCGGCGTTGATCGCGTACATCACGGTTTCTGGCGCTATCACGATCCGCTGCATCGCTTGTACACCCCCGGCAATCCGTTTGAGCACGTGATCCGCGACTACTACAAACTCATGGACACGTTCGCCGCTGAACTCATCGCCGCCGCGGGTGATGACACCCTCATCCTGATCGTGAGCGATCACGGCGTGGCGCGCATGGATGGCGGCATCTGCATCAACGAGTGGCTGTGGCGAAACGGTTGGCTGACGCTCAAGACGCCGCCGCCCGCGGGCCAGATCACACGCTTTGACGACGCTGACATTGACTGGTCACAGACGAAAGCGTGGGCGAGCGGCGGTTACTATGGGCGCGTGTTCCTCAACGTTGCCGGGCGCGAACCACACGGGATCATTCCCGCAGCGGACTATGAATCCGTACGCCACGACCTCGCCGCGGCCATTCGCAGCATTCCCGGTGATCAGGGGCAACCGCTCAACCATCAGATCTACAAACCCGCCGAGATTTATCAGCAGGTCAACGGGATCGCGCCGGATTTGATGGTCTATTTCGGGGAATTGCACTGGCGGGCAGTGGGCAGCTTCGGACATGGCCAGCATTTCACGCTCGAAAACGATACCGGTCCTGACGACGCCAACCACGCGCCACAGGGCATGTTCATCCTCGTCGATCCGTCCGAGCGCGGACGTGGTGAGGTGCGCGGGCATCAGCTCATGGATATCGCCCCCACCCTGCTCACCCGCATGGGAATCAAACCGCCCGCGGAGATGCAGGGGAATATGATTTAGGGTTGTATGGAGGACGCCATCTATTGCTCGGCGTCCTGCGCATCCTCAACCACAGTGACCGATTTCACGCGCTGGCGCTTGACCACTTCCGACTTGAGCTGACCGCAGCCTGCCGCGATATCAATGCCACGGCGAATGCGCATGGTCGCCGGCACGCCGTACTCGCTGAGAATCGCGATGAACGCCTCTATGCGCCCCCCCGCCGATGGTCCGCCGTGGTAGCCACCGGTCGGGTTGAGCGGAATGACGTTGACGTGACACTTCAGCCCGCGCAGCAGTTGACCGAGCGTGTGCGCTTGCTCCGGCGTGTCGTTTTCGCCCTGAATCAGCGTCCATTCAAACGTCATACGCCGCCCGGACTTCTCAACATACTCGCGACACGCCTGAATGAGTTCACTCAATGGGTAGCGACGGTTGACAGGCAGCAGCGCGCTGCGTTCATCGTCGGTTGCCGCGTGCAGACTCACCGCCAGCTTGACCTGCAACCCCTCGTCAGCAAAGCGCTTGATCATCGGCACGAGGCCGACCGTGCTCACGGTGATGTGGCGCGCGCCAATACCCAGGTCGCTCATCAGGCGGCGAACCGCTTCGAGCGATGCCTCATAGTTATGGAACGGTTCGCCCATGCCCATCAGCACAATGTTGCTCAGGCGTTCACCCCGCGCTTCGAGATCGCGCGCGAAGTACAGCGCCTGCTCAAAAATCTCGCTGCCGGTCAGATGACGGCTGAAGCCCATCTGCCCGGTCGCGCAGAACACGCAGCCCATCGCGCAGCCCGCCTGCGTCGAAATGCAGGCCGTCCGCCGATCATCGTCATATTCCATCAGCACCGATTCGATCAACTGCCCGTCGGTGAGTTCGTACAACCGCTTGAGTGTGCCATCGGCGCTCTCCTGCTCAGCGGCCAATGTCAAAGTTCCGAGCGTTGTCTCGGCATGCAGACGTTCGCGCAGGCTTTTCGGTAAATTGCTCATCGCGTCCAGTGAAGCCACGCGTTTATCGTACAACCACGTCCAGATCTGCTTGGCACGAAAGCGGCCTTCACCCCAACTGGCCAGCAAATCCGCGAGTTGCTCGAGGGTTAAACTGTAGAGATCAATCATCGTCGGTAACTCAGTACTACATATACAACAATCAGGATAACCAGCAGAACAATCAAGAGTGTGACCACATTCGGCTGCGGCAGTCCGGTCGACTGCGGCGCGCTCGGCGTTTCCGTCGGCGCGATGAGGGGGCTGCCCGGCGGACGCGGCGTCACGGTGGCGGGATATGGAGTCCAGGTGCGCGACGGCGTGACAGTCGGCGCGCGCGATTGTGTCGACGTGGCGGCAAGGGTGGCAGTCGCGGTCGGTGCGGTGGTGGCGGTCAGCGTCGCCGTGGGCGGAAGGGTCGCGGTCGGCGCCGGGGTCGGCAACTGGTACGGCGTGATGCCGTGCGCGATCTCAGCGGCGCGCGTGAAAATCCAGTTCTGCCAGTTCGGGAGCAGCGCTGCGTAGGCTTCGCCGACATGCCGCTGATAGGCGGTCGCGAAGTCGTCAGGATCTGCGGCCAGCGCGAACAACGCCCCGACCCCGGCCCGGTCAAGGATGTAGAGCATCATACCATAACTCTGCGCCTCCCAAAGGGGATCGGCGTTCGTCTGTTCCAGCGCCGGCAGCGAAAACAAGCGGTTCGCCCGAGCTGCATTCCGCACTTGCAGCAACCGTTCGGCCTTAGGAGATGGCGCATAGAAATCGGCGAGACCGGAAGCGAACCACGCCGGAAATCGCGCCGTCGGGTAGAAGCGCTCCAGCAGAGTCCGCGCAAGGGCTCGCTCCAGCGTTTCCCCCGGTGCCGGCTCCAGTAAATCATACCCGCCCAGATCAACTAACCTCACAGCGCATGGCTCAGGCGTCTCCTCTACCAGAATGACCGCTTCGCCCGTTTCCGTACGAGTGCAGCCCGGCAGTAGGCCATCTTCCACCACCAGCAGTTGAAAGCGCGGCTGCCGCCCAGTATTAGCCGCCATCAAGTCGTAGACTGGGGCGAATAGGTCGCGGAGCAATCCGGCGAGCCCAACCCGCGATCAGGCGCAACTGACCGTGCTCGGCAGTCACCCACCCCTCCGGCGGAAAGGGTTCATCTGTCGCTTCCTGAGCGTGAAGCGGTAAGGCAATGAGGAAGAGCAGCAGAATGAGTTTCTTCATGTTGACGTGACGAGAATTCCTAGAAACAGCTGGACAAAGTTGTAGATGAAGTGGGCGATGATCGCCGCGCTGGTGCTGTGCCTCTGGCGCAGCCAACCGAGCACCAATGACACTCCAAACAACGCGAGCGTCGCCGGCGTTAGGGTGTACTGTGTATGCAGTACAGCGAAAAACACGCTTGTAAAGCCGATGCCAAACACGGGTTGGATTGCGCCGCGAAAGAAAACCTCTTCGCCAATACCGATCAGAATGCTGAGGACAAATACCTGCGGGATCGAACTAAACACACCGACTAACTGTTGTGATGCGGCCGTTTGTTCCGCAAACAATTCTGGCGAGGTGAGCAGTGCCCAGATCGCCACGAAGCCGATCACGCCGACATAGCACAGCAGCCCGTAACCTAGTCCCCAGTTGAAGTCTTCTGGTCGCGGGAAGCGCAGCCCCAACCGTGCAGCAGCTTGCTGCGGGGTCCGTCGCACCAACAGGCCAACGCCCAGCAACGCTGAAAGAATCCAAATCGTCTGTGTAAGGATCAGGCTGGGAATGGCGCTCGTATCCGCTTGGATTTCCTCGGCCAATCCACCTAGCCCTCCACTCAAGGCAAAGTTGCTGAGGGTCACCGACGTCAGCGCGAGGACCAGCACGAACGCGGTCAGGTGAACCAGCGAATTCGGATCATACCCTGCCCCAAACACACGACGCAGCGCAACGCGGAAGGGAAGCACTCGAACGGCTGCCAGTGAAACCAACGCAAGGGCTACAGCGATCACAAGCGAAATCAATGCCGCCGTGAGCGAGATTTCGGGCAATGCTGAGTCCATGGCTGGATTAAGAGCACCGAGCACCGCGGTCGCCGCATAGATAACGGGCAGAATCGCCATGCTCGTAACCAACATGCGAACGAGCGTTTCCCCTCGTCCAGTCGCCGCCTGTTGATTCGCAAGATAGATAATAATACCAATGTAGAAAAACGGGATTAGCTGTGCCAGTAGGTCTTGCATAACTCCACGCGGCGGCTCTCGCTGACAATGGATCTATTATAGCGCCTCTCCGCTCGATTTCCGGCATTGACCGTGTTTTCGCGTTATGCTATCATCGCTTTATATGCGACCTCCAAGGAGGGGTGGCCGAGTGGTTTATGGCAGTGGTCTTGAAAACCACCGTGTCGCTCGCGCGGCACCGTGGGTTCGAATCCCACTCCCTCCGCTCGACGCGCATATGGGGAGGTGCCAGAGTGGACGAATGGGGCCGCCTGCTAAGCGGTTATCGGGTGGTAACGCCCGATCGCAGGTTCGAATCCTGTCTTCCCCGCACGATTGGAGCTGATTCGAACATGCTCCAGAAGAACCGACGGTAGTGATACCGTCGGTTTTCTTTTCCGCTTTTCCCCGCTTGCTTTGCTTCTTGACCGTCCGTATTTCTTGGGTCAGATCGCGCAGATAAGCAAACGGTGTTCTCAATACCAGTGATACATTTCCTGCATCATTCACAACGACCCGACTTACGACTTGGCGCAAGAGTTCTTTCTGATCCTTACGCTCCAAGCCATTATACAGCGTTCCAATCCGAGCGATAATTTGCAGCGCCATTTCCAAGTTATCAATGTGCACCTGCTGCCTACCGAACTCACCGTACAGGGCGAACTCTCGCTCGCTACACCCACCGCGGCTCCCGAAGTATCCGGCGAATCGCTGCACCCCGTTTACCTGGCCGCCAACCCTGATTTTGAAGCGGCGCTGCGCGCCAGTCAGCTGCTCGCCGGCGGCGGTCAGACCGAAAGGACACTCGATGAATGAAGCCTTGAAGCATCACTCCGTGGCAGAACTGCGCGCCCTCTCGCTGGAGGAGCTGCGCGCTCTGTGGGAACTCGTGCCGACCGAGCGTCAACGTGCCTACCGCGCCGCCTACGACCGCGAAGTCCGGGCGGCGGGCGGTGAAGGGTCGGACGCCAAAGAACGCCAGATCGCGCTGGCACTGCTCAAGCGCTATCACTCGGCGGCGCTCGTCCCGATTGGGTCGCGCTGGGCGCGCGCACCGCGCCGGGTCCAGTCCGCCGCGCAGCAAGGGGGTGGGTTCGCGGCCCCGGAAGCCGAAGCCAACGCCAAACCGGGCCGCCCCTCCGGCAAAGTGATCGCCGTGCTGGGAACGTTAATGCTCCTCATGCTGGTGCTGGTGGTGTTGCGCGGCGGTGGGACGAGCGGTACAGCCGAAGCGACCGAGGAAGCTGCGGCCACGGCGACGCTCTCAGCAGATGTCACGCCCACCGCGTTGGCGCTCGAAGCGCAGGATGAGGTGATTGAGGGCGGCGATACGAGCCGGTCTCCGTTCTACCCGATCAACTTGCAGATCAGTTTGCCGGATCAGACCGCGCCGCGCGTGTGGGTGGTGCAGCGCCGCGCGGTGCGCGCCTCGGAATGGAACTTCGATCCGAACCCGGATACCGCTTCCTTCCTGAACGGCATGAGCGTGCGCCCCGTGATCGGTATTCCGTGGTCGGAGGACAACGCCGCCTGGTTCGATGCGTTGGGGACGGGGTCGGAATTCCGTGTGCAGATGAATACGGGAGCGATCCTGACCTTCGCCTTCGAGGCCAAGCGCGAGGTGCTGCGCAGCGAGACGGGCATTTTTCGGCAGGTGAGTCCGGGCTTGGTCTTGCTGCTGCTCGGCGAGACCGATACTGATGGGCTGCCGACCGCTACCCGCACACTCGTCACCGCTGCTTATCCGGTCGAACAGGAACTGGGGCGCGCCGGTGAACTCATCGGGGCGCTGGCGCAGCCTGTGAGCGTCATCACCCCTCCACCGCTGCCGACTGCCACCGCCACGCCCATTCCATCCAGCGGTCTAGAGGTGCAAATCATCAGTGTGACAACGAGCGCAGGGCAGATCACGACTCGATTGCGGTTGTACAACAATGGAAGTGCACCAATTCCGATTGCGCCGGATGCCCTATGGCTGGCTCTCGGCTACGCTGAGACTCCATCCGGACCGCGCACACCAGCTGACGGCCTCACGCCCTTCAATCTGCTGCCCGGTCAAGCAGCAAATTTGACGCTCGTGTGGCTGTGGTCAGGCGAGCCTTTTGGAAGTTTGGGAATAGGGGAGTTTCGCTTCGCCCTACAATTTTGAGTTTCGATGCGCCTGAAAAACCGTTCATAACCCTACATACCGTTTATGTTTCCATGTGGCGGCATGTAGGGTTTTCTCACGAACTCGCTTCCTAGGCGCTGTGATTGCTACGCACTCCCAGAAAACACTAGACCCGGAGCCGCACATCACCTGATTTGTGCTCGAACAGTTCATCGAGCCAGTCGATCAGATGCACAAGCCGCAGGTTATTCACCTAGCAGTGCCTACCCGCGCCCTCAAGAGCCGTCGTACAACGAACCATGACTGGGATTCCGCACGTTTTCAAATCATCCGCCACGACCTGCGCTTGTCACTGGAGTTCAGCCCCTCCGCCCTTCAGTAGTCGACAGCGTGTTCATGTTTCCTGACTTCAAGGATTGTTGTTCGCACCCGGCGGCGCAGTCAGCAATCTGGGGACGCCCTCCAGCAGTTGGATTCTGCCGTCGAACGTTCGGGTGCTAACCATGTCGAGCGCGACATCGGGATAACCATCGTAGATGCGTTCCGCGCCGGTGGCACCGGTGATCACGGGAAAGACGACCACTCGGAAACGGTCGACAAGTCCCGCCTTGAGCAGCGACCGGCACAGGCTGACGCTGCCGAGCGTGCTGAGGATGCCGGAGCCCTCCTCCTTCATCGCCCGGACCGCCTGCACGGCGTCGCCACGCACGAGGGTCGTGTTGGCCCACGCGAGAGGCTCCTCGAGCGAGGCTGAGAACACCACCTTCGGCGCTCGCGTGAGCTCGTCGACGCTAGCCTCCTCCTCGGCCTCCATCTCGGCGGTTCCCGGCGGTGTCTCTCCGCTGAAGAAGCTGGACATCAGCCGGTACGTGTTCGCGCCCATCAGGTACGTCACCGGTGGTTGCTCGCCGAGCCAAGCGAGGTACTCCGGCCCTTCCAGACCCCACCAACCGGGCCAGCCATCCCCCGACGCGTAGCCGTCCAGGGTGGTGATGAAGTCGATCAAGAGCTCTCTCATCGTGCTCCTCCTCGAGCGCTAGATTGGTCATCGGACAACGTTGGCGTCAGAACGTGATTGATTACCCGTTTCATTGTTCTTCCTTTTCTCATATCTCGGTTTCAGGGATCACCACATAAGTGAGGCTGCTTCATTCCCTCACCCCCCATAAGGTAAGCCAAAATACTGCTTCATGAAATCGCACCACTCTTCATGTTGCCGAAGTTCAAAATAGGCGGGTGCAGCAGCAGCGAAATCGCCTGGTGTACAGTCTGCAAAAGCCTTAAATTCGCGGATCAGGTGCGACTGGTCACTGTAGCCATAGACATCCGCCAGATCCGCTAATGGGATGGATGGATTCACGAGTAATGCGGCTTGGAGGCTACCAAAGCGAACAATCCGGGCATAGGCTTTAGGCGAAATAGCCGTGTAATGTTTGAACTGTCGCTCGAATTGGCTGGACGACAGGTAGCTCTGTGCGGCAAGGTCTGCCATGCGGATTTGACCATGAGAGCGATGCAGTAAATATCCGGCAGTGCGGATGAGCGTTAGATCGTGCTTATGCCGATAAGCAGTTTTGCAGACAAATTCCTGATAGCAGTCGATGGCTTCTCCATAGCCTCGATGCGCGACAATCTGCGTCAGATCATCCGCAAAACGCTGCCAATCTGCATCAAGGCCGATCACATGCACCGTTGATGGATCAGCATCAATATTCAAGATCGGTTTGACTGCCCACGGATACAACTGCATCGAAATCATCTGGCAGAAGCCAGCAGCGCGAATCCGAAGCGGCTTGTTTTGAAGCGGGTTAACAAATGCCCGTGGGAGTTCGAGCATTCCGTATTCGCTCTCCAATAGGAGTGGCGCACCCACATTGATCACCACTTCGACGTAGGCATCAGGGAGGTACACCTCACGGTTATAGCTTTCCTGGTCTTGCTCAAGCGCCCAAAAGCAGTTCACATCTGCTGCCAACATTGGCACCGGAGCATATATCGGTTGATGCAACATGCAACAATCTCACTCTAGCGACTCAGCAATCCACATTATAAGCGCACCCATGACGGATCGTATTGGAAAAATTCCGCATGTTTTGTTGGAGCTTACACCATCGTTTTGCTTCGATCAACACGAAAAACCGTTCATAACCCTTCAAACCGTTCACTTTCTCCCGTGACGGCGTGTAGGGTTTTTGTTTGCCCCACCAGCCCGGAATCTTCCAATGCGAGTCTGTACGATTCCGGGCGTGTGTCGGCCTGAGTTTGCTACCCTGAAGCTGTACTCAGGGAGCAGCCCGGTCGTGCCGGATGACTCCACACGATCCAGCGCACTGCCGCGGAGCAGCTGCCCAACCGTTATGGTGCACGCCGGTCGCTCCCTGATACCTTCATCCATCCACTGAGGAGCTACTCGGTTGAATCTTTCGCAGGCTGTGCAAGATCTGTTCAACGACATTCGGGATACGGCGCAGGTCATCGCGCCCATCGCCGCCGTCATCGGGTTTCTGGGCATCGGCATCATGTACATGGGGAGCAGCTGGCCGCTGATCTCCGACTGGAAGCGCGACAATCCCAAAGCCGCCAATCAGGTCGTTATCGGCCTCCTGTTCGTCGTCTTCGCCTCCAGCGTCACCGCGCTGATTTCCTTCGCCTGAGCCAGCACGACCGCCCGCGCGGAGGTCTTTGCCAACCTCCGCGCCTGTTCTCTCCGGAGGCTGCCTGATGGCCGCAGATTTCAAATCGCACATTCTCAGCCGGGATGAAAAAGGCTTCGGCGGCGTGCCGTTCAAGCGCCTGCTGGCGGGCGGCATCGCCGGCGGCTTTGCCTATACGCTGTTTCGCTTCCTCCTGCCGGGCGGCGCGATCCTGATTGGCCTGATCGGGGCGGTGCTCGTGATCGTCTTGACCGCGCCGCGCGGCGGGCTCCCGCTGTGGCTGCGCCTGTGGTTCACGCTCCGGGGATCGCTGCTGCTCGCCGCGACCCATCAGCCGGAGGGCCTCGCCGCCGAACTCGTGACGCTCCTGTCGCTGCCGCTGGACGTGGTGCGCCTGGATGGTCAGCGGTTGTTCGCGCCGCCCGCCGCGCTCGTCGAGCTGGATCTGTCCGAGTGGGTGACGTTCGCCCGCGCCCGCGATCTGGATCGCAATGATGGCCTCGTCTTCGTCACGTCAGCCCTCACCGAGGAAGAAGCATGAATTCAGTTCGCACCTTCCTGATCGACCCGTTTGATATCACTCTGCACGAGAGCGAAGACGGTGTGCAAGCCCTGCAAGCACGTTTCGCGACCTGGCTGCGCACGCTGGCCACGCCCGCCCGTTTCCTGTGCTGGCAGATGCCGGCCACGCTCGACCCGAAAATCGCCGAGCTGGCAACCATCGAAGACGAAAGCCGGGATGCGCAGCGCCGCGATCTGGTGATTGAGTATCGCCGCGAGTACGAACGGCTCAACCAGAGCGCGACGTATCAACGCACGCTGTGTGGGCTGGCGTTGTGGACCGATCAGAGTCCGCGCGCGGTCGCCGGTGGCTTAGCCTCGGCCTTCGACACGCCGGTCGCCGAAGGCGCATTCCCGGCATTATTCTCCGGGCAGTACGAACTGCGCGACCGCCCGTTCTGGCATCTCGCGCCGGTCGGGCGTCCCGGGGGGCGTCCCCTGTGGACGGTTCTGACGAGCTACGAATTCGCGCCCGCTACGTGGAACTTCTTTCGCCCGCTCCCGCTGCTCCTGCGGCACAACTTCCCGATGGCGCTGGCGGTGGATGTGCCCAAGACGTATGAGCGCAATGCCGCCATCGATGCCATTGAAAGCATTGTGCAGGCGTATCAGGTGCATCTGGCGGGCGTCACCGGGGAGGACAGCCGCTCGGTGCAGCGGGTCGCCGACTGCCGCCGGGCGCTGCAGGAGATCAATCACGGCGATGCGCTCCATCTGGTGCAGGTCGCCGTCGCGGTGGCCGCCGACGATCTCAAGACGCTCAAGGAGCGCGTGGCGACGGTGAGCAACACCGTCCGCGCGTGGTTGAGTCTGCGCCCCGAGGTCGGCGAACTGCTGGCGCGCGCGGTGACGCTGTTTACGCCCCAGCCCACGGCAGAGATCCACCTGCCGCCGACGACGTGGCCGGTCACGTCGCGGGAACTGGCGCTCATGTTCGCGCCGCTCGGCCAGCGTAAGCTCTCGACCACCGACGGCATCCTGCGCGGCGAAGCGGTCGACGGGGCGTACCCGGTATTTCACAACTCGTGGCGGGACAAGCGCGCGACTCATGAGGTCTGGGTCGGGCAGTCGGGCTATGGCAAGACGTTCGCCCTCAACTGCTACCTGACGCGCGAGTACGCCGAAAACGGCATCGCCTTCGACCTGCTCGAACCAATGGGACACGGGCGACATGTGGCTGAGGCGTTTGGGCTGCCGTGGTACGTGCTGAGCGCGAAAGCGACCAAACTCAACCCGCAGGATGTCATGTTCCCGACGCTGCTCGAACAGGTCAGCCACACTACCCGCCTGTACGAGACGGTCTTGGGGCGACAGCTGTCCGGCGGGCAGCGCGCCAACCTCGAACGCGGGCTGCTCGGCGAAGCGCTGGAGACGCTCTATCGCGGGTTCCCCGACCTCAGCCGCGTGACGCCGGATCTCGCTCCGACGTGCGACACGGTCTGCGATGTGCTGGCAGCGCTGGGCGACAAACCCGCGACTCAGAGCATCGCGCGCGACCTCGCGGATGAAATTGCCGGGTTGTGTACCGGGTCGGGACCGTGGTCCGCCTTCCTCAACGGCACGACCAACATCGATCTGACGCGTGGGCAGCGGGAGGCCATCCGCCCGCGGATCTTCTCCTTTCACGAGCTGGAAGGTGACCCGATCCTGCAGGCGCTCGCCTACACGCAGGTCTTGAGCGCCATTCGCCGTGACAGCCTGATCGACGAGCAGCCGCGCATCATCGCCGTCGATGAGGTCTATCGCCTCATGCGCCATCCCTCGCTCCTCGACTTCCTCATCGAGGCGGCCAAGACCTTCCGCACCCGCCGCAAAAAAGCCGTCATGGTTGATCAATCGAGCAATCACTCGTCACTAGTTGTGCCGCCTGAAGGTTGGGGTCTTTGACTTCTTCCGTCCCGCGCCAGCGCGTGTAGCGCCCGTAGGGTTTGTGTCCGGCATACTCGCTGCGCCAGTGCCCGTTCCCATAGTTGTAAGCGTAGCGCTCTTGCAGCGCTTTCCATGTGTAATCCGGAAAGGCGCGCAGAATCTCCCACTGATCGACATCCCCCTCAACCATCGCCCGCAGCTTTTCCAAATCGTCTTCTTCCCAGAAATAGCCGAGACTCTTGTGGGTTGTGCTGCGCCGTGAGGTTGTGCCGTCGCGCCAGTACACCACGGCCTGTTTGGTATGGCGGCTGATTTTGCTGACCTTCACATACTGGGCGAATGCCTCGAACAGCGCCCGCTTGTCTTCGCTCGGCACATCGTCCCAGCGCGCGATGACCAGTTCCAAGGCTGGACGGGCCTCGACCAGTGAGCGCGAACGCTGTTTCCCCGACTCAATCCGTGCGAGTTCCGTGCGCAAATTCGCGATCTCGTAATCCGCTTTCTCGAAATGTGCTTGAGCGCGAGCGACCATCTCGGCATTGGAGAGCAGTCCCAGACTGGCGATGATGTTATCCTTCGCTGTTTCTGCCTGCCGGATCGCTGCTTTCAGCCGTCGGACTTCGGATTGATCGACGTTCTCAAAGCTCGCCAGTGCCGCCGCCCACGCTGCCTCATCAATCGTTGTCGCTCGCAACCGTGCTAGGAGCATCTCGTCGATCAGTTCGTCGAGGATGAACGCGCGCAGCTTCCATACGGTTGAACGGTAGGGATACTCGTTGAGCAGGTACTCGTACTTCTCAGCGTGGGAATTCCAGATACCTGCCAACCGCTTGTGCGGATGAGTAGGCAAATCGTCGGTGTAGATCAACCCGGAGTAGGTCGGCGGTTCGGCGCAGCGTTCCGCCTTATCGTGCCGGATCCACGGGCGATATGGGACATAATCCGGATTCGGCTCACCGTGAAAGTCGGTCGGTGACAGGCGGTTGAAGGCATACATGAACAGATCGAGCGGGATAATCGGATCGTGGTTGTTCCACTGCACCACCGCTCCCATATGCACCCAATGCCCGATGTACGCGACATTGACCAGCATGTATTCCAGTCCCGTGCTTGAGGGAGTCAATTTTCCCGTGACCAGCGAACGACGGTCGAGATGATCCGTCGCCTTGAAGCCTTCCGGCACCATTCCCTCGGTAATGTCAGGAAATACGGACCGTTGCGTTCGATGAACCGCCACGTCTGAAATAAGTTGCCGTTGTTCTCGCGAAACAACTCGAAATAGCGGAGCGCCACGTCAGCATACAGATCGAAGCGTTTGTACTTGCGGAAATCGGGGTTTCGCTGCTCATTCACTTTAGCGCGGCAGTCCACCATGAAGCCAGGGAGAATCTTCCGCCCCGACCACATGCCACCCGCGCTCCGGCTGTGGCGCGCTTTCACCAAACGCCCCCGAATCTGGTATTCGAGATAATCGGCGGCACGCTGTGCTTCCTCGCGGAACATCTTGATATGCGACGATCCCATGATCGGGTGCGCGAAATCGTAGACCATGCGTGGTGTCATCACCTGCACGTTGTGTGCTCGACATGCCTCGATGAAGAGATTCGTTTCAATCATTGTCACATCACGGAAGAACCGATCCACGTCCTGTGCAGCAACCAATCCAATCTGCCCCGCCTCAATCATCTGCATGAGCTGGGTCATGCCTTTGCGCTCACGGATTTTCTTCGTTCCACTGACCGCGGCATCGGCATCGATCATGTGAACATTCTCGCGTAACCAGCCGCGATCCAGCAGATGCTCAATCATGTCGATGGTTTGGAGCGTGGTCGAGATATTGCCAATCTGCCCTTCGGACGACTGGCGGTAGTAGACGGCTGCCGGGCGACCCAAGGGCAAGGGTTGTGCCTTGTACGGATCAATCGGCTGTTCAAGGCGCTTCAACGGACGCGGCATGATTCGGTTGTCCTTTTCATTGTCGGCCTCCAAAACAAAACGCCCTGCTCCCGCGAATGGATCGGCAAGAGCAAGGCGCATAGGGTACAATGCGTCTAGCCCTGCGGTGAGTCACTATCACTCGCGGGGTCAGCCGGATCGGGGTGTACCACCACCTCGGTTCGGCGTTCAATAGAATCAGTATAGGCATTTCCTTCCAGACGCGCAACAATCCGCATGATCTGGCGGCAGATATCCACCAGATTGATGCGTTCTTCGGTTGTCGGGGGCGTATCGCGCAGCTCATCGTGCATCGATGTTCACCTCCGTCGTGCTATTCAGTTGTTGAAAAAAGGTGTGTTTCCGGTTCATCGTTTGCTCCGGGTTTTACCGATGAACTCAGCATATCAAAGTGGGATCGCCAAACTACTGAAATATTCCAGTTGAGCGCTGGAAGATTCCGGGATCGCGATGTAAGATTCCGGTCGTGACGAAATCCCTCTATCGATTTATCTGACTGTATTGAGATGCCGGTTAATCAGTTCACCTTCGGATCAACTACATTCGACTTTACCCTGCTTCACAGCAGTAAGCTTAAAACCGTGAAGATCGTGGTGGAATTTGAACATGGTGTTGAGGTGACTGCCCCTACCGGTATGAGCGACCAAGCAGTTGAACAGATACTTCAACAAAAAGGGCGCTGGATCATGGAAAAACTCGATGCTATCGCGTCGATTGAAGCGCCTGCTCCCAGAAAAGAGTTTGTATCGGGAGAAAAGTTCTTGTATCTCGGACGGCAGCATACACTGATTGTTCTAGAACGTGCAGAGCGCCGCCCCATGTTAATCATGCGTAACAGCACCTTTGAAGCGACAGTATCACCGGAATTGAAAATCTGGGATCGTCAACACATCATCCGTGAGTTATTCCGTGCCTGGTACAAACAGCGAGCCGAAGCTAAGTTAATCGATCAGGTGCGTGCCTATGCAAATCGATTGAACCTGCAACCGACGGACGTTCGAGTCATGGAGATGGATCGGCGCTGGGGAAGCTGTACACCACGCGGCGCAGTGCATCTGAACTGGCGCTTAATCATGGCTCCAATTCAAATCATTGATTATCTGGTCGTACATGAGCTGTGCCACCTGTCTATCCCTGCGCATTCACCTCAGTTCTGGGATCGAGTAGGTTCGATCCTCGCGGATTATGAAACCAGCCGGGAGTGGCTGCGCGTCAACGGCCCCACCCTCACCGTGTAATCCAACTCTCCGCCAACTTGACTAGCGCGATGGTTGTCGCGTCCAGTTCATGTGCTGGAACAGCGGTTTTGCGGAGGATACCCTTCACCTGTCGCCGCATCTCACGCTTGACGTCTTCACGGGCAGACCAATCAATGACGGCGAGATCATTCAACTTGGTGACCACATTGCGAGCGAGTACTGCCAGCCCGTCTTCGGCGACATTAGCGGGCAAAGCTGTTTTGAGACGGTCATAGAAGGGCTTTTCATAGACTTCCAGCCCCAATCCAACATCTCGCTGCTGCATCTCGACCAAATCATCCCGCAGCTTGAGTTCCTCCATCAAGAGTTCGAGGTCGGAGAGACGCTGCTGGCGGTGCGACTCAATCAAGGCTTCCAGCTGCTGGCGCAAAGAGGTATAGGCGACCGGATTTTCCTCCATGCGGACGCGAATTTCGTGGCGGACAGCGTGTTCGACTTCCTGCGCTTTGCCACGTGGATCGCTAATGCTATCGACATAAAGGATGAATTTCGTATCCAGCACGGAAATTGGCTCTTGCAGCAGGTGTTCCATTTGACCGGCGCGGATGTGATCGTCGATCAAACGGCGGACTTTTTCACCCAACGGCGACAGTTCAAACGACTCGTCACGGTAGGTGTTGCGTGCCGCCATACGGACTTTGCCTAACCATGCCAGATCGCCGCGATAGGGATTGGCTGCCGGGTCGGGCATGACCATATCCATCACCTGTGAGAAGTTGCGGAAAGCGATATCGAACTGTGCGCGGATGTCCTCTGGTTCTAGCAGCGCGATACAGGCATACAAATCATCGTGATCGACCAACGCGAAAAAGCGCATGACTTCCCGGTGACGTTCGGCAAGCTGCTGTTGATCGTTGACCGGCTTCAGAATACCGGCGACATCCTCGGGGTTGAACATTTCGAGCGCGGTCCGCAGATCGGCGGCGATGCCCCAGTAATCCACCACCAGCCCATAACTTTTGCCGATCATTGTGCGGTTGACCCGCGCAATCGCTTGCAGCAGGTTATGTTCACGCAGCGGGCTATCGAGATACATCACCTGTTCAATCGGCGCATCGAAGCCCGTCAGCCACATATCGCAGACGATGACGATCTTGAGCGGGTCATCCGGCTTGAGAAACCGCTCCTTAATATCCTCTTGATCGCGCGACTCAGCCGCGTAAGGCAGCCAGTCCGCGCGCTGACCGTCATCCGGTGAAGGTGACATCACCAACGCGCATTCCGGTGTATTGAGGTCGAGCAGCGTACGATAGTAACGCATGGCGGTGGCCCGATCATGAGCGACCACCTGGGCTTTGAAACCGTTGGGCGCGATGTGCGTTTCATAGTGTTCGATCAAGTCCATGCAGACGGCACGCACGCGCTGCGGGGCGGAGGCAATCGCCCGTTCGTTGGCATAACGCTGCTTAAGCTGCTTTTTCTGATCTGGCGGCAGGTCTTTGAACACGCGCTCAAACAGTTGGTCGAGGGTCGCACCTTCGACATGCAGTTGGGGCAAACGGGGATCGTAGCGGATTTCCAGCGTTGCGCCGTCGTCGACCGACTGCTGGATGGTATAGGTATCGATATATGTGCCGAAGGTGCGCGGCGTGCTGCGGTCTTTCTTGTCGATTGGCGTGCCGCTGAAGCCAATGTAAATCGCATTGGGCAGAGCCGTGCGCAGATTCGTCGCCAGCCCCTTATACTGCGTGCGGTGTGCCTCATCCACCATCACCACAATGTTGGATGCCTGCGAGAGTTCGGGATAGGTTTCACCCTGTGCGGTCTGGAACTTCTGCACCGTTGTCAGGATGGTTTTCTCTACGCCGACACTCAGCAACTGGCGTAAGTCCGCGACTCCCTCCGCCCGAACCGGATTGGGAAAGCCGCACTTCCGAAACGTGCCGCTGATCTGTTTATCGAGGTCGCGCCGATCTGTGACCACCAGCACCGTCGGGTTGGTCATCTCGCCCATGCGTGCTGCCTGAGCATCCTCGGGACGGCGCAGTTTGAGCGCCAGCCACAGCATGGTGAGACTTTTACCGCTGCCCTGCGTGTGCCAGATAATCCCGCCGCGTTCTTTGCGCGTTCTGCCGCGCATAATGCGTTCCATCGTCTTGTTGACTGCCCGGTACTGCTGGTAACGCGCCAGCTTCTTGATCGTTTTGCCGCGTTCCGTCTCGAAGGCGATGAAGTTGCGGATCAAATCCAGCAGGCGCGCCGGCTCGAACATGACCGCCAGCAGAATATCCTGCTGCGTGGGGTCACGCCCGACCATCTGCGCGATTTGCGCCCGATTGAGCGGCCACGGGTCGCGCCAGCGCAGGAAGAAGCGCGCATCGGCTCCAATCGGGGCATAGGCAGCCGATACGCCGCAGGTGGCAACCAGAATTTGCGCCTGCTCAAACAAGCGCGGAGCCTGCCCCTGATAGCGCTGCAATTGATTGATGGCGTTTTCCAGCGGGTGATTAATCGTCGGACTTTTGCACTCGATGACCGCCAGCGGCAGCCCGTTGACGAAGACCATCAGGTCGGGAATGATCTTGTCGACGTCGCCCAGTACCTCGTACTGGTTGGTGACAGCGAACGTGTTGTTGCGCGGGTTGTCGAAGTCGATCAGCTTCACCGTGAGGCTCTGCCGGGTGCCGTTCACATCCTGCAGCAACGAGAAGTAATTGACCAGATCACCATAGAATTTCTCGTTGGCTTCCATGAGGCTGGTGGCATCGACCCGCGCCGCGCGGCGGACTGCCAGCGCCACATTTTGCTCGTTCAGGTGGGGATTGATGCGCCGGATCGACGCCTCAAGCTGACCGAGCAGCACCACCTCGCGCAGGCTGGCACGTTCCCCCGCCAGATTCGCGCCGGGGATGTAGGTGTAGCCCATCCGCTCCAGCAGATCGATTGCGGGCTTTTCGCTCAGATTGTACTCGTTGAGGCGGGTGGGATCGGTCACTTTAGAAACGAGAGTCTGAACTGTTCAATAGACTGTCTTCATCATCGTCAAAGTTGTCGTCATTGAAGTCGTCAGCGAAATTTTCGCCAAGATCGTCATACATGTCATCTTCTTGGTCATCATCGAAATCGTCTGTCTCTTCGATTTCTTCCATTATTTCTGAGACCAATTGATCATCGTCATACCATGTCAAGCTTATATCATCCAGAATGCGGTCGATGACTTCAGCTAAATGCGCCTTTGCCTCGGTGAAAAGGTATTTTGCTTTTTCAATTACTCGATCAATAAATGTGTGTTTATCTTCAATGCGAGCAAGTTCAGTCTTAACGGCGGATTGGACTTCTCGCTTCACCATTGCTCGTAATCGTCTAAGCTGTTCGGGGCTTAGACCAGTATCTTCATCGTCAGTTGACCAATCATCGTCAGTGTGAAAGTTCCAGTTGCTCACAAGCGCGCTCCAAGCTAGATACAAGTTAGGCGTCGACTAAACTGGGCTGTATTCTTTTGCAACTTGCTCTCTAAACTTGGGATGCACTCGCTTTAGAAAAGCTTCTCTATAATCTGGTTTAAGGTCTGCAAAAACCCATTTCTTCCCAACAGGGGTCGCATCCACAAGTCGATGAAACAGGGTTTCTAGCCCCCAAGCATACTTCGCTGAATATGGGACTGTAATATTGGTAGATAAATCGCATTGTTTGTGTATTAGCTCATCGACTCGGAGCATGAAATTTTCTAGGTTTGACAGTTGCTCCTCGGAAGGGTTGTTAATCATGCGATCCCAATCTTGCGGAGCAATACTATCGATAAAGTTCACACCAACGATGATCCGTGATCTGAGAGCAGGAGCTATCTTTAAGAGTCGAGAGAGATAGGTAATTTCCAGTTCAAAGGCCCTAACATCAGCTCTCAAGACCCAGAGAACCACATCCACTTGAGGAAGCAATTTAGTATAGATTTGGAAGTATTCTTCTGCAACTTGATTCTTATTGTCT
Source organism: Candidatus Flexifilum breve (assembly GCA_016717205.1). Classification (GTDB taxonomy): domain Bacteria; phylum Chloroflexota; class Anaerolineae; order Aggregatilineales; family Phototrophicaceae; genus Flexifilum; species Flexifilum breve. The sequence continues at coordinate 162,953 of JADKGC010000010.1, forward strand.
CCAGCGCCTAGACCTGGCAAATCAAAAACTGTTAAATTAACATCGTGAATCTGTGTGTTAGATACTTCAATGCCTTTAACATTCTGAATTAGCATTGAAATCTCATGAACTTCATGAGTTGCCGTCTGCGTTGGATCAGTTTTCATTTCAACATCAAATAGAACATTCAACGTAGAAGTTTTCCCGTAACCAGCATTACCAGCAATAGCGAATCGGATGCCTTCACGCCTATAATTTTCGATTTCCTCTAGGACAAGTTTCTTGACTTCCGCCTTAGACAGTGATGCACTCATGTTTAACTCCGAAACCTCGGCACTTTCAGAAATTGTACACTAAAATAAACTCAACATCGTTTGGAGGATTACATGTTTGATGGTCTCAAAGATTTTCTCCAGTTCATAAAAAATGATAGAACTCGAATTGTCATTCGTATGATCGCTGTGATACTCATCGCAGTGCAGATTGTGCGTTTGTTTGGTATTCCAATAAATGGTTTTATTCCATCATGGATCTTGGATGCGCTTAACCTACTTGTGATCCCGGCAGTCTTCTTTGGATCCTTGATTCTTGTCATAGTGATTGTAGGAGTAGTGGGATATTTTTCACGTTTGATGCGCAAGAAGAGCATATATAGTAACGAGACCACGCGTCGCCTAGAATATTTCTTAGCAATTGTAATTGCTGTCGCGGTGATGTTCTCGAATCAAATGCTCGCATACATATTCGCAGTTATCGGGTTGGTTCTGTTCCTAATCTTCGATCTGTTTGAAGAGTCTCGTCGTAAGCTAGGCTCAAATGCTCGAAACGCTTCTGCATAGACTAGCGCATTTTGATAGGCAGTCAAAAGCAGTTGTCCAAGGTAATTGAGATGCTGTTGTTATACTGAAAGTCCCACAGGATTATTCTCGTCCTACATCAATCGGGCATATGAAACAGCAGACAAAACCAAGGTTAGTACAGATACCTTGAACGTCTCGCGTACATGTTGATCAGTTCGCGCAGCTTTTCCGCGAGATCGAATTCCAGATATTCGTGCCCATATCTGGCAAGATCGGCATCCAAGACTTTTGCGCTTTGATTCACCATATTCCCCCGTACTTGGGTAAACAGATTAAATGCTGTATTTCCAGCCTCTTTGTTATCGTCATCTGGCGTTTGGCTGAGATGTTCCATCGCATTTGCCGCCGTGAAGCTCATTGCGCCTATCACTTCGACGTGGTTACGATAACCCAGTTCCTGAAATCGTTTTTGAACTTCTCCAAGTGAGATGAGAACGCCACGAGCGGTACGCGGTTGTCCTCTACGTATGCGGACATGCGCGCCTTTTGCCTCCTTTGCTCGTTCAAAATCGTCAGCTATGGTCTCGACATACCCCCAGAGCTTTTCAACGATGAGCCATTCTGCGATATGCTTTGAGATGGCGCTTGGCAAAATACCGTGTCGCAGACTTTGAATTACGATTTGATCATCACTTTCAGCTAGATATTCCCATGACGAAAGGGGTTGCCCCAGCATCATTGTCGATACGCGGCGGAAACCAGCATCAAAATCTTCTGTGAAATCTCCAAACGTATACTTTGAGATCCACTGAGGGTGGGTTGTTCCATCGCCGTTGAATATGCGTGCTAGTACAATTCCCTTGCCGTGGCTCTCTGCATGCTGCAATTCACGTTGGCACCATTCACTGACGATAGAAAACGGCGTCATCACCAGCAGCAGATAATCCCGGCCTTCGATCTGGGCTTCAAGTTCTCTGGGATAATTTGCAGCAGGTAAGCGGCGATCCCAAAAGACATCCATATACATGCTCAGTGAATAAGACAAACGCCGTGTGAAATCCAGACCATCTTTATGAGCATAGCTGATGAATACACTTTTTCTATCAGTCATACCCGTACCTGACCGCTCAACAGCTTCTGCATCAATCCGCGCTTGACCTCGCGCAGCCTCGCCGCCTCCACCCGCAAATCGCGGATCGCCGCATCATGGTCGCCCAGGATGGCGGCAATTTCGCGCTGTTCCTCTAGTGAGGGAAGCGGCGCAATGAAGCTATTCAAATCAGTTTGGCTAACGCTCATTTGATAGCCTCGCTTTGCTTGATTCTTGATCTGATTACGCAGAGTGTTATGACTCAGCAAGAACAAAGCAAAGCCGTCATAGATCTGCGATTGATCCAGACGAAAACGAATCATATTACTTTCGTAGACTACGGGTTCGGATAAGTTACCTACCAACGCAGTTTTACCAACAATATCAATACTGCCATTGACGCGATTCATAATGAAGTCTCCTCGATATACACGATAGGAGGTAAGTTCATCATTGCTCACATCGATTCGCTTTGATGGTACATCCCGGATAACTTGCCCACCTTCATAAGTATCAACGCGAATTATAGGTGTTCCGCGACCGTAGAAACTCTCTGGTTTGTACAACCCATTCTGAGCAAAAGTGATAAGGGTACCAAATTTCTTAACTTCCCACCCCGCAGGTATCTCGCCGATGGACGTATGCTGCGTCGGTGCGCCTTCACCCGCCAGCCCGTATGTAAACAGACGATGCATTGCCCCACGCTTGACCTCTTGCGCCGTTTCGACCTGCACCTCGACGCGGGCAATGTTCGCGTCTGCATCGCACAAAACTTCGGCAATCCGGCGCTGCTCGTCTATCGGCGGCAGGGGGATAACAATGCTGCCAAATGCGTCAAAACGTAACTTTCTCCTTCTGACGTTTGTTCCCTCAGAGTTTGCTCGATAGTATGGTACGATTTCATCGGAGGTGAGAACAGCTTCCAGAAAATCTGTATCAACCCTATGTGAGCGAGACCGGAAAATTACATAGGCGGGGCTAACAACGCCAGAAAAAACATATTGATTACGCCCTATTGAACCATCCCAAGCAAGCATAGGATCGTATACGAAATCCCCAGTATGGAGAATTTTGTAACGTTCTGTATCTTTGCTTGCAATTCTCTGCTTGAATTTTTCTTTTTGCAGAATAACTCCGTGAATTTTACTGCAACTAAACACCTCATATTCATCAAGTCCGGCACGTTCGGTGTATTCTTCTACAAGTTCGCTAATTTCAACAAGTCGCCAGCCTTCTGGCAGATGGTCAGGTTTCATTCAGTCATTTCCGTTTCCGCCGCTGGTTTCATCCGTGATACAATCACTTTACTCGATGGCGTACTGGTAGAGAAAAGGTTTTCGTTATGGTGGATGCGACAATTACAGAAGTCATCCCGATTTATACTGATCAAGATGGCAGACTGCGTGTCAGCGGTACGCGGGTGCTGCTCGATCTCATTGTCCATGCTTACCAGCGCGGCGAAACCCCCGAACATATTGTGCAAATGTACACCACGCTCACGCTGGATCAAGTCTATCTCGCTATCGGCTACTATCTGCGGCACCGTGAAACCGTTGACGATTACATCCGCCGCATGGACGAAGAAGCGGAACGACTGCGGCGTGAGTGGGAAGCGAAGTATCCCCCCAAAGTCACGAAAGCCGAACTGCGGGCGCGGTTGCAAGCCAGGCAAGACAACGCCGAATGAAATTCCTCGCGGATGAAAACTTCAACAACGATATTCTGCGTGGTGTCTGGCGGCGCATCCCGGATGCCAGCTTCACCCGTGTGCAGGATACCGAGATCGCTGGGGCAGATGATCCGCGTGTGCTGGAATATGCCGCTGAACAGGGTTACATCATCCTCTCACACGATGTCAACACCATGCGCGGCTACTTCTATGACCGCGTCACAGCCGAACTGCCCGCACCGGCGCTGTTCCTCGTCCGCAAGCAAACGCCCGTTGGCGATGTGATCGATGCGCTCGAACTCATCATCCTCGCCAGCGATGAGTCCGAATGGCTGGGGCAAGTCACCTACATCCCGTAAGTTAGTCCTTCAACATCCCCAACCGCCGCAGATGTTCATTGAGCTTCGCTTCGGCTGCCTGCCGCGCCTGCACCGCTTCCTGATACCGCGCAATCGCCGCGTCCATGTCAACGGGTTCTTCCGGCTCAACCGTATCCACGTAGCGCGGGATGTTCAGATTGAAGTCATTCTCGCGGACTTCATCCACACTCACCACGCTGGCATAGCGCTCCTGATTTTCCCACGTATCATAAGCGCTCACGATCCGAGCGATGTCTTCATCACGCAGCACATTCTGGTTCGTGCCGTTGGCGAAACCTTCCGCCGCATGGACGAACAGAATCTGTCCGGCACGCTCTTTGCGCTTCGCCTTGTTGAAGATCAGCACGGCGGCGGGGATGCCGGTGCCATAGAACAGGTTCGGCGGCAGCCCGATCACGGCCTCAAGCCAGTCTTTTTCGATGATCCCCTGCCGGATTTTGGCTTCCTGCCCACCCCGGAACAACACGCCATGCGGCATGACCACGCCGCACATGCCATCCAGCATCAGTGTGGCGATCATGTGCTGCACAAATGCCAGATCGCCGTAACTTGCAGGCGGCACGCCGAATTGAAAGCGCCCGGATTTGTCCGCTTCTGCTTCTTCCTTGCCCCAACTGCTCAACGAAAACGGCGGGTTCGCCAGCACCCGATTGAACAACATCAACTGACCATCGCGCTTGAGTTTCGGCTCGCGGATGGTATCGCCTTTTTCAATGACCGCATCCAACCGACCATGCAGCAGCATGTTCATCTTGGCGATTGACCACGTGTTGAGGTTCTTTTCCTGCCCGAACAGGCGCAGATTGCGCGGATTGCCGCCGTGCTCCTGCACATAGCGAGCGCATTCCAGCAGCATACCCCCGCTGCCGACCGTCGGATCGCAGATGTACATGCCCTCGGTGGGCTTTAGCAGTTCGACGAGCAGTCGCACCACCTGACGCGGCGTGTAGAATTCGCCCCCCTTTTTACCGGCATCGTCGGCAAACTTGGCGATGAGATACATATAGGCATCGCCGAGCATATCCGGGTTGGGGATTTCCTCGTCTCCGAGCCGCATCTTGCCGAAGTGGGCAATCAGTTTGAGCAGCGTCACATCGGGTAAGCGGTCTTTGTTGTTGAAATCAATCGGCGTCAGTACGCCGACTAACGCAGGGTTATTCGGATGCTCTTCCAGCGCATAGAACGCCTTCTGAATCTCCTCACCGATGTTGAACGTTTTCTGGCTGAGATTCTTCCAGCGTGCCCGTTCCGGCACAAAGAATTGATGTTCGTCCGGGTCTTCGGCGATCTTTTCGGCTTCCACTCGGCTCAAGCCCTCAGCCATTTGATGCTCGATGACAGCTTTCGCCTCATCTTCGAACACATCCGATAGCCGCTTGAGAAACAACATGCCAAAGATGTAGTTCTTGTAATCGCTGGAGTCGATGCTCCCGCGCAGAATATTGGCGCTCTCCCATACATGGGACTCCAGTTGTTTTTGAGTCAGTTTGGTCATCGCAATGATTTCATAGGGCTAAGTTTTCACCTTAATTCTACAGCAGGAAAGATTATAGGACACGGGAGGCGGTAATGCGCGGGGGAAACGCTGGCGGCTTGCAAAATAAAAACGCGGCTGGAGTTTGCGTCCCCAGCCAAGACGAGGTTAGTCATGCGGCACAGCGGTAGACCTTGTTCAGCTCACGATGGGCGACCAAGCGCAGGTAATGCACGTGGCTCTTCGGCAGATTTAACCGCTGCATCAACTGCTTGCAGCTCTCGTCAGCCGCCATGCTCCGCAGCGTCGCCACCATCCGCAGATTGCCTTCCGCATCATATCGATCAACAAGACGCAGCAGTGGCGCTTCACTTCCCGCGCGATAGCGCTCTTGCCACGTCGCTTTGGTCGGCGCGAACAACTCTAGCTTCTCACAAAGTTCGCTTCGCAGCGGCTTGACGACGCTCGTCAGCCACCAGCATTTCTTCGTGCCGCCTTTGCCCGCAATCGCGGCGGCGTCATCCGGTCCGACCTCGGTCGTGATGTAGTACAGCGCCGCCAAGTGCGGAAGGCTGTCCATATATTTGTCCGCTGTCTCACCAAGGACGCGCTCAATATCGAGCCGGAGTTCAATCGCCTCAGCGTACTGGGCATAGCCACGGCTGTGACCATGATCGAACCCGTCAATGACAAACTCGTCGGGGTCACCGCTGCGGGTCGCCAAATCGTCGAGATACACCTCATGGCGCAACAGCTTGCGGAAGGTATGAGGATTGGCGCGGTTCAGGAGCAGCTTGAGCGCGCCGCCTTTGTCCACATCTGCCAAAAGGTGAGTATCCGCGCTTAGGTCCAGCCACAGCCGCATAAACGCATGCGCCACCAAATCGGGAAGGTCGCTGTCAGCATTGCCGTAGTAGCGCAGCAGGCGATTGAGGTTGGGCGTGAGATCGGCGTAGATCTCGTCGAAGGTGCAGCGACCCGCCCATCCGGTCGCATAGCGAGCCATCCGCGGAAACGGCTTGATGTCAAAACTGGTCATGGTGGAACACTCCCTCTCAAGCTGGAATCTGCCAGCGAGTTGAGCGCAACCGCTCATCCACGTAGGAACAGCGCAGGGAAGGAGCCTGTCAAACGAAAAAGTCGACCCGGGGAGGTCGGCGCTTTGTCGATTACAGTTGTAGGGGAGGCTTTTTAGGCGGGTAGTTCGGTGGTCACGTCCCGCAGGGATGGGGGCAACGTACTACCTGCCGGTGTTTGATAGGAGGGGATCCCGCGCTGTAGAGTCGCCGCGCGGCGGTTGTGCGAAGGTTGGTTTTTGGCTATAGTCTTCAATGTGCATTGATTCGCGACTTAGCCGATCTTTACATAGAAAAATACTTCCAGAAGTGCGAACAATAGGTATATGTTGGGGCAAGGCAAGATGAGATCTGCTGACTTAGGGTTCTTTGTGTCGAGTAGTTTTCATTGCATAACTTCTCAACTTCAAAATACTCCAGTACTCCTGTCTCAACAAGATATTGACTTTGCATTTCGCACACATAGTCCGCTGTCTAGGGAGACTAGAGGTAAGCAATGAGACCGAACCCATTTCTTACCGGTATAGCGCGCCTTTTCGTTCGGTTGGCTGATACCGATGAATTGGAAGTTATTTGGGATTATCCCAACGAGTGCAACGAAGTCCGCTTGCTTCACAACACCGACCATATACCGCAACACCCTAATGATGGCGAGGTGTATATCTTCACACGACCGCAGCGCTCGTTTCCATTTCCGAAGGAAATCGCGTGGAATCATCTAAATCACTTCACACTGTTTGCGGTTTACGGTGAAGAGTTTGCAAGCGAACCAACCGCAGTCAAGTCCGTTGAGTACGATCTCAGACCAGTTGCTGCGATTACTTACTCGTTCGAACGTGCAGAAGTCCCTATCATGGTCTTGGAAATAAAGACCCCACCAAATCCTTACGCTATGAGTTCGACAAGCATGCGCCAAGTCAGCTTGCCAATCCTAGAACTTTACGTGCGCAAGAAATCCCCTATCATCGTCAAAACTGAAGCCAGTTTGCTCCAAATATTCCCTCAAACGTCTGTAACCTTACCACGGATTCTGCGTCAGGAAATCAATATTGACGCGGTTATGAAAGAGTTACCCATCTACGCGCGGCTGTTTCTCAAAGATGACGACGATCGTGCAAGATATATACTTAAAGCCAACTCCACAGCGGAGGATATGGTTATTGGAGTAAAGAAAGCTGGGCTGATATCGATACATAGTCCTGGATGGTTGAGCAAACTGACTGGCTCAGATCCACGAGGTACCGCGCCTTCAACATACAGTCAGCGGGTACATTCGGGTGAACTTACAATGATTGGCTTATTGCGCGAACTCGATTCCGAAGATTTGCTCGACAAGCAAAAACGCGAAATTTTCGAGAAATGCCCTTGGAAAAGGGACCAGTTGTTCACCGGTTTACTGAGTGGTGACTCGTTCGTTGCCAGTATCGCAAGCAACCTAATTCTGGACAAGACAGAAGGGGATAAACCGTTGCTGGACGAATTAGGTGTTCGACTGAGCCAGCAACTTGCAGCCCCTGAACACCATGTAAATGCGATCAGCATCATTATTGAGCAAATCTTGATGCCATTGTCAATGAAGTTAGATACCCGTAAGTATGCAACAGATCAGTTAACGAAAATTATCGAAACTACTGGTATCAGTTCCTCGATTTTGCAGGTTGCGGTTCCAATGTGGATGCGGTTGCTGGGTGATTGGCAGAAGAATCTTCCTAGACTACTCCAAACGAACTCAGGAGAATCAATTCTCAAGGCGATTTACTCAAGCTCACGTAGCGAAGTTTTGCCCTTCATTGAGGCTGTAATCCGACGTCAGAATTACCCACGTGAAGTGCGATTAGTGGCGCTTGAGTTAGTTGCGGGTGAAAACGTGCAAAACCGCGACATTGATCGAATACTCGTCGAAGTCACTAGAGCGGAACCAAGTACTGAAGTTGGTAGCACAGCTTTGACTGCTCTCTTCACACGACTCAATCAAGTGAATGGAAAGTCCGAGACGAGCCTACATATACTGCATTGGATAAAGGAGCTTGCAGAGGCAAATTCAACTCGTTCGTCCTTCGTACTTCAAATTCTGCAAGGCGTCCATAGTTGGTTGAGTGTGCATAAGCCCAGCGTTTACGGAAAACTTACACAAAATCGGTTGAATTCCGCACCGCTCGTCGACACATTTGAACTTGAGCAATACCAACAGGTCAATGCACTATTGGAAACCGTGCTTTCTTCAGAGCAGGTCATCGATATTGATAGTCTTCGCATTGGCTTGGGGTTAGTCGAGTTATCCGGAAATCCATCACAGCTCACGTTCCTGCGAAACTTGAGTTTGAGTTTTGGCGAGCCAAGCGAGCACATCTATCTCGCTCTATACAGCGCAATTATGGGATCACGTCCCGATGACCAGTATTTCCCTGAAGAGATAGACTGGTTGTGCTCAGAAGCGTTGCGCGAACACCGTGTGCCTCGAACAAAAAAAAGTGCCATTAGAGCACTATCTGCGGTAAGCGTAACTAATCCTGACCTTCTAGCAAAAATCAGGCAGGTTGCGGCGCAAGATGAGGATGCACGCTTTGCACTCATAGAAGCTCATTTACTTTGGGAAGAGTTAAGTCTAAATCAAATCGTCGTAACTATGCGTGACAGTGAGAGTCAACGAAAACTCATCCTGCGGCGATGGAATGAACTTCCAAACCCATATTTGTTGAGTGAGATATTTCAGCTTGTTAAGTCCAGGCTGATGTCAAGCAAGGATGCGATTGATGCGCTACCAAACGTCTATCGTGAAGCAACCCCGCTCTTGCTTGCCTACGATGAACAGCAGATATTGCAGTCAAGTATTGATGGGCTTCGTGCGGAACTGAACAGTGCACTCAGTAAGTGGGAAGTTACTTCGGTAGAGGAACTTCAGCAGCGGGCTGTTTCGATGGAAAAGGATATTCAGGGTGTGGTCGACGGCATCATGCTATTGGAAGCAGCACAAACCGACACCCATTCCCAAGTTTCTGATGCTGCGACAGCAACTTCCGCACTATCAGTCCCAGCAGTCGCCGATCTGGAAAATCTGGAGCAGGAACTGGCAAAGCAGTCAACTGATGAACGCAAACGACTGCGCTCTATGCGCCAATTACCTGACGATACCCCAAATAAAGCTGAGTTGGTTGCTGATGCTGAACGGCAATTTAAAATTACGAATGGGCGATACGAAGAGATTGGACAGCAACTAGCAGCAGCGAGAGCGCAAATCGAAGAAATGGGCGGAAATCTGGAGACCCAAGTAGAAGTTCAAACGCCTTCATATCTGCCTGATTTGCGTGCACAGATTGCCCAAGAACGAGCGAATCTATCGGCAGCAAACGCACAACTGCGAGAGATTCAGCAAGATTCCGCGAACGCAAACAAACTTCAATCAACTTTGCAGAACCAGATTGATAGCCTAAATCAGCAGCTAGAAGCGAACGAGACGCGGGCTAAATCGTTTATGAACACCTATCTTTCCGATGAGTTCAGACGCCAACTCACTCAGGAAATAGATCAGCGGCGTTTACAGCAATCTATGCGGCTCATCGAGTATCGTCGCGTGCTTGCTGGAAAGGATTCATAGTACCCATTTAACCTTTTTTCTTCGACTTCTTAGGCTTTGGGTTGTTCAGATCGACAGCGTCTGCCATGTACTGAAGCAATGGTAGGGGGTTGTACTTTCTCGCTCCCGTGAACAATCTCTTTTGTTGTTGCGCACGCTTACCCAAATCCTCGAACAAATCATCGAGCAATTTCAATGCTCGTGCCAATCGATTTTGCTCCGCAACACTGAGTTGCATTTCTGCAAGATCCCAGAAGACATTTGCGGCATATTTGTAATACCCCATATCTTCTGGAAGAATCTGTTCTTGCCGAAGGATTTTATTTATGAGGCTAATTGCCCCTTCAACGTTATTCATAAGTTGGTCGAGTGGCAGCAAATGCTGAATCTCTAGACAAATGTCGATAAGTTGCTTTTCTGAAACTAGTTTTGGAAACTTTTCCAAACCGCCAGACAATTTAGTTAAGAAATCTGGTGAAATCTGGGTGAACTCGTCCTGAAGCTCATCCAGATATTGCACGCGCCTAGGATTATTGTCACCAAACGCATCAGCAGCATGTCTTAGCCATTCAATTGTTGCATCGAGACTTCGATCGGCTGCAAGCTCGGCAAATCTTTTTAGCCACCAACGCAGCATTCGCTCACTAAGGTCCAGCATGTCTTGTGGAGGCTTACGAGAAAACCACTCAAGCAGGCGTCTATGCAGATTGTCTACTTGGAATAGGCGATCTAGGTCAGTGCGATCACTTGTATTCATGGTCTCTACCAGCAACCGCAGGTCGGTCTTGAGGGACACCCAATCCCGCATATCAACCACTGAGAACAAGCCACATAGATACGCAGTACGAACAACACCATCCGTTGTAAGTTGGCGGAAATACTTATTGGCATCGCTCAATATATAAAATGCTGAGTCGCGATTCGCCAATGCGGCAGCATCATTTAACATATGCGCGATTCGTCGAGGTTCCAATTTCGACATGATCATTTGCTGAACGAGATGCTGTGCTTGCTGTATATTCTCCGATTCTGCACGTGAAATATTCCAGAAAACGAGAATGGAGCGTGCCCTATTGTCCAGTTGCAGTTCATCTTGATGCTCACTAATCCAGCCCAACAGGGCGGTTGCTGTCTTGCTTCTCGTATCTTTGGGCAACCGTGCCAGATTGCGTAAAGTGTCGAGAATAGCAGACGGATCGTCCTCGGATGACTGCCGGAAGCAATCTTCAATTAACTCTGTATCCACAAACTCCGCCATAGCCCCAATTTTCTGATGAGCTAAGGCGAGCTTCAACATCGCTTCAATTTTCTCATCATCGCTCAATGTGGTCACTTCTCGCACTGCCTCCTTGATGATTGCTATGGAGTCAACACCGACACGTTGTACAGTTGGAATGAGCTTTCGCCACCAAGCGTCCAATGACGCATTGAGGAGTTCAGCGAGTTGATTAGGGGCGAGATAGCGCAGTGCAAGACGAAAAAGCAACTGCGCGGCTACTCTATCGTCGTCACGCGATTGATTGATGCTTTGTGCGGCTGTCCGGATAAGGGGATACCAGATTGTAGCTTCTGCATCAAGCGGGAGCGATAAAGCCCGTTCGAGAACTGCTACAGCATCGCGATGTGCATAGTTTCGTGATGGATCACCTGCATACGCTGAGACCGATTTCCACACAGCAGCTGTAATCCATTCGCTGTTTTCAGTCCAACTGCCGCTTCGAACTGCTTGAACGAAATTTAGCAGCAGGAGAACAACACGTCCCCCGTAGGCATCTTTGACCAAGCGCAAGAGGTGGTCTAAGGCTTCGATGCGATGACGAGGATAGCGGCTCAATACATTTAGGAATCCCAATGTGTAATTGGAGTATGTATCCGAAAACGCAGCCACGCGAACGGCGTCCGTTACCCATTCCGCATACAGATCAAATGTGCCATCATCCTCGCTTAACAGATCAAGAACAGCATCAACCAAATCTGGGTCATCGGGACTTTGAAGCTTCCAGTCATAGACATGAATCCATTTCATGTACAATTCAAGCGCTTCTGACAAAACGGGACGCATCTTGACCAAACGCTCTTCAAGACTGCGCCAGTTTTGGTGAAATTCTAGCAGGCGTTCATAACTAATCTCCAGTTCACCGAACAGTCGTTGAATCGCAAAGTGAATTGATGGTGTGCGCCCACTATTCCATTTCCCAGAATTCCAATCTAACAAGAAACTATTCTGGGGGTGTACAGATTGGTCATCGTCAATCAAGACTAAGCCGGCGCGCCCAAGATTCGGGTCAACGACGCGGACAGACCAATTGAACAAACCGCGGAAAGCTGGAGGTAACACAGCCGAAAGCGCTGCAACAAAATCTTCTCGCTGATTCAAAGACTCCGGTAGTCCTTGGACATAAATCGGCGTATGGTCGTCAACCACCCCCGAAAGCAAGGTTTGAGCTAGTAAGTGACCCTGTTCGCCTGAAAAATAGTGACTAAGCTGAATCCCTAACGATCTTTGATAGTGTATTGTGCTCCCGGTCATCACAGGTATTTCCACTGGCTCAATAAGATGAAATGGCTTACCGGGTTGCGGAAAACGATGGAGAAATGCGGATTCATCGGTTTCGAAAATCCGGGTAATGCTGCGCCAGTTTCCGCCCAAACGCACGATGTCATCTAGTGTGAGGAATAGCCAATGATAGAGATAGGGCAGACGGGGATCACCTCGTTTAGTCTTGATCAATGACGTCACCACAAACAGAGGGGCACTTTTGACGTTCGAGCGGAGGACAATCCACCCAAGACCATGAAACTGTTCCGCTCGCCGCCAGCGTTCGGGTGAACGTACGAAGTCGCCTAAACCAACCGCGTTGAAGGAGTTTGCAGCGATTTGCTCATATCCCGGCGTCGCCGCCACAACCACCTGTCCGTATTCCGAGCCATAGATGTTTCCCCAAAACACTTGTGGTAGCCGCAACACCGTATCGCCTGTTGCTGTCGTCATGGACACACCTCTTTAAGGGAAATATTCATCATCGCTCGCGTATAGCGTCTTAAGTATATCAAGGTTCTTCCGACGCTGTTTGAAAGTGAAATCCCGCAAGAACGGAAGTCGGTGACGATATATTTGATCCGCTTCAATCTGATCAAAGAGCCACAGAAATGCCCGCGCTGCCTGATATGACCGCCAGCTATGATAATCATCAATTTGGAGCAATCCACTGTTGTCTTCAACCGTATTGGAACGCCATTGATTCTCAGAGTGATCAGGAATCCACCCAGAGGCGGAAGTGAGAAATATCTCGAAGCGACGAGCCGCCAGACTACCGGACCGAGCAGTGTCGGTGAAACTGGCGAGAAGCGGGGTAATACTGTCTCCCACAATACTGCGTAGTAAGGCCTGGTAGCCATCCTTTTTTTGGCGCAGCGCCGCGGCGGGACTGGGATGGTTGAGATCGGCTTTAGTAATGCAAACGGCTAGATATTTCTCGCGTAAACCATCTCTGCCCCCCATCATCTGGATGAAGTTTTGGATGAGTTTTGGATAGCCCCAATTTGCGAGATTAAACGTGCGGCGACGTGGGTCTCCATCTATCACAAAGAGGATAGCAGTAGCGCCTTTTAGGTCCTGCCAATACGAACTGCTACTGTCCGTGTTTGACGCCATTTCCCCGCCCGTATCAGACAAGACAAGATGGTGATAGCGCCCAATACGCCCATCTTTATGCACATCACGCAGCATGACTGACAAAGACAGAGGTCTTTCGTGGTCAGTGGTGGGAGTTGGTACTGGAAATTGCCCTGTTTGAAGAAGCGTCTTGATGCCATTGAGATAGAAAATGGCATTCTCATCCGAGTCAGTTGCCTCGACGCCGTAATACTCCTTTTCACCATCTGCGGTAGGCACCCAAATCCTAGACTCGAGCATTGCCAGTGCAGACGCGATCAAACTGGTCTTGCCCGAACTTGTAGGCCCCCAAACCCCTATGTAAGGTTTGTCATTGCGCTTTTGTGTCATAGTCACCTCCCTTAGCACATACCTGTTACGGCTTCAAAACTATAGGTGAAGGTGTACAAAGCCTGATCTGCTCCGCCAGTTCCTACTGAAGCCCGGAGAGAAATACCATCACTAGGCGACTGCAATATCCTTGCAGAGCCTCTCAGCAAATCTCGTATCGAAATGCTGCGCTCATAGTATGGACTCGATGATGAAAAGGAGAATTCCACCAGATCACTGGTATCCCAACGCTTACCTTCTAGATCGAGAGTTAATCGAATCGTATCATCCCAGTTGAAATTCGATAGGCAACGTGTATATGAAGCAGTTTCTCCTGGCGAGAACGAGTTCAAAGGGTAATATGGCATGGGACTAGCTTGTGTACCATCATATCGCGTTATGTAGAAAGTGTATTCTGTATAAACCTCTTCGGTATCAATGCGTGTGCTAGCAAAGCCAACATTTCTTCCCGCATGATAGGTATCCGTAGCTGTTACATTAAGATTAAACCTGATGCTTGTGGTAGCCGGAATAGTGCTAACTGGAAATTCGCTTGTTGAAGTCGGTGTGGGCGTAGGATCTTCTTGAGCCTGAACCAAACCGAAAGCAACTACTAGGGTGAGTGCTAAAGTGGCAATAATGACACGAAACATAGACTATGCCCCTATCGTGAACCGGATTGACTGTTGAACCCTGATATTGCTCGATGGCTCGTAAACAGTGAGATCAAACTGCTGCTGAGTTGTTGGTGCATTAGCGGTGATTTCGAATGGAACATGCATATAAATTGCTTCGCCGGGACCTAATTGCAACGATGCGTCGTATTCTCCCAACACAAAAAGGTTTTGCTGTACTGGGCTAACGATTATAGTAAATTCTCGCTGACGAAAAGCTGATTCCACGTTCTCAAGCCAGACCTCGATATAGGAGTCATTCGAACGACTCTTCGACAAGGTTTCGGCAACGCGAGGATAGAAGTATGCGTTTGTGTCACCCAGATCAAGCCCTCGCGTTGGATTCGCTGGAATGCGGTGTGGTCCATACGTCACATAGGCTAGGCAACTGGTAATTGCCCCTTCACTTGGAATTGCTCGTATACCAATGCCATAGCGACCAAAGGGGAGATCATTCGTGGCATCTCGACGAAGTCGCGCCGGAAAGCGCAAAAGCCTGCTTTCTCCAGCACGCAGGATAAGATGTGACCTCATTACCTGATTAGGAGAGTTCACCAGCATCAAACCACGAAATCCAACGAATTCCAAGTCATATCTCTGATCGATGCCAGATATATTGGACAGAAGGATTTCGAGGTTTGTGTTGAGCAGCGGTTCCCAATCGTCAAAACGCGCTCGGAGCGCTTCGTTGTCACACTGTGCCGTATTCGAAAGACGCGTTGTTCCAATCGACACTTCGTGACGTGCGGTTAAATCCGGGCGAGGTATTTGATCGACTATCAAGCGCGCCTCAACGATGTAAACTCCGTTTGCCTCCGCAAGCTGCCATTCCACCTCACCGGTGAATATGCTGTTTGAACCAACTGTGCCGATATAGTGTGCACTGTTGCCCATGACAACTTCAAACGTATTGGAGGCATCGACGAGGTTGCCGCCGTTGGTGATAGAGATGGAGAGCTCCACCTCATGAGAGTCGGGGGTTCCGTTCTCTAGACAAACCGTGATTGGAATTCGATCATTGCCGCCGCCGCTCGTTGCTACCCGAAGGCTCAATCCCGGGTTCGATGCTTCGCACGAGAGTTGCTGCGCGTGAACTGACCCCCAGATCAGTATGACAGCAAAAAGCATGAAAACTCTGATTCGCAGCAAGATGTCACCTCGGTTGCACAAAGTCGAATACGGCGATCAGCACATTTTCGTCAGCTACCATTGAGAGTGGGGCTACGACATTCCTATCCAAGTTGATGGTTCTGATCACATCGTTCTCATCGGTGGCAATGACTATCTGATCAGAGTACCATGCCAAACTTGAGCTTCCACGTACAGAAATAAGACTAGTCACCACGAAGCTGGTATTGTCTTGAGCAAGTAGATATACCTTGCCTAGACTCAAGTTTTCAAGATCGCGGGTCAATACCGCGAGTGTGAAGCCATCAGGTGACCAGCGAACTCCAGCGATCTGCTCGTTTTGTGCTAATGGCAGACGTAGTTCAACGCGCTCCTGATCGCGTACAACCCATATACTCGGCGTACTTGCAGAATAGAATGCCACTTGACCATACCGTGACACATCAAATCCATTGGCTGCTGGTTGCCAATTACATTCACCTTCAATGACTTGGTTTGGCGCACTCACCAATACTCTATCTAGTCGGGTACAAGTGCCAGTCGAATCTTGGATGGCAACCCAGAGTTCTGCACTGTCAGCCGACCAAGCAAGATCTTGAACGCGAAGCAGACATACTTACTATCTGAGACGCTTCGGTTTGGACATCGGGGGACGGCGCACTCAACGGTGCAGGAAGAGGTTGCAGTATTATCTGCCAACCCCCATCTCCTGATGAGTCGTAAATCACATACGCCGCATATTGTCCGTCAGGCGAAATACGGATTATTAATGGAGTTAGTTCGAGATCGGAAATCGGCACACCGTTCCAGACTAACTCTCTCTCATTCCCATTGATGGTTGCCCATACTCCCACGAGTTGCGTGCTTTCGCTAGGATTAGCTCCAATGCTGTTGACGACCGTTGGGCTGAAGCTTGCGGTACGCGCCTCAGTCGCCGCACGCTCAACAAATCGGTCAAAACGGACATCTATCGTAGCCGTCGCGTTGACGCTCACCTGAGTTTGCGTGGCTTGAAATGCCTGTTGTGTCATTGCACCGATGGTTTGCTGCACTACCGCTGTGTTTGTGGCCGCTTCCAGCGCAGCATCTGTTGCATTTGCTGAGCGTGTCTGTGCTTGGAAAACTGCGGTCTGTGTCGCTGTTGCCGCGACTGAAGTTTGCTGTGCGACAAATGTTGCTGCGGTTGCGGTCGCCGTTTGTACAACATAGACCTGAGCTTGAGTTGCCGTTCCTGCAGTTGCGGTTGCCGTTTGCTCATTCGAGAACACTGTAGCGGTTGCGCCAAGTGCTTGGTTTTGAGCCGTCATCGTTAGACCGAACAATATGGTGTCTGCGGCTTGTGTCAAAACCGCATTTGTTTCGTTGGCCATTACCGTGAGATCAGTGAGGTAAGCTTGAGTTTCTAGAGCAGACTGTGTGTACTGCTGCTGGGAAGTCGCAGCGACATTCGTCAACATTGATGCCTGCGCGTTACTCGTCGCCGTGATGTTTGATGCGGCTTCGGTACCTTGGCGATCCTGAGTCGCCTGAATAACGGCATAATTTCCAGATAGACTGAATGCAAAAACGATTGCGAGAACTGTAACGAGTAGGGCTGCGAGACCCACTGCAACTATCGTACGTATGTATCTCATCTCAAATGGGTACCATGCATCAAGTATCGGACGAATTGGAGTACTGCAATATGGACAACGAGTGCCAGTAACGTTCGGATAGGCGCATAAGGGGTTAGAGCATTGATGGCGCTCGGATTTGCCCAATTTCCTCACTTGCTGTGAACTTGCTTGGTTGACGGAAGCCATTATTCCTCGCGCAAGAATAGACTGAGATCGCTTACTGCCGACTGTGTTTTACTTGCAATTCAATAAATTCTGTTGTTGTTTCAACCCGTACCTTGGAAGAAGTCATCAGTAATCGATGTTCTGTTGCATCCATTGCTTCACGAGTGGTACTTCGATATCGTAGTGTCCATCCTCACGCTTATAGATGACGTGATTGCGTAACAAGCGGTTGATACTACTGGTTGTTGGGATAGGCACATCACTGATGACCGCTTTCAACAATGATTGGCCGGCTTCACCAGCAGAAGCCCATATGTCATCAAAATAATTCCCAAATGAACTCATGACCTCATCTGCTGCTGCACTAACATGGGGTGGCTCAACAATCGACAAATTTTCCCGATTGAAAGTCTCATACAATTCTTCGCATATTGCTTGTATTAAAAACGGTTGGCAATGCGTTAGATGCAAGATAGACTCAACTGAATCATCAGAGTAAATAGGCATATCAACCTGATCTGTCGTATTGATTTCGCCACGTGGGTACCTAATGAGTTGAATAGCTGACTCCCTATCTAGGTAAGTTAATTCGATGGATCGAACTGAAACAAAGTAATGTGAAATATCCGGTGCCAGTTCGGTCATATCCCCTGTACCGCAAAAGAGTAATACGACGTTTTCTACATGCTGCATCATGTTGCGGAATGCGCTCAGAACACTATTCGACATCGTTCCCGTCTGGATTGCATTACCGATATGCTCGAATTCGTCGATTGCAATGAATAGCTGTCGGCGAACACCCGCAGACTCGCGCGGGTTCAAAGCAGGGAGTAGAGTGTCAAACATCCATGTTCGAAACACCCCATATGGAGCAAGCCGAAACTTCTCAATCGGAGGGTTTTCTGAGACTGCTATTCCTGTGTGGATCGAAGTACGCAAGTTCAGCCATATCGAATGAGCCAGCATGTAATAGAACGATGCATCATCGGCAACCGCAGCTTGCGCATCCAGATAGATCGAGATGAATTCTGGAGGAAGATACATGGGTAGATGTTGCAGGAAACTGGTCTTGCCCATCCGACGAGGACCATGCAACAAAAATGCTGCGCTGTCGGATTGGCGCAGATGGCTGGTTATTCCGTTGCGTTGTTCTTGCCGTCCTTTGAATAAGTTAACGCTCATTTGGTCAGTCGGCTTAAGAACTTTACCGGCTCGATAGGGGTTCATATTTCCGCTGACCACATTCGTTCTGTTTTCTTCAAAAAGTAGGATGATATTGCGAACTGAGGTCTTCATTTGGGCGGCAAACGAATAGTTTTCTCCAGTAAGAAATGCCTCAAAATCACGTAGCTTCAAGCGAACACTGTTGATTGCTATACTTTGGTCGAAACTAGCAGGAATAAACGTAGCTACTGACTGTGTCTCATGACATATATCTAGCAGAAACTCAATCGAGGTATCGTTAAAAGTACCATATCCCCTACCCGCACGCAGAATTCTCTCCACGACTTGCAGCAAGTCAGCTAAGTCCCTGCGCGTCACAATCTTTCCAAGGGCGTCGACAAGTTGACGAGAAACTTCGACTTGATGCTGGTATATGACCGCAATGATCTCTTTAAATACGTTCTGTACTTGGATAGTGGTCTCACGCGCGGCGTTACGCGCAAAGTGCGCGTTCTCGTCTGTCAAGTTAATTACTAACACATCAGATGGTAGTTGAGAAATGTGATACTGCAAAGAATCAGTTATTGGTGCTAACTCATCAATGACTGCTTGAAAATTCGCTGCCAAGTGCGAATTCCGGAGGCTCTCAGAAGTATTTAATGCGACATTGAGATCGGTAAGCAAACGAATTTCCGACTCTGTAAGGATTGTGGTATAGGGTGTGAGCGCAGAGACTATTCGGGATAGCTGTTCGATGAACTCGTCGAGCGCTTTCTGAACGCGCGTTTCTATATCTAGGCTGTCATCCATTGGGTTCAATTCATATTGGCGAAAGAGGTTGTCCACCTCCCAACTTCGATTGACCAGCGTTCGGCAGTGTTCGATCATGTAATGCAGAAGACTCGTCAAGAGATGTTCTTGATAACCTTGTTTGTTTGAGTTGCCTACCTCGGCTTTCAGCGCCCTTATGATTTGAGCATATTCGCGGAGAGAGTTTCTATCTTGCGGTGAATTTGTAATACCCAATGTGTCATACCAATAGGGTTTAAGATTGCTTGGCGTAACTCTCAGCGTCTTTGACAGAAAGGCTTCTAGGTCAGTGAATTCTTTCTGACGGGTTTCGAGCTGACCACGCACCCGGTTGATGATTACAGTAGCATCACCACGCCAAGAAATGATGCTGGCACGTCGAAAAGACTCTTGTCGCGTAAGTTCTCTTAGAAGAGCGAGAACTGCCACAATCGACATTAGGATCAACAGTGCATTATCTTGCAAGAGCCTTGCGAGTCTTTGAATCCCGCTCTCAATGGGTATTTCAACTGTGCTTTGATACGTGAAGAGTGATACTCCGTTGCTATCGAACATATCCACGAATATGAGGAAGTTTCCGTATGCTGTTTGGTCGGGAATCGGTAAAAGGATGCGTCTGTCTGGCAAGAAGCGCTTGATGTATCCTATTTGATCTGAGGATGGATCTGAAGGAATTGCTCTAACTTCAACTTCACTAATCATCTCGAGTTGGTATAAAAGCAGCGTCAATACTATCGCTCGCTGCCGTCCATCCCAGATTACTTCGGCTACTTCAGCTGGCGGCGGTGACTCGGATTGAGACGAGACCGGTAAAACGACTCCACGAAATCCAAGCACAAGGGTAAATAGAAAGCTCCAGATTAGCAGGGCATGGACGCGATGCGTACGAGCCATGATTTTCCTATTTACTCGAGTTCTTGTCGGACAAAGGTTTCAAATTCCTTGGAAAAGAAGGCGGCGGTGTCATCCAAAACCCCACGCTTTTTCAGATCAGATACTCCGGCGTTAAATACTCTGTCATCAAGTTTCGTGGTCGTATTTCGACCAGTGAGGCGGAGTAATACGTCACGCTGCTGCTTGATCAACTGGCGTTTGACTATATCCGCGAAAATCGGTTTTGCTTGATCACGAAATTCCGCGGCAATCTCCTCTCTGGATAGGTTTTCCTTTTTTGAATCCCAAACTATGCTGCCTGCAAGTTGCAGAAAATACGGCTGACTGCCGCCAAGTTCCAGAATCAGATCTACTTCGTCGTCTGAAGGATGCCGCCCACTGCGCTGAAAAGTACCGACGACTAGCTCCTTACGCTCTTCCATTGGCATCAATCCCAGAAAATAGGTTCTGAAGATATTGTGGAACGGTGAACCGACACTCCCACTTTTATGTAGATCCGATAAGGGGTAGAGTGTTGCCGTCACCATAGTGGTCTCCCCAAGGCTCCCTGCTTGGCGTAATCCATTGACGAAACCATCAAGATTGGCAAAGGATTGAACCGTTTCCCACTCGTCAAACAAGAATACAACGCGTAACTGCGCTCGATGCAGTTCCTTGATTGCGACCAGCATTGCTGTGACTTGCCCATCTTCCTGCTCTGACCATAATAATGGATGAAACTGTTTGTCTAGTTTTGTTACAATTTCCTTACGCAGTAATCGCATTGCGCTTGTCGGGTTATCGACGGTTTTCATATCTAGATAGACCGGTAACCAAGCTATCCCACTTGGTAGTAGACTAGGCGTATTTGCAATCTGCTGTAATAAAGAGGTTTTCCCGCTTCTCAGAATTCCGATAACAGATGTGTGTTGGATCGTTAGAATCCTATCAACGATCACTTGTAGGATAGATGCTCGTCCGAAGAATTGATCGCCGACAACCCGCCTACCGACGATAAACGGATTGATAAAGATACTTGGCGACGAGCTTCGGGATGCTGATTGACTTGATGTGGTTACTGCAGTCTCTGCAAAACGCCCTCGCTGTCGCTGCTCGCGAATAGACTCGACCAGTCGACTCAAATTCGTTTGCCACAGAGCAGGAGTGTGCATATCAACGTACTGATACAGTTTCAAATAGAAGGGGACCTCAACTTGAGGTTGAATGATGACGGGGACAATTACTTTCTTAAGTTCTATCGCGTAATTCAGCTCAGACCGGACCCAGTGTGAAGTCAACGCATTGTTCGTTACCACCAGCACAACTACATGGCAGGAACGAAGTTCGAGATCGATCCGATCGGTAAAAGTCTGTCCAGGAAGAATGAAATCCTGATCACGCACGACGGCTATACCATGTCGTGCAAGGTCTTGTGCAAGCAAACGCGCGTGTTCTGTGTCGCGGGAGCTGTAGGAGATAAAAACACGAATCGCTTCTGCGTTTGCTGCAGCTGTCGGCACACCTAAGTCTTGTCGGTCCTTTATGAAGAATTGCTGCAACGCATTGATGCTGCCTTCAACCGTATGCGCGTTGCCACGTAATTTAAGATATTCAAGAATTCTCCAAAGCGGATGTGTACCATCTGCGAGCAATCCGACTGTGAGTAACCTGGACACAAACTGCTGCGCAAAATCGAGGGCATCAAAATCAAATGTGTGAAGCTCAGGAACGTCGTACAAGGCTAGTTTGACAAAGTTTTCCCGTTGTTTCGCGTCTTCAAGATATGTTTGAAGCAGCGCAATTATCTTCTGTGTAGTCTCACTATTCATTTTGTCTCCTCGAATGTAATCTAATAATATCCATCATCACTACACTGAGCAACTAGATGGCCGAACTAAAACTACGGAGGAAAACTCGACCTTCGACCATCGGAGTTTTGTAAATACATCGAAGTCCTAGACAGCCCAAAAACTCATAACAACTGTCACCGTGTCACAGCCGTCACAGCCTGCGAAACGCATTTCTGGGGCATATGCGATCACCCCCATGATCGGGTGCATTTCTACAGAAAATAAGGGGTTTAGATCTGTGACACCTGTGACAGTAACGGGCACTTTCTCCCGAAATAGAAAAGAGGCTGTCACAGTGTCACACCTGTCACAGCCTCTTGGATGCTCTTCTTCGCCTCCCTTGTGCGCTTAGTCCGTCACAGCGTCACAGTCGTCACAGGTGAGAAAGTCGGCTTTCAACTGCCAGAAGCGCGTGGGAACGCTCCGCACGCGGCGCTGCACAGTCAGGCTGTGCGCGCCGGGGATTAACCAACCATCTTCGCGCAACTGCTTGCCGATGTCGGTCGCACTGAACTTGAGCGCGCCGCCGCGTGCCACTTCCTGAAAGGCGATGTCGGGAAGGAGCAGCACCGTTGCCTCGTCCAAGTAGCCAATGATGGTCACCCCCGGTCGCGGTTCTTCCGGCTGCTGCATACTGCTGGCGAACATCACCCGCCCGCTGGCGACGAGCTGCGTCAGCTTGTCGAGAAAGACTCGTCCCGCACGCTCCTGCTGCACCGCCTGTACGGTCGCGACGATGGCATCCTGCCACGGCGGCAGCACGTCATCTGCATCACGTTCGGTCAGGAACTCATGCAGCAGTTGGTAGACCGACACGAGCACGGCCCAGTTGTTGACCATGC
Source organism: Candidatus Flexifilum breve (assembly GCA_016717205.1). GTDB lineage: Bacteria > Chloroflexota > Anaerolineae > Aggregatilineales > Phototrophicaceae > Flexifilum > Flexifilum breve. The sequence goes on from JADKGC010000010.1 coordinate 186,102, forward strand.
GTCCGGTGTTCGCCTGCCGTCCCAGCTTTGCCTGAAGTTTTGCGGCGTAACCTTGAGCATTCATCGGGAAACGTCGGGCAAGATCGTCGGTGAGCGTGCCCGCATCAGCGCGACCAGCGAGCCATTGAACAAACGCAGCGGTGAAGGCGGGTAAATCACGGCGCACCGCTTCCGCTTCAGCCAGCTTCTTTCCACCCGGATCGCGCCGCTCCCACGGCGGCACCTCTAGCACGAGCATACGTGCAAGGATCGAGGCTTCCCCTTCAATCGTTGTTTCACCCGTCGAGAGCAGTAGTCCGCGACACGGACGTTCCTGCCGAAGTTTGGCTTCGCGGGTCAAGCGCCCTCGTCCCATTCCGCGCGAGTAGCTTTGCAGAAAGCGAGTGAAAGTGCGTTCGTCCGCGTAACAGGTCTTGTAGTCGTCCACCCAGTAGAGCGCGTCTGCGAGCGTGTAGCCGAGGGCTTCGACCGTGTTCACGGTGTCGCCCCACTGCGCGGGCGGCGTGTCGCGGGTGAACTGTCCATAGAAGCTGGTCATCAGCGCGGCGATCTCGCTCTTGCCGCTGCCGGTCGTGCCGACGAGGTGCAGCGCGGGCTTCGGTGCGGCGGTGGGAAAGAAACGCTGCATCACCGGTAGCAGCGAAAAGGCGATCAAGACGGATGCCAGTTCTTTCGGAAAAACGGCGACGGTCGCTCGAAAGGCATTGAGTCCGTCCTCCCATGCGGCTTGTTTCAGTCCGTAATCGTGCAGACGGCTCTCCAGTGCTACTTCGGGTGGATTATTCACGATGCCTGCTGCGCTGACGCTGAGATCGGGTGAAACAAACTGCCAGTGATCGTCGATCTGTGTCCAGCCCATGAAGCGATAAGTCTGACGGCGCGGCGCATCGGTGGAGAGCTTCAGGATCGCCGGCGCGAGATGTTTCTGCATCCCGGCACGCGGGGAGAACATGCCACCTGCTTTCCCGGCGATGAAGCGTGCCAGCGCGTTTGGATCGCCGAACAATTCGTCCGGCGCGTCGATAGTGGTTGAGTACGTTGGGTGCGTGAGCTGCAAACGCATCTGCCGATCCACCTGCCCATCGTCATCGACCTGCATCATCCATTCCAGCACCCGCCCCGTCCAGTCGGCGACGGTCAGCCGGGACAACCCGCGTTCGTTCTCTTTCTCGTACACCATACCGCCGTCCCGCTCGGTGTAACGTTCTGCGCCTTCGCTGTGTGGTGCTGCGGATCGCTCACGCTCGCGGCGGGCTTCACGGTACAGACGATCCAGATCGCCTACCTTTAAACCGTCGCCGCACACGGATTTGAGGCGCTGGCGTGTTTCTGCCCATTCCACCGGGTTCATTCCGGCACAGGCGCGCACCGTTTCCGCGATCTGAGCGGCGGTCGGACGATCCGAAGCTTCGGTCTGCCGACTATAACGATTGACCAACTGCTCGACCTGATCACGCGGATTCGGAATCGGATCACGCGGTGGGCGGCTAAATGCGCTGCGGATGGTTGTCAATGCCTCCTTTTCACTGCACCCATCAGAAACGTAGCGCGGGACAAGCTGTGCTTCCGCGTCAGATTCAGAATAGCCCGCATCGCGAAGTTGGCACGCCGCTTGAAACAGTTCGGTATTTCGACTGCCTTCCGTCGCGCCCGATGCGAGGTAGTCTTCGGTGCGCTTGGGGAGCGGGTGCTGCCCATTTCCACTGAGCGTGATCACATTCAGGCTGCCGCTCCGTTCGACCTGTGGATGACTCTCTAACCAGGCGAAGTCACTCAACGGATAGTGGCGATCCGGGTGCAGTTCGACCAGTGTCACAATCACGCCACCCCGATTAGGCTTGGTGTTCAGGCTGTTCGGCATTCTCATCACGGACGCGACCGACTTGACATACTGCGGATCACCGCCAAGCGCGCTGAACAACCCGCGCAGAATGCCTGCCGCTTGTTTTCGATTGTTCTCATCCAGCATCGCCGGCTCAGAAAGCAGCCAGTAGGCATGCAAGCCGCCACCGCTGTCGATGATCGCGGAGGGTGGCAGATCGAAAGCGTGCAGCTTCGCCAGTGCCGCCGCTCGGCGTGCTGCATCGTTGTCACAGTCCAGATCGACCCACAACGCGGGCAGCAGCGCCGCCGCTTCGGCTTTGCCCTGCTTGTCCCCGCGCAAACACGGCGCGAAGTACAACCCATAGCCGTTCTCGCGGTTCAAGGCGGCTGCGCGATTGAGCGCGTTGGTCAGCGTGCCTTTGTCCCCGACTTTACTCCAGAACGAGCGGGCATCCCCATTTGTCGGGTGGATGCAGCGCAGTTCAAAATACAGTTCTTCCGGTGCGCCCGCATACAGGGCGCGGAGAAAATCACGCCATTCCAGCTTATTGCCGGAGGCGTCAGTATGTGCGATACTCATCTTCATTCCTTCGGATATCATACAGGGGTTTGAAGCGCGCTCGTTTGCCGACCAGAGCGTTTCATTCCCCTGTGTGCATGTCGGCTAAAAGTCGATGTCGATGTCCAAGTCCAGTTCTCGATCCGGCGGCGAGAAGTCCAACCGGCGCACGTCGGCGAAAAAGGCTTCCCGCTCCGCCCCGCTCATCTCATTGATGCCATCGGCAAGCTGACGCAATACCGCGAAATCCCCGCCTATTTCACTGTGCAAGAGCCGCGCAAGTAATTCCGCCTCGTCGTGTTTCAGTCCGCCGATCAACGGGCGAAACTCCACCTCGTCATCTTCGAGCGTCCGGTAGTAGCCCGTCGCGCTGATCTGTTCATCAGTGCGCCGCGCTCCCATCCAGAAATTGAAGGTTCCGTCGTCTGTATCAACCGCCCTGTGAGCGGGCTGCTCGGTGATCGCCAACTGCGCCTCGCGTACTGCTGCCAGATCGTCATACCGCTGTTCCCAATCGGGACCGACATAGCGCTCCATCTGATCGGCGACCTGCTGTTCGGTCAGATCGTGCAGCATGGCGATGTGATCAACGGACTTGTTCCGGTTGAAATACAGTGGCACGCGCTCTCCTAAGCCATCGTCGTAGTACGTGCCGGGCAGCACAACATGCGTGTGCGGATCGTGCCGTCCCGGTGACTCTGGATCGTCCGTCTGTCGGTGATGCGTCACGAAAGCGTATTCGATGCCTGTATCGATGCCGCGCTGCTCGAAAAACGCCTCCGTCGTCTGAACCGTCAGTTCGCGGACGAACTGCTCACGGCGCTCCGGCGCGACCATGGCGATCAGATCGGGATTGACGTTGTAGACGAGGCTGAACAGCATCACATGCTGGCTCTGCAGTGCCTCGCAGCGCTGCGCGATCTCCGCGACCGACCCGCCCATGCCGTGATCCTCCCAGCGCTCCCGCCCGGCGGCGTAGCGCGCTCCTTCGTCACGGCTCTCGCGGTAGGTCAGATAGCGCAGCAGTCCTTTCGCCCGCTTCGCCTCGTTCGCGGTCGGCTTCTTGTACTGCACATTGGCGACGCACATCTGCTTGCGATCCATCCGTTAGCCTCCCGTCCGACGGCGCGTCACGCTCTCGACGAATGCGGCGAACTGCGCCCGCAGGTCTTCGATCTTCGCGTCGAGCGCGTCGATCTTGCCTTCCAAGTCTTTAGCGATGGCCTTGCGTGAACCCACCAGATCGGGCTGGTGCTGGAGGTAGAAACCGACCGCCTCACGCACGAGCGCGGCGCGGTTAGTCGTGTCGCCCTTGCGACTGCGCGTCCGGTTGAGTTCGTCCAGCTTGCTCGCCTGATCAGGCGTAAAGCCGACGGTGAAGCGGATTTTGTTCTTGTCTTTGCTTTTCATGCACGCTCCTTCAGGTCACGTTCAATGCGACGGCGCAAGCTGCCAACCGGGTGAAAGCGGAAGTACAGGCGTGTCAGACGTTCCGGCGCGCTGCCACCCATCTGTGCCCGGATCGCGCCGCTGTTTTTCATGCGCTGCACTTCGACCGTGAGTTTGCCGAAATCGCGGATCACCACGTCGTCGGGCTGCGCCAGCGCCGTGCTCCACACCTCGACCAACACGTCCAACACGTCTGCAATCTGCTGCTGCGTTAGGTCGGGAAAGCGCCTTGCAACCTGCTTGATCACCTCTCGATGGTTCATCGTTTCTCCCTTTTCGGTTCGCAAACGAACCGGTGCGCTTTGCCCCGCGAAGTTGGCGCGGGGCGGGTTGTGTAGACGGTACAGGTACCGTCTACACGTTCGGCGGGTGCTGCGCACCGCCGAACCGGTGCTGCCGCCGCAAGGCGCTGCACCGTAGCCCTGCGGCGCTTGAGCAGCCAGCGTTTTAGCTGGCTGTGTTCCGGGAGAGGCACAGGGGGCGCGTCCAGACAATGGACGACGACAAGCGAACGCGCCCCCGCCTCGAACCGGAACGCCGACGCCGCCAAGCGGATAGTCCCCGCAGTGCGGACGGCGTCGAACGGCTTTGGCTGCTGCATGGCGAAAGATCTCACCATCCGACTTTTCCCATCTTTGCTTTTCGACGGGCGAGCGCAACGCTTGAGAGTCCGTCCGCGTTTTGGATTGCACTCGGTTCAGCCTGCACGGCAGGCGGCGTATAGACACTAATCCGACCGAGCAGTCCTTCCAGATAGGTGGGCATCTCGTTCAACGCTCCGCGGATCCATGCCGTATCGTCTCGGAGTTGCAGGACGACACTTCCATCCACCGCGACGGCGGGTCGGCGCGTCGCTTCGTAGAGCGGCAGCCCGCGCACATAGCCGCGCAGCAGTTCGCGGATCACCTCGCTGCGCTCGCCGTCCTGCATCCCCTCCCACCATTCCAGAATGTCGCGGTCGGTATCGAAGAAGGCTTTGAACGCGATCAGCTTGTGTTCCCGTTTGGGCGGTCGCTGCTTGCTCATGCTCCCTCGTTTTCCGGTTTTACCGCCGTCAAACCGCTGGTCTAACTGGTAAAACCCGCTCATCGTGCCGTCTCCGCGAACCGGGCATAGTTCAGGTAGCCTTGCGCGTTGGCGATCTGCGCCTGCTTGACCAACTGCGTCTGTGGATAGGCGCTCATGACGTCGCGCAGTACCAGTTCTGCCCCGCCGCCCGACAGATAAACTACATCGACGGTTGTCCCCGCCTTCCACTTCTCACTGAGCAGGTTCAGGGTGGCACTCCGCAACGGTGCGAGTGCTTCCTCGACTTCGGCGCTGTAGTCAACCAGATCGCCGCTGGCGCGGAAACGCCCCGTCCGCAGCACGTCCTCGACGATCTTGTAGGGCATCTTCTGGCGATAGTCCCGTTCGAGCGATTCCGCGATCCGCTCCTGCGCGGTGAACACGCCGCTCTCCACACTCCCACTTTCGGAGTCGATGTACTCGCCGTCGTCATCGAGCGCCACATCGACCGTGTATGTCCCCACATCGCACACGCCTGTCCGCATGAAGGTGTGCGCCGGGTTGAGATCGCCTGCCGGGGTGAGCGTGCGCGAATAGATCGTGCCGTAAGGCTGCGGCATGACCATGACCTCAGTCACGTTGGCGATTACCTCGGCTGAGTCGGTTTGGACGAGATGGGTCCCCAAGAGTGTTTTCTTGAGTTCGGCGGCGTCGCGCATGTGATCGCACGGAAGCCCCGTCGCAATCCGGATATGAACAGCATCGCGGTTCTGCGCCCCGTTGAACAACTTGCCGATGGCGACCTTTGCCAGCCGCAGTCGGAAGGCATTCCCCATCGTCGCTTCATTGGCAGTGCGTCCGCGCAAGCGGAGCAGTTCACCCGGTGGAAGCTGCGCCAATGCCAGATCGCCGACAAACCACATGCCTTCGTCATCGGTGATTTGATCCCCCGGATGCCGCTGTGCGATCTCCGCCTGCTGGAACTTGATTTCACGGGCGTGACCCGCGACCGATGGAAAAGTGATGACAGTCTCGCTGGTCACGGCTTTGACCACGCCATAGCCGATGTCCAGCCCGATGGTGATCACGCCGTTCGGCGCGACCAGGTTGAGGGTGTTTCGCCGTTTACTCATCTTGATCTCCTGAATCGACAACAGCCTGCTCATCCGACGAACCTTCGCCGAACGTGGCTGTAGAACCAACTGGGTTAGGGATAATGCTGGCGATCTGACGCAGGCAGCGGGCAAGGTAGCGCGAACGGTCGTTGTGTCCGCGCCCATCCTCGGCAAGCTGGATATATTCGAGCGCCAAATCGAGCGACAGCCGGAACTGCTCCGCCAGCGGGAACGCGTTCAGCCTTTCCAGATCGGTTGGCGGCGGGTGCAGCCGCTTGACCTCTGCGAACGCCCACAGCAGCACATCACGGTCACGGGAAGCACCATAAGGCATGTACAGCTCCACGTCTCCCGCTTCGGTGCTGACGGTGTGCAGAATCAAGCCGAGCGGGAGCAGCGCGGAATGCTGCTGCCACCGCCTGACCCGCCAAGGCTCCTCGGTGGGGAGCGCCTCGACCACAAAAATCAACGAATTCTCCTGTTTCATGGGGTATCTCCAGAACGCGAAGAAGCCGACTCCCCATCGTTGGGATCGGCTTCAGGACGAACAAATTTGGGTAGAGAACGGTTCTCGAATGCGCGGGCAACTTCGCTCAGATCAAACGGGCGTAAGTCTTGTCGAGTTACTGCTCCATCAGCAGATGTCAGTCTTTTTGGAGGGCAAAGCGCGGCTGATCTTCGAGAACTGCCCGATCCGCGTGATCTTCTCACAGCGGCAGGGCATGAACGTCTTCCGCGAAGATGCCGCCTTCGCCCACTTCAACCAGCGGCACCGCGACATCATTGCGCAGCTGCCGCGCTTCCACTTCGTGCTCGACATTCAGGATGAAGGGCTCTGGTACCTGTATGGCAAAGCGACGCCGGGCGAACTGGCGCGCTTCCGCACCACCTGACGAAAGCGGAGGAATAGATGACATGCCACCACCTACGGCAGCGACGGGTCCCTGGCAGGACCTCGAACAGCAGGCGTACCACGCCTACCGTGAATGGCCGATCTGGCTCGTTCTGCGCGAGCGCGAACTGGCTGAACGCGGGCGTCCCGCGCGGTCGGAGCAGCGCGCGCCGAGCCCTGCGCCAGCTGGTACAAATGCTCAACCTGCGGCGGTCGATCCGCCGGGAAAGGCTGAACCGGAATGAAACTCGTCCTCGTTGAAACGCCCGCGCAGGCGCGGCGGGTGCGAGACGCGCTGGGTGACGGTTGGCGCGTTGAACCGTGTTACGGTTTCGTCCGCGACCTGCCCGCGGACCAGCTCGGGGCCGATCCGGACAACGATTTCTGTCCCACTTTCACCATCGTGCCGGGGAAAGGCCATCTCGTTCGGCGGCTCATGAAGGCACTGCGCGATTGTGAAGCTGTCTACGCGGCGACACCGCCCACGCGCGAGGGTGAAGCCATGGCGTATCACCTACTCGCGCTGTCGCCCGACGCCAAAGACAAACCCGTGTACCGCGTGACGCTGACCGCGCTCGCGCCGGAGGCTATCCGCGCCGCTCTGGCCGCCCCGCGTCCGCTGAATCTAGCGCAAATTGAGGCGCATGTGGCGGAGCGCACGCTCGACCGCCTGCTGGGCTGGAGCGTCAACACCGCGGCCCGGCAGGCGCTCGGTTTCCCGACCCAGTTGAGCTCGGCGGGACTGCTCGCGCTGCGCCTGCTCACGGACCGTGCGGCCCGGATGGCAGCCTTCACGCCGACCAGACAGTGGCGCGCGACCGTCACCTTCACTGCCGATGGCCTGCCGTTCACCGCTCTCGTCCTGAATCCGGAGGGGCGGCCGCTCCCGCTCCAAACGGATCGGCAGGCCGCCCAGCTCGAAGCGCTACTCAAGCGAGGACACTTCTGGGTCAACCAGACCGGACAGGCGCTCAAAACGCAGCCTGCGCCAACGCCACTCACACTGCCTCGGTTGCTGGAACACGCGGTGCGCACCCTGCATCTGCCACCTAAACGAGCGCTCCAGTTGGTCAACACGCTCTACGACGCGGGCTGGATCACGACTCCCGATGCCGCTGTGTCGCCGGCATTGCAGGCGGCAGCGGAGACCTACATTCGGCGCGAGTTCGGCACCGAATATCTGGAGGCCGACCGACCAGCAGCGACGGGGTTCATGCCCACGGACGTGAGCCGCCAACCGGAAGCCCTGCCGGGGGTTGGCGCGGCGATCTACGCCCTGATCTGGCAGCACTTCATCGCTGCGCACATGGCGGCGGCGCAAACCAAGCTGCTGGGGGCCACGCTGCTTGTCGGGAAAGCGCCCGGTCAGCCCTATCCATTGGAACTGCGCACACTCGCGGCGCTGCGCTATTTTGAGGGATGGCAGCGCCTGTTACCCACAGATTTCAGCGACTCGGTTCTGCCGATTCTGACGCGCGGCCAACCGCTGCGCCCAGAGCAGGTCACGGTGGAGCGGTTGAGCAGCCCACCTCCAGCCCTCTACGACGAAGCCGAACTGGTGAGTACATTGATTGCTTGTGGTCTACCGATCAAGCAGGTCGTTGAGGTCGTCGACCAGCTCCGGAATGGAGGTTATATCGCCGACGAAACGGCTCTCAGCCTGACAGACGTGGGCCGGATGGTGGCGAATTATCTCAGTGCGAACTTTGGTGAACTCATCGCCCCGGCGTTCGCCCGCGAGCGGGCAGCGGAACTGGAGCACATTGCCTCCGGTGAGCGCCAGCGCGCCGAGATCCTGCGCGCCTTCTGGCAGCGTTTTGGTGAGGTGCTGCGCCCTACACCCGTCATGCACGTTACCACAGCGGACCGTAAGCCCATCATCCTGCGTCTGGCAGAGGAAATCTAACCCATGTCGAACCTACCACCACCGGACTGGGACGATCTGCCGCCCCCGCCGGATCTCGATTTTATGCTGCCGGATGATCCCTTTCCGCAGGAACTCTTTGGCCTCCCTGACGACTATCTGCCGGAGGAGGATCTGTTCGAGCCGCTTGCGCCCCCCGAGATCGAGGCGGCGAGTACGCCAACAGCGGCTCCGATCTTCGAGAGTGACGCGGGTTGGGGCTGGCACGATGCGGCGATCATCGCCGTCGAGCGCCTGGCCCCGGATGGCGTGACCGAGGAGTACGGCATCGGCGCGCTGGACGTCTTCGCCAATGCGCAGACCGGCGATCTCGGCGGCAGTTATCGCGAAATCGGCACCTTCACCGATCTCGATGCAGCCGCCGCTTTCTATCACGAAGTACAGGGTGACATCCACGCGCAAGGGCTGCTGCCGTTTCAACTGGGCGACTATGCGGTGGAACGCGCCCCCACGTCTGAATGGCGCGCGGCGGGTGACGTCGAGTACGCCGCCTATGACGCCCTGCGGTCTCTGGATGCGCCGAGCACACCCGATGTGCCGCCAGAGGACTTTGATCTCGACGCGCTGTTCAGTGAGCCGGAGGCGTCCAATATCGCGCCGGTCGAGTCCGCGACATTCCGCGCCTTACGTGAGATCGGTCTAACTGCGGAGGGTTTCGATCCGGACACCGATCCCCCGCCCTTCATTGACCCGGAGACCGGCACAGCCTATTGGATCGGTGTGTTCCAGCCGGATAAGCACGACCCGGATAACGCCGTGACCAGCATCCTCTCGCTTGGGCGCGACCCGGAGACGGGCGAAGTCGAGGCGCAGCTCGCGCCCATCGTGACGGGCGAGTGGGACAAGGCGTATGGCGCGGCCGAGTATCTGCTCAGTGTGGTCGAAAAAGGCGGGCTTGAACGCGCCTTGGAGGCCGCGGAAGGCATGGCGCTCGCCGCCGATCAGCGCGACCTGTGGGAACGTGAGCGCGGCATCCCGCTCGAACCCGACGCGGCGCAAAACCTCGCAGACTACACCCGCGACCAGTGGGAGATCGAGCTGTGAGCGACGCGACCCGGAACTTCTCGCTGCGGTTATCCCCCGCCGATCACCAGCGGCTTGAACAGGTGGCCGCGCGCTTGACGCTGGATCGTACCGCCGTGCTGCGCCTGCTCATCCGGCGGGCGACGGTCGTGCTGTCGGCCGAAGGTTGCTTTACCCCACTCGCCCGTGGACGGGCGGGGCGGGTTTTCCCGGTGCGCTTGATCCAAAGGAGAGTCGATGACCGACGCGAACTGGCTAGCCGCTGATCCGGAGTGGGAACCCTCTGAAGAAGCCACCGGGGCGGCGCGTATCTGGCGCGATCCGGCACTGCCCGTGACGTTTTACGCTGAACTCGTGCCGCTGGACGCTGAGGACCAGTACGTCCCGAACCATCTGGATGCGGATGGGACAGTGCATTTCTTCGCGGCCGTCGATGTGTCGAACCAGCCGGATGGGGAGGATCTGGCGTATGAGCTACGCTACTTCCGAGTCGCGGAGGCTGAAGATGGGCGATTAGTCCATGACGCCTACCCGGTCATGCCGCTGGAGAGCCGGAGCGCGTACCCGTTTCCCCGGGAAGCGTTGGAGACCCTGCTCATGGATGGCACGCTCGACACCGCGCAGGAACTCGCGTACCACACGGCCCAGGCGTATGGGCTGGCTTTCCCGGAACCGGAAGCCTTACCCGCGCTGCCGGCGGAGCGTGCTGATTCCCGTGAAATGAGCGACACGCCGCCCGACTTGATCACGCTTGATCCTGAACGAGAACCGGCGCTGGAACCGGATGAAGCGGTGGCTATGTTTGACACACATTTTGCTGACTCCGCTTACCACCTGCTTCAGCCCGTCGATCCGACCGTCAACTACTCGTTTGAGGTGTTGCCTGCAGATCCGTGGACGCTGGAATTGACCGCCGACAAATGGTGGTTGGAAGCGAATGGGCAGCTGGGGCACGCCGGGCAGACGCTCAAGACCTACTCGCTTGAGTCGTATGAGTGGGAACGCGAAATCGAGCGCGAAGTTGCGGCGCTGGATCGGGAAAACTTGCAGCGCACGTATCAGGAGGAAGGGTTAGGAGTCGCCATGCAGCGCGCAGAGGAAATGGCCGTGACCAACGGGGAACTGAACGCGGATCGCACCGATGGGCGGCTGTTCACCGACGGCCCGATCGACCGCTTTACGACCGCGCGTGAGGCGGAATTGGCGGGTTGGCCAGAACCGGAGGTGGGTGAACTGCACCGCGACATTACCAACGATGAGACGGCGGAACTTCCAGCCGTTCGTATGCCTGATGCTAACAAACCAGAACCGGGAAGTTGGGATGAGCTGGTCGCGCAGCAGCGGGATCGCGTTGAACCGGAGGCTGATCCGCACTACTGGCAGATGCACTATCGCCCGGTCGAAACGCAGAAGGCGAGCCGCTGGGGACGGCGCTGTTCGTAACCGAGTTTCCGCAGCTACCGCCCAACTTCGATGACTACATCAAGGCGAATGGGATGGATGACAGCATCTATCCGACGGAGGCGCGCACCTTAGAAATGGCGCACTTCGCCAACGAGGACGATGCGCGCAAATTCGAGGCGGAGTTTCGCTCGTATCTGGTGCCGGGGCTGCTCGACGGACCTGAACTCGCGCCGGAGGTGGCGAAGCTGGAAGGGCTGTCCGGCGAATGGGAGGACATGGACTATAGAGGCATTGTCGACTATATGAACGGGAATCGCACCATCGTCCTTGAGGCGGACAACTGGCATCTGAATAATCCGAATGCTGAGCGGGAAGCACAGACGCACTTTGAAGGTGATGAGTTTTCGATAGAACGGTAGACAAAAGCGCCCGACCGGAGAGATCGGGCACTTTTGTGATCATCAGGTCGATCCCTGCCTGCGGTTCCACTCAGTCTTGCCAAGCGCATCCAGGGTATGGAAGTCATCATCGCTTAAGTCGAGCGTGGCAGCGGCTGTATTTTCCTCCAGATGCTGCACACGGCTGGTGCCGGGGATCGGCAGCATAACCGGACTGCGTTTCAGCACCCACGCGAGCGCGACCTGTGAGGGAGTCGCATGGAGGCGAGCTGCCAGGTCACTTAACCTTCCACCCGGTTGGGCGAGACTGCCTGCCGCCAACGGAAACCACGGGATGAAAGCGATATTTTCCTGCTCGCAGAAGTCGAGCACCGCTTCACTGTGACGATATACCAGATTGTACAAGTTCTGGACGCTCACCACCGGAAAATACTGGCGCGCTGCCTGAATTTCCTCGACGGAGACTTCACTCAAGCCCACGTGCCGGATCAAGCCTTCACGTTGCATCTCCGCGATGACCTGAAATTGAGCGGTGCGATCCGTGTGCGGGTCAATCCGGTGCAGCTGCCACAGAGCAATTTGCTCTACGCCTAAACGGCGCAGACTCATCAAGACGCATTGACGCAGATATTCGGGACGTCCCACCGCCGCCCACCGATCCGGTCCCTGCCGCGTATTCCCACCTTTGGTTGCCACCACCATTCCCGTATAGGGATGAAGCGCTTCACGAATAAGGTCTTCGCTGACGAATGGTCCATAGGCGTCCGCGGTATCGATGAAGTTGATACCGAGTTCAGGCAGACGATGCAGCACACGCAGCGCTTCAGCGCGATCCTGCGGTTCCCCCCAGATCCCTGCCCCCGTAATGCGCATCGCGCCAAACCCCAAACGATGCACGAGCAGCTCGCCGCCGAGCTTAAACGTCCCACTGGCTTCGGCTGTGGTTGTTGTCACAAGTTGATCCTTTTGTTCTCTGGTCGATTTGAAGAACCTCAACTGACGGTACGAGTATGCATGAAGACCCGCGGAGCTGCTACTACCAACGTGCGAGGATATGTATCCTTATGTGGTGTTTGAGGCTAGAAAGGAATTACGACTCAATCGCCTTGACACGCCCAACCTGCCCGTCAGTCAAACGCACTTTGATTCCATGTGGGTGATAGGCAGACGGGGTGAGAATGTCTTTGACGATCCCCCATGTGAGCTTCCCCGTCCGCTGGTGCTGCTTGAGGACAATCGCCACTTTCAGCCTTGGTTGAATGTCCTTGCGGTTTTGTCCATCGACCATACCGGTTTGCTCCCTTTAGAAATCGGCTTTATTCTACCAGAGCTAATTTCAATCGTTTGCTGACGCGCAGCACCACGCGACGCTTAGGGCGTTGCTGCACAGTCAACACCATGAAATTCTCCAGTTCAATTCGTCCCCCGCTGACCAGTTCCTCTCTCCAGACCTCCACCAACGTCTCGATCACGCGCTCCACATCGCGGTTGCTTAGGCGCGTCCGGCGACCGATCTCACGCACCATGGTCTTCTTGTTGAGACTCATCGCGTTCGCTCCTTCCGATGCCGCTGATACTGCCCGCGAAGCTGGCTCAACGGCACGACTTTGACATTGCCATTCGTGGCTTTTATCACCTTGGCTTGCAAGGCATTTTCAAAGGCGACTGCGATGGACGATGGGCTGACCGCAATCGATTCGGCGCTAGGCGGCTCTGCTGTGTCTAGTTCAGCCTCGTCGAAGTCGATGCCGCGTTCCAACAGCAGCGGTTCGCTCTCCTTCGCGCCGGTCAAGCGCCGTTTCCAATCAACGCGCTCATAGAAGCGTGTCAGCCGGGCATTCAGAATGACCTGTGTCGCAAAACCCGTTTCTACATAACGGGCGAAGATCGTGCAGTTGCCGACCTGCGGCGTGATCACTTCATCGACGGTCAGCAGCGGTCGCTGGCGGAGATGGCTGTTCGGATCATCCTGATTGGCATCGGTGGTCGCTGTGCCACTTGCCTTGCTGTAGAACTCTGCCGTATCCGCGTCACAGCCGCCGTAGATCACCTGTGTCGCCAAGCCGGTGAACAACGCCTGCGTACCTTCACGCCCGTACAGCATCTCGAACTGTCCTTTCGTCTGTGCGCCGATCAAGATGCTGATACGGCGCTTGCGGACGAGGTTCACATCGGCGACCAAGCTGTCGAGCTTACCCAACGTCGGGAACTCGTCGAGGATGACGCCTACTGGGACGGAGGTAGCGGACCTTTGTTGTGTTCGCCGATGGTGTCGAGGTCGAGCATGAGCTTGCGCAGCGTCGCACCGAGGTAGGAGGCATAGACGGCACGCATTCGCCCCGGACAGGTCAAAACCACCACCGTCGGCTGCTCGACCACGAGTTCAGCATCGAAGTCGGAAGCCGAGGTGTTGGCGCGCACATCGATAGATGCCCACCCGGTGAGCGCGGTCGCTAGCGTCGCAATGACGTTCGACGCAACCTTGCCGTCCGATCCGACGGAGGCGATAAAGCTGTTCGCCAGGAGCGCAGCATCATCTTTCTTCGACTTAAGGGCTTGCGCCAGCGCCTTCGTATCGTTCATGGCGCTGTAAATCGCGCCGAGGTTGTCGAAGCGGATGAGGCAGGCGGCGAGCAGCGCGGCGGCGCTGTCCGTCCAGAAGCGATTGTCGCCCTGTGCGGATGGCACCAGCACATCGGCAATCGCCCGCGCATCCGACACGTTATCAATCCCCTGCGCGAGGTTGTAACGCGGCCCGGCAGCGCTGGTCGGATCATGGACTATGACCAAGTGACGGGTGGCGGCAGCGTACCTAAGAATGTGCGTGGTGATCTCGCCCTGCGGGTCAGCCACGATGAGCGAATGCCCGGAACGCATGCGGTCGGCAATTGCCGGGAGAATGATGCCTTGCGTCTTGCCGGAACCGGGACCACCAAGTGTGAGAAGGCCGCGGGATACATCTTCGCCACTCAGACAGAACTGCCCTGCCCCAACATCGAGCCGCCGCTTGCTCTCCCCCCAGAACGCGCCAAGCAGGATCAAGCCTTCGGGATCGGGACGGCGAAAGCGGCGATACTCGCGCAGGGTGCAGAAGTGCGACGAGCCCAACGCCCCACGTTTGATCCTCGGCGCTCTTAGGCGGTCGATCTGCTCACGCAGCCAACCGCCATCTCGCAGCAGGTTGTGCAAGGCGATGGCCGACATCATGAGGACGAATATGAGAAACATGCCGAACAGGAACAGACGCATCGTGTTGACGCCTAGGGGCGCACCGACAATCAGACTAACGAGTTCGTTGGCGTTGGAATGTCCACGCTGCACCGCTTGGTCGCCCAGCAAAGCGAGGTAGATCGCGGTCATGGTGAGCAGTGTGATAGCGTGTGTGAGGGTAAGCACCACATTTTGTCCGATTGCTGGACGCGCGGATTCGTCGCTCGTCCGGCGGATGCTGGCTCCAAGTGCCGTCGCCGTGAGCAGCAGCATGATGGGCGTGCAGCAGAGCAAAGGGAAGATGAAGCCTGCGAGCGCACTCTTTCCCACAGTGAACAGCCAGTAGATCATGAAGGCTCTCCCGTCCCCTGGTTACGGCGACCGACCCACCAACCGATGAGCGTGGGTACGAGAATGGCAAGGTAGAAGCTGTCACCGAGCCGCAGGCCGAGGACTCGTCCGAGAGCTGTGCCGGCCAGAACGAGCGTGATTAGGGCGAACAATCCGAGCCAGTGCTGTCGCTGCATTGCACCTCTTACAGGGAGAAAAAGTCGTCGAAGTCGATGGCGTCGCGCTGCTGCTCATGAGTCGGTTCGTCGCGCAGCGGCCGCCAGTCAATGCCGCGCTCATCGAGCAGATCGGCGAAGTTCCGTTCGGCGATCTCACGGAAGAGGCGGTCATGCCCTTTCGTCGTGTTGTTGTAGACGGGGATGCGATCAGCAGTGGAGGGCGCGGTCCCGGGCAAAATAACATGCGTGTGCAGGTGATCCTGCGGTGGCTCACCCTCTTTGGCTTTGGTTTTGGCGCTATGCATGAGATAGCTGTACTCCGGCACGTCGAAGCCTCGCGCCGTGTAGTAGTCCTCGACCACGCGCTCAGTCAGCTCATAGAGTAGTTCGCGACGTTGCTCGCGCGGCACCAGCTCCATCAGGTCGGGCGCGGGGGAAATCACCCACGTCCACGCCAGAACGTGCTTGCTGTGCAGCGCATCGCAGTTCTTGAAGATCTCGCCATACGACATGCCCAGACCACGATCCTGCCAGCGTTCGTAGGCGTGGTTTTGCGCCAAGTGATTGTTCTTCTTGTCCCGATACTGCAAGTATTTGAGCGTGGCTTTCAAGCCCTGCCGTCCCGTGCCACGTCCGGCGCGTTTGTGACCCTTATACGCCCAGTCGGGGATGATGATCGGTTTACTCACGCCTCACCCTTCGGTGGGCGCAGCGCCGTGATCTGTTTGAGCACCCCTTCCCCATCACGTGCGGCGGCGGCTAGCGCCTCATCAATGGCTTCGCCGCTCTCATCCCCCAGCACGGTCGCCAGCAGGTGTGTCAGCATCAGCATCTGAAACGTGAGCGTGCTTTCGAGGCGATCCAGGCGGGCTTGCAGCGAGCGCTGGAAATGTCGTCGGCTGCCCACCACATCCGACTGCTGATCGAGGTAGTGCCGGATGGCATCGCGGATCAAGTCGTTCTCACTGACTTCGCGCCCATGCTTGGCGGCCAACTGCGCCAGTAGATCGCGCATTTCTTGAGTCATGCTGATGCTGCGACGGACGGTCTTGGTTGCCATTGGCTTCGCTCCCCGGGGGCACTAAGGTGATTGTGCCAGAGGTGCTGAATCCAATGACCGGAATCGTCCAGTGAACTCTGGAATCCTCCAGAAGTCAGGGGAACGAAGGGTTTGGCGGATTGGCGAAGCGCTTTGCGGACGCGCCCGTCCGGGGTGCGTCCGGTGGACGGGCACATGCCCGTCCACATGCCACGCTGCACCGCACGGTGCGGCGTGGGTGCGCCACGTAGAGGCGCACATCAGCCCCCACCGGCGTCTGAGGTGGCGAGTTTTTTAACTCGCGCCCAACTCCGCCGATGATTCAGCTACGCTGAATACAATATCGGCAGCCTCCAATGCACCCGTCTGCGACGGCTGCATTGCGGCGGGGTTGGTCGGCATCGCGTTCGCGATGCGGCGCTGCTGCAAGGCAGCGCCAAACGCATCGATGGACGATACATTATCCAGCTGCTGATGAGCGGTAATCAGATCCCTAAGGCTTTAGAGGTGGCTGCGACTGGATCGCCATAAAATATCGGGTCTACCCGCTCCATAATGTCTGACGAGACATCGAGAAAATGACGTTTATTTTCGATAGGAATGAGCGCTCGTCGCGCACCATTGTCCATGCTAAGTTGCAGGACTTCAGCGAGGGTGCGTAGTCCCTTGATATTCCCCTGAATACTGACATCCCCAAGCACGACCAAACCGGAAAGTATCGGTTGTTTACGCAGTGCCGAAAACAGGGCAACAATAAAGGCTACACCTACCTCACAGGAAACATGATTTGCAAGCAGGTCGATACCCTCAATATGGAAGTCGGTTGTATCGATCAAACTCGACATGCCTAGTTGGGTTTTGTGTCCCTGAACATAGGCATATGCACGCTGAATCGACTCCCGCATAAGGCTATCCACACCACCGGCAATACGGAGTTTTCCAGTTCCCGGTGCTGTCCCTATTTCCAAACGATATAGACCAACTTTCCCTTGTTCGTCCACAGAGGCGGCATACACAGAGCCGGGAGCAAGGGGGTCAACCGCGATCAGGTCTCGTCCACCCTCCTCAGGAACACCAACAAAACGTTCATCACGAGTCTCGTTGTCAATATAGGAAAAAGACGTTTTGTGATACTCGAACGAGCCCATCTTCTTTAGTTGTTCTTTGACACGTCTGCGCCCCTCAACCGCAATTTCAAGAATTTCAGCCAACTCGTCTCTGGACATTACTCCATGTGGGTAAATCAATTTGGCTAAACCCGAAACTGTTTTGCGTACCCCTTTGACATCACGAGCGTTGAGATGGGATCCGAGGGAGAAGTTTCGGTCAAGCACCTCGGTGAAGTTGTATCTGCGCAGTTCACGCAGCGCTTCGGCAAAGTAGTCCACCACAAAACCATACCGGTTTGTGAAGAACTCGATCTGCATCTTAGGTACTTCCCATCCAGGCAGATAGAAATGGATGCGATCCAGAAACGCCATGTCATCGCGGATAACATCAGGCATTGGAGCGAATACGTGCGAGGAACGTACCATGACATCCACCGGCTGATTGGTGTTGCCAAACATCACGATAGATGCATTGCCGGAGACAGTTTCTCGCCCGCGAGCAAACGTTCCCGACTCAGCATACGTTTTGAGCGTTGTGACCACTTCCTTGGGCATGTTCTGTAGGTCTGCAACTTCATCAAATGCAACCGCATCCCACATCCCTACCAGCCCAACACGTCCCGTCGACATGTTGAAGAAAAGATTCGCGACAGTCGTTGGACCTGTCAGCAGGATCACGTAGGGAGACAATTCCTGAAAGGCATAGGACTTGCCTGTACCTCGCGGACCCAACTCGATTAAGTTGTAGCGCTCTTCGCAGAGAGGGATTAATCGCGTCAGAAAAAGCAGTTTGAGCCTGCGCGTGAAATGCGCGGGTTCCATACCGATGCTGGTGATGAGGAGATCAACCCACTCATCGCTGTTGAATTCCGCTCTACAAGCGCGATAGTCATCAATATCAAACGTCGCCAACTGGATTGGTGTAAGGGTTTCGACCCAAAACGGGCTTCGACGACCGCGTGCCTCCTCGTCATAAGCATGGCGCAGATCGATCTGTGCCCAGATGCCGCCTGTAAGCAAGCGATCATATTCGCGAATGAAGCGATCGGGAATATGCACGAACTTGTGTCCAAAATTTGAAATCTCAGCCCAGTATTTATCTTCATCCGATACATACCGAACCTTGATTTTGTCGATGATCGTATAGCGTCCCTTTTCTTTCACCAGAGACTGGACTTTGTTTGCTTCATCCGGGCGAACGAAATTCGCCGCGAGCGTATTGTTGACGACACGCATCCCAGCATCGATAGCGATGGGATCATCCGTTGCACAATACTTCCCGAGCAAGTATTCGAGGACGAACACCGGGACATTTGCCCCAACTTTAATCTTGCGGACAAGATCTTTCCGTACCACTCGCCCGGCAAAGACGGAGGTAATTTTTTTATCGAGATCGCTCATTTAGAGGACTCACATGTGAATAGCGAATTCAAGGTCTACCAGTTTCGCAAGGACAACGCCACTAATGGCGTCCAACAGCAGCAACTCACCGACATCGCCCCGTTGTGGATCCGCATTCACCATCAAGGTAATCGTATTCGGCTCGACAGCGGGGGGTGAATCTTCGTTCCAGCGCAGTTGGACGCTTTCGGTGCTACTATCATACCCATATCCGGCGCTGACCGCCGCCGAAATCAGCTTACCACTGACTCGCAGTTCTGCGCGTACAGTGGGCAGTTCAGGTGGGAACAAACCAGCCGATCTCCCCGTCACCTGAACCGAGAAGAAGCGTCCGAGCTTCTGCGCTCCAAGTTTCAGCTCCCACTGAATATCGGCGTTTGACTTGGCGCTAGCCTTGAGCGTTGAGGTCAGCGTCAGCAGCGGAATGATGAGTTCCTGCGGCGACAATCCGCCGTGAAAATAGCGCGAAGCCCCCCCTTGAACGGGAAATACACCAAAACCATAGGGCACAACGATCTCAAGGTCGCTGTTCATGCCCAACTTCGACAGCTGTGTGCGAAGAACAGCATCATGCTGCGTCCCGCCCTGCCCTACCCACGCGCGCCGATGCAGTGCAGCCGTATCGCCGCCTGGTGCCTCGATGCGCATGTCGTCGCCGAGCATCTCCCCAAACAGGTGACCATGATCGGCAGTCAGCACAATCGTCTGGATGCCGCAGCGCACGAGGATGCGCAGCGCCTGCTGCAATTGCCGGAGGACGTTATCCATTTGCAGACGGGCAGACTCGGCATCGGTTTCGCCGCTTTCATCAATCTCCTGTGATGTAATCAATACCAAGTCAGCGTTACGAATATTCGTCTCAAGCGACTTTTTTCGGCTTGGGTACCAAGTCGGAGAGCTTTGGCGTCGACCAAGTTCGGGTAAATGCTGCGGAAGTATTTGAGCCGATCACCCCGATCTTTCAGTCGCGTGTCGTCGATTTGCGGGGTCAGTACATCTTTGGCGACCACAGCACGGAGTCGTTCGGCATTGGGCAGAAGTGCCGCCATCCCAAAAACCGTGATGGTGGGCACAGCAGCGACCGCCGGTTCAAGCGCGATCTCGAAGTCGTCGCGCAGTCCCTTGATGAGATCGCGTGCCATTTCAAAGCGCAGCGCATCCACCCACACATAGGCGACCTTGTGTGAATCCAGATGTGGCTTGACCTTCCGGTCGAAGATTTGCGTTTGACGCAGCACATCCGGAAGGTCAAAGCCGCCCTGTTGATAGGCGGTGACAAACCGGGCTGCCAGCGCCGACCCCACCCGCATATACTGCTCACGCGCTCTACTCACCAAGCGTCCAAGCAAATCGTGCATCTCATCACCGGGATAGAACGTGAATTTGTGATAACCAAGTTCCATCTGCCGATGAATGGCGTCGAGGTTGCACAACGGTTCATCACCGCTCGTATAGGCGGAGACGATACCCGCAGCATCAAATGAGCTATTTCTCAGCGTGTGATCGACTCGGTGTGCTTCGAGCAGCAGCCGTCCGGCGCTGGCGATCAATGCCCAGAGAGGCTGCACATCCTCGACCTGTGACCAGAAACTCGCTGCCTGCTTCTGCTCCGCGATCCTGACCGCGTTCTCGCTCGGTTCTTGAACCAGCGCGGCGGCGATTTCCCGTTGGAGTACTCGCTCAACCGCGAGAAAGGTGGCGACCTGCTCGATCTCATCCGCGCGAAACGGCATCGACGCAATTCTGAGCTGTTCCTCGACAGTGGCTGCCCACTCAATGTAACTGGGGCGCAAATCCATGCGCTGCCGCCAGGTATTCGCCAGCGATAGACAGGCATCCTGCTGCCGATTTTCAACCGGCACAGGGGCGGCGGCGAGTTGGGCAGGCGGTGCACCAGCGATGTTCAGGAGCAAATCCGTGCGCAATAGATAGCGCACGAAGGCGGCGCGCAGTGCTGCCGGATCGGCGGAGTTGTCTAAGGGTAGCCCGTAGTTCTCAACCAAGAGAGACTGGAGTTGTAGAACAGCATCCTTATCTTTGAGCGCCTGATCGTAGCGATCGCTGGTTATAAACAGCAGCGCTATCTCTTCATCCGCTTTGCCCGCGAATATGAGTGTGAGAGTCTCGCGCCCAACGCCGACGCCCTGCGCGCCATATTCATCAAGGTCATGCAGCGTGTATTTCCCTGCTTCGGCGGACTTGACGATGTTTTCGAGGGCATCTCCGCTGATCACGTCCTTGAGTGCCGCGCGAGCGATCACCGAGAGGCGCGTATTGCACGTCAGCAGGCGATGACCCGGATAGAGGACGACACCCGCGACTTCGATCTCGATCAGGGCGTGATGGGTTGCCGCCTGATCTGCCATCACGTAGACGATTATGCGAGGGGGTTCTGTCCCATTCAAAAACGGTTCAATGGCATAACGCAGCCGAAAGAAGCTGTCCGGTTGATCTTTGGTGCTTTCGTACTTGAATATCTGCACATCTTCAAGCTGAAACTGCGCCACCGCGTCTTTGTAGTGCTTCTCGGCATCGTACCAGACGACCAATCCATGTTCGTCAACCTGCCTGTTGATGAGTTGGCGCAGATAATCTGTGACTATTTCCATAATAATCCTAGGGGCTAGATGGAGGAGTATAGCCGACACATACTGCAACGGCAGCCGAAATATCATCCAATTGTGCAGGTGTGAGAATACCGATTTTGTTTACAAATCGTATCTCAGACAAAGAACGAACTTGAAATGCATCTGCAGCAGAGTCATTCGGTAGATTGTTGATGGTGTCAGCAGGTAGGTAGACCAACCAGAAGTGACTGGCAAAATGGGGTTGCCAAGATGTAATGGGAACCACAATGTGTAAACGCAAACGACCGACAGAAGCGGGATTCATGACTACTGCCGGTCGCTGTTTGCGCTGTTCTTGGCCTTTGGAAGGATCAAAATCGACCCACCAAACGTCACCTCTGGTAATACTCAGTCGCGGTGTACTCGTCGTCAAAGTCATCGTTGCCATTCGCCTCGAAGATTTCTATATCCTCGTCGGCGGACTTGCTTAACATTTCCGCGACGAGCTTATTCCGCTCTTCCAGAGGCAATTTTAACAGATCACGCGCCGACAGGTAGCCTTTGTTATCAGTTCTGACTGGATTTGGGAAGCAGTCAGGACATACAACGCGTCCTTGCTCTTCACTGATTAGTCCTTCAGCAACAGCCCGCAAAGTCATTTGCTTCAGACGCGAAGGCTCCTCTTTGCCAATGTAGTCGTAGGGCTCGGTTTTGCGCCATCCATACGAACTCATTTCTTGCCAGAGGTCAGTCGCGTAGTTTTCGCTAATGATGTTTAGGGCTTTTGCACGGTAGACCCAAGCCGCCATGCTCATCCCATATTTCTGTTTGAGCAAGCCTAACTCGTGCCAGTCAAGTTGATGTCGATGTAAGCCCAGTTCTTTGCGAACGACATGAGCCGGAACCAGCAGTGCGGCCGCAAACCTATGGGCAAGCAGTTCTTCTTCCTTATCAGGCAATTCTTGCGTGTCCATGAGCAAATGCCCTAGTTCGTGAGCCAAATTGAAGCGCCGCCGGTCTTCTTTCACGCCCATATTAATGACGGCGACCGGCGCGCTGTCATTTCCCCAACCAGCCAAACCATCGAATTCCCCAACATCCTCACGCCATTCAACAACAATCCCACCACGATCTTCTACGGTTTGGAACAAATTATCTATCGGGTGGTCATCAAGCTGCCACATTGCTCGAAGTTCAAGAGCAGCCGCTTCTGCTTCATCAAACGTATGAACACGTCGAACCGAAGGAAACTGTGGTTGTTCATCAGGGTAAAGCAGGGATTGAAGTTCTACTTGACGTTCAGCGACTTGGGCAGCGTAATGCTTTACGCGCTCTTGGGTCATAACAGACAGCGTTTTGTGTCGTCGAAAAGCGAGCCATTCGACTTGAAGTTTGGGCTCGGTGAAGAAGTACTCAGATTTGACCTTCAATACTTGCGCCAATTGCAACAGCATCTGGGCACTCGGCACACTCTTTCCGGTCTCATATTTCGAAATGGCGGCTTTGGTGATAGATGTTCCTATAGCGGACAACTGTTGCGCCAGTTGATCCTGTGACCATCCGGCGATCAATCGTGCCTGACGAATGCGCGCTGCGATCATGGTCTTGTTTCCTCCCCAGAGTTGACAATTGTACCAATTATGTGGTACTTGTCAACACTGAGTAGAACATAAGTTCTATATCAATCCCTTCGCCCGCAACTGCTGACTCACCGTTGACCACTCGTATTTACCCGCGAGCAGCTCATCCCAATACGACTTGGCGATCTTCCACGGGATAAGCTCCCACAGCGGCGCGATGTTGAGCACCACGCCGTCGTTCAAATCGGGATCGAGATTGAGATCGGCGGCACGTTTGAGCTTGTCGCGGAAGTCGTCCAGTTCGGTGAGCAGCGCCTCCTGCTTCTCGACCTCCCCTGCCAGCTTCTTCGCCGCTGATCCGGTATTCCCCGCCGCCGCCAGTTGACCGCGCAGATCGTTGAGGCGTGATTCTTCCAAGCGGATTTTTGGCTCCACGTAGTTGACGAGCGCTTTATAGAGCAGGTCTTTATCCAGCCGGTGATAGTACAGCCACAGTCCGTAGTTTTTGCCCTTCGATTGCAGCAGCCAGTAGATCGGAGCCTGGCGGCGCGACTTGCTGTAACGTTTGACGTGATCGTCCCAGAAGCCGCCCTTGCCCGACTTGCGGAAATAATCGCGCAGGGTTTTGACGCCGAGAATCTCGCACGCTTCGCGCTCGATGGCGGCGGCGCGTTCCCCCCACAGCAGTTCGATCACCTGACGGACGCGCCCGACGACATCGGCGGGATGCCCTTCATCATCGACCAACACGCCATCCCACTGAATCTCGCCCGGGTAGCCGGGCGGTGAAGCGGTGAGGGGCAAGCCGTCCGCGCCCTGCAGCATTCCCGGCGGGCAGGTGGGCAGCGGCGCAAATGGATCGGGCAGGTCGGGAATGGGCTGTTCGCCTGTCGCGTAGCGGATATCCCATCGACCGAAAGTAATACCTAACGCATAACCAATATCTGTGGATTCTAAAGCGTCTCGGTATTCCACCCCATCGTCATATCCAGTTGTCTCATATGCTAAGTATTCCGGCCCTGAGAAACCGTACATGCCATCGATCCTGTCATTTAGGGCTCTTCTATTTAGACGAATTCTGTCGAATATTTCCGCAATATCTGTTTTAGTTTTCATACAAGTAAAGTAATGGCACGTATCGATACTTGCCTCAACCGACCGTAAATCCTGTACTATTTGCTGTACTATAATTACGGATGAAGGATGAAGCGTATGAGGATTAGGCACCGGGGTCGAAGCTACTGAACCCTCGCGATATGATTTGCGCATTGTGTCGCCACTCGTAGTTGACAGATTAAGCAGAGCACGAAATGCGCTTGAGGAAAGAATAGCCAGTACCCGTAGTAAACTGTCCTGATTGTTATTGTTCTCATCCTCAAAACAGATGATTGGTCCTTTAGCGCCGACAATATTATTCGCGGGAAGCACCCTTGGACTAAATTCGACCCGATAAGCGGGATACGAGAGAGCCATACGACCATAGTAGTGAGTATTTGTAACCTGTTTAGACCAAGTGCCGTGAAGTGACGCACTGTACTCTTTGACTTCGTGACCGTCGTCTTTCCAATTGATCATGACGTCAAGATCATGCCATTGTGGGCCAAAATCTCCCCCTTTGGAATAGGAACGCCAGTAATCTAGCTTAATGGGTACTTCCCACCATAATCTGACAAATCGAAAATTGTCAGATGATTCCAGTCCTTGTTTGACAACTAGTCCATACTCCGAGAGAGGTTTGAAGCGTTGAAATATCGCATACCATTCTGGTGGAGTCCAATATGCAAACGTAAAATCTGGCAACAGTTGAAAGCCTGAAACCCTAATCGGAAAGACGTTTGTTGGTGTGTTCCCGGAGTTAACACCCTCTAGTTGGTAAAGTAACTCTGGTTCACCTTCATTGGACTTGAAGAAAAAAGTAGGGTTTGCTAAAGGCTTTTTCGAAAATATAAATGCCGCAGCCTCAACCATCGCGTCGTCCAGAACCCCTAGTCCCAGATCAGTGAACAGCCTGAGGCTTCCTTCACGAAGAAATAATCTCAAGCGCCAATTCATTAGCATTGATCTAAAGAACACTGTCCGGTTTGCGAGCTCGCCGCATAGACCGAAATCATTAAGAATCGTATGCATCCGATCTGCAAACATAGAAATCAAATCATGTTTCGACTCCGTATAAGTAGGATACAAAAAGTCTTTGGATTCGGGAATTGGTTCACCGAATGGCGGATTCATCAACACCACGTCGTAGCGCTTGCGGCACACGTCAATGAAGGCGAAACCTCGCGCCGCGTCATCCGCGAACAACTGGCGCTGTAAGCCTTTGCCGTTCGCCGCGCTCCGGGCGTAGGCGTGCAGCGCGTCCAGAACAATCGGTTCTACCCGGTCAAAGAAGATCACATCGTCAATGCCGCTCAGGTCAAGGCGCATCTGCTGCGGCTTGGGCGACTCAAGGTCAGGAAACATCGACACGGTTTCCATGCCGCCACCTGCCTCAATCTCAAGGTAACGCTTTTTCGCCGCCGCAATCGCGTCCGCCAGTTCTTCCTCAATCTTCAGTAGGCTGCCCGCTTCACCCGCCAGCGTCATCTTGTGGAACACAGCACGCACCAACCCGCCGATCAGCGGGGGATTGAGCGTGGCGACGAATTCTTCCAGCAGCAGCGCATCGCCGGGCATCGGCTCGGCGCACACGATGTTGCCGCGCGTGATCGGCGGGCGCGGGTCGTTCCGCTTCAGCCCGATCTGCTGGTAGTAGCGTTGGGCGCGCAGCCACAGCGCCAGCGCAGCGATCTGCGTGGCGCGGGGGTCGATGTCGATGCCGTGCAAGTTGTGCGCCAGAATCAAGCGCGGGATGTCGAGGCGCAGCGCGTCCAGCGTGGAGTATTTGGCGCGCAGGCTCAACTCTTCGGCGGGGTCGCGCACGTTGCGCTCCCACGCTTCCTCGTAGATCGCCGCCAGCAGGTCAAACGCATACAGCAAGAAGTGTCCGCTGCCGCACGCCGGGTCAAGCACGCGCAGCCGCCGGGGGTCTTTCACCGCGCGGTGCGGAATGTAAACGGGCTGGCGCAGCAGTTCCTCTTGCGTCAAACCGGACGTATCGCCTGTTTCCGGCGCGGTTTCACCTTCGTTCAGGAAAATCTCGGTCGGGCGGCGCACCAGATAGCGGCAGCGTTCGGTCAGCGCCGTGTCGCCGCGCAGCATCTCGTACCAGATGCGCCCCAGCGTGTTATCGGTCAGGAATTCAACCACGTAGCGCGGCGTGAAGAACTGGTTGCGGAACGAGAGTTCGTAGCTGTTGCGCGGTGCCTGGCTTTCGGCGCGGGCTTTGTCACGCAGTTCCTTCGGTGTGAAGTACTGGTAAATCCAGCCTATCGCCTCGTCTTCCGCCCAAATGCCGCTCAAGTCCTCGCTGTTGATGCGCGCCAGCACTTCGTCGATCACGCGCTGCGGTGGGAACAACGCATTGGCGAGATCGGTCGACGAGAACAGCACGCCGATCTCGCTGCTAAACTGCGCGCCCTGCCATGTCAGATAATGGCGGTAGGCTTCGTCCTGCTTGCCCGCGTTGTACAGGTCTTCGTCGGCTTTGTGGTCGGCAAGGTAAAACTGGAATCCCTGTGAACGCAGCCCACGGCTCACCGCCTCGCGGATCAGCCCGCGCTTTTCCATCATCTTGTACGCGGCAAGGCGGTTCAGGTGGGTATAGGCGACCTCGCGCGTCAACTGCTCCGCCGCATCGGCCTCTTTGAACCCGCCAGATCGAATGTGGCGCAGGTGGATGAGGATGCGCTCACGCAGTTCCACCTCGTCCATCGTCAGATGCACCATCCGGGCGGAGTCTTCGATTTTGCCGGTTCGGAAAACACCGTACTGCCCTTCAAGCGTCTCGGCGATGGCATCTTCGAGCAGCTTGCGGCACTGGGTCACGGCGTTGCGCAGCGTGTTGCGGAGGGCTTTGTCCATAATCGGTTATTCCAGAATGATCTTCACGTCTTGGGCGATCAATTTCAGCAGATGATCGCGCAGGCTTTCGACGGCGCGTTCGACCGCTTCTTCGGTTTCAATCGGCTCGCTGAACACATCGGCGAGGCGCACGCGGCGCACGGGTTTGTCCGGCGTGGCGATCTCGTACACGCGGGTGATCACACGCGCTTTGGTCGTCTCCAGTGCCGCCAGTTCGGACTCCATCTGCGCCAGCGATGCATGGCACGTCGTACAGACGAGGTCGCCGTCCCCACCCGTCGCCTCGATGTGTGCGAGACGGGTCAGCGGTGCAAGCAAGGTTATCTTCATTTCGGCGGCGACGGCGTTCCATTCTGTCATACCTTCAATGTCGGCAATCGCTGCTGCATATGCTGTGCCGCGCTCAGCGTGAAACTGGTTGTACTGAGCATAGTACGGCTCCGCAATTTGCGTGGTCAGCGCGGGCACATCCTCTAGATGCGCAACCAGCGTCTCCGCGCCAAGCAGTGTTTCCAGCGCGTGCTGCGCCTCGGTCACATCAATACCACGCGCTGCCAACGTCGGTGCGACTTCGCGCAGCACCCGGCGGGCAAACGCAATCTGGTTGAGGGTCGTGTCGTTCAGCGCCTGCTGTGCCTCGCGTGCGCGGCGCTGGTTTGCTTGCAGGGATGCCCCATCACCAGCCAACAGCCCAACCGCGTCATCTGCCGATTTCAGCCCACCTTCAAGCGCTTGCCTGTAGCTCTCCAGCGCGCTCAATACCGGGAGTTGATGCGTTCGCGCTGTGTATTCCAGCTTTTGCAGCAGCGCGATCTCTTCACCGGCGAACGCCCGGAATTTCGCGGCGATATCATTCGTCTCCACATCGGCAGTTTCACCGGAAAGCGCTTCCAGCGTTTCAACTGCTTTTGTAAGCGATTTTCGATCCGGTGGACGGCGCGGCGTAAACACGGCTTTGCGGAACTTGGGCAGGTTGGTGAACGCCTCCCGGCTGCGCGGATCGGTGTAACTGTCGTAGCGCGTCGCCTCCGACTGCACGTCGATTTTGCCCGCGCGGAACAGCACTGCCAACATCAAACGCACCGCGTCGCCTTCCCAACCGTAGCCAATCCCGCCAAAGATCATCTCAAGATGCCTGCCCGTGCGTGTGTCGCGGTTGCCGTATTCATGCTCGCGGTTCAGGTAATTCATCACCTCCCGCAGGGTGTCGGCTTGTTCAGCGAAAACCGTGCGCTGTCCCTCGCGCGTCACAAACCCGTAACCGTTGTCGCCATCGTAGAACACCGCCGACAAGCCATTGAGGTTTGCGGCTTTCAGGATTTCCTCGACTTCCGATCCTTTGATCGGACGCGCTCCCATGTCGAACTTCGGGTACAGGTCGAGGATGGCTTTATCGAATAGACTCTTGAAAATCTCTTCCAGACGTCTACCGAGTGCGGATCCATCGTAGCCTACGCCGATGAAGTAGCCGACTCCACCCTCTAAGGCTTCACGCAGCTTAGCGCGTAAGTTGTTCCGATACCGCGCCTGTCG
This sequence comes from Candidatus Flexifilum breve, assembly GCA_016717205.1. Lineage (GTDB taxonomy): Bacteria > Chloroflexota > Anaerolineae > Aggregatilineales > Phototrophicaceae > Flexifilum > Flexifilum breve. The sequence continues at coordinate 214,606 of JADKGC010000010.1, forward strand.
ATTCTTCTCATCCGACAGCGATGCTGCTGCCTCATTGTTGCTGCGTCCCTGTGCGCCAAGCTGGTCATACTTGCGCACCATCTCGCGTGATGCATAGAAGTTTTCGATCAACCCGTCGATCTCGCTCGTCTGGGCAAAGACCCAGTAGACAGCTTTCGTGTTCTGGCGGCTTTCGTTCCGCGCCGCATCCTGTATCGACTTGGCAGTCTCTTCGTAAGCCGTTCGGACTTGCAGCGGAATCTGATCGTCGGACAGCACCTGCACGCCATCGACGTTCACGCCGACCTTGAACTGATGTCCATTCTTGCGGTAGCTGCGCAGCGCGGGTTCTCCAAAGATTTCGCCCAAGGCTTCACGGAGAATCTCATCTTTATCGCGCTGCTTCGGACTGAAGTTTCCGCGCTCCGTTTCCCAGTTCTTCTCCTGCGCGGTTTGTAGTTTCCAGCCTTCATCCGTTTGCCGCACAAACTGCGCCGCCTCAAGCTTTTGCAGCGCCGCCGTCACCGCATCGGTTGGCGCTGGCTGCCCAACCGCTTCAATCAAACAGGCGGCGATATTGTGTTCGGTGCGCGGCAGATCGCGGACGAATTCCAGCAGCGCAACGGTTTTCGCCACCTTCAAAATGATGTCAGCGTGCACATCGCGGCTAAAACGACTCTGGATGTCGCTGATGTCCTTCTGCTTCTCGCTGGAGAGCGTCCCTTCGACGAGTTCAAATATCTTGTCCAGCGTGACGAGCGCGCCGATGGGCATATCTGCCATTCGGGTGCGTTCAGATACCAACATCTCGTGTGCCTGCTTAATGATCGTGCGATTACTGCCGCCAAAATGGCGCGGCGCGCCTGGTTGTAAGCGGATACCCGACATAATATCAATCGAAAGATCGATGAAATGGGGCAAGTAGGGATAAAACTGTATGAATGGTTCTTCCTCAACTTCACTGTGCCGGCTCGTGCGCTCAAGTCGGCAGGCTGCGTTAAGCTGACCTTGCGAACGACGATACAGATTACGTAGTTCGGGGATGGCGCTTTCATGCTTGGCGAGTACACGCCGCGTTGCCACTTCGCGAATATCAGCCGGAGCCAGATCGATATGATAGCGGAAGCGATCTTGCAGTTTGGCAATATCGACGCGCGTCAAGCCGGTCGCAGAGACTACCTCATCGAGTTTTTCCTGCGAAGTCACCATGACCCAGCACGGCGCGGTAATCTGGCGGCGCTTGAGCCGGTTGCGACTTTCTTTGCCGAACTGCTCGACAATCGCGCGCAGATTCTCAATCCGGTCTGAACTGCGAGCCACATGCTGCCCCACCTCATCAATGATGAATACTAACGCATGTCCGGGACGACGACGTGCACTCAAATCAAATGCTCTGTTGACGATGGTGCCGACGGTTGTATCGAAGCTGCGATCACGGATGGATTGCATCCATGAGTCGCGTGTTTGATAGACGCTTGGATAGAGATCATGGAGTACCGCGCTGGCGCGTGCGTACTTCTGCGCCCCTTTGCGTACCCGATTCCAGTCATCACCAAACGTTTGCTGAATTCGCACAACAAACTCATCGAGCTTCTCTTCCGCCTCAAGCTCAATTTCTAGCTCCGCGATGTCGAAATCCTCTGCATAGCCGAGATGGATCAGCAGCATCTTGTACATGATCTCTGCAATCGTCTCGCCGCTGCGCACCTTGCTGTTCGAGGAGACATCGAACATGATCACGTCGGTCGGGATACGACTGACAATGGACGCGATCAGAGCAGAGACTGCCGGGTCACTGATTTGGTGCGCAAGTAATTCACTGGCTGGCTGCCCCAACACCTTCGCGTTCGCCAGCGCAAAACCGACATTCTTCGCAAATGAAGATTTACCCGAACCAAAAAAACCAGAAATCCAAACGCCGATGCCTTCGTTCGCATCCGCTGGCGCTTCTGCGATTGCCCGGAACAGCCGAGCATATTCGTCTCGCAAACGTTCGGTAGCGATATACTCTGTAATTTCGGTATATACAGCTTGTTCATCAGTCTGTTCGACTTTGATGACCTCCTCAATTTTCTGCTGGAGATCGCGGGCTAGTAGACTGCGAACCGTTGTCATGTTTCTCTCCCATAAATCTTGACTCGGTAGCTCGCCAAAGGCTCATCTTTTGTACGCAGCCCAAGGAAATTGAGGGACTCGCGCCAGGTTCCCGGATAGAACAGCACCGTTGGTACCGTCATACGCCCCATCAACTGCTCCAGCAAAGCAGATATGCGATAGCTTGTCGGCGCGAATACGCCTGCGCGTGTCAAAAAGATGATATTTCGCTTCGCATCAAGTGCCTGCCGCTCAATTTCTTCGATAAGCAATCCTGTCAGCGGGCACCAATCTGGATCGGTGAGGTACACACTCACCTGAGTTTCGGCGTCTAGAAAGCCGCGCTGCTGCTCCAGCTCGATAAGTGCATCGATGCCCTCAGATTGTTCAATCGCTCGCCAGTAAAGCTCTGCCAGTGAAATGACCTTGACGAGTTTTCCAGTCACATTGGTAACCCGAATCGCCAGATGATTGATCTCACGGCGCACCTGCCATTCATTTTCCTCTTGCTGCAATGGATCATACCGAAAGATAGCGAATGGCAGGTCAACCGACATGCTGAAGGCAGGTGGCGTTACACTCAGGTCTCTCTCAAGTAGTTCGATTCGCTGCGCCAACGACAACATGCGCATATTCCTTTATATTCTCAACCGGGAAATCAACTCTTATCACGGAACCCGCTGCTTGATAAGTAAGGAGTTGAAGTTGATCAGCTTGAACAAACAAACGTTCAACATCCGCTGGTGTCAGAAAGAAGATTCCCCAGAGTGGATTCTTTATAAGGAGTTCACCCGATGTATCGACTGTCTTCAAGAAGAATGCCAAATAGGCAAAGGCTTCGACCGGCAAGTACACCGGCGCAATCTTCTTATTAACTCCCCCCTGCAGGACTCCGAAATCTCGAAGTGTCGAAAGTAACCCGCGCGAAACCTTTGTTAATGTATTTTCGGACCAATCATCTTTGATTCTGCCCTCTGCGATCCATCTCATGAGTTCCTGTTTTAAATCATTTGTATCGACATAGATCTGTCCAGCAGTTCTAAGCTGAGCAACAAATAATAACACAGTGTCACGTAGCAGATCATCAGCATAAATTGAAAAGAAATACAGAATGGGCCTAAGAATCGTGATGTCAATACCGCTCTTGGCAAGGATGGATAATGCGCCACTCTGGTCTTCGTTCAAGAGGTATCGATTTCTGAAGATGCGAAGTATTACTTTGACACGATCTCGTGTCGCTTTTCCAAAAACATTGCTATTTCTCAAGCGCACAAGGTTATTGCTTATGGAAGCTGCTTCGTCCCAGTTAAGGAAGAGTTCAATTGTATCGGGGAGTAACGCACCCGCTTTTAGGATAATGGTTGTATAGCTCACAAGAGTCTGCTCCCGACTTATCACTTCACGACCTAACCAAACGAGCAATCTCATTATAGGTGACAATGTATCCACCGGGGAGTTTGGAACTCCCGCTGAAAGTAGCTGTAATTTATCAGCGTTATCAAAGGTGTTGGCAACAACACCGCCTTCACACGCTAGCCGACTAAAACGTTGTTTCCTGTTCCTCAATGTGATCGTTGCCGTCGTTCTCAGCGCGATCCAGTAGGACGAGCCAGTTCGCGTCCATGTCGCTTTTGTGAATTCCAGCGTAACTTGAGACGGAATCCTCCGTAACTTGAGACGAATCCAGTGCAACTTGAGAAAAAGTCCTGTTTTTCCAGTGTAACTTGAGAAAAGCGGTACTGTCAGTCACCCGACAGCACCGCTGCGGACTATCTGGATCAGAACGGAATATCGGATTCTTCGCTGTGACCGTTGTCGCCGTTCTCGGCGCGATCCAGCAGGACGAGGCGGTTGGCATCGATGTCGAGGCTCGGCTGCGGCGTGCCGCCCTGATCTGTCCATGCGCTCAGGCGCAGCCACTCGGCAGTCGCTTGGATCAGCGAACCTTTGTGGACGTACTTGACCGCGATGTCCGCCAATTTATTCCAGCACGACACCCGCACCCATACGGTTTGTTTTTCGCCTGCGCGGTTCTTGCGGCTGACCGCCACCGAAAACGACGCGACCGTCTGCTCACCCACCTGCCGCACCTGCGGATCACTGCCAACGTATCCGGTCACCTGCATATTCAACGAGCTGCCCATTGTGAACTCCTCGCGCTAGTGCGCTTTCGCTGTTCATCGACCCTGTGTCGATTTCTGACCGGACAAGAGCAGGCGATCACGCCGACCATCACCCAACGGGCGCTACCCGATTGCGGTGAAGGCTCAGCGAAGCTGAGCATGGCGCAAGCCCGGAGCAATCGGGTTAAGCGAAGTCCGCAGGACTTTGATGGGGGGCGCGCCTGCTAGGATGGTCAGCGACAAATCGACACGTTTTCAGGTCGGATGGACGAAGCGCCGCGCCGAAGGAGAAGGTTGGGCGCGCCGGGCGAATGTGTGACCGCACAAAGGCAGAACTGTGTGCCAGTAGTGAGCAATCGCGGCTCTTGGGAGATCAGCAAGATGCGAGGCGAAATGGAAGGATGGGCGGCGGCGCTGGAAACGGCGGAGTCAGCGGCATGTCCACACAAGCTGGAGCAGACGGCGGTTTGCGTCTGTGCGGACGGAACTGCACGCCCTTCGAGCCACATCGATGCTGTTCGGACTGCACGCGCTGGAGAACGGTTTGGTCAGCGAGGGGAACGATCCGGCAGATGAGACTCAGCGGTCGCGCTCGTCGGGGAAGTAGGTCGATTTGAAGTTCTAGAGCGAGGGCTGTTCACTGTGGCGGATACCCTCGTACAGCGCGCCGGTGATGCGGTTCATGCCCTTGTGCAACTTCTCACGGGCGTAGTTCTCATCCCCATGCGCGAGCATCTGGACGGCGGTCTGGGTTAGGTAGTCAACGGCGGCGAGGAGTTCGTATGCCATGCGTCCCTGCCACGAATGCACGCCGTTGGCGTGGGTGGTCGCCGTCTTGAGATCGTCCAGTCCGCTGTAGGCGCGCAGCATTCCTTTGGCGGTCGCCTCAAAGTCCTCGATGCGTACATCGTCCGGCGCGAAGCGACGCAGAAAATCGCGCATCGCATCGACGGTGTGGAACGAGAGGAAGCTCTGTCCGCACTGCACGGCGAGTGAATGCCATGCGTCCGCGTAATCTGGATGATCGCAGAGACCGAATGCCATGTTTTGCAAGGCAATGAGGATGTCCACAACGCGCGATTCATCGCGATCGGCGTTCAGGTTGGAGGCGAGAAATTCGCCGACGACGTTGTACTGCGCCGCGTCGAAACGGTCGTGATAATGCTGCATGGCAGCGGCTTTCAAATCGTGAGTCATGAGATTGTCCTTGTTTAGAGAGATTCAGTGAGACGAATGAGGGTGGTGATGGTATTCGGATCGGTCGGGTGCTGATCGATCTGGCGGAAAAGACGTGCGAGAACCGCGCTTGCAGAACTATAGAGGGAATACAGACTATCCTTGTAAGGCAGCACCCATGTCCCTGCCGGGACACGTTTTGCACCATCGCCTTGCAAAAGAAATGGCAGCAGCGGCATGGATGTGAATGTCCACCCGGTGGCGAAGACGAGCGGTTCTGCGCGCTCAGTGGCATCGAGTGTCCAATCCGCATACAGGATGCGTCCGTTATCGTTCGCGAGATAAGCGCGTTTCAGCGAAAGACCACACAGATCGTCAAATGGAAATCGAATCACCTTGAGCAACACCACCGGTTGCCAATCCAAACCGATATAATCACTGCTATACAACTTTGCTCTCCTTGGCTTATGGGTGGACGTTAGGACAAACAATGACAAAACCTTCGCTCTTCATCGGCTCGTCAACTGAGGGACTAGATATTGCTCGGGCAGTTGAGTTTCAACTACAACATGATGTCGAAACGACTATTTGGAACGAAGGGTTTTTCCAACTGGGAACCGCAACTTTAGAGACACTTGTCAACTCTCTGGAGCGATTTGACTTCGCCGTCTTGATTCTCACTCCTGACGATTTCACCGTCAGTCGAGATGTTCCGAGCCGAAGCCCACGAGACAACGTAATGTTTGAGCTAGGGCTTTTCATGGGCTATTTAGGGCGATCAAGAACCTTTATCCTTTACGATCGCCAAGCCCAGATTAAAGTGCCATCTGATCTGGCTGGAGTTACCGCTGCGGTTTTTGACAGCTCACGCAAAGAGCCGAATTTGATCGCTTCGGTAAGCCCAGCTTGTACGCTGTTACGCGAAACCATCAAGAAACTTGGTGTGTTTGATGGCAAAGGAATGCAACGTCTACAGAAAGCAACAGATCAAGTCGAGGCGGTTTCAGACACTGTTGAACGCTTAGTGCATTTGCTAGCTCGTTCAAGGGTAGTTGAACTCGACGTAACAGCGAGAATGTTTGGTGGTCTTTTGCCTGCCGATGCACTTCAGAAAATACACGAAGATCTGGAGGAGCTTGAGGAGTCAACTCGGAAAGATAGACGATCAGAGTAGATCAATCTTCCGGCTAAATCCAGAAATTGCTGAATCTGGCAATTCCTCTATTATCGAGGAAGAGTACCCAAAATGGGTGAATGCTAATGCTGTAGGGCTTTTCTCTCAACTAGGAGAAGGAATCATGACTGAAGAATCTCTACGGAAATTGATTGTACGATTGCAAAAACTCGGCGAAGATGCTGTGGAGATCCAGCATGCTCTACGCACCGAAGGCATTCCCACATCGAACATTGTTAATACTGAAGAATTGAGCGGGACTCTCAAGGTACTCAATGAGTTACTTCGAGAGCTAGAAGTCAGAAGCGCCCTTGCTCGTGTAAATTTCAAGGATGATTACTATGCATTTGTTCGAGCTATTGACGGAGACACTATCGTTGTTGAGCCACCTGAACAACTGCGGGATTGGATGAAAGACATTCATGTTCGGTTATATGGTCTTGAAACTCCAGAGATGTCAGAGGAATTAGGTTCCGAATACCAGAAACACCTCGAAGAGCTATGTGCAATTGATGGCAAAAACCGTCTCATGATTGTGTGGGAACGAGAACGTGTTGGAACGGGATACGCGGGATTTCCATTGGCATCATTTGAGCGTGGAATAGGTCATGTCTTCTTTCAGATATCTAGTAGTCGATACTTGTATGTCAATGGACTTATGCATCTTCTGAAATACTCATCTTTGTTCCGAGCGGGGAAAATCTTCTCCGTGGGCGGCGCTATCTAAACGACATGGATTTGGCAAGTCCTTGGCATGGACCTTGTGCGACAGATCTGAAGTTAGGTACTGGGGTGGTCTCGCCTACAATGCAACAGATAATCACCATGCGACCGCCAGTTTGCTTGATTAGCTATCCTTCTCTTCCAAACCTTGACGCACACGATGAAAGATTTCCTGACAAACTGATGAATGCTCTGCAACGAGATTGGGAGACGCAGCATTGTCCATTTGGAGAAGGGTTAGTGCGAAATTCTCAGCATCTACTTTCTCATGTTGTTGGGAGGAATGCGCCATCTTTCGATGTGCCGCTTACATACCTAAGTCAGTGGGCTGCACAGCTCAAGACCTAACGTTTGCGGAGCTTCTCTAACAGGCAGGTGAAATAGCTGATGATGCGCTTGCGGCGCGGGTTGACGGTATTCAGCCCGACGATGTGACCGATTGCACCGAGCTTTGCAACCGGGATCGGTGAATGTTCTAGCGGTGGTACTCAAGCATGGCTAGTTCTACCTTATGGATTCCGATGTAACTGTGGAATAGAAAAACGGTGAGTACGAGAGACTTGCTGTTTTTTTGTATCTTTTCCTCCGTAGAAAAATCCAACGTAAGTGAAGAAAAACACCACGATTCCAATGTAACCGTAGAAAAAGTCAAGATCATGGTGAGGCAAGCACTGTGAGACAGATGGAGCAGCAACTTTGAAATGGAGAGCGGGACAAGATCCCGTCGCGCATCACACAGTTTCTATACCTTTGCTGGGACGCTAAGTTTACCTACAGTTACGTTGGAATTCACACGCTCCGGTAAGTATGCCAGCAGCTCGTCCCGACAAACGATGAGGCTCCGACTGCTGATTCCATCAAGACTCACAAACGTCATGAAGGTGCGGATGGGCTGCCGGTGAAGGAGTTTGTAGACGTAGGTGCCAATCACTGTCGCGATCCAGTCGTTAATCAGCAAGTGCTGGTAGCCTGCATCCACGAGATCGGCACATGACGCGCCGGGTGTTGGGAGTGGACGCTCTGACGGTGGTTCCGGTTCGAGCAGCGCCGGGAAAAGCAGCCCTTCCTTCGGCAGATACGGATACTTGCCGTCGCGCCCGTCGATGAAGCGGCGCATCAGGTCAAGATCATCCGTATTTCCAATGCAGACCTGCCCGGAATCCGCATGGTTACCCCCGGCGAGAACGACCCCTTTCATCCGGTGGACAACACGACGCGCCTCGTGATTATCCACGCACGAAATCACCAGCGTGGAGCCGAAACGGTCAGCATGGCGTTCCGGGTCGAGCGGTTCTGCGATCCAGCCGATGTCCAGACCCAGCGCGGCATTCAGCCGTCGAGCGACGCATTCGGCTTTGAACTGCCCGATGTCCGCCGGGGCAAACAGCGCCTGCCGCCCGATGTTCTTTTCCTCCACGCGATCCGGGTCGATCAGCACCAGCGATGGCGTATGCTGCCGGGCGCGCTGCATGTCATAAAGAATGCGGGCAACGATCCGGGCAGTGGATGTGCCCGTACCGCCCACGCCCACGAGCGTGATGGTCTTGATGTGCGTATTGGGGTCAAAAATACCGTTCATGGTGCCTCTCCCAGCAGGTGTGCCAGCGTTTTCTTGACGGGGATCAAATCGGATACGGGGTACCGTTTCGCCTTTTGGGCTTCCAACGCGATCAGCTTGGTGCGAATATCCTGTGGATGGCTGCGGGATTTGCCTGAACAGGCATGATTGCCAAAGGACGATCCGATCAACATTGACCAGTCGTCCGCCAGCGATGCGCCGCGCAAAGCATCCTCCGGCACTCGCTGCACCGTCCCCCAGCAGATCGCGCCCGAACCAAAAACGTTGGGGATCGGGGCATGAAACAGGGGAATATCGAGGTTCTCCGGACGACGTTTCACGGCAAACACGCCGTACTGGGGTGCTTTCTCGCTGGCGGTCACGCGGATCATGATCAAACCGGGCAGCGGCACGCGCAGCGCTGTCTCTGCATCGTCGAGAAATATGCCGGTCTTCTGCGGTGGACGATACTCGATGATGGTCTTCTTCACGCCGTCCTGCCGGACAAGCAGCGTGTTTCCGCCGAGCAGACCGGTGTCAAATGTGACCTTCGCCGCCAGCGCCAGTGCAATCTGAGCCGGATCGACGGGGAATTCTTGCGTGAGGTCGCCTTCGGTCTTACGCAGCATCACGCCGAACGAGTAAAAACTGAGGGTCAGCGACGGCTGTTCCGTCAGTGCCGTCGTCAGGGCGCGTCCATGCCAATCGGATTGTCCGTTCATCGAGTTTGCCTTTTCGCTTGAATTCACGATACAGATGCGCGACATTGCGCTCCAATTCGGCTTGGAGCCACGGGGTGGACTTGAGGATTTCGACACCTGCCTGCACGTCGCGCAGAATGCCCTCCGCCTCGTCGATGAGTTCGATGGCGAAGGCGATGTCATCCGGCGACCATGAGAGCGGCGGGATTTCAGCAAGCGAGTCGTCGGTCTGGTCTACAAGACTGTCCCCGGAACAGCTAAATAACCAACTGAACAGCCACCCGACCTGCCGCAGCGCTGGATCGTCCTGCTCGTGCAAACTGGCGGCTAGCGCGCGCCCGACGGGATACACACAGTCGGGAATATCGATGCTGTACGTCTCCCCTTCGGGGATGTCGATGCCGAACGGTGCGAGGATGGGGAGCAGATCCGCGTGGACGGCGTAGAAACCCGGATCTTCGAGATCGACCCCGATGGCGTTGAGCGGCACACCCCAGCCGATGGTTTCCAAGTCGTCGAGGGGGATGCCTTTGGCGGAGATCGCCTTGCACAGCAGGCGATCCATCTCCTGATACGATGCGCCTGCCCGCAGTCGCTCAACGGCTTGGGCATAGATGTCGGGGAACGCGCCGCGTGTGACTTGCAGCGCAATCGTGAGCGGGTCGGTTTCGTAGTCGATGTCCGGCTCATCGAACGCTGCCCAGAAGGGATCGAATGTGGCGACGGCGGATGCCAGCAGCAGGAGTGAATCGGCGGTGAGCGCGACCGCGAGTTGTTGGTAGGTGGCGCTAATTGCGTTCATAAGACGTACTCCACGATGCCGACGGCGCGAATGGGGATCGGGGTGATCTGCGCCAACTGCCGCGCCGCCGCTGTGCAGCGTCCGGTATAAGCGACGATCTCCGTCACCGCTTCGACCAACTGCGAACGGTGGATTGGTGCGGTTCCGGCGAGCAGGTGGGGCTGCGCGCACAGCAGCCCCATGCCCTTGAGTTCGACCGGCGCGATCCCCGCCAAACATGCGCGCAATTCCTCCAGTCCAAACGGAGAGCCGACCATGATCATCCTTTTCGACCTGGGATTGCCGACCACTCTAGCACCTGCGTGCCATCGTCCAGCGTGGTCTCTCGCAGGGTCGCGTGTGCGATCTCCGGGTAGGTAATTTTGAGCGTCTCCCGAAGTTGTTCGGGATTCAGGTGGGACAGGCTGGCATCGGCAACGATGCGGGTCGCGCCGATCTTGAGGATACGTGTCGGTTGGGTCGGGTTGTGGTCAGTCATGGTGAATCATTCCTTTCGGGATAAGGGAATCACAGAAGCGCAGATTGTTCGGCGGCACCGTTCGTGCCGTGATGCCCATTGCTGGAAATAACTGGATGCTGCGGCGCTTCGAGGGTGAGCTCGTCTTCGTCGTCCGCCTCATCGATCAGCGATGTGTCGTCCGATTCGGCGGGATCGCCCGTCTGCACGAAGTCGGTGAGCGCGAACAGCGACAGATCACGCTCGGTCAGGTGCTTCATCTTCTTTGCCAGTGCGTACACATCGTCGATACGGATCGGCGACTCGCCGTCCCATAACTTTCCGTCAATCAGCTTCCCGGCGATCAGCACCGCCTGGCGGTAAGCTGCCGCGTCGGTTTCCCCGCCCGTGATCTTGAGGTAACTGATCTTGACTGCTTTCTTGCCCTTCTTCAGCGGAATATCGACGGTTGGTTCGCTCGGTGGCGCAGGCTGCTCGACCTGCTTGCGCGGCTGTGATTTGGGTGGCGGTTGAGTCTCCGAGATGATGGGCGGATCGGCTTCGACGGCGGCGAAGGCGATGAGTGCGTCCGCGATGATCTCGGTCAGATCAGCGACGGGCTCGTAGGTGAACTGATGCACACGGGCGAGATCGCCGCGCTGCACCAGCAGTGTGCCAAGTTTGCTCTCGCTGTCTGCGTCGGGCAGAGTCAGAGTGAGCACAGTTGGAGATTGCCTAGTTGCCTCATGTTTCTTGCTTGACATCATTGTCCTTTCTAGAAAATGAAAAACCCACCAAAGGGTGGGCTCTGTAACACTGGTTTTGATGGAGCGCACAGATTATTCAGAAGGCTGTCTACAATTCCCCCAAGCGCCAATCTTTCTCAGCGTCGAGAAAATTTCCTCATGGTATTTGAGCCATCTCGCTTCAAACATTGGACCGCCAATTGCCAGCTGCTCCAATCCCCACACCATTTCATGCAACCTGAAGAAACCAGATTGACGGAGAGATTTCCGACAATCATCGCTAACCTTCAATTGATCTAGTGGGATATCCTCCAGCTTCGTTACATCTGGCCAACAACCGAGCACTTTCAGTCGTGTTAGGATGACGTCGAAATCAACTTCGGTTAGCGGTACACCGTTATATGATAGAGGAAGAAACGCACCACAGCCGATCGATTCCTCCAAGAATTCCACGATCGCATCGATCGAATTGAAACCGCATGTTGCCAAGAGATTGACTTGCTGGTCATCAATTTCAAGTGCAGCTAATGATAGTCCAGTGTATTTAGAATCGGCCATTTCCCCTCCCTGTTGACTCAACAGTCAATTCTAATCCAATCACATAGCACAAGTCTTTCATGAGCAGCGTGCCGCAGACGTGGCAGAAGCCGTATCCGGTTTTTGTGTTGTAGCCAAAGGAAGGGTGGCGGTCTTCATGTTTGTGCCGGGTTGGGAACGGGCACGCGCCGTTCAACCAGTCGCCGCGTGGCTTGCATCCAGACGCAAGCAGCGCATCGGCGACACGCTGAATCGTGTCAGCATTGAGCGCGATCGGTGTACGAGTGGCGAGTGCTGACGAGTGGCGAGGTTGTAGACGATCTGCCGGCAGGTACGCCTTGAATGCTTCTAGCGGATACCGGTGTTCGTGAAGCTCGATCACTTGGCAGAGTGCATTGCCACGCATCGGCTTGGTGTTATGGCTGAGTGGCACACGCAGGCTCTGCGCGACGCTGAGATGGTCGCCGTGCAGTACAGATGCCAACCCGTGCAGTAGATGACGTGCGGTTTGCAGATCGGTGATCGACTCGTCAAGCCACCAGTAGGCGTGGTAGCCGCCGCCGCTCGCCACGATGCATGATGGCTCTGGGTCGGCGCATTGCAGCCGCCTCAGGGCTTCTGTCGAGGGATCATCGACATCGACGAACAACGCCGGGAGCGCGACGACATCGGCTGCGCCGCCGCGCTGCCAACGGGTCAGTCCCGGACGACGCAACCCAACCGCGAAGTACGCGCCCCAACCGAGCGCATTCGCCCGGTCGAGGTCGGTTAGGGCAGCATGCACTGCAACTTTGTCATGCAGCGGAAGGTGGCGGGAGGGCGTCGCGTGCTGGCCGTCGGGATGCAAGGCGGTGAGCGTGAGACAGGCATCCGGGTACTGGGTACAGCGGGTGAGCAACGCCTCGAAGAAGGCATAGCGCTGCTCCATGTCAGGCATGGCCTCAGAACAGCGCCATTTGCTGCGTGAAGGCTTCGTCAGGAACGACTTCACGTCGGGGAAACACCAGTGGTTCGCGCACGGGTTTGCGCTCTGACTTCGGTGCGGTGATACGCGCCGGTTTGATGAGCTGCAAGGCCGGCACGGGTTCCGTCTGAACGCTGGCCAGCGCGAGGAGCTTCTCCGCGACTTCCAACTCGAAGCCGGGGAAGACGATGTGGTGTTCGGTCAACCACGCCGCGATCCCCTCCGCGGCCGCTTCAGCGAGCAGCGTCAGGAGTTCCGCGCGCCGCTGCGTCCACTGCGCCTCCTCGGCGATGATATGCACCGTTTCCAGATAGGCGCTGACCGCTTCCGCCGGGTGTGTACTGCGGTCCGCTGTTCGTTCCGCCCGCGGTTCGACCTGCACAAGGGGCGTGATCGTCGCGCCCAGTTCCAGTGGCGCGGTGCTCAGCGTATCGGGTTCATCAACCGTCACATCTTCGGTGACGAGCGCCACCTCCTCGACGTTCCAGTAGGCGGCGTCTTCCTGATCAAGCGCGCCGATCTGCGCCTCTGCCTTGAATAACTCGGTCGGATCGATTAGCGTTTCGTCGCGCCCAATGGCGTCCAGCAGCGCCTCCTCAAACCCGCCCTCGCCCTCCGTCAGCGCGTCCAGCCCGGTCAAGCCGATGTCGCCGGTGAGCAGTTTCGCCGCCCGCTGCTTGCGGCTCATGAGCTGCACGGCAGTCTGCTCCATCGTGCCCTCAGCGAACAGGTAGTACACCTTGCAGTGCGCGTGCGTCTGGTTCAAACGATATGAGCGAGCGGCCGCCTGCATCATCGTCGAGAGATTGAACACGATCTCGAAGAAGATCAGCGTGGGGAAGTGGATCAAGTCGAGACCCGTCTTCACCAACTCCGGATTGCAGAGCACCACATTCGTCCCTCGGGCGATCTCGCGCTCGATGACCGCTTCGCGCCGTTCCGCCTCGACCGTGTTGGCGAGGATGAAGGTCCGCGCCGCCGGGACGTGCTGGCGCAGCAGGCTCTCCAGCCGCGGCTGAATGTCGCGGGTGGCGGTCTGGCGGAAGTAGATCACGCACGGACGATCCGCCGCGAGTTCGGCGCGCACGAGGTCGATCAGCGCCTGCTCTTTGGCGTAGATCCGCTCCTCGCCGTAACTCGGGAGGCTGGCCACCGTGTACGGTTCTTTCAGGCCGGTGATCGGGTGCTTGAGGTTGTGGATCACTTCATAGGGACGAAACGCGGCGTTGATCCAGCCCATCGACCACTGCAAGTACGCGCCCCGGAATGTCGTGTCGCCCTCCCAGCGGCGCTGGATCAGGTAGTCTTTGAGGCGCTGGCGGGTGCGGTCGTATTCGGCGGACACATCCGCATCCAGTTCGACGGGCAGCGCGATCTCCTCGTACTGCGGCAGCGCCTTGCCCAGATCGCCGAGTGAGAAGAAGATCGCGTGATCCAGCACCTCCGCGACCAGCAGCGGGGAGATGCCCGGCGCTTCTTCGTAGGGACGCTCGTAGGTGGACGTGCCTGTGAACGCGCCGGTGTCCCGGTCGTACGAGGGGCGCTCCTCGACGACCTGCTCGCGCACCCCCATGTCCGCCACCCAGCGCGACTCGGCGCGCCCGCGCTGGTTCGCACCTGAGCTTACGACCTCTGGAAACTGCCGCGTCCCGCGCGGTTTGCGACTTAAACGCGGCGCACCACCCCAGGTGTAGCGCGCGCGCACCCGGGGATTGAGCGCGTATTCGAGGTTGAAGATCGACGAGGCGCGGCCGTTGAAGGGCGTACCCGTCATGGCCAGCACCTTGCGCGCCAGCCCCGCCATCCGGCTGAACGCCTCCCCGTTGCCCGTATCCCCATGTTGGGCTTCGTGGATTTCATCCCACACAAGCAGATACACGCGATCTGGATACCGCCGTTTGAGGTACTCGTCAAGCCGATAGCGCGGGTTTTTGCTGGGAAACAGCTCCCCGGGCTTCGGCTGCGACCCGCGATCCCGGCGCTCGCGCCAAAGCGGCGACTGGCACACAGCGCACGCCCGTTTGCCGCTTTCCAGCCACGCCGGCGACGCGGGCGCACTCGTGCCTTTCTTCTCCTGCAGC
This sequence comes from Candidatus Flexifilum breve, assembly GCA_016717205.1. Classification (GTDB taxonomy): domain Bacteria; phylum Chloroflexota; class Anaerolineae; order Aggregatilineales; family Phototrophicaceae; genus Flexifilum; species Flexifilum breve. Next base: position 229,700 of record JADKGC010000010.1, read on the forward strand.
ACGGTTTGACCGCAGTGTGGACACTTGGGCACACGCTCCCGCCGGACACGCTGGTCCGGCGCGTACCCCTCCGGCACCGCTGCACCATACCGCCACAGCGCGACCGCTTCTCGCCGCCAGACGACCGCCGGTTCGTGCCCCGCGCCGAGTTTCGTCATGTCGCGCTTGATCAGCCCGATCTTGGCCACGTCCGCGCCGAGCGTAGCGGCGGTCGCCATGAAGCGCTGAATATCCTCGTGGCGGTCGAGTCGTTCGACGTAGATGTGCGAGTGCAGGCTGTACAACTCGCGCTTCCACTTCTCGATCAGGTGCGGCGGCGCGACAATCAGTACGACCTGATCGGGACGCATCCCGCTGTGCAGATCCCGGATGACATGGCCCGCGACGGCAATCGCCGCCGCCCCACCCATCGCCGTCTTCCCGGTGCCCATCTGCCCGCAGAGCAGGAGGCTGTCCCGCGAGCGCAGCCCGCGCGTGACGGCGGCGACGACATGTTTCTGCGCCGTATACAGCGGGTACTTGGCCTTCAGCCGGATCCGATCCAACCAGCGCCCGATCCCAGCGAAGTCGAAGCGGTACATCGGCTGGAACTTGGCATTGAGGTACGCCGCCAGCGCCCGCTTGTTGGCGCTGATGAAACCGAGCAGCGCCTCATCCCCCTCCATCTCGACCGTCGTCCCGTCGCCGCCGAGCAGCGTGAGCGTGGTCGTCGGCTTCAGGCGGATCGTCGTCTTCTTGACCTGCCGTTCCGGGTCGTTGGGATCAGTTTCGATCTCCACGCGCGCGATCTGCTCGACGTGGCGCGTTTTCCCCCGCAGCGCGACCGTCCCGTACTCGTCGGTCGTGATGACCGCGCCATCAGCTACCCCGGCGGCCAGCACCAGCGCGAGATGCCCCGGACGCGGCGCGACCACCGGTTCGATCGCGGTCGGCGGCGTGGGCGGCTGGAGCAGCGCCTGAAAGCCCTGACTCGTCCACGCGCCGCTCGTCTCAATCAGCCGCAGCCCCTGTTCCGGATCAAGCATATCGGCGGTGAAGACGAAGCGCTGGAGCGGGCGAGGTGGCGGCGCGGTGTAGACCGGGGCGGGCTGCACGATCAGCGGTCGCGGCGCGGCCTTCCCCGCCATGATTTCTGCGTAGAGCGCGCCCGGGTTCGGCTGCTCGCCTTTGATCGCGACGACCACCACCTGATCGTATTCGCTCTGATGCTTGCCGGGCAGCGCCCACACATCGGCGGTGCGGCTGTGTTTGGCGAGAAAGGCGGCGGCTTCTGCCGTGATGTGCTGGTGGTAGACGCACCACAACACGACCGCGCCATCTTGCGCCCACTTCCACGCGTGGCGCAGATAGGCGAATTCGACGCGCTTGCTGCCCTGTGCCGCTTTGTCGTGGTCGTAGGGCGGGTTTGCCCACAGAATGCCGAAGGCGTTATTAGAGGCCACCAACCGTTCGACATCGCAGCGCACCGCCTGCGTGGGGCCGAAGCGGGCGAGACACTGAGCGGCGCGCTCCCCATCCAACTCATTGGCGTAGGGCGTGACGTTCCACGCGCGCGCCGCCGCGGCGAGGAATGCGCCTTCCCCGGCGAACGGGTCGAGCACGCGGACGGCGGGCGTCGCGGGAGCGACTAACGACAGGAGCGCCGGGTAGTGGCGTTCCTCGATGGGCAAGTAGCCCATGATCATTTTCGATTCAGCGCGTGCCATGATTGGTCGATCCTCTCTGACTCTCGATGACTATTGCCTAAAGCTTGTGAAATGAGATGTTATGATTGAGTCATGCTGATGTGGAAGTCACACTCTGAGTGCCGAAGATGTCAAACAACCAACGCCGTTTTCGTCGTATTCTCCTCATCCTCGGCGGAGTAGGCGCTTTGTGCACCCTCGTTGCCGCATTTGGGCTTTATGCGCTTCTACAAACACTTGATTTTTCGGGACTGGGTGAATGGTTCTCGTACGATGGGGAATGCGTGGGAGTGGGGAGTTCTGCAGCAATAGAAGAAGTCGCTAAGCTTACTCTCCCAGCAACAGCAGATAATGTCTTTGCCCGCTCTGTTTATGCGGGCAGAGGCGACTGCATCGTGTTTGTTTCGTTCGATATGGAGGCAGGCGAGTTGGATACTTTCATTGCTTCGACATGGGTTTCGTCAGTAGCGCCAATGAGTGATCCGGCACTGCTCGAACTGCGTGGGATATTGCAGAACGATGTGGACTGGACGTTCAACAGTGATACAGAGTACCTGTATGGGAGAGGACATCAAGCATCTAGCTCAACTCAAAGCATTGTGCTTGAAACGATTTCTCCCAATCGGTACAGGGTCTATGTCGTTATGACTCTATTTTGATTTGCTTCTGCTCCAACCCACCCGTGATGAGCCGAGTCCACGCCAGCGCATCGAGGGAGACGGTCAGCAGATCGATGCCACCCGCTGAGCGCGTCGGACGCACCAGCATCGCCGCATAGCCCGCCGACCAGAGGAACGGCGTCCACGCATCGAACACGGGCACATTGACCACCTGCGCGACATGGTGTTTGAGCTTGGCCTGCGCCTGCGCGTCGTCCGTGCGCAGGATGAATGTCGTGGCGTTCCCGCTGTAGTTCGGGTTCACCACCCACTCATGCAGCAGGATGAGCGACGTGAAGCGCGCTTCGGGGATGGTGTGCAGGTAGTCGTGGTACATGCCGCTGTTCCCATCACCGGCGGTCAGTTCGATGGCGGGCGCGGCTTCCGGCACCACCGTGACGATGTCGCCCTTGCTCAGCTTGGCGCGGATCGCCTCAACGCCGGAGCGCGGGCCGCCCATATTCACGTAGACGCACACGCCTTCGTACATCGCCCATCCGTAGCAGTAGACCTGCCCGGTGATGCTACCCGTGAGTTCCCCGCAGTACTGCTGCGTGATCGGCACGGCGCGTCCGGGGCTGTGGCTCGTCTCCGACTGACTGATCGGCGCGAAGGGCGTGCGCTGCACCTTGCGGAGCGCAGTCTGCACGGCGTCCAACGGTTCACCGTCAGCGGGGAGCGGGTGCGGCTTAGTGATGCGGATCGCGGGCGGCGGTTCGGGATCGGCGAGCTGGTCGACAGGTATCGGTTGGGCACGGGCATCATCGTCGGCGAGTGCCTGCTCAATCAGGCTGACCAGTGCCGGACTCATGGCGGGGGCAACCGGCGCAGTTTCGGTAGTGGATGGCAGCGGGTTGAGTGGTACGGCCTGCTCCGGTTCCACGGCAGCGGCTTCCGCCTCCGTCTGCGTTTCACTCGTGATCAGCGCGCGGATTGCAGGGGGCAGATCCGCGCCGATGTAGTACCACTGCTTGCGCCGGGAGCTGAAACGCGCGCCCCACCGCTTGAGCAGGTCGCGGTGCGGATACGTCTCGCCACTCAGCCACCACCATGGTTTCTCCGTCGCGCTGCGCTGACTGCGTTCGGCCACGATCCCGCTGACCACCGTTTCGCGTTCACCGGTCGAGGGGGATGGCGGGCGAAAGCCGGTCGGATCGAAGGTCGGACCGGTGCGGTAGCCGGGTGCGGTGTAATCCGAATGACTGCTGTCAGGGAATGCCCACCATTGGTTATCCCGCCATAGGAAGACGCCGGCGCGGTAGCTCTGCCGCGTGATCTGTTCGGCTCGCGCCAGTTCGGCATCCGTCAGCGTGAGCAGAATGTGTCCATGCCGCACCACGACGTCCCCGTCGATCTGGACGTAGTGGTACGACGCGTGTTTCGGCGATACATTGCGCGCTTTGTCGCCGTACAGCGCCAGCAGCACGGCGGAGACGGCGCTCGTGTAACCCAGTTTGTACGCGTTGACCAATTGGTGGGTGTGCGGATCGGTGACGCGCTGCGCGCCGTAGGTGTTCACGGCGATGATGTGTCCGCTCATGGCTGCGGCCTCCGGTCAAAGTTGATGAGATGAGCGGCTTTGCCACGCTGCCGGGCATAGTCGTAGCCCGCCTTCGTGCCGGGACTCTCACCGTTCCAGAGGAACAGCCCCTGCTGGCAGTTATCGACCAACCAGCGATCCCGTGCTGTGTAGCCCGTGAGGAGATCGCCGCCCGCGCTGCGATAGAGATCGCGCGTGACCTTGACGTAGCTCCCATGCTTGCAGCCGTAGTTGCGCGGGAAGTTGGCGATCCCGGCGACGATCACCCGCGCTTTGAGATGGCGGCAGGTTTCCACCACGGCCAGATCCACGCCTTTCGGGTTGTCCCCGACGAGGATAATCCAGCCGAGTTCATGCGCGCGCTGCACTGCGCGCCGCGCATAGTCGAGCATATCGCGGGTCGCATAGCGGCTGCCCGCGATCAGTAGATGCGTTTCTGTGGGCATCAACACCTCCGTGAAGAAGTGAAAACATCGAGAAATAGAAAGCGCCCCACTGACCGAAGTCCGTGAGGCGCTGGAAAGTCGCCCATGAGTGCCGGTTGCCGCCTGAATGCCGTCCGGTTTCATCTCTGAACACCACGAACGGTTGACCTTTCCGGTCGAGCGGTGACCCGCTCGCATTCACGACGATCGGCGCATCGGTGGTCTGTGTGCGGCTCGGTCAAGCCGACCTCCTTCCTCCGGGAGGTGCGGCCCCACAGCACAGGTCGAGGGCGTTTGGCATAGACGAGCGAGCGCGTTCACCAGTAGGCGACCGTCGGTACTCAGGGGCACCGGGCAGGGTTTACAGCGCGCCCTTTCGAGCTGACGCAGCCGCTTGCGCACGGGACATCCGTGTAAACGATCACTCGCTATGCGTTTGGTAAGGTCCGGTTTCAACGCAAGGCGCAGGAGCACGCCGCCCAGAACCGCCGACACCCACCGGGCGGCACGGGCGCGCCTGAGCGGAGCGGCGCCAGCCAAGCGCGCGCCCGTCGCCGAAGCCGGGCACGGCTTTGCCGGCGGTGCGGCGTGCTACCCTTGCGGATGAGAAACCGGACGAAACGCAGCGCGAGGGTCACTACGGAGGTCAGCGCGAGTGCCTGTGAACCTCAAGGGTGTAAATCTGCGGCAGCCCCTGCGACAGCGGGAAAATAGCTATAATGATGTTCGTAGAGTCGAGCAAACGTTTTCGATTATCTCTTTTCATTTCTGGAATCAATCATGTATGTAACGCCCCGCGTCTTCATCTCCTATGCTCGCGCTGATGGCGACACCTTCGCTGCCGATCTCCGTACCCGGTTGGCTGCCGAACTCGGTGCAGAAGCGCTCTGGCGTGACCGCGACCGCATGGAGGGCGGCGTGAGTTGGTGGAACCAGATCACCGAAGCGCTAGACGCGGTCAGCTTTATGGTGCTGGTCGCTACTCCGGCGGCAATGGTCTCCCCAATTGTGCGCAAAGAATGGCGCTATGCGCGACAACAGGGTGTGTGCGTGTATCCGGTGCAGGTGCCGGACCTGCCCATTGATTTCGCCACGCTGCCCAGTTGGATGCGTAACTCCCACTTCTATAACCTCGACAAGGAATGGGAAACATTCGTCAATTACCTGAAGAACCCCTGCCATTTGGAGAAAGTGCCGTTCATGGTCCCGGATTTGCCGGCGCATTTCGTCGAGCGTCCACGCGAATTCGGTGAACTCATCAACCGCTTACTGGACGCCGATCGACAAAATCCGTTGGCGATTACAACGGTACTAAAGGGGGCTGGCGGTTTCGGCAAGACAACGCTGGCATTGGCGCTGTGTCATGATGAGGATGTACAAACCGCGTTTGACGATGGCATCCTGTGGGTAACGCTCGGCGAACAGCCCGATGTGCTCGGCGGTTTGATAAAGCTCTACAGCGCACTCACCGACGACCGTCCCGCTTTTGTCGATGCCGAAGACGCAGCGGCGAAGCTGGCGGCGCGTCTAAACGATAAGAAATGCCTGATCGTCGTAGATGATGTTTGGCGTGGTGCGGATCTGCGTCCATTTTTGCGCGGTGCGCCGAACTGTGCCTACCTGATCACCACACGCAATGTGGATGTGGCAGTGAGCGTGCAGGCAACTACCACCGATGTCGATCGCATGAAGCCTGCCGAATCCGCTGCACTACTCTCCCAAAGAATCGATGGGCTGGACGCGAACGCGTTGCGACGGATGGCGCATCGACTTGGCGAATGGGCACTTCTGCTCGAATTAGCGAACGCCATGCTGCGTGAACGCATAGCGGCAGCCAATGATACCCCAACGCGCGCCTTCGCCTGGTTGGAAAAAGTTCTGGATCGGCGCGGCGTGAACGGCATCAAAAGTTCCACAAAAGAAGACCGTCAAAAGGACGCGGCGCATGTGCTAGCGAGCAGCCTCGAACTGCTGACCGCCGCACAACGCGATCAGCTATGCGCGCTGGCTGTTTTCAAGGATGTCGATGTGCCGTTGGCGGCAGTCAGCGATCTGTGGGGTTTGGACGAATTCGAGGCCGAAGACACGTGTTTACTGCTAGCGCGCCTCTCGCTGATTAAGTTCGACGCGCCGCGCAACATCATCCGCATGCATAACGTGGTGCGCGAATATCTCGGTACGTGTGTCACTGATATGCCCGCGTTGCATAGGATATTGATCGATGTATGGGGCGATGCCTATACACTGCCATACTCCTTCGCATGGATGCATTACGCGTATCACTTAATCAGCGGTGGGCGTGCTAACCTTCTACGCGATCTGCTACTCGATTACCGCTGGTTGCGCGCCAAACTCGCAGTCGATCCTAATTCATTGATCGTTGACTGCGAAATGTACCTCCATCCGGCTCCTAACCTCACTTCTCAGTCGTCGTCCTATTGGGAGAGGGGGCAGGAGGTCGAGGTTGAAATACCCCTCGTCCAATCCGCGATTAGCAACGCCGCGCACATTTTGATCGACTATCCGCGCCAGTTCGCCGGGCAATTGATCGGTCGTCTTCTTGTACACAACAACCAACACCCGCGTATCAGTGCGCTACTGGCGGATGCCGCCGTCCACACCGACTTGCCCGCGCTGCTGCCCACACTGCCTACACTGACACCTGCAGGCGGCGCGCTGCTGCGTACTCTCACGGGGCATGCAGAAGGCGTGAACCACGCAACCTGGTCGCCCGATGGTTCGCGTATCCTCTCTGCTTCATATGACGGCGCGCTCAAACTGTGGGACGCCGCCTCCGGACAAGAACTTCTCACTTTCATAGGACATACGAGCATCGTAATTGCGGCGATGTGGTCGCCCGATGGCTCCCGCATTCTTTCCGTTGGAGCGAGTCCATTCGACAAGATTCAAGTCAATACGCTCAAGGTGTGGGACGACGCCTCCGGACAAGAACTCCTCACCCTCACTGGGCATACCAGCGGGGTGAATGCAGCAGCGTGGTCGCCCGATGGCTCGTGTATCCTCTCCGCGTCATATGACGGCTCGCTCAAGGTGTGGGACACCACCTCCGGACAAGAACTCCTCACCTTGATAGGACATACATGGAGTGTGAACGCAGTGGCGTGGTCGCCCGATGGTCAGCGCATCGTCTCTGCCGCTGGCAGCATATTTGGAAATCAAGACTACACACTTAAAGTATGGGATATATCTTCTGGAAAATGCATTCTCACCCTTACTGGAACTACGGGGAACGTGAACTCGGTAGCCTGGTCGCCTGATGGCCAGCGCATCGTCTCTGCGTCATTTGATGGCGCGCTCAAACTATGGGACGCCGCCTCCGGGCAAGAACTCCTCACCCTACAAGGGCATGGGGACGACGTGAATGCAGTGGCGTGGTCGCCTGACGGCTCGCGCATCCTTTCCGCTTCAAGCGACAACACGCTTAAGCTGTGGGACGCCGCCTCCGGTCAATGCCTCCTCACCCTCCAAGGGCACACAAGAAGCGTGAACGCGGCGGCGTGGTCGCCTGATGGCTCGCGCATCCTTTCCGCTTCAAGCGACAACACGCTTAAGCTGTGGATGTATTCTGGCGCAGCGGGCAATGAGGCAGTCCAAAAGATAGCTGCGCACGCAGACGGCGTTTCCGCCGCAGCGTGGTCGCCCGATGGGCGGCACATCATTTCCGCCTCATATGACGGGACACTCAAACTGTGGAACAGCGCCTCGGGAAAAGATCTATTCACCCTCAGGGGGCATACCAGCGGAGTGAATGCGGCAGCGTGGTCGCCCGATGGGCGGCGCATCATTTCCGCCTCATATGACGGGACACTCAAACTATGGAACAGCGCCTCCGGGTACCACATCCTCACCCTAATTGGGCATAGTTTCTGGGTTAACGCAGTGGCGTGGTCGCCCGATGGGCGGCGCATCATCTCCGCGTCATCGGACAGAACGCTCAAAATGTGGAACGTCGGCTCTGAATTAGGAAACTTCACCTTAACAGGGCAGGACGACGTGACAGCTACGGCGTGGTCGCCCGATGGGCGGGGCATCGTCCTCACCTCGCAGGACAACACTTTCAAGGCGTGGGACGTCGGCTCTGAATTAGAAATTCTCACCTTAACGGGGCATAGGGACGACGTGAAAGCCACGGCGTGGTCGCCCGATGGGCGGCGCATCATCTCCGCTTCACAGGACGACACCCTCAAGGTGTGGGACACCAACGTCGGGCGTTGCCTCCGCACCCTCACTGAGCACACCAGCGGGATAAACGCGTTGGCGTGGTCGTCCGACGGCTCACGCTTCCTCTCGGCCTCATGGGATTGCACCATTCGTCTGTGGGACGCTGCCTCCGGGGGAGAACTCTTCACCCTCGCTGGACATATGTTGGAAGTGCGCGCCGCAGCCTGGTCGCCCGATGGGCGGCGCGTCATCTCGGCCTCATGGGATCGCACTATCCGTCTGTGGGATGCAGACACAGGTGTTCCCCTCGCCCGCTTTGACGTGGACGCTCCGGTCATGTGCATCGCATGGTCGCCGGACGGGCAGTTCGTCGCCGCTGGGGACGCAGCAGGCAATCTGCACATATTCCGCGTGGTTGGGCTAACGTAGTAAGGTGGCGCTTGTCGCAATTACATTTAGCACACCGCGACTACGTTGCAGCGTCCCTTCGATAATCAGCAGCGGCGACTCCCGCAGTACGCGACGATACTGCGCGTACTCATCGGGGCGCACAATGATGTTGATGAAGCCATCTTCGTCTTCCAAGGTGATGAAGTGATGCCCTTTGGCGGTGGGCGGTGCTTGGCGCACGAGAATCTGCCCGGCAACCGTCACCGCTTCTTTATCCTGACAGCGGTCGAGGTCGCGGCTGCCGAGGACGCCGCGCTCCCGTAACTGCGCGCGGTAGAGCGTCATGACGTGGTCACGCAGCGAGAGGCCGAGCAGCTCATACTCCAGCCCCATGACGTCGAGCAGCGAAACCGGAGGGAGATTCAGCGTGTCTTCGGGCAGGTCGAGCGGCAGAGTATCCGGTCGATAATCGAGCTTGCCCAACTCCCACACCAGCGAGTGGCGCGTCTTGCCCCACGCATCCATCCCGCCCGCGAGGATCAGGTTTTCGAGCAGGTGCGGCGGTAACTGGGTGCGTCGCCCCACCTCCGCCAGTGACCGGAACTCGGCGGACTGGCGCGCAGTCACGAGGCGCTCGCTCGCCACGTCGCCAAATCCGGTCACCTGATTCAAGCCCAGGCGGATCGCGCCACCCTCGACCGTGCAGCGCGCCGCGCTCGCGTTCACATCGACCGGCAGCACGCGGATCCCGTGCCGCTTCGCATCGTTGACAATCGCCGCCGGACTCCAGAAGCCCATCGGCTGATGGTTGAGCAAGGCGGTGTAGAACGCCGCCGGGTGATAGTGCTTCAGCCACGCCGACTGGTAGACCAGCACGGCGAACGCCGCCGCGTGCGACTTGGGGAACGAGTAGCCGCCGAACGCGCGCAGTGTGTCGAAGACGGCATCGGCGAGGCGCGGATCTACGCCTCTGCGGCCCGCGCCGTCGAGGAAGGCCGTATGCCAGCGGTCGAGCGCCTCGTAAGCGCGTTTGGAAACGAGCGCGCGGCGCAGCCCTTCGCCCTGTCCGCCCGTGAACCCAGCGAGGTCACGCGCCACCTTCAACACCTGTTCCTGAAACAGCACCACGCCGAGCGTTTCCGCAAGCGCGGGCTGCAAGCGCGGATGCGGGTAGCTGACTGCCTCCACCCCCAGTCGCCGCCGCAGCTAGGGATGCACCATGTTCCCCTGCACCGGCCCCGGGCGAATCAGGGAGATCGAGACGATCAGGTCGTTGAAGCGGCGCGGCTGCAAGCGCGGCAACACCTGCTGCTGCGCGCGCGACTCGACCTGAAACACGCCGATAGTGTCCGCGGCGCTCACCATGTCGTAAATCGCCGGATCGTCAAAGCGCAGCTCGTCCAGATCGAGCGGCTGCCCGGTGAGCGCGGCCACCGTCTGCGCGGACTCGGCGATGGCGGAGAGCATGCGCAAGCCGAGGATATCGATCTTCACCAGCCCCGCCTCTTCCAGCGCATCCTTATCCCACTGCACCACATAGCGATCTGGCATGGTGGCGGGTTCGGTCGGCAGGCGCGCGGCGAGCGCCGCGCCCATGACAATCATGCCGCCGTTGTGGATGCCGAGGTGCCGCGGGAAGCCGTCGAGCTGATCGGCGAGGTCGCTGAGCTGCTGCCAGGTGGCGCGTGAACCGAGCAGCGCCTCCAGATCGCCCGCTTCGGCGATGCGCCCCGACTTGAAGGTATCGATGGTGTGGGCGGCGCGATCCAGCACCTCGGGCGGCAGGCCGAGCGCCTTGCCCACGTCGCGAATGGCCGAGCGCGCGCGAAAGGTGATGAAGGTGCAGGCCATTGCCGCATGGGCGTTCCCGTAGCGCCCATACACATACTGGATGACCTCTTCGCGCCGATCCGCCTGAAAGTCGATGTCGATGTCCGGCACCGACTGCCGCTCATCCGACAGGAAGCGCTCGAAGACGAGGTCGTGTTCCAGCGGGTTGACCGGCGAGATGTGCAGCAGATAGGCGACCAGCGAATTGGCCGCCGAGCCGCGTCCCTGACACAAGATCCCCTGCGCGCGGGCATAGCGCGCGATGTCCCACACGATCAGGAAGTAGTTGGCGAGGCCGCTGCGCTCGATCACGCCGAGCTCGTAGGTCAATTGGCGTTCAATCGGTTCCGTCGGCGTAAGCTGCCGCGTGTTCAGCCCGTCCCGACACAGACGCTGGAGGTAGGTCACCGCATCCGCTCCATCCGGCGTCGGAAACACGGGCAGCTCCTGCAAGCCGAAGGTCAGCTCAAAGGCGCAGCGGTCGGCGATGCGGCGCGTCTGCGTGATCGCCTCCGGATACGCGGCGAAGAGCGCGCGCATCTCGGCAGCAGACTTGAGGTAGTATTCCGAATTAGGGCGGCACAGCGTCGCTGCCTCGTCCAGCGGCGTCAGGTGGCGGATGCACACGAGCACATCCTGCAAGCGGCTCGCTTCGCGCCGCGCATAGTGGACATTGTTGGTCGCCACGCACGGCACACCGATCTGCTCGGCAATCGCTGCCAGTTCGGCGTTCAGCCGCTCGTCGTGGGGCAGTCGATGGTGCTGCAACTCGATGTAGAAGTAGTCGCGCCCGAACCAGTCGCGGTAACGCCGGGCGGCTTGCACTGCGGTTGACGGATCATCCCGCCGCAGGGCGGTGGTCACTGCACCGAGACGGCAACCGGAGAGCGCGATCAAGCCGTCGGTGTACTCAGCCAAGAGTGCCTCAGGCAGTAACGCCTCACCTTTCGGCGCGTGGTGTCGCGCCAGCGTGATGAGCTGGCACAGGTTCGCCCACCCGGTCGCATTCTCGACCAGCAGCGTGAGGTGCTGCGGTTCCTGCGCACCCACGAGCGTCAGCTCCGCGCCGAGGATCGGACGGATGCCGAGTTCGCGCGCGTGCTTGACGAACGGCACCGCGCCGTACACGGCGTCGTGATCGGTCAGCGCGAGCGCGTCCATGCCGAGTTCGGCGGCACGCAGCAGCAACTCCTCCGGTGGTGACGCCCCATCGAGCAGGCTGTAATAGGAATGCGTGTGGAGTTCAACGTACTCAGTCATACAACCGCTGCACGTACCAGGCGTCGTCGACGAGATCGTGGTACACAATCACCAGCAAGCCGGTGTCGGTGGTCAGCTTGAAGTAGTCGCGCCACAGCCGGAGCTGCCACCAGTTCACATCAACGCGCCACTGGTTGGCGATCTGCTGGACGGTATGCGTCCGTCCCGCCCATGTGAAACGCAGCAGACTGCCGCCCGTGTCGCGTTCCACCGTGATCGGCGCGCCCGTGATCCACACCCGCGTCATGACGCGTCGATCCGGCGCAAAGCGAAGCGGCGTTCGAGGAGAATCGCGCCGCGATCTCGCAGTTCCGTGCGGTAGCAGTGGTCGCCGTAGCGTTCATTCAGCACTCGCGCGAGGTCGAGGAGCGCCGTGCGCGCCGGTTGGTCGCGGAAGAGTTCGAGCTGGCGCGGGGCGGCGGACACCAGATGCGCTAAGCACACTTCCAGACTCGTAATCGGTTGGGTGGTAGGTAGGCGCTCCAGCAGGCGTTGGATGCTCTCAGCGATCCCGCGCGCGGTCGCCACCGGTTCGATCAGGAAGAGTTCTTCGGAGTGGGCCGCGCCGCGTTCCGGCGTGAGCGTCACGCGCAGGCGATGCAGGGCTGCCCCGCGCTGTTCCAGCCGCTCAGCCAGCTCCTCAGCCAGCAGGTGCACGGCGATATCGAGGCGTGTTCGCTCGGTGATGGGCGGTTCGAACTGCCGCCGTCCGCTTTCCGAGGCGGGCATCCGCCGGGGTGTGACCGGGCGGCCATCCTGTCCCTGCGCCAGCAGATAGAGCAGCTTCCCCGCTCGCCCGAACTGCCCAATGACCGCCGCGCGGGGCAGCGCGGCGAACTCGCCTAACCGCCGCACTGCCAGTCGATCCAGCTTGTGCGCCAGGTCGCGGGTGAGCGGCAGCACCGACACCGGGAACGGCGTGGCGAACGCCGCTTCATCCCCACGGGAAACCGAGAGAACTTCACCCGCTTCTGCCTTGAGCGCCGCGAGATAGGCCGAGAATTTACTGGCTGCCAGCCCAACCGATGCCGTGAGGGGCAGCGTCGAGCGCAGCGCCTCGACCGCGCTGGTCAGCAGCTCGCGGGCGGCCTCCTCTCGCAGCCTTCCCAGATCCAGATAGGCGATCAGCGCGTGGGGGAACGCCGCCTCGTCGATTTCCACACGATTGGTATAGGTCCACAGGCAACCGAGCACCCGATCCAGCGTCGCGGCGTAGCGATCCGCATCACTGGTGATAAATTTCCCCTGCGGACAGAGCGCCCGTGCACGGGTCACCGACAAACCGAGCTGCACGCCAACCGCTTCTGCCGAGGCCGACAGTGCGATCACCTTACCCCCGCGCTGATCGTAACGGATGAACACCAGTGGCCCACCGCGCAGCGTCCGGTCACGCTGCCCTTCCAACGCCGCGGCGCAGTACGGCACACGCAGACAGCCAATCATGGAGCACCCCCATCCACGGCGCGATCCGGCTGCAGGTCGAGCACAACCTGGCGTTCACCAGCCCGGGCTTTATCCTTCACAACCGTGACCTGCACGCGATACCCGGTGACATCGCGTCCCTGCGTCACCCACCCCGCCCACGCGAAGCGCAGTTGAAGCTGAAACAGATCGTTGAGCGCCGCCGGGACAGGTTCACTGTGCAACAGGAGCGCGGCACAGCGCGTGCGGACGAGCGCCTCGCACAGATGCTCCAGCGGTTTGCTGCCGCGTACAGGCAGCCCGACCAGATCGAGGACAATGAGGCGGACGCTGTTCGTTCGCGCGCAGTCCCGCGCGATGAGCAGGGCTTGCGCGGCATCCTCTGGCTGCACGAGCAGCAGACGATCCGGATCGACCCCACACCGCGCGGCGTAATCGGGATCGAACGTGCCCGTCCCATCGAGATACACGACCGGCGCACCGCTCGTGTGGGCACTGGCGACAATGCGCAGCGCGAGCGTTGTCATGCCCGACGTCGGCACGCCGACCAGTTCGGTCAAGCCGTGATCAGGGATGCCTCCGGCCGCCAAGGCCGCATCTAGTTGAGGAAAGCCCGTCGGAAGCGCGGCGGCAGAGGTGCCCCGCGCGCCGAGCGTGCTGATGGCGTGATCGCCAAAGCGTTTCTGTAAATCCCAGAGGGTTTGTTGTAAGTTAGTCGGTTTGGGCATAATGGTTATCTTCTTGTTACACCAGCCACGCCCAAAACAGTATAGTTCAAATGTTCTGAAAATAGAAAGCTTGTTCGATTATTTCTCGGTACGAAGTTGGATAGAAATGGGTTTAGGTTTCTGCGCTTACTCAACTTAGAGTTGGCGCAGTACTGAGCTCAATCCCCGTAGGGGCGAGCGTCCGCGCGAACGTGGGTTACACCCCCGAACGTGGCAAACACCAATCCGGTTTCAATCCCCCGTAGGGGCGAGCGTCCGCGCGAACAGGTGTTGCTATCATCGAACCTGCGGCACAGATTACTGTTTCAATCCCCCGTAGGGGCGAGCGTCCGCGCGAACTGTGTTGGAGGAGTGTTCTTCTCCTGGCCGCCTTCAGAGTTTCAATCCCCCGTAGGGGCGAGCGTCCGCGCGAACCGGCATGGAAGGATTCATGCGCGCAAGCGGCATGACCTTCGTTTCAATCCCCCGTAGGGGCGAGCGTCCGCGCGAACGATCTACACGATCTCTCGGTTCTGCCGGTAGCATCGGTTTCAATCCCCCGTAGGGGCGAGCGTCCGCGCGAACACCTCGACTAATCCCTCGATGAAGAGGTGATTCCACAGGTTTCAATCCCCCGTAGGGGCGAGCGTCCGCGCGAACCCCGGAGGGGCTGACTTACAACCTCTACGGGTTCGTAAGTCGTTTCAATCCCCCGTAGGGGCGAGCGTCCGCGCGAACCCCGGAGGGGCTGACTTACAACCTCTACGGGTTCGTAAGTCGTTTCAATCCCCGTAGGGGCGAGCGTCCGCGCGAACTAAAACGCGGCAGTGCCGACGATCGTCCTACTCGGTTTCAATCCCCCGTAGGGGCGAGCGTCCGCGCGAACGTTTTTGCAGCTGATTGGTGGTGGCATTATTCTCTATCGTTTCAATCCCCCGTAGGGGCGAGCGTCCGCGCGAACACGTCATTCCGTGTCAAGGTCAGCGATGACGATGAGGTTTCAATCCCCCGTAGGGGCGAGCGTCCGCGCGAACCCGCAACAAGGTAATCATCGCGCTGGCCTTCCTCTTCAGTTTCAATCCCCCGTAGGGGCGAGCGTCCGCGCGAACCGGTTATCGCAACTGTCCAGCCCGGACAAGTGGTCACGGTTTCAATCCCCCGTAGGGGCGAGCGTCCGCGCGAACTCAAGAACCTCGACCACTCCAAGCTGTGGGGCAACACGGTTTCAATCCCCCGTAGGGGCGAGCGTCCGCGCGAACTGGCCAAGGCGGTGGAGATGCACGAGAAACGGAATCAGTTTCAATCCCCCGTAGGGGCGAGCGTCCGCGCGAACGATCATCACGGTGATCACCCATTAGCTATGAATCAATGTTTCAATCCCCGTAGGGGCGAGCGTCCGCGCGAACTTTCACCAGGAGCATTTCCGTGGCAAAGAAGAAACGTTTCAATCCCCCGTAGGGGCGAGCGTCCGCGCGAACGCAGTTAGAACTTTGCTGCGATCACTGGCCTGAATTGTTTCAATCCCCCGTAGGGGCGAGCGTCCGCGCGAACCCACCGGCTCTCGCGCAGCAAAAGCGCAGGAGGAAAGGGTTTCAATCCCCCGTAGGGGCGAGCGTCCGCGCGAACGAACGCACTCAAGTTCGTCTGGTTATCGACGACGATTAGTTTCAATCCCCCGTAGGGGCGAGCGTCCGCGCGAACATGGGAATACACAGCAAAGAAGTCAGTCCTGCCGTTCGAAGTTTCAATCCCCCGTAGGGGCGAGCGTCCGCGCGAACGTGAAACTGCGCAGCGGCCAATAGTTTAGCCGAATATGTTTCAATCCCCCGTAGGGGCGAGCGTCCGCGCGAACCCTTGTGTACCTCACGCTTCTAATCTACTGATATTCTCACGCCAGCGCAAATTTTTCGCACTCATTTGGGGCGACTGCGTAAGCGCCGAATCAGTTGCGATTTTTCCTGCACTGCACGTGCCAACTGATCACGCCGACCGCCCTTTTCGACCCCTCCGGCTCGTACCAGCGCGGGCCAGCCCTCGTCTACGTCTGCTGGCGGCTGTGATGTACAAATGAGGGAAAAGTACAGTGCGTGCGCCAAATTTGCTGCTGTCCGCAAAGGACGGTTTTAGTGCGGGTCATCCAGCCCGTGGAGGTCGGCTTGCAACTTTATCAACTCTCCGTGCAGCTTGCCCTGCCCCAACCGTTCTCGCGTGCCAACTGTAACCCACTGCCTCAACCTCGGCATCTGTTCGCCGACGACCGCCCCGATTTCTCGCGGAGGCATATGTCCACTGCTTGCGCATCTACGTAATTTAGGCAGCATCGGGTTATTTTCCCGCATAAGTTCGCTTACTGCTTCGGCTTGAGTCGAAACCGGACGCGCCTCGATTTCTTACGATACCGAGTCACGGAGGAAGGTGCTTGCTCGCCGACTTCCCAAGCGCGCAGCGCCGCCCGGATATGATCGGCAATGTAATGTCCGTCGGCTTCCAACAGCTTCAAGCTCTCGCCCGCCCGCAGCAGCGCCTCGTCGCGGCGTCCCATTTCGTGCAGGACCACCGCGTAGTTGAACTGGACAATCGCGTACTGTTCATCGTCACCTAGCGCTTTCCACTCGGTAAGCGCTTCGCGGAATACCGTATCCGCCTTCTCTGTGTCACCGTATTTCGCCGTAAATGCGGCAACTTTCCCCTTGAACATCGTCATCAGCACGCGATTATCGATCTGTTCCAGAATAGCGAGTGCCTGCTTCAGCGTCTCGCCGCTTTGGCGAACATCACCCAAATTCTCCTGAAAATCCGCCAGCAGCATCAGATTCGCCGCGATTCCGCGCTCGTTTTCGTTGTGCTGATCGATCTCAAGTGCGCGCTGGCAGGCTGCAATACCACGGGCATCTTCACCCAGTCCCAAGTACACCAGCGCCATGTTGTGATAGGCGACTGCAAAACCTGGATGCGTCGAGCGATGACGGTCGATACTCAAAACGAATTCGTAGAGTTCAATCGCATCCTCATGCTCGCCCAACCGCTGCATCATGTTGGCAATAATTAGGATGAGCGACAGGTCAACCGCATCTTCTTCGCTTTGAGCGTGATCGCGGAAGTAGCCGAGCAGATTTTGCGCCCATTCCAACTGCTCCTGTGTGAGTCCGCGCAGATCGAAATACGGGCTGAACGCGCGCAGTACCTCGCACAGCGCATCGAGCAAATCGCCGGGGTCGGGGGTCAAAGTGGATAGAGTATCAGTGAGGGTGGCGAGATCCTCATCCAACTCCGAGAGGGCGGGCGCAGCACTTGTCGATTGAATATTTTCGGTCAGCGGCGCAAGCTGATGCATAATCGTGTCCACGATGTGTCGATGCCGCCGCTGAAATACGCCTTTAACTTCCTCGTGAAGTTCGAACATCGCGCCTCCACATTCTTCCGCTATAGTAGTGTTATACCATAGGGCAGCGGCAACGGTAGGAATGGAATGACGAACAGCTTTGGCGGTCAACTACGGTCAGCGCGGCAACGCGCAGGATTTGACTCCTATCGCAAATTCGCGGTGTATTTGACTGAGCGGGATCATGACATCGCGGATGAAACCCTCGGCAACTATGAACGTGATGCCCGCAAGCCGCATCGTGACGATCTATTGCCCCTCTTGTCCGCTTTGGCAATTCGCAACGGCTTCAGTCACTTAGCCGATGTCAACCAACTGCTCGAAAGTGGAGATTACGATCCCCTCACCGCTGATGAGGTGCAAACCCATTTTCCTGATCTGCCTGCCGACCGCCCACTTCCCCATGTGCCGCTCAAACCCTATCATGAGATTTTCGGGCGTGATGCAATAGTCCAAACCGTGGGCGATCAACTGCTGGCCCGCAACGCGCCTCGGTTGATGGTGATCAGTGGGTTAGGCGGCATCGGCAAGACGGCTATCGCCCATGCGGTGCTTCGCCGGGTGATCGCGCAGAACAGATTTGAGTCGGTTTTGTGGCAGAGCATGAAGTCCGAAGAGTTTATCAGCACCTCGATCAGCCGTCGGCAGGCGGTCACGAGCTTCAGCGAGGCGCTGCTTGGGTACGGGCGGCAAATCGGACTGCCTGAGGCGGCGCTTCAATCGAACCAGCTGGCAGAGGCGCTCAAACAGCAGTTGCAAACGGGCGCTTACCTTATCGTCCTGGACAATTTGGAAACACTCCCCGCATTGGAGTACGTCACTCGTGAACTGCACGCGATGATCGGGGATACTTCGCAGTCGCGGGTGCTGATCACCAGCCGCAAGCGGATTGTCGATGAGCCGTATCTGGTCGATTATCAGGTGCGCGGCTTATCGGAACAGGCGACCTTCGATCTGCTGCGGGATGAGGCGCAGCAGCGCGGCGCGACCAGCCTACTCCAAGCGGACACCGCCCTGATGCAGCGGATTTTCGCTGTCACTGGCGGGATGCCGCTGGCGATCAAACTCATCGTCAGTCAGTATCTCCTTGGGATCAGCCTTGATGAAGAATTAGATCGCCTCATGCGAGCGGTCGATGAGGAACAACTGTATCACTTCATCTACCATGACCTATGGGTGAAACTGCCGCTGCCCGCGCAAAAGCTGCTGGTCGGAGCGGCAGGAACAGCCTCAGCGATGCTGCGCTCAATGTTGATCGAAGCCAGCGAACTCACGCCGGAAGCGTTCACTGCCGCCGTGCCGGAATTGGTGCGTACATCACTGCTAGAGGTGCGCCATCATCCCATTGCCGAGCGCCAACGCTACGAAATCCACCCGATCACACGCTGGTTCATCAATATTGTCCTGCAAGGCTTATGGAAGCGCGGCGATCCCCCTTCGGCAGTGTAGGAGCAGTGAATGATCGTCCTTCAGCCCCGCAATTTATCGTGAAAACACCCGACGAATTGAGGAGGTTTCACGACTATGGACGACATCCACTTGCTGAAGTTTTACCTGAAACTACGCCATCGGCAGCGCGAAGTGCTCGAACTGGTCTGCGCGGGATTGAGCAACGACGAAATCGGCGCGGGGCTGTATATAACCTCGTCGGGGGTCGCGGAACACCTGACCACGATCTACGCTGAACTGGGGAACGAGGAAGCTTACGCCGATCGGCGCGTCAACCGGGCCGTGCTGATCAGCGCGTTCGCGCCGTTCTTTGCCCGTCACCCGGAGATGAAGCAGCTCCAGTGAAACAAACGGGCGCTAGTCGGAGAATATCATCCGCTAGCGCCCACTCGTCAAATCCCCCCGTAGGGGCGACCCTCCACGTGAAGGTCGAAGCCGAACTGGTGACCGTCTAGTCCACGATCCGTTTCAATCCCCCGTAGGGGCGACCCTCCACGTGAAGCACGGACTTCACCTGGAACATCCGGATCAGTATGAGGTTTCAATCCCCCGTAGGGGCGACCCTCCACGTGAAGCGAGCTTACCTACTCCGCTGGAGACCAGATGTTTTCGTTTCAATCCCCCGTAGGGGCGACCCTCCACGTGAAGTGAGGTAGTCGTGGTCTTAAACGAGCCGGGCACTCAGTTTCAATCCCCCGTAGGGGCGACCCTCCACGTGAAGAGGAACGTTCCCAAGATTAGAACATTTGTATTCAGTTTCAATCCCCTGTAGGGGCGACCCTCCACGTGAAGCGATTTGCAACCGACTTACGAATTCTGGGACAATGGTTTCAATCCCCCGTAGGGGCGACCTTCCACGTGAAGGGAGGGTAATCATGTTGTTCGCACTGCTCTTCCTGTTGGGTTTCAATCCCCCGTAGGGGCGACCCTCCACGTGAAGCGAACGCGACTGGCAGACACTGTCTGAGGGCACCGGCATCGTTTCAATCCCCCGTAGGGGCGACCCTCCACGTGAAGGGTACTGAAAGGGTGACTCTCAATGTCATTTCCGACGGTTTCAATCCCCCGTAGGGGCGACCCTCCACGTGAAGAAGACTGGCTAGCCGAATGGGTGCTCTACGCTTTGAGTTTCAATCCCCCGTAGGGGCGACCCTCCACGTGAAGGGTACTGAAAGGGTGACTCTCAATGTCATTTCCGACGGTTTCAATCCCCCGTAGGGGCGACCCTCCACGTGAAGAAGACTGGCTAGCCGAATGGGTGCTCTACGCTTTGAGTTTCAATCCCCCGTAGGGGCGACCCTCCACGTGAAGAACTGGGCATCCGGCATTCAGGTGGGCCGCGCATCGTTGGTTTCAATCCCCCGTAGGGGCGACCCTCCACGTGAAGACTCGGGCTGGGAGGAATGGCAGTTGTGGCGCTTATGGTTTCAATCCCCCGTAGGGGCGACCCTCCACGTGAAGGCAGTGGCATCACTTTGTGGCACATAGACGGAACACAGTTTCAATCCCCCGTAGGGGCGACCATCCACGTGAAGCGCAAACGGCAAAGTTCCTGAAAAAGGGACTATTGGTTTCAATCCCCCGTAGGGGCGACCCTCCACGTGAAGTGTGGTTTCGCAGGTTGACGGGAAGGCTCTGTATCTGGGTTTCAATCCCCCATAGGGGCGACCCTCCACGTGAAGCGCCGCCGCAGGTGCAAGCTTGTGGTTGGTAGGGTTTGGTTTCAATCCCCCATAGGGGCGACCCTCCACGTGAAGCCAAGATGTTGCCGAAATCGATTCACGGATCGAATTTGTTTCAATCCCCCGTAGGGGCGACCCTCCACGTGAAGGCGCTCGTCTCCTCAATCCCGCCGGAGAAGTTGGCAAGGTTTCAATCCCCCGTAGGGGCGACCCTCCACGTGAAGCGCAGTATGCGCAACCCGAAACGCCGATCAGCGCGTTGTGTTTCAATCCCCCGTAGGGGCGACCCTCCACGTGAAGGGACTTCAACCTCCTCGTGCCCGAAGGCGGCTTCAGGTTTCAATCCCCCGTAGGGGCGACCCTCCACGTGAAGGTCTCGTACTTCGTATGGGACCAGCAGTACCAGCATGCGTTTCAATCCCCCGTAGGGGCGACCCTCCACGTGAAGTGTACATCAAGCTGACGCGTTACGGCGAAGTCCTGTGGTTTCAATCCCCCGTAGGGGCGACCCTCCACGTGAAGATTCGAATCTCTCAATCCCGGAGGGGCTAACCTACAGGTTTCAATCCCCCGTAGGAGCGACCCTCCACGTGAAGACAGCAAGATGACACGCTCGTCCGTGGTGCGCTCAGCGAAGGTTTCAATCCCCCGTAGGGGCGACCCTCCACGTGAAGTTGGAGGGAATAAGAATCCTCATATCAAACATGGAGTGTGTGTTTCAATCCCCCGTAGGGGCGACCCTCCACGTGAAGAAACAAACCAGAGTCGAAATTGCTAGGAGAAGCACATGGTTTCAATCCCCCGTAGGGGCGACCCTCCGCGTGAAGCGTGTTCGACGGGTACGGCGGATGCCAGCTTTATGAGGTTTCAATCCCCCGTAGGGGCGACCCTCCGCGTGAAGTGTCTTGTGGAGGTTACAGCGTGGTATGATGAAGTGGGTTTCAATCCCCCGTAGGGGCGACCCTCCGCGTGAAGGTTGGTGAATGAAGCCAAATGGCTTGCCGGCGATCCAGTTTCAATCCCCCGTAGGGGCGACCCTCCGCGTGAAGTTCTGAAGACATCAAAAAACGTTTCGATGATGCGATTGGTTTCAATCCCCCGTAGGGGCGACCCTCCGCGTGAAGCCTTCGAGCGACTCGACAGGCAAAAGCTGGTCGAACTTGTTTCAATCCCCCGTAGGGGCGACCCTTCGCGTGAAGACTCTTTAGCACATTGTACATAAGGACGAACTAGTAAGTTTCAATCCCCCGTAGGGGCGACCCTCCACGTGAAGTGGTATTAGCGTGGAACTCAACGTTCAACGCTGGTATGCAGTTTCAATCCCCCGTAGGGGCGACCCTCCACGTGAAGTCTTCGATCTATGGCACCGGCGCGCTAATCCCTTCGGGTTTCAATCCCCCGTAGGGGCGACCCTCCACGTGAAGTGAACGGATCATCGGTAGCATCGTGGACAATAC
This sequence comes from Candidatus Flexifilum breve, assembly GCA_016717205.1. GTDB lineage: Bacteria > Chloroflexota > Anaerolineae > Aggregatilineales > Phototrophicaceae > Flexifilum > Flexifilum breve. The sequence goes on from JADKGC010000010.1 coordinate 251,770, forward strand.
CTATGTTTCAATCCCCCGTAGGGGCGACCCTCCACGTGAAGCTGCAAACGTAGGTGTGTACATCATCAGCGCAATCCTGGGTTTCAATCCCCCGTAGGGGCGACCCTCCACGTGAAGAGTGCGACACCGCGTCCGCCCAAGAACGTCCAAAGTGGTTTCAATCCCCCGTAGGGGCGACCCTCCACGTGAAGGCGCCTGATAAGTCTCAAACAATCGCAGCGGCTCTTACGTTTCAATCCCCCGTAGGGGCGACCCTCCACGTGAAGTGGGTAGTGCTTTTGCCTACCACATTGACCGCGCTAAGTTTCAATCCCCCGTAGGGGCGACCCTCCACGTGAAGTTCTGTTCGTGTTCGTCGTCGCCACGGCGGCTTTCGGTTTCAATCCCCCGTAGGGGCGACCCTCCACGTGAAGCCGCTGAAATCGTCGCGGAATCCGCCGCAGTCCTCCCGGGTTTCAATCCCCCGTAGGGGCGACACTCCACGTGAAGTGAGTTGAACGGTGTTGTGTTTTATACACACATCGAGTTTCAATCCCCCGTAGGGGCGACCCTCCACGTGAAGAGGGAGTGGAAAGCAGTTTCTGAGGAGAATTCAGATGAACGTTTCAATCCCCCGTAGGGGCGACCCTCCACGTGAAGTGTCGTGTACCTCATTCTTCTAATCTACTGTTTTTCTCAGTTTAACGCAAACTTTTCGCCCCCACTTGCAGGCGCTGCGCCACGGGCGGATCAGTTGCGTTTTTTCCTGCATGCCTGCGTCCAACTACTTCCCGATCTGGTCAATTTACACCCCTACAACTCGTCGGAACGCGTTTGTGCACCCACTCAGCTCTGTTGGCGGCTCGGATGTACAAATGAGGGAAAAATCCGGCGCTGAACGCTCTTTTATACTTCTCCGCAAGGAGAGACGAATGCACCAGCACTGTCAGGTTTTAAGCCAACGGACATGGTATCAATTACGCGTAATCGCGCACGTTCATCGGCTGCGCTTTAGCACGCATTGGACGCGCGCCCAAGCGCACGAACAACTCTACCGACAGGTCGTTCAACGTCTTAAGCGCGCAGAGTTAACTCCAGCAGAACGCCGCGCGCTGCACAGTCTACAAGCAGCCGAAGGTTATTTGCCTCGGCATCAGTTCAGCCGGAATTTTGGCAGCATCCGTCCCTGTACTCAGCGCCGCCCCACCAATTGGCGTATCGGGCTCACGCCAGCCGAACGTCTCTGGCTGCTCGGCTTCATCGAACTCAGCCGGGACGGTCGGCAGGTCTGGCTCACATGGGAGGCCGCGGCGCTCCTGCCGCCGCTCCCGCAGCCGCAGCGCCTGTTGACCCCAATCCACGCGGAGACCCCTCGCGCTGGGCTCTGTACGGATGTAGCCGCGTTCCTCGGCACGCTCCTGCGGGTCGATGTTGTGCCCCGCTATGGGCGCTGGCTGCCGCCGCGTCTGCTGCGTCAGGTCAACGCTCAACTCCGGCTGCCCGGTGCGCTCGCTGGCGTGCGCAGCGAACGGAACGCCGGTCGCCTCAGCTTTCTGCATTATCTGGCGGAGGCCGCCGGATTGGTCGCGGTTCAGGGCGGCTTTCTCAAACCGAGCGCGGCGGCTTGGGACTGGCTGGCCCTGCCGCCGGATCAAGCGTGGGCACAGTTGTGGCAGGCGCTGGTGGCGGATCGGACGGCGCGGCGGATCTGGACGATCTACCGCGTGCCGGAGGTGGACGATGCGGTCTGGTCGGGCTTAGTCCGCTGGCTGAGCACCCTCGCACCGGGCAGCTATACCGCACCCTCCCTGATCGCCGCCTTGCATCCGTACTGTCCCGCGCTTGACTCTGAATCGCTGCTGCTGTCAGTCGAGATGCTGCTCGAAACCATCTTCACTTGGCTCGGCTGGGCAACGTGGGAGGCGGATGCGGTGATCGTACATTCCCCTGCCCTCCCTGCGCCGCAACCGGCGGCGTTCAACCCGGCCACCCTGACGCTTGATCTAACTGCCCACCCGCCGCTGCTGCCCTATGCGCGCCTGCTCGGCTGGTGTGAGCCGGTTGACCAGCGCCTGACCTTTGATGAAGCGACTGTCCGCGCCGCCATTGCCCGCGGCGCGACCGCGCTGACGCTGGCGCAGACCATCGCGGACTTGAGTGACCCGCTCTCGGAAGCCGTGCTTGCGACCTTCAAGCAGTGGGAACAAGCCGCACACGCCCTGCGGCTCGAAACGCTCACCGTCCTCACCGCCAGTGATCCCGCCGCGCTCGATGCCTTGTGTGCGGATCGTGGTCTGCGCCCGCTGATCGAGAAACCGCTCTCACGCCACCATCTCGCCGTGCGTCCGGAACACGCGCCCGCCCTCTGTCGTCGTCTCCACCGCCGTGGTCAGCCGGTCACGGATCAACAGCCCCCACTGCCTCCATCTCCACCCGGCACCGAACTCTATGCCTACTGCTACCTCGCCGTGCGCGCGCTGCAGGGGTTGGGCGCAAAGGTCAGCTTGCCCGCCACCATTCCCGACGCGGTCCGGCGTTGGCTCGCTGATCAACTGCCCGCGCAGCAGGTCACGGCGCTCGATCAACTCGCCGCGCGGACGACCGACGCCTTCGCGCAGGCATTGGACGGTCACACCGAGCCACCGCCCATCACGCCGGACAATCCTGACGACATCTGCGCGGCGCTCCAGCAGGCTTACAACTTCGGTCAGGCCGTCACCATCGACTACTTTAGCCCGGCACGCGGCGCAGTCACGACGCGCTGCATTGAGCCGATCTGCTGGTACGAACGTGGGGCGCGCAGATGTCGAAGCATGGTGCGATCTGGACGGTGATACCCGCATTTTCCGCGTAGATCGCGTGCTGCGTGTCCACGACCGCCCCACCACTGAGCCACCCGCTCAACCTCAACCGACCGTCAGGCGTTGTGACCCGCTTGATCCGGCTCGGGCTACGCCCGATCATGCCCCATTGAACGCGCCTGTTGTCTGCCCTCTCTGAATTCGGGGAGGGATCGGGGGTGGGGTCAGTTTTGTTTGCTCTGCCCAAAACCCGAATCCCTTCGGGGAAAAACCGGAACTGACTCGGCTGAGTCAAACCGCGTTTTCCGGCATCCTAGAGCTATCGCTCATCCATACAGGAGTGCTCCCATGAACGGGAAACACCAGTGGCTCATGCGCGGCTGTGCGCTCAGCGTGTTTCTGGGCTTTACGCTGCTGTGCATTGTGTCGGCCTTCGGCGTTGTCGCCATCGTCCAGACGGTTGTCAATTAGAAAGCGAGGAGATCATGACCCCTAAAGAACTGCTCAACCATGTCCTGCCGAGCGACGTCCCGGATTTGCTCGGTCAATTGAATTGGACGCTCCCCCCGTCCGACCCGCCGGAAGCAGAACCGGAGATTGGGACAACCGCGCGGATTGCGGTCGTCGGTCAGTCCGGCGTCGGCAAAAAGACGCTCTGCAACACGCTCTGGGGCTGGAATGCGGTCACCGCCAACGGCGAAGCCGTCCGCCGCTTCGGTCGCCTGACGCTCATCGATCTGCCGACTGAGGCCGGCGGCGCGCCGGAACTCACCGCGCATCTCAGCGACGCGCAGATGATCATCTATGTGCTGGATGCCGCGCGTCCAGCCAGCGAAAGCGACTTCCTGTGGCTGTCCCGCCTGCGCGCCCTCAATCTCCCGGTGCTCGCCGCCGCCAATAAGGTCGATCTCGTCGAAGGGGCGGCGCTCAAGCAGTCCTTGGCCGTGCTGCGCCAACGTCTTGCCGTCCCGGTCATTCCGGTGAGCGCCATCAACCTGTACCAGGTACACCACCAGTTTCTGCCCGCCGTCCTCAAAGCCTTCCCGGAAACCGCCGAGGCACTCGCCGGTGAAATCGCTGGACTGCGCCGCCGCGTCGCCGGGCAGATGACTGTCCGCGCCGCTGTCTCCAGCGTCTTCTTCAGCCTGCGCGCTGAGCGCGACCCCGATCAGCAGGATGTCGCCCTGCTCGTCAGCCTGCAAATGCGTCTCATGCGCCGCATCGGCATGCTGTACGGCTACCGTCCGCGCGGCGGTCACGGGCGCGAGCTCGTGCTCATGCTCGCGCTGCGCTTCTTGTTCCGCCGCGCCTTGTGGCTCGCGGGGCGCTATCCGCTGGCGCGCGCGTGGATGCTCAACGGCACGCTCGCCCTGGTCACGACCATGCTGGTCGGGCGTTTCGCCGTGATCTACTACAGCGCGTCCCTGCCCGGCTGGCTGCGCTGGCTGTAATCGGAGATAGCCATCGTCGGAGCACTTTCAGCGGTCATTGCCCGCTGCTGAGTGTTCCGACGGCAGGCGCAACTGCCTATGGACGCTTCCGAAACGATCTTTTCCATCCATGCGCTGCGCCGGGCGTGGCAGTGGGTGCGGCGCGGTGGCGTCATGCCCGGCACCGACGGCGTTACGCTGGAGCGTTTCAATACGGCGCTCGACAGTGAACTCAACCGCTTGCGCCACCATGTGCTGACCGGGGTCTACCAACCCTATCCGGTGCGCCGCTTCTTCCTCAAAAAGTCGAATGGGAAGCAGCGTCCCATCTCAGTGTGGACGGTGCGCGACCGGGTGGCGCAGCGCGTCGTTCACGACTACCTGACCGTGCCGTTCGAAGCGATCTTTCTCGCATGTAGCTACGGTTTTCGCCCCGGTCGCTCGACGGAAGACGCAGTGCAGGCCGTCATTCGCGCTCGCGACTCCGGTCAACTCTGGGTGCTGGATGCCGACATCGCGGACTGCTTCGGCAGCATTCCCTTGCAGCCGCTGCAGGGTCAGGTCGCCCGGGTGATCGATCAGCCGCTCGTCAATCACTTGCTTGATGTGTGGCTGCATACCCCCATCGCCGGTCGGCGCGGCGAAATCGCGGGGGTCTCACAGGGTGGCATCATTTCGCCGCCACTGGCGAATCTCTACCTGCATCGCTTCGACGAAATGATCACCGCCGCGCTGCCGCGTTCCACCCTCGTGCGCTTCGCCGACGATTTTGTGCTCCTCTCCTTCACCGAAGAGGACTCCGTCTGGTCGCTGGACGTGGCGCGGCGCTCGCTGGAAAACCTGCATCTGCGTCTGAATCTGCGCAAGACGCGCCTCGTCACGTTTGATGAAGGTTTCACATTTCTCGGTGCCACGTTCAAAGGGCGCTGGCATCGGTTGGCAACAGAGAAAGGCGAAGACTCACCATGACGACCGTTTACGTCCGCGAGCATGGCGCGGTCATCCGCAAAAGCGGCGAAGTGCTGCGCGTGACCTCCGGCAATACGGATCTGCTGCGCATCCCCCTCGCCGACCTGACCCAGCTCGTGTTGATGGGCAACGTCCAGCTCACCACCCCGGCGGCCATTTTGCTGCTGCGCATGGAAGTCGACGTGGTGTTCATGAGCTACTACGGCAAGTTCTACGGCCGCCTCAATCCGAATCAGTCCAAGTACGCCGAACTCCGCCATCAGCAGCTGCGCCTGTGCGATGATTCGGCGCGCTCATTGGCGCTCTCCCGGCGCATCGTCGCGGGCAAAGTCGCCAATCAGCGCGTAGTGCTGCTGCGCCGCGCCGACGGTATCCCGCAAATGACGAATACCGTCGATGGGATGCTGCAAATGGGTAAGCGCGGCGACAGCGCCGCCGACCTCGATCAACTACGCGGCTTCGAGGGCAAAGCAGCCGCCTATTACTTTCAAGCCTTGCGTCTGCTGCTCGACCCGGCGTGGGGCTTCGAGGCGCGCAAGTATTACCCACTACCTGATCCGATCAACGCACTGCTCAGCCTCGCCTATTCGCTGCTGCGCAAAGATGTCGAAGCCAACTTGCAGATCGTCGGGCTGGACTCGTATCTCGGCTTTTTCCACACCCTCGGCTATGACCGTCCCGCGCTGGCGCTCGACCTGATGGAGGATTCCGTCCCACCATCGCGGATGGGATCGTGCTCAACCTTGTACGCGGCGGCCAGATCACCCTGGATGACTTTGTCACGACCAACGATCCTGATCTACCCGTGCGTATGTCGCGTGAAGCAGCGGATACACTGCTCACCGCCTACGAACAGCGTCTTGAGGAAAAGATCGAAGCGCCGGATGGCAGTGGCAAAACGCCATACCGCCGCGTGATCGAGCTTCAGGCGCGGCAAATCGCGCGGATCGTGCGCGGCGAAGCAACCGACTATCAACCTGTGATTATGCGTTAGGAGGACATTATGCCCGATATGCTGCTCGTCGGTCACGGCGGCGCGATCAACACCGCGCATGTGATCGCCGTGGCGTCCATCAAGTCAGCGCCCGTGCAGCGGCTTCTGAAAGCCACGCCACCGGAGCGCGTGCTCGACCTCACTTACGGTTATCCGCGCCACGCCATCATCTTGTTTGCGACGGGCTGGATTGTGATCTCCAACCGCACGCCGCAGGAATTGGCGCGCGCTTTGCACAGTGCGGAGGACGATCATGCCCCGCCGTGGTGGTGAGGTAATCTTGTACGCGGATGGAGCGACGGCTCGTGACCAGGCAGGTGCGGGCGCCATCGCGCTCACGCGACGCCGTGAGGTACTGGCGCTGGCCAATCGCCCCCTGCCCCTCATGACGAATAACGAAGCCGAGTATAGCGGTCTGCTCCTCGCACTGGAACTGGCAGCATCACTCGGCGCATTGGCAATTGAAATCCGCCTTGACAGTGAGGTTGTGGTCGGCCAAATGGCCGGACGCTGGGCAGTCAACAGCCCCAAGCTGAAAATCCCACATCAACAGGCTTGCGTGCTGGCGCGCGGCTTTCAACACATCACGTACAAGCACGTTCCGCGCGAACTCAACGAAGTCGCCGACGCGCTGGCGACCGAAGCCGCGGCTGGGCGCGTGTGGCGGATGCTGCGCACAGAGTCGGTCGAAGATGGCGAGGCTTAGTTCATGCTGTGGGTGATCAGCTACGATGTCACTGACGCCAAACGCCGGAGCAAAATCAGCAAACTACTGGAGGGCTATGGTCGCCGCGCGCAGTACAGCGTTTTCGAGTGCGATATCGACGACCAGAAGTGCGCTATATTGGCGAAGCGCCTCGAGCGCGAAATTGATCCCGCCGAGGACGACATTCGCTTCTACCCACTCAACGGTGCGGATTTGCAACGTGTGCGCGTCCTCGGCAAAGCAGAAATCCAGTACAAGAAGGGATTCTACATCACCTAACGGCTACATCAGGCCGAGTCGAAGTCAGGTCTTTTCGCTCGCATTACGCATAATCTGAGTACGCAAATTACCGCTGTCAAGAAAGATGAATTTCTTCTCTTTCGCAGTGAAGTCCGGTTCGCCATTGCTGTCGCGCGGTGTAGCTAAGTAGGTAAGTGGACAACCACTAGCAAACGCGGCCGCAGCTAAACCTGCGGTCATAGCTTTTGTCCCCGCAGTAACATCGATGACACTGTTTTCGAGATCATTCAGCTCGCTCAATGTCTTTGACGCGGCATCAAAGCTTTGTTCAGCACTGTCCGTGTTGTAAATTCCGTGAAGTTCTATGTGCAGCAGTGTATTGGAATACTCGGTCTTGAGGCGTTGATAGGCTTGAGCGACAGCCTGATTAGACGGATCATGCGGGTTCACAGCAAACTCGGCACCTGTGTCTGGATCAACCTGCAGTACCGAGATCAAATGAAGCTGTTTTTCGCTATCCTGGCTCAGTCCATGCCATGCGATAATGTCGCGAATCACCCCCAAATTATCATTGCCGTCAGGTCGAACAGAAAACGGGCTCAATGCCGTAATCACATACCGTTTTTTGGGTACAGTAGATTTCTCGCTGAGCTTGATATTCACTGTAATTCCTCTCCAGTAAACAAAGAAAGCAATTGCGCCCAAGCCAAATCCGACAGCGCCTCCGAGTAATGCACGGAAAAACAAAGCTATGCCGGTATCTACATCTGTAAAAAGCGAAAATAGACCATTACCCCACACAGCAAAAGATAGACCCCCAAGTATAAAAGTGAGGATCAAGGATGGTGGGGGATCACTCCGTAGATCGAGAAGTGCGACGGCTAGCCAGCGAAACTTCAAGTTATGCCTCCTTCCCATAATGAATCTTCACGAGCAACGCCAAGGATTACCATTCTAGCTAGGCAATCCTTGGCAGATCCGAGTGGGTCACCGCTCAATTGCCAGTAATCTGCTTAACTTCACTCGGCCGCGGCAGCACCGGGCGATCTTTGAACTCATTCGGCTCAATCGTCATGTAATCGAACTGTCGGTTCGGCCGTACCAACCTCAACAGCGTCTTCAACTCGCGGATGCGCGGATGATCATCAAATGCCCGCCCCGTTTTCTCAGCTATCCGCTGCTTGAACGCCAGCAAGAAATCGTCGATGCCAGCAGGAGAATATCCGGTCGACCAGTCGCCACTTTCCGCGAACAAGCTCTCATAGCGCGCCTTACGGTCACACAAATATAACTCGGGTTTCAGACGTGCTATTCCCATTCCATACGGCTTGCCCATCCCCAACATGTGGTGACCCGCAGGGTCCTGATCCAGTGTCAGCGCCCAAGTGAGCGCGCCGAGTTCCACCACATTCAAGTTTTCAAAATACACTTGAAAATGGAAGCGTACTCCTGCCTTGACCGGGCGCATCTTCGTGTGTTGCGTGTCCTTCTCTTTCACCGTTTCAGTTTCACGCACGTCATTACTGCTGCTGATTTGTTTGCGCCAGTAGAGTTTGTGACCCCGAATCCGGGCGTTCTTCGTTCCCCAGTGATGTAGATCACGCATCGGGGTGTCGACGCCATTCGGTTGTTCCACGTAATGTTGGAATGTGGTCGGTTTGGGACTGCCGAGAATCTTCGCTGTGAATGGGGCGGCTTCCAGCGCCTGTGCGGGGTTGTCCAGTAAACGACCGCTGGTCACGCTGATACGGCTTCCATATGCGCTCCCTTCACCGTATACCCCCTCCATAACATAGCCGAACATCGCTTCAGTGTAATCGGTACCGTTCTCATCGATGTGCTGCACAGCATCTGGAACCAGATCATGGGTTGTCACGGCTCGCGCCCGCTGCTCACCATCTTTCCCACTTCGTTCCCAGACCAAATGGCCGATTCGAAAATTCGGGGTATGCCCAAAACGGATCACTTCCTCACCCTCGGCGATATAGAAGACCGGGCGGCCATGAACGAGCACGCCGTGTTCGCTGTCGAGCGGGCTTTCTTTCTGAAACGGGGTTAACGCATTGATGTAATCAGCGACGCAGGTGTCTGCAATTGGGAGACGAGTTGCCTCACGGTCGGGCGGCAGCACGAGTACATAGTTGCGCCGCGGACTATCGAACTGTTTACCACTCTGCGTTTCTGACATATTTCCCGTACAGACGAGCACGCCCATGCGCGTAGCGCCGCTCTCTGCCGTCCAGACTTCAACGATCATGTCACCCTGCTGGGTAAATTCCACATCGTGGTACTGAACGGTGTAGGCCGGGTCATTGAAACGCTTGATCCCTTGGACACCAGCCACCGGACAACTTCCATCCCTAAGCGTGTCTTTCACTTTGGCAAAGGCATCCCTGCCGAAGCGTTGCGCTGGCTGGATGAACCAGTGTTCACCTTGCTGGATCAGATATCCAGCACGCACATTCTTGCTAAATGCACCGATCACATGCCGATAGGGATCGCGCAGGGGATCAGTGTTTTGGGCGGCCACTGCCCGAAAGAAGAACCCCTGACGATCGCTGATCGGTTGAATCTTGCTAAACGTGATGATCTCAACCAGGCTCCGCAGCATGCCGCGCAAACTGCTGCCGGGTAATCTCGGAACACCATCCACCGTGAAAAATTCAGCAGTTTCTAGCTTGTCCTTGGCGTCAAATGGCCCATCGGACTTGCGCGCCGCATGAGCGCTGATCTGCTCAGCCGTCAGCATACCGCGAATATAGAGTGGAGTAACTGTAGTCAGTGTTACGTCAAAATATCCCGTGTATTTGCCTTTGCTGAGGTAGCGGTTGTGGCGAACGAGCGCATCTGATGCAACCGCTTTATCCGGCAGAGGAACAAAGTTATAAGGCGCACGAGCGGGACGACGCTGGCGGTTCCCACCGCCTGCAGGGTTATTATTCATAGTCGAGAACCTCCACATGGCTTAGGCGGCTGAGGGCGATAAACTGACTGCCATTGGCATGTTCACCCACGTAATGACGAACGCTGAGCGCAGCTCGCTTTGTCAGCAGAGTGTCCGGCGTCGCGAAGGGCAAGACGTGGCGCAGCCCTTGGGCGCCATCGGCCAGCACCGAAAACCCCTGTGCTCGCACTTCGGTTTGGGTACCCCACAGCAGATGGTACTCATCGATGACGGAGAGCACAGTCCCATCAGCATCATCCTCGATTAGGCGCTGCCGCCAACCTTGTCCGTCATACCAGAAAAAGCATTCCCATGCATTGGTAAACACGCGTAACTGCTGCAAAGTCTCGGGGTGCAGCACTGGTGCTAGTTTCGGTGCCACGTCGTGCGAGAACAGGAAACCTCTGCCGGTCGACCATCCCCAATTCACACCATCGACGGCATGAGCCAACAGCAAAACCCCTTCCGGAAACACAGTCTGGTTCAGCCACATGAGTGGATCGGCCGTTTGCAGTGTATCAACCGTAACCTTAACCCGGACATCGGTCGTCCAACGGCGAGTTCCCGAGAGACTCCAAATCGAATCGCTCATTGTGCTTTCTCCTTCCGCGGCTGCTGTCGCAGCGCCTCCGTATAATTCTCCAAGATGGCGCGGTCTTGTGCGGAGAGATTGCGGGGACTATCCGCGAATTCGATCGTTTTTGCGTGTCCCGGTGTCTTGAGGATGAGCTTGACATTCCGTCCGTAGAGCCGCCCACGGCCAACACTACTTTCTCCTCCGAGTGGCAGATCGCCCGTCCAGAGATCTTTGAGCAACAGGAGCAGCAGCCCAACTTGCGCGTCCAAACGTCCTTGGTCTCCCTGTGTCGCACTGGCCGGATAATGCAATTCAACATGCACTGGCACTTCTGTCGCCCGCGTTGCGAAGACTGGCTGTTGTCCGAAGAGCCCGGTATCAAAGGCACCGCCAGTAAATCGGTCGATGCGAACCCGATTCTGTACCTGCTGAGTTGAGGCATGGCGGATAGCGTGTTCTTCGACAATCATTCGGCTAGCTGTTCGCTGGCCCGACGAGTCCCCATCTTCACCACCAAACTGTCCAAAGAGATCATCAATTAGCTCACCAGCCCCACGCAGGTTGAGTGTATTGGCAATCTTCAAAGCCCGCGCACGCAACGCACCAGCGAGGCTTGTCCCGCTCAACACCGGTACTGGATTTCCCTGTTCATCCTTGCTCATCAGATGCGCCATATCAGCGACATCTGAACCAGCGCGGATCAGCAGCGAGTCTTCCAGTCCAAACGTCGCTTCTAACCGAACATAATGCCGTGCATCTTTGGTGAGCGGCGTAGCATTAAGCACTTGAAATATCGAACTCGAATAATGTGACTCAGAGTGTGAATCATCTGCACGTGTTTTCAGCCACTCAATTAGGCCATCGACCGTGTCAAGCCGATAATCGCGGATGCGCCAATCGTTCACACTGGCTCGGCCATAGCCACGATGCTTGCGCGCACCCAAAGGAATTTCGCCTGTGCCGAGCGCATGGAGAGCTGTGGCTAACGCGCTGAGAAGCTCATTAGCTGAATCACCCTGACTCGTTCGGTCTTCAGGATCAGGTCCATACAGGCACAATTCGACGCGCAGTGGAAAACGTGTACCAGCCGCCCAAACATTGAAGGTGTAAAGCGCACCTTCATCTGCAGTTCGGAAGGACGAATCGATCTTGACGCCATCTCGTGAATCGACCAGATTTCCAGTTTGGGTCACGAGCGCATCATCAATACTGATCCGACTCTGGTGACCCCGATCAGCGTCGTAGGCTGTCCCAAATAACTTGACTGCCAGCGAGTCAACTGGTTCAGCTGTACGAAACCCAAATTCACGGCGCAGGAGATAATGCCTCAGCGCGCCGGCCAAAGACGCTCCTGGTAAGAGCGGACGGCGAGTGACCGTGTCTTCGAGCAACAGTACGGTTGTGCCGTCACTCTCACCGCCACCAAAATGCGCCGGCGTCTGCAAAACCAGTGTTCCTTCGATGACGATGCGCCGTACAATTCGACGGGCAGCAGCCGCGCTGTGTCGTGCAGGTGTGCTCATCGGTTCACACTCCTTTTCTTGTCCTTTTGTGCGCGTTCGAGAATTGCATCGAGCCGACGCAATAGAATCACGTCACTCTCGCTTGAGTCATTGACCTGTGCGCGAAGCCAGTCTTTGAGCGGTTTCCCAGCAATCCGCGAGTCCTGATATTGGCGATCCGCGTATTTTCCCTGAATGTCCTTTAGAAACCGCTCAATAACCAAACGTGACGGATTCGGCTGGCGGAGTTCGTCAGCGATGACTAACCGCAATCTAGCCAACTGGGTACGGGGAATTTCGCCCTGCAACCGATACTGCTTCTCAGTGAAAAGTTGCGCATGCGCTGTAGTGGTCTGGATCTCTGTTTGGTGGGATTGAATGCGCGACCACAGCAGTTCAGCCGTTCCTGTAAGCGGCTCACCCGTTACCGATTCCAGAGTGGTCGAAACCTCGCGCAGTTGATACATAGCTTGCTGCTGCCAGTTCACGGCTACTTCACCAAAGCCATCTTCGACCCGTTCGCCAATGCCGTGCTCCAACCAGCGTCGAAGAGTCTCTGCTTTGGGAAAAACCGCCTGATCAAGAACGATGACCGAACCCATCGCCAGCGCCGGAACTTGGGGCAGCGGCAACCCCCACTTACGGTTGAAACCACCAACCATAGTCGTATCGAGGAACTGTGTCACCACGGAACTTAGCGGAATTTGGCTACCATGCCGATTCAGGGCATTCAGCAGTGCGGTCAATGTCGGATCCGCTTGACCGTAGGGGTTGGTCGTAATCACATCACTAAGCAGTGTGATTATGAAGCTACCAGATGGAGGCGGAGTGTTCGGCGGGTTTTGCTGCTGTTCCTGAATGGGTAATACGGTAAGCCGAGCACGGCCATACCCTGCGCTGCGTGCACCACCCAACATCACGATTGCGTCCGCTTCTAGCAAACGCGTGAAATATCTGGCATCTTCTATGCTCGCACACAAAATCGAACCGCTAAAGCTCTGCCCGCTCTCCAAAGCATCGTACCGAAAGACAGTGCCTTCGCCACCGCCACGTCGAGGACGTTCCGTATGGACATTCAGGCGACGGGAAATTTGGAGATGAGCCGCTTGCGCACCATCTATGGAGACGAAACCACGCACTGACTTGGTTTGGACACTGATAGGTTGCACCGCGCTGTCATAGACGGTTCGTGAGTGAGTTCCACTTGGCACAGCCTGTTTCTCACGTCCCCAAGACAACGGAACGGGGAGCGAGCGAAGTCCCGTCGCGGGTTCAACGACATACGCATTCTGGAAGCGTGTCGCTGCTGAGAAAAAACGGCGTTTAGTCGCTTCTTGCGTTGGGTCAATCGTTGTTCCAGTTTGAAGCGCCCGTCCGACTAGGAGGCCGCGAATAACGCTGCCAGGAACATAATCATAAGATGTAGAACTGTTGGGTTCTCCAGCCAATGCCGTGAGCAGCGCCGGCTCCTCTAGGGTTAGCTGATAGGACACGACATGCATCATTCGCCTCCTTTGACACGTTGGCCAAACCAGTCCAGAGCCCCATCAGGCAACCCATTGACTCGAACAGCGATGCGACCACGGCCCCTATTGCGGCTGTGCCCAGCACGCCGCAGCGAGGCGGCGCACGCAGCCAATAAGCTCAATTCGTCGTCTGTGGGCGTTTCGCGCAGCAAAACCGGTGCTTCAAAAACCGTGTCTCGCAAAATGACGCGCATCGCGCGTAAGGTGTTGTCTTTTGGCACATCCCGCTCCGAATCAACCGCTGTCTGACGACGAATGGTGGTCAAGGCTTCCAAAACGGCCTGCGGAGTTAACCGACCATAAGCAATTTCCAAGCGGAGATGATCCGCGAGCGAGCGTGGTAGAGTCGCTGTGCCAATGTGCAAGATTGACTGACCGTGCAGATTACTACCCGGCACGCCAAATAGTCGCTCTGCAGCAGTGTTCATGGCTGCGTAAGCAGGAGAACTGGAAACGAGCAGCGCGTACAGGATGTTCGAGCATTCTTCGACTAACAAGCCCTTGAGCGTGCGGCCTTTGATGATTGGCAGACCGGTTGCGGCGTCATGTTCCACTTCCTGATCGACAACACCTGCTACCCCATCACCACGCCCGAACGTCGTGTCACTGAGCAATGTAATTTCGAGACCGAGGCTATCCATGCTGCTCCTCCTGAGCCGCTACCAAAGGCACATATAGATCGAGGAGTTCCAAGGCGTCAAAATAGCCACAATACTGCTCATACCAACCGGCATTTTGAGCAAACAGGGGCGCATCCGGCAAGGTTAGCTTGTCTGAGCGCAAGTAGCGCGCCTGATACGCCGCCGTTGCGTCCGGCCCTTGCCGCAGCACTTGGGCCAAGGTCTTTGCCTTGTTCCGACTGCCGCTCCACTCGCCAACCTGAAAGGCAGTTACGGAACGCTCAACAAACGGCCACGTGCGATAGGGATGGAGCTGCTCGCCGAGGAGAACGGGGCGGAGGATTAAAGACTGCTGTCCTGCAGGGGCGGAATACTCGCGCTGGCGCATCACTTCGAGATCGCCATACAAGCCACCCGTCGTGAAATGCCAGTCAATAGCACTCGGAACCATCGTAGAAGTTGCCGACTGTTGTGACCGGGCGAAGGTTTTGGCTGATTGACACAATTCTTCGGAGAGCTCATAGGCACGTGCGAATGGGTAGTGCGCCTTGACAATCGCGACTCCAGCACACGCGGTGAGCGTTCGTTGCATGATATCGGTAACTGCCGTTTCAAACTGTTGGATGAATTCCACAGCCAAGGCGATGCCGATCCGCCCATCACAAACGAAGGTTACATCATCGCCACCAAAAATAAGTGGACGGAATGGGAAAAACCAGCGGCGATCCGCGCTTCGTTTGAGGGCGAGTGGGGCTTGACCGCTAAAGTGGTAGCGCAGTGTCCCATCCTCGCCCAATGCGGATTCGAGATACTCAACAGTCTTCGTCAACGCCTGGTTTGAAGCCCGTTTGACATTTTCAGAGAAGGTCCGCAGAGCCTCAATATAGGCGATGTTCTGTTTTACAGAGTTGTAGTTCTGCGCGATACCGCTGACGATCTGCCCTAGCCCATTCCCGTCGGCGTGGACAATGGCGATAAAGCTCTTTTCGTGCTCAGTGCGTCCCAAATGATCGAAGTCCAGTGGGTAGAGAAACCTTTGTTCAAGCTGAATCAACCGCTTGAGTTCTTGGTTGGCCGCCTCGGTCACCGCGAGCTTCGCCGCAGTCTCCGCCGAATAGATATTCCGTTTTCCATCCTGATCGGTGATGAGGGTCACCGCCGGCAAACTCGTCGAATCACACATGGCAGTCACGCCCAATCCGGCGATGCCAGTTGACCGCGGTTGGTGCCCTCGCTCACGCTTGAGTTCACGCAGCAGACGCCCAACTGCCTGGGCTAACGGCTCGACTCCGACCTCATATTGCAGGCTATGGATCACTAGGTGCAAGCCGGGCGCATCGAATAAGACCCGCGCCGACAATGCCCGGGCGAAGTTCTGGGCGTCGGCCGCCTGGCGGAATAAACAGACGAAGTTTCCGCCACCGCAGTAGACCACTTCGGCTTCAAGTTCGGCGCGTTGTTCGAGGTGGAGCTTTGGCACAAATTGATTTTCCGCGTCGAGATTATGCTGCGTCACTGCTTGGCGCACTGCATCACGCGCCCATAAATCGGTTGCGGCGGCGACGAGAAACGAAGCACCGATATTTTCCTTGAGGCGATTACTGTTAAAAATGTATTGCTGAATATGAGCAACTTCGACGGCGACAAGCGTGAAGATCTCGCTCATGGGCGCACCTCCCGAGCTAGCTGGAACAGTGAGGGAACTGACCAACGGGCTTGCAGCATAGTCTGTCCTTTCGTTCATGTTCTCAAGTTGAGCATAGCCATACGAACTCAATACAACTTCAGTAGAGGTACTGAAATACGCTGATGGGAGACGACTACAATGAGAGCTCTATTACCCAATATTGGGCAGCATGTTATATCATCAGCATCTATTAATATGCTTTACATTTTATTAGGGCGCAACTGACGGATATCACG
Source organism: Candidatus Flexifilum breve (assembly GCA_016717205.1). Taxonomy (GTDB): domain Bacteria; phylum Chloroflexota; class Anaerolineae; order Aggregatilineales; family Phototrophicaceae; genus Flexifilum; species Flexifilum breve. The sequence goes on from JADKGC010000010.1 coordinate 267,981, forward strand.
GAAAGGATCACATTGTGACTTACATTTTCTTCAGCTATTCACGTCGGGATGAGACCACAGCGCGGCAGGTCGTCAACGGTTTGAGTGGTAGTGGCTATGTACTGTGGCAGGATGTAAATGATCTCCGAGGGGGCACCAATTGGCGTGATGAGCTCTTCAAAGCCATCGACAACGCAGCCGTGGTCGTGCTTCTGTGGTCAGCCAGTTCCGCCGCGAGTCCTTATGTAAAAGAAGAAATTCAGTATGCACGGGCGCGCAGCAAACCCATCATCCCGCTGACCATGGATGGCACACCGCTGTCTCCCGACTTGCTGAATATTCAGTGGGTAAAACTCGAAGACGGGCTGCCCAAATTGGTGAATGCATTACCGTCCGATATTCGCCGCCGACGCGTCGGATTTGACCCTGCGAAGGTACTGCGCGACCAAGCTGGGGTCCGCGCGATTGATGCGCAGGATCTTTTGTGCGCGCCACTGCTGGACTCCAGCTACTGCAAAGCATTTGTCATCGCACCTCCCGACGCCCAGGTGAAAAACCCGAGTGCCATCCATTTAGCCCTGCAGTTCTCACAGTCTGTCAGTGATGCGATGATCAACGATATTTACCGCTATTACACTCAGAGCGCCCCCAGTGATGGTTCACTGCCTTTCGTGCTGGTGTTGGTTACCGGGCCAACAACGTTTGACAGCAATTATCGACTGGACAACCAGAACCCCGCGCAGTGGATGGACGCGCTAGGCACGACCGACGAGGCTCTGAAGATTGTGCGCGGAAGCGAACATTCCGTCCTGCATGTGTTCAATCTTGCGCCGGCCTCGCTGATGCTGGCGTTAGGCACGAATTTCAACCGCTTCTTCCGCTTGTTCATTTATAACTACATCGCACCACGTGAGCGCACGCCAGATAGTCTCCCTTACCAACTAATCATGGTGCTGTAAAGACCAACCATATAACACAAAAAGGGCCGCGGTGAAGAACCTGCGGCCTTTTAATTTGCTGGACTCGTTCCGTCAAAGCTTAATCCCAGTACAGAGTGTGCCTCACCGAAGCCTGACCGGCTCGTCTCCACGCGCTATGGGAACAAGGTTTCAATCCCCCGTAGGGGGTGTGCCTCACTGAAGCCAGCGCGACGTGATGCTCGGTAAGCTGGCGCATGTGTTTCAATCCCCCGTAGGGGGTGTGCCTCACTGAAGCAGGTCAGCGCGTGATCGTCTATAACGCCGACTTCGATGTTTCAATCCCCCGTAGGGGGTGTGCCTCACTGAAGCCCGGTCTGATGCGAGGAATGAGCCAGAACCGCGGTTTCAATCCCCCGTAGGGGGTGTGCCGCACTGAAACCCGACGATGCCGCGCCGCTCACGTCGCCTTACGTGTTTCAATCCCCCGTAGGGGGTGTGCCGCACTGAAACGCAAGGTTATTCAGACCCGGCTGCTCGTCGACCCGAGTTTCAATCCCCCGTAGGGGGTGTGCCGCACTGAAACGCAAGGTTATTCAGACCCGGCTGCTCGTCGACCCGAGTTTCAATCCCCCGTAGGGGGTGTGCCGCACTGAAACGCAAGGTTATTCAGACCCGGCTGCTCGTCGACCCGAGTTTCAATCCCCCGTAGGGGGTGTGCCGCACTGAAACTGATTGTGAATGAGGATGCGCTCTCCGCAATGGCGTTTCAATCCCCCGTAGGGGGTGTGCCGCACTGAAACAACAATCAGGTGGACAGCGTGGCGGCGGGATCGTCGTTTCAATCCCCCGTAGGGGGTGTGCCGCACTGAAACCTGCAAAACTACACCGTGCGCGGGATCGACCTACGGTTTCAATCCCCCGTAGGGGGTGTGCCGCACTGAAACCTGCAAAACTACACCGTGCGCGGGATCGACCTACGGTTTCAATCCCCCGTAGGGGGTGTGCCGCACTGAAACGAACGCGGGAAGCAGATGACGCGGATCGTGCCCTTGTTTCAATCCCCCGTAGGGGGTGTGCCGCACTGAAACTGATGAGCTGGCCAAGTGGGCGGGTATTGATCCGAGGTTTCAATCCCCCGTAGGGGGTGTGCCGCACTGAAACTGCCGCGCGAAAATCCAAGTCCAAGGTCATTGAACAACCCAAAGCGAATTTTGCTGCGATTCTGCGGGGTTTTTGCGCCACACTTTTCATCACCATACTCTGAAAATCACCACTCCGCAAGCGCCTGTGTCGCAACTCGTTGTCTGCGCCAAAAGGCGGTGGAGTTGCGACAGTCCAAAATTACAATCCTTCCCGTAAAAAGTCGATCAGCGCCTGCCGTTTGTTCTGAATCTGGTCGCCAAAATCGACAAAGCTAGCGAGTTTCGTATACATGTTCAAAAGATGCGATTCCACAGTGCGCCGCGACACGTGCAACGTGTCCGCAACCTGCTGATTGAGCACATACCGATCCTGCGCCAAGATTTGGGCGATAGCGCGTTCGCTGTCGGTCAGCAGCGTGAGGAACTTGTCGCGCGCCTGCGTGCGCTGGCGCATCACGAGGTCAAAGTCCAACTGCGCTGCCGGCACGCTCCCGGGAATCACGCGCGCCGTCAGCAGCGGCAGTTCAACCACCTGCACCTGCTCCCGCAAGTACGCCGGAATGTGAAACATACCGGGTTTGAGCACGGGCGGCGCGGAGAGTACCGTCCACAAATGATCGCTCGTCCCAAACACCAAGCCCGCCGCTAAGGTCGCATAGACGCTCATCGCCTTGCGCCCGCCGCTGATCAACATGTGCAGGGTATAGCGTTCCTGTTTCCATTCCGCCAGCGCCCCATACACCGCGCGATAGTACGCCAGCGCGGACGAGGCATCGTGAATATCCAGCAGCGGTAGATCATCGTCAAAGGTGAGATCCCGCCAGAGCAGCGGCAGGTCGGGATAGTCGCGACGGCACACCCGCTCTAAAGCGGCGGCGGCATCGGCAATGCCCGACTCGCGGCGGTCCGTCGCCAAAATGATCATCTGCTCAAATGTGTAGCGTTCGCACAGGCGATCATACGCGATAGTGATCGCTTCTGGCCGCTGGCCTAAGGTGGCAAAGAACAGATTCGGCATGGTGAACCTCACTCGTCCAATTCAGTTTGTAGATTACGCAGGATAGCAGCGGGATTGCCCTGCCCCGACTGGATGGCAGCGGCGATCCTCTCTGCCGTCAGCCCCAACTCGGGTCGCAGAAACATCTGCCATTGAATCAGCGCCTCGGCATCCGCCAGGGAGAGCGGTCGCAGCGGTAAACTCACGTTCAGGTCGTTGAGCAGCAGCGGTGTCGGATGGATGAGGCACACGTGGAGCGGAGCAACATGGGCGACAAAGTGCTCTAGCTCGACCAGCGAGTCGCTCAGAGCGGAGAGATCATCCACGACAATCAACCCGCCCTGCGCCGGAAAGACTGGTGGCTGATCACCGGGCTCGAAGGCGGTAATCGACTGGCGCACTTGCGCTAGGCAGTCCGCCGCCGAGTCGGGTGAGCGAACCCACGCCAGTTGTGTCAGTTGATCCGCTTCGATCTGCGTGCGCACCGCTTCGCGGACCAGGCTGGTTTTGCCCAGTCCTGCCGCGCCATTGACTTGCACAATCCGCGCGGTAGGCTGGCTTAACGCCTGCGTCAACGTGGCCAACTCGCGCTGCCGTCCGAACAAGCGCGTCGGCGGGGCGCACGGAAGCCGGGCGAGCAGTCGCTGTTTACGCAGTGCGCGCCGCGCCGCGCGTTCGCGGGCGATCAATTGTTGGGTGAGGCGGCGCAGGGCATGTTCGCGATAGCGGCGGCGCGTGCGCGGCTCAATCGCTGCGGCAGCTTCGTATTCAGCCAGCGTAATGCCCAGCTCCACCCGAACATAGCGGTAGTACAGCCAGCTCCAGCTCATCAACTCGATATTGGCGGTCTGTCCGTCGAGCGCGATCTGGACGAAAGCTTCAGCTCGTGATGGTGAGTCCGGCGGAAGCGGCAGCCCACTAGCGCGCCGGTGCCGGGCAAGCTGATGCGCGATCAAATCAGTCAGTACGACGGCCAATTCGTAAGCCCTCCCTTGTCCCATAGGCGGATGATCGGGATCAAGTAGCGCCTGATCGACCAGCCAGAGATTTTCCAATGAGGTCGTTGAGTGTGTCCGAGTCGAATACAGCAGGCTGTCCAGTGCCTGCCGCACCGAGCCAACATCAATTACAGGATCACAACGGAGGAAAGGAGCACAATCGCGTTGGAACATGGCAGTCCTCGTTCACCAGTCGATACTCACAGCATACGGTGGTCAGCGCCGTCCACCTTCGGTAGATCTACTGAACCGATCATCCGTTTCCGCGTGGTGATCAAAGTTTGCCTGAAACGATACCCCTTGAGAATAGAAGAACTTCAAGTTGATTCCCGAATCGTGCAGCAACCACTCCGCTTCATCGTCCTTTGCGCTCATTGAGCTGAGCCATGCCCATCCCCTGCCCCGTGTATTTTCCAACGCCGCTGTAGTATGCAAATTGAGCCAGCAGATGAACGAGTGCCGCGTACTGGTCGCGATGCTGCTGAATGTGCGCTCGGATGGTCGAAACAGGCTCTGTTCTATATAGCTTTTTGTCCGCGTGATCGCCTACACCAAAGTGCTCGTTCGGTTCGGACAATGTGTAATCAATCCAGCCTTGAAACGCAACCAGCTTGTCATCTTTCATAGGGAGTCTTTTTCTGCATCGCATCCCGTAATCTTCGACTCTATGAAGTGTTCGGCATAGGCTTCGAGATATATTGAATTTGGCTGGAAGGGTAAAGATGTGCCCCCTAGTCTTGAAAATCTATCGTACAAAGGTCGAAAGACCCAATGAGGCATAGGGAATGGACGATATAAACCCTCACTCTTAATTGCTGTAGGTGTGATAAATTCTAGACGAAAATACTTCAGCCGAGACAATCGCCAAGCAGTATGAACAAACTCACTATAGGTCTGGCTTCGTGCCCATTCATGTTGCGATGGGACCACTGCATCAACGACACATTTCCAAGGCGCTTCCTCACGGTCATTTCTCGCCTTTACCTCTATCGTTTGACCAACCAAGGTAGCAAGTTTGGCGATCACATCTTGGCTAATGTGAGGTGTCAAACCGCTGATACGTAGCCAGAAGTGATGAGTTCCGTTTGGAAAAATGTCGCTCACGACGTATGGAAGATGATCAGATTTATTATGGAGACTGTTGGCCAGCGCTTCGAGGCCAATGTGATCGAGCATGGATAGAAACAGCTTATGCGCCATGCGACCCAGAAACTGCTGGGGGGTAAAGTGGCTGTGGGGACGGATGATGAAGACAGTTGAACAGAGATCAATCGCAGGCATAGCACCCCCTTTTATCTCAGTATAGCCAAAAGGGGTTTCGTGCACTAATAGTGATTGGGAGATTAGAGTTCACAGAAACCCTACACACCCTTCACAGCTCTCAGCCGGCGAAGTGAAGGGTGTGAACGGTATGAACGGTTTTTCGCTTCCTTTATATATACTCTCTATACTGGCACCACATCATAGCGACGCATCATGTCGAGCACTTCCTCCGGCTGGATCGCATAAGTGATCCCATCGTTCGCTCGTTTCCGTCGTCCCTCATCAGCCAAGTGCAACCGCTTGATGATATGCCCGATCCATTGACCATCCCCCATCCGATCGGAAGTTTGTCCCAACAACCGGGCCACCCGTTCCCGCAGGTCATTGGCTTTGATCCAAGTCAGTTGGTTACGCCCGCGGGTCAGTAGTTCGAGCGCTTGCAAAACAGCTTCCTCGCGAGCACTGAGTGCCTTGCCTTCACTGATCTGCTCATCCATCTCGGCGGTCGTCGCAATTGCTTGAAGTAGACTAGAGATGCCGCCCTGCTCCTCGAAGAAGGCGGCCAATGCGACAAGCGGCGACCACAGTTCACCGGAACGATTATGCAGCGTATGTAGTGTCGGACGCTCCGCATAGTTGGTGTAGACCGTTTTGAAGTGCGTCAGTGCCAGCGTGTAGAGTTGGTGCCGCAACCCGGCTCCATCAAAATCTGGTGGGAACGATGGCATTTTCTTGTCCGTCCGCCGCATCGGGATCGCAATGCAGCGTGAAGCGAGAATGTCCTCTAGTCCCGCGATGGCCGCAAGGATTTTAGGGTAATAGATATCGAACGCCTAGTTTCATATCTTCACCGATCATGAACTTCACCCGGAAAAGGTGCACCAAATCTATACGGGAATAACGATTCTTGTTTCTGGTTCAAACCCTCAGCAGGTTACCACGGATGTCCTAACATATGTACATATGCGCTAATTCAGTGATGACGAAATTGATGCATATATCTCTACCGGTGGTCCTTTTGATAAGGCCGGGGGATATGCAATTCAAGACTAAATGCTTCATCCGGTAAAAGGTCGAATATGGATTTGTAGGGGCGCACGGCCGTGCGCCCCTACGAAAAAGCGCTTCCTTTTCTGCAATCAATTGCTGGACGGAGCACTAAACATTCAACCCAGTTGAGAGGATCGATGGTAGCTACACGAATGTAGTTGGATTACTCGTAGAAACTGTAAAAGACATCCTTCGACAGATTGGTTACCTCAAAATTGAAATATAAACACGCAATTTCCAAATCAGGTTGAATAATAGGAGATACCTTGTAAAGGCGGGGTTACTGTGGTGGACTGCCCCGCGTTAAGTGGCTCATCCGCAAATCGTGTGAATACTTGGTGAAGTACTCGCTTGGAGCCAGCAGCATTCTACGTTGCCAACAATGCACAAATACCATGCCGTTGCGAGAGTCACATAAAGTGGGGATGAGCCACTATGTCGGGTCCAGTCCAGAGGTCAAAGTCCCATTGGAAAAGATACTGCCAAACGCAACCCAAAGTTAGCGCTCCTAATACTCGGACCATTTCCATAACGGGCCGATGAAGCAGCAAAGTTCAGATAGCTATTAAACGAACCACCACGAAGCACTTTTTCTTCTTCACTACGAGCACTTACGGTTTCCGGTAAATCATAGTCGTTCAAACACCATTCCCATAGGTTACCCGACACATCTAATGCCCCGCAATTGGCCCCCCCATGCGGGTACATACCAACTGCAATGGTACGGCTCAGCCCTGATTCGCTAGTGTTGGCACACCCTTCCTGTACGCTTCCCCATGGATAGGACCTCGCCAGCTTTCCACCTTCCGCCAACCACTGCCATTCCCATTCACTCGGTAAACGAACTTCTGCATTGTCCCCCACTCGCAGTATTATCCCTGCTGGATGAGTGAGTTCCAGCCCAAACAGGCAGTTATTTAGCCAACGCGCAAACGCCACGCACTGGTACCATGAAATGCTATCACGCGGCGCATTCGCATTCCTAGTCCATTGCTGCATCATCGCCTGTCGCTTATATTCATCCTGCATATCTACCCACCAGCGGTCATCCTGAAATCCATCCTTCGCCTGCAGGAAGACATCAAACTGTGAGTAAGTCACCAAATACTTAGCAATAAAAAAGGGCTGAATACTGAAGTTGCCGTAAGTCTTCCCGCGTTGGTCTTTAAATTCAACTTGTCCGAGACTTTCGTTAATAGGTAACCATGCTATTTCTGGCATACCACCCTTAACTCCCACACCAGAACGTTTATCCTCGATCACCGCTAACCGGTCACCAATATCGCGACGGCGAGCATGGCTCTTCCCGTAAAGCGGCAAAGTCTCCAGTTCACGTTCTAGACGCGCATGTTCTGGCTCGGTATAGGTCTTTAGCGGTTCGGGAAGAGTCTCGCGTTCGTACCCCAAACTAACAAGCGTCCGTTCAAAATAGACCAGGGCTTCATGCGCCGGCTGTGGCATATCCCTGCCCCGCTGGTCCCAATTCTTCGCATCTCGCTCGTACTGCCGATACAGCGCCAAATCACCCTTGATCGCTGCAATCCAGTCCGCCAAAGCCTCCCAGTGCCGCAAAATTGCCTCATGCGCGACTTCCACTGTCTGACTATCCATTACAAGTAAGCGTGTACCTACAAAAGCCTTAATCAATCGCGCTGCATTCGAACCGATGGGGAAATTGGTCAACGGTGCCCGGCGGCGAGACGGGATCAACTGCCCATCCTCTTCTGTCAAGGCAATCAGCTCACGGAAAACGGCTTTCAAAGCTCCTGACTTGGTGGTAGCATCCAAGGGTAAATCAGCGTACGCTTTCTCCGCCAGCGTGTTAATCGCCTCACGAACGCCCTTCAACTCGACTTCATAGTCTTGGCGGGTCAGCCGACCATCGCCTCGCGATTTAGCTCGCACATACAATGCCTCCAGCACATACGAAATAAGTGCCAGTGCCCCACTTTCGCCGGCAACATCAGCGACGATCTGTTCAGCCAAACCGTTATCTAGCTTCAAGCCTGCTAGTTCCGCCGGACGCGTGATCATCTCGTAAAGCGCAAAGGGCGTTGGTTGCCTCAATCCGTAGGTATCTCGTTCCAGCTCTGAGAAGTAGGGCAATGCAACTCCGTAGAAGTCGGCACGCATTGCCAATAGCGTCACCAACCGCACGCTCGGTTGGCGGATTGCCTGTATGAATGTGGTTACGCTCCCAGCAGGCAAGGTCGAATTTTTATCCGCTAGCGTGAACAATTCCTCAAATTGGTCGATGAAAAGCACGATACGATTGTCTGGCAGCATCAGCGAAATCTGCTCCACCAGATGCGTCGGGGACTCGCGAAGAGTATTCGCTAGTTTACGTGCGCTGGGTAGCGCATCAATTAGCGAAATGCCCACCATTGGCAACTTCACGAGTGCCAATGCGACTGCGTAGAACGGATCATCACCAGGGACACATCGTACGATATGCCAACCGCGCGCAGATAGTTTGGGCAACACACCGGCCGCAACCAGTGAAGATTTGCCACTTCCCGACGCACCTAGCACAAATACTAATCTCTGCATATTCACTCGACTCAACACTTCCAGTGCTTCGGAATCACGACCGAAGAAGATCGGTGCATCGCCTTCGTCAAGCGCGGTCAAACCACGATATGGGATAATGTCAGGCAAAATAGTGCGCTTAGGATGCAGGCCATCGATTGGACGCGGATTATCACGCATGTGGCGCAAATAGGTTAGCAACTGTCCTTCGAATAGCGACTTAAACTCAGCATGGGTCGAGTATTCGTTTACCCCCCCCGTATAACGCCCTTGCGAGTCTTGAAACTGCTTGAAGAACTGATCCACTTGATCAAACTGATGGTTCTTCTCAGCGCGTTTTGGGTCTTTCAAGCTAATCAATGGCTCTTCGGCGCAGCGATACAGCCAAAGCGTGGGCTTGCCCGCTTTTAAATAACCTTGCAACGCTTCAGAGTATTCGTAGTGGGTACCGCTCAGGTATTCTCGCTCGTCCATCACCAGGGGTGACCCCATGCGCGACCAGAACAGGACCACCGCTACATCGCATGCTGATGGGCGAATCATGTAGATGTCCACCGATTTCTGCGGAATTTCGGTCACGGGCATGGGAAGTACTACAGATTTGTCGTCCCAGCGGAACAACTTCAGAATGAAGTGATGAGCAAACTCGCCGCTCGCGTTGATGTCGGCAATAACAGCTTCCGCGTCACCGCGTTCCTGTGGCACATCACTCGGTGACGAGAGGAAAATTTTGAATAGGACAGGATCAGCCATGTCGGTTTTCCAGGTTGAGTGCATCAGTATTATATTTCCCATTGTATCGGCAATTTGAAGTTATTACCTCAGCCTGGCTGGTGTCCTCACTTATGAGAAGTTTCGGCCCCTTGTGTCGAGTTCGTCACCAACCATTTACGAACGTCATCCTCAAAGTGTAGGGTGAAGATGGTCACTGCATAACTCTCCGCGTTCTAGATTTAGTTCTGGTGACGTTCAAACTTGTAGCAGCATAAATCTTATCCACGCGAGCTGTCCCCTAATCCAGCATAATAGTCGTCAAGCAGCACTAAACAATCAGCTTACGCCAATTGAGCGCTGTACTCATTACTTCCATCATATAAGTACAGTAACATGTATAAGGTACCTCAGTGGCAGCTTAGGACTTTCACGTAGAGAAAGCAGGGCGTATCGCGATAGTAATGATGTAGTTTTGACAAGACCAGCAGGATACGCATAGGTGTGTCCGGAGGATGTGATTACGCCCACCCTCCGAAAACCGTTCACACCGTTCACGGGTCCTGAGGGGAGAAGTGAAGGGTGTGTAGGGTGTGAACGGCTTTTCGCTTCCTTAATTAACGTGAGTTAGGGATAAGGCGGGATGCCTTTCACTAGAGGTGTTATCCTCTAGGGTACCCCTACCCAGAAAGGCATCCCAGCATGAATCTACTCGAACTGTATTGCCATGTCGATGATTTCTACCAGCAAGTTGCAGCGCACTTTGAAGCTGGTCTAGTGACGGACGGGAAAGCCCGTCGCCGTCGAGCAGGCGACCTGAGCACGAGTGAAATCATGACGATCCTGATCCATTTTCACCAAAGCCACTATCGCACCTTCAAGGCGTACTACACCGACCATGTGCAGAAACATCTGCGGGCAGAGTTTCCGCGCTTGGTCGGCTACGCGCGCTTCGTCCAGCTCATGCCACGGGTGGCGGCGTTGTTGTATGCCTACCTCACCCACCTGTTTGGCCGGTGTACCGGCATCAGTTTCATCGATTCGACCTTCCTAGCGGTCTGTGATAACCGCCGGATCTATCAGCACACCGTCTTTCTGGGCTGGGCCACGCGTGGGCGAGGGGCGATGGGCTGGTGTTTTGGCTTCAAGCTGCACTTAGTGGTGAACGACCGGGGTGAGCTGCTCGCTTGTTGTTTGACGCCCGCCAACCGCGCCGATGTCAAGTTGTTGCCCAAGCTCGCCAAACACCTCTTCGGCAAATTATTCGGTGACAAAGGCTACCTCTCGCAGGCAGCCTTTGAACACCTCTTCCAGCAGGGTGTCCAGCTCATCACCAAACTGAAATCCAACATGAAAAATCGGTTGATGCCCCTGAGCGACAAGCTCCTGTTACGGAAGCGCGCCATCATCGAGTCCATCACCGACCAACTCAAGAACATCTCTCAGATTGAACACACGCGGCACCGCAGTCCGCTCAATTTCTGTGTAAATGTCGTATGTGGGCTAATTGCCTACTGTCATCAGCCCAAGAAACCTTCACTGCACCTTGATGCCCGCCAACTTGAGGCCATTGCTTATCCCTAACTGACGTTAATTAGCACTACACTGGCAACACATCGTAACGCCGCATCATGTCGAGTACTTCCTCCGGCTGGATCGCGTAAGCCATCCCATCGTTCGCCCGTTTGCGCCGCCCCTCATCCGCCAAGTGCAGTCGCTTGATGATATGACCAATCCATTGACCATCACCCATCCGCTCTGACGTCTGCCCTAAGAGTCGAGCAACACGCTCCCGCAGGTCGTTCGCTTTGATCCAAGTTAGCTGGTTACGTCCGCGCGTCAAGAGTTCAAGTGCTTGCAGCAGAGCTTCTTCGCGATCACTGAGCGCTTTGCCTTCGCTAATCTGTTCATCCATCTCGGCGGTTGTGGCAATCGCTTTAAGTAGCCCCGAGACGCCACCCTGCTCCTCGAAAAAGGCCGCCAACGCGACGAGCGGCGACCACAGTTCACCAGAACGATTGTGGAGCGTGTGTAATGCTGGACGTTCCGAGTAGTTACTGTACACCGTTCTGAAGTGGGTCAGCGCCAGTGTGTAGAGTTGGTGGCGCAGCCCGGCTCCATCGAAATCGGGTGGGAAGGACGGAATTTTCTTGTCCGTCCGGCGCATGGGAATGGCGATACAGCGTGAGGCGAGAATGTCTTCAAGACCCGCAATGGCTGCTAGGATTTTGGGTGAATACACGTCGAACGCCTGCGGTTTCATATCTTCGCCAATGAGACGAATCGCCGGCATGCCCTGCTTGTAGCCACTGTTGAGCAGCTGGCGGATCTGCTGCATGCCTGGGTCTTTCGGGTTGTGATAACGTTCGGCTTCGTCGATCCCGACCGTGCAGCTCGTGTAGTGGATCAGCCGAAACATCGATGGTCCGGTCGGGTCGGAAGTTGTCACCATATTGAAGGCCAGCGGCTGGAGCACCCGCATCACCGTCGATTTGCCGCTGTTCTTAGGTCCGTTCAAGGCGAGATACGGATACGCCGGAAACATGGTATAGAAGTAGGTCCCAATCGTCCAGAGAGTCAGAATCGCACTTTCGACCGGGGAACGGAAATCGACATAACGGGTGAATAGATCGTGCACGTCGCGAAAGACTTGTCCAGCATCCACCGTCTCGCCGTTCAGAAACTTTTGGATATCACTAAACCGCCAGCGCATCAGGAACTCAGAGCCTTCCGGCATCACCCTTAGCGCGACTTCATGGCCGTCGAGCTTGATAATTTGCGCATCACTCAGCCGCACGAGCTCTCGGGACGAGGTCACCAGATACGGTTGGGTGTTGAGTTTTTTGTCCTTCGTACGCTCGACGACCGAGATGGTCACAATGGCGACATCCCGCTGAAAGCCGAGTGCAGGTGAGAGCAGCGGGATGTCATCGCCGAGAATCTGGGGCATATCGTCATCTTCTTCATCGTCCTGCTGCTTGCGGGCGGCACGCAGCAGATCGTTGAACGCGCGGCCTTTCACGCCCTGTTTCGCCAGCGCCGAGCGGAACTCGCTCAATTCCATTTCATCCAGATCGATCGCGTGGGTGAACAACGCCCGGATCGCATCCTTCTTCTCCAAACCGTCGAGAAAAGCGACCCGCTCGATCTCGGTCTGGAGCCACGTTTTCGCCTTATTCAGCACCATCTGCACCTCCTCTTGATTGCCACCTTGAGTCAGCCAGTCGTTAGCATCTTTCACTCCGTTGGGCAACCGCGGAATCAGGGCTGACTTACCGAGCTGCCGCGCCAGTTCCTGATTCTTTTGCATGGCATCTGGCGTGTTATCGAGCGCCACAAAAACGCGGCGGTGTTTGCGCAGTGCCATCAGAAGATCATCAGAGACGTGCATCCCCGCCACCGCCAGCGCCGGATAGCCCCACTCACCAAACGTGATTGCGTCGGCCTGCCCTTCGACCAGCACGAGCTGATCCACTTCTGGCGTGTACAGGTGATTGCCGTAAGGACGACGCTCGCCGATCAGCTCACGCGGCGGGTTGTAGTGCTGTTTCCCGCTGATCGACCGTCCGCTCAGATACCCCAAACGCCCCCCTTCCAAATGGACATAGACCAGCATCCCGGCGGGAAACTTGGCGATCACAGTGCACCATTTGTCGGCGAGGTTCAAGTCGGCGAGCAGCTTCCGTTTGTCCGCGGGCATGAAACCGAGCCGCGCACTCCGCACTGTCGCCAGCTGCCAACCACGTGTCTTCGTCACGTAGTCGAGCGCCATCGGTGTGTTCAGCAGCGTCTCGTACAGGCGCTGGATCAGTTGGCGCTCAGCCCAACTCGCTGACTTACGAAAGTCGCTGCCTTCCTCGATGCGGATACCAGCGCGCTGCGCCAGATGGCGAACGACTTCCATAAACATGGCGGCGTCGCGGTTGTTCCAGCGGCTGTCATAACCCAAGTGATGGCGTCCAACGAAGTCGAACACATCCCCGTGTTCGCTGCGGGAGTTCCAAAAGTACAACCCGGTCTGCGGAGTGACTACGAGGCTGTCGTGTTCCACGCCGACCAATCGGGTACCCTGCCGCTTGAGCGCGAACTTATCGCTGATGACCTGTTCAATCGGGTTAGCGGAGCGAATCTGCTCCAGATCAATACTCATGGCTCTCTGTCTCCAAGCAACGTTGAAGTGAACTCGTGTCAAAAAACACAGTTGAAAGTGGCTCTTCAGTTGCACGCGGGGACAGGCTGTGATACAGTGTGAGTGTCCAGTTCACAACCGTATCACAGCCTATCGCCCACGCGCCGTCTCGCAGTGGGCCTTTTCTTTTCTAGGGTGGGGATCGTGATTGCGTCTTCATAACGTCACTTCCTCACAAAAGGTTCGCACGTGCGAACCTTTTACTGTTCATTCGTTTGCCAGATAGCGTTCCGCTTCGGTGATCAGCTTACGCATGGCATGGAGTCGAGCGCGCGCAACAACCGGATCGCCTTCCTGGCGGATTAGTGCTCGCGCAAGTTCCTGCGGCGTAGTATTGGGGATCGCTTGAGTAGTCTTTGCTATTTTCAGTGCAGCAGGTGAAAGTCTTTCGAATTCATCGCTACCTGTATCGTCATTCTTCTCGCCTTCGCACAGCTCTTTGACCTGCTTGCTAGTTAGATTGAAGTCAACAATTTGGCGCACAATCTCAGCATGATATTCACTCTGTACGCTGATGACGTGCCGCAGTTTTCCTTCCTCAACACCATGACGATCCGCCAGTTCAAGCGCTTCATCTGAAAGGCGAAGCAACGCTTTGATGGCGCTGAACTGCCCTTTCTTGATCCCGCCCATGGCACTAAGGATGACATCGGTGTACTCGCGTTTAGAACGGAGATCGAGATCGAGTGCTTGACGGTAGAAGTCATTCCCGATTGCGTACGCTGGGATTTCGTACCCATGCACTGTCAATAGCAGCAAAGCGGCTTGACGAGCCAGCGCAATCGCTGTCAATCCAGAGCGCGCTGTATTCTCTTTCGCCTGCCGGAAGACCGATGACTGGCGTTCAGGAATGATGATGCAGGGGCTCATACCGTCACCCGTATAGTTGGGGATGAAATCTCGAAGCAACCATGTCGCCCAGTAGCGTCGCTCACCGGTTTCGATCCGGAACAAGCGCGTTACACCCTGTGAGACATCGACCACCGTCAGTGGATTGACCTGACCATCGTCGCGGATGGTCACGGCCAGATTGACCAAATCGTGCAAGAGCTGTTCCTCTGGCGATAAGTTGACCGCAGTTTCCTCTTCGTGCTCGTCGTCCGCCTTCGGCAGCAATTCGAGCACGCTGTTGAACGGTCGCCCCCGCTGGCGTGCCGCGATCTGGACAATCTGCACCAACTCGCGCAGTGCCTGCGTCGGCGTGACGTGGTTGTTGTGAAAGCGCAGGTGGATGCTCTCCGGTAGCACTCGGCGGGGCTGCACCGGGTCGGGGCGCACCATTTCCAACAGCAGGCGTTCGACACGAATGCTGTTGTCCTGTAGTGCGCCTTGACCATCGCCTATCAAATCAGTGGTCACCGATGCCAACAGCTCATCAATCCGGTTGGTTGATCCCTTCGCCATCACGCACCACCCTTCGTCATATAGCGCACGAGTGAGCCAACGACTTGAATATAGGACCGACTGGCGGATGAGCGTGGATTGTAGGTAAATAGGCTTTGGTGGTTATGATGGGCGTAGGACACGGCTTCGTTGACCGGGATCACACCAAGTACGAGTTTTCCCAGTACTGGATGGGCGTTGATCTCGGAGAGCAAGTGGTTGTGGCCGCGGACCCGGGTATCCATCTTGGTGATGAGCAGACCACTCACGCGCAGGTTGGGATGTCGCCAGCCATCGCGGATGTCATTGATCTTCTGGATGACACTGGTCAACCCGACCGTTTCCAGATAGCGCGGTTCGACCGGCACAATCGCATCCGTCGCCGCCAGCAAGCCCATTTCCGTCAGCAGCGAAAACGATGGGCGGGTGTCGATGACAACCGCCGCATACTGTCCAGCGATCTTGCTCAACGGATCGGCGAGACGATACGGCGCGCCGGCCACCCCCATCAGTTCCCGCTCTGCACCTTCGAGCATCGGTGAGGCGGGTAGAACATGCAGATCTTCATCCCATTGGCTCTGAACAATGCAATTCATGATCTTCTGTGGTGCATTTTGCCGATCCGCCATCAGGACTGTGTACAGACTGTCGTCTGCGCCATAGTCTTTACGGCCAGTGGTGACCAACGATGCATGTCCCTGTGAGTCGGTGTCGATCAACAGGACACGACAGTTGGACGCGTTGGCGCGCTTCAACACCTGAGTGATGCCGAGCGCGATGTTGGTGGCAGACGTGCTTTTTCCCACGCCGCCTTTGTGATTGGTGAAAACGAAACTGCGAGTCATGGCCATGTCCTTTCGAAACCCAATCCATTGTCGATTTCGCTGTCGTGGGCAAGGACTACACACAGGTGTGGTAAAGTCACCTCTGGAAGTCTTGCTGGTACGGGCAGCGAGCTTCAAGATGATGGGGGGAGGTGCCGCCTCTCCCTATCACCGCTAAAGCCGATTCACTTGGGGTTCGTTATGAATGGCGCGAGTGCTTCGCGTTGTGGAAATGGTAAACTTTCGAGGAATTGAGCGGCTTCACGGGGAGATTGATGTTCGAATCTGATCCAATCCTCCCCGCTCACGGGAAAAAGGGCTTTCTGACAGTGTCAGAAAGCCCTTTTTTTCTCTCAACCGATGTTCGAATCCTGTCTTCCTCTTTTGTCAAAAAGTGACAGTCTTTGACACTTTGCTGTAATAGCAAGAAACCCTATCCACGCGGTTTTTCCCGTGAGTCAAACAGCTCGATAGTAATCGTGGAATACACCGCCGAGCAAATCACGCCGTTTGACCATCCTGCTGCTTATACTTTTTGAGGATAGATCGGGAATCTTCTGCCAATGCCTTGATGCGGTCACGCTTTGTTGAAGCGATGCTCATACTCGTGCAGTACATATTTCAGATGCGCCGCATTCAAAATAATGAGTCGGTCGAGACATTCCTCGCGCACCGAACGCACCCAGCGTTCCGCATAGGCGTTGGCACGTGGGGCGCGAACTGGAGTATGGACAACTTCGATTCCTTCAGATGCAAACACGGCATCAAAGGCATCGCCGTACTTGCCATCGTTATCTCGAATGAGATACGTGAACGTTTGCTTTTGCTCCTGCAGGTGTCAGAGGAAATAACGAGCTTGCTGGATCACCCAAGCTTGTGTAGGACCCGCGGTAACGCCGGCAAGGTGGACGCGACGTGTTCCGACTTCAATGAAAAAGAAGACGTACAGTGTCTGCAAGCGAAGTGTCTCAACGGTGAAAAAATCATACGCCAGAAGTTGGTGACGGTAGTGTTTCAAAAACGTGCCCCATAAGGTGGCTCGACGTTGCCGCTTTGGGGCGGGAGGAATGCCGTGACAGCGAAGGATGTCTCGGACGGTCGTTTCGCCGAGTGTTACCGCTAGCTTTTTTAACTCCCCGTGCAGCTTGCCCCCACCCCAACCGTTCTCGCGCGCCAATCTTAAGACTACTGCTAAGTCATTCAGAATTTTCGCTTTGATCCAGGCAAACAATTATCCTTGCGTAACATTCAGTCGCTGCGATTGTCCGCTACTTTCGGCTGCGGACGCCGCCAGCGTCGCCAGGGCTTGCGCCGGAGTTTGCCCTGTGCCCAACGCTGCCGCGAGATATCCTGCAACGATCGGTGCTGAAAACGAGGTTCCCGCCCAGCGTGCCCAGCCATCAACTGCTTGTGTACCGTCGGGCAGCATTCCAATATACAGCCCGAGTATGCCCGTGTCGCGATTTGCCGATGGCGTGTCCTGCGCGGGAGGAGTTGCTCCCGGCCCAGCACCGCTCGGCTCCAAATCACCACCAAACGCAATCACACCCACGATTTCGGGTTTGTCCGGACGATTACTATAAGGTGCGGGTTGTTTATGGCTGCTCAGTGCCCCCACGCCGATGACGGCATCAAACGCGGCGGGAAACCGGGGATCGCGCCGCTGCTCCGCGCCGACGCTGTCATTGCCCGCGGCCGCGACGACAAGGGCTTTGTGCTGAGTTTTCAACGCACGGCAAGCTCCTCGACCGCGTTCAACGAGCGGGAGACAAACGACTCGTGCTCGTCCAACCACTTACTGAACCAACCCCATTCCGTTTGGAACTGCGGAACGTCGGCGTGACGCACGAGATGTTTACTGAACGGAATATCGAAGGTTAGGCTGAGATTGACGATCATCGGGCGGGATGCTGGACGCTGCGTCAGCGTGTTTAAGGCGTCGAGGATCGTTCGGAGTGAGCCAACGCCCCAACGACCGAGCACTTCCATCAGCGTCACCCGCGCCGCCGGAGCGACCAGCGCCGCGGTGCCGGAGGCAAACAGCCCATGATCGAGCATCTCGTAATCGTGCCCGCTCACCCCGACTCCCTGCGTGTGACTGCCGAGGCGGTCAATTTCTGGCTTGGTGCTGCCGCTGTAGCGCACTTCAAAGCGGCGGTTGTTGAGTGAGAAGCTGCCATCCGGTGCGAGCAACTTCCCGAGCATAGGGTTTAACGGCTGCCCGTTGTTATAAGCGTGCTCGAATTGCTCGCGGGTGGGCGCGGTATCGAGGACGAAAATATCTACGCCGTGACCATCTCCCAAATCAAGCTGATTCCCCTGATCATCGAAAAATCGAAATATCCACGGATCAACGCCAGAGGCGGTCGCTTTCACCCCATTCGGAGCGACGGGACGCGCGCCCGGGCCGCCGACCGTCAAAATCGGCTGGGCACTGCTGATGAACCAATTGGGCGAAACTCCAGTGATGGCAACGCGCTCACCCTGACCGAAGCCGTTTTCCAGCGCTCCATCCAGCGGCGCGATCAATCGCTCGATCAAGGCGCGTGGGTCATTCCATTCGTCACCAATCTGCCCCACATTGATAAACACGGAGGACAGGTAAGCGGGAGAAGTGCTTGCTGCTTGGGGAGCGGGGCGAGACGACGCCTCGCGCTTCAGCAGGACATCGAACACAGCGCTGATGATCCGCGCACAACCCGCAGGCTCTGATCCTGGCGGGCGGCGGTTGGTCGTCGTGACGGAGATACTGGCATCGGCGAATTCTACGGCGCGGGACAAGGCAAGGTTGTCGTGTACGAGCGGTACTGCCCGCAGCGCGCGCAGCAACGCATCTCGACTTAGTGGTGCCTCGTGTTCGACGATCAGCGCAACTTCTCCGGGAGCGAAAAAGCCGAAATGCTGTTCACCATCACGCTGCGTCATGTTGTTCTCCCATTAATCACGCCCATTGGTCAGAGGATCGGGACTGCCAATCAGAATGAAGGCGCCCCAAAAGGCCGGATGACGTCCTGCTTTAGCGGCCAACTGCGCCGCGCGAAGCGCCGCTCCCTTTGATCGGCCGTCGCGCAATGCCTGGTACAGGTGCTCCATGAGCGCTAACGTCGCGCCGTCTTCAATGCGCCACAGGCTGGCGATCAACGCCCCAGCGCCGCCGAACAAAAACCCTTGCCCCAAGCCGATCAGTTCATCGCCATTGCTGACGCTCACGCGCCCGGTTTCGCACGCGCTCAAAGTGACCAACTCATAGCTCAGATCGTATTGCAGCAGGTCATCGAGAAAGAGCGGATCGCCGGCCAGTTGGAGGAACGAGAAATCGGGCTCATCCATGCGGAAGGATCCGTGCGCGGCGATGTGCAGCAGCGCGCCGGGCGCGTGAGCCAACTGATCGCGCCCGGCATCGGCTTCACTGTACGTGGTCGTCGGAAAGAAACGGGTCACGATTTCGGCTTCAGCCCGCGTTTGTGGCACTTTGCCATCCCAGGAATAGGTGAGCGCCACTGCGTGCCCATGCCGCTGCACGGCGGGACGAGTCAGCAGAGCCGCCGCTGGTAGGGTCACGACCTCGTGCGTCTCAATCAGGTAACGATCTGCGCCGTGAAGCAAATGAAATGGCAGATAGTGCAGCGCGCCGTAGGGAACGACGTACAGACGTGTACAGCCCGCGAGCGCCGCCGCGACTGGAGCGATCAGCGCGTCATACAATCGCGCGGCGATGCCATCGAAGTGCTGCATGAGCTGAACTTGCGGCGCTGCCTGTCCGAGGCGGAGCGCCCGATCGACATTCAACTGCAAACGTTCGATCAGTGAGCCGACCTCTTTGGGCGTTTGTGGGAGAGAATGCGCTGTGATGCCATCGTGTTTGACCACGAATACCCACAGTCCGTCCTCGTCGGCATAATATTCGAGCAGGACGGAGTCAGCGGGGAGGCGCGCCTGAATTTCGCTCAAGGCTGGCGCACTGATTGAGCGGGCGGCGGCTTGGTCGGCACTCCGTAAGTAGAGTTTTTCGGTGATGGCGCGGATGCGCCGTTCGCAGTCCGCCAGCCGCCGCGCCGCTTCATCGGCGTCGATGCCAGCGCGCTGCGCGGGCTCGATTTGCTCGTAGGTGCTGCGATAGTACCAGTGATGTTCCGCGCGGAGTTCGGCCAATTCCTCAACCAGTTCCGCTGTCCGCGCATCATTCGTCAGCCAATGCAGTTGATCCCGACTGTGCAAATACGTCAGCAGCGTCTGCGACTTCGCCCGTTCGAGCGAGGCGAAGGCCTCGGCTGCCTGACCTTGAGCCAGGTAAAGCCGGATCAAAGCCTGGAGCGCGGCGGTTCGGTTTTCGAGGAAGGCAGACCGGAACGTGATGGTCAACTGCTGCTGCGCCCGCTCTACTTGCGCGACCGCGATCTGGAGATGACGCCGCGCTGTCCGAACATCGGCGAGCGCCAGCGCGGCTTGTCCAAGCAGAAGATGCGCGCTGTAACGGAGCGGGGGCGCACTCTGACGAATGAGCGCCAGCGCGCGCCGCGCAGTGATGCGGGCAGCAACCGGATCACCCTGATTAAGTTCCGCTTGCGTTTGGGCCAGTAGCGCCTGCGCCTGATAAAACGGACGCTGACTCGCCGCAAAGGTCGCAGCGGCGGATTGAGCGTCGCGCAGCGCCTGATCCACCTCACCCTGCCGCAGCGCGATCTGAGCACGCCGCAGCCGCGCGGTGCTCGCCCACGGTGCCGCACCCATGGCGATGAAACTCTGCTCGGCGGCATCAAGCGCCGCGACTGCCGCATCGAGATGCCCCAAGTGCGCCTCTGCTTCGGCGAGGAGCAGCAGCGTGCGCGCCCGATCATGTTCTGCACCTGCGCGTTCGTAGTCAGCGCTCACCTGATAAGCCAGTTCGCGCCTTGTGGAACTGGTTGAGCGGCAGATAACACTCGATCATCTCGCGCCGTGCGAGGGCAGTTTCTTTAGGAAGTGCCCCTCGGCTCGTTCGATCACATCATGGAGCAGCTTGAGCGCCCGTTGATAACGCCCCTGCCCCAACGCGACATAGGCAAGCGCCAGATCGATGTTGATGATGCCGCTCGTTTCACCCGCTGCCAGCATATATGTTTTGGCTTGACCGTAATACGCTAGCGCGCGGCGCAAATCGCCGAGGAAGTTGGCCGCATAACCCATGTTGGTATGGAGAATGGGCAGGTAGCGCTGCCCGCGCTCACCTAAAGTCAGCGCCACCGCCAGCGCCGCTTCGTAGCGCGCGAGCGCCTGGGCATGATCGCCCATGAGGTCATAGACGACGGCGGTATTCAAGTCGAGGCGCAGCGTCATTTCCTGATCACCGTGCGCTGTGAAGATGTTGCGCGCGGCCTCTGCATCCCGGAGGGCGATTTCAACAAAGCCGAGTTCCGTCGACAGCCCCAAACGCCCGATGCGCGTCCGCGCCCAACCAAACTGATCGCCCGCGCTTAAAAAGGCACTGCCCGCCTGTTCGAGTTTCGCCCACGCGTCGGTCACACGATGCAAGAAGCGCAGCGCATCCCCCTGTGTCATCAGGCCGAGCGCCATTTGCCGAGTATCGCCGCGCGCTGCGCCGATTTGCTCGATGAAACCGCCGTAATCCAGCGTGCGGCGTGGATCACGATACCAAGCGGCGTCCGCCTCCTGTTTCAACCACTGGATGAGGGCATCCGCGTCCGCAGCGGGCAGCGGGACGGACAAGACCTGCGCGATGAGCGGGTCATCACGTTCCTCTGCGCTCAAGAGGGAGCGCAGCGTTCTGTCATTAAGAACAAACGGTGCGGAAAGATTCATAGCTCAATCGCCAGTTCTTGCACGACGATCACTTGGTGCGTTTCCGCGGCGATACGCAGTTCATAGGTACCGGGCGCAATCTTCGTAAATTTGAAATCGCCGCCGCTTTCCAGCAGAGCCGTCGCCGTGAGGTTACCGCCCACGAAGAGCTGTGCCAGCGCCCCATCCCAAATGCCGGGCTCATTGGCGATCACCTGCCCGGTGATCGTGCAGGCATCGCCTTCAGAGAAATACTCGATGAAGACGGTCACGCCGCGCCCCTGGGCCGTCAATTCGCCGCGCGCCATACCACCGCGCAAGGCGGGCTGCAGTTTCTTCGGCAGCAGTACGGCAATGATCTCATCCAGCGAGGGCAACCGCGGAAGTCTGTTGGTCTCTGGGCGGGCGCGCTTGATCGACTGTGCATCGAGGTTCAAGTAATCGCTCAATTGGGCGACTTCAGCGCGCGCGCGCGGGCTGGTTTGGAGATACGCGTCAATGCGTCGACGCGTCGACGGATCGAGCAAGTTCAGTACATAATCCGCGAGTTCGTCGGGACTCGGGGTATCCCAGTGATATAAGGACTGGCTGAGGGCTGTTTCTAGTTGTCGCGCCGCATCCAAACGTTCCGCGCAATAAGGGCAGTCGCGCACATGAGCCTGGACCGCCGCGTCGGCGGTGCCGTCGAGCGCCGCGCTCAACTGATCTTCGGTTAAGGGTGGGGGCAGACTGCACTGCAACATCGGTTTCGTATCCGTCATCAGGAACTCTCGGTTAATCTGATTAATGCAGTTTAGGCGGATTAATCACAGCGGTGACCGCGCTTACCCCTGTTTTTCGTCGCGAACATCGCGTAGCAGCGCCTGCAGGCCTTCGTCGCCGCGCAGACGGCGGCGGATGCGCTGCAGGGCGACCGAAATGTCGCGCACATCGTTCCAGTGCCCTGGCTGTTCGCGCAGAATGTCGGCGGGCTTCAGATCTTCGATAAAGCACCAGCGCGCCAGCAGTTGATCGTCTTCGTCGGGCAGCAGACCGCAGACCCGCGCCCACAGCGTTTGCGCGTTGAGGTTCGCGTCCCAGGTCGGCTGTATGGCGGGCGCGAGATCGTCGGATGGCAAGGGGACGGCGGCTACCTGGGTCTGGGCGGTGCGCACATGCATGGCAATGCTGGTATAGACGCAGCGTTTGAGGTATTGCAGCAGCTGCGCCAGCGTCTCGAAGCGCTCAAACTTGCTGCCGCTGACCGCAAAATAGAACTGAGTCAGCGCAGCATTGACGAAGTAGGCCGCGTCTTCATCCGTCCAGCGAAACTGATGATGTTGGTAAACCCATTTACGCACGAGGGGTTCGTAAATGTCGTATAAGCGGGTGAAAGCGTCTGGTGTCCGGCGGAGAAGCGCCCGCCGCATCAATTCCATGCAGTAATCAGTCACAAAGTCGGTGTGCAGGGTGAACTTCCGCGTTTCTTCGTGGCAATGTAACGCGATCTGCTCTAAAGGTACCTGTGAGGTATCCATCAGAAGCATCCCCCTTATAGGTTTGTGAACAGCAACCTTCAGCCACATCCTATCACGATAAACTGAAATTCGTAAATTCGAAGCTGCAATTTCCGCCGAAAGATGGAGGTCAGCTCCGCAAAAAGTCCCCTGATCAATCAGGGGACTCGCAGTCCGTAAACTTCGGTCAATCGGTGAAATGGTGAGGGGATGCTGAATGCATCCCCGTGCGAAAACTTACAGGGTCACGGCCCGGCGCTGAACGTCGTGATGGCGGGCACTGCTTCGTGCGAACCGATGAACCACACGGTCACGTTGTTGAACGCGTGGAGGATCGCGCGATCCCACACCCGGAGTTCGACCAGATAGCAGCACTGCTGGAACGACTCACCGAGATCGGTCATGTCGATGTTGCGGATGAAGACCGTGGTCGCGTCGGGCGTCGTGCCGGTATCATCGAGGTTATCAGTCGCGCTCGCTTCCCACGCATCGACACTGTACGGGAAGACGATGGGCGGAATGCCACCGGCGACGGTGAGCGTGGCCGCTCCGTAGTAGGCATCGTCAAACTGCGCCCAGATCTGGAACTCTGTTTCTCCCGTGGTCTCACCGCACGCCGGGACGATGGTCGTGCCGTCCATCAGCCGCACCTGCAGGCCATCAGGATACGGCGCAATCGTCGGCGCGAGGTTGTCCAACTGCAAGTGGTGTTCGACCGATTCGCGGCGCATGGCGGCGCTGGTATCTTCCCATTCCAGCCACAGCACAAAGTGACCGTTCGGATCGGGCGAGTCGCTGATGGTGTTCCATACGGCCAGCTTGAGATCGGCATCGCAGAACGAACCGGGGAATGTGCCATTCTCCGCAGCGGCATAGTCGGCATAGTCCATCCAACCGTTCGCATCCGTTTCGAGGACGACGAAGCTCGTGGGATCGCCGGGATTCGGCGTCGGACACTGCCAGACGAAGCTGCTGCCCGTCCAATGCCAGTGCCCACGCGAGAGCAGCCAACGCGTATGCACGGCACTCGTCGCAGCATCACCGGGCGCGGGTGCAGGCGTGCCAGCCGGACGGTAAGCCACGCGGAAGCGCGTCGCCTGACCGGGCTGAATGTTGCCGTCAATCGGCACGTACGCGCCGCACGGGTCGCCGGGGATACGGTGTCCAACCGGTTGGTACAGGCCCGTGTGCGGCGTCATATCGCCCATCACTACCCCGCCGCCATCGAAGTCATACACGCTGAGATCGCCACACATCTCTTCTAGAAAGGGATCGGGCGTGACTGCTCCTGGCAGCCAGAGCGCATCCAAGCCGAGGAAGCGCGCCGCCGGGACGAACCCGCTCGTCAGCACCCCGTTGGGAATGACCACGCCGCTCGTCGTCATGACGTCGCCGTCGGTGAACTGCAGCTCTTCTTCGTGGAGAATCTCCGTCGAGAACATGAAGCGTTCAAACGAACCGCGTTCCCATTCATCGCCCATGTATTCGACCCCATCGATCCCGAAATCGACGCCCTTGTCCGGAATGCCCGCCGGCGCATACGGAATCAGATCGCTGTTGCGCGCGGCAATGGACACGGTGGCCAGCGAGAGAATATCGCCGTCGAGGATGGTCGGGAAGCGTTCGCCCCCGCTGAACGAACCTTCAATGGAAAACAGGATATCGGCGCGGCTGTCGCGCAGCAGGCGAATGAGTTCTTCAGCGGAGAAATTACCGCGTCGCTCCGTCACCCACAGGATAATGCGCTCCCATACCTCATCACTGCCCACAAGATCGACGCCATCGAAGCCGATGTCATAGCCAATGCCAAACGGCGACACCAGCACGTTGTTCGGGATGATCCCGCCCGTGGTGAACAGCAGATCGCCGGCAGTGAAGTTGCCATTCGGATCGGCCAATTCGGTCGAGAAGGCAACGACGTGCTCGTTCTGCCCCTGCAAATTCAACCGTACGTCCAACGCATCCAATCCGAGGTCATCGCGCACGTCGAAGCGCTGCAGCAGTTCCTGGTTGCGGGCGCACAACTGACCGGACGGGCTGAGGACATCGCCATCCGAAATGTAGGGGTTGCCGTCGTACGGCTCGCCCTGCTGCATCATGAAATCTTCTTCAGTGGAAAAAGCTCCACCCCGGCAGTTTTCGAGAAACTGTAACGGAAAATCCTGCATTGCTGCGGGCAGCGTGACGGCCAGCAGACCACCGATGACCAGCGCCACACGGATCAACTTGTACATGCTCCCCCTCCAATACTGTTCACGAACAATCCACTAAATGTAGTTTCCAGTCTGTTTATCACAGTCCGTCTGGGTTCTGGCGCTACCAACGAACCGCCGGGCCAGAACGCTGTGATCCGGCCTGCACGACGCTGTCAGCTCACTTTTTCGAGCAAGTTCTCACTCATGACCTTCGCCACCATTTCAGCCCGAGAACTCACATTCAGTTTGAGAAACAGACGCTTGGCATACGTGTTCACGGTAGTCGGGCGCAGCAGCAGCACCTGTGCAATCGCTTTATTGGTGAGCCCTTTGGTGATCAATCCTGCGATTTCCTGCTCACGCGGGCTCAGGTGACGGTGCCGGAGGTCCAGCGACTCGGGCGCTTCCGCAATCGTCACTTTGTAGAAGCGGTTCTCAAGCCAGATGTAGACCTGAAAACGAGTCCCGGTTCCATCGTCAAAGGCCGTTTGAACGACGCCCGCTGCGCCGAGTAACTGGCTCAATGCCTGCTGCAAACGCGGATCAGACGTCAAGGCCGAAGACGCGGATGCGCCGTCCAGAGTCTCGACATCAACGTACGAGGGTGCGTCAAACATCATCTACCTTTCCTATTCACTTGCGCATAAATCACGCTTGTATTTACGTAAATGCCACCGACGCACCCGCTATCACAGCCTCGGTTGAAAATCCCCTGTCGCATAAATGAGTGACGCCATCTGGAGACGCCGAAATCGGGACATAGACCGTCAGCGCAAAACCGACTAGCCTTGCAAATGCCCGTCAAAATGCGGAAGGAATGAGGACAATGTCTAGCGCTTCTTACTTCAATCCGGCCTTCGAAAACCAGTATCTCGAGAACGACCAGTTCGACATGGAAGGCGATTTCGAGGATCTGGAATACGAAAATCTGGAAAGCAGCGATCCGGAAGGATACAGTCTGGAAGACGAGCTGTCCTATGAGGACGGCGAGGATGGGGAGATGGGTGAGTTGGAAGGCGACCAGTTCTCCTTCGGTCGCATTTTCCGTAAGATCACGCCCGTCCTGAAGAAGTTCGCGCCGAAGGTGGCGAGCCTGGTGGGTGGGGCAGTTGGCGGTCCAGCCGGTGCAGCCATCGCCAACCGGATCGCGTCTGCCGTAGCGCGCGAACAAGAGGAGATGGAATACAGCGGCGAGTATCTGGGCGAAGAAGAAACGCAGTTCGAATCGATGCTCGAAGCCAGCGGTCTCAACATGGAAATCCTCGGCGAAATGGCTCATTACGCCGAATTGGCCGCCCAGACTGAAAACGAAGACGAAGCCGATCAGTTCATCGGCGCAATCGCAAATCTCGCATCGCAAATCCTGCCCAACCTGCTCGGCGAATCGCAGTACGAAGATATCTCACGCGAATCGATTGTCAGCGAAGCCATCTACGAAGAAGAGTCGGATCAATTCCTGCCCTTGATCGCCGCGGCTGCCCCGCTGATCGGCAAGGCCGCCGGAGCACTGCTGCCCCGCGTCCTGCCGCACGCCACCCGAGCAGTGTCGCGCGCCGTTCAGGGCGTTGGCCGCTCGATCAAGCGGATGCCCCCGGCACAGC
>JADKGC010000011.1 GCA_016717205.1 Candidatus Flexifilum breve
TGCGGGCGCTGTCTGAAGTGCACTATAAAAGTAATGAGTAATGAGTGACGAGTCGAAGCACAAGTTTGTGCCGAACTGATTCTGTCGCTCTTTCTCGTAACTCGTAACTCATTACTCGTCACAGAAGGAGTTTTCTGATGTCTTTACGTGAACAAGTTATCACCGAATTTCAGCGCCGTTTTGGCGAAGCGCCGACCACCGTCGCGCGCGCGCCGGGCCGCGTCAATCTGATCGGCGAGCACACCGACTACAACGACGGCTTCGTCATGCCGATGGCGATCAACCGCGCGGTGTGGATCGCGCTGCGCCCGCGCCTCGATCCGTACGTGGTGGTCTACTCATGCGACATGGATGAGGTCGCCGAATTCTCCGTGCTGGAGATGGTCAAAGGCCGCCACAGCCAGTGGGCGGAGTACATCAAGGGTGTGGCGTGGTCGATGCAGGAAGCGGGCCTGACGCTTAAAGGCTGGGACGGCGTGATCGCGGGCGATGTCCCCATCGGCGCAGGCTTGTCCTCGTCGGCGGCGGTCGAAATGGCCGCGGCGCGCGCCTTCGGCCACACCTCCGGCATTGCGTGGCAGCCCGTTGAAGCGGCCAAGATGGGGCAAAAGACTGAAAACGAGTGGATCGGCGTCAATTCCGGCATTATGGATCAGACGATTTCGGCGGGCGGCGTGGAAGACAACGCGCTGCTCATCGACTGCCGTTGGTTGACGCTCACGCCCGTGCCGCTGCCGCCGGAAACCGCCGTCGTGATTATGGATACGATGACGCGCCGCGAACTGATCGGCTCGGAATACAACGTGCGCCGTGAACAGTGCGAGACGGCGGCCAAGTTCTTCAATGTGCCCGCCCTGCGTGATGTTAACCCGGCGCAGATCGAAGCGGTCAAGGATCTGCTCGAAGATGTGGTCTACCGCCGCGCCAAGCACGTCGTGACCGAAAACGCGCGCACGTTGGAAGCAGCAGACGTCATGCGGGCGGGTGATGCGGTCCAGCTCGGCCTGCTGATGAACGCCAGCCATGCCAGCCTGCGTGACGACTTCGAAGTGACCAACAACGCGCTCAATGTGATCGTGGAGATTGCGCAGGCGCAGCCCGCGTGCTACGGCGCGCGGATGACCGGCGGTGGCTTTGGCGGGTGCGCGGTCGCGCTCGTCAAGTTGAGCGAAGCGGAAGCCTTTGCCAGCGCCGTGACGGCGGAATATGAGAAGCGCCAGTCGCGCACGCCCGCGATCTACGTCTCGACGGCCACCGACGGCGCGTCGATTAGTCCAGAGGTGAGCGCATGAATCCGAGCTATCAGGCAGCGCGTAAACTGCGTCCGGAAGGGGCGTTCCATCTGCCGCCCACGGCGCAGCCGCTCGGCGCAAGCGTCGATCTGATCCTCGAAGACTCGGAATATCAGCCGGAAGTCTATTTGACGGACACGCGGCGGGAACTCTCATGGCATCTGCTGCTGGATGCGACGGAGACGCCAGGGACGTGGCGCGCGCAGATCAAGCTGCCGAGTGAGCCGACGATTGTCACCTATATGTTTCAGTTCCACGCGCCCGAGCCGACGCCACCCCTGCTGGAAATCCGCCAGATCGAAGGGCGCAACACGGCGATCTACGGCGAATGGACGCAGCTCCCGTTCAAAATCGCGGTCTATGACCCGCTCGCCATGCCCGCCGATTGGACGCAGGGCATGGTCATTTACCAGATTTTCCCGGATCGCTTTGCCAACGGCGACCCGTCGACCGATCACCTGATGAAAGGCGTGTACGGGCACGAGCCGCATTTTCACCAGTGGGGCGACCGCCCGGAGCATCCGCCGCTCGGACGCGATTTCTACGGCGGCGACCTGCGCGGTGTGATCCAGAAGCTCGACTACATCGCTGAATTGGGCATCGACACGATCTACTTCACGCCGATCTTCGACGCACCCACCAATCACCGCTACGATGCCATCGACTACTTCAAGATCGACCCGATGCTCGGCACGCTGGACGACTTCCGCGAACTGCTCAGCGAGGCGCACGGGCGCGACCTCAAAATCGTGCTCGACGCGGTGTTCAATCACTGCTCGTCGGACAGCCTGTACTTTGACATCACCGACAAGTTCGGTGGCGGCGCGTATGCCTCGAAGCAGTCGCCCTACTACCGTTGGTTCGACTTTGAAGAGCATCCGACCAAGTACCGCGGTTGGATCGGCCTCGGCTTCATGCCGGAATTTGTCGAATGCCCGGAAGTCGAAGAGTTCTTCTGCGGCAAAGACGGCGTGACCGCCTACTGGCTGCGTGAAGGCATCGACGGCTGGCGCTGCGATGTGGCCTTCGACAACAGCGACGAGTTCTGGCGGCGCTTCCGCAAGCGCGTGGAGCAGACGCGCCCCGGCGCGTACACCGTCTCTGAGCTGTGGCTGGATTCGACGCATTATCTGCTCGGCGACACGTTCAACGCGACCATGAACTATCGCTTCACCTGGGCGGCGCGCGGCTTCCTCGCGGAAGACATGCTCACGCCTTCGGAAGTCGATGATCGCCTCGCTGTGCTGCGCCGCGACACGCCGCCGCCCGCGCTCAAAGCGCAGATGAATCAGGTCGATTCGCACGACAGCAACCGGATTCTGACGGTGGCGGGCGGGGATGTGCGCCGCGTCAAGCAGGTGCTGGCCTTCCAGTTGAGCTATCCCGGCGCGCCGATGATCTACTACGGGGGCGAGACGGGTCTGGAAGGCGATTACGCGGAAGATGGCCGACGCTGCATGCCGTGGGATAACCTCAACCACGAATTGATCGGCGACTTTAAGCACGCGATTCACACGCGGCGGGATCTTGCGCCGCTGCGCTATGGCGACTTTGAAGCGCTGGTGATCGACGATGCGCAGCGCGTGTACGCCTTCGCCCGCACCTATCAAGGCGAGACGGTCTACTGCGCGTTCAACGCCAGCGACGCGGCGGCGACCGTCGCGCTCACGGTCGGCGGCGGCGCGTGGACGGATGTGCTCAACGGCACGCCCGCCACGGTCAGCGGCGATCAGCTCACCGCGCAGATCGCGCCGCGCTCATGCGCGTGGTTTGTCAAAGCGTAAAACACATCAACCACAGAGAACACGGAGGAGTTATCTCAAAACAGCGTGCTCTCGATTGGCTCTGTGGAATGTTTGTAGGGACAAGGCATGGGGTTTCCGACCCCACCCCCGGCCCCTCCCCGAATTCAGGGAGGGGAGCAAACACTGCACGCAACACCTTCCCTCTCCCCGCTTGCGTGGGAGAGGGGCTGGGGGTGAGGGTTTTCAAACACCGGTATGCCTTGTCGCTACGACAGCATTGAGTATTGATTTCTCTGTGTTCTCTGTGTTCTCTGTGGTTCAATCATCTTTTCATAGGATAAAAGGCGTTTTCCATGCGAACGATACTCCCGTTTAACGATCAATGGCTGTTCGCGCCCGAACCGCTCGACGCGCGCACGCCTGACGACCGCTTTAAGACCGTGACGCTGCCACACACGACGGTCGAACTACCGCACCGCAACTTTGATCCGTCCGAGTACGGCTTCATTTCGACCTACCGCAAGCGCTTCACCATGCCGGAACCCGCCAAAGGCCGCCGCGTGTTCATCGAGTTTGACGCCGCGATGATCGCCGCGACCGTCTCGATCAACGGCGTGCAGGTGGGCATCAACGAGGGCGGCTACACGCCGTTCAGCTTCGACCTGACCGAGCACCTGCGCGGCGGCGAAAACCTGCTGCAAGTCGAACTCGATTCGAGCGAACGCGCCGATATTCCGCCGTTCGGCTACGTGGTCGACTATCTGACGTTTAGCGGCATCTACCGCGATGTGCGGCTCGTCATCGTCGATAACGTGCATGTGGAAAACGTTTTCACGCGCACCAGTGACGTGCTGACCGCGCCGAAGCTGAGCGCAGACGTGCGCTTGCGCAACGCCAACCGCTTCGATCGCGCCGTGAGCATCCGCGCGACGCTGCATCCCTATTTGCAGCGCGGCAGCGCCAACGCTGTCACGCAGGAAGTGACCGCGCTCGTCCCGCCGGACGGCACGCTGACGACGACACTTCACTTCGACAACCTGTCCGGCATTCACCTGTGGTCGCTGGATGATCCCAAGCTGTACACGCTGGAAATCGAAGTCACCGCCGACTCCGGCCTGATCGACACGTACACCACACGCTTCGGCTTCCGCGAGGCGATCTTCAAGGATGATGGCTTCTATCTGAATGGCAGCAAGATCAAGCTGATCGGCCTGAACCGCCACCAGATGTACCCGTACATCGGCGCGGCGGCTCCGCAGCGCTTGCAATGCCGCGACGCCGAAATCCTCAAGTACGACCTCGGCGTGAACATCGTGCGTACGTCGCACTACCCGCAGTCGCCGCACTTCATCGACGCGTGCGATCAGCTCGGTTTGCTGGTGCTGGAAGAAATCCCCGGTTGGCAGTTCATCGGCGACGAGGACTGGAAAGGCATCGTGCTGCGCGACGTGGAAGCGATGATCATGCGCGACCGCAATCACCCGTCGATTGTGCTGTGGGGCGTGCGCATCAACGAATCATGGGACGATGAAGCGCTCTACACGGCGACCAACGCCCTCGCGCACAAGCTCGACCCGACGCGGCAGACGGGCGGCATCCGCTACTTCCTGACCAGCCAGTTCCTCGAAGACGTGTTCACCTACAACGACTTCTCGAATACCGTGGTCGAACCCTCGCACACGCCGCACCTCGTCACCGAGCACAACGGGCACATGTTCTCGACTAAAACGTTCGACAACGAAGAGCGGCAGGTCGAACATGCGCTGCGGCATCTGCGCGTGCAGGATAAGCAGTTCGGCATGCCCAACGTCACGGGTGCGATTGGCTGGTGCGCGTTCGACTACAACACGCACAAGGAGTTCGGCTCCGGCGACCGCATGTGCTATCACGGCGTGATGGATATCTTCCGCCTGCCCAAATTCGCCGCTTACGTCTACGAAAGCCAGATCGACCCGAAGGTCCGTCCGCTCGTGCGCGCCGCGACTTTCTGGACCCCCGGTGACCGTGCTGCCAATGGTAACGATCCGCTGGTGGTGTTCTCGAACTGCGAAGAACTGGAAGTCTATCTCGGCGACAAGCTGTATGGTCGCTTCCAGCCCGACCGCGAGACCTACCCGAGCATCCCGCATGCGCCGTTCGTGGTCAAGGGGCTGGCGCACAACATGACCCATTGGGGCGAGAACTATTTTGACCTGCACCTCGTCGGCTTGATCGACGGGAAACCCGCTGCTGAACAGTGGATCGAGGCGAACAGCCTGCCGGTGCAGTTGGTGTTGGAAGCGGATGATACGGAGTTAGATGCGGATGGCGCGGATATGACGCGGTTGGTTTTCAAGGTGACGGACAAGTACGGTAATCGTCTGCCTTACGCCATTATGCCGATCAACTTCACACTGGAAGGCGCGGGCAATCTCGTGGGCGAGAATCCGTTCCCGCTGGTGGGTGGGCAGGGCGCCATGTATGTCCGCGCGCACACCAGCCCCGGCACGATCACGGTGACAGCGAGCACGCCGCGTCTACCGAGCGCGACTGTGACCATCGTCACGCGGTAGCGAATATACCCCTCATCCCCAACCCCTCTCTCACACAAACGGGGAGAGGGGTTGGGGGTGAGTTTGCTGGCTCCCCTCCCCCCGAATTCGGGGAGAAGACGGGGGTGGGGTCGGAAACGGCGGACGCGATGTAGAAGGTCTCCGCCCAATAAGGACTTTATCGTAGGGACGAGGCATGCCTCGTCCTTATTTTTGGAGCTGGGAAGAGAGGACAAGGCATGCCTTGTCCCTACAAAAGCACCGCTTGTAGAGGTATTTCTGAGCATGATAGACACCCTCTGTATCGCGTCCCTACGGAAACCAACTTGGCTTGGCGGAGGATGTTTGCTCCCCCTGAATTCGGGGAGGGGCGGGGGGGTGGGGTCGTTTTCCCCTTAGCGCACTGCCCGCTTGACCAATTCAGTGATCTTGGCCGCTTCGGCGTCCGTCAGCGCTTTGAGCGCGAACGAGGTCGGCCACATGTTCCCGTCGTCCAGGTTCGCAACATCGTTGAAACCAAAAGTCGCGTAGCGCGCGCCGAACTTCTGCGCCGTCTGGAAGAAGCACAGCACTTTGCCATCCTTGGCATAGGCGGGCATCCCGTACCACGTTTTCGGCATGAGTTCGGGCGCGACAGCTTTGACGATCTCGTGGATGCGCGTCGCCATGCCCCGATCCGGTTCCTCCATCTCGGCGATCTTCGCCAGTAGATCATTTTCCCCGGCTTGCCGATCCTGATTCGCGCGAGCTTCCGCCTTCATCTCCTTCGCGCGTTCCTTCATGGCCGCCTTTTCTTCGGCGGTAAATCCGTCTGCCTTTTTCATCGTTTAGCTCCTCTTGTCTTGTGAGAGCACCATGACATTGCCGCTGGGGTCTTTGAAGATCGCCTCGATCCGGCCATACGGACGGTCGGCGGGGGGCTGCAGAAATTCCACGCCTTTCGCCGTGAGCGTCGCATAGGCCGTGTGGCAGTCGTCCGTCTTCCACACGCAGTGACCGAGCTGCCCCGCTGCCACCAGCGGCGTCAGCACCGCCACATCCGCGTCGCTGAGACCGCCGCCGGTCTTGAGCGCAGTCAGGCCGATTTCCAGCTCAGGTTGATCGGGCGCGCCCACGCTGATCCAGCGAAAGTTGCCCACGGTGACATCCGCGCGAATTTCAAAGCCGAGCTTTTCGACATAGAAGCGGAGGGCTTCGTTCTGATCTGTGACCCACAGCGTGGTGACCGCCAGTCGCTTGATCATGGAGTGTCTCCTTCATCAGCAATAGCTAAATGATAAAACATCTGTGCTAAACAGGCTTCTCGAAAATTGCTCTGTTTTACGGGTCGAGCGTGTCCGGAATCTGGTGTTGGACGGCGGCGCACAGGGGGATGTAAGCGGCATGCTGGGTGGGCTGGCGGCTGCGGCGGTAGGCGCTCGGCGACAAGCCCACGACGCGGCGAAACAATGTGCAGAACGAGCCGAGACTTTCAAAACCGACTTCCGCGCAAATGTCGGTGATGCTGAGATCCGAACTGCTCAACAGCTCTTTGGCTTTCGCCATGCGTACCTGAATGAGGTATTGATGCGGCGTCTGCTTGTAGACGCGGCGAAACAGCCGGATCAGATAGAACGGCGAGAGCGCGACTTCCGAGCTTAAGTGGTCAATCGTGATGGGCGTCGCATAACCCCGATCCAGCAGTCGGCGCGCCTGCCGCGCCTGATGGTGATGATGATGCACCGCAGATCTCTCACAGGTGTGTATGACAGATGAGATGACTATAGCACACTTCCCGACTCGCGCTGGGCGGTGTCAGCCGTCAGCCCGTCGCATGCCATCCAAATAACGCTGATACTGAGCTATTCACTAGATGGCGCGTGACAATCTTCATCCCCCGATCATCGATATTTGCGCGACAATCAGACGGATAGAATATTCATTAGAGAGAAGCGCAATTCTTATGTCAGACACCCAACTCCCCGTCGATATGCTGCCCCCCACCGAAGTTGCCACCAAAGCCGCCGCAATGGGCGTCCGCAAAGCGCACATGAGCATCACGAGCACGCTCGTCCAGTCCATGATGGCGGGCGGTTTCGTCTCGTCGGGCGCATTGTTCGCCACCATCGCCGTCGCCGGAGCCAGCGGCATGATCCCCTATGGCATCACCCGGTTGCTGTTCGGGCTGGTGTTCTGCCTCGGGCTGATTCTCGTCGTGCTGGCGGGCGCGGAACTGTTCACGGGCAATGTGCTGATCGTGATCGCCTGGGCGAGCCGCAAGGTGAACACCGCCGCGCTGCTCCGCAACTGGACGCTGGTCTATATCGGCAACCTGATTGGGTCGCTGATCACGGCGGTGATCGTCTATGTGGGACGTGAATACCGCTTCGGCAGCGGCATCATCGGGCAGACGGCGCTGACGATTGCCAACAACAAAGCGCAGCTTGAATTCGGGCAGGCGCTGGCGCTCGGCATTCTGTGCAATGCGCTGGTGTGTATGGCCATCTGGCTGACGCTCGGCGGGCGTACGACGACCGATAAAATCATGGCGATTTTGTTTCCGATCACGGCGTTCGGCGCGGCAGGCTTTGAGCACAGCGTCGCCAACATGTACTTCATCCCGAGCGCCCTGCTGATCAAGACGTTCGATCCGGAATTCGCCGCCAGCACCGGGCTGAATCTCGATGCGCTCACGCTGACGGGCTTCTTCAACAACATGATCCCGGTGACGATTGGCAACATCATCGGCGGCGTGGTGATGGTCGGCGCGATCTACTGGTTTGTGTATCTGCGCGAGAAATAATCAGCCTGACGACGTACTCCATAGGCGCGCCGTGCCGTCGCCGCTCCCGGTGGCGAGCAGCGCGCCATCCGGACTGAAATCGACGGCGATCACCCAGCCCGTGTGTCCGGTCAGCGTAGCGATGAGCGTGCCGCTGGTCGCGTCCCACACGGTGGCGGTGTTGTTGCGATCACCTGCTGCCAACAGCGATCCATCCGGACTGAACTCCACCGACCAGATCCAGTTGCTGGCCGCGCCCAAGGTGGTGAGCGCTGCGCCTGAGGCGGCATCCCACAGGCGGATCGTGCCATCGGCGGAACCGGAGGCGATCAGCGAGCCGTCCGGGCTGAACGAGACGCTGCGCACCTCGTCGGTATGGCCGTTCATAACCTTGCAACTGCTGCCGGAGGCGGCATCCCACAAGCGCACCGTACCATCCCGCCCACCGGTGACGATGAGTGATCCGTCCGGGCTGTAGTCGGCATCCAGCACATGACCGTTGTGCCCGGTCAGCCGGAGCACCTGCGCTTGCGCCGCCACATCCCACACCAACGCCGTCTGGTCTTCGCTCGTCGTGACCAAGCGTGATCCGTCCGGGCTGAAGGCTACGCCGCGCACGGGGACGCTGTGCGCCGACCACGTCGCAATCACCGCGCCGCCATCCACATCGTACAGCGTGACCGTCCCCGCTTCGCTGGAAGCGGCAATGCGTGAACCGTCGCGGTTGTAGCGCACATCGTTGATGACGCCGCCCGTGCTGAACGTGCCCATTTGCGTATTGCTGGTGGTGTCCCATAAGTGGACGAAGGTATCGCCGCCGCCGGTCGCCAGCGTGCCACCGCGCGGGCTGAAGTCGAGCGCGCGCACCGTGCCGGAGCTGTGCGTCAGCACCGCCGTTTGGGACATCACCACGTCTTCCGGCGCAGGCAGTTGATCGGGCAGGCGACCGGGCGTGACCTGCACGGGGTCGGCGGCCACGGGCGTGATCGGCGTAGCCTGTGTGTCGGGCAGGGTGGTCGGCTCACTGACGCCGGGTTGAACGGTCGCGGTCGCGGTCGTCACCTGTGCCTCGGATTGCAGGAAGTTGAGCAGTTGATTGCCCGCGAGCAGCAGCCCCGCGCCGACCACCAGCGCCAACAGAAACAATCCGACGCCGCAGCCGATCACCAGCGAGCGCAGCGTCGACGACCTTTGCAGGGCGGGAGCCGGACGCGCGGGCGGCGGCACATAGGCGGGCGTGGGGCGCGGCGGGGGCGGCACACTCGGCGTGACGGGCTGGGCGCGGGGCGCCGCAGGCAGCGGCTCTTCGACGCGCGGCACCGATTTGATTGTCGACAGCGGCGGCGCATTCGGCGCTGGGATTGGCGCGGGCGGGGGACTCGCCGCCTCGGGCGCTTGGGGCACGCGCTGCGAGACATTTACAGAGTCACTTTCCACCGGGAGATCATCCGTCAGTGGGAAGGTGAAAAAGCCGGTGGTCGCCGTCTCTTTGCCGGCCACTGCCGCGCCGAAGGCTTGCGCGAATGTTGTCACCGTCAGGAAGCGCTCGCCGGGTCGTTTGGCCAGTGCCCGCGCCAGCACATCAGACACGGCGGGCGGCAGATCGGGACGAACGGTTGTGGGCGGGACCGGAGTATCGTTCAGGTGGTGGAAGACTAACTGCTGCGGCTGCGCGGTCGGGAACAGCGGCTGCCCGGTGATCATCGTATAGAGCACCGAAGCCAGCGCGTACTGGTCGGTTTCCGGCGTGAGTTCTTCGTCACGCCACTGTTCCGGCGGCATGTACATCGGCGTGCCGAACACCTGCTGCTGCCCGGTGAGCGCCGCCTCGTTGAGCAGCCGCGCGATGCCAAAGTCCACGATGTACGGCGTACCGTCGTCGAACATGATGTTGCCGGGCTTGATGTCACGATGCACAACGCCTTTGCGATGCGCATAATCGAGCGCGCCTGCCAGAATGCGCAGTAAATCGGCGGTTTCGGAGAGCGCGGGCAGCGTTTCCCCCCGCATGCGCCGCACATACAGGCGCTGCGCCAGCGTGCCATCGTTGAGCAGGCGCATCACGACATAGGCGATGCCGTCCTGTGTGCCATAATCGTAGATGGGGACGATGTGCGGGTGCTCCAAGGAGGCGGCGATATGCGCTTCCCGCTTGAAGCGGTCAATGTAGCCCCGTTCCTGCGCCAGTTCGCCCGGCAGCACTTTGACGGCGACATCCCGACCGAGCGCAGATTGATGGGCGCGGTACACCGCCCCCATGCCGCCAACGCCGAGCAGCTCTTGCAGGTGATATTGTCCGAGCGAGCGCCCGGTGAGGTTTTCCACGGACATAGATTTCATCTAGAATTAAAAGCCGCGCTCGCATTATGGTACTACAAGATTGTTCGCTTGAATACCAGAGGATGCCGATGAAGAATCGCCTGTATGCCGCGTGGGATACGCTCCGCGCCAGCTATTGGTTTATCCCAACCCTGATGGCCGTGACCGCGTTTGCCGTCTTTCTCGTCACGGTCAATCTCGATGTGCGCTATGGGGCGGAGTTCACCCGCTATACATCGTGGCTCTTTCAGAATGTGCCCGACAGCGCTCGCCTGATCTTTTCGACCATCGCCAGCGCCGTCATGACGGTGATCGGTGTCGTCTTTTCGCTGACGATGGTGGTGCTTACGCTGACCTCGCAGCAGTATGGCCCGTTGATTGTGACCAACTTCATGCGCGATCGTGGTAATCAGTTTACGCTCGGCACGTTCACCGCGACCTTCATCTATTCCCTGCTCATACTGCGCACCATTCGCGGCAGCGTGACCGAAGGCTTTTTCATCCCGCACATTTCCAGCCTCGTCGGCTTTGGTTTCGCGCTGGCCAGCCTCGCCATCCTCATCTATTTCATCCATCATGTTTCCATGTCGATTCAGTCGACCGAAATTCTGGCCAACATCAGCGATACACTGCTCGCCACGATTGAAGATGTCTTTCCCCAAGCCGTGGGAACGAGCGCGAGCCGCTTGCACATCCCGGAAAGTGACCTGCCCGCAAACTTTCGCGACCAGTCTCAGCTAGTTCGCAGTTCGTATACGGGTTACGTCGACTATGTCGATACCGAGGCCTTGTTTGACCTCACGGAGAAACACGATATTCTGTTGGAGTTGCGTTATCGCCCCGGTCAGTTTGTGAACGCGGGGAGTGTTTTGGGCGTGGTGTACCCGCTGGAACGAGCGACGGAAGAACTCACTGCGGCGATTCAAGCGACGTATATCGTGGGCAACCGCCGCACCCCGGCACAGGACGTCGAGTTTTTGATCGATCAACTGGTATCGATTGCCACGCGCGCGATGTCACCCGCCGTCAATGATCCGTATACAGCGCAGATGTGTCTGGATCGGCTTGGCGAAGGCTTGTGCAAGCTGGGCAATCGACCGCTGCCCTCCGCTCGCCGCTATGATGCTGCCGGAAACTTGCGGATGGTCATGGGGGTGGTCTCGTTCGAAAACGCCTTTTATCGCGCCTTTGACGAAATCCGTCATTACGCCGCTCACGATCTGGCCGTTGTCATGCACCTGCTTAACTTGTTCACTGTGATCGGCGAATGCGTGCTGGAGGAACACCGCGCGGTGATCCTGCCGTATACTGAAGCTGTGTGGCGCGAATGCCGAGCTAGTTTGAAGGAAGACATCGATCTCCGGCGTCTCGACGCCGCTTATTATCACACCAAACACGCGCTGAAAGCAGACTGACATGACGGAAAAGCCACACCAACCGAGTATCTTCATCAGCCACAGTTCGCAGGATCGCGATTTCGCGCTCAAACTGGCGGATGCCCTGACGGACGCGGGGTATCGCCCGTGGGTGGATGTCGAAGCCATCCCCGACGGCTCGTCGTGGGCGCGCGAGATCGAAAAAGCGGTGACGGAGTGCGGCGCGCTGATCGTGGTCATGTCCAAGCCCGCGCGTGACTCCGAGTGGGTGGAGCGGGAAATTCTGCTGGCGCTCGATTTACATAAGCCGCTGCTGATCGCCCGGCTCGACGATGCGCCGCTCCCCATTGCGCTCATCAACCGCCAGTTCACTGACTTCCGCAAGCGGCACGAACCGGCCTTCAAGCGGTTGATCGCGGCGCTCGGCAAAATCCAGTTTCACCAGCCGCCGCCTCCGCCCACCGGGCGCGAGGCGATCAAGCTGGCGCCGACGCCGAATTCGCTCAATTACTTCAAGTACATGGAGCAATTGCCCAACGGGGTCGAAAACGCGCGCATCGCCCGCAGCCTGTTCGACTGGGCGAAGGACAACACCGACAGCCTGACCTTCAGCGGGCGCAGCGAACCCGCCTTTCACGCGCACATCTGGGTGGGCGCGGGCGGCGTGGTCGTGTTTTCGGTGCGCTCGTTCAGCAAGCAGCCCGCCGTCGAAGTGCCGCTCCAGTACCTGATGCCCTTTCCGCCCTACGATCAAGCGGTTGAACGACTGGCGGTGCTGGACGCGCTCAATCGCCTGAGCACCACGCCGATCGAGCCGTCGCGCGCCGACCGCCGCCCGACGCTGCCGCTTGCCGCGCTGGCGACCGCCGCCGCGCTCGACACGTTCACGGCGCTGATGCGCGATGTGGTCGCGAAGATTCGCGCATCGGCTGCAGGCTGACACCTGACGGTCTGCGTATCCCAACGAAACGCAGTCGATGGAGCGCGGCGTTATCTGTCTCCCCTACCTGAATTCGGGGAGGGGCGGGGGGTGGGGTCAGCAACGGCGGACCCCATGTAGAAGGCGTCAAAAAGCGCAGAGTTATTCTTATAAGAGAGGTTTTGTAGGGACGAGGCATAAGCGTATTTCACAATTGGTGAAGATGCTGAACCTCACCCCCAACCCCTCTCCTAGAGGAGAGGGGAGACAGGCAGGGTTTTTAAGTCCCCTCGCCCTTGGGAGAGGGGATTTAGGGGTGAGGTTAGACAAACTGCCGATTCTGAAATGACTTCATGCCTTGTCCTCTGTATCCTTCTCTAGAAATTAGGACGAGGCATGCCTCGTCCCTACGAAACGCCCCCTGTTTGGCGTGTGTTCTTCGGGTGAATTCGTCTACTGCGTCCGCATCGCCGCGTTGAGCGCGATACAGGCGATGCATTCGCCGTCACTGCGGACGATGGCATAGCCAGCTTCGGGATTATCGCCGTAGACCGTCGAATCGACATTCCACACGATGAACAACTGCACGCGACCATCATTGCGGGCTTGGAGCGCGGCCTGGGCCAGCCATTCCGCTTGTTCGCTCAGCGACGTATTGGTCGCCCACTCGTAAGCGGTGGGGAGGGTAGGCAGTCCAGCGCTCGTCAGGTAGCCGATGCGCGTGATGCACAGCGGCTTGTCGGGGAAGATCCCCGCGACTGTATCGAGCAGGGGCGTGAAGTAGTAGCTGTGATGATCCGGCAGGCTGCGGCGGTCACCCGTGTTGACATACGGAGCCAGCGCGCCCTGCGTATACTGCACGCCGATGCAGTCGGCGTAGTTCGCCGCGCCCGCGTCGGCCATCTGCCGCATATAGGCGCCATCTTCGCAGCCGCTCGGCAGGCATGAGGCGAACAGGGGCGTCGGCACGGGCGCCCCGCTGATCACCGTGACGGCGGGATTGGCCGTCTTGATCGCGCTGTAGGCAAGGCGCAGCAGGTCGGTGTAGGCGGCGGCGCTTACACGGTCGTCCGCCCAACCGCTCTCCATGTTTTGATTATTCCACACTTGAATGGCATCCGGGCTGAGCGCGGCGACCTGCGCCAGAAACCCCGCGAAAGCGGCGTTGTAGGCTTCGGGATTTGCGGCCCATTCGGTGGGATCACCCTGCACGGTGAGCAAAATGCGGAAATCGTTGGCGCGCGCCGCATCGATGGCGCCCTGCGCGATCTCCATGCCCGCGCCCTGCGTCCAATGGACAGCGCTGCTCGCCCACGTCATCGACGCGCGGCGCATCAGTTCGGGGTAGGCAAAGCTGAGGACTTCGCCGCCCAATTGGAAGTTGATCTGCGGCATGGCCGGGTCAGCGGTGACTTCTGGCGGGATGACGACTTCCAGCGTGGCTTCGGGCGCTTCGGCGGTGCTCTCCGGCGACTCGCCCGCCGTATCTACTGCCGGGGCGGGGGTGCTGGTCGGCGCAACCGTGGCCGCGCGGGTGGGCGCAGGCGTCGGTTCGACGCCGGGGATGACGAGAATTTGCCCCACGTAGATCAAATCCACGGTTGGCAGGTTATTGGCCGTGGCAATGGCATTCGCGGTGACGCCAAAGCGCGTGGCAATGCGTCCGAGCGTATCGCCCGGCTGAACAACATAGGTCGTCTCTTGCGCCAACACAGCCGTGCTGACGAGGAGCAGGACGACGATCACAAGAAGTAGTCGGCGCATACGTGGTTTACCAAATCGTGTAGGCAAGCGGTCAGTTCCCGCCCACGTCACCGTGGTTCGGGGCTGCCTTTATTATA
This sequence comes from Candidatus Flexifilum breve, assembly GCA_016717205.1. Lineage (GTDB taxonomy): Bacteria > Chloroflexota > Anaerolineae > Aggregatilineales > Phototrophicaceae > Flexifilum > Flexifilum breve. Next base: position 14,785 of record JADKGC010000011.1, read on the forward strand.
CGGGATGATCGTTTGAAAGCTCATACAATCATTAAGTCTGCCCGATCTACGGGGAAAAATACCTATTCCGGAGTTGCATTTTTAGAACAAATATGCTATCCTGATCTGGCTTTTGGTAAACACCGCTATAATGGATGACACGGTTTAATCGTGCTTAAAGGGGTTGGGGGACGTGGCAAAAAGACCAGCAAAAGAGCCAAAAGGTTCAGGCGAGGAAGTCAGTCAGCTCGCGATAGGCGATGAGGGTCGTCTGAAAGCGCTGGATGCAGCGGTCAACGAACTCACGAAACGCTTCGGTGATGGTACGGTCGTACGCCTCGGCGATGCGTCGCACATGGTGGTCGATGTTATCCCCAGCGGTTCGCTCACCGTAGATATTGCGCTCGGCGTCGGCGGTATTCCGCGCGGGCGTGTGACAGAAATTTACGGCCCGGAAAGTTCGGGCAAAACGACGTTGTGCTTACACGTGGTCGCCGAAGCGCAGAAGCGCGGCGGCATTTGCGCGTTTGTCGACATGGAACACGCGCTTGACCCGCACTATGCGGCGCGCATTGGCGTGAACGTCGATACGCTCTACATTTCGCAGCCCGATACGGCGGAACAGGCGCTCGAAATCACAGAGACGCTGGTGCGTTCCGGCGCGCTCGACGTCGTGGTGCTGGACAGCGTGGCCGCGCTCGTGCCGCGCGTCGAAATTGAAGGCGAGATGGGCGAGAGTCACGTCGGCGTGCAAGCTCGCTTGATGAGTCAGGCGCTGCGCAAGCTCTCCGGCGCGATCAAGCAGTCGAATGTCTCCGTGCTGTTCACGAATCAGATCCGCGAAAAGATCGGCGTGATGTACGGCAGCCCCGAAACCCAGCCGGGTGGCCGCGCGCTGAAGTTTTACGCCAGCGTGCGCCTTGATGTGCGTAAGCTCGAATCGATCAAGGCAGGCGGCGGCGAAGTCGTCGGCAACCGCACCCGCGTGCGCGTGACCAAGAACAAGGTCGCGCCGCCCTTCCGTGAAGCCGAATTTGACATCATGTTCCTCGAAGGCGGCATCAGCAAGAGCGGCGAAGTGCTCGACCTCGCCACCGACCTGAACATCGTCGAGAAGCGCGGCGCATTCTATCGCTATAATGACGGCCTGCTCGGTCAGGGGCGTGAGAACGCCAAGCAGTTCCTGCTGGAAAATCTGGCGGTCCGCGACGAAATTGAAGCCGCCATCCGCGAACGCTATGGTCTGCCCGCCGCTCCCGCCGATGTGCGCCGCGCCGCAGCTGTGCCCGTGGAAGCGCCAGCTGCTCCGCCTGCGCGCAGTCCACGCCGGGCTGAAGATGGCAACGGCGCACCGACACCGCAGCGCCTGCTCGACGACGAAGCCTTCGAAGAATAAAGAGAGTTCACAGTCGACAGTTCACAGTGGACAGTCAAAAGCTGTTTTTACTGTGAACTGTAAACTGTTCACGCCCCAAATCTCGAACTCAGAAATGTCCCTGCGGTGGATGCTGCGCGGATCGCAGATCAGTCTCACTGTCCTCCTGAATGAGTGGAATTTCAGTTACGGGCGTTTGCCCGACACTCTTGAATAACCCAGTAGTTCCATAGGAAATCAGATGTATTAGGTGATGCGAGATCTGTGTCGGTGTTTCGCGAAAACCTTCGTTTGCCCACCATGTCGCTGTACTGATAATGGCTCCCGCGTAAAAACACGCAGTCATCTCCAGAGGAATCCGCGCTGACCCTAGTTTGCTCTGAACATACTTGAGACGCTGTAAGGATACTTGGGTTAAGTAAGACAGTAAACGTTCACGAAACGGATTCACCCCTCTGCCCGTTAGCATCGCCGTATAGAACAATTTGTTATCCAAAATGTGCTGAAATAGCTGGACAAAGTAAGCCGGCGGGTGATCCGGATCGAGGCGTTCGTAAGCCTCAAGCGGAGATGCCAGCTCGGTTGTGAATTCTTCATACATGGTGGCCATACCGCTGGCAAGCAAGTCAAACTTATCTTGGAAGTGATTGTAAAAGGTGGTGCGATGCACCATTGCCCGTTCACAGATATCGTTCACTGTAACGAAGTCAAAATCGCGCTCCAAAATTAATTCCATCAGCGCTTCCCAAACCAGTTTACGGGTGCGGCGCACGCGCAAATCCTCTGACTTGCTGCTCTTGTTCATCTACAGATATCCCCCATATCTAAGTTAGTCTACAAACGCCGTCGCTTTGGTTCTTGATCCCTGAACTCGATACGCCAACAATATCTACAATGTAGAAGATAATCTACTCAATGTCGAGAAATGGGTTGATGCTTCAACCGTGTAAAGGACTTGAACATGTCGGCTTCGGGGACACGCACCGGCATTCTTCACATGGGGCTTTCCAAGAACTCGCTGATTGACTACCAATACATCCGCACCCTGGGCTACCAGCAGTACGACGCCGCCTCTATCGGAGAATGTCTGTATGCGATTGACCAGATTCGCCGTGGTGGGGAGACGGTCGAAGTTTGGGTTCAGACGTGGTCAGAACTGGCAGCGCAGACCGCAGAACGTGCTCAGGCTGAACTGGAGGCAGGGTATAAGTCATCGGCGCGCTTTAGCTACCTGTGTGCCTACAACTACTATCGTGCTGCCGAATTCTATTTTCTTCCCCCCGGCACAGATGAACATCGGCGGCTCTATCAAAATGGTCTGAACTGCTTTATGGCGGCAGGGAAACTGTTCGAGCCAGCCTTCGAAGCGGTCGAGATTCCCTATGAAGAAGGGGTGACGTTGCCGGGGTTTCTCTTCTCCGTCTCCGACAACCGCCAACCCGCGCCAACGATCATTGTGGTGGGTGGTGGTGATGCCTATGGTGAGGAAGCCTACCTGATGGCCGGTGTTCCAGTGGCGCTAGAGCGCGGCTTGAACGTCCTGGTGTTTCATGGTCCAGGACAGCGCGGTTTGCTGCTGCGCCACCCTGAACTGCCCTTCCGCCCGGACTACGAAGTCCCGATCCGGGCAGTGATCGATTATGCCGTGTCGCGTTCAGAAGTTGATGCAGAGAAGCTAGGGTTGTTAGGCTATAGTCTGGGCGGGTATCTTGGTGTCAGAGCTATCGCCCACGATCGGCGAATCAAGGCTGCCGCTTTCAATGCGATTATGCCTAGTTTCTCTGATCACATGATCGGTGGTATTCGCAGTCAACTGCCAGCCCCAGTTGGACAGCTCGTTTTCGCCGCCCTAGACAAGCTTCCCATCGCGTTTGTGAATTGGATGGGGCGCAGGATGATGGGGAAAACCCCCATTCACCGGGCAACAGCCGAACTGTATATGTTCTGGGCGAATGGAGTCTCGAACTTTGCTGAATATCTTGATGTGATTAAGCCGTTCAACGCTTACGGGCTCGAAGCTCAGATCACATGTCCAGTCCTTGTGGTTCAGGGGGAAGGCGAGGGAGATATCCCGCGTCAGCTGGCAGTCGCATATTTGGACAAACTCAGCATTGCCAAGCGCTACCAACTGCTCACCAGCCAGAATGGCGCAGATAATCACTGTGGCTTAGGCAATCTGCATTACACCCATCAGACAATGTATGACTGGTTGGCGGATACCCTACAAAACCCGTAAGGGGGCAGAAGCATACATCGGTCAGCGCATTTTGAAGTTATTGTGATCCAGAACAGATTAGGCAGGGCGAATGTTCCGTTACCTAATCTGTTCTGTTACTTGGCGCGTTAACTCGCGCCGAGGTCTTCCAGCGCGACGCGGGCGGGGGTGAAGTTGGGGTTGAAGCTGATCGCTCCATTGAAGTTGCTGATCGCGCGATCGGTTTCGCCCAAACCCAAACGCGCCAACCCGCCGTAATAGAATGTCTCCTCGACGTACTGCCCGCCGCCATCATTCAGATTAGCCTGTGCCAGCGCGATCACCTTGTCGTACTGCTGCGTCTGCACATACGCTTCCAACATGCCGAACTGATACCAGTTCATGCGCCACGGCAGACCGCCGCCGACGTTGCGCGCCTGATCATAGGCGACGGACGCTTCGACATACATGCCTAGCCCGGCGAAACTCGTGCCCATGTTGAACCACGCGAAGGGATCCTGATCGTTGGCGATGGCTTCGGCGCGCGCCAGATTGAGCGCGTTCTGCCAGTTCACCGTTTCGTCGGCGTCGTCGCCGAGCAGCGCCATGACTTCAGCCTCGCGGGTGATGTCGTAGAGCACGATGTACAGGTTGTTAAACTGCCGCCAGTACGTGTTGACGTGATCGTAGCTGTAGCCGAGGTTTGGGCCTTCATAGCTGTCATGCGTGGTGATCGTCTGGATGGCGTCGTCATAGCCGATCACAAGCAGGTAATGCCCCATCCAACCGAGGTTTTCGCCGGGGGGTTCGTAGCCCGCTTCAATCATCACGGGGAAGTCGTTCGAGATAAGCTGACGCAGCGTATCCAGCGATCCGCCCTGCCGCACGAGCGCGCGCGTCGTACCGGGCAGGTGATTGTTGACGTATTCGGCGATCTGCCACGGGCTGACGTTTTTGTCTTCCGGGTTCGGCTTCAACCACTGTGCCGCCGGGTACTGATCGGCTTCGTAACCAAAATAGGTTAGGCCCATGGTCAGAGTCGCCGGGCCGCAGTTATTCCAATCCTGATAAATGTGCTGCACACCATTAAGATGATAAGCAGCCGGGACGGTCGTTTGCGCCGCTGCCGTGCCTGTCATGATCAGCAGACTGATCAACACCGCGCCAAGGCGGATGAGAGATTTCATGTTTCACCAATGGATGCACCACTCGCCGCAAGTTGTGGCGGGTTCGCGCGTTCGGCTTTGAATTCTTCCGTCCCACGCCAGTGCGTATACCGTCCATAGGGTTTCTTACCCGCATAGGCGCTGCGCCAATGTCCGTTCCCGTACTTATAGGCATAGCGTTCTTGCAGTGCCTTCCAAGAATAATCAGGGAAGGTGCGGAGGATAATCCATTGATCAACATCCCCTTCGACCATCGCCCGCAGCTTTTCCAAATCGTCTTCTTCCCAGAAATAGCCGAGACTCTTGTGGGTCGTGCTGCGACGTGAGGTTGTGCCGTCGCGCCAGTACACCACCGCCTGTTTGGTATGACGGCTGATTTTGCTGACCTTCACGTAGTGGGCGAATGCCTCGAACAGCGCCCGCTTTTCTTCGCTCGGCACATCGTCCCACCGAGTGATAACCATCTCCAGCGCCGGACGTGCCTCGGCTAGGGAGCGCGAACGCTGTTTACCCGACTCAATCCGCGCGAGTTCAGTCCGCAAGTTGGTGATCTCGTAATCCGCCTTCTCGAAGTGTGCTTGAGCGCGGGCGACCATCTCGGCATTGGAGAGCAGTCCCAGACTGGCAATGATGTTATCCTTCGCCGTCTCTGCCTGCCGGATCGCTGCCTTCAGCCGCCGCACCTCAGATTGATCGACATTTTCGAAGCTCGCCAGCGCTGCTGCCCATGCTGACTCGTCAATCGTCGTCGCTTTCAAGCGTTCCAGCAGCATCTCGTCGATCAATCCATCGAGGATGAACGCGCGCAGCTTCCATACGGTTGAGCGGTAGGGATACTCACTGAGCAGGTACTCATACTTCTCGGCATGTGAATTCCAGACGCCTGCCAGCCGCTTGTGCGGATGGGCGGGCAAATCGTCAGTGTAGATCAACCCGGAATAGGTCGGCGGTTCGGCGCAGCGTTCTGCCTTATCATGCCGAATCCATGGGCGATACGGGACATAATCCGGGTTCGGCTCACCGTGAAAGTCGGTCGGTGACAGGCGGTTGTAGGCGTACATAAACAGGTCGAGTGGGATGATCGGCTCGTGGTTGTTCCACTGCACCACCGCACCCATATGTACCCAATGCCCGATATACGCGACATTGATCAGCATGTATTCCAGACCCGTATGCGACGGAGTCAGCTTGCCCGTGACCAGCGAACGACGGTCGAGATGATCCGTCGCCTTGAAGCCCTCCGGCACCATCCCCTCGGCAATATCGGGGAAATACGGACCGTTGCGTTCGATAAACCGCCACGTCTGAAACAGGTTGCCGTTGTTCTCGCGGAACAACTCGAAATAGCGCAGCGCGACATCAGCATACAGATCGAAACGCTTGTACTTGCGAAAGTCGGGGTTGCGCTGCTCATTCACCTTAGCGCGGCAGTCCGCCATGAAACCGGGGAGAATCTTCCGTCCCGACCACATACCTCCCGCGCTGCGGCTGTGCCGCGCCTTCACCAAACGCCCCCTGATCTGGTATTCGAGGTAGTCAGCAGCGCGCTGCGCTTCCTCGCGGAACATCTTGATATGCGACGATCCCATCACCGGGTGGGCGAAGTCATAAACCATGCGCGGGGTCATCACCTGCACGTTGTGTGCCCGGCACGCTTCGATGAACTTGTTGGTTTCGATCATCGTCACATCGCGGAAGAACCGATCCACGTCCTGCGCCGCGACCAAACCAATCTGCCCCGCTTCGATCATCTGCATGAGTTGCGTCATGCCTTTACGCTCGTGAATCTTTTTCGTCCCACTCACGGCAGCATCAGCATCGATCATGTGAACATTCTCGCGTAACCAGCCACGATCCAGCAGATGTTCGATCATGTCGATGGTTTGGAGCGTGGTCGAGATGTTGCCAATCTGCCCCTCGGACGACTGGCGGTAGTAGACGGCTGCCGGGCGACCCAACGGCAAGGGTTGTGCCTTATACGGATCAATCGGCTGTTCAGGGCGTTTCAACGGACGCGGCATGATTCAGTTATCCTTTTCATCGTTTGCCTCCAATACAAAACGCCCTGCTCCCGCGAATGGATCGGCAAGAGCAAGGCGCATAGGATACAATGCGACTTAGCCCTGCGCAGTGTTGACCTCACTCGCCGGGTCAGCCGGATCGGGGTGTACCACCACCTCGGTTCGGCGTTCAATAGAATCAGTATAGGCATTTCCTTCCAAGCGCGCAACAATCCGCATGATCTGGCGGCACACATCCACCAGATTGATACGTTCTTCAGTAGCCGGGGGTGTATCGCGCAACTCATCGTGCATCGATGTTCACCCTCGTCGTGCTATTCAGTTGTTGAGAAATGGCGTGCTGCCGGTTCATCGTTTGCTCCGGGTTTTACCGATGAACTCAGCATATCAAAGTGGGATCGTCAAAAACCCGGAATCTTACAGTTGAGCGCTGGAAGATTCCAGAATCACGATGTAAATTTTCAGTAGAACAGGCGTTCGTATTAGAGACACATTGTGAGTTAATCAAACTCAGGTTCAATGTCTTCTTGTGCAAACCAGTCACGCATCCGCTGATGCTGGCGTTCATCTCGAAACTTGAACCACTCAGCTTGGGCTTCTGGATAGCGGTACAGCACGTCCTTAAAACGCCGGAACGCCCCCGATCCTTGAATAGCCACCTCAAGGAGTTCACGCAATCGCTCATCATCCAGCGACCAGATGAACTCCTGCATATCACGATAGCCCTGCTGTGAGTCTTGTTTGGGAATAGGGCGGTATCGATTGGCATCGTCCCATTCTATGCGTGCTGCCGCCAACATCTGCTCGCGTTCCCAATCCGACAGATCTGCGTGCGTTTGTATTGCCGCCTCCATTCCTTCAAGCGTCTCTTCATCAGTATCTAAATTTTCTAGACGACGTGCAGCGTAATCTTCTACCAATACGACAGTGCCGCCTTCAGTGTCCAGATACGCTGTCGTTTCGTCGGTGCCAAGTTCGAATGACAACTCAAAATTGCTGCGGTTTATTTTCACCTTTTTCATCTGGTGGCGCTCACTTACTTCAAGCCGTGCAGTGCCGCGTTGATCGCATCCATATCAAACACCTCCGAGTCGAAATCATCACCAACCCATTCCGTGTACATATCGTGTTCGGGGTGATCCGGGGCCTTGCTCGCTTCGAGAAAGGTATCGTATCCCCACACGCCACGGACATCCTCTGGCGGACAGGCTCGCTTACCCTTGATGCAAACGGGAACGACCTGTGCTGGATCAGCGGGGAGTATCTTCTCGACTAGGATGATATGATTCCAACTATCCCCAAAGTCGTATTCGTAGCCGAATTTGAATCCCTCAGCGGGCACAATTTTGCTCAACTTGATACGGCGCTCATCCTTGAAATCCAAATCATCGAACAGGTCTTCCATCGGTGCACTGTAGCGATCCTCCCCGACTTCAAAAGCGTGGAGGTGTGAGTCCTCCCAACCCATCGCGATTTGAATGATGTCGTGCAGTGTCGTCAATGTGGTTTCGCTCGAAATCAGCAGTCGCCGCCAGATGGGCGGTTTGCTATCCCGCAGCGTCACTTTGATCTGGTAGATTTGCGCGGGGGTCTTGGATTTGCTCATGATCTTTCTCCTCATGCAGTCCTCTCTACTCACGATTCTATGATTTCTGGCGAATTCGGCTACAATGAGACTTTAGCAAATCTGTTCAATGACAGTGGGTTTGAGAGCAATGGCGATTAATCTCCCACAACCGTTTCCTGATGAACTGCCTGCTGCTTATGCACATCGTATCGGGCAGTGGTATCTATCATGGACGCGATCAAACAAGGCGTTAGGCCAGTATTTCACACCACTGGCGACCGCGCGGTTTATGGCTGAAAATCTTCCCCTGTCTGGCAATCCTGCGCGTCTGCTTGATCCGGGTGCGGGATTGGGAATTCTAGCGTGTGCAGTCTGTGAATCCTCAACCAGTGACATTGAGCTTGAAGCCTTCGAGCTTGACGACGAGTTAGCGGAATACCTCAATGGTTGCTTGAGCTACGCGCAGCAGTGGATGTCTAAACGAGGATATTCTCTGGCTTACACGATTCTGCGAGAGGATTTTGTCCTCACCTATGCCGATGCGCTCTACTGGTCTACGTCGCAGCCGTTTGATGCCGTGATTGCCAATCCGCCCTACTTCAAACTGTCGAAGTCTGATCCCCGTGCGCGAGTGGCGGATCGCGTTGTTCACGGACAGCCGAACATCTACGCACTGTTCATGGCAGTGAGCGCAGCGCTACTCCGTCCAGGTGGACATGCGATGTTCATCACGCCGCGCAGCTATGCCGCCGGTCAATACTTCAGCCGCTTTCGCGGATACTTCTTCGGCAAGTTGCGTCCCCGCATGGCGCATCTTTTCGAGTCACGGCGCGATGTATTCGATGAGGTATTGCAAGAGAGCCTGATTCTGTTAGCTGAGCGTTCTGACCGCGATAGTGACGTGATTCTGTCATCCAGTGCCAGCAGCGCAGATTTCGCTCAGGTTGTGCAGCGGCGAAAATCAACAGATGAAGTGCTTGGAGTGGACAATATCCTGCATCTTTCTCTGACAGATGAAGACGATTCTATCGGTGAGATCGTGCGCGCGTGGTCAGGCAGTTTGCGTGCCTATGGCATGGAAATCTCGACGGGTCCCGTCGTTCCTTTCAGGGCAACCGACTTTGTCAGTGAGAACGGCGACGTACCGTTTACACATGCGCCCCTGCTATGGATGCAGAATGTCAAGCCGATGCGCTGTGCGTGGCCGGTGCGGCACAAATCACAATACATACGAATGGATGGCGCGGAGAAACTGCTGCTCCCGAACAAAAACTATGTCCTACTGCGCCGATTCAGCGCCAAAGAAGAGCGTCAGCGGTTGACCGCTGCGCCGTACCTCGCCGATTTCGACACTCCGGTTATCGGGATTGAGAACCACCTGAATTACATTTACCGACCGGGTGGTGATTTATCGCCTGAGGAAACGCGCGGGTTGGCAGCACTGCTCAACAGCAGCCTAATGGATACGTACTTTCGTAGGTTCAGCGGCAACACGCAGGTGAGCGCGACCGAACTGCGCGCGCTGCCGCTGCCTCCGCTTGAATTGATCATTGAATTGGGACGGTTATCTGCTCACTCAGATGCCCCTGTTGATACCTTCATCACCGAATTGTTAGGTCTGTATGCCTGAAATCGTCGAAGCTCAAGAAATTCTTGCCGCCCTCGGAATGCCGTCTGCCCAGCACAACGAGATGGCGGCACTGACGCTGATTGCCCTATGCGGATTGAAACCAGAGGATCGCTGGTCGTCGGCTGAGCGCTGCAGCCTCACCGTGACCAAAGGGATCATGAACTTTATCCGTGATGCCTATGGTCGTGCTTACGCCCCCAACACACGCGAAACGTTTCGGCGGCAGGTACTTCATCAGTTTGTGCAAGGGCGGATCGCGGACTACAACCCCGATGCGCCTGCGCTGCCCACCAACAGCCCCAAGGCACATTATGCGATCACCGAAGCTGCGCTTGCGGTGGTGCGAACCTATGGCATCGCGGAGTGGAGCGATGCGCTTGAGCACTTCAAGACGACACAGGGAAGTTTAACCACGTTGTACGCCGCTTCGCGGCAGGCGGTCGGCGTAGCAGTGACACTTCCCGACGGTTCGGCGCTCATGCTCTCGCCCGGTGAGCATAATCAACTCCAAGCGCAGGTGATCCAGTTGTTCGCGCCTCAGTTTGCGTCGGGCGCACTGCTGCTGTATTTGGGGGATACCACTGACAAAGACCTGTATATCGCCGCCCAACCGCTCATCGAACTTGGCATTCCAGTCACCGAGCATGACAAACTGCCGGACATCATCCTCTATCTGTCTGAAAAGAAGTGGCTGTATTTGATTGAAGTGGTCACTTCGCATGGACCCATGACACCCAAGCGCATCGTTGAACTGAACGCCATGCTGAAAGACTGCTCGGCGGGGAAAATCTTCGTCACAGCATTTCCAACGTTTGTCGAGTTTCGGCGGCACATGCGGAATATCGCATGGGAAACCGAGGTGTGGATCGCCGAAGTACCGGAGCATCTCATCCACTTCAATGGGGATCGATTCTTGGGTCCACATCCGTGAGTTATTCGCCGAGAATTGTAGAATGGCTGAGTTTACGTCCCCAGCCAAGACGATTTCTATCTCACGCGGCATAGGCATCCCTGAGCAGCCTCGCCGCCCGTTTCATGTATTTCGGGAACGATGCCGGACTGTATCCATTGTCGATTGCCGCTTGGCGGTACGTTTTTCCTTCCAACTGCGCCCGCAGAGCAACCGAAACGCATTTCGTGTGCCGGTACTGTTCCAGCAGCGCCTCGGCAGGAGCAGTATTCCCGTGCTTGTACTGCTCGCGCCAGTGATACGGGGAGGTAAATCGCCCGTGATTGGGATGCTCAACTGGTTGCTCAAACAGCCCCGGTGGCGGGTACGTGTGCGTCTCTAGGAACACTTCCGCGAACTCATACTGAAGTTCCTGCTGGACGTACAACCCATAGCGCTGATACCAACGCCACACGTCGGTCGTAACGATATTCGCGGCGGCTTCTTTTTGCCGACTTGGGTCGTATGGTAGTACAGCGCGACCAAGTGCTTCGTTGACGACATGTATTTGTTTGCCAGCCTGTGCATGATCCGCTCGATGTCAATCCGCATGTCAATCTCCGTCGCCCAGCCTGCCCAGCGTTCGCCCTGCTGGTGCTGCAAACCATCGATCACATTCTCATCGGCGGTATCACGACGATCACTCTTGATCAGCGCGTCGAGGCTGTCATACTGATTTGCCTGGTAGCGGATCGTCGAAATCTTGCAGCGTGCCAAGATAAAGAACACGGTCTGCTTACGGGACTTCTCCGCGAGGAAATCACGCTGCTCAACCAGTGTTTCCCAAAGTGCCATGAAACCGATTTGTAGACAGTCAGGTAATTCATCTTCGAACACACCGAAATTCTTCATCACGTTCGATGCGTAATGAGCGAGATCGTCGTAGATTTGCTGGAACGTCATTTCACCCGCCCAACTGGTCGGGTATACGGCAGTACGCGGATACGGGCGAATTTTGCTGCGGAACTCAGAAGTCATGGTGAACACTCCCTCACAAGCTGGAATCTGCCAGCGCGTTGAGCGCAACCGCTCACCCACGCGGGAACAGCGCAGGGAAGGAGCCTGTCAAACAAAAAAGCCAACCCGGTGAGGTCAGCTCTTTGTGGCTTGCGGTTGTAGGGGAGGCTTTTTAGGCAGGTAGTTCGGTGGTCACGTCCCGAAGGGATGGGGGCAGCGTACTACCTGCCGGTGTTTGAGAGGAAGGGAGTCACGCGCTGTAGAGTCGCCGCGTCGGCGGTTGTGCGAGGGACAGAAGTCTGGTGCTTGTACTGCCACTCGGTCTTTTGATGATGATTATGAGGGGTGTAGTACAGGGAACACTTTGGGTGATGTTGGCGCAGTGCCTGAAACGACGCATTCCTGACCAAGCGACCTTGACCCGTGAGTTAGGGACGTACACGGTGCGATGCAACCAAGAAACGGCTACTACCCGCTGGCGGTTCGACATCCAGCGAGCTTGTACCAAACTGGTAGCCATTATCCTCAGATATCGTAGTGGTGAGATGTTAGCACGAATCACGGACATCAAATCTCATCGGCGCATATAGCCAATTTGCAGTCCCATCGGCACTTCCAACCACTCCTGTCCCTGGACACTTACAATACCGACGGGAACTACCGCCTGCGGACGACGAACAATGTTCAATAAAGCACATTGATCGTTTGGGCATGAATAAACAGGCGATTGCGAGTTCGGTACAACGGCAAAGAAGTCGTTCATTTGACTGAAGTCCATTGTGACAGGAAAGAAGTCTTCACTGCTCTCCAGAACGTGGGTGATTGCTGCTGGCAAAGGGAGTTTTACGCCATCATTGTTAAAAAACACACCAGTGCCAATCCACAGTGAAACGAATACGATGATACCTGTGGGAAACACCTTCGTTTGCGCGGTTTTCCATACGAAGGAATTCAGCCAACGAGTACGTATTTCGGCAAGTCTGCTCATGCCCGGAACGCGAAGCAAACGACTGCTTAATCCCCACTTCTTCGCTCGTGAAGTATTGCTCTCGTCCTTTCCGAGAAGGAAGAGATAATATCCGCCTATGGGGACAAAGCAGAGGATTGCTGTCGCACAGGCAAACATTCCGAAGGGTGCGTAACCGAGAGTATCGTTGCCGATGGTCGCAGGGACGTGCGTCAGAAATCGAAAAAGAAAGAACATGCCCACAATACCCAAAACTGTGTAAAGGATGTTGAAGAGGCGATCCACGACAGATTTTACGCCTTCACGACTGCCTATGGCCGTACCGACAATAACTCCGAACAAAAGCGCAAGATAAGGTGTGACAAGCAGAATTCCCTGATCGAGTGGTGTGGTGTCGGCTGGTTGCCCCAATACTGTCTCTATGAAAAGCCGAACTACAAGATATTCAAGGATAACGGCAACAAAACCGCCGATCAACGCGAAGGCTATCGGCACCTTCAGCCAATCGACCAATCTCACTACCAAAACCATCAGAAGAGCATTGCCCAAAGCTTGCCCGTATGCTGGTGATCCGGTAGATGCGGTGGCATGTAGTGTCCACCAGTAAATGACTAATCCGTAAAGTGGTGGAAGAAACCACTGCACAAAGCGATGACGCAGAACGAGCAGCAGTAGCGCGAAAAATAACACGAACAGGAGCATACCGATATCAAAACTTGGCACACCGTCTGACGAAATCGAGAGAGGAAAAATGCCCAACAAGAAGTGCCACAGGGCGCGAAAAGGCAACATAAAATCGTTGATCGGATTGCCAATCAGATCCACCGCAGCACTCCTGATAATGCGAACAACGTGAACTACCCGTAATCCAAACCGATTACATCATGACTTTTCCCGATCCACCGCAGGTGGGGCACACACCACCATGAGCGCGACCGCTGCCCCGACAAACATCACATGTTCGCGACGGAACGATTGCGCCTTTAAGCGCCGCGCCAATGCGCTTATTTTGTTGACGTGAACGCATGGCTGACGCAAACAAGCCTCTGGGACTCATTTCATACTTCCATCGATCTTCGATCCCAAGCGCAGCCGCCATTCGTTTCTGTGTCATCCGAGAAGCGATCACTCCGACAATCAACGTGACCACCCCTACGATCAAAAATCCGGGGTTCTGAGTCACTATGACGAGCAAGGCTGGAATGCCAACTGCGACTACGAGTAGAACTAAACATCCTGAGATACGCACCAGTTGCCATTTCATAATATCTGCTCCAATGTTGATAATACGATTAAACGCTGCACCCAACTAAGGTTGGGTGCAGATTATGCGCTGGTGTCAGCCTATGGCATTGTGAACCGCGTAACATCCCACCCATCCGCCACGACCAAGCTACCATCCGACATCAGTGCAAGCCCTGAGATTTCACGGAAGCTGGACTTCGCAGTTCCGGAGACCGCCAACTCTGCCGATCCGAATTGACCTGTGAGGTTTCCCAAACTATCAAATCGGTAGACAGTGCCAACGTCATCCCGATCATTCGCTGCCACAAAAACTGACCCGTCAGCTCCCACTTCGATGGCAGTGACACTCTGGTCAAGCAGCACAGACGCGCCAAAGCTGTCAGTTAGGACATTGCCGTCGCTGCCGACGACAGTCAGCCTTCCGTCGTAGCCCCATCGCTTGCCAAGATACAGCGACCCGTCCGGCGCGAGGGCAAACGTGGCAAGATCGGCATTTGCCGCATCATAGCTTTCGGGAAGTGTAAACCGCCGCATCTCGTGTCCTGTGGGGTCAAGCACAACGATGTCATACGTATCCCCTTGCTCACTATGAAAAGGGGCATACAAGTTCCCCTGCGTATCGACTTCTACCTGCCCATGTCGTATTCCAAATAGGGGGATCACTTCTGGGCTGTTTGGATCAGCGCTCAGGTTGAACATCCATTCCGCCCCTGAGTCCGTACTCACTGCCCAAGCTTGGTTATTATCTTGAACGACCAATCCGTCGATATCGGTCACGAGACTGCTGCCGAGAGAGGACTGCACCACACCATTGCTCGTCAAGACCACTACCTCTGCCACATCTTCAAAGTACGACCGTCCAATTGATACGAACAGCATGCCATCTTGCCCCACCGCAATCGCCGAAATGAAAGGTGGTGTACCTTCGCTTGTCCAGTTTGCTGGCATTGCGATTTCTTGCGTCCAAATAACGTTACCGGTACCTGCAATCGGCGCAGACTGACCTGCGACGTCGAGAGCGGGGACAAAAGCATTGGCACTGGTATCGAAAACGATGCTTTGAGCAATCGCTAGCAAGGTAGGCAAGTACGGATCAATACCGCCCGGCACTGCACTTGCACTCAGCAGTACGAAGTTTCCACCACCAAATCCAACCGCTATGCCAATGCCTTGCTCATCGACGCGCGATAGGATTGCATATGCGACTGGTAGATTGCCCCCCCTGACTTCTTCCAATGTATCTACGGTGGTACCCGATTCAGACGCATTCTGAGTAAACATGCCGAGCAGATCGAGTGGGGTGAGGCCGCCTGGATTCCCCACACCAGCGATCAGGGCGGCGGGAATCACGAGTACTTGAATGCTGATTTCGCCGCTGGGGATAGGCAGAGAATTCTGAATGGCATCAAAGGCTTCTTGTGAGCTTGCACCAGAGATGCCGCTGTCACCCCCGTCTTCGACAATCCATCCAGTCGGGTAGTTGAACGAGAGAGAACCATCGTCACTCGTGAATGTTTCAGCAAGTGCTTCCTGAGCATCCGTGATTTGCACGGTGAAGCCGATTAACAACAAGGAAAATACCCACACAATACGGTTCATACCCTCTCCCATTGACTTTTGAACAGCCTTCTACAATTGTGTTATCTGCCATACTTAGAGACATAGGCGCGTGCCTGAGCCGTAAGCTCGTCTTCACGCGCGGAAACTTGCAGAAACTGTTTGTATTCCGCGACCGCTGCCCGCCGATTACCCTGCTGATCGTAGACCATCGCACGACCGAAATACGCACCGCTTTCTTTCGAGTCAACCCGCAGCGCTTGATCGAAATCTGCCATCGCCTGTCACTGGTCGCCTAACTTGTTAAACACCAGCCCCCGCTGCACGTAAGCCTCGCCGGAGTTCGGTTTGAGCCGCAGCGCCGCGGTGAAATCCGCCATTGTCCCGGTATTATCGCCAGTGACCATCCGGGCAACCGGGCGGGTCGCCCCTACGGGAAGCCGCGTGAGCCTCTCAGAACCGCAACACGGACGGTTGAATAAAGGCGAAAAATCACACCGGCGGCTCGTTGTTCTGAGCGCGCGTTTGATTCAACTTGTCGCGTATTGCCATTGCTTCTGTGTACTCATCAGCAGGCTTCCCATTTCCAGAGGAACTCTTGCCGAAGATCCAGACCAAAACAACAAACCCGACAAAGGGGAAAAGTACTGGCAGAACGCTAAAAAATACCACTGCAAGGACTATAAGCACTACCGTCACGGCTGTCCGTTGTGCCACAGTCTTGAATTGCCTACGAGCTAATGGAAGTACAATGGCAGTCATCAACAAATAGATGATCGGAAAGACAATCACCGCCAAAGCGGCAATTATTACCTGTGCACCGCCATTCGAAGACAATCGACTGATGATAACTGCGCACCCGATGAGTCCAACAAGATAAAGTCCTAAGAACTGATTAAACCACTGCTTTAGCCCACCTTTCTTAGGTGGTTTGCGACCGATTTCCGATTGACTAGCGGTTGACATAGTCCTTACCTCCAGTTTTATACTTGTCACGGACAATCAATACAAACTGAATTCGATAACTCCAATGTGACTGCGCTGATCAATTCAGCGCAATCCGCTTACCTTACCATCGGAATACTCGTGCAGTCCCCCTGCAGTTCGACCACATCCTGCCGCGCCCACAGGTTATTCTCAAACTGATACCATGTGAATCCCGACTGGTTGATCGCTTGGCCGATGACTGTATATTCCAACCCACCACCAACGACTCCAGCAATCTCGAAGCTCGTGCCCGGACCACGCCGCAAATTGGTATCTCCCGGCGTCGTGATCGCCGAGCATACTGCTGTGCCTCCCGTCGCTGCCCCCGTCACATCAACCGGGATCAACGTCTCGATCCCGTCTGCGCTCTCAACCGACCAACCTTCACGTCCGCTTGGTGAGAGGACGCGCCACCACACGTATCCATTCGCGCTGACCGGACCTTCCAGTAGAGTTACAACGATGCCGGATGGCATGTTTTCAAGGATGTTTGAATTTGTGTTGGTGGCATCCCGCAGCTTCAGTCCTTCGTCTGCGGTGAATACGGTTGCCTGACCACCCACGTAAAGCACACCCATTGGCGGGGCAGTCGGGACAATTACTGGCGCGCCACCAAGCGGCTCAAGCCAGTAACGAGCAGCGTCGCCTTCTGCTGTCCACCCGATTAAGCCATCGTAGTCCACCATCCACCACGCATATCCGTCGGCGCAGATTGGACCATCAATTACGGCGAATTCATCACCGGGGGGAATACTGCCCACTTGACCAGCAGATGCGGTCGCTTGCGATCGGATGCGATTAGCGGTGTTACCCCCTTCGACGATAACACGCGCCGTCTGACCGACGATCAAACGCGATGTCAGCGTGCCGGGGCAGGTCACGGGCGTCGCACTAGCCGTCGGAGTCTCAGTCGGCGGCGGTGTGTTGGTGGGGGGCGGTGTCAGTGACGGGGTTGGAGTGACCGACGGAGTCCAAGTTGCTACAGGCACCAATGTTACTGACGAAGTCAAGGTCGGAACAGGCGTTACAGATGGTGATAAGGTCGTGTCCGGCACGGGTGAAGCTGTCGCACCCGGCTGAACTGAAACATCGCGCACTTCCGACACGCTGGGCATCCCTTGATACAACGGGTTGACGCTCAGTTCGCCGCATATCCCCTGAAGAAGTATCTGTGGGTTGCTCCCATTAGCGTTGAGGGTATATACATCAACGACGTTTTGACGGAAGAACCCATCCTCAGTTTGAACTGAGGTTCGGTATACGGTAGCGAGCATCCCGCTGCCGTCAGGCAGCCAATACGCATCACCTGCCGTTTCCGAAAGATCGCTCACACTTCCGGTCACGGCATCCGAGAGGTACGTTCCAAACGCGTCGTCAATCAGGAGCGAATCGCCATCACTAGACCATCGAAGATCGGCATAAATCGTCCCTAAACTCACAGCCGCATTGGTGAGGTTGCGCAGGTTGGAACCGTCTCGCTGGATCAGGAAAACATCGGCAAAGGCGCTGCTGTTGAATGTGCGCGCCACAAATGCGATCGTCTGCCCGTCCGGCGAAAATGCGACGGTGGAGGCAACAGCGTCCGAAAGAGTGGTTAGCTGCGTTTCGTCCGTCAATTCAGCGCTGTACAGATTCAGGTTTCCTCCTGAAACGACGACGATGCTTCCATCTTGCTCCACACTGAGGAAATCACCGTCTTCAGGAAAATTCAATCCTGTCTGCTCTGCAACGATTTCCCCGGTTTCCACGTTGACGACTCCAATGCGCGAGTCACCGACATTTGCGAACACGATGTCTTGACTGTTTGGCATCCACTCGAAATGATCCACTCCAAAGTCGAAGCTCTGGCGACTGCTTCCATCGATACCCATCACTGACAGGCGACCGCCTGACGTAAAGGCGACTCTTTGCCCATCTCGTGAAATGACCGGGGTGAAGTCCTGGCGGTAATCGACGCCTGATAAAGCGGTCAGATTGACAGGATCGCGGTCGTCGTAAACCGCGAGGAAGTGATGCTCTTGGCTGATAATTGCACCGGAAATCGTTGACAACGTCTGCGATCCATCCGGATTAATGATGATCATCTGGCTCCCAATGGCGCTATCGTCCGAAATGATAGGACAAAGCTGCGCGATGAAGATCGGAACGCCACCCGCCCCTGTTCCCCCGCTCGACGGCGGTTGTGCAGTCGGGGTAGGCACTGATCCCGACACATCCAGATAACGGTTCACGCGATCCAAGAAGGCTTGCGCGCTTCCATCATAGAACCACGGCTCGGCATAGGTTTCCCACCCGGCGATCGCAATCGCCTCCGTGCAGAAGTACCGCGCCGCTTCGGTCAAGCCGAGTTCATCGTAGGCGACGCATAATCTTTCGTAGGTGAGCGGATCATTGATGACACCTCCTTCTTCTTCAGCAATATGCAGAAGAATGTGTCCATTGCGGGCGTAAGTTTCCCAGTCTATGCCGCGAGATGCATCATCACTGTACTGTAGCGCTGCCACTAGGTACAGCCTGAAATCACGCCTGATCGGCTCGCTCGCATCAATATTGAAGTAAGCACGCGCACCACATTGAATGGCTTGTTCATTGCGCTCTGTATGCGCGTACTCAAAGCTGCAATTCGCAAAAGCGGAGAAAAGATTGTAGCGTGCGCCGCTCTGGAAATTGGTGTAGCCTTGTGGCTCACGCCCATCCGCTACGACACAACTGTAATTATCGACCGCAGTCTGCCAGTCCTCCGCGTTGTAGGCATCAAATGCCGTGTTGAACAGCGTCAGCAAGTCACGTGAAGAGCAGGTGACATTCGGGTCAATCAGCGGAGGGACACCGGGATCAAAGGGGTACAGGACTTCTGGTATCGAGGTCGGCGTAGCAGCTACTTCAGTCGGAGTTTGCGTTGGCGTCAGCGTCGGCATAGCAGTTAGCGTCGGTTGTATATCTGTTCCTGCGCCGCCCGCCTCGCTCGGAGGAACATAGAACGACGAGCCGAACGCTCGGTCAACAGGAAAGCGCTCTTCTGTTCCGCTCACAGGATCGAACAGAATCGTCGCCTCGTCCATCCGATATGCAATGCGGTTATCGGCAGTCCATCCGAGTAAATTCGATCCATCCGGTACCTGCTGGAGAGTCTCATTAGCGACATCGATCACGAACAGCGCCGTTCGCAACGCGGAATTGGCGTTCGGACCGGGTACCATAAGAAGGGTGCCGATGAACTGTCCATCGGGCGACCACTTAAAGATGCTGCCTGCTGTCTCCGCGATCACACGGATGTTGCTTCCATCCGCATTCATGACCGCGATATGTCCACCGCTGTGCGAATAAGCATCACGATGTACAAACGC
Source organism: Candidatus Flexifilum breve (assembly GCA_016717205.1). GTDB lineage: Bacteria > Chloroflexota > Anaerolineae > Aggregatilineales > Phototrophicaceae > Flexifilum > Flexifilum breve. The sequence continues at coordinate 34,726 of JADKGC010000011.1, forward strand.
GATCTGACTTCCATCAGGTGACCACTGGGGTGCTAACGCCCAGAACGATGTGCCGTCGGTCAAAAACCGCAGCCCGCTGCCGCTTGAATTTACGACCGCGATTCTTTCATTGGAACCCGTCGCATGAAACACAATTTGGTCATTCACAGGTGACCAATCCGGGGACAGGTACTGGTCGCCCCGTTCGTTGGGCGTGATCCGCGTCGGGTCAAAACCTTCTACTGGGGTGACAATAATCCCGTCATTCACCGATTCTTCAAATACCACCTGTTGACTGTCTGGTGACCAATCTAGACTTCCCCTCGGTCTGATCTCATACGGTATGTTCAGCAGATTTCTACCTTCCAGATCGATCACAGTGTCGCCCACTGCCAATCGTGTCCCATCCGGTGACCAACGAATGTCCAATAACGTGGTAGAGGTATAGGGAATACTGCGGAGGTTTGTGCCGTCAAGCGAACTGATGAAAAGCGAGTCGTCGCCACCCAGTCGCCAAAAAGCCACATCAGGCGTAGGTTCTAATGCCGATGCGGCTAAATCTAGCGTCTGTGGAATGCCAAGCACGATCAGACTCGCCTCTTGCATCACCACCAACAGTCGCCCATCACGACTAAAGGCAACCTGTTGGGCATCTTCGGCAAGAAGCCCGGTCAGATCAACGCGGGTTTCAGTCGAAAAAATGCGTACGCCATCAGACGCAACTACGACGAGTGAACCATCCGGACTTAACGCCGCCGAATCGCCATACTCGACCACACCTTCACGCACACGCTGACCAGTGACTGCACTATACTGCGTGCCGTTACTCATGATGATGAGCCGACCATCAGCCGAAAACTGGAAGTTCTTGTCATTTTCCGACTCAATTTGCGCCAGCATTTCTCCCGTCGCCACGTCAAACAGGGTCAGTCCTCTCAACCGCATCCCGCCGATACTGCCGCCAGACGCGATGATGCTCCCATCCGGGCTAAGGATCACTGTTTCGCCGTTCGCGTTGTCTACGCTTTCGAGCAGCGCGCCCGTATCAGCATCGTACCAACCAGCGGATCGCCCTCCATCTGCCAGCAAAACTCGTGTTCCGTCAGGGGAAATCTCGACGTTATCGCCGCTTTCAATGATCGCGCTGATCGTTTCCCCCGAATCAAGGTCGATCACTACAGCCCCTACCATATCGCTTCCGCGAGTCGCAATCACCAACCGTGAATTGCCGGTGTCAAAATCGAAGTCCCACGGCACTCCCCCAACTGACCATGAGTAGCGGCGGCTTTCCCCTGTCACGAAGTTCGTCACGCGCACACCGCCGTTATCCGCAAAGGCGAACAGTGACCCATCTGGGCTTAATTCAACATGGAACTGCTCTCCAACTTCTGTGACGGCACTGGATAAAACTACGCCAGTCAGCGTGTCATAGAGCGCGAGCGCCGGATAGTCGCTCAGTCGATCCGTAGCAATACCGAACAGCGTTGCACCATCTGGGCTGACAGCGATAATGCGACTCCGATAATTGTAGATGTTCGGCTGTGGCACCTCCCATCGAGCAATTGGCTGGCTTTCGTTCACATCAATGAGTGTGACATGCTCTATTTCAGCAACCACCAATGTCTCACCGTTTCTGCCAGCCCAATTCACATGTGACCGCTCAAACGTGAGTTCGCCACCAGACAAATTCGCGCTCAAGAGCCGCTGTGCAGTAGTACTCTCTCTGGGATCCCATACACCAACCGCGTAGCTGTCTGAACTTCCGCCGTCGAAGAATTCTAGGTTTGCCGTAAATGCAATTCTGTTATCGACAGGATTGAAGCTAATAGAAATGATTTGGCTGATATTGCTGCTCGATGGTTCAAAACCGGTCAGCATATTCACGACTTCACCGGTCGCAGCGTCCCACACCACGAGTTGATCCCCCGTAGTGCTGTCCACTCTTTGAACTGCTGCAATAAGACGGCTGTCCGCACTAACAGCAACACCCTCAAACCCATCCGGCTGATCCGCAGTTGTTAAGCTGCGAATCTGCTGCCCATCCGCAGCATTCCACAAGTACACTTGATTATCCGACCCCGTACCCACAAGCATTTGCCCATCGGGGGTGTAGGCAATCGATGCCAGTGAACCTTCTGCATTGACTTCCCACAACAGTCCGCCTGTCAAAACGTCCCAAGTCAGCATTGTGCCGCTTGATGTCACCGCCGTAACCCGACTGGAGGTAGGGTCAAAGGCAATTGAACTGAGTTGTCCCTCTACAGGCAGTACAAGCTGGCGGTCGAGCGCGCCGGGCTGGACGAGGACAAGACCTTGAGGGCTGATATAGGCAATCCAATTTCCATCCGGCGACCACGCGGCAGGATGTCCTTTTATATCGCTGTCTTCCAACCACGTCAGCGGTGTCGTTCCGCCGTAGAAGGTGACGGGACGGATGTTGTCTGCATTTTCCTGCGAGATGATGGGCGCGTCTGGCGGTATCAAAAAGGGCGGAATATCCTCAATACGCACCGTATAATCGACAGGATCGGGGAAAACCTCATTCTGGGGCGATTCGGGATTTCCAACGTCTGGCGGAGAACCTTCATCATTCGTGTTGAGCGAGATCGGCTGCGGGTCAATCGCGTAATTCATCGTCGCTGCGATGGTCAGGCTCAGGTCAAAGAACTGCTCCCACTCGTCAAGGTTCGTATAGGTAATCATGAAGGCTGTCATACCTTCACCCAGTTCAAGCGCGATGAAAATGCGCGTGAAGCTTGTCCCTGGCACACGCTGAACGAGATATGCCGCTCGTTTTCCACCAAGATCGACCGCGACGGGTCCTTCGAGAAGCGCCTCAGGATCATCATTTGCTATGGCGATCACATCGATAGGTGCGGCATCGGCGCTGACATTCGGATTGAGCGTCTCGGTGGGATATGCAGCCACATACACGCGCACTTCACCGGAAACAAGTTCAAGTTGAGCATTCGGATTCGGCGGGGGTACCCACAGCGCCGGAAACGCTGAGTTGGACATATAGAACTCATAGCGGCGCGGGCTGAGGAAACCCGATCCGTCGGTGAATGCGACTTCACGAGCGTCCCAACTTTCAGGAATGCTGACCGCAATCCCATGATAATCCTGACGCAGCCCCGTTACCCACGTTTGAGTCAGCTCGTCGTCAATGTCGTAGCCCACTAGCGCGACCAGCGCATCGAGATAATCGAGGAAGCGCGGATCGTCATTTTCGCCCAACCGCACATATTGGCGCAGCGCTTCGAGCGCTTCTGCCCATCTGCCGAGGTGCGTGTATGCGCTGCCGAGCGCGAAGTAGTAGAGCGGGTTGCGCGGTTCGAGCGCCAGCGCCGCGAGGTAGTCGTCGATCGCCGCTTCATACCCCGCTTGCGTATCCGGCAGATAGGTATGAGCATTGCCCCGTACATAGTAGTACAGCGCGGACGGCGGATCGACCAGCGTAATCGCCCGGTTGTACTCGGCAATTGCGGAGTTCCACTCGCCAAGTCCTGCGTAGATATTCCCTCTGTAATAGCGCACGACTGCCGCCGCGCGCGGAGCAAGCGGCTCTGCAACACTTGCCGCTTGCTCGAATTGGATGAGTGCGGTGTCTGTGGTGCCGTTATTGTAAGCGACCAGTCCAGCCCGAACATGCTCATTGATTACACGCGCATATTCATCTTGGAATGCCGGATTATTCAGTTCGAAGCCCGCAGCGACTGCGGTTTCTACGCTTGACTCGCTCCCGGTTTGACAGGCGAGCAACCGCATTGAGGCAACCGTCTGGGCAATGTCTGCCGCCGCCGCTCTTCCTCTCCACAATTCCAATGACGACTGCGCTTCACCTAAGCGTTCTTGAGCACGTTCGCGGTTCTCGCGGTAACGGTCGGCAAGATAAGCAAAGGTAAATCTACATCCGAATGCCTGCATTCCTACAAATATCTTACACGTTTGGGGCAGGATTGTTTGGACAACAAACTGATCGACTTCATCTCCAACACGTGGGTTTGCCAGCACAGTTTCCCATGACCATACGTCGTCAACGCTGAGTCGGTAACTAAGATTTGCATGGTTCAAGGTCGCATCAGCGGCGCGAAAGATTTGCAGTTCTTCTTCGCAGTCTGGGGAAGTTTCGTCCTGCGCTTGCAGCCCCCCGACAATAAGAAAAAGCCCGACAATGACGAGCATGTTGAGGAGAAATCTCCGAGTCAAAGCACAACCCTTTCCACCGCTCACAGGCGACCTTCAATGCAATCCTTGGTTACGTTTAGAAGTCAACAGACACCCCTTTGCCAAAACGACAAACGAGCAAGGCGCAGAACGTCGCCACGAGACCGGAAAGCTGATCAATATTCAATTAGAACAAAACGAAAAGCTCGCTTCATTGTATGCTGAAAAACAAAATTCAGCGCAAGATTTTCAGTTAAGCTTGACTTAACAAAATGGAAGGTGAACTGAAGTAATATACGGCTAAATACCGCGCAGCTGCGTACTGTGCCGCCTGCTAAGGCTGAATGGTGGGTGTCCCTCGCGTCATAGACTCCCTGCGGAGCGGTAGTGCGAGGGAAACAGCGATAGGTCTGTCCTCACTGTCACCGCTGTCATCGGTTGCAGATCTTCAGTTTGTGTGCCGCTTTAGGGGGTGGAGTTATTTTCTGGAATCGTGGCGAAATTCATTTTCAAATGTGGTGACATGGTGACAGCGATGACACCCCCGCATGAAGAGAGGTCATCACTGTCACCGGAGTCATCAGATCAAGAATCATGCTTGAACAGCGGCTCGATAGGGTTTATGCGTCTCAGCGTCACCGCTGTCCTCGGTGTCACCGTCGAACATTTCGCGTTTTAAGCACCAGACCCACGCCCTGTTTCCCAGTAGGCGCTTCTGGATAGTCAGCCGTCCATCGGCGGTATTGGGGAGCAGCCACCCATCCTCGCGCAGTTGGTCGCCAATGGATTTGGTCGTGAAATTGAGCGACTGCGTGGGTTTGACCTCGCGCAGCGAGATTTCCGGCAGCAGATAGATGAAGCGTCGATCCTGATAGCCGATGATCGGCACACCGGGTTTCACCTCCTCGTCAATGTCGAGATCGACGATGCGTACATCACCGCTGGCGAGCAGCTGCCCCAACGTGTCGATGAACACTTGACCCGCTCGCTCCTCCTGAACGGCTTTCGCCGTCTGCACGATGCTGTCCTGCCATGCGGGCAGCCTGTCGTCCGCATCGCGTTCCTCCAAGAATTGGCGCAGCAAGCGGTAGACGGTGATCAGCGTCGCCCAGTTGCCAATAACGCGCCCGCTATTCGCCTGCCTGCCGAGCTGCGCGGTCAGTTTGTCGCGGTAACCTTTGACGCTCAATTCATACTCGTGTGCCAGATGACTTTGCAGCGTACCTGCCTCGACCTGTGCCGCGATCCAGCGGGCAAAATGTGCGGTGAAACCGGGCAACACCGACCGATACGCCTCCGCCAGTGCCAACCGTTTTCCACCCGGATCACGCTTCTCCCACGGCGGGATTTCGAGGACGAGCATACGCGCCAAAATCGAGGCTTCCCCTTCGATGGTCGTCTCGCCCGTCGAGAGAAGCAGACCACGACACGGGCGATCCTGCCGCACCTTCGAGTCCTTCGTCAGTCTGCCGCGCCCCATCCCGCGTGAGTAAGCGTGCAAGAAGCGGGTGAAAGTCTTTTCATCGGAGTAGCACGGCTTCCAGTCATCCACCCAGAACAGCGCAGCCGCCAGCGCGTAGCCTAAGACCTCGACCGTATTCACCGTATCGCCCCACTGCGCGGGCGGCGTGTCGCGGCTGAACTGCCCGTAAAAGCTGGTCATCAGCGCCGCGATCTCGCTCTTGCCGCTGCCAGTCGTGCCCACCAGGTGCAGCGCCGGACGCATCGCTGCCGGGGGAAAGAAACGCTGCACGAGCGGGAGCAGCGCAAAAGCGGTCAACGCGCTCGCCATGTGCGGCGGAAACACCGCGACCGCCGCGTTGAAGGCGGCGAGGCTGTCCTCCCATGGAGCATCGACCAAGCCGTAGCCGTTCAGACGGTTTTCGAGTTCGACTTCCGGTGGCTCTGACAGCGCGCCCGCTGCGCTGATACTCATCCCCGGCGTGAGAAATGCCCGCTTCCCTTCGTGTTCTGCCCAACCAAAAAAACGATAGGTGGTCTTACGCGGAATCGTCCCCGACAGGCTCTGAATGGCGTGCGGCAGGTGGCGGTGCATGGCAGGATAAACCGTGAAAATACCGCTCGCCCGCCCCGTAATGAAACGCCCGAAACCGTTCGCATCACCGAACAGTTCGCCGGGGATGTCGAGCGTGGTCGTGTGCATCGGATGCTGCACCTGCGTGCGCATAATATGTTCTTCCTGCCCGTCGTCATCGACCCGCGTGATCCACTCGACGATGCGCCCTGTCCAATCGGTGACGGGCTGGCGGACTAATCCACGCTCCGTCATCTTCTCGTAGACGATACCCGTTTCAGTTTCCAGATAGCGCCCGGCAGCCGATAGTGATTCTGCTGATTGATTACGATGCGCTTCCCGGCGTGCCTGCTGGTACATCTGATTCAGGTCTTGCACACGGAAGGTATCACCGGCGATGGCACGAAGCTGCTTGCGCGTCTCCGCCCACGCCAACGGGTCGAGCATCGCGCACGCTTTGACGGCGGCGCGGATTTCGTCCACCGTCGGACGCGTCTTATCACCGCCGCGCTGGCCGTAGCGGCTGACAAGCTGCTCCACTTGATCACGCGGATTCGGAAGCGGATCACGCGGCGGGCGGCTGAAGGCGCTCTTGATAGTTGCCACTGCCTCGCGTTCGCTGCATCCATCCGCAACGTAGCGCGGGACAAGCTGTGCCTCTGCTTCTGACTGCGAATGCCCGGCATCGCGCAATTGGCACGCGGCTTGAAACAGTTCGGTGTTCCGATTGCCCTCCGTCGCGCCCGCTGCGATGTAGTCCTCAGTACGCTTGGGGAGCGGGTGCTGCCTGTTCCCGTTGACCGTGACAACATTCAAGCTGCCGATCCGCTCGACCTGCGGTTGGCTCTCCAACCAGGCGAATTCAGTGAGCGGATAGCGACGATCCGGGTGCAGTTCGAGCAATGTCACGATCACGCCACTCCGATTAGGCTTAGTGTTTACGCTGTTAGGCAACCTCATCACGGAAGCGACCGACTTGACATATTGCGGATCGCCGCCTAGCGCGCTGAACAGTCCGCGCAGGATACCTGCTGCCTGTTTTCGGCTGTTCTCATCGAGCATCACCGGTTCGGAAAGCAGCCAGTAGGCGTGCAAGCCGCCGCCGCTGTCGATGATCGCCGAAGGTGGCGAATCGAAAGCGTGCAGCTTCTCCAACGCTGCCGTTCGGCGCGTAGCAATGTCGTCGCAGTCAAGATCGACCCAAAATGCGGGCAGCAGCGCCGCCGCTTCGGCTTTGCCCTGCTTCTGTGAACGCAAACACGGCGCGAAATACAGCCCATAGCCACCCTCACGATTTAAGGCGGTTCCGCGATTGAGCGCATTGGTCAGCGTACGCTTGTCCCCAACTTTGCTCCAGAAGGAGCGCGCATCACCGCTGGTCGGGTGGATGCAGCGCAGTTCAAAATACAGGTCGTCCGGTGCGCCGCTGTACAGGGCGCGGAGAAAATCACGCCACTCCGGTCTGTTGCCGGAGGCGTCAGTTTGTGCGATACTCATATTCATTCCTTTTATGTGACACAGGGGTTTGCAGCGCACTCGTTTGGCGACAGGAGCGCTTCATTCCCCTGTGTGCATGTCGGCTAAAAGTCGATATCGATATCCAAGTCTGGTTCGCGGCTCGGCGGCGAGAAATCCAACCGTCGCACATCGGCGAAGAAGGCTTCCCGCTCTGCCCCACTCATCTCGTTGATACCGTCGGCAAGCTGACACAGCGCCGCGAAATCCCCGCCGATTTCACTGTGCAAGAGTCGCGCCAGCAGTTCTGACTCGTCGTGCTTCAACCCGCCGATCAACGGGCGAAATTCCACACCGTCATCTTCGACCGTCCGGTAGTAGCCCGTCGCGCTCGTCCGCTCATCCGTCCGCCGCGATCCCACCCAGAAATTGATCGCCCCGTCATCCGACTCGAATGTGCCGTGAGCGGGCTGCACCGTGATCGCCAACTGCGCCTCGCGTACTGCTGCCAGATTGTCGTAGCGTCGTTCCCAGTCGGGACCGACGTAGCGATCCATTTGGTCGGCAACCTGCTGTTCGGTCAGGTCGTGCATCATGGCGATGTGATCAACGCTTTTGTTCCGGTTGAAATACAGCGGAACACGCTCGCCTAGCCCATCGTCGTAGTACGTTCCCGGCAGCACAACATGCGTGTGCGGATCATGCCGTCCCGGTGACTGCGGATCATCGGTCTGACGATGGTGGAGTACATAGCTCCACTCCACGCCCGTATCAATGCCACGCTGCTCGAAGAAGGCTTCCGTCGTCTGAACGGTGAGTTCGCGGACGAACTGCTCCCGCCGCTCCGGCGCGACCATCGCGATCAGGTCGGGATTGACGTTGTAGACGAGGCTGAACAGCAGCACATGCTGGCTTTGCAGCGCCTCGCAGCGTGCCGCGATCTCCGCGACTGAACCGCCCATGCCGTGATCCTCCCAACGTTCCCGCCCGGCGGCGTAGCGCGCTGCCCCGTCGCGGCTCTCGCGGTAGGTCAGGTAGCGCAGCAGCCCTTTCGCCCGCCTCGCCTCGTTCGCGGTCGGCTTCTTGTACTGGACGTTGGCGACACACATCTGCTTGCGATCCATCGGCTACCCTCCCGTCCGGCGGCGCGTCACACTCTCGACAAACGCGGCGAACTGCGCCCGCAAGTCCTCGATCTTCGCGTCAAGCGCGTCGATCTTGCCTTCGAGGTCTTTGGCAATCGCCTTGCGCGACCCAACCAGATCGGGCTGGTGTTGAAGGTAGAAGCCGACCGCCTCGCGCACGAGCGCGGCGCGGTTGGTCGTGTCGCCCTTACGGCTGCGTGTCCGGTTGAGTTCGTCCAGCTTACTCGCCTGATCGGGCGTGAACCCGACGGTGAAGCGGATTTTGTTCTTGTTCCTGCTTTTCATGCACGCTCCTTCAAGTCGTGTTCAATACGATGGCGCAGATTGCCAACCGGGTAAAAACGGAAGTACAGGCGCGTCAGACGTTCCGGCGCGCCGCCGCCTATCTGTGTCCGGATCGCGCCGCTCGTCTTCATGCGCTGGACTTCAACCCTCAGCCTGCCGAAATCGCGGATCACCACGTCGTCGGACTGCGCCAGCGCAGCGCTCCACACCTCAACCAGCACGTCCAAAACGTCTGCAAGCTGCTGCTGCGTCAGGTCGGGGAAGCGCCGTGCAACCTGCCTGATCACCTCTCGATGGTTCACGTAACTTGCCTTTCTGGTTCAGAAACGAACCGGTGCGCTTTGACCTGCGAAATCGGCGCGGGGTGTGGCGTGTAGACGGTACCAGTACCGTCTACACGTTCGGCGGGTGCTCTGCACCGCCGAACCGGTGCTGCCGCCGTGAGGCGCTGCACCGAAGCCCTGCGGCGATTGAGCAGCGAGCGTTTTAGCTCGCTAGTTACGGGAGAGGCATAGGGGGCGCGTCCAAACATGGACGACGACAAGCGCACGCGCCCCCTGCCTCGAACCGTAACTCCGCCTCCGCCATGCGAAAATTCCTCGTAAGGCGGACAGCGGTCAGCTTGGTCAGTGAATTGCAATGCAATCCGTCTCACCATCCAACTTTCCCCATCTTTGCTTTGCGGCGCGCCAGCGCATCGTTTGACAGGCTGTTGTCTGAAGTCTCTGGCACAGGCTGCGCCACACTGATCGGTATTGGATTGACGCTAATTCGTCCAAGCAGCCCTTCCAGATAGGCGGGCATCTCGTTCAACGCCCCGCGTATCCATGCCGTATCATCCCTGAGTTGGAGCACAACACTTCCATCGACGGCGACGGCGGGTCGGCGCGTTGCTTCATAGAGCGGCAGTCCGCGCACGTAGCCCCGCAGCAGTTCGCGGATCACCTCGCTGCGCTCGCCGTCCTGCATCCCCTCCCACCATTCCAAGATGTCGCGGTCGGTGTCGAAGAAGGCTTTGAACGCGATCAGCTTGTGTTCCCGTTTGGGCGGTCGTTTGCTGCTCATCCCCCCTCGTTTTCCGGTTTTACCGCCGTCAAACCGCTGGTCTAACTGGTAAAACCCGCTCATCGTGCCGTCTCCGCGAACCGGGCATAGTTCAGGTAGCCCTGCGCGTTGGCGATCTGCGCCTGTTTGACCAACTGCGTCTGCGGATAGGCGCTCATCACGTCGCGCAGCACCAGTTCTGCCCCACCACCGGATAGATAGACCACATCGACGGTCGTCCCCGCCTTCCATTTCTCGCTCAGCAGGTTGAGGGTGGCGCTCCGCAAGGGTGCGAGTGCTTCCTCGACCTCGCCGCTGTAATCAACCAGATCACCACTGGCGCGGAAGCGTCCCGTCCGAAGTACGTCCTCGACGATCTTGTAGGGCATCTTCTGGCGGTAGTCCCGTTCGAGTGATTCCGCGATCCGCTCCTGCGCGGTGAACACGCCGCTTTCCACACTCCCGCTCTCGGAGTCGATGTACTCGCCATCATCATCCAGTGCCACATCGACGGTGTACGTCCCGACATCGCACACGCCTGTTCGCATGAAGGTGTGCGCCGGGTTGAGATCGCCTGCTGATGTAAGCGTGCGCGAGTAGATCGTCCCATACGGCTGCGGCATGACCATGACTTCGGTGACATTGGCGATCACCTCCGCCGAGTCGGTCTGGACGAGATGTGTTCCCAACAGTGTTTTCTTGAGTTCGGCGGCATCGCGCATGTGATCACACGGGAGTCCCGTCGCAAGTCGGATGTGGACAGCATCACGGTTCTGAGCGCCGTTGAACAGCTTGCCGATAGCGACCTTCGCCAGCCGCAACCGGAAGGCGTTGCCCATCGTCGCTTCGTTGGCGGTGCGACCCCGCAGGCGGAGTAACTCACCGGGTGGAAGCTGCGCCAGCGCCAGATCGCCCACAAACCACATGCCTTCGTCGTCGCTGATTTGATCGCCCGGATGCCGCTGCGCGATCTCTGCCTGCTGGAACTTGATCTCACGGGCATGACCCGCGACCGAGGGAAAGGTGATGACGGTCTCGCTGGTGACGGCTTTGACGACGCCATAGCCGATGTCCAGCCCGATGGTGATCACGCTGTTCGGCGCGACCGAATTGAGGGTGTTTCGCCGCTTACTCATCTTGATCTCCTAAAGCATCGATAACAGTCGATGTACCCGACAATTTCTCATCGGACACGGCTGTAGAACCAACTTGATTGGTAGTGGTAGCAATCTGGCGCAGACAGCGGGCAAGGTAGTGCGAGCGGTCATTGTGTCCGCGTCCATCCTCGGCAAGCTGGATGTATTCCAGCGCCAGCGTGAGAGCCAACTGAAACTGTTCCGTCAGCGGGAATGAGGTCAGCGTTTCCAGCTCGGTTGGCGGCGGATGCAGCCGCTTGACCTCCGCGAATGCCCACAGCAGAACATCACGGTCACGCGAAGCGCCGTAAGGCATGTGCAGTTCCACGTCTCCCGCTTCGGTGCTGACCGTGTGCAGAATCAAGCCGAGCGGGAGCAGCGCCGAATGCTGCTGCCAGCGCCTGACCTGCCACCGCTCCTCGGCGGGAAATGCCTCGACCACGTAAATCGACGAATTCTCCTGTTTCATGGGGTATCTCCTGAACGCGAAGAAGCCGACTCCCCATTGTTGGGATCGGCTTCAGGACGAACAAATTTAGGGAGAGAACGGTTCTCAAACGCGCGGGCGACTTCGCTCAGGGCAAACGGACGCAAGTCTTGTCGAGTTACTGCTCCATCACTCAATACTTTACGTTTTCCGTGCGCGTCCCATTATATAGTGAAATGAAGAGAGAATCCTCTACGAATAGCCCACGCTAGGCTTTCGCAATTCTTATATCTGTGTCATATACTTAGGCGCGTTTAGGCGTTAAAAGGACTCCTATGCAGCTTGATCATTTCTTGGGCAAACAAATCGACGCATTCACCATCCAAGAGCGCATTGGTCAGGGTGGCATGGCGACGGTCTATCGCGCCTTTCAAGCTTCCATGAATCGCTCGGTCGCGCTGAAAATCATTTCGCTGAACCCGTCACAGGGCGAACGAGATGAATTCCGCTCGCGCTTCGCTCAGGAAGCCAAGCTGATCGCCTCGCTTGAACACATCCACATCCTGCCCGTGTATGACTACGGCATCGTCAACAATGAGATCGCGTTTCTGGCCATGCGCCTGCTGCGCGGCGGCTCGCTGAGCGATCTGCTCAACGCTGGCCCGCTGGGGCTGGATCGCACCGCAGAAATCTTCACGCAGATCGCGCGCGGGCTGGCTTACGCGCACAGCAAAGGCGTGATTCACCGCGACCTGAAGCCAAGCAACATTCTGCTGGACGATACCGGCAACGCCTACCTGACGGACTTCGGCCTCGCGAAAATTCTCGAAAATTCGGAACAGCTCACCAAGACCGGGAACATCGTCGGCACGCCGACCTATATGTCGCCGGAACAACTGCGCGGCGACCCGCTCGATCACCGCTCGGATATTTACAGCATGGGCTGCGTACTCTATCACATGCTCGTCGGGCGGCCGCCGTTTGAAGCGTCCGAGACAAACATGGTCTCGGTGATCTACCAGCACCTGGAAAAGATTCCCGCGCTGCCAAGCTCGCTCAACCCAATCATTCCGCCGGGTGTCGAAGCGGTGATCATGCGCGCGCTCGCCAAGAAAGCCGAAGATCGCTTCAGCACAGCGGGCGAAATGGCGGATCACCTGAATATGGCGCTCGGGCGCAAAATCAGCACCGCGACCTACCCAGCGGTGCACCTCCCCGCGGCGACGCAGGAAACGGGCAAGGCCGAAGTCCGCAAGCCGGTGTTTACGGCGCGCATGGCGGCGCTGGCCGGGCTTGTCGTGATCGTGGCGCTGGTCGCAGTGCTCACCATGCAGTTGACCGGTTCGGGCATTTTCACGCCCACCGCCATCCCCACGGCGACGCCGGTGCCTGACCCAACCATCATCGAAGGTGGGCAGGGTACCGCCGAAGACGCCGTGCCGACCGCCGACGAGATCGCGGCAGCCCAGGCGCGGTTGGGCGCGAATGGCTTCATTGCCTACATCACCTGCAACCAATCGAGCGAATATCACGCCGCGCAAGCCCGCGAAATGGCAGATGCGGCGGCGCGTTATCAGGTCGCCTTCCGCATCTATAACAGCGACAGCGACCGCTATAAGCAGGTCACCGAGCTGGAACGCGCGCGCGCTGATGGCGCTAAGGGTCTGATCATCTGCCCGCTGGACATGGACTTGCTGCGTGACACGCTGCTCTCCGTCGAAGCGGCGCGCATGCCGCTGGTGTTCATGTCTACGCAGAACGAAAGCTACGGCGGCGTGTTCCTCGCCGGGGATGATTACCTGATGGGCGTCGAAGCGGGGCGCGCGGCGGGTGAAATCATCCGCGATGAGCTGGACGGACAAGCCAATATCATCATCCTCGACTATCCGTCACTGCCGTACATCGTCGCGCGGGCCAACGGCATGCAGGATGGCGTGCTGGAAGTCGCTCCGGCGGCGCGGATCATCGGGCGCTACCTCGGCGCGATTCGCGACAATGGACGCGAATCGGTGGCCGACCTGCTCGATCAGGGCGTGGACTTCAATGTGATTCTCAGCATCAACGACGCGGGGTCGTATGGCGCGATTGACGCGCTCGAGGATCACGACATCGATCCGTCACAGGTGATCATCAGCAGTGTGGATGCGGAAGCGTTCGCGCGTGAGTACATCCGCGACAACTACTTCATGCGCGCGTCGGTCGATGTGGGGCGTGAATTGTTCTCACAGACCGGCATCGACGCGATGGTCAAACTGCTCGCCGGGGCAACGCTCTCCGAGACGTTCCTCGTCCCACCCGGTGGCGTGATCACCCGCGAAGATCTCGTGACCGAATAGCCGCACTTCCGGACACATCATCTCAGAAACAACGATTTGCCGAACCTCAGACCTAAATCCCCTTTCCCAACGGAGAGAGGGTACAGTTGAGTCCGTTCACTCGGTCTGCCGGACAGTCGATTTGGAAACAGCGGACACCCCGTGGGGCAGCCCGACCTTGGCTCAATGGTGAACGATGTGTGCGCCCTTCAACCTAATGGTTTGTAATATGTTATTTAATAGAATGTACATAAATAGAAATAATCGCTCACAATGACAAAAAACTGAGTATAATGACCTTGATTTATCTACCGTGAAGGTCACGTCCTATGCCCGAAACGTGGTCAGGTCGACAAATCGGAGACTTCATTGTCGAAGAGCGCATTGCGCGCGGCGGGCTCTCGACGATTTATCGCGCGCGGCAGATTTCGGTCAACCGCTTCGTCGCCCTCAAAATCATCGACCTCGGTGGCGACATTTCGGATCGTGTGGCCTTTCGCGCGGCGTTTGAGCGCGAAGTCGCGATCACGGCCAGCCTTGAACACATTCATATCCTCCCCGTCTACGGATACGGTCTCGTCGACGACGCGTATGCCTATATCGCCATGCGCTTGTTGAGCGGCGGGGCGCTGACCGATTTGATTCGACGGGCGCCGCTCAAGGTGGATCGCGTGGGTGATCTGCTCAGCGATATTGGGCAGGGGCTGGATTATGCGCATCGCAAGGGTGTACTGCATGGTGATCTCAAGCCGAGCAACATCCTGCTGGATGATGCGGGACGCGCCTACCTCTCCGATTTCGGCGTGGCGTCGGTGATCGCCAGCGCGATCGATCCGCTGGTCAGTCAATCGCTCAACAAGCTCCCGCTCTACGTGGCGCCAGAGCGACTGCGCGGCGAAGATGGCAATACCCGCTCGGATATCTACAGCGTCGGCGCGCTGCTTTATCACCTGCTGACGGGACGCCCCCCCTTTGAACTGGACGAGGGCGGCTTAGGCAGTCTGATGTTTCGCCAGATGGAACAGGAACCGCTTCCGCCCAAGGTCTTGAACCCGAGCCTCCCACCCGCCATCGACGCTTTGATCCTGCGGGCGCTGCGCAAAAATCCGCATGAGCGGTTCGCGACGCTGGCGGAAATGACGGACATCTACAACACGGTGCTGGGCAAGTCGACGCTGCAATGGCAAATGCCCTCCACGCTCACGCGCGTGCGCCGCCGCCGCTGGTGGCTCATCCCCATCATGGCGCTGCTGATCCTCATTGCAGTGGGCGCGCTCATCGTCCGCCGCCCCAGTTTGCCGACGACGCAGCCGCCGATCACCATGTTGGATGGCGAATTCGGCACGCTGGAGACGCTCACCCCCAATCAGAACACATTGGATCGGGCGCGGGCGGTGCTGGGCAGCGATGGGTTTATTGCCTATCTCAACTGCTCCCTCGATAACGTGTTGTTCGCTTCCCGCTCGCGCTACGCGCGCGAAATTGCCGAGAATTTTGGACTGCGGTTGGTGGTCTACGACGCGAAGAACGATGTATATACCCAGCTCACGCAGATCGAACAGGCGCGGCTGGAAGGGGCCCGGGCGATCATTCTGTGCCCAACCTCGTCAACTGAGCTCGCCGACAGCCTCGCTTCGCTGGAGGCGGCGAACATTCCGCTGGTGTGGGCGACCCTGGTCGATGATGAGTATGGTGCGAAGCTCGACTCGGATAACTACGCCATTGGTCAGCGCATTGGTCAACTGGCGGCAGAGATTTTCAATGCGGAACGCGGCGGCGCAGGGAGCTACATCACGATTGACCGTGGTGATTTTGCCGCCACGCAGCTCCGCTTGCAGGGCATGATTGACGCGCTGACTGCGGCTGCTCCCAATGTTGTAAACAGCGGTCGCTTCAGCGCCGAGGGACGTGAGCTGCTGGAAGCGGCAGAAACGGATGTCGCTGCGCTGATTGCCGCCGGACGAACTCCCGATGCGATTCTGTGTGTCTCCGATTCCTGCGCGTATGGCGCGACCAATGCGCTGACCAATGCGAATATCCCTACCAGTCAGGTGTTCATCGTGAGCGCGGGCGCGGAGCCGTTTACGCTCGATCTACTCCGAACTGACAGCTATCTGCGCGGCAGCGTCGCCGTGGATCGGCGGGTGTCGGCGCAGTTGATGGTCTACGGCGTGATCGCTATGCTGGCGGGCAATCCCATCCCTGAACAGCTGCGCTATCCCCCCGACTCGATGGTTACCAGAGAGAACGTGGCAAGTTATGATCCTAATTCGTGAGAATCTACAAAAATCTGCAAGATTCTCCCGCTCTCAATTACGTTCTTTCGGTTATACTTGTAATGAACACGACCTAACCTGACTTGTGGGGCATGTGCAGTCACGATGATTGCTTCGACGTGGTCTTATCGGCGGGTCGGGGATTTCGAGATTGAGGAACGGATTGGACGAGGTGGCTCAGCCTCCGTCTTCCGGGCAAGACAAGTACCGGTCAATCGCTACGTCGCCCTCAAAATCATCGACCTAGACGCGCAATCGAACGCGCTGGCCTTTCAGCGCTTCCAGCAAGAAGCCCATGTCGTGGCTTCACTGGAACATCTGCACATTCTGCCGATCTATGACTACGGTGTCATCGAAAACCAGCATGCGTATCTCGTCACGCGTCTGATGCATCGGTCGCTCAGCGATATGCTGCGCAGCGGCCCCTCTCGATTGCGACGACCGCCAAAATCACCCAGCAAATTGGCAGCGCCCTCGCTTACGCGCATAGCTGCGGCGTGACGCACCGCGACATCAAACCGAGCAATATTTTGCTGGATGATACGGGCAATGCCTACCTGAGCGATTTCGGGCTGGCGCGGCGCGACAACCCGGCGCAGTTGATCGGCGAAGAAGACCACGGCATCATCGGCACGCCCAGTTATATTGCGCCGGAGATTTTGCTCGGCAAGCCCGCCGACCATCTATCGGATATTTACAGCTTCGGCGTGGTGCTCTATCACATGCTGACCGGGCGCGTGCCCTTTGAAGTCTCCAGCGGCTTGAACATCGCCAGCCTGTTTTACAAGCATGTACAGCAGGTGCCCACCCCACCGCGCGAACTGCGCCCGGCGATTCCCCCGGCGGTCGAGCAAGTGATTCTGCGCGCGCTGGCGAAAAACCCCCAGGAACGCTACCTCACCGTCAATGACATGCTCGCTGACCTGCAGCAGGCGCTCAACCTGCGCACTCCGCAGACCGAAGTGAGGGCAGCGCGCCGCGTGTCGTCGCGGGTGGTGCTGCTGGTGGCGGTGCTCGCCGCGCTCATGATCAGCATTCTCTACAATGCCTATCGCCTGACGACCATCAGCGCCGAACCGATCCAGATTGTGCAGGGGTCGACCGGCGCTTTAGGCGATCTGCTGCCGACGAGCGACGTCATTGCTCGGGCGCACGCCGCGCTGGGCGAACAGGGCTATATCGCCTATCTCGCTTGCGGGCTGCGCAGTTCGTGGCAGAATACTCGCGCCCGCGAACTGAGTCAGATTGCCAACGATCTGGATTTGCCGCTGCGGGTGTTCGACGCGCAGGGCGATACCTACCGGCAGATCACGCAGGTAGAGACCGCGCAGCTTGAAGGGGCGCGCGCGATCATTTTGTGCCCGCTGGATGCGGAATTGGCGGGCGAAATCGGGCGGTCGCTGGCGCAGCGCGATGTGCCCTTGGTGTATTCTCGCCCCATTGATCAGCCGTACGGCGTCAAGCTCGGCAACAGCGACCTGACCAACGGCGAAGCTGGAGCGCGCCTGATGATCTACGCGATTGTGCAGCTTCTGGCGGGCGGGAGCGTCCCCGAAGTGCTGACCTATGATCTCGAAACGCAAACGCCGCTCGACAGCGAACCTCCACTGCGCACCCAACCGCCTAGCGCCTCGTGATTTAAGATTCTGTGAAATTCAGGCGCAGGAATTGGTTCTCCCGGCATCTGTGTTTACAATTCACATGATCCTGTTTGTACCTTCGTGCCCATCGCTGCCATAACAAGGAATGCACTAGATTATATGGACGGTCGGGTGGCTGTCTGCTCAGACGGACGCACAGACGGGCGTCCCGAAGGCTCAAGCCCATCAACTAGGGAGAAACTATGGCTCAAACGAGACGCATGACCCGTTTGCGGGAAAACCTGATTGCGTATGCCTTTTTATCCCCCGCCATGATTCTCCTGTTTTTGTTCGGCATCTTCCCGGTCGCGTTCGCGTTTTTCGTCAGCTTGCACCGCTGGCGGCGCTTCCCCGGCGAATATCTCGGCCTCGACAATTTTGCGCGCGGGTTAAGCGGGTTCACCTACGTGATCTTCTTCTGGATCGGCGTGGCGGTCAGCCTCTATGCGCTGATCCAATTGCGCGGACTGTGGCAAAAACGCGCGGATCGGGCGCTGGTGTATGTCCTGCCGGGCGTGCTCAACGGCGCGGCGCTGATTCTGTTCATCGGCTGGTTTACGACCGCGCTGGTGCCCATTCTCAACATTCCGCAGCGACTGCGGGGGCAAAACCTCGTGCAAGGCATCTTCGTGACCGAACTGGTTGCCAGTTTCCAACTGCCCGAAGTCCTCGCCGCGTGGACGCCCTTCCTGACCGTCGCGCTGATCGCGCTGATTGCCAGCGCGCTGACCGTTGCGGTCGTGCGCGGCGCAGACCGGGGCGCACACCTCTTCAAAGCGACCACCGCGGCTTTTCTGATCGGCATGGGCGTGCTCACGATCCAGCTCACGCTGACGGAGATCGGCGCGGCCAGCGGCGATTCGCTGCTGCCCACGCAAATCCTCATGATTTCGGTTGGAGCGGCGCTGCTGGTCGCCGGGTACGTGTTATGGACGCGCGGCGTGCGGTCGCACTCGAATCGGCGCTTCGTGGTGCTGGCGGCGGCGGCGCTGGCGTTGATGGTCGGCGGGGTGGTGTTTGTCGCGGAACTGCCGCGCTTGCTGGCCGGTGGCGACCCGGAGGTGCTGCACACCTTTGGCATCACGGTGATGTTCGCGCTCGGCACCGTGCCGTTCCAACTGGCGATTGGGCTGGCGCTGGCCTACCTGTTATTCCAGAAGATCAAAGGCCGCTCGTTTTTCCGCTTAGTCTACTTTTTGCCGTATATTCTGCCGTTCGTCGCGACCTCGATCGTGTTCAATCAAATCTTCTCGCAGCGCCCGGCCTCGTTCGCCAATCAGGTGATCGGCCTGTTCGGGATCCCCGATCAGAAATGGCTGCTGGAGGCGCAGGGGATCGTCGAGTTGATCTTCGGTTCCAATGTGCCCGCATTCCTCGCCGGGCCGAGCCTCGCGCTGATCGTGATCATGATGTACACGGTGTGGACGTACATCGGCTATGACACGGCGGTGTTCCTCGCCGGGTTGGGCACCATCAGCGGCGAGTTGTACGAGGCGGCGCGCATCGACGGCGCGTCCGGGTGGTCGATTTTCCGCTATATCACGCTGCCGCTGCTCTCGCCGACCACCTATTTCCTCTCGCTGATCGCGCTGATCGGCACGTTTCAGGCGTTCACGCAGATCTGGATCATGCGCACGCCCGCGTCGCAGAGTTCGGTCGATACCCTGAGCGTGTACATCTTCGAGACGGCGCGCGCCACCGATCCCAATATGGGCTACGGCTCGGCGCTGTCGTTCGTCCTGTTCGGCGTGATCCTGCTGCTGACCCTGTTCCAGAATCGCTTAGCGGAAAGTCGGGTGTTCTATGGCTGAAAGCGCGCGTCCCATCGATTTGACAACTGCCAAGTCCACCACGCGCAAACCGATCTCATGGGGGACGGTGTTCGTCTACGCCGTACTGATCATTGGGTTGGTGCAGGCGTTGTTCCCGTTCGCGTGGATGATCAGCGCGTCGCTCATGACGCAGGGCGAAGTCATCATGGGGCGGTTGTTCCCGGAAGTGCCGCAGTTCGGCAACTATGCTGAAGCGTGGGCGAAAGCCAATTTCAGCCAGTTTGTGTGGAACAGCGTACGCATCACGGCGATCACGCTGTTCGGTCAGCTCGCCGTGTCGATTCCGGCGGCGTACGCCTTCGCGCGCATGCGCTTTTTCGGCAAAAACGTGTTCTTCACGCTGACGCTGGCGACGATCATGATCCCGGAAGTCGCCCGCTTCATCCCTAACTACCTCACGGTGATCTGGCTTGGTCGCCTGAGCGAGAATTTGCTCGGCGTGCCGTGGATCAACAATTGGCCAGCGCTCAGCGTACCCTTTTGGTCGTCCGCCTTCACGATCTTTCTGCTGCGCCAGTTCTTCGCGCAGATCCCCGAAGATTTGTGGGACGCGGCGCGCATCGACGGGGCGGGGCATCCGCGCTTCCTCTGGTCGGTGGTGATGCCGCTCTCGCGCGCGCCGATCATGACCTCGATCACCTTCGGATTCATCGGCTCGTGGAACGCGCTGCTGTGGCCGCTGCTCGTCACGCAAACCGACGAATGGCGTCCCGTCGCGGTCGGCCTGACCAAGTTTGTGAGCAGCGACGCGCCGAATTCCGTGCATCTGCAAATGGCGGCGGGTGTCCTGATGATCATCCCGATCCTCGCGCTGTACTTCTTCACCCAGAGGCAGTTTGTAGAAGGCATCTCGTCAAGCGGGCTGAAGGGGTAAAGCTGACCTCACCCCCCAACCCCCTCTCCGAAAAGAGGAGAGGGGGAGTCGCCCTACAACAGCGGCGGCTGACTCGCCACGTCTGGCTTGAACATACCCACGGCGGGCAAAATGCCACCCGCCGACAAGTCAGCATTTTCAAAGTCTACCTGCGTGGATCATCAGCTTGCGCCCACCGGTGTTGTGTGTTAGTAATAGGTATATTATCCGCCTCATAGATCTTCAGTGTACTGCTGACGGTAATCATCATTTTATGTTTTGCCTTGCTCACTGCACGAGACTTTGCGCCTACCACTACAGGATCTGTGCATGAAAACGTTATTGAAAACGCTGTCCATCCTCAGCCTACTCCTTTTCGCCGCGCCAACCCTCATCCTCGCTCAGACCAATATCATCGACGACGTAACGATCCCCGTCGCCGTCTGCAGTGGCTTTGCCGGACGCGTCGCCGTCACCTACACCATCGATGGCATCGACAATTTCCTGGTTGTTACTTCCTCGTCGCTAACGGGCACCGGCTCGAACGTCGGACTCGCCGGCGCCGGGACGCATACCACTCAGTATCAATACATTCCCACTCTCGGTGCTCCACTGCCGTCCGGCTCGATCGTCACCCTCACCATTGTCCTGTCGAATGTCGCGGAAACGATCGTCTATGCCAGTACAACCGTCGATTTTGTGTGCGACACCGGCGTGATCATCCGTCCGACCGTACCACCGTTGGCACTCACCGTTGAGCTGCCGCCGATCCCTGTGTGCGCAGCCCAAAGTGCGGTCAATGGCAGCGTCCGTGCCAGTCTCAGTGCTGCCCAGAGCGATTTGATTCACTGCCGCCAGATTGTCAACAACGGTCAGACGATCGAAGCGGGCGCGGTCGGCATAGCAGGGTTGGATCAGTTCGGTATAGTCCAAGCCGTCGACATCTTCAGTCCAGCGGGGCTGACCTATTTTGAAGGTGGCGGCGTCTTCTGTCTACAAGGTTCAGGTACGCTGATCTGGTTGGCGGCGAGCGGTGTACCGCGTCATCCGGAGATCATCGGCAGCTACACCGTGCCGGAGTTCACCAACTTCACCTGCGCGACATTGTTTGAACCGGGCACGCTGGTGCTCGTCAGCGATAATCCGCTCGACTGAGCTCAAGCCACTGCGCAAAGGCGGAGTTTCGGCTCCGCCTTTTTGATTCGGGTACAATGGGCCCAATCGACGGTTCGCTGTCACTCCGCGGCGGGCGAGGCTCGAGAGCGCGAAGGTAGGTAGCACAGGGAGCACACCATGACTTCAGGCCACGTCCAGACTCTGCGCGGCGACATCCCCGCGGACGCGCTCGGCAGAACCCTGCCGCACGAGCATCTGTTTGTCGACTTGCGCGGCCCGTTCGTCCCCGGCTACGCGCAAGCCGATCCCGAGCGGGTTGTCGAGCGGATGCTGCCGTATCTGGACGAACTCGCCGCGCATGGCGTGACCGCGCTGGTCGACTGCGCGCCGCCCGGCGTTGGCCGCAATGTGGCGGTGCTGCAGCGGATCGCGGCGGCAACTCCGCTCCACCTCATCGCGCCGACCGGGGTCTACAAAGAAGGTTTCATCCCCGCCGATCTGCTCGATCTGAGCGCAGAAGCGCTGGCTGAGCGCTGGGTGCGCGAACTGACCGAGGGCATGGACGACACCGATGTCCGCGCTGGGTTCATCAAGGTGGCGCTGAACGATTACGGTCCGACACCCATTGAGGTGCGGAATTTGCAGGCGGCGGCGCTGGCCAGCCAGCAGACCGGGGCGGTGGTGGCGAGTCATACCATCGGCGCGACCGCGATCCGCCGCGAGGTCGACGTGCTCACCAGCGCCGGGCTGGATCTGCGGCGGTTCATCTGGGTACACGCGAACACCGTTCATGATCCGGCGGTGCATGTGGACATGGCGCAGCGCGGCGTGTGGGTCGAGTTTGACGCGATTGGGGCGGATGCGTGGATGGATCAGACGCTCATGCTGGATCTGGTTGTCAAGCTGATCGCGGCGGGCTACGCGGAGCAGATGCTGCTGTCGCATGATGCGGGTTGGTACGATCCCGCGCAGCTCGACGGTCGCCCGCAGCCGGATGGCATTCGCGGTTATACCGCGCTCTTTGACCGTTTCATCCCGGCCCTGCGCGCCCGCGGCGTCACCGATGCTGTCATCGACCAGATCATGATCAGCAACCCCGCCCGCGCTTTTGCCTTGTCCTGACGGTCAGGGCGGCTGCCGGCGTCAGGTCCCGTCACCCGCGCTTCGTCTCTTTGATTCAAAACGCGTATGGATAAGCCTTCTTTCTTCACACAGCTGCAGTTTGATGAACGTATTTCATCGAGTTTGTGAACGAGGTAGTAACGACTACTCACTCATAAGAGATATTCGATAGCTTTCTCTAGGCTAACTGGGGATCAAGGTACGTCGCACCAAAATCATGTTGTTTGGCATAGTCCATCAAGAGGGCAAAATTTTGCCGCGTAATGGGTGGGCATTTGAGCGCGATGGCCTGAAGCGTTGGACGCACAGAGTCCGTGTTGAACAAGATGGGCCTACTCATCACGTACGGCGTATAAAGTTTGCCAACCTTAGCATAGTACTGCGTTTCAAGTGGGTTGAGCGGACCACAAATGGAATCTACCCGAGTGACTCCTTCGACTCCCAAAGCAGATAAGATCATAGGGACATAAAGGTCATGAGGGGTTTCTTCATCGTTGACCAGATGATAGCTCTCTGCCGGATCAGATTGAAGACACACATGGAGCATAGTGCGGGCCACGAAGTCGACCGGAACGATATTGAGTCCGCTTTCCATGCTATAGAGTAAGCGGAAATCTAAAGGCATAGGTTTCTTGTAGCGGTCTTTCCACGCAATTGATTGCAATTTCGCCCCCAGAAAGAATGCGCCAAAAGCATAGAACACGTCAAATTTATGGGTTAATCCAAACGGAGGTCTCACTAATCGCCCACAGATCGCCGATGGACGGAAATAACGACAGCGAGTTCCAGTACGTTTGGCAAAGAGCCGCACACGAATTTCAGCTTGAAGCTTGCTATGCTCATAGGGGTTGCGAAAATTCTGATGAATATTGACAAAGTCCGGTTGAATGTTTCCCGTAGTCAGCCCGCATGTATAAGCGCTGCTGACATATTCGAACTCGCCCAATTGCAATTGGGCTGCCAGATCGAGAATTCTGCGCGTGCCTTCAACATTGGTTCGTTTAAGTGTCTCACTCACGATGGGCAGGTCACGGAAATCGGTGAGCGCCGCGATATGAAAGAAGAAATCAATTGGGGTAGCCGCGAGGTTCTGAAAATCCTCAGGGTTAAGGTTGAGCTTCTCCTGCTGCAAGTCGATATCCATGTACTGAGCTCGGGTGTCGAGAAATTCGAAGACTGTTTCCATTTCAACAGTGGAAAAACACGCCGGGGTCATCGGTTCGAACATCGCTTTTACCCGTTCACGAAGGGGGGTATGTGGCTTATTGCGTCCGAGCAAGATCAGGTCGAGATCGTCGAGATGTTCGAAATGCTGTGCGAATAGCTCAAATAAGACATTACGGCCTAGTAGGCTGGTAGGTCCGGTCATGGCGATACGCATGATTGCTCCGATCACCGATGTGAATAAATTAGACGATAGCTCGGTTATTGATCATCCTACCAGTGTCATTGATCATACGATGATAATATCGTTGACAAGATGAAATCTTTTGAGGTTTGAAAATTATGGCTATAAGACCCAAATATGAGTAATCACTCCTGTAAAATGTACGATTAATTGAGAACTATATTCGTAAAATAGTTTGCTTATGTGAGAATTTACGCATAGAATCAGCATAGGCTGACACAGCATCGGGCAGCCGGATTGCGCTCAGAGGTAGTCTATGCATCGCAGAACGTCACTCATGCTCGGGATGACGCTCGTCATCCTCCTCGGAATCCGAATTCCGCTGTCGGCCGCGCCCCTGCCGCAAACTGATGACAACACCTTTGTCGTCTGGGGACCTTCCGGTTTGGAACTGGACAGCTACATCACGGCGACGTTTCAAGCCCGGCATCCCGAACTCGAAATCATCATCACCGATCAAGGGTGGGATGAGGCGCTGCGGCAAAATCTGCAGAACGCCATTCTGATGGGCCGCCCACCGGATGTGGTGATCGGCGAGAACTACTTCCGTGCGTTTGCCGCGCAGGGGGATCTCATTCCGCTCGATGACATCATTGCCCCATATGTCGACGATCTGATTCCGGCGACCTATGCCGGCGCGATCTACGCAGACCATGTCTACGCGATTCCCATGTTCACGGGCGTATTTGCGTTTGAACGCAACTGCAGCGTGGTCGAAGCGGCGGGCTTGAACTGTGACGAGCCGCCGCAGTACTGGGACGAACTGCTGACCGAAACGGAGGCGATCACCGCGGCAGGCGCGGGCGATTACTTCGGCTACACCCTGCAAGGACCGGGCGGCACGGCGGTCGGCTCGGCATTTCGCATCGCGGTCTATCAGGCGCAGCTCGACGCGCTCCCGTGTGTCGATGATGCCTGCACTATCCCGATTTTTAACGATCCGGATGTGATTCCGGTCTACGAGATGCTGCGCGAACTCGCCGCCTACACCCCGCCCGGCTTGCTCAATAACACGAATGAAGGGCAGGTCTACGAAGCGCTGTTCCGCGGTGTGTCCGGTTATCAGATCGCCGGGAGCTGGCATGTCGGCTGGGCGACGACGGCGGGTTGTACGACCTGCCGCTATTCCAGCATTCCGATGCCGCGCGACGGTCATGCCGCGAACATGCTGGTGGGCAATGTGCTGTACGGCGCGCCGAGCGCTGGTCGGCATCCGGAACTGGCGAAGGAATGGTTGGAACTGTTGATCAGCCGCGAAGCGCAGGAGCGCGTCTTCCCGCTGCTCGGTCGTCTGCCCGTGCGCCGCTCCATCCTGACGCGCCTGGGGGCAACGGTTGACCCCGCGACCGCCACCTTCATCGACCAACTGCTCACCGCCGATCTGGCGATTCTCCCGCAGTGGGAGAGCGATCCGCGCGAGACGTGGGCGATTTACAATGAGCTGCTTTCGGGTGTGCTCAAGTCAGACCGACCGATTCCCGAACTGATGCAAGAGGCTCAAGCCCAGCTTGAGTTGCTGCGCGACGGGTAGCAGCGAGACGTTATGCGGCGCATCGAGAAAGCTTTCGCATCAATCCAAGCGCGGTTGTTAAGCGTATTCTTTATCAGCGCGCTGCTCAGCATCGCGATTGTCTTCGTCTTTAACCAATGGCTGCGCGCGCAGCTCATCACCGAAGCCGACAATGCCCTCATGGTCAGCGCCATGGAGCTCGCCAACCGTGTGGACGAGTTCAACCGCAGCAACCAGCAGGTGTTCAATGTGGGGTCGCGCCTGCCGTCGCTCGTCGATTACCTCGTAGCGAGCGAAGCGGAGCGCAGCGATGTGGAGTTTCAAACGCGCATTCGCATCATCCTCGACTCGCTCGAGGTCGAGCCATGGGATGAGTACTACATCCTCTCGCAAGCCATCCTCAACCAGGATGGGATCAACATTCTGGATACGGCGCCCGAAAACATGGGCGCAGACGAGTCGCAGACCGATTACTTTCGCGCCGCTTTCATCGGCAGTTCGATCAATATTTCGCCCATCGAATATCGACCGGAACGCGGTGGCGTCTATTTCTACTATGGCATTCCGCTGCGCTCACGGGAAGCGCCCAATTCGATCCTCGGCGTACTGCGCATTCAGGTCGCGATTGCAACCGTCCAGAACATCATTCTCGAAAACGCCCGCGGGCAAAACGTCAGCATGTTCGATCAGAACTTTGTGCGCATCGTCGAGACCGAACGCGAAGACCTGCTCTTTCGCAGTATCGCCACGTACACGCCCGACGAGATCCGCGCGTTGCAAAGCGACCATGTACTGCCGCCGCTGCCGGATGACGAGCTCAGCCAACCGCTGCCCGCGCTGGTCGAACTGCTGAGGCACACGCATCAGACGCAAGTGACTTCCGGCCCGATGCTGCCGGATGGCCTGGAGGAGCGCATCGCCATCGTCAAGCTGCAGACCGTGCCGTGGTATCTGGTTATGTCGCAGGCGAGCAGTCCCTATTTCGAAACGGCGCAGCGCCAGACGACGGGCTTGGCAGTCCTGGCGATCGCGCTGACGATTATCGCCCTACTCGCCTCGCTGATCATATCGCGCCGCATCACCGATCCGATTCGCGCCCTGACCGAGGTCGCGGAGCAGGTCGCCGAGGGACAGCTCAACATCAAAGCGCCGATCACCTCGAAAGATGAAGTTGGCACGCTCGCCCACGCCTTTAATGTGATGACTGCCGAACTGCAACTGGCCCACGACACACTGGAAGATCGCGTGGTGAAGCGCACTCAGGAACTTTCGGAGACCAACGAGCGGCTGAAACACGAGATTCTCGAACGCGAACGCTACGAACGGCAGGCGCTGGATCTCGCGATCGAGCATGAGCGCCGCCGGATCCTCTCCGAATTTATTCAGAAGGCGTCGCACGAGTTTAAAACGCCGCTCTCCATCATCAACGTGAATTCGCATCTGATTAAGCGTTTGCTCCCCGAAGAGCGACAGCGTCTGCTCAACACCATCGATGACCAGACCAAATATATCGACGGGTTGGTGTCGCGCATGGTGCTGATGTCGCGGTTGGACAGCGGCATTTCCCCTGCGATGGAACATCTGCCCATCGATGAGATTGTCCGCGCGTTGTGCGCCAACGCCGAGAGCAGCTATCAGGAAAAACCGCTGACCCTCACCGTGGATCTGTGCGCGCCGGACGCATGGGTGTTGGCTGACCGTGATTTCTTGTTGATTGCGCTGCAAAATCTGCTGGATAACGCGCTCAAATATTCCGACGATCAGGTCGAGATCAGGGTGAGCAGTCGCATGGAGTCCGAGATGCTCAGCCTGACGATTGCGGACAAGGGCGTCGGCATCCCGGTCGAACTGCAAGCCCGCGTCTTCGAACGCTTCTATCGCGTGGACGAAGCCCATTCGACGCGCGGTTTCGGTTTGGGGCTCCCAATTGCCAAGCGCATCATCGAGAGCAGCGGCGGCACGATTGACCTCACCAGTACGGTCGGCGGCGGCACGACCGTCACGGTGCTGCTGCCCGCCACGATCAAGCCGGAACATCGACCGCTACTGACCGGGCAGCCACAGTCTGCGGATACCTCCTCCAGCGCGATGCTGCGCTGACACCCGGCAGCGCCATGCCCACACCCTGACAAAAGTCTGATCGCGCTTCCTCCCGAAGTGGGATTGAATGCATAAGTGTAGATGCATACACTGAACGCTCGGAAGTGAGCGCACTCGGGAGTCGAAGCGATGGTGACGACAGCAGCAGAGGAAAAAGTTTATCGGATTGCGCCGCAGATCATGCGCGGGCGCTTCCTGTATATGAGCGCGGCGCTGTGGTTTGTTCCCGTGTTTATGCTGATCGTTGGCGAACCCGTCGATGGGCTGCTGTTCGGGCTGTTCGGCGTCATCTGGATGATCGCCGGAGCGATTTTCGTCTGGGCGGGGCGCACCTCGGGTCTGTATGTGTCGCCGCAGGGCATCAGCTACCGGGCGCCGGGCATGACGATCAGTACGACGTGGGCGAATGTCGAGCGCATCGACAAGCGGATCATCTACGGCGATGGCGAAGTCGAGGGACTGGCGCTGCGGGAACCGGGCTGGCAGCCCAACGCGCTGATCGGCGGGGCGACGGCGATCATGAAATACAGCCCGGGGCATTTTCTGCAAGCGCGTTCTGTCGAGCTGTACAAGACGTTCATTCCGCTGTCCTCGCTGCAAACCAAGCACTGGCGCGATGCTGAAATCGGCGCGCAGATTCGCCGCTGCGCCCCGCATTTGTTCGAGTAACCGTTAATGGACATCTCCGCTGCTGGCCTCGACTATGGAGGCGCGAGTCCTGCCCGGCGCCGATCCGCCAACCAGCGTTACCGGGACTGCTTGCAAACGCCTGAACCCTGTGCGACAATCAGAAGCGCATAGTTGTTTATCTCAATCAAGCCCCAATTTCTCGGTTCTTTCGTACCTACGGAGTAGTATTTTTATGCGTCCACTGAACGAAACGGAAAATCTTTTAATTGTCATCGTGATGGGTATTGCTTTCGCCGGCATTATTTACGCGGCCATTCTGGCGCGGCAGATCCTTGGGGAAAGCAAAGGCTCCTCCAAAATGCAGCAGGTGTGGGGCTACATCAAGGATGGCGCGAACGCCTACCTGCGGTCGCAGTTCCGCATTATCGGCGTGCTGGTCGCCGTGTTGGTCGTTGTCCTGTTCTTTAGCGTTTACCTGATCAACCCGACCCCCTACGCCATTGAGCACTTCTGCCCCGAAGTAGCTGATACCGCCCGCGAAAGCGTGGACGCGAATGGTATTCGGGCGAATGTTGCGGCGCAGAACCCGAACATCACGGATGTGAGCCAACTGACCCTCCTGCAAGAGAATGCCGTCGTTTACGCCGAAGAAGCGGCCATCGTCTCGCGCGGCATTCTACCTGCGCCGGAAGGCTGCGACCCGGCGCGTACCACCATCGCCATCGGGCGCGCGGGCGCATTCCTGATGGGCGCGTTGTTCTCGGCGGCGGTCGCCTTCATCGGCATGAACATGGCCGTGCAGGGTAACGTGCGTGTCGCCGCCGCGGCGGTTGATCCCAAGCGCGGGTATGCGGATGCGCTGCGCATCGCCTACCGCTCCGGCACGATCACGGGCATGCTGACCGATGGCCTCGGCTTGTTCGGCGGCACGATCATCTTCATCCTGTTCGGCATCGCCTCGCCGGATGCGCTGCTCGGCTTCGGCTTCGGCGGTACACTGCTGGCGCTGTTCATGCGCGTGGGTGGCGGTATCTTCACCAAAGCGGCCGATGTCGGCGCTGACCTCGTCGGTAAAGTTGAAGCGAACCTCCCCGAAGACGATCCGCGTAACGCCGCCGTGATCGCCGACCTCGTGGGCGATAACGTCGGTGACTGCGCCGGGATGGCGGCGGACATCTTCGAGAGCTACGAAGTCACGATCGTGGCCGGCTTGATCCTCGGTCTGGCGCTGGCGACCGTCACGCGCTCCCCGATCTGGATCGTGTTCCCGCTGGTCGTGCGCGGCATCGGCGTACTCAGCTCGATCATCAGCACCTACCTCGTGCGCTCGACCACGGGCAAGGACGCCCTGAGCGCGATCACGCGCGGCTTCTACAGCGCGGCGGCCATCAGCATTGCGCTGTTCGGCGTTTTCACCGTGTTCTACATGCGTGAGCCGAACATCAATCAGGGGAACATCGTCTGGCAGCCGCTCGCAGCAGTCGTCGTCGGCATCATCCTCGCCGTCGTGACGGATCGCGTCACCGCCTACTTCACCGACACCGAACACGGCCCGGTGAAAGAAATCGCCAAAAGTACGCAAACGGGCGCGGCGACCACCATCCTCAGCGGTTTGTCCAGCGGCATGGAAAGCAGCGTGTGGGCGATCCTCGTGCTGTCCGGCAGTATCCTGACGAGCATCATCATCTTCGGCCTGTTCCCGGTGACCGATGCGGCGGGCAATCAGATCGTCGATACCTTCACGGCGGTGCTGTACGGCGTCGCGATGACGGGCATCGGCATGCTCACGCTGACGGGTAACAACGTCTCGATGGACGCCTTCGGCCCCATCTCCGATAACGCGCAAGGCGTGGCGGAATTGGCGGGCGAAAATCACGGCGCGGGCGGCGAAATCCTCAGCCAGCTTGACGCAGTCGGTAACACCACCAAGGCGATCACCAAGGGCATTGCCATCGGCTCGGCGGTGCTGGCGGCGGTCGCGCTGTTCGGGTCGTTCCTCACCGATACCCGCGTGGTGCAGTTAGGCTTGGGCATTCCGCTGGAAGAAACGGTGTACGCGCGCGGCATCAACATCGCCGACCCGATCGTCTTCATCGGCTTCCTGATCGGCGGCGGCGTGATCTTCCTGTTCAGCAGCCTGCTCATCCGCTCGGTCAACCGCGCGGCCTTCGAGATGATCCACGTCGTGCGCCGTCAACTGCGCATCCCCGGAATCATGGAAGGCACGAAGACGCCCGATTACGCCGAAGCGGTCAGCATTTCGACGCAGGCGGCACAGCGTGAACTGCTGCCCATCGGTGTGATCGCCGTGCTGACGCCGGTCGTGGTTGGCTTCCTGCTCGGCGCGCCCGCGCTCGGCGGCTTCCTCGGTGGCATCATCCTTGCCGGGCAGTTGATGGCGGTGTTTATGTCCAACGCGGGTGGCGCGTGGGATAACGCTAAGAAGCACATCGAAGAGGGCAACTACGGCGGCAAGCACTCCGACTCGCACAAAGCGGCGGTCGTCGGCGATACCGTCGGCGATCCGTTCAAGGATACGGCGGGTCCGGCGCTCAACCCGATGATTAAGGTCGTCAACCTCGTCTCGCTGCTGGTCGCGCCGCTGGTGGTGACCGTCGCCGCGCCGCAGACGGACAGCGGTACCCGCCTCGCCGTCACCATCGTGATGCTCGCGTTGGTCGGCGTCATCGTGTGGGCGATCTTCCGCAGCAAGCGCATCGACAAGGAAACGGAAGCGCTGGTTCAGGAAGTGGCAAGCGCAGGCGACTAATACATGCAGCCTCACCCCGGCGACCCTGACGGTTCTTTGCCCCTCTCCCACGGGAGAGGGGCAGTTGAGCGCAGCGAAATGGGGTGAGGCTGAAGCAATTGAATACCAACCAGAGGCGATCCACATCTGCGGATCGCCCCGTTTCTTTCAAATCTTAGTTCCCCGCCAGC
Source organism: Candidatus Flexifilum breve (assembly GCA_016717205.1). Lineage (GTDB taxonomy): Bacteria > Chloroflexota > Anaerolineae > Aggregatilineales > Phototrophicaceae > Flexifilum > Flexifilum breve. The sequence goes on from JADKGC010000011.1 coordinate 66,141, forward strand.
GCCTCCAAATCCGCGCGCGTGAAGGTCGACAGCCAGCCCAGATCGCGCTGCGCGAAGGCGCGCAGCAGCAGGCTATACATGAACGGTCGTGCCGTTTCATCTGCGAGGACTGCGGCGGGCGGGATGGGCGCGGCGAAGTCCAGCCGCACGGTCGTGTAAAACTCACCGGGGAGCACCTCGGCACGCACCTCGACCTGCCGCTCTGTCAACAGATCGCTGAAGGAACGCTGCGTGACCAAACTCTGATACGCGGCGATCCGTGCAGGGATGATGCGCGCGGCGGTTTCCGCAGCGTCGGGCTGCGCGAACAGCAGCACCACCGATCCGATCTCCTCTGTTTCGCTCACGACCTGGGCGAACAGCGCCAGCTTATAGGGCGGCAGCGCTTCAAAGTCGTTATCCAACAAACGCTCGATGATGGCGCTTCGTTGTTCGGGTGACAGGGTAGGCGGGAGCATCGCGCCGAGGTCGCTGAGGGCGGCTAGTCCGACATCCGACGGAATGAAGGCTTGCAGCAGCGTACCCTCATCGCTGAGGGCTGCGACCGCCGTTCGATACAGCGGATTGCTGGCGAGACTGTCCTGTTGCCCGTTCACCACCTGCTCGACGACCTGCAAATCCTCAAACATATTCGCGCCGATCATGAACTGCGGTGCGATCAGCCGCCCCCACAGCCGCCCAAGATCGCCGCCGAAGAAGTCCGCCGGGTTGCGTTCGCGCACGTTGATTTGTTCGCTGTTTTCACAGCCGACCGAACCGCACCACAGTTCAACTTCGCCCGTGACTGACTCCTGGGTGAAGTCGCGGGCGGTCAGCGCCGCGCCGATCGCCGTTGAATCAAAGTCGCCGAACAAATACATGACGGTTTGCGGTGGGGCGAGATCGACCAGCGCGCGGTCGATCTCGAAAAAGTCGATACCCATCGCGGCGGGTATCTCGTCGCCGAGGGTGAAATATTCCAGGCCGGGCAGCATCGTATTTCTGAACGTGCGTCTCCAGATGTCGTAGGCTGCGCCGCTCGCCGCCTCATAGTCCGCCCAGTCAGCGGGACGCTGCGCGGCGGGGTATGCCTGTTCCACCGCGGTGAAGTCGGCGAAGTAGAGGTCGCCGTGCGCTGGATTGGGGACGAGCGCCAGCGCGTCCAGCAGCGGCGACGAGTCGTCTTGCGCGATAGTCACCGTGGTGTTCAGCAGCAGCGTGAGGATGAGGAGCAGACTCGCGAAACGTTGCAGATTCATGCTTTGCACACTCCTAGACTAGGCCTGAGTAGTGCCATTATAGGCAGTTTTCGCATTGGGCGCGGAGCAGCGCTTTGAACGCGGTTGCAAATGATATGTTAGGCGGTAGCGTATTCCGCTGCAGGCTCGGGGATCGGATCGCCATGTGCCAAACTGCTGGTCAGCCAACCGATTTTGGCATCATCTAACATTTCTAACGCTTCGGCAATGGTTTCGCCGCCGCCGACACAGCCCGCTAGTTCGGGGATGACTGCGCCCCAACTGCCGTCTTTTTCGGGGATGAGTTCGATTTTGTAGCGCAGTCCCAGATAATACTGCAGGTCTTTATTTGTCTTCGCCATTTTCTTCCTCTGTCTCAGCTTGCCTCACTTCGTTCACTTGGTCAATCAGCTCAAGCGCGGCACGAACATAGACGGGTTTCACCGGGCGATTGAAGGGAATGACAACTTTGAAAGCTTGATCTTCAATCACTGCGCGAAAAATATGATGACTGCCTGTCGCATGATCGAGCACAAAACCGTGATCTTCCAGCACTTGCCGAAGTTCTTCAAAACTAACATCTTTGGGACTCTGTCGTAGTTTCTGGAGACGTTTTTGGCGTTTGATCATCTTGATTATACCAATGGTGTTGGCCTTGTTGAGCGCGCACATAAGATAGTGCGCGGAAACAGCCATTATAGGCCGGTTTCGCATTGGGCGCGGAGCAGGCGGACAGCAGCGCTTCGATACCCCCGAATTCCGTCGCATGGGGCATAATCACAGGTGGGTCGAATGCTTCTCTAGAAAGGAGAACGGCAGCCTCTCTGCCTGACCTCTGATGACGCAGACAATCACCAACGAGTACCTTGCTCAGACTGGCTATTTGATTGAGCCCGCGCCAGTCGATGAGTGGCGGCATTTCGACGAAAATGATCCGGTTCCCGCCTATTTTCAATTCGACTGGTTCAGTTCGCGCCATCCTGATCTGTACCACAAGTTTGCCCTCTCCACCGAAGCACTTATGGATGATCTGGAGCAAATCGTCGATTTAACCGGACGTATCGTAGCCGATATTGGCGCGGGCACGGGACGCGGTACGCTTCGGCTTGCCCGAAAGGCCAGGCACGTCTTCGCCATTGATCCCTTTAAATCGGTTCTGGATTTTAACCGACGGCTCACTGAACGTGCCGGGCTAACGAATGTTACCTACCAACGCGAACCTTGCGCTCAGATCTCACTGCCCGACAATGCGGTGGATGTGGCGATCAGCTCGTGGGCAGTGCTGGACTATGCTGAAGCCTATCGGATCACCACGCCGGGCGGCTATCTGATCTTTATGGGCAGTTGCCCCGGCACATTATGCGGGGAATTGACCGCGACCCTCGCTCCCGAATATCCCACGATCATCGATTCTGTAGCGTCGGCTGAGGTTTACGATCCGGCGTATCCCACAACCGAGGTAGAAGTCGCGGGCGGTACGTGGAACGGCGTGCCGCTCGCAGCTCCGCTGCGCGTGCGCGATTTCACCTTTGTAGGGGATTACGGTACGGTCGACGAAGCGGTGGCGGTGCTTGGGCGGTTCTACGGCCCCAAAGCAAAAAAGTACCTTCAGGAACGAGCCCAGTCGTCCATCAGTTGGCGATTGCGCATCGAGTACTGCCGGATTGCTAAATAAACTCATTGAATCGCGCTTGCGGGGCAGCCCTCAGAGCAGCGGTAGTTGAATGGTGATAGGCGTATCCAGTGGGTTGACGGTAGGTTCCTGTAAAACAGCGTTTGCGTCCAGCACACTCACCGCTTCGACCAGCGCGTCGGCGTCGGGGAGCACGGTCGCGCCCTGCTCGGCGAGCGCCTGATTGCCGCTGGCGTCGCTCGCCAACGTGAACACGCGCCGCCCCTGCTCGACGGCGCGCCGCGCGGCGTGCATCGCGCCGCCGTCGTGCTGGGTCTGCACGACGATCACCGCGGTACTTAGCCCACTGATGAGGCGGTTGCGCGCGACCAGCGCCGGCGGCGTGGGATGCGCTTCGGGGTGCACTTCGCTGATCAGCGCCGTGACCGATTCGGCAAGCGGTCGATTTTCCGGCGGGTAGAGGTTGAGCACGCCGCAGCCGAGCACGGCGACCGTTGGTGCGTTCGCCGCCAGCGCGCCCATATGTCCGCCCGTGTCGATGCCGAGCGCCAACCCGCTCACGATGATCCAGCCACGTTTGGCGAGTTCGTAGCCGATGCGTTTGGCGGTGAGCAGGGCGTCCGGGGTGGGTGTGCGCGTGCCGACGATGGCGGCGCAGCGCAGCATGGTGACGGGCAGATCGCCGCGCACGAACAGCAGCGGCGGCGGGTCGGGGATGCGCTTGAGCAGCGGCGGATACGCCGAATCGCCGTGTGTGATCAGCTTCACTCCCGCCTGTTCCCAGCGGGTCATTGATGCCGCGACTCCGTCCACGTCCACGCGCTTGATCGCCGCCGCCAACTTCACGCCGATCCCCGGCACACGATCCAGCGCGCGCTCGTCGGCGCGGAGAATGGCGTCGAGATCGCCGTTGAAGTGCGTCCACAGCGCGCGCAGTTTCTTCGCGCCGAGATGTTCGATGAGACATAAGGCGACCCATGCCGGAGGAATCGGCATGGGGTTATTCGGCTTGATAGTATTCGATGATCGACAGCAGCATGGTGTTGATGTAGGTGTTGACCTGCCGCAGCAAATGCGCCCATTCCGACGCGCTGCGCGGCACGTTCAGCTCTGACCACGTGAGCACGGCGTTGGTGACAAAATCGCTGAAATAAAAGAAACCGCGCACGGCCTGGGGCAGCGACAGCCCATCTTTTTCCAGAATCGCCGCGTAATCTTTGCCGATGCGAATGGCCTCCGCGAGGCGGTTATCCGGTGACCCGGCGGCCAGATACGCGCGCAGCCCTTCCAGCACGCGCCGCCCCTGATCGCGCATGGTCGCCCGCGTGGCTTCGCTCATGGAGGCGTACCACGCTTCTTGATTCAGCGTGCCGCCGCCCACGGTCATGCGCGTTTGACCGAGCGCATTCTGGAGGATCACCTGCACTTCGAGCGGCTGTAGTTCGCCCTGCGTCGCCGCATACTGCGTTAAATCCGCTTTGCGAAAGCGGCGATGCCCGCCCGGCGTACGACGCGACGGGAGATCGCCTTTATCGGCCCAGTTGCGCACCGTGGCCGGGTGCACGCCTAACAGGTCGGCGGCTTGGCGCAAACTAACCCATTCCGATGTTTCTGTCATGTGTCCTCCTGTATCTCTCTTAGTATACAGTCGGATTGGCCTATTCGGGTACGAGTTTGCGCCCCTCGACATAGATCGCCACCTGCACATCGGCTACGCCGACCTGCGGCGCGACGATCACCCGGAGCGGGAACATGGCCCCCGATTCCAGATGAATGCCGTCGAGATCGACGACGCGGTAGCCCATCAGCAGATCGTGCTCATCCAGCAGCAGCACCACCGCGCGTAGGGCTTCGGCGGGCAGGGTGCCCGCGTTGCTCACAGCGGCGCTGACGACATAGCGCCCATCCGTCAGCGGCTCCGCGGTGACCGCGTCTGCTTGCAGCGTCACCCAAGCGGCATCGGCGCTGCGGCTCGCCCCGATCAGCCGCGCGCTGCCGCTGGCCGGGCTGCGCGTATCAAAGACCGCCTGATACGGTGCGAACCCGCCCGCTGGGATGATCGCCTGTTCAAGGGCGATCTGCTCAATGTAGCTGGCCAACTGGACTTCGAGCACCACTCCTGTCACCGCATACGGCAGCGGATTGAAAATCATTCCCAGACACAAACGCGAATGTTCGCGTGTTTCATAGCAGACCGGATTATCATAGGCGAGCGGAAGGCCCGCCGGAGAAATAACTGTCATAACTGCCGCGCGCGTCGGCGCTGCTCTCGGAGACGCTAACCGCCCTATCGTCAAGGTGACACTTGGATAAGTGGTCGGTAAGGTACTCGGAGAGGCGTGATCCGTAACAACGTTGCATCCAGCGACCCAGGTACTCATAAACAGCCCCAGGATCAGCGGACGCCAGCCCCAGTACCCCATGAGCGGATTTATCCCTCATTATCCCATACCGCTGTTCGGTTATCCCACATTATATCCGTATCAAGTAGAATTGTCAGGGGATCAAAGAGGCAATATTTCAAATTGCCGGGGAGCATAGTCATTATGGATGATATACGCTTAGAAGCGCTCATCGGCGACGCGCTCAAACGCCGCGGTTGGACGGTGTGCACAGCGGAATCCTGCACCGGGGGCTTGATCGCGCATCGCCTGACGAACATCAGCGGGAGTTCCGCCTATGTACTCGGCGGCGTCGTGACCTATTCCAACGAAGCGAAGATGAAGCTGATCGGGGTGCCGGAAGCCACGTTGAGCGCGCATGGAGCGGTCAGCGCGGCCACGGCGCAGGCGATGGCGGAGGGGGTGCGCGCCCTGTTTAATGCGGATATCGCCCTGAGCGTCACCGGAATCGCTGGGCCGGGCGGTGGTTCGCCGGAGAAGCCCGTCGGGCTGGTGTATATCGGTTTGGCGTTGCGCGACCGCGAGACGCAGGTCAACCGCTACCTATGGGATGGCGACCGCGAATCGAACAAAGCCCGCAGCGCGGATGCTGCCTTGCAGATGATCTACGCCGCAGCCAAAGCCTAAAAGCAAGAAACGAGAAAGATTCAACGCAAAGGCGCGAAGACGCAAGGACGCCAAGCAAGATACAGAATTACCTGAGAGTGTCGCTGCTGATGCTTGATTGAAGCAAGACCCGACCTGCCCCGTTTTTTGTCACCCTACTTTGCGCCTTGGCGTCGTGGCGTCTTTGCGTTGAGTCTTTTCTTTGCGCTTTACCCGTTCAGGATGCGAACTTGGTTGCCGTCCTGATCCACGACGAGCGCCGCGCCCGTCCCGCTGATCGTGATGGGCAACCCGGCGGCCTGCACACGTTCGATCACGGTTTTCGCTGCGCCGGGCACCACCAGATCCCACCAGTCGAGGCCGACTGCCGTCTGCGGCGGCAGCATGCGCCCCGCCCACGTATTCGTGCCCAGGTGATGGTGATAGCCACCCGCGGAGAAGAACAGCGCGCCGGGATAATTGCGCACGACGACATCCAGCCCGAGTACGCCGTTGTAGAACGCCTCCGCTTTTGCCAGATCCGACACATGCAGATGTACATGCCCGATGATCGTCCCGGTGGGGATCGCATCGTAGGGCGTCGGGTCGGCGGCGTTGACCAGCGCGCGCAGATTGAGCGGTTCGGTCGCCATTTGCAGATCGCCTTGGATATACGTCCACTCGTCACGCCGCCGATCCCGGTAGATTTCCAGTCCGTTGCCATCGGGATCAGACAGGTAGAGCGCCTCGCTCACCAGATGATCGGATGCGCCACCGATGGGGTAATTGGCTTCGACTAAGCGTTTGAGCACTTTGCCGAGCGCGGGACGACTGGGCGTGAGAATCGCCACATGATACAGCCCGGTCGAACGCGAGGGCTTGGGCGTGAACTGCTGATTCCCCACCAGCGTGATGATGGGCGCGGAGTCACCTGCCGAGAGCGCGACCGAATGCTCGCCGATCTCGGTGGCCTGCAAGCCGAGGATATCGCGGTAGAAGCCGAGCGACCGACTCAGGTCGCGCACGCGAAAACGAGCTGCGGCGATATAGGTGGAGTCGGGGAGGCGAAAGTCGGCCATGTCCTAGACCTTTACGAGCTTGAAGGCGAGATCAGTGCCCATGCCGTGGTCATAGCCGAGAAACACGATGAAGCGCACGAGATGATCGAGGTGCATCGCTTCTTTCGCCCCGCCCACATCGACCACCTCAAAGCCGATGTCCTCCAGCAGCGTCTTGACGACGGCTTTGGCAGCGCTGTCGTTCCCGGCGATGAAGGCGGTTAATCCCTGGGCAGCGGGATTCGCAATCACCTGTGAGAAGATGTGATTGAAGGCCTTCACGACTTTCGAGTCGGGCAGCAGCGCCTGAACGCGTTCGGTCGTGGACAGCGGATCGGTGCCTTGAAAGTCGTTCGCCGTTTCGATGACGATTTTGCCCTTGAGCCCAGGCAGCTCGCTGACCACTTCGGCGACGCTGCCGAAGGGGATGGCGAGAATGATCACCTCACCAAAACTGACCGCTTCCGCCTGCGTTCCACCCTGCGCGCCGATGGCTTGGGCAGCGGTCTGCGCTTTGCTCGCGTCCCGCGAGCCGAAAAACACGGCGTGCCCGGCTTTGATCAAGCGCTGCCCAACGCCGCTCGCGATTCTCCCGGTCCCGATGATTCCGATCTGCATAGCTTCTCCCTTGTCAAAGTCAACAGTATCAGTTCACAGTTCACAGTGCGAACATGAACCCGGCATGGGTGTTCTTTGACTTTTCACTGAAAACAGTGAACGGTGAACTCCCGATTATCCGGCGGTGAGGCCGCCATCAATGGCGATGGCCTGGCCTGTGATAAAAGACGCTTTGTGACTCAGCAACCATACGACCGTCTCGGCAATTTCCTGCACCGTCCCCAGACGCCGCATGGGGTTGCCCGTGACCCGGCGCTGCATGTGTGGGGCGACCTGCACCATGTCGCGCACCATGGGCGTATCGGTGAAGCCGGGGCAGATGGCATTCACGCGGATATTTTGCGCCGCATATTCGAGCGCCGCCGTCTTGGTCAAACCGATCACGCCGTGCTTGCTGGCGTCATAGGCGCTGGCGTAGGGGAAGCCGACCAAGCCCGCGACCGACGCGGTGTTGACGATCACCCCGCCACCGCTTTTCAGGAGCAGGGGCAGTTCGTATTTCATGCACAGCCACACGCCTTTGAGATTCACGTTGATAACTTGATCCCACGCCGCCTCGCCCTGATCGGCGGTCGTGGCCATGACGCCGCCCACGCCTGCATTATTGAATGCGCCATCCAAGTGACCATAGGTTTCATCCGTCGCGGCGATCAAGGCGCGCACCTGCTCGGCTTTCGAGACATCGCACGGGACGAAGATCGCACCGCCGCCCGCCGCTTGAATCTGCTCTGCTGTTTCCGCGCCCAACGCCGCGTTCACATCGGAGACGACGACACGCGCCCCTTCCCCCGCCAGTGCGAGCGCAGTTTCGCGGCCAATCCCCGACGCGCCGCCCGTCACCAGAATCACTTTTTCAGCCAGTAAACTCATGTTGATTCCCTCAGAAAAACTAACCTGTAGCGATCACACGGTAGGCACTTCTGCACCAAAACGTTGATTTAGAATTAATTCAAAACCATAAAACCTAAACACTTTAATTCTTAAGCCGCCTATATAGTGATGATTAAGCACGTACTTCTCATCACCATCGGAGACTTTCCATGAAGAAACCTATGCTCCTCATGCTCCTCCTCCTACTCGTCGCTGTCAGCGGCCTGCTCGTCGTCAGCGCCCAAACTGAAACCCCGGAAAATCTGCTGTGCACCGAAGATGGCAGCAACGGCATTCAGTGCAACACCGTGGCTGATAATGAATGCTTCCCCGGCGGTGACATGGCCTGGGAAAGCGGTAACGGCCCGTGTGAACAGGGAAACCAAGAAGTCTGGGTATGCGGTTGGTACCTCGCCCGCTACAACGCCGGACTGATCAGCACCATGCCGCTGGATTGCCATTGGGTCTTCCCGCCGACGCCGACCCCGACCGTGATCCGGTACTCGTAAGCTTCACCTGAGCACTGCTGCGCTGCGGACAGGCGATAATTGTAGGTGGCTGTCCGCAGCGTTTTTTTACGCCTGCACGACCCCCTGCGCCGTCAGTTCATCAATTTCAGCCTCCGTATAGCCAAAACTGAGCAAGACCGATCGCGTGTGTTCGCCATAGCCGGGCACGGGTGCGAGTTCGGGCAAATCGCCACTGCGAATTGGGCTATGGATGACGGGCATTTCCGACCACGTCCATTCCAGTGAGCGCCGCGTTTCGATCTGCGGGTGGTTGAGCGCCTCGCTCGGGCGCATGACGCGCGAAAAACAGCAGTCAGCCGGTTCGAGCTGCGCTGCCCACTCCGCCGCCGTCTTAAGCGCGAAGATCTGCTCCAGTTCCGCCAGCAAATAACGCTGACGTTCTGGCTTTTCGTAGCCTTCAATCAAGTCGGGACGGTTGATCGCCGTGCAGAAGTTCGTCCAGAATTTCGGTTCGAGCGCCGCCAGCGTGACCGACTGCCCGTCACTGGTCGTGTAGACGTTGTAGCACGCCATTTTGCCGGACAGCCGCCCGCGAATGTGATCGCCCGCGCTAATGGCTTCGACCCACGAGATCGTCATGAAGGGCAGCGCCGCCTCGAACAGCGAGATATCGAGGAAGGCGCCCTCGCCCGTGCGCTCCCGCCCAAACAGCGCCGCGCAAATCCCCGCGACTGCGGAGTACGCGCCGCCGAGATCGGCCACCTGCCCGCCGAAGGGCTGCGGTGAGTTCATTTCGCCGAGCAAGCCTGCCTCACTGATATAGTTGAGATCATGCCCGCTGCGCTGCGCGTATGGCCCGGTCGCGCCCCAGCCGGAGAGCGCGCAGAACACGAGCCGCGGGTTGATCGCCTTCAGCGTGTCATAACCGACGTTCAGCCGATCCAGCACGCCGGGGCGGTTGCTCTCGATCAGCACGTCGGCGCTCGCCGCCATCCGCTGGAGCACGGCTTGCCCGCGTTCGTCTTTCAAGTTGAGGATGACACTCTGCTTGCCGCGATTGGTCGCGCCGAAGTACGCGCCCTGCTCGTCGATGAGGGGCGGCATCCAGCGCGCATAATCGCCGCCGCCGGGTGCTTCGATCTTGATGATCTCCGCGCCCAGATCGGCCAGCATGAGAGTCGCCACGCCGCCGGGGAGCAGGCGCGTCAGGTCAAGGACACGAATACCCTGTAATGGTTTGGTCATGATCACTCCGAGCAAGTGCTGCAGGCGCTGTGCCAACCATAACGCAATCCGCGACGGGGATCGAAAATTCGACGCTGGCTGAGATCGTAGGTCAAACGTCAGCCGGGGGACAGGCAGCGCATGGCACTTTACCGCATAATGAAAGGTAGAACGTTTCTACCTCAACAAGGAAGCACCATGTTCCGGCGGATCACTCTGCTCATTTTCGCGCTCACCGTCACCTTGACGGCGGCGGGCGTTTCCGTCTTTCCGACTTACGCTCAAACTTACTGTATGTCTGTGACCTCCCGGCTGGCGATCGGCGCGCATGGCGTCGTCACCCCCGGTCTGCCCAATGTGCTGCGCGATCAGCCTGTGCCCGGCGGCGGCGCGATTCTCGCTTACATCCCCGCGGGCGGCGTGTTCACTGTTGTCGACGGCCCGGAGTGCAACAATGGCATCACGTGGTGGCAAGTCGACTATGACGGTATCGTCGGGTGGACGCCCGAAGGCCAGTGGAGTACCTACTGGACAGAACCTGCGGTCAACAGCGAAGCGACCGCCAGCCCGGCGGCGAGTGTCCCGACCACCCCGACGCAGTGTACACTTGCGCCGCGCCTGACGATCAACGACCCGGCGCAAGTGACGCCCGGCCTCCCGAATCGCGTGCGCGTCGCGCCGACGTTTGCCGCGCGCGTGCTCGGCCTGATCCCCGGCGGCGGCGTGTTCACCGTGCTGACGGAGGGCGTATGCGCGGATAGCGTGTACTGGTATCAGGTGGACTACAACGGGCTCATCGGCTGGACGGCGGAAGGGCGCAATACGACCTACTGGCTCGCGCCACAGGGTTGAAGTTGCTATCCAACGTCAGTTAGGGATGAGCCTCATTCGCTCCTCCCCTCACCCCCAACCCCTCTCCTGTCAGGGGTAGGTTTTTAATGCTTCCTAATGGAATGCGCGTTTCTTTCGCCAAAACCCCCTGTAGGGACGAGGCATGCCTCGTCCTGTTTTTCTCTGGATTGAACCAAAAGCCTGCCATCCGTGAAAGCAAAAGAAGGTTTTAGCCAATAGGGTGACGGTTATTTTGGCAAAGGAGGACGAGGCATGCCTCGTCCCTACAATTGAAAACCTACCCCTGTCAGCACCCCCTCTCCCACGCAAGCGGGGAGAGGGGAGACAAACAGGTTTTTGCTGTCTCCTCTCCCTGAATTCGGGGAGGGGCCGGGGGTGGGGTCAGAACTCCGTATTCATAAGTTAAATTGCATAAGTCGGTTCTCGAAACAAATCCACGAATGGAAGTAGGCGCGCACCTGCGTGTGCGCCCGAAACCGGGTAGACACATCGGTCTACCCCTACATTGGAACTTTCGCGAGTCGACTTTAGACAGCGCACAGGATCAAAAACGCCCATCAATGACGGGCGTTTTTCATGATAAATAATGACGGCCGCTAGTCGGCGGCGGCAGTGGTGGCGGCTGGTTTGGCTTCAGCAGCGGCAGGCTTGCTCTCGGCAGCCGGTTTAGCAGCGTCGGCGGCAGGCTTGCTGGCCTCATCACTGGTCTTAGGGGGGGTGAGCGTGGATGAACGCGACGCGCTCTTGCTGTCGTTGACGTAGAAACCCGTCCCCTTGAAGATCACGCCCGCTGCCTGTATCACGCGCACAACCTTTTGCCCGGTCACCGGATCAACGGTGAGCGGTTCATCGAGAAACTTCTGGCGATAATCAAAGGTCGTCCCATCTTCACGACGATACGTATATAGCGGCATTTACGCACCTCAATACAGCATAGTTGTTCACACTACATCCCACAGTGCATATTACAACAGATTTCAGGTAAAAGTCTATATGCGGTGGGTAAATCTGATAAAGAATTTATGATTCCCGCCATGGGGTAAGATGTGGAACTGTAACTACGTCTGTAATGTACTTCAGGCCCGATTCATCCCAACTGACACCGAACGATCAGTAGTCTGGAAGCGAACTATAAGGACAAGCGCCCCACCCAACAAGGAGACATGATGCACCACGACCTGCTGCTGCTGGCTACTTTTACGATGGCGATTCTGACCGCATTTTTCGGCGGCTGGCTTGCCCGCAAGCTTGGTTTCCCCACGTTGCTCGGCTATTTGCTCGCAGGGATGGCCATTGGGCCGTTCACCCCCGGTTTTGTCGGCGACATCAACGATATCAGTCAACTGGCAGAGATGGGCGTCATCTTCATGATGTTCGGCGTGGGGCTGCATTTTTCCTTGCGTGACTTGTGGGCGGTGCGGCGGGTGGCGCTGCCCGGTGCCGTGTTTCAAATGCTCATCGCGACGGGCATTGGCGTGCTGCTGGCGCAAGCGTGGGGCTGGTCGCTGCAGGCCGGGCTGGTGCTCGGACTCGCCCTCTCGATTGCCAGTACAGTGGTGCTGCTGCGCGCCCTGACCGACAACGATCTGCTGCGCACGCGGCACGGCAAGGTCGCGGTGGGGTGGCTGGTGCTGGAAGACTTGGCGACCGTCGCCATCCTCGTGCTGCTGCCCGTGCTGATGGGTGGCGGCGAGGTTTCGCTGGCCAACATCGGGCTAGCCATCCTCAAAACGGTGATCTTCGTCGCGCTGATCATGCTGGTGGGCGCGCGCCTGCTGCCGTGGCTGCTCACGCAGATCGCGCAGACCCGTTCGCGCGAACTCTTCACCCTCGCGGTCGTCGCGCTGGCGCTGGGCACAGCCTTCGCCGCCGCCGAACTCTTCGGCGTGTCACTGGCGCTCGGCGCGTTTCTGGCGGGTGTGGTGATCGGCGAGTCGGAGATCAGCCATGAGGTCGGCGAGGAAGTTGTCCCCTTCCGCGAGATTTTCGCCGTGCTGTTCTTCGTCTCGGTCGGGATGCTCGTCAACCCGGCGGTGATCGTCGCGAATGCCGGGCAGGTAATTGTGTTGAGCGTGCTGATCATCGTGGGCAAGTCGGTGATCACGCTGCTGCTGACGGTGTTCTTGCCCGCGTCGCGCATGACGGCGCTGGTCGTCGCCGCCGGGTTGAGTCAGATTGGCGAATTCTCGTTCATCGTCGGGCAGTCCGGGATCGCGCTCGGCGTGCTGTCACAGGACCAGTATTCGCTCATTCTGGCGGGCGCGCTGATCTCGATCATCGTCAATCCGCTCATGTTCCGCTCGATTCCGCTGGCCGAAAAATTGCTCCTGCGCCTGCCCATCTTCAGTCATCCGTCGCGGGACGAACCAGCGGTCGCCCCGGCGGATACTGCGCCCTTAGCGCCGATCTATCATCGGGCGCTGGATCAACTGCTGATCGCTGCGCAGGGCATCGAAATCGCGTGGATTCCCGTGTCGTCGCACAGCCCACTGCGGGGCTCGACGATTGCGCACAGTAATTTACGCGCGACGGTCGGCACGTCGATCATCGCGCTCATGCGTGATGGCGCTGTCGTGCCTAATCCCAAATCGCAGACGCCGCTGCTCGAAGGGGATATTGTCGGTTTGATCGGGAATCCGCAGGAGTTGGAGGCGGCACGGCAGCTCTTGAATCCGCCAGAACTGCTGCCGGTGTGAAAATAAACAGGGCGCACCGCAGTGCGCCCTGTTTGCTGGTGCAGATGAGTTTTATTCGGCGGTTTCCAGCGAGACGGAGTAGGTGAGATCGCTGTAGCTGTAGTCGCTGATGCTGACCAGCACTTCGCCATCCGAATACACCGAGAATTCCAGCGTCAGGCCGCTGACATAGCTGCCGCTGCCCGAAGCGAGCGTGCTGCCCGCTTGCATCACGCTGATATTCGGCGAACCCGTCGCGTTATCCGAGTCGACAGCCAGCGTCAGCCGGACGACCGAGCCCGCTTCGCCGGTGAAGACGAGCGACCGGGTCGGGTTCATACCATCGCTCGAGAAAGTGACTTCCTGCGCGCCGTCGTCCAGCGAGGGCAGAATGCCGCGTTCCAGCGTCAGCGCGACCGAGCCCGTGCCCGAGATCACGTCGAGGACGATGGTGTGCGTGCCGCTGGTGGTCAGCACATAATCGGTGATTTCGGGGTCATTGCGCCGACCGCTGTCCTGGTCCGCGATGAGCTGGTAGTTGTACGGGTCATTGATCGCCAGGTCGGTATCAACCGTGCCCGTGCTTTCGGCGTAGACGTTGATGACTTCGCCCGTATTGCCTTCAAAGCTGAAGAAGAAAGTGCCGCCGCGTTCGGTGATGTCGAGTTCGACCGTGTCACCGTAGGCGATGGGCTGCATGTCCGCCTTGTCGATGGAGAGCGTATATTCGCCGATCGCGGAACGGCTGAAGCTGTTCACCTGAATGGTGTACGCGCCCGTGTACGGCAGTTCGTACGGGCCGATCTGCGAGTTGAGCGAGCCGCCGCTGTCATCGTTCGATGTCAGTTCAAAGCCGCTGTCGTCGAGCAGGAGCAGGTACGTGTCGAAGATCGGGGAGTCCAGCCGGATGATGACCGAGTCGCCCGCTTCGCCCGTGAAGGCGTAATCGGCGGCCAGTTCATCATTGGTCAGTTCGGCGGTAACTTCCTGCGTGTATTCAATGCGCCGCACTTCGATTGTGTCGACGGTGAGCGTGAACGCGCCCACGGCTGCGCCGCTGTTGTTGTAGTAGGCAAAGCTCTGCGCGATGACGGTGTATTCGCCCGCGTCCGGCAGCGTGTACGTGATGCGCGAATCGAAGTTGCCCGCGCTGTCGTCATCGGTGTCGATCAGGTTACCGTCGGCGTCCTGCAGCACGAGATACGGATCAAATTCGTCCGAAATCAGGCTGATGCGCACGGTCTGATTCGCTTCACCGGTCAGCGTGTAGGCGAAGGCCGGCTCGCTTTCGGTCAGCGTGCCTTCAAGCGTGTCGCCGACGCTGAGCGCGCCGCCATCGACGGGTTCGGGACGATCCGTACCGGGGAGCTGGACGGCTTCCTGCGTCGCTTCCGGTTCAGCCGTGACTTCGGTGAGCGGAGCCGGCGTCGGCGTAGGATCGGACTGCGCGGCCGTCATCATGGGCAGGCTCAAAGCAAAAATGACGAGAATGAGCAGGAGCAGCCCAAAGCGTGTCTGTCTTGGCATTGTGTTATTCTCCATAAAGCGAAGGCGCTAACTTGCAACCACCATACGTTCATTCTACTCGTATTTTTATTGAAACACATCCGCCGTAGGGCGGACGCCGGGTTTTCGTGGGGCGAAAAGTATGTTACAGTCTGTGAACCTGTCGTGCTAGCAAGCGAGAGATGAAGTAAATGACCGCATGGGTTGAACAATTGGCGGACTCCCTACAACCAGTGTTGGATTTACCGCTTGTCCGGCGGACACGACGGAATCATGGTCTTGAACACGCGACAATCCACCTGCTGGCGAATCGCGTCAAGAATTTGCGCATGGCGGGGCGCAGTGATGGCAGCGGCTTCGTGCTGATGGGCGAAGCGCCCACCGAAGCCATTGACGCGGCGGTGCGCGATGCGCTGCGCCGCATGCGCAACGGCGAACATCATTTGGCGGTGCATCCCAACTGCGGCACCAACCTCGTCACCACGGGGATGATGACGTCGGCGGCGGCGCTGCTCGGTTTGGCGGGCGCGAATCGGCGCGATGTCTTCAATCGCTTCCCGACGCTGATGATCCTGATGATCGCCGCGCTGATCTTTTCGCAGCCGCTCGGTCTGTCGCTGCAAAAATACATCACCACCGACGGTGACCCCGCCGATCTCGAAATCATTCGCATCACCCGCAGCGAAATGCGGACGCCGTTCAGCGCCAATGCGATCACGGTGCACCGCGTGACCACGCGCTCCAGTTAAGGACTGAGGTTAAAGGACTGAGGACTGAGTAAACGACGTGACAGCGAACGCGCAGGCTGGGTTGTTCATCAATGAGCTTTGCTGCCAGCCCAGCCACCTAAGTAAAGCGTTCTCAGTTCTCAGTCCTCAGTCCTCAGTCCTCAATCTGTTATGACTAAATCACCTACGTTCTACATCTTTCATGGCGATGATGACCTGCGCGTTGAGGAAGAGGTCGGCAAGCTGCGTGCCAAGATCAGCGCCTCGCCGAACGCCGACCTGAACACCGCCGAATTCGACGGGCCGCAAACGTCCGTCGGCGAGCTGCTCAGCGCGGTGATGGCCTACCCCTTCCTCTCTGACAAGCGGTTGGTGATCGTGCGCGACCTGCTGGCGTGGATCACGCGCAAGGGTGCGGGTGAAACGGGCAAAAAGGCGGTCGAAGCGCTGGTGACGGCGCTGCCCACGCTGCCCGAGTGGGGGCGGCTGATCTTCTGGGAGCGCGAGAAGCTCGCCGACAGCAACAAGATCGTCAAGCTGGCGCAAAGCGACGAACACGGCTTCGAAAAGCTGTACATGGTGCCGAAAGACAGCACTGAGTGGATTCTCAAGCGGGCGCGCGAGACCTACAACGTTGAAATCGAACCCGCGGCGGCGGTGGCGCTCGCCAGCGTCACCGGGAACGATCTGCGCGGCGCGGATAACGAACTGCTCAAGCTGATCGCCTTTGTGAACGGCGAGCACCCGATCACCGAGCACGATGTCGCGCTGCTCACGCCCTATGTGCAGGAAGCCAATATGTTCGAGATGGTCGACGCGCTGGCGGAAGGCCGCGCCAAAGCCGCCTCGACGCTGATGTACCGCCTGCTCGAACAGCAGGAAGACCCGTTCGCGATTCTGGCGATGATCAACCGCCAGTTCCGCCTGCTGCTTATGGCGCGCGATCATCTGGATCGCGGCGGCGCGCCCAAAGAGATCGGGTCGGCATTGAGCGTGCATCCGTTTGTCGGCGAAAAGCTGGCGAAGCAGTCGCGGGCGTTCAACGCGGCGCAGTTGGAGCGCATCTACCGCGCCCTGCACGACTACGACGTGAAGATCAAAACCGGGCAGATTGACGCCAAGTTGGCGCTCGATCTGCTGTTGGCGGGGCTGGCACGGTAGAACAGACCTCACCCCTCTCGACCTTCAGGTTTGAGGGGATGACGCTTCGAGATACGGCAGGGAAATGTAGGGGAGGGGCTTGCCCCTCCCGTTAGCGGGCGAGGCAAGCGGGGGTTAAAAAACCTCACCCCCAACCCCTCTCCTCTAGGAGAGGGGAGACGGATAGTGCATTTAAGTCCCCTCGCCCTTGGGAGAGGGGATTTGGGGGTGAGGTTAGATAAAATGCTGATTCTGAAATGACCTTATGCCTCGTCCTCCTTGGACAACATGGACGTTACCCGATTTGCTCACGCATTCCGTTTGAATTTATGGACGACAGTTTTTTGTCTAGTCCACAGGAAAAACAGGACGAGGGGTACGCGGGTGAGGTCTGGCCGCAAGGCATTGGAAACGACTGGATTTGGAACGTATGACCGAAAAACTGAGCGGCTATCGCAGTGACTGGCCGACCGACTGGCCCACGCTCTTCGGCGTCCAGCGCCCGCTGATTTTAGAGATCGGCTTTGGGCGCGGCGCGTTTTTGCTGCATCTCGCGCGGCGCTATCCGGATTACAACATCGTCGGGCTGGAAATCTCGAACCGCTGTATGGTGATCGGCGAAAAGTTGATCGCCCGCGAGCAACTGACCAACGTGCGCGTGATCCACTCGACGGCGGAGATGGCGCTCAACCACCTGTTCGAGTCGCAGTCCATCAGCCAGATTTACATCAATTTCCCCGATCCGTGGTTCAAGCCGGGGCATCATCACCGCCGCTTGATGCAGCGCGATACCGTCGATGCGCTCGTCAGCCGCCTGACGCCGGACGGGCGCTTGTACCTCGCCACCGACATCCTCGAGTACGCCGAACTCAGCGCGGAACTGCTGGCCAGCACGCCCGGCTTGACCAATCTGCTCCCTTCGGCGTGGGTGAATGATATGACAGATCGCGTCATTACTAAGTACGAACAGATTGCGCGGAACGCCGGACGCGCGTGTTATTATTTCGCCTATGCGCGCAACGAGATAAGCGCGCCGAACGTACCAGTCATCAGGGATTTGCCCATGCCGCACATTGTGTTCACCAGCCCGCTCACGCTGGATCAGATGGCCGATCAGTTTGCGGGGTGGAACGTCGACGAGGGCGACCTGCATATCCATTTTATGACGCTGTACCGCGGTCACCATGCGCTGTTGTTTGAGGTGCACGTCGGCGAAGCGACGATTATCCAGCACTTGGCGCTGCGCGTGAGCGAACGCGCCAAACGCGAAGGCCGCGAATACACGATTCAGGTCAGCAGCATGGGGCATCCGCGCGCCACAGTCGGCGTGCATCGCGCGGTCGCCCTGCTCGGCGAATGGTTGATTGGGTTGCACCCGGACGCGCACGCTATGATCAACAAGGTGGCGGTGAACGATGGCGACGATTAACACGAACCTCACGACCCAATGGCTGCAGGCCATGGTGCAGATCAACTCGGTCAACCCCGGTCTCGACGACCTGGGGGCGGGCGAAGCACAGGTAGCGCAGTGGTTGGCTGATCTGTGCCGCGCGCTTGGCCTCGAAGTTGAACTGCAGGAGACCGCGCGCAATCGTCCCAATGTGATCGCGCGCTGGCGCGGCACGGGCGGCGGTCAAAGCGTGCTGCTGACCGGGCATACCGACACCGTCAGCCTCGAAAACATGCTCGATAATCCACTCGATGGCCGCGTCGAAGAGGGCCGGCTGTACGGGCGTGGTGCCTATGATATGAAGGGCGGCCTCGCGGCCATCCTCGGCGCGGTTGAGGCGCTGAAACGTGACGGTTTCCAGCCGCGCGGCGAGATCATCCTCGGGTTTGTCACCGATGAGGAATACCTGAGCATCGGCATGGATGCCCTGGTCTCGGTCGTCAGGGCGGACGCTGCCATTCTCACCGAGCCGACCGAACTGCGCCTGTGCGTCGCGCATAAGGGTTTCGCGTGGGTCAACCTGACGACGCAGGGGCGCGCGGCGCATGGCAGCCTGTATCACACGGGCGTCGACGCGATTGTGCACATGGGGCGGCTGCTCAATGTGATCGAGCGCTTCGAAAAAGAGGCCGCGCTCAAGACGAAGAGCCTGCTGCTCGGTCGCGAATCGATCCATGCCAGTATGATCAGCGGCGGTCTCGGCTTGAGTACGTACCCGGATCGCGCGCGTTTGCAGGTCGAACACCGCCTGCTGCCGGGGCGCACCGGCGACGATGTGGTCGAATGGTGGCAGGGGCACATCGACGAACTGCAGCGCGAGGATACGCGCTTCAGCGCCGAAGTCGAACTGGAATTCTACCGTCCCGGTTACGAAATCAGCCTCGATGCGCCCATTGTGCAAACGGTGCAGCGTGCGGCGACCGCGGTCACGGGGCAGGAACCGACGATCTACGGCATGTGGGCCTGGCTCGATTCGGCAATTCTTGGGCGCGCGGGCATCCCCACGGTGATCATCGGCCCCGGCGGCGAAGGCGCGCACGCGGCGGTCGAATGGGTGAGCCTTGACGATGTCTTCGCGTGTGCTGGCATCATTGCGGATGCGGTCGAGGCGTGGACAGCCTAAAAGTCCACCCCATTTCTACAGAATGTTGACAAAACCGATCAACATAATTTTTATCTAATCGATAAAATCATATGAACGATTGATTACTCAACTACGCTGTAGGGAAACTTCATGCCTCGTCGAACGCTTAAGATCCTTCTGTTTGCTTGTCTTATTTTTGCCCTGCTACTGACCTCAACCAGTTTTGCCGCCGGCGGCGTCACCATCACCAGCCTGAATTGGGTGGACGGTGGCGGCTGTGAGTACGTCGCCATCGCCGGTACGGTGATCGATTTCAGCTACAGCGATCCCGCCGTCAGCATCCAGATTTTCAAGAATGGTTCCCCCGTCGCCAGCGGTGAGCTGAGCGCCTATCCCAGCGGCACCTTCAGCCAGGGCTACGTCGTCAGCGCTGTGACTGGGGATGTCATCACCGCGACGGCGTCGATCAGCGGCTTCAATGCCAACGCGGGACCGATTGTGTGCGGCGGTGGCGGCGGCAGTACGGGCGGTGGATCGTCGAGCGGTGGTGGTGGCAGCAGTGGTCCGATTGATGGTCGGCTCAACTTTGCGCCGGATGAGTACTACACCCTGTACTGCGCGTACGACACGCTGGAGATCTGGCGCGGTGTGCCGACCGGACTGCTGCTGCACGCGGTGCCGATCGTCAATTTCACCAGCCTGGTCGTGGGCGGCAGCTACGATGTTGGCGGCGGGACGAGCATTTTCCGCAACAGTGAAGACATCTTCACCATCTACGGCAGCAACGGCAATCTGGCTCCGGCGGGCGGCTCGAAGAATTTCGCGCTCAGCCAGTGCATCGCCAGCAATGGGGGTGAACCCGCCGCTCCCATCCCCGTGCCACCAGAACAATCGCAGTCGCCGGAAGTTCGTGACCTGTGTAATCCGCTGACCGCCCAGAGTCCAGCCGGCTGCTACAGTTCCGAACGTGAATGGTGTATCGCGACCAATTTCGCGGCGACCGACTGCGTACAGTATGACGTTTTCCGCTGGTTTGGCGCGCTGCTGACGCAAGTGTTTCTGTGCGCGATGATGGCGGCGAGCGGTGCTTTCGGGATCGTCGTGATGGTGACGCCGAATCAGCTCCGCGCCAAGCGCGAGGAAATCCGTGCGTGGATCGAACGAGTTAAGCGCTTGGCGCGGTGAGGCTGAGTTCTGGCATAGCCATATAATAAAAAGGGCGCATTTCGGTGCGCCCTTTAGCATTCAAGCTGACTGCTGACGATTATTCCGCGTCGGCGTAGTCCGAGCGATTGCGCAAACCCCGGTTGATCATCCAGAGCATGACGATGATGAGGGTGACGGCGATGACGATCACTGTGAGTTCCTGATACTGTTCGATGAACAGCGTCACTTCTTCCCAGTTTTCGCCGAGCAGCATCCCTGCGTAACCGAGCAGACCGCTCCAAATGGCCGAGCCGAGCGTCGTGTAAATCAGGAATTTAGGTAGGGGCATCTTTTGCGCGCCTGCGGGCAGCGAAATGAGGCTGCGCACGAGGGGCAGCAGCCGCCCGAAGAACACGATACCCGCCCCATACTTCTCAAAGAACTTCAGCGCGCGGTCATAATCAGCTTCCGACACGGTGATCCACTTGCCATAGCGGCGCAGCAGGCGGCGGACGATGGTATCGCCCAGCACCATGCCGATGTAATACAGCACGAGCGCGCCGAGCACCGACCCCAGCGTCCCGGCGACCCACACGCCGACGAAGCTCAATTCGCCTTGACCGGCGACAAAGCCCGCGAACGGCATGACGAGTTCCGACGGGATGGGCGGGAACACATTTTCCACCAACATGATCAAACCGACGCCGGGATAGCCTAAAGCCATGATCAGGTCTTGAATGAACGTCGCGAGCTGATCGAGAAGTCCAGACATGCACATCTCCTTGGAATGAATGAACAAGATGATTTTTACAGAGCATCCTTGAATTTTCCTTACGGAGACCTGTTTATTTACCTTAGCGTTGGATAAGAATATCCCCATTGTTGGACGCGCTGACCCTCATGTACAATGAACCCAACGCGTTTTTAAGCAATTTGCGGAGGCATTTCAGGTATGACTTTCGGCATCGATATGATCGAGGCAATCAAGACCGTCGGCTTGATCGGTGTATTTCTTGTCGTTTTCGCTGAGTCCGGCTTGCTGATTGGCTTTTTCCTGCCGGGAGATAGCCTGCTGTTCACCGCTGGTTTCCTTGCATCACAGGGCTTTTTCTCATTACCCGTACTGGCAATTGGCTGTGGTCTCGCGGCCATCATCGGCGACAGCGTCGGCTATACGTTCGGTCGACGTGTGGGACGCCGCCTGTTTGAGCGCGAGGACTCTGCTCTCTTCAAGAAGAAACATCTCGCCGCTGCGGAAGGCTTCTACGAAAAGCACGGCGCGAAGACGATTGTGCTGGCGCGCTTCGTGCCGATTGTGCGCACCTTCGCCCCGATTGTGGCGGGCATCGGCGAAATGGAATATCGCAAGTTTGTGACGTACAACATCGTCGGCGGCCTGCTGTGGGGCGTTGGCGTGACGATTGGCGGCTATGTGCTCGGCAGCGTCATCCCTGACGTCGACAAGTATCTGCTGCCGATCATCATCGTGATCATCTTTGTGTCGCTGCTGCCGAGCGTGTACCATGTCCTCAAGGACAAGGAAATGCGCGACGGTCTGATCGGCATGGTGCGCCGTGTGCTGCACCTCAGCCCTGCCACCCCGGGCACGGGCGAATAGGTCAAGCATTCACATAAGAAGTGGTCGTAGGGACGAGGCATGCCTCGTCCTTTTTTATTTGCCTGACCCCTCTTGAACTTTTTTGCCCATTTGAGGTATCTTTAATGTCACATTTCAAAGAAAAGGGTGTGAGATGTTTTCACAGTTACCAACTGACGTTAATGAATTCAAGACTTGGGATTGGGCGCGCCTGGAACCCTACTATAAAGACCTCGAAGCGCGAGCCATCAATGACGACAACGTCATCGACTGGCTGACCGATTGGTCGCGCATCGGCGACATCATCAGTGAGACGTACAGCCGCCTCTCAGTGGCGACCACCGTCGATACGACCGACGAAGCCGCCAATCAAGCCTATATCAACTACATCGAACACGTCATTCCACCCGCGCAGGCGGCTGGCCAGGTGCTCAAAGAGAAGCTGCTGGCCAGCGGTATCGAACCGCCGAATTACAACATCGAACTGCGTGACATGCGCACCGAAGCGGAACTCTTCCGCGACGAAAACCTGCCGCTGCAAACCGAAGAGGGCAAGCTCGGCACGGAATTCGACAAAATCATCGGCGCGCAGACCGTCATACTGGATGGCGAAGAGAAGACCCTGCCCGCGCTCAAGCCGATCTATCTGGATACGGATCGCAGCAAGCGCGAACAGGCATGGCGTCTGGCGTCGGATCGCCAACTCGTCGACCGGGAGGCGCTCAACGACCTGTGGGGTAAGTTCCTCAAGATTCGCACGCAGATGGCCGCGAATGCTGATATGGCCGACTTCCGCGCGTACCGCTGGCGCGACTTCAAGCGTTACGACTACACGCCCGAAGACTGCATGACCTTCCACCGCGCCATCGAAGAAGTGGCCGTGCCCGCCGCGCAGCGCATCTACGAACGCCGCCGTCAGCGCCTCGGCCTCGCCACGCTGCGCCCGTGGGACCTGGATGTCGACCCCGAAGGTCGCGAACCGCTCAAGCCGTTCACCGATGCCGCGCATATGGAAGCGGTTACTGCGCAGATGTTCCACAAGGTTGACCCGCAGTTGGGCAACTACTTCGAAATCATGCGGCAGGAAAAGCTGCTCGACCTGCCGAACCGCAAGGGCAAAGCGCCGGGCGGGTACTGCACAGGCTTCTCCGTGATCAAGCGCCCGTTCATCTTCATGAACTCGGTCGGCATTCACGACGACATCCAGACGCTGCTCCATGAGGGTGGACACGCCTTCCACGTGTTTGAATCCGTGAAGCTGCCAGCCTACCGCACGCAGCATGCCCCGATTGAATTCTGCGAAGTCGCGTCCATGTCGATGGAACTGCTGGCCGCGCCCTACCTCACGCAGGATCAGGGTGGCTTCTATGCCAACCCCGCCGAAGCGGCGCGCGCCCGGGTGGAACACCTCGAAGGCGTGATCCTGTTCTGGCCGTACATGGCGGTCGTCGACTCGTTCCAGCACTGGGTCTACACGCATCAGGAAGAAGCGGCAGATCCGGCCAACTGCGACCGCGTGTGGGGCGAACAGTGGGATCGCTTCATGAAGGGGATCGACTACAGCGGCTTGGAAGACTCCAAGGTGACGGGCTGGCATCGCAAGCTGCACATCTTCCAGATTCCGTTCTACTACGTGGAATACGGCCTCGCGCAGTTGGGGGCGGTGCAGGTGTGGCGCAACTCGCTGCAAAATCAGGCCAAAGCCGTCGCGGATTACCGCTCGGCGCTGGCGCTCGGCGGCACCGAACCGCTGCCGAAGCTGTTCGCCGCCGCGGGCGCGAAGTTCGGCTTTGATGCGGGGATTGTACGGGAATGTGTTGATCTCGCCGAGCGCACCATCAACGAGCTGGATCCGGCGTAGAACGCAGGACTGAGATAAACGCAGGACTGAGGACTGAGTGAAGCGCAGCGGACGGCTGCCTTTACTCAGTCCTTTTAACTTAGTCCTCAGTCCTAGCTTTTAATGCCGAGCTTTTGCATCTCATACGGCAGCACGTCGCGGAGGATGGTCGCCACCGGACGCGGTTTGTAGCCGAGTTCGCGCTTCGCTTTCGCATTGGAGCCGATGTAGGTCACGCCCGCGACGATGCGCAGCCCTTCGGAGGTATATGCTTCCGGCAGGAATGCGTCGAACGGCTTGGCGAGCACAGACATCAGCTTGAAGAGCACGGGTGGCGCGGTCAGCATGGGCGCGGGGATGCCCGTAATGTGTTCAGCCAGCTTGAACGCGTCGGTCAAGCGCATGATTTCCCCGCAGATGTTATAGGATTCACCCACTTTGCCCCGCTCCATGGCCAGAATATGCCCCTCGACCACATCGTCGACATGCGCCCAGGCGTGCGCGCTCTGCTGCGGCAGGACGGGCAGCTGCCGCCGCAGATAGCTGTGGACGGATTTGCCCACCGCGCTCGGATCATCTTTGCCATAAACCAGTCCCGGCTGCACGATCACCAGCGGCAGACCCGCCTGCATCATGGGCAGCGCGACTTGGTAGTGCGCGTCAGCTTTGGTGCGGTCGTAGTTGCTGAGGTGCGTGCCCGTGAAGACATAGCTTTCATCGACGGCGCGCCCGTTGGTGTTGGAATAAACCGCCAACGTGCTGGTATACACCCCCTTTGGGATGCCGAGATCGCGCATGACTTCAAGCACGTTGCGCGTGCCGCCGACGTTGATGTCTGCAGCCATGTGCCCGTCTTTCGCGCCGATTTTGTACCACGCCGCAACGTGGAACACGCCATCCGCGCCGCGCATCGGTTCGACGAGGCTGGCGCGCTCGGTGATGTCACCCTGATAGATCTCGACGCCGAGCGCCTTGAGGTCGTCGGCTTTGGCGGGCGTACGCACCACTGCGCTCACCTGATGCCCGCGCCGAATCAGTTCCCGGACCAGATTCCCGCCGATAAAGCCTGTTGCTCCCGTGACAAAATAGCGCATTGTATCTCCTAAATCCAGCGAACAGAGAGCTAACGAAAGCGATTTGAACCGCAGAGAACGCAGAGGGCGCAGAGCGTGAGAATCTTTCCTCTGCGGTTAAGCTGTTTATGCACCGGCGGCGGCGGTGAGCTGCGCGATCAGTTGATCGGTGGTCTGCTGCCCCGTCGAAAGCGTCGAGGTTGCGCCGAGCGGGCTGATGATGAAGTGCGGCGTATCGGTCAAGGTCGTGACTTCCGTGCCGAAGGTCGTCATTAAGTCGGCAAAGAAGGCCGGCGTGGCGGTCGCAAACAGCCAGTCGAAGCCGTAGCGGGTCGCGTAATTGCGCAGCATGTCGCTGGGGTCGGCGCTCACGGTGATGAACACATATTGTTCCGGGTTGAGCCGCTCCTTGGCGGTCTGCACTTCCATCTGCTGCAGCAGGCATTCCGCGCAGCCCGCGGTGATCGGCTGCACGTAGATCGTTTTGCCCGCGTAGTCGGCCAGCGTAAAGGCCGAACCCGTGATGACCTCGGTGAGCGGGGTCGCGTGCCACGCAGGTCGTTCGTCGGGGGGTATGCCGTTGCCGAGCAGCGCTTCGAGCGCGCCGCTGGAAGCTTCCTCTTCGGGGAGGGTGGTGGGCGGGGGTGGCGTGGTCGACGGCGGGGAGGAACACGCCGCCAGCAGTAGCAGACACAGCACAAGGAGCGAACGGTTCATGCAAGGCTCTCCGGTAGGCACGTCAGGAAAATGTCGCTACAATAAGTCCTAACGCCATATGACGTTACTCAATGAGGATAATCGATGACCCAGCAAAATGCCTATACCCGGCAGTGGATTGCGGGCGGTAAAATCCTATGTTTCCGGTTCAACAGTCTGGGCGGTGCTACCGCTGAAGAATGGTACACCGAAATGATGGTGAACTACGATACTTGGCGGCAAAATAACGAGCGGGTGCTGGTGCTGCTGGATCTGCGGAACAGCGGTAATCTGCTCAGCGCCGAAGGGATGGCGCGGGCGCGGGATCTGGCGGCGAAGTTCGGCGATCTGGAAGGGCGCATCGCCCTATTGATCGACACGAACGAAAGCTTCAAGAATCTGGCGATGTTCCTCGAACGCGGGATCACCGCGCAGGCGCGCGAACGCAAGCTGTTTGAAGAGGAACAAGCGGCAATTGACTGGTTGTTAGGCGAATAACTTATGCGGCGTTGGATCGTATATGGTGCGAGTCTCGTGGTCAGTGTCTTTTTCCTCTGGCTCGCGCTGCGGGATGTTCCGCTGGCGGAAGTCTGGGCGGGCATCCAACGGGCAGAGATCTTCTGGATACTGGTGAGTTTCGCGGGCGTGGTCGGCGCACAGTTGACGCGCGCGGTGCGCTGGCGCGGGCTGCTTGATAATCGAATCCCCCTGGGCAAGACGTTTCACATTTTGAACGTGATGATGATGCTCAATCAGGTGCCGCTGCGCGTGGGTGAACTGGCGCGCGTGCTGCTGGCGACCCGTTCCGGCGTGCCGGTGGTGACGGCGGCGACCAGCATTGTCGTCGAGCGCTTGATCGATATTGTGATGGTCGTGCTGCTGCTGGCATTCGCGCTCAGCCGCCTACCCAACGTCGATCCGTTGGTGGTGCAAACGGCGACGCTGTTCGGTGTCGCGGCGGTGGCGGGCTTCATCGTGTTGATTTTGTTCGCGCGCTACCCGGCGTTCGCGCATCGGTTGCTCACGTGGATTGAGACGCGCCTGCCGTTCCTCAAGCGCGTGAACCTCGTGCGCCGCCTCGAAGAGATGATCGACGGGCTGAAACCGCTGACGCATCTCGGCCATGCGACGCACGCGATCCTCTGGACGCTGATCGCGTGGGCGTTTTCGCTGGCGACGTTCTACGCCGTGCAGCGGTCGCTGACGCTCGTCGGCTATGACATGTGGCTGGCGGGCGCGCTGACCGTGCCGCTGGTCGCGTTCAGCATCGCCATTCCGGTGACGGTGGCGAGCCTTGGGCCGTTTCAGGGCGCGGTGCGCATCGGCGCGCAGGCGTTTGGTATCCCCGCGGTTGATGCGAGCACGCTCGGCTTTTTGTTCCACGGCGTCACGGTGATCACCTACTCGGTGTGGGGTGTGATCGGCTTGCTGGCGCTCGGCGTATCGCTGCGCGATGTGATGAGCGCCGAAAAGACCGAGACGGCGGCGTAACACCGTGTAATTCACGCAGTTGAGGCCTTCGATTTGGTTAAGGGCTGCGTATGGGTGTAGGGGCGCACGGCCGTGCGCCCCTACGAGTCGGTAGAACAACGTAATCTCGTCAGCCTCCCCCCTCAAACCCATCTCCGTTCGGAGATGGGCCGGGGGCGAGGCTGGAAGTCCGCCCTGACCGGGTGGCGGCTGCGGGAAGACTCTCGACATCCCACAGCCTGATTTGGGTTAATTTGTACCACACAGGAAGTGAACACTATGCCATTTGTAGACTTGGCGACGGGCGCGCGGTTTCATTATGAGGATGTCGGGCAGGGCGTGCCCGTGGTGGCGCTGCACGGACGCTTTGGCACGGCGCGCGTGGATCTCGGCGGCGTGCTCGACTGGTTGAGCGCGGAGGGTTACCGCGTCTATGGCCCGTCGCTGCGCGGCTACGGTGAATCGACGCCTAAACCGCGCGATTTCCCGCTCGATTTCTATTACCGGGACGCGCGCGATGTGCTCGCCTTCATGGACGCGCTGAAGCTGGATCAAGTGCATCTCATTGGCTATTCGGATGGCGGCGAGACGGCGCTCGTGGCGGCGGGACTCGCGCCGGAACGCTTCAAGTCGGTGTCGGTGTGGGGCGCGATTGGCTACTTTGGCGAGATCATCCGTCCGGTCGTGCAGGCGAACTACCCGGCAACGTGGATGGACGAGGAGACCAAACAGCTCCACGGCATCACCGACCCGAACCCGATGGTGCTCCAATGGGTGCAGGCGCTTAAGTTCATCATCGACTCCGGCGGCGATCTGAGCATTGGCCTCGCGCCGCAGATCACCGCGCCGGTGCTGCTCATGCTCGGTGAACAGGATCGACTGAACCCGCAGGCCTATGGTCAGAACTTCGTCGACCGCACGCCGCGCGGCCAACTGGTGATGTTCAACACCGGGCATGGTGTGCACGAACAGGATTGGGAAGGCTTCAAGCGCGTGGTCGGGGAATTCCTAAAAAAATCTGAATTATGAGTTTTAGCGTCGCTAAGGTGTGCCCTTTTTTGACAATTACAGCTAAGATGTAATCTGGTGTAACTGGCAAATCCCCGCACCGGGCGAATCGTATAGAACTATGACGCTGCGACTTAAAACACTGACACTCACCGGGGTCACTCTGATCATCTTGATCAGTGCACTGTATGTCGCGCTGCGGTCGATTCTCCTGAATGGCTTCACGGCGCTGGAACAACGCGAAATTCAGACGGAAGTCAACGGGGTGCTGACGTTTCTCACCATGGAAGCGGACGGCCTCTACAACCGCCTCTCGGATTTGTCGAGCTGGGACGATTCCTACACGTTTGTCTCTGACCACAATCAGCGCTATATCACCGAGAACCTGCTCTACCCAGATATCTTCGACACCCTGCAAATCAATGTCGTCGCGTTTCTGGATCGTCAGGGCGAGCTGGTGTATATCGGCGGCATGACGCCGACCGGTTTCAACATGAGCCAGCGCCAGCTCACACCGTTTCTCGATGCGATTGCCGCCCATTATGATCTGCGTGCGCCGCTGGCGTTTTCGGGTTTCGTCGCGGTCGATAATCAGGTGGTCATGGCTGCCGGACGCCCGATCCTCAACAACGACTCCAGCGGGGCGGCCAACGGCACACTGATCTGGGTACGGCTTCTCGACGAGGAGTCGATCGGGCAGTATATGCAGTCGCTGACGCATCGCTTTTCGCTGATGACGGTAGATGATCCTCAGTTGGACGCGAGTTATACGAACGATGCCGATTACGTCAGCGACACCTCATTTTCACGGGTGGCTTACGGTTACTCGCTGGTCAACGACCTGAGCGACGAGCCGAGCATCGTTGTGCGGGTTGCCGTCGGGCGCGAAGTGTTCCGCGAAGGGCTGGAAAGCACCCTCTACTATCTCGTCACGCTGCTGATCGTCGGCCTGATCCTGATCCTGTGCGTGCTCTACATCCTCGAAAACTTTGTGCTCGTGCCGATTTTACGCCTGAGCCACGATGTGCGCGCGATCGGCACCACGCAGGATTTCAGTACGCGGCTGCCCGTACGCGGCAAAGATGAGCTGGCGCATCTCGCGGGTGGCATCAACACGCTGCTGACAGCCGTCGAAAGCTCGTCGGAAGCGCTGCGCCAGTTGAACAGCGACCTCGAAACGCGCGTGGACGAACGCACGCGCGAAATCGAAGAGAAGAACCGCGAACTCGCGCGGCTGCAAGCGCAGAAAGACGTGTTCTTCGCGCGCGCTTCGCATGAACTGCGCACGCCGCTCACCAACATCATCACACGGGTGTATCTGCTGGAAAAACAGCCGCAGCAGCTTGAGGCACATCTGCGCGTGCTCAAGCTGGTCTCGACGTATATGCGCGATCTGATCAACGAAATTCTGGAGATTTCCCGCATTCAGCGCGGTTCGATCACGCTGAACCGCACCCGGCTGGAACTGCAAACCGTCGTGCGCGATGTGATCGACATCCAACTGCCCGAAGCGGAGAAAGCGACCCTGACGCTGCGGGCGGAGCTGGTCGACCCGCCGATCACCGTCTCCGCTGATTACAAGCGCCTGACGCAGATCCTCACGAATCTGGTCACCAACGCGATCCACTATACGCCCGCCAATGGAGAGATTGTTGTCTCCGTCGAGGCGACCGACGATCAGCAGGCGCGGATCAGCGTGCGCGATAATGGGGTCGGCATCGCGCCGGAACACCTCCCCCATCTGTTTGAGCCGTTCTTCCGCGCCCGCGAGGACATCAGTTTTGGCACGGGCTTAGGGCTGATGATCGTGCGCGAACTGGTCAAGCTGCACGGCGGCGAGATCACGGTCGACAGCACAGTCGGTCAGGGCAGCACCTTCACCGTGCTGCTGCCGCTGCTCAAAGTGCCGTCTGCGGAACCTACCCCGGAATTCGCTACTGAGCAGCGTACAGGTACAGACTGAACAACACGGCGACCGCCGAAATGACCACTGAGATCTTGATGAACACTTCCACCTGCGATTCGAGCACAACCAACTGCTGGTCAATGTGCGTTCGGTCGGGCATGGCCTGGCGGTGGCGGTAAATCCAGCGCATCGGCAGCCGCAGCACCGGCATAGCGAACAGCGACCACACGAAATAACCGCTCGCCATCACAAAGAAGGTCGGCATCTTGTCATCCTGCAAGAACGGGATGAGCACGAATGAGATCATCGCCGTCCAGATGAACATGATCAGCGTTTTGATATAGCGCAGCATCAACCGGCGCAGATACAGAATGTGGCGCACGAGCGCCAGTTCTGTGTTGGCAACTTCGCGCACCAGCGGGCGATCCAGCGTGCGCGCGAGGCCGAGGGCCGCGTTGAAGTGCTCAACCGTCGGCCGATCGGCATCCGATGGGATCACGTTCTGTTCAGCCAGCACTTCCCAGCGCCGCGTCGCGGGGATGATTTTGCCATCTGTATTGCGAATGGTTTCCTCAAAGTACCGCTCCCGTTTCTCGTTGCTGAAGGGGATCGTGTAGTTGATCGAGCTGGTGTGGTACTGGTACTCGTACACGCCGCGCTTGACGTTCTCCGATTCATCCGGCGAGAACGCCAGCCCGCCGAGCGCGAACGACGGCGTGATCAGGCTGGGGTTGAAGCCCGGCGTGTAGATCGTGAAATAGAAGTGGACGATGTCTTTGAGCAGGAGGTACAGCGCGTAGAGCGGAATGCTCAACGAGAGGATCACCGGGTAGGCGAGGCAGACATACAGCAGCGTGATGCCCAACGTGTGATTCGCGCCCAAGGCCGGGAACGTATCGGTCAGGTGTGCCAGAAAGATTTTGATGATGGTGACGACTTCGTCTTTGAAGAAGACGGGCAGCAGCAGGAGCAGCCCCGCGCCGCCGATGAACGCCGTGGCGATGCGGTGCAGAGTGGAGAGGCGCACTTCGCAGCGCTGCAAAAAGGCGCGCATGGCGTTGCGTTCTTGATCGGTGAGAGGGGGCTGAACTGCTTCCGTCTGAGTCGTGTCGTTGATTGTGGCGGTCATGGGTTGGGTACTCAAAAGAAGGACTGAGGTGAAAGGACTGAGGATTGAGAACTGCACAAGCTGCTGACTGAGATAGGTTCATATACTCACAATTGTAGGGGCGCACCTGTGTGTGCCCTGAGAAGGGCAGACACATAGGTCTGCCCCTACATGAGAAAACCGACCTCAGTCCTCAGTCCTGTAGTTCTCTGCCCTCTAGATGAGGCGCATCGGTGCTTCGATGTACTTCTTGAAGGCTTGCAGGAACTGCGCGCCTTCCGCGCCGTCACTCACGCGGTGATCGACGCTGACGGTCACGCGCATCCGGTTGCCGATGCCGAGCGTGCCATCCGCCTTGACGACCGGGATCTTCATGGCGCTGCCGATGGCGAGAATGCCGGCTTCCGGCGGGTTGATGATGGCGAGGAAGTGCTCGACATCATATGCGCCGAGGTTGCTCACCGTGAAGGTGCTGCCCTGAATATCGTCCGGCTTGACTTTGCCTTCACGGGCGCGACCGATCATCTCTTTATTGATTTGCGCCAGCGCGCTCAAGGAGACGCGATCCGCATCCTTCGCAACCACGTTGACCAGACCGCCGCCGGGGATCGCCACCGCGATCCCGATGTTGATCCGCTTGTGGCGCACCAGCTTATCGCCGTAGTAGTGCGTGTTCAGGTTCGGGAATTCGCGCAGGCTGAGCGCCGTCGCCTTGACGATCAGGTCGTTGACGCTGATCTTGTGCGCGTCGTCCAAGCCAGCGTTGATCTGCTTGCGGAAGTCGAGCAGCGCTTCGACGTCGAGTTCGTTGGTGACGTAGAAGTGCGGCGTCTGCTGCTTGGCGTCGATCATGCGGCGGGCGATGCGGGACCGGATCTTGCTCGTGTCGATGATTTCGACATCCGGGCCGGACGGCAGTTCGCCAAACGTCTGCGCGGCAATCGGAGCCGCAGCGGGCGCTTGGGCGGGCGCGGGAGCGGCGGGCGGCTGCCACGCTTCCACGTCAGCCTTGATGATGCGTCCGCCAGGACCCGTGCCGTTCACCTGCCGCAGGTCGATATTGCGTTCGCGGGCGATGGCGCGCGCCACCGGGGAGGCCTTGATGCCATCCGGCAGGTTTTCGTCGACATCGTCTTCGGCGGGCTTCTGCGTGGGGCGCGGCGGAGGCGGTGAACCACCACCGGGACGGGTCGGCGTAACCGAGGGCGAAATGGCCGTCGGGGTCACCGACGCCGAAATCGCGGTTGGGGCGGAGGTGGACGCCGGACGCTGCGCGGGCGCGCCGCCGTTGGCCGCGGGGACGTCTTCACCCGCCGCGCCGACCCACCCGATCACCGAGCCGACTTTGAGGCTCGACCCCGGTTCGCCGATGAGCGCGAGCAGCGTGCCGCCCGCTTCGGCGGGGACTTCGACCGTCGCCTTGTCCGTTTCAATCTCCGCGATCACATCGCCAGCGTTGATCTGATCGCCAACTTTTTTCGTCCAGTTGAGCAGCACACCCTCGGTCATGTCGGAGCCGAGGTTCGGCATTTTGATCTGTTGCGCCATGATTTACAGCACCCTTTTCACAGCATCCACGACTTTTTGAGCGTTGGGCAGCGCCATCAGCTCGATTTCGGCGGCATACGGCAGCGGAACATCCATCGCGCTCACCCGCTGGATCGGCGCGTCCATGTAATCGAACGCGGCCTCCTGTAACTGCGCGGCGATTTCACTGCCGAAGCTGAAGTGCGGCAGCGACTCTTCGACCACGACGCAGCGATTGGTCTTCTTGAAGCTCTCGAACACCGGCTCCAGATCGAGCGGGCGCAGCCAGCGCAGGTCGACGACTTCGGCTTCGATGCCTTCCTTCGCCAGCATATCCGCCGCTTGCAGCGACCATTCGACGCCGCGCGCGTAGGTCACCAGCGTCACATCTTTGCCGTGGCGCTTGACATCGCTCTTGCCGATGGGGAGCACGTACTCTTCTTCCGGCACGGGCGACGGCTTGGGATACAGCGCAATCGACTCGGTGAACAGCACCGGGTTGTCGTCACGGATCGCCGCTTTGAGCATGCCCTTCGCGTCGTAGGCGTTGGCCGGGCACGCGACATACAGGCCGGGGAAGTGCGCGAAAATCGGTTCCGGGGTGTGCGAGTGCGTGGCGGTGGCCTGATTACCCCAGCCGGACGCGCAGCGGATCACCATCGGGCACTTGAACTGCCCGTTGAACATGTAATGCACTTTCGCGCCGTGATTGATGATGGCGTCGATAGCGAGGAAGGCGAAGTTGATCGTCATGATCTCCGCGACTGGACGCAGGCCAGCCATCGCCGCGCCGACCGCCGCCCCGGCGATCACCATTTCGCTGATCGGGGTATCACGGACGCGCTTGGGGCCGAATTCTTCGAGAAAACCACGGGTGACGCGGTGCGTACCCTGCCATGCGCCCACTTCCTCGCCCATGACGAAGACAGATTCATCGCGGAGCATCTCTTCGCGCAAGGCCGCGCGCAGCGCCTCGCGCATGGGCATATTCTTCTCAGCCATGCTTCCTCACACGTAAATGTTGTTGATCAGGTCGTTGTAATCGGGGACGGGGCTGTTGTCAGCAAATTCGACGCTTTCCTGCACCACCTGATCCGCCTTGGCGTCCAGTTCGTCCAGCTTCTTCTCAATGTTCTTGAAGTTGCTCGTGAGGTGGCGGCGCGCAATCGTGATGGGGTCTTTCTCGTTCCACGCTTGCAGTTCCAGCTTCATGTCATCACGGGCGTCGTACTGCTTATCGGAGACGCCGTGACCCTTGTAGCGGTAGGTCAGCGATTCCATGAGGATCGGCTTGCTGGTTTTGCGCACATAGTCGACGGCTTCGCTCACCGCTTCGTAGACGGCGACGACGTCCTGACCATCGACACGCGGGCCTTCCTTCATGCCGTAGGAAATCGCGCGCTTGACCAGTTCCGGTTGCCCGCTGGAGTCTTCAATGCGCGTGCCCATGCCGACGAAGTTGTTCTCGATCAGCCACACAACCGGCAGATCCCAGACCGCGCTCAGGTTGAGCGATTCGTGGAAGTAACCGTTATTGGTCGCGCCGTCGCCCATGAAGCACATGACGACGTTCTGGGTTTCGTTGTACTTTTCTTTGAGGGCGATGCCCGCCGCGAGCGGCAGATGCCCGGCGACGATGGCGTAGCCGCCCCAGAAATTGTGCGCCCGGCTGGCGATGTGCATCGACCCGCCCTTGCCGCCACTCGTCCCGGTGCGCTTGCCCATCATTTCCGCCATGATCGGCTTGGCGTCGACGCCGCGCGCCAGTGCCAGCCCATGATCGCGATACGCGGTGATGACGTGATCGTCTTTGCCCAGCGTCGCCAGTGCGCCAACGCCCGTCGCTTCGTGTCCGCTGTACAAGTGTAGATACACGCCGGTGATGCGCTTCTGGTGATACAGTTCGTCGCACTTATTCTCGAATTTGCGGATGAGGACGATCTGGTAGTACCAGTCCAACAGCCGCTCTTTATCTATCGCCAACGTCTGAGTTGTCAACGCCGGACTCCTCTCATCTCGTTTTAGGAGGATATGACCATGTTTACTGACTAGAATGCTGGGAAGTGTAGCGCATGGGGGGTGGGAAATCAATCGGCATGGACTCCGCTCATGGGGGATTAACCCGCTTGTGCGGTGCAGTCAAGGCCGGAATTGTCGGGGCGAGGGATTGAGTGCAGTGTGCAGACTATCGTGAAGTCTTGGTTTGTTGGCCTCACCCTGCCCTTCTCCGAACGGGGTGAGGCTGGAGGGTGTTTAAAAAGCCGCCCGCGGGTCGCTGTCAGTGATAGCCATCAACGGACGCGCTTTATCGCGCCCTACGAACACGAATCCGGCTTGCCGAGCAATGTTGGCTCCCCTCTCTGAATTCGGTGAATTCGGTTGAGGAATTGGGGTGAGGTTGACAGCGGCGGTCTGCCAGCAGCCCGCCGCTGTCCGGGACAACTTATGATGCGCGTTACGCCTCGGTGATCGTTACGCTGATCATCTGATCGCCCTGCGCGATCTTGTTGACAATCGCCTGACCTTCGGCGCTCGTCACCTGACCGAAAACGGCGTGCTTGCCGTCGAGGTGCGGCTGCGGCGCGTGGGTGATGAAGAACTGCGAGCCGTTGGTGTTCGGGCCGGCGTTCGCCATGCTCAGCGAGCCGGTGCCATGCTTGATGCGCAGCGCCGACTGCTCGTCGTTCCACTTATAGCCGGGGCCACCACGGCCCGTGCCCGACGGATCGCCACCCTGAATCATGAAGTTCGCGATCACGCGGTGGAAGCTGATGCCATCGTAAAAGCCTTCCCGCGCCAGAAATACGAAATTATTCACGGTGATCGGCGCTTCTTTGGCAAACAACTTAACGTCAAAATCGCCTTTGGTGGTGTGAAAGTGCGCGGTGTACTGCTTGTTCGGATCGATCCCCAGTGCGGGGGCTTGACTGTACTGTTTGGAAGCCATTGCATTTCCTTTGCTACTTGATCAGGGCAAGGTAGTATATCGTATTATTCATAGATTGATCTCCGGTTCACGCAAAGTCTTTAGCAATCTACTTAAATCAAGTGGGTTATAATCCGAATTGCAGGGAAGCCAACATAAATTTTAGAGAGACAGTCCCATGCCGCGTGTGCTCTATATCGAAGACAATCCAGATAATCGTATGCTCGTGAGGCGCATCTTGATGGCGTCCGACTACGATTTTGTCGTTCAGGAAGCTGATGGTGCTCGCAAAGGGATTGAAATGGCGCAGGCTCAGCCCCCGGACATCATCTTGATGGATCTCAGTATGCCTGAGATGGATGGGCTGACGGCGACCCAGCATATTCGCCAAATTCCGGAACTCTGCCGAATTCCCATTGTCGCGCTCACCGCGAATGCCATGGACAAAGACCGCGACCGCAGTTTAAGTGCTGGCTGTGACGGTTACATTCGCAAACCGGTCGACGTTGATAAGTTGCCAGACGAAGTAATGTTCTACATCAGGAGTAAAGATGACCGACGCGCCCAGCATTAAACCGAGTCCCATTGAACCGAGCGAAGCGCATGTACTCGTGGTCGAAGACAACGTCCCGAACTTTGTCCTCATCGCGCGTATGCTGGCATTTATGGGCGTGCAGCGCTGCGAATGGAAGACGTCGGGGTGGCAGGTCGTGCAGTTTGCCGACACCCTGCCACGCGTCGATCTTATTCTGATGGACATCCGTTTGCCCTACGAAGACGGGTATCAGGCGCTGCAAAAACTGCGCGCCAACCCCCGCCTGAAAGATACCTGTGTATGCGCCGTAACCGCGGAAGCCAGCGAAGACCAAATGCGGCGAGCCAAGAAGGCGGGCTTTAACGGCTTCCTCGGCAAGCCGCTCGACCCGGATCGCTTCCCCGCGCAAATCCGCCGACTGTTGAGGGGCGAAGAAGTATGGGAATGGAAATAGAAGATTCGAACATCGTTCGCATCGAGACGCTCAAAATTGCCGAAGCGCAGTATCAGGCTTCGGGCACGATCTACGGGTCAACCGATCCGGTCGAAATTCTCAATGCGCTGGTCAGCTTCACTGGGATTCCCTTCGCCAATGTCCATCTCGGCTTGATTGACGAGGAAAACGATCCGAATACCATCAATATCCTCGCCACCGGGGATGCGACCGGCTTTCGCGCCGCGCGTGTACCGGCCCGCTTACAGGACTACCCGGCTTACGAAGCACTGGCCGCCGTCGAAGTTCTGAATATTGAAGATGTCACGACCGACCCCTTTCTGACCGACGCCGAACGCGAGAGCCTGATCGACCAGAAGGTTGCCGCCATGCTGGTGATTCCGTTGGCAGTGAACCAGCGCCTGACCGGGTTGATCGTCTTTTCGTATACCGAACAGGTGCATTTCTCGTCGACGCTGCTGCGCGCTGTGCGTTCGCTCGCCGATCAGATCGCCGTGGTGTTCGAAAACCAGTCGCTGCTGCGTCGCACCGCCGCGTCGCTCGAAGAAGTCGGGATGCTCTACGAAATCAACCGCGCGATGCTCAGCGCGCTCGACCCGCTGGATGTGCTGCGCCTGCTGCGCACCTACACTGCCAGCCCGAACAGCGCAATCATCCATGTGGGCGTGGAGCATGTGCCCGACAGCAGCGCCGAAAACATCACCATTCGGCACATCCTGACGGCCAGCGAAGATCAGGCGCTTGACCGCCCGCTCGTCGGGCTGAACCGCACCACCGAACTCTTCGACCGCTACGAAACGACGACTGTTGAATTCTTCGAGAAGCTCGTTGGCAAACCGCCGTCCGCGCTGACGCTGATCAGCGAGGGGTATCCGGCGCAGTCGGCGGCCATGATCGTCGTCCGCGAATACGGCATTGTCGAAGACATCATCGTCGTGACCTACCCTGACGAACCAACGATCCTCCCGCGCCGCCGCCGTCTCTTCGAAGCGCTCTCGGATCAAATCACGATTGTGTTCCAGAACCAACGCCTGCTGCGAGATGCCCAGAAGAACGCGCTCCAGTTGTCGCGGCAGGTGCGCCTGCTGCAGACGATCAACCAGTTGTCGAGCGGCTTGAGCATGTACCGCAGCGAAAAAGAGCTGTTCGACTACGCGACGCAGTATCTGGTCGCGGCGATGGGCATTGATCACGTCGGCGTGCTCATGTTCGACCGCAGCCTGGAAACCGGGACGCTCATCAGCGAATACCCGGCACAGGTCACCATCGGCACGAAGATGGAAATCGATCAGTCGATCGATCTGCTGCGGCAGCACCCCGACCGCCCGGTCTTGATCCAGAGTGTGGAAAAGACGGATCTGCTCCCCAATAGTTCGAAGCAGGTGCTGCTGAAACTTGGCGTCTATTCGATGATGATCCTCCCCATCATCATCGAAGGAAAGTTGATCGGTTCCATCGGTTTCGACATTTACGAGCGCGGGCGCTTCTTCCAACCGGATATGATTGACATCGGTCAGACGATGGTCGCGCAGCTTTCCATCGCCCTGCAAAACATTCGTCTGTACAGCGATGCGCAGCGCCGCGCTGAACAACTCCAGCAGATCGCCAACTTCGGCCAGCTCGTGCAAGGCACGCTCAACCTGCCCGATATTCTCGCCGCGCTGCTCGGTGAAATTCGCCAGACGATCACCGCCGACCGGGTGAGCGTGGCACTCCTCGACGACCGCACGGATCAACTGCGCGTGGTCGCCCAATACGATGAAGAACGTACCTATATCGATGTTGAGAACGGGCCGTTCATCTCGACTTCCGGCACGCTGATCGGTCAGGTGTGGGAGTCGGGGGAAATGCTCGTCATCAACGATACTCAGACGAGTTCTGGCATCCGCCGCGCGCAGGATTTGAGCGTGCGGTCGCTGATGATCGCGCCCGTCCGCTCGCGTGGACGCATGATCGGCGCGGTGAACATCGGCGCGGTCGCCCCTTATGCTTACGCCGACGAAGATACGGCGATCTTCCGGCAAATGCTCGTGCAGCTCGTCGCTTCCATTGAAAACAGTCTCGCGTTTGCGGCCAGCCAACGCATTGCCAAGAACGAAGCGCTGATCAATGACATCTCCATTCAGATGCAGATGACCAACGAAATTCAGGG
Source organism: Candidatus Flexifilum breve (assembly GCA_016717205.1). Lineage (GTDB taxonomy): Bacteria > Chloroflexota > Anaerolineae > Aggregatilineales > Phototrophicaceae > Flexifilum > Flexifilum breve. Next base: position 105,091 of record JADKGC010000011.1, read on the forward strand.
CATGATGACCGCGGCGGTCAGCGAGTTGGGCCGAGCACTGGGCGCGCGGCGCGCCCGCGTCCGCTTAAATGTGAGCGAGGGCTAAACTATGTTATACCTGCTGCGCACCCCTTTTAGTACTGAACGTTATAAAACTGTTGCGGACAAAGCCCGCGCCCGCGCCATCATGGGGCTGACCGTCGGCTTGGTCGTGATCTATTCACTGTTTCTGATCGTCGGGCGCTCCGGCGCGCTGGCCTTCAGCGACATGCAGGGCATCGAAAATCGGCTCGCAGTTCTTCGTCCCGCTGGCGTTGGGCCGCGATGTACGGCGGCGTCGTCGCGACCATCATGGTCACCCGGTTGGGCTACCGGCAGGCCAGCGCCTACATGATGCTGGCCGTCGTTCTATGCAGCCCTCGATCGTGATCTCGATCCCGAACGGGCTGATTTACGCGCCGATGGGTGCGCCGCTGCTCGTCATGATTGTGATGGGTGGTTTCCTGCTCGGCGAACGCGGGATCAGCCTGACAACGGGGATTTCCACGCTCATCGCGGCGCTCGCCATGCTCCAGCGCCAGAACATCCCCAATGCGCCGGAGAACGCGCCGTTCGCCTTCATCCTGTTCACCGTGTTGTTCGTGCTCACGGGCTTGATCCTGCAGTTGTTCCTGCGCCTGCAGGAAATCGGGCTGGATGAAAAGGTCGGCAAGGCGGCGCGCGGTCGGCAGGAACTCGCCACCCTCACCACGCAGCTTGCTCAACGCATTTCGCGCCACTTCATTTTGTCCGAGCTGCTCGACAGCACCGTCGAAGACATCCGCAAGACCTACCCGGACATTTACCACGTGCAGATCTTTCTCACCGACGAGGAAGCGAACGAAGCGCGCCTCGTCGCTAGCACGGGTGAAGTCGGCAAGGCGCTGCTGCGCCGCAAACACAGCCTGCCCATCGGCAGTCGCAGCGTTATCGGTCAGGTGACCGCCAACAGCACGGCGGTGATTGCCGCCGCGGCAGGCACCGAAACCGTGCACCGCCGCAACGAATATCTGCCCGACACCGCCGCAGAAGCCGCGTTCCCGCTGCGTCTGGGTAACGCGCTGATCGGCGCGCTCGACCTGCAAAGTAAGCAGGTCGATGCCTTTTCCGACCCGGACTCGATCTTCCAGTCGCTGGCCGACAGCATCGCCATCGCCGTAGATAACGCGCGCCTGTTCGAACAGACGGAAAGCCGCGTGCAGGAAAATCAACGTCTGCTCGACCAGATGCGCACCACCATGCGCGAAGTTGAGCGCCTCAACCTCGAATTGACCGGGCGCTCGTGGCAGACCTTCCTGTCTTATAAAGGCGACGAACTCGGCGTGACCGTGGATCTCGACAACAACATTGTGCGGCAAAGCGCGGAAATCACGCCGACGCTGGAAACGGCGATGCGCGATGGCGCACATGCAAGCGCAAGCCAGCGATCATCAAGTGATCAGCACGCCGCTGCGGGTGCGCGGTCAGGTGATCGGCGCGATGGAGTTTGAAGTCAGCGCGACGGACTTCGCGAACGAAGACATCGAACTGGTGAACGGTGTGGCTGAACGTTTCAGCCTCGCGCTGGAAAGCGCCCGCATCTATGAAGAAAGCCGCCGGGTGGCGCAGCGTGAATCCACGCTCAACCAGATCGGCAGTCGTCTGCAAACGACCAATACGGTCGACACGCTGCTGGCGGAAACCGCGCGCGGCCTGCAAGCCTCGCTCGGCGCGACTCGCGTCGCCATCCGGCTCGGCGCGCCGCCTAAGTCCAATGGGGTAGAGGAACACTAAGCTATGCTCAAGCTGTCATCACCTCAACTGCTGCGCTTACGTCAGCAGTACCTCAACCTGCTGGCGATTATCATGCTGCTGTCGAATGTGGCCGGTCTGCTGCTGATCGCCATTAACAACAGCCAGATCGGAACCAGTGAACCCTCCGGCTTGATCGCCGTGTTCATTTCGATGGGTATGTCGCTGGTCTGGCTGTGGCTGCTGCGCGGCAACCGTGTCGAAATCGCCGCGTTCGGTCTGCTGCTGACGCTGCTCGGCGGTTACCTCGCGTTGACCTATGACGTGGTACCGATTGCCGGAACGCTCATCCTCATCACGGCGGCGCTGTTCCTGCGGCGACCACTGTTCTTCACCGTCGTCGCGCTGATCTTCCTGCGTCTGCTGTTTGACCTGAACGCAGCGCTGGCCGCGCCCGGGGGCGACATCCCCCTGGTTACGGTGCTGCTCCAGATCATGACGTTCGCCATCATCGCCGCCGTCGCGCGCACCATCACCAATTCGCTGTTGAGCAGCGCGGAAAGCGCGAACCGCATCGCCGTCGCCATTTCGACGGCGACGAACACCGGGCGCTTGATCGGGCAGTACAACGACGCGCAGGACATGATGAATTTCGCCATCAACACTATCCGCGAGAAATACGGCTTCTATCACGTGCAGGTCTTTCTGCTCAACGAAAGCGGCGACCAAGCGGAACTGCGCGCCAGCACGGGCGATGTCGGCTATCAACTGCTCTCCCGCCGCCACCAATTGACGGTTGGTTCGCAAAGCGTGGTCGGTCAAGCGGTGCTGCGCGGTGTGCCCGTGCTCGTCGCGAACACCGAAGACGAAGTCGTGTTCTTCCGCAATGAACTGCTGCCCAACACGCACGCCGAATTCACCATCCCCCTGAAAGACCGGAGTAAAGTGATCGGTGCGCTGGATATTCAGAGCACCGTCCCCTTCAGCTTCACCGATGTTGATCGGCAGGCACTGGAAGTGATCGCCGAAGCGCTCTCGACCAGCCTGCGCGACCGGCGGCTCGGCGCGGAACAGTCGGTGTTGAGCGCGGAAAATCAACGCCTCGCTAAAGAAGTGACCACGCTCCAGCGCGACAACGACCGCCTGAACCGCGAAGTGACACAGGGGCAGTGGAGCGAATATCTCACCGATCACACCGACCTCACGGGGATCACGCTGCAAGGCGACGACATGGTTCCGGAAGCGCAGTGGACGCCCAACCTGGCTCAAGCGCGCCGAGGGGGTGCAGCCGTCACCACCAGCGACGTGATCGCCGTGCCGGTGGTGCTGCGTGGTGAAGTGATCGGCGCGATTGAAGTCGACCCCGGGCGCGCGACGCCCGCCGAAACGGTCGAAATTGCGCAGGCGGTAGCGCAGCGTTTAGCCGTCAGCCTTGAAAGCGCGCGTTTGTACGAAGAAACCCGCCAATCGGCGTATCAGGAGCAGCAGATCAATGAAATTGCCGCGCGCTTCGGCACGACGGGCACGATTGACGAACTGCTGCGCATCGCGCTGGTTGAAGTGGGCGCAACGCTGGGCGCGAAGGGCGGCGCATTCGCCTCGGACGCGTGCAGAACGGAGCTGTCGAATCATGATCGCTGCTATCAATCGTTACCTCAACGTCCGTTACCGCTACGAGAACCCCATTGTCCAGCAGCGCGCCGTCAATCTGCTGCGTATGAGCGCGGCGCTGATCTTTGTCGACGGCCTCTACATCATTATTGTTTTGCTGCTTGCTCTGTTCAATCGGCAGGCGCTGGCGGGACAAACCATCGTCGATCCGCTCAATGTGGGGATCGTCGTCCTGAGCGTTGTCGTCTACCTGCTCATTCAACGCGGACGGCTGCAGTCGGCCATTCACCTGTTCGTCACGAGTTTGGCCTTGGTGATCGTGCCCGCGCTGGCGACGATTCCCAGCGCGGTGATCTACGTGACCACGCCGATCGTCATGTTAGCCGCCGGGTTGCTGTTGGGGCGGCGGGGCTTCGTCGCGACGCTGGTCGTCATCACGATTGGGCTCCTCGTCCGCTACGCCAATCTGAGTCAGGTCACGGACGCGCAGCGTTACATCCCCGCTCAGGAAATCAGCTACGAACTGCTGATTGTCGGCATGAGCTACACCATCATGAATCTGTTCGTCTTCTCGTTCAGCGGTGTCGCCGAACGCGTCGCCGCCGAAGCTTCGCGCGAGGTCGAGCAGTTGAACACCGTCAGCCACTTCGCCAGCGGGTTAGGCGCGGTGCTCACCGACACGGCGATTTATACGCGCCTGCTGGAGATCACGCAGAACAACCTCGGCTACGAGGTCGCACAGATTTATCTGCCGGATGAATCGGGCAGCTTTGCGCGCCAACTGCGTTTGAGCTTCGGCGCCGCGCCGCGTAAAGTCGTTTTGACGGAAAGCGACCTCTCTGTGCTGACCGAAGCGATCCGCACACGGCAGCCCGTGGTTGTCAACAGCAGTGACACCAGCTTCCGCGCGCTGCACCTGATCCCGCCCGCGCGCCAGAGCTGCACGCTCGTGATCATCGAACAGGATACGGTCGTCGCGCTGCTGGACATCCAGACGAGCCGCCCGCGTCCGTTCTCGCGCAATGAACTGCTCGTGCTGCGCAGTCTGGTGGATCAGGCGTCGCGCGAACTCGACTACAGCTCGACCATCCGCGACCTGCAAACCACCGTGCGCGATCAGGACGGCGTGATCAACCGCTTCACCCGCCAACTCAACGAAATTCAGGGGCGTGGTCGTCAAGCCAGCATGTCCGGTTGGGATACGCTCTTTAATGCCCGCATGACTGAAGCGTTCGGCTTTGATCTCGTCGGCGAAGGCGGCAAGCTCACGCCGATCCGCTCGGACGCGCTGCCGGATGCCATCCGCGAAACGCTGCTGCGCGGCGATGTCCATATCCAGCAGACGGGGGGCGATCAAGTGGTCACCGTGCCGATTGTCTTCCGTGATGTAGTGCTCGGCGCGATGTCGTTCAATGTGCCGCGAGAACGCCCGGTCACCGACCGCCAGATCGAACTCATCCGCACGGTCGCCGACCGCTTAAGCGTCGCGCTGGAAAACAATCGTCTGCTCGAACAAACGCAAGCGCAAGCTCGCCGTGAACGTCAGGCGAGCGAGATCGGCAGCGTGCTGCTTTCGGCCACTAACGTCGAAAGCGTGCTCAGCCTCGCCGCCGATAATTTCCACGAAGCCCTCGGGGCGATCCATACCCGCGTCTACTTGCAGCCCGGAACCTTGATTAAGAGCGGAGACGCAAATTGAACACGCGCGGCAATCGTTTATCTTTCAATACCTTCCCGATCTGGGTCAAGCTGCTCATCGGGTTCACCTTTGCGCTGCTCGTGCTGGCCGCGCCGGGGTTCGTGTGGTTACGCGGCGGCATTGACGAGATCGCCATGCAGGGCGCGCGCACGTACTTGTACAACGTGGGTACCGAACAAAAGCAGGAGATCGAAAGCGCGCTGTCGAGCGCCCGCGTGCAGTTGTCCAACTTCCTCGCGATCGAAGCGAACCAGGAGACCATCATCGGGCTGCTGCTGCAGGATCGCAACGTCGGCGGCTCGACGAACCCGTTCAATGTGGAAGAGAACGATGTCGTCAATCTGTTCCGCGACAGCCTGATCAACGTCGGTTCCAGCCTGTTCGAAGGGGCGCGCGTGCTCACACGGACGGGGCAAGTGGTGGCGCAGATTTCGACCACGTCGACCTTCATCACCCAGGTCGATGAGTCGAATGCGCCCGCCTACCGCGCCGCGACCGCGGCTCTGCTGCAAGGTCAGACACAGGCGCTCGCCGTATCGGCGGCCAGCGGCGGCATCATCGAACTGGCGCAGGTGATCAACTGGCGCGATGGCAACCCGATTGGCTTCCTGATCGTCCGCCTGAGCAATACGCGCGGTCTGTACACCTATCTGCGCCTCGCCGACGCCAACAACCCGTATCAGGCTTACAGCTTCCTCACGACTGCCAATAACGTCGTGATTGCGCCGCCCAATGCGCTGACCGCGGCCCTCGAACTCAGCCAGTCGGTCGCAGTCGACCAAGGGCTGGCGGGCAATACGGGCGTGGAAACCTACGTGGTGACGCAGGGCGATGCCTCTGCCGAATATATCGGCTACTTCACGCCGCTGCGCGAAACGCCGTTTGCGCTGGTCGTGCAAACGCCCACGCAGAACGCCTATAACTACGCGCTCGGCTACTTTACCATTCGCGGCTTTGTCGTCGTGATCGGCATGGCCGTGTTGATCGGCGTGATGGTGGCGGTCTTCAACAACCTGATCGTGCCGCCGCTCAACCGCCTGCGCCGCGCGACCCAAGCGATGCGCGATGGCGATTTCACCGTGGATGTAGCCGACGTGCAGCGCGGCGATGAGATCGGCGCGCTCGCCGTCTCGTTCGTCACCATGCGCGACCAAGTGCGCGGCTTAATCGACGACCTCGAAGAACGCGTCGAGAAACGCTCGCGCGATATCGCCGCGACGCAGGAAATCAGCCGTTTCGCCGTGAGTCAGCGTGACCTCGGCCTGCTGCTCAACCGCGTCGTCGATTTGATCGTCGAACGCTTCCCGAACATCTACCACGCGCAGATCTTTCTGGTCGACAGCGCGACGGAATGGGCGGTCTTACGCGCCAGCACGGGCGAACCCGGTCGGCAGCTGCTCGCCCGTGGTCACCGCCTCGGCGTCGGCAGCGTGAGCGTCATCGGTCAGGTGACGCAGCAGGGGCGTCTGGTGGTCGCGCGTGATACGGCGGTCAGTCAGGTGCACCGCCGCAACGAATTCCTGCCGGATACCCGCGCGGAACTCGCGATTCCGCTGCGCATAGGCGACGATGTGATCGGCGCGCTGGACGTGCAAAGTCGTCTGCGCGACGCCTTCGCCGAAGATGAAGTCGCAATCCTTTCGACAATGGCGGATCAGATCGCGGTGGCAATTCAGAACGCGCGTCTGTACGAAGAATCGACGCGCCGCGTGGCGGAAGTTGAAGACATCAACCGCAAGGCGACGCTGCGCGCGTGGCAGGACTACATGCGCGACCAACGCACGCAAACGCTGGTCGAAGAAGCCGGTTCGCCGACGGATCTCGATATGTCGCCGCTGCGCCAGCAGGCCATGCGCACCGGGGAAGTCGCGCTCGGGCAGTTGACAGCGCGCAACACCGTCCCCATCGCCGTGCCCATTCGACTGCGCGGGCAAACGCTCGGCTCCGTGGAGTGGGAAGTGCCCGCCGCCAGCTTTGGTGAAGATCGACTGGAACTTGCGAAAGAATTGGCCAACCGGCTCGCGCTCAGTCTCGACAATGCGCGTCTGTTCCAGGAAAGCCAGCGCGCGACGGAACGCGAACGTTTGGTGAACAACATCGCCGCCAAGCTGACGACCCAGAACAACATCAACGATATTTTGCAGACGGCTGTCCGCGAAGTTGGGCAGGCGCTCCGCGCACCGCAAGTCAGCATTAGTTTGCGCCGCCCGAACGGCGTACACGAAAATGGGAACGGGAGTTCATCCTAATGGCTGCTGCACAAACCAGACGATCAACCCCCAGATCAATGCACAATCGTGTGATGCGGCTGCTCATCCCCCTGGTGATGGGCATCTCGGTCGTGGTCGGTGTGCTGATGTTCTTCGTGCTGCGGTCGGCGGACAGCGAAGTCCAGTTTGCCGAGCACCGCATCGAACGCGAAACAACGGCGGCGGCGCTCAACGCGCAGATCGAGCACATCGTCAACGAGGTGCGCATCGCCGGGACCAGCCGCACGGTGCGCAGCTTCGCCCGTGAGACGCTCGTGGCGACCGCCAGCAGTTCGCTGGAAACCAGCCAGACGGCGCTCCTCGGCGAGCTGACGGGCATTCTGAGCAATCAGAGCGACATCTTCATGGCGGCGCGCTATGTGACCTTCAACGGATCGGTCTGGTCAGAAGTCACTAAATACGACAACCTCGCGCCGCTGGCCGATAACAGTGTGCGGCTGAACGCCCTCGCGGATGAAACCACCATCGTGCAGGCGCTGCTCTCCGAACCCGGCAGCGTGATTGCCGGGAATATCGAGTTCGCCAGCACGGAAGAGACGCTCCTCCGCGGGATACTGCTCCCGTACGTGCGCTTTTCCACGCCCGTCGTTTCCGACAACGACCTGACGAACGTGGCGGGCGTGCTCCAATTTGAAGTGCGCATCGACGGCCTGATCGATTATGCCCGCACGCTGGGCGCCGAACTCGCCACTGAAAGTGACGTGCACCATATCATCCTTGCGGATAATCTGGGGCATGTCCTCGTCGATTCGCACCATCCCGAAGTGAATTACCTCGCCGATCTCGAAATCGGCAGCAATCAGGATCTGGGCATCGTTTACCCGCAGTTTGCGGGCGCGCTCAACCCGGGCGCGGAAATTCGCGATGTGGTCGATGGCGCGACTCTGTATTCGGTCGAACGCTTCACTCTGGGCAACGCGGGCGCTACCGAATGGCGCATGGTGCTGGTCGAAAGCCTCTTTGGCGCGAACGGTCTGGTCATGCCGGTTGGCGGGTTCTTCGCCAGTCTGCTGGTCGGCGTAGTTGTGCTGGCGGTCACCAATCACCTGCTGAAGAATACCTTCCAGAGCTTCCGCAGCGTGCAGATCATGGCCAAGGGGCTGGTCGGTGAAGGCAGCAAGCTCAGCCCGCTTGACGCGGAACTCGTCAGCGAGTCGGGCGATGACATCGGCGAGGTGATGCGCGCGCTCCAGTCACTTTCCGGCCAAATCGATCACTTGAGTACGGAACTCAGCGACCAACGCCTGCGTTACACCCGCAGTATGGATATCGCGGGCCGCATCAGCCGCGAAACCGCCGCTTTGTACGACATCGACACGCTGCTCAACCGCGCCATCAACCTGATCGTGTCGTCCTACGGCTTTTATCACGCGCAGGTATTCCTCGTCGACGACATCGGCCAGAACGCCATCCTGTACTACAGCTACGGCGAAGTTGGTCAGAAGCTGCTTGACCAGCGGCACAAGATTCCGATTGGCTCGGAATCGGTGATCGGTACCGTGACCAGCGGCAGCAAACCCGTGGTCATCAACGACACCAGCCGCCGCGACGAAGGCATCGCGCACCGCTACAACCCGCTGCTGCCGGAAACCCGCGCCGAAATGGCGATTCCGCTGCGCATCGGCGATCAAGTCATCGGCGCGCTGGACATCCAGAGCGATCATGTCAACGCTTTTCAGGATGACGACGTGCGGACCTTCCAGATGCTCGCCGACCAGATCGCCATCGCGATCCAGAACGTGCGTCTGCTTGTGGAGTCGGAAACGCGCGTCGAACAAATCGACACGCTCAACCGGCAGCTCACCCGCGGCGCATGGGAAGAAGTCGAGCAACGGTCGAACCTCACGGGCATTTACCGCTACGATCTGCTGACCGTCGAACGCACGGAAGATGTGCCCGCCGACGTGCCGGGGGGCGTGAGCGTGCCGATCAGCATTCGCGGCGAGACCATCGGCACGTTGGACGCTGCGATGCCGGATGGCTCGGTCTTCACCGACGGCGATCAAGCGATTATGCGCGCGGTGGCGGATCGTGTCGCTATCGCTATTGAAAACGCGCGCCTGTTCGAACAATCGCAGAGCACGCTGGCCGAAACGTACACACTGTATCAACTGAGCCGCTACCTCAACGAAGCGAACAGCCTCGAAGACATTGTGCAGGCGATCATCATCTCGGTGATGCCGGATGCCAGCAGCGGTCAGATCGGCGTGTTTGACGAGTACGCCCCCGGTCACGCGCCGGAATGGATGATCATCAGCGCGGACTGGACGGCGACCGAAAAAGAAAACCGCGAAGTCAAACTGACCGAGCTGGAACTGCACATCCCCGATCACCCGCTGTTCGCCTCGATGAACTCGACGCAGGTCACGCTCATCACCGACACAGAGCGCGATACCCGCATTGACGAGGTGACCAACGCCATCGTGCAAAGCGCGAAAGCGCGGTCGATGGTGCTCATCCCGTTCAACGTGCGTGGTGTGTGGCGCGGTCTCGTGATGATCCAGTTCCCGCAAACGCGCGAGTTCAGCGAACGCGACGGGCGTATCTACACCGCCTTGATCGACCAAGCGGGCGTCGCCATCGACAACCGTATGCTGCTCAGCCAGAACGAAGCGCAGCTCCACGAAATCGAGCGTCTGTATACGGGCAGCCGTATCATCAACATGGCGCAGAACTTCGTCGACCTTGTGCGCGCCGCCGTGAACACCGCCAACGACCCCACGCTGGACTTTGCCATCGGCGTGTTCGAAGGGGCGCTGGACACCACGGGCTGGCCGACGGCGATCCGCGTGATGGCGTCATCGCACGGCAGCGAAATCGCGACCGAAGACACCTACTACGACCTGCATATCCCCGCCGACTCGCCGCTGCGCCGCCGTGACGCGCAGATCGTGCAGGATCGCGGGCTGGTCAACGGTGACGATATGGTCAGCAGTATGCTGGCGCTGGCGCGGTCGCGCGGCTACCAGTTCACCGCGGCCTTCCCGCTCTACAGCATCAACCAGCCGATTGCGTTGTTCTTCATCCAATCGACGGAAGGCCGCGACCTGTCCAACGAAGACTTTGAAATCTATCGCGCGCTCACCGGCCAGATGAGTACGGTGCTCCAGAACCGCCGCCTGCTCGAACAGACGGAACGCGCGCTCGACGAAACCCGGCGTCTGTACGCCGCCAGCCGCGCCATCGCGACCGCTGCCGACGCGCAGAACGTATTCGCGGCGCTGGCAACGCACCTCAATATGGCCGGGTCGAATGTCGCCCGTGTGGTCGTCATGCTCGCCGGGCCGACGCAGGTCGAACACCCGGACTATGTCGAATACGCGTATGTGTGGTCGCCGACCAACGCCAGCTCGGATCTCACGGTGGGCAAGCGCATCGCGCGCTCGCTGGTCGATTTCACGGCTGTGCTGGCCGAACATGACGGCGTCGCCCGCCTCAACGATCTGCGGCGCGATCTGGCCGCGCATCCGGCGCTCATCGCCGTGCTTGAGCGCAGCGGGTCGCACAGCGCCGCCCTCACCGCGATCAGTTCACGCCAGCGCTGGTACGGCGTGATCATGGTCGAAAGCAGCACGCCCAACAGTTTCAACACCGCGTACGGCACGTTCATGCGCGTGCTCACGGATCAAGTCTCGGTCGCAGTGGAAAGCATCCAGTCGTTTGAAGAAGCGCAGACGCAGGCGCAGCGCGCGCTGGCGCTCGCGGAAGCCGGTCAGCTTACCGCGCGTATCGAAGGTGAATTCACGACGGGCTTCGGCGAAGTCTTCGCCCGGGTGGCGCAGCCCGCGAAATACGACCGCTGGTTGCTGCTCCTGCGTGCCGACCGCGGCACAGCGCTGGAAACCATCACCGACCACATGCCGTTGGTGGCTGGTCACAAGCTGGAAGTCATCCGCGACGAATATCCGGTGATGCAGGCCTACCACACCAGCCAAACGGTCTACGTCAATAATCCGTTCACGTACCCGGCCTTCACCGATGAAGCGCATGTGGGCGTGGCGGAAGCGTTCGGCAAGCATCTGGCGACGCCCGTGCGCATCGGCACGGAGACCATCGGCGTGCTGCTGGTCGGGCGCTCGATTTACGACGCCGACCTCGATGAACGTGACGAACAGCTCGTCTCGACGCTGGCGGCGCAGGTCGCCATCACGATTGAGAACCGCCGCCTGTTCACGTCGGCGGAAGGCGAACGCGCCCGTCTGCGTACGGTCCTCGACACGCTGCCCGCCGGCGTGCTCGTGCTCGACCCGGTGACCTTCAAACCCCTCCAGTTCAATCAACAGGTCGAGCATCTGCTCAACCGCACCATCGACTTTGATACGCCCTTCAGTGTGGACGAATACGGCATTCTGCAAGGCAAGTCGAACAGTCTGTATGAAACGGGCCGCCTGCCGATTTACAGCGCGGCGCACACGGGCGTCCCGGCCTTCGCCGACGACTTGAGCGTCGAACGGAGCAGCGGCGAACGCATCGACCTGCTGGTCAATGCCGCGCCCATTGTCGATGCGCAGGGTAACGTCACCGCCATCGTCACCGCCTTCCAGGACGTGTCGCCGCTGCGAAAAGCGGAAGCCGAACTGGAAGAGAACCTGCGTGAGTCGGTGTCGCAGTATGAGACCACCCGCGCGCTCGCCGAAGCCGACGACATCGAAACGGTGCTCGAAGTGGCGTTCGCGCAGTTGCTGACGACCAACCCGGAACAAGCCTACGCGCTGCTGCTGGATGATCAGGGCGATATCGAAATCTTCCGCGCCAGCGACGAAGAGCGCATTGGCGATGAGTGGACGCTGCCGCTCGACATGCTCGACGCGCGCCAACTGCTGATCGTGCCGGATGTCGCCGCGCACTTCACCGACCCGCACCGCCAGACGATCCTCAGCGCGGGAATCGGCGCGTTCGTCGCCATGCCGCTGCAAGCGCGTTCGCGGCGCAATGCCCCGCTCGGTTGGCTGCTCATGACCTACAGTCAGGCTAACCCGAACCTCACGGCGCAGGCGCGCTTCCTCACGACACTGAACGACGGCGCCTCGGTCGCGCTCGACAACCGCTACCTGCTCCGTGATACGGAATCGGCGCTCAATGAAACGGCGGCGCTGTACGGCGCGACCACCAGCATCAGCCGGGCGCAGACTCAGGCCGACATTCTGCGCGCGCTGCAAGAATCGCTCGCGTCGCAGAGCCCCGACATCTACGCGGGTTACATCTTCGAGGCGGGGACGGTCCGCGAACTGTTCAACGTGAGCCTCGACGGCCCGCCCATCCCCTTCGGGGAGCTGATCACACGGCACGGGTTGTTGGACGGCAAGACGACTTACGTCGAAGAGCTGCGCACGCGGGAAAACCCGAACGCCTTCGAACAGGAACTGCTGGCGCTCGGCAACATCCGCTCGTTCGCGCTGATCTACATGCCCGGTTCGCGCGGGTGCCTCATCACCGCCTATCATCAACCGCGTCTGTTCAGCCGCGGCGAACAGCGCTACCTGAGTGCGGTCGCGGACTCCAGCTCCATCGTCATCGCCAACACTTTGCTGCTCGACCAAATCCGGACGACGCTCGATGAAACGAGTATCCTGTACGAAGCGAGCCGCGCGCTCAGCAACGCGGGCGGCACGGATGAAATTCTCGATGTGGTTGTCGCCCACCTGACGAACCGTCCGGTGACCCAGGTCTTCCTGGCTACGCTGCTCAGCAGTGACTGGGAAAGCCCGGAAGCGCTGGCGCAGGTGGTGTCGAGCTGGCACCGCGAGGGTGAGAACGTGATCGACCTGACGGGGATCACGCTCATGGCGGAACAGTATCCCGCGTGGAAGCTGCTGGCCGCGCAGAACGTCGTCATGATCGACGATGTGGAAATCGACGAGATGCTCGACGATAATGAGCGCATCGGCGTGCAAAGCCTGGAAATGCGCTCGATCAGCATTCTGCCGCTGCGTGTGGCGGGGCGCTCCATCGGCGCGATTGTGCTCGGTTCCAGCGAGCCGTATACGCACACCGAGCGTGACCTGCGTATCTACCGCTCGTTCGCAGAACAAGCCTCGCTGCGTATGGAAGCCTCCCGTCTGCTCGGACAAACGGAACGCCGCGCGCGTCAGCTTGCCACATCCACGCAGGTCAGCCAGATCGCCAGCTCCATTCTCGACCTCAACGACCTGCTCCCCAAGATGGTGGACATCATCCGTGACTCGTTCTACTACGACCACGTGCAGGTCTTCCTCATGGATGGCGACGACGAATTCGCGGAACTGCGCGCCAGTACGGGCGAAGCCGGTCAGCAGCTCCTCGGCATTCAGCACAAGCTGAGCAAAGGCTCGGCCTCCGTCATCGGGCAGGTGACAGAGCGCGGTGAACCCATCGTCGCGTTGGACACCGCCGACGCGCGCGTGGTGCACCGTCCGAATCCCTACCTGCCGAATACCCGTTCCGAAATGGCCGTGCCGCTCAAACTGAAGGGGCGCGTGGTCGGCGCGCTGGACGTGCAGTCCAACCAGCCGAACGCGTTCGACGACGACGACGTCACCGTGTTGACGACGCTCGCCGGGCAGATCGCGGTCGCCATCGATAACGCGCAGTTGTTCGAGGAATCCAGCCGCCGCGCGGATGAAATGGCCTTCCTCTTCGACGTGACCAGCCGCGCCGCCGCTGCCGAATCGCTGCAAGGCGCGATCCAGAACGTCGCCGACGAACTGCGCGACTCGCTGGAATCGCTCTCGGTCAGCATTTACCTGCCGCAGACCTACGTCGACGCCGACGAGAATACCTTCACCGTCCTGCAGCCAATCGCGCTCGCCGGGTCGGATCAGCCGCTCACGGAACTGTCGGAAGTGCGCCTCGACGAGTCGTTCAACCTGATCGCGAGTTCCGCCAACAACCGCCGCGCGATGATCCTCAACAACGTGGAGAACGAATCGCGCTACATTCCGGTGATCGCCGGAGCACGGTCGGCGGTCATCGTGCCGCTGTCGTCGGGCGCGGTGCTCATCGGTTTGATCTCGATGGAAAGCGGGCTGCTCAACGCCTACGACAACGACACGCTCACGCTGCTGCGTACGCTCTCCGGTACGCTGTCCGCCATCATCCAGAACCGCCAGCTGCTCGAACAAGTGCAAAAGACCAACGATCAGCTGCGTGAACTCGACCGCCTCAAGAGCGACTTCCTCGCCAACATGAGCCACGAGCTGCGTACCCCGCTCAACTCGATCATCGGTTTCAGCCGCGTGATCCTCAAAGGCATCGATGGGCCGCTGACCGAAATGCAGGAACAAGACCTGAGCACGATCTACAACTCCGGTCTGCACCTGCTCAACCTGATCAACGACATCCTCGATCAGGCGAAGATCGCGGCGGGCAAGATGGACTTGCAGCTCGATTACTTCGAGATGAAGCCCGTGATCGACGGTGTGCGCTCTATCGGTATCGGTCTGGTCAAGGACAAGCCGATTGACATCGTCGTGGATCTCGCGCCCGGCCTGCAGCCCGTGTTCGGCGATGAGTTCCGCACGCGCCAGATTCTGCTCAACCTCGTCTCAAACGCGGCGAAGTTCACGCGCGAAGGGGCGATCACCATCCACGTCTACCCGATGTTCGACCCGGAGACCGGACGGCAGATGGTGCGTACCGATGTGACGGATACCGGTATCGGTATCGCCGAAGCCGACATCCCGCTGCTGTTCGAAGCCTTCCGTCAGGTCGACTCGTCGCTGACGCGCACAGCCGGTGGGACGGGTCTCGGCCTGCCCATCGCCAAGTCACTGTGCGAAATGCAGGGTGGGCGCATGGAAGTGCAGTCGCGGGTGAATTACGGTTCGACCTTCAGCATCTTCATTCCCGTGGAGCCCATCGAGACGGACGAGAAGAAGAAATCCACTGACAACCTCGGCGCGGAAGCCGAACCCGAGTCGTATGTGGAGGAAGCGCCCACGCAGCCGCGCGTGACCGGGCTGCTGCCCGCGGTCGATACGAATGGCGACTACTCCGCGCGCCCGCCGATGCACATCAAGCGCCAGATCCTCATCATCGAGGATAACCCGGACATGGTCGACCAAATCCGGCGCGCGCTCGGTCGCGAAGGCTTCGACATCTTCTCGGCGTCGCTGCCGCTGGAAGCCGAAGCGATGGCGGGCGGCCTGCATCCCACGCTGATCGTAATGGATGTCAACTTTGCCAACGGGCAGGGCTGGAATATCCTCGAAAAGCTCAAGAGCCGCGACGACATGTCGGATATCCCGGTGGTGGTGGTGTCGCTGAGTCAGGAAGTCGAACGCGCCCTGAACGGAGGCGTATTCCGCTTCATCAGCCGCCCGTTCATGCCGGAAGATCTGGTCGACGCCGTGCGCGCCGCCGAACAGGAAAGCCGCATCAACCGCATCCTCATCATCGACGATCAGCCGGAGAGCGTGCGCCTGCTCGAACAACTGCTGGATCAGAATGGCAACTACCGCGTGTTCAGCGCGAACACGGGGATGGACGGCATTTCGCTCGTGGCGCGCCGCCGCCCCGACCTCGTCATCCTCGACCTGCGCATGCCCGAAATGGACGGCTTCGACGTGGTGCGCGAGTTGCGCAGTAACCCGGAGACGGCTACCATTCCGATCCTGATTGTCACCGGTGAAACCCTGAATCCGCAGGAACGCGAAAGCCTCACGAACCTCAATGTGCTGTACAAGTCAGAAATCAGCACGGACAGCTACCGGCTGTTCCTGGAAGGCGTCAAGGCCTACCTTGACAGCAAGAATTGACCACCAGCAGCAGAACCTTGGTCGGGACGCCTGCAAGGGCGTCCCGCTGTTAACCCGGAAAGTGAAACAGCAATTTGCTCACTCACAAAGATACCAACCGCATTGAACTGGAATGCATCAACTGCCACACGCGCATCCCGCTGACCAAATCGGTCGCGGGCTGCCCGCAGTGTGGCGAGAATATCCTCGAAGCGCGCTACGACCTCAGCCTGATCAACGTGCAGGAATGGCTCAAGGCCATCAAGCAGCGCGGGCGCGGTCTGTGGCGCTACTTCGAGGTGCTGCCGCTCTATGACCCGGCGAACATCGTCAGTCTGGGCGAAGGGGGCACGCCGCTTGTTAAATCGCGAGCGCTCGCCTCGATGCTCGGCTTGCGCAACCTGTTCATCAAAGATGAGCGACAGGGACCGACGGCCAGCTTCAAAGATCGGCAGGCGACCGTCGCCATCTCCGCCATGAAAGAGATTGGCGTCGACTCGGTCGTGGTCGCCAGCACGGGGAACGTCGCCATCGCCTATGCGGCCTATGGCGCGCGCGCGGGGATCAAGCTGTGGGCGTTCTTCCCGAGCCTCGCCCCCGCCGAAAAGATGCGCGAAGCGGCGGTCTACGGCGCGGAGGTGATCAAGATCACCGGGACGTATGACCAGACTAAAGAGATCGCGGCGCGCTACGCCAAGCGGCAGGGCTTGTTCCTCGACCGCGGCATTAAGAGCGTGGCGGCGATCGAAGCGATGAAGACGATGGCCTACGAGATTGCCGAGCAGTTGGGCGAACAGCTCGAAGGCGGGCAGCGCTGGCGCTCCCCGGATTGGTTCATTCAGGGCGTGAGCGGCGGTATGGGACCAATCGGCGTGGGCAAGGGCTTCCGTGAGATGTATGATTTCGGCTTGGTCGACAAAATGCCCGCGATGGGCATGGTGCAGTCGACGGGCTGTGCGCCGATGGTCGAGGCGTTCAACCGCGGGCAGCGCATCGCCACCCCGGTCGAAGACCCGCAGACGATCATCTCTACGCTGGCGACGGGCAACCCCGGTCGCGCCTACGAACTGCTCTACGATTACGTCGCGAAATACGGCGGGCATTTCACGTCGGCCAGCGATGAAGAAGCCTTCCATGCGACGCGCTTAGTCGCGCGCAACGATGGCCTGTCGGTCGAACCCGCGACGGCGGTCGCCTTCGCCGGGCTGTTCAAGATGGTGCGCGAGGGCGTGATCAAGCCGGACGATGTGGTCGTCGTCAACTGTTCCGGGCATACTATGCCGGTTGAAACGCAGATTCTCGGCGACCAGTGGCAGCGTTCGGTCGATGTGTCGGAACGCGCGCACACGCCGCTCCCGCCGCAGGAAGGGCTCGCGTCGGCGATGGAGCAGATCGACGCGCAGGTGCGCCGCGTCGTTGTGATCGAGGATACGCCGGACGCTGCCCGCCTGATTCGCCGCGTGCTGCAGGCGAAGGGCGCGGAAGTGCATCTCGCGCATGATGGCGCGACGGGCTTGCAGATTGTGCGCCAGATGCGGCCTGATCTGGTCATCACCGATTTGATGATGCCGAATGTCGACG
Source organism: Candidatus Flexifilum breve (assembly GCA_016717205.1). Classification (GTDB taxonomy): domain Bacteria; phylum Chloroflexota; class Anaerolineae; order Aggregatilineales; family Phototrophicaceae; genus Flexifilum; species Flexifilum breve. The sequence goes on from JADKGC010000011.1 coordinate 122,715, forward strand.
GGTTTGAGGTGATCGATACCTTGAAGGCTGACCCGGATCTCCAGCACATTCCCGTCGTCGTGATCACGGCGAAGGAACTAACCGCCAAAGAGCGGGCGCGGCTGAATTCGCAGGTGGATCTGCTGTTGCAAAAAGGCTCGACCATCGACGAAGATGTGATCGAGAATCTTGTGGACAAGCTCAACTGAGGCGGGCATGACCAAATCGATTTTGTATATCGAAGATGATCCCGCCAGCCGCGCGCTGGTCGAGCGCACGCTGCGCTTCGGCGGCTATAACGTCGCCGTGGCGGCGTGCGGCCTCGAAGGCATTGATATGGCGCGGCACGAGACCTTCGATCTGATCCTGACCGACATCAACCTGCCGGACATGAACGGGCGCGAGATCACGACCGCGCTGCGGCGCGATCATCGCTTCACGCACACGCCCATTGTCGCGCTGACGGCGCAGACGCTCAAAGATCAGCGCGAGTTGACGTTCGCCGCCGGGATCACGGGCTACATCACCAAGCCCATCGATATCGATCAGCTTTTGCAGCAGGTGGCCTACTACCTTGAAGGTGGGCAGGACAAAATCGATCAGGGGCTGCTGTCGGCGGCCCAAGCCCGCTACACGCAGGAAGTCGTCGCGCGGCTGGAAACACGCGTGCGCGACCTCGAAGCGATCAACCAGTCGCTGCGCCGCCTCGACAAGATGAAAGACACGTTCATTCAGCTCACCGCGCACGAACTGCGCACGCCGCTCACGCTGGTCTACGGCTACAGCCGCCTGCTGGAAGAGAACGCGGATGTCAAATCCATCGCCAACTTCGACCCCAGCATGCGCATGCTGCTGGATGGCCTGTCCGGATCGATCGAGCGCATGCAGGGGATCATCAACGAAATCCTGACGATCAGCCGCATCATGACCAACAACATCGACCTCACGCTCGGCCCGACCGACCTCGGCAGCATCATTCTGCGCGTGCTCCACAGCTACGGACAGGTGATTCAGGAGCGCCAGCTCAACATCGTGTTCAACCGGGCGGAATTTTCCGAACGCATCACCGCCGACTGGGAACTGATGGAGCTGACGATGCGCAACCTCATCAGCAACGCCATCAAGTTCACGCCGGACGGCGGCACGATCACGCTGCACGGGCAGTCCGATGGTGAGCACATCCGCCTGAGCGTGCGCGATACGGGCATCGGCGTGGCGCCCGCTGACCAGAAGACGATTTTCGAGCGCTTCCACACCACGACCGATCTCTCGCTGCATTCGACCAGCAAAACGGCGTTTCGCGGCGGCGGCATCGGCTTAGGGTTGGCGATCTGTAAGGGCATCGTCGAAGCGCACGGGGGGCAGATCTCCATGCAGAGCCGGGGTTACGACCCGGACCGTCTGCCGGGGAGTGAGTTCATCGTCGTGCTGCCGATGGTGGCGCACGTGGCCCGGAAGTCGCGAGAGCCGTAATCATGCGTCTTGTCCGCCCCTCGGAGCACGCCCAAGCGGTCGCCGCCGCCCTGCTCACACCTGTGTTCCTCGGCGTCGCGCCGATCTTCGGTAAATTGGCGATTCGCGCGGGCGCCGATCCGTTTTCGGTAGCGGCATGGCGAACGCTCGTCGCGGTGGTGCTGCTGTGGTTGTTCTACAGTATCGCGTTCCGCAAGTACATCTTCATTTACCCGGCGGGCTTGCTCGGGTGCATCATCATCGGCGTGATCAACGACATCGGCTCGCTCTTCTTCTACGGTGGTCTCGGCCTGCTCGACGCCTCGATGACGCAGCTCCTCAACGGCATGTACATCGTGTTCGCGGTGATTCTGTCGCATCTCGGTGGGGAAAAACTCAGCCGCAGTCTCGCGATTCGCCTCGGCCTGTCGATCATCGCGCTCGTCATGCTGACGGGCTTCGGCAACCAGCCGCTCGATTGGCTGGGCGTCGGCATGATGCTCGGCAGCGCGCTCATGTTCGCCGGGACGATGATGTTCAGCCAGTATTTGCTCTACGAAATTCCGCCGCCGACGGCGACGCTCTACATCCTCTCGACGATGGGCGTGGTCGTGTTGATGGCGTGGGCGGCGGTCGGCACGCCGCTGTCCTTCGATGTCTTTGAGGCGGCGCTCCCGCCGATTGTTGTGCTCGGCATCACGACCGCGCTCTCGCGTCTGGCGATGTTTTCGAGCATTCGCGTGTTCGGCAGCCTGCGCACGGTGATCATCGCCATCGGCGAAATCGGCGTGGCGCTGACGCTGGCCTATCTCGTGCTGGGCGACCGCCTGTCGCCGGTGCAGGTGGCGGGCGTGGCCTTGCTCGGCGTGAGCATGCTGCTCATCCGCTCCACCGATATGGCTCCGCGCGGCATTAACCCCAACGCGCTGCTCGTGCACGACATGGCGAACATTCAGTTTCAGCGCATCGCCTTCCACAAAGCCTTCGGCAAGGCGCACCATGACAACGAGTTCGGCGTGATGGGCGCGCTGACGACGATGGAAATGCAGGCGATCCAGAAGATGATGGGGGCGAGCAACCGCCCGGTGAATCCGCTGCCCATTCCGCGTGACCTGTACAGCGACGAGCCGACCCGCCCGCGCAATCCCTTCAAAGACCAGAACGGGAACGGCGATTCGCGCTGACAGGCGTAGTTTTTTTCATCCTTCCCAACGGAATACAGGTTTCCTGCGCCAAAAACCGTGTAGGGACGAGGCATGCCTCGTCCCTACACAGACGCACTTATCTGTCTCCCCTCCCCGAATTCGGGGAGGGGCCGGGGGTGGGGTCGGATACACAGGGCAGTCACGCAAAATCATCGCCACTCGGCTGTTTTATCCCTAACTGACGTCAAAAAGCATCGTTTGGCAAACAGGGGGACAGCCGTGTTGGCAAAGAAGGACGAGGCATGCCTCGTCCCTACAATGAAAACCTACCTCTGCTAGACCCCGCCCCTACAGGAATACATTGGGCATCCGAATTTCGCTAACTTGCGCCAATGTCAAGAAACTCTAGCATTTTCCGGCTAGGAAGGAAGTTTGTCTTATGTTAAAGCGCGGTTGTCTACCGTTATAATCCCTTGTATACTGTCCGAGTTTTGCACGACAAAATCGAGATAAGGCGAGTCAGCAGATGGCGGAGTCCACGGAAAACCAGTCCCCACGCGTGCGCGCAGAGGTCGAAAAGAAACACATCCCCTGCAACTTGTGTGGAGGAACCGATCTCGTTCCGTATTGCCCCGAAAACGAACGTGGTCTGGTTGAATGCCAGAACTGCGGCCTCGTGTTCGTCAGCCCGCGCCCGGACGCCCACGAACTCTACGCTTTGTACGGCGAAACCTACTTTCAGAACAGCGACTCCGGCACGGTCGGCTACACCAATTATGTCCGCGATGAAGCCAACATCCGCAAGACCTTTCGGCGCCGCCTGAGCCGTCTGGAACGGTTTGTCAGCCGCAAGGGCAAGCTGCTGGATGTGGGGTGCGCGGCGGGCTTTTTCCTCGCGGAAGCGCAGGCGCGCGGTTGGCAGGTTGAAGGGCTGGACGTTTCCAGTTTCGCCGTCAACTACACGCGCGACCGCTTCGGTTTCCCGGCGGCGCACGGCAGCTTCACCGAGCTCGATTTTGAGCGAGGCAGCTACGCGATGGTGTCGCTGTGGGATGTGATCGAACATGTGCCCGACCCCAAAGCCTACATTCAGCGCGCGGCGGAACTGCTGCAATCCGGCGGCACGATTGCGCTGGCGACGCCAGACGTCGACAGCATTCCCGCGCACATCACGGGGAAGCGCTGGGTCGGCTACAAGCTGTCGGAAGAACACCTTTACTATTTCTCGCCCAAGACGCTGGGGCGCATGCTGACCGAAGCCGGATTTGAAGTGGTCGATGTCTACCACGTTGGCAAATATGTCACGCTGCGGTTGTTCCTCGACCGTCTGGGCATGTATCTGCCGCCGCTGGCGAAACCGCTGCAGTCGCTGGAACGCGCTTTCCGGTTATCGGAATGGTCACTTTACGTCAACCCGTTCGACATCATCGCCATCACCGCCCGCAAACGTTGAAGCGCATTCGTCCCCGATCTCGCCGCATTCGCGGTCTATTTCGGGGTGGCGTGTGTCATCACTTTTCCGCTCATCACGCAGCTTGACGCGCGGCTAATCGGACATCCCTTCGGGGATGCGACCGAGTACGCCGCGCATGTCTGGTGGATCAAGCACGCGCTGCAAACGGGGCAAAATCCGTTCTTCCAGCCGCTGCTGTTGTATCCGCAGGGGTTGTCGGCGGCGTGGCTGTGGAGCGCGCCGCTGCAAAGCTTCCCCGCGTGGCTGTTCGCCTTCGTGCTGAGTATCCCCGCTGCCTTCAACCTGTCCACGCTGCTCACGCTGGCGCTCAACGGCACGAGCATGTTCGTGCTCATGCGCTATCTTCTGAGTCAACCTCACCCCCTAGCCCCCTCTCCGGGGGGAGCGGAGGATGCGGTTGTAGGGACGGGGCATGCCTCGTCCTCAGCGGATCAGCCTCACCCCCCACTCGCTGCGCTCGTCTCCCCCTCTCCCTTGGGAGAGGGGGGTGGGGGGTGAGGCGGCGGCCTTTCTCGCTGGCCTGACCTTCATGCTCTACCCGGCGTTTCAGGGCCAGCTTGCCGCCGCGCACACGGGGCTGCTCGTGTTGTGGGGCGTGCCGCTGCTCCTGCTAGCGCTGCTGCGCCTGCGCGACGGGCGGCGCTTCATCGGGATCGGCGCGGCGCTGTTCGTGGTGTCGCTGTGGGGCAATCTGCTGCTGCTGTTTTACCTGCTCGCGCCGCTTCTCGGCGTGTACGCGCTGCTGCTGCTGCTGCGCCGCGACTGGTCGCTGCTGGGGCGCACCCTGCTCACGCTGATCCTCGGCGGGCTGCTGGCACTGCCGTTTCTGCTGCCCACCTTGCGCGAAGCGACGGGCGGCGCGTCTGAACCGGGCGCGGTGCGCTACAGCGCGGCGCTGCTCGGCATCGTGTCGCCGTCCTTCAATCATCCGCTGTTCAGCGGGTTGGAGTATCCGCGCCGCGTGCTCGGCATTGACCCGTTTGAGGGCGCGGCCTACCTCGGCGTGATTACAGCGGCGTTGGCTGCTGTTGCGCTGATCAAGCGGCGAGAATCCCGCTGGTGGCTGATCGTCGCGCTGAGCGCTTGGGTGCTGTCGCTCGGGTCGCTGCTCAAACTCGACGACGCGCCGCTCACCGTGCTCATTGGCGGCTACGCCACGGCGATCCCGCTGCCCGCCGCGCTGCTGCCCTACATCCCCGTGCTGAATATCGCGCGGACGCCGGGACGCTTCAATTTTGCGGTCGGCTTTGCGGCGGCGCTCCTCGCGGGCTATGGCGCGGCGACCGTCGGGCGCTGGCTCAAGCCGCCCCGACTGCGCATGATCGCTCTACTTGGTCTCGCCGTGTTGATCGCCTTTGAATACCAGTTCTTCTGGCCGCTGCCCACCACCGACGCCGTGATCCCCGACGCGATCCGGAGTTTGGCGGGGCGTGCTGACGTACGCGCCGTGTTCGACGTGCCCTTTCAGCATCCGCTGGTCGATAAAGAAGGGCTGTATCTGCAAACCGGGCATCAGCAGGCATTGATCGGTGGGCATATCACCCGGCAGACGCCGCTCGACCCGGCGGCGGGTTGGCTGCTGCAAACCTTCGACCCGGCGCTGCTCGACGCGGCGGGGGCGGATCTTGTCATTTTGCACCGCGAGTGGGATGATGCAGAATTAGAGGCGGCCGTCTATGCGCGTCTCGGCGTGCCGCTGTACGAAGACGCACGTTTCGCCGTGTTCGCGGTCGCGCCCTATGCCGGGGAGGCGCCCGGTTTCACGTGGATCAGCCGCGTAGACGCCGAGGTGACCGATACGGCGGAAGTCTACCTGTACGCGCCACAGCCCGGCACGGTCACGCTGACCGGACGCATCAGCGCGGACGGACGCGGCGCGCGCTTGCTGCTGGATGGCGCGCCGCTGGTCACGTGGACGGTGACGGGGGAACAGGGCTGGAATGTGCCGATTGATCTGCCCACGGCGGGCTTTCACACGCTGACGCTGGCCGTCGATCCGGCGTGCCCGCCACCCAACGCTGAGGCGCTGGTGTGCCGCCCGCTGTACGTCGAACAACTTGAACTGCGCAACTATCGCCCACTCAGGCAGTCATGAGCATGAGCCGAAAATTTCCCGTCACCCTGATCGCGTTGCTCGTCTATCTGGTCATTGCCATCCTCGTCACCTACCCGCTGATCCTCAACCTGTCGACGGCGCTGGTCGGCTATGTGCATGGCGACGCCTATGAGATGGCGCATCATATCTGGTGGATCAAGCACGCGCTGCAAACGGGGCAAAACCCGTTCTTTGCGGCGAATCTCGCCTACCCGGACGGCATCAACGGCGTGACCCTGTGGTCGCACCCGCTCCAGTTCTTCCCGGCGTGGCTGCTGGCGTTCGTCCTGCCGCTTCCCGTCGCTGCCAACGTGACCATTCTGCTCACGGTCGCGCTCAACGGCACGAGCATGTTCTGGTTGGTCAAGTACCTAACCGCCAAGCAAAAGACGTTAACCACAGAGAACACAGAGCGCGAAACACAAACTCCCCCTCGCCCCCTGGAGAGGGGGTTGGGGGGTGAGGTTATCTCGGCCTTCATTGCTGGCTTGATCTTCATGCTCTACCCGACGATGCAGGGTCATCTCGGCGCGGGGCATGCGGGCTTGATGGTCCAGTGGGGCGTGCCGATTCTGATCTACGCGCTCTACCGCCTGCGCGATGGCTGGCGCTATGTGTTCCTCGCGGCGGTCGCCATCGAATTGAGCGTGAGCGGGCACATCCTCCAGTTGATCTATGTGGTGCTGCCGTTGATGGGGGTGTACGCGCTGTGGCTGCTCCTCCGGCGCGAGTTCGCATCCCTGCTGCGGCTGCTCGCGGCGGGCGTGATCGGCGGGGCGGTCGCGCTGATCTTCGCGCTGCCGAGCGCGACGGCGGCGGTCGGCACGGCAGCCTACGAAGAGACGGGCGATACGGTGCGCTACAGCGCCGATCTGCTGGCCATCGTCACGCCGTCCTTCAATCATCCGCTTTTTGGACGTTTGCCGTACACGCATACCGTGCTCGGCATCAACCTTGATGAAGGCGCGCTGTACCTCGGCGTGATCGCTGGGCTGCTGGCGCTCGTCGCGCTGATCCGCGTGCCCAAAGCGCGCGTGTGGGGCTGGATCGGACTGCTGGCATGGATATTGTCGCTCGGCGTGCTGCTCAAAATCTTCGACCAGCCCGTCAGCCTGAGCGCAGACGCCTATCGCAGTTACATCCCGATGCCGTTCGCGCTGGTCGCCGACCTGCCGATCTTCAATCTGGCGCGCACGCCGGGGCGCTTCGGCTTTTTGCTGGCGGCGGCGGTCGCCATTCTCGCGGGCTACGGTGTGACCGTGCTCTGGGGGTGGCTGCGCCGTCCTGCCTTCCGGGTAGTCGTCGCACTGATCGTCGGCGCGGTCATCGTGTTCGAATATCAGACGTTCTTCCCGCTGCCGATGACCACCGCCGCGGTGCCCGCCGGGGTCGCGGCGTTGGCCGACCGCGCCGACGTGCGGGCGATCTTCAGCGCGCCGTGGAACAATCTCGTCGCTGCCAAGACCGATCTCTACTGGCAAACGGCCCATCAGCACGCGCTGATCGCCGGGCAGGTGACGCGGCAGACGCCCGTTAACCCAGCCAAGCTGAATCTGCTGGAAACGTTCGATCCGGCGCTGCTGCAGGACGCGGGCGCGGATGTGGTGCTCGTCCACCGTGACTTTGACGATGGCTCACTGGAAGCGGCGGCGCGGACGCAGCTCGGCGCTCCATTCTATGAAGATGAGCGCGTTGCCTTGTTCAATACCCCGGACGCCGACCACCCGGAAACGCTGACCTTCACGCTGCCGCCGGAAGGCGAAATCAGCAACACAGCGGACATCTACTTGCATGCGCCGGAACGCGGCTGTCCCGGCTGCACCTTCCACGAAGTCGACTGGATTGTGTTGACGGCCACGCTGACCGGAGAAACGCGCACCGTGACTCTGCTGCTCGACGATGTGCCTGTGCATCGCTGGCAGGTGGACGGCGCAGCACCGATCCGCGTGCCGCTGCCCGTGTTCGGCTACAGCACCGTGCGCTTCGCGCTTGATCCCGCCTGCCCGATCAACACCGACCCCGCGCTCGAATGTCACACCGTTGCCTTGAGCGATCCGGCGGTCGAATTCGTCGATGCGCCGCCGATCCTCGAAATTCCATCCGATCACCGCTTTGACCGGGGCGTGGCGCTCAGCAACTGGCATGTACCGGCGACGATTACGAGCGGTGATCCGCTGCCCGTGTGGCTGGAATGGACGCTGCAGCAGGCGCGCAGCGAGAACGACATCCGCTACGTGCACGTGCTCGACGCGAACGGGACGCTGGTCGGCCAGCAGGACAACACGCTCGGCGTCCAGCCCGCCCGCTCGGCGTGGGCGGAGGAAGTGACGATCAACTTTGAGAATCCACTGTCAGAGGGGGAGTATCACGTGTTCGTCGGCTGGTACACCTACCCGGAGATCGCGCCGTTCTGCGTGTTGAACGCCGAAGGATCGTGCGCGGCCAACGAGGTCGAGATCGGCACGTTCCAAGTCGGGGGGTGAGGTGATGAAGGCGGTGCGTCCGACATGTCCGACCCCACCCCCAGCCCCAGCCCCTCCCCGAATTCGGGGAGGGGAGCCAGCCATGTTTCCCAGACCGAAACCGTTTTCGTAGTGACGCGATTTAGAGGGTGTCTAAAAAGCCCCTCAACCCCCAACCCCTTCTCCCACGCAAGCGGGGAGAAGGACGGCTTGCGCAGCAAGCAGGGTGAGGGGTGTCGTGAAAATCCTTTTTAGACACCCGCTTGATCGCGTCCGCTGCTTCCAAATGGACTTCGTGCTGCCCGCAGAGTCTGTCCTTACAAAAACCACCCTTTGCATAGAGTCGTTCGGTGCGGGATGGAAGCAACTTTACTAAAAACTGTAAACTGTGAACTTTCCCCGCCTCATGTCATAATAACGATCTGCTGAGATTACGCTTCTTGTGAAGGGACTGAGGATGGAAGGACAGAATTCAGGTCGCACGCTGCTCGCTGCCGCCCTGCTGACCGCCGCGCTGCTCGTCGCCGCCAATCGCGCTGTCGAGGCCGCGCCCTTTGCGGATTGGTGGCTGCCGATCCTGCTGTTCGTTTTGGCGATCGGCTTGCTTTTGCTGAATCGTTTCGGCTGGCGTCTGGGCGCAGCCGCTCCGGCGTTTGATGTCGAACCGGAGACGACCGATCTCGCGCCGCTGCCCGTTGGCGGTACGCGCACCTACCGCGTGAGCGACTTCCCCGCCGCCGATAATGCGGCTGTGGTTGCCCCGCCCGCCGCACCCGTCAACACCATGTTCATCCGTCCCGAACGCGCCGCCGATGTCGATGAAACGCCGAGCGCCGCCCATCCCGTTCCCAGCACGCAGGCAGCCGCGCCCGCCGCCGTCGAAGTCGATTTGACGCCCGAAAACGCGGTGATCGATTCTCATGCGGGTGAGGACAAGCCGAGTCAGGGGATGCCGTTGGAAAAAGCGACCGAACCAGGCGCGCCCGCGCCCACGCCGGGCTTCACCGCGCGCACCGAGCACAGCCCCGCCGAAGCCGCCGCCACGCAGGAAAAACCCGCGCCGCCGCCGGAAGCGCAAGGTGAAACCGCGCAGCCGCATGACGACCCTGTGAAAGAATCAGTGGTGGAGAAGACCGCCGCGCCGCAGCAAGCCTACGAAACCGCGACTATGGGCACGCTCACCCCCGAAGAAGTCGACAAAGTCGTGAACGACCAGCCGTCGGAGACCGCCGCCAAAGCGACCACGCCTGCCTCGGAAGAACTCACTATCGCCGTGACGGATCCCGAAGCCGCCGTGGGCAGCGCCGACGATCTCGAAATCATCGACGGCATCGGCCCGAAGATCGCCGGGGCGCTGCGCGCTGCCGGCATCGATTCGTTCAAGAAGCTGGCGAACGCCACCGAAGATCAGCTCCGGCAGATCCTCACTGGAGCGCAGGTGCGCTATCCCGGTACGACGCTGCCGTTCTGGGCGCAGCAGGCCGCCTATGCTGCGCGTCAGGATTGGGAAGGCTTCAAGAAGTACAACGCCGACCGTAAAGCCGGGGGAGACGACTAGATGACGTTTCCACTTGCGCGCGGTCTGCTCTCGATTCAGCAGACCCCGGCTATTTTGCAGGCGCTCCTGCGGGATGTCGATGAGACGCGTGCCCGGCAAGCTCGTGACGGTGCTGGTTGGAACGTGATCGAGATCCTGTGCCACCTGAACGATGTCGAGATTGTGCTCGGCGACCGCATGAAGATCAGCAGCGCGGATAACCCGCCCGCTTTTCCGCCGCTCGACCCGGACGCGCTGGCCGCGCAGAACCGCTACAGCGAGCAAGCGCTCGCGCCGACGCTGGCGCAGTGGCTGGAACGCCGCCGCGAACTGATCGGCTACATCAAGCGGCTGACCGCCGATGATACCGACGCCCGCTGCGGCATCCATTCGTCGCTCGGTCGAATCACCGTCAGCGAACAGGTAGGGCTGCTGGGTTTGCACGATGTCAACCACATCGAACAGATCACCCGTGCGCTCGGGCTGGCGGATCGGTTCTAGGCATCGGTAAAGTAATTTTCTCTCCAACTTCTCGTTGAGCCTCACCCCGTTTCGCGCCGCTCAACCGCCCCTCTCCCCAGGGAGAGGGGCAAAGAATCGTCAGGTTCTTGGGGTGAGGTAAGCGCAACGTCCACCTCGCGCAACTTTTGCTGACAGCCTCCGTATATGTATGCAGAACGTTAGATTCAGGGGGCTAACTCATCATGACGACCAGATCCAACAATCTCGGCGCGTATATTCTCATCGGCTTAGGTGTCCTGTTCCTCGCGGGGCAGATTTTTGACTTTGATATCGGGCGGATCTTCGACATTTCGTGGCCCCTGTTCGTGGTCATCCCCGGCGTGATCTTCCTGATCATCGCCTTCACGGGCGACCGCCGCGCGGCGGGTTTCATCATCCCCGGCGCGATTGTCACGGGCACGGGCTTGATCCTGTGGTTCCAGGACACGTTTGATCGCTATGAGACGTGGGCGTACGTGTGGACGCTCTACCCGGTGTTCGTCGGTGCGGCGACCATGTACCTCGGCACGCGGCTCGACAACGCCCAGCAGATCAAGACGGGGCGCAACCTGCTGCAGTTCGGTCTGATCGCGTTTGTAGTGGCCGCGGCTTTCTTCGAACTGCTGATCTTCAACAGCAACGCCTCGATTGGTCGCTGGCTCGTGCCCGGCCTGCTGATCCTCGCGGGCGGCTATATGCTGTTCTTCCGGCGTCCGTCCACCACCAGCGATCTCTTCAGCGAGAAAGACAAGCGCGGGTAAGCGCGTCCGCGCACCCATGGCTAACCAGTCCCCTCTTCGGCTGTAGAAGAGGGGGCAACTGCTGCATTCCCCGCGCACCGCGCCTCACATAAGTCAGCGCGTATCTTTCTCGTATTCTTCTGTCAGCCTATATAACGATTTGTTGCATCCTTCACGAATCCCGCATACCATAGAGCAGGAATTAATGGATTTGCTTGCATAAGACGCGGGGGCGCATTTTGAGGCTCACAAGATATTTTCTGTTTCTGCTCATCATCCTACTCCCCGTAAGCCTGGGCGTGATGCAGGGTTTTCCTGCGCCGCGCCTCGAAATCACCGGGGTGAACGCGAGTCAACTGCCGACGGTGACGGTTTCGGCCAACGTATTTGATAACGTGAACCAGCCGATCACCAATCTCACTGCCGCCAACTTCAGCTTGATCGGCGACCTCGCTCCCTTCGGACAGATCGTCGATGTGCAGAACATCACCGATCAGAACCTGCCGATTGCGACCGTGCTGGTAATCGATGTCAGCACAAGTATGGAAGGCGCGCCGTTCTTCGCCGCTAAAGATGCGGCCCGCGCGTTCGTGCAGAGCATCGGCGCGAACGACCCGGTGGCGATTCTCACCTTCGGTACGGGCACGCGCTTGGTTCAGGATTACACGACTGACAAAAATCTGCTGCTCAGCGCCATCGATAACCTGCCGCTCGGCGGGCAGACCGCGCTGTATCAAGCGGCCTATGATGGCGTCCAGTTGGCCGCCAATTCGCCTGTGCCGCGGCGCGCGGTCGTGCTCCTCAGCGACGGCGCAGAGTACGGCGGTCACAGCAATGTTGGGCGCGGCGCGGCGCTCGAAGAAGCGATCACCCGCGGCGTCCCGGTCTACACCATCGGCCTCGGCTATGGTACGGATCGCACCTACTTGCAGGAACTTTCGGCGGGGACGAACGCGCGCAACTACGAATCGCCCACGCCCGATCAACTGCTGGCGATTTACAGCGAACTGGCGACGATTTTGCGCAGCCAGTATGTGATTACGCTCAACCTCGACCTGCCTGCCGATGGCACGGAATACACACTCGGTTTGCAGGTGAGCACGGACGGCGGCGTTTCGGTCGCCAATGCGACGCTGCGCGCGCCCATCCCTGTGCCGATCATCGACCTGACGCTGCCGGATGCCCCCATCACCGAACCGACGACGATCACCGCTGATGTGCGCGCCGATGACGACATCGAAGGCGTCAATTTCGCGGTGGCCGATACGGAAATTGGGTCATTGCTCGACGCGGAACCCTTCACTTTCACGATTGATCCGGTCGCGTTCCCACCCGGCGATTATACGCTGGCCGTGAGCGCGCTCGACGCGACGGGCGACATCGGCACCGCGGGCGGCACGTTCACCATTGCCGCGCTGCCGCCGGAACTGACTTTCACGCCGGATCTCGCCGCGCTCGGTACGCTGACCGAACCCGTCACCGTCACCGTTGAGGGCGGCGGCCAGACCCCGGTCACAGGCGTCTCGGTGCAGTTTGACGGCGACGCGCCGGTTGAACTCGACGCCCCGTACACCTTCATCATCGACCCGGCGCAGTTCACCCCCGGCGAACACACCATCGCCGTGACCGCGCTCAACGAAGGCGGCCAATCGGGCACTGCCAGCGGCGCGTTCACCGCTGCCGCGCTCCCGCCCGCCATCGTGATCAGCGGCTTGCAGGATGGCCAAACGGTGGATCGTCCGGTGGACATCAGCGTCACCGTTGCCGGGCAGGTGCCCGTTAGCGATGTGACAGTGACGGTCGGCGGAGAAGAACTCGAACCGAACGCTGACAATAGCTATACCATCGACCCGATGACGCTCCCGCCGGGCGGCACGACGATCACCGTCGATGCCACGCTCGAAAACGGGCAGAGCGGCACGACCAGCCTCAACTTCCTGACCGCCGCGCTCCCGCCGCAGATCTTCATCAGCGGTTTGACCCCCGGCGAAACGCTGGATGCCAGCCGCGAGATCGAAATCAATGCCAACAGCCAGACCACGGTCGTGCATGTCGCCGTGCTGCTGGATGACGCCGAAGTCGGGCACTTCACCGCGCTGCCGATCCCGGTGACGCTGGATGTGCTGGCGCTCGGTGCCGGTGAGCACAACCTCCGCATCATCGCCGACAACGCCAGCGGCCAGAGTTCGACGCTCGATGTGCCGTTCAGCGTGTCAGAAGCGCCGATTGCGACCGCGACACAGGTCGCGAACGCCTCGGCCACCGCTATGCAGGCGACGCAGGTCGTGCAGGCGACCGCCGCCGCGGTCCAAGCGACTGAGTTCGCCAATGCGACCGCGACCCAGGCGCAGGCCACCAGCGACGCGATTTCGACGGTGAGCGCGCAGTCGACGCTGGCCGTGAACGCCACCGCGACGCAGATTGCCGGGCAAACCGCGACCGTCGAAGCCAACGCAACAGCCACGGAAGTCGCCATGTTGGCCGTTACCCAGCAGTTCGTCGATCAGCAGGCGTCGACGCAAGCCGCCGCCGATCAGGCCGCGACTAACATTGCGCGCAGCACGCTCGATGCCGCCGCCACCGAATTCGCACAGGCTACGTCGACGCAGGTCGCCGCCGTGACACGCGGCGCGCAGGTCACCGCCACAGCAGAAGCGGGCGCCACTGGCACGGCTGCTGCTGTCGCAACGCAAGCCGCTAATCTCAATGCCACCGAGCTCGCCGCGCTGACGGCGACCGCGGCGCTAACGGCCACTGAACAAGCGAACGCCGCCGCCACCCAAGCGGCCATTGAGCAGGCCACGCAGGAGGCGAACGCCAGCGCGACCGCCGCCGCCGTGGCGCTGACCGCGACAGTCGAGGCGAATGCGAGCGCAACGCAGGCCGTCAACCTGACAGCGACCGCACAGAACACGGTCGATGCCCGCGAAACCGCCCGGGCGGAGATCGGCGCGACAAGTCAGGTGGAAACGCGCAGCGCGCTCGAAACCCGCGCCGCGCAGACGCGCCTTGAAGTCCAGCAGACGCAGGACGCCCGCGCTACTCGTGACGCTGCGACGCAAGCCGCGGAGACCGAAGAAGTCAACGCGCAGGCGACGCAAGCCGCGGTAGACACGCAAGCTGCCGCGCAGACCTCGACCCAGACCGCCGCTGAGACGCAGAGCGCCGTAGAAGTGCAGACCCAAGAAGTGCAAGCCGCGCAGACCGAAGAGACGTTAGTGGCGCAGGCGAGCACGGTCACCGCAGAGACGGGCGCGACGGGCACGGAAGCCGCCGCGCAAACCGCCACCGCCGACAGCGCCAATGTCGCCGCACAGACGGCCGCCGCGCAAAGCACGGCGACTGAAGACGCGCAGGCAACCGCGACCGCGCAAGCGAATGCGACCATTGAAATCCGCTTGAGCGCGGTTGGCCCGACGCCGACGCCCGTTGATGGTGGCGCCCAGTCCGCGTCCAGCCCGACGCCCGCGCCGACGCTCGTGCCGCAGCAGACCGAAACCGCGCCGTTCAGCGGCGACATCATCCCGATCCTGATCATCGCGCTCGTGCTGATCATCCTACTGATCGTGATTGTGCTGGTTTTGCGGCGGCGGTAAGGTTCACCGGAGTTTCCACCTGCTCGACTTAACGAGCGGGTTTGGCACACGGGCGCACACATGTGCGCCCGTGTGCTTCCTGCGGTACTTGTGTAGGGACGCAATTCATTGCGTCCGCTGCGTCCGACCCCACCCCCCGGCCCCTAACAGGGTAGGTTTTTATGCTTCCCCATCGAATACGGTTTTCTTCGCTGAGAACCTGTAGGGACGAGGCATGCCTCGTCCGGTTTTTCCTTTGGATTAGGCAATAGATCGTTTGTCTGTGAAAGCAAAAGAGGTGGTTTAACGGATAGGGTGGTTGTGTGAGCACAGGAGGACGAGGCATGCCTCGTCCCTACAATTAAAAACCTACCCCTGAGAGCCCCCCGGCCCCTCAACCGAATTCAGGGAGGGGAGACAACATTGCTCGCCACGTCTCCCCCTCGCCTCTTTTTGGAGAGGGTGCTGGGGTGAGGTTGCCCTACCCGATCGCCTGCCGTACAACCTCTAAATCGACATTGCCACCACTGATGACGACCGCGGTCTTTTTGTCGCGTGGAATCGTCGCGGCGAGTACCGCCGCCAACCCGACCGCGCCCCCGCCTTCGACCAGCCATCCCGCTTCGGCGATCAGCCAGCGCATGGCGGCGGCGATTTCGGCTTCGCTCACCAGCACAATGCGATCCACCAGCGCGCGCGTGACCGGCACGGTGATCGAGCCCGCTTCGATGTCGCCGGGGAGCGCGTCGGCCAAGGTGTCATAGGCGACGGGCAGCGCCGCGCCGTAGACCAGGTTGTACATGTCCGGCGACACCGCCGCGTTCACGCCGATCACCTCGACGTTCGGGCGCAGTCCTTTCACCGCGGTCGCGATGCCGGAGATCAGCCCGCCGCCGCCCACCGGGACGAGCACACGCTCGACCTCGGGCAGCGCGGCGACAATTTCCAACCCGACCGTACCATTGCCCGCGGCCACCCGCAGGTCGTTGTAAGGCGAGACGTAGGTCAGGCCGTCCGCGCGTTCCTGCCGCCGCGCTTCGATCTCGGTCGCGCCGTACTCTTCGCCGTGCAGTACGACTTCCGCGCCATAACGCTTAACCCCGGCGATCTTCTTTTTGGGCGCGTGCAGCGGCATGAGCACGCGGGCACGCGTCCCGGTCAGGTGGGCGGTGTAGGCGATGCCCTGCGCGTGATTGCCCGACGACGCGGTGATCACTCCGGCGGCGCGCTCCGCCTCACTGAGCGCCAGCAGCGCGTTAAGCGCCCCGCGCACCTTGAACGAGTGCGTTCGGTTGGCGTTTTCCAGCTTCAACCACAGGTTATCCCCGACCCATTCGAGCGGTGTGGGCAGCAGGTGCGGGCGCAGGCGCGCCGCCGCCGCTTCAACTTCGCCTAAATTCAGCATTTCCGTTTCCTTAAGTAGTGTGTTGCGAACGAGATGGAGTATAATCATAAGAGTGAACCACGATACCCTCGGGACTCATATGACTTCCAATTCCGACTCCGACGCACTGAATCATCAGTACGCGAACGACATATTCCTGAAAACCCGGCAGGATATTCATCATCAGTATAGTGTGCCAAAGGTGGATTTTCCCGCTTGGGTGATCACGCGCATTCATTGGCGTGGAGATGAAGTCGTGCTGGATGTGGGCTCGGGTTCCGGGACATACTTCAATGCGCTCAGGGCACAACGGCCGAACATCACCTACTACGGGCTGGATCGCTCCGCGGGCATGCTGGCGACGCACAATGCCTCGCAGCGCCTGCTGACGGGCGACGCGCAGCACCTGCCGTTCGCCGATGCCACCTTCGATGTGGTCATGGCAAATCACATGCTTTACCATGTGCCGGATATCGACATGGCGATTCGCGAGATGAAACGCGTGCTCAAACCGGGCGGCGTGCTCATCACCGCGACCAACAGCGTACAGACTATGCGCGAATTCCTCGCGCTGCTCAATCGCGGCATGCTGCTGCTCAGTACGCCCGGCAACATTCACCGCCGCCCCATGCAGCCCGATTCGCTGCGTTTTTCGCTGGAAAATGGCGTGCGCTTGCTCGCCAAGCACTTTTATGCGGTGGTGCGTCACGACCTCCCCGGCGAGCTGATCTTCCCGCAGGTCGAGCCGGTCATGGCGTACATGGAAAGCCTGCGCTCGCTGCGCGAACCGCAGCTCCCGCGCGGTGTCTTCTGGGATGACCTGATGCTGATTGTGCGCGAGCAGATCAGCCGCGCGATCAGTCACGCAGGCGAGCTGAAGGTCGAAAAGCTAAGCGGCGTGCTGATCGCCAGCAACAGCGGCGGCTTCATTCACGATTTTGTGACGCTGAAAGACGCGGAAACCCTCGACGGCAAGGGCACCGCCCCGCTCAACTAGGCGCGGTAGGCAGGGATCTTATCAGCGGGCAGACACATTCGGTCTGCCCGTTTTATTTGGGTGACCGTGCCTCCCACTCCTCGCGCAAGATCCCGTAGCCGAGCGCGTCGAAGTATTCCCCGCGCACGATCCGCGCCTGGCGGAAGCGGCCTTCGAGTTGGTAGCCGAGCTTGGTCGCCAGTTTCATCATGCCCGGGTTGCCCGACCACGTCTGCAAGTCCAGCCGCACGATCTGCGGGAAGGCCGCAAACAGGTAGCCCGTCCACAGGCTGAGCGCCTCTGCCCCATAGCCTTGCCCCCACAACGCCGGGTCGTAGATCGAGATGCCCGCCGCTAACCAGTTCGTTTCCTCGCTGATCCAGTAGCGCGACACCTGCCCGATCAACTGATTCGACTCTCTGAGCGCGATGATCAGGTTCTGGCGCGGCGTCGAGAAGTTGCCGCTTTCGATGCGCGTTTTGATGCGCTCGACGATGCCCGAGATGTCGTCCGCTTTGGGGCCGGGGTAGTACGGGCCGTCGAGCTCCTGCCACGGGTGACCGGGCTGCTGCCAATGAGCGAACGGCTGCAGATCCGCCAGAATCCAGTCGCGCAACCGGACGCGTTCGCCGCTCAAAATGATACTTTCCACAGAGGCTGCTCGCTTTCCATAGGATAAATGTCTTCTCAGTCTTACCCGACTGCGGGTGCTGTTCAGCCATGTTCTGTGCTATTATGCCGGAATGCATGTATCTCTCAAGGCTTCAACCACCCGGTATATTCCGGGTTTGCACACGCTGCGCGTTTACGCAGCCCTATCCGTCGTCGTCGGGCATGTCCACGAATTCATCCCCGGCTGGTTCCTGATCGATGTGAATACGGGAATTCTGCGCAATCTGACCTTGACCGGGGGCGGAGCGGTGCTGCTGTTCTATGTGCTCTCCGGCTTTCTGCTCACCTCGATTCTGCTCTCCGACAAACAGCGGCAGCCGATTAAGCCCCTGCGCTTTTATGAACGCCGCCTGCGTCGCCTGGTGCCTGCCTATTATCTGGTGCTGGCCGTCACCGCGGGGGTGAGCATCGCCACCGCGCCCGACTACGGGATCGTGTTTGGTCGCCAGTTCAACGCGCTTCAGTACCCGGCGACGGCACTGTTTGCTGCCTTCATTCCGCTGGCGCTGAACAGCGTCTCTGGCATGATCAGCCATTTCTGGAGTCTGAGCGTGGAAGTCATCTTCTACGGGCTGCTCCCGTGGGTGGTGCGCGCGCGCTTCATCCCGCTGACCTTCGGGTTGGTGATTGGTCTGCGCCTGCTGCTCCTCGCGCTGACTCCAGTCGAAAGCCCACTGCATCAGATTGTGCTCTATCTCAAGGTGGATGCGCTCGCGCTGGGCGGGTTGGCCGCGTGTTTGTGGCACTATCGCCGCGCGGCGGTCGAACGCACGCTGACGACGCGGCCCGCGCGGATCGGCTTGCTGGTGGTGCTCGGCCTGCTGATCGTCGCCGAAGTTCCCGCGCACGTCGTCTGGATGGATTATGCGATGACGCTCGTCTTCGCGTGGCTGATCCTGAACATCAGCGCCGGGCATTTCGTGATCGAAAACCGCTTCGTGCGCTGGTTGGGCAACCTGACATACGGGATCTATTTGTGGCACATGCTGGCGCTGTTCATCGTCGGGGCGTCCGGGATGGCCGGTGTGCGCGTCTACCCCGCGGTCTTCGGGATCGCGCTGGCGCTGGCCTATGTGACTTACCAGTTGATCGAACGCCCCATCCTCGGGGAACGCCGACCACAAGCCGCGCCGCCTCGACGCACGCTGCCTCGGGAGATGGAGGGGGTGTAAGCCAAACCGCAGGGCAGCTTGGCACTGGAGACTTTAGTCATCCTCCCCAAGCTGCCAACTCAGCCAGTCTGGACTTTCACCTGCGCCAAGGTGTTCAGCATTTGCCCCATCAGCCGCCATCACATAGATTCGGGGCTTCCACTCATCGAACTGAAATGTGAAAAATAGAATTTCGGCACCATCGGACGACCAGCGGGGACAATTCGCGCGCATCCCGGTCTCGGTGAGACGTTGCCGGTGGGTGCCGTCTACGGAAATAGTGTAGATGTCTGAGGTTATGAGGGATTCGCCTGAATGGAAGGCAATCGACTGTCCATCAGGCGACCAATCCCCACACGTACT
Source organism: Candidatus Flexifilum breve (assembly GCA_016717205.1). Taxonomy (GTDB): domain Bacteria; phylum Chloroflexota; class Anaerolineae; order Aggregatilineales; family Phototrophicaceae; genus Flexifilum; species Flexifilum breve. The sequence continues at coordinate 142,221 of JADKGC010000011.1, forward strand.
ATATGAGTTCTCGGCAGACGTAAACGTGAGCTGCACAATATCACTGCCGTCGACATTCATTGTGTAGAGCTGCTGTGCGCCATCCTGGTCAGAGACGTAAAGGATTCGACTTCCATCTGGTGACCACGATTCAACAGTGACATACGCGCCTGCTGCCAGAAAAACTCTCCGACTTTCCCGCTGTTCGCTGTTGAAGATGACAATGCCTTTATCACTGCTGAAGGCAATTTCCTCACCGTTAGGCGACAAAGCGAAGCTCGTAAAGCCCTGTTTTGTGTAGGCAACGACTCGTTCGCCGCTCCCATCGACCTGAACTCTAACCAACCATGTGTCAGCAAATTGCGTTTCGCCGCCCGAATAGAATATTTGGCTACCATCAGGTGAAACACGGAGATCACTTTTATACAGACCGTTGCTCGTCAGTTTTCTGATTTCCCCATCAGCCTCCATGACGTAGATCTGTGGATGTCCAGTTTGATCGGAAATAAAAGCGATAGGAGCGATTCTGTGATTGTCTGCTTGAGCTGACGATTTGTGTTCAGATCCACAAAACAGCAGGGCAAGTACAAAGAAGGTTGTGAGTATCCGTGCCATTTTAATAGCGCCTCAAACCAGAACGTCATCTTACTTCGGTGATATGGGAAACGCCCAATATTTAGCCTAGAAAGCGGTACGCTTTGTCCAGCAGTGGTAAAAACGCTTCTAGCCGCGCTCCTCTTGGTTCAATGAGGAATTCAAGCTGATCGTATCTTTTATTGAATCGTGCCCACTGTTCCAGATGTGAGACATCAGGCTCAATCCGTTTGATATATAGATAGACGCGGCCCTTTCCTGACTCAAAGGCAACACCAAATACGGCCAGTCCGTCCTCATTTGGTTTGAAAGAGCACCACTGACTCTGGAAGTATTTATCGAGCTGCCAACCCTGCTCAGAAACGATTCTTTCCAGTTCACTGATACAGCGATAGAAGAAATCAACCGTGTGGTCATCGGCGAACGCAAGGTAGTCTGCGCGCGAATATGTTTTCTTTGTCATGTAATACCTACTTCATTCCCATTCGCAGAGCCCCATCCAGCCGAATCACTTCGCCGTTGAGCATCACGTTTTCGACGATGGACTGCGCCAACTGCGCGTACTCCTCCGGGCGACCGAGGCGCGACGGGAACGGCACCTGCTGCCCCAGCGACACGCGCGCGGGTTCGGGCAGAGCGGCGAGCAGCGGCGTGTCGAAGATGCCCGGCGCAATCGTCACCACGCGGATGCCCTCGCGGGCAAGGTCGCGGGCAATGGGCAGCGTCATGCCGACGATGCCGCCCTTCGAGGCCGAATACGCCGCCTGACCGATCTGCCCGTCGTAGGCCGCCACCGACGCCGTATTGATGATCACGCCGCGTTCGCCTTCCGCGTTCGGATTGTTGGTCACCATGTGTGCAGCCACGAGGCGAATCACATTGAACGTCCCGATCAGGTTGATGCGGATGACGGTCTCGAACACGTCGAGCGGATGCGCGCCCTGCTTGCCGACCGTCTTCATCGCCATGCCGATCCCCGCGCAGTTCACGGTGATATTCACGCCGCCGAAAGCCTCGACCGCGGTCGCAATCGCGGTCTGGATGTCGGCTTCGCTGGTCACATCGGCGCGTACTGCCCGCGCATTCGCGCCGAGCGTCGCCGCCAGCGCCGCGCCCTTCTCCTCGTCCCGGTCGACGATGACGACCTTCGCGCCCGCCGAAATGAAGCGCGCCACCACACCCGCGCCCAACCCGGACGCGCCCCCGGTCACTAAAGCGACAGAATCTGTAAGCTGCATATCAAGTCTCCTTAAAAGAATGAGAAGTAGCGAGGACAAAGGACTGAGGACTGAGTTTATTTTCGTCTGCCGGTAAGCTTATCAGGTATCCATACCTAACATTAGCAGCGTTTTTCTCAGTCCTGCGGTTCTCAGTCCTCAGTCCTCAATGCTCAGTCCTAAGTTTTGCCGAGTTCTTCCACGCTGAAGTCGAGGGCGATGATATACGACTGGTCGAGCAGCAGCAGCTTGGCGAGGCGCGAACGGCCGTGTTCGTCGGTGTTGTCGTCGGGGAGTTCTTCGTTGTCCGTGTGCTTGATGCCGTGATGTTCCAGCACCTTGCCGATGCGTTCCGCCAGCGGCTTGGGCATCACGCCGAGCACGCCAAAGCCACGCTTGAACAGCGTCGTCATGGGTGTCGAGCGGTTGATGTCGTCGGTATCGACCAGATGCCGCCAGCCTTCATAGGCGAGCACATGCGTCTGCGAAATGTCGAGCACCAGCTCGTTGAGGTCTTTGGGCGTGCCGTCGAAGTACACGGCGACTTTGGGCGCGTTGTGGTGATACAGCAGCGGGTGCTCGTCCAGCAGGCGCAGCTTGCCGAACATGCCGACCGTCAGGCGGTGTTCGCGCACGCCGAGCGCGCGGATGATGTAGGTGTGGCGCGGGCGCAGCCCTTCGGCGGCCTCATCGTAGATCGCCGTCTGGATGATCAGGTCGATCTGGTTGGGGACGCCACCCATCTGCGCGACGAGCAGCACGCCGTAATCCTGTTCGCCGCCCAGTTCGCTCAGCAGTTGATCGCGTTTGGGCATCGGCTACGTCCTACGGATAGTTTTGGTCGCCCAGTCGAGCGCCGGGAAGCCCACCGCTTTCAGGTCAGCGATCACCGACTCAAGGTCATACGGCACGCCGCGCAAATCGACCTGCACGTCGCCATCCTCGAAGGTGAACACGCCATACTGCGCGATCCCCGGTTTTTCGAACGACATGCCGACTGAGCCGACGTTGATCGCCCGCCAGCCGCCAATGCTCAACATCCGATCCATCTGGCGGTGGATGTGCCCGCCAATGCCGAGCCGCCCTTCGCGGTCGAGCAGGGCATCCGCCGCTTCTTCGTCCGTCGACTCGGGCGTGAGGTAGCCCTCATCGTCGCCCGGCGTGCCGTGATAGCCGATCACCGTGCCGTAGCCGGGGACATGCAGCTCACATTCGCCGGGGAGCTTGCGCAGCCAGTCGTATTCCTCGTAGCTCAACTGCTCCAGCGCCCAGATCATGGCGCCGCCCATGTTGCGAAACGCGTTGATGAGGTTGGGCAGGTCTTCGGCTTTGTCGACGCCCGCCGATTTGGCGCGTGTCCCGTGCACAATCCAGCGATCCGTGTTGCCGCGAATGGCGCGGAACGTACCTTTTTTCTCGCCTTCCGCCGCCGCATCGGCGAACGCTTTGATCCGCCGGACACATTCCGCCGGACGCGGACCTATCGCCGCCAGATCGCCCAAAAACCACAGGTGATCCGACCCGCCGCGCGCTTCCAAATCCGCGAGCACAGCTTCGAGCGCGGTCAAATTACCGTGAATATCCGAAATGACTGCCAGACGCATAATGCACCTTTGCTAGAGTCGTCGGTCAACGCCCCTGTTATACCACCCGGCGGCGGGAAATTCCCGTTTCCGATAGATCAACCTCACCCCTAAATCCTCTCTCCCAGGCAAGCGGAGAGAGGGAAGACGTGGCGAACGCTGTTGTCTCCCCTCCCTGAATTCGGGGAGGGGTCGGGGGGTGGGGTCGGAAACGACGGACGCAATGAATTGCGTCCCTACAACGAACTGGAGAGTGCGGTCAGCTTTACCCGCGCGAACGTTCCATCTGTACGGCCATGATGATGCCGAGGATCAGGCGGCGTTCGTCCTGTTCGGTGAGATTGGGGTCGAGGTTTTCGATGGTGAAGTTGCTCTCGAAGAAGGCCGGGCGCTTGCTCAACTTCAACACGCCTTCGCCCTCTTTGTCGGTGCCGCGATGCACGGTGTACGTCGGGTTGAGGAAGTAGCCGCTGAACATGCCGATGATGTCGATGTTGCTGGCGATGCTATCCAGCACTTTGACCCACGGGTTATCTTCCGTCATGATGTGCGTGACCTGATCATTCGCGTCGTACATTTCGTAGGTCGCGCTCCAGATCGAGCGCATGCCCCGGTGCTTGATGTGGCCGAGTTGGCGTCCGGTCGCGCTCTCGCTGAGGTGGTACTTGGCGGAAAAGTCGAAGATACGGTCGGCGTTGATGCGGAAGAGTTCGTTCGTCTTGGCTTCATCCGCAAAAATGCGCACATCTTCTTTGAGCTTGAACGTCTTCTGATGCACGTACAGAATGAGCCGCCCGGTCGCATCGGTGACGCGAATACGCGGCGCTAAAGCGATCAGTTTGAAATTCAACGTCAGCGGATACTGGAGCATGATTCTAGTCCTTCTTGGTGTACGATTTTCAGGATTTACGCGCATAAAGGCTGGTTTCAATATAACATAGATAAGGTAAGCAGACGCCTTGACATCGCCGCCGCTCCCGATCTGACGCAATCGCCTCAGATCTAACCAAACCGTAACGCAGGCTGAGTGCGAGATTCATTTCTACACTGTGCCTGCGCGTGTTATACTGGCGTTCATGAATGATGCTGAACTGATCGCCGCCTTGAAACGGCGCGGCTTGACCAATGCAGTGAGTGTGCTTCTGGATGTGATCGGGCCGCTGGGGGTATTAGGCGCTCAGCTTCTATGGATAGCCCAGCCGACCGCCGGACTCTTTGGCGGGCGCGAGATCGTCGCCGGATTAGCGCGGACGCTTGAACAGCCGGATGGAGTCGAACGGCTGCGAGCCTTATTGGACGAGGATGCCTAGGTTGGATACGACGACGCAGTTCATCACGGTGGTGATCATATGCCTGACACTGCTCTCACTGGTGCAGGGCGCGCTGGTCGCGCGGCGGCGGAAAGATGCTTTTCCCCTGCGCCCGATTGCTGCCTATGCCTCGATTCCGACGATGGTCGGGACGGCGATTGAAGCCGGACGCCCCGTCCATGTCTCGGTTGCGAATACCGGTCTGGGCGGCAGCAACACGCTCCTGACGTTAGCCAGTGCCGAATTGTTCTATCAAACGGCCGTCCGGGCCGAACCCACGATTCTCACCGCGAATGATCCGCTCGTGCTGCCGCTGAGCTATGTGCTGCTCCAGCGAGCGTATGCGCGCCGCGGTCACGCTGACCGCTTCAGCGGACGCTACCTGCGCTGGTATCCGGCGCCCGCTCAACCGCTGGCCTTCGCTGGCGCGCTGACAACCACGCTCAGCGCGGATCAAGTGAGCGGAAGCATCCTGCTCGGCAATTTTGGCAGCGAACTCGCGCTCGTGCTCGATGCCGCCAACCGCCGCAAGCAGGGCAGCATCGCTTCCAGCGTCGATCTGACGGGGCAGGCGGTCGCTTACGCGCTGGCCGGGGACACGCTGATCGGCGAAGAGATGTTCGTCGCGGGCGCGTATCTCGGCGACAACACCGCCCAACGCGGCGCAGTCGTCGCGCTCGACACGCTGCGCTGGCTGCTGATCGGCGCGATTGTCGTCTACACCTTCGTCAGTCTGTATGAGCCTGTCCGCACCGCGCTCCTCGGGGGAGGCTGATTCATGCGTCGTCTTTTCGCAGCGCTTTCGACCGCCGTCGCCATGGGCTTTGGCCTGTTTATGCTGTGGGGCTTGGTCGCGGGCTCAGGTTTTGTCAACAGCTACGCCAATAATATTCTGAAGTTAGTGCTGCCGACGGTCGCCATTGGCGTGCTGATCGGCCTTCTCAACCTGCTGGGCGTGCATTTTGGGCGCATCCGGCGGCGCGAACGCCAGTGGGGCTACAGCCTGATTGTCATCGTGGCCGCCGCCGCCGTGATCATATTGTGGCTGCTCAACGTCGACGATGTGAACCGTGTGCTGTTGGAAGACGTACAGGTCGCCATCGAATCGGCGCTGGCGGGTTTGGTGTTGTTCGCGCTGGTGTACGGCGCGTACCGCATTATGAGCCGCCGGGTTTCGTGGGGAAACTTTCTGTTCATTTTGTCGCTGCTGGTCATTTTGATCGGGGCGCTGCCCTTGCGGGAAACCGCTTTTATTGCCGATGTGCGTGCTTGGCTGCTCGCTGTTCCGGTGAGCGCGGGCGCGCGTGGGATTTTGCTCGGCATTGCGCTGGCGACGGTCGTCACCGGCGTGCGCGTGTTGATCGGGCAAGACCGTGCTTATCGTGAGTAAAAGAGTCTATGAGCAATAAGAACGATTTTCCCTCGTGGCTCGATGCACCGGATCCGGGTGGCGACGAGAACGACCAGCAACCTGAAAACGATGGCGGCGACCTGCCCCCGTGGTTGAATCCCCAGGCGAACGCGCCGCAAGCCGACGCTGGCGATGACGGTGGCGATCTCCCGCCGTGGCTGCAAGGGGAAGATCCGCCCGTTGTGTACAACTTCGGCGGCGCGGAGCTCTCGGAAGAATACCTCTCCGGCGGCGATCAGCTCATCGACCGGCATGAGAGTGACATCACCTATGATGAGTGGGTGGCGCAGCAGGCCGAAGACGCCCGCCCCAAGAGCATCGACGAAGAAATCCCTGATCTGATTTCGGACATCCCCGACACCGGCGCGCTGACCGGCGAGTCGACGGGTGGCACGGGGCAGCTCCCCGAATGGTTCCTCGGCCTCGAAGAACTGGACGAGAGCGAAATCCCTGACTGGTTCAAAGACGCGCAGGAGATCGAGGCCCCGCCGAGCGGCGCGCCCGGCGATCTCGCGCCGTGGATGATGGATCTCGTACAGACGGAGCCGCCGCCGGAACCCGCGCAGTCGGCCATGCTCGACGACGATGTCGAGACGTTCTTCAGCAGTATGGGCAGTGGTTTCCGCTTGGAAGAAGACGAACCGGTCGTGGACTGGTTTGCCGCGACCACGGGCAACGAGCCGACCACCACCGAAGAAGATGACTTCTTCGCGCAGTTTGGCGTCAAACCGCCTGCGCCGCCTACCGCGCCCCCGCCCAGTGCCGAACCCGTGCTCGCCGACGATGACTGGATCGAGCAATCCGCGCCGCCCACGTCGACGCTGCGCCCCTCCTCCGATTTGCCGGATGAAGAGTTCTACAAACAGTTCATCGAACCGCCCGCCGATGACACCGATCTGCCCGACGTGGATGCGTTCGGCGGGGCTGACATTGGTACCGGGTCGCTGCCGCCCATCGATCTCGATGACGAAGACCCCCACCCGGCGATGGATTTGCCTGACGATCTGTTCGCCTCGCTGGCGAAAAATCGCGAGGTCGCGGACGTTGAAGACCCAGATGTGAGTTGGTTCCTGAATGTGCCGCAGACGGGAAGTTTGCTGGCACCAGACGACGAGATCGCCGCGCCGACGCAGATTCGCCGTCCGTCCGTCGAAGACAGCAGCTCGCTGAGCTGGTTGAACGAACTTGAAGACATCGTCTCGTCGGCGACCAGCGAACCGGCGGCTGAACCGCCGATGAGCGACTTCCTGACCGATGCGTCCGATGATCCGTGGGCGGCGCTCCGTCAAAGCGACGCCGCCGAACCTGAATCATCATTGGACGAATTTGATTGGGGCCAGGTGGCGGAGACGCCCGCCGAGCCCGAAGCGCCGTCGATGGACTGGTTGAACGCCATCGGCGCTGCGCCCGAAGCGCTCACTGATGATGAACCCGCGGACGATCTGCCCGCTTTTACCGTGCCGACCAATCCCCCGCCCGCGCGCCCCGCCTTGAGCGGACTGCTCCAGCGGGCAGCCGAGCCCGAGCCGGAACCGCTTGACGAGGCGTGGAATACCATTCCCGACTCCCCGGCGGCGGATCTCCAGTGGGAAGCGGTGCCCGATCCGGACGATTCCGCCCTCGACCCGGTCAGCTACAGCGACGCGCTGCGCGGCTTCACATTGGACGATATCGATTTTGACGCGCCGCCGACGGACTGGGAGCTACCCGCCGGACTCGGCGCTGAGTCCGGTGTCGAAGAGATCGCGATGGAGGATTTCTTAAGCGGCCTCGACCTCGAAGCCGCGCCCAACGCGGAAACGCCCGCTGGCGGTGAACTCAGCTTCACCGATATGCTGCGCGACCTGAATCAAGACGCCCCGCGCTTCGAAGAAGAGCCGGAATTCTCGTTTGCGGCGGAAAACGATGAAACGCATATTTCGGACGACGAGCTATACAGCGGGTGGCTGACCGATGATCTGCTGGCGGACGAGGAAGACGCGCCGCCCGTTCAACCCGCCGCCGCGACGAGCGCCGAAGATGATTTCTTCGCGCTCATCGAAAAGGGCATCGATCACAACCTAATCCGGGACTCCGGCTATCTCAGCGACGATCAGCCCGAATTCGAACTGCCGACCTTTGACGCGGTGCCGGAACCAACGGCGTTCGCTGCCGAACCGAGCTTCGAACTGCCGTCGACCGACGATTTGCGCCTGCAGTTCGGTGACCTGTCAGATACGCCAAGCGACGATGCGGAATTCGAACTGCCGACGGCTGATGATTACGCTCAGCCGTGGATGGCGGCTGCCAGCGCTGCCGAGCCGAGCTTTGAACTGCCGTCGACCGACGATTTACGCCTGCAGTTCGGCGATCTGTCGGACACGCCGGGCGACGATGCCGAATTCGAACTGCCGACGGCTGAGGATGATGATCAGCCGTGGGGAGCCGCAACGCCCGGTGAAGAACCCGCGTTCGAACTGCCCAACACCGATGAGCTGCGGCAGCGGTTTGGCGACCTGACGCCCGCCGCGGAGCCGACCTTCGAACAACCCGTCGATGGGGAATTCAGTCGGCAGTTCGGTGAGCCTTCAGATACGCCCATAGAGGAAGCCGCATTCGAGCTCCCGACCGCGGAAGACTTTGATTTCCTTTCGCTGGACACCGCGGCCACCACTGACGACGACATCGAGCTGCCGGGGACGGGCGACCTGAACTTCGACTTCTTCGCCACGTCCGAGCCCGTCGTGGAGCCCACCGCCGATGATTTCGACTTCGAGTCGGTGTTTGCGGAATTGGCTCCCGAACCGGAACCGTCCGCGCCCGCCGAGCCGGAAAACGACTTTGATTTTCAGGCGGTGTTCGGCGATGTGGGTGAGCCGGGGACGCAGGCCGAATACGCAGTCGTGGGCGACACGCTGAGCTTTGACGCTGAGGACGAAGTCACCGACGACGAAGCGCTCGAAGCGCCTGTCGCGGAAATCGAGGAAGAAGTCGACGAGTCTGAGGAGCTGGCGTACGAACTGCCCTCGTTCGAAGCGCCCGAATTCCAGGTCGACCGGGAGATGGAAGCGCTGGAGGACGAGCCGATCGCCTTCCCGGATTTTGGCTGGGATCACATCGACGAAGAGACCGACAGCCCGGCGTATCAAGTGGAGCCGCCCGCCGAACTCATGGAAGATGTCAGCGACATTTTCGCCGAGCAGCCGCCGAACGCCGATGGTTGGGTGCGCCCGGAAGAAGAAGAGCTCATCCGCGAGGAAGTGCTGCCGAACACTGGCGAACTCTTCTCCATGTTTGATGAACTCGAAGATGCGCCGAACCAACCCACCACCGAAGATGAGTTGTTCGCGGCGGATGTCGATTGGCTGGGCGACGACGCCTATGTCGAGCGCATGCGCGATCTCTCCACCAAGAAGACAGACTCGCTGCCCGACTTCGACAGCCTGTTCGGCGCGCCGGAAACGCCCGCGGACGACGATCTGTCGATGTTTGAGCCGGAAGCCGCGCCCGACTATAACGCCGCCGAATTGTTCGCCTCGTTTGACGCTGTCTCCGCGATGGATGACGTCCCGACCACGCCCCTGCCGAAGACCGGGCCGCTGCCCGTGTTTGACGCGGTGTCCGCCTTTGAATCGGATGGCGATACTGGGGCACTGGCGTTTGAAATCGATGATATCGATGCCTATCTGCAGTCGCTGGATAGTCCGGAAGTCAAGCGGCAGACGGGCGATTTCTTCGGGACACAGCAGGATGTTGACCTCGACGAGCTCTTCAACGAGGAACTGATCGAAGACGCCCCGAACACGCTGCCCAACCCCGATCTCGAAGGCTTAGCCCCGGCCACCGGGTTGGATTGGCTGGGCGCGAATGTCGTCGGTTCGGTGTCGGCGGGTGCGATTGCGCGCCAGATGGGCGACAGCAAGCCGCCGGAAGAACTGCCAGATCGCTTGAAGCGGCTGCGCCAGCGCGCCGACCAGATTCCCGAAGACGAAGACGCCAACTGGATCACCGACTCGCTGGCCTATGTGCTGCCGGGCGTGATCTCCACGCTGACGCCCGCGCCGCTGCGCACCGACGAATTGAATCCGGTCGGGGCGAACACGGTCGCGCTTACGCCGGAACAAACCGAGCATGTCGGCCTGCTGCGGTCGATGCTGGCGCTCGACATCAAGCCGCAAAAACTCAACGCCATTGAGCTGACCTACGATTCGCCGTTCGCGCCGGACATTGCCGATCATCCCGATACCATCGTCCACGAAACGTCGGATGCCGCGCCCGTGGTGCCCGTGCCCGTCGCCCAGCCAAAGGCGCGTCCGCGTCCCTCGCTGGAACGCTGGTTTGTCGCGCTGATCGTGCTGGCCGCGGTGATTGCTCCGTATTTCATCGGCCAACTGCGCATCGGCGACTTGCCCCCTGCGGTGTTTGGGGCAGGCAGTCGCGGTGAAGTGGCCTTTGCGCGCGTCGACGCGCTCAACCCCGGCGACCTGCTGCTGATCGGCGCGGAATATGGCGCGACGGCGGCGGCGGAACTCGACCTGATGACTGACAGCCTGATCCGCCATGCGCTGCTGCGCGGGGCGCGTCCGGTGATCATCAGCAGCAATCCGGTCACGCAGCTCCGCGTCAACAACCTGATCGGCTCGATCAACACGGATGCGGACTTCCTCAACCGGATGCGCGCCCGTGACGGTCTGCAAGCCAACCTCGACTACTTCGTCGTGCAGTATCTGCCGGGGAGCGTGCTCGGTCTGCGCGCCTTCAGCGGCGACTCGGCGGCCTACGTGCTGACCGATATCACCGGGCAGTCGACGGGCTTGTACATCAATTCGCTCGACGCCTTCGCGCTCGTGGCGCTGATCGCTGAACGTCCCGAAGATGTGCGCGCCTACGCCGAACAGATCGCGCCGCTGGTCGGCCAACCACTGATCGCGGCGGTGTCGTACAGCGCCGCGCCGCTCACCGAACCTTACGCGGACTCGCCCGTCACCAGTGGTTCGCCCATCGCGGGTTTGCTCGTCGGCTATGGCGATGCCTACACCTACAGCGGCCTGCTCGCCTCGGTCATCCCGGTGGAGCGCAGCCGCATTCCGGATTTGCCCACGCCTCAGCCGACGCCTGTGCAGCCGGAAGCCACGCCCGTTGCCCCGGTCGCCGCGGAAGCGACGCCGGAAGCGACCGGCGAGGTGACGCCCGAAGACACGACCGCCGGGGAAACGCCCGCGGCGGCTGAGGTATTCGCGACGGTGTCGTCGAGCGGGAATGTACGCGTGCGCGGCGGCCCCGGCACGGATTTCGACATCGTCGATAATCTGGCGAACGGGACGCGCGTGCAGGTGCTCGGCTACAACGACACGGGCGACTGGGTCAACGTGCGCTTGGACGACGGCGTCGAAGGCTGGATTTCGCTCTCGCTGCTGGAAATCACCACGCCGAAACGCGCGCCCAAACCCCCGGTGATCAGCAAGCGCACCGTGAGCAAGCCCGTCCAGCAGGACGACCCGACGCCGGAAGTCACCGCGCCGGAAGCGTCTCCGACGCGTACGCCGCGCCCGACGCGCACCCCACGTCCCACCCTGCAGCCGACTGCCGAACCGACGGCTGAAGTCACCGCGGAAGCGACCGTGGAAGCAACAGCGGAGGCGACCGCGGAAGCCGCCTTCGTCTACACCCCGCCACCCACGCTCGCCGCCCGCGATGCGCGCTGGTATTCGCAAACGCTCGGCACGCTGGCCATTGCGACATTGATCGCAGTTGGAGCGGTCTTTAACGTGATCCGCGCCCTGTTCCAGAGGAGACGCAGCCGCTAACTATGGATCAACTAGGCTTATGGGTTGGTTTTATCCTAACGCTGATGGTGTTCAGCTATCTGCTGGGCGACAACGTGCTTTACCGCTTGGCCGTGTATGTGTTCGTCGGTCTGTCGGCGGGCTTTGTCACGATTGTCACCCTCGATAGCGTGCTGCTCCCGTGGTTTCGGGACGCGCTCAGCGCGGGTTCGACCAGCAACCTGATTCTCGGCATCATCCCGTTGGTTCTGGGCGCTTTCCTGCTCCTGCGCATGACCAAACGCTTCAACGCGCTCGGCACGCTGGCCCTCGCCCTGATCATCGGTGTGGGGGCGGCGGTGGCGCTGGTCGGCGCGATCAGCGGGACGCTCGTCCCACTGGCCAATACGACGGCGGGGGCGCCGGGCAGCGACGCGCTGAACGGTTTCATCCTCGTCATTGGGGTCGTTTCGACCCTAGTCTACTTCCAATATTTGGCTCGGCGCGTTCCGGGCGGCGCAATTCGCCGCGGGGCGTTCGTGCGGACGGTAGGCGCGGTCGGTCAGGGATTCATCGCCGTGACGTTAGGCGCATTGTATGGCGGCGCGATCCTGACCGGGTTAGTGATCTTTAGCGAACGCATCGCCTTTCTTATCGGACGCATCGGCGGAGGCTAGGCAGCATGTCCATCAGCCGTTCCACATCCATACTGGCAGTAGATTTTGGCAATGTGAATACCCGCGCCATCTTGATCGATCTGGTCGATGGCGTGTATACCCTCGTCGCGCAGGCGCAGGAACAAACTACGGCGGGCTTCCCGCACGGTGATGTCGGCGTGGGCTTTGTGCGCGTGCTGACGCAGCTCAGCGTGAGCACCGGGCGGCGGCTCATCTCCCCGGATGGCCGCGTGATTTCGCCCGAAGAAACCGACCGCACCGGCGTCGATCTCTTTTTGGCGACGGCGAGCATCGGGCGGCCGCTGCGCACGATTTTGCTCGGTCTGGTCGGCGAAATGAGCATCGCCAGCGGCAAACGCGCCGCCGCGGGCACCTACGTCGACATTGTGGAGACGATCAACCTTGGCGAAAACCGCTCGCTGGAAGACCAGCTCAACGCCATCACGCTGGCGCGTCCGGATCTGATCTTCATCACCGGGGGCACGGAAGGCGGCGCGGAAGGCCCAGTGCTCGAACTGGTGCAGATGGCGCGCACCGCCATTCGTTTGCTGCCCAAAAATGTCAAACCGATTGTGTTATATGCGGGTAATAGTGCCGTTATTCCGCAAATCCACGAATTATTTGACACGCAAACTGGTCTTTTAATTGCCGATAATGTACGCCCTACGCCGGAACGCGAAGCGCTGGAATCGGCGCAGAAGGCGCTGGCGCAAGCCTACAATAACTTTACGGAAAAGCGCGGCCTCGGCTTTGACGTGATCGCCGAGATGAGCGCGATTGGCGTGGTGCCGACGGCGCAAAGCTACCAGACGATCATCGATTATCTGGGGCGCACGACCCGCGGCAGCGTGCTGGCGGTCGATGTGGGCAGCGCGGTCAGCACCGTGTCCGCGTCGGTCAAACGCTTCACCGCGACCAGCATCCGCACCGATATCGGCCTGGGGCACAGCGCGAACAATATTCTGTACGGCGTCTCGCTCCCGTCGGTGCGCGATTGGCTGCCCTTTGCTGCGACCGACGCCGAAATCACCGCCTATGCGATGAACAAAGCCCTGCGCCCGGCCAGCGTGCCGGAAACCGTGCGCGAACTCTACCTCGAACATGCGCTGCTGCGCGCCGCGCTGCGGACGCTGGTGCGCGATGCGCGCCCCACGTGGACGCCGGACTCCGCGCCGGATAAGGCCGACGCACCGCTGCCGTATTTCGAACGCATCATCGGGGCAGGCGCGGCGCTCACCGGGACGGGACAACCACTCCTGACCGCTATGCTGCTGCTCGACTCGTTCCAGCCTGTCGGCGTGACGCGCTTGCAAGCCGACCGCCACGCGCTGATCCCGGCGTTGGGCGCGCTGGCCTACATCATCCCGGAGGCGGTGGTGCAGGTGCTGGATGGCCGCAACCTCGAAGATCTGGGCATCTGCATCAGCCTGAGCGGCAACCCGCGCAAGGGGCGTGCCGCCTGCCGCGTGCGTGTCACCGATGAGCGCGGCGAAGTCAGCACGTATAATGTGATGGGCGGCACGATTTTCAGCATTCCGCTGCCGCTGGGCGTTGCCGCGAACGTGCAGGTGAGCGCGTCGGGCGGCGTGAGCATCAACGGCAAGCGGCGGCTCAAAATTGATGTGATCGGCGGCACCGCGGGCGTGATCATCGATGCGCGCGGGCGCGTGCTGCCGCTGGAACGGTCGCCGCGTGGCTTGGCGGGTCAGCTCCCGGCGTGGTACGAGCAAGCAACGGGGATCAAACATGACATCCCGGACGATTGGCTCGCCGCGCCCGAGGCGCCCAAAGCGGAAGCCCAGGCCCAGAAACGGCAGGAACGCCGCAAGAAGCGGCAGACGGCGACCGAAGATGAGCCGATCTTCAGTGTGACGGGCGACCCGAAGGCGGAGCCCAAGAAACGCGGACGACCGCGTAAGGCCACGCAGGCAGAGGCGCCCGCTCCCACTCCGAAGGAAGAAGAGGTCGATGACTTACGCGATTTACTTTCCTAGTCACCGCCATATGCTCGCGAGCGCCCAACTGCGCCGCGAACGCACCCTGCCCGACCTGAGCGTGCGCGTCGAAGTGGGTAACATGACGCGCGTCAGCTTGTCGGATGTTGTGCTGCGCGGGATTCAACCGGCGCCGTTTGCGGTGATTGACGCGGCGCGCTTCTTTGGGCTGCGCCGTCCGGAGCAGCTGCCCGACCTGATGGAAGCGCGGCAGGGCGACCGCATCGAAGAGGGGCAAACGCTGGCGATCAAGGCGCGCGGCAAACGGCTCCTCGCCCCGATCAGCGGGACGATCATGTTTGTCGGCGATGGCAAGATCATCTTACAGCAAACACAGGGCGTCGTCGAAGTCGAAGCGGGCATGAACGGCATGGTGGTCGAGGTGGTGCAGGGGCGCAGCGTGACGGTCGAGGCGTATGGCGGCGTGCTGCAAGGCCTGTGGGGCAACAACCGCCGCGCCGTGGGCACGCTGAGCATGGAACCGCGCGAAGGCGTCGAGAAGATTCGCGCTGATGCGATGGATACGGAACTGCGCGGCGCGATCATCGTCACGCGGCAGCCTGTGCGCCAGAGCACGATCGACGTGATGGAACAGCAGGGCTTTCGCGGGTTGATCGCCCCGAGCATGGAACCCGACCTGATCGACGCGGTGCTGAAACTCCAGCGTCCGGTGCTGCTCACCGAAGGCTTCGGCTCGATGCGCATGAACACCACGACGATCAATTTCCTGATTGATATGCAGGGCAAACAGGCGACGTTGGACGCCGTACTGCCCGCGGCGCTCGAGCCGCGCATCCCCGAAGTGGTGATCAACGTGCCGCTCACGGGGAACAACCGTCCCAACCCACCCAATACGATGCAGCCGCTGCGGCGGGGCGACAATGTGCGCTTACGCTCCGGCGTTACGGGGAAAATCAGCGATTTGCCAAAAACCCCTATCCTGTTGGACAATGGATTGCGTATGATGTGCGCTCAGGTCGAACTGGCGGGTGGTGAAAAGGTCACTGTACCACTGGCGAATATCGACTATTTAGGCTAATAATTTACCAAAGCTGTTACCCGCTGCGGGAAGGGGGAACATGAGCAACCGCGACCAGAACGACTTTGACGATTTCGAGAATGATCCTTTTAATTTTGGGGATGAACCAGAAGACGACCTTGGCGCCGATTTTTTTGACGACGATGCGGTCGCCAACGTTGGGGATGATCTCGACGACGACATGCCCGTCATCGAGGAGCAGGAAGAAGAACGGGGCGGCAACCGCACGTTTTTGCTCGTCGCCATCCTGCTAATCCTCGTACTGGTCGTCGGCTTGGGCGCGGTTTTGTTCCTCGCGACCCGGAATACCGGCCCGACCGAAATAGAACTCACGACGACGGCGATTGTTGCGTACAACGAGACGCAGATGGCGTTTGGCGCGCTGACGGCGACGGCGGGGGCAGAACAGCTCGCGCTGACGCAGACTGCCGCCGCGTGGACGGATACGCCGACGCCGACCTTCACGGCCAGCCCGACGGAAGTGCGCCCGACGATCACGCCGACGCCTTCCGCGACGCCGAACCTCGATCTTACGGTGCAGGCCATGCTCGACTTAACCGCCGCCGCCCAACCGACCGCCGTGCCGACCGAACCGCCGACGGATGTGCCGTCAGTTCCGGCGCAGAACGCCGAACTCAACGTCGGCGACGCCTTCGCGACGCAGGTCGCGTTTGCGACGGCGCAGGGCGCGTTCAACCAGAGCCTGTACAGCACGCAGGTCGCCATCGCGACCCAGTTCTCCGGGACGGGCGGTCTTGATCCGACCTCGGAAGCGGCGTTAGCGGCAGGCTTGAGCGCGACGCAGTCCGCGTTGGATGCGCAGGTGGCCGCGGTGCAGCAGGCGATTGATGTGGTCGACCGCGCGCTGCAAACTGCCGCCGTGACCGATCCGTTCATCGCGACGCAGCTCTCGGTGCTTGTCCCCATCGGGCAGGCGACGCAGACGGCGCTGGCGAATCAGGGCAATCTGGCGACGCAGGTGGCCGGACAGACCCGCGAAGCCATTGCGACGGAAATCTTCAACGCCACCGCGCAGGCGGGCGGCACGACCTCGATTCAAAATCGACTGCGCGTGATTCGCACCGCGCCGTTGAACGCGAAAGCCATGTTCCTGCCCGGTTACGCCGCGCAGGTCGCGACGCTCGAACCGACGGTGGCCTTCTTTGGCACGCTGGCGGCGCAGGCGACGCAAGCCGCAGGCTCCTCGCAGAGTCAGCTGGGCACGGCGCAGGCGCAGGGCGGCGACACCACGGCGGCTTCGCTGCTGGCGACGCAGGCCGCGCTCTCGTTCCAGTTCCGCCTCGCGACCATCGAAGCGCAGATCACCCAGTCGGGGCTGGCGACGGCCACCGCGCAGGGCACGGATGTGAGCATCGACGCACAGGTGGCCACGCAGAGCGGCGAACAGACGCAGGCGGCTTTTGCGGCGCTGGTCGCGCAGGCGACGGCGGCGGTCAGCGGCGTTGAGCCGACCCCAACGATTGAAGGCGTCGACGACAGCATCGCGACGCTGGTGGCCGCGGCCACCCAGCAGGCGCTCTCGACCCCGCCAGCGGTCGCGACCCAGTCGGCGCTGGCGACGCAGTTCGCGCTCTCGACCCGCCAAGCACTCATCGACCGGCTGCAAGGTACGGTGATCGTGGACGTTACCCCGACCATCGATCCGCTGGCGGCGGTCAACCAGACGGCGACCGCGATTGCGGGGGCGTTCCTCACGGCGACGGCGCAAGCTGCTCAAGCGCAGGCAGGTACGCCGACTGCGGAAGGCGCGCTGGTCACGCCGACGCAGGGCTTCCTCCCGACGACCGTTCCGACGGCGCTGCCGGATACCGGGCTGTTCGACGAGATCGCCGGCGGCGGACGCGATGGCGTGGGCGCGCTGGCGCTGGTGGTGATCGGTCTGGTCGGCGTGATCGTCGTCTCGCGGCGCGTGCGCACGAACCTCAACCGTTCGAACGATACGTCCGATCAAGCGTAAACCCGAACAGGATTGCAGTAAAACCAACCCCCGCTCAATCGAGCGGGGGTTTTTGTTGTGCTGTCCAGAGCTGCTGACCTACTCGTTGGCGTTGAGAATCTCCAGATACCCACGTTCGAGGACATTGCCCTGTGCATCGATGCGGTAGCGCATGGGCGCGCCGGTCGGGATATTCAGGTCAGGGATGGCCTGTGTGGAGATGTTGTCGAGCGTCATTACCAGCGCGCGCAGACTGTTGCCATGCGCCGCGACCAGCACGCGCTTGCCCTGCTTGACCAGCGGTTCGATCTCCGCGCGGTAGTAGGGCAGTACGCGGTCACGGGTGTCTTTGAGACTTTCGCCATTGGGCGGCTGCGTGTCGAAGGAGCGCCGCCAGATATGCACCTGTTCTTTGCCAAATTTGATGGCGGTTTCGTCCTTGTTCAAGCCTTGCAGATCGCCGTAGTGTCGCTCGTTGAGCGCCTGATCGCGGGCAATTGGGATATCCGTCTGGCCGATCACCTCGAGGATGATCCGCAGCGTTTCTTGCGCGCGCGTCAACGCCGAGGTGAACGCAAAGTCGAACTGCTGCCCTTTGAGCAGTTCGCCCGCCTTGCGCGCTTCGGCTTCACCTACCGCGCTCAAGGGTACGTCGACCCACCCCGTAAAGCGATTTTCGAGATTCCACTGTGACTGTCCGTGCCGCACCAGAACGAGCGTGCCGACCAGGTTCTCCATGCCGCCTCCATTCATAAAAGGTGTAATGGACATTGTAACCGGAAATTCGGTTTTCTGAGCAGGCTGGTCACCCGCCGCCGATGGTCGCCAGCGCCGGCAGGTGATCGGAGCCGACGTAGGGGCCATAGCTGGCCGTCAGCGCGACCAGATCCGGCGTGTGCCAAATGTAGTCGATGCGCATAGTGGGGGGCAGTCCCGGCGGCAAGCCGAACGCCTCCCACGCTGGGAAGCTGAAGCCAAAACCGGTCGAGGTTTCGCGGTAGCTGTCGCGGAGCACGCTGGCAAGCTGCCAGTAATCGCTCGACTGCTCGACGAGATTCATGTCACCGGCCACGATGACCGGGTTGGGCGACGCCGCGACATAATCGACGATGGCCGCGACTTCCGCCGAGCGCGTGACGTCACTGTAACCCCACAGCATATCCCACGCGCTGTTGACCAAGCGGATGCGCGTATCCGGCAGCAGCACGCGCCCGCGCACCCCAGTTGGCGCGTCGAGACTCGTGCCGATCACCGTGACGGGCTGGTCGCCGACGTGCACGGTGATGCGCGGGTAATGCGGATAGCCCGCCTCGTCCTCGCCCCACCCTTGCGGGTCGCTGAGGGGATAACGCGACAGGATGGCCACTCCATTGCGGCGATCCTGCCCGATACTGTGCGGGTACAGGTCGGACATGCGCGGGAGGGTGCGGTCGGGGGCGCGGTCGATTTCCGCCAGCACGACGACATCGGCGTCCATGGTGCGCAGCCACGCTTCGATGCGGTGCATGGGTTGGTGGCGCGACGACACATTGAACGCGATCACCTTGAGCGACCACGCGGGTTCGGCGGTGACGGCAGCGCGCGGCACGAAATAGCTCGCATACAGGAGGGCCGCGGCGACCATGACCGGGAGCAGCAGCAGCGCCGACCGTTTGGCGCGAATCAGCAGCGCGCCGGGGAACATGAGGAAGGCGGGCAGGAGGAGGAACGGCGTAAAGTTGACGAGCATCGCCACCCACCACTGCCGCTCGCCGAGGAATGTCCACGCCGCGCCAAACGCGATCATGCCGAGGACGTACAGCAGCGTGAGCAGAAAAAAGAGCATGCGGAGCAGCGTCATCGCACTCAGCGACCGCTGACCCGCACTCCGGTGTTCGCTTTCAATGGGATAGTTACGATTCGAGGTCGAAGAGATAAACGGTTGTGCCAACGAAATCCTGCGCTTCGACTAACGGATACTGGTCTGGCAGATCAGATAACGTCAGCCGCTCACCTTCCGGGTTCGACGCATACACGACCAACCACAGCCGATCGCTCTGGCGGCCGCACGTGCTGATTTGCTCGCCGAGCGCCGCGCTGTCGCCGCGCACGTCGACAAAGCAGTCGGACGTCATGGCCGGATAATACCACGAAAAACTGTCGCGGATGTTAAAGGCGTCGCCGGGGAAGATGCCGTACGAGAGCGCCAGGGCATCGCCGGGCTGAATGCGCTCGTCGATGAACGCGGCGGTTTCGCGCCACTGCTCTTTGAGATCCTGCGTGTAGTACGTCCACAGTACGCCGGTGATCAGGATGAGCAGCACGACGACCGACAGCGCCACCGGAACAACGCGCCGCAGCGTCCACATCGCCAGCGCGATCAGCAGATACCACGCGGGCGCGGCGGTGATCACGAAGCGATCCAGATACATGGGCGCGAAGACGTGCGAGAGCAGAAACGTGATGCCAATCGGGCAGATCAGCCACAGAATGACGAACGTCAGGCGGGAGTCGAACAGCCCGCGGACGCTGCTCACCGTCGCGCGGACATCATCACGCCACGCGCCGCCGCGGGTGAGCGTGTAGGCGAGCAGCCCGACCACCAGTACCGCCGCGCCGACGCCGATCACCGACCATGACAGGTAGCTGCGCTGAATGAACATAAAGTTGATGAGGGTGCGCAGCGGTGCGTAGATCGGGGGCACAGGCAGCCAGTCGACGACAGGCGTGCCGCCACCGACCGTGTTTTCCGGAATTACCGTACTGACCGTGGCGAACGTCGAGAGGATGCGCGGCAGCACCGCGATGATAATCAGCACCTGCGAGGCGACCCACAGCCAGCGTTTGGACGCCTGCGCCTGCCACCGCGTCAAAAAGTGCAGCCCCAAACCGACGTAGAAGAAGATCGCGTAGGTATGCACGTAGGCGGCGAGCGCCGAAAACACCGTGTAGGCGATGAGATCAATCGCGTGGCCGTGCTTGAGCCACAGCAGATAGAACAGCACCGCGAACAGCACCACCAGTTCGAACACGGCGTAATAGCGATATTCCTGCGAGTACCAGACCTGAAAGGCTGAGACCGCCATCACGAGTGCCGCCAGCAAGCCGACCTCGCGGCGGTAGAGTTCGCGCCCGATCAGGTACATCACGCCAATCGCGGCGACCCCGGCCAGCGCAGAGAGCGAACGTGTCGCCGCCTCGCTGGTGCCGAACAACTGCGACCACGCATAGCCGAGCAGCACGTAGACCGGGGGGCGATCCGTCCCGGTGATCTCCTGCAGCACGGTGTCGAACCCGTTTCCGGTCAGGCGCACCATGATGATCTCGTCGAGCCAGTAGCTTTCCCCGCCGATGTCGGCGAAGCGCAAGAGCGCCGCCAGCGCCAGAATCGCGATCAGCGCGATGGCGATCAGCGTGCCCTCGCGCTTAGACAGGGATACGCGCATGGTTGCTCTCCTGGCGGCGTTCCTGGCGGCGCTGGCGGAAGTAGGCGCGGATCTGGTCTTCGTTCATATGCTGCCAGTAACGCGTCGAGTGCACGATTTTGGCGTTGACCTTGACGAGGTCGTCGGGCGAGCAGGGCAGCCCCTTCCATACCACCGCCAGCGGCTGTTCGGGGATGTGGAAGCGGGCGACCTTCAGCCCGACGGCGTAGCACAGCAGCCCCCACAGGTGATCTTCCTGCAGCATGGTGCGGCGCAGTTCTTCGCGCAGCAGCATGTCGTGTTTGACGAGGCGCTCGATGAATTCCGGGTGATAGATCGCCGTGCCGCCAAGCACATGCTCGCCGATGATGTAGCCATTGGCTTCGGCCTGCTGCATGTACAGGCGCATGGTGGTACAGCGCTCACGGTCGCGCAGCCAGCCGTACATGCTCACTTCGCGGCCAATCGTCTGCGCTGGGTACTTGATGCCGTCGCCGTCGTACAGGCGGTGCCCAATTTCGCCGACGCCGGGATGCCCGTCGAAGAAGCGAATCGCGTCGTCTTCGATCCCCGGCCCGGTCATCAGGGCGTCGGTGTCCATCTTCATCAGCACCTGATACTGATACGTCGAATGGACGTGCAGCAGTGCCAGCGACAGCGACTTGTACAGCCCGCCGAACAGCCCGTAGTTGAGCGGCGCGCGCACCACGTCGAGGCGCGGAAACTCCTTGAGCAGCCGGTCGCCGAGATGCATGGGCGCGGAATTGTCCTGAATCACGATCTTATGATTGGGCGTGGCATAGTGCTGGATGCTCTCAATCGTATCCA
This sequence comes from Candidatus Flexifilum breve, assembly GCA_016717205.1. Taxonomy (GTDB): domain Bacteria; phylum Chloroflexota; class Anaerolineae; order Aggregatilineales; family Phototrophicaceae; genus Flexifilum; species Flexifilum breve. The sequence continues at coordinate 163,958 of JADKGC010000011.1, forward strand.
CCATATGCTCATAGCGATTCTTCGAGCTCAACGCCCCCACCGGGATGACGACAACCAGTTTCACCTGTTGTTTCATTCGTTTCCCCCTTTTACTGCACACCGATGCGCGCCCGGAATGTGACTTGAATCTGAACGGTGATCACCAACTGCCCCGCGCCCGCCAGCAGCGTGCTGGAGGGTTCGGTGATGATGCCGCGCGTGATCTCGATTTCTTCTACGTTGAGCGGTTCGCCCACGATCAAGCCGAGGCCGGCCGCGAGTTCCCCGGCGCGCTCGTATGCGCTGGTGATCGCTGTAGTGCGCGCGCTCGTCTCCAACGCCCGCAAATCGGTCATGCCGAACGCGAAGTCACGGATGATGTTCGCGCCCGCGCGCACCGCCTCGCTGATGATGGTACGCGCCTGACTCACATCGCGGATGATGACCTGCTGGGTATTCGACACACGGTAGACCAACTGCCCGGTGAGCGCGCCGGTGCGCGTGTCGACCAGATCCTGTGGTGTGACATCCACGCCGATGATCTGAATGTCGGCGGCATCGACGCCGATGCCCGTGAGCGCTTCCGCGATCAGGTTCATGCGGCTTTCGACGTCGAGGATCGCCTGCGCCAGATCCGTGTTGAGCACTTCCACGCCGAGATTCACCGAGGCGAGATCCGGCGTCGCACTGACCTGCCCCTCGCCGACGACGGTGATGCTGTTCTCGGGTTCCTGCTGCGCCTGCGCCGGAGTCGGCGCGAAGCTGATGACCAGCAGGAACAGCACGGCGACGTTCACGAGAACGCGTTTCACGGGACTGAGGCGCAGCCCAACGGTCGTAGGGGTAAGGCGCGCCTTGCCCCTACCCTGATCCATGTGCGGCATAAAACGGTTAGCGAACTTCCACGGTTGCATGGGTGATGTCCTTTTTCAACCAGTAAGAGGCGAGTCCATACGTCACGATGCCGCTGATCGCTCCGACGAGGGAGGTCAGCGCCGCCCCGGTCAAGCCGAGGGTGGGAATGAACACGAAACCGAACACGACCGATACGCCGACTACGACGACGCGCATGATGGTTTCGAGCTGCGGCTGCCCCGCGCCCACCACCACCGCCGACATGATGCCCTGAATGCCGAACGCGATTTCGCTGAACGCCAGCATGACGAGCACGGCGAGCGGCGCGACGTAAGCTTCCCCGAACACGTACAGGATGAACGGACGGTAGGCGACCAGCATGACGATGAGCACCAGCGCGTTGATCATCAGCGAAATCAGGATGGAGTTGCGCAGCAGCCCGCGATGCGACGCGCCCTGACCCGCTGCTACTTTCGGCAGCAGCACGGTCGTCAACCCGGTGGGGACGAAGCTCAACAGCATGGTGAGCGTCTTGGTCAGCGCGTACAGGCCAACCGCGCCGGTGCCGAGAAAGCGTTCGAGCAGCAGAATGTCGATGCCCGCGTAGAAGATGTAGGCGGCGTGCGAAACCCACACGGGCGCGCTGAATTTGAGGATGCGCCGTACATAGGCGCGGTCGGGCAGGAACCAGCGAAAGCGCACCGGGAAGGGCTGCATGAGCTGGAGCAGCCCAATCGGCAGCAGATACGACGCGCCGTAGATGATCAGCGCGGGCATGGGGCCGCGTTCGCCCAGTACCACGTACACAATCACGATGGCGATGATCTGCACCACGTTGCTGCCCAGATAAGCCGCCATCAACCGCCACGACGCCATGAAGCCGCGCGCCAGCCCAAAATAGCTGTAGTGCAGCGTGAAGCCGAGGAACACGACCAGCACGCCGACGCTCAAGCGTCCGGCGAGCAGCAGCACGGGCACAGCGATCACCAGCGTGACGGCCACCAGCCCGATCAGGATGATCCACGCGGTGGCGAGAAACTCGTCCAGTTCCCGCGGCTGGTCCTTGACATTGCCGACATAGCGCGCCAGCACATGCTGACCGAAGGGCATGGTGAGCAAGGTCACCAGCCCCGCCAGCGTGAGCGAGTACTGAATAAAACCGTAATCGTCGGGCGAGAGCAGCCGCGCCAGCACCAGCGAAAAGCCGAAGCCGAGCACGCGCGCCAACGCCACGCCAACCGAAATGATAGTCGAACACTTGATGAGTTCGCGGGTTCCAGACGCCATACGTTATGCCTGTTCTATCGCGCGCAGCAGCTCGCCAAACCGTGCTTGCCACGCGGCTTCCTGCTGAAGCGCCAGCCACTTGACGGCTTGGATCAGGTGGGTTTCGTCGCGCATAACTGCGCGCACGCCCGCCACAATGCCGCCAGCGGTATTCGGAATGAAAACGACCCCCGACGTGAAAAACTCACGCAGCGCGGGTTGGTCGGAGAGCAGCAGCGGCTTGCCCAGCGTGACACCGTCCTGCGCGCCTCCGAGCACGGAATAGGGGTAGGTGGTCAGCACCATGACGGCGTTCGCCGCCCGCAGCGCGTCCCAGTAGGCCTCCCCGCGCAGATACCCGGTGAAGGTCACGTTGGGCGGCGTGGACTGATGCACACTGGCGGGGGCCATGCTCAAATCCCCCATGATCGAGAAATGGGCATCGGGCAGGGCGTAGGCTGCCTGCAAAATGATGTCGAGCGGCTCATCAGCGGCGAAGGTGTTGACCACGGCGATTTCGAACAGCCCATCCTGCCGCGTGCGTGTGACCGTCGATTTCGGCTGTTCAGCGGCTTTGTCCACCGAGTGAGCGCGTTCCAGCTCGATGATCTTTTCCGGGCGCGGGCGGGGCGGATTGGTCAACGTGACGACCTGCGCGCCCCACTGCCGGAACTGGTCGGCAAAGCGCTCCTGATCGATGATGTTTAGGTAAGCGCGCTTAATCACAAAACGCTGAAGCGGCACCGTCCACGCCCATTTGCGCGAATACAGCGCGGGCGGATGTGTGTCGATGACCAGTTTCGTCCCCGTGAACAGGCTGTACAGCCACACACACAGCGGCGCGAACACGGGCGGGTTGAGCACGTACACCAACTGCGGCCGTTCGCGCAGCAGAATTGCCCACGTTTTGAACGCTTGCAGCACATACTTGAACGGCGCGATATACGGTCGCTTGTAGAGCAAAAAATGCACGAAGAACACCGGCACTTGCAGGCGGTCAGCGAACAGGGCAGTGCGCGCTTCGAACGGCGCCCACGCCAGGGCCAGCATGTGCGCGCGCCGCGCGGGCAGCGTCGACTTAGTGAGTACGGAAGTCATAGTCGGCCCTCATCGCTGTAATTGGTTCGGCGTTGAAATCCGGGAGCGTGACTTCGCGCGGCGTCGGGTTTTCGACCTTCAACCGGTAGCCCGCGGCGATCAAGCCCACAATGATCCAGACATAATCGACCGCGCCCGAACTGGTGAACACTTCGTTGGTGATGCCCATGATGCTGAGCACAGCCAGAATGGCAAACAGCGCAATCGCCAGTTGGTGCGTGACTTCGCTCGGTGAGCGGAAGCGGCGGAAGGCCCACACCATCAGCGTGACCACGTAGGCGAGATGCCCGATCAGCGAGATGAGGCCGGAGCGCACCAGCAGATACAGATACTGGCTTTCCGCCCACGCCCACGTCACACGTCCGGCAAAGGTCGGCGTGATGCCCCACAGCGGATTTTGCCGGATCATCGGGAAATAGATGTCCTGCCACACTTTGAAGCGGTAAGCCAATGTTTCTGGCACCACGCCGCCGCTGCGATACTGATAGTCCAGGCGTTCGAGGATCAGGTTTTGCAGGAAGAAGCCCGCGACCGCCATGCCCACCAGAAACACGAGGATGATCTTCCAGCCGCGCCGGTCAAAGCCTTTGACGATGAACAGGCTGAGCACCAGCCCGAACAGGCTGGCATACGACCCACTCGCCAGCAAGCACGCGCCGCACAAGGCCAGATTCACCACGAGATTCGCCGTACCCCACCGGGCGCGCTGCTTGTAGCCGTGCATCGCCAGCACCATGATCAGGTTGATCATGAGGAAGTTGCCGAGCGAATTCCACGCGCCAAGAATCGATGTCACGCGCCCGAGATCCGCGGCGTCTTCCGCCTGCTTGCTCGGATACAGCGTCTGGATCAGGTCGTTGACAGGGCCGACCCGCGCCGCCTCCAGCAAACCGATCAATGCGACCGCCGAGCCGCACATCAGCATGAAGGTGATGATTTTGTAGCGGTCAGCTTCGTTTTTCGGCAGGGACGCGAACAGCCACACAAGCACCACATACTGCACGGGGGCGACCAGACTGAAAATATCGCTGGTCGTCAGGGGAAAGTCGCGCAGATAGTAGGCGAGCGTGGGGATGAGCGCCGTGCCGAAGACCATGCAGCCGAGCGCGAACACCACCGGGCGCGGCAGCTTGGGTGCTTTTGCGCGTGCCAGCATCACGAAGAATGCCAGCGCCGCCGCCACCACGAGAATCGGCTCGTTAGGGATGAGCAGCGGAATCACACCGCCGCGGGGCATGCCCGACAGGAACACAATCGCCGCGACCAACACGTAGCACAGCATGACCGGGCGCGTGAGCGCCAGCACCGCGAAGCCCAGCCCGAAGAGAATGCCCAAGCTGACGAGCGGCGAGATCAGCGTGGTGATCGCCAGCAGCGTCCCCGTCAGCAGCGCCCACAGATATGGTTCAAGCCGGGTGCGAGCCATGCGCAGCGTCATGACGCACCATCCTTCGGTTGAATGACGGGCAAAACCTCACCCCCTAGCCCCCTCTTCGAGGGGAGAGGGGGAACGGCGGACGCGGAGTTTAAGTCCCCTCGCCCTCTGGAGAGGGGATTTAGGGGTGAGGTTGTCGTTACCTGTTCCACCAACCCGCGATACAGCGCGCGCTGCTTGGGAATCGAACACTGCTCGTAGACGCGCAGCCCGTTGACGGCGAGGCGGTGACGCAGCGCGGGATCGCGTGCCAGTTCGAGGATGGCGTCGGCCAGTGAGCGCGCGTCGCCCGGTTGGAAGAAGCGCATGGTGTCGTCGTTGAAATAGGAGGTGACTGCCGAAGTCGCACTGATGACCATCGGCACGGCCAACTGTAAATACTCATACATCTTGAAGGTGTGCACGAGGTCGGCTTCCGGGTTCTGCATGAGCGTCACCGCGCCGATGTGCGCATTCATGAGGCGTTCGACCAGCACGTCATCCGGCACAAAACCGCTGAATGTCACCACGTCGCCGAGGCCGAGGCGCGCAACCTGCGCTTGCAGGTCGGGCAGCGCCTGCCCTTTGCCCAGAATCTCTAAGCGCGCGTGCGGCAGCTCTTTGACGACCAGCGCCAGCGCGTCGATCAGCACGTCGTGACCGTAACGCTTGATCACCGTGCCATGCGTGATGATGCGCAGATCGCCGTCGATCACCTGATCGGCGGGCGGCGGCGTGATCGGGCGGGGCGGCTGGAGTTCACTGGTGTTGAGCATGACGGCGATCTGGTCGCCGTTTGCGCCGCGCTGGATGAGCGCTTGGCGCATCTGCTCGGTGCACGTCACGCTGACATGGGCGAAGCGCAGCGCCGCCTGTTCGATGCGCGTCATCAGGTTGAGGATACGGCTCCCCGGCTGCGCGCCAAAGCGATCCATGAACATCTCCGGCGTGCATTCGCGCACGTCAAAGATGATCTTCGCGCCCAACAGCTTGGGGATCAGCCCGGCGAACACCAGCGTATCCGGCAGGTTGGTGATGTGGATAACACGGTAGCCGCGCAGAATCTGCATGACGGCCAGCAGCACGAACACGGGCGTGAAGAAGGTGATATATTCCGCCACATAGCGCACCTTGCCCGCGCGCTGCCGGGTCAGGGACGGAATGCGCAGGATGCGCACGCCCTCCACGACTTCGCTGAAGCGTTCGCCGGGCTGCTTCATGGCGATCATATCCACCGACCAGCCGGCCTCGGTCAGCGCCGTGATTTCGGTCTGCAAGCGGCCGTCGCCGGGGTAGTACCGCTGGCTGACAAAACAGGCTTTCATTTACCGCTGTCCATTCCCATAGCCGACCCCTTCCGGCTCGCCATGCCCGTTCGGGCTGATCGGCTGGCTGACCCGGTTGCCGTTGTCCGAGCCGGTACCGCCCGCATACTTGCCTTTGGCCCGCGCCCGGTAGTACTTGACCCACGTGAAGCTTTCGTCTTTGGTCACCCGGTTCGCCACTACGCCGAGCACCTTCGCGCCCACGCCTTCGAGCTGTTCGCGCGCGAAATCCACCACGCGCTGATCGACCTTTTCGGTGTCGATCACCCACAGCACGCCGTCGACGAACGGGGCGAGCACCGCCGCGTCCGTCGATGCCAGCAGCGCGGGCATGTCGAAGACGATCACGTCGTAGTAATGCAGCAGGCGCGAGGTCAGGTCGTTGATTTCTTCCGTGTGCAGCAGTTCCGCCGAGTTGCCATTCGCGGCGTAGCCCGCTGTGAGCAGCTGCAGGTTCGGGATCATGCTTTCCTGCACCGCATCTTCCAGCCGGGTTTCGTCTTTGAGCACATTGCTCAAGCCGGAATTGTTGGCGAGGTGGTAGCGTCGATCCAGCGTGGGCGCCTGCATGTTGCCGTCCACGAGCAGCACCTTGCGCCCGTTCTGCGCGATGGCCGCCGCGAGATTCGCCGCGACGGTCGATTTGCCTTCGCCGGGGATAGCGCTCGTCACCAGCAGCAGACGCATCGGCTTGTTGCGCGCGCCCGCGAACAGGTTGGCGCGCAGTCGGCGGAACGCCTCTGCCGCCGACGGATCGCCGCCGAAGACGTTCTCCGTATGGCCGCGTTTGATGCCGGGAATCTTGCCGATGACCTCCGCGCGCAGTACCTTTTGAATCTGGCGCAGCGTGTAGAAGCGCGGGTTCTGGTACTCGGTGGCGAAGGCGATCACAATGCCGCCCAGCAAACCGATGATCGCCGCGACGACGGTGTCGCGCACCACCTTCGGTCCTTCACGCTCGGTGGGGATGGCGGCGTTCTGGATGATCGTGAGCGCGTTTGAGCGGCTGAGCTGTTGAATCGCCGCCTGATTGAAACTGTTGAGCAGGAGTTCGTAGCGCTGCTGCAACGTGGTGATCGAGCGGTCAAGGTCGGCAATGCGGCCGCTGTTGCGCGGGACGGTGTTTTCCAGCCGTTCGCGCTCTTCCAACTGCGTGTTGAGCTGCGTCTCCATCTGGTCGATCTGGATTTGCAGTTCAGAGCGCACGCCGCTGATATCTGAGCTGAACGAGCTTTCGTTCTGCTGGACGAGGAGCTGCGAGAGCGTGTTCGCGACCGTCTGCGTGAGGCGCGGGTCTTCGTCGATGACCGTCAGCTTCATCAGTTCCGTCTGCGGAATCACTTCAATGCTGAAATCCGGCAGTTCCTGCAAGCCGAGCATCTCTTCCGCCTGACTCACGATCAGATCGCTCGTCAGAATGTCCGAATAGGTGTTGGCCAGCCGCTCGAAATACACGTACGCCCCGTAATCCGGCGAGGTGATGCCGAACGGCACAATGCGCAGCCGGGTCGCCGCCGCGTAAGTTGGCGGCGTCTGCGCGCTGATCACGGCGACAATCGCCGTCGTGATCAGCGCCGTGAGCAGGATGATCCATTTGCGCTTCTGAATGACCTTCAGGTAATTTGCCAGTTCCACAGGTTAGCCCTCTCTACGTGATGGTCAGTTCTTGGGTCGCCACAAACACCTTGAGCGCATTGGCGACGTGTTCGATCTGTTCCTCGCTCAGTTCTGGGAACATGGGCAGCGACAGAATCTGGTCGGCGTAGGTTTCCGTGATGGGGAAGTCGCCGCGCTGGTGGCCGAGGTTTTCGTAATAGGGCTGCAGGTGCAGCGGGAGCGGGTAATGCAGCGCCGTGCTGATGCCCTGTTCGTTGAGACGGGCTTGCAGCGCCGCGCGGTTCTGCACGCGCACGACGTACAGGTGCCACACGGGGATGGTGTAGTTCGGCGCGGCTGGCGTGATCACGCCGCTGTGCAGCAGGAAGCGGTGATAGAGCGTGGCCTTCTGGCGGCGCAGCGCGTTCCATTCGTCGAGGTGGCGCAGCTTGATGCGCAGGACGGCGGCGTGCACGGTGTCGAGGCGATGGTTGTACGGCGTGGTCACATGCACATACTTTTCTTTCTGACCGCAGTTGCGCATGGCCTTGATCTGCGCGTTGAGCTGGCTGTCGTTGGTAACCAGCGCGCCGCCGTCGCCCGCCGCGCCGAGGTTCTTCGCCGGATAGAAGCTGAAGGCCGCCGCGTGCCCAAATGAGCCGATGCGCTGGCCGCGGTAGTACGCGCCATGCGCCTGACACGCATCTTCGATGACGATCAGGTTGTGCTGGTTGGCGATCGCCATAATCTCATTCATGTCCGCCGGGATGCCGTACAGATGCACGGGAATGATCGCCTTGGTGCGTTCGGTGATGGCCGCTTCGATCTTGGCGGAGTCGATGTTGTAGGTGTTCGGCTTGATATCCACGAACACCGGCTTCGCGCCGACGAACGAGACCGCCGCCGCCGTCGCGATGAAGGTATTCGCCGGGACGATCACCTCATCGCCTTCGCCGATGTTGTAGGCTTCCAGCGCCAGCTTGAGCGCTGATAGGCCGCTGTCCAGCCCGATGGCGTGCTTCACGCCACAGTAGGCCGCGAATTCTTCTTCAAACTTGTTCACCTCTTCGCCGAGAATGAAGCTGGTATTGGTGAAGACGTTGGCAATGGCCAAATTGATTTCGGTCTGCAGCGGCTCGTGCTGGGCTTGCAGATTGACGAAAGGTACTTTCATCACAGTGGGTTCTCCTACTTGATGCTGAATCAGGTCGGTTCGTGCGGATGCGCGCGGCATCCGGGATAAACAGAGAATCGGTTGGAACGCAGTCAACTGCGGTGCGAAGGTGTGTTACTGGCGCGAAACGGTGTTTAAGTGCCGGGACTTGCCGTTGGTCGCGGGCGTTTGCAGCCCGACCGAGTGCATGAGGTTGACTACGTTTTCGGGATTGAGTGTGTCGATCGTTGGCGTGATGCCGACGGGCGTGCCGTCCGCATCGAGTGACTGCTGCGCGGCTTCCAGCACCTTGACGATGCGTAGGCCAACCTGTCCGCTGCTGCGCGGCGTCGTCTTGTGGCTGACGCTGTCGGCGAAGTGTTCGCATTCCACCTTGAGTGGCTCGACGAATTGAATGTGCGGCGTGACGATGTCGCCGTAGCGGTAGCTGCACTGGAATTCGGCGAAGGTGTCGGTGTACGGCGGCACGTCGACGCCCTTGTCGTACACGCGAATCTTTTCGAGATTTTCCACGTCATCGTAGACGGCCATCTTCTTGCTCCCCACGACCGTGATCTTGCGCGTCTTGTTCGGGTCGAGCCAGCTCACATGGATGTGCGCTTGCAGGTTCTCACCAAACTTGAGATGCATGAACACCACATCGTGAATGTGCTTGAAGACGTGCTTGCCACCCTGCGCGCTGACGCTCGTCGGCTCTTTGCCGAGCAGGTACAGCAAAATCGAAATGTCGTGCGGCGCTAAATCCCACATCGCGTTGACGTTCGGCTGAAACAAGCCGAGGTTCGTCCGCACGGCGTTGATGTAGTAAATCTCGCCCAGCTCACCATCCGCGATCAGCTTGCGCAGCGTTTCGACGGCAGCGTTATATTCAAAGGTATTGCCGACCATGAGCGTCAAGCCCATACGGTCAGCCAGTTCGATCAACGCCTCAGAGTCTTCGGCACGCAGCGTGAGCGGCTTTTCGACCATCACGCTCAGCCCGTGGCGCAGGCAGTCCGACGCGATCATGTAGTGCGTGGCGGGCGGCGTCGCGATCACGACGGCATCCAGCCCCAGGTTGAACAGTTCGCGGTAGTCGTTGACCGTCTTGATCGACGGGTACATCTGCGCGATCCGGTCCAGTCGTTCCTGCTTCATATCCGCGACCGCTACGAGATTCGTCTTCGGTAGATCCACGAAGTTGCGGATTAAGTTCGGCCCCCAATACCCGGCGCCAATTACGCCGATGTTCACAGTATTCATTCCATCTCCCTCGGTTAAGCCGCGCCCTTGCCCTTTAGGACAGCGAACGGCGTTTTAAACAGGATCGCGAGATCCTTCAGCAGTGATTGGTTCTCGACGTACTGAATGTCGAGATCGACCATCGTTTCAAAATCGACCTGACTGCGGGCGGCGACTTGCCACATGCCCGTCAGGCCCGGCTGCGCTTCCAGACGGCGCAGGTGCTTAGACGAATACATATCCACTTCATAGGCGAGGGCGGGGCGCGGCCCCACCAGCGACATATCGCCGCGGAACACGTTCCACAACTGCGGCAGTTCGTCAATGCTCGTCTGGCGCAGGAATTTGCCCATCCGCGTCACACGGGGGTCGTCCTGCAGCTTGAACTTCTTGTCCGCGCTGGCCTTGCCGTTCATCGCCGTGATCGTCTGATCGTCCCGTTGAATGAGCGCCGTGACGAACTTCTGATGGATGTCGCTCCGCGCGTCCTGCTTCATCGTGCGGAACTTGTAGACAATGAAGGGCCGAATCTCCCAGAACTTCTGGCCGTTGCGCGCTTTCACCCGCACGCCGACCCGTTCCTGGGCGAAGATCGCCCGTCCCGGTGAGTCCAGGCGGATGATGATCGCGATGGTGAGCAGCACCGGGGAGAGCAAGATGAGGGCGGTGCCAGCCAGCACCATATCCAGCAGCCGCTTCATGACGAAATAGAGGCGTAACTGCCAACGCTTCAACATGTCGTCGCTCCTTCTCCAATAAAGACCCCCTCATGATAGAAGTCGCACCTTTCACGAGGCTAACAATGCGATTTGTAATATTTGACGGGGGGACACTCAAGAAAATGTTAGATTTCTGCTGATTTGTCGGTATATGACAGGATGCCTAACATGATGACGTTAGGCGGCTTACAGGTGGGCAATCGTAGGCTAGCGGTATCGCTGTTAAGGCTGGAATGGAGAAAAGCGGATGCCTGTCAACGATAATGTGCAGTTAGGCGCGAATGTACGTATTTTTCACCCGACGATGGTCAACATTTACGGCTGCATCATCGGCGCGGAGACGCAGATCGGCCCGTTTGTGGAGATTCAAAGCGGCGTCGTGATCGGGCGGCGCTGCAAAATCTCGTCGCACGCTTTCATCTGCGAAGGGATTACGTTAGAGGATGGAGTTTTCGTAGGGCACGGCGTGATGTTCGTCAACGATCTGTTCCCGCGCGCCGTCACCCCCGCCGGGGAGCTCAAGCGCGGCGACGATTGGACGCTGGCCCCCACGCTGATAAAAGAAGGCGTGGGCATCGGCTCCAACGCGACGATTCTGGGCGGCGTAACCGTCGGAAAGTTCGCGCTGATCGGCGCGGGCGCGGTCGTCACCAAAGATGTCCCGGATTACGCGATTGTCGCGGGCGTACCCGCCAAGGTCATCGGCGATGTGCGCCAACGGGAACAAGCGCAAAATCAGGCCAAGATGTAACGCTAAAACGCCACGCTGTTTTCAACCGCACCCTTGTCCCCTCTTCTCTTTACGGAGAGGGCGACAGTCCAATCCAAGCGAACCGCCTGTAGGGGAGGGGCTTGCCCCTCCCGTTAGCGGGCGCGGTAAGCGGCGATTTCAGAATCGGTATGTAGTCTAACCTCACCCTGTTTCGCTTTGCTCAACCGCCCCTCTCCAGAGGGCGAGGGGCAAAAGCACGGCAGATCCCGTCCCTCTCCCCACGGAGAGGGACGGCTTACGCAGCAAGCAGGGTGAGGTTGAGTATTTTCGCTAATTGTGAAATAGCCTCAGGCCTTGCCCTACAGATGCATCCTCGACTTCTTTTTGGAGCGGGAGGCCACCTGCCAACAAAAAGGGCGCAGTTGGCTGCGCCCGGTCATGAGAGATTGTGGAGAGTTGCCGCGTGTGTTAGGCGGTTTCTGTTTGTGCGCCGGGTTCGTGATCGAGTTCTTCGCGCACCACGTAGATCTTGCGGCCTTGTGGCTCGTGATAGGCGCGCATCACAAATTCCGCGACCAGCCCCGTCCCCGTGATTTGCACGCCAAGGATGATGAGCAGCATCGAGAGCAGCAGCAGCGGCCGGTCGCCGATGCCCTGCTGCAGGATCAGGCGCACAAATGCGAGGTACACGCCGATCAACACGCCGACTGCCCCGGTCACAAGGCCGATGCCGCCGAACACGTGCAGCGGGCGCGTCGAGAAGCTCAGAAAAAAGATCACCGTAATGAGGTCGAGCATCACTTTGAACGTGCGCATGATGCCGTATTTGCTCTTGCCGAAGCGCCGCGCGCGGTCGCTGACCGGGACTTCGGCGAGCTGTACGCCGAGGCCGCTGGCAATCGCCGGGATGAAGCGGTGCAGTTCGCCGTACAGGCGGATGTGCTTGGCGATGTCCGCGCGGTACACCTTGAGCGTGCACCCGTAGTCGTGCAGGGCGACGCCCGTCGAGCGCGAGATCAGCCGGTTCGCGAGCATCGAGGGCAGGCGGCGGCTGAAGAACGGTTCTTTGCGTTCCATGCGCCAACCGCTCACGATGTCGTAACCCTCGTCCGCCTTGGCGATCAGCTTGGGAATATCCTGCGGATCGTTCTGCAAATCGGCGTCCAGCGTGATCACATACTCGCCGCGCGCCGCCTCAAATCCAGCCATCAATCCGGCAGTCTGCCCGAAATTGCGGCGGAAGCGAATGACCCGCCAGTGCGGGTCGGTTTCAAACAGTTTGCGTAATTCGATAAAACTGCCGTCATTGCTGCCGTCATCCACCACGATGACTTCATACGTGTCGCCGAGCGCATCGAGCGCTGTACTGAGTTCGTGGTACAACGGCGGGATGTTATCGACTTCGTTGTACAGCGGGATAACGACAGACAGGCGCGGGTTGGTTTCGGAACTGGGGGTTTGGAACCGTTCCGGTTGATAGGCATAGATTTTGCTCAGGTTTTCAGCAGTCTGCGTCATGGTTCACCTTTCAAGCGCAGGGCTTACCGATGGGCAGATTGTCTATATTACGCCTTACATAAACCTAAACATGAAACTGTCAGCACGGATTGGGAAACGTTCTTAAGTTGTAATTCTCGCCTGAAATCGGTGTTCGTTGTTGTCGTAAGTTCAGCGCAAGGAACCAGACCGTATTGTGAGAGCAACACACAATACCTGGGAAACCAAAAAATGATAACCCTGGCCGAATTTACAGAAACAGCAGATATCGAAACGTCGTCGGACGGGTATGCGACACGGTTTGCGGGCGGCGTGGGCAGGTGGTTCCTGAGCGTTCAAGAACAGGCGACCCTGCGCATGCTCGCACCGTATCCCGGCGCGACCGTGCTGGATGTGGGCGGGGGGCATGGGCAGATCACCGGGGCATTGATCGCGGGTGGATTCGATGTAACCGTGGTGGGCAGCGACCCGATCTGCGCTCAGCGCATTCAGCCCTACATTGATGCGCGCCGCTGCTCGTTTGAAGTGGGCGATATACTCAACTTACCATACCCTGACAAAGCGTTTGGCGTGGTCATCAGCTACCGGCTGCTGCCCCACGTCACCCAATGGGAACGCTTCATCAGCGAACTGTGCCGCGTGGCCGAAAAGGCCGTCATCCTCGACTATCCCGAAGTCAACAGCGTAAATGCTTTTGTGCCGCTCTTCTTCAACTTCAAGAAGCAGTTGGAAGGCAACACCCGCCACTATACGAACTATCGCCGCGCTGACCTGCTGCGCGCCTTTCGCGAGCACTGCTTCATCTATGGTGAGAGCTACGCGCAGTACTTCGTGCCGATGGTGGTGCATCGGAAACTGCAAGTGCCGACCGTTTCGGAGCGCATGGAGCGCGTGGCCCGCGGCTTCGGGTTGACCCAGCGTTGGGGCTCACCCGTGATCCTCAAAATGATCCGCGAGGGGGCAGGATGAAAATTCTCCTGCTTGCGCCGCAGCCGTTCTATCAGGAGCGCGGCACGCCGATCGCGATCAAGCTGCTGCTAGAGGTCTTGTCGCAGCGCGGCGATCAGGTCGACGTGATCACCTTTCACGAAGGCGCAGATATCGCGCTGCCGGGTGTGACGCTGCATCGCATCCCCGCGCTGCCTTGGCTGAAGAACATCCGCCCCGGCTTTTCGCCGAAGAAGCTGGCCTGTGATGCGCTCATGCTGCCGCAGGCGCTGCGCATGGCGGCGCGCGGCGGCTACGACTACGTGCACGCGGTCGAAGAGGCGGCGTTCATCGCCTACGCGATCCGGCGGCTGTATCGCATTCCGTACCTGTACGACATGGATTCGTCGCTCTCCGGCCAGTTGACCGAGAAGATCGGCGTCTTGAAGCCGCTGCTGCCCGTGTTTCGCGGATTGGAAGGCATCATGATTCGCGGGGCAGAGGCAGTCGTGCCCGTGTGTGACGCGCTGCGCGACGATGCCGTGCGCTGGGGCGCGAAGAAGATCGCCGTGCTCTACGATGTGCCGATGCCCGCCGAGGTGTGCGCTGTTCCCGTGATCGACGTGCGCGCTAAGTACGGGCTGACCGGACCCATCGCCATGTACGTCGGCAACCTCGAAGCGTATCAGGGCATTGATCTGCTGCTGGAAAGCTTCTGGCTGGCGGCACAGGATGCCGCCGATCTCGACCTCGTCATCATCGGCGGCAAGCCCGCTGATATCGAGCGCTACACGACCATCAGCCGCGATTTGGGAATTGCCGAGCGCGTGCATTTTCTCGGCCCGCAGCCCGTCGCGCTGCTCTCGGCGTACCTGACGCAAGCCGATCTGCTGCTTTCCCCGCGCATCAAGGGCAGCAACACGCCGATGAAGCTCTACTCGTATCTGGAGAGCGGCAAGCCGATTCTGGCGACGAATTTGTGGACGCACACGCAGGTGCTGACGCCGCAGTCGGCGGTGCTGACCGACCCGCTGCCGCGCGCCTATGCTGATGGTCTGCTGCGCCTTGCAGCGAACGCGGCCTTACGCGACCAGATCGGCGCGGCGGGTGCGCAGTTGATCGCGACCAAATACAACTATCAGACCTTCTACCAGACGATCACTGATCTGCTGGCCGAGATGGAACAGGCCAGCGGACTGCGAGGAGCGGCATGAAGCGCGATCTCGTCAATCTGGCAGCGACTACCTACGACGTCGTGATCATTGGCGGCGGCATTTATGGCGCGACGGTGGCGTGGGAAGCGGCCTTGCGTGGGCTGAGCGTAGCGCTCATCGAGCGCGGTGACTTCGGCGGCGGCGCTTCGGCGAACAGTCTCAAGACGATTCACGGCGGGCTGCGCTACCTGCAAAGCGCCGATTTCCGACGCATGCGCCACTCCATCCACGAGCGGACCACGCTGTTACGCATCGCGCCTTACCTCGTGCATGTGCTGCCCGTGCTCGTGCCGACCTATGGTCACGGCGTGAAAGGTCGCGAGGCCATGAGCGTCGCCATTCGCGTGAATGACGCGCTGAGCTTCGACCGCAACCGCGGGCTGGACGCCGCCAAGCATGTTCCCAACGCGCACATGATCAGCCGGGCGGAAACGCTGGCGCTTGCGCCGGGCATCAACCCGGACGGCTTGAACGGCGGCTGCGTCTTCTACGATGCGCAGGCGTACAACACCGAACGGTTGACGCTGGCGTTTGTGCGCACGGCGGAGAATATCGGCGCGGCGGTGGCGA
Organism: Candidatus Flexifilum breve; assembly: GCA_016717205.1. Lineage (GTDB taxonomy): Bacteria > Chloroflexota > Anaerolineae > Aggregatilineales > Phototrophicaceae > Flexifilum > Flexifilum breve. Next base: position 179,525 of record JADKGC010000011.1, read on the forward strand.
ACTATGTCGAAGCGGTCGGCTTGGTGTGTGCGGACGGGCGGGTGCGCGGCGTGCGGGCGCGGGATCGCTTTACGGGTGATGTGTTCGAGATCCGCGCGCAGCGGGTGATCAACACGGCGGGCGCGTGGACGAGCGTCGTCAACGGGTGGCTGCACGCGGACCCGCCGCCGCCCCGGCTGGCGAAAGCCATCAATGTGATCACGCGGCCGCTGTTCAAGACGCACGCGGTCGGTGTGTCGGGCGCTGGTCGGCTGTACTTTGTCTCCCCATGGCGTGGTCACTCGCTGATCGGCACGGATTACGCGCTGCACGTCGGCGACCCGGCCACCCTGCGCGTGACGGAGCGCGACATCAACGGGCTGCTGGCGGCGGTCAACAGCGCGCTGCCAGCCGCCTGCCTGACGCCTGACGATGTGACTTTCGTGCATCGTGGTCTGCTGCCGATCGACGGTGTGGACATGCGCGGGGAGGTCAAGCTGAGCACGCATCCGCGCATCAGCGACAGCGGGCGCGGCCTGATCAGTGTGGAGGGCGTCAAGTACACCACAGCGCGCGGCGTCGCGCAGCAGGCGGTCGATCTGCTGTTCAAGAGTCTGGAACGGTCGAGCCCGCCCTCGGTGTCTGCCGTGACGCCGCTCTACGGGGGCGCGTTCGCCTCGTTCGATCAGTTTCTGGCCGAGCAGAGCGCGCGCAATCCACTTGGACTGCGCCCAGACACTATCAAGCGGTTGGTGCTGAACTACGGCACCGAGTATCCCAACGTGCTGCGCTATGTTGAGCGCGCGGAGCTGCCCGAAGCGCTGGCGGTGCTGCGCGCGGAGATTCGGTACGCGGTCAAGCATGAGATGGCGCAGACGCTGGCGGATGTCGTGCTCCGCCGCACGGAACTCGGGTCGGTTGCACCGCCGAGTGAGTCGTATTTGCGGTTTGCCGCGCGGGTGATGCAGTCGGAACTCGGTTGGACGAATGAGCGTGTGCTGCGCGAAATCGACGCAGTGCAGGCGCACTACCGCTGGTGACCGCATAGGACATACGCAACCTTACTCCCGACTCTTCTCCTAAATGCTTCATCCGGTAAAAGGTCGAATATGGATTTGTAGGGGCGCACGGCCGTGCGCCCCTACGAAAAAGCGCTTCCTTTTCTGCAATCAGTTGCCGGACGGAGCACTAAAGTAGGCACTCGAAAGTCCCAATGTAGGGGTAGACCTATGTGTCTACCCGGTTTCGGGCGCACACACAGGTGCGCCCCTACATCCATTCGTGGATTTGTTTCGAGAACCTACTTAAGCCAGTGTACGAAAGACGCCAAAACAGTAGGCGTGGGTAGACAAAACACCGATTCTGAATTGCCCGCATGTCTTCCCCCTACAGCAGCAAAAATGACAGATTTTCGAATGCCCACTCACAGTTTGGGAGTAACAGATGCAGGTGACAAAAACCGCGCCCGAGTGGGCGCTGCAGCTCTTCAATAAATCGGTGCTCAAGCGCCGCAAGTACCGGGAAGTGACCGCGCTGTTAGGCGACTTCGCCGGGCGGCGTTGTCTGGATGTGGGCTCAGATAACGGTGTGATCAGCTACTTGCTGCGGCAGCAGGGCGGCGACTGGTCGAGCGCCGACCTCAACCCGCAGACGGTGAACGCGATTCGTGAGCTGGTGGGCGACGAAGTCTATCAGATCAGCGGGGAGGCGCTGCCGTTCCCCGACCAAACCTTTGACCGCGTAGCGATCATCGACTTCCTCGAACATATCCCGGATGACCGCCGTTTCGTCGACGAACTGCACCGTACGCTCAAGCCGGGCGGCTGGCTGATCATCAACGTGCCGCATCATAAAAGCACTGCGCTGCGCCTTTTGCGCTTCCGGTTGGGGCAAACCGACGAGAAACACGGGCATCTGCGCCCCGGCTACACGCTTGACGATCTCCAGAGGTTGCTCGGCGACCGCTTCATCGTCGAATCGGCCCACACCTATTCCAAATTCTTCTCTGAACTCATCGACACGCTGATCGTCTTTGCCGTCACCACGCTGAAAGGCGGCGGCCACAGCGAGAAGGGGCTGGTCGTCACGAGCAGCGACCTCAAGGCGAACAAGTCAATGTTCCGGCTGTATTCGCTCATTTATCCGGTGGTGTGGGTGTTCAGCCAGCTCGACGCGCTCGTCCCCGCCAGCGGCTACATGCTCATTGTCAAGGCGCGCAAAAGCGAGCCTACGGGGCACTCACGGATCGCTTAGGCAGCAGACGGCGAATCAAGGTCGGCTGATAGGGAGGTGTAAGGCCTAAAGTTATATTGTTTCCAATGTAATCGAACGTGAGTTAGGGATAAGGTGAACGCACATCGATCTATTCCTAGAGCAGTCCCCCTCACCTTCTAGCCTCCTGGCGACTTCGTCTGTTTTATCCCTAACAGACGTTAATTGTACGTGACTCACGCGCATCCCCGGTGTGAGCTCTGGAGAAGAGGACAACCAGCTTTTGCGCAAACAACTGCTGACCATCGTGTCTATCAGCCTCACGGTGCTGTTGATGTATCTGGTGATTTCATCAGTTGGCCTCGACGAACTGATCACCGCAGTGCGGAATGCCAATCCACTCTTCATCCTGCTCGCGTTCCTGTGGGCACAACTGCTCAACCTGCCCGGCGTGTTCAAGCTGCAGGGATTGCTGCGGGCGCAGCGATACCGCGTGCCCTTCTTCTATCTGTTCCGGGTGTATCACATCGGCGTTTTCTTCAATCACTTTCTGCCCTCCAACGTCGGCGGTGATTTCGTCCGCGCCTATGAGATCGGCAAGACCACCCATGACCCGGCGACCAGTCTGGCGGCGGTGTTTGTCGAGCGGCTGACGGGGTTCATGGTGCTCGTGATCTTCGCGGTGATCGCGCTGGTCACACGCATCGCCCTCGTGGAAAACCCGCTGCTCACGCTGGCGGTGCTGGGAGTGACGTTCGGGCTGATCATGATCGTCTGGTTAGCCGTCGACAAGCGGCTGATCGTTTGGTTCGAGCGGGTGCTGCCCAAGCCGCTGCACAAGTACCTCGCCAAGTTCGGCAAGTTCCAAACGTCGCTCTATCGTTACCAGAACCAACCGCGCGCGCTGCTGCGGGCGTTGTGGTGGTCGCTGCTGTTCAACGCGGGCGCGATTGTGTATTCGTGGCTGACAGCGCTCGCCTTTCACCAGCCGATCAGCCTGCTGGACGTGGCGACGATCATCCCCTTGACGATGGTGGTGGCGATTGTGCCGCTGTCCTTCAATGGCATCGGTTTGCAGGAATGGGCGTTCGTGCTGCTCTTCCCGCTGATCGGCGTTCCGGCTTCGGTCGGGTTATCGGCCATGCTCACCATCCGCCTGATCACATTGAGTACGGCGCTGCTGGGTGGTGTGTTCTATCTGCACAAGCAGTTTCGGCGAGAAGCAGCCATCGCCTAGTTAGGGAGACATCAATGCTAACGACGCAAGGGGAACGTGCCGTTCCCAAAGAGCAGGTGCTGCAGGATATTCAGGCCAGCACGTCGGCGCTCCAGCGCTACGGCAACTTCTACGTTGGCAGCAGTGATCTGAGGGCGATCTTGCGCTATGAAATGGCGGCCTCATTGCTCAGTTGGCTGCCCGGCGCGCTCGGATTGGGGCTGAGAAAGGCCGTCTACCCGTCGATCTTCCGGTCGATGGGCGCGGATGTGATGTGGGGGCGCAACATTGTGCTGCGCCACCCCAATAAGATCAGTGTGGGCAGTCAGGTCGCCATCGACGACAACTGTCTGCTCGACGCGAAAGGCGGCGGTGAGGCGGGCATCGTCATTGGTAATCATGTGCTCGTCGCGCGCAGCACCATCATTCAGTGCAAAGGCGGGACGATCTCGATTGGGGATCACGCTACCATCGGCAGCCAGACGCAAATTGCGTCGGTCGGCGGGATTTTCATCGGCAGCCATGTTCTTATTTCCGGCCAGTGCTATTTTGGCGGCGGTCGCTACAACACCGACGATGCGGATACCCCCATCGTCAAGCAGGGGTTGTATTCCAAGGGCGCAACTGTCATCGAAGATGATGTGTGGATCGGTGCGGGCGCGCTGATTCAGGATGGCGTGCACATTGGGCACGGCAGCGTGATCGGCGCGGGTGCGGTCATCCGCGAAGATATCCCCGCGCAGACGGTGGTCGTCCCCAATCAGCGGCTCGTCATGCTGCCGCGCGAAAAAGGAGACTAACCATGATGATTGACCAAACTGCGCGCATTCTGAACGCGATCTACGCGGCGATTGACGAGCTCAACCAGCAGCTCCCGGCGGATAAACGCCTGAGCAAAACGCCCGACACGGTGCTCTACGCGAAGTCCGGCGTGCTCGACTCGCTCGGCTTCGTCAACCTGATCCTCGCGGTCGAAGAAAGCATCGAAGATGAGTTCGGCCTCGCGGTCAACATTGCCGACAAAGTCGCCACCGCGTCGGAGGCCAACCCGTTTCGCACGGTCGCCACGCTGACCGAATATATCGAACCCCTGATCGAAGGCGAGACCAGCAGCGACGAGGCGTTTTAAGCTGCGGCAATTTCGACGTCACCCCAGGCCCCACGCCTCCGAATTCAGGGAGGGAGACTGCAGAATCTCCGTACACCCCTCTCCCCACGGAGAGGGGCTGGGGTGAGGTTATCGCTGCGCTCCTACGTTAACCACGCAATTTATCCTGGGGGGGAAGAGATTTGGACACCCAACGGTTTCACGCCGCATTGATCGGCGATTTTAACCTCGGCAACTTTGCCAACTACCTGAGCAATGACGACTCCACCCCGCAGGTGGAAGCCGCCGCGCCGCCCTACGGGCAGGTCGCGCAAATCCTGATGAATCCCGACCACGACACCTGGCTGGCCCGCCCGGATGTCGCCGTCATCTGGACGCGCCCCGACGGCGTGATCGCCTCGTTCAAGCGCCTGCTCGACTTCGAGCAGGTGTCACTCGATCAAATTCTCGCCGAAGTCGAGCAGTTCGCCGCGTTGATCGCGGTCACGTCCACGCGCGTCAAAGCGGTGTTCATCCCGACGTGGGTTGTGCCAACGTGGGTCGACGGCCTTGGCCTGCTGGATATGCGCGACGGGATCGGCGTAGCCAACACGCTCATGCGCATGAATCTGCGGCTCGCGGAATATCTGCGCGACGTGCCGAATGTCTACCTGCTCAACACGCAAAAGTGGATTGAACGCAGCCGCATGCCGTACCAGCCGAAATTCTGGTATATGGCAAAGGTCGCCTTCGGCAATGATGTGTTCAAAGAGGCCGTCAAGACGATCAAATCGGCGCTGGTCGGCATTTCTGGCAAGCGCAAAAAGCTGATCGTGCTCGACCTCGACAATACGCTGTGGGGCGGCGTGGTCGGCGACATCGGCTGGGAGAACCTCAGTCTCGGCGGGCACGACGCGACGGGCGAAGCGTATGTCGACTTTCAGCGCGCTCTCAAGGCGCTGACGCGGCGCGGCATCGTGCTCGGCGTGGTCAGCAAGAATGAGGAGAATGTCGCGTTCGACGCCATCCGCCAGCATCCCGAAATGGTGCTGACGCTGGACGACTTCGCGGGCTGGCGCATCAACTGGCAGGACAAGGCGCAGAACGTCGCCGATCTGGTGACGGAACTGAACCTCGGCTTCGACTCGGTCGTCTTCCTCGACGATAACCCGGCGGAACGGGCGCGCGTGCGCGACATGCTGCCGGATGTGCTGGTGCCGGAGCTGCCCGAAGACCCGATGCTCTACGTCAAGACGCTGCTCAGCCTCGGCGTGTTCGACGCGCCGACGCTCACGGCAGAGGACGCCGAGCGCACCAAAATGTATGTGACCGACCGCCAGCGCACCGCGCTCAAAACGGAGATTGGGTCGCTGGATGATTGGCTGCAAACGCTCGGCGTGCGCGTGGAAGTCGCGCCGCTCAACGCGAGCACGCTGCCGCGCACCGCGCAGTTGTTCAACAAGACGAATCAGCTCAATCTGTCCACGCGGCGCATGGGCGACGCCGACCTCATGGCGTGGGCGCATGAGCCCAATCACCGCCTGTGGACGGTCAGCGTGACCGACAAATTCGGCGATCTCGGCCTGACGGGAATCATCAGTCTGGAAGTCGAAGGCGACCGCGGGCGCATCGTCGATTACGTGCTGAGCTGCCGCGTGATGGGGCGCAAGGTCGAAGAGACGATGCTGGCGGTGGCGGTCGACTATGCGCGGAGCCTTGGTCTGCGCGAGGTGGTCGCCGTCTACCGCCCGACTGCCAAGAACAAGCCCACGCTCGACTTCTTCAAGCGGTCCGGCTTCGCGTATGTGGAAGACACGCAGACGTTCACGTGGGCGACGAACGATCCCTATCCCGTGCCCAAAGGCATCGAACTGGCGGTAGGGGAGACGATTTGACTATATCCACCCCACCCCCGGCCCCTCCCCGAATTCAGGGAGGGGAGCCGACATTGCTCGCCGTGCCTAATCGATCTGAATTACGGGAACGCATTTGCGTAGAGACGTACAACGGCAAGTCGGCACATGTCCCTCTCCCCATGGAGAGGGACGGCTCGCGCAGCGAGCAGGGTGAGGTTGATCTGGAACACCTGTTCACAAATCATTCCCGGTTCGACATGGAGCAGCACACGAATGTGAGGAGAGAGTCCCATGCAGAAGATCGTCACCAACCTGTGGTTTGACACGCAGGCGGAAGCAGCGGCGCGCTTTTACTGTTCGCTGTTCAAGAATTCGCGCATTGTGAACATCTCGCATTACACCGAAGCGGGGCCGCGCCCGGCGGGCGAAGTGCTGACCGTCGATTTTGAGCTGGATGGGCAGCGCTTCACGGCGCTCAACGGCGGGCCGGAATTCAAGTTCACCGAGGCGATTTCGCTGCTGATCAACTGCGCGGATCAGGCGGAGGTCGACTACTTCTGGGACAAGCTCACCGCGGACGGCGGCGAAGAGAGCATGTGCGGTTGGTTGAAGGACAAGTACGGGCTGTCGTGGCAGGTCGTGCCGAAGGGCTTTGACGAGATGATGTCGACGGGCAATACCGAAGGCATCAACCGCGCGATGCAGGCCATGTTCACGATGAAGAAGCTCGACATGCAAGCCTTGCAGGACGCCTTCGACGGGAAGTAAGCGTTAGGGGGCTATCGAAGGGACGGGGCGCGCCTCGTCCTGTTTCATCGCGCCTAGCGAATCTATTGAAGTCCTAGTTTCTTTGTAAGTTGGTACACCTGAAACTCTACTTCAAATCTGGTGTCTGAAACCGGTTCATCCTTAGTGAGTTCCAAATATCGTTTAAAATCAGCAAGAGCAAGAGCAAACTCCCCATTGTCCCGTAGTATTATTCCGCGCGCATAATGAGCTTTTACATTTTTAGGGCTGAGGTGAATCACTGTAGTGATATCTGCTATTGCATTCTTAAAGTCTTTCTTCTCAAGATAGGCGCTTGATCGCATGAGATAAGCATTTGCGTATCGAGGTTCAAGTTGTATCGCCGCACTAAAGTCCGCTATTGCTCCATCAATGTCTTGAAGATTCTGCCTATCAATTCCACGGGCATAATGCTCGGAGGCACTTAGTCGTTCAACTGAAGCGCGTTGTAAGTTTTCTATTTCGGCCTGTTTGGCCGCAACCAACTTCACATCGGTGGCGGGGGTTACCGCTATCATCACACTGACAGGCAGGTTCAAGAAACGCATGCGTAACCGTTCTAGCGCTTCTTCAAAGTAGTCGTGCGGCGCGTTGAGCGCGTTATAGCGCGGCAGTTCCGCCAGTTTGCCTGTGAAGCGCTGCGTGATGGCGGCGTCAAACTTGAAGTCGCTCGCCAGAATCGGCACGATATTGCGTTTATGCAGCATGGCATGTTCGATCTCGCGGCGCAGCCAGTCGCCGGGGTCGTTGATGCGGTCAAAGGTGCCGGGCGTGCATAGCAGCAGGAAATGCGCGCGCTTCGATTTGCCGGAGGATAATCTCGTCAAACTGCCCGGCGTCGATGCTCTGCACGTCCATGAACACGTCGTAGCCATGCTGCTTCAAATCCATGTAGATGGCGCGGGCGAGGTAGCTGCTGGTGCTGCGGCGGTAGCTGATGAAGACCGTGTTGTGGACTTGCTGGGTCATGCGCGGCGCTCCCATCGAGGTGTGCTGATGTTAGCGAGTATAGCATGAAAACCTCACCCTGCTTGCGCCGCGCTTTTGCCCCTCGCCCTCTGGAGAGGGGCGGTTGAGCGCAGCGAAACGGGGTGAGGTCAATCGGCGGGGGTGAGGTTGAATTTACCCGAACACCGCGTCCATGCTGATCGGCGTATAGTTGAGCGTCGGCGAGGTCAGCGTTTCGCCTTTGCCGAAGAAACCAACGCGCTCAAACTTGTCCGCTTCCAAACGGACCTCAATGTAAGCGGCTTCCGGTTCGATGATACACCGTTCCCTCGTACAAGTGATATCCATCCCGGTCCCGCGCATTGCGGGAGATGATCCGACGATGGCGCGCCCTGCCAGATGCGCCCATCCCCTGACGGTGGTTTTTCGGGCTCACCCAGAAGATATCTCCCAGGCACTCAAACTGAATGCCTGTCGGCGCGAGGCGGTAAGGCCGATAGGAATGTGAACGCAGCGTAGATGGAACCCAGATCGCCTGATGCAATCCGTTGGCGTCGTCGGACCTCTCCGTCGATGGTTCCACATGTGTCGTTTCGGCGCCAAATTCATCGGCGCGGATACGCACATTCGCGACCATTGTTCTACCTCACGAGACTATGAAGCTTATTTTACACCATCTGCGACGCGCTCATACACCGCCAGCGTTTCGCGGGCGGTCTTGCGCCAACTGTAGCGCGTCGCCTGTGACAGCCCGCGAGTGATCTGCGTTTCGCGCAGCGGCTCCTGCTCCAGCAGCGCAATAATCGCGCCTGCCATTTTGCGCGCGTCGCCTTTGGTCGTCAGGAACGCGCCGTCGCCCGTGACTTCTTCCAGCACGGGGATCTCGTTCGCCACTACCGGCGTGCCGCACGCCATCGCTTCCAGCACGGGCAGGCAAAAGCCCTCGTAGACCGTTGGGAAGGCGAACACGTCCGCCATGCGATAAATTGCGGGCTTGTCGGCCTCGTCCACATAACCGAGCCCCTGCACCCACTCGCCGATGCCGAGTTCAGCAATGTACTTACGCAAATCAGGGAACATGAGCGATCCCCACTGTGGCTCGCGCCCGGCGATCACCAGCGGCACCTCGCCGCCCTCCGCTTCGATGACATAGGTGTAGGCCAGCAGCAGTTGATCGACGCGCTTGCGCACGTCAAAGCCGCCGAGGTACAGCACATAGCGATCCGGCAGGTTGTACTTGGCGCGCACTTCCGGGTCGTGCTCCGCGCCCATGCGCGGGTTGTACTGCTCGTCGGCGGCGAGGTAGGTCGTGGTGATCTTCTCCGCCGGGATGTTCAGGTATTGGACGATGTCGGCTTTCGCCGCATCGCTGATGGTGATCACGTGCGCTGAACCGCGCCCCGCCGCGCTGACGAGCGACGTGTACAGGCGTCCACGCCAGCCGGGAGAATACTCCGGCATGACCAGAGGGATCACGTCGAGGATGCTGGTGATCAATGGGATCGGTGACGAGAGCGGCGTCCCCCAGTAGGGCACATGCGCGATGTCGGCGCCGCAGCGTCCCGCCATCTGCGGGAAGGTCTGCTGCTCAAAGCGCACTTTGCCGAGGTTGCCCCGGCTGCCCGTCGTAGTGATCAGGCTGACATCGGCGGGGAGATCGTCGGCGCTGGTCAGTCCTGGCGGCAGCACGAGCGTCATCTGCAGATCAGGCGCGACCCGGCGCAGGGCGTGCAGCAGCCGCCGCAGATATTGTCCGCTGCCCGTGTTCGGCTGATCCCAGAACCAGCCGTTGAAAGCGATATGCATAGGTTCGTTCTCGTCCTTTTTACGTCGGGGGAGCGTCTCTGTAGGGGCAGACCTGTGTGTCTGCCCCATGAGCAGGGCGCACACACAGGTGCGCCCCTACGTCAAACACCGGATCGGCGGGCTTATTCCTCGCGCACGGGCTGATCTTTGCAGGTGCTGCACAGACCGTAGAATTCGAGCAGATGCCCGGTCAGACGCACGCCGAGGCGTTCTTCCAGCGTGTGGGTGAGCGCGCCGAGGCCGCAGTCCTCAAATTCGATCACGCGGCTGCACTGCGTGCAGATGATGTGATGATGGTGGCCGTCCGGCATGAGCACATACGTCGGCGTGACGCTGCTGTCAATGTACGTTGGGCGCACCAGCGACAGGCGCGTGAACAGATCCAGCGCGCGGAAGACGCTGGCGCGACCGATGCTGGAATCGAGCGCCTCGACCTGATCGAGCAGTTCGGTGGAGGTCATGTGACCTCCGCCGCGTTCCAGCGCGTTCAGCACGGTGATGCGGGCGTGCGTGAGTTTGTAGCCCGCGTCGCGCAGTCGCTGCATACGGGGGCTGAGAATCTCCTCTGACATCGCGCCTTCTTCCTTGACAAATTAACCTAACTGAGATACCGTATCACTTGAGACACCGTATCAATTACAACAGGGAAAACAATGCGTCGTCGTGTACTACTCATTTTACCTCTGATTCTGACGTTTTCTGTAGGGGTGATCCGCGCGCAAGACCCAATCAACGTCGTCGCGACCACGACGATCCTCGCGGATGTCGCGCAGAATGTCGCCGGAGACGCCTTTACCGTCGCCGCACTCATCCCCGCCGATACCGATCCCCATGCCTTCGAGCCGTCCACGAGCGACGCGGTGCTCGTCGCGCAGGCCGATCTGCTGCTGTCGGTCGGCGCGGGCTACGAAGCCTTCCTCGCCGATCTGCTGACCACAGTGGGCGAAAATATCCCGGTCGTCGTCGCCTCCAATGGCGTCGAGATCCTCCCGTATGGCGAACACGAACATGCTGACGAAAGCGCAACGCCCGAAGCTGATCACGTGGACGAGCATCTCGGCGCGCTGGGTCTCGATCTGGAATGCGCAGCCCACGAACATGAAGACGAAGCTGGCGCCGAAGACGAGCATGATCACGGCGCGTGTGACCCGCATGTGTGGCACGATGTCGCCAACGCGGTCATCTGGACGAACAATCTCGCCGACGCCTTCGCCGAATTTGATCCCGCGAATGCTGCGACCTATCGCGCGAACGCCGACGCTTACATCGCCGAATTGGATGCATTGCAGGTTGAAATTCAGACCGCGGTGAGTACGATTCCCGAGGATCAGCGCGTCTTAATCACGAATCACGAGTTTATGGGCTACTATGCGCATGCCTATGGCTTTGAAGTCGCCGCGACCGTGCTGCCGGGCAGCGCCACTGGGGCAGAAGTCGCGCCGCAGGAGCTCGCCGCGCTGATCGAACTGGTGCGGACGGAAGGCGTCCCGGCGATCTTCGCCGAGAACACGACCACGCCGCAAATCGCCGAACTGATCGCGCAGGAAGCGGGCGTCACGGTGGTGACGACGCTGTACAGCGATGCGCTTGGGGCGGATGCGCCCACTTATATCGACATGATGCGCGCCAACACTCACACGATTGTCGACGCACTGAGTTAGCCTCACCCCACCCCCGGCCCCTCCCCGAATTCAGGGAGGGGAGACAGCAGAGTCATCGTTTTGCCCTCGCCCCGTTTGTGGTTGAGGGGTTGGGGTTAGGCCGTAGGGACGCGATTTATCGCGTCCGCTCGTTTATGATAAAGCATGGGATGCCCTGAATAGCATCCCGATGAAGGCAAGAGCAATGGCAGTGTTTGAACGACCCGCAGTCATCCAGATTTCGCAGGAACGCGCGCACCCCGCGTTGATCGAAGCGCGCAACCTCACCGTCAACTATGAAGGTGACGACACCGCGCTGGAAGACGTGAGCTTTCGCATCGAACGCGGCGATCAGGTAGCGATCATCGGGCCGAACGGCGCGGGCAAATCCACGCTGATCAAGGCGCTGCTCGGGCTGCTGCGCCCGTCCTCCGGCACATTCGAGCTGAACGTGCCGCGCGAACACATCGGCTATGTGGCGCAGCATGAGGCGGTCGATTGGACGTTCCCGGTCAGCGTGCGTGATGTGGTCATGATGGGCTGCGCGCGCCGAATTGGCTGGTTCAAACCGCCGAAGCGCGAGCATCAGCGCATTGTCGATCAGGCGCTGGCGCGTGTTGGCATGAGCGACTTTCAGCATCGCCAGATCGGTGAACTGAGCGGCGGTCAGCGGCGGCGGGCGTTCATTGCGCGGGCGCTGGCGCAGGATGCCGAAGTGCTCATCCTCGACGAACCGTTCAGCGGCGTGGATTCGGGCGCGCAGGCCGACCTGATGGCCGTGCTTGACCGCCTCAACCGTGACGGACTGACAATCCTGCTCTCCACCCACGACCTCGATCTGACCTTCGGACGCTTCCCCAAGGTGTTGGCGCTCAAGCGCACGCTGATCGCCTACGGTGAACCGCAGCATGTGCTGACCGCCGAAACGCTCTCGCAGTTGTACGGTCAGCGCTTGGTGACGTGGCAGAATGGGCGCGAAGTCAGCGTCTTCGTGGACGATCACCACTGCACGAATTGCTAGGGGAGCGGTTAGCCGTTAGCGATTAGCTGAAAGATAAGTTGTTCCGGGCTTTTGTAGGGACAAAGCATTCGGCTATTTCATAATTGGTGAAAATACTCAGCCTCACCCCCGATCCCTCGCCGAAAAGACTGAAGACGGGACACTTGTAACAATCGTCCTCTTGTAGGGACGCGCTTCTGCGCATCCGTGGTTAGCAGATGATCTTCTAGGCTTGTCCACAACAGGCGAAAGTATCCAAGGTCGGTATGCTCTCAAGCGCCAACAGAGAGCAAGTATGGACTTGGACACCTTTCTCACTACAGTATAGGTGCTGGTGGATGACTGGTACGCGGCCAGTTGTTCGGCCTGCTGGTTGTCTCGGACGTGCCCGCGCACATACTCCCGCTGTCATAACCGGCCCGCCTTGCTATGCCGATAGACAGCGTCAAGTGCTTGAATTTGTTTGGCGCTTTGCGGGGAGAGGATGAATGCATGAAACCACTCCTCCTCTCGCTAGTCTAGGCCAACTTTTCCCTGTGGTTGCACTTAGTACGTTTCCCAGACAGGTTCACCGGAGAGGATGCGCCGCAGTTGGCGCGGGAAGCGTGATCGGCTGATCGGCTTGCCGATGTAACCATCAAAGCCCGCGGCGCGGCACTTAGGAATTTCCACGTCGGCGTCCTGTGCGGTGACGGCGATCACCAGCACTTTCTTGAGCTTCTCGTCGGCACGAATCTGCTTAATGACGTCATAGCCGCTCGTCATGGGCAGGTTGAGATCGAGGAACACAATATCCGGGATCGGCTTCATCGCCCGCGCCAGTTCGACCACGCCTTCGCCCGTGGTGTTGATGTAGGACTTGATCCCCAAATGGCGCATCATGACGCCAATAATCGCCATACCGCCAGCATCATCTTCAACCGCCAGCGCGTTGACTTTCGTAAAATCGAAATCGGGCGCGTACACCATGACACCCCTCACAATCGCAGCTCATCTACTACTATGAATGCGCGATCATAATTAAATGTGCGACAACTTGCAAATCTGGTAGTCCACAAGTCCGCCCCCTGTTTTTCGGTGAGAATGCACAGACAGACATGGGAAGGCGGGGACGGGGACTCACCTCACGAATACTGAGTTTACCCCCGTCCCTCTCCGAAAGGAGAGGGACGGGGGACAGTTATTGCATTTGGGTGCATCGAGGCGTAAATCTGAGGAGAAATATGCTTCGTAGGGATGCATCACTAACGTCTTGACGAAGAGCGGCGCTGTCCGCTCACAGATACCCGTTGGCGGTGTACCAGTCGGCGGTGCGCCGCAGCCCTTCACGCAGATTGACCTGCGGGGCGAATCCCAACTCATTCATCGCCCGCGAGATATCGAAAGCGCGCGCCTTGCGGAAGAAGTCGATGCGGCGCCGGAACAGCGGCGGCTCAATCTTGAGCGGCTTGAACGCCATTTCGACCGCGAATGCGGCCGCATAAACGGGCGCGAGCGGGATATGCAGGCGCGGCGTGGGGACGTGCAGCACGTCGGCGATGAGCTCGACCAGCGTGTTCAGCGTGACCGTTTCGTGCCCCGCGAGAATATAGATGCGCCCGACCGCGTCGTGCTGCGATCCACACAGCAGAATACCGTCGACCAGATCGTCAATGTACACCATCTGGTAGAGCGTTTCGCCGGAGCCGATCATGGCGAAGCGCCCGGTTTTGATCCCCTTGAACAGCTTGCGAAAGCGCAGATCGCCGGGGCCGTAGATGCCCGCCGGACGAAAGATGACCACGGGCAGACGGTCACGGAAGCGCTGCGCGATCTCCTCGCCTTCCAGCTTGGTTTCCTGATAGATATCGCCGGGATTGTAGGGCGAATCTTCGGTCGTGGGGATGTCCTTGCAGTCGCCATGCACGCCGACCGTCGAACAGTGGACAAAGCGCCGGATGCCCGCTTCGGTCGCCGCCTCCAGCAGATTCTGTGTGCCACACGCGTTGATATCGCGCATCTCCTGGTCAGAGACATTGGTCTGACGGTAGAGCGCCGCGATATGGTAGACCGTATCGATGCCCTGCATGGCCTGTCGGACGGCGTCCTTGTCGCGCACATCGCCGATCACGCTCTCGGCGGACGCAAACTCCGCGACGGGTCGCCGGACGAGCAACCGCACCGTCTGCCCGTCCGCGATCAAACGGCGCGCCAAATGCCCACCGGTAAAACCGGTTGCCCCCGTAACAAGCACGGTCTGTCCCATCCGTCACCCCCTCGTATGTGTTCCCCGCGAGTATAGAGAGGTCGAAACTGGGCACCTATGGACCGTTCGGCTACAAACGTCGGGACAGCCGAATAATAAACAACCGCCTTACAAGTCTACGAAAACTCCTGCAGCACGCGCCGCGCGATCACCATGCGCTGAATTTCGCTCGTGCCTTCGCCGATGCTCATCAGGCGCTGATCGCGATAGATGCGCTCGACCGGGAATTCGCGGCTGTAGCCGTAGCTGCCGTGAATCTGAATGGCGTTCTTGCACACGCGCTCCGCGACCTCGGTCGCCATGAGCTTGCCCATCGCCGCCTGTTTCGTGAAGTCTTTGCCCTGATCTTTGAGCCATGCAGAGCGATAGACCAGCAGGCGGGCGGCATCGATCTCCAGCGCGGCATCCGCGATCATCCACTGAATCGCCTGATGCTCGCTGATCGGCTTGCCGAAGGCGCGGCGCTGCTGCGCGTACTTGACCCCCTCTTCGAAGGCGGCCTGCGCCAGCCCGATGCTCAACGCGCCAATGCCGATGCGCCCGTTGTCGAGCGTCGCCATCGTCTGATGGAAGCCGCGCCCGACTTCACCGAGCACCGCATCGGCAGGGACACGCACGCCGTCCAAGCTGAGCATGTGCGTAGGCGAGCCCTTCAAACCCATCTTCTTCTCCGGCGGGTGAATGGTCAGTCCCGGCGACTTGGTATCGACCAGCAGCATGCTGAAGCCGCGCGCGCCTGCATCTTTGTCGGTGCGGCACAACACCGTGATCACCGGCGCGATGCCCGCGTTGGTGATCCACGCCTTCGACCCGTCGATCACCCACTCGTCGCCCGCGCGCCGCGCGAACGTCTGCACGCCATTGAGCAGATCCGACCCGGCATTGGGTTCGGTCAGCGCCAGCGCGCCGAGCACCTCGCCGGAGATCAGCGATGGGAACCACTGTTCATGCTGTGCGGGTGTGCCCCAGCGTTTGATCGGCGCGCAGCCGAGGCCGTTGTGCGCCGCCAGCGAAAGCGCCGTCGAGCCGCACGCGCGCCCGAGTTCTTCCATAGCAATCACAATGCTGATCGTATCGACTTCTGTGCCGCCGAGCGCTTCCGGTACTTCGAGGCTGTTCAAGCCGATGTCTTTCATTTTGCGGATCGCGTCCCAGTGGATCTGCCCGGTTTCGTCGACTTCGGCGGCGTGGGGTTTGACTTCGGATTCGCAAAACTCGCGCACGATGCGCTGCCACATCTTTTGTTCCTGATTCAGTTCAAAATCCATGTTTTTTGTCCAAATTCAGATGTCTATTGGTCGAAATGTACGACATTCTGTAATATAGTATACCTGACGGGAGGGACGGTATGCCACGACTTAATCAGCGGCTGGGGCTGACGCGCTACGAAGCGGACGAAGCCTATAAGCAAGCGCTCGACTTCTACAAAAAGGGCGATCTCGATAACGCCGAGGATCAACTAGGCAAGGCCATCGACGCGCTGCCGGGTAACAGCGAATACTACGCGGCGCGCGGACTGCTCTTCCTCGAAGATGCCGAGTACGAGCAGGCGGAAGCCGACTTCGTCGAGGCGCTGCGCCTGTTCCCCTATGAGATGCTGGCGCACTATGGGCGCGGCGCCATCGCCTACAAGCAGAAGAAATGGGACGAAGCGCTCGAACACTTCACGAAGGCTTATCACGCCAAAACTGACCGCCCGGAAACGCTCTACTATCTGGCGCTGACGCATTATCAGCGCGGCGAATTTGCCAGCGCCGCCGAGCGCATGTTCGCCGCGAACGAGCTGTTCGAGAAGGCGAACGACAGGCGCAAAGCCGATTCCGGACGCTGGCTCAAAGAACTGGCGAAACATCGCCTGCCGACGCAAAAATCGCTGCTGGAAGGCGGTTAGAAATACGGTTTGAAGTTGTCAGTTCACAGTTGACCGTACGAATCGCGCTTCGCCCACCCAACCGGGTCGAGACATGCTAGACGACCTGAAGTCGTTTTTGGGGCCAGCGGACACAATGAATTGCGTCCCTACCCAAGCGCCGTTTTCTCGGAGGGGCGCGATTGAGAGGGCGTCCAATAAGGGTGTCATTGGTAGGGACGAGGCATGCCTCGTCCTAATTTCTAGAGAGGGATACAGAGGACAAGGCATGCCTTGTCCCTACATAAACCTCTCTAATCAGGATGACTGTGTGCTTTTTAGACACCCTCTTGATCGCGTCCGCTGTTTCTCACCCCACCCCGAATTCAGGGAGGGGAGCCAGATGCGGGCGCGTCGTTGCCATGCAGTCGATGAGTCAGTGATTTTGACTGTGAACTGTAAACTGTCCACTGTAAACTCTTCCCATAAACTATTTTCTCGTTCAGGAGGTTGTATGCGTGGGTTGAAATGGCTGGCTCTGAGCTTGGCGCTTCTGCTGGCGGTCGGCGCTGTGTCCGCGCAGGCGAATTGGTCGGCGTATCTGTTCAACAGCGTGACGCGCGAACTGGTGCGCGTCGGTCTCGACGGGACGCAAACGGCGATCCCGCTGAATCTGCCGGAAGGCGCGTTCCTCGGTGAAGCGGATACCGCTTTCACTAGTGACGGCAACACGTTGGCCTACTGCGCGCTTGACTACAGCCAGGCGAACTCCGTGGCGACGCTCAACGTGGTCGATGCGACGAACGGCATGCCGCTCTATCAGCAGACGGTCGGGCAGACGCTCGGCTGCTGGCTGGAATACAGCGCGGATAACTCGATGCTGACAGTGGGCACGGTCAACTACTTCGGCGGTGACCCGAACGCCGATGTGTCGCGCCCGATCTGGGAACTGCATATCCTCGACGCGGACAGCGGCAGTCTCATGGCGTCCATGAGTCCGCTCGACCCCGACGCGACCAACCTTGGCCTGCTCAACGACTTCGCCATCATGCCAGACGTGCGCTACTTCGACAACAATCAGGTGATCTTCACGGGTGTGATCTGGGGGTCAGAAGGCGCGCCGATTGAACCCGCGTTCCTGTGGGATCTGAACTCGTCCGCGCTGCAGCCGTTCGACGACTGGTGGCGTTGGGGCTTGTCGGTGAGCGGCACCGATGTCGTGTGGCTGGACAACGACCCGACGCTCCCGGTCGGCAACCCCGGCGGCCCGATTCCCGCGAGCAATGTCGTGCGCATGCGCGATGCGGCGGGCGAAGTCGTGACGATCTATCACAGCCCGGATTGGATTTTGGCCGACACTGAGTTCATCGAGGATGGGCAGCGGTTGGCGCTCTCCCTGCTCGAACCGTTTGACGAGACTAACCCGAGCGAATCCAACGACCTGCGCTGGATCGCGTTGGATCGCTCCGGCAATGTGACCGAACTCGCCACGACGACCGGCTTTTCGCAGGTGGCCAGCGCCCCCGGCGGCTACGTCTACCTGTACGCGTCCGGTCCGGAGGTCGGCAACACGATGGTGCTGGAGTACCGCGTCGGCGATCAGGTGCAGACGCTGTTCACCGGGCAGTCGGAGAACTCCGGCGCAGCCTGGAATCTGATCTGGACGACGCCGGGCACGCCGGTCAGCGGTCTGCCCGGTTTCATGGTGCAGTAAGTTAGCCTCACCCCCTAACCCCCTCTCCGAGCGGAGAGGGGGAGAAGCTGTGCGGTGTTGAAGCCCCTCTCCCCCGGGAGAGGGGTTGGGGTGAGGCTAGTTTTCTAGGCCGGGGATCTCGACCGTGAATGTCCACTCCCCGGCGTAGTGATCACTGAAGGCGGTCTCCATGGCCGTCTGAATCAGTTGGCCGACATCCCCCTCTGGCTGATCCGTAATCTCGTAGCCGAAGCCTTCCCCATTCGCCAGCGTGATTGTCACCTCGACGCCCTGCTCGCCGAGCAGTTGGCGGAAGGCTTCAGCGCGTTCTGGCGTGTAGCTCGCGGACGTGCGCAGTTCGCTGGCCGAGAAGGTGAACGTGGTGGGCGTGTAGTCGTAGGGCGCGTAGAACTCATAGGTTACGCAGCGTTCCCGGTCTTCCGGCGTGGGCAGCGCGTTGAGTCCCCAACCGGCAACGGCGGTGTCAGCGTCGCCCGCGCGCAGCGTGAGCACCGGGCTCCAATCGCGGTCATCGGGCAGGGTGTAGCAGACTTCGGCGACCGTCATTGACGGGACAACCCTCACTGACTTGAGCGTGAGCGTGACATCGTTCGACTCGACCGTTTGCTCCGTCTCTACGCTGATCTCCGGATAATGCGGCAGCGTGAACGTAAATTCGAAGGGGCCAACGCTCGGCAAGCTGTCACCCACTTCCGGCGTGTTCTCTACCGCTCCCGGCGGGATCACTGCGCCGCCAGCGGTGGCACCGCCGCCACCCCCCCCGGATCCGCCGCCAAAGCCGCTGATCCCCACTTCCATCTGCTCCACGGGCAGAAGCGTCAGGTCGATGTGCATGACCAGCTCTTCCGGGGCATCGTCGGCAAAGGTGATGTTATAGCTGGTCATGTACTGCGATTCGCGCCCCACGCCCCCGCCACCACCCCCGCCGCCGCCGCCATCAGCGACGAAGCTGTTCGCATCGTCATACAGGCGCAGATCGGTCGTGTTGTAGTAGATGTTTTCTTCCGGCGCGGTGACGCTGTAGCCGAAGGCGATGCGCTGGGCATCGGCATACGCCCATTCCAATTTGACGGTCACGCCGTCGATGGTCTGCGTCTGGTTGACGTCGGTGATCAGGTTGTTGGCGCGCGCGCCTTCCAGCCCCGGATCGCCGATCTGACTGCTGACGATGGCAAACACGGTCGTGCTGACGGCGAACATCAGCACGACGACGATCAGCAGGGAGAGGCTGCGTGAACGGCGGCGCACCCCGGCTAACTGCGAATGAATCTCCGGTAGTAAATTCATGGTATCGGGTATCTCCTCATGGGCAGTTTCGTGGAGGGATTGCGTGATGAGGCGGTTTTTCAGGTCGGTCATGTTACACCCCCAACCACGCGGTGAGCGCCGCGCTCATGACCGGAGCGAGCAGTTTTTGCAGGCGGGAACGCGCGTCATGCAGCCGCCATTTGACGGTACCGACGGGCACGCTCAAGGCGGCGGCGATGTCGGCTTCGCTCCATTCGAGGTAGAAGCGCAGCACGGCGACCGCGCGCTGTTTAGGCGGCAGTTGCCCCATGGCTGACCACACGGCGCGGCGCACTTCATCGCGTTCGAATTCGCCCGCCGGATCGCTCGTCCAATCCGGCAGCAGATCCGCCAGTGTCACGCCGTCGTCGCCCGCGTCCATCGAGAGATCACGTTCGCGTTTCTGCGCGATCTTGATCGCCTCGTGGACGACGCAGCGCACCAGATAGGGCGCGAACGGGCGGCGTGGATCGTACTGGTGGATGCGCTCGATCAGCCGCACGAAGACGCTCTGCGCCGCATCTTCCGCCGCGCCGCGGTCGCGGGTGATCAGGAACGCCGCCCGCGTCACTTCGACCTGATAGCGCAGCACGAGCACATCCAGCGCCCGCACATCCCCGCGCCTCAAGCGGGTGATCGCCGCCTGCTCATCTTCAAGCTGAACCGCTGGCTCCACAATCCCTTCCTTACGGATAAACGTTGAGTCGACTCACCCTCTACTATCCGCCAGCCGGGCAAAAGGTTGGGAATCAAAAAATGAACCGCAGAGAACGCAGAGGATAAAACAGAAAATCAAACCGCAGAGGGCGCAAAGACCGCAGAGGACAAACCTTGATCGTTCTCTCTGCGCTCTCCGCGTTCTCTGCGGTTCAATGTCTTTTTATGCTTTTCCTCGGTGGTCTCTGTGGTTAATGCCCTTTAAAACGCGGCCGTGAGACCGTCTTTGCGCGGATCGCTGCCGCCGAAGAGCACGCCGCCCTCCGCGCGGATGATCTGCCCGTCGCCGAACAGGCCGCGACCGCTGCCGCACACCGGGCGCACGCGATGTCCCAGCTCGGCGAGGCGCGCCATCGTCTTGACCGGGATGCCGTCCTCCAGCGCGAGCACGCTGCCGCCCGTGCCGTCTTCCAGACACCAGCGCGGGCGATTCAACGCCTCTTGCGGGTTCAGTCCATCGTCGAGCATGGCGCTGATCACCTGAAAATGTCCCTGCGGCTGCATGAAGCCGCCCATCACGCCGAACGACGCCCACAGGTCGCCGTCGCGGGTCGCCATGGCAGGGATGATCGTGTGATACGGGCGCTTGTTGGGCGCGAGTTCGTTGGGGTGCCCCGCTTCCAGCGAGAACAGCGCGCCGCGACTTTGCAGGAACACGCCGGTCCCCTGCGCGACGATCCCCGTGCCGAAACCCGTATACAGGCTGTTGATGAACGAGCAGGCGTTGCCGTAACCATCGACTACACTGAGGTAGACCGTATCCGACGAGCGGATCGGACGACCGTATTCCGGCGGCTGCATCGCGCTGTTGGGGTGGATCAGTTTACGGCGTTCGGCGGCATAGGCGTCACTGAGCAGCCAGTCGAGCGGCGCGGGGTTGGTCGCCATGTCCGCGACGTATTGGCGCGCGTCGGCAAAGGCGAGGCGCATCGCTTCGACCATCAGATGCAGGCGCTCGGGTGAATCCCATGCCAGCCCGGAGAGCTGGAATTCCCCGGCGATATTCATGGCTTGCAGCGCGGCGATCCCCTGCCCGTTGGGCGGACATTCGTACACGCGCACGCCGCGATACATCGTCGAGATCGCTTCGTCCCACGTCGAGCGGTGCTTCTTCAGGTCGTCGTGCGTCAGGACGCCGCCCTGTTCCTGCACCGTCCGGACAATCGCGTCGGCGATCGGCCCGGTATAGAAAGCGGCCGCGCCGCCTTCCGCGACCGCGCGCAGCGTCCGCGCTAAGCCCGGCAGCTTGACGATCTGGCCGACCTCCGGGGAACGGCCATCGGGTAAGTAATCTTCGGTGTGTGGACTGGTCTGCAGGAACGACTCGGCGCGTTTCCACCCGGATCCAAAAACCGGATGCACGGGGAAGCCGTCTTCAGCATAGTGAATCGCATCGCGCAGTACATCGGCAAGCGACATCGAGCCATGCCGCTTCAGCAGATCTTCCCAGCCCGCCGCCGCTCCCGGCACGCTGATCGCATGCGGCGAGCGAATTGGGATCTCGCTGAGGCCGCGTGAGCGCAGATAGTCGGCGGTGAGCTGACCCGGTGAGCGACCGCTGCCATTCAACGCCATGACCTGTTTGGTTTTGGCGTCGTAGAACAGCGCGAAGCAGTCCCCGCCGATCCCGGTCGAAGCCGACTCGGTCACATTGAGGACGGCGGCGGCGGCGATGGCCGCATCGGCAGCGTTGGCACCCGCGCGCAAAATCGCCAGCCCGGCCTGCGAGGCCAGCGGGTTACTCGTGGCGACCATGCCGCGTCGCCCCACCACCATCGACCGCCGGGATTGAAAATCAAAACTCATGGTATTCATGCTATCTTTCCATCATCTATGTAGGGACGCCCGTTTGGACATCCGCGGCAATCCATGTTTTTGACGGACGCGCAGCCCCGCATCCCTGCAGGACTACGCTTTCGGGCGCAGCCACCCATAGCCATACGGCGGCAGGGTGAACTCCGATGTCACCGCCACATCAGGCTGTAACACATTCTCGAGTGTATCCCATTCCGGTAGATTGATCGTGAGCGGTTCATCCGCCAGATTATGCAGCGCGAGCAGGCGTCCGTCCGGCGTATTGCGCCAGTACGACAGTGACGAAAGTGGTGTGTCTTCCAGCCAGGTCAGCTTACCTTTGGCGAGGAACGGCAATGCCTTACGCATCAGGAGCATGTGGCGGACGGTGTGCAGGAGCGAAGTCTGATCGGCCTGCTGCGCCACGACATTGACGTTTTGGAAGCCATAGATCGGGTCGCGGATGACATCCGCGTAGAGCGCGTCGGACTGCGTGTTAGAAAACCCCGCGTGCGGCGCGTCTTCCCACTGCATGGGCGTGCGTACGCCGTTGCGGTCAGGCAGGTTGATATTGTCGCCCATACCGATCTCGTCGCCGTAATACATGACGGGCGCGCCGGGCATGGTAAAGAGCAGCGAATGCATCAGCTCGATCTTGCGGCGGTCGTTGCCCATGAGCGGCGCGAGGCGGCGGCGAATGCCGAGATTGAGGCGCGCGCGGTGATCCGGTGAGTAGTAATTCCACAGGAATTCACGCTCCTCCGGCGTGACCATTTCCAGTGTGAGTTCGTCGTGATTGCGCAGGAATGTCGCCCACTGACCGTCCTCGGGAATTTCGGGCGTGTTCGCCCAGATGCCGCGTACGGGGGTGCGATCCCCTTTCGCGATGGCCATATACAGACGCGGCATGATCGGGAAATGGAAGCACATGTGGAGTTCGTCGCCATCCCCGAAATACGGCAGCAAATCCTGCGGCCATTGATTGGCTTCTGCCAGCAGCAGACGGTCCGAGTAATGCGCGTCGACGAACTGGCGCACTTTCTTCAGAAAAACGTGCGTTTCCGGAAGGTTTTCGCTGTTCGTGCCCTCGCGTTCATAGAGGTAGGGTACGGCGTCCAAACGGAAACCATCCACGCCGAGGTCGAGCCAGAACTTAATAGCCTTTAACATCTCGTCCTGGACGCGTGGGTTATCGTAGTTCAGGTCGGGCTGGCTGCTGTAGAAGCGATGCCAGTAGTATTCGCCGGTGGTCGCGCTGTAAGCCCAGTTGGAGCCTTCCGTGTCGATAAAGATGATGCGCGCCTCTTTGTATTTCTCCGTGTCGTCCGACCACACGTAGAAGTCACGCATGGGCGAATCTTTGGTGCGGCGCGCCTCCTGAAACCACGGGTGCTGGTCGGAGGTGTGGTTCATCACCATGTCGACGATCAGTTTCATCCCCCGGCGGTGAATCTCCTCCAGCGTCATGGTGAAATCTTCAAGCTGACCATACGTTGGGTGGATACCATAGTAGCTGGAGACGTCATAACCGTCGTCTTTGAGCGGCGACTGGTTGATCGGCAGCAGCCAGATGCAGTCGACGCCCAGCCACTGCAAATAATCTAGTTTCTGCCGCAGCCCCGTGAAGTCACCGTGACCATCCCCATTGCCATCACTGAAAGCGCGTACATACAGTTCGTAGAAAATTGCGTTCGTGTGCCAGTCCATTTCTCACCGTTTCCCACAGAGCAACATCCGTAACGGATAAGCGTTCGGGTAAAAGCCGTGCGCAGCGAGGTGTCCAAAAGAGCTGGTTGCTAAGGCAGCAAGCAAGCGAAATGGGGGCGGGGGCGGCAGTCGTCTCTAACCTACTCAATCGGTCTCTCTCTACAAGTTTATCCATAATCCCATCGTCATATATAACGGGCTCGTCGGTAATAGCCAGCAGTTTGTCAGCCTTCTCTCACGAAGTCCTAACATCTACCAAGAATGATCTCGGCGTTAAACTCGTTGAGATAACGCTTGTTTGGAGGAAATCTATGCGTAAAGTTTTCGCACTGGTACTACTGCTCTCTCTGTTGGTCGTGGCGACCTCTGTCTTCGCGCAGGAAGACAACGTGATCGTCGATGGCCTGAAAACCCGCGCAGATCTACTTTGATGACGCGGGCACGCTCTATGTCGTCGATGCGGGCAACGGGGGCGATCAGGAAGCGCCCGGCGATTTTGGCCCGGTGGCCTATGGTTACTCCAGCGGCGTATGGACGCTTGAGCAGGGCGCGGAAGAACCGAGCGAATTGATCGGCGGCCTCATGAGCATGGGCTACTTCCAGAGCATCATCGGCGCGGCAGATGTGGCCGTCACCGAAGATGCGATCTGGGTGCTGCTCTCGCTCGGCGCGGACGATGATGATGATGCGACCCATACCAGCGGGATCGTCGCCTATGATCGCGAGACTCTGGAAGAAATCGCTTTCGTCGATCTTGGCGCGTTCGAAGCGGAGAATAACCCCGATAGCGACGAAGTCGTATCGAACCCGAACGACATGGCGATCGCGCCCGATGGCACGGTCTACATCGCCGATTCGAGCGGCAATTCGCTGCTGAGCTGGACGGAAGCCGATGGCGTGCAGTTGGTCAAAGCGTGGGAAGATCTGCCCGTGCCGACCGCGGTTGATGTGGCGGACGATGGCAGCGTGTACGTGAGCTTCCTGTCGGCCTTCCCGTTTGACCAGGGCACGGCGCGCGTCGAAAAGTGGGTGGATGGCGCGCTGGTTGAAACCTACAACGATCTGACGGCGGTCACCGATGTGTTCGTCGCGGCGGATGGGACGGTCTACGCGGTACAGATGTCGTCGGGCGTGAGCGATACTGGTTGGGTACCGAATTCGGGCAGGGTCGTGGCCATTTCCCCGGATGGTGTCATCACCGACTTGGTCACCGACCTCAACTTCCCCTATGACATCGCGCAGGATGCGAATGGCGTGCTGTATGTCACGCTGAACGCGGCCTACAGCGAACCGGGCACGGGGCAGGTCATTCAGCTCGCAGCGGGCTGAGATCCGGCGCCCGTGGGCGTTCGCACAACTTGAGTAACACAAAACGGACGAGAGGCTTCTCGTCCGTTTTTACTTATCAGTTGAGGAACGGCTTATTGCTGTTCGCTGTCGCCGCTGGACCATGTGCCGAAATCGGCGCTGCTGCCCGTGCCGTTGCCATTCGCTTCGGCGGGTGGCGGCGGGGCGCTGATCGATTTGGGCGCGGGGGCTTTGATATCCGCGGGCTTGAGCGGCGTGAGCGGCTGGCGCACATCGGCGGCGGTGACCTTGAGCTCTTGCATCGTCTCTTCGAGCGGCTTGGTGAGCGGGGCGGCGGCGCGCCCGATCTCTTTGGCGATGCTCTGACGCGTGGGGAGTTCCTGCGGAACTTTGACATCCACCCCCGCCGCATCGAATTCCTTTTGCAACTGCTTGGCGGTTTCGACCCACATTTTGCGGATGACCCCGACGTAGCGCCCTAATTGATACGACCACGCGATCATGCGTTTCGGGCCAGCCACAACTACCATAATTAGCAGGATCGCGAGCAGTTCCCAACCACCAACACCAAGAATGTCCATTGTCTTACGCCCTCTCCATCACCCCTTAAGGATACTACAAATTGGCACAGGAACGAGAGCGCGTTACACTTGTTCCAAAAATCACAAGGAGTTGCTATGCTCGCGTTCACCATCATCAAGGGCTTGATCAAACTGCTCCTGACAACCAAAACTAAGCGTTCCGGCGTGACCGGCTACCTCGCGGTGGGCAGTAATGGCTTCGAAGACTATGTCGCGATGGGCAGTGGGCTGCGCCAGCACGGCTACCCCGCGCCGGACAGTGACCTGAACGTGGCCATCGGCGGTGGTGGCTACAGTCAAATCGGGCGACTGGTGGTTGGCGGTCAGGGCGAAGGCGGCGGCAGCACGGCGGAAGACGCCTACTTGATCAGCAGCGTGGGCTCGGGCGGGGGCTTCGGCGTGTTCGGTTGGCTGCTCATCGATTCCGCGTGGCTGCGCGTGTATCCGCTGGTGGGTGTGGGCGGGCGCGGTTCCGGCGTCAGTGTGCGCCCCAAGAACAACACGTCGCGCGGCGTGAGTCTAGGCTCGGGCGGCGCGAACCTCGTCGCGGGCGTCGGTCTCGAAGTCCGCATCCCCTTCAGCCGTTCGTTCCGCCCGATGATCGGCGCGCAGATCGGCTGGCAGTGGCAGCCCGCGGGCGGGTGGCAAGGTGATCTCAGCGTCGAGCCGGAAGAATTGGGCTTGCGTCCGACCTCCGCACCCTACATGCGGGTGCTGATTGGTTTGGGCGGGTAAATCCGCTATCCTGTGACAATCAATATGGGTAGGGATGCGCAACCGCGTGTCCGCTGCTGGCTATTGTTGAGCGCAGACTGGATTCCATGACGCACACGCACGAACTCACCATTCTGATCGACGACGAAACGCGCCGCTTATCCGTGCCTGCGGGCGCGAATTTGCGGCGCGCGCTGCTGGAAGCTGGCATTTCTCCCTATGGCGCGGTCACGCGGTCAGTCAACTGCGGCGGGCGCGGCCTGTGCGCGACCTGCGGCGTGCAGTTCGAGGCGGATGAACCCGAGCCGATCCACTGGCATGACAAACTGGCGAAGGCGGGCGGCTATCCGCGGCTTTCGTGTCAGATCAGCGTGGATCGCCCCATGACGATCCGCATCCTCACCGATAAGCTCGTCTGGGGTAAGCTGCCACGCTGATCACGCCTCCAATTCGGTAATGAGGCTGACTAGAGTTTATTCTTGCTCATTTACGGAACAAGCTTCAAAAGCATATTAATATGTATAGGAGTAAAGCGAAGCCTTTGATGGAGCACTCAACCTCATGGATCGTATTTTCATGTTGCAACCTTATGGCAAAGTTACCAATTTCTTCTATGTTGTGATCACCCCGAAACCGACCGATGCTGCGTTGGTCACTGCCGCTTGGTCATATGCGATCCGTTACACGGCGCGCGGTCTGGATCTGCCTGATCATCAAGCGGCTGTGGCTATGCTCAAACAGCGTCATCCTTCATGGGAAATTATGGAGACAAAAGTGATTCCCACGGCGATTAATCTCGCCGCGGCTGACCAGGATGTGGCGGAGTCAGCCTAAACCTAGATGAAGATCACGTTCACTTTCACAGACTCGCCTGACTTGGCCTCGCTCCCAAAAACTGAGGTTTATACAACCTCACTTGATATCCCTGATGACGCAGTTCATCTGATTGGCTGTCGCGAACGTGTGCTTGCGGTTGGCGAATTGGTAGGGAAGTTCACTCAAGCATCGCTCCACATCACGTGTACGCCGCTCCAATTGAAGAATCATCCGATAAAGCTTGTTCCTCCAACAGAGAATCTTGCGGAACGACTACAGTTCAGTTCAAGAAGCTTCTTTGTCGTGTTCACAAGGGGAGCTCGCCGTTCGCTTAAGCGTCAGCTTAAAATCTTCACTCCAGGTTTCGAAACCATTCCTCGATACATGTTGCAACAGCGCGGAAAGCGCGCACGGGAACGGAATTCTTTATCCCATAACCTCTGGCGCATTGACTCTAGCTGGGCGAAAAGTGACAGTGAGCGTGAGTATCAGACTAACCTCAAGCACTTGATTGATCAGGTGTTGGTACTGCTCAATGCTGAACCAATGCAGCATCCGAACCTTGTATGGACATGTTCCGGGTTTCATCCTTGTTGGGTCGATGACAGAATAATTGATCGCCATAACAAGCAGGTGAAAGAGTACCTAGCCGCAGAACGACGCAAACAGAAGGAAGCTGAAAAACAGGCGGCACGGGCGGAAAAACTGCGTGCTCAGGGCAAAGACCCTATAGCGCAATCAGAACTACCAGCGCATGGTGCGGGGCGACGTCCAGGGGCGCGCCCGGGGATCTTCAAAGGAGTGCAAATGCGTTCCCAATTGGAGATCCGCTTTGCAGCTCAGCTAGAGGAAAAAGGCTATCGCTGGGTGTATGAGTCGGAAGCTTTGGGCGACGGCGGTTATCTGGTCGATTTTCACCTGCCCGATTTGAAGGTATGGGTTGAGGTGAAAGGACGCTTTGAAGCCCGCGATCACTATCTGCTCAAGGAAGTTGCGCAGATTCTCAAAAGTGAACGCCATGAGCGCTTGTTGGTCTATGGACAGAGTCGTGCTTGGGTCGTAAATCCCAGTGGCTTCCGCGAGATTGCCCATGATGAATTCTGGAAGTTGATCAACCGTTAGCGCTCACTACCTTTGATCAAGTAACTGCCACGCTGATCACGCCTCCAATTCAGCGATGAGCGTGGCAATCGCGGTTTCCGGGTCGGCGGCGCGTCCTTTGTTCCACCACTCGGTTTCGCGGCGCACCTCCTGCTTGAGCTGTTGATAGGTCGGGTCGTGCTCGCCTTCCAGCGTGCCGAGCGTTTCGATCACCCCGCCGATCTCCGCCGCGCGGCGGTCGCGCCCCTGCCGATGCAGCACCCTCGCGGTGTTGAGCAGCACACGCGCCATCCGCGGCTTGGTCTTCGTGTCCAGCGCGATCCGCAGCGCTTCCGCCAAAACCAGATAAGCCGCGCGATAGCCGCCAAAGCGCGCGTGAATCAGCCCGAGCGACGCCAGATTAATCGAGCGGATGATACGGTCATCCAGCCGCACAGCGAGCGCGAGACTCTCTTCGTAGGCGGCGCGCGCATTGGCGTGCCGTCCCTGTGCCACCAGCAAATCGCCAAGGCTGTTGAGCGCATAAGCGAGTTCACGTTCGTCGTTGCGCGCGCGATTGATGCTAATCGCTTCTTCCATGTGGGCGCGGGCGTCGCCGTAGCGCCCCAGTTCTTTGAGGCTCGCGCCGAGGTTGTTGAGCGCCCGCGCCGCGCGGATGCTGTCGCCCAACTGCCGGGAGACGCGCAGCGCCTCGCCGAAGCGCGTCTCCGCTTCTTCGTAGCGTCCGCGGCCATAGTGCAGCATGCCGAGGTTGTTGAGGCAGTCGTACATGCCAATCGGATCGCCGATCACGCGCATGATGCCGAGGCTGTCTTCGTAGTAACTGCGCGCGCGGTCGAATTCGCCCAATTGATAGTAGGCGGTCGCGAGGCGGTTGTAGGTCAGCGCGATGCCGCGGCGGTTGCCGACCTCGCGGTAGAGGTCGAGGCTCTCCTCTTGCAGCTTGATCGCGGGCTGGTATTCGCTCAGACCGTAGAGCGTGATGCCAAGGTTGCCGAGCACCGCCGCCCGATCGCCGCGCTCCGTTTGGATCGCCAGCGCCTGCTCGTAGACCTCTTTCGCGCCTTTGAAGTCGCCGCGCAAGACGAGCACGCTGCCGATGTTGCTCAGGCTGGTGGCCTCGTTGGCGATATCGGTCTGCTGCCGCGCGAGATCGAGCGCTTGCTGCGCGTACTGCGTCGCGAGTTCCCATTCGCTTTTGTGGCGCATGATTTCGCTCAGGCCGTTGTAGATGCGCGTGCGCATGGGGGCGTCCGCGCCCGCCAGCGCCACCTGATAATGATCCATCGCCAGGTCAAACTGACCGCGGCGCAGCGCGGCCTCGCCGAGCAGCGCGAATACGCGGGTTCGGTCAAGGTCGAAGTGCAGCGCGAGATGCAGCAGCCGTTCGGCGCGGTCGTATTCCGCCGTCAAGCGGATGAGGTATTCGCCCGCCCGCAGCGCATACGTGAACGCCTTGCCCGGTTCGCCCGCCTGCCGCCAGTGTTCGGTCAGCCGTTCGGCATAGGCCGGATCGTCTTTATAGGTCACTTCGATGCCTTCGGCGATCTGGCGGTTGATCGTTTTGAAGTCGTCCGGCGCGATCTCTTTGAGCAGGAACAGGCGCAGCTTATCGTGCGCGAAGCGCCACGCGCCATCCGCCACCTCGATCACCGCAGCATTAGCGCATGCGGTCAGCCACGCTTCGACATCGGTCACGCCGAGCGCGGGCAGCAGCTTAAGGTTGATCTCGCGCCCGGCCACCGCCGCCTGCCGCAGTGCCGGACGCGCCCACGCGGGCACGCGCAGCATGCGCCGCCGCACCACATCCTGAATGCCGCCTGCGATTACGCTCTTGGGCAGCGTTGCGCGCCCGACTTCACTCATGCCGCCGGATTCGTCGAGGAGCACGCGCACGACTTCCGTGATGAAGAAGGTGTTGCCCTCGGTCTCTTTCTTGATCAGGTCGAGCACAAATTCCTGCTTACCCGCTTCGCCGAGCATCGCCTCGCTGAGCGTCGCGATCTCGGCGTCGCTCAGCCGCGCCAGCTTGACCACGCGCGCCCCGGCGATCTGTTCCGGCAGTTTGGGCGCTTCGTCGTCGCGGTACGAACCGATGATCAGCCACGACCGTTCGCTGGCGAAGGTCAGCAGTTGTTCCAGCACGTCGAAGCTTTCTTCCGCCCACTGCAAATCTTCGAGCAGGAGCAGCACGGGCTGCTCCTGGCGCAGAATCATGTCGGCGATGGTCAGTACGAGGCGTTGATGCGAAGCGCGGCCATCGAGCGGCGGCGCTTCGGGCGGCGTGCGCCCCAGCAGCGCGCCGATATCGGGCACGATGGCGCGCAGCACGCCCGCTTCCAAGTCACTGAGCGGCGTGCTCAGCACCAGTCGGCGGACTATTTCGCGCCACAGTTCATAGGGCGTGCTCGGTTGGGAAAGCTGCCCGCGCAGCACCAGCGCCCCTTTGACGAGCGCCTGAATGCGCAGTTCTTCCAGCAGGCGCGACTTGCCCACGCCGGATTCGCCGCCGACCAGCCACGCTGATCCCACTCCGCCAAAGGCGGTGTCGAGCGCCTGACTGAGCAGCGTCATTTCTTCTTCCCGTCCGACGAAGGTCGACGCGCGGATGTAGCTTTCGCGGATTTCGAGGCTTTCCGGCGGCAGCGGCTCGGTGACCGCTTCGACCAGCGCTGCCAGCGCGTGATCCGCCGTTTGGAAGCGGGCTTCCGGCTTTTTGACCAGCAGCCGCGCCAGCACCGCGCCGATCTTTTCGGGGAGCGGCGAGACATCCGGGATGTGGCTGTAAATCTGGCTGATGAGCTGCGCGGCGTTCTTCATGTTATACGGGAACTGACCGACGAACATCTCGTACGCCATCACGCCGACCGAATACAGGTCGGAGAGGATCGACGGAGAAGAATCGGTCAGCAATTCCGGCGCGAGGTAGGCGAGCGTCCCGGTCATGCCGGTGGTATTGTCGTTCGGCATGTTCTTTTCGAGCGCGAGGCCAAAATCCAGCACTTTGACGCGCCCGCTCGGTTCAACCAGTACATTCCCCGGCTTCAGGTCGCGGTGAATGACGCCGCGCCGATGCAGGTAAGCGAGCGCGCGCAGCGTTTCCGCCAGCAGCCGCGCCTGCTCCGACGGCGGGGCGCCGAGCCCGGCGGAGGTCAGCGTGCGCGCGTCCCGCAGCAGATCCATTGTGAAGTAGGGCGAGCGCTGCGCGTCGAAGCCATAATCGATCACGCTGATGATGTTGGGGTGGCGCAGCGAGGCAAGCGTGCGGAATTCATGCGAGAGCGCGACGCGCAGATGATCGAGGGTGTCCTCTTCGGGGGCGTCGGGCAGCGAAACGCGCTTGAGCGCCAGCATCTGCCCCGTCAGCCGGTCTTCCGCGCGGAAGACCGCGCCCATCCCCCCTGCGCCCAGGCGCTCGTGAAGTCGATACCGGTTGCCGATGACGGTCGTTTCGGGAATCATGCCTGTGCCGATCGCTGCTCTCACCACCAGTGCCGATCATACCCGATCAGATGAGTCCTGCCTAACCGTCGGCATCAAGTCATGCTGAATAACGCATATGAAACTGGCTGTTGAGCAGAAGTCGGCGGCGGAGTGGCGGTTGTCAGTGCCCGCTGATCAGCGTCCCCCGCGCCCAGGCCAGCGTGCGCTCGAACGCGTCGTCCGCGCTGATGATCGGCGCATAGCCGAAATCGCGGGCGGCTTTGTCGTGATTGAACCAGAAATCCCGGCTGGTCGCGGCGACGGTGTAGCGGCTGAGGACGGGCGGCTTGCCCTTGCCGCCCGATAGCTTGTAGGTGAGTTCGCTGCCTTGCGCGAGGATTTGGGCTGCGCCCGCCGGGAGCGTGGTCGTCTGATAGGTGAGGCTGAGCGCGGTGAGGTAGCGCTCGAAGAAATCGAAGAAATTATCCGGCGCGTGGTCGGTGATGAAGTAGCACTGCCCGGCGAG
This sequence comes from Candidatus Flexifilum breve, assembly GCA_016717205.1. Taxonomy (GTDB): domain Bacteria; phylum Chloroflexota; class Anaerolineae; order Aggregatilineales; family Phototrophicaceae; genus Flexifilum; species Flexifilum breve. Next base: position 211,836 of record JADKGC010000011.1, read on the forward strand.
CGGGCTGCCGATGTCTAAGCGTTCGACGGCCAGCACAAACGCATAGGCCGCATTGTCGATATAGACGTGATTGAAGCGCGCGCGCCCGTCGCCGATGCGTGTAAAGCGCCCCGAGCGGTCGACCATGGGAATGACATTCGGGAAACGGTGCTTGTCGTGTTCGCCATACAGCCCCGCCATGCGCAGCGAACAGGTGGCGAGCTGCTCGCTGTTCGCGGCGATCACTGCCTGTTCGCCGAGCATTTTCGTCTCGCTGTAGTAATCGAGATGCTGCGCCGGATACGGCAGCCTTTCATCGCCATCGCGGATCGGCGTGCCGTCAAACACCGCGTCAATCGAGCCCGTGTAGATGAGCCGCGGTACGTGGTTCGCCCGGCACGCGTCAATGGTCTGCTGCACGCCGAGCACATTGATGTCATACATGAGCGGTTGGCGCGTGGGCAGTTGATTGACATAGGCTACGGTCTGGATCACGGCGTCCATGCCCGCGCAGGCGGCCAGCAAAGCTTTGGCATCACGCACATCGCCACTCAGTGAGGTCACGCCGCTGTCCGGACAGGGCAGCAAATCAAAGCTCGTCACCCGATGACCTGCCTGGTGGAGCAAACGAGCGAGCGCGCGTCCCAACATCCCCGCGCCGCCAATGACCAGTACGTGCATGCCTGTCACTCCCGCTGCCTGAGCGAATCGCCGACCGTGTACTATCGAGTATACGGAGGGAGTCGCGCCTACAGACTTGAGAGTTGCCCTCCAGTTAGGAGGAACCGTCAGGCGCGGGGTCGCGAAAAACCACGTATGCACCGCGGCGTGGCGCTCTGCGATCATTTGGTCGTCGATATAGCTTGTGTATAAATAAAAATTGGTAGATTCTGTTTGAAAATCTTAACTTAAAATTTACGCTTCTTTCGTTTATATTGGTAAACAGACATGAAATCGATTAGATAGTGCAAGCGCCATGATGTTTTCAGTCGGTCTGTACGGAGAAATCCACAAGAATGACGCGCGACGCTGGATGAATTCGCTGCGGCGCTATGCGCAAGGGCAGCCCTCCACGTTCTCCGCGCTCATCGATCTCAGCCATGTTTCGTTCATTGGGACGACCGCGCGCGTCGAATTCGCCGAAGCCTCACAGTTACCTCAGGTCAAAGAACTGCTGTTTGTCGCCAGCGAACCCCACATGCAGCAAGCCGTGCACATGATCGCGGTGCTCGGTAAACCGCACGCCATCCATATATTCAGCAGCGTCGACGATGCGCGTCAATACGTCGAGCAAGCGCATTCGTGCTCCAATGCGTCGTAGCGGGCATACTGCACAGGAGATCACTTCAAAATCGAGAGTCTGTTGACCTCACCCTAACTCGCCTCTCCGCACGGAGAGGCGAGTTGCAGGTCGTACACCGCGTTACTGCGGGATATACACCGCGTTGGTCGGCACCCAGATCTGCTGGCCAGTACACGCGATCCACACGTGCGCGAAGTCGCCGCTGAAGTCGGTGATGTACCACGTCCCCGCCGGGAGCGCCCATGGGAGCTGCGTCGCGAGATCCGGCTGGTAGAACACGGGCGCGCCTGCCGGAATCTGGTACACGACCGCGTTGGTCGGCAGCGGGTAAATGCACGCATCGACGGAAGCGGAGCCGCTGCCCAGCGTCATGAAGAGGAAGGCAAAACCCTCCCCATAGCAACCACACGGCTCGCCGGGTTCAAGCGTGGAGATCATGATGGTATAGGTCACGCCCGCCTGCAAATAGATCTGGCCTTCGTCGTCAAAGTTGGCGAGGCAGTTCGCCAGCGGGTCGACCGGTTCAAAGCCCCCCTGATAGATGCTGAACCAGATGTCGATCGTTTCTTCTTCTTCGTAGAGATCATAGTAGGTGTAAACCCCGCTGATCTCCGGCGTAAATTCCTCATAATCGTAGAGATAACCGTCGGGATCATTCGCGATCTGCGTGCAGCCGTTGCCATCATCGTCGGGGCGACCATCCGGCAGGATATCCAACCAACCACCCCGGCAGCCAGACCGGGATAGCCGAAGGCGAACTCATACTCGCCCGAGTCGCCATCGCTGTAGCTGGTGGTCACAAACGTATAGTTCCCCGGTGCGAGCGGCAGCCCTTGATCGGCCTCGTCCAGCACAGCGACGCAGTTGGCCAGCGGATTCAACGGATCAAACCCGCCTTCGGGGTAGATGATGACGACGATGTCCACCCAACTGTAGAAATCGTAGAAACCCCACCCGGCGGCGTCGGCCACATTGACGGTTTGCGTGGTGTAGTAGAACGGGCCAGAGCCCCCGGACAGACCACCGCAGTAGTCCGGGCGATCGACCATGGCGGGACTGGAAATATCGAGCGTGCCGCTGAAAAACACACTGCCATCCGCGAAGGTGGGGACGGCCGTAGCAGCGAAGAGGACGAGCAACAGCGTAACGAGCAGAATGAGTCGTTTCATGTGCTTTCTTCCAGCTATTCACTTTTAGATAAATACAGGTTCGTGCCTAAGTCATTATAGGGTGATTGTGGATGAACCAGACCGGGGGACTCACGAAAAATCCGTGAAAAATGTCATGAAAAACCGCGGGGTTCCGGTACCGTGAGGCTCACGGGGAAGTCGTGCTAGCGAAAGATACGTTCACAACGTTTAGAATTTACTAAATTTAATGAAAATTGAGCGGTTTGTTTTTTGCTCTCACTGAGGCAGGTGCTATAATCCCCCGCATATCATGCCGTAGTGCAAGCCGCGTTCGGCGGCATCGCTGGACCACAAGCCGCCACCTCGAAAAATACCACTGTTCATGAGGAGCTATTCACCTTGACCTCGTTAGTCTACACCGTCACGGAGACGCTGCGGTATCGCGGCGGTATCGGTCAGTGGAGTTGGGTACTCCACCGTCTTTCAGGGTTAGGCGTCGTCCTATTCCTGACACTGCACGTCATCGACACGTCGTGGGCGGTCTTCTACCCGGAACTGTATGTCAAAGCCATTGCCGCGTACCAGAGCCCGCTGTTCACCATCGGCGAATTCGGCCTCGTGGCGGCAGTGATTTACCATGCTTTGAACGGTCTGCGCATCGCCATCTTTGATGCGCGTCCGGTTCTGTGGAAGCATCAGGCGCGCGCCGCATGGTTTGTCCTCGGCGGCACGGTGATCATTCTCATTCCCGTCTTCCTGTTGATGTTCACGCACGTGCTCGAATTCTATTCGTCCGGGCGCGTGGTGCTGCCCATCACCGAAGTGCTGGCGGAACAACTGCCATTCGCGGTCGGCATTGCCGGCGCGGCGATTGTCGCCATCCTCGCTTCCGCCTTGATCGGTCTGGTGTCGGGCAATCAGAAGCCCGGGCGCGTGAGCAAAGGCCCCGGCGCGCCGATTGAACGCTTCTGGTGGGCGTTCATGCGCTTGAGCGGTTTGATCATCGTCCCGCTCGTGTTCGGTCATCTGGCGATCGCGCACATCATTCAGGGCGTGTTCGACATTACGGTCGCTGGCGCAAGCGTGGCCGGTGTGCCCATCGTCGCCGACGCGGCCAACACGCTCGCCAACGGCATCAACGAATCCGGCACGGCGGTGGAATATGTGGCGGAGCGCTGGGGTTACCTGCTCGGTCCCATCGCCCTGTGGCGCATCTATGATATCGCGCTGCTGGCGCTGGTGACACTGCACGGCTTCAACGGTCTGCGCTACGTGCTGACCGATTACACGCAGAGCAGTGCTTTGTTCCGCCGCGCGGCGGTCATCCTGTGCATCATCGCCGGGGTGGTGCTGCTCACGGTCGGCGGTCTGGCGCTCATCGGCTCGATTGAAATGGATGCTGTCCGCGCCGCGACGCAAGCCGCCGAAAATCTCGGCCTGCTGCATGTAGGCGAATGACCTGTCGAAAGTTGAAAGTTAAAGGTTAAAAGGGCACAACGCTGACTTTTAACTTTCGACTTTTAACTTTTAACTTAAGCGAACGACATTAGGGATCAGAGTTAAAGGTTATCCTATGAAGACACATCAATACGAAGCGCTGATCGTCGGGGCGGGTGGCGCGGGCTTGATGGCTGCCCTGTATGCCACCAAAGGCGGCGCGAAAGTCGCCGTGATCAGCAAGTTGTATCCCACCCGCAGTCACACGGGCACGGCGCAGGGCGGCATTGGCGCGGCGCTCGGTAATCTGGAAGAAGACAGCCCGCTGTGGCACGCCTATGACACGGTCAAAGGCGGCGACTATCTGGCGGATCAGAATGCGGTCAAGGTGTTGACGGAAGAAGCCATCGACGCCGTGATCGAACTGGAACACATGGGCCTGCCCTTCGACCGCACGGATGACGGCAAGATCAGCCAGCGCCGGTTCGGCGGTCACACCAGCAACTTCGGCAAAGCCCCGGTGCGGCGCGCGGCGCATGCCGCCGACCGGACTGGTCACATGATTTTGCAGACGCTTTACCAACAGTGTATCAAGCATAACGTGACGTTCTTCGACGAATTCCACGTGGTCGACCTGATCCGCAACGGAGATACCGTTGTCGGCGTGATAGCGCTGGAACTCGGCACGGGCGAACTGCACATCTTCCACAGCAAAGCGACCCTGTTCGCGACGGGCGGCTGGGGGCGTGTGTGGTCGGTGACGAGCAACGCGCACAGCCTCACGGGCGACGGCGCGGCGGTCGTTTATCGCCGCAACGTCCCGCTGCAAGACCTCGAGTTCTATCAAATTCACCCCACCGGCATTTACAAGATGGGCATCCTCATCACCGAAGGCGTGCGTGGTGAAGGCGGCGTGCTGATCAACGGGCGCGGCGAGCGCTTCATGGAAAAGTACGCGCCGAACATCAAAGACCTCGCCAGCCGTGACGTGGTCAGCCGTTCGATTTATCTGGAAATCCGCGACGGCAACGGCATCAAGGGCAAGGACTACGTCTACCTGGACGTGACTCCGGCTACGGTCAACCGCTACCTCGCGGAAGCGGGCGAGACGCGCCGCATCACCGAAGAAGATGTCGAGAAGAAGCTGCCCGACATTCTGGAATTCTGCCGCGTGTATCTCGGCGTCGATCCGGTCAAGGAACCGATGCCGATTCAGCCGACGGCGCACTATGCGATGGGCGGCATTCCGACCAACGTGGACGGTGAAGCGGTCAGCGATGAAAACTGGACGGTCATCCCCGGCTTGTACGCGGCGGGCGAATGTGCCTGCGTGAGCTGCCACGGCGCGAATCGCCTCGGCACGAACTCGCTGGTCGACCTCATCGTGTTCGGTCGGCGCGGCGGCAAGGCGATTGCCGAATACGTCAAGAAGGCGGATTTTGTGCCGCTGCCTGCGTCGCCGGAAAAAGAAGTCACCGCGGAATTCGAACGTATTCGCAGCAGTCAGGGCAAGACCCGGCCCGGCGAACTGCGCCAGATCATGCAGAAGACGATGATGGCCGATGTCGGCGTGTTCCGTGAAGAAAAAGGCATGAAGGCCGCGCTGGAGACACTGCGTGAACTCAAGCACCGCTACAACACCGACATCCACATCGACGACAAGGGACAGAAGTTCAACACTGACCTCGTCGAAGCGTGGGAGCTGGGCTGCCTGCTCGACTTGGCGGAACTGACGACCATCAGCGCGCTGAACCGTACCGAAAGCCGTGGCGGTCACAGCCGTGAGGATTACCCGAAGCGCGACGACGAGAACTGGCTCGTGCATTCCCTGCTGACCAAACCGGCCAGCGAAGAAGTGTATGCCAAGGGCGCGCAGAACCCGATCGTCAACTGCGACAAGAAGGTCGATATGTCGCTGGCGGAGCAGGACGAACGCTTCAAACCCAAGGTCAGAACATACTAAAGAAGTCAGGACTGAGGACTGAGGTGAAAGGACTGAGTGAAGGGCGCGGTAAGCCGCAGATATTCAGTCCTCAGTCCTCAGTCCTCAGTCCTCAATCGATGAGAGGTGAACATACTCATGAATGTGACTTTCCGTATCCGGCGGTTTAACCCGGAAGACCCGACCAAGCAGCGCCCGTACTTTCAGGAATTCACCCTGAGCGAAGTCGAGGCGAACGACCGCGTGCTCGAACTGCTCCACCGCATCAAGTGGGAGCAGGATGGTACGCTCACGCTGCGCCGCGCGTGCGCGCACGGCATTTGCGGTTCCGACGCGATGCGCATCAACGGCGTCAACCGGCTGGCCTGTAAGGTGCTGGCGCGCGAATTCATCGACGGCGACAAGCCGGTTAAGATTCAGATTGAGCCGATCCTCGGTCTACCCGTGCTCAAAGACCTCGTGGTCGACATGGAACCCTTCTTCGACAACTACAAGCGTGTGATGCCGTTCTTCATCAACGACAGCGCGCTGCCGGCCAATGGCCGCGAACGCCTGCAAACCCAGGAAGACCGCGAGAAGTTCGACGACACGACCAAGTGCATTCTGTGCGCGTGCTGCACGACCTCCTGCCCGTCCTACTGGACCAACGGCGAATATGTCGGCCCGGCAGCGATTGTGCAGGCGCACCGCTTCATCTTCGACACGCGCGACGAAGGCGCGAAAGAACGCCTCGACGTGCTGTCCCAGCCGAACGGCGTGTGGCGCTGCCGCACGATCTACAACTGCACGCCCGCCTGCCCGCGTGATATTCAGGTGACGCGCGCCATCGGCGAAGTCAAGCTGGCGATCCGCAACGGCTCGACCGAAGGCATCATCACCGAAGTGGCGTCGCACAGCCGCGCTGGCAGCGGCTGATTGAGTTAACCTCACCCTGCTTGCTGCGCAAGCCGTCCCTCTCCGGGTGGAGAGGGACATGACGCGCTGTGCCGTTGCCCCTCGCATTCGTGAGAGGGGAGACGTTGCGAGCAATGTTGGCTCCCCTCCCTGAATTCGGGGAAGGGCCGGGGGCGGGGTCGGACTCGGTAGGTCAAAAATTCGTCAAATCCGGGCGAAAAAACACCCATCTTCAAAGACGCACGGCTATAATGGCGGTGCGTTTTTATTTTGGCGTCTTTGCATCTGGCAAAGACTTTCAGGAGGACGTATGAAACGGCTTATCGTGGTGACGCTGGCGCTGCTGCTGTTGGCGCTGCCCTTCGGGGTGTTCGCGCAAGACGCGACCGAAGAACCGGTTGTCACGCAAGCTCAGGTAGTACTCGATCAACTGAACAACGGCGATTTCGCGGGCATATATGAGCAGTTCACCGCGCAGGTACAGGCGGCGCTGACCGTCGAACAGCTCCAGCAGGGATGGGACAGCGTAGTGCAGCAGGTCGGCGCGTTCCAATCGGTGGCGGCGACCGAATACCTCGCCGATACCAACACCGCTGTGCTGCATCTGCAATTTGAACTCATCATGCTCGATCTACGCGTGACCTATGACGCCGAGGGCAAAATCAGCGGCTTGCAGTTCACCCCCTCGACCTATCAGGCGGCAGAAGTGCCGACCTTTGAACCCCCGCCCTATGCTGATGAGTCAGCGTTTACCGAAACCGAACTGACGATTAACCAAGGCGGCGATTTCCCGCTTTCCGCTACGCTCAGCCTACCGAACGGCGCTGGCCCCTTCCCGGCGATCATTTTGCTGTCCGGTTCGGGCACAAATGATGAAGATGAGACAGTCGGTCCAAACAAGCCGTTCCTCGACCTCGCATGGGGGCTGGCGACGCAGGGAGTCGCTGTGCTGCGTTTCCCCAAGCGCCCGACTATCTACGCGAATGAGCTTGACCTTGCGAGCTTCACCATCGATCAGGAATACACCGAAGATGCGCTCGCGGCACTCGAACTGCTGCGGAATACCCAGGGCGTTGACCCGGAGCGGATTTACATCGCGGGACATAGTCTTGGCGGGTATATCCTGCCGCGCATCGCCGCGCAGGCCAGCGACATCGCCGGTTTGATCTACCTAGCTCCGCTGGCGCGGTCGCTTCAGGATGCGATTCGCGATCAATATGCCTATCTGCTCTCGCTCTCTGGAGCGAGTGATGTCGTCACGCTGAGTATCCTCGATAACCTCGCCAATGTGATCAACACGCTGACCGAGGAAGACGCCGACGATCCGACGATGCTGTTCGGCTCGCGTCCGATCTACTACATCGATTTGCAAGGCTATGATCCGGTCGCGACCGCTGTCGAGCTGGAGATGCCGATGCTCTTCATTCAAGGGGAACGCGATTATCAGGTGACAGTCGAAGACGATCTCGCGCTGTGGCAGGCGGGTTTAGGCGCGCGGGAAGACGTGAGTTTCGAGGCGTTCCCAACGCTAAATCACCTGCTCATGCCCGGCACGGGCGCATCCACGCCCGCCGAATATCAAACGCCCGGTCACGTAGACGGCGGCGTCATCACCACCATCGCCGAGTGGATCGAAGGACAGTAAAAAAGGACTGAGGAATGGGGACTGAGAAAGATCAGCGATAGCAGATCGCGTGCGCTCAGTCCTCGACCCTCAGTCCTCAGCCCTGTGTTCTAGGCGATGCTTTCGCCTGCCGCCAGCTTTTCCGCCTGATCGCGCGTGATCAGCTCGTCGATGAATTCGTCGATGCCGCCTTCCATGACCGCCGGGAGGTTGTAGCTGGTCAGGTTGATGCGGTGATCGGTCACGCGGTTCTGCGGGTAGTTGTACGTGCGGATCTTCTCCGAGCGGTCGCCCGTGCCCACCTGACTCCGACGTTCGTTCTCCTGCGCGCTGCGCTGCCGTTCGACTTCGATTTCGTACAACCGCGCAATAAGAATGGCCTTGGCCTTCTCTTTGTTCTGCAATTGGCTGCGTTCGTCCTGCACCGCGACGACGATGCCGGTCGGGATGTGCGTGAAGCGCACCGCCGAGTCAGTGGTGTTGACTGACTGGCCGCCCGCGCCGCCGCTGCGATACACGTCCACGCGCACATCGTTCATGTTGAGCGCCACGTCGACTTCGTCCATCTCCGCAAGCACGGCGACCGTCACGGTGCTGGTGTGCACGCGCCCCTGCGATTCGGTTTCGGGCACGCGCTGCACGCGGTGCACGCCGCTCTCAAATTTCAGACGGCTGAACGCGCCCTTGCCGCGGATCTCAAACTTGATTTCCTTGAAACCGCCGACGCCCGTATCGCTCTGGTCGATCACGTCGATCTTCCAGTTGCGCGCCGTCGCATAATAGCTGTACATGCGGAACAGATCCGCCGCGAACAGGCCGGATTCATCACCGCCCGCGCCCGCGCGGATTTCCACGATGACGTTCTTGCCGTCGCGGGGATCTTTGGGCAGCAGCATGACTTTCAGTTCTTCGTAGAGCTTGTCAGTGCTGGCTTCGAGCTGCGCGACTTCTTCGCCCGCCATCGCCAGCAGATCCGGGTCGGTTTCGTCGGCGACCATGAGGCGCGCGCCTTCCAGCTCATCGATCTGACCTTTGTACAGGCGGAATGCATCGACGATCTCCTGCAAATTGGAGCGTTCTTTGCTGTATTCGGCGATCTTGGTGTAGTCGTTCATCACCTCGGGGTCGCTCAACAGCCGTTCGAGTTCTTCGTACCGTGTCTCGATGTCCGCCAGCTTGTCTAACATGGGTGCGCCTCTAATCCGCGTATTTCTATCGCTCTCGATTATAGGGGATGATCGGCAGACTGAGGAGAGGCGAGTCTGCGGGCAGCAGGTTTCAACCTGACTCCTAAATGAGGTTATCCGATGGTGAAGACGGTATCGAGTCAGCGTACTTTTTGACTTCAATGACCTTACCCAATTTGGCGGACACCAGAAATGTCCGTTAGGCTGGGCGTGAGGTGTGCGCGATGGGTTACAAGAAAGACACGAATGAGTTCAAACGCGATGTGCTGGGGATGGTAGCGGAAGGCACGCGGGGCGTCGTCAAGATCGAGCGCGACCTCAAGCTGACACCAGGCTTAATCTATAAGCAGGCAGCAGCGGTACCGGGTGAAGGATGCGGGCCTGCGACTGAGCGAGGAACGGCCAGCGCAAGCGAAACTACGACTGCTCAAGCGCACGTTGGCGGTCGTCAAGCAGAAGCGGGACATTCTGGAAAACGGCAGTTACGGATAAGCATTGGCTTCAAATTGGCAAGCGTCAAGGTGAAGCAAGGGTTTCTCGGGTTGATGGCAATAAGCGATCAGTCCACAGAGCAGATTGTCACAGAAACTGAGCGGGCTGCGATGAAGTGTGTGTTCAAGCTGCGAGATGTTTCTGAGTTGGTCGGTAATGGACCAAATTAGGTTCTCGAAAAAAATCCACGAACGGATGTAGGGGCGCACCTGTGTGCGCGCTCACAACCGGGCAGACACATCGGTCTGCCCTAACACAAGAACATTCGGTAGTTTACTTTGAGCATTGCGGGGAGGAGCAAGCGCCTCCCTTCGATTTCCCCGCTGCCCTATAGAGTCAACTCAAAGAAGGGAAGGCCGTATCTACCCCGCCGCGCCCGTCATGATGCTGCGCACGGTGATCGCGGCGATCAGCGCGAAGCCCCAGATATAGCTGCCCATCGCCGGACGTTTGGTGGCAGTTTTCTCCACAAAGATGAAGAACGGCAGCGAGAGAATTGCGCCGAGGCCGTAGATCAGGTGCACTTCGTCATGTGGGCGCGCGTTGATGCCAAAATACATGAGCGCGCCCATGCTCGCTTCGACCACAGTTAGCGCGGCGACGGCATACACTGCCCGCCGAAACCACGGCGTCACGTCGCCATGCCGAATTAAGCCGATGTAGATCGCCACAACAAAGCCGATCAAGCCGATGAGGAGCATCCCGCGGCTGACGAAATAATGCGCCTGCCGCAGAAACAGGTAGAGTTCGACGCTGATCATCATGCGGACGTGCCCTCGGCGGCTTTGCGGTGCTTGGGCGTCTTGGCGTCTTCCGGCACATTCACGGTCAGCCAGAAGCCGATGAAGATCAGAATCACGCCGATCATCTCGCCCGCGTATTTGAGTTCAGTCTGGTTGAGGCGGATGAGCGCGCCGCCGAGCGCCGGGAACAGACCGCCCGCGGCGATCAACCAGTTGCCATAAGCGCGATTCGCCATGATGTTCTTGCGCCGGAACAGCCACGCCGAATAGATCGCGCCGCCGACGAGCGCCAGCGTCCCCCAGATGTTCATGATCGGCACAAAACCGCGCACACCGCCCTTTTGCATCACGTCGTTGATGATCGTCACCATGTCGATGCCGGGACGCCACGCGTCGCCGTTCATCGGCGTGAGGAAGAGCGCCCAGGGCAGCGTCATCGCGCACTTGAATGTTGCGGGCGATGCTGCCGCGCCGCACCAGCAGGTAGACTGTCCCCTGACCGAGCCACGGCGCGACGGCCAGCGCGCCTGACCAGTACCACAGCGCGAAAAAGGTGGGGCTCCACACGAATGACAGCACGACCTGCGCGAACGCGCCGATGAAATACAGCGCCAAACCAATCGACCACGCCAGCAGATGCGGACGCTGTTTGCCGTCCGAGCGCGCCTCCCACCAGCGTTTGAACACCACTCCAGCGAAAATTGCGCTGATCACCGCCGTGATCACCGACAAGACGAGCGGAAGTGTGATCGGCATGAGGTTACTTCCTGTGAATTTCTGAACAAAGATGACGCAGGAGTTTAGCAGATTTTAGTAGATTTTTCACGTCGAGTGTCACCGCCTGCCACGGATGTTCATCCTCATGCCGGGTTGGCATGATTCGCTCCAGACCCGATGATCTCACGGCATGGCAGCATCCGATCTTGTGACGATAGGTTAAATGCGGTAAGTTTCTATCGGTTGATAGGAGTCACTATGCCCGATTTACAACAACGCATCGACGAATTACGCCAGGCTGTGCAAAACTTACCGCCCGATGCCGAAGCGGGAGCCATCACCGATCTGGAACGGCGGGCGCGCGCCCTGCTCTCGGACGCCAAGAACACCCCGCTAGAATCGGCAGCACAAGGGTTATTTGCCGAACTGGCGCGGCTGAGCAGTCCGACCTCACCCGTCGCAGCGACGGTGCGCGGCTTGATTCGGCGTGCCCGCATTCGCATCGAGATCGCGGGGGACGACGATGACGTCGACGAAGCGATTGATATTCTCGCGGAAGCCTTGGGCTTGAACCCGCTGGACGGCGATGTAATCGCCCTGCTGGAAGACGCGGGTCGCCACAGCGCGCAGGCGCAGCAGCGCGTCAATGATCTGTTTGTGCGGCACGGAGTCGTGCGCACGCCGCCACCGCCGCCCGCTCCGGTGAATGCACCTCCCACACCCTCCCGCCCAGTCATCCAGACGCAGGAAGAAATGCCGCGCATCCCCACGGGCAATAGCGGGAATACGGCGAGCATTGTGCCGCCGCCGCGCGCGACCGGAACCATGCCGCCCGCCAGCTCGGAACCGCGCCGCCTGTCGTCCGCGCCTTCCGGCGATGTCGACTCGCTGCTCTCCGAGATGACGCAGGCCTACTATGCAGGCGATTATCAGATCGTGGTCGACCTCGCCAACAAAGTCCTGAGCTTTCAGGCAGGCAACCCGACCGCGTCGGAGTACCGCCAGAAGGCCGAGGACAATCTGATTCGCGGTGTCGTGCCGGATCACCGCATCCCGTTTGATGCACGCGTTTCGTATAACCGCGCGAATTCGTTGGTGCGCGCGGGCAACTACGATGAAGCCGAACGCCTGTACCGCGAAGCGCGGGATCTGGCGGAACGCGCAGGCATCCTCTCGTGGAAAGATGCTGAACAGGCGCTGCTGGATATTCAGGATCTCGCGCTCGCCCGCGAAATGATCAACGAGGGCGACCGCCTGATGGCGAACGACCAGTGGAACGAGGCGCTGCGCAAATACGAAGGCGCGCTCCGCGTGGTGGCGAACGATCCCTCGGCGGAAGAACGCATCGACAAAATCCGCCGCATTCAGGGCGACACCGAAGGCGCGAACGCGCAGTTGAGTATGCTCGGCGGTTCGCTCAGCGATCAGGTGGCGCAGCTCCAGAACATCATCAACATCGTCGCGCGGCTGCGACAGTTGCTGCCGAACAGCGCGCGCTTGCAGGCGCTCTCGCAGGAGACCAATAACCGCCTCAACGGGCTGAAGAGCCAGATACACGATCAGGCGAATTCCGCGCTCAACCGGGCGTCGTCAGCCTCCACGGTCGAGGAACGGTTGGCGCTCACCAATGAGGCGCTGACACTGCTCGATCTCGGCGCGAAGCTCGACCCGAGCGATCAGACGATGGGCGAGATGCTCTCGACTGCGCGCGCTTCCGCCGCCGATATGCAGCGGGCGCGGCAGGTGGTCGAACGAGCGGCGCAGCATATCGCGCAGAACTACGATAACGAACTGCTGCAGGCGCGCTCGATGTTGAGCAGCCTGATGAACTATGCGCAGGACAGCCGCTATCGCGCGGTCGTCAATGATCTGCTCACGCGCTACATCGAACGCGCCGTCGCCGCCGTGGAAGATGGCGACATCGAAGAGGCGCAGGCACTCCTGCAAACCATGCGCGATGAGCCGTTCAACATCCTGGGGCGGCGCTCGGAAGTCAACCGCATCGAGTCGCAAATCCGCGCGCTGCGCCAGCGCCATCAACTGCGCTTGGCGGGCATCGGCGGCGTGGCGATCATCATCATTCTGCTCATGGCGTGGTTCACGCGCCCGACGTGGGAAGCGGTCTTCTTCCCCTCGCCGACGCCGACCGCGACCGCGACGTTCACGCCGTCCAGCACGCCCACCGCCTCGCCGACGCCGACCGCGAGTGATACGCCCACGTCAACCTTCACACCGTCCAGCACGCCGACGGCCAGTGACACGCCGACCTCCACCTACACGGCGACGGCCACCTTCACCGCCACCGATACGCCCTCGGTCACGCCGACGCCGCGCTACATCTGCCGTGGGTTTGCCGTGCAGAACACCAACCTGCGCACCACGCCGGACTTAGCCGCGAATCCGTTCGCGCAGATCCCGGCCTCCACCGTGATCAGCATCCTTGGTCAGGAGCGCGATGCGGGGGGCAATCTGTGGTTCAAGGTCAATGTGGACGTGCAGGGCACGCTGGTGCAGAATGTGTACATCCCTGCGGAACGCGTCATGCAATTACAGGGCGAGACCTGTCCGGCGTTCCCGTAGGGAATAAGAGGTTTTCAGTTTACAGTTCACAGTGGACAGTTAAATACCGTTCGCTGTGAACTGTTTTTATTTGGGGGAAAGTTAACCTCACCCCTCAATCCCCTCTCCTCTAAGAGTGGGGTCGAGGGTGAGGCTGCTTTTATGCCTCGTTCCTACGAAACCTGTTCTTCAAAGCTCTTGCTGCTGGACTCAAATTCATCACGAAACACTTTGCCATCACGGAAATGCAGAATGGTGATTCCGGTCGCGCTGACGGGTTTGCCCGTGCCCCCGTGGGTGCCGCTCATCGTCCAGCGGTAGGCGACCGTGTCGCCTTCGGCGATCATGTCGCCGAGGGAGGCCTTAAGGTCGGGGACACTTTGACGATACGCCAGAATCGCTTGTTTCAAGTCCGCCAGAGTCAGATCTCCGAGGCGATAATCCGGAGAGCAGACCTCGTCAAAGATCGCAACATCGCCGTTCCATGCATCGACAGCGAACCGTTTAGCCACCCGTTTGAGTTCTTCCACAGATGCCATAGTATCGATCCTTTCGGTTTGGCGCCCCAAAAAGGACGCTCAAATAATATTTTATATCCGAATTTCTGACCTGTAACACTTTCCTGTGAGTGCTCCACGAATCGGTGCCCTGAGTGCCGTATCCGGCAAACAGTCGAATCTGAGGGGGTAGGGGCGCACGGCCATGCGCCCCTACGCGCCCATGACGCTGCGCCTACGCTCAGCCTACCTACGGCTTTTGTCCCATGTGTCGGAATTAAGTTTGTCATTTAATGCCAAGTATCAATCGAATCGACAGCTAAGCCGTCGATGTAAGGAGTATGAACCTCATGCTGCATAAATGGACGCTGATCATCAGCTTGCTGCTGCTGGCAGTGACACCCGCCTTCGCGCAGGAAAGCGAACCGCCGACCGTCACGGTCGCCGACTTCAGCTTTCCGCTCGACCCCACGTTCGCGGCGAACGTGAATATCACCCAATACCCGGGCGACTCGCCGGAGTTTGGCCCCGGCTTCGCGGACGCGCCGTACGTTCGCTTCGATTTCTACACAGAGTTGGGGCTGCCGGACACCGCCTTTGACAGCATCGCCGGGGTGCGCCTGTATAACGTTGCCGACCTTACGGACTATCCGTGGCTGGCGATGCAGGCGGACGCGCTCAAGGCGCTGATCGCCGAACGCCCCGACCTCAGCCAGTGGGATCGGCGCGACGAAACCGGCGCGTATTTCGACGTGTTGCCGTACATCCCCACCCTGCCGCATGGGCAGATTTTGCGGGCGCGGCTGCACTATGTCGAAAGCGCAGACGTGAGCGGCATTGCCTACATCACGTACAGCAATGCGTCGCCGGAACCGTTCCTCGCGAACATGTTCACCTACACCTTCCAGGGGGTGAGCGCGGATGGAGAGTGGTACATTTCGGCGAGCTTCCCGATCACCGCGCCGATGTTCCCGACCGAACCGGAACCCGTTGAGCCAGATGTGTTCTACGGGCAGTGGCCGCAGTACGTTACGGAGACCATCGCCACGCTGGAACAGGCCGCGCCGAGCGACTTCACGCCGTCGCTGGCCGCGCTGGATGCCTTCGTCGGAACCTTCAATTTCGAATAAGGGCGCGTTCCGACCCCACCCCCGCCCCGAATTCGGGGCGGGGCGACAATATTGCTCGCAACGCCTCTCCTTCTCCCCGCTTGCGTGGGCGAAGGAAACCCTCGTTTCATTGAGAAGCATATCCCCTGTTAGGCTAGGAAGTATGGGGTTTTTGACACGCTCAGAGGGGCCGATTTCAAGTGATTATACGGTGCCTCAGCGTAAACCAAAGTTGGAACGATTCGTTCGCAGTGTTATGGTTTGGCCGCGTCGAGCAGTGACCAGTCCGTCAAGCTGCGCAGCACTTCTAGACGAAATGCCGTGGGCCACGCTACCAACCACTGGGACACATTGAATGGGTTGCCCCACCGTGTGTGATAGAAACCCTCATCTTGACTGCCAACCGGACGTAGTTTGCCCATGACGCGCAGTTGGCCATCGGATATGCCCAGCATCCCATTCGACCACACCGCCTGCGCACGCTGTTTCCATACCAGATTTCCTGTCAGATCGGCAAGTTGGAGCCAGGCATCCAGAAACGACAGGGCGTAGGGATCGATATGGTGGTGCTGGGTCGAAACCGAGGTTCCGCCGAATGTGTCGTAGGCCAGTTCCGCCAATGCCGTACCCGGCGCATAGTGAACCGTGTGCTGCCACTGCCACGAAGCCAGATAATAGGCGGCATGTACGGCGTGTTGGAGGTATTCAGCTTCTCCGGTGAGGCGATAGAGCATGAGGGCGGAACGCAGCAGCGGGATGGCTGATTCTTTGTCAATACAATGCGTGTCGAGCGCTCCGGCGGCGGTGAATCCATGCTTGATCAGTCCGGCCATGTAGAAGGCGAAGGCGCGTTTTGCCGCGGTGAGATACGCGTCTTGGCCCGAAAGCTGAAAAGCCGTGAGCAGCGGCGGCACGAGAAAGCACCCGGTCGTACCGTCCGTCGCCGCACAGGTCCCGTCATTGTGCCACGCGCGACCTAAATTTCCGTCTTCAAACTGGTGTTTGACGAAGAAATCGCAGATGCCGAACGCCAATGTTTGATAGCCGGGGCGCTCGACGCCACACCGTGCCGCCAGTTCGTGCGCCTCAAAGAAATAGGTCGCTGCCCCACCAAGATTGCAGCCATCCTGCAGGTTATCTTTGGGATGCTCAAGACCAATCAACGGGTCAAAGTGGCAGCAGAACAGCCCATTGGCCAGCGGGGCATACGCCGCCCACGAGTCGAGCGCCGCCAGCCCTTTGTCCAGCGACGCTTGATTGCCGCTGCGCAGATAATCGAACAGCAGAGCATTCGCGAGCGAGGCATTCTGCCCACACCAACCGATTTCGTATTTCATGTCGGGGCTTTGCGACCAGTCGGGGGCCTCCCACGCCAAGCCGATAGAGAAACCCTTGAAGTGACCTTCTTCCGCCCAGAGGCTCTCTGTCGCGTATTGGACACCCCAGTTCCACAGCTCTTCGCACGTAAACCGCGGTTGATGCTGGTATTCGTGCTGCTGCCAGGCGATATCCAGCATCGTTCGCCACGCCTGACGCGGTTCCTGCACCGGGGTGAAGACCAGATACGCGCGGAGACTGATCACAGCGCCCGCTTCGAGGGCGGCAGCCGTTTCGTAAGCTGCTGCGTATTGGTCACGCGCGCTGTACACGCGCGGCGTCTCCACTTCCGGCCACAGCAGTCGATGCGTCACCTGCTGGTCAGCAGGGTGCAGCGAACAGGAGCCAGTGAAGCCTTCCGCGGCGAACAACGCCACCGACCAGTCGTCATTCTCGGAATAGGTCGCGCCGCACACCGCCACCCGGTGATAGGCGAACGTCCACGGTTCGCCATCGACCGTGAAGCCTTTGACATCCTGTCCCGGCCCCCACGGATTGCCGTTATAGGAGACGGAGGGGATCAGCCCGTAGGTCATGGGGCGGGGGACTCGGAACTCCATGAGCAACCGAACGTTGATGCTGGACGAGCTGACCTGAAAGTGCCGCACCCACGAAAAGACACCGGCGCCAATTTGAGTGAGCTCATCCGTCGCCGTGATGTGATCATGCGTAAACGGCAAGATGATCCCGATGGGTAGGTGATCCGCGTAGAATGTGGTTGTTTCGTGGTTGGACTTCCATTCCCAGCGCTGCGCACCCATTGACTGTCATCTCCAAATCTCAAGTTTCGCCGAGTCAGTAAAGCTGCTGATCATAACGAAGCTTTGCGCCTTGGGCGACCCAAGGTCAGTGGGGGTAACAGCCCTCCGCGCTTACATTTCGCGCGTGCTGCGCTTCTGCTGCATCAACTGCGCGACCGTCATCTCATCTTCGTTGAGGTGCTGCGCTTCCAGTTCAGCCAGCTCTTCCTCATCCATGACGCTGAGCAAGCGCTTGACGCGCATTTCCCGCGTCCGCTTGATCTTCTCGCTCTCGCGGGCCGACGCAACCGCCTGACGTTCAGACACATCGTTCTTGGCGCTTTCCCAGATGGCGATCGTCGCGCCCATTGCACAGCACAGCGCTAGAAAGAGGATGACGAAAATTGCGATCTGCATGCCGCCGTCGACAAATTGTGTATTGGCAATCTGCGTTACGATCTGCTCCGTCGTGCCGGGGATGGTTTGTGGCGCGCCCTCCGTCCATACCGTATAGCGCAGCGCCGCCAGTAGCCGATCAACCGAGAACGCCGCGGCTGCCCAGATTCCCAGCGTGGCTAACATCCGTTCGCGCATGGTCTTCGCTCCCATTTCCTAAAGTTATGTTCATAATACGCAATTTTGCGCCAATCTGTTGCACAACTACTCATATGGATCGCCTAGCCGGAATTCGACTGTCCGCGCTATGATGAGATGATCGCGCCAACAGAGATAAAGTGGTGAACTATGCTGCCCAAACTAATCGTATTGCTCGTGCTGCTCGTGGGGGTTGCGCCGACGGTCTCGGCACAGTCATCCGCGCCGCTGCCTGTCGAGCGTTGTGTCAACCTTGGCAACATGCTCGAAGCGCCCAATGAGGGCGAATGGGGCTTGAGCGTCGAGGAGTACTACTTCCAGACCATCGCCGATGCGGGCTTTGACGCGGTGCGTATTCCGACCAAGTGGTCCGGGCACGCGGATTTCGAGCCACCCTACACCATTGACCCGAACTTTTTCGCGCGTATGGATGAGGTGATCGGCTGGGCGCTGGATGCCAATCTGACGGTGATCCTCAACATTCATCACTATGATGAACTGGCGTGGGAACCGGAAGCGCATTTAGGGCGCG
The DNA here is from genome assembly GCA_016717205.1 of Candidatus Flexifilum breve. Lineage (GTDB taxonomy): Bacteria > Chloroflexota > Anaerolineae > Aggregatilineales > Phototrophicaceae > Flexifilum > Flexifilum breve. Next base: position 230,692 of record JADKGC010000011.1, read on the forward strand.
TGCTGGCGCTGTGGGATCAGATCGGCGCGCATTACGCCGACTACCCCGATACGCTGATCTTCGAGGCGATGAACGAGCCGAACAGCGCGCTCACGCCCGAACTGTGGGACACCATGCAGCCGCAGGTGATCGCCGCGATCCGCGCGACCAACCCCGAGCGCACGATCATCGTCGGCGGGGGCTACTGGAATTCGCTGGACGGGCTGCTGGAGATGGCCATCCCGCAGGATGATCACCTGCTGGCGACCTTTCACTTCTATGATCCGTTCGAGTTCACGCATCAGGGTGCGGAATGGGTCGAAGGGATGGATGTGTATCTCGGCACGCTGTGGGGCAGCGCCAGCGATCTGGCGTTTATCACGGAGCGGCTGGATCTGGCGGGCGACTGGAGCGCGCGCACTGGCATCCCCGTGCTGATGGGCGAATTCGGCGCGTATTCGCGCGCGGATCAGGCGTCGCGGCTCAAGTGGACGGCTTTCGTCCGCGAGACCGCGGAAGCCGAGGGGCTGGGCTGGTGTTACTGGGAATTCGGAGCCGGGTTCGGCATCTTCGATACGGGCACGCGCCAGTACAACGACCTGCTGCCGACGCTCATTCCGGAATAACGGGCGCAGCCCCGAGCACCACACGAAATCCCCGCCCGCTGAAACGGCTGGCGGGGAGGCTGCCCGCCCGAAACGCGCACTGCGCGACCAACGGCGCATCGTCCCATGAGCCGCCGCGTACCACGCGCACGGCCTGCCCGCTCACGCCGAGATGGTGTGGGTGGGCGTGCTCATTCAAGCACCATTCCCACACATTCCCACACAGATCCTGCACGCCAAAGGGACTCGCCGCCTGCGGGTACAAGCCGACAGCGGTCGTGTGCGGCAGGTATGTCGCGCCCTGACCGCCGCTCACTTCGTCGACGTTGGCATAGCCCGCTCGATACTCATCCCCCCACGGATACAGGCGACCATCAATACCCCGCGCCGCTTTCTCCCATTCCCATTCGGTCGGCAAACGAATCGATCCGGCGGCCGGGCGGGTGCTGGCGGGCAGCAGCGCATCCAGCCAGCGGGTGAACGCGACTGCCTGCCACCACGACACATTCTCGCGCGGGTGATTCGCGTATTTGAACCACTGCGTGGTCATGGGCTGCTGAACGAGGTCGACCCACCAGCGCGGATCGCTGTAACCGTCCGGCGCGCTGAGAAACGCCTCGAACTGCGCGTAAGTGATGGGGTACTGGGCGATCCAGAAGGGGGCGAGGTCCAGTTGGCGCTGCTGATCGCCGAGGCCATAGCGAAAGGTGCCCGAGGGAATCGCGATCCACTGGATATCGGGTAAGCCATCGGCGCGTAAGCCGACGCCGGGACGGGGATCCGCCGCGGCAAGCTGCTGGCCCCACGCCGCGCGCTCACGTGGATCCCGCCGCGCCAGTTCAGCGTTGAGGCGGGCCGCTCCATCCGGTAAGGTGAGCAGCGTCCGCAGCGCCGCCAGAGCGTTGGCGGTGGGCACGGTCAACGCCAACCGGACGAGCTGATCGGTAGCCATCGTTATGAATTCGCGCTCAATCGATCGACTTCCCAGCGTGACGGAAAGACGCGCAGCCCCCACTGCGGAAAGCCCGCGCGGATTTGTGGCACACTGCACCGATCACAGCGTTCGTCGGTCAGATGCACGCGGAAGCTGTCACTGGTCGTGGGATCGAGCACGGGCGCGTAGAACTCGCGGTAGCGGCGCGGCTCATCCATGACGGTATAGGTCATGCCCGCGATCATCTCGCCGATGGAGAGGTTGACCCACACATTTGACGTGGCGTCGAAGGTCTCGTACTGGCGCCCGACCAGCACTTCCATGATGCCATGCCAACCGCCATCGGCCAGCACAAAGCGCCACGTTAAGCCGAAAGCGTCGTAGATCTGCGATTGGGCGAGCGAATACGTGCCGCAGTGCGCGGTCGACGACTGCACGAAGTCGAGCAGCGTGACGGGCAGCACATCGACGACATTGTAGGGTACGTCGACATGGACGATATACATGCCAAACAGGGCGCGCAGGCGGGTTTCGTCTGCCTCGTTGAAGGCGACGACCAGCGCGTCGTGATTGGCCGTGTAGTAGTTGAGGATGCGCGCGGTCGCGGTCGCATCGTCGGTCGCGTCGCCGACGAGTTCGGCCAGCGGCGGAATCGGGATAGGCATGCCGTCGGGGATCGGGACCGCTTGAAGCGAACTCGACGCCTCAAGCGCCGTATAGACCACGCCCACAGCGGTCAAGCTGATGACCATCAGCACCAGCAGCGCGATTCGTTTCGACACCGTCCGTTTCCCCTTGTCTGTTCAGCTATGTTGGATAGTGTACCGCATTTCCATCCCGCCGCTGCCCTCGGATCTGAGTCGACTGGTGTGCACTTACGGGGTGACTTTGACACCCTTCCAGAAGGCGATATACCCGCTGATCTGCTTGGCGGCGTCTTTCGGCGTCGGGTAGAACCACGCGGCGTCCTTGTTGATTTCACCGTTCACGGCCAGCGAATAATAGCTGGCCATGCCCTTCCACGGGCAGGTGGTGTGCGTGCTGCTGTCGGTGAAATACTGCATGTGGACCGAATCCGGCGGGAAGTAGTGATTACCTTCGACGACGATGGTCTGGTCGCTTTCGGCGAGGACGACATCTTTCCAGACTGCTTTGGCCATGATGGGTACTCCTGAGGCGAACTAAGTTGACTGTATTCACTTAATAGTACCCGTAGAGCGCCCAACTCTTACATAAGATTACAATTTACTCATGTATCAGCCGCGGCATGGGCGCGGATTCGCGTCCGCCGAGGGCGGGCGGCCGTGGGGTCAGCGCCTGCCGAAGCACCTTGCCCATAATGGCGGGTGTGAACAGCGAGGTCGGCGGTTTGCGCAGGTTCGATACGTCGATAAACGCGAGCGCGACGGCTTCGTCGTTGGGCAAAATGCGCCCCACCTGATCCACATACTTCTGCAGCAGGCGCGTCATCAAGTCTGGCGTGTAGCCTTCGGTCGCCGGGTAGCGCAGGTCTTCGCCGGTCGCCATCAGCCACACGGTTTGCAGGCTCGCGCCAAGGTCACGCTGGAACTTCAGGCTGAGACCCGGCGTCCCGATGCGCTTGGATTTGCAGGTCTGATCCAGCAGGAGCGCGTCCAGCGCGGCGATCGTCATGCCCTGCCCGTAGATCGGGTTGAAGGCGCACACGGCGTCGCCCACGATCAGAAAGCCATCGGGAAAACGGTCGAGTTTTTCGTAGTGCCGCCAGTGATTCTGCGTGCGCTGGTAGCCGGAAATGTCGCTGATCGGCTTGGCGTTTTTGACCGCCTCGTAGAACGCATCGGTGGGCAAGCCTTTGCTGTATTCCAGCCAACCCGCCTCGTCGAGCGGCGGGTAGTCTTTGCTCACGCCGCCGAGCGTCGCGATCCACTGGCCACCTTCCACTTCGAAGATGGCTGCGCCGCGCGTGATGTGCGGCGGTCGCGCCAGAATGAACATGATCCGCCAGTCGATAGCGGGATCTTCCGGTTTTTCGTACCAGCGCGTCGCATAGCCGACGTAGGAGTTGACGGTGCTCTCTTCCGGCGCGCTGTAACCGAGGCTGGTCAGCCAGTCCGCCGCCTTGGAGCCGCGTCCGCTGGCATCGACGATCAGATCAGCGGTGAGTGAAGTTTGCGTCCGCGCCCCGCCGCGCTCCGTCATCTGCACGCCGATCACCCGACCATTATCCGCCGCGGCGATCAGTCCATCGACCTGCTGCCCTTCGAGGAATTTGACTTGGCAATCCTGAATCAGTCGCTGGCGGATGACAAAATCGACCAGCGCGCGGCTGCCCATGTGCGTGTGGATGCCGGTGTTGAAGCGTTTGAGCCACCCACCCGCTGTGAGATAGGCCGAGTCGGTGCCCCACTCATATTTGATCATCCCGGCGCGCTCGAAATCTAGACCGAGACCGGGGAACAACTGCTCCATGATCTCTTCGCCGCGCGCCAGCAGCGCGTGGACATGGCGGGCCTGGGGAACGCCACTGCGCACCTCGGGCATTTCCGGGTAGTGATCCCGTTCGATGATGGTCACTTCGTCGAAGTGGTCGCTGAGCACGTGGGCGCTCAACAGCCCCGCCATGCTCCCGCCGATCACGAGCGCGCGTGTCGTCATGCTTCCCCCGGTCTACTTGTGGTGCAGTCCGCATAGGTACAGCATACGCAGGATTGCCCCGGCGCGGATCCGTCTTTGGATGGATTGCGTGAAAATTGACGCAATTACGGCGTAATCAGTACCTTGCCGCCGGACATATGCGCCGAATATTCCGCCAAGGCTTCGGCGATCTGGTCGATGGGATAGCGCGCGCGCACGTCCGTTTTGAACGTGCCGCCGATATGCGTCTGCTCTTCCTGCCAGATGCTCTGGAGGTGCGCGGGTGAGAGCGTCGGCATCCAGGTGGAGAGCCAGAAGCCTTCGACCTGCTTGTGCCGGAAGATCAAATCGTCGAGGCCGATGGTTACGGGCTGCATGCTCAAACCACCATACACGATCATGCGGCTGCCCCGCGGCATGAGGTGCAGCAGGCGTCCGGTCAGCTCACCGGCGACCGCGTCGAAGCACAGGCGCGCGTTGAGCGATTTGGCCAGATCGCGAAACGTTTCTTCGAAGTTGGCGTCGTGACTGTTGAGCACATGCTCCGCGCCGAGCGCTCGCAGTTCGGCGACCGCTTCGCCACGGCGCACAATATTGATGGTGGCGAGGCCACGTTCGCTGGCCAACCGCTGGATCATCTTGCCGAGCGCGGAGGCGGCGGCAGTCTGCACGAAGGCGTGCTGCCCTTCGACCATGTCGACCAACGCGCGGGCGGTCAGCGGGTTGACGAGCATCATCGACGCCTGCTCATCGCTGACGTGATCGGCGACGGGGAAAGTATTGGTCGCGGGAACACGCATGTATTCCGCCCATGAACCGTCGTCAGTCCCGGCGAAGCAGGCCACGCGCTGACCGAGCCGCCCGGGGTCGACGCCGGCGCCGACGGCCACGACCACGCCGGAGGCTTCGAAGCCGGGGATGGCGGGCAGCGGCTTGCGGATGCCGTACATGCCATAGGTGAACATGACATCACTGGGATTGATGGGCGAGGCGGCGATTTTGATCAGCAGTTCGCCGGAACGGGGTGTAGGGATGTCGCGCTCCTCAACGGTCAGCAGCCCATTGTAGTTTTTGAGCACGGCGGCGCGCATGGTTTTGGACGTGGTCATCAGGTTACCTTTTTATAAGAGCAATTGTTTGATTTGGGCGTTTTCTTTTGATCCATGACAGGGGTAAGTTCTTCATACTTCGCAATGGAACATGGGTTTCCTGTGCCATAAGACTTGTAGGGACGAGGCATGCCTCGTCCTATTTCCCCCTCTGGATTGGCTAATCCACCAATAAATCATTCCCATAAACTAAGTAGTCGAGACCCTATTCGGCGCGATTTTGGTTCTATTTTCCACTGAGGACGAGGCATGCCTCGTCCCTACATTTAAAAACCTATCCTGGGTCGCCATTCCCCAAATTCAGGGAACCGAGACAGATGGTTGTGTTCGCAGTCAGCCATATGCTCATTTTCTACCCATTATCGCCTGATTTGGACGTTTACACTGCCTTGATGCGGCGCAAAATGCCGTAGTAGATCGCCGCGAGCAGCAGCGCCGCCGCAATCGCGCACCACAGCAGTGCCCACACGACCGGAGGCACCAGCGGCGCGATCTCGCGCGAGAAGGCCGCCGCGTCATTGCTGATGTTGCCGAGCGTCGCGCCGCTGTTGTCGACCAGCGAGAACAGATCGAGCACGGCGTTGAGCGCGGTGATCATCGCCAGCACGTTCAAAATCAGCATCGCGAACCCGCGATCCGCGAAGCGCCAGATCAGCACGAGTACCACCGCAAAGCCGAGGCCGACCAGAAACGCGGTCGTGAATAGATCGGTGAACAGCAGCGTGATCACGGCGAGGAAGAGCGCCACGGTCAGCGCGAGGGTTTTGGGGAAAGGCAGCGTGTTAACGAGATAGAGCAGGAGCGCCCCGAAGACCGCCGCGCCGAGATACCCCGAAGGCAGGATGAACCAGCGCGCACCTCCGCTCGTCGTGGCGACGCCCGCGCCATTGGAGTAGACGACAAAATGATCGAAGCGCCCGCCGGTGATCAGCGCGGCGAGGCCGTGCCCGGCTTCGTGCACAAACGTCACGAACAGGCGCAGCGGATACATCAAGAAATCGAACGCTGGCACATTCCAGAGGATGAACACGATGACCACCGCAGCCGCCGCCATGAGCAGGGCGCGCTGGCGAAATAAGGCGAGATGCAGCACGACGTTCTCTCCCATGTGCTAGAATTTGATCAACTATACGCTAGGAATGGGGATTTGTCGCTTTGGAAACCTACCCGAATGAATTTCTCCGCTTTGGCACGGTCGGGGCACCGCAGACCGCCCGCGAGAGCGGCACACCCGCTGCTATTCTGCACATGCGCGAACTCGGCATGAGCCATCTGGAAATCGCCTGGACGCAGAGCGTGCGCGTCACCGATGAAACCTGCGCGCTGATCAAGGCGACGAGCGAAAAGGCGGGCATCTCGCTCAGCGTGCACGCGCCCTACTTCATCAACCTCAACAGCCAGACCGAAGAACTCATGACCAAGAGTGACGCGCGGCTGCTGGCGGCGGCGCGCGCCGGGTTCAAAGCGGGCGCGTATGACATCGTGTTTCACCCCGGCAGCTACCACAGCCAGCCACCGGAACAGGTTTACGAACGCTGCAAGCAGAAGCTGATCGAGATCACGGGGATTTTGCGTGAGGAAGGCGTCGAGGTCACGCTGCGCCCGGAGACGATGGGCAAAGGCGCGATGTTCGGCACGCTCGACGAGACGATCCAGTTGGCGCGGGATGTGCCGGGGATCATGCCGTGCATCGATTGGGCGCATCTGCACGCGCGCACGGGTGATGGCTCGTTCAACAGCTATGACGAATTCGCGGATGCGCTCAAACGGGTGCGCGACGGCCTTGGCGAGGACGGCCTCAAGCGCATGCACTTCCACATGAGCTCGATTGCCTACACGGCCAAGGGCGAAAAGGAGCACGTGCCGCTCAACGAAGGCGACATGCGTTACCGCGAGCTGCTGCAAGCCTTCATCGATTTCGGGGTGGGCGGCACGGTCGGCGTCGAAGCGCCGCTGCCGTTCCACACGGCGGATGCGCTCACCTTGCAGGCCACCTACCGCCGCCTGCTCAAGAAGGGCGAAGAACTGGAACAGATCGCAGATTAAGGGATGGGTCTCACCCCACCCGCGGGTAATCACGGCCTCACCCCATCCCCTCTCCCACAGGAGAGGGGACTTCAAAATCCTCTCTGAATTGACAGGGCGGACGCAATGAATTGCGTCCCTACACAGAAGCGGTTTTTCTCGTAGGGACGCGATTCATCGCGTCCGCAAAACCCTAAAACCGATCGATAACCCGTGCTCACTCTGTTCCACGCACTGGTATGCCTCGTTCCTGCCCTTGAAAACCTGCTCCTGCCGGGTGAGGCTAGCCGCGCAGTTCGCAGTCTCCGGCAGTCGCGCCGCGTGTGCCGCAGTAGAGTTGGCGACCGTCGGGCAGCGTCACCATACCGCTGTAGAACACACCGCCCATCACAATTGGCTCGGAGCGTGGAATGGTCGCGTGGTAGCGTTCTGGCGCGCCGACCGCCACCCCTAAACTGGCGCGCATCTCCGGATAGTAGTCCCAGACGCGACCAAACGGATCGACGGGCGCGGCGGCGGGAACCGGCGGCAGTCCGGCGAATTCGACGCAGTAGTGATACGCGCCCATGTCCAAACTGTAGAGTGCCTCTGGAATGATAATCCCATCAGCGAAGGCGTAAAGGCAGTTTTGTCCCTCGATAACCACCATGAAACCCTGTTCAAACGCTTGATACACGCCCGTCATCGGCGTCAGGGTGTAGGTGGGAATCGGCGGCGCATAAGTGATCTCCGGGTAGGGCGGCAGGGGATCGCTTCCGGTCGGCGCGGGCGTAATCGGCAGCATCTCGGACGTGATGACGAGCGTCGCCGATGGCAGCGGCGTGAACGTTGGGACGCCCGAAGTTGGCGGGTAAGGCGTGTAGGTCGGCGTCATCGGTGGCACGGAGGGCGCGCCCGACGGAAGCAGCAGATCCGTCAGCGCGCAGCCCATGAGCAGAAACAAGGCCAGCCCAGCGGCGAGTGTTTTCATCACGCTACTGCACCGCTTCGGTGACGACATAGTACTCACTGCTCGCGGCGGGGTCAAAGCCGCCGGAATAGATCGCCAGCGCCCGCAGTGTCCCTTGTGCGCCGGAGGGCACAGTCCATACGGCCTGCGCGCCATCGCCGAGGTTGTAATCGGTGCCGAGCAGCGTGCCGCTCGTTTGCCCCGGTGGGATGAGGTAGAACTCCACGCGGAGCGTCTCTGACGGGAAGGTCGCCGCCCAGTTGATGGTCACCGTTTGCCCCGTCTGGACTACATAGGTGTTGTTGTTCAGGCCGAGGTTGGGCACGACATCCAGCAGCGTCCCACCGACGATCACCGGCGGGCTGACGACTGCGCCTGCGTAGATCAACGTCCCGGCAATCGTCCCGCCAACCACGCCGCTGCCATAGTAGGCGAGCGCGGTCACATAACCGTTCAGGCCGCGCGGCACGAAGAAGTTGATCGAGATGCCATCTGCCATGTAAGTATCCGACCCGATCAGCGTGGGCGTCGTGCCGGTCCCGGTCGGCGTGAGGAAGAAATCGACGCGGGTGAAGGTGCGGGCGGGCGTGATCTGCCAGACGAGCGCGATGTTCGTATCGGGCAGAACTTCATACTGCCCATTGTAGATGCGCACATACGGGCTGGGCACGACGATGCCCGCATTCTGATTCCCCGGCACGGTTGGCGTGATGACGGGCAGCAGCACGGGCACGCGCAGGACCTGCCCGGCGTAGATCAGGTTTGGGTTGGCAAGGCAGTTGGCATTCGCCAACACTGCCGCGGTCGTGCCGGAACGCGTGGCAATGCGCCCCAGCGTTTCGCCGGGGTAGACGATATACGCGAACCAATCGGTGCGGATAACGCAGTTGGGGCGCAGCACGGCGGTCGGTGCGGTGGTGGCGGTAGCGGCGGGTTGGGTGGTGGGTGTGGTGGCGGTGCTTGTGCGCGCGTCGATGAATACCGGCGCTTGGGAAGGTTCAGTGGTCGGTGTGGCGGTCGGCGGAGGTGTTCCCAGCGTACAACTGATGACCAGTAACGCAAATGCGAGGAGTGGTAGCAGTCTCCTCATGATGTCCCCCTGATTGTACAAGTCTGTTATACATACGCGCCGAAACCCGTAAAAGTGCCATACGACTCCCCTACGCAATCCCGACGCGGTATATCAGCCTGTAGAGGGACGCTTAATCCGAATCGCCCGCCCCGCGCATCCGTTCAGTCAGCACAATGTAGTCTTCTTCGAGCGCAATCGGCGTGAACCACGCATTGATATACGCGCGTTGTTCTTCGTACGCTTCTGCCGGAATGGTGATCAAGCAGTGGCGGTCTTCGGTGGGCGCGACATCCGCGGGAATCCCGACGAGCTTCAGAAATTCGCGCAGGAGATTGATGTGTTCGGTATGAATCATGCTGTTACCCGTCGATCTGCTTCACTACACTCTTAGTGTAGGGGCAGAAGCGTTGCGGAAGCCTCGACAAAGGTAAAGCTGATGTGAATTTCTTCCCAAGAACGTACAGAGAATGGCTAATCGTGCGTGAAAAGTATCGCCATCACATGTGCGTCTAAGAATTTATTGTCTTTGTAATACGCCTCCTTACGGATTCCTTCATGCTTGAAACCCATTTTTTCGTAGACATGAATAGCGCGGGCGTTGTGCGTGAACACATTGAGCTCCAATCGGCGGATGATCGGGTTAGCCTGACACCATGCGATGATAATCTCCAAGAGGGCCGTGCCAATGCCGCGATCCCGCCAGCCCTGCGCCACGCTGATGCCGATGCCGACCGTATGCATGAGCACGCGCGGTCCGCCGGTCACGTTGGCACTGGCGATGATCTCGTCGTCCAGCGTCACGGCGACCAACCACATGCTGTTCTCTGCCTCCTGATGCTTCCGTAAGATTTCCCGCTCGTCTTCGACGGTGTAGTTGAATTCGGCAGCTGACGAGTAGGTGATGCCGTTGTCGGGCTCATCTGCCAGGGTCTTCATATAGGCGATGAGGGATGCGGCATCGTCGGGGGTAGCTTCGCGGATGAAATAATCAAGAGTCATGCGGCGACTCCAAATACGAGATCCAGATGCACTTCACAGTGTACAGCGAAAACGGAGTCTGCGCGGGCGTCAGCGTCCGCAACTGGGCGCAATGCCGACTCCGAGCCATTCACCCCTGCAGCCCATGTCAGCGCCGCCCTATCCGCACCCAACCCCAGCGCGAACGTTCGCTTGGTTGTTCAACTGTCGCCGTTTGCTGGTGCGTCACGAACACTACTGTATTGTTTCGACGGCTTTTGTCTCTTAGCCTGCATCCTGTTGTGCATGTCGCCGATTCTGAAATATCCTCCTGCGTCGGCCTACAAAAACCGTTCTTATCGAGATAACTGTGTGCTTTTTGGACATCCTCTTTATCGCGTCCGCAAACCTCAGAAACGCCACTCAACAACCACTTTCAGGTTGTTCTTCGCACTTACCGCTACACCTTGCGCTTGGCCACGTAGATTTCGCCGTCGTCGTCCAGCACGTAGCGCGGCTCCTCTTCGACCAGTTCGAGGCGACTCGGGCGGCGCTTGCCTTTGGGGGAAGGCAGGATCAGCGTATTGAGCTTGTGCAGGTTGACCGCGCTGAAGTGGAGCGCCCGCACGCTGATCAGGCGCATGTCGATGGTGAGCGGCGCGAGGATCAGCACTTCGACGGCCAGCGGGATGAGAATCAGCATGCAGAGGGTGAAGGCGATCACGCTGATGGGCAGCTTGAGCAGCAGATAGATCAGGCTGCGCCACGTCACGCCGCTGCCGAGGTACATACCCAAGCGTTCGCCGAGATTCGCGCCGCGCGGGTCGATGTCGTCCCAGGTATCCGGCTCATCGTCAAGGCCGAGGATCGCCGCGTTGAGCTTGCGATCCATCGCCGCCAGCGTGCGCGTCCCCGCCAGCGTGAACAGCAGCAGCGGCAGGCCGATCAGGATGAGCGACAGGCTGCCGCCAACGCCGAAGCCCAGCGCCAGCAGCGTGATGTAGAACAGGCTGAACCACAGACTGCCGAAGAGCGACACCCAGTCGCGTAGAATCTGCCCATCGGTGAGCGCGTCCATCCACGAACGTTGAGCCATGTGCTGAATCCCCTCACTTGTTTGTCATGTATACGCACAAACGAGGAGCTTGGTTGCTCAGGTTTTCGTTACCCACACCCCGGTAGCGCGGTGAGGTCGATCCACCACAGACCGCCGTGCGCGCCCGTCGCCGCCAGCACGAGGCTCTGCTCGTCCGGCGCGATCCACCAATCAGCGCGTTCTTCCTGCGCCAGATCGAGTGGGAGCGGCGTTTGTGGGATGAGGTCGCCCGTGTCGCGGTTGAAGCAGACCAGCTCCGCGCCATCATCCGTCTCCAGTGCGACGTACACGCGGTTGACCAGATCGCTCTCCGCCTCCACCAGTGGGATCGGCGCGGGGAAGTTGTTCCCCGGCGGTTCGGCGTTGAACAGCAGCTCGAAGAAGTCGTTATTGGTCACGTACAGGAAGTAGCCGCGCTCGTCGTCAAAGGTCCCCGCGAGCACCACACGTCGACCATCAACGGACGCGCCCGGCACGATCTCCGAGAAGGGGTTGTTGCGCAGATCCGGGCTGATGCGGCGCGCTTCCACGTCGGCGGTGAAGAAGCCGACCGGATCACCATATGCGCCATAGTAGTAGGCGAGGAAGCGTTCTTCCGGCAGCCAGTGGACGCCTTGCAGCGTGCGGTTGTGCTGATCGTTGAAGAGCAGGCGGGCGAAACGACCATCCGGCGCGGCGGTGATCACGTCGTTGATCTCATCCTGAAAGATCAGGCGGTCGCCGTTGGGGGCAAAACGCAGCATTGACCGGGCGAAATCAGACTCATTGAGGCCGAGGCGTTCCGCGAGTTCCGGCGTCACATACTCGGCGGCGGGGTGCGCTTCCGGCATGACTTCCAGATCGGGCAAATTGACGCGGCCCCACGTCCACTCGGTGAACAGTTCGCTGGGGCAGCCGACGCCGAAGCGGAAGAACTCGCCGCTGGCATCCCATTCGACGGCGGCGATCTCTTCGTCGCTCAACCGGGTAATGCCGTTGATCGCTGCGGGGGGCGGCAGCGGCTCGACCGCTTCGCCTTCCACGATCACTTCGATGGTTTCGATCGATGCGTCGGCTTCGAATAGTTCCAGCGGGGCAGTAAACGGCTGGCGGTGATCGGGCTGCAAGGCGAAGTCGAGCGGCACACCGACGTTGCACTGGTTGACGAGGAAACCGTAACCCTCCGCGACCTGCGTCCCGCTGGCGTCAAACGCCTGCGCGGTGATGAACAGGTTCGCGTAGGCCTCTGCGCCTGCATTGACGATCTCGCCGACCGCTGTCAGCGTCGGCTGACCGAAGTCGCCGACGCCTTCGACCAACCGAACGTGGTCCGCGGTCAGGTCGCTGGTTTGCGCGGTGACGCCGCCGACCGCGATCAACAGGCTGGCGATGAGCAAACTCAGCAGGCGCGCAAAAAGGACGAGACCCGTCTCGCCCCTACGCATGTGCTGCCGTAGGGACGAGGCACGCCTCGTCCTCTCCAAGTCGAGATAGCTGCTTAGTTTAGAACAAATTCCACAGGAACTGATTCTGAACCTCATGGTGATATTGGATCTCGGACGACTTAATCAGCGTCCCCAAACGGCGCGGGGACCGATCCGCCGCCGCTTCCTTGAGCGCCGCAAACTTGTCGCGCACGCCCTCGCCGAGGAGCTGAGCCGTATAGCTGCTGCTCGCGAAGCAGTCGATGGCATCGTAGATATTATCGGGCAGGATGGCCGATTGATCCAGCTGCGGGTTGATCGCGCCTTCAATGCCCGTGCGCAGGATGCTGTACAGCGCCAGATACGGGTTGGCATCCGGAGCGATGGAACGAACTTCCACGCGCGCCGACTTTTCGTTGCCGTAGGGGATACGCACCATCGAACCGCGGTCGACCGCCGAGGCCTTGATCTGGTTCGGCGCTTCGAAGTGCGGGTCGAGGCGGCGGTAGCTGTTCACGCTCGAATTCAGCACGAGGCAGATGTCGAGGGCGCTGGAGAGCACGCTGTAGATGAAGTTCCAGCCGAACTCGGACAGCTTTTCGTTGCCGTTCGCGTCCCACATCAGGTTCTTGCCGTTCTGCGAGACGGACAGGTTGGTGTGCATACCGTTGCCGTTCACACCGGTGATCGGCTTGGGCAGGAAGCACGCGGTCATGTCGTTCTGGCGCGCGACCTGACGGCAGATCAGCTTGTACAACTGTACCTGATCAGCGGCGACTGCGGCTTCGGTGTACGAGTAGTTGATTTCAAACTGCGACGGCGCAACTTCCGGGTGATCCTTTTCGTTGGCGAAACCCATCGCGCGCTGCGCTTCCGCCACTACGTCGATGAACGTGCGGAGGGGGTCGCCGGGCAGCGAGTGGTAGTACCCGCCGGTGGTCACAATTTCGAATTTGCCCGTGTTGACATATTCCTGTTCGGCATTCTTGCCCTTGAACAGGAAGCCTTCGATTTCGTTCGAGGCATTACAGACCATGCCCTTGGTGTCGTACAGGTGCTTCATGTAGGCCTTGAGCGTGGCGCGCATATCGGCGGGGTAGGGTTCGCCCGTGCGTTCCAGCACTTCACCGAAGACGAGCACTTTGCCCGGCCCGAAGATGTCGGCGGGCAGCCAGTAGAACGCCGGCCAGTCGATTTCCAGACGCAGATCCGATTCCGCCTGTGCCGAGAAACCGCGTACCGACGAACCGTCGAATGTCAGGTTATCCCACGACTTGAGCAGGAACTTTTTGTCATAATCCAACATGTGCAGGCGACCTTCGAGGTCGGTGAAGCACACCGTCACCGCTTTGATGCGCTTTTCGTCAGCCAGATACTTCAGGCGTTCGTCGCGAATCTGTTCGGTCGGGACGCGATCTAGACGCTGTTTCTTGGCGGCAAGGTTAAGCGCCTCAAGTTCGTCATACGGGATTTCGAGAAAGTCACGCAGTGTCATGGGATCAAGCATCCTGTTGATTGTTAACTAAAGACGCCGCATCTTAGCATGTTTCCACAAAGGCCAAACAGGGGGTTTTCGCCAAATTTCGCCAGTGGTTTTTGTCACAATTTCACAAAAGCTAAGATCCCTGCACCCGGGCTAAGGCTTCCGCCGCCAGCGTGAAGTTCTCATTCCGCCAAACTGCTACCTGATAATTGTTCGCGGCTCGTGAAAAATCACCAAGTGCCTCTGCTGCCAGCCCGACATAGTAGTAGACTTCTTCGACGCCCTCGGTCGTAGCGATCACTTCCTGCGCCAGCGCGATCATGTCGTCGTAGCGCCCGACGTTGTAGTAGGCCTGAAATGCGCCGTACTGATACCAGAACATACGCCACGGCAGCCCATTTTGCCGCGCTTGATCGAAGTAGTCGGCGGCTTCTTCGTAGCGACCGAGCACCACCAGCGACGACCCCATATTGAACAAAGTGAACGAATCGTAGGTCCCGCTGTCCAGTTCAGCCTGCGACTGCGCCAGCGCGAATTCGGCGTTGGCCGCTGCATCCCACTGATCGCCGAGCACCTGCATTACGCGCGCTTCCTCTTCGGGGCGATACAGCACGAGATAATCGCGGTTAAAGGTGCGCCAGCGTTCATCAATATCGGCATACGGAATCGGTCGCCCGACCTGCCCCTCGCCCGCGCCCAGCAGCGGATCGTAGGTGAGCAGCACCTGCTGCGCGTCGTCATAACCCATGACCACGCGGTTATGCCCCATCCAATCGTTGAAGCCGCCTGCGCCGTCAAAGTACGAATTCTCGATCAGCACCGGGAAGCCGTTGGCGACCAGCGCCTTGAGCATGTCCAGCGTGCCGCCGATGCGTTCGACGCCCTTGAGGTCGTAGTCTTCGGCAAAGCGGATCATTTCGTCAAAGCGCACGGCGACATCGTCGATATTCGGGTTGAGGTCGCGCACCGCCGCGTCATAGACGTACGGGCCAAAATAAGAAATCTGGATGGAGAGCGCCGCCGCCGAACAGCGGTTGATGTCTTGCCAGACCAGCGTCAAGCCGTCCAAACGGGCGCTGGCGGGCAGGGACGCGATAGCGGTCGGCTCGGGAGTCGCCTCCTGCGCGTGCACGGTCAGGGCGAAGGCGGAGATCAACGCGATCAAGAGGATCAAGCGTGCCAATTTCATAAGTGCCTCATCACTGCATGTTTGCAACCGACGTCATTTTAGCCGATCATGCGCCGATTGGAAGTTATGGCTTGGTGAACAGAGGCTGATCGCAGGCTGAAAACAGTGGGACGCACGCCGAAATCCACCCACGCATCCCCCTCACCGAGACGCGCGGGTGAAGCTTTTGACACTGGCTGGGGTTAACTCAGGGGCGCATCCAGGAAATTGACGATCATCGGCGTCAGCAGTTCCAGCCGCGTCAGGATATCGGTGTGGCGCGCGCCGGGGATCATGGCGAGCTGCGACTTCGGCAGCGGACGAAAATCGGCATTGATGTCCCCGCCCAACAACCGGAACATCTCGATCACGTGATTGAGATCGATGCCATCCGAGTCGCCGATGATGGTGAGGGTGGGTGATGTGAGCGCCTGAATCGTCGCGGCGGACACGACAGAATGGGACGCCGTATCAAGCTGCACGATCTTGGTCACGAGTGCCGGGAAGTCCTCCGGATGCGGGGCGAAACGCTGGTAGTCCGCTTCGATGGGGCTGCCCACGAACAGTTCCGGCGTGAGTGAGGCGATAGCCGTCAGCACACCTGCGCGCCAGCCCGACGGCAGCAAGGGCGCAGACAGGATCACCAACTTGTCGACGACTTGCGGATGCCGCACGGCGACTTCCAGCGCGGTCGTGGCGCCCATGGAATAGCCGAGAATATCGGCCTGCGGGATCTTCAGCGCGCCCAGCAGCGCGGCGACATCGTCGGCCATCTGCTCGAAGGTCAGCGGACGGTCGGCGCGGTCAGCGGTGCGTCCGTGCCCTTGCGCATCCACGGCGATCACCTGCCGCGTCTGCGCCAGACTGGTGATGAGGCCGCCCATCGAGATGGTACTCATGAATGCCCCGTGCAGCACTACCAGCGGTTTGCCGGTACCGTGCAGCTCATAATACATGTTCAGACCATCGATCGGAGCATAACCGGTTTGAGGAGCTGCCGAAGTCATTTCACGTTCTCCTGTTGGCGTCTTCTGCTTACGCAAGCCTACCTCTTCAATGATAAAAGGGGCGCAGACTGTGAATTCACGCATGAGCAGATGATGCCCGGCGCTCGGTCAGCCTGAGGGAGTAGGCCATCTATCACCTTGCGCCGTTGGAGTCATGGCGCTAGGATAGCGGGCGAACATTGGGCATAGACGAGGTTTTTCGAATGCCACTTTTGAACACGGATGAACCGATTCCCGACCACCTGGCAGATACCGGACGGGTGCAAACCGTCAGCGATATCTCCGCCTGGCGGCGCGTAGTCGGTTTCGTGTCGCTGCTCGGTGCGGCGGCTCTGACCGCGGCTACGGCGCTGCTTTTGCTGACGCCCGCGGACGTGCCCACACCGACGCCGAACACCGACGCAGCCACCGTTATCAGCCCGACGGCCACGACGTTTATCCCGCCCACCACCGACCCCGGTGCAAGCGGCGCGGAGACGATGATCGATGGCGGCGTGATTCCCACGCTCAGCCCGGAACAGGCGGCCATCTTCCTGAATGCGCCGCTGCAATCTTTGACGACGGATCTCGGGTTGGAAGTCGTGCGCAACGACTACAACCCGTTCACCATTGCGCCGGAACGCCCCCGCAGCGAAGTCGTGCAGTACACGGTCGAATCCGGCGATACCATTTACGCCATCGCCGACCGCTTCGGCTTGAAGCCGGAGAGCGTCGCGTGGGCCAATTCGCGGGACATTATCGGCGGGCTGCGACCGGGACGCGCGATCAACATCCCTCCGGTCGACGGCGCGTTCATCACCGTGAACAATGAACGGTCGATTGCGAGCATCGCGCAGGAATTCCGCGTCGATCCCTATGTGATCATCGACTCGGAGTTCAATGACTTTGGCACACTGACCAGCATCACGCCGGAAACGCTGCTGCCAAGCGGCACGCAGGTCATGATCCCCGGCGGCGAAGCGGAACAGATTAGCTGGAACCCGGTCGTCGAACGTTCCGGCGGGGATGCCAGCAACGGCAACGCGGGCGGCACGATCTCGTTTGCGCCCGGCGATCCTGGCTCGTGCGGCGCAGTCCCCAATCCCGGCGGCGGCGGTGGCTGGCTCAAGCCGATCGGCTCGTACTCGTGGACGCGCGGGTTCAGCTCATTCCACACGGGCGTCGATCTGGCCGCTGCAGAGGGCACACCCGTCTACGCATCCAACGGCGGCACGGTGATTTTCCGCGGCTGGAGCACATGGGGTTACGGCTACCTGATCGTGCTGGCGCATGGGCCGTTCACATCGCTTTACGGCCACCTCTCGGCGATCAACGTCGGCTGCGGGCAGTATGTTAGCGCGGGGCAGTTCATCGGCGCGGTCGGCAATACAGGGAATTCGTCCGGGCCGCACCTGCACTTCGAACTGCGCTATAACGATGCCCCGTTCGACCCGACCTCGACCATGCCGTTCTAGGTGGCCGGGCGAAAACGACTAACCTCACCCCCCTCTCCTCTAGGAGAGGGGAAAGAACGGTCTCTTTCTGTCTCCCCTCCCTGAATTCGGGGAGGGGCCGGGGGTGGGGTCGGGAGCAGCGGACGCAATGAATTGCGTCCCTACGAGAAAACTGTGTTTTGTAGGGACGCCCAATGGGGCGTCCGTGGTTGGATTGCCCGAAACGGTCGCGAGATACAGGGTGTCCAATAAGGGTGACATGTGTAGGGACGAGGCATGCCTCGTCCTGATTTCTAGAGAAGGATTCAGAGGACAAGGCATGCCTTGTCCCTACAAAAACCTCTCAGTACAATAACTGTTCGCTTGTTTGACGCCCTCTATATCCCGTCCCTACAAACAATGGTCTCCCTGATAGGGATGGGGCACAAGTCTGTTATTCAAAATCCGCTGTATCCAACATCGGCAAGAGGTAGATCCCCGGTTCTTCGTACGGATGCGCCGCGCGCAGCGCCGCCAGCACCGCTTTGACCCGGTCGCGCCGGCAGATCATCTCGATGCGCACCTCGTCGACCAAGTTGATCACCCCGCGGTCGCCCACTGCCGGGTTGGACGCGGCATCCGGCTGAAAGCGCCCGGTCCCCGGGTTGGTGAAGGCGCAGTGCGTATACAGACCGATCTCGCCCGCGCCCGCATCGCCGAGCGCTTGCAGCACGGCCTCCGCGTTGGCAACGGGAACCGTAGTGATCAAAAAAACGTTGTCGAAGTCCATGCTCACTCCACAAGAAAACCTTGATTCTTTTCGATTAAATTGTACGTGCATGCCTGTAATAAGCACGTTACAATAGGGCAAGTTATCCCACGTTATCCAGCAAATCGGCACCAATCAACATGCGAATCCAACGTTCTCGGTCACGGTTCACCTTCCGTCGTCGTCGTCAGGCGGGCTGTTTGTCGTTCCTGGCCCTCATCGTCGTGCTCGGCAGCATCAGCGCGGGGGTGTACGCGTGGTTGACGCGTTGGCGCCCGCCGGAAGAAAGCATTTCCGGTATGGATACGGATGTTCTGCGCGCCGCCTACAATGCGTTTGAACGCGGCGACCTGACCGGGACGATCAGCATTGCGCGGCAGATCCTCAGCCAATTGCCCGCGCAGCCCGACGCCGTGCTGCTGCTCACCCGCGCCTTGATCTATCGCAGTTATGGCGAATACGACCGGGCGATTGATCGCCAGTTGGCGCTGGAAGTCACCACCGAGGCGCTGCGCATTGATCCGATTAGCCCACATATCCGCGCGGCGCACGCCTTCGCGCTGGTCGCGGTTGATGATCCGGTGGGCGCGGCGGATTTGGCGCGCGACATCCTCGAGAAGCACCCCGACAACACCATCGCCCGGATCGCGCTGGCGCTGGCCTATGGCAGCGTTGGCAGCTTTGAAGTCGCGCTGCGCGAAAGCATTCGCGCGCTCGACACAGCGCAGGGCTGGATGCGTATGGATGCGCTGCGCGCCCAGGCTATCAGCCAGAGCGACCTCGGCGCGTATGAAGAAGCCGTCCGCGTGGTCGAACAGGCCATCGGCGTCAACCCGAATCTCGTGCTGCTCTACTTCGAGCGCGCACAGTATGCCCTGCTGCTCGGCGACAGCGACGCGGCGACGGTCGCCTATTACAACGTGCTCGTGCACGATGAGAACAACGTCAAAGCGCGCCTGCGCCTGTGCGAACTTTCCAGCCTGATGCGCGAACGCGACATGGCCATCCGCTACTGTTCGGAAGTCACGCAGCGCGCGCCGGATTGGTCGGAGGGGTGGTACCGGTTGGGCATGGAGTATTTCCTGCAGGGGCAGTTTGCGGACGCGCAGTCGTCGCTCAACCGCTGCTCGACGCTGCAAGTGATGCAAGACGTACCCGTCGACGAGCGGCGCTTTGAATGCTGGTACATTCAGGGACAAGCCGCGGAAATCCTCGGCGACTGCCCGAATCTGATCGCCGTGTATAACGAATTCCGCGCCATGACCGCCGCCGAGACGGTCGCGCAGCGCTGGACTTACCCCCCGGAAGGCCCCCCCATGTGCCGTCAGTGACTTTGCAACTTAATCCCCGATGCGTCGTATAAGCACATAGTGACAAGACTTCGCAAGGGGGTAACAGCATGTCACAACTTACACAATCACGGCGCACGTCGCCCTGGGCTATCATCCTCATCGCCATCGGCGTGATCTGGCTTCTCTCAGAAGCCAATATCTTCACGGCAGCGAATTTGTCGGTTCTCTTCCGGTTCTGGCCGTTGATCCTGATCGCCTTCGGGGTCGAACTGCTGATCGGGCGGAATAATCAACGGCTGTCACTCCTGATCATCGGCGGCACGGTGCTCGTGATGATCGCGCTCATGCTCGTCGGGCCGTCGGTCGGTCTGGCGCAAACATCCGATGTGAAGACCGCGACCTACAGCACCCCGCTTGACGGCGTGGAGTCGGCGCGCGTCAATATCAGCGCGAACGTTGCCTCGGTGCGCGTTGTCCCCATCAGCAACCCGGACAATCTGATTGATGCCGATCTCGAATATGTCGGCGACCTCACCTATGACGCCTCGACCGATGGCGCGCAGGGCGTCGTCAACCTCGAAAGCCAAGGCTCGGTCACCTACAGCAATATCTTCTTCTTCGACTGGCTCGGCGGCGACGCTTTGAACGGTGTGCAGTGGGATATCGGCCTCAACCCGGCCATCCCGCTCGACCTCGATGTGAGCAGCGGCACCGGCGGTATGAACCTCGACCTGAGTACCTTCCAACTCACCGATTTGCGGGTGAATGGCGGTACGGGCAGCGTGGATCTCGTCCTGCCCAGCATGACGGACGCTTACACAGTGCGCGTTGAAACGGGCACGGGCGCGGGTCACATCCGCGTGCTGGACGACGCGGTTGTCCGTCTGGTGCTGCAAAGCGGCACGGGCAGCATGACCATCGACGTGCCGGATGATGCGGCTGTGCGCCTTGAAGCGTCCGTGGGCACGGGCAGCGTCAATGTGCCGGGCAGCTTCACCCGCACGAGCGGCGAAGACGGCTTCATCGGCGACTCCGGTACGTGGGAAACGGCCAACTTTGACGCTGCCGCGCAGCAGATCACGATTGAGTACGACGGCGGCACCGGCAGTCTGAATATCCAGTAGCCAATATCCACCTGTAGGGGCAGACCTATGTGTCTGCCCTAGGATGGGCGCACACAGTAGTGCGCTCCTACAGCTAATCTGTATACGACACTAGAACATATGAGGAGACACAAACCATCATGAGCGATAATCAGCAGCCCGGCAAGCAGTACAAGACCGAATGGTCGTTCTCGTTTGAAAAGCTCGGCGACCAGATCGGCGAATTCTTCCGGTCGGTCGGTTCCGGCGAAGATGTCGAAGTGAAAACCGAACGCTTCACCGATGTCGTCGGCGATGCGACCTCGGCGCGCGTCCGCCTCGACCTGTCCGCGGGCGAGTCCAATATCTACATGCTGCAAGATTCCGACAAGCTGATCGACGCGGAGATCACCTACATCGGTGAGATGCGCTTCGCCCACGACGGCACGCCGGAAAAGGTCGTTAGCCTGAGCCAAGTCACGTCACCGGGTGAATGGTTCCGCCATGCGCTAACGTGGCTGAGCAAGCGCGGCGAACAGAATCAACTGCGCTGGAATGTCGGCCTCTCGCCGAATATTCCGATTGATCTGGATATTCACGGCGGCGTCGGCGAATGCGATTTCTCGCTGGCGACGCTCAAACCGGGCAAATTCACCATGAACGGCGGCACGGGCGAAATCGACGTGGTGCTGCCCGCCTCGCCGGAACTCTACAGCGCCAGCATCAACGGGGGCGTCGGCGAGCTGGATGTGAAGATTCCGGCGGGCGCGACGGTCAATTTGATGGTGCGCGCGGGCACGGGCGAGATCGATCTCGACATCGGCGAGGGCGCGGCGGCGGACATCACCGTGCACGGTGGCGTGGGCGAAGTGCAGGTGCATCTCCCGGCGGACGCGGCGGTGCGCGTGGAAGGCAAAGCGGGCATCGGGGACATCAGCGTCCCGGCGCGCCTCGCCCGCCTGAGCGGGACGGATGAATTCTTCGGCAAGAGCGGCGTGTGGCAGTCGGTCAATTACGAGGCGGCGGAGCGCAAGATCACCGTGCGTTATAACGGTGGCGTCGGCGCGCTGGTCGTGCGGTAAACGCAAACTATTGCTCCTCCCCTCTTTTCGTGCCAGCGGGGCAGAGTCGGATGCAGCGGACGCAATAAATTGCGTCCCTACGAAAACGCATTCGGCTTGACAGAGGATGCTGTCTCCCTCCCTGAATTCGGAGGCGTGGGGTCGGACGCAATGAAGTACGTCCCTACGAGCTGCATAGGGGATTCCCAAAACAAAAAGGACGAGGTTAAACCTCGTCCTTTGTCCATGTTGACTTCGATGTCGTCTACTTCTTGATTTGTTCGGTTTCGCTGGTAGCCGTGACCGCGTCGTCTTCGTCGCGGTCTTCCCAACTGACGATCCAGATACACGCACCCGCCACCAGCACACACGCGGCGACCAGCGCCACCCACTGCAGGGGCAGCAGCCCAATCTCCCGCGCGGAGAAGACCAACAAAATCACCATGCCCAGCGACAGCGCGATCCATGCGGCGACGCGCGGATGACGACTGGCCCACTGAACGGGCGGCAGACCGAGTAAACCTGAAGTTCCTTGCTGCATAATCCCTCTTAGATCGGTTTCATGATACGGTCAGCACGAAGCTGTTTCATCAACCCGACGGTGTCGGGCGTGACCATTTCGTGCGCGGCTTCGCGCCATGCCGGGAACTTGATCTGGCTCAAGTTCAGCGGCTGGTAGCCGTTGACGACGAAGGCCTGCA
This sequence comes from Candidatus Flexifilum breve, assembly GCA_016717205.1. Lineage (GTDB taxonomy): Bacteria > Chloroflexota > Anaerolineae > Aggregatilineales > Phototrophicaceae > Flexifilum > Flexifilum breve. Next base: position 253,412 of record JADKGC010000011.1, read on the forward strand.
CCACATCCTGCGCGACGTTCTTCGGCAGGAAGATGAAGCTCACTTCGCTTTGCAGTTCGCGCGACGCTTCTTCGACGGCGATGACCAGCGCGCTGATCACCGGGTCACGCGGGACATTCGGGTCGAGATAGAACTCGTCAATCCGGGTGATCAGGTTTTCGACCGTCCAGCCAATGACGGCGATCACGGCGTCGTTATCCCCGAGCGCCAGCAGGAAGCTCTTCTGCCCGAAGGCCAGCATGATATCCATGCGGTCGACCGCATTGCCCGTCACGCGGGTGACGAACTTGGCGATCATCTCGGCGTTGTTGGGCATACAGCGGCGAATGCCGACTTCGGTTTTTGGGCGAAAGCGGCGAGACGACGTTCGGCTTAGGCGTCAGCGATGAAGTGCCAGCGGGCTTCGCGGGAACCGTACGCTGTTGTGGGGCGGGCGGCATCGCTGGAGCGGCTTGCACCGGGCGTGCGGCGACATTATTAGTGGTGGGAGCCGGGCGGGCAGGCTGCGGCGGCATGCTCGGAGCGGGACGCGCGGGCGGCTGCACCTGCGGTTGGGGCTGCGCCGGACGAGCAGGCGCGGCGGCGGGCTGCGTGCCCATCGTGGGGACGGATTTCGGCATCTGATTGCCGACCACCGGGACGACCGTCGCATTCCAGATCATCTGGACCTGCTTCCACGTATCTTCGACCGTGCCGTCGTTCTTGATCACGACTTTGGCGCGGGAAACTTTATCCGACTGCGGCGGCTGCGCGATGATGCGCTTGCGCGCTTCTTCCAGCGGCAGCTTGCGCTTTTCCATCAGCCGCTTGACCTGCGTTTCAACAGTCGCATCGACCACCCAGATCGTATCGCACATGGACGCGACGTCGCTTTCCAGCAGCTTGATCGCCTCGATGACGATCACGCGCTGCTGCGCGCGGCTGATCAGCGCAGTCATCGCCTGCGCGACGAACGGGTGAATGATCTCTTCGAGTTTGGTCAGGGCTTCCGGAACAGCGAACGCGACCGCACCGAGCAGCGGGCGGTTGATGCGCCCTTCACCATCGACGATGAACTTGCCGAACATCTCGACGATGGGCTGGTACGCGGGCGCTCCCGGCGCCATCGCCTGATGCGTGAGTCCATCGGCATCAATGGTATACGCGCCAAAATGTTGCAGCATCTGACGCACCACGCTTTTGCCTACCGCGATATTCCCGGTAAGTCCGATGACGTATTTATTCTCAAAGGGACTCACGTTCCCCCTCCAAAGGTGATCTTGCGTACTGTAATCCTATTGTAACGTGCTATTGATGTTATCAAACAGCGCGTTTTGGGCCGATTCATAAAGGTTTCTAAATGTTTCATTGTCCACCAAAATGATCGGTTTGTAACTGCACTGGCTGCTCCGCTAATAAGTCTGCACGCTGATTTTGCAGCGTCTCGACGGCCACCGGAGGCGTCTGATCACACGCAGCGATTCGCTCGGTCAGCCGCGCCTGCCAGTAGAGCACATCTGCCCAGGCGACCAGATCGGTCTCGCCGAGGCGCGCCGTCACTTCGAGCGACTGCGTCAGTGCGGCAAGCGGTTCGTCGCCGACCGGGCATTCCGTTTCTTCGGCCTGGGCCACCGCCCGCCCAACCAGACACGCCTGCGTTAGCAGATAATCCGGATTAAAGTTGAGCGCATCCGTGCAGCGTGCCAGCGCCGTGTCGCGATCACGATCAAAGTACAGGTTGGCGAGGCCGATGTTCGTGAGGATCACCGCTTGCTGACTCGCGTCGCTGGTGTTCTGGTGCGCGGTTTCCAGATGGGCGAACACATCGTCCACGGTGACGGTTTCGCCGTTGCTGTCAGCGGATGCCGTGCCATTAGCGAGCAGCAGTTCCTGCGTGGCAACGCCGCGATTATTCGCCGCCCGGGCGAACAGATTGGAGTCTTGGGACGCCGTGAAATAGGCGTCAATCGCATCCGCGGGCTGCCCCGCCAGCAGCAAGCCATTCGCCTTCATGAAGTAGAGCGCGAAGCTTTGGTCGACCTGCGGCGCGGTGCGGGCGGCGTCATAGAACCCGGTGGCGGCGGTCGCGACATCGCCCGACAGGTAGTTGACCGCGGCGCTGCTCACCAGCCCGAAGAACTCGGAATTATCCACAGGTGCGGATACACTGAGCTGCGGCAGATCGAACAGCTCAGGCGGCGCGACCCGCTTGAGCAGGTCAACGCGCAGAGTGAGCGTGTCGCCGTCGCATTGACCCGAAAGCAGCAGGTCGTACATCTGAGACAGGGCGCTCGGATCGGCGAGATCGAGGCTGTCGTCAAATTCCACCAATGCCGATTCTGGCAGACCAGCTGCGAACTGTTCGGGCACATCCGCCGCGCAGCCGGCAAAGCTGGCCAAACCAACGCGCACGGGGATCGCTTGGGGGGGCGCTTCCCGCGTGGGCGTAACCGTTGGCCTGTCGCCCCCGCCCGTCGAGGTCGCCGTCGCGAGCTGGGTGCCATCTGTTTGGGTGGCAACCTGAGCCACGCCCGTACTCGTCACTTGATCGGCGGGTCTGCCCAGATTCGACTGGACGAGGAACAACACCACGACCACCACCAACGTGAGCGACGCGATCAGGGCGATGGGCGCGCTCGGTGCGGCGCTTTTCTTGGCGGGCGCGGGCCGGGGCGCAAAGTCATCATAGTCCGCCCCGCCGACGATCGGTGAGGCTTTCGCTGCCGCGTAGGGCTTCGTCGGCGTAGAGTTCCTGCAATTCACCGGGGAGCACCCCCGTCGAGGAGGCGGGTTTGTTTTCCGCGGGCGGTTGTCCCGGCGGCGCGCTGATCCCGGCGGTCGCCAGTGTCCACGCGGATGGACTCGGCACACGCATGGGCGCTTGGACCAGCGCCGACACGCTGATCTGCGCGATCAGGCGCGCCTCGTAGACCAGATCGAGCGTGACGCGTACGCGCATGCCCGGCGCGGTATTTGAATGGAGATTCGCAGTGAAAATCACCGTCTGCGAGTCGTAGTCCGGCGGCAGTTCGACCGTGATTTCGCCGTCGTCAAACGTCAGCGCGGCGGACTTGGCGCGCACGCTCACGGTGACGGGCAGCGCTTCGCCCGTGGTCGGATCCACCGGGAATTTGAACGGGAAACCGGTGGCGCGCGCGTCCTCTTTGCCGATCACGTCGCCCGACGGGACGACGGCGGGCAGTTCACCGCGCAAGCCGTCCGAATCCGGCAGCGAAATTTTCGCCCAGACTTCGGTCGGCGCGGTCGGGATGATCTGCGAGGGCATGGCCGCTTCAAAGCGGCGCGAGCGCGTGATCGTCGTTTTGGCCGTGCTGGTCGGCGCAGTGGGTAGGGAAATATCATGCGCTTTGGGCGCGGCTTCTGGCTTCGGGACTTGCGCGGCTACGTTGCGACCGGGGGCGCTGCTGCGCTGCACACCGCTCACTTCGAGGTCGTGCAGGAAGTCTTCGGGCGGCACCTGGCCATCGCGCACATCGGCGGTCTGGAAGGCGAGGTAGGCGGGGAAAATGTCGCCCTCCAGCAGCACGGGGAAGACGGGCTTGTTGTTCTTCTCCGCGTACAGACGTTCCGCCTGCACCCAGCGGCTTTGATACGAACCGGGCGTCATGATGACGATCACGGCGGCGGCCTGCTCAACGGCCTTGAAGATCAACTGTTCCCAGTTGTTGCCGTAGTCGATGCGATCATCGATCCACACGTCGAAGCCGTTGGCGATGAGAAAGTCCGCCAGCTTGCGCGCGTAGTCTCGACTGCTGTTTTTGTGGTAGCTGATAAAGACGTGTGCCAATGGATTAGTCCTCGCCTGCACACGTTATTGTAACGTAAAAACGTAAAGCCGCGCTACGCACTGCGTCCCGCCCTAGCCCATCGGCGGGACGAGGGTTAAGCCATCCCAACCGGGATCATGGCTCCCGTTGAAGGTCTGCGTCGTATCCCAGAAGAACACATCGCTGTTGCCGTCGATCTCCTGCGTCCACACCAGCCCTGCCAGAAAGACGCGCACATCGCGGATTGGCCCGACTCCGGCGGTGATCGTGCCGATTCTGCCTCTGTCCCAGAATTTGAGTTCCTGTGCGGAATAACCACCTGACTGCCACGCGAGGCGGCCATCCGGCAGCCACATCAACTCAGAATCGTACTGGTTATCATCGGGCGGGATATCGCTGATGGTCTCGCCATCCCACACGTAGATGTGCATGCCATCCGCCGTCTGCGTGTTCCACGCTAGCCGCCCATCCGCCGACCACCTCGGGCCTGGGAACAGCTGATTCGCCCGTCCCAAATTGCGGATCACGGCTCCGTCCCACACGTACAAACTGGGGATTTCAGCGCTAGTGGCAAACCACGCAATTTGTCCCTGAGGAGAACCGGACGGACGACCGAGGAAACCGCCGTTTTCCGTGCTGATGCGCACAGCGCCCTGATCGGTCCATATATACATCCCGGAGCTGTTGTGAGTCCCAAGCCGAAACGCGAGTTGATCGTTGCCCCAGACCGTAAATTCGGCCCTGCCGTCGCCGGACTCCAGCACCGGAATGACTTGGTCGCCGTCCCACAGCCATAATGATGACGTCACATTGCTAGGGTTGATATAACCCCAGAGCAGATCGCCATTGGGCAGCCATTTAAGATAGGGTAGTTCTCTGTTAGGCAATTCTGTGACGACGATCACCTGTGCACTATCCCAGACGTACAGGCGGGTAACCCCCTCTGTACCGACGGTCAACCACGCTAGCCGGCCATCCGCAGACCAAACCGGGCTTAACTGTCCCCCGTCTGCGCTAAAGTACGCCGAGTCGGTCCAGCCAAATTCGCGCCCCAGCAGCATCGTCTGTTCGCCATCCCACACCGCGACTTGCAGCGAAGTCCCGCGCTCATCGCTCTGATCGGTGTACCACGCCAAGCGCCCATCATTCGACCAAACCGGGAAATAATCGTAGGATGGGCTGTTGCTCACATTGAGGGTTTGCTCGCCATCCCACACAAATACCTCGCTGCGGTCGTTGACCATGCTCAGCCACGCGAATTGCCCATCCGGGGACGGTTGGATGTAAATATCAGCGCTGTAGTTGCTGCTCACGTTGATCGTTTGCTCGCCATCCCACACGTACACGTCGTAGTCCCCGTCGCGATCCGAGAGCCACGCGATGGGCGGCATCTGTGGTTGGGCGCGTAAAGTGAAGGTCGAAAGGCTGAGGGTGAGCAGAACGAGGATCACAGCGCGCATGGTGGCGAGTCTCCGCTGATGAGGATGCTGATCTCATTGTAGGCGGATCAGCGCGGGCGTACCGCACGTCAACCTGACGTTTGCCGACCGCAGCACCTATGCACGCCTCTGTAAAATGTACAATTTTTATAAAACTAAATTAAAAGCGAATTTTTGGGAAACCTAGAAACATGAAGCTTCGATTATCAATGGGGTACTTACAATTATAGATATCATCGAGAGAACAATTCACTCAAACTTGCTGCACCGATTGCAGTCGGCGCGTTTCGTTCGCCGATGGTTGATTCGCTACTCACTCAGACTACATCAATTGGAGACACCTTGAAAACCATCCTTCTGACGCTGATTGTCGCCCTCCTGACCTTTGGGGTTGTATTCGCAGCGGAGCCAACTACAGCCGCCGAGAATGACCCCAACCTCAACGAAGATGCCAACGCCTGTTATGTCGGTGGAACGTGGGCTGGCCAGTGCGAAACGGCGGATATCGACCAGAACGGCGTCGTCGAACCCTGGGAAATCGAGTACATCTATGAGGTAGGGTGGTATCTGATTCGTTATGAATATGGCCTCATCAGCCGCGCCGAGTTCCCCCGGGCTTTCATCTGGGCGTTAGCTCCCCAAGCCAGTCCGAGTGTCGTCGTTGTGCTGCCGAGCTGCTTTGATAACGCTATTTACCCGCTGTTTGATGTGCAATACACCGGGACGCCGAATGAGAATACGAACATGCCGCGATTTCTTTCGAATGATGGGAGTTGTACCGACTCTCTCGGACCCTCTCTAAACTATTATATCGTGGTGGATGATCCCAAACAGTGCCCCCTGACCAACGCGTGGGCAGCCAGCGCCTATGGTTTTACCACCATGCCCGCCAATTTCTACATCTGTACAACTCTTTCCTTGCCTTGAGCGCAGGCTGAGTTCGAAGTGTGCGCACGAGAGGTTGTCCCCACTAGGGCAGCCTCTCGTGCGTATTTGCACCTAATCCCCGCTGGCGGGCGCGGCGACTGCTTCGCTCACTGCGGGTCGCCGCTGCGGGCGATCCTGCGGGAGCGCCAGCGCCAGCAGCCCGGCGATCACCGTCGCCCCGGAGATCAGTTGAAACACAGCGGGCAAACCCATGCGATCCGCCAGCCCGCCGATGATCATCACCCCGATGGCACCCGTCCCAAAGATGAAGCCGAGCACCGCGCCGGATGCCAAACCTTTGCCCACAGGCACGACCTTATGCGCCATCGCGACGATCAGGCTGTGCGACCCGCCGCTGAATGCCCCCATCGCCATCGCCATTAAAAAGGCCGCCGGACCGTCGAACGTCGCTAGGCCGAACACGGCCGGGGCGCTCAAAAACATCGACAGGGCGATCATCAGGCGGCTGCCGTAACGATCCGCCAGATAGCCGAAGAAGATGCCCGTGATGCCACCGCCGATCCAGTAGGCGCTGGCCAGCAGTCCATACTCGGAGGCTGACCAGCCGCGCATCTGGAACAGGCGCGGCAGGAACGAGGCCGAACCGGGGTTGACGAAGCTGCGCATCATGATCAGCGCGACCAGCGTGAGCAGCGCAACGCGCCCCAACCGCTGATGTTCGGATTTGCGGCTGGTCTGGCGGGCGTGGCGCGTCGTGGCGAAACGCTGAGCGCTCGGCACAATCAAGCCCATGAACAGCACCGCCGGAATGCCGACCAGCGCCATCGTGATCAGCGGCGTGACTGAGCCCGTCTCGGAGATGATGCCCGCCAGCGACGGGAAGGCCTGCGTAAAGATGCCGTTGTGCGTGGCCGCGCCGTCGAGCAGCGCGCCGGTGATCGCCGGGCCGAGGCCGCCGCCGGTCTGCCCCGCGAAGAAGAAGATCGACAGACGGCTGGTCGCGGGCGTGGTGTCACAATCGGCGGCGTGCATCGTGCCGACCGGGTGGAACGCGCCGCTCCCCAGCGCCGCTAAGACCATCGGGATGACCGTCAGCACGTAGGAATGGGTCGAGGCGGCAATCAGCAGGGCGACCGACAGCAGCGAGATCGTCCACGCGACGCCGCCCGTGCCGAGCCAGCGCCCACCATTGCGATCCGCCAGCCAGCCCGCGAGCGGCTGACTCAGCGCGCCCGTGAGTTGGTAGGCGCTCACCGCCAGCCCGATTTGCGTGTTGCTCATCGGGATGAAGTGCGCCGCGAGGAACGTCACGATCACCGGGACGCTGGCGTTGAACAGGTCAATGGTCAGATGGGCGAACGAGACGACCCAGAACAGCGGTTTGCGTGGTAGTGCCATATGCTTTGATCCAGAACAGTTAGCCAGTTGCAGACAGTGACCGATCAAATGCCACCCCACCCCGTCCCCTCCCCGAATTCAGGGAGGGGAGCAAGATTGGCTCGGCCTACGCCTTTCTCCCCGCTTGCGTGGGAGAGGGGTTGGGGTGAGGGGAATTAGCGCGCTCGTTGCAACCTTACGAGACTGAAATTCTGTTTACCTTAAAACAGGTCAGTTCGCCGCGTCAATGATCCGCGCGGAAATATTGGTATACGGTCGTCTCGGCGGTCTGCAAGAGCGGGCGGTAATGGTCGTTGATCGCGCGCAGCATCGGGCGCGTCCAACGTTCAAAGCGCAGGGTGGGGTTGCGGTACGGCTGGTAGATCAGCACGTAGGGGTAGACACCTGTCTGCAAATCTTCGAGGAACGGCGTTTCGTCCCAGATGCCCGCCGCCGTGAGCTGACTCATCTCGAACGGCTGAATCAGAATTGGCCGATCGGCGAGCGTGAGCAGCGCCATGTGCTCATCGGCGATGATCGGCGCGTCGGTCTGGTCGATGAAGGCGATCAGCTCGGTCATGAGCGGCGCATCGTCGACACGTTCGGTCAAAATCGGCTGATACTTGCTCAGCGAAAGGTCGTAAGCCCTGCTCACGGCGTAGGCGAGTATGAGCAGCAGCAGGGCGCGCAGCACTGGGAAGCGCCGCGTCCACGCGATCCACGCGCCCACCGCCAGCGCGAACGCCGCCGCCAGTTCGTACAGATAATTGACATCCGAGCCGACCTTGCTGATAGTCAGCGCTGTGACGACCGCGCCGAGCGTGTAGGGCGCGCTCAGCCACCACAGCCGCCGACCGAATACCGCGCCGAGCACCAGCGCCAGCGCCGCCGCCGCGAGGAAGATCGGCAGGTGGGCGAGCATTTCATTCCAGTAGAATTCGGGGAGCTGCGGATCGAGGGCGTTGACGTTGGCCGTGATCAAATGGAAGAACACGCCGCCCCCGGTGAGTGCGGTCAGCCCGGCGAATACGCCGAGCACCAGCGCCGCGAAATACACGCCGAGCATGAGCGCTTTTGTCCGCTCTTTTTCGCCCCACAGCCACGCGACCGCCGCCAACGGCGCGGCCAGCAGATACGTCTGCCGGGTATAGGCGGCGCACGCCAGCAGGATCACGCCAGCGATCACCCCCCAGCGGCGACCGCGTCCCTGCACCACGGCGAAGATGCCCGCCCATGCGCACGCCAGCGCCAGCGAATCGATACGCGCCAAGGCCGACCACGAGAACACATAGGGGATGGCGGGTAGCGTCAGCGCGGCGACCAGCGCGGCGAGCGCATCGCGGGTGATAGCGCGCACAGTCAAGCCGAGGAAGAGCGCCGCCGCAAGGATGCTGAAGACGGAGATCAGCCGCCCGTACCAGAAGGCCGGGCCGACCGCCGCCACGAACGGCGCTTGCACCAGCGGGTAGAGCGGCGGATAGTTGGCGATGGTGTAGGGCGGCAGCGACAGATCGGCGCGGTAGATGTTTTCGCCACGCGTCAGCCTCACCGCCTGTTCGAGCAGCGGCCCTTCGCCATAATTGAGCGTGTATGGGAAGTCCAGCGCGAGCTGCGCGTGCTGGAAGAACAGCAGCAGCGCCCGCCCCTGCATGACGAGTAGCACGATCAACGCGGCAGCGACGAGCAGGCGCGGAACAAGATGGAGTCTTCGGATGGGAGGGGGCAGAGCGAATATGCGCATCAGCATCCTTCCAAGTTTAGGGACGAGGCCGGCGGGTGTTGAAACAGCTCAGATTCCGACCCCACCCCCCGGCCCCTCCCCGAATTCGGGGAGGGGAGCCAACAGACTCGCCGTTCCTCCCCTCTCCCCGCTTGCGTGGGAGGGGAGACCGCGAGCTGTAACACATGTCTGCCTTGTCCCTGCGAGAAACCACGACGCGAATGATCAGAGTTACCCCTCTATTGTATTCCGCCCGCGATTGCGTACAATGAAAAACCTTTGTTGAGAGGGGAAAAATGACGAAAAAGGGCCGTATTCTCACGGGTGATCGCCCGACTGGAAAAATGCATTTGGGCCACTACGTCGGATCGCTGGCGAACCGCGTCCGCCTGCAATCGACGTATGACTGCTTCTTCATCGTCGCCGACCTGCACACGCTTACCACCAAGCCGGAACGCGAACACATTGCCAATCTGGCGCAGAACATCCATGACTGCGTGCTGGATTATCTCTCGGTGGGCATTGACCCGGATCAAGCGACGATTTTCCTGCAATCCGGCGTCCCGGAAACCTACGAGTTGAACCTGATCTTCGAGAATCTGGTCAGCGTGGCGCGTATGGAACGCATTCCCAGTTTGAAAGATATGGCGCGCGCGGCCAATATGGAAGATTCCATGCCTTTCGGGCTGCTCGGCTATCCCATTCTGCAAGCGGCGGATATTCTGCTGCCGCGCGGCAACCTCGTCCCCGTCGGCAAGGACAACGAATCGCACGTCGAAATCACGCGCGAAATCGCCCGCCGCTTCAATAACCTGTACGGTGATGTCTTCCCGATCCCCGACGTGCTGGTGGGTGATGTCCCATCGCTCATCGGCATCGACGGACAGGCGAAGATGAGCAAATCGCTCAACAACGCCATTTTCCTGTCGGACACCGCCGAAGAGGTCACACAGAAGGTGCGCGGCATGTTCACCGACCCGAACCGCGTCCGCGCGGACATCCCCGGTCGCGTGGAGGGCAACCCGGTCTTCATCTATCATGATGCCTTCAACCCGAATGTCGACGAAATCAACGACCTCAAGGAACGCTACCTGCTCGGCAAGGTGGGCGACGTGGAAGTCAAGAAGAAGCTGACGATTGCCATCAACAACTTCCTGGAGCCGATCCGCGAACGCCGCGCGCAGTACCAGAGCCAACCGGGCTTGGTCGAAGACGTGCTGGTCGCCGGGACGGAACGCGCCCGCGCCGAAGCCCAGAAGACGATGGCCGCCGTCCGCGAAGCGATGGGCATGTACCGCCTGCCCGTGAAGACGCTCTAAATGCTGCGCGTCACCGGGCTGTACACCTACCCGATCAAGTCGTGCGGCGGCTTGAGCCATGACGCGGTCGATCTGCTCGTGCGCGGCCTGCGCGACGACCGCCGCTGGCTGATCATCACGCCGGACGGGCAGTTCGTCACGCAGCGCGAAAACGCCAAACTCGCGTTGATCCAGCCCGCTTACGCAGACGGGATGCTGCAAATCAGCGCGCCGGGGCATGAACCCGTGCGCGTGTCACTTGACGCGGACGCCGACGGTGTGGCGACCCGCCGCGTCGTCGTGTGGAAATCCACCTGCGACGCGGTCGATCAGGGCGATACGATTGCCGCGTGGTTGAGCGACTTTCTCGGCCAATCTGTGCGCTTGGTCAAGCAGGCGGACGCCGATGGGCGGCTGACCTCAAACAGCCACACCGATCAGCCCGCGCCCGTCAGCTTTGCCGATGGTTACCCGCTGCTGCTGGCGAACAGTGCCTCGCTTGCCGATTTGAATGATCGCTTGCTGGCGCGCGACAAAGACACGCTGCTCATGAACCGCTTCCGCCCGAACGTCGTAATCGACGGGGCGGCGGCGTGGGCGGAGGACGGGTGGACGCGCCTGCTGATCGGCGGCGTGCCCTTCGACTCGGTCAAGCCGTGCGCGCGCTGCGAGATCACCACCATCGATCAGGCGACGGCCACCGTGCCGGATTATCAGGAACCGCTGGCGACGCTGGCCACTTTCCGCAAACAGCCCAAGGGCGTGATGTTCGGGCAGAACATCATTCACCGGGCGGTCGGCGCGCTGCACATCGGCGACCGGGTCGAAGTCGTGGCGTAGTTTAGCTAGCACATGTTATGAAAAACGGGGGATTGTGATCCTCCGTTTTTGTTTCTGTACCTACAGAGATGGTTGTCTAGAAAGACACCCAATTCCTTCAATGAGAGGTTCTTGTAGGGATAAGGTATGAGCGTGTTGAAAAAGGTCAGATTCCGACCCCACCCCCGGCCCCTCCCCGAATTCGGGGAGGGGAGACAGATTTCCCCCTCGCCCCGCTTGCGTGGGAGAGGGGGTTAGGGGGTGAGGGGTTTTAAACACCCTCATGCCTCATCCCTACACTACTTATCGGCACCTGCTTGCTTGAGTCCGCAGTCCCCAAATCAACTGCTAACTGGGCTAGGCGCCCTCGATGCGCTGCAGCAAGGCGACCGTCCCGGCGATGATCTGCGCGTACTGTTCCTCGTGGCTGATGGTCGCCGGGTTGTCGCGCTCCTGAGCGCCATACCAGCCGAACTGACCGTGATTGCCGCCTTCGATCTTTACCCACACGGCATCGGCGGGGAGGTTGCCCGCCGCACCTTCGACCGTGGCGACGGTCGCTAGTCCGTCCTCCGTACCGTAAATCACCGACACGTCAATGTCCAGCGCGGAAATATCACGATCTGAGTACGACGCCATGAGCACCAGCCCGTCGACCTTGTCCGGGTTATCGCTGACATACCATGACGCCATCGACCCGCCGAGCGAGTGCCCGCCAATCGCCCAATGTGTGATCTCCGGGTGCGCGGCGATCACGTCGTTGGCGGCATTGTTGCCCAGAATGGCGAGGTTGAGCGGCATGGGGACGATCACGGTGAGGTAGCCCGCTTCGGCCAACGCCTGCCCGAGCGGGGCATAGGCGCGCGCGTCAACTTTGCCGCCGGGGTAGAAGATGAATCCGGTGGTCGGCGTGGACGCGGTCGGCGTGAAGGTCAGCCAGCGCGAGGTATCGACGGCGACGGCGGCCTCGGCTTGCAGCGCGGCCTCCGCTTCGGCTTCAATCGGGTTGGTCGCGCTCGCCCACGCGACGAAGCCGACGACGAAAATGATCAAGACAAGGGGTACGATCCACCAGAAACGGCGCACGACGCGCATAAGTTTTCTCCATCTCATAGAAGTGCGAACTGTTGTCATTCATATCATTCGTACACCTAAAAGTAAAGAGAGGGAGAGCCCGTTGTGAGCGAGTGCTCAGGGATTGCTTACGGGCGGCTCATCTTGGGAACCATCGGGCCAGTGCTGGAAATAACGGGATGATATTTGTAGGGGCGCACGGCCGTGCGCCTCTACAAACTCAGATTCAGATGTTTACCGGATACAGTAGTTCATGCGCGCCAAATCTTCTTCACAAAACCGTAGGGGGTCACGAAACAAAAATTCGTGGGGGTGCAAGGCGTTGTGACGAATCTCTGTATTTTGTCGATCCCCCCTCAAATCTCGTTGACAGCCGTTCGCGATCCGCCTATGCTGAGAGAACAATCCGTACCATGACAAGACCATCTGTCAGAAATCGACCAGCGTAAGCTGTCGCCGACTGGTCATGCTGTGGATTGAACTGTCGAGAGAGTAGTTGAGGTTATCTATGATCGCCCAGAGACTTAAGCCGGAAACGGCGGCAATAGCCGTCATCCCGGCGGAACCCACCCACGCTTATGCCCTGCGCGCCTTGTCGCTCACGGCCTATTACGCCACTACGGAAGAGGCGGCATTCTGGTACAAACCAGAAGAATTCATCAGCCGCATGCAAGCTTTCCCCGAAGGACAATTCGTCGCCGTGCATCTCCCCACTAATGAGATCGTCGGCTATACCTCTGGAATGCGCTTCAACTTCGATCCCAGCGTGCCCTTTACCGAAACGTGGGATCACACCACCGGTTTTGGCTGACTGACCACGCACCGCCCCGAAGGGGAATGGATGTATGGCGTCGAAACGCTGGTACACCCAGATTATCAAGGCTATGGCATTGGCGGGGTGCTGATGGAACGGCGGTTTGAGTGTGCGCGCCAGTTGAACCTGCGCGGCATCGTCGGCGGCAGCCTGATCAAGGACTACCACAAGGTGGCGGATCGTTTCACGCCTGACGCCTACGTTGCCGAATTGGTGGCGGGTCGGCTGTTCGATTCCAACCTGAGCAAGCAGATCAAGAAGGGGTTCAAGCCCCTGAACACGATTCCCAACTACACCGAATATCCAGGATCCCTCAATTACGCGATTGCGATTGTGTGGGATAACCCGGCGTACCGGGCACCGGAACCGAAGATCATCCCCTTCCCAGACGCCGAGTCGCTGCGCGCCGGGGGGAGTTCAATCGCGTTATGACATCGATACTGATCGTCCCTTCATCCCCGAGCTATGTCGCGGGGATGGAGGACGTTGAACATGCGAATTACGGCACGTCACGGGCTGAACCCGAAGACGTGCTGACGGAACAGCACTTTCTGCACCATTTGCAGATCTTTCCCGAAGGTCAATTCGCCGCGCTCGAAGTCCAGCCGGATGGCAGTGAGCGTGTGGTCGGCTTAACGTCAAGCATGCGCATTCACTTTGACCCGGCACACCCGTTCCTCGAATCATGGGAACAGACCATCGACGGCGGGTGGCTGCGCAAACACACCCCGGACGGTGAGTGGATGTACGGCGTGGAGTCGGCGGTGCTGCCGGAGGTTCAAGGGCGCGGCGTTGGCGGCAAGCTGATGCAGGCGCGCTTTGACGTGGCCAAGCGGTTGAATCTGCGCGGCATGGTCGCGGGCAGCGCCTTGATCAGCTACTACAAGGTGTTCGAGACGGTCACGCCCGAAGACTACGTGCGCGGCGTGGTCGCCGGGACTTACTTCGACGACAACCTGAGCAAGCAGATCAAGAAAGGCTTTCGCCCGGTGGCGCTCATCCCCGATTACCTGCCCGACCCCGGCACGAAAGGCTGGGGCGCGGTCATTGTGTGGGACAACCCCGATTACGTTCCGCCTCAACACTAGGCTATAATGCAGCATCGAAGAGTCGAAAACAGGTGAAGCGATGCTGCCTGAAGTTTTGCACTTCCGGATAGAGCGCCATACCGACGATGGCGTCTACTATGTGATTTCTGGCGTCGAAATTGCGCTGGTCACCGATGGCGAAACCATCGAAGAAGCCTTGCATAATCTGCGCGAAGCTGTGGAACTGCATTTTGACGGCGATCATCTGCGCGGCTCACCAAGACTGCATTTAGCGTAGGGACGCGATTTATCGCGTCCGCTGTGGTTGTTTAAGTAGGTGGTAGCGGACGTCACGAAGAGGGTGTCAAAATTGGTTCTTTCCACCCCACCCCCGGCCCCTCCCCGAATTCAGGGAGGGGAGCCAACATTGCTCGCAGAACCGCCCCTCTCCCCGCTTGCGTGGGAGAGGGGTTGGGGGTGAGGGGCTCGGTCAGACAAACTCTGAATGGCATCCCTACCCTGTTTTTCGCTTATCGCCGTTAAATGATGGACAGACAAATTATGCAAACTGACGCCCTCTACCACCTCTCGCCGGTGTGGTCGCACCTGACCACGTTCCAACCCGTGCGCGGCGCAGGGATTTACCTCTACGACGCGGGCGGCAAACGCCTCATGGACTTCACCAGCGGCATCGGCGTGACCAACACCGGGCACGCGCATCCCAAGGTCGCGCAGGCGATTCAGGCGCAGGCCGCCAACCTGATTCACGGGCAGATCAACATCGTCGTGTCGCCCGCTGCCATCGAACTGAGCCATTTGCTCAACGAGATCACGCCGCCGGAGATCGACTGCTTCTTCCTGTCGAACAGCGGCGCGGAAGCGACCGAAGGCGCGGTCAAGCTGGCACGGCACGCCACTAAACGCCAGAACATCATCGTGTTTCAGGGCAGCTTCCATGGGCGCACCGCGCAGACGATGGCCATGACCACCAGCAAAACGGGCTATCGCCTCGGCTATCAACCGCTTCCCGGTGGCATCTTCGTCACGCCGTTCCCCTATGCCTATAAACTCGGCATGGACGAGGAACAGGCCGTCGATTACGCGCTCGATCAACTGCACTATCTGCTCAAAGCACAGACCGCGCCGGAAGAGACCGCCGCCATCGTGATTGAACCCGTGCTCGGCGAGGGCGGCTACGTCCCCGCGCCGAACCGCTTCCTGCAGGAGCTGCGCCAACTGTGCAGTGAAACCGGGATCATGCTGGTGATGGACGAGGTGCAGACTGGCTTCGGCCGCACGGGCAAAATGTTCGCGCTCGAACACTCCGCGGTGACGCCGGACATCATGATTATGGCGAAAGGCTTGGGCAGCGGCGTGCCGATCAGCGCGATTGGCGCGTCCCGCGCCTTGATGGAGCGCTGGCAGGTCGGCGCGCACGGCGGCACCTACGGCGGGAATGCGCTGGCGGCGGCAGCGGGCGTCGCAACGATCAACGTGATGCGCGACGAAAAGCTGCCCGAAAATGCGGCACGGCAGGGGGATCGCCTGATGGAGGGGCTCAAGGCGCTGCAAGCCGAATTCCCGATCATCGGGGATGTGCGCGGGCGCGGCCTGATGGTTGGCGTGGAGTTCACGCGTGACGGTCAACCCGACAAAGCGGCGACCAAAGCCGTGCAGACTGCGTGTTTGGAGCGCGATCTGCTGCTGCTGACATGCGGCACGTACGACAACATCATCCGCTGGATTCCGCCGCTGGTCGTCAACGCCGTGCAAATCGACGAAGCGGTGCAAATCTTTGCGGAAGCGCTGGGCACGGTCAAATAAAAGCAAGAAACGATTCAACGCAAAGGCGCGAAGACGCAAGGACGCCAAGGTCAATGTAGGGACGGGGCGTGAGGGTGTTGAAAAAGGTCAGAGTCCGACCCCACCCCCGGCCCCTCCCCGAATTCAGGGTGGTGAGCCAACAGCGCTTGCCAAGCCGAATACGTCTTCGTAGGGACGCAATTATGCAGTTTAACTAATGATCGCGGATATTGGCTGTAGGGGCGACCCTATGTGGTCGCCCATGAACGGGAGGGGACACTGCCCCTCCCCTACGTCCGGGATCTCCGTATTCATAAGTTAAACTGCATCATTGCGTCCGCGGACGATGGCAAAGGCTTTCAGGGATGCTTTTTAGACACCCTCTGGCCCCGACCAGCCCTTAAACGGGTTCCGCTCGAACCTCACTCTGATTTAGAAATTCCAGCACGGCCGGCTGCGTGTTGATCAGCGCGTGCCCCGCGCCCGGCAGCCACTTGACCGCGAGGTTGGGGACGTGCTGGCGCAGACGCGCTTCGATTTTCTCAAGATCGCGCATGATATCTTTCGTGCCGCCGACCAACAGAAGCGGCATAGTGAGGCGCTTTAACTCGTCGTCGGTGAAGAGCGGCAGCACGCCGAGGCGCGGTTTGAAATGGCGGCTGATCTCGACCACGATCTCGATGACGCCCGCTGGCACTGCTTGATCCCCGAACAGGTCGGCGGTCAGCCGCTTGAGTCCCCATGTCCCCAGCAGCGATAAGCCGATAGCCCGAAACAGGAACGAGGTACGATCCGGCACGATGCCGCCGGGAGTCAGCAGTACGAGTCGATCGACCCGTTCCGGCTGAGCGACCGCGAATTTGAGTGCGACCCACGCTCCCTGCGAAATGCCGACCAGCGTCGCGCGTTCGACTCCCAACCCATTCAGCACATCGGCGAGCCAGTCGGCGAACGCCGGGCCGTCCCACGGCGGACGATTTGGTGCGCTGCGGCCCGGTTCGCCGGGGAGATCGACGGCATAGACGCGGTAGTCACGACTGTAGAGTGCGGCCTCACCCGCCCAGATCGCCGAGTTTGACCCTGCGCCGTGCAATAAAATCAGCGTAGGGGACGAGGCGGCGCCGCTGGCGATCACGAAGGCGTCGCCATGGCGCGTGCTGACCGTCTGCGTGGTCGACGGCGCTGACCAGGTCTTGAGTGCCGCCGTATAGATCGCCATAACCTCGCGCTCCCCTTCGGGCGTTTTGTAGAGGCTGAGGCTGTTCATGGGGTTACCTTTCTAAGCTGTGCCGCAAAGTGCTCACCCAGTCGAGTTCCGACTGGTAAAACGACTGCCAGTGTTCGGCGATACGCCGCTGGAGTGGACTGCCGCCGTTCCGCTGTTCGCGTTCGCGCAGCATCAGCAGATAGACGCGCAGGTCTTCGGCGTAGCTCGTCAGCATCGCGCTGATCAGCTCCGGCTCAAACTGATCCGCCCACGTGAGCTTTTCCAACAGCGCGTGCTGAATTTGTGGGGGTTCTGGCGTTACGCCGATCCACGCGCGCAGCGCCGCGCGCCCCGCTTCGTTGATGGTATAGACTTTGCGCGGCGGTTTATTAGCCTGCTGCTGCACGTCGACGCTGACGAGGCCTTCGTCATGCAGTTCGACCAGCGCACGGTAAATCTGGTTGTTGTTGCCGGACCAGTGAAAGATCTCCGAAGCGGAGAATTTCTTCTTCAGGTCGTAGCCCGTCAGCGGTGTTTCGCTGAGAAAGCCCAGCAGGGCAAATTTGATCGACATAGTCAGCCTTCCGTCATTTACGTTGCACGGAACATAGGTTACTGATAACCTATGTTATTATGATTCAATGGTACTTGTCAAGGGCGCGGCAGAACCCGGCGAGACAGGATAGAATAGGCATATTCAACCGGAGTACAGGCAAAGGATCTAGAGACTTGGTCTTAGAAATGGCTGTCTTGAATGTGAAATCGGGTGAAGCAGAGGCCTTTGAAGCCGCGTTTGTGCAAGCTTCCCCGTTGATCGCCGGGTCGCCGGGGTACATCCGGCACGAACTCCAGCGCTGCGTCGAAACGCCGAATCGCTACCTGCTGCTGGTGTGGTGGGAAACGCTCGAAGCGCACACGGTCGGCTTCCGCGGGTCGCCCGCGTTTGAGCAGTGGCGCGCGCTGCTGCATCACTTCTACGATCCGCGCCCCGTGGTGGAGCACTACACGAGCTGGTTCAGCAACCCGTAACGCCGATGGCTCGATCCCCGATCACCGACCTGCCCGCCGATTACGTCGAGGTCCAGCACCTTGTGCTGACCGAACCGCGTCTGCTGTTCCGGCTGAATCTGCTCGGCCTCATCCCGCTGATCCTCGCGGTCGTGGCGATGGGCGTGTATGGGGCGTGGATCGCGCCGCTGCGCCCGTCGATTCCCCCGGAACGCGTGCCGCTGCCCGATGTGCTGATGATTGTGCTGGTCATTGTGATCACGCTGCCGCTGCATGAACTGATCCACGGGCTGGCCATCACCTACGTGGGACACAAGCCGACCTACGGCATGAAGCTCGACAAAGGCGTGCTCTACGCGACCGCGGACCAGGCGCTGTTCCGCCGTGACGAGTACCTGATGGTGGCGTTGGCGCCGCTGGTGGTGATCACGCTGGCGGCACTGCTCCTATTGTGGATCGTGCCGAATGGCTTGGTCTACTGGCTGTCGCTGGCGGTCGTGTTGAACGCTGGCGGGGCGATTGGCGATCTGTGGGCGGTCGGGGTGGTGTTACGCCATCCGCGCAGCGTCCTTGTGCGCGACGAGGCTGACGGCTTTCGCGTGTTTGGGTGCGCAGCCGAAAACAAACAGGGCGCCTGAGCGCGCCCTGTACGAATTTACTTCATGTTGCCCTAGACTTTGGGCAGTTCAAACCAGAAGATCGAGCCGCCATCGGCGGGGAAATCCGCGCCGACCCGGCCACCCTGCGCCGCCGCCAGCGTCTTGACGATCCACAAGCCGAGTCCCGTGCTCGTTTCCTGCCCGGTGGGGCGCGGCGTCAGTCGACCAAACATCTCGAACAGGCGCTCGCGTTCGTCCGGCGGCACGCCTGGCCCCTGATCGGCGACCGAGACGCGCACGCAGTCGCTGCGCTCACCCGCGGAGATATGCACGGTCGTGTCCGCGGTGCTGAACTTGATCGCGTTGCTGACGAGGTTGTCCAGCATTTGTCCCAGCATCATATTGTCGGCCAGCACGACGCAGTCGCACGATTCGGCGGTCAACTGGATGCCTTTGCGGTCAGCCGACGGGCCATGTTGATCGAGCGCGCGCCGCACGTGATCGCCCGCGTTCAGCGGTTCGGGCTGAATGCGAAATTCGCCCTGATGATATTCGGTCGCGTCGAGGAAGCTGTGAATCATTTCCAGCATCGAATTAACCGCGACGTCCATGTTATCGAGCACGCCGTGCGCGTTGTCATTCTGGTTCCCCACGAGGTCACGCAGCATGTAGTGGCCGAGGCGCAGATTGGTGAGCGGCGCTTTGAGGTCATGTGTGACGATGCGATAGAAGTGGTTCTGGAATTCCTGCGTCTGATTGAGACGCGTGATCATCTCGTCTTTTTCGTCGTTCGCGCGTTTGAGCTGCACCTGCGTGCGCACACGCGCCAGCGTAATCTGGGTGTTGATCGGCTTGGAAATGAAATCGTTTGCACCCAGTTGCAAGCCCTGAACCACATCGCGCGTATCGCTGTGCGCGGATACGATGATGACGGGGAGACGGCGGGTCGCTTCCTGACGCCGGATGATTTCGAGGCAGGTAAACCCGTCCATGCGCGGCATATTCACGTCGAGGAGCACGGTATCAACGGCCGTGTGCTCCAGCAATGCGAGCGCATCTTCACCATTGCTCGCCGTGAATAATTCATAGTCGGACATAAACAGCCGCTTCATGAGCGCCAGCGTCGTGTAATCGTCATCCACGATCAGAAGCCGACCGGTGCGCTGGTGGTTTTCGGTGCGATCCAGGATCGATGTAGCAGGCAACATACGAACTCCAAAGTTCCGAGCGTATCTTTAGTCTACAACGATCACTTTTGCCAGAATCCTTGTCTTTCCTGAATTTTGCATAGACTTTAGGTACTAATAATCAATTGTTAGAAACTATTTAAGAGCGACTTAGCGGGAGTGATCGCCTCAGACGGGGGCGCTTTCGGCGTGGGGTGCGTGAATGCCTGAATATATATAGTGGATATGATCGCAAGCGCACACCGAAATCTGCTAGGAGTCGGTTCATAGCACTGCGCCATGCAACACAGGTTTTCTGCGCCAAAAATCCTGTTTTTACTCTGGATTGGCCAAAAGCATGTGATCCGTGAAAGCAAAAGATCATTTTAGCAACTAGCGTTACGGTCGTGTTGGCACAGGAGGACGAGGCCTGCCTCGTCCCTACGATTGAAAACCTACCCCTGTCAGCCCCGAATTCAGGGCGGGGAGACGAACAGTGTTTTCAAGACCCATCTCCACCCGGAAAGGGGATATAGGGGTGAGTTTTGGTAGCCTCATGCCTTGTTCCCTGACCGCGCTACCCCCGGCTGATGCGCTGCCAGGTGAGGATGCGCGTGGTGCTGCCCATCTCCGCCCGCAAGATGAGCCGTTCGCCATCCCACTCGAAGCCGCGCACAAGGTCGGTGCCGATCCAACTGGGGAACGAACAGCCTTCGACGTGATGCGTGATGGTCTTGGTCGCTTCGTTAACGACATACGTGCCGTAGTAGCCGAGGTACTCGTTGAGCGCGGTTTCGAGACTGTTGAAGCTGCCGGAAACCGCGCGGTCGCTGCGCAGCAGATGCACTGACATGCGCCCATCGGCGGTGTAGAGCAGCAGGCCGGTCGGCTGTTCGCCACGTGGATGTTCAGTTTTCCCGCTCGGATAAATGCTGATTTGATCGAGCAGCCGGTACGCACCGACGATAGACATGGTCAATCCCCCTAAGTACTCTCTGCGCTCAGTGCTTCACAAACGTCTCGCAACGCCTAAAACAACATACCACGCCGGGAGTCCAGCGCGTCAATCACCTGTCGATCCGCTTTGCCGAACGAGTAGCGGCTCAATTCGCCGGGCAGCACCCATTTCCAGTCGCGTACGCCGAGCGCCTGCGGCTCACCGCTCACATAGCGGCAGGTGAAGGCATGCAGCGTGATGCGAAAATGCGTGAAACCGTGCTCCACACGGGTGAACAGTTCCCCGACCTCGACCTCAATCGCCAGTTCCTCCCGCAGTTCACGCTGCAAGCAATCGGGCAGCGTTTCGCCGTCTTCCTGTTTGCCGCCGGGGAATTCCCAGAGCCCGCCCAACAACCCATCCAGCGGGCGCTGCGCGATCAGCAGTTCGCCCCGCTCATTCCAGATCATTCCGGCGGTGACGTCATAGTGCGGTGTGGGCGCTTTCGCCTTCTTGACCGGGCGCTCGTCCTGCGTGCCGCGTTGATACGCCAAGCAGTCGTCGCGGATCGGGCATGGGCCGCACAGCGGCTTCTTCGGCTTGCACACCAGCCGCCCCAAATCCATGAGCGCCTGATTGTAATCCCCGGCGCGCTGTTCGGGCAGCCACGCTTCCGCTTGATCCCACAGCTTGGCCTGCGTCGCCGTCTGCGTGACATCGTCCGGTAAGTCGAGCAGGCGGGCGTACACGCGGATCACATTACCGTCGAGCACGGGCGCCCGCACGCCGTAGGCAATGCTGGCGATCGCGCCTGCCGTATAGCGCCCGATACCCGGCAGCGCCAGCAGCTCGTCGACGGTGCGCGGGAAGTCACCGCCCAGTGCGGCGACCGCCTGCGCGGCACGGTGCAGATTACGCGCTCGCGAATAATAGCCGAGGCCTTCCCACAATTTGAGCACATCGTCGAGCGGCGCGGCGGCGAGGTCGCTCACGGTCGGGTAGGCGCTGAGGAAGCGCTCGTAATACGGCTTGACCGTTTCGACCTGCGTCTGCTGGAGCATGATTTCGGACAGCCACACGCGGTAGGCGTCGTGCGACGCGCGCCAGGGTAAATCGGCCGCTGTGCGCTCGTACCACGCGAGAAGCATGTCTACGAATCGATTAGTAGATTCCATAAATTACGCTAAACTCATGAAATGTATATACGACGATGAGCAAAGGAGTTGATGATGATCAAGGAATTTCGTGAATTTATTATGCGGGGCAATGTACTCGACCTTGCCGTCGGTATCATTATCGGCGCGGCCTTCACGGCGATTGTCGGCTCACTGGTTGCCGATCTCATCACGCCGATCATTGGGCTGATCACGGGCGGTGTCAACTTCACTGACCTGTTCATCGTCCTCAAAGATGGGGCGACGGCGGCTGGGCCGTATGCGACGCTGGAAGCAGCGAAAACGGCAGGCGCGGTCACGCTCAATATTGGCGTGTTCCTCAATGCGGTCATCAACTTCCTGATCGTGGCGTTCGTGCTGTTCATGATCATCCGCTCGGTCAATCGCCTCAAGTCCGGTCTGGACAAGCCGAAGGCCGCCGCTGCGGATGCCCCGCCCACGACCAAGGAATGCCCGTACTGCTACTCGACCGTGGCGATCAAGGCGACCCGCTGCCCCAACTGTACTTCGGAACTGAAATAGTAAAACCGTGTTTTTACGCATCAGGGCAGACCACGAACTCTGCCCTGTGCGACCCTCGACTATGCCTTCATCCTTCCCCAACCTGTTAGCCCCCAATAAAACAGGGATCCGCTCTGCCAGCGGGCGAGTTTCATCGCCTTTTTTGGTTCTGGCCTATAATGAACGGCATACATGTGAAACACGCCGGAGATAGGCCATGGATTTGCTAAAACGACTGTTCGGCGGAAGCACTTCGTCCGCCTCTTCTGGCAGTAAGCTCGACACCTTCACGATTCAATATCCGAATGGCAAAACTCCGGTCGCCGTGCGTGTGAAGCTGACCACGCCGGGAGCTCATATCGTCGAAAGTTTGAATCTCGCTCATCCCGTGCCGACCATCTTTATCAGCGGGGGCGCGGGTAACATGGATGTCAACGCCATGAGCCTGACGCGCACCACCATCGAAGATGGGCTGGCGCGCTTTTTACACGAGCATGGCATCAGCCTAATCGATGGCGGCACCTCAACCGGCGTGATGTCGCTCATCGGTCTGGCGCGGCAGCGGCGCAACTACACCTTCCCGCTGATCGGCGTCGCGCCTGAAGCGGTCGTGTTTTACCCCGGCCACGAGCCGAAAAAGCGCCTCGCCGATCTTGATGCGTTTCACTCGCATTTTATCCTCACCGAAGGGGATGACTTCGGCGCGGAATCCGATACGATCGTGCACACGGCGCTGGCGCTCTCCGGCAATGGCGCGCAGAAGCTGCTCGGTTTCATCATCAACGGTGGCGAAATCGTACGCAATGAAGTGCATCGCGTGACGCGCTATCATCCGGAAATCCCGCTGCTGGTGCTGGAAGGCAGCGGCCGCTTCGCCGATGAGCTGGCCTCCGCCAAAAAAGCGGGCACGAGTGACGATGTGAAGATCACGGAGATTTTGCGTGACGGCAATCTCCATTTCATTCCGATGAAGTCCGGCGCGGACATGCTGCGCCGCTGGCTAGAGAATTTTCATGGTATCTAGGAGCGTGTATCCATGCGCTTAATCGCTGCGCTGATCGTCTGTTTGCTCATCGCGAGCGCCGTTTCTGCTCAGGAGACAACGCCCGTTCCTGCGGCTACGCTGACTATTGATGAGGCGCTCGCGCAGCAAGTCGCGCAGGATGCCGACGATGCGCGCCGCTCCATGGAAGAAGCTGCGCGCTACGCCGAAGATGCCAGCCGCTTCCTCGGCATCTTTGAGGCGATCAGCGTGGCGATTGCGATTGCGGGCGGTTCGCTCGGCGTGATCGGCGTGACGCGGTTGTTCTCGGCGCAGAGCGAACTCGCGAAAGCCCGGCAGCGCGTCGATGCGGAACTCACCGATCTGCGCAGTCGTTTCCAGACCGAACTCACCGAAAAGAAAATGCGCTGCAAGCCATGAGCACCACGCTCCTGCAAAGCCTCGAACGGCAGCGCAAAGCCACCGAACAGGCGACGCTCGCGCTCTCGCTCCTGCCACTGGGCGAACGTCAATACCGGGCACAGGACTTACAGGGTGCGGCGGATACCTACATGCGCGCGCTCAAGCTGGACGAAGATAATCCGCTCATTCACTATCGCCTCGGCTATGTGTACGTGCAGAGCGGCCAGCTTTCGGATGCGGAACGCCATTTGCAGCAGGCACTGAGTATCGACCCGGAATTTCATCTGGCGATGGCCGCGCTCGGCTATGTGTACCGCCGCATCGGTGACAAGCTGCCCGAGGGGTTGGAACGCGACGAAATGCTCAACAAGGCCGAAGCGCATCTGATCAAGGCGCTGCGCCTCTCGCCCAAGCTGGTCGACGATGATAGCGAATCGTGGTGGGGCTCGCTCGGCGGGCTGTACCGCCGCCGCGGCCAGATCGATCAGGCGATCTACGCGTATGAACAGGCGGCGAAAGTCACCCCGCACTCGTCGTACCCGTTCAGCAACCTTGCCATGCTCTACATGGGACGGCACAACCGCGAGCAGATGCTGCAAACCTTCCGCCGCGTCGAACGCTTGGCGCGTGGGGAAGTGCAGGCGGAAGTCGACAACTACTGGGCGTATGCGGACCTGCTGACCTCGCGCCTGGCGCTGGGTAAAATCGACGAAGCCGAGGATGCCCTCACCTCGGTGTTCGATCTCGCCTCGGCCTCGTCGCCGTACGCGCTCGAAGCGCTCGTGGATACGCTCACCCGCTTGCTCGACTCGCTCGGCGGACCGGACGCCGCGCCGCACATCCCCCCGTACATCCACCGGATTCAGGAACGCATCGGCGAAATCACCGAGCTGCGGCTGAAATCCACGTAATTCCCCGGAAACCAGTTCCTAAACGGGGCGGTCGCGTGGCCGTCCCGTCAGCCGCAGCTCGCGCACGTTTTCCCGGAGAAGTGGGGTATTCGCCGCGGAGACGGTACAATCGCGCCGATCTCACGCTATACTTGGAACAGACATTCGCAATTTGAGGGAGTGTGAACATGAGCGAAGTCCGGATCGACGCGCTGAATCAGATCGCCGCCGAAGTGCGCACCTGCACGCTGTGTGACCTACATAAGTCACGCACGCGCGCGGTTCCCGGCGCGGGCAGCTACCACACGGAGATCATGTTCATCGGCGAAGGCCCGGGTTTTAACGAAGACCAGAAGGGGCTGCCCTTCGTCGGGCGCTCGGGTGATTATCTCGAGAAGATGTTCAAGCTGATCGGCCTGTCGCGCGATCAGGTCTTCATCACCAACGTGGTCAAGTGCCGCCCGCCGGATAACCGTGACCCGCTGCCGTTCGAAATCGAAACCTGCAAGCCGTACCTCGATCAGCAGATCAACCTGATCGATCCGCTGATGATTGTCACGCTCGGGCGCTTCAGCATGGCGCGCTACTTCCCCGGCGGCAAAATCACGCAGATTCACGGCCAGCCGAAGTTCGAAAACGGGCGCGCCTACTATCCGCTGTTTCACCCGGCGGCGATTCTGCGCAACCCGACTCAGGAACCGCTGATGGTCGCCGACTTCCGCCGCATTCCGGAGATTCTGGCGAAAGTCCGGGCGCTGCGTGCGCAGGGCGCACCGCCGCCCCCTTCCGCTGGTGACGACGCGCCACCCAACTACGTTCCGCCGCAGTCCAGCCCCGCCGATGTAGCCGTGTCGAAGCCGGAAGAGAAGCCGGAGGACAAACCCCCGACGCAGCTTTCGCTGTTTTAACGTCAGTTAGGGATAAGCCTCATTCGTGCATCCCCCTCACCCCCAACCCCTCTCCCACGCAAGCGGGGAGAGGGGAGACGAACCCTGTTTTGGCTGTCTCCCCTCCCTGAATTCGGGGAGGGGCCGGGGGTGGGGTCAGAGAAGCGCTATCCATAACTCTCGCTGTTTTAAGATCACAGTGATCAGTTCACAGTCCGTGGCTTGGCCTGAGCTCTGACTGTGAATTGAACACTGTCTACTGTAAACTTCTCGTGGGGGTGTTTGCGTCCCGGTGGGCGTCCCGATCTTCAAAATCGGTGGCTGGCTGCATAGACAGGCGGCGGTGGGTTCGACCCCCATGCACTCTCGTCAGCATAACGGCGAAAAAATGTCAGCGCGGCGCTTGTCCGTTTACCACACAAACGGGATGAGCCGCGCGCTGACCCGCTGGCTGTAACGCGCATAGCCGGGTAAACACGCTTGAAGATAGGCATCTTCCACGCGCGTTTTGTAGGCGTACAGCGCGATCAAGCCCCACGCCAGCAGGGTGATCGGCACGGACAGGTAGACGAGGGCGATGCCCATAAACAGCAGAATCATCGAGGCGTAGATGGGATGCCGCACGATGCCGTAGAGGCCTTCTGTGATGATGCGATGCCCCGTTTGCACTGCATTCTGCGCTGTCCAGAAGCGTCCCAGCGTCCAGCGCGAATAGAAGGCGCCGCTCATCCCCAGTGCCACAAAGACGAAACCGTTCCACGCCAATTGGCCGTTGGGTGACGCAAAATCCCCGCTGATCGACACGGCCAACATCACCACCGACAGCAGGACGGTTAAAATGCCGATGCCGATGAGCACCAGCCGATCCTGCGGATCTTGCGCCGCCCGAATATCAGCCAGCGCTTTTGTGCCGCCATTCCAGTAAATCAGCAGCCAAACGAACCACGCCGTGAGCGTGAGCAGAGCGATCATCGTCGATGTCCTCACAGGTCAACTTACTTGGGCAATGCATGCCTCTATCACAATACGGCTGATCTTGCGCTGATTCCCATAAGATGTAATGTTCATGTGGAGCGGGCACGTGAGTGTGTTTCGCGCTTCCCAGACAAAAAGAAAGCTCCATCCGGGGCTGGATGGAGCGGTAAAGAAGCATTATTACAAGAAGTCTATTTAGTCCCTGTGATCGGGAAGCGTTTTTGTAAATCTATATTCACAATTTTTTCACACATTCGTCATGGCGGGAAGTGACAAAGATCACATTCTGGCATGACATCGCCGGGTTGTAGACCGGTGACCTGCGCGTTACCATCGATCCCCATTGCCCACGAACGCCTACATTTGACTGCCCATTCAGCTTTCAACACCCTTTGCCGGCGCACGGTGTTTTAGGTTGTCAGACGCTGAAAATTTCACTATAACCTTGCCTCGACGTGATCGAGCTACCATAAGGAGACTGCGATGGGTTATCTGGATGACGCTCCGCGCGGAGTGTACTACGAAGATATTGAACTGGGGCAGAAGATGGTCACGCGGGGCCGCACCATCACCGAAGCAGACATCGTCGCCTTTGCCGGGCTGACCGGCGACTACAACCCCATGCATACCGACGCCGAATATATGAAAGGCTCGGCCTTCGGTCAGCGCATCGCGCATGGCATGCTGACGCTGAGCTATGCGGTCGGGCAGGCGTACCAGCTCGGCTTCATGGAACGCACGGTGATCGCCTTCCGCGGGCTGGAAATGAAGTTCAGCTTGCCCGTGTTCATCGGCGACACGCTGCATGTCGAACTGGTGGTGCTGGAGAAGAAGGAAGCACGGCGCTTGGGCGGCGGCACGGTCACGCTGGAAGTGAAGATCATCAATCAGGATGGCAAAACCGTGCAGTCCGGCACGTGGACGGTCATCCTCGCGTCAAAACCGGAATAGCTGTCAGTTATCAGTGAAATAGCGTGAGTTATGGATAGAACAGTCCAGTAGAGGCGGCTCTGCGTGCCTGTCGCTCGTATCCGACCCCACCCCCGACCCCTCCCCGAATTCGGGGAAGGGAGCCAGATTTCCCCCTCGCCCCGCTTGCGTGGGAGAGGGGGCTAGGGGGTGAGGGGTGTCAATTCCGACGTGACGGATCTACGATCCGCTTATTCCTAACTGACGTTATCAAGTGTTTCAAAACAGCGTCAGTCGCTGCCCTAACGGGTTACTGATAACTGTGAACTGACAACTTCAGTTAGACCACCGCGACGTTTTGCTGCTCGATGGGCAGCGTGAACGAGAACACCGCTCCGCCACTCGTCCCATTCGCCACCGAAATCGCGCCGCCGTGCGCTTCGACAGCCAAGCGGCAGAACGCCAGCCCCAACCCGACGCCGTTCGGCGCATTCACATACTTGATGCGGAAATACTTGTCGAAGATTTCTTCGTGGAAGTGCAGCGGTACGCCCGGCCCGGTATCCGTCACGCTGATGCGGATTACATCGGCGGTGATCCCCGCACTCACCGTGATTTTACCCCCGGTCGGCGTGTGTTTGATCGCATTCTCGATCAAGTTGGTGAGCACGCGCAGAATCATGTCGGCGTCCACGCTCACGACGGGGAGATTCGCGTCCAGATCGAGCACGAGCAGCTGCTCGGCTTCGCGCGCCAGCGGATAGACCAGTTCGAGCGCGTCCGAGACCAGATTGTGCAGCTTGGTTGAGCGGCGCGCGACGATGGCGCGGCCTTCTTCGAGGCGTTCGATGTCGAGCAGGCTTTTCACCATGCGTGTGAGGCGGCGCAGGCTCTGCGAGCCGACGCGCAGTAGTTCGTCAACGACAGCCTGTTCATCGGTGGCGAGCACCCGCTCCAGCCCGCTCAGGCTCGCGCCGACATTTTGCAGCGGCCCGCGCAGATCATGGTAGACCATGGCGGTGAGGTCGCGGCGCATTTGCTCCAAGCGCATGTGTTCGACGTGATCTTGCTGCGCCTTCTCGTACAAACGGCGTGTATGCGCTTCGGTCGCCTGCAGTTTAGCGAGCTTGCGCCCATTTTCGAGCGCCTCGGCGGTGAGCGCGGTCATTTCGCCGATGAAGCGCAGGCGCGCTGCGTCGAAGTGGTCGCGTGTCGGCGCCAGCAGCAGGTAGACGCCCCGCGGTTCCTCTTGGTAGAGGATGGGCACACAGTACGCCGAGCCGTTCCAGCCATCCGACTGCCAGCGCTCGTCGGCGCTGAGATCGGGCACGCTCACGGGGCGGCGCGTGTACAGCGCGAGGTTGATCAGGTTTTGCGCGGTGAGGCGTTCCCACAGGCGCGGTTCGGAAGGGAGGGCGTAAGTCTGGGCGATTTCGCAGTCCTCGTCCAGGACGACGAGCGCGGCGCGGTCTGCCTTGAGCGTTGAGGCGCCCAGCGTCAGAGTTGATTGCAGGGCGTCAGTCACGCTGGAGTCCGGTTGCAGCAGCGCGCGTGCCATCAAGTAGAGCCGTTCATGGGAATTGTTCTTCACAACCGGTATCCGCCGCTCATATGCGATGCCATTATTATGATTCTACACAACGTCCTGCATTGTGTTTGTGAATTATAACTTAAATTTAGATTATGCCACGTTGACGACGATAGTTAATAATTTCATAGATGATTTTGTGGAAATTGCCGATCTTCTTGTCGTCGTAGTAGACACAGCGGGCGCGGGCCAGCTCTTGGGGAATCGGGGTGTCATCACAGGCGAGGATGACGAGCGGTTTCTCACGTTGGAGGAAGTAGCGGTACTGAATGCGCACGTAATTGGACGCCGCGGCCTCTTTTGACCAGATCAACACCATGAGCCAGCATTCGGCGAGCGCCAGTTCGACCGCTGCCATCCAGTCTTTGCTGCCCTGCGCTAAATACTGATCCACCCATGCCAGCAGCCCGCCGCTCTGCATCGACAGCATCATCGGCACGACGATGCCTTCCCAATCTTTGCGCCCGTAAGAGACGAAAATCGTGTCGACCAGCGCGCCGGGTTCGACGCCTGTGCCGAGCCGCGTCGTCTGCTTGACGGCGAATTCGGAATTGCGGTGCTTGTTGGCAAAGATGTTGTCGAGCGTTTCATCCTGACCGCGCGCGGCGTCCGGCTTGCGCGGGCGCGTGGGATCGAGCTTGTCGGTGACGGTCTTGTCCTGGAAGATGAACTGGAGCTGCACCATTGACCCCAGCTTGATCACGTCGTTGGGCTGGAGCGGCTGAATCGTCTTCACCAGCTTGGCGTTGAGAGCCGTGCCATTGGTCGAATTCAGGTCTTCCAGCGAATAGCCTTTGGGCGTGCGCAGCAGCCGCGCATGGAAGCGGCTGACTTCCGGGTCCTGAATGACGAAATCGTTGGAGAGATCGCGCCCGATCTTGATGACCGGCTTGTTGAGCTCAAACAAATAGCCGACCGCTGGCCCCATCGTCATCATCAGACCGTGCATCGCGCTCGGGTTGAACAGCCGCGCGGCAGTTTGCGCATCCACCGACGACATGACTTCTTTTTCTTTGGGATCGTACTGCGTGTATTCGAGGGTGATCGAGTCGCCGAGTTCGATCAACGTGCCCGGCGTGAGCATCCACGTGGTGATGACGCGCTGCCCGTTGACAAATGTGCCATTGCTCGACTGGAGATCATGCAGCTCGTAGCCTTCCAACAGCCGCACGAGGCGGCAGTGTTCGCGGCTGACTTCATTATCGTGAATGACAATGTGATTCTTAACTCCACGACCGATCGAGACCTCGTCAGCGTCCAGTTCGAAGATCGCCCCCGGTGTGGGTCCACGGCGCATTATCAGGCACAGCATGAGCAACATCCAATCGCGCAATAGCTTTCAAATAACATAATATCCGAAATCGTGACCCCAGAAAAGCATGCATCGGCCTAACGTTGACTCGAAATCTGTACACCGTTGGTCGATAGTCAGATTGGCCTAAAGCAGGGCGCGCATTTTAACGGTACTATAAGTGAAATGGCGACTCTTCAGAAAGGTTCTGCATGATTTACCAACCCTATGATCGTTCATGGTGGGTGGAATGTCGCGTTCAGGGTGCAGCAATTTTACGCGATTGGGTGAAGACGCTCGTCTTCGTCGCGGCGTTCGCGCTGCTCTTGAATCTATTCTTCCCGCGCTACGCCGTCAAAGGGGCGAGCATGGAACCGACCCTGCATGAAACCGAGCGCTTATTCGTCAGCAACGTCGACACCATGACGCGCCCGCCGGAACGCGGCGAGGTCATCGTGCTCACGTCGCCCCACGATGGCGAGCTGATCGTCAAGCGCGTGATCGGGCTGCCGGGCGAAGTGGTCGAGATTCGCAGCGGGCGCGTGTACATCAACGGCGTGCCGCTGCATGAGGATTACATCAACGAAGCGCCGCGTTACAGCGGACACTGGGAAGTCGGCGCAAACCAGTACTTCATTCTCGGCGATAACCGCAATCACAGCCTCGATTCGGGGGACTACGGCCCGATTGACGCGAGCATCATTCACGGGGTGGTTAAGTTCCGCTGGTGGCCGCTCAGCGACCTGAGTATGTTCGCCGTCCCCGATTACGGAACGCTCGGCAGCAATCAACACACGCCGTAGAGCAACCTCACCCCGCAATCCCCTCTCCGGGTGGAGAGGGGACTTGGAAACGCAGCGCGTCGCCTTTCACCCCAGCCCCACTCCTACGTTAGCGGGGAAAATATGCTTGTCTTGGCGCCCTCTGCCAAATTGGTTGAGGGTCGGGATAGACGATAGGAGGAGCGTGATGAGTTCAGACAAACCCAATCTGAAGCGGATGGATAATGTCGGCATCGTGGTGGAAGCTCTCGACGACGCCATCGCGTTTTTCGCGGAGCTGGGTCTGCGGCTCGAAGGGCGCGGCCTGATCGAAGGTGAGTGGGCCGGGCGCGTGACCGGACTGGGCACGCAGCGCGTCGAGATAGCCATGCTGGTCACCCCCGACGGCCACAGCCGGCTTGAGTTGTCGCGCTTTCTCGCGCCACAGGTCATCGGCGATCATCGCAACGCCCCGGTGAACGCGCTCGGCTACCTGCGGGTGATGTTCGAGGTGGACGACATCGACGACACGCTCACCCGCCTCCGCCGTCACGGCGCGCAGCTCGTCGGCGAAGTGGTGCAGTACGAGGACTCGTATCGGCTCTGCTACATTCGCGGTCCGGAAGGCCTGCTCATCGGGCTGGCGCAGGAAATATCAAAGCGGTGATCGTAGGGGCGCACACGCAGTTGCGCCTCTTTGGAGAGCTCCGTTGCGCTTTACCCCGCCGCCTCGGCGACCTCGTCGGCGCTGGCAACGCGGTTATCACGCCACCGTGCTGGCTCAACCCGCACCCCGCTCCGCGTTAGGATACCCAAAACCGGCGCTGGTTACACCGCCACCGCCAGGTGGTTGAGAGGATCTTCGCCGTCCTGACTACCGCCTTTGACCTCTATATCCGTCCGTGGATCGCTTTCGATAACCTGCGTGAGCCACGAGCCAACGGTCGTCATTTGAGCGTAGTCCAGCGGTCAGGTGAGAGTACGCCGCCCGTCCATGAGATTGCCGGGAGTCCGGTTATCGTTCACAGTAACGAATAAATTTCTTTCGGGGGTGTGCGGTGATTGGGTGGACGAAGGCCTTAGTGATCGGATTGCTGCCGGTGGTCGCCGGGTTAGTCGTGCTGCTGCTGATGCAGCCCGCCGTGTGTCCTATCAATCAGGTGTCGGCAACCGCACTCGCCACGCCCACATCCGCGCCCACCCTCGCCCCGCTGGTCGATGCGCCCAAACTGGCGCCGCAGTGTCTCGTCGGCAGCGCCGTTCCCGGCGATCTGCTCGTGCGCTCGTACCCTGGCGCGGAATTCGCGGAGCTCGGCACGCTGGTCGCCGAGTTGACCGCGCTCGGCCTGACGGATGATGGCTGGGTGACAGTCAATTACGGCGAACGTCGCGGTTGGCTGCGCGCGGAAAATCTACGATTTTCTGGCGTATGCGCGGCGCTGCCCCGCGTGCGCAATCCGCTGATCCCGGTGGCCGCGCCGGACGCCGAGGTGTTCGCGCTGCAAGTGGATCGCGACGGCGACGGCTCATTCCGCAACACCATTTCCACGCCGGAAGGCGACGCGCTCGACATCCTGTGGGTGGTCATCATCAACCTGTACACCCAACCACCCAACAACCTGCGCGAATTCACCCTCACGCTGGACTGCGACGGCGCGCAGCCTGACGCCGTGCGCTGGGGCTGGGCCTACGAAACGCCGACCCTCACCTGCGGTGATGCGCTGACACTGCCGTTCACGCTCGACAACCCGCAGCAGCCCTTCAGCATTACCTATGCGCCCAACAGCCCGCAGAGCTACATCAACTATGTGCTGCGCGTCAGCCCGGGAGCCGAGGGCTAACCGAATTCGTACCAAGAACCACAGCTTACTTCTTCGTATCGTGGACAATAGTAGCATAGGCATTGCTGCTGACGAGGAAGATGCTATGCGGTTTGTGCGTTTGGGAATTGTGATCGTATCGTTGTTGTCCACATGGTTGCTCCTCGCCCAGAGTGACGAGGGGATCATGATTCCGGCGGATACCACTGCCCTGATCGATTTTGCGCAGGGCGCGCCGACCAACTACCGCGTTCGCCAATACCCGGATCAACCGACGGTCGTGACGCTCATGGGCGTTGATATCCCCTTCACCGCGCAAATTCTCGATTCTAACGGGACGGTGCTGGCCGAATTCGCCGAAGGGGTCTTCATTGTGACGCTGGAACTCGGCAGCGGTGATGCCGTGTTCACGCTGCACATCGAACCGCACGTCGAACCGGGTGTCGTGCTGGTGCGCGTTGGTTCCGATTACGAGGAGAGCGCGCCGAGCATCGAGGAGGCACGGGTGCTGCCACCCGCAACGCCCACGCCGACCCTTACCTACACGCCGACGAATACGCCCACGTTCACGCCCACATTCACGCCGACCGAGACCTTCACGCCGTCGCTGACGCCCTCACGGACACCGACTAACACGCTGACGCCGACGGAGACGCACACACCGACGTTCACCCCGTCGAATACGCGCCGCCCCACGTCGACGCCCGCGCCGACTGAGACGAATACGCAGCCGCCGACGGAAACGCCCGTGCCGCCCACGGCGACCAACACGCGCACCCCGCGCGCGACGGCCACACCTCAACCACCGACCGTGCCCCCGGTGCCGCCCACAGCGACCAACACGCGCACCCCGCGCAATACCGCGACGCCACCGCCGCCGACAGAAACGCCCGTGCCACCCACGGCGACGAATACACGCACACCGCGCGCGACCTCAACGCCGCGTCCACCGACAGGCACGCCTCTGGCCTACGCGCCCGCCGACAACGACTACGAACTGGACGTGACGACCGGCACGGTCACCACGATCAGCGATATGGTGTCGTACTCTGAAGGCGATCAGGAAGATCGAGTGGTGTATACTGTGCTCAACGTGAATCGGGATGCCAAACAACCGGGCGGAGAACTCACGTTAACGATCACCGCAACCTGCACCGGAACGGGCGTCGAAAATATTCGATTTGCGACCGGTGGGCAGACTTTCGCATGTGGTGATACGATTATCTCACGTCAAGTGGTGTTCGATTCGAAGAGTGGCAGTATCTTGATTGCTGCTTTCCGTGGAGAGGGCACATTAGTGACATGGACTTTGACCGGGACAGCCGAGCAAGTCAACCCATAATCGAGGTGGTTGGATGAACGCAGCAGCACGTCTTACACTCATTGTCATTGGACTATTTTTGTTGGCAACTGGCGTCTGGGCGCAGGATGGCGAACCGGTCGGTATCGGCTCCGGCTTGACGCCGATTGACTTTGCCACCGATGCCGGGCCCCAAGTCTTCCTTTTACAAACGACTCCCGATGAGCCGACCACGCTCAGCGCGAGCGCCGACCCCGCCGACTTCCCGTATCTGGTGGAAGTGCGCGACCCGCGCGGCAACGTCACCGCCCGGCTGACCAATGTCATCGCGTCGCGGCTCACGCTCGATAACAGCAATCGCAGCTACGAAATCACCGTCATCCCCAACGACCCAGCGCGCGCGGGGCAGGTCATCCTCGATATTGAAGGCGCGATTGAACCGGAAACCGAGGTCGAAGCGACGCCCGCGCCCGTGGAAGCTGAACCCGTCGGGCAGGCGCAGAGCGCTGCGGGCGAAATTGCGTGCTTCGTCAGCACCAATTCGCGCGTGAATATCCGCCGCGAACCCAACGTCGATGCCGAAGTCGTCGGCCTGCTGACCGTGCGCACGCAGATCGGCGCGAACGGGTTGAGCAGCGATGGTTTGTGGTATGGCGTGGTGATGCTCGATGATACGCAGGCGTGGATTTTCGGCGAGGCTGTCCGCGAAGTGTCGCCCTGCAATTTCAATTAGAGAGAAGATTAAACCTCACCCCCCAGCCCCCTCTCCTACAGGAGAGGGGGAGCTAAGCGCAGCGGGGTGAGGTTTGGTTTTACGTCGTATAGCTGACCGGGTTGCCCTGGCTGCCTTTTTTGCCATCCGGCCAGGTAGTCGATTCGTTGAACTTAAGGCCGGTGACAATCGCGCCTTTCATGTTCGCCCCCGTGAGGTTGGCGCCATTCAGAATCGCGTTGGTCAGGTTGGCATTCGTCAGGCGCGCGCTGGTGAGCGTCGCGCTGCTGAAGTTGACGCCCGTCAGGTTCGCCCCGTTCAAGTCCAGCCCGACCCCTTGCACCGTGGTCATATCGCTAAAGCTCAGGTTCGCGTTGATGAGAATCGCTTCGCGCAGGGTCGCCGCGACGAACTTCGCCGCGCGCGCCGAAGCCCCAGTCATATCCAGACGCGTCATATCGAGCGCTGATAGGTCAATACCCGCCAGCCGGGGCGTAGTCCCCGCACCGACGAGCGCCAGAATGAGTTCTTTACGATTAATTTCCGCCATGTGCTTTTTCCTCACGGTGATAGGCGATAATCTGGTCGATTGTGTCGTCTAAGGAGGTAGTCGGCTTCCATTCTACCAGTCCGCAGATTTTATCCAACGCCGGCACGCGCCGCCGGAAGTCTTCGAACCCGGCTTCGTAGGCTTCTTCATAGGGAATGACCTTGATTTCCGAGCTACTGCCCGCGCGCTGCCGCACTCGGTCGGCCAGTTCGTAGATCGAGACCTCTTCGCTGCTGCCGATATTGAACACCTGCCCAATTGCGTCGGGCGCTTCGCTCAACAGGTGAATCGCATGCACCACGTCGTTCACATTCGCGAAGCAGCGCTGCTGTTGGCCGTCGCCGTAGACCATGATCGGCTCGTTGTTGATCGCCCATTTGACGAAGCGCGGCAGCACCATCCCATACTGCCCGTGCTGACGCGGCCCGACGGTGTTGAATAGGCGGAAGATCACGACGGGCAGCCCCGTCTCTTTGAGGTAGGCCAACGCGAGAAATTCATCGATCGCTTTGCTGGCGGCGTAGCTCCAGCGGGAGCGAGTCGTCGCGCCGAGCACGCTGTCGTCGTCTTCGTGGAACGGGAAACGCACGCCTTTACCATACACTTCTGAGGTCGAGGCGATGAGCACTTTCTTGCGGTAGCGGCGGGCCGTCTTGAGCACCACTTCGCTGCCGCCGATATTCGTTTCGATGGTTTCGATGGGTTCACTGATGATGCGCTGCACCCCCACTGCCGCGGCCAGGTGGAAGATCACATCACATTCGCTGACCAGTCGATCCATGACATGGATGTTGCGGATGTCTTCAATAGCAGTGCGGAACTTGGGATGATGCTCAATCGCCGCGAGATTCTTAATGCGCCCTGTGCTCAGGTTATCAATAATGGTAACTTGGTAGCCGTGTTCAAGCAGTCGCTCGGCTAAGTGACTGCCAATGAAGCCCGCCCCACCGGTGATCAATGCATGAGTCATGGTTATCCTGTTCGTCGTAATACCAGACACATGTTAACCAAAGTACTGCGCATCCACAATAGACGTATATCAATTGTAGTCCAATCGTCGTTTTGAGTAGCCTGCCCGAGGACGCCATGACCAAAGCCCCCGAAACCGAGAAAGAAACGCAGCGCATCGAAGCCTTTAGCGACGGCGTGTTCGCCATTGTCGTCACGTTGCTGATATTTAACGTCAAGCTGCCCGACCCCGCGGCGGTGACGGCTAACGGCTTGCTCGCCGAACTGGCGAAGTCCTGGACGATTTATCTGGCGTTTGCGGCGAGCTTCTTCTTCGTGCTCGTCATGTGGATTAATCATCACCGCTTATTCACCATCATTCGCCGCTCGGATAACAACCTCATGCTGCTGAATGGGCTGCTGCTGTTCGGCGTGACTGTGGTGCCGTTCCCCACATCGATTGTCGCGGCGTACCTGCTTGACCCGCAGCAGCAGGCGGCCGTCTTCATCTATAACGGGTGGTTTTTCCTCGTGGCGATCATGTTTCAACTGCTGTGGCGCTACGCGGCGCACAACAACCGCCTGTTCAGTCACGCTGTTGACCCAGCGATCACGCGGCACATTGCCCGGTCGTACAACATCGGTCTGGTGCTGTACCTCGCCGCCGTGCTGATCGATATCATCAGCCCTCCGGTCAGCCTGGCGATTTCAATTGGGCTGGCCGTGTTCTTCGCCATCCCCAACCGCCAAGTTCAGCAGTTGATGACAACCAGCGACACGACTGCCTAAAACAGGTTCACGGGAATTTTCGTGTAGGGGCTGTCTGCCCGATTTCGGGCGCACACGCAGGTGCGCCCCTACTTTAAGTCCCTACCACTCCTGCTGCCGCGCGCAGACTCTGCACGCGCTCCGGTTCGATCTGCTGGCGCTCGTAGAAGTC
Source organism: Candidatus Flexifilum breve (assembly GCA_016717205.1). Classification (GTDB taxonomy): domain Bacteria; phylum Chloroflexota; class Anaerolineae; order Aggregatilineales; family Phototrophicaceae; genus Flexifilum; species Flexifilum breve. The sequence continues at coordinate 291,008 of JADKGC010000011.1, forward strand.
CGCGAGCGCCAGATAGCCCGGTTGGCCTTCCGGGTAGATCGCCACCGCCGTTTCCCGCAGTTTGAGCGCGAGGTCGGGGCGCGCCTGCTGTTCGCGGACGTGCGCTAACTGAATGAGGATCGTGGCGGCGTGCTGCGGCTGTGTCTGGAATTCGTACAGGCTGCGCCGGAAGAGATCCGCCGCGGTCGGAATGTCACCTTGCTGAGCGGCCAACTGCGCCCGCAAAAGCTGAACCCACGCTTGCAGCGGCAGCCAGCGTTCCATCCACGCCAACTGCTTGAGCGCGGCTTCTTCCTGCTGCCTGTTGATCAGGTTGTTGGCGCTGTGAATGTGCGCAACGAACCACACGCGGAGGAGCTGCCAGGCCAGATACAACACTAACGGCACATACAGCAGCACGCCGATGCTCGGACTGAAGCCGAGGGTCGCCCAGAACTGCTCAATCGGAAAGTAGAGCAGCAGGCCGAGGCCGAGCGTGACGAGCAGGTGCTGCGCCAGCAGCAGCGGATAATCCTCAATGGCCAGACTGCGCCGCGCGGGCGTATACCCGCGCTGGCGCAGGCCGAACGGCAGCGCTAGCCAGATCAGCAGGAGGACCCCCGCTAACACTGCATACCAGCGCTCGCGCCGAAACTCGCCCCAGGCCGCCATGACCATCGCCATCGGCACGAGGAGTGTGATCAGCGGCAGCCACAGGCGGTACAGCCCACCGCCCACTTGCAGCGTAACCAGATCGGGCACGTCGTAGAGCGCCGCCCACAGACGGCGCTGCGTCCGGCGCGCGCGCGCCGCTTTGCCCGGTTGCACGACGGTGAGCAGCGCCAACCCGCCGAGCGCAATAATCCACCAGCCATACCGCATAAAGAGGCCTACGTCACGGCGTACCTCGGAATAGGGCATGTACGGGTTCTGCGTGTAGGCGATCCACCACAGATTGCCCGCGTGATCCACGCTCAACAGATCCTGATACCAGTTGCTGCGCGGCGGCGTCGTCAGGATGCGCCAGTTCCCATTATCCAACTCGTAAATGCCCTGTATGTCGATCAGCAGCGGCGCGTTGTTGCGAATGACTAGTTGATCGGGAAAGATGCTGGCTGAATTGAACGTTTTGCGACTGAAGGTCAGACGCCCGGCGAGGTTGAGCGTGCCGACGCCACGGGTATGATCGTACACCCACAATACCGTGTCCGTCGCGCCATACATCCGGCTGATCGAAAGGCGCGTTGGCCCGCCAAAGGGCTGCCAGCTTTGCCCATCGTAGCGGAACAGATTGCCGTTGTACGCCAGATAGATGATGCCGTCCGGCGTTTTGACGAGATCGGCACTGCTGGCGTAGGTGCTGCCCAGATTGGACATCGGAATGAGCGTGGAAAGCTGCTGCGTTTGCCAGCGCGTGCCGTCGAAGGTGGCTATTTGCCCATACAGGTTGATCACGAACACGCCGAGCGGCGAGGCCTCGATGTCATTCCAACCGTAGCCCGAGAGCGCATTCTCGTAAGTGATCCACTGCGTGCCATCGAAGTGGATCACGGTGTTGTCGCGTACTGACCACAGTTGATCGCCATTGGTGACGCTGATCGGGCGGTCGAAATAGGGAGCTGAGACCCCGCCCGTGCAGTCCGACCAACTGCCCGCTTGATATTGCAGAAAGCCGCAGTCGGAGTGCGTGCCCACCCAGAGCGTGCCATCGTTTAGCGCGAGGACTTCATACGGCGATTCGCCTTCGGGCAGCGGGATTTCGCGCCAGTCCTGCCCGTCAAGGAAGTACAACTGAGCGAGCGGACGCAGCGTGAGGGTCGCCAGTCCCTGCGCGCCCAGCACCGCCAGCACGACGAGCGCCACGCCGATCACCTGCCAGCGGCGGGCGGCACGGCGGTACTGTTGGCCTTCACGAACGGATGCGGCAATATCCAGACCGTCGATCATGCGTACCCCTTGGCAACTCGGTCAATCCGCGGGGGCGAGCCCCGCTGCTAATTGTACAGCATGTGGGTCACGCAGATAACGCAGGGTGACGAACAGCGCGCACAACACCATCACCAGCGCGACGAAGAACAGCACCTCATAGCCGAGGTTCTGCGCAATCGTCCCGGCGATGAACGGCGCGGCCAGCGACACAATCGCGGAAATGGTGTTGAACAGCCCGGCGTAGATCGGGCGCTGTTCCGGCGACGCATAGCTGATCACCCAGTTCTGATAGCTGATGAACAGGTTGCTCAGGGTGATGCCGGAGAGCAAAAAGCCGACGTACAGCGGGAACGGCCCGACGACCGACGCGATTAACGCGCTGATGGGCAGGAAGGCCGCGCCCGCCAGCGCCAGCCGGATGAACAGCACATTGTTCTTCGCGCCCAGCCACGTATAGAGCAGTGCGCCGCTCACGCTGCCGACCGTTTGCAGCGCCAGCAGCGTCGGCACGGCGACGGCGCTGGACATGCCGAGCTGCACGGTCGCAAAGCCGATGTAGAACGGGCTGGCCATCGCGAACAGGCTGGTCAGCATGCGCGTGATGATGATGGCGCGGAACGGCTGATCGGTGCGCAGCACACGCCCGAGGCTCGGCAGGAATTCGCCCAAGGACGGGATCTTCTCGAGGGCTTTGCCGCTTGGGAGTTCGTGAATGAGCGTCGTCGGGATGATCGAGAGTGCGAACAGCACACCCGCCGCGGCAAACAGAATCGCATAGTTGTTGGGGAAACCCGGGCCGCCGCTGCCCAGCACCACGCCGATCAGCGGGGAGATGCCGAGCATGATCAGGCCGGAGCTGGCGGTCATGATGCCGAACATGCGCGCGCGCCAGCGGTTGTCGAGGCTCGACCCGGAGAGATCCGCCCACGGCACGCCGACGATGCCATCGCCGATCGCCGTGATGCCGTAGCAGATCAGGAAGGCGATGAGAATCGCTTCCGGTCGCGCCGCGCCGAACACGACGATCAAGCCCGCGAAGATCAGCATGACGAAACGCACCGGGATGTTCGGCCCGGCAAACCACCACTTTTTGCGCTCAAAGCGCACGATGTAGCGCGCGATGAACAACTGCGGCAGCGTCCAACCCACATCAAACAGGCTGGACGAGAGGCCAATCAGGATTTCTGAGCTGGTGAGGCGGCGGATGAAATCGGGAATCAGGGTGCTCGGCCCGAGGATATTCATCGCCAGGGTGAAAAGAATGCCATCGGTCAAAAAGAAGACGAAGTTTTTGCGGTAGACTTTTTCGCGTTGGTCTGGGGATAGGTTGCGACTGTCAGCGTGCGTCATGCGAGTCCTGTCATGAAATCGAATGCATATCATTCTGCCTTGTTCTGTCAGCGCTCACAATGTCCAGTTGGTTTTGGCTGGTTGGTTGGTTTGATCGTGTTGAAAAAGGTCAAATTCCGCCCCCCAGCCTCCTGCCGTGAACCGAATTGGTTTTCGTAGGGACGCGATCAAGAGGGTGCCTAATCAGCCCCTCAACCCCCGACCCCTACTCCCACGCAAGCGGGGAGTAGGGGAGAAATGCAGTTGTGTCCCGCTCCCCGTTGATGTGGGAGCGGGACGGCTTGCGCAGCCAGCCGGGTGAGGGGTGGTATGAAACGCTTTTTTGGACATCCTCTTGATCGCGTTCACTGATCGCTACCACTTACAGCATCCCATAGGCGATACTTTAAATACCCTCATGCCTTGTCCCTACAATTGATTGCCTTCCCCTGACAACCCCGTGGCTGACAACCCACCGCTCAACCATTCAGGTAAATCCCGTCACGCAGATTCAAAGTTGCGGTAAAATACGGGGAGGCGAAGCATGGTGCTTCGCCTCTTTTGCCGTTTCGGGGATAACGTTGAGCATTCGCAAGACACAACGCAGAATTTTAATGGCGTTCATCGGGGTGCATTTTGCGCTGGCGGCGGTCGTCAATCTGGTGTTTTTCGCCGGGAATGCCTTTAGCCCGCTGGCGTCGGCGACCGGCGGTCTGTTGACTGGATCACTGCTGGTCAATGTGGTGTTCATCGGCCTGCTCGTCGGTTGGATGATTCTGCAACGTGGGCGGCTGCGCCCCTACGATGTCGGCCTGATCCCGTTGCATATCCCGATGGGCATCATCTACACGTTTGGCTTCTGGGCCATGGCGCAGATCGTGCATCTGGTCTTCAGCCTGCTGACCTACGGCGCGGTCACACTGAACCCGGAATGGGTGAGCAACGCCAACATGATGATCGGCCTGATCCTCGCGCAGGTGATCGGCAACGCGCTGTTCGAAGAGATTGCGTACCGCGGCTTCCTGTTCCCGCAGATCTACCTGCATCTCGACGGCTGGCGGCATCGCCCGTGGTGGCGTTTGGGCGCGGCGATTCTGATCTCGCAGGGGGTGTTCGCGCTCTCGCACATCCCGAATCGCCTGTATCTCGGCATGTCGCTCGACCAGATCGCGCCAGATCTACTGCTCCTGCTCGGCTGGGGTTTCCTGTACACCATCATCTATCTCCGCACCGATAACCTGTTTCTGGTGGTCGGCGTGCATGCGCTGGGCAACGCGCCCTCGACGCTGTTCGCGACGGCACCAGTCTTTGCAGGCGGCGGCGCGTCACTGTTCATGTACGCGCTGGTCGTCCTGCTGTTGTTCGGCGTGCCCATGCTCCGCGCCTACGGGCAGCGCTTCCGATTGGGCTTAGATTACGGCACACAAGAAGGAAGAAGAGAATATGTATAAACGCGGAAAAGACGAGGACGACGGCCTCGATTCCCTGCGCAGCGATTTTGGCAGCGAGGAGGAACTCGGCGACGAACGCGGGTTCCTCGACGATGTCGCGCCTGCCGAGGACGACGCTGAGGATCAGCCCCGCGAGAAGCGTCCGTCCGGGGTGCCGGGGAATGTCAGCTTCATCGGCGGCATTTTCCGCGTGATCGGCATCGCGCTGGTCTCCGTGCTGATCTTCCTGCTGATTGGCGTGGGCATCACCTTTGGCCTGAGCGCGGCGGGTATCGTCGAGATCATCGACTTCTCGCGCGCCAGCGTCCCCGTGATTAGCCTGCTGCCGACGAGCGTGCCGCCCACTGATGCCCCGGTCAGCGTGCCGACACAGCCGCCGACGGAGGTCGCCGCCGCTGCCGCACCGACCACGGACACTGCCGGAGGGCAGCCCGTACCTGTGCCCACGGCGACGCCGGAGAATGTCACCGTGATCCCGCCGACTCCGGTCACCGCGTGCACGGAAATGGCCGACTGGTGGGAGGATCAATCCGCCATCTATGCGACCTTCGCCGCACTGTCGATTGAACAGCCGCCGCAGACGCTGCTGGCGACCCTGCAGCAGATGCGCGTGCGCCGTGATGCTGCGCAGGCTGCTGTGCTCGTACCCTGTGTCGATC
>JADKGC010000012.1 GCA_016717205.1 Candidatus Flexifilum breve
GGACGTTTACGGCAAAATGACGCTCGAAAATCAACACCCGCGCGGCGGATCGTTCGTGGGCACGGGATCGAACTGCGCGCGGAGCAGTCGAACCACGAAGGCGCGCTGATCGACATGCTGCACATTGCGCGCAACTGGGCGGATGGGGTGGTTCTTCAACCCCGGCGCCTATTCGCACACGTCGATTGCGCTGCGCGATGCCGTGAGCGGGATCAAGCTGCCCGTCATCGAGGTGCATTTGTCGAATATTCACGCCCGCGAGGAATTTCGCCACAAATCGGTGATTGCCCCTGTGTGTGTTGGACAAATCAGCGGCTTTGGCTGGCGCAGCTATCTGCTTGGGATGGATGCGATGCTGGGTCATTTAGGCTTGCTCGATAGTCTGTGATGTATTGCCAAGCGGTCTTATGTGAAATTTAGACAAGATCACTATAAGTCCCTGATCACCTGTTTTGTATAATTCAGACAAGGTTTAGTGGCATCCGGTTGCGTGGCTGCCGGGATTCAGACGTAAAAATGATGAGGATTACATCCCGATGATGACGAAAGATGCGGTGCTTGCGGCCATTCAGGAACATCAGGTGGAATTTGTCGTCCTGTGGTTCACCGACATCACGGGCATCGTCAAGAGCATTATTATTCCCACGCCGAAGATTGAGCGCGTAATTGACGATGGCCTGCACTTCGACGGATCGTCGATTGAAGGCTTTGCGCGTGTTGCCGAAAGCGACATGATGCTCATGCCTGACCTCAATACGTTCGCCGTGCTGCCATGGGACAATCCCAAGACCGCTCGCTTGATTTGTACGGTGCAGACTCCCGACGGCATGCCGTTCATCGGCGACCCGCGCAACATGCTGATCAAGGCGCTGGATAACGCCACCTCGATGGGCTTCACGTTCAAGACGGGCATGGAACTCGAATTCTTCCTGTTCCGCCGCCACGCGGAGCTGCTGCCGCTCCAACCGTATGACGAGGCCAGCTACTTTGACATGTCCAACAGCGGGGTGCTCGGCGTGCGCCGGAGCATGCTCTCCACGTTGATGGACATGGGCATTCGCGTGGATTCGTCGCATCACGAGATCGGCGCGGGCCAGCAGGAGATCGACTTCGACTATAACGACGCGCTTGTTTCTGCGGACAATGTGCTGACGGCGAAGGTGGCGCTCAAGGCGATTGCGCTGCAAAAAGGGCTGCACTGCACATTTATGCCCCGTCCTTCAGCGAACTTGCCGGGGTCGGGGATGCACACGCATCAAAGCCTGCACGATTTGAATACGGGCGTGAATGTGTTCGCCGACCCGGAACACGAATACGGCTTGTCGGAGACGGCGCGCTATTTCCTCGCCGGGCAGTTGGCGCACGCCCGCGCTATGTGCGCCGTGCTCGCACCGCTGATCAACTCGTACAAGCGTTTGAGCGTGAGCTTTGAAGCGCCCAAATACGTGACGTGGGCGCACGTCAACCGGGCGGGCGCGGCGCTGATCCGCGTGCCACACATTTCCCCCGGCAAAGAAGCGCACACGCGCCTCGAACTGCGCTGCCCAGACCCGAGCACGAATCCCTATCTCGCGACGGCGGTGATGCTCGAAGCCGGGCTCGATGGCATTCGCCAGCAGATGTCGCTGCAGGATGCGCTGGAAGAGTCGCTCACCAAGCCGGATCGCTCCCGGCTGCGCTACACCGAGACGCTGCCCACCTCGCTGGCAGAAGCCTTGGACGCGCTCAAGGGCGACGACGTGATCATGAATGCGCTCGGTCACTATATTGGCGACCGTTACCTCGCCGCCAAGCAGCAGGAATTGGACGACTACAACCGGCAGGTCACGCCGTGGGAACTGGATCGATATATCAATCGGTTCTAGGTTTTGCCCCTCATCCCCGACCCCTTCCCGCGGAGGTGGAGAAGGGGAGAGAACGGTATTTTTGCGCGCCACCCCTGGGGGGGAGGAGGGGTGTGAGGTTGGTTGATCAAGTGGCGTAATTTTTGTCGGGGCGCACGACTGTGCGCCCCGACGATTCCCAGCCTATGGTCAGCCGTTCTTCAAAATGAGGTTGTGAATGCGGGTGAGGGCGGTTTCGCCGTACTGCGTTTCGACCACCAGCGACACGCTGCAATGCGACGGCGCTTGCGAGAGTGCCAGCAGCGGAATCCCCTCCAGCGCCAGCAGCACATTGGCCGTCAGCGTGTGAATCTCACCTAAGCGCGTGCCGATGACGGTTACGACCTGCACGGGGCGCGTGTTCCAGCCCGCCGACAAATCTTCATCCTGGTTGAGTGCGACCTGCAGACTGTGCAGCGCGTCTGGCCCGGCCATCGTCGGGATGACGAAGCAGATGAAGCTGTGTGATGACGACTGCGAGGTGATCGTCACATCGGTGTGGCTGCCTGTGAGGTCGGCGAGCATACTGTCGACCGTCTGGGCGAGCGGGGCGAGCGGGCCGTTATGCGACGTCGACATCCCCAGACCTTGAATTGATGTCACGGCGCGAATGGCTGGCAGCATCGATGCCAGCTTATCGCGGACGAGCGTACCGGGCTGCTGGGGTGTGTACACGTTGCGCACGCGCAGCGGAATCGACTGTTCGCGCAGCGGGTGAATCATACGCGGGTGCAGAATGCGCGCCCCGAAATACGCCAGTTCCGCCGCTTCATCATACGAGAGCGTCGGGATCACACGGGCATCGTCAATTTCCCGCGGATCGGCGGTCATCAGCCCGTCGACATCCGTCCATACCCACACTTCACGGGCATCGCTGCCTACACCTAGCACGGAGGCCGTGTAGTCGCTGCCGCCGCGACCGAGCGTGGTCGGCTTGCCCGTCACGCTGGAGCTAATGTACCCGGTCACCACCGGGATGATCCCGCGCTGGAGCAGGGGGAGCAGATGCGTCGCGATCCGTTCGCGGGTGAGCGCGAGGTCGGGGATAGCGTTGCCGTAGGCGTTGTTGGTGATGATCAAGTCGGTCGCATCGATGGCAACGCCGCGCAGATTGTTCTGGCGCAGGAGCGCGGCGACAATGCGTGCGGCGAGGCGTTCGCCTACATGCACGATCTTGTCGGCAACTTCCGGGCGGAGCGCATCGTCATGATGCTCGGCGACCGTCTGACATGTGCCGAGCAAATCGTACAGCAAGCGGTCGAGGTCGGTTTGCAGGGCGGTCTTTTCGGTCGAGCCGAGCGGCAAATGCTCGATCAAGGCGAGATGGCGCGTCCGCAGCGTCGCGACAATGCGGCGATACCCGCGCTGGTTGTTCAATTGGGCTAAATGAGCGGCTTCGATGAGGGCGTCTGTCACCCCCTCCAACGCGGAAACCACCAGAATCAAGTTCGTCCAGCGTTCGTGCTCATACAGCACGATACTCAAGACTTGACTCAACCCGGTTGTCATCCCGACGGATGTACCGCCGAACTTCATCACTAATGTGCTCATCGACGCGCGATCTACTGGGTGAAATCTTTAGGTTAACAAACTAGCACCGTGCCGAAATTTTGTCAACTCTTTGCGATTGTGGCGTTGTCGCCTATGATTAGTGGTGGATGTGTAACGTATTTTTATCAGGTATCCCATGACAGACCAACCTGTTACGATGCAAAAGACAGTGGCCGGAGTGCGCTTTCACCGCGTCGGCAAACTGTATCACTTTGATTTCAGTGAATACCCCGACCTCAAGGTCGGCGATTATGTGATTGTCGAAACGGCGCGCGGACGCCAGATGGGTGAAGTGATGAGCTTCAACGCCGTCGAAGACGACAAGGACATGCGCGAATATAAACCGATCATGCGTATGGCCAGCCCGCGCGATTTGATTCTGAAGCACCATTGGGAGCTTCAGCAGGATACTGCGTTGGCGACCTGTCGCCAGAAGGCCGCTGACATGGGCGGGTTCACGGATGTCAAGTTCATCATGGCGGCCTACAACTATGATGGCACGATGCTCACGTTCTTGTACACTGCCGAAGACAAGGTGAACGTCAGCAAGCTGTGGAACGAACTCAGCCGCGTCATTCCCGCTCAGGTGGAAATGCGGCAGATCGGCCCGCGCGATGTCGCCAAGCTGCTCGGCGGTTACGGCGCATGTGGCGAACTGCGCTGCTGCTCGACGTTCCTGACGGATTTCAGCCCCATCTCGATCAAAATGGCGAAGGCGCAGGGCATTTCGCTCAATCCGTCCGAAATCACGGGGATGTGCGGGCGCTTGCGCTGCTGCCTCGTCTATGAATACGAACAGTACGTCGAAGCGCGGCAGAAACTGCCCAAGAAGAACAAGCGCATCGGCACGCCGTATGGCGAAGCGAAGGTCGTCGATGTGTTCCCGCTGTCCGACTCCGTGCTGGTGTATATCGAAGAACAAGGCTTGCAGACGGTCAAGCGCGAAGAGATCGTACCCTTAGAGGAACTCGAAGCGCTGGCGAAGAAGGCCAAAGAACCGTGCACCGTTCACGGCGATGAAGGCTGTGACTGCGGCGCGAAACCGCCCAAAGCCAAAGCCGAAGCCGCCCCCGTCGATGCGGTCGCTGGCGATGAAGTCCCCGGCGCTGAGGATGGTGGGGAAGGCGAGTCGCCGCTGCCAGCGCGCGCTGTTGCCCGGTCGGAGCAATCGCCGTCGGATCAGTCGCACCGCCCGCGCCAGCGCAAGCGCGGTGATCGCCGCCAGGGAGATCGTCCGCAGCAGCCGAAACAAGGCGCCCAGGCGGAGGCCAAACCGCAGGGTGAACCACGCAAAGAGCGTCCGCCGCGCGGCGAACGACCGGAAGGAAGCGGCAGTGGGCAGGGGCGGCGCAAGAAGAATCGCCCGGATCGCCGTCCGAAGAATCAAGAGAACAGTGGCGGCGGCAGCCCGGAAGCCGCTGAATAACGTCACCGCGCTTCACCTCCTCGGGGTGGGATGTTGCGACACCCCCATCAGATACGGTATACGTAGGGGCGGGAAAACCTTCCCGCCCTTGTAAACCGGCGAGCGCGATCTCGCCTCGAACCAACAAACGGAGCTGTGCATGGCAGCAGAGGTAGTGAAGCGGGTGCTGGGGGTGTTCGCGCACCCGGATGACCCCGAATTTTTCGCGGGTGGGACGTTCGCGCGCTGGGCGGCGGAAGGCGCGGAGATCATCTTCGTGCTGGCGACCAGCGGCGACAAAGGCAGCAGTGACCCCACAATGACTCCCGCCGCGCTCGTCGCGATTCGTGAAGTTGAAGAACGCAATGCGGCTGCCGTGCTCGGCGTCAAAGAGGTGGTCTTTCTGCGCTACCCCGACGGCGAACTCACGCCCTCGCTCGACTTGCGGCGCGACATTGTGCGCCAGATTCGCCTGTACAAGCCGGATACGGTCGTCACGTGTGACCCGACCGTGTTCTGGTTCGGCGACCGCGGACTGAATCACCCGGATCACCGGGCGATAGGTGAGGCGACGCTCGACTCCGTCTACCCAACCGCGCGCGACCGCCTGAACTTCCCGTCACTGGAGACGGACGAGGGGCTCGAACCACACAAAGTTAAGCACCTGTACATCTGCGGGACATACAGCGGCAATCTCAAAGTCGATGTCACAGAGCATCTGGAAACGAAGATCGCGGCGCTGCGCGAACACAAAAGCCAGATCGCCGATATGGAGGCGATGGCCGAACGCCAGCGGGGCAACCGTGACCCGGAAGCGCCGCCCGATGCGCCGCGCTATATGGAAACTTTTCGCGTGATTACTTTTGATCGGTGAGGATGATGGCCATAGACTTTAAGGCGCAGGCTGAAGCGCTGCGCGATGAACTGATCGCTCGGCGGCGGGATTTCCACGCGCACCCGGAACTCGCGTTTGAGGAGTTTCGGACGGCGGGCATTGTGGCGCAAGAGCTGCAAAAACTGGGTTTGGAAGTACGGACGGGTGTCGGCAAGACGGGCGTGATCGGTTTGCTGGAAGGTGGGCGCGAAGGCCAGACGATTCTCGTGCGCGCCGACATGGACGCGCTGCCCATTCTTGAGGAAAACCAGACCGATTTCACGTCGAGCGTGCCGAACAAGATGCATGCCTGCGGTCATGATGGTCATACGGCGATTGCGCTCGGCGTAGCCAAACTGCTCTCCCAACACCGCGATGAGATCGCCGGGACGATCAAGTTTGTGTTCCAGCCCGGCGAAGAAGTTGGACGCGGCGCGCAGGCGATGGTCGACGATGGCGCACTGGAAGATCCGCGCCCCGATGTGACGGTTGGCTTGCACCTATGGAACAGCATGCCGGTGGGCAAAGTCGGCGTGGCCGACGGCTCGACGATGGCGGGCGCGTCGATCTTCGACATCAAGGTGACGGGCAAGGGCACGCATGGTGCACTGCCGCACGTCGGCATTGACCCGGTGGTGTGCGCCGCGCAGATTGTGACCGCGCTGCAGACGATTGTCAGCCGCTCGTCCGATCCGCTTGATACGCTGGTGGTGTCGGTCACGCAGATTCGCGCGGGCGATGCCTACAATGTCATTCCCCAGTTTGCCGAACTGCACGGCACCGTGCGCTACTTCCGCAACGAAACGCGCGACCTCGCCCGTGAACGCATGCGTGAAATTGCCGTGAATGTCGGGTTTGCTATGCGCTGCGAAGTGGAAGTCAACTTTGTTGATCTGACGATTCCGGTCATCAATAATGCGGAAGTCGGCGCGAAGCTGCGTCCGCTGTTCGCGGAGATGCTCGGCGCAGACAATTTGGACACCACAGCGCGCACGATGGGTGCGGAAGATGTCAGCCTGTTCATGAACGATATTCCCGGATTCTATTTCTTCGTTGGCGCGCAGGATATGACCGCCGACGCCTACTACGGACATCATCACCCGAAGTTCTCGATTGACGAGAACTCGCTTCCGCTCGCTGTGGCGCTGCTGAGTCAGGCGGTTGCCGCGTACGTGCTGCCGGAGTAATCATGCCCAGCGTGAATGTGCTGCGGTGGATTGATGGGCGTGGATGGATTGTATTGGCGGGGGGCGCGGACGACGACGTGCGCGCGCTGGCGATCAACCGTTCCAGCGCGGATGGCGGGATCGCTGTGATCGCGCTGGATGGGTCGGGGGAACGCCTGAGCGATGACCTCGGCGATCTGGGTGCACCGTCCAGCTACGCCGTCGACGTGTTCACGGAAGACGACGAGGCCATTGAGAGCAAACTCGCCGAGGCGGGCGTCGTGCTCGTGAGCAGCGCGAGTTCCGCCAGTGAAGCCCGGTCGACGCTGCGCGGCGCGGCCATTACGGGGATGCAGCAAGCATATGCCAACGGCGCAGTCATTTTGCTGGAAGGTGAATCAGCGGCGGCCTTTGGGTCGTGGATCGCGCCTGTGGGTGACGGCCTGGAATGGCTGGAAGGTGCGCTGATTTTGGTCGGCGTGCAGGACACGGCGGCGCGCGCCAAACTCGTCTTCGACGTGCAGCCGACGGCGGTCGCGCTGGCGATTGAACCCGGATCGGCGTTGGCGCTCGGCCCGGATGGTCAGATTGAACCCTGGGGTAGGGGACAGGTCACCGTTGCTCTGGGATCAGCTTTTCGCACATAAGAGGGTGTAGACATGCCTGCAACAGTAGTGATCGGCGCTCAATGGGGCGACGAGGGGAAAGGACGCGTCGCCGATTGGCTGGCGGCGCAGTCGGATGTCGTGGCGCGGTATGCAGGCGGAGACAACGCTGGACACACCGTTTACGTCGGGGAGCAGGTGTTTAAGCTGCATTTGATCCCGTCGGGAATTCTGCGGGATCAGGCAGTATGTTTGCTGGGCAATGGCACGGTCATTAACCCGGTGAACATGGTGAAAGAGATGGAAGGGCTGCGCGCGGCGGGCGTCGATGTCAGCCCCGGTCGCCTGCTGATCAGCACGCGCGCGCACATCATCGCCCCGGCGCATATCGCGCTGGATGCGGCGGGGGAAAAGGCGCGCGGCGCAGACAAGATCGGCACGACGCTGCGTGGTATCGGCCCGGCATATACCGACAAGACAAACCGCTCTGGCTTGCGCGCGGGGCAAATGGCGGACCCGGAAGCGTTCGCCGATGCGCTGTATAAGCACACGGGCGCGGCGAATGAACGGCTCGTGCGCGATGGCAACGATCCGCTTGATCCGCAGAAGTCTGCCGAAGAGTACATCGACGCGGCGTACAAGCTCAAGCCGTATCTGGCGGATACCTCGGCGTATCTCAATGCGCGTTTGCGTGAAGGTGCCGTTATTCTATGCGAAGGCGCGCAGGGCACGATGCTCGACATCGACCACGGCGATTACCCATTTGTGACCAGCTCGTCGCCGACTGTCGGCGGGGCACTGACCGGCTTGGGGATCGGCGCGCGCTGGGTGGATCGCGTGGTGGGTGTGGCGAAAGCCTTCAGCACGCGCGTGGGCTCTGGCCCGTTCCCGACGGAAGTTGAAGGCGAACTCGCGGCGCGCCTGCGCGGCACGGGCGAGAACTTCTGGGATGAATTTGGCACGACGACCGGTCGTCCGCGCCGCTGCGGTTGGCTGGACATGCTCATCCTCAAATACGCGCGGGACGTGAACGGCTTCACCGAACTGGTGCTGACCAAGCTCGATGTCTTAAGCGGTCTACCCGAAATAACCATCGGCGTAGGCTATGAGATCGATGGTACAATTTTGGATGGTATTCCGGTCACGACTGCCGACCAGATGCGCGTCAAACCGGTCTACGAAACGCTCCCCGGGTGGGATGAACCACTGGGAAGCGCGCGCACGTGGAATGATTTGCCGAAGGCGGCGTGTGCGTACATTGACCGGATTGCCGAACTGCTCGAAATTCCGGTTAACACGGTGAGCGTTGGCCCGGAACGTGATCAATTAGTGCAACGATAAGTTGAGTGTATGCAGCAGGATGGAACATATCGGTACATGATGGACGCTCCGGTCAGCACACCGCCGCAGCGGGTGGTATCGCTTGTCCCGAGCGTGACCGAGTCGCTGTTTGAACTCGGCGTCGGCGACCGCGTAATCGGCATCACCGATTATTGTGTCCATCCTGCTGAACAGGTCGCCCGCCTGCCGCGCATCGGCGGGACGAAGAACCCGGATGTGGAGCAGATCATCGCGCTCCGCCCGGATCTTGTGATCGCGAATCAGGAAGAGAACCGCGAGGCGGATGTCGTCGCGCTGCAGGCCGCTGGTCTCCCCGTGTGGGTGACGTTCCCCAAAACCGTGCGCGAAGCCTTCAACCTGCTGTGGAATATCATGTACGTGTTCGATGAACCGTCCATGGTCGAACGCATCCGCTCAACCGAGTGGCTGTGTGACTGGCTGGAACGCATGGAACAACCTGAGTGCAAAGTCTTCGTGCCGATCTGGTCTGACCCGCTGATGACGTTCAACGCCGATACGTTCGCGCATGATGTGCTGCGCGTGTGCGGCGGGACCAACGTCTTTGCCGACCGCGAACGGCTGTATCCGCTGGCGGCGGATCTCGGACAGGCTGAACCGTTGAGCGCGGACGATCCGCGCGCGGTGGGGCGGGATACGCGCTATCCGCGGGTGACGCTGGCCGAAGTCGAAGCAGCTCAGCCCGACGTAATTCTGCTGCCCAGCGAACCATTCGCCTTCAATGCGAGTCACATCCCTGTGTTTGCCGCGCTGGATATTCCGGCGGCGCGCAACCAGAATATTCGCTTAGTCGATGGTTCGCTGCTGACGTGGCATGGTACCCGTTTGGCGCGCGCCTTGAATACGCTCCCCAATCTCTTGTGTCCATCGAAGAGTGAAGTCTAGACCATGCCCGAAAGCAGTTGGACTGAAGTTGTCGGCGTCATCGCCCACGACCTGAAAACCCCCATCACCTCCGTCAAAGGTTACCTGGAACTCATCGAACAGGTTGGCGAGTTGAACGAACGCCAGCAGCAGTTCAGCGAACGCGCGTTGAACAGCCTCAAGCACATGGAACAGCTCGTCGGCTTACTCCTCGAACTTTCATGGATTGACGCGGATCGTCCGCTGCAATGCGACGACTGCGACGTGGCGGCACTGCTCACGCGAGTGGTCTCTGTACTCGAAGACATGGCCGCGCGGCGGGAAGTCACCTGCCATCTGGAGATAGAGCCGCATCTGGGTGTCATCCCGGCGGAAGGCCGCCGCCTCGAACAAGCGATCCTGAATCTGGTCAACAACGCGATCAAGTACAACCGGCAGGGCGGGGAAGTCTGGGTGACGGCGAAGAAGTCGGAGAGCCATGTGCATCTGACGATCCGCGACACGGGCGTTGGCATCGCGCCAGAGGATCAGCCGTACATCTTTGACCGCTTCTACCGCGTGCGCTCACACAGCCATGAACACATCGAAGGGACGGGTCTGGGTCTGTCGATTGTCAAGGCGGTGATCGAAAAGCATGGTGGTACGATCAACCTTGAAAGCGCACTCGGTGAGGGCACAACCTTCTTCGTCACACTGCCCCGGGCACGCGGCGCGAGCTGCGAGTAAATTCGGCTGGGAGTCGCCAAAGCGCGGCTGACTCCTGCTTGCAGGTCTTTGTTCAAAACTGTACAATCAACGAGTTCTTTTCAGACATCCAAATAGTGGAGGCGTAGTGTGAAGCGGTTTGGCTTAGTAATCGGTCTGCTCCTGCTTCTCCTGATCGGTGGCGGCTTGACCTCGCTGTTAATCGCCAATGAGGGTGGCGGCGTGCTCCCCGTGCTGCAAATTGTCGGCAGTCCGGAAGCATCCAGCACGGTGATGACGCAGTGGAAGGCGAATCAGTTGTTTGCGCTGATCGGTTTCCTGCTCTTCAACCTGGTTGGCATTGCGGTGACGCTGGCGATTATCCTGTGGTTGCTGGATCGCGGTGTGCGCCGCGCCAAGGCCGAAGGCGCAGTCGCCCCGAAGACCCCGGCTAAACAGTCGTAAGGTGGTTGGCTGCGCGGCGTCCGGGCGGGTTGGTTGCACGGTTCATCAGTTCCTCAAGTCCCTGTTTCTGGCATCTGCGGGTTAATTGGAATGCAAAGTCGTTTGTTCCCACGTTTAGCGTTAGCGACGGCACTGTTAACGGTTGGTTTGATCGTCTTTGGCGCGGTTGTGCGCGTCACCGATTCCGGGTTGGGCTGTGGTAATCACTGGCCGTTGTGCAACGGCACGGTGATTCCGCCGCTGGATAACCTCACCGCGTGGATCGAGTGGCTCCACCGCCTGTTCGCCATGTTGATTGGTGTGTTCGGGTTGGGGACGCTGATCGTCGCCGTCCGTGCGTATCGCAAGCAGAATCGCGGGGCGCTCACCTTCACGGTGATCGCGGCAGTGCTGTTCGCGGTGCAAAGCGGCCTCGGCGCGATTGTCGTCGTGTTCGACCTGCCACCGACGTTCGTCACCCTGCACCTCGGTACTGCTATGCTGCTGCTCGGTGCGCTGCTGGTCGCCGCCATCGTTGCGACCTACAAACAACCGGCGCAGTCCGAAAATCAGCGGGATAGTTTCACCACTCTGACCTATATCACAACGGCCCTGTCGCTGGTCATCATTTTGACCGGAGCGCTGGTGCGCGGCAGCGGCGCGACGCTCGCCTGCGTCGATTATCCGCTGTGCAACGGCTCGGTGCTGCCGCTCGATCAGGGTCAGCTCCAGATCATCCACATGACTCACCGGTATTCGGTGGCGGCGCTCGGCATTTCACTGGCAATGCTGGTGTGGTCGGCGTGGCGCGCCCGTCAGGCGGGGCCGGTGCGGCGGTTGGCGCTCCTGTCGCTGGTCATGTATCTGGCGCAAGCCACCATCGGCGCACTGTTCGTGCTGACCGCGGCGTCTCCGTTATGGGGCGCGGCGCATGTCGGGTTTGCGGCGGCCACGTGGGCGCTGCTCGTCGCGCTCAGCGCGGTCGAAACGATCAACAATCGAACATTTAATCAGCCGGAGGTTGGATGGCAACCGTCTTCCCAAGCGAGCCGATGAAACCGACGAGTTTCGGCGATACGCTCAAGATTTATCTTGAGCTGACCAAGCTGCGCATTGTGCTGCTGCTCGTGTTTACGACCGTGACCGCCATGTTCATTGCGGCGGAAGGTGCGCCGTCATTCGCCGTGCTGGTGCCCACGATTATCGGTGGGGCGCTGGCCGCAGGTGGATCGAGCGTCATCAACCAGTACTATGATCGTGACATGGACGCCAAAATGACCCGCACGGCGCGCCGTCCGATTCCGTCGGGGCGTATATCGCCCACCAACGCGCTGATTTTCGGCGTGGCACTGATCGTGTGGTCGGTGTTCATTCTCGGCGTGTTCGTCAACTGGCTGGCGGCGGGGTTGGCGCTCGGCGGTTCGCTCTACTATGTAGTCATCTACACGGTGCTGCTCAAGCGCAATACCGTTTTGAATATCCTGATCGGCGGCGGGGCAGGCGCGATGCCCGTGCTTGTCGGGTGGGCGGCGGTCACCGGGACGCTGAATGTGGAAGCGTGGCTGCTGTTTGCCATTGTGTTCTACTGGACACCGCCGCACAGTTGGGCGCTGGCGCTGCTGGTCAACACCGATTATGCGCGCGCCAATGTGCCGATGATGCCCGTCGCGCGCGGCGAGGCGGTCACGCGCCAGCAGATTCTGCTCTACGCGATCATGCTGCTGCTGATCAGCCTGCTGCCATTCGCATTTGGCACACTGGGCGCAATCTACGGCATGGGCGCGGTGCTGCTCGGCATTGGCCTGATTCGCGCGTCAGTTAATTTGATCAAGGAGAAGACGGGCGCGGCGGCGCGGTCGACCTACAAGTTCTCCACCGCTTACCTCGCCTTCCTCTTCCTGATCATGATCATCGATACGGTGATCCTGTAATCTATCTGGTCTGTGTGGACGCGCTGCGGCGCGTCCCAACGTGAGTCCGTCCTATGAAGAAATACCGGATCGGGTGGGCAGTGGTCGTTGCGACGGCGCTGCTCATCATTGTCGTCATCCTGTTCCTCGTCGAAGCCTTCAGTTTTGATCAGGGCGCGGTTGGCATTGAGCCGCTCAGCGCGAGTGCGTATCGCCAGCGGGTCGATGCGCTGCTGGCGAACGCGAACCCCGCGGATGCGGAGGCGGCCATTCAGAAATATGGCTGCCCGGCCTGTCATCGTCAAGGCGCGGCGAACGGGATCGCTCCGTCGTGGGTCGGTGTGGCCGAACGAGCGGCGACACGCCGCCCGCCCATGCCGGCGGACGCCTATCTCTACGAGTCAATTATCCACCCGGAGGCGTTTCTGGTGGACGGCTACCCCAACTCGATGGTGCCCAACTTCGGCACCCGCATCAGCGATCAGGAACTGGGGGACATCATCGCCTATCTACTCACAGCGGACGCGCAGTAAATGAACCTCGATGCCTTCACCCTCTCCGCGCTGGTGGATGAATTCATGGACACGCTCGTCGGCGGGCGCGTGCAGGATTCGCTCGGCGTGGATGAGGACAGCATCGGTCTGGAAATCTACGCAAATCACCGCCGCCAATACCTGTATCTGAGCGCGAACCAGTCGACGCCGCGCGTGCACCTCGTGCCGGATCGGCTGCGCCGCGGGGTAGCCAAGCCTTCCACCGTCGGGCTGCTGTTCCGGCGCTATGTCGAAGGCGGCTTGATCGCCCACGTCAGCCAGCCAGCGTGGGAGCGCGTACTGCAAATCGATGTGCAGGGGCCAGAAGGTGAGGTGAGCCTCATCATTGAACCCATGGAGCGGCGCAGCAACCTGCTGCTCGTGCAGAACGGTATTATTCTGGACTGTGTGCGGCGCGTAGGAGCGGACGAGAACCGCTACCGTGTCAGCCTGCCGCAGCATCCGTATGTTCCACCGCCGCCGCAGGTTGGCAAGCTCAACCCGCTCACGCTGACGCTCGAAAGTCTGCTCGGCATTTTCGCGCAGAACGACGACCCGAAGAAGAAGACACACCAACTCCTGACGGCGCGCTTGCTCGGTGCGAGTCCGTTGGTGGCGAAAGAGATCGTCTTCCGCGCGACCAGATCAACCGAGACGAAAGCGGCAGAGGCTGACCCGGAAAAGCTGCTGGCGGCCCTGCACAGCCTCGTCGATCCGTTAGCGCGGCGCGAGTGGCAGCCCGGCATCGCGGAAGGCGAACGTGGCATCACCGCCTTCAGCGTGTATCCGCTGGAGTCACAGCCCGGTTGGCGGCGCGTCGAGTCGGTGAGCGAGGCGCTCACGCTGTACTACAGCGCCCCCGTCGGTGAGGACGCGTACAATGCGGCGAAGAAGCCCATTCAGGAAGAGATCGCCGAAGGCGCGGCCAAGATCGAAGGGCGGTTGGTGTCACTGCGCCGCTCACTCAAAGACGAGTCGGAGCGCGAAACGCTCAAGCAGAGCGGGGAACTGATCCTCGCCTATCAGTACAGCATCGCCAAAGGCCAGACTGAACTCAAAGCACAGTACGATCTCGACGCACCGGAACTTAGCATTCCACTCGACCCCGAGCTCACGCCGCTGGAGAACGCGCAGCGCTATTTCGACAAGTACAACCGTGCCAAACGCGCGCTGGAAGATGTGCCCGGTTTGATTGAAGAGGCGGAACACGACCTCGACTTTCTCAAGCAGTTGGCGACCGATGTGCAACTCGCGGCCAACTGGACCGAGATCGACGAGGTAGTGCAGACGCTGCAAGCCAAGGGCATCTGGCGGGGCAAGCCACAGCAGAAGATCGGCGGGCAGAAGAGCGCACCCCTGCGGGTTGTCACAAGCGATGGTTTTGTGATCTGGATCGGGCGTAACAGCCGCCAGAACGAGATCGTCACCTTTGACAAGGGCAGCCCGATGGATTTGTGGCTGCATGCGCGCGGCGTCGGCGGGTCACATGTGATCATCAAGTTTGACGGACGTCCGATCCCCGAACGGGTGATCGAAGGCGCGGCAGCATTGGCAGCCTACTACAGTGCCAGTCGCGGCGAGGGCAAAGTCATCGTCGATGTGACCGAGCGGCGCTATGTGCGCAAAATCAAGGGCGGGGCGGTCGGCATGGTGACGTATCGCCATGAGACGACCCGCACGGTGAGCCCGCAAGCGGAAACGGACTTTTAGAGTAGAATGGAAGACATTATCGTCCCGACGGAGAGGTCTTCCATGCCCAAGCAACTCCTCATCCCCAAAGGCAAGGTCAAGCTTGCCGATTTCAGCCCGACTGAGACCGATGGCTACACCAAAGAAACTGGCCGCGCTGAGGAAACCAAGCTGGAACCACGGTTGGTCGAGCTGCAGGAACGACTGTACGCCAGCGGCAAGCAGTCCCTGCTGATCATCCTGCAAGGCATGGACACGTCCGGCAAAGACGGCGCGGTCAAGCATGTGTTTGATGTGGTCAACCCAAACGGTATTCGCATCGCCAACTTCAAAGCGCCGAGCCTCGATGAACTGGCGCATGATTTTCTGTGGCGTGTGCATCGCGAAGTGCCGCCGAAGGGCACCATCGGTATTTTCAACCGCAGCCATTACGAAGACGTGCTAGTGGTCCGCGTGAATGGTCTCGTACCGGAGTCGGTCTGGAAAGCCCGCTACGAGCAGATCAATCAGTTCGAGCGCATGCTCAGCGAGACGGGCACGCGCATTCTGAAGTTCTTCCTGCACATTAGCAAGGATGAACAGAAAGAACGCCTGCAAGCGCGGCTCGATGACCCGGCGAAGCACTGGAAGTTCAACACGGGCGACCTCAAGGTGCGCGAACAGTGGGACGACTACATGAGCGCCTACGAGGACGTGCTCACCAAGTGCAGCACGAACCACGCGCCGTGGCATATCGTGCCGGCGAACAAGAAGTGGTACCGCAATCTGGTGATTACGCGGACGGTGGTGGAAACACTGGAGTCGATGAATTTGCAGTATCCCGAACCCGCCGAGGATTTGAGCACGGTGGTGATTCCGGATTAAGTGGTACGTGCACTAACGGACGGCGTGATGCGATGCCTCAAAAACGCACAGAACACCTCAGCCAGCGCTGTTTGTAGGGACAAGGCATGCCTTGTCCTGTTTATCTTTCTCTAGGAGAAAGGACGAGGCATGCCTCGTCTCTACGGCAATCTCCATGCTAAGCAATCTCGGTTATCCGCTGACATTCACCACGCGCCGCGCGGCTTCGAGCACGCTGCCGACGGGAATTTCGCGTACACACGGGTGATGGGCGGGGTCGTCACCGCCCCAGTCGAGGATGCGGCATGGGCGACAGCCGATATTCGAGGTGAGCACGATGTGCTTATCCGGCGAACCCCATTGCCGGAATTCGACCGGGTCGGCGGGGCCGAACAGCGTAACTGTCGGCGTGCCGACGGCGGCGGCGAGGTGCAGCGGGCCGCTGTCCGCGCCCAGCACGACGAGCGCGCGTTCGTACAGCGCCGCGAGCGAGCCGATGCCCGTATCCCCCGCCATGACGCACGCGCGATGCTGCATGTGGCTGATGATCGACCGCACCAGCGCGACTTCGTGATCGCCGCCGGTGAAGACCACCGTCGCTTCCAGTTGATCGCACAGCGTGTCGGCGACGGACGCCCATTTCGCGTCGTCCCACCGTTTGACCCACTGCCCCGCGCCGGGATGAATGGCGAAAATCCGCTCCTCTACGCCCCATTCGCTCAGGTAACCAGCGACCCAACTGCGATCTGCCTCGGCAACGGGATAGCGTAATGTGAGGCTTTCGGCGGGCAGCGCGCCAATCATGCGCTCGACGAGACGGGCGCTTTGCAGCACGGCGTGCTGGTATTCATGGGGAATGGCTTCGGTCAAGAATGGGGCGACATCCGGTAGGTCGTAGCCGATGCGCACCGGAATACCCGCCACCTGCGCCAGCATAGCGCCCCACCAGTGATCCGGGCGGAAGATGATCGCGCTGGAGTAGCCGATGCGCCGCAAATTGCTCGCAGACGCGAGCAGCAGTTCATAGGGTGACCGCCAGTTGAGCTTGGTTTGGCGCGTGAAACCGGGAAACGGCAGCGTGAGCACGTAGTCGATATCGTCAAAGTTGGCGATTACATCGGCTGACCAGTGGCCGACCAGCGCGTGCAGTTCGGCGGTAGGGCGGGCGCGGCGCAGCGCTTGAATGGCCGGGGTGGTGAGCAGGACATCGCCGACGTGATCGGGGCGGATCAACAGGATACGTTCCTGATCGCGTGGTTTCTGCTTGGGGATCGGCAGATGCCCGATGGTGCTCAAAGCCAGCCGCCGCACACGATGTTTGGTCGGCGTCGCGTGGAACGCTGCCGCCATCGCGCGATTGCGTAAAACGAGAGCTTCTCTATCCAACACCTATGTCCTTGTAGATCGCCAGCAGGCAGGGAGTGAGCGCTGACCAGTCATAGTGCTGGCGCACCACGCCCCGGGACTCGGTGCCGAGGCGCGCGCGTTCGGCAGGGGTATTCAGCAAGCGGATGACGGCATCGGCAAAGCCGCGCGCGCTGTCATCGACCAGAATGTTCTGGCGGGCGTCATCGCGCAGCCCGGCAATCGCCGCATTCGTCGCCACGACCGCGCAGCCCGCTGCCATCGCTTCCAAGATCTTCAGGCGTGTGCCGCTGCCCATGCGCAAGGGCGCGATATACACGCTGGCGGCGTGCAGGAAGGGCTGTACTTCGGCTACCCACCCTGTGACTTCGATCTGCTCCAGCGACCGGAGCGAGTCGAGGCTGGCGTGCGGCTTCTGCCCGACGATGTAGAGGCGTGTATCCGGTATGCTGGCAGTGATGAGCGGCAGCACGTCGTCGGCAAACCACTGCATAGCATCGACGTTCGGTCGATAATCCATTTTCCCCGTGAAGACCAAGACGTGGTCGCCCAGTTCGAGGCGCTGCTGCGGCGGCTGTAGGTAGTCACTGACGAAAATGCCATTCGGCAGTACATGGATTTTGCCGTCGGCGCGGAAGACTTTGAGCGCAGCGGCATCCTCATCGGAGACGGCGATGACGCCGTTCGCCGTGGCGCAGATGTGCTTTTCGAAGTGGAAGATCCGCGCCGCCTGAATCTGCGAATAGACCGCGGCGGCGAGGCGCTTGCGGCTTTTGGTCTCCACCTGCGCGATCACGCGTTGGAGCGCGTACTCCGCGTTGTGCGCGTCATAGATCAGCTTGGCCTGCGGCTGGAGCTGCCGCGCCAACGGCAGGAAGATCGCCATTTCCAGACCTTCAAACTGGATCAGGTCGAAGCGCTTAGCCATCAGCAAGCGGGAGAGCTGGTCGCGGGCTTCGTGGGTTTCCAGCCGCCGCGCGAGATCCGGATGACTGGAGAGGGCGAGGTCGCGCAGGCGGCGCGCCGTACTGCGGACGGGCGGCCTCATCGTGACGATCTCATGGCACAACCCGGGGAGCGGGGTGCCTTCGGCGGATTGTTCGCTGAAGCTGAACAGCGTGATCTGATGCCCTGCTTCACGCAGGCCGCGCAGAATGCCATAGTTTCTCAGCGCACCCCCTTGGTGCGGCGGAAAGGGGAGCGCGGGTGTCAACAATAGAATGTGCATTACAGTCGAACCCTGCCGTTCACAGTAAAGCTTGGTAGACCGATAAAACCGTGCGCGCCGTCGCTTCCCACTGGAAGGTGGCGGCCCGACGTAACCCGGCGGCGCGCTGCTGGTCGCGCCAGACTGAGTCGCTCAGCGCATGATTGATGGCTTGGGCGATGGCGGCGGTGTCGTCCGGGTTGACCTGCAGCCCCACATCACCGACGACTTCCGGCAGTGACCCGCGGTCGCTGACGATGGGCACGGTGCCACAGGCCATCGCTTCCAACGCGGGCAAGCCAAACCCTTCATAAAACGACGGTGTGATGAGCGCGGACGCCCCGCTGTACAGCCCCGGCAGATCGGCCTGTGGGATTTTCTCACGCCACAGCACGCGGTCGCCGAGGTTCAAACGCGTGATTTGTTGCATCGTCTCCTCGAACAGCCACCCCCGGTTGCCAGCCAGCACGAGCGGCGGCGCGTCGACCGGGAGCTGGGCATAGGCTTCGATCAACCCGGCGATGTTTTTGCGCGGCTCAAACGTGCCGACATAGAGCAAATACGCGGGCGGAAGAGTCAGCGCGGCGCGTACGCGGGCGATCTCTGCGGGTGGCTGCGGCTGAAAGGCCTCGTCGACGCCGAGCAGATGCACGGTGATTTTCTCCGCGGGGACATTCAGCATGGTGATCAGATCGCGCTTCGTCGCCTCACTGTCTGCGAAGATATGATCAGCCTGTTCGACCGCTGTGTTGATCTGCCCGTTGTAGTAACGTAAGCTGTCGGCAGTCAGATACTGCGGATAGAACAGAAAGTTCAGGTCATGGACGGTGATCACGTGCCGCCGTGCCCCGCGCAGAGGCGGGATGAAATCGGGCGAATGCAGCAATGCCAGCCGAAAACGCGCTAGCTCGACGGACAGCGCCACTCGCTCCAGCCGATGATGGCACGGCGTCCATAGGTCAGCACGTTGGAAGCGCGTGACCAGCGTTTCGCGCGCTTTGCGGCTGTGCAGGACGACGTACGGGTGCTCAAAATCCAACCGTTCCAGCGCCTTTATGAGGCGAACGATGTAGGTGCTGATGCCGCCAGTGCGGTAGTAGGTCAGACGTGCGTCAATGCCGATCATGGCGGGGAGTATAGCCGCCGGATGGGTGGATGTCCAGTTAGAGCCAGCGATCGATGAGGGCCGCGACCGTGCCATCGGCGAAGAGTTCGGCCAGCGCCGCGTCGATCCGGGCGGCGACTTCGGGGCGGTCGCCGCGCGTGACCAACGCGTAGAGCGTGTCAGTCACATAGCTATAATTCGCGTTCCAGTCGGTGTGGTCGCGCAGGTACAACCGCGCCGTGATCGCGTCGACGAGCGCGGCGTCGGCGTCACCATTCCGCACAGCCTTCAACGCGGCATCCGGTGTTTCGAGCGGCAGCAGGTCGAACGGCTGAATGCGCCGCAGCCAGAAGCGGACTTCGCTTTCGGCGGTTGAGCCATATTCATAGGCGAGACGTCGGTCCGGGAGGTCGCGCATGGTCGGGTATGTTCCGTCACTGACCAGCACCAGCCCCGCGTTGAAATAGGGCTGCGTGTAGTGAACAGCGCCGATGCGTGCCATATCAATCGGCAGGGCCGAGATCAGCACATCGACCTGATCGGTGGTGAGCGCGTCGAACAGCCCGTCAAAACCGAGGTTGACGAAGCGTACAGGCAAGCCGATGCGTTCACCAATGGCGCGGGCGAGATCGATTTCGAGGCCGAACAGGTCATCGGCAGTGGCGACGGCGAAGGGCGGGTAGCTGGCATCCACGCCGACGCGGATTTCCGCCGTGTGGAAGATCTCGTAGGCGTTCGGCTCCGCGCCGGGCTGCGCGACGAGCACCAGCACGAGCGCGGTCAGCACCAGCAGCAGGGTGAAGCGAGTGGCGCGCATCATTGAGTACCTTGATGAGAACGGTTATTGTAGGGACAAGGCATGCCTTGTCCTCTGTATCCTTCTCTAGAAGTGAGGACGAGGCATGCCTCGTCCCTACAGATGACACCTTTATCAAACACGCTCTTTATCGCGTCCGCCGATAGGTTGCTGGTTGCTCGTTTAGGTGTGAGACTTGTCTCTTCCCAACCGCGCGCATAGGCTTGCACCGCATAGTAGATCGGACGCGGCTGAAATTCGGTGTTGGCGAACGTAAAGTTGTCCGGGTAGCTGAACGTCGGGTAAGGGTAGCGGAAAACCCACAGGCACGCCTTTTCGGCCCATTCCCAGTCATTCTCGACCATGCGCAGCGCGTCCAGCGTGTAGGTGACGCGTTGGGATGCGTGGACGGCTTTCGTCCAGCGCGGATGATCGTTCCAGCCCATTTCGGTGATGTAGACGGGGGTATCCGCATCGCCGTGCTCGACCATCACCGCGCGGAGCAGTTCCGCCCGGCGAAAGTTGAGCGCGTCCGGCTGCGGCTCGGCCTCCGGCGGTTCAGTGAAACCGTAGGTGTGCAGGGCCAGCGCATCGAAATAATCGGCGGCGCCGTTGGCGTAGAGCGCTTCAAGATACAGAATGTCGTTCAACCCGTTCGGACTGCCCGCGGGTTCAAGTGTGGGCGCGAGGCCCGCCGCCAGCACGATTGCGTTGGGGTTGGCGGCGTGGATCGGTGCGTAGACTGTCCGCAGTAGATCGACGTAACCACGCGGGTCAACCTGCTGATAGCCCCACTCAAAGGCGAGGTTCGGCTCATTCCAGATAATCAAATGGTCGATGATCCCCGCATAGCGCGCGGCGAAATCGGCGGCAAACTGCGCGAAGTCGTCGAAGCGGTCAGTGGGGAGGGTGTTGAGCGTGCTGCGCTCGGCGCGGGGATCGTCGGCGGTTTGCCGCGCCCACCCCGGCACGAGCCCCAACCGCGCGATGATGTGAATACCCTGATTGCGGGCATGGCGCACGATGCGGTCGGTGCTCGACCAGTCATATTGATTGGGCGAGCGCTCAATGTAGGCCCACGGGAAGAACTCAACGATGGTATTCGCGCCAATTTCGCGTACCAGTTGGAGCGTGCGCTGAATCTTCCACTCTTCGACTTCGTCAATGAGGCGGGTGTGCATGCAGACGTGCGGGTGCACCGTCTCCACCACGCGATCCGGCACTTCGAGCGCGGCGCGGGGCGGGGCAGGGACGAGCGCGTTGACCGCCCACACGGCGATCAACAGGCGGATCATCCATGCAAGCAGGGACAAAAGGCGTTTGATCCATTTCACCATACCTGAGTATGATAGCATGGTGACCCGCTAACAAGACAGAGCCTATGAGCCACATCTTCATCAGTTACAGCCACAAAGATAGTGAATACGCGAATCAGTTAGGTGCTTCGCTCGAAGCTTCGGGTTTTCAGGTGTGGATCGACCGCCGCATCGATTATGGCGCGGAATGGTCGGACGTGATTGAAGCGCACTTGAACGAATGCGGGGCGTTTGTGCTCATCATGTCGCGGAACGCGAAGGCGTCGACGTGGGTCAAGAATGAGTTGAGCCGCGCGCAGCGTTTGAATAAGCCGATCTTCCCGATCTGGCTAGACGGCGACATTTGGTTGGCCGTCGAATCGCTCCAGCACTTTGACGCGCGTGAGGGTGGCATGCCGCCGCAGAAGTTCTACACCCAACTCGCGCAGATCATCCCGCCCGAGGTCAGCGCTCCGGCGCTGCTGCCCGATTTTGAGCCGCCGAAGCTGCCTCTGCCGGAACCATTTGAATGGTGCGCGATCCCGTCGGGCACGGTCACGTTGAGCGAGGGCGAGCGTCAAACCGTCGAGACTGTCGCGCCGTTCTACATCGCCAAGTACCCGATCACGAATGCGCAGTTCCGGGTCTTTGCCAAGGCGACCGGCACGGAAGTCAAGCCGTCGGCGTTTGCCGGGGATGATGTGCCGCGCACGAACGTCACATGGAACATGGCGACGGACTTTTGCAGCTGGCTGACGCGCGAATGGGGTGATGGTATCATCTGGCTGCCGGACGAGGCCGAATGGCAGCGCGCGGCCCAGGGCGATGAGAACCGCCGCTTTCCGTGGGGCGACCAGTTTGATGTCGCGTGCTGCAACACGCGGGAGAGCCAGAAAAAACAAGCCACCCCTGTGTGGCAGTACCCACAGGGGATAAGTTCGTTTGGCGTGCTCGATATGAGTGGGAACGTGTGGGAGTGGTGCGACGATCTGTTTGAGATTGACGGTCGCCCCTATGCTTATGCGCGTGGTGGCGCATGGACGAGCTCACAGCATGAGGCCCGAGTCACGTTTCAGGCTGGCTTCCCCGCGGATGATTGGAATTATGATCGTGGGTTTCGCATTGTGGCCATGACGCCCTAGACCTGAACGATCTCCTGCAAGCGTGAGACGAATGTCTGCGGATTCAATGGCTTTGGAAAATAGCCATCAAACCCGGCGCGGATGGCGCTTTCGGCAACGTCCGTCGCATGATACGCTGTGATGGCGATGATCGGAATATGGGCCGTGCGCGCTTCGGCCCGCACAGCGCTCAGGGTTTGCCAACCGTCACGGATGGGCATGTCCAGATCAGTGACGATGCACGTTGGTTCAAACATGTTCAGCATTTCGAGGCACTGCTGGCCGTTGTGGGCGATGTGCACTTCAATGCCATGATGACGCAGCATGTACGAGACGACCTGCTGATCATCGTAGGTATCTTCAACGACAATGACTTTCCAAGCAGATGTTTTCATTGATGAGTTCAATTCCTGTGTTGGGCTGCACGATTAACGACATCTTCGATGTCGATGATAAACTGGCTGATATCAAAGGGTTTGGAGATATAACCGTCAAAGCCGGCCGCTAAGATCTCTTCCCGGTCACTGAGCATGGCATACGCGGTCACGGCGATAATGGGGATGTGGTTGAGCGCCGGGTTCTCACGCACCAGACGGAACATGGTCCAACCATCCATCGTTGGCATACGTATATCCAGCAGGATCACGGTCGGCGTGACTTCCTGCAGAACCTTCAGACCCTCTTCACCATTCATCGCGGTGTAGACCGTCGCACCGTGAAATTTGAGCACGGTTTTGGCCACAATCAGGTTATCCATTGTGTCATCGACGATCAGAACGGTCCAGTTTTTATCGGCGTTTCCTGACATCTCCTGCCATTTCCTCTCTTTGGTTAAGGAACGCTGCCGTCCTTCACCCAGCGGCATATGTGGTTTCGGTGACCAAGGGCAGTTCGATGATGAACCGGCTGCCGGCCCCAACTTCGCTTTGCACGCGGATATTCCCATTCATCATGAGGACGAGTCGACGGGTGATGGCGAGACCTAAGCCCGTACCACCGCGGCGCAGCCCATCATCAGCCTGCCGGAACTCGTCAAAGATGCTTTGCTGCATGTGCGCGGGGATGCCCGTTCCGGTATCCTTAACGATCAATCGCCACGAATTGCTATCCCCGCAGCGCGCTTCGAGCTCGACCACGCCGTGATCCGTGAACTTGATCGCGTTCGAGAGCAAGTTGATGATAATTTGCCGCAAACGCTCATCATCTGCCACTATCACGTCGGGCAGGGTGGGGTCGATATGGAAGTTCAGCGCGAGACCTTTATTCTGCGCCAGCACCGCGTTTTGAGCGTGCAGGTTCGTGAAGAATTTGCGCAGATCAAACGTGCGCTCGACGAGTTCCATGCGTCCGGCTTCGATCTTCGATAAATCGAGGACGCTGTTGATCAGCGCGAGCAGGTGGCGGGCATTGACCAGAATGCGATCCTGAAAATCTTGCTGCTCACTGGAGAGGGCGCCTGCCATGCCGGCGAGGAGAAGCTGCGTGTAGCCGATGATCGCATTGAGCGGCGTACGTAGTTCGTGGGACATGTTGGCGAGAAACTGGCTCTTGAGCTGACTGACCGATTCGGCCTGCTTGCGCGCGACGGCTAATTCGCGATTCGTCTTGATCAGCGCTTCGTTCTGCTGTTGGACGAAATGTTCATACTGCTTGCGTTCAATCAAGTGGCCGTAGGTACCGCCGAGGATGGAGATGAGTTCAGCTTCGTAAGGGCGCGGCGGGCGGTGGGAGACGAAGTTGTCGATGACAATGTAGCCGATGGCTTTGTGCCCGTCCCACAGGGTGGCCGCAGCTTTCCATCCGTGACCGATGACGCGGCCGTCGTCGTGAATAGCGCCGGCATCCCACAGTTTGACGTGCTTGGGACTGTTGAGGATTTCAAATGTCCAGTGGTCAGCGGTAACTTCTTCGCGATAGTAGCGCTCATTGCGGATCTGCCCGTCGACATCCACGCCGTAGGTGCCGTTGAGCTGCGTTCCGTCTTCGTTCAGCAGGAACAACCCCATGCGGTCGATGTGCAGGCGGGTTTGAACGAGCTGCACCATTTTGATGTAGAGCTGTTCGGGGTCTTCGACCTCAAGGAGTTCGAGGTGCAGCTCCTGCAGCGCTTTCATGTCATCCAGAAAGGCCTGTTCCATATTCGTCCGCAGGTTGCGGTCAATCAGATGGCCGTAGGTGTTGCCGAGGATCGAGATGAGCTCGGCTTCGTAGGAGCGCGGTGGGCGGTGGGTGACGAAATTATCGATGACGATATAGCCGATCGCGTTGCGGCCATCCCACAGGGTCGTGGCGGCTTTCCACCCTTGACCGACGGTCTCCCCGTTGTCACGAAGGTCCCCGGTTTCCCACAGTTTCACATGTTTGGGGCTGTTGAGGATTTCGAACGTCCAGTGGTTAGTAGACACGTCTTCGCGATAGTAGCGTTCATCCCGAATACCGCCGTCCACATCAACGCCGTACGTGCCGAGGAGCTGCCGTCCATCGGGAGTGAGCAGGAAAAGGCCGATTCGGTCAATGTGCAGTCGTTCTTGCACGAGCTGCACCATCTTCACGTAAAGTTGTTCCGGGTCTTCCACCTCAAGGAGCTCGAGATGCAGCTCCTGAAGAGCCCGCATATCGTCGATAAAAGCTTGTTCGATGCCAGTCTGCATAGTGAACTCATTGGGCAATCTCTAACCACTGCCTAACAGTATATTACGACATTCAGTGGATTTAGGGATGGACTTTTCCACAATGGTTGTCGGCGATGCTTGGTCAGACCAAGGGGCGCAATTGGCTGCGCTCGACCGCCCCGAATGTCCCGTTTCCTGCTATGCTTACGTTAAAAGTGCAGTGGTTTGAGGCAGAAGGGTAAAACAAGATGCGTTGGGAAGAACTTACTGGAGATCAGTTTGGTCAGGCGGTTGCCCAAAGCGAAGGTGTGTGTTTGCTGCCGCTGTCATGCATCGAACGCCACGGACATCACGCGCCGCTGGGCACAGACATGTTTATCGCTCGGGAAGTTTGTAACCGGGCGGCGGCGCTCGAACCCGTCGTCATTTTCCCGGATTTTATCTTCACGCAGATCCTTGAAGCGCGGCACGTCGCGGGCACGATTGCCATCGACCCGGACCTCATTTTGCACCTGTTGGATAACGTGTGCCGGGAAATCGCACGTAACGGACTGAAAAAGATCGTTATCGTCAACGCGCACGGCGGTAACAATGCGCTGGTGCCCTACTTCCAGCAGAGTCAGCTCGTCAGCGCGCGTGACTATGTGGTTTATCTCGCCAGTCGCTCCAATTTCGCTACCGACCATGCTGGCCCGACTGAGACGAGCGCGATGCTTGTTATCCGCCCGGATCTCGTCCACATGGAGCATGTGCCGACCGATGGGGAGGGCGAGGCGTTGGGGCGCATGAATCATCTGCTGGATAAGGGGGCTATGACGGGTATTTGGTGGTATGGAGATCACCCGACGCACTATGCCGGCAACGCGGCGAGCGCGACGGCGGCTCAAGGCGAAGAACTGCTCAGCGGCGCGGCGCAAGCGCTCGTCGAAGCGATTCGCGCAATCAAGGCGGATACAACTGCCAAGCGCCTGCAGGACAAGTTCTACGCCGCCGGGGTCAATCATCAACGGACATAGCAGACACAACAAAAAGCGACGTTGGGTGTCAACGTCGCTAAGGTGCCCCCAGCAGGAATCGAACCTGCGCCTTTGCCTCCGGAGGGCAACGCTCTATCCGCTGAGCTATGGGGGCCTCCGAATGAGGTCATGATAGCATCGAATAGGGTTCTGTGCAAGATAGTCTGGTATCTGTACCGGAAATCTGCTAAAGTCCGCCTGTTTTGTCCGCTAACCATGATGAGACGCATGATCGGAAAACAAACGTACTGTCGGTTGCCCATCGTTGTGCTCGCCTTGCTGATGCTGCTGCTCGGCGTTAGCTGCAGCGCCTTGAGCGCCCCTGACCCCGCCGCCACTGTACAGGCGAATCGCGCCGGACTCGAATTGGAAGCGACCAGTATCGCTCAGGCGGCACAGGCGCAGGCGACGGAAATTCGCGCTACGGTGAGCGCGGGCGAAACGCTCGTCGCCGCGGGCGAACAGATCAACAATCAACTGCTGCTGACCATGCGCGCCGTGTTCCCCCCGACCGAGCAAGTGGTTCAGAATAATGGTGGCGCGACGCCGGGGCATGTTGCATCGCCTGCGCCGCTCGGCGTGCTGGGAGAGGCGACACCACTGCCCGCCGCCGGCGCGACCGTGAACCCCGCTGATCCGCAGATCACCAGTAACACGCCCTTCAGCGATGTGGGCACAGCGCTCACCGTCCGCGACTCGGATGGCTGTTCCAACGGGTTGGTGACCGCTTTTACCGCGGATGTGGGGCGTATTTATGTGACCACACGGGCGCTCAACATCCGCGCAGGCACGGTCATGCGCGTGCAGTGGAATTACGAAGGAGAGCCGTCTTACAGCGAGTCCTTCACGGTGGCGCAGGATGACGACGATTTCTGCTTGTGGTTCTACATTGAGCCGACCAGCGACGTTTTTGGCGCAGGCACGTGGTCGGTGCAGCTCTTCGCCAACGACAGCCCGATCAACGACCCGCTCACGTTTACAATCGGTATGTAAAGTGGTGTATGTCGAGCCGTCATGGTAGGATAAGCTGGCCGTGCTTACCGTAGGAATAGTCTCTGTGAAATTCCGTCTGATCATCGTGCTGATACTTACGTTGTTGAGCGCATCGCTGGCGTGGGCGCAAGAGCCGACGCCAACACCGCTTGGCAGCTATGTCACCGGACGGGATATTTACGTGCGGTCGGCTCCGACGGAGCAGTCGCTCCCGGTCGGGCGCTTGGTCGAAGGCGATCGCGTGTTTCCGGTCAACCGCAGCCAATCGGGTAGTTGGATTTTGATTCGCTATAACCGCGGCTTTGGCTGGATTCGCCGTGATCTCGCGTATTGGGCGGTCGATGTTGACGCGCTGCCCACACTCGACGAAAATAACCTGACGCCGACGCCGCTCTCCCCTGATCCGACGGAGACACCGTTTATCGCGACGGCCACACCGAACGGGAGTTGGGTGGATGCGGCCGGGGTCGAAGCGTTCGTACGGTCGGGTCCCAACTTCCGCTATCAGGTATTGGGGCAGCTCGAGAGCGGCACGGTGATCGAGCCGGTCGGGCGCACGGAAGATTCCAGTTGGATACTTATCCGCTTTGGCGATGGCTTCGCGTGGATTGCACGGCGCTTGGTTGATTTGGCCGTCCCGCTGCCCTCCCTGCCGATTCTGCAAATCTATGCGCTGACGCCCAGCGCGACTTTCACGCCGTCAGCGACGCCCACCGCCACAGCGACGGGGACGTTCACGCCAACCCCGAGCGCGACCTCGACCCCGTCGGCGACGTTCACCGTGACCAATACGCCGAGCCTAACGCCGACCGCGACCTTCACATGGACGCCCACGGCTACCGCCACGCCATCGCCATTCCCGATCAATACGGCAGTGCCGACGCGGACAGCAGTCCCGAGCGCGACAAATACGGCGTCCCCTGGACCCACGAGTACCACGACCCCGTCAGCTACGGCGACTCTCACGCCGGAACCGAGCGCAACCTTCACAGCGACAGCTTCACCGGAGCCGACCAATACCAACACGGTGGTGCCGACCGAGACCAGCACGCCCACCTTCACGAACAGCGCTGAGCCGACCGCGACGTCCACGAACACAACGACAGCTTCACCGGAGCCGACCAATACCAACACGGTGGTGCCGACCGAGACCAGCACGTCCACCTTCACGAACACCGCTGAGCCGACCGCGACGTCCACAAACACAGCGACAGCTGCCCCGGCGCCGACCAATACCAACACGGCGATGCCGACCGAGACGAGCACGCCTACATTGACGAACACCGCTGAGCCAACCGCGACGTCCACGAACACAGCGACAGCTTCACCGGAGCCGACCAATACCAACACGGCGATGCCGACCGAGACGAGCACGCCTACATTGACGAACACCGCTGAGCCGACCGCGACATTTACAAATACGGCGACGGTCGAGCCAACGGCGACGAATACGCTGACGCCGACCGCGAGCAGTACCGCCACCGAAGAAGTCGCCGTAGCCGTGGTGCCGACCGATACGGCGACGCGTCGCCCGTCACGCACGCCCGTGCCCGCCACCGAGACGCCCACTCCCACGCCGCTGCCCTCGGAGACGGCGACCGAGCGTCCGACCAGCACAGCTAGCCCTGCACCACCAACGAATACGCCTGTCCCGACCGCAACATCGGTCCCGACGACCACCGCAACGCCGACCGTCG
Organism: Candidatus Flexifilum breve; assembly: GCA_016717205.1. Taxonomy (GTDB): domain Bacteria; phylum Chloroflexota; class Anaerolineae; order Aggregatilineales; family Phototrophicaceae; genus Flexifilum; species Flexifilum breve. The sequence goes on from JADKGC010000012.1 coordinate 29,018, forward strand.
ACCTTATTCCGAGTGCGACGCGCGAAGTGGTGCAGTTGTTCCCGCCCACGGCCACCGCTGCGGCCGCCCAAGTGGCACTCACACCGACGCCCACCCCACAGACGACCGCGCCCACGGGCGGTGGTGTGCAGATCTCGCTTGAAGCCGTGATCGGCGTGATTGCGTTGATTGCGATCCTCGTGTATATCGGCTTGTACTGGCGTGGTTTGGCGGCGCAGGAACGCTTTGCCGAGGGTTTCATCGTCGAGACCTGCCCCGTGTGTGGTCGCGGCCATCTGAATGTCGAGACGCGCACGGATCGCCTTGTCGGTATTCCGCGCCCGCGCAGTACGGTGCGCTGCACCGAGTGTCGTTCTGTGCTGCGCCAAGTTGGCGCGCATGCCTGGCGGTATGCGGTCGATCCGTTTGAGAGCCCGGCGCTGTACGCGCGCTATAACGGGCGCACCATTGACGAAGAGACGCTCAAGTCGCTGCGCGCGGGCACACCCCCACCCGAGGTTCGTCCGCCCACCAAGCCGCCGACCTTTGTCGACGATGAAGAAACCTAACCCGTTCTCTGCCCAGATTATTTTGGTGAGGATCATTTGGTTCGCAAGCTAACCATCCTTGTCATATTCGCGTTCGTGTTGAACGCTTGTCAGCCGGTCGATGTGGTGACGCCGTTCGTAGCGACCATCGATCCGACCTATCAGGCGTTGGCACAGAACAGCACTCCGGTGCCGACCGCGGGCGGTCTGCTGCCGAGTCGGACGCCGACCATTCCGGTCACGCCGACGGATACCGCAACCCCGACCGAAACACCGACACCCACGCTGACGCCAAGTTCGACCTACACGCCGACGCTCTTCCCGACCAACACGCGCCCGCCCACGCTCACGCTGACGCCCACACCGCTCGAATTGATCATTGCCTCGGCGACCGTCTCCGAAGCTGAACTGAGCGGCACGCCGCGTCCGACGCTCACGCCGCCGCCGCCCGATCCGTCAGTGCAGGTAGCGGATCACTTCATGTTCCGCCGTCCGGTCAGCGACACGGCGACGAATTGGGTCGACCGGAATTATCCGTATGGCGCGACGAATGGCGGACGCTTGCAGGTGCATCACGGCGTCGAATTCGTGAATCCGCGCGGCACGCCGCTGTACGCGGTGGCGGATGGCGTCGTCTATTATGCGGGTGATGACCTGACATCCATGTTCGGCCCGATCACCAATTACTATGGCAATCTGGTCGTCATTCAGCACAACGCAACCGCGCCGGATGGTCGTCCGCTGTTCACGCTGTACGGCCACATGGATCAGATTGCGGTCCAGACGGGGCAACCTGTCAGCAATGGTCAGCAGATTGGCACGATTGGCGCGACCGGCGTCGCGATGGGACCCCACGTGCACTTTGAAGTGCGCGTCGGCGACCCGCAGTGCTTTTGCGCCACCCGCAACCCGGAACTCTGGATTCGCCCGTACCCGACGTATGGCACGCTGGCGGGGCGGGTCACCGATGCGGCGGGCAACATCCTCTATGATGTGACACTCAAAGTGGAGTCAGAACGCTTGACACGTTACGCGTGGACCTACGCGGATACCTCAGTCAACGGGGATGATGTGTTCGGCGAGAATTTCACGCTTGGCGATATTCCCGCGGATTACTACATGGTGACGGTCGGCGAGAATGGCCGCGTCCGCTTCCAGCAGTTGATTTACCTCTATCCAAACCGCACCACGTTTATCAACGTGCAGCTTAACTAGCAGCTAAACCCAATTGATGCGCTCAACTGTCCCTCTCTGAATAGGGAGGGACAGTTGAGCGTGAACGGTTTAGGACTGGTTACCCGCCGCTGTAAACCTTAAACGTCACGGTGATTTGCGTGTCGCTGACGGCGTCCACGCGCAGCACACCGCGATTTCCGTCGGCAGTGCGCACACCGATCAAGGTGCCGGGGAACATCTCGGCGCGCGGGATGCTGTCGCGCGTGAGGTTGGCCGGATTGATCGCATCATAGGTGATGGCGTTCAGATCGACGCCGCTCACAATCCCCAGCTTCGCGCCGAAGAGACCATCCAGGCCCACTCCACCATCCGCATTCCAGTTGACATCTCCCTGCACGCCGTTGCCTTCAAGGTCGAGCGTGTCGCCGAGGTTGAGCGTCTGCGAGGCCTGCCGCAGGATGGCGCGGTCGATGCTGTAGGTCAGGTTGTAGATGTTGTTCTGTTCGCCAACTGCTCCCTCATTGACCTGATTATTCGAGTCGATGATGAGCGACGAGGTGAACTGACCGTTGGCGATGAACACGCCGGAGAGATTCACAACCAGCGATTGGCCGGGCGCGAGCGCTGGCACCTGCCCGCTCAGGAATAGGTTGCTGGGCGCGAACGTGCCGCCCACCGAGAACGTTCCGGTCGGAGCCGCGCCGATGTTCGTGACCGTGACGGCAATGGTGAAGGTCTGCCCGGAGATGATCGGCGTCGGGTTGACGACGGCTGACTGGATGATCACATCGGGGGTGCCCGCAGGGGTGGCCGTCGGCTGAACGGCGGAGGTCGGCGGGACGGGCGTGGTTGGCGGCGCGACGACGGGCACATCCGCGAGGCTGCCCGTAATTTCGAGCAGATCAACGGCCAGCCAACCGGGATCGCCGATGAACTCAATTACCACCCATTGGCTGTCGATGCTGCGTCCCACCACTTCGGCCTGATCGCCTTCATTGAGTTGACCGAGAATGGGGTAGTCCATGCTGGGGCCAGAGCGCACGTTTTGCAGCGTGCTGGTGATGGTGACGAATGTGCCATCAGGCAGCGGTGTGGCGGTCGGGACGATGACAACCGGGTCTTGCGCGGCGGTGAAGGGTTCGCCGCGCCGGTACAGCGCAATCACTTCGGGAGCGCCGAACTCATTCAGGCGGGTGATGGCGACGTTCTCAGTCGTTTCGCCGTTGGCGAGTGTCGACGGATCGAGCACGCCTTGCAGTCCGCGCGCTTCGGGCAGGGTGAGCAGGTTGGTGCGCAAATCGTTTGGCTGCGCCAGGGCTTCAGCGAGCATGCGAATGGAGTCATAGCCCGCGGCGGCGAGTTCGCTCGGAATTTCGCCATAGGTGCGCACATGCAGATTGACGAAATTGATGCTCAGGGTATCGGTGAAGGTGTACGCCCACGTCGTCGTGCCGAGGATGCCGCTGCTCAAGCCATCGGGCAGCACGCTGCCCAAACGTGCCGCATCCGGGTAGATGAACAGCCCGTTCCACGCGCCGGCCTTCAGCGCGGCATACAGGCTGGCGACGGAGGGCACATCACCATACGCGAGAATGGCTTCCGGGTTGGCCGCGATCAGTTGGTCGGCTTGCGTCGCGATCTCACTCGCGTCGCTGATGAAGAGCGTCGGGGAGGGGGCAGCGCCGAGCGTTGAGGCGGAGGTCGCGAAGCCCAAGAGCTGCGCGGTGCTGGCGATATCCATCTGGGCGGTCGCAATGGTGCGCAACCCAAGTTCCTGAATCAGGAAGGCGGCGAGGGCTTGTCCCTGCACCACATCCGAAGCGCGGCTGCGGAAGACGAGCCCGCTCGCGTCGCTGGTGAGCAGGGTGTCACTCGTGGCCGGGGTGATGATCGGCACGCCGAGCGCGACCAACTGCGGTATCAGGCTGATCGCTTCATCATTCGTGATAGGGCCGAGCACCGCTATGACATCCTGAGCCTGCAGCGCCGCGACCAAGCCTTCAGGGTTGTCGCGCGCCGTATCCAGAACGGGCAGCAAGTTGAGCTGCGCTGTCGTCGTCGCTGTGATCGCTACGCCACCGTCTGCGTTGATTTGGCGGACAGCCAAGCGCGCGCCATCCATGAGTGGCCCGCTCGGGTCGTCGATGACGGCAATCGTCAGCGTCGGGATGTCGTTTTGGGCACTCAGCCCGGAGAGAGGAACCAGGAGCACGAGCAGAAGGATGCAGATCAACTTCGTTCGAGGATTTCGCATAGCCTTGTCTCTCTGTTGAATATCGGGTAGATACATTTCATTGTACATTATACTCCAGTTTTTTCGCCTCACTCTCACCGTCTTCTCGACTTGATTTTCGATTTTCCAGTGACTATACTGTCTTACGTTCCGCCTTGTTCTTGTCTAGGACTGAATAATGCAGCGTGAGCGCGTCGCAGACGATATCTACGTATTTATCAGTGACCAGTACGCACAAGTCAATGCGACGTTGATCACCACGAACGAAGGGGCGGTGTTGTTCGATACGCTCCTGTACCCCGACGAAACGCGCCAGATTCACCGCTATGTCGAACGTCGCTTGGGTACGACCGTCAAGGTCGTGATCAACAGCCACTTTCACGCCGATCACACGGCGGGAACCTGCTTTTTCCCCAACGCGCAGGTGATCGCGCATGCCAAGTGCCGCGATCTGCTGGAACGTCGCGGTCGGGAAAGTTTGGAGCAGGCGAAGCAGCATGTGCCTGAACTGCGTGATGTGGAACTGGTGCTGCCGGATACGACATTCCGGGAAAGCTATCAATTCTCGTTGGGGAATAAGAGCTTTCACCTCTGGTCGACTCCCGGTCACAGCCCGGACTCCGTGGTGTGCCTGGTCAAGGAAGATCGTGTGCTGCTGGCCGCAGACACGGTCATGGCGCTGCCGCATTTTGTCGACGGCAGCTTTGATGAACTGTACGCCTCGCTGCAGAGTCTGCGCGGCGGCAATTACGAGAACGTGATTCAGGGGCATGGCGACATCGTCCTGCGCGGAGAAATCGAAGATCGGCTGAAAAACGACATCGCCTATCTGGATGCGCTGCGGAAAGCGGTCGATCTGGCGCTGGAAAAAGGCTTAGCCGCTGGAAAACATCGACATTGAACGCTGCGGCAAAAGCCGCATTCTGCTGCATGGTTCAGCGGTTGAACTGCATCGGCAAAATGTGATGACGCTGGCGGCGCAACGTCGAGAGTTACTGGATGGCTCGAATAGGGAGATAGTAAGGCAAACACCATGACGAGTGAGAATGCGCTCACCCCGGAAGGGTACGCGGACCTAAAACGTGAACTGGATACCTTAATCACCGTACGCCGCCCCGAACTGGCGAAGAAACTCGCCGAGGCCGTGGCTGAAGGCGACCTTAAAGAGAACGCCAACTACCACGATGCGAAAGAACAGCAGGCGTTCATCGAAGGGCGCATCAAGTATCTGGAACATATTCTGCGCACGGCGACCATCATCCAGCGCGAAGGCAAGACCGATGTGGTGTCGCTTGGTTCGATGGTGACGATCATTGAGGAAGGCTACGACGACGAAGAGACCTACAGCATCGTCGGCGCGGCCGAGGCGAACCCCGCTGAAGGCAAAATCTCCAATCTCAGCCCGATTGGCGCGGCGCTCCTCGGCGCGAAAAAGGGTGACAAGGTGCGCGTGAAGACCCCGAACGGCGAAACCGTCGTGAAGATCAAGAGCATCAAGTAGGTACAACATCCGCTGATTGTGTCAACAAAAAACGCCCGGTCATAATGCCGGGCGTTCTGATTCTGTCTGAATTAGGTGATTGGCGTGAAATCGCCGGTACCGCCGAACGGATCATCGTCCGGAGTAGTACGCGGCGGCGGCGCGGGGGGCGGCTGCTGGGGCAGGGGTGGCCGCTGGATGGGCGGCTGTGTCCCATAACCCGCCGGTGTGTAGGGCTGCGGCGCCGGCTGCACTGGCGGCGGTGGCGGCGTGTAGATCGGCTGCGTCGGCGCGGGCGTGTAAGTCGGCTGGACGGGCGGCAGCGGTTGGGTGATGGGGGCGAGCGGCGGCGCGGCTGGTGCGGTCACCGTGGCGGGTGCGCCTGTGCGCGCTTTCGGCCACGCGGCCAATTCGAGCGTCAGCTTCTGGAACTGGCTGTTCGGGATCGGCGTTCCTGCGACATACTGCATTTCGATGATGCGTGCCTGCAGGCGGAGCGCGGCGGTTTCCAGCACGAGGATGGCGCCCGTCTGTGCCAGCACCACATCGCCTTTTTCTTCCAGCTTGGAGCGGACGCCGGGGTCGTTGAAAGCGTGTTCCGAGGCGAAAACCTTGGTCATCGTGCGGACAAAGTCGTCCTTGTCGAACAACCACACTTCAAAGGCGGTCGATGAACCGTCGGTGGTGACGCCTTCCGCGATCAGTGCACCAGTCTCGCCGAGGAATTTCTCTTCGGCATCCTCAATCGTGAACGAGTCGTCGTAGCTGCCGAAACCCTTGGTGTAGGTCGACATCTTCTGCATCAGCGGTGGGCCGTAATTATTGGCCGCCGCCGAAAAGTCGGTTTTCTGAGTTTCAAAGGCCTTCTTCGCCGCTTCCCGGTTTTCTTTTTCAGCTTGTCGTACCGGGTCAGGTTTCTGACCGCGCCGCGACAGCGGTTCGATCAAGTTCGGGTAGATGAACATCCCGTAGATGATGATCACGATGGTGACGACGAGCAGGGTCACAATCGGGACAATCAGGAATGGACGGAGGTTATCCAAGGCCGTCGGTTCGGGTGGGGCGGCGGCTGCAGTCGGCTGGGCGGCTTCCGCCAGCGGGCGAATAGCCTGCAACTTCGCATAATTCTCGGCTTCTTCGGGCGTCGCGAGCAGCGTATCGACAATGCCGAGTGGATTATCCACCTGGCGTAAGGCATCGGTGATGAACGCGCTGGTGTCTGACGTGCGCCCTGCATAGCGATCGGCGAGCAGTTTCACCCATTCATTCTGCCAAGTTTGTTCGAGCGTGCGGAGGTCACCATCGTAATACTGCGTGGGGAAGAGCACATAAGCGCCCAGAAAACCGATCAAAATCCCCAACAGAATTGCGAAGAGGGTCACACGTCGAGGCAAATAGGGCTTGAGCAGAACGACTACCAGCCCGTTATATGTATCTTTTAACCATTGCATACGAGCAGCCTTCCGGGTGAAAGCGCGTCCGACAACGAATAAGAATATAGTACACGAAACGGTAGAAAGCGCAAAGGAAACACAGACAAATGTACTCCCGTAGGCACGCTCTTTTCAGCGTGCTTACGGGGAGTTTAGACTAGACGGGCTCTGCGCTGACGGATGGCAGACGGTCAAGGGAGTGCTTGGTGCCGCAGCTCGTGCATTCGGCGCGCGTTCGCGACGCTTCGACCAGCATCCCGCCGCAGTTGGGGCAGGGCTGCGGGAGCGGCTTTTTCCAACTGGTGAAATCGCAGTCCGGGTAGCGCGAGCAGCCATAGAACGTACGACCGCGCTTCGACCGCCGGATGATGATTTCGCCGTGGTGCGTTTTGCCGCACACCGGGCAGCTCACGCCAAGGCGTTCCAGCCACGGTTCGGTGTGGCGGCAGTTCGGATAGTCCGAGCAGCCGATGAACTTGCCAAAACGTCCATAGCGAATCACCAGCGGCTTGCTGCAGACGGGGCAGGGGCGGCCAATTTCCTCTTCGGCTTTCATGTCCGGCGCGGTGGCGCGGGCATGCGACAACTGCTGCTGGAAGGGATTGTAGAAATCGCCGAGCATGGGGCGCCATTGGCGCTTGCCGTCGGAAATCTCGTCCAGTTCGTCTTCCATACGGGCGGTGAACTGGTAATCCATGATTTCCGGGAAGTATTCCACGAGGAAATCGTTCACAACGCGCCCGGTTTCGGTCGGGATGAGGCGCTTGTCTTCACGGGTCACGTATTCGCGATCCTGAATGACGGCGACGGTGGGCGCGTAGGTGCTCGGACGCCCAATGCCGAATTCTTCCAGCGTGCGGACAAGGCTCGCTTCGGTGTAACGCGGCGGTGGCTGCGTGAAGTGCTGTTCTGGTATGAGCTGCAGCAGGTCGAGCAGTTCGTCGACCGACATCTCCGGCAGGATGCGCCCTTCGTCTTCGTCCAGCGCAAGGTCTTCGTCGCGTGCATCCTCATAAAGGGCGAGGAAACCGTTGAACTTAATCGTGCTGCCCGATACGCGGAAGTGATACTTGCGTTCGGCGGGCGTCGCCCCGGCGTCGATGTCGACGCGCAGCGTGTTGTAGACCGCGTTTTCCATCTGGCTGGCGACGAACCGCTGCCAGATCAGGTTGTACAGGCGGTACTGTTCGCTCGACAGATCGCGCTTGATGGCATCGGGTTCGCGCATGGTGCTCGTCGGGCGAATCGCTTCGTGCGCTTCCTGCGCGCCTTTGGTCTTGGTCTTGTAGACCGGGGCACGGGCGGGCACATACGGCTTGCCGAAGCGCTTACCGATGTAGTCGCGCGCCTCTTTCTGCGCCTGATGCGAGACGGCGGTGCTGTCCGTACGCATGTACGTGATCAGACCCACCGAGCCTTCCGTCCCGACATCAATGCCTTCGTATAACTGCTGGGCGACCGACATCGTGCGCCGCGCGTTGAAGCCCAGGCGTCGGGACGCTTCCTGCTGGAGCGTGCTGGTGGTGAACGGTGGCGACGGCCGCCGTGCCCGTTCGCCGCGTTTGACATCGGCAACCGCGTACTGGCTGTGCTTGAGCGTTTCGAGATGCTGATCAACGGCGGTCTTCGAATTGAAATGCACGTCGTGGTCGCCAATTTTGAACAGGCGGGCGAGGAAGGGTTTACCATCTTCCTTTTTGCCATTCTGCGCCTTGCGCAGTTTGGCGTCCAGCGTCCAGTATTCGTGGGGCACGAACGTCTCGACTTCGCGCTCGCGATCCACGATCAAGCGGACGGCGATACTCTGCACACGTCCGGCGGAGAGGCGATTGCGCACCTTCTCCCACAGCAGTTCGCTCACATTGTAGCCGACCAAACGGTCGAGGATGCGGCGCGCCTGCTGCGCATTGACGAGATTCATGTCGATCTGCCGCGGGTGCGAGAACGCTTCCTGCACCGCGCTCTGGGTGATTTCGTGGAAGACCACGCGCTGCACCGGTTTGCCCGTGAGCGCTTCCATATCGGCGGCGGCGTGCAAGTGCCACGCAATCGCTTCGCCTTCGCGATCCGGGTCGGTCGCGAGGTAGATTTCCTGCGCGCGTTCCGCCGTTTCTTTCAGGTCTTTGACCACATCGCGCTTATCATTCAACACGCGATATTTCGGCTCGAAGTTGTTCTTGACGTCGACGGAGAGCTGCGAGACCAGCAGGTCGCGCACATGTCCCTTCGACGCCTTGACCACATACCCTTTGCCGAGGTACTGCCCGACGCTGCGGGCTTTGGCCGGCGATTCGACGATCACTAACTTGCCGACCGGCGCTTTACTGCGTGGCGCTGCCTTTTCGGACGCCTTCGCCGCTTTCTTGCCTTTTTTCGCCGTGGCGCTCTTTTTGGTCGTCGCCTTCTTCCCGCTGGCTTTCTTCGCCGCGGCGGGCTTCGGCTCGATCACGGGTTTTGGCAGGTTAGCGTGTGCTTCGGTTGCGCCCATGCGGAACAAGGTCGTGCCGCACACCGGGCACGACCCCTTGACGCCCGGTGTGCCTTTGCTCGTGAAGGCGGGTTGCGGATTGGCAATTTCCCGTTTGGTCTTGCATTTCACGCAGTACGCCTGAAGTTCAGTCATGCGGGTCTAACCCTCTATAGGTAATTCGTGTTGTCTGTCTCTCGCAGCATCGTGACGACTTTTTTGACGTCCTGTGTGCGTTCTTTGTGGCAGATCATGAGCACATCTTGGGTGTCGACGATCACGAGGTTCTCTACCCCAATGGTGACCGTCAGTTTGTCACTGTAAACCAGTGTGTTCTTTGTGTCAACCGTGATCCGATCTTCCGATGCTCCTTTGAAGCCATTTCCGTAGTCGTCTAAGTCGAGCACATCGAAGAGTGCATCCCAACTGCCGACGTCGCTCCAGCCGATATCGACCGGGATGACGGCCATGTTCTGCGCGCCTTCCATGACCGCGAAGTCAATGGAGATACGCGGAATTTCCGCCCAAATCTCATCGAGTGTGGCGTCATAGTCAGGCGTATCGACGGTGGGCTGCAAGCGCATAATCAGCTCGTACATTTTGGGCTGCTGGCGGGCGAATTCGCTCATGGCGCGTTCCGCCGTCCAGATGAACATGCCGGAATTCCAACTGTATTCGCCCGAGCGGATGAAGCTGATCGCCTTGACGGTATCTGGCTTTTCGGTGAAGCCGAGCGACTCGTAGCACTGGAAGTCATCGACTTTCTTGATCGCCTGACCGCGCCGAATGTAACCAAAAGCGGTCGACGGCAGGGAAGGCGAGATGCCGAGTGTGACAATGTGTCCGTGCCGCGCCAGCTTGCTCGCCGCGCCCAACACATTGCGGAACATCTCTTTGTGGGCAATGTGATGATCGGCGGTGAGAATGGCGACGACGGCCTGCGGATCACGCTTCTGGATGACGGCGATGCCGAGCGCCGCGGCGGGGCCGCTGTCCCGCCCATAGGGTTCGACGATGAAGTTCTGCGCGGGAATACTAGGTGCGTCCGCCTGCAGTTTCTCGACGTGATTGCGACCCGCGACGATGTAGATGCGTTCCGGCGGGAAGAGCGGCGCGAGTCGTTCGACGCTCACGCGGAACATGGAATGATCTTCGACGAGGGGAAGAAGCTGCTTCGGCATATCGGCGCGGCTCATCGGCCACAAACGCGTACCACCACCGCCTGCCATGATCATTGCGTAGTTGTGATTCACTTACGGTTTCCTTTCGGTTCGATATTGCATATGCCCAACAAGGCTGATGACGCCTTTTAGTTCCAGCAAGGTGAGTGTGCTGATAGCGGTCGGCGTCGAGAGGCCGCTCAGGCGCACCAAATCGTCCACGTGGATCGGTTCAGCGCTCAGAAATTGCAGCAGCGCCGCTTCGTTTTCATCCTCCGGCGCGAATTCTTGAGCTTGTTCGCGCGTGGCCATCGTCGTATAAGTGACATTGATTTCGCCTAAAATGTCCTCGACCGTCAGCGCGGGTTTCGCGCCATCCTGAATCAAGCGGTTCGCGCCCATGCTCGACGGGTTGAAGATATTGCCGGGGACGGCGAACACGTCGCGCCCCTGTTCGGCGGCAAACGACGAGGTGATCAACGCGCCGCTCTTCTCCGGCGCTTCGACCACCAGCACGCCGAGCGCTAATCCACTGATGATGCGGTTGCGCCGGGGGAAGTTTTGTGCTTCCGGGGGCGTACCGAGCGGAAACTCGCTCAGAATTGCGCCATGCGCTGCAATCTCTTTCGCTAACGCGGCATTATCGCGCGGGTACATCACATCAATACCACAGCCGAGCACCGCCAGCGTCCGCCCACCTGTGTCCAGCGCGGCGCGATGCGCGACCGTATCGACACCGTGGGCGAGCCCGCTGATAATCGTGACGCCGTTGGCGGCTAAGCCCTTACTGAAATACGCCGCGGCATCTTTGCCGTACACGGTGACTTTGCGCGTGCCGACTAGTCCGATGGCTAGACCATCTGCGGGGGTGAGCGTTCCGCGCACGTAAAGCAGCGGTGGCGCGCCGTTAATGGTGCGCAGGAGCACGGGGTACTCATCATCAAGCAGCGTGAGCAGGCGTGCCCCTACACGCTCGATTCTGGCCAGTTCGGCGTCCAGATCTACCCGGTCGCGGAAAGCGATCAGATTGGCGAGCGCTTTGCCATCGAGCCCGCTGTTACGCAGCGTCGCTGGATCCGCATACCACGCGCTCCGCAGGTCACCGAAGGCGTGCAGCAGCAGGTTGAAGCGTTTGAGACCGATTTCGGGGACGAGGCTGAAGCCGAGCCAATAGGGGTGATCGCTCACGGCGTTTCCCGGCGTATGATCTTAGGGTATTTGAGGACAGCATAAGCGCGGGGTATAGAGGCTGTCAAGCGGGAATGCTTAAGCGTCTTCGCCTTGCCCGGGAGCAAACCTGCCGGGAGGCGCACGATCACCTGCTTGGCGGCGATGTCGGTCTTGATGATCGTCTCCGGCAGCACCGGAACCAGGACTTCGCCATGCTGCGCGCCCTTGACCACGTACACATCATTCGCGCCGGTTTCGAGGACTTCGGTCAGTGTACCGAGGACTTCGCCATCTTCAGTACGAACTTCCAGCCCGATCAGCTCATAAAGGTAGAATTCGCCCGCTTCCAGCGGCACAGCATGTTTCAGGTCGATCATGACGAGGAGCTGGCGGTAGCGTTCGGCTTCGGTGCGATCGTCTATCCCCTTAAGCTTGAGCAGACCATATTCCTGATTCATGCGCATGGATTCGACGTTGTAGGCAGTTACCTTGCCGTTCGGATCCGTGCCGAGATACACACTTTTGAGCTGACTGATGCGTTCGGGGAAATCGGTGAGCAGACGCACGCGCAGTTCACCGCGCACGCCGTGCGGACGTAAAATTTCGCCTAAAATCAGGTGTTTGGGCTGCATGCCTAGCTGATTTTCAATACGATGCGCTTGTTCTTGCTTTCGCCCGCGCGGAGCAGCGCACGCAAAGCGTTCGCTACGCGGCCACCCTTGCCGATGATGCGGCCAGTATCATGCTGGGCGACGTGCAGTTCGATCACGACGGACGAACCCGAATCGCGGCGGCGGACTTTCACCGACGTGGGGTCATCCACGAGGCTCTTGGCGACGTATTCGACTAATTCTTCCATCGTCTTGTGCTCCTGTGCAAACCGGGACGCCGTTCAACGCATCCCCATGCTACAAATCATTATACCAAAAAGGACGAGGCATGCCTCGTCCCTACAGATTATCACCATGTCCACCCCTCTCCGCAAGGCGAGGGGGAGGTGAAGCTTAGTTGCCCTTGGGCTTCATGGTGCCTTCGCCAGCGGCGGGGGCATCGTGACGGGTCTTGACGCTGTAATCGCGCGCGGCAGCCGCAGCCGACGCTTCGGCGACGAGCGTTTCGACGGCTTCGCCCTTCTTCATACGTTCAAAGCGATCCAGCGTGCCGGTGCGCTTGAGGATATAGTTCACGGCTTCGCTCGGCTGCGCGCCCACGCTCAACCAGTACAGCGCACGACCTTCGTCGATGATGTCCGTGATCGGCAGGGTGCGGGCATTGTGCGTGCCAATGATTTCGATGAAGCCGCCACCACGCGAAGAACGCTGATCGGCCACGACGATACGGTAGCTCGGCTGACCCTTGAGGCCAGTCCGGCGGAGACGAATACGAACCATGGGTAATGTACCTTTCTAGTTGCGCTCTCATGCGTCACCTATGGACGGAGAGCCACTGAGAACAAAATAACTCAGTTGCGGAAAGACCGATGGGCGGTCTTAGCGCGGAAATCCGGGGGGCAGGCCGCCACCGGGCATGCCGGGGAATTTGCCCTTCCGAACTTGACTCATCATCGACTGCATGTCTTTGAACTGCTTCAAGACTTCGTTCACATCCCGCACTTCGACGCCGCTGCCCGCTGCAATGCGCTTACGGCGGCTGGCGTTGAGGACCTTGGGGTTTTCCCGCTCGGCTTTGGTCATCGAGTTGATGATCGCTTCCACGCGGCGGATACGTTTGTCGACCTGCTGCTCGTCGATCTGGTCCCGGAAGCGGTTCATACCGGGGATCATGCCGAGCAGGCTGGTGATGCTGCCCATGCGCTTGATCTTCTGGAGCTGTTCCAGAAAGTCTTGCAGCGTGAACTGATTTTCCATCAGTTTCTTCTGCAGCTTCATGGCTTCGGCTTCGTCGAATTCGGCTTCCGCCTTTTCGATCAAGCCCATCACATCGCCCATACCGAGGATGCGCTGCGCCAGCCGATCCGGCGAGAACGCCTCGAACCCGTCGACCTTTTCGCTCGTGCCGAGGAACTTGATCGGCACGCCCGTCACAGCGCGCATCGAGAGCGCCGCACCACCGCGGGCGTCACCGTCGATCTTGGTGAGGATCAGCCCAGTGATACCGAGGCGGCCGTTGAAGCCTTCGGCGATGTGCACGGCTTCCTGCCCCGTCATCGAGTCCGCGACGAGCAGAATTTCCGCGGGCTGAGTCCGCCGTTTGATCTCTTCCAGCTCCGTCATGAGGGTTTCGTCAATTTGCAGACGACCCGCCGTATCGACGATCACGACGGCGGCGTTCTGCTCTTTGGCGACCTTCAACCCGCGCGCGACGATGTCCGGCGGTTTGGCGGTTGTGCCTTCCTCGTAGTACGGAACCTGAATCTGCTTCGCCAGCGTGACCAACTGGTCAACGGCGGCAGGGCGATAGGTGTCGGCGGCAATCATGAACGGCGACCGGCCTTCGCGGCGCAGGAACAGCGCCAGCTTGGCACCGGTGGTTGTTTTGCCCGACCCCTGCAGACCCACCAGCATGATCACATGCGGTTTAGTGCTGCCAGAGAAATTGAGCTTCGCGCCTTCACCGAGCGTGGTGAGCAGTTCCTCGTGCACGATCTTGACGACCTGCTGACCGGGCTTGAGGCTCTTAGCCACATCCGCGCCGATGGCACGTTCTTTGACACGCCCCACGAAGTCTTTGACCACAGGCAAGGCAACATCCGCTTCGAGGAGCGCCATGCGCACCTCGCGCATTACCTTGTCTACGTCTTTTTCCGTGAGTTTGCCGACCCGCCCTAAGCCGTCAAAGACGTCTTGCAGGCGGTTTGTAAGCTGCTCAAACATGAGGTCTACCCGTCGAAAAGTCAGCGCTCATTGTAGTGGAGCGAGGGATAAGAATCAAGGTGAGGCTACATTCTGCGTCTGTAAGGTGTGGTAGCTGCGATTGAAGTAGAGCAGGGGCGATGCGCCATCGGTTGGCACGCCGGTCGCGACGACCTCGCCGATCACGATCCAGTGGGTGCTGCCATCGTGGATTTCGCGCACTTTGCAGTCCAGCCAGGCGATGGCATCCGCGAGGATCGGTACACCGGTCACGCCCGTCGTCAGGTTCAGCCCGTCGAAGCGATCTTCCGTGTCGCCGAGCGGCACGCGCCCCGCGAAGCGATCCGACAAATAGGCTTGATCCGCGCCGAGAATCGACACGGCGAATACGCCCGCGCCGGGGATCACCTCGGCGGTGCGGGTATCTTTCTGTAAGCACACCAGAATCGCCGGGGGAGTGAGCGAGAGCGAGTTGAACGCGCTGACGGTCATGCCCGCGCGGCACACTGCGTCAGCGGTCGTCACCACCGAGACGCCGCTCGCCCACAGGCGCATGGTTTCACGTAAATTGTTAGCATCCATCATCCACAGCCTTCATACCAGTACAATTCTGATCTGAGTATAGACGAGAAATGCTTAGCTTCACCTGTTCGTAGGGACAGTTCTATGACGCTTCTAACGCCCGCCTCACCACGGTTTCGTAAAAGGGCTGCACTTCAGCCGTGCGGTTGGGCGAACAGGTAAGCGGCCATCTGCGGCGTGATGTCCGCCAGCGTTTTCACGCCTGCGGCGAATTCCTCTTTGCCTGTGCCGATCACGACCGTGGGTACATCGTTCTCGGTGTGCTTGGTGTGCGATAGGTCTTCCATGTTGCCGTGATCGCTGGTGATGACGATCAAACCTTCGTCGTCGTCCCACACGTCGAGCACGCCGCGCATCACGCCGTCGAAGATTTCGAGGTTGCGCGCGCCATCCGCCACCGTGCCGCGATGCCCGATCACATCGGTGACCCAGTGCGCGAAGAAGGCGAAGCTGTAGCGCCGGGCGATCTCAACCATCTTGATCCCGGCTTCATACGGCTCGTAGATCGGCGTGTCGGTGTAGCCAAGTTCCTTGCGCCAGCCCTCGCCAACCCAATCGACAGCCAAGGCGTCGCCACTGTAGATCATGTCCTCGCCAAACAGAGGCAGATCGGCGGCGAAGAGCGCTTCCTGATAGCTGGAGCGCAGCCGTTTGCCGCTGTTGATCGCCTCGTGAAAGCGCGGCGGATAGCCCTCGATGAGCGCTGCTGGCAGGCCGCGCCGCGTCACCTGCTTGAAGAAGTTGTCTTCCATCAGAATTTGGCGGATCGGTGGGTTGGGGCGTGGGCCGTAATGCTCGCCGATGAGCGCGGGGACATTCTTGCCCGTCAAAATGGCCGCCTGACCGCTGGCGCTTTGCGGCTTGCCGGGAGTATCCATGCGCGGATCGGTTGGAACGAAGATGGCACGCTCGCTGACCTGTGCCCCGGTGTCGCGCAGCCAGCGGTGACCATTCGCCAGCGCATCGAGCGTGGGGGTGGTTGCCGCCGCAAACGGGTTCGTGGTCGGGTCGTTCTCCCCCAAGCCGATCCCATCCAGAAATATGAGCAGGATGTGTTTCATGTGGGACAAGTCCCCTTCAATGGCGTAGCCGGAAGGCACACAGTGCACTTCCGGCGAGAATATGAGTATCCAATATATAGTAATAACACGAACGCCGGGCGGCAGGTATGGTCAGGGTGAGGAGATCGTGTTGGTTGTCGCTTGGTCAAGCTCCACAGGCGTAGGCGGACTGTTCGCGCGCCACAATTCGCTGCCATCCGCAGCAAACAGGACAAATTCCGGCGAATACGTGAAGCCATAGATGGCGCGCAGTTCGCGCCCAACCGCGGTGTGAATATCAATGCGCAGCACGTTGAACGTATCGCCCATCGCGGACACCAACTCGTCGACCGCGGGACGCGCCGCCATGCAGCCCGCGCAGAAGTTGCTGTAGAACTCCAGGAAGGTCGGCTTGCCGTTGCCGATCTGCGCCTGCGCCGCGCCGACGCTTGTGACGTCACTTGCGCCCACGCGGAAGGCGAGGAATCCGCCCGTGAAGACGAGCGCCAGCACCAGAGCCGCGATCAGTGTCGAGCGCCACGCGACATGCCGCCAGCGCAGCACCGCCAAAACGACGACCAGCGTGCCGAGCGCAAAGAGAACATACGAAAACTGATTCGCTATGGTCATCGTTCGCCTATATCAAGAAGGGATTCGTTTGCCGCTCCCGCCCAATCGTCGTCATGGCGCCATGCCCGGAGAGCACGCGCGTTTGATCGGGCAGCGTGAGCAGCTTGTCGAAGATCGACCGCTCCAGCACTGCCCAACTTGAACCCGGCAGGTCGGTGCGCCCGACGCTCCCCGCAAACAGCGCGTCACCGCTGAAAACGATATCTTGGTCGCGCATGTAGAACGCCAGATGTCCCGGCGCATGACCGGGGGTATACAGCGTTTCCAGCTGGATCGCGCCGAGGGTGATCGTCTCCGATTCGGTCGTGAGCAGGCGATCCGGTTCGGCGGCTTCGGGGTAGAGCTGCCCGACAAAGCGCAGACCGGTCTGTGGCAGGTTTTTCAACATGGGGACGGCTTCAGAATGAATATAAAACGGCGCGCCCGTCAGTTCCTTGAGCGCTGCGCTCGCGAGGACGTGATCGAAGTGGGCATGGGTGGCGAGGATGAGCTTGATCGTCCAGCCCGCGTCGGTCGCCAGTTTGAGCAGCAGTTCGGCCTGATCGACAGGATCGATCAGGATGGCATCGTTGGTCTCGGTATCCGCGACAAGATAAGCATTCGTCTGCGCGAGACCAAGCGTCACGTATTTGATTTCGATACTCATGAAACAGCCGCCTCAACGGGTGCAGTGGAGCGCCTACGAATCAGACGCAGCAGTTCTTCCAATTCTTTCATGCGCAAAATCCACGCTGCGGCCAAAAACCCGAGGCCGCCCAGCACGCCTTGCACAGCGATCTGCGCGATGAGGAAGGCTTTGCCCCGCTCACCAAGACCGAGCGCTGACCACACCGCGCCGACGCCGAGGATGATGGCCGCCATGACGAGGCTGGCCGCTACTCCCTTGGCGGCTGTAAGGAACAGCGAGCGTTCTTCGATGCCGTGCCAGCGCCGCCGCAGCAGAATCAGGTTGATTGAGACTTCGACGGCGATGCCGAGCGAGTTGGCCAGCGCCAGCCCGCCCACGCCCAGGCTCGCGCTGAGCACATACGCGCCGACGATGTTGATCGCCGCGCCGATGCTCGATGTGATGAAGGGAATCACCGTGTTTTTGTCGGCGTAGAAGGAGCGGGCGGCGATTTCCAACACTGACTGCACAATCAAGCCAAGCGTGAAGAATTGGAGCGTGCTGTAGACAAAGTCGGTCGCGGAGGCGTCGAACGCGCCACCTTCCAGCACGGTGAGCAGCGGTCGCCCCAGCACGAGCAGGGCAATCGACGCGGGGATGGTCGCGGTCAGAATGAAGCGGATCGCGCCCGCCATCGCCTCGCGTTTGCCCTTGAGGTTATCGACAGCGCTCAAGGCGGCGAGCGTCGGGAAGATGACCGTGCCCATCGCCGTGCCGATGAGCGTTTCCGGGATTTGCATGATGCGCCAGCCCCAGCTCAACGCGCTGACCGCGCCTTCGCCCATGTTCGAGGCGAGGTTGTTCATGATGAGCCAGTTAACGCTGAAGACCGCCAATCCGCCGAGCGCGGGCAGCATGAGACGCAAAATGCGCCAGAGCGTTGGGTCGGTCAAACCGAGTTCGGGCGACCATTGGGCTCGCACGCGGATCAGGCCGGGAATCTGGATGCTGAGATGCAGCGCCGCCCCGATCACCGCGCCGATGGCGACGCCGTAAACGCCGAGACTGTCCGATAGGACGACCACGCCGATCAGTAAGCCGACCGAGTACATGATTGGCGCGAGGGCGGGCAGCAGGAAGTTGTTGTAGCTTTGCAGGATGCCCATCAGGATGCCGCTGATCGAGAAGATCAGCGTGCCGACGAGCAGAATGCGCATCATGTCGACGGTTTGCGACTGCGCGTCCGCGGGGAACCCCGTGGCGATCACATTGCTGACGAGCCACGGCGCGATCAAAAACACCACGACGCTCACGATCAGTGTGAGCAGGAACAGCGAATTGATGACGTGGCTGGCCGTCTTCCACGCCTTCTGCTGGTTGCCTTCGGCGAGGAAGCCCGCGAAGATCGGGATGAAGGCGAAGGCCAGCGCGCCGCCCGCGATCAGTGTGAAGATCAGTTCGGGGATGCTGTTGGCGACGACATACGCATCCCATTCGCTGCCCACGCCGAACTCGCGGGCGACGATGAACTGCTGCGCGAGGCTGACGACTTTGGCCGCTCCAAACGCGACCATGACGATCAGCGTGGAGCGGGCGAGCTGCCGGGTGTTCTGTGCGGCCATGATGGTTATCCTGCCAGCGCTTGCTGCGCCGGTTCAAAGTTAGGGTTCAGGCGCAGCGCAATCTGATACATAGAGCTCGCGTCATTGGCGCGTCCTTGTTCCGAGTAAACCCGACCGCGCCAGTAGTACGCTTCTTCGATACGCTCGTCACTGTTATTGATCGTGGTTTCCGCGAGAACAAGCACGTCATCGTAGCGCCCCGCGCCGAAATAGGCTTCGAAGGGCGCGAACTGATACCACATGATGCGGAAGGGCAGGTCAAGCTGGCGAGCGATATCGAAGGCGTTGGCGGCTTGTTCGAACTGGCCGAGACGCGTGAAGGCGGTGCCGACGTTGAACCACGCGAACTTGTCGCGGCGGTCAGCGCGCGCTTCTTCCTGGGCGATTTCCAGCGCGATCTCGTAGGAACGCGGGAGGTCGGCGCGTTCGCCGAGGACTTCGGTCACCAGACTTTCGCGCGGTTGATCGTAAATGGCGATGAACACGCGGTTGAAGGCCTGCCAGTTGGCGTCAAATTCGGCGTAGGGTTCGGGCAAACCTTCACCCGCTTCCCCCGTGCCGAGGTAGCTGTCGTAGATATAGAACACGCCCGCGTTATCGTCGTAGCCGACCACCGTCTGGTAGTGACCGATCCAGTCATAGCCTTCCGGCGTATAGGCGGTTTCGATGATCACGGGGATGTTGTTGAAGATCAACTGCTTGAGGAGCTCCATGTCACCGCCGAGGCGGGTGACGGCGCGTACGCCCGTCTGCGTGTTGATGAAGTTGACCATCTCATGCGGGCTGACGTTCTTGTCTTCGTCGACCGGTTTGAGGAAGGACGCGGCGTCATCCTGGGTGCCTTGCCAGCCATAGTGACTCAGCGCCATGGTGATGTTCGCCGGGCCGCAGTTGTTCCAGCCCTGCTGCACGTGTGTGAAACCATACATGCGCGCCGCAAGGGCTCGCGCCGGAGCGGACGCGGCCACAGCGACGACTTCGGTCGGCGCGACAGTGGGGGCAACGGTCGGCGCCGTAGTCGGCGGGAGGGTCGGGGCTGTGGTAGCGGTGGGCGGCGGCGTGAAGGTTGCTGTCGGCACGATGCTAATCGCTTCAGGCGTGGTTTCCTCCGTGGCGGCGACCGTCGGTTCTGCGCCGCCGAGCAGCGACAGCGGGTCAATGCCACTGGTATTCGGCGCGGCGGTCGGCAGTGCGCCGCCTGCCGGAGTGGGCTGCATCAGTGAGCGGAGGAAACCGCTCATGAAGGGGACTTCGGTGATCATCTGCTCCTGATAGCGCGGGGGCAGGTTGTTGCGGAAGAGCAGCGTGCCGCCAAACGCGGCAACGATCATCAGCCCGAGGACAGCAATCGAGGTCCAGAGCCAGAGCAAGCGCGGGAGTGTACGCCGGAAGAGCACGGCGCCGCCGATCACGCTCAGGAACAGGGCGAGCGCGCCGATCACGGCGTAGGGCAGCAACGTGGCGAGACGTCCGCTGGAAAAATACGCAATCCCGCCTAATCCGGCGATTACAATCAGCACGAACAAGGTCAACGCCGCCCAGAGCAGCAGCCGCGGCGGCGCATGGAGGTTGGATGCGTGATCCATTGTAGTTTGAGTTCTCAATACATTCTTCCCATAGATATGCCGTAAGTTTGCCACAAAACCTGACTGGCAACCTGACGACTCTCTGACGGTTGCAAACGCGCGGGGTATTATAGCACATTCACACGCTGCGCCGTTGAAACGCTCCGGGCGATCCCGTAGAATGGCGCGCGAGGATAAGGAGATGAGAATGCTGAATGTCGAACTGCATAGCCACACCCAATGGTCCAAAGACTGCCTTATCAAGTTCGAGACGATTCTGCAGATGTGCGATAAACGCGGTGTCGACCGCATAGCCATCACGGATCACAATACGGCACGGGGGGCGCTGGAGATGCGCCGCCGCGCGCCGGATCGGATCATCGTCGGCGAAGAGATTATGACCGACCGCGGAGAGCTGCTGGCCTATTTTGTGCAGGAATCAATTCCGCCGGGTTTGACTCCAGATGAAACTATCCGTATTCTGCGGGATCAGGGCGCGGTGATCAGCGTGTCGCATCCGTTTGACCGCCTACGCAAGGGGGCATGGCTGGAACCAGATCTGCTGGATATCATCGATAAAGTCGATGCGATTGAGATTTTCAATGCTCGCTGTGTGTTCGCCGAAGATAACGTCAAGGCGCTGGCATTTGCCCGACAGCGGAAACTGGTGGGCACTGTGGGGTCGGATGCGCACAGCCGCGGCGAATACGGGCGCGCTGTTATGCAACTTGAACCGTTCGACGATGCAGCGTCCTTCCTCAACGCGCTCAAGCAGGCCCAGCACACCGACCGCTATAGCTCATGGTTCGTGCACATTCACAGTAAAACTGCCAAATGGTCGAAGAAACTCGGGTTGAGCCCGCGGTTATGGGAAGGTGGCTAATCCGCCGTGAACAACCGCGCGAAGCCGGAATACGGCGCGAGCGGGATCAATTCAAAGGTGATAAGACCCGTTTCCACCAGTGGTAAGGTCGCAAGGGCCGCCCGCGCAGCATCGAGGTCTGCACATTCGAGCATGAGCACGGCGGTGTGTTGATCGCGGTCAAAGTACAGTTCACGGATGACGCCAGCTTGGACCAGTTCCCACGCCCGCCGCGCTTCCGCTTTGAGGTGCGGCGCGAATGCGTCGGCGGGTGTGCCGGGAACTTCCCGTTCGAGGGCGAGAATCTTCATGAGCTCGGCTGTCCAAGGAGCGCGGCTTGCGCGGCGGCGAGCGCCGTGCCGCCGATATCTGCCGCGCGACCGGGGTCATCGCTGTTTTCCAGAATAACGGCGACCGCTGCGCCGTTCGCCCCCCCAAACGTCGCAAAGCCGACGAACCACGCCTGCGAGCCTTCACCCGAATAGGCGATTGACGCATGTCCGCCGATATCAATGCCGGGACGCCCGGCGTTTTGGGCGGCGCCAAAGGCGACCGCGCCGCGCATCAGGTCTTGCAGGCGGCGGGCGCTGTTCGTGGTCGTGATCGGAAGGCTCGCCCGCGCCGTCCGCACATCGATCCATGCGCCATTCGGCTGGCGCGACTGTTGGAGCAGGTACGGCTGCGGCGCGTTGCCGTCGTTGACGATGCCCGCCGCCATGAGCGCCATTGAGAGCGGCGTCACGGTGAACTGCCCCTGACCGAGCGCCGTCTCCAGCAGGTTATCAGGCGTGAGGCGCAGCGTCGACGGAGTACTGGTCGGCGGCGGCTCAAACCCGGCGAGGAGCGGCGACTCGTTCAGGCGAAAGGTCATCAGCACCGTGTTCAAAGTGTCAACGCCAATCGGATCGAGGATGTCGGCAAAGGCGCGTGGGCAGGCGAAGGCGTAGGCCTCGCTCAGGGTGAGCTCAATTTCCGGCAGGCGTACCGCGCACGCGAGATTGAGATCGCCGAGCGGGACGGGCTGCGTTGCGCTCGCATCAACCGTCTCCAACGGGATGTTGACGAGCATAGCTGCGGCCAGCAGCGGCGTCTGCAACGCTGCACCAGGTTGGTACTGACCTTGGAGCGCCCGGTTGAAGAACGGATTCCCGGGCGCGCCGATCAAGGCGTCCCAGTTCTCTTCGAGCGTATTTGGGTCGTAGGTGGGCAGACTGGCGAGCGCCAGGACTTCGCCATTCGGCACGCCGATCACGATGACTGCGCCCGTTTGGCCCGCCAACGCGGCGGCGACCGCTTCCTGCACTTCGAGATCGAGCGTCAGGCGCGCATCTGAGCCTACCTGTGGACGATGCATCAAGCCGTTGAGCAGCGCATCTCCGGTCGAGGTGACCTGATCGGTGCCGCTCAGCAGCGCGTCGTAGGCTCCCTCAATGCCGCTCGATCCGTAGCGATAGCTGTAATAGCCGAGCGCGCTGTACATTGCGGGGTAGCGATAGCGGCGCGTGACAATACCATCCGCGCTTTCGGTGTACGCTAACACATGATCATTCCGGTCGACGAGCGCTCCACGTTCGATGGCGCGTTCGGCTTCCACGCGGCGCGGGTTGTCGGCCCGGCGCAGAATGGTGTCCGGTCCGGTGATGCTCCAGTAGGCCGCCGATAATGCGACGATCCCGAACATGAACAGCAAACCGACCAGCAGGCGGTTGATCTCGCGGCTAAAACCCATCACGTTTCTCCCGCCGAGAGCTTCAGCAGCAGCCCCACCATGATGAAATTTACCAGCAGCGAGCTGCCGCCGTAGCTGAAATAGGGCAGCGTGACCCCTGTAAGCGGAATCAGCTTGAGGACGCCGCCCATAATCATCAGGCTTTGTACGGCGAGCACCACGCTGAGGCCGACTGCCATCAGCGCATGGAAGGGGCGACCATTCTCTTTGACGGCGATGCGTAAACCGCGCATGACGAACATCAGCACGCAGGCGATGCACACAATCACGCCGAGCAAGCCCCATTCTTCGGCTAACGCCGCGAACACGAAATCGGAATGCACCACGGGAATGAACGTCGGTGAACCTTGCCCGACGCCCTGTCCGAAAATGCCGCCCGCGCCGAAGGCCAGCAGACTTTGCACGATCTGGAAGGCACGGTTGTCGGCATCCGGCCACGGATTGAGCCAGATGTCGATGCGCAGCTGCACCAGCGGGATGTACTGGTAGGCGAGCACGCCGGCGATGAGCACCAGCAGCGCGCCGCCGATCAACAGCGGGGTGTAGCCGCTGGCGACATACAACAGGGTGAGAAACACGAGGAAGAACAGAATCGCCGTGCCGAGGTCGCGCTGCCAGATCAGAATGACGACCGACAAGCCCCACATCAGCAGAATCGGGCCGAGGATGCGCGGGGATAGCCGCCGCTGCTCAACCCCTGCGAACGCGCGCAGCGCCGGGTACTGCTCGGCGAGGTAACTGGCGAGGAAGGCGACGAGGATCACCTTGAGCGCTTCCGACGGCTGGAAGAAAAGCGTCCCGAAGCCGAGCCACAACTCCGGCGCGCCCGCTTGCCCAGAGGGGTTCGTACCGAGCACAATGGTCGCGACGAGCAGCCCCAACCCGAAGACCAGCAGGGTATAGCGGTAGGCGCGCAGCCAGAACAATATGCGCGGCACGCTGACCACAATCAGCAGCGCCGCGGTTGAGACGATCAGCCACAGCGCCTGCCGTTCGGCGAAGGGCGGCGCGAGGCGCTCGATCAGAATTAGCCCCCAACCGGACATGAACATCGCCAGCGGGAACAACAGGGGATCGCGGTTGGGCAGCCGCCGATGCAGGTAGAGGCTGCCAAGCACGGCGCAGACCGCCCACGAGAGCAGATGCAGCCAGTTAGCGGGCAGCATCTCTCCGCGTGCCAAACTCAGCGCCAGCGTGCTGATGACGATGAACAGCATCGACACGCCCAGCAGCGCGAATTCAGCGCGGCGGCTTTCCGTCGACGCGAACATCAGGCGAACAAGCGCCCCACAATTGGACGCATCTGTTCGAGGACGTTCGCCGGGATGCGTTTGGGGTCGGTCATGATGGCATTGTCGAGCGCGCGGTGACAGGCGCAGTCGCGGTGCTCATCTAGGGCGGCTACAGCGTTGGCGACCGCGTTCTGCGCGATGGCCAGATTATGGTGCATGGTGGCGATCACCTTGTCGACGGTGACGGCTTCTTCGCTGACGTGCCACACGTCGTAGTCGGTGACGTGCGACATGGTGACGTAGCACATCTCGGCTTCGCGGGCGAGGAACGCTTCCGGGCAGGTCGTCATGCCGATGATCGACATGCCCCACTGGCGGTAGACTTCGCTTTCGCCGCGCGTGCTGAAGCGCGTGCC
Organism: Candidatus Flexifilum breve; assembly: GCA_016717205.1. GTDB lineage: Bacteria > Chloroflexota > Anaerolineae > Aggregatilineales > Phototrophicaceae > Flexifilum > Flexifilum breve. Next base: position 53,762 of record JADKGC010000012.1, read on the forward strand.
CTCGATAGTGATATACGCGCCGCCGCGATGCACATGTCCGCCCGCTTTCTCGACCGCATCGGCCGTCACTTCGTTGAGGTGCGCGCAGAAGGGGTCGGCGACGGAGACATGCGCGACCATACCCGTATCAAAGAAGGTGCGCGGACGGGTGCCGCGGGTGTGGTCAAACAACTGGTCGGGCAGCACAATGTCGCCGGGGGCGTAGTCCTCACGCAGCGAACCGCACGCATTGACAGCGATGATCTGCTTGACGCCGAGCATTTTCAATGCCGCGATATTGGCGCGATAGGGGACAGTCGATGGTGTGAACACGTGCCCGACGCCGTGGCGGGGCAGGAAGGCGACGCGCTTGCCGCGGAGTGTGCCAATCACAATGTCCGCGCTGGGCTTACCGAATGGGGTATCGACCGCGACGGTCGTCACATCGGTCAGTTCGGGCATCTGGTACAGACCAGAGCCGCCGATCACGCCGATCAAAATGGGTTCAGTCATGGGATCGCATCCTTAGAGCGTAGCTTTGATCACGCCGCCATCGACCGGGAGCGCGACTCCCGTGATGTACCCGGCGGCAGGCGAACACAAAAACACAGCAGCGTTAGCGAATTCGTCGGGGGTGGCGAAGCGGCGCAGCGGGATGTCGGCAGAGGCCTGCGCGCGTTCGTCGGCTTCGCTCGTGCCATTTTTGACCGCGCGCGCTTCCATCAATTCGGTGATGCGGATGGTTTCCGTGCTGCCGGGCAGAATCGCATTGACGCGAATCCCCTGCGGCCCCAACTCCTGCGAGAGCGTCTTGGTCAAGCCGACGACTGACGGGCGAATTGCGTTGGAAAGCGTCAGGTTGACGATGGGCTGCTTGACCGACATCGACTGTACAGCGAGGATCGCCGCGCGCTTGGACTGCTTGAGATGGGGTAGTGCCGCTTTGATCAGACTAACGACGCTGAACACGATCAGCTTCGTCGACTGCTCCCACTGCTCTAGGTCGAAGTCTTCAAAAGTGCCGGGGGGCGGTCCACCCGCATTCGTTACCAGAATGTCCAGCCCACCGAGCATGTCGGCAGCGTTGCGGACGAGCTTGGCCGCTTGGACCGGATCGCTCACGTCGCCGGCGAGCGTGAAGACGGGATTGCCCGACTCGGCGTTGATTTCGGCGGCGGTCGCTTGCAGTTCGGCCAGGTTGCGGCTGTTGATGACGACGATGGCGCCTTCCAGACTAAAGCGGCGGGCAGTGGCTTTGCCCAATCCCTGACTGGAGGCGGTCACCAGTACTTTGGCGTTGCGGAGGCCTAAATCCATGCGTTAATGCTCCAAGTCGAGGCGAAAACGACAACTGCCGATGCCGATCACATCACCATCGGTGATGATAATGGGCTGCTTGACAGGGATGTCATTGATCGTTGTGCCGTTGCGGCTCTGGCGATCTTCCAGCCACCACTGCCCGCCGCGATATGCGACCAGCGCGTGTTCGCCGCTGGCGAAGTCGTCGTCAATGGTAATGGTGTTGGTGGGCGACCGCCCGATGCTCGTGAGCGGCAGCAGCGCGTAGACCTGCCCGGCGATCTGTACGCCATCCAGTTCTTCGACGGCGACCAAGCGCCCATAGGCGCGGCGGCTCGACTCCACATGGATCAGCGCGCTTTTATAGTCGCGCCACATCACGAGGAACAATATCGCGAGCACGGCGAGCAGAATCACGCCCGCCAGCAAACGGAGGATGAACAAGACGGCGTCGGTGGTCACTGTGGCTCATTGATCCCGGTATCGCCGGGAACGGTATCTTCCCAGTAGACGAGTTGGGTTTTGCCGAGGCGGATGACATCCCCGGGCTGTAAGCGGTGTTCGCGTACGGCGACATCGTTGACGCTGAGGCCGCTGGCGCTGTTGGTATCGAACAGCGTGTAGCGCCCGAAACGCAGCCGGAGCTGCGCGTGATGCCGCGAGCAGTAGGGATCATCCAGCACAATATGGTTATCGCGTCCGCGCCCGAGGTTGATGATCGCGTCGCGGAGCTTGACCGTCTTCTGGCCATTGATGATCAACTGGGGATTATGTGGGGCGGGTTCGTCGCGCGGGGTGTCGATACGCTCCATGACCGCGGTCGAGTCCTGCCGCTTGTCGACGTGCTGCGTCTGCACTTTGAGTTCGTTCGCGGCATAGTCGGGATCGGCGATGATCTGGATGATCGGCGTGTTGTTGAGACGGTAACCCGACTGCGCGGCCAGTTCGATGATGTGCTGAACCAGCAGCGTCCCGAGCGACGGCTGCCGCGTAAGCAGGTGATATTGCACATTGGGGTTCATGCGGATCGCGTACTGATCCGGCGCAAAGGGGCGCGGATCGCCGTCAGTCGCCTGCCAGAGATCGTCTTCCATCGCGCGCACAACCTGCAGGGCAATGTCGCGAGGCGCTGATCGTTTTGCTCAGCAGCTTGGCGAACGCGCCTTCGATCAGCCGCTCAAGCTGGGTTTCAAACCGGGATAGACCTTGATCATTCATGCCGGGCATTATAACCGAGGCCGCTAGTCAGCGGCAACGCGGGAAATTGGAAGAATCCTAAACGTTGGGAAAACGGTGGGGAGAGATAATCCCTATGAATGGTCGGGCGCACGGCCGTGCGCCCCTACGATTCATAGGCTGAAATTAGTTCGACGAGCCGGTCAGCGAGAGAGCGGGCGAAGTTGGCACGTGGTTCGTCCACGCATCCAGAATTTCGACCGAGGTAGTCTCCGCCGCGCGCAGATCGTCCAGATAGACGTTCACCTGGCGGGTCTGCTCGTTGTCGAGTTCGCTGCCTTCCAGTTCGCGTTCTTCACGAGCGCGCACCTGAATAATGTGATAGCCGAACTCCGTCTGCACTGGGCCGACGATGGCACCGATTTCGGCGGTGGTCACCGCTTCCCCGAATTCCGTCACGAAGCCGCTGACCTGCGACCAATCGAGCTCGCCGCCGCGCGCACCGCTGCCGGTGTCGGTCGAGAGCTGGGTCGCCAGCGCCGCAAACGATTCGCCGTTGTTCAGCGCATCAATCACGTCCTGCGCGAGTTCCGGCGTGTCGACGAGGATGTGGCGGGCATTCACCCACAAGCCCGTCGTCTTGCCTTCCATCAGCGCTTCGCCCAACTTGCTGCGCAGGAGCTGCGTTTCAAAGTAGGAGCGGATTTCGCTGTCACCGAGGCCAGCCGCGCGGCGCAGATAGCTGAAGAAATCTTCGCGCTGCGTGTTGAACTGGTCGGCGCGTTCCGTCGCATTCGGTGTGTTGGTCGGCGTCGCCGAGGGGAACGCGGTCACCGTCGGCGCAGGTGTGAATTCCGGCGTCGCGGTCGGCGGCGGGGTCGGCGTGCTGGTGGGCACGGGCGACGGTGTCGGCGAGACGAACGGGGTGGGCGTGAGCGTGGGTTCGACCGTCGGTTCGGCAGTCGCATCGGCGGCGTTCGGGTCGAAGCCGAAATAATCCTGAATTTCCGCGTCGATTTCTTCCGCCGTCACGGTGATGCCGCGTTCAGCTGCCTGCTGGCGCACGAGTTCATCGTCCACCATTTCGTTGATGATGCGGTTGCCCAACTGATCCGGCACCTGCATTTCGTTGAGCCACGTGCTGTACGGCGCTTGCGAGAACAACTGCTGGTTGATCTGGTCGTCGGTGGCGCCGAACTGGCGGTACAGCGCGACGGCCTGATTCAACTGGTTGTTGAGGATGGCGCGTTCCAACCGCACGCGGTTTTCGAACTGCGCGACCGTGATTGTCGTGCCATTGACGGTTGCAACAGCCTGATTCGGCGTGATCAGCGTGTCGACCAACAAGGCCGCAACGAAGATGATTGCCGCGATCCCAATCACCAGCCCCACACCGAGGATCACGAGGCGCTGAATCGCCGCTTCACGCTCGTGCTTGTGTTCGTAATCCGTTTTGAGAAGCCGCTGCAGCGCGCCCTTCGGTTCTTCTTTTTTCTCTACGACTTTTTTGGATTGACCGGGCTTGGGCATCCCTGTCGTTTGACTACGCTTGCTCATGCGTACTCCTAATCATGCAGGCTACTATGCCGGGGCGCAGCCAACCGCGTCCCAACGTCGTCCACGTGATCCACTTATAATGACGATTTAAATGAATGTGCCGGAGGTGAGTCCGGCACAGGTGAGTTATTCCGTGATGATGATGAAGGGGAGCAGCGCCATGTGCCGTGCGCGCTTGATCTCCCGCGCCAACTGCCGCTGGCAGCGCGAGCAGTTGCCCGTCTGACGCCGCGGCTTGATTTTGCCTGTTTCGTTGATGTACTTCTTCAGCGTATCAACGTCTTTCCAGTCAAAGCACTTGCCATCGGGGCAGTAGTTCTGCGTCCGGTAGCGGCCGCGGCCCATGCCACGTTCGCCACGGTCACCACGATCCCCACGCTCTTCACGGTCTTCACGACGGCCGCGGCGTTCGCCGCCATCGTCACTGTCGAATTCTCGGCGATTGTCGTTATCGCTCACAGGTAGTCTCCTGACATGTCCTTAAAATGCGTAATCACTGCCATCACTGTCGTCATTGACGTAGTCGAAGTCGCTGTGATGTGGACGACGGTCTCCCAGTAAAATCATCTCGTTGGCGACGAGTTCGGTCCGGAAGTGCTTCTTGCCGGTTTCATCTTCCCAACCGCGCGTCTGCAGGCGGCCTTCAACGTACACCTGCTGATTCTTGCTGAGGTGGGCTTTGCAGATTTCGGCGAGATTGCCCCATGCGACCACGTTGAACCATTCAGTTTCTTCGCGGCGTTCGCCTTCGGCAGACACCCACGTGCGGCTGGTGGCGACGCTGAAGCTTGTCACCGGGCGACCGCTGGGGGTGTAGCGCATTTCTGGATCCCGTCCTACATAACCAATGATGATGACTTTATTTAGACCGCGTCCCATAACAACACACCTCTACTCAAAACAACAGATCGGGGAGGGTTATTCGTCGGTACGCACAATAATATAGCGTAAGATGAACGGCGAGAGGTTGAGGCTGCGTTCCAGCTCCGGCAGGCCGCGCGGTTCGATCTGCGATTCCATCAACACGAAAAAGCCTTCGCGCTGCTTGTCGATTTCGTAAGCCAGCTTACGCCGACCCCAGCGGTCAATCTTCTTGACTTCGCCGAGCTGGTCGGTTTCGATCCAAGCGCGCACCTGATCAATGGTGTTGTTCACCGAGTTTTCGTCTGTAACATCCAGACGCACGATAAAAGCGACTTCGTAAGGTCGTTTCACTCTGAATTACCCCTTCCCTGGGTTTGCCCTGAACCAGACGCGAGGGTGCCCTGATCCAAAGCGGAAAGAACATAAGATGGGTTATGGGCAGCATAATAGCGGATTGAGGGGGCTTTGACAACGGTAGATTATGATGGCATGTGATTTTTGAAAGGTGTGGCGGCCCACAAACTGGGGCCGTGATGCTTGTGGAAACGAAAACGCAGACACGTCAGCTGTACTTGCTTGGGGAGGGGCGCACAGCCGTGCGCCCCTCCGAGGAAGCATGTGGTTTCAGTACGCATGCCTGCATCAATCGACAGGGCGGCGGAACTAGATGTGCGGAGTCGTTCGCAGCGTCGGCGATGTCTGCTGCTCACCCGCTTCGATGGCGAGACGGGACGAGGCCAGCGCGAGCGCGACTACCAACCAGAACAGGGTGATTGACGCCTGGAAGTCAAGGCGGAAAAAGTAGAGATCGGCTGTGGCGTTGATGAGCGCCGTCAGCAGCGCGGCGTGATAGCCAAGGTGAATCGAGCGCAGTTCAGGGTTGTCGCGGACATACTGCCACGCGCGGCGACCATAGGCGAACACGCTGCCGAGGGTCAGCGCGAATAACCCGACACCAATCAAGCCGATCTGGTTGGCCATAATCAGGTACATGCTGGCGACATCGGTGTAGATATCGTTATCTGGCGTTCCGGTGAAACCGACGCCCGTGAATGGGTAGCGGCGAATCAGCCGGAAGGCATCGGTGTACTCGCCGATGCGCATTTGCGTGGAGATGTCGCCCGCCGTGAAGGCGTTGATGAAATGCCCGACATAGGCTTGGGTTTGCGGAAGGATGAGAACGAGCGTGCCACCCAATGCAATCAGCGTGATGAAGCGGCGGTAGCCTTTCACCTGACCGATGAACAACAGGCCGATGGCGAAAGCCAGCAGGGAGGCGCGCGACAGCGTCAGCACCAGCGCCAAGCCGACGATGCCGAGCACGCCCCACGCGATCCAGCGCGAGCGCAGCACCGGACGCCTCGCGAACACCTGCGGCGCGATCATCGTGGCGGCGACGGCGAGAAATCCGCCGAGCGCGTTGGGATCCACCCACGTGCCGATGGCGCGTTCCGCGTCGGCGGGATTGTCTTCGATGTAGCGGATCACGCCGCCATTGGGGTAGCCGAAACGGGCGAGGCGCACGAGCGTGCGTTCGGCGACCGCATCATTCATCGCGTACAGGATGAGCGCAACAATCGCTTGCGCGCCGACCGCGATCATCACCGCGAGGACGAGACGGCGCAGTGCGGCGGGTTCGCGCAGCAAATCGACGAGTACGAATACCATGCTGATACTCAGCAGCGTTTCAGCGAACTGGCGGGCGATGGCGGGCGTCGGCATGGCATAGCGCAAGCCGAGCACAAAGCTGATGATCAGCCACAACAAATAGAGCAGAATCGCGCCGTGCACGGGCGTCAGCCGAAAGAAGTGACGCTTGCCCGTCATCCACTGGAAAGCGTAGACGAGGAAGAACGCGCCCATCACGGCATCCATGAAGGTTGGCGTGAAAACGATTTTCACCGGGAAAGTCGCGAACGGCACGAGCGCCATGACCGCAATCACGCCGTAGAGCGCCGCGTTCACGTTGGTGATGACATACAGGCCGAGCATGACGCCGACGATCAGCCCGAAGGCGATGAGCGGGTCGAATACGGCGATCAGCAAGCCGGTCACGCCGCCGAGCACGCCGAGCGCCGTGCCGATCAGCAGGGCGTAGGCGCGGCGGTCAAGGCGCGCGATCCAGTCTTGCAGGGGATTAGTCAGATACAGCATAGTTCATACTCTCTGCCGTCGTTATGTAAACGCTCAAATTCCGGTACACTGAATGCCAAACTCGGTTTGCGCTCTGTGAGGCGGAAAATTGGATTTCGGTCAACTGTTGGTTCTGTCCTGTGTCCTGTCGTCGCTAACCTTACTGATCATCGGTTGGCTGATTGTGCGCAACTTCCCGCGCTTTCTCCGCAACCTGCCGAACTACAGCGCGCCGAACACGGATGAACTCCAGCGGATGTACGAGCAGTTGGTCGCCGCTCATCCCCATGATACCCAATCACAGCGCGTTCGCCGCATTATAAACCGTTATGCCATCCGTCAAGGGATCGTTGGCGCGCTGACCAGTTTTGGCGGTTTGCTGGAACTGCCGCTCGGTCTGCTGATTGACCTCGTCTATTCGGCGCGCTCAACCTCAGCGATGTCGTATTTCATTGCGCAGGTGTATGGCATTCAGGATGAGGCGCAAGCGCTCAATGTCAGCCAAATGCTGATGCTGCGCCACAAGCTAGTCACGCCCGATCAACTGATCATGTATCAGGAACAGTTCGCGGGCGCGGCCTTTCAGCGGTTGCTGCGGACGATTCTCCTCAAAACGGTGGCCAAAGTGATTCCGGGCGCAGGCGCGGTGATCGGGTTTCTGGTGAACTGGTCGACCGTGCAGTTGTTTGGTCGGCTAGCGGACGCCTACTATTCGAAGAACCTGCACGCATTGGTAGAACAGGGCGTTGGGACTATGTCCGCCGTGGTCGGACGAAAGCCGCAACCGCCAGAACCAGCAAACTGATCCACGTCACAAGGCTGAGAAGCGCGCCAATGCGGTAACTCAGCGGGTCGAACACGAGCTGCACCGTCGAGTCGCCTGCGGGTACAGCGACGGCGGTCAAACCGCCATACGCCCGCTGAATCGGCGTTGGGCTGCCATTGACGGTCGCCTGCCAGCCAGGATACTGCGGCAGCGCAACTGACAGCATAGCGGGCAGCGGCGAACTCGCGCTCATCTCGATCAGTTCCGGCTCGAAGCGCGTGACAATCGCTGGTAGCGACTCGCCGCCGTTTAGTTCGACGGGTGCATCACCTTGCAGCAGCAGCGTTTGGCGCGGATCGAACCCCGCGTCAGCGAGGATGCTGTAGGCTTGTGCGTCGTCGCCCATGATCGCGGCAGAGTACATCAGCAGGGCGAAGGGGCGCGGGTTATCGAGACGGTGGATGTTGATGTCACCGTAGCGATCTGTCCCGGTGCCGACAAGTTGGGCTGACACGGGTAGCTCCGCCCAATCAGAGTAGACGTAACGCACGGCAAACAGTTCCCATGTCCGTGCGTCGGGGAGAGCGCCTTCGATCAGGCTGTAGGCGCTGCCCAGCCACAATGGACTGATGCCATGAATATCCTGCACGCCATATAAACTACCGTAATTGTCGCCGAGACCGCGGAAACCATCAACGCGGAACACGCCGTCGGTATCGGCCAATACCTGCGCGACGTGCGGCGGTGGGCTGATGCTGATTTGCATATCGGCGGGCACTGGGTCATAGACAGGTTCAGCATCCATGTTGATCGTGAACAGTTCGAGCACGAGCAGGACGGCAATGCCCCACACCCACGCCGGACGCGCATACCCAGTGATGCTCGGCACGAGAAGCGCCAGCGCGCCGACAACGAGGGTCACGAGCGTCACCACGCTGATGACGCGTCCGAAGGCGTCGGGCTGACCGATCCACAACACGAAGACCAGCGCGGTGAACAGCAGCGCCGCGCGGACAGCCGTATTCAGCCAGACGCGCAACCGAAGCGCGGCGGGATAGTCCGTGGTCGTGTCCCATTGAGCAAGGCGGGTCGCGCCCAGACCCGCGAGGATCGCGAGGCTGTTGACGACCAGATAGGCAGCGCGTTCCTGACCCCGGAAAAACCGCAGACCGGGCAGTACGTTGTACAGCGCCGGGAAGACCGCGCTGTTGCCACCGAAGCTCCACAGCAGACCGATCAGCGCGACGACACCCCAGAACCACGCGCCCGATACGCGCCGCCACAGCGCGATCAACGCGAAGAACAGCCCGGTCACACCGACATAGAGCGGCGAAAACATGCTTAGGATGGTGGGGTAGATGAATTGAATGACGTCCTGAATCGGAAAGCCGTTGCTCTTGGCGTCGTAGCCGAATTCAGCGCGCGTGGTATACAGTAGGTATTCGAACCCGGGGAGCAACTGGACGGCAGCCAGCCCGAAGGCGATCAGCCCGAAGACGGCGCAGCCCACCATCCACAAGGTGAACCGCCAGCGCCGCTCGTATATGCGCCAGCCGAAGTAGGCGACGAGCAGATAAGTCAGGAAGAAGCTGGTTTGCGGGTGTCCCGCCATCCATGACAGGCCGAGCGCCGCCCCGGTGACGATCAGACATTTGAGGCCGAGGCGGTCATCCCGTGTCGCTTCGTAGATACCCAGCGCGGCCAGTGGCAGGTAGATGCCCGCTTCGAGCAAGGCGATTTGCAGCGGTGGATAGCCGCTCAAGAAGCCGCCATAGCCGGCTACGATCGCGGCGACAAAACCGCCGAGCACGCTCCCGGTGACGCGGCGCACGAACAGGTACATCAGGAGCGTGAAGGCGAGGACATGGAACGTCATTTCCAGTTCCAGCGCTTGATACGTCCAACCCCCGGCAAGCCGAGCCAGCGTGATCGTCAGTAAGCGCGGCGGGTAGAAGACGGCGGCCTGTGTATCCGCGATAAAGGGAAGACCGCCATTGTTATAGGGATTCCACAGGGGCACTTCGCCCTCGGCGAAGCGGCTGTACTGGTAGCCCGCGAACGTCATAAACTGGCCGGAGAAGTCACCCGATCTGAGCGAGGCTTGATCCGCGCGCACCGGCGTGAACAGCCGCCAGAAGAACAGCAACCACAGCGCGATCAAGGCGATTACGGCGAGTAAGTCGCGGCGGCGGTAGAGCGTGGCGGAAGAAATCATGCGGATCGTAGCCCAATCATCGGTGACCAATAGACCGTTTCCAGTGTACCCACATCCGCGCAGACGTTACAATAGGCGTTCGGATACCATGATGGAGAGGTCTTCTTGAGTCGATTGGGTCGCCTGTTACTGCTGTTGATCGTCGCCGCCGCACTGGTCGGCGTGGTGTGTGTCGGCGTAATTTTCGTCGCGACGGGCGGCAACCCCGTCGATGGGGTACAAACGGCCTTGATTCGCTTACGTTTGGCGGGTCGCGAGGATGATCTCAATGCTGCCGCGGGGAGCAACCCCGATCCGGTGCGTTTCACGGTCGCATCCGGCGACAGCCCGCGCGCAATTGCCGGCAACCTGCTGGCCGCCAGCCTCATCACCGATGCCGACTTATTTGTCGACTACCTGCGCGCGAATGCCTTGGATACCGAACTGGAAGCGGGAACGTATTTCATTCGACAGACGCAGACCATTTCCGAAATCGCGCTGGCGCTGACCGATTCGAGGAACAGCGTGATCAACTTCACGATCATCGAGGGGTGGCGGATTGAAGAGGTCGCTGACGCGATTGACCGCAACCCGCTGTTTGGCTTCACGGGCGCGGACTTCCTGCGTGTAGTCGGCGCAGGCGTGCAGTTCGACCCGGCGTTTGTATCGCAGGTGGGCATGCCGGTCGGCGCATCGCTGGAAGGCTTCCTGTTCCCGAATACTTACCAGCTTCCGCCGGATATCACGGCCTTTGGCCTGCGCGATTTGCTCACCGAAGAGTTCTTGCGGCAGGTGGGTTCGAGCGCGTTTGTACGCGCGGCGCAGCAGAACCGCACGCTGTTTGAAGTGGTCACGCTGGCGTCGATTGTGCAGCGTGAGGCAATTCACCGTGAAGAAGACCCGCAAATCGCGGGTGTGTACCTCAACCGTTTGAATATTGGCATGAAGCTGGACGCTGACCCGACCGTACAGTATCCGCTCGGTGGGGCGGGGAACTGGTGGCGGCAAATTACGCAGGCAGATTATCAGGGCGTGATCTCGCCATATAACACTTATCGCGTGACCGGACTGCCGCCGGGGCCGATTGCCAACCCCGGCTTGTCGGCTATCAACGGCGTGCTCAACCCGACGCCGAGCGATTATTTTTTCTTCCAAGCGGATTGCAGCGGCAGCGGCTATCACAATTTCAGCGAGACGTATGAAGAACACCTGTCGAAGAGCTGCTAAAGCCACCTCACCCCTCAGTCCCCTCTCCAGAGGGAGAGGGGAAATTCCCCCTCGCCAACCGGAGAGGGGGTTAGGGGGTGAGGTTCGCGTATGGATAAGTGCGCTTACGCTTGCCCTCCTTCTGTCCGCCTGTGCGGTGACGCGTACGCCGACCATGTACCGAGTCGCGCTGCTCGCGCCGTTCGAGGGGCGCTACCGGGAGATCGGTTACAACGCGCTGTATGCAGCCCGGTTAGCTTTCACCGAAAGCGCATTCGCCAACGTCGAACTCATGCCGATCGACGACGGGGGCAGCGTGGCCACGGCGGTCTTGCGCGCCCGAGCGCTGACCCACGACCCACAGGTGATTGGGGCACTCATCCTCGGCTACCAAGCCGCGGATTCGCAAGTGCAAGCGGCGTTGGAGGACATTCCGGCGATCATCGTTGGACGCTGGACGGAGACCCGCGCCGCTGACAACGTGTATATTCTGTCATCCGCAGAGATTGACACCTCACTGGATGCAGTCACAGATGAGATTGACACTCCTTATCTTGGTGGTGACGTGTGGATGCTCGAAGGCGCGCGGTTGCTGCGCGGCTCGCTCGATGGGATCACAGTGGTGACGAGCGGATCAATCCCCGATGCCAACTTCGCGGAGCGCTATGCGGCGGGCAACCAGTTCGCGCCTGACCCGAATCTGCTGGCGACGCTGACCTATGACGCGACGGCGTTTTTGATCGAAGCGGCTGGCACGGGCGAACGCGCGGCGGCGTGGCGACTACTCGGCGAGGGGCAGCAGAACGGTCTCAATGGCGTGATCGCGTTTGGGGACGATGGCTATTGGATCGATGCGCCCATCAATCGCTATCGTTTTGAAAATGGGGTTTGGGTGAACGCCGAGGCGTAGGGGCGCACGGCCGTGCGCCCCTACAGTGGTTCAGTCTGACGATTCAAGTACGTCGTAGAACAGGGGCAGCGGCTCGACCGGGTGCAGGCTGAAGCCGAACGCCGCGTCGAGGTGGGCGCGACAAGCGGCGAGCTTCGCCGCATCGTTCGCGTAAATTGTCGCCAACGTCTGCCCGGCTTCGACTCGTTCGCCGACCTTGACGGGCACGCGCAGTCCAACCGCCAGATCGAGCGCGTCGCCTTTCTTTTCGCGCCCCGCGCCGAGTTCAAACGCTGCCCATGCGACTTCATCGGCGTAGATATGGGCGATATACGCGCCCTGTTTCGCGGTGTACGTTTCCACAATCGAGGCTTGCGGGAGCAGCGCCGGATCATCGACCATGCGCACGTCGCCGCCCTGCGCTTCAACCAGCAGACGGAACTTGGCCAGCGCTTCGCCGTTCGCCAGCTTGAGGCGCAGCAGGCGGTCGACATCTTCGGCGTCTGTCCACTTCTGACCACGCCCCGCCAGCTTGAGCATGTACCCGGCAATCTGGATGCAGTGCTCGCGGATGTCGTGCGCGCCGCGGCCGTTCAGCAGTTCAATCGCTTCGGCGACTTCCAGCGCGTTGCCGACCATTTCCCCTAGGGGTTGATTCATGTCCGAGAGTACGGCGATCACGTCGCGTCCCGCGTCTTTGCCGATGGCGACCATCGTCTGGGCCAGACCGCGCGCCTCCTCGACAGTGCTCATGAACGCGCCGCGTCCCAACTTCACGTCAAGCACAATGCCATTCGCGCCCGCCGCGATCTTCTTGCTCATGATGCTGCTGGCGATCAAGGGGAGAGTAGAGACGGTCGCGGTCACATCGCGCAGGGCGTAGAGCTTGCCGTCAGCCGGGGCGAGTGCCAGCGATTGACCCGCCAGCACAATGCCGTTGTCACGCGCCAACTGGCGGAAGCGTTCGCCGGACAGGTTGACATCGTACCCGGCAATCGCTTCCAGCTTGTCGAGTGTGCCGCCGGAGAACCCCAGCCCGCGTCCGCTCATTTTGGCGACCGGTACGCCGCACGCAGCCACCAACGGCAGCACAATCAGCGACGTTTTGTCGCCCACGCCGCCGGACGAGTGTTTGTCGACCCAATAGTCGCTGATGTCCGAAAGATCGAGGCGTTCGCCGGAGTCGACCATTGCCAGCGTCAAATCGACGATCTCCTGCCGGTTCATCCCGCGCAGATAGATCGCCATGAGCAGGGCTGATACCTGATAATCGGGCAGGTCGCCGCGCGTGTACGCGCTGATAAACCAGTCGATTTCAGCTTTGCTCAGAGGGAGGCCATCACGCTTATGGGCGATGATGTCGATCGCGCGCATTATCAACCTTTCAGGTAGATTTTACATAAAGACTGTTGAGCAATGGCCAAGATACGTTAAAATGACCGGACTTGAGAGAGCTATTGTAACGGAGACCTTACTGAATGGCTACACAAAAGGCACTTAACAGCGCAGCCGCGCCCGGTAGTTCGCGGCAAGGCTTGCTCGTCATCGGCGTAGTGGCGGTGGCTGCGATTGTCCTGGCGATTGTTGTGATTGCGTTGGCGGGCACCGGATCGGTGTCGGGCGCGATCAACTATACGGAACTGCCGCAGTCCCGCGGTGAAGATGGCGCGTTTGTCCTCGGCAACCCGGATGCACCGATTACCATCATCGAATTTGCCGATTACGGGTGCCCGCACTGCCTGACCTATCATGGCACAATGCAGGAATTCATTCAGAAGTATGTGGTGACCGGCAAAGCGAAGTTCGAATATCGCAATTTCCCGACGGCGGGCGGCGACCTCACCCGGTTTGCGGCGCAGTTACAGGAATGCGCGGAAGAACAGCGTCCCGGCGCGTTCTGGGAAGCCTACGGTCTGCTGTACGGCTATTCGGAAGGCGGCCGCTACAACCGTGACGTGGGACGTACGCTGGCGACCGACCTGAACATGAACTACAGCGATCTGCTCACGTGCAGCAGCGACGCGTCACAGGTGACGACTGACATCAACTTTGGCCGCACCAGCCAGATCACCGGGACGCCCGCCGTGATGGTGCGCTACAACGATGGCCCCGCGCAGTTCATCAACTACAACGGTCAGGTGTATAATCGCGGCAGCGTCACGATTGACGTGCTGGGCGCGGTGGTCGAACAGGCACAGTAACTGACTATCTCCGCGGGTCTCGTAAGCTGCGAGAACCGTGTCCTCAGCGTAGGGGTTGGACTTGTCTGATCCCTACGCTCTTTGCTCCGCCGCGCCGGAAAGTGAAACCATGCCAGAGACAATGGAGAACGGCTTTCAAGTCGCGGTTGATACGGTGATTTTTACGCTGGTTGACCGGGATCTGAAAATCTGCCTCACGCGACGCGATCATGAACCGTTCGTAGGGAACTGGTCGCTGCCTGGTTGTCTGCTGCGCCTCGACGAATCGTTGGACAGCGCGGCGCAGCGGCAGATCGAGGATACACTGCATATCAGCAAAGCTTACCTGCAGCAGTTATATACTTTCGGTGACCCGGAGCGCGATCCCCGCCGGCGCGTCGTCAGCGTGGCGTACTTTGCCCTCGTCTCGAAAGATCGCTTAACCCCCACCAGCCTCAAAGACACCAGCGGATCTCCATCGTGGCACAGCGTGTACGCTCTGCCACCGCTCGCCTTTGACCACGCCGAAATCCTCAACTACGCGCTCACGCGCCTGCGCTACAAGATCGAATATTCGGCGGTGGCGTTTGAACTGCTGCCCGAAGAGTTCACCCTGCGCGAACTGCAGGACGCCTACATGGTCATCCTCAACGACCATAAGCTCGACAAGGCGAACTTTCGCAAGAAGATCCGCGAGGCGAATATTGTCGAGCCAGTGAGCCGCTACCGCGAGACGGGCGGACGCCCTGCCAAGCTGTTCCGATTCCGCGACGATGCCCAGCTCGAAACGAAAGCCCGGCGCTTCTTCCCGTAAGCCGTCAGCGTACCGGCATGCTTGTGTCGACCATCTGCAGCCCGCGCGACTCAAAGTCGCGAAAGGTCTTGGCTGCCAGCGCCTCAAAGTCGATGGTTGGGTGCGCGACCGAGGACATCGCATCGCGTAGAATGCGAATTTTGCGCAGTGTCTTCGGCTGATCGTCAAAGAAGCGCACCATCGAATTGACGGTTTCCAGCACACAGTGACTCTTGGCCTGCCCCGCAATGAAAATCCGGTCGTAACCCGCCAGCATATTTAGGAAGTCGGTGTTGAGCGTCCCTTGCTGGTGATTTGGGACTTTGACTTCTGGTTCTAGGATCGAGTAATGCTCAGTTTCCGGAATGTTCCCCTTGGCCAAAAACAGGGGTTGAGCCTGCCGCGCCGCGGAATGATAGGCGATTGCTTCGTACAACGAGGGCATGAGGGCATGGCCGACCGAACCGGTCAGACAGTGATACGGCCAAATCATCAGTTCTCGCTTCGCGTTATGTTCTAGTATCTCGACATACTCCACTGACCATTCCGGTTGGAACAGCGGACGCCACTTACCCGCTTGAACATCCGCACTGCGGATCACAGTGTAAGGGGTGGGGTGCTGATCGTTCTCGTCGACCCACCAGAGCGGGAAGAAGATCTGGATCGGCACATGGCTGTCCAAGGAGGCGGCGATGGTGGTGAGACGGCTCACGTTGAGGTAAATCCACTCAATTGTGCGCCGTGTGTCGGCAATAGCCCCGGGGACAGTGAGCGCGCCCTGCTCATGCACGAAGTCGATCTGCACGTCAACCAGCACGAGAATCGTCCGCACCTGGGCTTTGGCGGCCGAGGCTAAACCGGCGGCGCGACCAGCGTTCACCGCGGCGGCGGTCGCGGGCACGTAAATCTGACCGACCTTGTCTGGATCGTAAAATTCGGGGAATGCCATCGTCTCGCCCTGTTGATGATTGTTTGTCGGTACATGGATTATCACCGAGGTCAGGGGGCTTGGCAAGCCGCTCGCGGGGCGCTCAGCCCTGGTCCGCAGATGAGAAATCAGCCGCGAAGATAGGATTAATCACCCATTCCGGAAGATCCACTTGCGTTTCAAGTGACAAATCTGGTTTAGAATGAGAGCAGCTTGCCTACATCCAAAAAGGACTCCCTATGTTGAGACGATCCGTCCTGGTAATGGTATCGTTGTTGTTTATTGGCATCTTTACGGCAGCTGCTCAGGACGTGCAGACGTTCACGGGCAGTATTGACACGAAAAACCCAGCGGTGGATTTTGCTCTGCCCCTTGAATCTGGCGACGCGGTGACGCTCACAGTGACCGCGATCAACGGCGATCTGGACACGACACTAGAACTACTTGACCCATCCGGTGACACGGTGGCGTACAACGATGATATTGACTTTTCGGCTGGCAACACCAATTCGCTGATTGAATTTGTGGCCGACGACGCGGGGGAGTACACCCTGCGCGTCAGCAGCTTTACCGGTGAAGGTGACTTTGAAGTCACGGTGGAATTTGGGAGCGCTGCGCCGCCGTCCGAACCTGTTGGTGAAGCGACGTTGTTGACGGGCACGATTGATCGCCGTAACCCGACGGTCGATTTCCCGCTCGATCTTCAGGTGGGCGAAACCGTCACCCTGACGACTACCGCGTTGGATGATGAACTCGATACGACGCTGGAACTATTCGATTCGGCGGGGAATTCGGTCGCTTATAACGACGATATCAACCTCGAAGGCGGCGACTACAACTCCGAGATCGTCTATACGGCGGAGAGCGCGGGCGCGTACACGGTGAGTGTCGGCAGCTTCAACGGCACAGGCGACTTTGAATTGGCCATCGTTCGCGGAGCGGCGCAACCTCCCCGCTTGCCGGGGCGCGGCGGCACGAGCTCCAGCGGTGAGCCGGGCTTCACCACCGTGCTCGAAGGCTCGATCAGCAGCAGCGCGGATCAAGTGGAATTCGATCTCGAAGTGCAGGCAGGCACCAGCATCATCCTGCAAACGCAGAGCCTGACCGGCAACCTCGATACCACGCTGACGCTGCTTGACCCGAATGGGCGCGAGGTGACGACCGTCGACGACATTAATCTCGACGGCAGCAACGTCAATTCGGTGATCTTCTACGATGTCGACACGACCGGGATCTATACTGCCCGCGTTGGCGCATACGATGGCGAGGGTGACTTCACGCTCGTCTTCACGCAGTTGAATGCGCCGCAAGCGAACACGCAAATCTTCCGGGACGAGCTGACCAGTTCGGCCTTGATAGCACAATATCCGCTTGAACTGGTGGCGGGTGATGGAGTGGTGATCCAGACTCAGTCGCTGAGTGGTGAATTGGATACCGTGCTCACCCTGTATGATCCGCAGGGCGAGGTCTACTACGAGAACGACGACATCAACACCGATTCGTACAACTACAACTCCGCGATTTCGTTCACGGTGGACGACTCAGGGACGTATACGGTCGGGGTGGCGGGCTACGACGACTCAGTCGGCGAATTCCTGCTTACGGTGACAACGGGCTTGATGACGGCGGGCGGCGAACAGCCCGTGACGATCGGCGCGGCGGAACAGGTTGAGCGCGGTGAAATAACGTCTTCGAACTCGGAACTCGATTTCACATTTAATCTGGAAGCGGGCGAAACCGCGCTGATTCAGACGGAAGCAATTGACGATACGCTTGACACCATTCTGACGATTCTCGACCCGAATGGTTCGGAAGTCGCCTATAACGACGACTACCAGAGCGAAAGCTATAACTCGGGCATCGTCTTCACGGCGGAGCAGGGCGGCACCTATACCGCGGTGGTGAGCAGCTACGGCGATACGACCGGGCGGTTCACGCTCGCGGTGACGGTGGGCGGCGAAGAACTGGTCGACCAGTTCGACAACATCAAGCGCGTGCAGTTGAGCGGCACGGCGCTCACCCGCGAGACAGAGAACTTCATCATCCACTACACGCTGGAAGGCGAAGACGCGACGACTGAGGAATATGTCGATGCCGCGGCGGAATACGCCGATTCGGTGTGGAACGTCGAAATCAACGAGATGGGCTGGGCTGCGCCACCGCCGGATCAGGGTTCGGGTGGGGATGATCGCTTTGACATCTACCTCGCCAACATCTTCAACGAGGCGGATGAATGTCTCTACGGTTACGCCAGCAGTGAACCGGGCATCGGCAGCGGTGACAACCCGAACACGAGTAAGCAGGAGACTAACGCTTACACGAGCTATCTGGTCGTCGATAACGACTACGACCGTGATAACCCGGTTGGTGGGTCGTGCGGCGGCGAAGAACGTGCGCTGGCTGACCTGCACACGACGCTCGCCCATGAGTTCAATCATAATGTTCAGTTCGGCTACGACGCTGCGGAACCGCACAACTGGTTCTTTGAAGCGATTGCCTCGTGGCACGAAATCTACGTTGCGGAGGATGACGAAGCGGCGACCATTTATGTGGCCGACAACTTCAGCTATCCGGAAGTCTGCTTTGGCTCGAAGGACGACACGCTGATTTACGGGCATTGGCTGTACCTGCAGTCGCTGGCGGATGTCCACGGTATAGATGTGGTGCGTTCGTTGTGGGAAAGTGCGGTCGACTATGACGGGTTTGAAGCGCTCGAACGTGCGCTCGCCGGGTATGGCGACAGCATTGAAAACTCGATGCTGCGCTACGCAGCGCAGAACGTCACGCGCACCTATCCATACGCCGATCGCTTTGGCGCGACGGTGTGGCGCGAAGAGACGATCAACAACACAGGCGAATGGACATTCACGGGGCAGGGCATTCAAGAACTGGCGACCAACTACTATGATGTGCAGTTGGGCGGCGGGGCGTTTGATGTGTCTTTTGCCGACGGTGGCGAAGAGATGCAGTTCGTCGTCATTGCTGTGCGCGGCGACGAAGCGGACATCTTCAACTTGGGTCATGCCGGTACATTCAGCACGGACGGCTATGATGATGTCGTGCTGGCGGTGGTGAACCTGCGCTACGACGAAGATGTCGAAGACTGCTCGTATGAGAGCTACTCGTTCAACGTGAGTGCCTCATCGAAGGGCACGAGTGCCGCGCCGACGTACACGCTCGACGCGAGCAATTTCGCGCCGATTGGCTCGGCTCAGTAAGATCACAGTGTCGGGGCGCACAGCCGTGCGCCCCGACCATCACACAGCAAATTCTAGGCCTGCGCGCCTCCCGGCGCCGGAATCAGTCCCAGATCCTGGAACATCTTCACCCCGTTGAATTCCTGCCAGCGGCCGTCGATTTTCCCATCATCATTGAAGCGATAGATGGCCATGCCCGTCCATTCGGCACGCCGATTGGTCGGCGGTTGCCCGAACATCGAACCGGTGTTGGTCCCGCTGGCCGGCCCGTACACCATGACATACGAGCCTTCGGCCACCATGTATTCGACGCTCGTCTGAAAGTCCGGGAAGGCGTTCATGTACATGATGTTCGCCTGTTTGAAGGCCTCGCCGCCCCGCAGTTCCTGCCCGGCGGCGCTGGTGTAGCTGACGAACTCCGGCGCAAACAGTTCGTCGTAGACGGCGAGATTCCCGACTGCCGTCTGATCATAGAAATATTGGATGATTTGCTTGTTGCGTTCCGGGTTTTGCGGCGCTCCCATCAAACCACGCGGATTGTGCAGATACTTGTTGAACCACTGAATCGCTTCATCGGCGGCGTATGTCACCCACGGCTGACGGGTGTACAAGTCGGTGTGCAGGCAGTCGTAGATCACAAGTTTCTTCGGCTCTTGGGCGCGCTCCATCACGGCGCGGACCAGTTCGGGGGGTATCAGATCCTTCTCACCGTGAATCATGAGCAGCGCCGTCGGAGAAATCAGGTGCACTGCGGCATCACCGTGATAGCCGAGCAGGTGCTCAACGGATTCAATCGTGATGCGGTTTTCGTAGGACCTGGCGTAAGTCTGCATGGCTTCGGTGTAAAAGTCGTAGGCTTCTTGCAGCGGCATGGCCGCATTGGTGCCGGGAAGCCCGACCGCGGGCATGTAGGTTGCGGCTGTGCCTGCGCGGAAGCGCGTATCACGGTCACCATTGATGAAACCGAGCAGCCCTTTGAGCGCGGTCGCGCCCAGCATGCTCTCTTGTGAGTTCAGGCCCGTCGCAACGCTGACGACCGCTTTTAAGCGGCGGTCGTACGCGCCTAAGTTGAGCATATGCACGCCGCCGATAGAGAGCCCCCAACCGCCGATGTTGTCCTTATCGACTTCCGGCTGCGCGCGCAGCCAGGTAATGGCGTTGCGGATATCTTGCAGTTGTTCGTGCGGAACAAGGTGATTGCGCGGCTCGCCAGCGCTGCCGCCGTAATGCCGGTAGTCGAAGACGAGGACGATAAAACCCGCTTGACAAAAACGTTCGGCATAACCCGGTAGGGTGATCTCCTTCACGGCGCTGATCGCATTGGCCATGACGATCGCGGGCGCTTTCCCGGTCAGGGCTTCCGGGACATACAGCCAACCACTTACCTGCTCCCCGTCACTCAAAAAGCTGACATCTCTACGCATGATTTTCTCGCTTTGTCTGAATGTTTGCCTATGCTCGCTGCTATCCTAGCGAAAATGACGGATTGTGACATCAATCGAAGTGCTGAGACGGACGCACGACTCCTGTCGGATTACGCACGGATCAAAGTCATCTACTATGTGGCCACCGCCCAATGAGGAGAAGACACCGTGATTTCGATCATCATGCTCTACCCCAAGACGACTGACAGCACTTTTAATTGGGATTATTTCATCAGCAGCCACATCAAGCGCATCCACGAAATCTTTGACCCGCTGGGACTCGTGCGCGTCCAACTGCATTCGGGCATGGGGTCAGCGCTGCCCGGTCAGCCACCGCCGTATGCGTGCCTTTGTGAATTCAACTTCGAAACGCTGGAAGGCTTTCAGAAGGGCTTCATGGCGGAAGGGGCGTGGATTATGGACGATATCCATAACTATACGAACGTACAACCGCTTGTGCAGATCAGCAGTTTGAGGGACCTTAAGTAGCGCGCTGGGCGTCCAGTGCTGGCGTGTTTAGAGCCAGCGCGCGGCGCTGCGGTCGGTGGGGCGGGATGCGCCATCACTGTACTGAAACAGCATCACGTAATCCGGGTAATCCGAGTCGGCACGGGACTGCCATTCCGCGATGCTGAACAGCTGGAGGCGACCCCGATCCGCGCGGTCGTCAGCACCAATGGCAAACGTTCGTATAGGGCATGGACGAGCTTTTCACCCTGACCGATGGCTGAACGCCGCGCCAGCATGCCCAACGCACTTTGCAGACGTTTAGCGTCGGGAACACCGCGTACACTCCACACCTGACGCGGCGGATTCTCAATGGAGAGCAGCGGCGCGATGGAGAGCGGCTCATCAGCGCGAATTTCGTCGAGGATGAGCAAATCGGGCTGGCGGGCGAGCGCTGCCTCAATCTGATTCCCGAACGAGGCTCCGGCTTGCTCGCCAACCGCCCACTGTACCATCAACCGCTCGTAGTGCGGCGCTAAGTGCATCTCGCCGGAGCGTTCGACGGCTAGTGCTCTGTCCGCAGGCGGGAGGGCAGAGGCTAAAGCACTCAGCAGCGTCGTTTTGCCCGACTCCGGTTCACCCGCAATCGTGACGCCATACTTCGAAACAGCGATTTTCTGAGTGAACGCTGCGGCCTCGGCGGTCATAAAGCCGCTTTCAACCAGCGAGTTCAGCGTTGGCGCTTGCACCGGGTGCAGGCGAATGTCGACGCTAATCACGGGAGCGTAGGGCGGCATAATCACGTTGAGGGCGGCGCGCCGATCGCCGACGCGCAAACCCGTTTCGAGGATGGGGGTGTCGTCGCGCAGTTCCGCCCCGGCATCGATGACCAAGCGACCGATTACGCGGCGCAAATGCTCGGTGTCTTCAAACTGGGGCTTGAGGTTGACGAGTTCGCCGTGCCCGTAACGCACTGAGGTGTGATCCGCGCCATAAATTGAAATCGTCGTGATGCTTTCGTCCAAGAACAGCGTGTCGAGCGCCCCATAACCGAAAAGATCGCTGTAAATGCCGCTGACTAGCCCGGCGCGTTCGTCGTCGCTGATGACAATCGATTCGACGGCGAGGACGTAGTTGGCGACTTCGAGCACCATGCGCAGGCGTTTGCTCGGCGTATCGGCTTCGCGGATCTGGGGCGAGTCTTCGCCGTATTCTTCGAAGAACTGGTCGGCGATGCGCTCTTTGAGCGCCGCCAGCGACATCATCCGGGTGCCGCGGCGGGCAGTCACGAACTGCGGTTCGCGCCCTTCATCGGCGTTGGGGCGCAAGGGACGATCATCGGTCATGCTGGTCTAGCTCTCCTAAGTTGACGGGCTGGAGATCGGGATTGGCATTGGGCATCCGACCAACTTTAGGCACATCGTACCACACCCCATTGATCTGGACACGCACGACATCCATTGTGAAACCGGTGTTGGTGGCCGAATCATTGCGCAGCAGCGATGACCCGACGCCATAAATATCGACCGGGACGCGGTCGCGTTCAAATTGGGCGATGCGTTCGGCGTTGAAGCCGCCCGTTACCACGATCTTGATGTTCTGGCAGTAGGTTTGCGCCGCGTTACGCAGGTGATCAGGGATATTCCAGCTTTCCCACGCGCGGTCGAGTGCCGCCCGTACGACGCGGACGAGCTTCTCATTCACGCCATAGGGATCATCGTCGCCGAGTGAGATATCGCGGACACTCAGGCTGGTATCGAGCCGCACACCGTCGAGCGTCCAGCGCCGCTGACCATCAGCGTCACCTGCGGCGAGCGCAGCCTGGTAATGCGGCCAGAACGCCGCCGCCGTCGCCAGCGCGTCGCCGACCGTATCATTATTAAAGTCAGCCAGCACATAGCGCGGCACATGGACGGGCATGCTCGTCGCAAAGGCGACCATGGCTTCGGCGGTGTCGCCGAAGAAGGCGGCGATCAGCGCGTGCGGAATCGTGCCGCCACCGTGCCCACCCCACCACGCCCCCTGTTGATCGGTGCTAACGGCGGGTTTGGTCGACTGGCCCGTCTCATGATTGTATGCCTGCACTGCCAGCCAGTAGCCGTAGCCGTCGACGGCCTGGACTTCAGGCAGGTCAAAGCGTGCCGGGAAGAACAAAATGGGCTTACCATTAGAGACGCGCAGCACATCCAGCACATTGGTGGCGATGCGGCTGGCGCGGGCGAGCACGCCGAGAATCGGTGTTTCGAGCAGGGCGAAATCCCGGTAGCAGCCGCGAATTTTGAGCACGGGGCGCACCTGATCGGGCTGCCCGGCGTAAGGGATGAGCACACCATCTTCGACCGCCTCGACGTCCAGCGATTTCCACGTTTCGACGAACGTGTCGTCGTGCCAGTAGCCTGTGCCGTGCCGGAGCATGGCCAGCGCCGCGTCGACGCCCGCGATTAAGGCGTACGGGGCACGCCGCGTGAAGACCTGCGCCTCCACGACGAGATCGCCGACCGCCACGGTGGACAAATCAACGGGGAGGGAACGCGGACGCCGACCTGCGAAACGATAGCCAGACGCCTGTGCCGCTCTGAGCACATCGACCACATTGGCGAAATACTTGTCACTGTACAGACCGCGCCGCAGCCCCGCAAAATCCATATTGATGCGGGTATTTCTCTGGTGGTCAAAAACGGTCATGGAATTGTCCCGGTAAGTTTTGCTATACTTCGCCGCGTTCACGTTAAGGTAAGGACATTGAAAGTAATGGACATCATTGTAACCGGATCAATCGCCTATGACTACCTGATGCGATTTCCCGGACACTTCAGCGAACATATCATCCGCGAGCATCTGCATCAAGTCAGCTTGAGCTTTCTTGTGGAAGATATGTCCAAGCATTGGGGCGGCAACGCCGCCAATATCGCCTATACCATGGCGCTGCTGGGGATGCGTCCCAAGCTCTTTGGGACGGTTGGACGTGATTTTGGGGACTATCGCCTGTGGCTGGAGTCGGTAGGCGTAGATTGCAGCACCGTCCGCCAGATCGACAACGTGTTCACGGCTTCGTTCTTTGCCAATACTGACCTCGATAACAATCAGATCTCGTCGTTTTACAGCGGCGCGATGGCGCTGGCGAAGAACTACCGCATCGCCGATGTTTACGATGGCATCCCCGATCTCGTCATCATCTCCCCCAATGATCCGGTTGCGATGACAAGTCTGGCAGAAGAGTGCCGCACTCGGGGTATTCGTTTCCTCTACGATCCCGGTCAGCAAGTTCCACGCCTCACCGGGGCCGAACTGCAGCAGGGTATGCAGGGCGCGTATGCCATGGTTGTCAACGCCTATGAAGCCGAACTGATCTCCAACAAGACTGGTTTAACGATTGACCAACTGCGCGATCAAATTGAGATCCTGATCGTCACCCAAGGCAAGAACGGGTCGCATATTTACCAGCATGGGACGATGACCGAAGTGCCGGCCTTTCCAATCGATTCGATCAAAGACCCGACCGGCGTCGGCGATGCCTATCGTTCCGGCTTGATCTTTGGAATGATGAATGGCGCGCCGCTCAAATTGGCGGGCGAAGTCGGATCGTTGTGCGCCGCCTATGTGCTGGAACAGGTCGGCACGCAGAGCCACAAGTTCACCGTAGAAGAGTTCACGGCGCGTTTCCGCACCCATTATGCCGATGATGGCGCTCTGGAGCGCTTGTTCCAACCGGCGTCCGCCTAGTCGTAGGGTAGTCATAGCCGTTACTACCTATTCGTGAATTCGATCAATGTGTTACAATCCCAACGTTTTGGGGATAATTCCCCGTGATTCTGGAATTCAGGAGACTACATGACTGTAGAACATGATGTGAAAAGCCTCGATTTGGCGGTGGGCGGTCGTTACCGCATCGAATGGGCCGAACGTGAGATGCCCGTCCTGCGCGCGATCCGCGAACGTTTCGCCGTTGAAAAGCCGCTGGCCGGCGTCCGCATCTCCGCGTGCCTCCATGTCACCACGGAAACCGCGAACCTGATGCACACGCTGCAAGCTGGCGGTGCCGATATCGTTCTGTGCGCGTCCAACCCGCTCTCGACGCAGGATGATGTGGCGGCCTCGCTGGTTTCACATTACGAAATCCCCGTCTACGCGATCAAGGGTGAAGACAACAGCACCTACTACGATCACATCAAGGCGGCGCTGGATCACGTCCCCCATCAGACGATGGACGACGGCGCGGATCTCGTGAGCACCATTCACAAGACTCGTCGCGAACTGCTGGAAACCATCGTCGGCGGCACGGAAGAGACGACCACAGGCGTCATTCGCCTCCGCGCCATGGCGCAAGATGGCGCGCTGGAATTCCCGGTGATCGCCGTCAATGACAGCAATACCAAGCACATGTTCGACAATCGCTATGGCACCGGTCAGAGCACGATCGACGGTGTGGTGCGCGCCACCAACATTCTGCTGGCCGGCAAGACGGTTGTGGTCGCGGGCTACGGCTGGTGCAGTCGTGGGATTGCCAGCCGTGCTTCGGGGATGGGCGCGAACGTGATCGTGACCGAAATTGACCCGATGCGCGCGCTCGAAGCCGTCATGGATGGTTTCCGGGTGATGCCGATGGCCGAGGCCGCTGCGGTGGGCGATCTGTTCATCACCGCAACCGGTGACATCAACGTGCTGGACGAACACCATTTCGCCACCATGAAGAGCGGCGCGATCCTCGCGAATTCCGGCCACTTCAACGTGGAAATCAACATCCCCGCGCTGGAACAAATGGCGGGCGGCAAGCCGCGCCTCGTGCGTCCGTTCGTGGAAGAGTACACTGTCAAGGACAAGAAGATCTACGTGCTCGGCGAAGGCCGCCTGATCAACCTCGCCGCCGCCGAAGGTCACCCGGCCAGCGTGATGGACATGAGCTTCGCGAATCAGGCGCTCGCCGCGGAATATATGGCGAAGAATGCCGCTGTGCTCAAGCCGAATGTATACGTTGTTCCGGAAGACATCGACAAGGAAATCGCTCGTCTCAAGCTGCTCTCTATGGGCATCCAGATCGATACGCTGACCGAGCAGCAGGCGCACTATCTGACCCAGTGGGAAGAAGGCACGTAAAATTTACCATTTTCGTCCGAAGGGAGTCCGCGATATGCAGTTTCTCAAACGCTTCACCTTGATTGCGCTGGTGCTGATGTTGTCAGCGTTGGCGATCATCCCTGTGGCCGGGCAGGATAACGGCGCGAAAGCGCGTTTCGTCCATGCGATTCCCGGCGCGTCCGCCGTCGACATTTACGTCGATGGGCAGCTGGCGGTGAGCAGTCTGGCATTTGGCAGCGCGACGGACTATATCGCGCTCCCGGCGGGCGACCATGCGCTGACCGTCACGCAGGAAGGCGCGACGACCGCGCTGTGGGAACAAAGCCTGACGTTTGCAGATCAATCGGCGTCGACGCTGATTGCTTCGTCCATCGAACCGCTGGAATTCACCCAGTATACGGATGACCTCAATCCGCTGCCGCTTGGCAAGTCGCGCTTCACGGCGATCCATGCGATTGCGGATGCCGACCCGGTTGACGTGATTCTGGCGACCGGACAGCCCGTGATTCCGGGACTGACCTACAACCAGCCCTATGGCACGCTTGACCTGCCCGCGATGACCTATGACCTCGCGGTCGTTCCGGTCGGCGACTCGCTGGAAAACGCGCTCATCGCGGCGGCGACCTACGCGCTCGACAGCGGAACGTCGTATGTGGCGCTGGCCTATGGCACCGCGAACGATCCGCAGGCCCTGCTGCTCAGCGCACCGACCAACGGCGATGGGCAGGGTGGGGCGCTGCGTTTGGTGCACGGCGTCGCGGACGCTCCCGCGGTCGATGTGTACGTGAATGATGTGCTCCTCGCGCCGGCGCTGGCGTTCGGCGAACTGACCGAATACGTCGCACTGCCGGCGGGTGAATACACGGTCAACGTGAGCGTGACTGGCTCGGGCGACAATGTTGCCTCAGGCAGCGTTTCGGTGGGCTCGGGCGACTATGTCAGCGCGATTGTGCTGGGCAGCGCGAGCGCCCCGGAACTCCAGACGTTCTCCGAAACCTTCGGCACGGTGAGCAGCACCGAATCGGCGCTGTATGTCATCAATGCGCTGAGCGGCGTTTCGTCGGTGACGGCTTCACTGACGGAAGGCGCTGGCTTGATCGCGGATCTGGCCTCGGGCACGGCGCAGTCCGCACTCGTCGCGCCGACCACCGAAGATATCATCCTCGGCATCAATACCAATGATGCCTCGGGTGTGCAGCCGCTCGACCTGCCCGGCGGCGTGTACGGTGGTGTCGTCTACACGGCGATTCTGCTGGATGGTGGCGAGGTGATCGTCGATATGGCGAGCATCGCGCAAGACCTGTCGAGCGCGCCTGTCAGCGCTGTCGCGACGCCGGAACCGACACTCGAACCGACCGCCGCACCGACGGAAGCTGCTGCTGCGCCGACCGCAGCACCGGAAATTCTGCCGACTGCTACGCTGGCGGCTCCGGCGGCCACCGCGCCCGCCGCCTTCACTGGTCCGACCGCGCAGATTATGCTCAACCCCGGTGCGAACCTGCACCTGCGTGAATATCCGCGTCCGGATGCGCGTTCGCTCGGTCTCGCGCCGTCCGGTGCGATCCTGCTGGTGCTCGGTCGCGAAGGCGAACCCGGCCCGGTTGCTGGCCTCGTCCCGACGCCGACCACGACGCCGTTTGTCGACCCGGTCACACTGCTGGAAGATGAAGACACGGATCTCGTGCCGGAACAAACGTGGCTGTATGTCACGTACATCACGCCGGACGGCGGTTCGATCACCGCGTGGGTGAACGCGCAGTTCCTCGCGCTGAGCGATGCTGACGGCGAAACGTTCATGCTGCGTGAGCTGCTGACGATCCCGAGCAACCGCTACGGCTTCGCGTCCAACACGGCCATCCAGCCGCCGACCGAACGGCAGAGCGCGCTCACGGTGACGATTGTCGGCGTTGATCCGTCGGCTAACGTGCACATCCGCCGGACGCCGACGAGCGAAGGCGAATCGCTGGCGCGCATCCCGAATGGCACAGTGCTCGATTTCCTCGGCCTGAACGAGGCGCAGGATTGGGCTTTCGTGCGTTATACCAGCCCCGATGGTGGTGCGCTGCGTGGTTGGGTGAACACGTCGTTCATCAGCTATCAGCGCAATGGCCAGCCGACGACTATTGAAGAACTGGTCACACGTGAAGAATTGGTCACGGTGGCAGATGAAGAACGCGGTGATATCGAAGTGCAGCCGCAGGCGGCCGCCCCAACGGCAACCCCGCTGCGTGACGCGATTGTCGGCGAAGTGATCGGCCTCGACCCGGGCGCAAACCTGCACATGCGCCGCCGCCCGAGCGCGACCTCCGAATCGATTGCGCTGCTGCCCAACGGCACGACGCTCGTCATCACGGCGCAGTCCGTGGATACCGATGGCCGCATCTGGCTGGAAACTACCTATCAGGATCAGACGGGTTGGGTCTGGGCGCAGTACATCCAACTGTCTTTCAATGGACGGTCGTTTGAAGTGACCGCGGTGCCCACCCTCGCTCCGACGCCCACAGGTACGCCAACGGAAGTCCCGGCTGGCGGCTGAGTCATCTAACAATGTACGGGGGGCGGAGCGTAATTGCCGCCCCCTGTATAATTATATCGGATGACATTACTTTTTCACTTTTAGAGAGACAACCGCATGAAACGTGCACTGATCACTGGCATCACCGGGCAAGACGGCTCGTATCTGGCAGAATTTCTGCTGGCGAAGGGCTATCAGGTATTCGGGACGATTCGCCGGAGCAGCACTACCAATTTCGAGCGTATCCAGCACATTCAGGACGATGTAACCCTGATACAGGCGGATCTGTCCGACCTGACGAGTCTGATCTCGGCGGTTCGCGAAGCGCAGCCGGATGAAGTCTATAATCTGGCGGCGCAAAGCTTCGTGCCGACCTCGTGGTCGCAGCCTGTGTTCACGGGCGAAATCACGGCGCTCGGCGTGACGCAAATGCTCGACGCGATTCGCAATGCCAAGCCGGATGCGCGCTTCTATCAAGCGTCCAGCAGCGAAATGTTCGGCAAGGTGCAGGAAGTCCCACAGCGGGAAACCACGCCGTTTTACCCGCGCAGCCCGTACGGCGTCGCGAAGGTCTACGGCCATTGGATCACCGTGAACTATCGTGAAAGCTACAACATGCACGCGACGTCGGGGATTCTGTTCAACCACGAGAGCCCGCGCCGCGGTCGCGAATTTGTCACGCGCAAAGTCGCGTACACTGCCGCGCGGATTAAGCTGGGCTTATCCGAAGAAATGCGCATCGGCAACCTCGACGCGCAGCGCGACTGGGGCTTCGCGGGTGATTATGTCGAAGCGATGTGGCTGATGCTCCAGCAAGAAACACCGGACGATTACGTCGTCGCGACCGGACAGACGCATACTGTGCAGCGCCTGGTCGAAGTCGCGTTCAACTGTGTGGGGCTGAACTGGCGCGATTTCGCCGTGCAAGACCCGAAGTTCATGCGTCCCGCCGAAGTCGATCTGCTGATTGGCGATCCGGGCAAGGCGTTCAAGGTGCTGGGCTGGAAACCACATGTCAGCTTCGAGCAGTTGGTCGAAATGATGGTCAAATCCGACTACGACAAACTCAAGGCTGAGCACAACCTTTGATGCTGATTGACACGCACTGCCACCTCAACTTTGACGGCTACGACGCGGATCGAGAGGCAGTTTTACGGCGCGCCGCCGACGCCGGCGTAACGCGCATCATCATCCCCTCGGTCGATCTGGTCACGGGGCAGGAGGGGATTGATCTGGCTGAGCGGTATGCGGGAGTGTTCGCCGCCGCTGGCCTCCACCCGAACAGCACCGCCAACTTCACCGATGCCGACCTTGAGGCCATTACGGCACAGGCCGCGCATCCGAAAGTCGTCGCCATCGGCGAAATCGGGCTGGATTATCACTGGGATGACAGCCCAAAAGCCATGCAGCAGCGCGCCTTTGCAGCGCAGTTGGCCTTAGCCGCCAAGCTGGAACTGCCTGTGATCATTCATAACCGCGAAGCCAGCGACGACGTGCTGCCGATCCTCGAAGCGTGGGCGGCGACGCTGCCGCCCGCGCTCAAAGAGCGCCCCGGCGTGCTGCATTCGTTCTCCGCGCCGCCGAGCATCGCCGAGCGCGCGCTGGCGATCAACTTTTACCTCGGTTTCACTGGCCCGGTGACCTACAAAAATGCGGAGGAGTTACGCCGTGTGGCGCTGGCAGCGCCGCTCGACCGGATGCTGGTCGAAACAGACGGTCCGTACCTCACCCCCGTGCCGCATCGCGGCAAGCGCAACGAGCCCGCCTATGTCGCGCTCGTCGCCGACCGCATCGCGGCGCTCAAGGGGTTGACGCTGGACGAGTTTGCCGCCACGACGACCGCCAATGCCGAGCGCTTATTCCGGCTCCCCGGGCAGCCATCGAACTGAACGCAAAGAGGACGAGGCCAAGCCTCGTCCGGATATTTGATCTACGAGCGGTGCTTACAGCGCGGGTGTCGTCGCATTCAGGAGCGTGTTCAACTGCTCGCTGAACTGCGCCATGAGCTCCGCCGCCTGTTCCGCCGTGATGCGATCTTCCGCCACCTGCAAATTGATCCGCGCCTGCGCTCGTTCGGTCGCTTCGGTCACGAAGGCGGTCACATCGACACCGTTATCGGTGAGGATGGTTGCGAGCGCCGCGCCATCACGGAGCTGCTGCGCGAGATCACGCGGATTCACACCGGTCTGTTCCGCCGCCAACTGCACGATGCCGACATCCATCACGCGATTCAACGCTTGATCGCGCGCTTCGCCAGTCAGAACGTTAGTGAACACATCGGTGATCCGCGCCAGCGCTTGATCGGCCTGTTCCTGCGTCAGGCGACCATTGGCGACCGCCTGATTGATCGCTTCCGTTGCTCCGGCGACCGCATCGGCGACGACTGCGTCAATCGAGCCGCCGTTGGCCGTGACGATTTCGCCCAGCGTCGCGCCGTCGCGCACCTGCGTGCTGACTTCAATGAGGTTCAGGCCCGTGGCATCCATGACCGCCTGCATCAAGTAGATCTGGCGATCTTCCCCCAAGCGCCCGCCGCGCTGATCGCCGCCCATCTGTCCGCCGCGGCCGCCGCGGCCACCCATGGGTCCCGGTTGTCCGTCTTGCGCCTGCGGATCTGCCGGAGGGGGGTTCTCCTGCGCCTGTGCCACCAGCGCGCCACCGGCCAATGCCCCAACCAGAACCACCGTCACACCGAATTTCTTCGCGTTCATTGTCTTGATCTCCTATGTCCATTCGACTACAACCCTAGAATGCGCCGCACATGTAATCAAAATTCCGCTCAATTGAAAATCATTGGTAAAATTTCTGCATGATCGATTTAAGCATCCTCATTGTCAGTTGGAACGTCGCCGACCTGCTCGTCACCTGTATTGAGACCATTCTGGCGGGGCAGGGCGACCTCACTTTCGAAATCATCGTCGTCGATCTGGCCAGTCGAGACAATACCGTCGCCGTGCTGCGTGAACGTTTCCCCCAAGTCACCGTGCTGGCGCAGAGCGAAAATGTCGGCTATACGCGCGGCAATAACATCGCTTTGGCGGCGGCAGGTGGTCGCTATCACTTTTTGCTCAACCCGGATACGGAAATTGTGGGCGATGCGCTGCCCGTGCTCGTGCGCTATATGGATGCGCATCCCGAGGTGGGTATTGTCGGGCCGCACACCTACAACAGCGACCGCGTCACGACGCAGTCGACACGGCGGCGCTTTCCCACGCCGCTGATCGGCTTTGTCGAGAGCACGTGGCTGCAGCCGCACGCCCCGAAGCATCTGCTCGACTATTACTACGTCATAGATGGCACGCCGGAGACCGCCACCCGCGAGGTCGATTGGGTGCAGGGATCGGCACTGCTAGCACGGCGCGAAGTCTACGCGCAGATCGGCGGGCTGGACGAGGGCTACGTGATGTACTCCGAAGAGCTCGACTGGTGCAAGCGCGCCAAAGACGCGGGCTGGAAGGTTGTTTACTTGGGCGACGCGCACATCGTGCATCACGGCGGCAAAAGCACGGAACAGATGGTCGCGCGGTCGCACATCTACTTCCAGCAGAGCAAAATCCGCTACTTTCGCAAGTATCATGGTGCTTTGCTGGCGCATCTGCTGCGCCTGTTCCTGCTGTTCAACTATGCGATCCAACTCATCGAAGAAAGTGGCAAATTCCTGATTGGGCACAAGCGGGAACTGCGCCGCGGACGCATGCAGGCCTACGCGCAGGTACTGCGTTCCGGCTTGAAGGTGACCTGATGCGCGTTGGGCTGATCACCGGGGAATACCCGCCGATGCAAGGCGGGATCGGCGCCTACACGCGGATTCTCGCGCACAGCGTCGCTGCCTTGGGACATGAGGTTCATGTGCTGTCCCGCGTTGGTTCGACTGAAGATGAGCCAGCGATTCACCTAGACCCGCTAATTGGTACATGGGATGTGCGCAGTCTTGGCGCAATTCGGGCGTGGGCGCGTGGCGTCGATGTCGTCAACCTGCAGTACCAGACTGCCGCGTTC
This sequence comes from Candidatus Flexifilum breve, assembly GCA_016717205.1. Lineage (GTDB taxonomy): Bacteria > Chloroflexota > Anaerolineae > Aggregatilineales > Phototrophicaceae > Flexifilum > Flexifilum breve. The sequence continues at coordinate 86,384 of JADKGC010000012.1, forward strand.
GATATGTCGCCGATTGTGCATTTTTTGCCCGACGTCATCGGACGTACGCCCGTGGTGACAACCTTCCACGACCTGCGCTTTCCCTATCTGTTCCCGAAGGCTGGGCGGCTGCGGGACTGGATCGTCGCGCATCTGGCGAAGTCCTCGAATGGAGTGATCGCCACCAATCACGAGGACGCGCTCAAGATCGGGCATTTGCCCTGCACAGCGCTCATCCCGATTGGCAGCAATATCCTCAAGCCGCTGGCCGATGATTTCGACGCGGTGGAGTGGCGGCGGCAGGCTGGAGCCGGAGATGGCGACTTTCTGTTGGCGTACTTCGGGTTGATCAACCGCAGCAAAGGGCTGGAACCCCTGCTCAAGTGCGTCGCCAAATTGCGCGCCGAGCATGTGCCCGCGCGTTTGATCATGATCGGTAATGCCGGGTCAAGCGACCCGACGAACGTCGCCTATATGGAAGAGATCGACGGGCTGATCGAACGGCTGGAGCTCGCGCCCTACATTCACCGACTCGGCTACATCGAAGACGACACGGTTATCGGCGCGTATCTGACGGCGGCGGACGCAGTCGTACTTCCGTTCGCGGATGGGGCATCCTACCGCCGAGGCAGTCTGATGGCGGCGATTCGCTATGGCTGCCCAACCGTGACGACGATCCCCCGCGTGCATATTCCGACGTTCCAAAATCAGGACAACCTGCTGCTCGTTACGCCGGATGATCCGCATGCGCTGACGCATGCGCTGCACCGCCTGTACGAGTCGCCGCAGCTGCGGGTGCGGCTCAAACAGGGGGCGGCGGCGCTGGCGCTGGATTTCGGTTGGTCAGAGATCGCGCGGGATACAGTCGAATTCTACGAGCGGGTGATCAAGGGCTAACCTCACCCTGCTTGCTGCGCAAGCCGTTCCTCTGCGGGGGGAGAGGGACAGGAGCCGACCTGCCTTTTGCCTCTCGTCTCAGGTGAGCTTCTCTGAGTGGAAGCTAGTACCGACACGCTCTACTCCCCCTGTCCCTCTGGAGAGGGATCCGGGGGGGGAGGTTGATCCGGCGGCTCGGCTAAGCCATCGCGGACAGCATCGAGATAGCTTTGCAGCATGACGCGGGCGGCGAGATCGTCGACGTGATCGCGCAGCTTGCGCCCCTGCCGCCGCGCGATTTCGCTGGCGTCGACGGTAGTCATGTGCTCGTCCCATAGGATGATCGGCAGGGTCGTTGTGACCTCGAAGGCTTTCACCCAGTTGCGGACTTTGTCCGCTTGCGTGAACTTGTCTTCGGGCGCGTCGAGATCGGTCGGCAGGCCGATCACGAAGGCGATCACCTGCTGCTGCGCCGCCAAGCGGTTGATCTTCTCGAAATCTTCCCGCTTGGACTTGCGCTCGATGATCGCCAGTTCTTTGGCGACCAACCCTGTCGTGTCACTGAGCGCCACGCCGATCCGCGCGAGACCATGATCCAGCCCGAGCAGTCGCCCCGCGATTGACCGTTCGGTCATACGCCGGGGCTCTGCGTCTTGATTTGGATGCGCACGGGCAGCAGCGGCAGGCGCGGCAGCCATTCAGGGGTAATGCTAATTTGCGGGACGGTGCCTTCAGCGAGGTCGAGCGAGGTCGTGAGCGTTTGCAGCGCCTCCTCGGGCGTGCGCCCGGCTAACTGGTTGCCCAACTCACCATAGTTGATCTGCTGGGCGGCGAGCGCGCTGCATGCCAGGTTGAAGATCACGCGCCCATCCGCCTCAAAGCTCGTCACCGCGCCGCGCTCATACAGGATGGTCTCCGGTCGCAGCGAGCGCCCCGCCGGGATTTGACCCGCCAGCCGCGCAAAGGCGACCTGCTGCGCCGTTTGCTCGTCAACCGCCGTTGCCGCGACGATGACGCGCATCGTGAGCGAGAGCGAATCGGCTACATCACCGACTTCGTGATCAAAGGTCATCCAGTCCGTGCGTTCTTCGCTGATGCGCACGGTTTCGGGGATCAGGAACTGTGATTCGTCGATGCGCGTGAGCATTTCGGTGTAGGCGCGGTCTTGCAGCTGCTGGCGCAGAATGGCGATCAGGCGGTCGCGGTCGTCCGTGCTGACGGCGCGCACGGCCCGATCCTCGCCGCCCGTGATCGGCGCGAGGTTGCGCACTTCCACGCGCGGCGCGAGGTCGTCGTTCTCGACGACCGTATTGATTTGGTTAGCGTCGACGTTGCCGCTGCTGCCCGCCGCCTCCGCTTCGACCCGGACTTCGATCTGCAGGCCGATCCCCGCCGGGACGGTCGTCTCGGCAGTGGTGCGGAAGCGAATCGTGGTGCCCGCGCTGGTGGCGACGACTTGCCCCGCCGGGATGGTGATGTTCTGGTTGGTGCGGTTGATGAAGATCACACTGCCCGTGGCGGTCGTGTCGAGCAAGTCCTGCGCGCCCGTCGTTTCGATAGTGGCGCGTTCTTCGATCTGCGCGATCAGGCTGATGGCCGGGATGCTGCCGTTTTCGACATCGGGGAAGCCGCCCGCGCGTTCGGGGTCGGCGGTGATGATCGCGTCGATTTGCAGGCGCTCCTGCGCCGGCGTCACGGTGATGGTGGCGCTGGGTAGCACGACGATGCCCACCGCGACCAGCACGCCCACTAACAGCAACAGCGCGATCAGTCGACCAATCGCGCGGCGAATCTTCACGCTGCGCGGCTCGTCGTCAACCAGCACGCGGCTGGCGTACTGGCGCAGTTCTTCGGCTTCAGGTTCGTCTTTGGGGCGTTGAAAGCGCGTGGTGAAGACTTTGGAGCGTCCACGCTTCCACTTACCGCGTTCGCTCTGGCCGACGGTTTCAAACGTGCTGATGTTGAGCTCCGCCGCGTGCCGAATCACGACGGCATCGTGCGTGATGAGCGCAAGGCGAATCGCGAGGCGCATCGCTTCCCGCTGCACCAGCACGAGATCGAGCTTACGGGTGAGCGCGGTGCCGTTTTCTGGCCAGATCAACAGCACCCGCTGCCCGCGCAAAAAGGTGAGGCGGTCGCGGATACTCGCGACATCCTCACCCGTTTCGAGCTGGAGAAATTCGGCCTTCATCCGCCCGCCGCAGCGATTAACTGACGGGCCGTGTCGAGGGCTTCATTCAGTTTGCCCGCGTCTTTGCCACCGGCCTGCGCCATCGTCGGACGCCCGCCGCCGCCACCACCGACCACCGCTGCAATCCCCTTGATGAGATTGCCCGCGTGATAGCCCTGCTTGGAGAGATCATCCGTCACGGCGACGACCAATTGCGGCTTGCCATCGATCACGCTGCCGATGACCATCACGCCGCTCTTGACCGCGTTGCGGAACCAGTCCGACACTTCGCGCAGCATATCCGGCGGAACGTCGTCTAGGCGGGCGATGAGCGCCTGCGCGCCGTTGATCTGTTCGAGATTGCTGCTCACCAGCACGTCGAAGCTCTTCTTGGCGAGTTCGCGCTGGAGCGCCGCCGCCTGCTTCTTGGCCGTCGTGAGTTCGCTTTGCAGCGCGGCGATCCGGTCGCCGACCTGATCGGGCGACGTGCTCAACTGCGCGGCCAACTGACCGAGTGTATTCATGCTGCGCTGGATGTATTCGACCGCGCCGTGCCCGGTCAGCGCTTCGACGCGGCGAATGCCCGCGCTTACGCTGCCTTCGGCGGTGATGATGAACGCGCCGATCTGCCCGGTTTCGCTCACATGGCAGCCGCCGCACAGTTCATAGCTGTAGCGGTCATCTTCTTTCTTGACGGTGACCGTGCGCACGCGTTCGCCGTACTTCTCGCCGAACAGCGCCATCGCGCCTTCCGCGCGGGCGTCGGCCAGCGACTTTTCGACGGTCAGCACGGGATAATTCTTCAGGATGTAGTCGTTGACTTCCGTCTCGACCTCGCGGATCTGTTCCAGCGTGACTTTGCTGTCATGCGCGAAGTCGAAGCGCAGACGATCCGGCGCGACCAGCGAACCGCGCTGCTGGACGTGCGTGCCGAGATGCCGGCGCAGCGCTGCGTGGAGCAGGTGGGTCGCGGTGTGATTGCGGGTGATATCGCCGCGGCGTTCGAAATCGATTTGTGCGTGGGCGGCGTCGCCGACCTTCGGCGTGCCTTCGACGACTTCGCCGACGTGCACGATCAAACCGCCGACCGGGCGGCGCATGTCTTCGACTTCGACACGCCAGCCCTTGCCGCTAATCACGCCCATGTCGCTCACCTGACCGCCCGCCTCAACGTAGAACGGCGTCTTGGGCAGCACGATTTCGACTTTGTCGCCGACGAGCGCATCCTGCACGGGGCGACCGTCCACAAATAGCGCGACGACGGGCTCATCGACCGGGGAGGCGGTGTAGGGCGTGTAGATCACGCCGCTGGACGCCAGCGCGCCCGACGACTTGAGCGCGTTGAGCGTGTCGTTGTAGGCGTCCGCGCTGGCAATGGTGCCCATCGCCTGACCGCCGCCGCTCGCGAGCGAATGCGCTTCTTCCGCGGCTTTGAAGCCCGCTTCGTCGACCGTGAAACCACGCTCTTCGACGATGTCTTTGGTCACCTGAATCGGCAGGCCGAGCGTCGCCTTCAGGTAGAAGGCTTTGTCGCCGCTCAGCAAGGTCTGACCAGCGCTTTGCAGGCGGTCGAGTTCTTCTTCGAGTTCGGTTAAGCCGCGGTCGAGCGTGCGGCGGAAGCGTTCTTCTTCCTGCGTGATGACCTTGATGATCGCGTCACGGCGCTCGACCAGTTCAGGGTACTGCGCACCCATGATACCGACCACCGCGTCGACCAGCCCGCCGAGGAACGGCTTGTCAAAGCCGAGCTTGGAGCCGAAGCGCGACGCGCGCCGGATGACCAGACGGCAGACCGAGTCGCGGCCTTTCGCGCCAGGGAGCACGCCATCAGCGATCAGGAAGACCGCCGCGCGTAGGTGATCCGCGATGACGCGGTAGGGCACGATGTTCGCGTCGCGCTGCTCGTCGCTGTCGCCCGTGAGTTTTTGCGTGGCTGCGAAAATTGGCAGGAAGAGGTCGGTTTCATAGTTGGAGAGCACGCCATTGACGACGCTCAGCACGCGTTCCAGACCCATCCCGGTATCGACGCCGGGTTTGGGCAGCGGCACATCGAACGCACCCGTATGATCCGGGTCGTCCTGCGTGCGGTTGAACTGCATGAACACGAGGTTCCACAGTTCGAGGAAGCGATCATCTTCCTTGGTCAGCGACGGGATGATGTCGTCGATGCCGCGATCCGGGTACTTGTCCCAGTGGAGTTCGCTGGTGGGGCCGCACGGACCAGTTTCCGCCATCTGCCAGAAGTTCGTCTTCGGGCCGAGACGCGCCACGCGCTTGGGGTCAACGCCCATGTCTTTGACCCAGATGTCATAAGCTTCGTCGTCGTTCTGATAGACGGTGAAGGCGAGGCGTTCTTTGGGCAGACCGTAGACTTCGGTCAGCAGCAGGTAAGCATACTTGATCGCGTCGCGCTTGAAGTAGTCGCCAAAGCTGAAGTTGCCGAGCATTTCAAAGAAGGTGTGATGGCGCAGCGACGGGCCGACGTTCTCTAAGTCACTGTGCTTACCTGACACGCGCATACACTTCTGCGAGGTGGTCGCGCGGGAATACGGGCGCGAATCCAGCCCAAGGAACACATCCTTGAACTGCACCATGCCCGCGTTGGTGAACAGCAGTGTCGGGTCATTGGATGGCACCAGCGACGAGGACGCCACTTCCTGATGTTTCATTTCTGCAAAAAAGTCTAAGAATGCCTTGCGCGCCTCGGCGCTGGTCATCGGTTTCATCATAAGTCCTTGTGAAGGGGCGTACATTTCACTGAAATTATAGTCTGCGACCGATGTTTTTTGTAGGGGATGCGTTCGTGAAGACCACCTTGTGAAATTGGGAGCAATTGCCCCCGATCAAGGTGACGTATGTCGGTTTTTTGCGGCGGTGGTCGGGAGTACAATGAGTTTTGTAAACACATAAGTAACCCGGCGTTCCGGCGCTGGACGGCAAGTACTCCTGAGGAGACTTCTGTGATTGACACTCCGAGCATTGTCCTGACCGAACCCGTTCGGCAGTTCTTGCTTAAGCCGTTGACCGCCACGCTGTCCGTCATTGACCATGACGGTTTCCCCCATTCGATCCCGCTGTGGTTCGATGTGGAGGGTGGCGACCTACTGCTGATCAGCCACCGCAACAACCAATCTGTCGAGTTTGCGCGCAGCCGGGGCACGGTCATCATCGGCGCGACGAACTGCGAAGCCGAAGGGTATGTGTTCACGGGCGAAATCATGATCGAGCGCAAGCCCGATTACCAGACCCTCAAGCGGATCGCCAATCGTTATGAAGGCGACCGTCAGGTCAAGCTCGATGTCGCCGAATGGCTGTCTAATCCCAATTTGACGCTTATCCGTTTCACAATCGAAACGGCAGCACCTGTCGCTTAACGTACATCTCTCCTCCTCCTTAAGTAAAAGCGCGGAATCCCACCAGGTTCCGCGCTTTTACTTTGCCTTGATGAGCAACGAATCTGTATAATCACAAGCCTGCAGTGGACTACGTGGACAAAGAATAATGACGAAGCTGTTTATTAGCTATGGTCGCGATGATCAGGCCTTCGCCCAAAAACTCGCCGCTGAACTGGAAGCAAACGGCTTTGATGTGTGGATTGATATTGCCGAAATACAGGCGGGCGTGAAGTGGAGCACGGCGATTCAGGAAGCGCTCGACAATTGTGAGATGATGCTGGTCATCATTTCGCCCGACTCGATGGCTTCAACGAATGTTGAGGATGAATGGCAGTACTTTCTCGACACGCAGAAGCCCGTCATTCCCATTTACTGGCAGCCCGCGAAGATTCATTTTCAACTGCATCGATTACAGTATGTTGAATTCCTGAACGTTGATTTCACGACCGCCATGACGAAGCTCTACACGGAATTGGAGCGACGTAAGCAGCAATTCATGGCAGCCCTCAACGCGCCTTCGACAACCGCAACCCAAGCACTGCGTTTTGGCCAAATGCCAGCGCCGATACAGTCACAGACCGGCAAGCTGCTTGGTGAACCGTTCGAATGGTGCGCGATTCCCTCCGGTGAAGTGACCATCGAAGCTGGTGGATCGTTCGACAAGCCGATGCCGTTTCTGGTCGAACCCTTCTATCTGGGCAAATACCCGATCACAAACGCGCAGTTTCAGGTGTTTGTCGACGCCCCGAACGGCTGGCGCAACCCGGAGTGGTGGAACTATTCCGCTGGCGGCAATGGGTGGCACGCAGATTTTCCGGATCCACCAGCGCCCGCGTTTGACGCACTGCCGGATCACCCCCGCTCGAATGTGTGCTGGTACGATGCGATAGCGTTTTGCCGCTGGCTGAGCGGCGCGACCGGCGAACCGATTATGCTGCCGACCGAGCAGCAGTGGCAGCGCGCCGCTGAAGGCGACGATCACCGCAAATACCCCTGGGGAGATACTTTCGACCCGGCACTGTGTAACACCAGCGTGGGCAAAGATTGGAAAGCCAGCTCGACCACGCCAGTCACGCAGTACCCGGCTGGCGCCAGCGTGTTCGATGTGCTGGATCTCACTGGGAATGTGTGGGAATGGTGCCTGAACTCGTGGGAGACAGGAAAAACTGACCTCACCGAACTGCGTGTCAAGCGCACGCTGCGTGGCGGCGCGTTCTATTTCATCCACTATGAGTATTTGCGTGTGGGGCTGCGCGGTTTTTATGATGCTTCTATGATCTCGAACACGCGCGGTTTTCGCATCGCGCGCAGCAATTGAAGAGGAAATAAACTCATGTTGTCTAACGAAGTCCGCGAATTTCTGAAGAAACCCTTGATTGCCCGTCTCACCGTGATCGACCCGAATGGCTATCCGCACAGTGTGCCGCTCTGGTTTGATGTGGATGGCGACGATATCATCATCATCAGCGACCGCAAGACCAAGAAGATCGACTATATTGCGGCTAACCCGAAAGCGTCGCTCACGATGGGCGGCGACTCGGTCGAAGGCGTCGGCTATAGCTTCAAAGGGCGTTGCTCTAACGAGGAAGACCCCGATTACCGCTGGCTCAAGCAGATGACTTACCGCTATGAGGAAAACCCGCAGGCCGACAAGGACATCGAACTCTGGCGGACCACGCTCGACATGATGATCATCCGCTTCAAGATCGACAAGGTCATGAAGGTCGCATGATCGTCGGCGCAGCGTGACCGTATCGGCGTAAAATCTGGGCGGCGTAGTCCTGCACCGTGAGCCGCAGGGCTTCTGGTGCCAGCACCTCGACTGCGCCGCCCAATGGCAGAATTAACCTCAGCGCTGCTTCGAAGCTCTCCAGCGCCAAGCTGATGATAGTTGATTCATCCTCGTTCCGAATCAGGGTATAGGGCTGTGTCCAGGCGCGCAGCAGCGCGGGTGACGCGCGCAGTGCTACCTCAAAAGCGGGTGGTGGCAGTTCGGCCTCGGCGCAGATCGCTTGCCAGTGCGCATCCAGATCGAAATCGCCGGGGCGGTTGAACCGGCTGACACTCACCTGAACATCGTCCAGATCGCCGAGGCGGTAATGGTGGAGACTTGCACCGCTGCTTGCGATCACATACCAAACCCCTGCCTTGAAAATCAGCCCATACGGATCGATCAAGCGCTCAATCGGCACATGCCCCCACAGGCGGTAGCGGATGTGCACCTGTCGGTCTGTTTGCACGGCGTCGTAGAGCGCGCGCAGATGCGGCTTAGTCGCCTCGCGCTGCCCCCACCACGTCCAATCGAGCAGAATGCGCGGCGGTCGCCCCTGCGTCACGGAGGTGTACAGCTTGAGCAAAGCAGTCTTGAGCTTTTGCCCGACTTCCAGTTCGGCGAGCGCGTCCGGTACGCTGAGCATGAGCAGCGAACCGCGTTCGTCGCGCGTCAGCCCGTTGAGCTCACCGCCATAGTCTTCGAGCAGGTGATAGCCGCCCGTGACACCGTAATCCGCGTAGATCGGCACCCCGAGTTCGCCCAACGTATCCATGTCGCGGTAGATCGTGCGTTTCGACACGCCGAGTTCGTCGGCTAATTCCTGTGCGGTAGCTGTGCCCCGAGTTTGCAGCAGCAGAATCAGGTTAATCAGGCGATCAGCGCGCATGTTTACCCCTCTGTCGATCCTGCTCCTAGACTACCGTGAAAAGCTGACAGAGGGTGTCATCTTTGCGCCGTACTATGTGTCATAGAGCGATCGAATGACGGAACGCTCGACAAGAAAGCGAGAACAGCTCATGGACGTACGAATCGTCGAACTGCAACCTTTGCGCGTGGCCAGTGTGCTCGGCTATGGGACGGAACCGGAAATGCTGGCGTGGAATCAGATGTTCGCGTGGGCGGGTGAGCATCACCTGTTTGAGCAGCCGCACCGCCTGTTCGGGTTCAACAACCCCAGCCCGTCGGTGGGCAGCCCGCAGTACGGCTACGAAGTCTGGATCACGGTGGGCGCGGACGTGCAAGCGGATAACGTGGCGCAAATCAAGCAGTTCAGTGGCGGTAAATACGCGGTGACACGCGTGACTGGCGTGGACAACATCGCGCCGACATGGCAGGAATTCGTCAAGTGGCGCGAGGCCAGCGGCTTCCAGAATGCGGCGCATCAGTGGCTGGAAGAACATATCCGCGTCGGCGCGGAGGTCGCTCCGGCGGAGATGGTGCTCGACCTGTACATGCCCATCAGGTAGACCGTCCACAGCAGACGGAACGCCGGGTCAACCCTGACCCGGCGTTTATTTTTGTTACGCCAGTGCTATATACTAGTGTCACGTTCATCCATTCTGTCTAGGAACTTACGATGACTTCGACACCCACTAAAACGCTTGACGAGCAGGTTGACATTCTGATGTCAGGCGCGGAATATGGCGACCCGCAAACCAAAGAAACCATGCGCCGCGAACTGCGCCAACGCTTAGTCGACGCGGAAAAAGAAGGCCGCCCCCTGCGCGTATACTGCGGCTACGACCCGCGCACGGCGGATTTGCACCTCGGCCATACCATCACCATGCGTAAGCTGCGCCAGTTTCAGGAATTCGGCCACGATGTGACCTTCCTGATCGGCACGTTCACCAGCTTGATCGGCGACCCGTCTGACAAGGACAAGGTGCGCGATCAACTGACGCGTGAACAGGTGGAGATCAACGCGCGTACGTATGCTGAACAAGCCTTCAAGATTCTTGACCCGAGCCTGACGCGCATTCGCCGCAACGACGAATGGCTGTCGACGCTGGATTTCGCCGATATCATCCGCTTAGCGAGCAACTTCACGGTGCAGCAGTTCCTTGTGCGCGAGAACTTCGCCAAGCGCCTCGATGCTGGGCAGCCGATCTACCTGCATGAGATGTTCTACGGGCTGATGCAGGGCTACGACGCGGTCGCGCAGGAAGCCGATGTGCAGATCGGCGGGCAGGATCAATTGTTCAACATCCTCGTCGCGGGACGAAAACTGCAAGAGGGCATGGGGCAGAAGCCGCAGATCGCCATCATCATGGGCGAAAGCCTGCCGGGGACGGACGGCGAGATTAAGATGAGCAAGAGCCTCGGCAATCACATCCCGCTGCTGAGCACGCCCGAAGATATGTTCGGTAAGGTGATGAGCATTCCCGACAAGGCCATGCTGATCTATCACAAGCTCGTGCTTGGGTGGGTGCCAGATCGCCTGCGTGAACTGGAACAAGGCCTAGCGAACGGCTCGATTCATCCGAACAACGCCAAGATGAGCCTCGCTGGCGAAATCGTCTCGATTTTCCACAGCCCGGCGGCGGCGCAGGGCGCGCAAAAGTGGTGGGATGAAGCACATCGTGGGATGGGAAGCGGGGTTCCGGAAGACATTCCCGAGTCGGTGCTGATTGCGACCGAGAAGGTGATCGATATTCTGCGGCGGCTGGACATGGTCGCCAGCGGCGCGGAAGCCAAGCGCCTAATGGGGCAGAATGGCATTCGCCTCAACGATCAACCTGTGACCGATATCGCGGTGGTCGTGTCGCCAGACATGCTCCCCGCTGTGCTGCAGGTCGGCAAGCGCAAGTTCGTGCGCTTGGTGAAAGAATAACCTCACCCCCCTCACCCCCTCACCCCCTCACCCCCTCACCCCCTCTCCGCTCGGAGAGGCGGAATGGCGCGGCTTCCTTTCAGCCTCCCCTCTCCCAGGGGAGAGGGGCGCCCCCCCAATCCCGAGAAGTCCGAGGTTGCTCTTACTGCGCCATTTCGCCCTGCGGCAGCACGGCGTTGAGCATGTGAATCACCCCGTTGGTCGCTGGGATGTTGACGGCGATCACCTGCACCCCATTGACGTAGATGTTGTTACCCTCGACCGTCACTTCCAGCGGCGTCCCCGCCAGCGTCGTGATCGGCTCGCCATTGAGCAGATCACGCGACGTCAGCTTGCCCTCGACCACATGGCTCTGCAGCACCTGATCGATTTGTTCGGGCGTCATGCCGCTCATATCGACCTCGTCGAGCGCGAAGTTAGCCGGGGCGAAGATGGTGTATTCCGTCCCCTCCGCGTTCAACGTGTCGAGCAGCCCACTGGACGCCAGCACGCTTTCCAACCCGGTGAGGTTATCGTCTGCGCTGAGCGCATCCAGCAGCGTGCCGGGTTCGGGCAGCAGTCCCAGTTCGATGGCGACTTCCGAACGGTCGGTCACGTCGACGAACAGCTCGGGCGCGTCAGGCGTGCCGATCAACGCCATGAAGGTGTAGGCGTTTTCTTCCAGTTCCTGCTGCGATGCTTCGGCCAGCGTGGTTGCCGGGTCGTCGTTAGCGCTCACGCGGAAGTCATACGTGCCGGAATCGGCCATCAGCGTCGAGAAGAAGATGCCGCCCTCGGAGTTGGGGAAGTCGAGCGCGGCGAAGTACACCACATCATCACGATTCAGGTCAACAGCGCTGCTGCCCGCCAACGCATTGAGGAAGGTCAAGCCGCCCGTCCCCGGCAGCGGATCGTCGTAGGCTTCCTGCACGATGATCGCATTCAAAGTGCCATCAGTGCCGCTGTCAATGACAGCAATCGTTTGCCACGTGCCGACGCTCAAGCTGAGGTCGGTGGGGCCGAGCACGGTTGTTCCGCCGTCACCCGTGGTCATGACTTCCAGACTGAGCGTTCCCGCGTCATAGCTCATCCAATCCGACATGGACGGGTATTCGAGGGTCGCGGTTTCTTCCGGCACCTCGCCGTTCAGGCTGATCTGGACGGCGGGCGCTGTCGGCGCGAAGTGCGCGAAGCGGACATGCACGCGCTCGTCGGTGAGCGCTTCCGCCGTCGCTTCGGTGCTCATTTCCATTTCCATGGTCGCCTGCGGGGTGGTTTGCGCGGCGTCAGGCGCGGTCGTTGCATCCACCTGCGGGGTGGGGGTGTTCAGATCGACGGTGACTTCGGCGGTGGGTTCGGTGGTGATTTCCTGAGCGGTCACCGCGAACGCGGTCAGCAGGGTCAGCAGCAGTAACACGAATCCAAATTTCCGCATCTTTGCCTCCTTACAATACGAATTGCGCAATACAATTCGTCATTATAGTGAGGAGTTGAAGCGGTACATCGGCAAATGTATAAACACTAATGCATGTCTTATGGAGTTACCGAGGGCAACAGCCGCGCACGCGGCCTGTCAGCCGAACAATAGAATCAGCGCGGTGAGCACCAGCATGACGAGCATGAAGCGCTCGAACACCCGCTGATTGATGCGCTTGATCACGTAGCGGCCGATCCAGACGCCGATGGGCAGCACGGGCAGCACCCAGATCATGCTGAGCAGGCGGCTGAAGTCGAAGATTCCGGCGATCATCAAGCCGGGGAGCTTGAGCGCGTTAACGATGGCGAAAAACAGGGTAATCGTGCCGACGAACGGCAGCGGTTCCAGCTTCTGCAGCAGCATGTAAGCCGTGAACGGCGGCCCGCCGACGTTGGCCAACGCCGAACCGAGGCCGGAGACAGCGCCTGCAAAGTAGGCGTGCCACGTGCGCGGCTGATATTCGGCGGTCATCAGGCGGTCACCGAAAAGGCGGTAGAGTACGAAGAACAGCGTGAACAGCGCCACAATATGTTTGAGCGTTTGATTGGGCAGGCCGGTGAGCAAGGCCGTGCCGACCACGATGCCGATGGTCGCAAATGGAATCGTGCGCCAGATGTAGTGCATGTTCCACGTGCCGCGGTACGCCCACAGCGCGAACCAATCGGCGACAATGAGTAGGGGGAGGGCAACGCCTTGGGCAGCACTGACGGGCATCACCTGACTAAGCAGTGGGACGGCCAGCACAGCCAGCGCCGCGCCGAGGCCGCCTTTCGACAACCCGATGAGCAGGCACACGATGACGAGGATGATGGGATAGAGCATAGGTTGTTGGTCGGTTTCTTTGGTTACTGGCGCTGCCGCCACAGAAGATACTCACGCACTTTGAGATCGGTGTTGCGAATCTTCATCGCGAGATCGGCGGCGAGGTTGCGCATGAGGCGAAAACCCATTTGCGGGTAGGTGCTGCACAGATACATCAGTTGTTCACGCGGGATGATGATCAGGTGCGTGTCCGGCTGACCCACGCGCGCGCGCGCCGAGCGCAGTCCTTCGTCCACCAGCGCGATCTCCCCGAACGACTGCCCGCGCCGCAGCACGCTGATCGTTTGCGGTTCGCTCACACCGACCTTGTCGATGAGTGCCGGGTTGATCTGAATCTCGACTTCGCCGCTGGCAATGACATACATTTCGCTGCCGTTGGTCTGTTCTTCGAAGATGATATCGCCTTGGTTGTACGTGACCTCGGTACAAATCGACGCGACGAGCTCCAACTGTGTGGGGGTCAGTTCGTAGAAGATATCCGCTTGTCGCAGGGTGGTCACGAGAGACATACGCATCTCCTAAATTGACTGGAATAGGTGTACACTAACCCGCACCTGAAAAATTGTAACACGGAAAACCCACAATGGAGCACCAAGACGATCTGCGCGCCCAACCGCTGCCCTATCAGGTTTGGGGCGCAGACAACATCGATCCGAAGCGCCATCGCGCAGATGGACGCGGCGATGCGCTTGCCGATCAGCGTGGCCGGGGCGCTTATGCCGGACGCGCATGTCGGCTACGGCCTGCCGATCGGTGGCGTTCTGGCGACCGAAAACGCGGTGATCCCCTACGCGGTCGGCGTCGATATCGCCTGCCGGATGCGCCTGAGCCTCTACCCGATCTCACCGATCACGGTGGGGCAGAAGCCGGGGCAGTTCAAGAAGGCGCTCATGGAGCAGACGCGCTTCGGCGTCGGCGCGAAATTCACCGGGAACGACCGCAATGAACACGCCGTCTCGATGATCCCACGTGGGAGGCGACCAAGTATCTCAAGTCGCTGAAGGACGGCGCGTACGATCAGCTTGGCACGAGCGGCAGCGGCAATCACTTTGTCGAATGGGGCGCGTTCACCGTGCCGCAGGATGATGCTGAGACCGGGTTGAAGGCGGGCAGCTACCTTGCGCTGCTCTCGCACAGCGGGTCACGTGCCGTAGGCTTCAAAATTGCCAACCATTACTCAAAGCTGGCGATGGAACTGCACCCCAAGCTCGACTCTGCCGTGCGACATCTGGCGTGGCTGCCGCTCGACTGGCAGCCGGGGCAGGAATACTGGCTCTCGATGGAGCTGGCGGGGCGCTACGCGGCGGCGAATCACGAGGTGATTCACCAGCGGGTGGCGAAGGCGGTTGGCCTGAAGGCGATCCTCTCGGTCGAAAACCACCATAACTTCGCGTGGATTGAAATGATCCCCGCCCCGGCGGGGTTTCAGGGGAACGAGCGCAAGGTGTTCGTGCATCGCAAAGGGGCGACCCCGGCGGGCACGGGCGTGCTCGGCATCATCCCCGGTTCAATGGGCGATCCGGGCTATCTGGTACGCGGCAAGGGGAACACCAACGCGTTGAACTCGGCGTCACATGGCGCGGGGCGGGCGATGGGGCGCAAACAGGCGATCCACTCGATCACCAAAACGGAACGCGACCGCTACCTGAAAGAGCACGGCGTCACACTGCTGGGTGGCGGCCTGGACGAAGCGCCGCAAGCCTACAAGCCGATTGAACAGGTGATCGCCGCGCAGAGCGAATTGATTGACATTCTTGGCAAGTTCGCGCCGCTCATGGTGCGCATGTCCGACGAACCCGGAGACGATTAAGTGGTCGACTGTACGATTGATGAACTGCTGTGCGTATGCATCTCGCGGCAGGTGGTGGATGGCGAGGTGCTGGCGCAGGGGATCAATACGCCGCTGGTGATGGCGGGGTTCATCCTCGCGCAGATGACACGCGCGCCGCACGTGATTTTCGCCTCCGCGATTGGGCAGAGCATCGCGCACGAGTGGGCTCCGCTCGGCGTGGGGCGCATCGAGGATATCTGGCTCGGCAAAGGCCTGATCAACGTGGGTTTTGTCGCCGCGGCGGTCGACTTGCTGCCAAAGTACAACCCGAAAGAGTTCTTCCGTCCCGCGCAGATCGACGCGCTCGGTAATACCAACAATATCGCCTTCGGGCAGGACTACGAACACCCGCGCATGCGCTTGCCGGGGACGGGCGGCATCCCGGATGTGACGCCGTACTCCGATCACACCTATTTGTATGTGCCGCGGCATTCCAAAGTGACTTTTGTCGAAAAGGTCGACTTTGTGAGCGGCATGGGCTACAGCCAGCAGCGTAAACGCGGCAGCGGCCCGAAGTACCTGCTCAGCGATTTGGGGCAGTTCGACTGGGCACACGGGCGCATGCGCTTAATTGCGACGCATCCCGGCGTGACGGTCGAGCAGGTCAAGAAGAAGACAGGCTTTGTGCTGGAAGTCGCTGATGATGTTCACGAGACGCCGCTCCCAACCGAGGAAGAAGTGCGCCTGCTGCGCGAGGTGATCGATCCGCTCGGGGTGCGCAAGCTGGAAATGCTCGGCGGTAGCGCCCGTAAAGACCTGCTGCGCGAGATTTTAGAGAAGGAAAACGCGCTCTAGCTGAAAAGATAAATAAATGAACCGCAGAGAACACAGAGAATTTGATCATTCCTCCTCTGTGTTCTCTGTGGTTAAGTCTGCTTCTTACTGAACGTTCCAGTCGGCAATATTGCGGAAGCGGTCGGCGGGTGTGCCGAGGTAACCCAACTGCACTCCAGTCACGTTGGAGCGCGTGACAAAGGTGTAGACCGGGTAATACAGCGGGATGGCGATGGCGCGTTCGACGAAGATGTTCTGGAACGCGCGGTAATCCTGTAAGCGGTTGATGCCGTAGGGTTCACGCCGTCCGCGCTCCAGCAGTTCGCTGATTCGGCGATCATCCGCGCCCCCGTAGTTCAAGCCGTCCGGGTACTGCCCTTGATGCCAGAACGCATACACATCCGGATCCGCGCTGTCACCGAGCGCGTACTCGACCAGCGCCGCGTCGAAGTCGTGCGCGCGCAGGCGCTCGTCGTATGTCGCCTGATCAACCGCGTCGATGCTGATGTTCAGCCCCAACTGCGACCACTGCGTCGCGATTTCATTAGTCAACCGCACCAGCGCGGGATCATCCGGTGTGAGGATGCTGAAGGTGAACAGCGCCGCCGATTCGACTGTGCCTTCCGGGGCGGCCGTCGCTTCGGCTGTGCTCTCAGCGCTGCCGTTCAAGCGCTCCAAGCGTTCAAAGGCCTGCTGGAGCAGGGCGCGCGCGGTCGACGGATCGTAGGCGGGCGGTGCGACCTCGGGTGAATACGCCCATGAGCCGAGGATCATAGGACTGTCGGCGCGAATGGCCGCATTCGACATACTGCGATCCAGCACCGACGAGCGATCCAGCCCGGTGTCGAGAGCCACGCGCACCCGCTGTTCGCGGAAGAAGCGCGAATCGTCGGCAACCCAGTTGAAGATGATCGCGCCGAGCGTTGGTTCGATGCTGTTGTTGGCGATGAGATTCGTTTGGTTCAGGGTGAGTTGGAACAGCGGCGCGCGCTCGTTCCAATCACGAGCGGCCAACCCTTCGACTGCGCCGCCCGCCAGCGCGTCATAGGCGGCCTGGAAGGAGTCGTAGAGCGTAAAACTCACTCGGTCGAGGGCATATACGCCCGTTTGACCTTCCGGTCGCTGGCGGTAGACGGGCGCCAGACGCAGCTCGACGCCGGTGATGCGCTGACTGTCCGCGTGAATGCTATCCAGTTGGTAGGCGCCCGTGCCAATCGGCGCCAGGTTAAACGGATGGGTCGCCAGCGCGTCGGCGGTGGTTCCGCGCAGCGCATGTTCCGGCAGGATGCCAATGGTCAGCCGATCCAGAAACGTGCCGAGCGGCTGCGTGAGCCGGAAGCGGATCAGGTAGTCGCCCAGTTGATCGGTTTCAATGGTGCGCCAGAACGCGCCGAGTTCCGGCGCACCGGGAAGGTCGGCGACCGCAGTACAGACATGGTGTAGGCGACATCCGCCGCGGTGAAGGGGATGCCGTCCTGCCACAGGACATCCTGCCGCAGCGTAAAGATGTATTCGAGACCATCGGCCGAGATTACCCAACTTTGGGCCAGCGCCGGAATTGGTTCGCCGAAGGCATCGGTTTTGGTCAAGCCCTCAAAGATGAGCGCGGTAATGTCCCGGTCGACCGGGTTGAGATTGGCGAACAGCGGGTTCAACCGCTGCACGGTGCCGATCAACGCTTCACGGTAGGTGCCGCCGTCCGTCGTCAGCGTCACTTGCAGCGGCGGTGACGTTGGGTTTGGGGTGGGACTGGGCAGCGCCGCGATGCCTGCTTCTTCACCGCCGATGGTCGCCGTTGCCGTCGGGGCGGGGGCGGGCGCATCGCTGCTCCGCACCACCAGACCGATCACAAACAGCGCCGCCGCCAGCAGCAGGGCGATCAATTGCCAGCGAAATCCACGCAGCATGACACTTCACCTCAACGCAAAAAAGGTGTTTCCCGGCTGGGCGAAACACCTGTCAAGACAAATTGGATTCGTGCGGTTAGTTGTTGAGCGCAAATGAAAGGATGGCGACCATCAGGAACACGAAGCCCAACACGATGGTGACTTGATAGAGCGTCTTTTCCAGACCACGGCGCGTGCGGGTGATGCCGCCGCTTTCGCCGCCGCCCAACAAGTCGCCGAGGCCGGAGCCCTTCGCCTGCATCAGCACGAGAATAACCAACACCACTGAAACAATAATCGAGACGATCTGTAAGGCAGCTTCCATGCCGTAAACTCCTAGCTGATAAAAAGCGTTCGCAGTATAGCATGGGGCGAAGGGAATGCAAAGTGGCGGCTGACAAACGAGGGGAAAGCGTCGGGGTGCACCACTCTGCACCCCGACCTCTGAAATGCTGATTTACTGCGCGGGCGCGGCGACCTGCGTTTGCAGGAAGCTGAGCGCTTCTGCCAACTGCGGATCATTCGGATCGTTATAGCTCTCCGGCGTCCATTCGATCGTGATATCCGGGTCGATGCCCTGTTCGTGAATCCAGCGCCCGCTCGGCGTGAGCCAGCGCGCAATCGTCAGGCGGACGCCGCCGCCGTTGATGAGCGGATGCCATGTCTGCACTGTGCCCTTGCCGAGCGTGGTCTCGCCGATGATGGTCGCTGCGCCCGAATCCTGCAGCGCCCCCGCGACCAGTTCGGACGCGCTCGCGCTGCTCTCATTGACCAGCAGCACAATCGGCACAGTGATGCCGGCGAAATCACCGTTGGCGGTGAAGGTCTGCGCATTGCCGTCGCCGAAATCTTCGACGACCACGGTGCCTTCTTCGACAAACGCGCTCGCAATTTCGATGGCGCTGCTGAGCAGACCACCCGGATTATCGCGGAAGTCGAGCACCAGCCCATTCAAGTTGTTCACGTCGATGGAGGCAAACGCGTTATCAAGGTCATGGCGGGCTTCCGCCGTGAACTGATTCAGCTTGACGTAGCCATAGTTGCCGTCGAGGATTTCATATTCGACGTTGGGAATGATGATGTGCGCCCGCTCGACCGTGAAATCAAGCAATTCATCGTCGCGCCGTACGGTGATGTCGACGGTGCTGCCCGCCGGACCCCGCACCAGCACCGCCAGTTCCGTCTGGTTCATGCCTGCGACTTCCTGACCATCCACGGTGACGAAGATGTCGCCGTTCATCATGCCCGCGAGCTGCGCGGGGGTGCCTTCCAGCACGCCGACGACCTCGATCTCGCCCGTTTCTTCGACCGTGTGAATGACGACGCCAATACCTTCAATCTCGCCTTCGAGATCGCTGTTCAGCAGGTCATAGACTTCCGGATTCATGTAGCCGCTGTATTGGTCTTCGAGCGCGTCGACCATACCGCTGATCGCGCCATCAACCAGCACCGACGTATCGATCTCGTCGAGATAATCGCTCTTGATCAGATTGAACACTTGCCAGAACGGTTCAAAGTCTCGCTGGACATCGGCGGGGGGCGTGGTGTCGCCGCCTTGAGCCTGAGTTAGCCCGCGCCCATTGCCGATGGCGAAGCCGGCCGTGAAGACGAGGGCGAGGATGATGGCTGTCGACAGGTGCTGCCAGCGCCCGCGCAGTTGACTTGACAATTTCATGGGGTAACTCCACTGAACTCTCAGACTTCGATTATACGGCGTCTGGCACAGATGTGCGGTAAATGTGTTGTGAGAGATGCGTAGATTGTACGCTAGAACAGGGGAGTGCTGATCAAAAAGGGCGGCTCTGGGGCCGCCCTGACAGGACTAAAGGGTGAGGAGAAACGCGATTAGGTCGGCGATATCTTGCTCGGTGAGCGTTTCGCCGAAGGTTGGGGGCATGATGGGGCGGAAGCCGGGAACGAGATAAGCTTCTGGTTCGACAATGCTCTGGTGAATGTAGCTTCCGCGCTCAGCCCGGCGACGCGCTGACCGGCGCGTTCGTCGAGACCGATCATGTTTGGTGCAAGCTGAAACGCGTTGCGTCCACCGCTTGTGCCGTGACAGGATGAGCACGGCGGCGCGCCATTGACGCCCTGCGCGAAGATTTGCTGACCACGTACCGGATCGCCAACCAGGGCGGCGGGTGTCGGTTCAGCCGTGGGCGCAAATGTCGCCGAGGGGCGCGGCGTGACGCTCACTTGCAGGGCGGGCTGAGATGCGCCGCTCACCGCTGCGAAGGCGCCAACGGTGAGCACCAACCCCGCCAGAATAACCGCTAACAAGACTCGCAGCATGATTCGTTCTTTCCTAGTGCATAATTCCAAGGGCAACTATACGCCTTTACCAACCCGGTTTCATCCAACAGACAGCTAACCCTTACTCCGATTTCAGATGGATCGACTTTCCCCGACCAAAGATGGAGAGCGGGTGGCCGAGTGGGTAATTCAATCTGTTGTGTTGCGGGCTGTTGATGTATTGTATCGGCAGCAAGACCCGAGAAGCGTAGAGAACAGGTGGGAT
This sequence comes from Candidatus Flexifilum breve, assembly GCA_016717205.1. Taxonomy (GTDB): domain Bacteria; phylum Chloroflexota; class Anaerolineae; order Aggregatilineales; family Phototrophicaceae; genus Flexifilum; species Flexifilum breve. The sequence continues at coordinate 106,695 of JADKGC010000012.1, forward strand.
AGACGGTGGCAGAGTGGATTACGTTGGATCAAGCGGCGGCGCTCATCCCGGATGGCGCGACGCTGGCGCTCGGTGGCATGACCGTGTATCGCCGTCCGGTGGCGTTTGTCAAGGCGCTGCTGCGCCGCACGCCGCGCCCCAAAGACTTGACCTTGTTGTGCTTTACGGCGGGCATTGAGAGCGATTTACTGGTTGGCGCGGGCTGCGTGGCGACGGTGCGCTCGGCCTATTTCGGCCTCGAATCGTTTGGCCTCGCGCCAATGTTCACCGAGCGGGCGAACCGCGGCGAAATTCGCGTGATCGAAGAGACAGAGCAGAGTCTCGCGATGGGCATGCGCGCCCAGATGGCCGGTGTGGGATTTATGCCTTCAATGGGGTGGATCGGTACGGATTTGCTGCGTCTGCGCCCCGATGTCAAAACGGTGGTCGACCCGTACAGCGGCGAAGAACTGGTCGCGTTCCCGGCCATTCACTGTGATGTGGTGGTGATCCACGCGCTGGAAGGGGATGCGCGCGGTAACGTCAAGCTGAATAACAACCTTGGCGTGGATATGGAATTGATTTATCTCGCTGAGACCGTGATTGTCACGGTCGAAAACATCGTCGAGCGGGTTGAACGCACGGCTGACAGCTTCCTGATGCCCGCGCCGGCGACGACGCATCTGGTGCATGCGCCGCGCGGCGCGTACCCGACTTCCTGCTATCCGCTGTACCCGATTGGCGGCGGGGAGTTCATGCGCTACGTCGATGCATGCAACGCGGGCAAATTCGAAGAGTACGTCGCCGATGTGACAAGGGATAATTAACCGCAGAGAACGCAAAGAACGCAGAGCAAACAAGAAAAGACTCAACGCAAAGACGCGAAGACGGAAAGACGCCAAGCGAGTAGGGACGAGGCACGCCTCGTCCTCTTTGTCCTCTCTGCGGTCTCCGCAGTTCAGTTCTTTAGTGGCAGCACGTAGGCGGGATTGATGCTGAGGGCAATCGGTTCACCGGGGCGAGGTGGTTGCTCGACTCTGCGTGAGTCGTATTTGAACGCCAGCGGTACGCCATTCACCTCTAGACTGACTTGCAGGGCGTCGCCCTGAAACACGGCTTCGGTCACGGTGCCGCGCAGATTGCCGTCTCCACCCAGCGTAATGCCATCCGGATGCAGCAGCAGCGCGGGCGCGCGTTGATCGAGCGGGAAGCTGCCTAACGCCGTGTTTGCCTGTCCATCGCGCCAGTCCGTCACCGTCACTACATTCCCCAAGCCGAGCAGGCGCGCCGCAAAGACGGTCGTCGGACGGTGATACACTTCCATCGGCGTGCCGATCTGGGCGATGATGCCGGACTCCATGATCGCCAATCGATCTGCGACCGCAAAGGCTTCGCGACGGTCGTGTGTCACGTAGACCGCCGTCAAGCCCACCGCCTTGATGATGTCGCGCAGTTCGAGGATGAGGCGTTCGCGCAGCACGGCGTCCAGCGCGCCGAGCGGCTCGTCGAGCATGAGGAGGCGTGGGCTCGGCGCGAGGCTGCGTGCCAAGGCGACGCGCTGGCGTTCGCCACCGGAAAGCTGCGCTACGTCCCGCCGCTCAAAGCCGCTCAGGTTCACCAGCGCGAGGACTTCACTCACGCGGCGTTGACGTTCGCCCGGCTTGATTTGTCTCATGCGCAGGCCAAATTCGACGTTTTGCGCGACGTTCAAATGCGGAAACAAGGCGAAATCCTGAAACATCAAGCCGAAGTCGCGGGTGTGGACGGGCTGCTTGAGGATTGATCTGCCTTCCAGCTGCACGTCGCCCGCATCGGGGCGATCCAGCCCCGCGACGATGCGCAGCAGGGTAGATTTGCCCGAGCCGCTCGCGCCCAGTAAACACACAATCTCGCCGCGTTCGACCTTCAGATCGACGCCGCGCAGGACGGGCGTTGAGTCAAACGAGCGCGTTATCCCGGTCACTGACAGCATCCCGGGAGCCCCCCCAAAAAAATTCCGACCATTAAACGCGCCGCGCGCTCAATCAGCACAAAGCTGATCGCGCACACGCCCATTAAAATGGCGCTCATAGCCAGCGCTTGACCGTAATTAAGGGCCCCCGGCTGCCCAAGCAGACGGAAGATTACCAGCGGCATCGTTGGCGTTTCGGGACGCGCGACGAACAGCGACGCGTCAACTTCGCCCATGCTCACCGCGAAAGCGAACGTCGCCCCGACGATCAGTCCGCGCCCGATGAGCGGCAGGTCGATCAGGCGCAAAATCGTCGTGGGGGATGCGCCTAACAGGGCAGCCGCGCCGCGCACGTTGGGCGAAATGCTGCGCAGGGCGGGCAGCACGCTGCGCACGACAAAGGGCATGGCGACCAGCGTGTGCGCGATCACGATCAGCGCGCGGGAAGTGCGCAGGTTGAGCGGAGGCTCGTCGAGGGCAATGATAAAGCCGAAGCCGAGCGTTACCGCGCTGGTCGCCAGCGGCAGCATATAGATTGGGTCAAGCAGGCTGGAGAGCCGACCACGCCGTGCCAGCCCATAGGCGGCGATCAAGCCGAGAATGAGCGAGAGCACGGTTGTCAGCAGCGCGTAGACCACCGAATTGCCGACGGCTTCCAGCGGCGGCACGAATAGCACCGATCCGCGTGCATTGGTGGAGAGCGCCGCATAGTATTGCAGCGTCCAGCCGTTCGCCGACCAGAACGAGCGCAGCAAGAGCGCGATCAGTGGGGCGAACAGCAGTACCGCCATCAAGGCGATGTTGCCCCCGACGAACAGCTTTTCACGCGGCGTTTTGGGCGTCCGCGCGACCGTCTGTGCGGCCTGCAGATCGGTGCTGCTCTGGGCCTGCAAGCGCGTGTAGACCAGCATGAGCGCGAACATCAGCGCCAGTTGAAAGATCGACAGCGCGGCGGCGATTTGCAAATTGAGCAGGCTGTTGGCCTGACGGTAGATTTCGACTTCCAGCGTGGCGAAGCGAATGCCGCCCAAGATCAGCATGACGCCGAACGAGGTGAAGCAGAAGATGAAAATCAGCGCTGACGATGCCAGAATCGCCGGGCGAATCGCCGCGAGACGAATCTCCCACCACAAGCGCCAGCCATGCGCGCCGAGTACCCGCGCCGCTTCTTCGATGCGCGGGCTTTGCGTTGCCCAGTAACTGCTGATCATGCGCAGCGCCAGCGCGTAGTTGTAGAAGACGTGGGCGATCAGGATGATCGTTAGCGTACCTTCGAGGTTGAGCGGGAGGATGCCGCGTTCGCCGATCAACGCGCTGAAAGCCGCCGCGACCACGACTGTCGGCAGCACGAACGGAAGCGTCGAGACGGAGAGCAGCAGTGCCTTGCCGGGGAAGTCGAAGCGAGCGAAGGCATACGCCCCGGGGAGGGCCAACCCGACCGTGAGCAGCGTCGAGAGCGCGGCTTGCCCGGTCGTGAACAGGAAGATGCGGATGTAGTAGTCATCCGTGAAGATTTCCGCGAAGCCGCTGAGATCGAGCACACCGTCCGGCGTCAGGCTGACGGCGAACAGGCTGATCAGAGGATAGAAAAAGAAGATGAGGAGGAAGGCGGGCGGAAGCAGGATCAACCCGTTCCGCCCCAGCCAACTCAGCGCAGAACGGTTTCCGTCCACGCCTCAATCCATTCTTCGCGTCCGGCATCGATGTCCGCCGGGTCAAGCACGACCGGGTTTTCTGGAATCTGCGCATAGTCAATGAAGACTTCCGGCAGTTCCGCATTGCCATTCACGGGGAAGACAAACATCTGCGTCGGCATATCCTCCTGGAAGTCGACGCTCAACAGGAAGTCCATGAACTGCTGCGCCGCTTCGAGGTTATCCGTGCCCTGCAGGATGCCCGCGAATTCGATCTGCCGGAAGCAGGTGCCATCCGCCACAATCGATCCGGTCGGGGCGACATCGGTCGGCGGGTCGGCGAACAGCACTTCGGCAGGCGGGCTGCTGGCATAGCTCACTACCAGCGGACGCGACCCACCGTAACGGGTGAATTCGCCATAATAGGCGTCCGTCCAGCCTTCGGTGATCGCCACATCATTTGCGACCAGATCCGTCCAGTAATCAAGGTACGTGTAATCGCCTTCTGCGCCAAACGCGGCGACGGTCGCCATGAGGAAGGCGAGACCGGGCGACGAGGTGGCCGGGTTTTCCACGACGAGCAATCCGCTGTATTCGGGCTTGGTGAGGTCGGCGAGCGATTCTGGCAGCGCGAGGCCGTTGTCCTCGAAATATGCGATATCGTAGTTCAGGCACACGTCGCCGTAGTCGACCGGGGTGACGTTGTGGTCGGGATCGACAATGAACGCCTCGTCGACGCTCTGCAGCGCGGGTGATTCGTAGGCGATAAATAAGTCTTCGTTCAGCGCGCGGCTCAAAAACGTGTTATCCACGCCGAACACAACGTCGCCGAGCGGATTGCTCTTGCTCAGAATGAGCTGGTTGAGCATCGTACCGGCATCACCCAAACGCAGTACCTCGACAGTGATGCCCGTTTCCTCTTGAAACTGTGCGAGTATCTCTTCTGTGTAGGCAAAGCTGTCATGGGCGACGACCGTGAGCGTGTTGTCCTGCGCGGACACGGCGGTCGCGCCGAGCAGCAGCAGTAAAGTTGTGATCCAAATGACTTTCGTCATCGTTCCTCCTGTTTGCAAGCGTCCCTACGTATAGCGCAAACCTGAGCGGAGCGCAATGCAAATTGACAGCTTGTCACCATCGGTTAACTATCAGATGATTAGCCGAGCGCCACGTCGAGGAACATCATGACGGCGAAACCGAGCATGGCGCCGAGTGTGCCGCGGTCGGTGTTGCCGTTGCCCTGCGCTTCGGGAATCACTTCTTCAACCACGACAAAGATCATCGCCCCGGCGGCAAAGCTCAGCGCGTAGGGGAGGATCGGCCGGGCGTAGAGCACTGCCGCCGCGCCGATCACTCCGGCGATCGGTTCGACGATGGCGGAGAGCTGGCCGTACCAGAAGCTTTTGAGGCGGGTCATGCCCGCGCGGCGCAGCGGCACGGCGACCGCGATGCCTTCCGGGAAGTTTTGCAGGCCAATGCCGAGCGCCAGCGCGACCGCGCCCGCTAAAGTCGCCGAGGAGAGACCGTGGGCGACCGCGCCGAAGGCCACGCCGACTGCCAAGCCTTCGGGGATGTTGTGCAGGGTGATCGCCAGTACGAGCAGCAGCGACTTCTGCCACTCGGTCTTGATGCCTTCCGGTTGGTCGGATTCGGGATGCTGATGCGGCAGTACATAGTCCAGCGCGCGCAGGAACACCCCGCCGAGGATGAATCCGGTCACCGCCGGGAACCACGCGGGCAGCACGCCGCCTTCGCCCATTTCGATAGCGGGGGCAAGCAGCGACCAGAACGACGCGGCGATCATCACGCCGCCCGCGAAGCCGAGCATGGTGTCGAGGGTACGGCGGCTGACTTGCCCGGTGAGAAAGACGGTCGCGGCGCCGAGGGCGGTCACGCCCCACGTGAACAAAGTCGCGAGCAGGGCTTGGAGTTGTGGGGAGAAGGTTTGCAGCAGTTCGACCATGATACCCTACGGTGATTTTTAGACTCACCTTATTCTCGCATTAGGGAGACCAAAAAGCGACTCGCGGTGTCATGATCGCGCCCTGATCAATGTCACTGACGGCGATATACCTCGATGTCGTCGATCAGGGCGGCGGGCGCATTATCCGCGGGGTTGACGAGGATCATCAGGCGGACGGTCGCCCATGAGTTGGGAACGGTGAGCATGAGCGCGTATGGCTGCAATGGGGTATTCGCTGCGACCACAATAGCTGACCATACGCCATCAATGCCATTGGTCAAGCCGACGCTGACCGTTTTGTCGATGGCGCTGTCGTTGCCCAACCGCAGCGCAACCTCAAACGCGGTATGAGCCCACGCGCCACCGGGGAGCGCTTGATAGAAGCCGCCCCAATCCGGCGCTTCAGTCGAGCGCAACCGTGTTGCGCGCATAACGCCGTCGCGCACCGCCCAGTTGACCCAACCGGACGGTGTCCACGCCTCGGTACCTGCGCTGAAATCGCCGTTGGTCACGAGATTGGCGTCACTTAAGGGGATCGGCTGTTGGGCAGCTTGCAGCACCGTTCCATACGCCCAGCCCGCCGCTTCAGCCAGAGAATACCCGCTGATCGGCACGTTCTGTTCGGCATATACATAGCCACCGTAAACCGCCTCGGTACGGTGGCCGTCGCGGTCAGCGTCGAGCACGTCCATGTAGGCGGCGACAGCATATTCCTGCCCGAATTCGACATGTAGATGTGCGGCGGATGATGTGCCCGTGTTGCCTTCTTGGGCGATGATCTCGCCCGCGTGGATGGGGACAGCGCAGTTCGCCGCGCTGTGCTCAGCCGAGCATTGATCAGTGATCCACGTCGGGATGCTGTGCGGCGCGAGGTGACCATAAAGCGAATACTCGTGCGGGGCGTGCTGAATGATGATCACATTCCAGTACCACCATGCGCCCGCTGTATAGCCGTTGACGTCCGCGGAGTCGTTCACATAGATGATTGTGCCATCTTTGGCGGCGGCGATCTCGCGTCCGGTCAGGTCAAAGTCGATTTGCCCGCGTCCATGCAGGTTGAAGCTGCGTGTGACCGTTCCATAAGCGCCATCGGCAAAGGGGAGGGTGTAGGGGGCTGCGGGCGCAAAGGCGGGGTCGGCGCTCGGCTTGTACGGCGTCGAATCGGCGGCGGCGCGGATGCTCAAGGGTAATTGCTCGTAAGCTGCTTGATAGCCGGAATCGCCGGGTAAGAAAACCCGCCATGACCCGTTCTGATGGATCCCGATAAGCCAATCAATTAAGCCGGGGTAGGCTGTACCCGTCAGCCGATCCACCGTTTCTGCATAAATGATCGCGCCAGCTTCGTCAGCAATTCGCCCAACTTCGCGGTGAAAAGAGGGGCTATCCAGAGGGACGACGGCCAACCGTTGGGCAAGGGCGACATCCAAATTGGCTGACGGTTGTGTTAGAGAAAGGGTATAAAATAGTAGAATCGCGGTTACAATGGCTTTCAAGCTGTTCTCGACAAGTCCAATCGATCAACGTCACTCTGTAGGGTACAATCAATGTAGCCCTCAACTCGCGCAGAAGCATAGATCGTCATTAGGCATGGTGCAACACGGCCAATGAAACAATTTGTCCTAGATCATCTGATTCAAGAATGCCGGCAGGCCGACCGCGTGATCGCCTGCACCCAGCAGAAAGATTCTGACCTCTCCATCAAGCTGAAGAACGGCAAGATGGTGAATGTCTTCGTGATCAACCGCGCCATTCGTCTGCCTGAAATCAAGGAGACATACGAAGGGAACACTTCGCGGGGCGTGCATACGCTCTTCATTCTCGACGCGCGCATGCTGCCGCTGGATAACAGCCGCATTGAACCGCCGCCGCACTGGATGGAGGTGCTGCACACACTGACATGCAGCCGCATCTATACCTATCATCTCGACGGACGCAGCGTGACCATCCGCCCGCTGCACATTGAATGGCGCTGGGGCGACGCACCGCGCTTTGTCGAATATGGCGAGATCGTCAATATCAACGACCTGCACACGGACGTGATCGAATCGAATTCGAAGCTGATCACGGGACGGTTCGCCGCAGCAAACTTCGGCGAAGGTTCGTTCTGGAAGAAGAAAGCGCCGCTTGAAGAGGCGCAGTACCGCTACTCGTGGCGCAACTGGTCGTACAGCGAAAAGAAATCGACACGTCAGGAAGAAGAGACCCCGAGCGGCTGGAGTTCGTGGGAGGAATTTTCGCGCAACTATGGCGATGTCGGCGGGTCAGATGAGCCGCAGTGGGACTGGGCGGGCGAAGCGGATAAGAACCGCCAGCAGCGCCGCACGCGCAAATCTGCCGCCGCCGAGCAGCGCCAGCACTATGCCGTGCTCGGCGTGTCGGCCGAAGCCTCGTTTGAGGAAGTCAAGCAGGCGTACCGCAAAAAGGCGCGCGAGTATCACCCCGACCTGCACCCGACCGAAAAAGAGAAGTACACCGCGAAAATGGCGGAGATCAACACCGCCTTCGAAGCGATCACCAAGCAGAAGCAGAGCAAATAGTTCACAGTGAACACTGGATAGCGCAACGCGGTTCGACTGGGAACTGACGGCTGATGACGCGTCGTAGTACAACCGTTTAGTCCCGATACAGCTCAAGGCAGGCGGAAGAATAGAGATCGGCAGTTGGGAAATGTGCCGTAGAATCGGTGCATGGACGTGAATCGGTGCGTCCGCCCGACCGCGATCGCTACCCAAAGGCCTAGTCTACGATGAAGCCCATCCTGCTCGCTCTGCTTCTGCTGCTTCTGTCCGCGACCGTTGTTTCCGCACAAGCCGCTGATACCCGCTACTACGATATCGGCAGTCCCACGTTCACCGATGTGTGGGTTGATCCCTACGCTGGCAATGACCTCAATGCCGGGGATACGCCGCAAACGGCGCTGCGCACGATCACCGAGGCATGGAATCGCATCCCGATGGGCGTCGAACTGACAACCGGCTATCACATCCATTTGCTGCCCGACGAGTACACGGAAGACACCATTCCCGTATATTGGGAGTCGCGCTACGGGACGTATGAGCATCCGATACTCATCTCCGGGGAGAGCGAAGTGTTCGGGGTGATCCTGCTCGCGCCGATCAACCTGTACGACTCCCGCTATGTCTATTTCGACGGTTTCACGCTGAGTCCCGGTGTCGATGCCTTCCACTGCGAACGCTGCGACCATGTGCTGCTGCGCAACCTGATCATCACCGGGGCGGATCCCGAAAGCTATCAAACGCAGGAGACGGTGAAGGTCAACCAGTCGACCAACATCTACATCGAAAACAGCGACATTTCCGGTGCCTGGGACAATGTGATCGACTTTGTCGCCGTGCAGTTTGGACATGTCGTCGGGAACGCCATTCACAATTCGGGCGACTGGTGCGCGTATGCTAAGGGCGGCTCGGCCTACATCACCTATGAAGCCAATGAGCTCTACAACTGCGGCAATGGCGGATTCAGCGCGGGGCAGGGGACGGGATTTCAGTATATGGTCCCGCCGTTCCTGCGCTACGAGGCGTACTATATCCGCTTCGTCAACAACTATGTGCATGACGCGACGGGCGCGGGTGTAGGCGTGCAGGGCGGCTACAATATCCTGATCGCCTACAACACCTTTCTGAATATCGGCGCGCGCAGTCACCTGCTGGAAGTTGTGTTTGGCGGGCGGAGCTGCGACGGTCAGCCGGGCGATGAAAGCCGTGAACGCTGCGACGAGTACGCCGCGCAGGGCGGCTGGGGTAACAACCTGATTGCGGATGGGGAGAACTACGTCCGCATCCCCAACCGCCACGTTTATATCTACAACAATCTGTTCTATAACCCGGAAGGCGCGCAGTCGCAGTGGCAGCAGTTCACCATCTTTGGCCCGTTTACCGGGGATGGTCAGGGGAACGCGCCGTCACCCGCGCTGGCCGATGCTGATCTGCACATCGTCAACAACGTGATCTGGAACGGCCCGGCAGATCATCCGCTCGGGTTGGGCGAGAATTCTGGCTGCGCGGCGGATAACCCGACCTGCAACGAAACACAGCTCGTGCGCGACAACGCGATCAATACACTGGCCATCAGCCCGGAACTGACGGTGGCGAATTACGCGCCCATCGCGCTGCCGCCGTTTGTCGCTGACGATGATCATGTTCCGCCGCCGGATCAGCTCGCACATGTGGTTGTAGTGGATATCAGTGGCGAGTCTCGCGCTGAACACGATAGCGTGGGCGCGCTGGCGGCGGGCAATTGACAAGCGTGCATATTTTCTGCTACGCTGATACACATGGTCTACATTAGCCCTTCCTCCACGCTCGCATTTGTACTGATCGCGTCCGATCTGGCGCATCCCTTGTACAGATGCGCCTGTTGACCGCATAGGTCAATTAAACATTTCGTCATTTTGACGGCTGCGGCGCATAGCGTTCGCAGCCGTTTTTGATTCTGCGGCAAGGAGATAAGATGCACATCATTCATGTCAACAACATCACCGTGAACTATGACGGGCGGGTGATTTTCAAGGACTTATCGTGGGTGATTGACAGTCAGGATCGCGTCGGGCTGATCGGGCACAACGGTGCGGGCAAGTCGAGCCTGCTGAAAGTCATCGCGGGTCTGTACCAACCGGACGCCGGGGCAATGGTCAAGCAGCGCGGCGTGAGCGTCGGCTATCTGCCGCAGCATGTCACGCTGACACCGGGGCGCACGCTCATCGAAGAAGCGATGATCCTGCCGCCCAAGCTGGCCGCAGTCGATGCCGCGCTGCACGCCGTCGAACATAAGCTGACCGACCCCGCAGTGTATAACGATGCTGACGCGCTCACCCGGGCGCTCGGTGAACAGGAGAAACTGGTCGAGCAGTTCGAGGCGCTCGGCGGATCAGCGCATGCCGGGCGCATCCGGTCGATTCTCGCGCACCTCGGCATTAAGCCGGACGCTTACGACCTCCCGGCGGAAACGCTGAGCGGCGGACAAAAGAAGCTCGTGCAGTTTACGCGGCTGGCGGCGGAACAGCCTGACGTGCTGCTGCTCGACGAACCCGACAATCACCTCGACTTGGACGCCAAGCGGCGGTTGGAACAGTTTCTGCGTGACTATCCCGGCGCCGTCGTGATCGTCTCGCATGACCGCTACCTGCTGGATGAGGTCGTCAAGCAGATTGTCGAGATGGAACAGGGCAAGCTGACGGTCTACAAGGGAAATTACTCGCAGTATGCTTTGCTGCGCGAACAGGCGCGTTTGCGGCAGCAGCAGATGTATGTGGCACAGCAGAAGCGGGTCGCGCAGGTGGAAGCGGCCATCAAGCGTTTTGAGCTGGCCGCCGCCGCCGATCTCAACGAACGTCATGCGCGGCAGGCGCGCAGCCGCCGCAAAATGCTGGAACGCTGGGAAGAAAGCGGTGAACTGGTTGATAAAGTGCGCGAACGCCGCCAGCTAGAACTAGACTTTGCCGGATCGCGTGGCAGCACCAAGGCGCTTGAAGTCAAGAAGCTGTCGATGGCTTTCGACGACGATCCGATTTTCCTCGACCTGGATCTGCTCGTGCGCCACGGCGAACGTGTTGGTCTGGTCGGCAAAAACGGATCGGGCAAGTCGGTGCTGTTCAAGCTGATCCTCGGCGAACTCGCGCCGCTGGACGGGGAGATCAAGATTGGCAATAGCAGCAAGCTCGGCTATTACGCGCAGGAGCATCAAACGCTGTTCTCGTGGTATGAGCGCACGCCGATTGAGTTCATCCGCGATGCGTCGCCGTCGAGCGAAGGGGCGGCGGTCGCCTTTCTGCTCAACTTCCAGTTCACCTACGAGCAGACGCGCCAGCCCATCGGCACGCTGAGCGGCGGTGAACGCAGTCGCTTGCAGCTTGGCGCACTGATGCTGCAGCGTCCAAATCTGCTGCTGCTGGATGAGCCGACCAACAACCTCGACATCCAATCGTCGGAGGCATTGGAAACGGCGCTGGAAGACTTCGAGGGCGCGCTGTTTGTGATTTCGCACGATCGCTATTTTCTGGATCGCGTGGTGGATCGCGTGGTCGAACTGGACGACGGCGTGCTCAGCAGCTTCGAAGGCGGCTACACCGATTTTCTAGAGGGAAAAGCAAGAAAAGCGCAAAAGGAAAGAGAAAGACTCAACGCAAAGGCGCAAGGACGCAAAGGCACAAAGTAAGCTGATAATCTAGTTCCACACTTGGCGTCTTAGCGACTTGGCGTCTTTGCGTTGAGTCTTGGTTTTTCTTTCACTTGGCCGTGTAGTACTTGCCGTAATCACCGACGAGCAGATAGAGCGGCGGCTCGTCTTCTTCGATGGCGGGGAAGCGACCGAGCGGTTCGAGGAAGCAGTTATCGCTGTTATCGTCGTTGACGGTCGAAACTTCGCCGACCAGCACGCGCTCGCCTTCCGCCCAGAATTTGTGATACAGGCGCGTCGGCAGCGTGATGCTCTCGCCCGGTTGCAGACTCACAATGTGCATGGCCGGGAAGTGGTATTCGACGCCGTCCATGCTCACGGTAATGTCGGAATCGGCCAGCTTGTCATCAGGCGTGGAGTTGGCGAGTTGAAGTTTGAGCACGCCGCCGCCGCGATTGATGATGTCTTCGGTCTTCTGCCAGTGGAAATGGAACGGCGTCACCTGACCCGCGTCCACGATCAGCAGCTTTTCGGCGTAGGTCTTCCCCTGCATGGTTTTGAGATTGGCAGGCTTGCCGTTGCGGATGGTGAACAGCGTGAGGCCGAGCTTGGCAAAATCGCCCTGACCGAAGTCGGTGATGTCCCAGCCGAGGCCGTTTTCGGCGATCTCCGCGACTTCCGCGCCCTTGCCGCGCCAATCTTCCGGCGTCCAGTGGGCGAAGGGGGGAAGATGAAACAGATGCTTTTGGATGAAGGCGTCCGAGTCGCGAACGATGGCATTAATTTCCGAGCGTTTCATGAAGAATGAGCCTTTAGCAATTAGCGATGAGCAGTTAGCTGGAAGATTCAAGCGCAAATGCGCCGTTATGGCAACGACTTGAGATCGGTCAAGAGACGCTGAATGTGATCCGCGACCACTTGTGGCGCTTCCATCGGGATGAAGTGTGTGTTGTCGGGCAGATACACGTCGGTCCCGTGCTGGAAGCGGCTGGCGAGATCCGGTGCGGTCGGTGAGGCGCTGAAGTCGAACGGGCCTGCCACGCTGTCGGTCGCAGTCCGCGCGCGCATGACCGTGACCGGAATCTCGATCTGTGCGATCTCCGGGTAGATGTTGGCGGCGCTGGCCTGCATATAGAGCGACCCCTCAATGGCAGGCGGGCAGGCGAGGGTATAGCCGCCGTCCGGTTTAGGAAGCAGACCGTAGTTCACGTAGTCGCGCAGTGATTGCTCTTGCCATCGGTCGAACGGCGGGCGCGTCTTGAACTTGGCGAACATCTCGTCCGGCGATGACCAGTCGGCGCGGCGTTTGGCCGCAAAGTGTTCGCCGTCCAGCGCGCCGATGTAATAGGCTTCCGGCAAAATGACCGGATCGACCAGCAGCAGCGCGCCGAACAATTCCGGGTGATGCGCCTGCGCGTAGGTGAGCACATGCCCGCCCATTGAATGCCCCACGCCGAGCGCTCCACGTAACCCGAGCGCCGCGCTCAACGCCGCGATATCGTCGCCGATGGACTGCCACGGGTACGGCGGCGCGGGCTTGTCGCTGAGTCCATGTCCGCGCATGTCGACAGCGTAGGCGTGCACCCCCGGCAGCAGATCGATCACGGCGTCCCACACGCGGGCGTGAAACCCGGTCGCGTGGACGAACAGGATCGGCGTTCCCGTGCCCGCCCATTCGTAGACCGACTGCTGCATCCCGTTCGCGTTGACGTAAAACTGACGTGGCGACATACCACTTTTCCCCTCGTTCGCTCAATCGCTCCTATTATGCCGCAAAGTGCGAATCACGGCGCGGAGGTATAATTAAGCGAGGTGATTGAAGGCAGAATAAGATGGCTCAGGCGGAAACACATTTCCCCCACCACAGTAGCCGAACATGTACGGATGCGCCCCGGCATGTATTTCGGCTCAGTCGATCAAAGAGGTTTGGATGCGTGGTTGGGGCGTCTGCTGGACGATCCGCTCGATGAAGCAGTGGCCGGAGACTGCGATCATATCGAGTTGACCTTCCGAGAAGCAAATGAAATCGTGGTGTCGAATAACGGGCGCGGATTACCGGTCAATTTTGCAGCCTATCCAACACGACCTGAAGTGAAGGCTGTGCCTGAGAGGCGGTTGCTTGACTACATAATGGTCATTGGCAGTGCGAAACGAGTCGATGGAGAATACCGCATCGCCCCAAGCATGTTCAATAATGCACTTGTGCCCATCAATGCGGCTTCCGAGATCTGTCTTGTCGAGATAAAACGCGACGGCCATCTGTGGCGACAGGAATATCATCAGGGTGTGCCAGGGAGCGATCTTGTACAGATACGAAATCTCGGAGCGGACGAGCAGACTGGCACGAAAATTGCCCTGCGCCCTGATTTCACCATTTTTGAACGCAACGGTTTCGATTATGCGCAATGGGTTAATCGCTTTCAAGAACTGGCGTGCCTTCTGCCAAACGTGACTTTTGCCATTCGCGATGAGCGGACAGGACAGCACGAAGATTTTCACTTTCCCGAAGGACTCATCGCGCTGCTCAATGAGTTGAACCGAAATCGAACCCCGGTGCATCCGGTGGTCGCGGGGCACAGCACATGGCGGATGCAAACAGGTTCGAGGCAGCCTTATACCGTAACGGCAGACATCGCATTCCAATATGTCGATGCGGACGACACGGTTGTGCTGAGCTATGCGAATCATGACCGTGTTGCTGGCGGGTTGTTCGTCGATGTGGCGCTCTCCGAGATTTACCGACGACTGGATCATTCGCTAAAGCCCTTTGGCTCTATCTCGCGCCGGTCGGCCATGCGTGGCCTAACGCTGGTTATCCATGTGCGTCATCCTCATCCCCATCTTGATAGTTCGTCTAACCCGAAACTCCTAAATCCTGATGCGACCCCGGTTGTCGCCGCTGCACTGGGGGACGCATATTCAATGCCGCACCGTAAGGAACTCGAAGCCTTTCTCAAACAGAAAGGGCGGCTGAGAAAACGCCGCCGATATTTGTAGGGGCGCGGAGCGCCCCTACAAACGAGTTGTATATATTCCTCACGCGGCGAATTCAGCGTATGTGCCGTTGAACACGGTCATGCGTCCGTCTTCGATCTGCCAGATCTGCGTCGCCAGTTCCGCGATCAAATAGCGGTCGTGCGACACGAGCAGAATCGTCCCCTCGAAGTGTTCCAGCGCCTCCTGCAAAATCTCCTGCGCCTGAATGTCGAGGTGATTGGTCGGCTCGTCCAGCAGCAGGAAGTTCGCGCCCTGCTGCGCGAGGATCGCCAGCGCCAGTCGCCCACGTTCGCCGCCGCTCAACGCCCCGACAGGCTTGAACACGTCGTCATTGCGGAACAGGTACTGTCCCAGCACATTGCGTGCTTGTCCCGGTTTCATCGGTTTGTGGCGGATGAGTTCGTCCAGCACCGTGTTCTCCAGATTGAGTGCCTCGTGCGCCTGCGAGAAATACGCGGGCTTGATGTTGATCCCCAACTGCAACTTGCCCGCCAGCGGCGCGAGTTCGCCTGTCAGCGTCTTGAGGAAGGTCGTCTTGCCCGTGCCATTCCCGCCGATCAGCGCGGCACACTCCCCGCGCAGCAGGGCGATGTTGTCGCCTGCGAACAGCGGGTGATCAGCATAGCCGATCTTCAGCCCGTTCGTGCGCAAGACCAGATCGCCGCCGCGTTCGCCCACCTTGATGCGCATACTCAGGCGCGGCGGGCGGATGTTGGGCGAGTCGAGCGTCTTGAGCATGTGCTCGACTTCTGCCACGCCGAGCAAACCGGGGTTGCCGATGCCCGTATCCATCCAATTCTTCGCGTCTTTGAACGCCAGCAAGCCGAGCTCGTGAATCGCGGTCAGTTCGCGGCCCAAGCGGCGTAAGCGACCGACGGCTTGCGCGTTGGTGCTGGCGCGGGCGATGTTCTTCTTGACGTAGTCCAGCTCTTTCGACAGGCGTTCGACTTCTTCCTGATACACCTTGTCGCGCCGCTCCCAGCGTTCCTGCCGCTGGCGCACGTAGGCGCTGTAGTTGCCACGATACGTCTCCATGCCCGCACGCGACATCTCCCAGATCGTGTTGACGGTGCGATCCAGAAAGTAGCGGTCATGGCTGACGATCAGCAGCGCGCCGTCCCACTTGTAGAGCGTTTTTTCCAGCCACGCGACCGTTTCGATGTCGAGGTGGTTGGTCGGCTCGTCCAGAATCAGCAGATCAGGGCGTTCGAGCAGCAGCTTGGCCAGCAGTGCGCGTGTCTTTTGCCCGCCGCTCAACTTGGTCAGCGGCAGATCGTAATGGCGGTCGCTGAAGCCGAGGCCGCTTAACGTCTGTTCGATGCGCAGGTCGTAGTCGTAGCCGCCCGCCTGCATGAAGGCTTCCTGCCGTGTCCCGTACTCGTCAAGCAGGTCGGGTTCGTCAACCAAGCGATGCGCCAGCGCAGTGAGCGCCGCTTCTTCAGCCTGCAGCGGCGCGAAGACGAGCAGCATTTCGTCGATCAGCGAGTTGGTGCGCTGCGCGAAGGCCTCAATCGCCTCCTGTCGCAAATAGCCGAGCCGCGTGCCGCGCGCTATATGCACGCCACCCGTCGGCGATTCTTCGAGTCCGGCGAGGATGCGCAGCAGCGTCGTTTTGCCAATGCCGTTCGCGCCGACCAGCCCGATCTTCGCGCCGTGCGGAATATTCACGGTGATGCCGCTGAAAACAGTGAACGCGCCATACTGTTGACTGAAGTTGTTCGCGTTGAGAATGCTCATGTTAGATTGCCTTTCTGTACACGATGATCTTGCCCCGCGTCTGGAAGCCCAGTTTGCGGTAGACCTCGCTTGCGTCGTGGTTTTCGTAGGGATAAACGTGTGCTTCGGTCGCGCCCGCCGCTTGCATGCGGCGCAGTCCTTCGTAGATGACGGCGCGGCACAGCCCCAGCTTGCGGAAATCGGGATGGGTGCCGACCGGTTCAAACAAGCCGATACTGTTTTCGACATCGACCCACCCCTGCGCAAAGGCTGCGAACTGTCCATCGGGGGCGACGACCACCACGTCGAGATCTAGGTGGTAATCGGGCGCAGTGGTCATGAAGCTGTGGTACTTGTCGGCGGGTTTGCGGAACACAGCACGGTGCACTGCCGCCCGGGCTTCCGCTTCATGAATTCCGCTCACGGTACGCAGTGTGAAACCGTCCGGGATGGGCGCTGTGGGAAGGCCGCTGCTGAGATCGAACGCCGTGTAGAGCGACGGATTCGCAGCGTCTGGCGTAAAGCCGTGCGCCGCCAGCAGGTCGCTCCAGACCGGATCGTCCATGAAGACAAATTCGGTACTGAGTTCCGCTTCTCCGGCATATCTAGCGCGTTCGGTGGCGCGTTCGACCGTCCACGCCAGCATGTCAGCCCGGTGTGCGCCCCGCCGCTCGTCAGGGTGCACGAATAGATCGAAAACGCCCTTCGGCGAGAACAGCGACCAGCCGAGCACGGCGTCGCCGTCGCGCCACACGTAAGCGCTCTCGCGCAGGTCACAGTTTTTCGCTGGCAGAATGTAGTACAGCCACCAATTGAGGTCGCCGATATGCACATAGCCGGAATGTTGCGACGCCTGCATACCTGCGGTCAGGATCGAGCGCATCGCCTGGAAGTCTTTGTCGCCGCTAAAGGGCTGAGGTTGTAACGCCATGAGTTCGTCTCCACTGGAAAATAAAAAACGCCGCATCGGATCATGTTGACCCATGCGGCGCAATTCGTCTCAGCACACGGCTATCCAAGTGGAGCGCCGGGAGATAGGAATGTCAAAACACATGCAGCATAGGTCAGCAGCAAGCAGAAAAAGCCTACTATGGGGCTTCTTAGCTCTGTCTGACCGTTAACATGGTCGGCCTTTCACTCTCTCGGACACATCAGGACGAGGGCAGCGAACCCGGTTCGCCACGCTGCGCCATGAGCTATTAAACGACAAACACGCGTCTCTGTCAACTAGGAAAACGCATGAGGGGTCAGAACGGTTAGTTCTCGCTGACTGCGCTGCAGAATTCGCCGCGAAAGCGGCTCGGATGCGTGGCGAGCAGCGACGTGCGCCGGAAGCCTGCCGCCGGAGCCAGCTCAGACCATGTGTGATACGAGAGCGGGTGCGGTACCCACTGATTGCCGCGATCCGTGTTGTACTCGACGAGCACGAACTGCCCACCGGGGCGGATGAACGCGCGAATGGTGGCCAGCAGGGCTTCTTTGTCCTTATAGAAATGCAGCGAATTCGCCATCAGCACACCATCGAGCGGCGGCAGTTGAAAGTTTTGGCGAAAGTCGAGGTGACGGTAGTAGACTTTGGCGTGTGGAAAGCGCGCTTGCATAGCCGATTCCTGCTCACGCAGCGCCGCCTGATCCTTGTCAATCGAGTAGATCACGCCGTCTTTGCCGAGCAAATCGGCCAGCGCCAGCGTGAATGCCCCGGTGCCGGAGCCAAAATCTGCCCATGTGCCGCTGATGATACCGCCGCGAATCAAGTTCACATGATCGGTATGATTCATGGTACAACCCCTTGTCCATAACCTTGATTATAATAATCCACACTGATCCGAATCTCGATGAGAGAACAGAACTATGCAAAATCAAACGGAAAAACTCCGCGTAGGTGTAGTTGGTTTGGGCTGGGCTGGCGAAACGCACCTCAAGTCGTACCTCAATCTCCCGAATGTGGAAGTGGTCGCACTCGCGGAACCGCAGGAGGTGCGCCTCACCAATGTCGGTAAGACCTACGGGATTGAGGCGCTGTACACGGATTACCGTGAGCTGATCGAACGCCCTGATCTGGATATCGTGAGCGTGGCGACGCCTAATCACCTGCACATGCCGGTGACGGTCGCGGCACTGCAAAATCACAAGCATGTTCTGTGCGAAAAGCCGCTGGCACGGTCGGGCGCGGAGAGCCGCCAGATGGTCGAAGCGGCGCAGGCTGCGGGGTGCGTGCTGGAAGTCGCGTTCAATCACCGGCAGCGCGGCGACGTGCAGGTGCTTAAGAACTATGTCGATACAGGCGCGTTAGGGCGTGTGTATCACGGCAAAGCGACCTGGATGCGGCGCAGCGGGATTCCCGGCATGGGCGGGTGGTTTACGAGCCGCGAAATGGCCGGCGGTGGTCCGATGATCGACCTCGGCGTGCACGTCCTCGATATGATCCTCTACCTGATGAAAGAACCACAGGTGGTCTCGGTCAGTGCGGCGACGTATTCCGAGCTCGGCCCGCGCGGACGCGGCAGTCGCAATCAAACGCTCGTCGGGACGGGCGGTTATGAAGTCGAAGACTTGGCGACCGCATTCCTGCGCCTTGCCGACGGCGCGACGCTGCTGGTCGAAGCGAGTTGGGCGGTCTACGGCAAGGCAGCGGATGACTTCGGCGTGACTTTGTACGGCACGGATGGCGGCGCGGATATCACCGTGAAGAACTACGGGTGGGAAGACACCCTCACGATTTACAACGATACGGCGGGTGTGCCCTCAGAAATTCGCCCGCGTGTCTGGCGTGGAGAAGGGCACCAGGCGGTCGTGCGCAACTTTGTGAACACGGTCCGGTCCGGTGACTGGTCAGCCCATGATGGCAGTGAAGGTATGCGGCGCACGGAAATCATCGATGCGTGCTATAAATCTGCGCTTGAAGGTCGCGAGGTGCGGGTCGGAGAATGATATGAAAATCTTTATCAGCTATGCACGTGTGAATCGCAAGCAGGTTGAAACGCTGGAAAAGCTCCTCACTGACTTAGGGCACGATGCGTGGTTTGATAGAGAAATCGTGGCGGGTGAGGATTGGTGGAAGAGTATCACTTCGTCAATTGAACGGTGCGAAGTGTTTGTGTTCGCGCTCTCGCCGCAATCGACCAATTCGTCGGCCTGCCGCGCGGAATTTCAATACGCGCTCGACCTGAATAAACCGATCCTGCCCGTAATGCTGCTCGACGCAGAACTGCCCGTGGGCAAGCTGCGCGAGACGCAGTTCGTCAACGGGCGGGCGCTGAACCGCCCAGAAACTATCATCGAACTGTCGAAAGCACTATCTGTACTCAAAGATCGGGTGGCGGCAGGCGAATTTCCACCGCCTGATCCGCTGCCGTCGCGTCCGGCGTTTCCGTTTCCGCCCGACCCATTAGCGGAAATTCGCCAGAAACTTGAGCACATCGACACGCTGACTGAACAGGACATGCTCGAAATCGTCTACCAGTTGAGCGCAACCGCCCGCGTCGGCGCGAAGACGGAGCGCGAAGCCCTCACTATTCTGCGAGAAATCGCGCGGTATCCGCGCTCGACGCTGCGGGTTGTGCAGGTTGCGAAAGAAGCGATTCAACTGCGTAGTGGTCGACGAACCATAGCAGTGTTCATCGGCGTCTCGATACTGGTGATCATTATGGTCGCCTTTACGGCAGTTGTGCTTACCAATCGGGCTCGGAATGATATCGAGCGCACCCGAAATGCTGGCGAAACGCAATCAGCCGTCCGGGCAGCCGAAACGCAAGTGGCTTTGAATAACCAGATTATGACGCTGAGTCAGGCAACAGGCACGCTCGACTCTCGTTTACGCACGTTAGAAGCTGCCGAATATGTTCTACCTACCAGCACTGCAACTGCAACCCAATTGCTTGTTAGCAGTCCCGTAGCAACTCTCTCTTTTGTGCTTTCACGCGAGACTGTTAACTCATTTGCGCAAGTGTCGACCTATACCCACGATAACTCCTTGCGCTCGCTCGCGTTTAAGCCTGATGGTCAGACGATTGCTTTGGGTGCGAGTGTTGGAACAATTTTGTTTTGGGAAATGGCATCCCAAGCCATTTCGCGTTCGATCGAACCGGACGACTGCCCAAATGTCATCAGTCTAGACTACAGCTGGGATGGGCGTTTCCTGGCTTTTGTTTGCGACGGTCGAGGCGTCCGATTGATTGATCTTGACACATTAGGATCTGCTCATGCTCTTTCCACGAATGCAGCGAATGTTGTGCGCTTCAGTCCCGATGGACGCCAAGTCGCCGCCGGAATGGCGAACGGTGCCGTCAATATTTGGGATGTCAGTACGAACGAGTTGGCGGCTCGTTTTGCGAGCGACACAAATGGTATTTGGGGAGTAGATTTCAGTAGAGATGGCTCAAGTTTGTTATCTGGGGGTACAGATGGAGTGCTGCGGATATTTAGCTTGAATGATGACACAGAAGCGTTCTCCATCGCGAATACGAACTCAACGCGGATCTATGATGTCGAATTCAGCCCGAACGGGGAATGGGTAGCGTGGAGCACAGCGTCGGCGAATATTTATCTGTGGAGTCTCGAAACTAGTGAGCAGTATCTGTTGCCTCGCGAACATATCGACTCTGTCTTTGACATAGATTTCACCCCAGACGGGCTGTATCTAGTTTCTGTTAGTGTGTATGGGCAAGTGATTGTGTGGGATGTTGCAGCACGTGAAAAGTTGCGATTGATCGATTACCGACGCGAATATAGTATTCCAGCTACCTTGGCGGTCATTGAGGAAGTTGCTCTCTCTCCTGATGGTACTATGTTTGCAACTGTAGGACGTGATGGGGTAATGCGCCTATGGGACTTCCGTAGCTAGAGCCGAATAATGGGACGAGTCAATCTCGTCCCACTAAAGACTGAAAATTACCCACGCGCTTTGATGATTTGTTTGTAGAAGGCGAGCATGTCGGCGTCCTGATCCTCGCCCCAGAGCATGGGTACGCGGCTCATGTGTAAGCCATTGCCATGCGTGCCGCGATCCTGATTCAGCCCGACTTCCGTCCCGTAGTAGATGATGGGCGGGTTGGGCAGCTTCATCTGGTAGGCGGCGGCGCGCTTGAGCGCCTCTTTGTCCCCCTCAGCGATCCACAGGAAGCGATCCATGTCGTGATTGTCGACGAAGGAGGGCATCACAAAATCCGACGGGAAGTACAGGTGATGGTGCGCGATGAACTCGTCGAGCGCCTTCTCCGAGAGATTCTTCCAGCCGTAGGTGCGGCGCAGCGCCTCGCCGATGTGGAAGTCGAGGCAGCCGTCCAACCGCCCGATGTAATGTGCGATGTTGTCCGGCGCTTCGACCACTTCGCCAAAGATGTAGCTGTCTGGTTTGACTTCGCGGCAGGCGGCGCGGAACTCCCACCAGAATTGGGGATTCGGGCCGTTGGCGTAGTCGAGGCGGTACCCGTCCACGTCGAATTCTTTGAGCCAGTAACGCGCAATATCGAGCATCCACGCTTTCGCGCCGGGGTTCGTCAGGTTGACCTGCGGCATCGAGGCGACGGCGAAGAATGTGCGGTAGCCGATGGGCGAATCATCGAAGATGAACCAGTCACGGTGCGGGCTGTTCACGTCGTTGAGCGCCGACTGGAAGACCGGATTCTCGTTGCTGATGTGATTGCACACGAGGTCGAGCAGCACACGGATACCGCGCGCATGCGCCGCCTTGACCAGCGCCTTAAGCGCTTCGTCCCCGCCGAGGCGCGGCTCGGTCTTGCAGTAGTCGGTGACATCGTAGCCGTGATGCGAGGGGCTTTCCCAGGTCGGGCTGAGCCAGATGCAGTTCACGCCGAGGTCTTGAATGTAGTCCAGTTTGTCGATCACACCCCACAGCGTGCCGCCGCAGAAGCCGAAGAGATCTTCGGTTTGCGTCCACGTTTTCCCGTCACCGGGGTAGAAGCGGTCGACGAAGATGTGATAGATCACGGCATCGTGCGCCCACTGCGGCGAGCGGAAGCTGTCGACATGATACGTGAACACTTCGCCGCAGCGGTCGCCGGGTGTGTAGTTGTTCGGCATCGGCAGGTTTTTGAAGTAATTCGACGCGGCAACTTCGACGATCTGCTGCGAGTCGGGGAAGTTGGCGAACGTTTCCTCATTCCCGTTCGTGTCTGACCACGCGCTGATGCGGTAGTGCACAACCGCGCCGTCGGGCTGCGCGGGGATGGTCGCGCGCCAGTGCGTGA
This sequence comes from Candidatus Flexifilum breve, assembly GCA_016717205.1. Lineage (GTDB taxonomy): Bacteria > Chloroflexota > Anaerolineae > Aggregatilineales > Phototrophicaceae > Flexifilum > Flexifilum breve. Next base: position 129,276 of record JADKGC010000012.1, read on the forward strand.
GGTACGCCCACGAGATCGAGTCCCATTCAATGGTGACGCGATCCATGGGGAGCGCGATGCCGTTGGCAGCGACCCCGCGCGATCCGGCGGGGAGGCTGCCATCAAGCGTATAGTACAGGGCGACGTGATCCGCGTGAAAATCGCCGCCTGTCAGCGCATCCACCACCACCGGCTGACCCGGCTGCGGGTCACGCGGCGTAATGCTGCCGTGATGCTGCAAGCCGCGCCGCGTTGCCCGATGGTGAATCAGCTTGAGTTCATCGGTTGACCACGTTCCAAAGATGAAATCCACGTTTAGCCTTTCACCGCGCCGACCGTTAAGCCGCCGACGATGTACCGTTGCAGCGAGAGATAAAGAATGACGACCGGCGTCGCCGCGATCAATGAGCCGGCAGCAAACACGCCCCAGTCGTTGGTGAATTCGGCGCTCACGAAGTTGAACAGGCCGACCATGAGCGTCCAGTTTTCGCGGTCGGTCAGCACAATGCGCGCCAGCAAGAACTCGTTGAGCGTGCCGACGAACGCCAGAATGGACACGACGGCGATAATCGGGACAACCAATGGCAGAATCAATTGTGTGAAGGCCTGCCAGTGGGTAGCGCCGTCGACCATCGCGGACTCATCGATATCACGCGGGATCGAGTCGAAGAAGCCTTTCATCAGCCACGTATTCGCGCCCATCGCGCCGCCGAGGTAGACGAGGATCAACCCGCCGTGCGTGTTGATGGCGAAGAACGGCACGTACTGCCCGACCTGCAGGAGCAGCAGGTAGAGCGCGACCATCGCCAGAATGTTTGGGAACACCTGAATGAGCATCGAGCCGACGAGCAGGGTGCGGCGACCGTAGAAGCGGAAGCGCGAAAACGAATACGCGCTCAACGCTGTCATGCTCACCGTGAGCACGGTCGTCACGCTGGAGATCACCAGCGAATTGCCGACCCAGCGCCAGAACGGGATGGTCGGGTCATCGAACAGGCGGCGAAAGTTAGTCAGCAGTTCGTCGACACTGCTCACGTTCTGCGGGATGAAGCTCTGGCTGACCATCGAACCGCTCGGGTTGAAGGCCGCCGAGATGATCCATACGACCGGGAACAGCGCGAAGATGATCACCAGCCCGATGATAATGATCTGGACCACCAGCAGCGCTGGCGGTGTGCTGCCCAGCTTGCGTTCGGCTTTAGCCCGAGGCGCCGCCTGCGTCTGAGGTGCTGTCGTGACGTTAGACATTTTCGCCGATCTCCTCTAAACGCCGCGTAAACCGGAACTGGAACAGGGTGAGCGCGCCCACAATGAAGAAGATCACGATGGCGATGGCCGAGGCAAAGCCGTAATCGCGCGTGCCGCCCGCGGAGAAGGCATAGCGGAACGTGTAGCTGATCAGGTTGTCCGTGTGGCCAACCGGAGGCGCGCTTGTACCGATCATGGGTGGGCCGCCGCCAAACATCGCTTCGATGATCAGAAAGTTGTTGAAGTTATATGTGAACGAAGCGACCAGCAGTGGGCCGACTGCGACCAGCAGCAGCGGCATCGTCATCTTCCAGAACTGCTGGAAGCGGTTCGCGCCGTCGACTTCCGCGGCTTCGTAGATCGACGTGGGAATCGCTTGGAGCGCGCCGCTGCAAATCAGCATGAAGTAGGGGAAGGCCAGCCACAGATTGACCAGCAGAATCGCCACTTTCGCCCAACCGGGGTCGGAATTCCACTCAGGCGCCCAACCGAAAGCCGATTGAATCGCTGTGGTGACGACACCGTAGTTCGGGTTGAGCATGCCGCGCCAGATCAGAATGCTGATCATGCCGGGGACGGCATACGGAATCAGCAGTAGCGACCGGACGATGCGGACGCCCGTGAAACCCTTGTTGAGGATGAGCGCGATCAACAGGCCGAGCGCGAACGACGTGATCACCGAAATCAGCGAGAAGGCAATTGTCCACGCGAACACGCGCGCCAGCGGCCCACTGATCACTGAACTGGTGAAAATCCGCGTGAAGTTGCCGAAGCCGACGGCGACCCAGTAGCCGAGCGGTGCAGTTTCGCCACTGGTGGCGGTGAACAAGCCGGTCGTGTCGTCGGCGAAATAGGGGGTATCCGTTTCGCGGTCGACGAGCGCATTCTGCGCGGCGTCAAACTCCCATTTTTTGCGAAAAACGCCGGCCTGCGTGCGGGAAGCTATCCCGACGGGGTTGTCATCCGGCCCGAATTGCATCTCTTGGATTTCGGATAAAGCGCGGAAACGCTCTCCGCCTTCTAAGTGTGTGTAACCTTCGTACGCCTCCGGAACATCGCCTGTGACTGGCACTAACGCCGCGCCGGGGCTGGCGAAGAACTGCTGGCCGTCATCAGCGCTCAGCCACAGAGCATAAGTGCCCGCTTCGTTGCGAAAGACTTCCCACTCGTAACTCGCTTCGCCTTCCGGTAGGTACAGGGTTTGTCCCATCATTTCGATGGCTTCGACTTTGGTATAGCGGTGTCCGTCGCTGTAATTGGTGAAGGCGACATAGAGCGTATAGGCCATCGGGTAAATGACGAGCAGGGCGACGAGCGCGAGCGCCGGGGTCATCCAGCGGACGGGCCACAGCTCTGGCTTGAGGTTGACGTAGCTGAGGATGGCCGCGGTGATGATGATCGTGAGGCCGAGGAACCAGTTGCCATCGCCGATCACCGCGACGCCGAGCAGAAGTGCGCAGACATCGGCAATCGCGATGACGAGCAGGCGAATGGCGAGGTTGGTCAGATTGAGGGAGGCTAGGGGCCCTTGCGGACCCCTAGCTTGCGCTGCCGCGCTCATCCAGCGACCTCAACAGTCAGAACACTGCTGCTGGAGTCGAACGAGAACGTGACTTCCGCGTTGTCTGCGGGGACGGTGAAGGTGATGTTCGCGCCATCGCGCGCGCCATCGACGCCCCAGTTGATGTCCCACGCCATATTCTGCGCGGCCTTGGCCTGATAATCGCCCGCGGGCAGCGTGTTCACGGTGAAACTGTACACGCCGTCGCCATCCGCATCCTGCAGGAGCGAACGCAGGCAGTTGGGCTGCCAATCGCCTTCGCAGCCGATTTCATCCTGATAATCGCCGGGGGCGGTCAGCAGCATGAAGTTGACGTTGTCCATGACCCAGTGGGTTTTGTTGTCGTAGATGAAGGTGACGGGCGTTTCTTCGGCCAGCGACAGGGCGACGTTCGCGCCGTCACGTTCCGCATTCGCGCCGTAGTTTTCGTCCCACGCGCCATCCAGCGCGACCTTATATTCATATTCGCCCGCGGCGAGGACAAACGTCCCCTGCCACACATCACCCGCGGCGGTGTAAGCGAGCTGAGCTTCCGCACACGCCGGATCCCAGTCGCCCGCGCAGCCCATGGCCGAGTTGACCGTGCCGGGGATCGAGACGGCTTGCGGGCCATCTTCCGGCGGGGTGTCGCCGACCGTTGAGGCCGCAACTGCTTCGATTTCACCGCCCGCGATCAGGGTGCGGATCTGTTCGCCCGCCGTGAGGAAGGCTTCGTCAGCGGGCAGGTCGCCCTGAATGATGAACTGCTGCGCATTGGCGGCAGCGCCCCACACCGACGACATTTCAGGGATCGACGGCTGCGGCACACCGACCAGACCAGCGCTCTGGAAAGCCTCGAGATCAGGATCGGCGAGAGTTTCGAGCAGCGGGACGAAGGCCGGCGGACGCGGATCGACATCGTACATCGCCTGCATCGCGCTTTCGGTCGCCATGAAGTCAATCAGGAAGGCTTCGGCGAGGAGGGCATCTTCGGTGTAAGCGCTGATCATGAAGCCCTGACCGCCGATCATCGGCTGACCGGGGCCAGCATCGCCCGCCGGAATGTCGCTGATCGCGTACGGAACGCCCGATTGACGGATGCGCGGGAGCGCCCACGGGCCAGTGACGATCATCGCAGCGTCGCCCTGTTCGAACATGGCGTGCATGACGTCATAGTCGATGGCGTCGGGGATGAGACCCGCTTCCACCATACTCTGGAGCCAAGCGCCCGCGGCAATCGTGCCTTCGCTGTCGATGCCGACGTTGGTCGGGTCGTAGTTGCCCGCATCATCGCGACCGAAGATGTAGCCGCCGAACGCGCTGACAATCGGGAAGAAGTGATAGAAGTCGCTGGTCTGAATGACGTAGCCGTGTTCCGACGCGCCACTGCTGACCAGTTGTTCGCTGATTTCCTTGACTTCGGCCCACGTCGCCGGAGCTTCGGGGACGAGGTCGGTGTTGCGGAAGAAGGCGACATTTTCCACCGCGTAGGGCACGCCGTACAGTTCGCCATTGTAGGTGAACAGGGAGAGCGACGCCGGGGTGAAGAGTTCCGCTGCATCGCCGAGGTCAATCGGGCGGACGGAGCCGTTCAGCACCAGTTCGCCGATCCAGTCGTGCGCGGCGATGATGATGTCCGGACCTTCGCCGGTCGGGCCGACGACGCCAAGATTGGCGCGAATATCGCCCATGCCGATTTCCTGCACTTCGACGGTCACGCCGAAGTCAGCGGAGAATTGTTCCGCGGCGGCGGTCAGGGCGGGGGTACGGGTGCGGTCTGCCCAAATCAGGAGATCGGGATCATCCTGGGCAGCAATAGGGGTCACAAACAGAGCAGTGATGACCAGCACTAAAGCCACAAACAACATATTGCGTTTCATTGGGGTTGATTCTCCCTACTTGCTTAAGTAATCGAGAAACGAGCGGCGACGAGAACGAACGATTGGTGTACGGCAGACCTCCTTAGTTTCCGTCCCCAACATTAGCGGCCAAACCGGAACGCATTTTCCGGAGCAGCAGCAACAATTCTTCCTGCTCGGCGAGACCAACGCCGCTCAGGTATTCCTCCAGCGCTTTGCCGTGCGCTTCGTGCACACGGTCACGCAGATCGACCCCGGCGCGCGTGAGGACAACGCGCTGCGCCCGCCGATCATCCGGGTCGGTGACACGGTGAACGAGTTCGGCGGCCTCCATCTGGTCGATGATGCGGCTGATCGTGCTGCGCGCTACCAGCATCAGATCGCTGAGTGTGACGAGCTGCTGGCCCGACAGCGGATCAAGGTGCAGGAGTACGTTGTATTGGGTCGGGGTCAAACCGAAGCGGCGGAGCAGTTGACGGTCAAACGCATCCAGATAGATGAAGATATCGATGATGAGGCGGTACTCTTGGTGGGCCACGGACTCAGAAATTGCGGTTAACAACGTTATAGTCCTCAAATTTGTTGCACGTGCAACTAATTATAGCGCTGTTTGAAATTTGGGGCTGCAAAAGCTCGTATAAAGTGCACGAAGTCACGGGGATTTACTCGTGTAAGTGGAAATATGCCTGAAGAGCATCTAATGGGGCGAGGGTGTTGGGACGCGCTGCCGCGTCCCGATGGCGACAGCCCAGCTTAAATCACACGCACGAGCGTGCCGACTTCCGCCCAGTCAAATATCCACTGCGCGTCCCCGACAGGGAGGTTAACGCAGCCATGACTCATGGGGCGGCCAAACTTGTTATGCCAGTATGTGCCGTGGATGGCGTACCCCTGATAAAAGTACATGGTGTAGGGGACTTGCGGCAGAAAGTAATCTGGTCCGCTCATGTCGTCGGCGACGTATTTGACGTAGATGTTGTAATCGCCCGTGACGGTCGGTGTGGCGGGCAGTCCGGTTGAGACGATCCGCGTCCACACCAGCGCGCCATCTTCATAAGCGTAGATGCGCTGCTGGTCGTTCGACACGAGGATCGACTTGCCGCGACCAGAAGGTGCGGCGGGTACATTTTCGGGCACGTACTCGCCTGCCGCAGGGATCGTCAGTTCCTGCCCCACCCAGATAAAATTGGGATCGCTGAGACTGTTGAGCGCCATGATATCGTCGACCGTCACGCCATAGCGCCGCGCGATCAAGCCGAGTTCTTCGCCGCTCGCGACGATGTGCGTACTGGTCGCGCCAGTGTAATTGGCCGCTGTCTCTTCTTCCGGCTGCACTTCGATCATGTCGAGTTCGAACACGCCATCGGCCAGTTCGCCGGAGACATCGACGCGCAGGCGATCCAGCATGACCGGGATATCCATGGCGCGGCCAATCTGCGGCGGATCGCCGGGAATAGCGGCGATATTCGCGGATTCGCTCAAGGCATACAATCCGGATTGTGCGAGATTCAGATCCACAGTGTAGATTGGGGTCACTTGTGTGTTGACCGGAGCCGACTCGATGGCTTTGAGCGTCGCTTCCACGTCAAGCGTCGCGCCGAGATCCGAGAGCGGAATATTCCAGCGCCGTTCGCCATCGACCGCCGCGACAGGACCTGCTCGCCAGCGTTTCGACGGCGGTGCGCGCGTTGGCGACAGTCACATCACCGACATTGACGCCAGCGATCTGCACGCCCGCCATGACCCGTTGCGGCGACAGCGCGATCAAGGCGATCAGCGCCACGCCGAGCAAGCCGAAGAATGCGATGATCGCTGCTGCGCCACCGATCAGCAAATAGGGTGGATTCGAGCGCTTACGCCGCCGGCGGGGCGGTATGGGGCGCTGCTGGACGTAGGGTGTTGGTCGATTCATCATGATCACTATTCTAGTGAAAACTGAAGATTAGATGGGGTGAAACCGCCACCTCTACCCCACGTTTCCCCTACGGTCAGGGATATAAAATCTTAACGATCAAAAGCTTGCGCAATTGCTAAGGACGTTTTAAGATTTGGCACGTTTCTTTAATGCGGCTGAAACATAAGGAGTCGCCGGTTGAACGAAGCGCGGACATACCGTGTCGAAGTCTGGTCACGTACGAGCAGTGCTGGACGCGATCCCAGAGTTCATACCGCTCACCAATTAGGTGTATCATCGGTAGTCGGATGTGAGTATATCCGGCTATTTTTTTTGTATGGGGACTTGACGCACCAGCAGGTCACGCAATTGGCGGCGGAACTCCTCGCCGATGCGGTCACCGAGCAGTACAGCATTGATACCCTCCCACCCCATTCGTTTCAACATACATTGGAAGTGACGCTCCTCCCCGGTGTGACCGACCCGGCGGCGGAAAACCTCATCCGCGCGGCGCACTTGCTCGGCGTGACGGCGCTGGAGCGGGCGGCAACCGGGCAGCGCTACTTGTTAACAGGCGCCCTGACCCGCGCTGACCTCGAAACGCTGGCCGTCAAAGTCTTCTCGAATCCAGTCATTCAACGCTATGAGATTGACACGCCGATCAGCGCGCCGTTTGTGCCGCATAAGCCGGGCGATGGGCTGGTCGAGACTATTCTGGTCTGTGATGCCGACGATGCCCGCCTGAAAGCGATCAGCGCGGAGCGGCGGCTCTCGCTCGACCTCAACGAGATGCGCGCGGTGCAAGCCTATTTCCGCTCGGAAAACCGCGAACCGACCGATGTCGAACTGGAGATGATTGCGCAGACCTGGAGCGAACACTGCGTCCACAAGACGTTCAAGGCGCTGATCGACTTCACTGATGCGGACGGCAAGACGACGCAGATCGATGGACTGCTCAAGACCTACATCCGCGCGGCGACCGAGCAGGTCAACCGCGATTGGGTGCGGTCGGCGTTTGTCGACAACGCGGGGATCATCAAATTCGATGATCGCTTCGACCTCGCCTTCAAAGTGGAAACGCATAATCACCCGTCCGCGCTTGAACCGTTCGGCGGGTCGAATACGGGCGTCGGCGGCGTGGTGCGCGACATCCTCGGCGTGAGCGCGCGCCCGATTGCCAACACTGACGTGCTGTGCTTCGGCCCGCCGGACATGCCGTTTGACAGCGTGCCGGAGGGTGTGCTGCATCCGCGCCGTATCGCCGATGGGGTCATTCACGGCGTAGAAGACTACGGCAACAAGATGGGCATTCCGACCGTCAACGGCGCGATCACTTATCACCCCGGCTACACGGCGAATCCACTCGTTTTCTGCGGGTGTTTGGGCTTGCTGCCGCACGGCACACACCCCACCGACCCGCAGCCCGGCGATTTGATCATCGTCGTGGGCGGGCGCACCGGGCGCGATGGTTTGCGCGGCGCGACCTTTTCCAGCATGGAGATGGATCAGTCGACCAGCGAGATTGCCGGGAGTTCGGTGCAAATCGGCCACCCTATTCACGAGAAACAGACGCTGGAAGTTGTGCTCAAGGCGCGCGACGAGCGGCTCTACCATGCGATCACGGACTGCGGCGCGGGCGGGTTGTCGTCGGCGGTCGGCGAACTTGGCGCAAAGACGGGCATCCATGTGCAGTTGACCGATGTGCCGCTCAAGTACCCTGGTTTGCGCCCGTGGGAAATCTGGCTGTCGGAAGCGCAGGAACGCATGGTGTTCGCGGTGCCGCCGCAAGACTGGCCGCGCCTTAAGGCAATTGCCGACGAGCAGGACATCGAAGCGGTCTGCATCGGCACGTTCGCCGCTGATGGGCGCTTGAGCCTGTATTACGGCGAGAAGCTGGTCGCGGCGATGTCGATGGACTTCCTGCATGACGGCATTCCGCGCCGCCATTTGCAAGCGGTGTGGAAACCGACAACCTCACCCCCCGACCCCCTCTCCCAGGGGCGAGGGGGTGAAATAACGCTGACCGATTCGCTGCTGAAGCTGCTGGCGCACCCGGACATTCGCAGCAAAGAAGACGTGATCCGGCGCTACGACCACGAGGTGCAGGGCGGGACGGCGATCAAGCCGTTAGGCGGCGTGGACGAACACGGTCCAAACGACGCCAGCGTGATCGTGCCGCTCGGCACGGTGACAGAGGCTCCCAAGACCGTCAAGGGCGCGGCACTATCTGCTGGGCTGTGCACCCCCTACGGTGATCTTGACCCCTACGCGATGGCGTGGGCGGCGGTCGATGAGGCCTTCCGCAACGCGGTCGCGGTCGGCGCTGACCCCGACCAAATCGCGCTGCTCGATAACTTCTGCTGGGGCAATCCGCTGCTGCCCGACCGCCTTGGGTCGCTGGTGCGGGCGTCACAAGGGTGCTATGACGCGGCTATCGCTTACAAAGCGCCGTTTGTCAGTGGCAAGGACAGCTTAAACAACGAATACATGGGCGCGGATGGTCAGCGCCATGCCATCCCCGGCACGCTGTTGATCTCCGCGCTGGGTATTGTGCCGGATGTGACCAAGGCGGTCACGATGGATCTGAAGGCGGCGGGGAACCTACTGTATGTGATTGGCGAGACGCGGGACGAACTCGGCGGTAGTCACTATCACCTGATCCACGGGGTGACGGGCGGTGTTGTGCCGCAACCCGTGCCGGATGCGCTCCAGACCATGCGCGCCCTGCACGCCGCTATGCAGGCGGGCCTGGTCAAAGCATGCCATGATGTGAGCGAAGGCGGCATCGCCGTAGCGCTCGCCGAAATGTGCATCGCGGGGCAGCTCGGCGCGGAAGTGTTCCTGCACAAGCTTGATGGACACATTGATGCGGAGACCTATCCCGAACGCGTGCTGTACTCACAATCGAGCGGGCGGTTCATCGTCGAAGTTGCGCTCGAAGATCAAGCAGCGTTTGACGCCGCTTTGAACACCGCGCCCATAGCGCTGATCGGACGCGTGACTACGGACAACCGTCTGGACTTGCGTTATTCGATCTGCGAGGACGATGCGCCGCTGCTCCTGACTGCGCGCCTCGACGAACTAGAACGCGCGTGGCGTGGTGCCGTCACCGCTGAACCTGTCGAGTTGACTCGACCGGAAATTAGCGCCGCAGTGAAGACTGCGCGCACGGTTAACCCGCGCACGGCCAAACCGCGCGCTCTCATTCTGCACGCGACCGGGACGAATCGCGACCGCGATGCGGCGCTGGCCTGCGAGGTTGCGGGCGCGGAGAGCCACATCGTCCACATGACGCATCTGCTCAATGGTGACACGCGCGTGCTTGACTACGACCTGCTGATTGTTCCCGGTGGCTTCTCGTATGGCGATGACCTCGGCGCGGGTAAGCTGTGGGCGACGGATCTGCGCCACCGCCTCACTGACCAACTCACGCAGTTTGTCGCCAGCGGTCGCCCGGTGCTGGGCATTTGCAACGGCTTTCAGGTGCTGGTCAAGGCGGGGCTGCTGCCGGGGCGTGAACATGAGGGTTCGGTCACGCTGACGTATAACGAGTCTGGCCACTTTGAATGTCGCTGGGTGTATTTGCAGCCGAACATCGCGAGCCCGTCACTGTTCACCGATGGGCTGACCGAGCCGATCTACTGCCCGGTAGCGCATGGGGAAGGGCGCATCGCGGCGCGCGATCAAACGGCGTTGGATACGCTGTGGACGTCGGGCCTGGCCGCCCTGACCTATGTTGACAGCCGGGGCGGTGCGGTGGGTTATCCGCTTAATCCGAACGGATCGAGCTACGCGATTGCGGCATTGACGAACCCAGCCGGGAACGTGTTTGGGCTGATGCCGCACCCGGAAGATCACATTTTCGCTTGGCAGCATCCGCGCTGGACGCGCGGTGAGTCGGGGATGCTTGGCTTGCGCCTGTTCCAGAACGCGGTGAAGTTCGCGTAACCCACACGCTTAACCTACCGTAAGGGGCGGGGCTTTCCCGCCCATTGCTGCGGACGCGGGCGACTGCGTCCCCACACCAGTCAATCAATTCGGTGGAGAACGAATGCTCACACAGGATCAGATTTTGGCGGCAGTGCCGCACGTCCTCGATACGGTGAACTTAGATGGTTTCGGCGACAAACGGGCGGGCAAAGTTCGCGACATGTACATGACGGGTGGCGCACGTGTCCTCATCACGACGGATCGCATCTCCGCGTTTGACCGCGTAGTTGGCCTCGTCCCGTTCAAAGGGCAGGTGCTCAATCAGTTGAGCGCGTGGTGGTTTGACCAGACGCGCGACCTCGTCAACAATCATGTGATTGATGTACCCGATCCGAATGTGACGGTCGCCCGCGAAGCCGAGGCGCTGCCGGTTGAGGTGATTGTGCGCGGCTACATCACCGGCGTGACCAGCACGTCGCTGTGGACGCTGTATGCGGCGGGCGACCGCCAGCCGTACGGGATTAGCCTGCCGGATGGCCTGCAGAAGAATGACGCGCTGCCGACGCCGATCATCACGCCGACGACTAAAGCGACAGGTGGCGCGCATGACGAACGCCTGACTCGCGACCAGATCATCAGCACAGGGTTGGTTGAACAGTCGCTGTGGGAGCAGATTGAACGAACGGCGCTGGCGATCTTCGCGCGTGGGCAGGCAGTGGCGCGCCAGGCGGGCTTGCTGCTGGTCGATACCAAGTACGAATTCGGTCTGATCGGCGGCCAGCTCGCGCTGATTGACGAGATCCACACGCCCGACTCCAGCCGCTACTGGACGGCAGAATCTTACGGTACAGGCGCGGAACCGGAAAACTATGATAAGGAATTCGTGCGCAAGTGGTTTGTGGCGCAGGGGTATCGCGGTGATGGTGTCCAACCACCGCTCACACCGGAATTCGTCGCGCAGGCCGCCGGCCTGTATATTGCCGCCTATGAGCGGTTGACCGGAAGCACGTTCGTACCGGGTGCACAACCCGCCGCTGATCGTATCGCTCGCAATTTAGCACCGTACCGGGAGAAGACACTATGAACGCCATCGTCCCGATCCTCATGGGTTCACGCGCCGACCTGTCGCAGGCCCAGGCGATTGCCGAAGCCTTGAAAACATTCGGCATCGCATCGGAAATCCGCGTCGGTTCGGCGCACAAAACGCCTGCGCATGTGCTGGCGATTTTGCAGGCTTACGAAGCTGATCCCCGCGCGAAAGTGTACATCACCATCGCCGGGCGTTCGAACGCGCTGAGTGGTTTTGTCGATGCGCAGGTGAGCGCGCCTGTGATCGCGTGTCCGCCCATTTCGAACACGTTTGCCGGAGCGGATATCTACTCATCGCTGCGCATGCCGAGCGGGGTTGCGCCCGCCGTCATCATCGAGCCGACCGGGGCGGCGCTGCTGGCCGCCAAGATTCTCGCGTTAGGTGATCCGGAAATGAAGGCACGGATCGAAGCTTATCAGCGCAAGCTGATCGACACCATCGTCAAGGATGATGCAGAGGTCAAGGGAAACGGATGACGTTTCACGAGGATCACCCCCGCGAAGCTTGCGGGGTGTTCGGCGTCTATGCGCCGGGGCGCGATGTCGCCCGCACGACGTTTTTTGGCCTGTACGCCTTGCAGCATCGCGGGCAGGAAAGCGCGGGCATTGTCACCAGTGATGGCCGCGCGGCCTACTCCCATAAAGGCATGGGCTTGGTCGCACAGGTCTTCAACGAGGAGAACTTGTCGCCGTTGAAAGGCCATCTGGCGATTGGGCATACGCGCTATTCGACGACCGGATCGTCGCATATCCGCAACGCGCAGCCCACGCTGATCGAAACGATGTACGGGCCGCTCGCGGTGGCGCACAATGGCAACCTGACCAATGCGCTCCAACTGCGCCAGCGCCTGCTGGAGCGCGGCGTCGGCCTTTCGTCGACGACGGACACGGAATTGGTCACGCAAATCCTCGCCGCGCCCCCGGAAGTGTGGGGCAGCGACATTTTCCAGCTCAACCCCGATGATCCGGTGCCGGATCGCTGGATGGTGCGCATTCGCGCCTTTCAGGAGATCGCGGAAGGCGCGTACTCGCTGGCGATTCTGACCGAAGATGCGGTCTACGCGGTGCGCGACCCGCTCGGGCTGCGCCCATTGTGCCTCGGCGAACTGGACGGTGGCGGTTACGTGATCGCCTCGGAGACGTGCGCGCTCATGACCATCGGCGCGAAGTTTGTCCGCGAACTCGAAGCCGGTGAAATTCTTCGCTTGGATCGGGCGGGGGTCTCGTCGGTCCGGGGCAAGCAGGCGCCGAAAGAGGCGTTGTGCGTGTTTGAATATGTCTACTTCGCTCGCCCGGACTCGGTGATGGGCGGCGAAATGATCCATCTCGTGCGGCAGCAGATGGGGCGGCAGCTCGCCATCGAAGCCTCGGCTGATGCCGACATCGTTGTCGGCGTGCCCGACTCCGCGACGCCGCACGCTATCGGCTTTGCGCAGCAAAGCGGCTTGCCGTACACCGAAGGCTTGACTAAAAATCGCTACATCGGGCGGACTTTCATCCAGCCGGACGACAACCTGCGTAAGCAGGGCATTAACCTCAAGTACAACGGCCTGACCGCCAACCTCAAGGGCAAGCGCGTCATCCTGATCGACGACTCGATTGTGCGCGGCAATACCGCCGGCCCGATGGTGCAGTTGATGCGCGACAGCGGTGCCAGCGAAGTGCATCTGCGCGTCGCGTCGCCGCCGGTCAAGCACCCGTGCTTCATGGGCGTGGATATGGCGACCTACCGTGAATTGATCGCCAACAAGTACGATATCCCGTCAATTTGTGCGAAGATCGGCGCCGACAGCCTCGATTATCTGAGCCTGCCGGGGATGATGAGCGCGATCCGCACGGTTTTGGGGCATGATGCCGGGTATTGCAACGCCTGTTTCTCGGGCGTCTACCCGATTACCATTCCGAATTGGCTGTTCGCCGACGAGCGCGACAAAACCATCTTCGAGGCGAAGCTGCGCGTATGAAACGAGTCCTTATCATCGGATCAGGTGGGCGTGAACACGCGCTCGCCTGGGCGCTGGCGCGGTCAGCTGATCACGTCTACGTCGCGCCGGGCAATGCGGGCACCGAATGGCCAGCGGCGGACGGTGTGGCCGCCTGCGAAAACATCGCGCTGACGGACTTCGCGGCGCTGATCGAGTTTGCCCGTGAAAAGCAGATCTACCTCACCGTGGTGGGGCCGGAAGTTGCCATCGCGCAGGGCATCGCCGATCAGTTCACGGCGGCGGGGCTGCGCATTTTCGCCCCGACCCAAGCGGCGGGCGAACTCGAATCATCGAAAGCGTTCTCGAAAGATTTCATGCGTCGCCACCGCATTCCGACTGCGGACTACGCCACCTTCAGCGATTACGAGTCGGCGGTGGCCTACGTGCGCACGCTGACCAAACCGTTCGTCATCAAGGCGGACGGGTTAGCAGCGGGTAAAGGCGTGCTGCTGCCCGATACGGGCGACGAAGCTGCCTCGATTTTATGGGAGATCTTTCACGGCGCGCTGTTCGGCGCGGCGGGCGAGAAAGTCATCATCGAGGAACGGCTGACCGGGCGTGAAGTCTCGCTGCTGGCCTTCAGCGATGGTGAGACCGTCGTGCCGATGCCGCCCGCCCGTGATCACAAGCGCATTTTCGACGGCGACCAAGGGCCGAACACGGGCGGGATGGGCGCGTATGCCCCTGTCCCCGATGTGAGCGCGGCCGACATTGCCCGTTACACTCGCGAGGTGCTCGAACCGGCGGTGCGGGGCATGGCGGCGGAAGGGCGGCGCTATGTCGGTGTGCTGTACGCTGGGTTGATGCTCACGCCGGATGGGGTGCGCACGCTGGAATTCAACTGCCGTTTTGGTGACCCGGAAACGCAAGCTTTACTGCCATTGTTGGAAACTCCGCTTTATGATGTGATGAGTGCCTGCGTGGAGGGTCGACTCAAGTCGCTGGATGTGCGCTGGAAAAGCGGTGCGTGCGCGACGGTGGTCTTGGCCTCCGCCGGGTATCCCGGCGACTACACCAAAGGCGTCCCGATTACGGGACTGGCGGGTGTGCCGGAGGATATCCATGTGTTCCACGCGGGGACGAAGCGCAGCGGTGAACAGATCGTGACGGCGGGCGGGCGCGTGCTCGCTGTGACCGCCGTTGCCGACACGCTGGCGCTCGCGCTCGAACGGGCTTACGTGGGCGTAGAGCGCATTCATTTTGAGGGCAGGCAGTTTCGACGCGACATTGGAGTAATCCGGGACATGACCGACCAAGATAGCAAAGACAGCGCGGCCTCAGCGCCCGCGCCGGAACCCGAAAGCCAATATAAGGCGGCGGGCGTCAATATTGACGCCGGTAATGACGTTGTGCAGAAGATCAAAGCCGCCCTGCGCTCCACCTTCAACCCGAATGTACTCTCCGATGTGGGGACGTTCGGTGGGTTGTTTGATGCATCCGCGCTCAAGGGCATGCAGTCGCCTGTGCTGGTCGCCTCGACCGATGGCGTGGGCACGAAGACCAAAGTCGCCGCCAAGCTGAATCGCTGGGACTCCGTCGGCGCGGATCTCGTCAATCACTGCATTAATGACATTCTGGTGCAGGGCGCGCGCCCGCTGTTTTTCCTCGATTATGTCGCCTCGGCCAAAATTCAGCCGGACATCATCGCGGCGGTCATCAAGGGAATGACGGATGCCTGCCGCGAAGCGGGTATCGCCCTCATCGGCGGCGAGACGGCGGAAATGCCGGGCGTGTACGAAGTGGGCGAGATTGACGTGGCCGGGACGATTGTCGGCGCGGTCGAACGCGGCAAAGTCATCACGGGCAAGGCCATCAAGGTCGGCGATGTGCTGATCGGCCTGCCGTCGAGCGGCTTGCACACCAACGGCTATTCGCTGGCGCGTAAAGTGCTCGAAAAAGAAGATTGGATGACCCCACACCCTGACCTGAACGGCGCAACCATCGGCGACACGCTGCTCGCCGTGCACCGCTCCTATCTCTCGGAAGTCACGAAGCTCTGGGAAGCGGGGGTCGAAACGCACGGTTTGGCGCACTTGACCGGCGGCGGCGTGGTCGAAAACCTTCCGCGCATTTTCCTGCCCAACATCGGCGCGAAAATCAACCGGGGGTCGTGGGATATCCCGCCGATCTTCAGTCTTATGCAGCGCAAAGGCTCAATTATCACCCCGGAGATGTACCGGGTCTTCAATATGGGCATCGGGATGATCCTTGTCATCCCCGCCGATCAGGTAGACAAGACCGTCGAAATCATCCCGACGGCCAAGCGGATTGGCGAAATTGTCGAAGGGCGAGGTGTGCAGCTCGTATGAAGCGGATTGTCGTGCTGGTATCCGGTTCGGGAACGAATTTGCAGGCGTTGATCGATGCGCGCGCCGCTCTCGGAGTCGAGATTGCGCTCGTGGTATCGAATCGAGCGGCCGCTTATGCGCTCGAACGGGCGAAAGCGCACAGATCCCGACCCTGTATCTCCCGCTCAAAGGGTATGCCGGCGCGGGCAGTATGACGCCGATCTCGCGGACCAGATCGCGCCGTGTGCCCCGGATTTGATCGTCTTAGCCGGGTGGATGCACATTCTGTCGCCCGCATTTTTGAATCGCTTCCCGCATAAGGTGATCAACTTACACCCGGCGCTGCCCGGCGCGTTTCCCGGCGTCGATGCGATTCAGCGAGCGTATGCCGCTTACCAGCGCGGCGCGATCAACCAGACGGGCATCATGGTGCATTACGTGATCCCGGAGGTGGATGCCGGGGCGGTGATCGCGCAGGCACCTGTCATTTTTCGACCCGGAGAGCCGCTCGACGAGTTTGAGCGGCGGATGCATTTATCCGAACATGATCTCATTGTTCGGGCGACCGGAATTGCTTTAGGCGTTATTTCACAGTGAACGAAAGCGGGGGCGTTTTCCCCGCTTTTTTTTGCCAAGTGCAAGGAGAAACCCATGATTCGCGAACTGTCAAACTTACACCCCGCCGCTGATCGGTGGGGATTTCGTCGGCAAGCACATCGTCACCGTTGACCAATTCGCGCGCAAAGATCTCGAAATCCTGTTCAACGCCACGATTTCGCTGCGCAAGCGCTTGCGGCAGCATGACCGCGGCCTGACCGAACTGTGCGCGGGGCGCGTGATGGCGTCGCTGTTCTTCGAGCCGAGCACGCGTACCGATCTCTCGTTTCAGGCGGCCATGCGGCGTTTGGGCGGCGATGTGGTCGGCGCGAGCAACGGCGTGCAGTTCTCGTCGGTCTACAAGGGCGAAAATCTCGCTGACACAGTGCGCGCGGCGGGCTGTTACGCTGACGTCATCGTCATGCGCCACCCGCAGAAGGGCGCATCGTTTGAAGCGGCGTACTATCTCGACAAGCTGAACCAACGCATCGACAACCCGACCGTGCTCATCAGCGGCGGTGACGGCATCGGCGAACACCCGACGCAGGCGCTGCTCGACATGTTCACGATCTACGACAAGAAAAAAACGTTCGATAACCAGACGATCACCCTCGTCGGCGATCTGCTGAACGGGCGCACCGTGCATTCGCTGGCCAAGCTGATCGCGCGTTACGGCGTGACCGGGACGCGGCTCGCCTTCGTCTCGCCGGACTCGCTGCGCATGCCCGCCGAGATTATGTCTATGCTGGCGGAACTGGGCGTGTCGACCTACGAAACCGCTGACCTCATGGATGTACTTGGCGAAAGCGACGTCATCTACTGGACGCGCATCCAGGAAGAACGCTTCGAGAACCCGTCCGACTACGAGGCGATCAAAGACCGCTTCATCATGACGCCGTCGCTGCTCAGCCACGCGAAGGCTGACGCCATTCTCATGCACCCGCTTCCGCGCAAGCATGAGATGGGCACGCAGGCCGATCACGATGTGCTGGATGAAGACCCGCGCGCGGTCTACTTCGAGCAGATGGAAAACGGCATGTTCGTTCGCATGGCCCTGTTGGCGAAGGTGCTGCGCGGAGTGTACGTGTAATGGCCGTCCTCCGCATCGATGGCATGGTCGACCCCCATGTGCACCTGCGCGATCTCGCATGGGCGCACAAGGCGACCTTCGCGAGCGAAACGGCGGCAGCGCTGGCGGGTGGTTATTGGGCAGTGCTGGATATGCCCAACACGCCGCCCTCGACGATCAACCGCGCGGCGCTCGATACCAAGCTGCACACGATCGGTGCGACTGCCCGCTGTGACTGGGGGGTGTACCTCGGCGCGTCGCAGGCGGATAACACAGGCGAGTTCGCCGGAACGTGGGTGGACATCTGCGGCCTGAAAATCTTCTGCAACGATACGACGGGCGATCTGCTGGTGGAGGATCAGGGGCTGCGCGACCGGATGTACGCCGCGTGGACGAGTCCCAAACCAATTGCTGTGCATGCCGAAGGCGAAACGGTGCTGCAAATCCTCGAACTGGTGCGGCAGCACCGCCGCCACACACACTTCTTGCACATCAGCACGGCGGAGGAGATCGGTTTTCTGCGCGCGGCGAAAGTCGAAGGTCTGCCGATTAGCGTGGGTGTGTGCCCGCATCACCTGTTCCTGACCGATAATGATGTGTCCACACTGGGCGCGTTCGCGTGGATGAAGCCGGTGCTCAAGACGGCGAACGATGTCGCGGCGCTGTGGGATGGGGTGCGTGACGGTGTGGTCGACGTGATCGAATCGGATCACGCGCCGCATACCCGTGAGGAGAAGCTCTCTGCCAAGCCGCCCTACGGCGTGCCGGGGCTGGAGACGACGCTGCCGCTGATGCTGACGGCGGCGCACGATGGCTGTATCAGCAAGGAACGCGTCGTCGAACTGGTATCGACCAATCCGCGCCGCCTCTGGGGGCTGACCTGCCCGCCGGAAACGTATGCGCTGATCGACCTCGACGCGACTTATACCATCGACGCGGCGCATTTGCATTCGGCGTGTGGCTGGTCGCCGTACGCGGGGATGCAGGTCACGGGTAAGGTGATCGAAACGCGGGTGCGCGGCGCATTGGCCTATGATGGTGAACGAGTTTTAGCGGCGGAAGGGTTTGGTCAGCGTGTTGTACAGCACTGAGTGGTTGTATGGAGTCATGAAATCGCTGATCTTCAACCTGACGCCGATGGACGCGCACGCGCTGGTGCTGCGCGCGCTTGCGTTGGCGGATAAGTCGGCACTACCGTGTGCGGCGCTGCGTATGATCGGGTGGCAGGCGTTCAGCCAGTCGCGCCCGGTCAGCGTCGGCGGGGTGTACCTCGATCACCCACTGATGCTGGCGGCGGGCTTCGTCAAAGGTCACGGCTTCGCCAGTGAAGGTGAGGCGCTGGCCGCGGTCGAACGCGGCGAGAACATTATGCCGGGTTGGCGTTCCATGCCCGCGCTGGTCGGGTTGGTCGAGTTCGGGTCGTTCACGCGCTATCCGCGGGTGGGCAACGCCGGGGTCGTGATGTGGCGCGACCCGGCGACGCAGTCGACGCAGAACCGCGTCGGCTTGAAGAACCCCGGTGCGCGGGCGGCGGCGGCGTTTTTGGCGCGGAATGCGCACCACCTGCCGCGCCTGCTCGGGATTAATATTGCCGTGAGTCCGGGTGTCGACGAACTTAATCAGGGCGAGCGGGAGATTCGCGAAGCGCTGCGCTTCTTTCTCGATCTAGGCATTGTGCCCGCATGGTTTACGCTCAATCTGAGCTGTCCGAATACCGAAGATGATCCCGGCGCGAACCAGACCGACGCCTTGGCGCGGCGGTACTGCGCGGCAGCGGTCGCGGAAATCGGTGGGCGCGCGCCGCTGTGGGTCAAGCTGAGTCCGGCGCTCGCGGCAGAGCAGTATGAGGCGCTGCTGCACGCGGCGGTCGAAACCGGGGCACAGGCCGTCATCGCGACCAATACGCTCGCGCAGCCGACGCCAGACAATCCGCAGGTCTCGGCGGGGATGGCAGGTGGTCGCTTGCACGCGGCGGCGGTCGAGGCTGTTACGCATTTGTTACGGGCAAAGGCGCGCGCAGGCTATACAATCGATGTCGTCGCGTGCGGGGGCATCCTGAGTGGTGAGGATTTTGCCAGGTTCGGTACGCCAGCCGGCCAGTATTGGTCAGCGCTGATCTATCGCGGCGCATTGGCGGCAGCACACATTGAGAGGGAATATGAGCAGCTCGGTCGCTTGGACGCTCCTGGAGATCGGCGCGGTCGGCTTCAGCTTGAAGAAGCCGATCACGTTTAAGTCGGGCATTCTGTCGCCCGTGTATGTGGACAATCGCATTCTGCCGTATCATCCGGCGCAGTGGCACGTCATCATCGATGGGTTCAAGGCGTTGATCGCGGAGAAGGCGCTGCCGTACGACGTGATTGCCGGGGTGGCCGTGGGCGGCGTTCCCCATAGTTCTGCGCTGGCGTATGTGCTCGGTGCGCCGTCCGTGTTCGTGCGCAAAGAGTCGAAGGAACACGGCAAGGCCCAGCGCATCGAAGGCGGCGTGGTGACGGGGCAGCGCGTGCTGCTCATCGAAGATATGGTGACGACCGGCGGGAGCAGCCTCGACGCGGTCGAAGCACTGCGGAGCGCGGGCGCGGTCGTGACCGACGTGTGTGCCATCATCAGCTATGGCTTCCCGGAAGCCGTCGCCGCATTCCAAGCGGCAGATGTGCACTTGCACACGCTGACCACATTCGACGCGATCTTGTTGTCGGCGGATATGATGGGCAAACTGCCCGCAACCGAAGCCGAAGTCGTCCGCGGTTGGATGCAAAACCCGCGCGGCTGGAATCCGAATCTTTAGTCCGGGCAGCGCGCCCGCCAATCTGGATAAGTGGAGTACGTGAAATGAACGCTGTTGAGAAATTCAATCAGCGCGCCGATGCGGTCAATTCGCTGGTGTGTGTTGGTCTGGATAGTGATCTGAAACGTCTGCCTGCCGAGTACCGCGCCCACCCTACACCGCAGTTCGCCTTTAACTGCGCCATCATCGAGCAGACGCAGGCCTATGCTGCCGCCTTCAAAATCAACATCGCGTTCTATGAAGCGCGCGGCGAAGCGGGGTGGCGCGAGGTACGGGAGACGATGCGCTACCTACGCGAACGCTACCCGGACATGCTGACGATATGCGATGCTAAGCGTGGTGACATTGGCAGCACGAGCGAAGCCTACGCGCAAGCCGTCTTCGACGATCTGGGGTTTGACGCGGTGACGCTCTCGCCGTATCTGGGGCGCGAGGCGCTCAAGCCGTTCCTGGCGCGGACAGACAAGGGCTGTATCATCCTGTGCCGCACGTCCAACCCCGGCGCGGGGAGTTTCAGGATCTGATTATCGAAGGTCAGCCACTGTACCTGCATGTCGCGCAGCGCGTCAGCCGGGAATGGCCGGATAACTGCATGCTCGTGGTCGGTGCGACCTACCCGGACGAGATGCGCCACATTCGTGCGCTGGTCGGGGATATGACGTTTCTCGTCCCGGGCATTGGCGAGCAGGGTGGGGACGTAGCAACGACCGTCCGGGCGGGGGTGAATGCCGACCGGATGGGCGTCATTATTAATTCATCGCGCGCGATCATCTTCGCCGCGGATCCGGCGGGGGCGGCGCGTGACCTGCGCGACGCGATCAACCGAGCGCGTTAAGCCGACGCCAGAATGCGTCCACAGCTTTCGCAGTACACAATCTTCGTGCCCATGCGCACCTGCTGGTTGATGAGCGACGTTTGTTCGACGTGACAGTACGAGCAGCCATCCGGTCCCAGTACGGCGACGGGCACGCCTTTCATCCGCGACCGCAGACCGTCGTAAATTTTGATCGCAGCCGGGTCAATTTTGGCGGCGTGGTCGCGGCGCTTGGTTTCGACTGCGGCGATATCGCTCACCACCTTCTCTTTTTCCGCCTGGAGATCGATCTGTCGCCCGGCTTTGGTCTCATTAGCGACCGTCAGCGCGGATTCGGCGGCGGTGATGGCGTTGTTCGCGTCCTCGACCTGTTGCATGGTGGCCAGCAGGGTCTCTTGCAGGCTCGTTTCGCGCCGTTTGAGGGCGTTCACCTCTTCCTGTAGTTCCTTCAACGCCTTGGGGTTCGACTGCTTGCCGCTGTAGAGTTCCGTTTCCGTTTCGCTGATTTTGGCAGCGACGCTTTTCACTTCCAGATCGAGTTCGGTGGCGCGGGCGTGCAGCGGTTTTTGAGCTGCCTGCGCCGCGGCGACTTGTGCCGTTGCTTTGACGATTTCCTCGTCATTGCCCAGCAGATCATCAATTTGCTTGAGGCGGTTGCGGAGCTTGGCGATATTCAAATCGAGCGTCTGCAAGCGGTACAATTGTGCAGCTTGGTTTACTTGCATGGTGATCCTTGTCACTGTTTCTAGCTTCACAACAGTGATTATACTTGGGGCGCGCCGGTCTTTCGAGAAATGAAGTCAAACTCATGATCATTCGTTCAGCAACACCTCGTGATTATGCGGAGATTGCGAATATCAACGTTCTGGCATTCGAAGAGCGGGCCGATGAGGCGCTGATCGTCGCCTTGCACCGCCAGCGGGCGCTGTTTGATCCGGAACTCTCGCTGGTGGCCGAAGACGAAGGACAGTTGATCGGTCACGCATTGTTTTCGCCCATGCTGCTGCAGATTTCTGGCGCGACGGTGCGCGCGGTCAATCTTGGGCCAATCGCGGTGAATCCAATGATTCAACGCAAAGGGGTAGGCGCGGCCTTGATCGCGCACGGCCATGAGCTGGCGCGCGCCAAGGGGTTTGCGCTCTGTTTCCTGCTCGGTCATCCCACCTACTATCCGCGCTTCGGGTATGTGCCACACGCTTTCGGCATGTCGAGCTGCAAAACCGCGACACATGATCTCCCGGAGAGTGAGCTGGACACGCGCAAACCGCAGGCGGCTGATTTGCCCGCGCTGCGCGCCTTGTGGCACCATGAAGAAGCGCAGGTTGACTTCAGCATCGACCCGGGGGATCGCTTGATCGATTGGCTCAGCCCGAACCCGCTCATCACCTCGTCGGTTTACGTGCTCAACGAGGAAGTGGTTGGCTATACCCGCATTCATCGTGATGAGGGGCAGTCGCCGGGCGCCTTCTTCGCTCGCGATCATGAGATTGCCCGCCAGATGGCGCGCATGATCGGCGGCGGCGCGCGCATTGAACTGCCGCTGCATCCGGCGTCGGCCTCGGCGGGGGCGTTCCCGGAGGCGCACATCGAAGCGAAATCGTGGGAACCGGCGATGGCTTGCGCCTTCCAGCCCAGCCCCTTTGACGCTTACTATGCCGATGTCAACGCGGGACGGCGACCGCCCGGTCGTCCGATCTGGCCCGTGGCGTTTGAAATCGCCTAAGCAGTCGAGCCGAAACCGTATCCAGTGTCGATGAGGACGAGGTACACCTCGTCCTTTTTTATTGCTTATCGGCGGTCTGGGTTGAGCCAAAATCAGTCATTTGCCTCTAGCGCGTGTGGATTCCGCGACTTTATGCTGTCTACGTTCGTATAGATGTGAGATACGAAAAATAGCACCCGGGGGAAGCATGGATAACCAGCGGAAACCAAACGGAAACACCGTTCTCTACGTCGAAGACCTGCGCAAAGACCTGAAGATGGGCGAAGTTGTCGTGCATGCGCTGCGCGGCGTGACACTCGCGGTGGATCGCGGCGAATTCATGGGCATCGTCGGCCCCTCCGGCAGCGGCAAATCGACGCTGCTCGGCTTGATCGGCGGACTGGATACACCCACTGCCGGAAAAGTTGTCATCGACGGCACGGATATCACCAAGATGAAGGAACGCGCGCTGACCACCATCCGCAACGAAAAGATCGGCTTCGTCTTTCAGTTCTTCAACCTGATTCCGACACTCACCGCGCTGGAAAATGTCACGCTTCCGATGCAGTTCTCCCGCAATCACAAGAAGAACGCGCAGAAACGCGCTTCCGAACTGCTGTCCATGCTCGGCCTCGGCGACCGTTTGCATCACCGCCCGACGCAGCTTTCTGGCGGTCAGCAGCAGCGCGTGGCGATGGCACGTGCGCTGGCGAATAACCCGCCGCTGCTGCTGTGTGATGAGCCGACAGGCAGCCTCGACACCGAATCGAGCGAGACAGTGATGAACGCGCTCCGCGATGTGCAGAAGAGCCTCAACACAACGGTGATCATCGTCACCCACAGCATGGACGTGGCCGCGCATCTGGATCGCCTCGTGACGCTGGTTGACGGGCAGATTGCGTCGGATGTTGACCCGCGCTCGACCGCCCAGCGCGCCGCCGTGCAGATGCTCAAAGACAAGTACGCGACTGGCGAACTCGAAGCGTTCGTCCACCCGAAGAAGGGCTAACGCGATGTTCGAAAACCTGACGTTTTATATCCGCCACTCGTTCAACGATTTGCGCGTGAACGGGCAGCGCACCTTCTTCGCGCTGCTGTGCATTGCGGCGGGCGTGGCGGCGATTGTCTCGCTGCAAACGCTGGCGGTGATGATTTCTGACACCCTGACGGGGAACTTGCAGCGCAACAACCGCGGCGATATCACCGCGCAGGTCGTCAGCATGTTCGGGGCCGATGGCTCGGATACAACCATGACGGCGGCGGTTGATGCGGGCGATTTGACCCTTGAAGAGAGTTCGATCTTCGGCCAGTCCTCCAGCGACTACTATCTGACCGCGCAGGGCGTGGAGACGATCCGCGCGTGGCTGAACGAACGCTATCCCGGCCAAGTCGAAATCACGCCGCGCTATGCGCTCATGAATCCGTTTAGCGCGTTGTTTGGTGGCGGCGAAGCCTCATCGCTGACGGTCGCGGACACCGGAGCTCAAGTCTCGTCGGCCATTCCCGTCATGATCGATTCGTCGGTCTATCCGTATTACGACCAAACGGTCGATGAAGCTGGCACGCCGCTCGCGGATTTGCTGCGCGAACCAACAGATTTGGTGCTTAGCCGCCGTGTCGCCAACGATTTGGGCGCGGACGTGGGCGCGGTGATTCGCATCGGCGGGACAACGACCGATTTTACGGTGCGGGGCATCACGCCGGACGAGGCCGAAGTCAAGAACATCGCCGGGAATGACATGTTCACGGCACTGTTTGGCTACTACTATGTGGATGCGCGGTCGCTGCCGTTGTTCGAAGGCGTTCCCGTCAAAATCGACACGCTCTACTTCCGCATCGTTAACCCGACGCCGGATCTTGTGCTGGAAATTGAGTCGGCGGTCTCCGGGCGTTTTGGTTATCTGAACACCACCACGACCGAGAACCTGCGCAGCAATTACGAGCTGCTGTCAGAGAGCATCGGCACGCTCACCTCGGTGATGGGGCTGCTCTCCATGCTGATCGGCAGCATCGGCATCGTCAATACCATGCAGGTGATCGTCCGGCGGCGTACGGTCGAAGTTGCCGTGCTCAAGACGATTGGCATGCAAGCCGGGCAGGTGACACGCCTGTTCCTCGTCGAAGCGGTGCTGATGGGCATCATCGGCAGTCTCGCCGGGATCGTGCTCGGTTGGGGGGCGGTGTTCATTGTCCGCGGCGCCGCGGAACGGTTGCTGGCGACCGAACTGCCGTTCCAGATAGCGCCCGTGCCCGCATTGATCGGGTTTCTGGTCGGCGTGATCGTGACCACGGTCTTCGGTTTCCTGCCGACGCTGACGGCGGGGCAGGTGCGTCCCGGTGTGGTGCTGCGCCCGAACGACAATATCATCCCGAAAGCGGGTTGCATCTCGACGCTGCTGGCGCTGCTGGTCATCGTCGCCGTGCTCACGCTCATCGCGACGCCCATTGTCAACAACATTGGCATCGCGTTCGCGGTGGTGGTCGGCGCGTTTGTGGCGGCGGGGTTCCTGTATCTCGCGCTCAACGTGCTGATCTGGCTGTTCGGACGACTGTTCCCGTCCTTTGGCATCGTCGACCTGCGCATTTCTCTGCGGCAGATGCGCGCTGGTCGTTCCCGTGCGGCGGTGACGCTGCTGGCGTTGGTGGTCGGCGTGTTCTCGCTCAGCACGATTACGCTCATGGCCGATTCGATCACGAGTCTGCTGCGCGTTAGCCTCGAAGAACAGAGCGGCGGCAACGTCTACATCTCTGTGCCGACGACGTTAATGCTCGGCGGCGTCGAAAATGCACTGAACAATGTCGAAGGCGTGACTAGCTACAGCGTGGTTAAGTCGTACCAGATGCAGGTCGTCTCGGTCTTCGATCACGAAACGGGCGAAACCCTGACGCCGGAACAGGTGGCCGAGCGTATGGATTTGTCGAGCATGCGCTTCTTTAGCTCGGATGACGAGGGTAATGTCGAGGAGATGTCCGGCGAAGAAGCGCGCACCAGCCGCATGGAAGGCTTCAACGATGTTGATATGCTCCAGCGGTTGGTCGGTTCGGTCGACATGCTGGCACCACAAAGTCTGCCGGATCGTCCGCTGGCCAGCGGACGCGCGCTCACAGCCGACGATGTCGGCCAACCCTACCTGATCATTCAGGAGACTCCGCTGCTCGCGAGTGCGGGGCTCACACCGGGCGACCGCATCACGTACACCATTCAGAGTGGCGGGCTGCTCGGTCGCGGTGGTGAAGCGCAGGAAGTTACGCTGGAACTGGTCGGCTTGACGAGCCGGGGCGCGATGAGCGCGAGCTTCACCAGCTCCAACTATATGATCGAAGGCGCGGTGTCGGAGAGCATTGGCCCGTCGAGTCTAAGCATCACGGCGAATGTTGCGCCGGAGAGCTTGCCGGAACTGCGCCGCGAATTGTCGGGCATGCTCGGCGTGTTCGTCATCGAAACGGCCTTCCTGACCAACCTGATCAGCACGCTGCTGGGCACGTTCACCGCGTTCCCGACGATGGTCGCGCTGCTGGGACTGATCGTCGGCGGCGTGGTGATCGCCAATTCGGTGGCGCTGACCACGATGGAGCGGCGGCGTGAGATCGCCGTCATGAAATCGGTTGGCTTGCAGCGTGAGCGCGTGCTCGCCATGATCCTGCTCGAAAACGGGATCCTCGGTCTGATCGGCGGCTTGATCGGCGTGTGCTTCGGGTTGGTCGCGCTGATTATCTTTGCAACCACGTCGCAGGTGCCGCTCTCGGCGCTGCCGTATGGCACGGCGCTGCTGCTCATGGGGCTGTGCATTGCCGTGGCGCTGATCGCTGCGCTGAGCTCGGCGTGGAGCGCCTCGGGCGAGAAACCGCTCAACGTGCTGCGGTATGAGTAAGGACTGACCTCACCCCGTTTCGCTTCGCTCAACTGCCCCTCTCCGGATGGCGAGGGGCAAGGGCGGGCAATACGAGGTTAGTGAACAATGGCGATCTGTGTCTCTGCGGATCGCCGTTTTGATTCGCTACAATACGCGCGTATTTGCAGGCGAAAAGAGGCTGAAGTATGCGGCGCTACTACGACGACTCGTATGTTATGCAGTTCACGGCGCAGGTGATCGAACGAACGCAGGCCGGTGGACACCCCGCTGTCGTCCTTGACCAGACCTATTTCTACCCGACGAGCGGCGGACAACCGAACGACACGGGAATGGTCAACGATGTGCCTGTGATCGATGTTATCAGCCGGGAGGGAGACGGCGCGGTCGTGCATGTGCTTGCCGGCGAACTGGCGGACGACACAGTTAATGCGGAAGTGAACTGGGCGCGGCGCTTTGATCACATGCAGCACCACACCGGGCAGCACATCCTGTCGCAGGCGTTCATTCAGGTCGCCGAGGCCAGCACGGTCGGTTTCCACATGAGCGCAGATAGTTTGACCATTGATCTCGACAAGCTGAACCTGTTACCTGAGACGATCAACCGGGTAGAAGACTTAGCCAATGAGATTGTCTGTGCAGATCGTCCGGTCACAGCGAAGATTATCAGCTTGAACGAGGCGGCTAATATCCGTATGCGCAAGCTGCCCGAGAAAATCCACACTGACGGCCTCCGCGTCGTCGATATCGATGGGTTTGACCTCACGGCCTGCGGCGGGACCCATGTCCGGCGGACGGGCGAAATCGGGCTGATCAAGGTGCTGCGGACGGAAAAGCGCGGCGACAAAACGCGGGTCGAATTTCGCTGTGGGGCGCGCGCGCTGGAGGTGTTTCGGTCACAGAACGCGCTCGTAAATCAGCTCACGGCGCTGCTAACGTGCAAAGCGGAGGAAGTCTCCCCGGCGATCATGCGGATGCAGGAGGATGTCAAGGCGGCGCAGCGTGACCTCAAGGCGGCGAAGTCGCTGTCGCTGGATGCGGAAGTCGCCAGCCTCATCGCCGCGACACCAGCAGTCAATGATTTGCGCATAGTCAGTAAGGTGTTTGCGGATCGGGACGCTGGCGATGTGCGCTTAATCGCCTCGAAGCTCGTGCAAACATCTGGGGTGATCGCGCTGCTCGGCGTTCCGGGCGAGAAGGCGCAGCTGATCTTTGCGCGGAGCGAAGGAGTGCCGCAAGATATGAATGTATTGGTCAAATCAGCACTGGCATCGATCAACGGGCGCGGCGGTGGGACACCCGCGATGGCGCAGGGTGGGGGTGTGCCCGCGACAACGGAACAAATCGGCGCGGCGGTCGACGCAGCCCGCCGACTTCTGCAATAAAAACAGCGGGACATCAGACCCGATGTCCCGCTGAAAGAAAGACTTTCTCGACCGGAATTAACCCGGAATGACCAACTGCTGACCTGCGTAGATCAGGTCGTAGTTGTAGATGCTGTTGGCGGCGGCCAGCGTGTGAATGCTGATGCCGTAGGTCTGGGCGATGCGCCACAGCGTATCACCTGCGCGCACAATGTAGATCGTGCCCGTGCCGCCCGAAGTGCCGCCCGTGGTCGGACGATCCGGCGCGCCGGGGACGAACACGCTGCCATCCGTGCGGGCGAGGCCGCGCACCGGCACCGTGCCGGAAACCGCGACGGCTTCGGTCCAGCCGGTCACGCCGCTGGGCAGACGAATCTGCACCCAGGTCGCATCATAATTGCGACCGAGCAGGACGACCGCCGTCCCGAGGGGAGCGGTTCCCACCACGGCATCGTTCGGGCCGGGACCCGTCCGGAGCACGGCTTCGAGATAGCCTGTGATCGAACCGGTCGGGACAACCGACGGCGCCACTGCGACTTCGGTGATCGGTAGCGAGAACACGCGGAAAGGCGTGTACAGATAGTTCACGTTGACCCAACCGGTGACGCCGTTGGTCAGCGAGACAAGTACCCAGCTCCCCGCGGTATTGCGTGCGGTCACGCTGACGCCAAAGCCGAATGGCAAGGTCGCGACTGAGCCGTACTGCAGGCCGGGACCCGTGCGCACATTGACCGCGCCCGTGTTGACCGAAGCGACGTAGCCATCCTGCGCGAACGCCGGCAGCACCGCGCCCAACACGACGACGAGTGTCAAAATGAGAGCGATGATCTTTCCCTTAGACATAGGTGAGACTCCCTTCAAGGACAGTTTTCCAAAATTATACATTCAAGCTTAATCTAGCGAAACTCAATCATCGACACTTTGAATGGAATTGGCGCTCTTCCGCTGATATTCAGGGGAATGCGTCGCTCACCCTTCCGCGTACGAATGATCAACGTCTGGGTTCCTGATGACACAATGGGACGATATTCCCCGCTGATCTCGTCGGGCGTGACGGTCAAGCGCAGCAGCGCGGTGTCCAGCTCGAAGCGCTCCCGCGGCACACGCGGCTCAATCAGCAGGCCGTCCGGGGTCGGCTCGATGCCGCACACGCGCAGTAAACCGAGCAGCGCCATCGCGTGCGGATTCATGTTCATGACCGGAAAATCCGTCATGGGTGTGGCCGCGCTCGACCACGTGCCGCCGGGGTTGAGCTTCGCCTCTTTGCTGTTCACGCCATCTGGCCCGGACCACACGTTGATCCATTTGTCGGGAAATTCCTTGGCGTGCCGCTCAAACGTATGTTTTTCGAGCGACCGCCACGCGAGATCCGGACGCGAACAGGTGTAACCCCACGTGAGCAACTGCGAAACGGCGGGCCAGATCATACCCTGTTCGAGCAGCGCCGCTCCCGTCGGCGACGGATCGTCGAGCAGCGTTTTGATCGATGTGATGAGCGTGGATTCGATCCCGTTGCGCTGCGCTAACCCGCTGATGAGCGCCCACGGCTGTGCTTCCAGATTGATGTGATTGTTGTCCACCACGACGGGCTTGTTCTGCGCATCCCGTAGTACGGCGCGGGTGAACCATTTGCCGTTCCACTGGCGCATGACCGCCGCTTCCAATCCGCTGACGAACTGCTCGATTTCGCGCGCGCAGACCGCATCATACGGCTTGATGAG
Source organism: Candidatus Flexifilum breve (assembly GCA_016717205.1). Lineage (GTDB taxonomy): Bacteria > Chloroflexota > Anaerolineae > Aggregatilineales > Phototrophicaceae > Flexifilum > Flexifilum breve. The sequence continues at coordinate 158,994 of JADKGC010000012.1, forward strand.
CGCCGCCGTGATCGGCAGGACGTATAGCGCCATCTGCGAATTAGGAATCGATTCGCCGTTGGCCTTCGAATTGCTGAACCAACCGAGCGCCAGCACGCCGCCGAACTTGGCGCAGGTGTCAAACACCACGCCATCCGACCAGTCACCGTCGCCAATTTTGACCAATCCATGCTGGCCAATCCCGACGCGCTGCGTCAGGTGATGCACGGCGACGCGAATGTGATCGAGCACGGTGCTGCCCAGCGCGGCGGGCGGATGCCCGGGGGTGTCGTCGCCGGAATAGAACGGGACTTCCTGCTGTAGGAACTCGAAATCGCGCGTGGCGGCGAGATACTCGTTCATCGCCAGCAGGAAGAATAAATCGAGATCCGACGGCATGTCGTGAATGAAAGCGTTGCTGTGGAAGCCATACCCGGCGAATGAATACGGAATCGCGCCCGTCTGGTGATCCGTCAGTGCCATGATGAGGCGCAGGTTGGCGCGGGCGAGGTCAGGGCGGATGTAGCTCAGTGGCAGCGTGAACAACGCCTGATCGCGCGGCGCACCGTCCGCCCCGTGAATGAACAAGTAGGCTGAACCTTGGGGCGTGAGATACGTCTGATAGTAGTCGTTGTAGACCGTCGCCGAGGTCAGGTAGTACGAGTGCCACGCCATTTCGCGCGTGAGCGCCGCATCCGCCCCCGTGTCGAAATAGAGATCGCCGTCGCGATCCAGCAGGGCGGCTTCGCCTTTGAACGCGGGCACAGTGAAGCGATTCGTGCCGTAGACGAAGCGCAGCGTCTGTGTTTCGCCCGCCGACAGCGTTAGGTCGCGGCGCAGCACCAGACAGTAGGGCATCGAGTCGGTTGACGGCGCGTCGGGAATCGTGCCCCAACGCTCGGCGACTGCTTCTGGCTTGGTCGGCGGGTTCTTGCCGAAGAATGCGACCTTGTCAGTGTAGTACGCGTCCGGCGTGCCGCTCAAATCATGCAAAAAGATATCCTGTGGTTCAAAGTCGATGTCGTTGACGGTGCGCACGTCAATCTCCCGGTTGACCGGGGACTGATGAAAGCGCAGCGTGCGCCCATCTTCAAACGTGACTTCGGGCAGAAATAAGTCGTTCACCGACAGGCGTTCTTCATCGGCAATCGCGTAGAACGGGTCGCCGCGCAGCCACTGCAGCTTCAACTGCTCGACGTTCACATCCCAGTATTCGTAATAGCGCAGATGCACTGTGTCAGGCCGCAGATTGGTGATTTCCACGTCAATCAGCAGGGCGCAGGCGTCTTTGGGCGGGTAAATGCGCCGCTTGACGCGGAGATTGCCATAGGTGGTGCTGTACTCGGCGTAGCCCATACCGAAGACGCGCCGCGTCTCGGAGGTCGGCGGGCGGAAGCGGTAGGCGGTACACCAGACCTGCTCGCCGTCGTCGACGTAGCCGAAGCCACCCGCGTGCGCATGGCGCACCGAAGGGCGCTTGGCGGGCAGAATCTGCGCGGCTGCCGCCACCGGTTCGGCGACTGGACTGCCGCGCGGATTCATCGACTGCGGCTGTGTATGATCGACCTGCTGCGCGGGGATCGGCGTTTGTTTGGGCGGACGTACGCGCCAATGCCGGATGAACAATTGCAAGTTGAGCCACGTTTTGCCCAGCGCACGGATGACACGGCCATGAATCCGCTGGAGGAGGGTGGGGTTGGCGATTTGCGCCATCTCCTGCGTCCGCAGCACATCGTCGATCTGGCTGGCGAAGCGGTTGAGGAAGCGCCCGCCGCGATGTCCAACGTAGACCTGCACGGTGCCGTCATTGGAGGCCAGCGCAGTGATCTCGTCGTTGCCGATCTGATGCCAGTGATCGCGCCGTTCCCGCCGTTCAACGGTCGGGTACTTGGCGCGATCATCGGCATACTGATCGAGCGTGTATTCGAAGGCGGGTTGCCCTGCCTCATCGACTATCCACTTGCCGAAAATGCCGCCACCGCTGTCGCTGGCGGCAAAGCTGCGCGGCTTACGAGGCTGCGCTTCCGGCGTCGTCTGCGTCGCGCTCGCCATGCGCTGCGTCTCCTGTGGGTTGCTCGGATGCTGCGGAACGTTCCAACTTGAAGACTACCGCGCCGAGCGGGGGCAGGGTGAGTTTGAGGCTCTGCTGGTAGATGTGATAGGGGATGGCGTCCGTTTGGAGACCGCCGCCGTTGCCGACATCGCTCCCGCCATAGTAGGTCGAGTCGCTGTTGAGAATCTCTTTGTAGAAACCGGCTTCGGGCACGCCAATGCGATAGCCGCGCCGCACCACCGGGGTGAAATTCAACGCGACCACGAGGAAGTCTTTGGGATCATCGGCGAGGCGCAGGTAGGCAAAGACACTGTTTTCGTTGTCGTTCACTTCGATCCACTGGAAGCCCGCCAGATCAAAATCGTGCTGCTGGAGCGCAGGTTCGGCGCGCAGCAGACGATTGAGATCGCGCACCCAGTTCTGGATGCCCGTGTGCGTGGGATAGACGAGCAGGTCCCAGTCGAGCTGGCGCATTTCGCTCCATTCGCGCCACTGCGCGATCTCCGCGCCCATGAAGTTCAGCTTTTTGCCGGGGTGCGTGTACTGGTAGGCCAGCAGCAGGCGCAGCGAGGCGAACTTCTGCCACCAGTCGCCCGCCATCTTCTGCACGAGCGAGCCTTTGAGGTGCACAACCTCGTCGTGCGAGAGCGAGAGCACAAAGTTTTCGCTGAACGCATAGAACAGCGAGAAGGTCACGTGGCTGTGCCCGTAGCGCCGGAATATGGGGTCGAGCTTCATGTAGTCGAGCGTGTCATGCATCCAGCCCATGTTCCACTTGAATGTGAAACCGAGTCCGCCGAGGTAGATCGGGCGTGACACCATCGGCCATGAGGTCGATTCTTCGGCGATGGTCACCGCGCCGGGGAATTCAGCATGGACCACGGCGTTGAACTCGTGCAGGAAGCCAATCGCTTCGAGGTTTTCGCGGCCACCATGCTGATTCGGCAGCCACTCACCCGCTTTGCGCGAAAAGTCGAGGTAGAGGATTGACGATACGGCGTCCACACGCAGCCCGTCGATGTGGTATTCGCGCAGCCAGAACAGGGCGTTTGAGATCAGAAAGTTGCGGACTTCGTTGCGCCCATAGTTGAAGATGTACGTGCCCCAATCCGGGTGTTCGCCGCGCCGCGGGTCGGCGTGCGAGTAGAGATGCGTCCCGTCGAAGAAGCTGAGCGCGTAGCCATCTTTCGGGAAGTGCGCCGGAACCCAGTCGAGGATGACGCCGATGTTGTTCTGGTGGCACTGATCGACGAAGTACATGAAATCTTTGGGCATTCCGTAACGGCTGGTCGCGGCGTAATAGCCCGTCACCTGATAGCCCCACGACTCATCGAGCGGATGTTCAGCGATGGGCATCAGTTCGATATGCGTGTAACCCATGTCTTTGACGTAGGGTACCAGCGCATCGGCCAGCTCGCGGTAGGTGAGCCAGGCACCATCTTCCTTGCGTTTCCACGACCCGGCATGCACTTCGTAGATCGACCAGGCGCTGGTGAGTGGATCCTGCGTCTGGCGCGCTTCCAGCCACGCCTCGTCACCCCACTGGTAACCGCTCAGGTCACAGACCACCGAGGCGTTCTGCGGGCGCTTCTCCATCAGGAAGCCATAGGGATCCGATTTGTCGGCACGGTAGCCGTTGTAGCGTGAAAATACGTTATAGCGATAGACCGTGCCTTCGCCCAAACCGGGGATGAACAACTCCCATACGCCGTTGCCGGGGTGCAGGCGCATCGGGTGGACGCGGGCATCCCACTCGTTGAACTCGCCGACTACGCTGACGCGCTGGGCGCTCGGCGCCCACACCGCAAAGTTGACGCCCTTGATGCCGTCAATCTCGGTGACGTGCGCGCCCAGCTTCTCGTAGCTGTACAGATGCTTGCCTTCACCCAATAGATACAGATCATAGTCTGTCAGCAGCGCGGAAAACTCATAGGGGTCATAGAAGGTGCGCGTTTGCCCGGCCCATGTCGCTTCTTCGAAGTGATAGAGCACCTGTCCGCCGGGAATGGTGACCTCGAAAAAGCCTTCCGGACGCGACCGCGTCATTTCAAAGCGTTCGTCAGTCGAATCGACGATCACCGTCAGCGTCTTCGCGGTCGGGCGCAGCGCCCGAATCGCGAGTTGATCCTCAGGCACGAGGTGCGCGCCCAAAACAGAAAAGGGATCGCCGTGTGTGGCGTTCAGTAAATCGCGGATCGAATCTGGATGTACATGCGTCACAGCCGACATATAAAGGAGTCTCCTCTCGCCAAAATGATTATAGCCGCATTCGATCCCAATGCGCATGCACCACTTTTATGGGCTTTGTGACAATCGACCGATTGGTGGTTGTCCAAATGTAACGGTTGAATCAAATACATCTGTCGGAAGTCGCTCCTCAGAAATTCTGCTTTAATGCAAAATAACCGACGATGAAATGAGGCAGCCGACCATGAACGACGATCTTCTCTCGAAATACGCAGATGCCCTGTGGCGCGGTGATATTGTTCCTCGGGACTGCGCAGAACTGGAACGGACGCGGGCGCTCGTGAGCCGCATCTGGGATCATATTTGGAACCTCGGGAAGCTGGAGGCGTGTCGCGAAGTATTCCACCAAGACTATGTAGGCCATTTGCCGTTGATGACCGTGCACGGGCCAGATGAATTTGCCAACCTGGTGCGGATGTACCGGCAGGGTTTCCCCGACGTACATTTGACCGTCGATGATTATATTGCCAGCGGGGATCGCGTCGTGGTGCGCTGGACTTCGCGCGGGACGCACGAGGGCGAATTGATGGGCATGGCCGCCAGCCACAAGCCGATGGTCATGATGGGCATTTCGATCTTCCGCATGCAGGATGGTCTTGTCGCGGAAGAATGGGAAGGCTTCGATACGCTCGGCATGATGAAGCAGGTGGGCGCGATTCCGTAGCTTAGGAGTCACTGCAAACCCGTAGGGGCGCACGGCCGTGCGCCCCTACATCCCCTGCGGCTTTCCCGCTCGACACGATTCTGAATCTTTATTGAGAAACCCGTCACAAGCGGCAAAACTCTTGCTATACTATAGACTGACCAGTCGGTCTAAGCAGGAGAAGCACCATGAATGATCCGCGGGATACGCGTGATCGCATCCTTGACGCGGCGCTGAACATCTTCGCCAACAAGGGCTACCATGACACGCGCATGGATGAGATTGTCGAGGCCTCGTCCACCTCCAAGGGCTCGATCTATTTTCACTTTCCCAACAAAGAACGCCTGTTTCTGGCGCTCGTCGACCAATTTGCTGACCTGATCGAACGCCGCGTGCGCGAAGCCGTCGAGCAGGAAGCCGAGGGCATCGCGCGGGTGCGCGCCGCGCTGCAAGCCTGTCTCGAAACCTTCGGGCGCTACCGCCGCCCGGCCAAGATCATGCTGGTGCAGGCGGTCGGCCTGGGCAGTGTGTTCGAGAAGAAGCGTGTGGACGTCAACGACCGTTTCGCCAACCTCATTAAAGAGTATCTCGACGAGGCCATCGCTATCGGTGATATTGCGCCAGTGGATACCGAAGTCGTCTCCTATGCATGGATGGGCGCGATCTACGGCATCGTGATCCGCTGGGTTTACACAGGCGAACCGGATTCCGAGCGCATCCTCTCCGCGCTGCTGCCTATGCTGCTCAAAAGCGTCGGTTATGAGGAGCAGTCCGCATGAGCGCCGACCGTTTGATCAGCTACAGCCAGCGCGCGCCGGACATCAGTATTGCAGAATTTTTGCGGCAGGCGCAGGGTCATGAGCGCTTCTACTGGGAGAAAGATGATCTCGCCTTCGCGGGGTTCGGCATCGCGACCGAACTCACGGCGTGGGGCGCAGAGCGCGTCAAGACGATTGAGGATAAGGCACGCAAGCTGTTCCGCGACGCGCTGGTGATTAGCGATGCGGAACCGCTGGCGAAACCACGTTTGTTCGGCGGATTCTCCTTCTACAGCGACTTCGTCACCGAAAATACGTGGGCGGCGTTCGCGCCCGCTTACTTTGTGCTGCCGCATTACCAGCTCGTCAAACGCGGCGCGGATACCTGGTTGACGATCAACGTGCAGATCGGCGCGGATGAAAGCTACGACGAAGCCGAATTGTGCGACGCCTTGAGCGCCCGCTATGATGCGCTGCTGCATGCTGACCAGCCGACCAATGCGGGGCAGCCCGAACTGTTGAGCGTCAACTATCCCCTCAGCTTTGAGCGTTGGAGCGCGATCATCACCGACGCGACGACGCGCATGCGGGCGGGCGAGATGCAGAAGGTCGTGCTTTCGCGGGTGTGCGAAGCGCGCTTTGCGGAACGCATCAATATTGATGGGGCGTTGGCCTATCTCAACGAGAAATATGCTGACTGCTACCGCTTCCTGTTCGAGCCGAGTCCCGGGTTAGCCTTCTACGGCGCGACCCCGGAACTGCTGATTGGCGTGGATGGTGCGGACATGGCGACGATGGGCCTCGCGGGGACGATCAAGCGCGGTCAGACCCCGGAGGAAGATGACGCGCTCGCGCTTCGCCTGCTGACCGACCCGAAAGAAGCCTATGAACATCGCGTCGTGGTCGATGCGCTGCGCGAACGCCTGACGCCAATTACGTCGGCGTTGAGCGTGCCCAATGCGCCGATTCCGCTCAAGCTGAGCAATTTGCAGCACCTGTACACGCCGATCAGCGGGCGGTTGCGCGCGGCGTCGGGCGTGCTGCCCTTGGTCGAACGCCTGCACCCGACGCCCGCGCTCGGCGGTGTGCCGCGCGAACGGGCGATGCAGTACATCCGCGAGGCCGAACCTGTGCCGCGCGGGTGGTACGCTGCGCCCATCGGCTGGATCGACCACAACCTCGACGGGATGTTCGCCGTCGCGATTCGCTCGGCGGTAGTACAGAACGACCGGGCGTGGCTCTATTCCGGCGCGGGCATCGTAGCCGAATCGACCCCGCAGCGCGAATGGGATGAAACCGCGCTCAAATTTCGTCCCATGCTCAACGCCTTGGGCATTGGTACCGCTCAACCTCACCCCCCGACCCCCTCTCCCGGGGGAGATGGGGCCGTGAACAGCGCTAACCGGGGCGAGGCTCAACCTACGACTGAGGTGAACCATGTACGCGCCTAATCGCAACTTTCTCTGGACGCGCGTCTTCGTCGACGAATTGGCGCGGGCGGGTCTGCGTTCGGTGTGCATTGCGCCGGGTTCCCGGTCAACGCCGCTGACCATGGCCTTTGCGGAACACGATGGCATCCGCATCTATCCGCATCTAGACGAACGCAGCGCGGCGTTTTTCGCCCTTGGCCTCGCGCTGGCAACGGAAGAACCGGTCGCGCTGGTCTGCACCTCGGGGAGTGCGACCGCCAACTTCTTCCCGGCGATTATCGAAGCGCACGAGTCCCGTGTGCCGCTGCTTGTGCTGACGACCGACCGCCCGCCGGAACTGCGCTACAGCGGCGCGAACCAGACGATCGATCAGGTCAAGCTGTACGGTGATTATGCGCTGTGGTCGGTTGATGCGCCGCTGCCAGAGGGTCAGCCTGCCGCGCAAACGATTCGCGCACTGCGGACGCTGGCGGCGCGCGCGTATGCAACCGCCGACGGCATTGGGGGCGGGCGGAAAGGCGTTGTGCACGTCAATCTGCCGTTCCGCAAGCCGCTGGAGCCGATCCCGGTCGAGACGGATCACAGCGATGCCATTGAGGATGCGGGGTTCGACTACGCGGGCGCGTTCACGGTGATGACGGGCGGCGCGACCATTCCCACTGTGCAGCAGATGCAAACCCTGCTCGCCCTTTTCGAGCGGCATGAGCGCGGGATCATCGTGTGCGGGCCGAAGTCGCTCGGCGAGAACTTTGTATCGGCGGTGGCGCAGTTGTCACAGCGCACGGGCTACCCGATCTTCGCCGATCCGACGTCCGATGTGCGCTTCGGCGGGCACGTGCAAGAGACCGCCGTAATCGGCGCGTATGACACGTTTCTGACCGTGCCGCCGACGTGGGAGGATCCTGAGGTAGTGATCCGCTTTGGCGGTGTGCCGACTTCGAACGTGCTCAACGCCTATCTCGACCGGATTGACGCCAAACACCGCGTGCAGGTCAGCGCGGATGGCGTGTGGGCAGATGATTCGTTCCGCACCCATCTATTTGTCCACGCCGACCCCACGCTGCTGTGCCTGTCGCTCAGTGGACGTTTGCAGGCGCGGCCCGAGTCGCCGTGGGCGCAGCGTATCCGCATGGTCGAAGCGGTGACTTGGCTCAATCTCGGTCAGCGGCTCGGCGACGAATTCTTCGATGGGCAGGTCGTGGCCGATCTGCTGGACCGTTTGCCGGATGGTGCGAACCTGTTCGCGGGCAACAGCCTCCCCGTGCGGCACGTCGAGCAGTTTGCGCGGCCTTCGACCAAACACCTGCACATCTTCGCCAATCGCGGCGCGAGCGGCATCGATGGCAACGTGTCGACCGCGCTGGGGATCGCGGCGGCGACGGGCAAACCGACGGTATTGCTCATCGGCGACATCACGCTGTATCACGATATGAACGGCCTGCTGGCCGTGCGTAACTGTGGTGTGGACAACCTAACGATTGTGCTGCTCAATAACGACGGCGGCGGCATTTTCCAGCGCTTGCCCGTCTCCAAGTTTGACCCGCCGTTCACGGAGATGTTCGTCATGCCGCATGGCTTGCAGTTTGAGCATGTCGCGCGGCTGTATGGCCTCGATTTTGTCAGCGTGACAGATCGGGAAGGGTTCCGCAGCGCCGTCGATGTGACGGTGGGCGCGCGCATTCCCCGCATGATCGAAGTGCGCACGGACGCCGCGCACGATGACGCGCGGCGTAAGCAAATTCAACAGCTGGTAACGACGGTATTGCAGAGGTAAATGACCCATGGTGAATTGGATTCAAGCGAAACAGTACGAAGACATTACGTATGACAAGGCGGACGGCATGGCGCGCATCGCCTTCAACCGCCCGGAAGTCCGCAACGCTTTCCGCCCGAAGACGATTGACGAGATGATCGACGCTTTCCGCGATGCGTGGCGCGATCAGTCGGTCGGCGTGATTCTGCTCACGGGCAACGGCCCCGCGCAGGATGGCAAGTATGCGTTCTGCTCCGGCGGCGACCAGAAGGTGCGCGGGCACGCGGGCTATGTCGGCGATGACGGGGTCGCGCGCCTGAATGTGCTGGAACTCCAGCGCATCATCCGCACCATGCCAAAACCTGTGGTTGCGCTGGTGGCGGGCTACTCCATCGGCGGCGGTCATGTCCTCTCAGTGATCTGCGACCTGACGATTGCGGCGGATAACGCGATCTTCGGTCAGACCGGCCCGAAGGTCGGCAGCTTTGACGGTGGGTTCGGCGCGAGCTACCTCGCCAGCATCATCGGGCAGAAGAAGGCGCGCGAAATCTGGTATTTGTGCCGCCAGTACAACGCGCAGCAGGCGTTAGAGATGGGCTTGGTCAACACGGTCGTCCCGGTCGAACAGCTCGAAGCCGAAGGCGTCAAGTGGGCACAGGAAATCCTCGACAAGAGCCCGATTGCGATTCGCTTCCTGAAGGCGGGCTTCAACGCCGCGCTCGATGGTCAGGCGGGCTTGCAGGTGCTGGCGGGCGATGCGACCATGCTGTACTACATGACGGAAGAGGGTAGCGAAGGCCGTGATGCGTTCGTCAACAAGCGCGCGCCGAACTTCCGCAAGTACCCGTGGCGTCCTTGACGGTCACAGGTTGAGGTTGGCCGTCTCGCCGTGGCGGCCGTGTATGCGTCTCGGCGAATATACGGTAAACTGTAATCTGTGAACTGAATGGTATGAAAGATTGGCTAGCGGCACAGCGGATTGCCCGTCCGGACGGGATCGCCCTGATCTGCGGGGAAGATGAATTGACCTACAGCGAAATGGATCGGTTCGTCAGTGTGCTGTGTGGGCGCATTGCGGGCTTAGGCGTGCTGCCAAACATGGTAGTCGGCGTGCTGATGCCGAACCAGACGGATTATGTGGTGCTCATTCACGCGCTGGCGCGGTTGGGCGCAGTACTGCTGCCATCAACACGCGGTTGACCGCTGAAGAGATCGAATATCAGCTCACGGCGACCGACTGCGGCCTCGTCATCTGCTCGGCGGCCACCGAAACGACCGCCGCCCAGCTCAGCCCGGCTGTGCGGCGCGTCGTCTCAGTTGATCAAACGACCAGTCCGTTCGTGCAGTCGTGGTGGGATATTACGCTCACCGACTCATGGCGGCCGCTGGAGTTCAATCCGAACGCGGTCCAAGCCATCATGTTCACGTCCGGCACCACCGGCAGGCCGAAGGGTGTGCAGCTCACGTTCGCCAATCACTTTTACAGCGCGGCAGGGTCGGCCTATCGCATTGGCGTGCAGCCCAACGACCGCTGGTTGTGCACGCTGCCGCTGTACCATGTCGGCGGGTTGGCGATCATTTTGCGCGCGGCGCTCTACGGGATTACGGTGGTGCTGCAGCCGGGTTCTGACTTTGACGCCGTCAATCGCGGCGCTCGACACGCAGCAGATCACCCTGATGTCGCTCGTGCCGACCATGCTTTATCGCCTGCTCAACACGCACGAGGCGTTCCCCGTCTCGCTGCGGATGGTGCTGCTGGGCGGGGCGGCGGCGACGGCCGATCTGGTCGGGCGCGCGCTGGATCGCGGCGTGCCGTTGGCGACGACCTATGGCATGACCGAAGCCGCCTCGCAGGTGGCGACCATGCTCCCGGCGGAAGTGCTCAAGAAACCGGGGAGCGTGGGCAAACCGCTCATGTTCACCGCGGTGCGCGTGGTCGATGAGACGGGCAAGGCGCTCAAGGCTGGGGAAATCGGCGAGATCATCGTGACCAGCCCGGTCGTCATGCAGGGTTATCTCGGGCATGGATCCGCGAATGGCGAACTGTACACCGGGGATATCGGCTACCTCGACAAGGACGGCGACCTGTGGCTGGTGGATCGCCGCAGCGACCTGATCGTCTCGGGCGGCGAAAACGTGTATCCGTCGGAAGTCGAAAATACGCTGCGCCAGCATCCCGCCGTGTTGGAGGTGTGCGTGGTCGGCCTGCCCGACGCCGAATGGGGGCAGCGCGTCGCGGCGATGGTCGTCATCCGGCAGAATATGCAGCTCACAATTCCTGAGCTGATCATGTTCAGCCGTCAGCATCTCGCGGGTTACAAGCAGCCACGCACCGTCGTGTTTGTCGATCAACTTCCACAAACTTCGAATGGCAAAATTCATCGGGCCGCTGTGAAGGAGCAGCTTCTCTCCAACATATGAACATCAATGGCGTTGAATATCAGGTGCGGGTGACAGGGGACGGCGCGCCCGTTGTCGCCCTCCATGGCTTCACGGGCAGCGGCGCGAACTGGTCAGCGGACTTGTTCCCACCCAGGACCCAGTTGATCGCGCCCGATCTGCTCGGGCATGGGGCGACCGAGTCGCCGGATAATTATCGGCGCTACGGTATCAGCACGGCAGCGCGGGATCTCGTCGACCTCATTGTCCGCACAACGACCCCGCCTGTGACACTGCTCGGCTATTCGATGGGTGGGCGCTTGGCGCTCGATTTCGCGCTGCACCATACCGAATACCTTTCGAAGCTCGTACTGGAAAGCGCGTCGCCGGGAATTGATGACGAGTTCGAACGCATGGCGCGGCGCGGCAATGATTACACGCTGGCGGAGCGCATCGAGCGGGATGGCGTCGAGGCATTTATGGCGAAGTGGGAGCAGAACCCACTGTTCGCCACACAGTCGCCTGAAGTGCGCGAACGGCTGCGGGTCGTACGGCTCGCGCAGAACCCGGTCGGCTTGGCGAACAGCCTGCGCGGGATGGGGACAGGCGCGCAGCCGAGCTACTGGAATCGCCTCGGCGAACTCTATTTGCCTGTACTGTTGATCGCCGGGGAACTCGATACCAAATTCACAGCGATTGCGCGGCGCATGAGCGAACGTCTGACCAACTGCACGCTGGCGATCATCCCCGGCGCAGGGCATACCGTGCATCTGGAACAGCCGACGCTCTACGCGGAGACAGTGCAGCGCTTCCTCGCATCTTAAAACGGACGCTTGTCGTTCTTAACAATTCTAGGTTATAGTCTTTGCGCCTAACCGCAATCTTCTAGGAGATGCTCAAAATGCGTAAAGTGCTGTTTCTAGTCGCCTTGTTTGTCCTGCTCACCAGCGCAGGCGTCATGGCTCAAGATGGAATAACCATCGAATTTTACTTCCCGACCGCTGTTGATGCCCCGATCAACGAGATCATTCAGGGGTACGCGGATCAATTCCACGAACTGCACCCCGATATCACCGTCGTTCCCACCTACACCGGATCGTATACGCAGACCCGTGACACCATCCGCACCGAACTCAACGGCGGCGGCGCTGGCCCAGATGTTGCTGTTATGCTGACGACCGACCTGTACAGCTTCATCGACGAAGGCACGATTGTGCCGGCGCAGGACTACATCGACGCGCTCGAAGATCCCGAAGCTTTTGTGAGCGACATCTTCCCGGCGTTCCTCGCCAACAGCAAGGACGAAGAAGGTACGATCTGGTCGCTGCCGTTCCAGCGCAGCACCGTGATCCTCTATTACAATGCTGACCTGCTGAGCGAAGCGGGTATCGAAAACGCCCCGACCAACCGCGATGAACTGCTGGCCGCCGCGCAGGCGCTCACGCTGCCCAACGGCGAACGCTGGGGTCTGCTGGTTCCGTTCGCGGGTGGCTTCCCGATTTGGGTGTTCCAACCGTTTGCCATCGGCAATGGCCGTAACATCACGGGTGAAGCCCCGACGACCGTTTACATGAACGATCCGCAGGTGATCGACGCGCTCGACTTTGCGACCAAGCTCGGTACGGAATATGCGGTTGGTCCGGCGGGTGGCAGCGTGTGGGGCGACACCCCGACCGCGTTCCTCAATGGGCAGGCGGCGATGATCATCCACACCACCGGCACGATGACCAATCTGCTCAATAACGCGACGTTCAATGTCGGCGCGGCGTTCGTCCCCATGGGCCTGCCCAATGACGAAGGCGTGGGTTATGGCACGGTGACCGGCGGCGGTAACACCTATATCTTCAACCCGCCCGGCGCGGAACGCAGCCCGGAAGAACTGGAAGCGGCGTGGCTGTGGTCGGAATTCCTGGCTTCGCCCGAAATCCAGTCCGACTGGGGCGCGGCGACCGGGTATATTGCCGCCCGCGCGAGTGCCTGGGAACTCGACCCGCTGGCCGCCCGGGCCGCGGAACATCCGCAGTATCTGGTGGCGCGTGACCAGCTCGCCTACGCGGCAGCGGAATTCACCTCCTACCGCGCGATTGACACGCAGAACATCATCAACGCCACGTTGAGCAGCGTGATCAGCGGTGCGGCAACGGATGCGGCGGCGGCGATGGCCTCGGCGCAGGAACAGATCGATGCGCTGCTGGAAGAATACCGCTAGACCTGATCGATCCTCTTGATCTATGTTTTGGTAGGGGCGCACAACCGTGCGCCCCTACGCTATAGTGAGCAGATACTGCCCCCATAAAGGATGTTTATGGCTGGAACCGTGTCAGTGAGCCTTCGCAAGTCGCTCTTCGCGCGACTGCTGCCGTACCTGTTGATCGCGCCGACCCTGATACTGGTATTCATTTTCACGGTTTATCCGGCGATCAATTCGGTGGTCGACAGCCTGTATAAGCCCGCGCGTAACGCTCGTGACCCATCGGAGTACGTCGGGCTGGAGAACTACGTCGATCTGTTCAACCCGGATCACTACATCGGCTCGGCGTTCGTGCAGATTATCGGCCAAACCCTGACCTTTTCGATTGTGACGGTGCTGGTCAGCGTGCCGCTCGCACTCCTGTTCGCGCTGCTGCTCAACCGCAAAATGCCGCTGCAAGGCGTGTGGCGCTTCAGCCTGTTTTACCCGTCGCTGCTGCCGCTGATCGGCGCGGCGAGTATCTGGGCGTTTCTGTTCTCGGACACGGTCGGTTTGATCAACACGGTTGTACGCTCGTTTGGCGGGCGTGGGGCGAACTGGATTGGCGACCCGAACATCTCCCTGTGGGCGGTGATCGTCGTCAACATCTGGAAGCAAGTCGGCTACTACATGATTTTCTATCTGGCAGGCTTACAGGGCATTTCCCGCGACTTCTACGAAGCTGCCGAACTCGATGGGGCGAACGGTTGGCAGCAGTTCGCTTTCTCACGCTGCCGCTCCTGCGCCGCACGACATTGTTCATTCTCGTCATCGCGTTTACGTTCGCCTTCCAGACCGTCGAGCAGTTACAGGTGCTCGGCATGGGTGGTCCCGGTAACAGCAGCAATCTCCTGCTGTTTTACATCTTCCAGACGATTCCCGAGCGGCGGAACTGGGGCTATGTTAACGCCATGTCGGTCGTGCTCGTGTTGATTCTACTGGTGTTCACCGTGAGTAATTTCGCCTTGTTCGAGCGGGGGCGCGAAGATGACTGAAAAACGAGCCGGATTTGGCGCGACAATACTCACCGCGGTAGTTTCGCTGATTTGGCTGCTGCCGTTGATCTTCGCCGTGCTGGTGAGCTTTCGCCCGCAGGCCGATGGTGTGGGCAGCGGGAACATCTTCTTTGGCAGTCGGATCACACTGGATAACTACAGCGCCGCATTGAGCGTCGCGCCGTGGGCGTGGCACGCCGTCACCAGCGTGATTTTCGTGGTCGGGACGCTCGTCGTGCAGTTGGTCACGGTCACAATGGCGGGTTATGCATTCGCCCGGATGAAGTTCTTCGGGCGCGGGGTGCTGCTGTTCATCTTGCTCCTGCAAATCATGATTCCGACGGCGGTGCTGCTCGTCCAGAACTACGCCACGATCCGCGAGCTGGGGTTGTTTGATACGCGCTGGGCGCTCATGCTGCCGTATTGGGGATCGGCGTTTGGGGTGCTGTTGCTGCGCCAGACGTTCCGCGAAGTGCCGCGCGAACTGGAAGAGGCCGCGCGCATTGATGGGGCGAATCTGCTCCAGATTCTGTTCAACGTCTACATTCCGCTGAGTATACCGGCCTACGTCGCTTTCGCGCTCGTGTCAATCAGTTCGCACTGGAACGAGTTTCTATGGCCGTTCATCGTGACGCGCACCGAAGAAGTGCGCCCGCTCACCGTGGGGTTGAACAAGCTGTATTCGACGACGGAAGTCGGGGCATTATACGGTCAACTGCTGGCGGGCACGGTGATCGTGATCGCGCCGCTCGTCATCCTGTTCATGCTGTTCCAGCGCCGCTTCATTCAGAGCTTTGCGTCCAGCGGGATCAAGTGGCATAAAAGCAACAAAATGAAACACAGAGAAAGCGCAAGAGAAGACGCAGAGAAAACAGAAGGACGAGGTTACCTCTCCGTTCTCTGCGGTTAGCTGGCTTTTACTCGACTTCGGCGAGCACCTGATCGCGGGTGACGGTTTGCGCCGCGCCCACATGGATCGCCTTGACCTTGCCTGCGAACGGCGCGCGAATCTCGTTCTGCATCTTCATGGCTTCCAGATACAACAGCGGTTGACCTGCCTCGACCGCCTCACCGGGCACGACCAGCACAGTCGTGATCAGGCCGGGGATCGGCGCTTTGATGCGGCCATCGCCGCTGCGCGGACGCGCCACGACCGCTTCGCAGTCCACGATTTCCAGCGGTTCGATGTCACCTTTGGAGCGAATCCAGTGCAAATCGCGGTCAAACTCGATCTCCAGGGGGCGCCCATCGATGATCATCCAACTGCATGCTTCAAAGGGCTGATTCGCGTCGGGACGTACCACTTGAATGGTCTCGCCGTTCACCTTCACAGCCAGTTCCGAGGCGCTTTCGGTGAGCATGAACTCTACATCAAAGCTTTGGCCGCCAATCGTCACCGTGAGCTTGCTCATGATTCCTCCAGACCGCGGCGATGCCAGCCGCTTTGCAGACGTTCCGGCACAACCGGCTTGAACGATAGATTGCGGCGCGCGTACAGAATCGCCGCGGCGACCGCGAGATCGCGCAGGTTGTCTGACGGAATGCGCTCCTGCGCTTCAACTTCGTAATCGGCGGTATAGCACCCATCAATGAACACCGGGTCGTTCACGATGCGCTTGATCAGCGAGAGGTTGGTATTCACCCCGCTCAGGCGGAACTCGTCAAGCGTCCGCGACAGGCGCGCGACGCAGGCTTCGCGGGTTTCACCCCACACGGTCACTTTGGCGACGAGCGGATCGTATTCGGCGGGTACGGGGCAGCCATCATAGACATAGGTATCCACGCGGACGCGGAAGCCGCCGGGCAGACGTACATGGCGCACGACGCCGGGATTGGGCATGAAATTCCGCAGGGGGTCCTGCGCGGTGATGCGGCAGGCGATGGCGCACCCACTGATCTTGATGTCGTCCTGCGTATAGGCGAGCACCTCGCCCGCCGCGATGCGAATCTGCTCGCGGATGAGGTCGATGCCGGTCATGGTCTCAGCAATCGGGTGATCGGTTTGGATGCGGCCCTTGAACACAGTGAAGAAGAAGGTGCCTTCCTCGTTCATGCCGAATTCTACACTGCCCACGCCGACGAAGTTATACAACCGCGCCATTTCGATGGCGGCCTGCCACAGCCCCTGGCGCTGCTGGTGACTCAGGCAGCAGGGCGCGGGCGATTCTTCGATGACGCGCATGCCGCCGAACCGCAGCGAGCCTTCGCGTTCGCCGAGGTGCACAACGTTGCCGTGCTGATCCGCGAGAATCTGCACGAACACACGGTGCAGCGGTTTGACAGGCGTATCCGTCACCGTTTGCACGCCGCGTTCCTGAATATGTGCCAGCACGTCGGCGGGTGGGGCAATCGGCGTTACGCCGGCCTGTTCACACGCGCGGATGAAGTCGGGTTCTTCCGATAGGAAGCCGTAGCCGGGATGCAGGCTGTCCGCCCCGACCTGCTGCGCGATGGCGATCAGCGCCGCGCCGTCGTTGAAGTCCGAGTCGAGCTGCACGGCTTGATCCGCGAGGCGGACGTGCAGCGAGCCGCGGTCGGACGGTTGGTAGAGCGCAACCGTCTCGATCCCCATTTCCTGACAAGTGCGGATGATCCGCACCGCGATTTCGCCACGATTGGCGATGAGCATTTTCTTGAACATGTGCGCCTCCCTAGGCGGGCGAAATCCCGTGCTTGCGGCTGACGTGACGTTCGCGCTTGGAGAGCGTCAGTTCTAACCCCTGAATGAGTGCGCGGCGCGTATCGCGGGGCTGAATCACATCGTCGATCAGGCCGCGCGCGGCGGCGACATACGGGTTGTTGAACTTCTTCTGGTAGTCTTCGACCAGTTCCTTGCGCTTGGCAGTCGGGTCGTCCGCGGCCTTGAGTTCGCCACGGAACAGAATGTTGACCGCGCCTTCCGCGCCCATGACCGCGATTTCCGCATTCGGGTAAGCGTAGAGCAGGTCGCCGCGCAGACCCTTGCTGCTCATCACGCAGTACGCGCCGCCGTAACTCTTGCGCAGGATGACCATGAGTTTCGGCACGGTCGCTTCGCTGTAAGCGTAGATCATGCGCGCGCCGTTGCGGATGATGCCGCCGTATTCCTGATCCTTGCCGGGGAGGAAGCCGGGGACATCCTGCAGGGTGATGATCGGCACATTGTAGGCGTCGCAGATGCGGATGAAGTGCGCAGCCTTGACCGACGCCTTGATGTCGATGCAGCCCGCCAGGAACATCGGCTGATTCGCGACGATGCCGACCACGTAGCCGTTGAGCCGCGCGAAGCCGACGACCATATTTTCTGCCCACAGTTGATGCACTTCGAAGAAGCGACCATCATCAACCACGCTGGCGATCCACCTGCCGCACATCATACGGCTTGTACGGGTCGACCGGGACGATTTGTTCGAGTTCGGTGGTGAGCCGCGCGG
>JADKGC010000013.1 GCA_016717205.1 Candidatus Flexifilum breve
TGCGGTAAGACGACCACGCTGCGCATGATCTCCGGTCTGGAAGCGGTGACGAGCGGCAACATCCTGTTCGACGGGCGCGACGTGACGTGGCTGCACCCGAGCGAACGGGATATCGCCTTCGTGTTCCAGTTTTTCGCGCTGTATTCGCACATGACCGCCCGTGAAAACATCGCCTTTCCGTTACAGGCGCAGGGCGTGAACAATGCGGACATCAAGAAGCAGGTGGCGAGCGTCGCCCGCTTACTCAAAATCGAGCACATTCTCGACCAGCGCCCCGGCTCACTGAGCGGCGGCGATCAACAGCGTGTGGCGCTGGCGCGCGCGCTCGTGCGCAAGCCTGCCGCCTTCCTCATGGATGAACCGCTCGGCGCGTTGGACGCGGAATTCCGCGAATCGATGCGCGCCGAGATCAAGAAGCTGCATCTCGACCAAGGCGCGACGACCGTCTACGTCACGCACGATCAGGTCGAAGCGATGACGATGGGCGACCGCATCGTGATCATGTCCAATGCCGTCGTCCAGCAGATGGGGACGCCCACTGAGGTCTATCACGACCCGTCAAATCTGTTCGTGGCGCGTTTCATCGGCAGCCCCGGCATGAACCTGATCAGCGGCGATTACCGACAAGGCGTGATCACGCTGCCCGGCGAAAACAACTACCGCGTGCCTGATCAGTGGCGCGGCACGCTGGAGAAACATCTCCCCGCCAGCGGCAAAGCGATCCTCGGCTTTCGTCCGGAGGCGGTGCGCGTGAGTTCGGATGGTCAATTGCACTCGAGCGTGTACGCCAGCGATTTGCACGGCGGCTATTCGATGCTGCACCTCGAAATCGCGGACGGCGTGATTGTGCATGCACGGGCAGGGCGCGGACTGGATTATCCTATCGGCACACCGCTGCGCTTTGACATCGACCCGGCGATGGTGCGCTTTTTCAACCCGGAAACGGAAGCGGCGCTGAGGGTAATCCCATGAGCGACATTCGGCTGGAAAACATCACGAAGCAGTTCGGCGACACGGTCGCGCTGGATGACATCAGCTTGCAGATCAAAGACCGCGAGTTCTTCGTGCTGCTCGGACCGACGGGCGCGGGCAAAACCACGACCTTGCGCGTCATTGCCGGGTTGGAGAAGCAGAACGCCGGCGATGTCTACTTCGACGGGGAGAACATCAATGAGTTGATGCCCGCCGACCGCGACACCGCCTTCGTCTTCCAGCAGTATTCGCTGTACCCGAACATGTCGGTGTTTGACAATCTCGCGTTTCCGCTGCGCTCGCCGCTGCGCAAGACGCCGGAAGATGAAATCCGGCGGCGCGTGCTGGAAGCCGCCGAAAAGCTGCGCATCATGCACTTGATCGAGCGCAAGACGGCCAAGCTCTCCGGCGGTGAGATGCAGCGCGTGTCCATCGGGCGCGCCATTGTGCGCAGCCCGCGCATCTTCCTGATGGATGAGCCGCTCTCCAACCTCGACGCCAAACTGCGCGAATCGCTGCGCGTGGAACTCAAGCATCTGCAAAAGACGCAAGGCAGCACAACGCTGTTCGTCACGCACGATCAAATCGAGGCGCTGACGATGGCGGATCGCATCGCCGTGCTGGACGCGGGCAAGATTCTGCAAGTCGGGACGCCACACGACATCTACGACCGTCCGGCGACGACGTTTGTCGCCCAGTTGGTCGGCACGCCGAAGATCAATTTGCTGCCCGCCCGGCGGGAAAACGGATCGCTCAATATTGTGCAGAGCGCGCTCTCCGTCCCCACGCCGACCGAGGCAACGCCCGCCGAGGTGCTGGTTGGCATTCGCCCGGAAGACGTGAAACCCGGCAGCGGCGATTATCGCGGCAAGCTGGTGCTGACCGAACCGCTTGGCGTGGAGACGATCCTGCACCTGCAGTCCGGTGAGCAATTGCTGACCAGTGTCGTCCCCGGCACAGTGAACTATCGCCTGGGGGATGAACTGCCGTTCACATTGGCGCGGGAACGCCTGCATTTCTTTGATGGTGGATGGGAGGGACGCGTTTATAAGTAAGCTGCATGATCCCCTCCCTCTCTCCTAAGGGAGAGGCGGCATGTCTGGTGGTTCCCTACAATACTTAGGAGTAAAGATCATGCGTTTTGGCGTCAATACCTGGGTATGGACTTCGCCCCTGACGACTGATGAGCTGAAGACCCTCGCGCCGAAAGTCAAGGGCATGGGCTTCGATTGGATCGAACTGCCAATCGAAGGTCTGAACGATTTCGATTATGCCGAAGCGGGCAAGATCATCCGTGATCAGGGGCTGGGCGTGAGTATGTGCGCCGCGATGGGACCGGACCGCGATCTGATTCACGAGGACAAGGCGATCCGCGACAACGGCGTAGCCTACATTCGCCACTGTTTGCAGGCGGTACAGACCGTCGGCGGGACGAACCTCGTCGGTCCGATCTATTCGGCGGTCGGTCGGGTGTGGCAGCAAACCGCCGACGAACGCGCGCGCGATGTCGACACGCTGGTGCAGCAGTTGAGCGCCTTGTCAAAGGTGGCGGGAGACTGCGGCGCGGTGATGGGCGTTGAACCGCTCAACCGCTTTGAGACGAGCTTCATCAATCTGGCGACGCAGGTGATCGAAGTGGTGGATCGTGTGGACCACCCGTCCTGCAAAATCATGCTCGACACGTTCCACATGAACATTGAAGAGAAATCGCTCGGTGAGGCGATCCGCAAGACTGGGTCGCGGTTGGCGCATTTCCACGCCTGCGAGAATGATCGCGGCGCGCCGGGGTCGGGCAATGTGACGTGGATCGATGTCGCAGCGGCGCTCAAGGCGATCAACTATGATGGCCCGGTCGTGATTGAATCGTTCACCAACAAAGTCAAGAGCATCGCCCGCGCGGCGGCTATCTGGCGGCCCTTTGAGGCGAGTCAGGATGCGCTGGCGCAGAACGGCGTCACTTTCCTGAAACAGTTATTGACGTAGCGATTTAGCCGTTAGCGATTAGCAAACAAACTGGGATCAGGCTTTTGCTAACGGCTGAGAGCTCATGGGACTTAACATGCAAAAGTATTTATCGCCAATCAAACGTTTGGGCGGCTTCGCGCTGCTGTTTCTGATCATCGGGTTGGTGTTTCCATCGCTCTCGGCGGGCATCGGCGATGAGCGCACCCGCGACGGCGTGCTGATTCGCGCAGTGCCGTTTGTCGCCTTCTTTATCATGGTGCTGCTGCTCTACATTCTGGTGATCACGCTGGTAGCGCGGCGCTTCAATGGCAAACTGCCGAATCGCGCGCATCGCCCGGTTGAACTGCTGGCGATTGCGGGTATCCTGTGCGGCGTGATCTTCCTGTTCCAGCCATTCTTCTTCGTCAGCTATCGCTACGGCTTCCTGCTGGTACTGGCGTCGGTGCTGCTGTTCATCTTGTGGAGCCACGTCGTGCCCAAGAGCGCCAAAGCCGATGCCTCGCTGCCGCCGTTCACCTCGACGCAGCAGATCATCGCGGCGGTGGTTGCGCTGATTGTGTTGTTCGTCCTGGCGAGCAGCGCCATTGCCGCCAACCAACCGGTCGAGCCGTACGGGGTGCGCCAGCGCCTGTGGAACACGTATGACGATGCGCGCAAAGCAGAAATTGCCGATACGACACTTTCGCAGTTTAATAATGTGGATCGCTGGTTTCTCATCATCTTGAATCTGTTTCCAGCGGGTTTGATGTTCTTTGCCGTGCGCGAACTGGTCGGCGTATTCTTGCCAGCGCCTGCGCCACCGCCAGCGCGGGCAGCGCAAAGAACTGGATAAGCTGGTTTTGCGGGGAGTCATCCCCGCTTTTCAAAAGTGTTGCGAAAAGGATCATAACAATGGCTCGACCCGTCACGTTATTTACTGGTCAATGGGCGGATTTACCGCTCTCCGTCCTCGCGCAAAAAGTCGCCGCCATGGGGTACGACGGCCTCGAACTCGCCTGCTGGGGCGACCACTTCGAAGTGGACAAGGCGCTCTCGGACGACGCCTATATCCGCAGTCGGCACGATATGCTCGAACAGCACGGGCTGAAGTGCTTCGCCATCAGCACGCATCTGGTGGGGCAGTGCGTCGCCGAAGCCTACATCGACGAACGGCATAAGAGCATTCTGCCGCCGCGTCTGTGGGGCGATGGTGATCCCGAAGGCGTGAAAGCCCGCTGCGCGCAGGAAGTCGCGAATACGGCGCTCGCCGCCAAGCTGATGGGTGTCAGCGTGGTCAACGGCTTTACGGGCAGCCCCGTCTGGCATCTGATCTATCGTTTTCCGCCCACCTCCGACGCAATGATCGACGCGGGCTACCGCGAATTCGCTGACCGCTGGAACCCGGTGCTGGATGCGTTCGATGAGCAGGGCATCCGCTACGCGCTCGAAGCGCACCCGTCGGAAATCGCCTACGACATCTACACGGCGGAGAAGACGCTCGCCGCGTTGGGCAACCGCAAGACCTTCGGCTTCAACTTCGACCCCAGCCACTTCATTCACCAGTTGTTTGACCCGACCGAGTTCATCCTCGCCTTCCCGGATCGTATGTATCACGTCCATGTCAAAGACTCGAAGGTCAACCTCAACGGGCGGTCGAGCATCCTCGGATCACACCTCAACTTTGGCGATCCGCGCCGCGGGTGGGATTTCGTCTCCCCCGGTCACGGCGACATGAACCTCGAAAAGATCATCCGCGTGCTCAATCGGATTGGTTATCAAGGGCCGCTCTCAGTCGAATGGGAAGACAGCGGCATGGATCGCGAACACGGGGCGAAGGATGCGATTGACCACATCCGCAAGACCGATTTCGCGCCGTCGAATTTGGCCTTTGACGCCGCCTTCGACTCGGACAAGTAAAGGGTAGAGATTACGATGAGTGATCAAGTCGGATTTGTGACGATGGCGGGCGCGAAGGCGGAAGGCACAGCGCCCGAAATTGGAATCGGCATGCTTGGCTATGCCTTTATGGGTAAAGCGCACAGCAATGCCTTCAAGAAACTGCCGTATATGATGTATCCGCCGATTGCCATCCCTAAGCTGGTGGCGGTCGCGGGGCGTAACGCGTCGGCGACGGCGGAAGCGGCCAAACGCTACGGCTACCAGAAATACTATACGGATTGGCGTGACCTGATCGCCGACCCGGATGTGCAGGTGTTCGACAATGGCGGGCCGAACGACGCGCACGCCGAACCGACCATCGCCGCGGCGCAGGCGGGCAAGCACGTTTTCTGCGAGAAGCCGCTGGCGCGCACCGCTGAAGAGTCCAAAACCATGCTGGACGCGGTACAGAAGGCGGGCGTCAAGCACATGGTGGCCTTCAACTACCGCTTTGTCCCGGCGATTGCGCTGGTCAAGCAGTTGATCGAAAGCGGCAAGCTAGGGCGCATTTTCCACTTCCGCGCGGTCTACCTGCAAGAGTGGATCATCGACCCGAATTTCCCGAAAATCTGGCGTCTGGATAAGTCGGTGGCGGGCAGCGGGGCGCTCGGCGACCTCGGGGCGCACGTGCTCGACCTCGGACGCTTCCTCGTCGGCGAACCCAAACGCGTCATGGGCATGACCAAGACGTTCGTCGAAGAACGCCCGCTGGCGGATGGTTCGGGTATGGGCAAAGTCGATGTCGACGATGCCTTCATTTCGCTGCTGGAATTCGAAAACGGCGCAATCGGTACGGTCGAAGCGTCGCGCTTCGCGCAGGGGCGCAAGAACTTCAATCGTATCGAGATCAACGGCGAGAACGGCTCGGTCGAGTTCAATCTCGAGAACATGAACGAGCTGAAGGTCTTCTGGGCGAACGAAGAGCCGAAGGAAACGCGCGGCTTCCATAACGTGCTGGTGAGCGAGTCGTATCACCCGTACTGGGCGAATTGGTGGCCGCAGGGGCATATCATCGGCTGGGAGCACACGTTTGTCCACGAATTCCACCACTTCTTCGGCGCAATCCTCGGTCAGCATGAGGTTGCGCCCTATGGCGCAGACTTTGTGGACGGTTACAAGAACGCCGTGATCTGTGATGCGATTGTCGAATCCTCGCAGACCGGGCGCGCGGTCGACATCAAGTACGGCCTGTAAAACCTAGGACTGAGGCGCGAGGACTGAGGGCTGAGACAAACCTCAGTCCTCGTATAGATGCTGCTTATTGCTTGCCCAAAAGGATTTTCTAGGAGGCACTCATGCCCAAGACCATCGCCGTGATCGGCGCGCTGGATACCAAGGGGCAGGATTTTGCGTTCCTGAAGACGGAAATTGAGAAGCGCGGCTGCCAGACGCTGATCATTGATTTCGGCGTGCTCGGCGAAGCTGGGTTTGCGCCGGAGGTGACGCGGCGGCAGGTCGCCGAAGCGGCGGGCGCGGATTTCGACGCGCTGGTTGCCGCCGGAGATCGCGGCGCGGCGATGCGGGCCATGTCCGACGGGGTAACCGAAGTTGTACGCCGCCTGTACGCGGATGGCGACATTCACGGCGTAATCAGCATGGGGGGCGGCGGCGGAACCTCAGTCGCGACGGCGGCCATGCGCGGACTCCCGGTCGGCTTTCCCAAAGTTATGCTCTCCACGCTGGCGGCGGGCGATGTGAGCGGTTTCGTCGGCACGAGCGACATCGTCATGATGCCCTCGGTGATCGACGTGAACGGCGTCAACCGCATCAGCCGCACGATTTACAGCAACGCCGCGGGCGCGATCTGCGGGATGGTGAGCGGCGAACCGACGCAGGGCGACGACAAACCGCTGATTGCCGTGACGATGTTTGGCAACACGACACGCGCAGTTAATCAGGCCAAGCCGATCCTCGAAGCGGCGGGGTACGAAGTCCTCGTCTTCCATGCGACGGGGACGGGTGGGCGCACGATGGAGTCGCTCATCGCCGATGGACTAATCACGGGCGTGCTTGACCTCACCACAACTGAATGGGCAGATGAACTGCTCGGCGGTGTGCTGAGCGCCGGAGCGAGGCGGTTGGAAGCGGCAGGGCGCGCGGGCATCCCACAGATCGTCGCGCCGGGCTGCCTTGACATGTGCAATTTCTGGGAACGGAATACCGTTGTCGAAAAATACGCGGGGCGAACGTTCTACGAATGGAATGCCAACGTCACGCTGATGCGCACCACGCCCGAAGAAAACGCGCGGCTCGGCGAAATCTTTGCAGAGAAGCTCAACGCAGCGACCGGGCCGACCGCGGTCTACATTCCGCTGCGGGGCTGGTCAGAACTGGATACTGTGGGCAAGCCCTTTTACGCGCCGGAGGCAATTGCCGCGTTCGTGCGGACGCTGAAGGCCAACTTACGGGCGGATATTCCCGTGGTTGAGGTCGATACCGATATTAACGATCCGCAGTTCGCCGCGCTGACCGCGCAGACACTCCTCAGTATGTTGGGACATTCCGGGGATCGCCGCGCATGATCACACTGGACGATGTGCGTGCTGTCGCGACATCGCTGCCGGGGGTTGAAGAGGGTACCTCGTACGGGACACCCGCATTTCGTGCCCGCCAGAAGTTTCTCGCACGGGTATCCGATGATGGCGCGGCGCTGGTTCTCAAGGTCGGGGAGATTGAGCAGCGTTATCTGATCGAGGCCGAACCGGAAACCTACTACATCACGCCGCACTACGCGGGAACCTCGCTGGTGCTGGTGCGGCTCGCTCAGATTGACCGGGCTGCTTTCGACGACCTATTTGTGCGCTCGTGGCGCCTCATCGCCTCGAAACGCGATCTTGCTACCTATACTCAGCACTTGAAAGGGTCAACTGATGACCATCCCTCGTCTTGAAATTCTTTCCCGGCTGCGCGCGCAGGTTGCGGCGGGCAAGCCGATCATCGGCTGCGGCGCGGGCACAGGCATCTCCGCTAAGTTCGCGGAAGCGGGCGGCGCGGATCTCCTCATCATTTACAATTCCGGGCGCTATCGCATGGCCGGACGCGGATCGCTCTCCGGGCTGTTCGCGTATGGCGATGCCAACAGCATCGTCATGGAGATGGCGGGCGAAGTGCTGCCTGTCGTCCAGCATACGCCGGTGCTGGCGGGCGTCAACGGGACCGATCCGTTCAAGATCATGCCGCACTTTCTGCGGCAGGTGAAAGATATCGGCTTTTCCGGCGTGCAGAATTTCCCCACGGCTGGTCTGTTTGACGGCATCATGCGCCAGAATATGGAAGCGACCGGGTTAGGCTACGACAAAGAAGTCGAGATGATCCGTCTCGCCCATGACATGGATCTGTTCACGTCACCATATGTGTTCAACGTGGACGAGGCGCGGGCGATGGTGGCGGCGGGCGCGGACCTGCTGGTGTGCCATGTTGGCCTGACGACGGCGGGCAGTATCGGTGCGGCGGTCGCCATGACGCTAGATGAGGCGATCAGCAGTGTGATGACAATGGCAGAGACTATCTGGTCGCTGCGCGCGGATGCGCTCGTGATTTGCCACGGCGGGCCGTTCGACGAGCCGGAAAATGTCGCCATCGCGCTCAAGCAGATGCCGAAAATCGCCGGGTTCTACGGCGCATCCAGCGCTGAACGCCTGCCGACCGAACGTGCCATCCGGGCGCAAGTTGAAGCGTTCAAGGCGATTCAACGTTAATGTTGGCATGAAATTCTGCACCGAGGGGCGCGGCGCGCTGCGCCCTACAAAAACGTTACCCCTCTTGTCGTATGCAGCAAAATCCCATTTAATGTGCGTACCGCTTGGACTCAGATGAACTTTGGTGTCATGCCTTCCTTGAAAGTCGGCGCGTTTCTACGGTCATTTCCAAATGGGGTTCGGGCGAGCACCAGTGAAAATGGGCGCTGATTGCTCCCTGACTGACACGATTTGCACGCTATTTGTTCACATTTGACGAGCATACGGACCGTCAAATTGGTTACTTTCGCAACATTATCGGCTAACATAGATGCACCGCGTTACGTTTATCGCCTCTGATTGTGATAAGAAGCACTAACGACTGTGCGGGAGGAGAAGTACCATATACATCGGAATTCAGTGAGGTTCCGCCGTAACGAAATACCGAGCTCTTGCTGAGCCCTGAAACGATAATCCCGAGCCACGAAAGGTTAACTCGACGATGACTCTTGCATACAACGCGACTCTCGATCTTGTGCAATTTCCCGATTACGTCCAGCACCCTAAACTCCGCCAGTGGATTGCGGAGATGGTTGCCCTCTGCCAGCCGGATGATGTGTACTGGTGCGACGGTTCACAGGAAGAATACAACAACCTGTGCGAACTGCTCGTCGACAAGGGCACGTTCATCCGCTTGAACCCGGAACTGCGTCCGAACAGTTTCCTCTGCCGCTCTGACCCGGCCGATGTGGCGCGCGTTGAAGACCGCACCTTCATTTGCAGCGTCAGCAAGAGCGAAGCTGGCCCGACCAACAACTGGGTGCATCCCCGTGACATGCACAAGACGCTGGATTCGATCTTTGAAGGCTGCATGAAGGGCCGGACGATGTACGTCATCCCCTTCAGCATGGGCCCGCTCGGTTCCCACATCAGCTATGTCGGTGTTGAACTCTCCGACTCGGCTTACGTGGCCGTCAACATGCGCATCATGACCCGCATGGGTAAAGCGGTCTATGATGTGCTCGGCACGGAAGGCCAGTTTGTCCCGGCGGTGCACTCGGTTGGCGCGCCCCTTGAACCCGGCCAGCAGGATGTGACGTGGCCGTGCAATAAAGACAACAAGTACATCGTCCACTTCCCGGAAGAACGCGCGATCTGGTCGTATGGCAGTGGTTACGGTGGTAACGCGCTCCTCGGCAAGAAGTGCTTCGCGCTTCGCATTGCGTCGAATATCGCCCGTGACGAAGGCTGGTTGGCTGAACACATGGCCCTCGTCGGCGTGAAGGATCCGTCGGGTCACCGCACGTACGTTGGGGCGGCGTTCCCCAGCGCTTGCGGCAAGACGAACTTCGCCATGCTCGTGCCGCCGAAAGCTTTCCAAGACGAGGGGTGGGAAGTCACGACGGTCGGCGACGACATCGCGTGGATCAAGCTCGGCAAGGACGGCCGACTGTACGCAATCAATCCCGAAGCCGGTTTCTTCGGTGTCGCGCCGGGGACGAACTACAAGACCAACCCGAACGCGATGGACACCATCCGCGCCAACACGATTTTCACCAATGTCGCGCTGACGCCGGAAGGCGATGTGTGGTGGGAAGGTATGACCGATGCACCGCCCGCTGAACTGATCGACTGGCAGGGCAACCCGTGGACGCCGCAGAGCACCACCAAGGCCGCGCACCCGAACGCCCGCTTCACCGCGCCGGCGTCGCAGTGCCCGACGATCGACCCCGCGTGGGAAGACCCGAATGGTGTGCCGATCAGCGCGTTCATTTTCGGTGGCCGCCGCAGCACGGTTGCGCCGCTGGTGTTCCAGGCTTTCAACTGGACGTATGGTGTGTACTACGCCGCGACGATGGGCTCGGAAATGACCGCCGCCGCCGCTGGTAAGATTGGCGAAGTTCGCCGTGACCCGTTCGCGATGCTGCCGTTCATCGGCTACCACATGGCCAGCTACTTCAATCACTGGCTGCGTTTTGGCCGCTGGATCCCGAACCCGCCGCGTATCTTCCTGGTCAACTGGTTCCGCAAGGATGAAAATGGCAAGTTCCTGTGGCCCGGTTACGGCGAAAACATGCGCATCCTGAAGTGGATCGTTCAGCGCGCGCAGACCCGCGCCGCCGGTACGGAAACGCCGCTGGGCCGCGTGCCGCACTACGAAGACCTCGATTGGCGTGGTCTGGAAGGCTACACGGAAGAGCAGTTCAACAAGGTCATGTCGATTGATCGTGACGCGTGGAAGAATGAAATCCTGTCGCACGAAGAACTGTTCATCAAGCTGTATGACCGTCTGCCCAAGGAACTGGTCGCCGTGCGTGAACTGCTGCTCTCGTCGCTGTGGAATGAGCCCAAGTGGGTGAATCGCGACGAGCACCACTAAGCCGTCTGCTGAGTAAGTGAGTTTCAAGACCGGGACATTGTCCCGGTCTTTTATTTCCGGCTTAAGCCAGCGGATCGCCGTCTTTGCGCCCTAACAGATGCGAAATCACCAGCGCAACCAGCGCCACGCCGATCAGCAGCAGCCCCGTCCAGATTGCTGCGTCAATATCGCGCTCGATCACATTGTAGATGAGGAGCGGCATCGTTTGGGTCCGCCCTTGCAGACTCCCCGCGAACAGAATCGTCGCGCCGAATTCGCCGAGTGCGCGTGCCCACATCAGCACGAGTCCCGCGCCCAACGCTCGACTTGCCAACGGCAGAGTGATGTATAAAAACAGCGTCGCATCCCCCGCGCCGTCGACGCGCGCTGCGTCTTCGAGATCACGCGGGACGCCCGCGAAACCCACCTGCGCCGCGCGTATGTAGAAGGGGGCGGCGACGAACGCCTGCGCCATGATCACGGCGGTGGTGGTGAAAGCCAGCGAAATATCAGCCGCGCTCAGCACCCCGCCGAGCAGGCCGCGTCGGCCAAAGGTGATGAGCAGCGCCAACCCGGCGACCGCGGGCGGCAGGACAATCGGCAGTTCGACCAGCACGCTGATCAGTCGCGGTAGGCGTCCGCGCCAGTGCGCCAACAGGTAGGCGAGAGGCGTGCCGAACGCGAGGGTGATCACTACGGTGATCGAGGTCGTGACAAAGCTCAACCAGATCGCATCCGGGACGGCGGAAGCGGGCGCATCCTGCCATGCCTGATTTTGCACGACCCGGATGACCAGCGCGACGATGGGCAGAGTGAGAAAGAGCAGGGCGATCAGAGCTGCGCCCTTGACGATCCAGCGCAGCCCTCCGGTCAAACGATCCAAGCGTGTCTCCTAAACAATATATGGCGTGCTCGCGCCGGTTTTGCTCATGCCATCCGGATCGAGCGGTACATTGATGCAAGCGGGCAGGCCGCTGGCGTAAGCGCGTTCGAGCGCTGGCAGAATGCTATCAGGTGACTCGACCTGTTCGCCGTAGCCGCCGAGCGCCGCCACCACGCGATCATAGCGCGTCGGCGCGAGCGACGTCGCGACCGCCCGATCCGCGCCCACCATGTTTTTCTGCGGCGTGCGGATTTGCCCCCAACCCGCGTCATTACCGACGATGCTGACGATGGGCAGGCCAAAGCGGATCGCTGTGTCAAATTCGAAGCCGTTCAAGCCGAATGAGCCGTCGCCGTTGATGACGAGCACGCGCTTTTCGGGATACAGGTGTTTGGCCGCAATCGCGAACGGCAGCCCGACGCCGAGCGTGCCGAGTGGCCCAGGGTCGAGCCATTGACCGGGCTGCGCAAGGTCGATGACTTTGGCGCACGCCGAGACAATATCCCCGCCATCGCCGATCACGATGGTGTTGTTATCCACAAGCCGGTTGACTTCCGCCGCAAACCGAAAATGATTTACGGGCAGCGACTCGATGGCTTGCCAGTCACGCAGCTCGGCCTCTTTGCGATCTTCTTTGCCGCGCAGCGTGCTCATCCACTCGTCATAGCGGACTCCCTGTAATCCTTCTGCGAGCGCTTCCAGAACGAGCCGCGCATCTGCGCACAGGGCGACATCGGCGGCGCGGTTGTGATTCAGTTCCGCCGCGTCATTCTCGATCTGGATCAGCTTGGCATCCGCGTTGAAGTCCTGCCCATACTTCAGCCGGAAATCGAGCGGCGTGCCGATCAGCAGAATGGCGTCGGCGTCGCGGGTGGCGGCGGAACGCACAGCTTTCAGGCAGTTGGGGTGCGTCATGGGCAGCGTCCCGCGTCCCGCGCCGTTGGTGAATACGGGCATCCCCGTCTGTTCGGCGAGTTCGCGTAAGGCGACGTGTCCGCCATCCCAATAGACCTGCGTCCCGGCGATCAACACGGGCTTGCGGGCGGCGCGGAGAATCTCGAACATCCGCGCCAGATCGCCAACTTCCGGTTGCAGCGGTTCGATGGTGATGCGTTCCGGCATGGGCATGGCATCGACCGCGTTGAACAGCACATCAAACGGCGCTTCGATGAACACCGGGCCGGGGCGCCCGCTCAACGCGGTGCGAAAGGCGTCAAACAGCAGGGCGGGGATGTCCTCGGTCCGTTCAATGGTGAAGCTCGCTTTAGTAAAGGTCTTGAACATCTCGGTCTGCGGCATCTCCTGCAGCGCGCCCATGCCTTTGGTCTTAAGCGGTGCGGCTCCGCCAATCAGCAGCATCGGACTGCGCGCCTGAAACGCATTGGCGACTCCGGTCACGGCGTCGGTGACGCCCGGCCCGGCTGTGACTACCGCTACGCCGATGTTATGCGTTAAGCGGGCGTGGGCGTCGGCGGCGTGGGCGGCGGCTTGTTCATGCCGGAAGTCGATGATCGCAAGGTTATTGTTCAAGCAGCCTTCGTAAATCGGCGCGATGTGCCCGCCGCAGAGCGTGTAGATCGTGCTCACACCCTGTGCCTTCAGCGCGCGCGCGATCAGTTCGCCGCCGTGGAGAAAGTCCATATAACAAGCTCCTATCGAACAAAAATTCAAATATTGAGTATGATTATAGCGCGGATTACACAGGATGATGGGCAGTGACCGGGACGATCACGTTTCAGGGTGGGACGCTGGTCTTGTATGATGTGCCAGACGCGCCCGCACCGTTCCAACTGATTAAAGGGCGACCCCGCTGCGAGGCGTATCACTATCCACGCCTGCTCGGTTGGCTGCGCGAACAGGGCATCCGCGATCAAGTGCCGCGCTGGCAAACGCTCGATTTGCACATGCACGATAACCGCCCGCCGCACGCGTACCAGATCGCCGCGCTCGACGCGTGGGACGCGGCTGAACGGCGGGGCAGCATCGTGCTGCCGACCGGGGCGGGCAAAACCTTCGTGGCAATCCATGCGATCCAGCGGGTAAAACGCTCGGCGCTGGTGGTCGCCCCGACGATCGACCTGCTGCACCAGTGGTACGCGCGGCTCGTCAACGCCTTCGGGATCGCGGTGGGCGTGTACTACGGCGGCGAGAAGAACGTGCTGCCCATCACCGTGACGACCTATCACTCGGCGGGCGACGTGATCGCCGCGCACGGCGACGCCTTCAAGCTGATCATCTTTGACGAAGTCCATCACTTGCCCGCGCCCTCGTGGGGTGAGCCGGCGTTCATGTCGCCATCCCCGTTCCGCCTCGGTTTGACCGCGACCTATCCGAACGAAGCAGAACAATCGGGCACGCGCTGGCGCGTCGACGAGATTTGATCGGCGACATCGTCTACGCGCTCAAGATCGATGATCTCACGGGTGATACGCTCGCCGAATACCGGACACAGCGTGTGCGCGTCGACCTGACGCCGGAAGAACGCGCGCAGTACGATGCCGATTACGCGATCTATGCGGGCTACTTCCGCCGTAACCAATTGCCGAAGACGCACGGCAAATTCTGGCTCAACGAACTTTTACGCCGCAGCAGCTTTGATGAAGAAGCGCGCGCGGCAGTGCTGGCGCGTCAGCGGATTTTGCAGCTGCTGGCGGGCTGTGAGGGCAAACTCGCCGCGCTGGAGCGCCTGCTGCGCGAACACAGCGACGACCGCTGCCTGATCTTCACTGAGCATAACGCCGTCGTGTATGCGATTGCCCGCCAGCATTTGATCCCCGCGCTGACGCACGAGACCAAAGCCGCCGAACGCAAGCACATCCTCGAAGCGTTCGCGGCAGGTGAGTATCACGCGGTCGTGACGTCGAAGGTGCTCAACGAAGGCGTCGATGTGCCGGAGGCGAAAGTCGCGATTGTGCTCGGGGGCACATCAAGCGCCCGCGAATATATTCAGCGCTTGGGGCGCGTGCTGCGCAAGTCCGGCAACCGTGAGGCGCTCCTCTACGAGGTGATCGCCCGCGACACCACCGATGTGGGGCGTGCCCAACGGCGGCGACCCGTGCGCAGCTAACCATGCTCACCGCCGACCTCATTCGTCCGCGCATCAAGGCGCGTGGCTCACTACTGGTGATCGATTGGCT
This sequence comes from Candidatus Flexifilum breve, assembly GCA_016717205.1. GTDB lineage: Bacteria > Chloroflexota > Anaerolineae > Aggregatilineales > Phototrophicaceae > Flexifilum > Flexifilum breve. The sequence continues at coordinate 14,911 of JADKGC010000013.1, forward strand.
GCCGGCCAGTCCCAAGATGCTGGCGACCGCGGACGCGCTGATCGCGTTGTTCGCGGCGCAGATTGGCCAACCGCGCGCCGTGTGGGATCGCGCCTTTGATGCCTACGTCGGCACGCGCGTCGATTACATCGTTGTGCGCGGGTTGGCCAAAGTGCTGGAAGATGCCGCTACCTTCACGCCGCTTCCGCTCGATGTTGATCCCGCGGATGTGCGGCGCTATCTGTTCAGCGGTGGGCTGGTCTTCGACCGCGCTGACCTGTTTCATCCGCAGACGCGCGCGGATGCGCTGCACGAGGCGCGCGGCCCACTTTGACCTCTCGGTCGATACGATTGAGCGCGCGCTGTTCGCCGACCGTCCGGCCGAGTATGTGCTGGCGGCGGTGGGGCAGGCATGGACGCCCGCTGACCTGATTGGTCGTTACAACCTCGAATTGGCGCGCGGCGTGCTGTACTGGTCAAGCCAGATGCGCGTCGACATTCACGACGGTTACAAAGATTTCTGGCGCTACCTGAAGTTATTCAAGCTGATGTTTGAGGCGCAGGCCGCTCCCCGAAGGCGGCTATCATGTGCTGCTGGAAGGCGCGATTTCGCCGTTCGTCCACCAGACGACGCGTTATGGGCGCCAGTTCGCCGCCTTTCTGCCCGCCTTGTTTCTGGGCGAGCGCTGGTCGATGGTGGCCGACGTGCATTTGCCCGATTGGAACACCGAATATCACCTTGATTCGTCGCTGCCCCTCACCTCGCATTTTCGTAAGAGCGGCCTGTACGACAGCGCGCTCGAAGCTGATTTCGCCGCCGAATTTGCCGCGAAGTTCGGCGACGCAAAACGGGGGCATTGGCTGCTGCGCGCGAAGCGGAAGTGATTCTGCTCGGCGATCCGTCATGATTCCCGACTTTTCGGTGACGAATACGCGCGACAACCGCCGCTGCCTGATCGAGATCGTCGGCTACTGGCATCCGGACTATCTGCGGCGCAAAGTCGAGAAGGTGCGGGCGGCAGGGCGGCACGATCTCCTGCTGCTGGTCTACGAAGGCGTTAACCTCGCGCCGGAACGCCTGAAAGATATCCCCGGTGAAGTGCTGTACTTCACCAACAAGCCGGTGCTCAAAGAGGTGCTGGCGGCCGTCGAACGCATCGCCAGTTGACGCCGCATCATTCCATGCGCCCTTGGTTGTTGCATGACCAAGTAGATCACCCGTGTACGCAGTCATCAATCAGGAGCGCAGCCGAATGACCGAAATTCGATCCCTTTCGCGGCCAAGTTGAATGCCATTCGCCAGAGTGAATTTTTTCGCGATCTGGATGAAGCGGTGCTGCGCGAGATCGAGCACGAATTCAAGCAGGTCACGCTGGAACCGGGGGCGTACGTCTTTCGCGAAGGTGAAGCTGGCGACAGCATGTACATCGTCGGACGGGGTAAAGTCCGCGTGTGCGGCACAGCCGAAGACGGCTCCGAAGTGTTGATCGACGAACACAGTGTGGGCGCGTGCGTCGGCGAAATCGCGCTGCTGACCGGGCAGCCGCGCACGGCGACCGTCTACACGCTGCAAGCCAGTGACCTAATTCAGCTTTCCAAACATGGCTTGATGCAGATTGCCAACCGTTATCCGCAGGTGGCGCTGCAGCTCACCTCCGCGATTCTGCCGCGGCTCCAGCGGATGCAGGTCGCGCACATCCTCAACACCCTGTTCGGCAAGCTCGAATCCGACGTGCTCAAGGCGCTGCAAGCCGAGATGCAGTGGGTCGAACTCCATAAAGGCGAGGTGTTGTTCCGGCAGGGTGAAGTCGGTGACGGCCTGTACATTGTGGTGACGGGGCGCGTGCAAATCGTGTACACCGAGGAGGATGGTCACGAGCGGTTGCTGGCCGAAGCCAGCGTCGGCGAAACTGTCGGCGAAGTCGCGCTCATCACGGGGGATCCGCGGTCGGCAACCATCGTCGCGGCGCGTGACTCCAATCTCGTGAAGCTGCCGACTGCGTTGTTTGAACGCTTGCTCGACGAATATCCGCGCATGATGACGCAGATCACGCGCATCCTGATGCGGCGGCAGATGCGCATGCTCAAAGGCGTGCACGCGACCCGCTCGTATAACTACGCGTTGATCCCGCTCTCGCATGATTTGCCGCTGCGCGTACTCACCGATCAATTGGCGGCGGTGATTGCACGCTTTGGCACGGCGATCCCGCTCGACAGTGGGCAGTTCGATGTGCTCTACGGCGTCGATGGGGCGTCCCAGCTCAGCCTTACACATCCGCTCGATATCGCCATTGCGCGTTGGATGAATGATATCGATTTTCGCTATGAATATGTGCTCTACGTCGGCGATCCGAACGCCTCACCGTGGACGACGCGCTGCCTCGCCCAGGCCGACCGGGTGATCTTGCTGGCCTCCGCTGATGATTTGCCCACGGTACGACCCATCGAGCGTTTGATCGCGCAGCGCTTTCCCAACATCCGTACGGAATTGGTGCTGCTTCATCCGTCCCAGACCACCGTGCCGCAGGGTGCGGCCGCATGGCTGGATGTACGTACCGTAGAGCGGCATCACCACATCCGTCGTGACGAGCCGCAGCATGTGCGCCGTCTCGGGCGCTTGCTGACGGGGAACGGCATCGGCTTGGTGTTGAGTGGGGGGGGCGCACGGGGTTACGCGCATGTTGGGGCGATCCGCGCGCTGCAAGAAGCAGGTGTAGAGATCGACGCGATTGGTGGGACGAGCATGGGCGCGGTCGTCGCGGCGGGCTACGCGCTGAAGCAGGCCGTCGACTCGATGTTCCAGATTGCCGAGCAGTTTGCCAGTACGCGCAAGCTGTTCGACCCGACGCTGCCGCTGGTCGCGCTCAACCGCGCCGCCAAGTTGACCGCCGCGCTCAAAGCCGTCTTTGCGGACACTCAGATTGAGGACTTGTGGCTGCCGTACTTCTGCATCTCGACCAACCTGACGCGCGCCGAACCGATCAAGCATCAGCGCGGCTTGCTGCGGCAGGCCGTGCGCGGCAGCCTGTCGATTCCGGCGGTCTTTCCCCCGCTCCAAGTTGGTGGTGAGCTGTTGGTGGATGGTGGGGCGATGAACAACTTTCCGGTCGACGTGATGGCGGACTTTCTCGAAGGCGGCATGGTGATCGGCTGCACAGTCTCGCCGATCCGCGATGCGCCGAAGCACCCGTTTGATCTCGAAGACTCGATTTCCGGGTGGACGGTGCTGCTCAATCGTTTGCTGCGGCGGAACAAGCGCGTGCCGACGCTCGCCAAGACGATTTTGCGGTCGCTGGAGGTCAGCAGCGTGTACCGCGTGCGCACCGTCGAAGATCAGGTCGATCTGCTTATTCGACCGGATGCCAGCCAGTACAGCATCCTCGAATTTGACGCGTCTGGCCCGCTGTTCGAACTCGGCTACGCGGCGACCCAAGCCAAAGCTCAAAGATTGGCTGCCGATGTATCACGCGCGGTACGGGTAGCGATCAAAGGTTAACGCTAACCAGTGCCCGCACGCTTTCGCCTGCCGCCACGCTGACAGTCCCGCGCGGTTTGTCGAGCTGCGCGGCGTCCACCTTGAGCAGGCGCCGATCCGTCATGGCCCAGAGCTCACCGCCGATCTTGGCCGCGCTCACCGTCCCCTGCGCCATCTTGACGCCCGCGGTGTCCACTGCGGTTGCCGGGGGCGATGTTCCCAACGCGCTGTAACACCCCATTCTGCGCCGCCATCACAAACTGATCGCCGGGGCGGTAGGCGAAGGTTGCGATGATGCGATCCTCGCCATATAGGTTCATCAGGCGACCGTTCCCGTTCGCCAGCAGCCCCACGTTGAGGCGCACGACCTTGCCCGACTGGCTGACGGCGATGATTTCACCGTTCGCGGGCACATCTACCAGCGCGATCGGATCGCCTTTGATGCGCGTGATCGAGTAGGGGATGGTGCCGCCGAGCTTGTCGTAGAGGGCTTCGCGAGTATACAGCTTGTACGCGCCCGCCGACGTGACCAGCAGCGCGTGCTCGCTCATGCCGTGCGTCGGCGCGATCCCACTGATCGATTCCGCGCCGAAGTCGTCACGGTGAAACTTGGCGCTCTCCGCCAGCGACAGACCGAGTTCGCGCATCTGCGCCAGTTCGCGGACAGAGCGCGTGAGCAGGCGGTATTCGGTCGTCATGAGCACCACGGGTTGATCGGCGGGCAGGGCGAGCAGCGCCGTCACGCCGCCGGGGATCGGTGCCGCCTCCGCTAGTTGATCGGCGGCCAGCTCGGTCGCGATCACGTCGCCGTTGATGCCCACCAGCACAATCTGATCGCTCTGTTCAGGTTTCCCTTCCGTCAGGCTGATGTACTTCTTGAGCGTCTCAAAGTCGATGATTTGCGCGTTCTGCGGGCTGTCAAAGTGGCGTTCGGGGGGCAGCTCGCCGGGGTGATACGCTTTCAGACTCAGTTCGCCGCTTTCGATCCGCTGCGCCGTGATCGCCAATCCGGCGGTTACGCTGCTGAACTCGTCCAGTGCGCGCACTTTCGCTGCGCCAAACTTGCCTTCAAGCATCTGCACGAACGCGGGGATCAACGATGAACCGCCTGTGCGGATCACGACGTCGATCTCGTCCGGTTGAATGCCCGCGGTCGCCAGCAGCGTGTCGAGGTAGCTATCGATCTGGCGAATCTCCGCGCTGATGATGCCCTCGAATTCCGCCCGGCTGATCTGGTCGTAGACGCTGAAGTTCGGCGCTTCCACGCGGATGTAAGCGCGATCAGCTGAGGAGAGCTTGCGCTTGGTCGCCTCGATGATGTCATAGATTTTGAGGCCATAGTTGCTCGAAATCAGGTGCTTGAGCGCGCGGATTTTGAGCGGCGCTTGCGACGTGCGCTCGATCTTTTCGATGTGTTCGAGCGTTTGCCGCCGTTGGAGCGTGAGCAGTTCCTGCCAGTGCGCGAACGCCTCGTAGAAGCTGCTCGGCACGGGCAGCGTTTTGCCATTGACGCGGTAACTGCTGCCTTCGCCGAAGTGCGGCGGCAGTTTGGCGCGCACAATCTTCTGGTCAAACACGTCGCCCGCAATCGGTAGACCGCCGTTGGCCAGCACGGCGCGCGTCGCTGGGTTGCCCACGCGGATCACGCTGATGTCGAGCGTGCCGCCGCCGAAGTCGAACACGAGCACGGTCTGTTCGCGCTGTGTGGTCGATTCGTAGTGGTAGGCGGCGGCAATCGGCTCGTACTGGAAGTAGACCTCTTCGTAGCCTGCGCGGAACGCCGAACGCAGCATGCGCTGCCACGCGACCAGATCATCTTTGGGGTTGACCGAATAGCGCACGGGGCGACCGAGCACAATTCGCTTGATCTCCTGCCCGTAGAACTGCTCGGCGCGCCGCCGGGTGATGTAGAGGTACGTGCCGACAATGTCTTCGAGCATGTAAAAGTGCTGTCCGACGACTGTTCCCAGCGTATCCAGCGAGGGTAAGCCCATCTTGAACGAAGTGAACAGCCGACCGGGGGCGAGCACGTCTTTTTCGACATGCACGTCAACGTAGAACTTGGGCAATTCCGCGAATTCCAGTGTGATTTCACCCACGCGTACCATCTCCAGGCGCACCGGGCGGTCGAGGTTTTGCTCGAAATACGTATCGATGGCCTTGCGCCCGAGGTAAATTTGCCGCTCATTGGTGATGTAGAGCGCCGTGCGCGCGACGGTCAGGTCGCCGTCGATGGGGACAAAAGATAGGTCTTTGCCGTCGTAATGGGCAATCCCGGAGTTCGTCGTGCCAAAGTCCATGCCGATGATCATGCTGCCTCCTTCTGAACGACTCTATGTCGCAGGCGGTTCAGACCGTGCCAAATAGGGTATCATCAACGACTTCACTTGCAGAGACGGAATGTCGATTGGGAGAGAAGAAATGCGCCAGAACATTTCGAGCGGGACGCCGTGGGAAGCCAAGGTTGGGTATTCGCGGGCAGTGCGGGTGGGCAACATCGTGCATGTGTCCGGCACGACGGCCAGCGATGAAGCGGGAAACGTCCACGGCATTGGCGACCCGTATGCACAGTCTGTGTACATCTTCAAGAAGATCGAAAACGCGCTGACGCAGGCGGGCGCGACGCTGGCTGATGTAGTGCGCGTGCGCATGTACGTGACCGACATCAGCCGCTGGGAAGAAGTCGGGCGGGCGCACGGTGAAGTCTTTGCGAACATTCGCCCCGTTTCGACCATGGTCGAGGTGCGCGCGCTGGTCTCGCCGGAGCACATGGTCGAAATCGAAGTCGAAGCCATCATCGGAGCAGGCGATGAAATTCAGCCTCCGCCTCAATAACGACTTGCCCGTCGCCGAGTATGTGCGTATTGCGCAGGCGGCAGAACGGGCGGGCTTCGATCAGATTTGGGTGAGCGACGACCTCTTTTTGCGCAGCGCCCCGGTGATCTTGTCCGCGGTAGCGGTTGCCACCAGCCGCATCGAGATCGGGACGTGCATCGTCAACCCGTATACGCTGCACCCGGCGGAAATGGCGATGATGGCGGCCACGCTCGACGAACTGTCGGGTGGGCGCTTCAATCTCGGATTGTCCTCGGGCGCGGCGGAGTTCCTCAAATGGATCGACATCACGCCGGAGAAGCCGCTCACAGCGGTGACCGAGTGCGTTCGGGCGATCAACGCGCTGTTCAACGGCGAACCCGTGCCCGGTTGGGAAACCGACGCCTATTTACGCTTCCAGCCGCGGCGCCGCGTGCCGATCTACATCGGCGCGATGAGCCCCAACATGCTCAAGGCGATTGGCGAGATCGCGGATGGTGGTCTACCGCTGCTCTTCCCGCCGGAACACTACGAAACCGTGCTTCCACTCATTCAGGCAGGGGCGGCCAAGGCGGGACGTGATCTATCTGAGATCGATGTGGCGGCGTGTATCTGGTGCTGCATCGGCGACGATGACGGCCCGCTGCGCGAAAAAATCGCCTACTATGGGCACGCGCTCAGCCCGTTGATCTGGGAGCGCCTCGGATTAACGCGCGAAGACTTCAGCGCCATCGAACAGGCGGTGATGACAGAACGCGATATGGAGAAGGCGAAGAGTCTGGTTACGCCGGCCATGCTGCGCATCGGCATTATCGGCTCGACCGCGGACGTGATCGCGCGCATGAAGAAGCTGGCCGCGCTCGGCGTCACGCACATGAGTTTTGGCCCGCCGCTCGGCAGTGATGTGCTGGCCGCGGTGGAAGCGTTAGGCCGGGACGTGATTCCGCATTTCCGGCGGTAGAATAAGTCGGCAGTTAGTCACATACATTGAGGTCATTGGATGAGTCACTTGTTTGAACCGTTGACGATTCGCGGCATTACGCTCCGAAATCGCCTTGGGGTGTCGCCGATGTGCATGTACAGCGCGGATGACGGCTGCGCGAATGATTGGCATCTGGTGCATTATGGTGCGCGGGCGGCAGGCGGCGCGGCGCTGGTCATTGTCGAAGCGACGGCTGTCGAAGCGCGCGGGCGCATCTCGCCTTACGATGTCGGTCTGTGGCACGACGGGCAGATCGAACCATTGGCGCGGGTGACGCGCTTCATGCGGTCGCAGGGCGCGGTCGCCGGAATTCAACTGGCGCATGCCGGGCGCAAGGCCGGGACGGCTCGACCGTGGGATGGCGGCAAGCCGCTCAGCGATGAGCAGGGCGGGTGGGATGTCGTCGCGCCGAGTGCGCTTGCCTTCACCGACGACTACCGGACGCCGCACGAACTGAGCGTCGTCGAAATCGCGGAGATTGTGGCGCAGTTCGGTGCGGCGGCGCAGCGCGCGGACGCCGCGGGCTTCCAGTGGATCGAGATCCACGCGGCGCATGGCTATCTGCTGCATGAATTTCTCTCGCCGATCAGCAATCAGCGCACGGATGCCTACGGCGGCAGTTTTGACAACCGGGTGCGCATCGTGATCGAGGTCGCGCGGGCGATTCGCCGCGTATGGTCCGATGATAAGCCGCTCGGTATTCGCTTCTCCGCGACCGATTGGACGCCGGAAGGGTGGACGATTGAGGACTCAGTCGACCTGGCAAAACGACTCAAGGGCGAAGGCGTGGATCTGGTCGATTGCAGTTCGGGCGGGATTGCCGCCGGGATCAAGATTCCGGTGGGTTCGGGCTATCAAGTGCCGCTGGCGGAACAGGTGCGCCACGGCGCCGGGATCGCGACGGCGGCGGTCGGCCTGATCACCGATTCCAGCCATGCCGACGAAATCATCAGCAATGGCCGCGCGGACATGGTGTTCTTGGCGCGGGAACTGCTGCGCGATCCGCAGTGGGTGCTGCGCGCGGCACAGCGCCTGCACCAGCCAATCCCCTGCCCGCCGCAGTATCACCGGGCGTACTAGCCGCCGAATAATCCACGTTTCTTCACGTGAGATTCACCTAATCCCCGTACACTCGCTCAAAACAAGTGAAACGGGGATATTTTATGCTGCGTAGAGTCTTACTGAGTCTCGGAATCGTGATTGGCGTGCTGCTGGTCGCGGTGGTCGGTGTTGTGGTGGGTGATAGTCAGGCGTTTGAGATGGCTGGGGATGTGACTAACGTCGAATACCCGGCGGCAGACGGCACAACGCTCGTCGGGTATCTCGCGCAGCCGGAGGCCGCCTCAGAGCCGCGTTCGGCGGTGCTCATGGTGCATGAGTGGTGGGGTTTGAACGCCGAAATCGCCGAGATGGCCGATATTCTGGCGGAGCAGGGGTATGTTGTGCTGGCGCCAGACACCTATCGCGGGCGCGTGGCGACGACGGTGCCTGGCGCGCTGGCGCTCCGCATTAGCGCGGACAAAGCGCGTGTTGACAGCGATATGCAGGCCGCCTTTGACTATCTCGCCAGTCTGCCCAATGTTGACGCGACTCGAATTGCGGTGATGGGGTTCTGTTACGGCGGGGGAGTCGCGCTGCGGCATGGTGTCGCTAACGCGGAGATCGTCGCGACGATCAACCTATACGGTGACACGATTGACGATCCGACGGATTTCGGCGCGTTGCTGATCAACGGGCGTCCCGTGCTCGGCATCTTCGGCGCAGAGGATGCGCAAATTCCGGTGAGCGAAGCCAACGCCTTCGATGCTGCACTAGATGAAGCCGGGATTCCGAACGAGGTGACGATCTATCCCGGCGTCGGTCATGCGTTCGTCAACCCGCACACCATCGATGAGGGCGCGGCGCGGGACGCATGGGCGCAGATCACGGCGTTCCTTGCGGACAACCTCAGCGGCTAAGTCACGCCATGCGTGTCGGGGCAGGCTCTGGTCTGCCCCGGTTCGTTACCCTGCGAGCTAAAGCTTGAGCAGTCGTTCCGCGTTGGTTTGGTAGACCTTAAGCAGCACGTCATCCGGCAGATGCAGCCCGTAGATTTGCCAGCGGCCTTGCCCGGGCACGTCTCCCAGTCCATACGCGAAGTATTCGTCGTCCGTCTCCAAAAAGCGATACAGCAGACGGTAGTAGTCGACACTCGGCGAGGCGTCGGCGCCGAACACAATGCGATCCGCATACTGTAGGAAGAAGCGTCGTGCGCTGTACGGCTGACGGCCTAACTCGCTGATGCGCGCGCTGAAGTCGACGTTGAAATTCGGGCAGCGATCCATGAGTGCTCCGACCCACGCCAGGTTCTCGGAATAGCAGCCGACGTGCGCGCCGATGAACGTCGTCTGCGGATGCCGTGTGACGAGGCTCGCCAGTCCTTCCAGAATGGTGAGGAAGGCGGGGTAGGGCGGACTCGGGAAATGCCAATCAGGATGGTTGCCGAGTTCTTCCCAGCGTTCATTGTATTGATCGATGGGATCGAAGAAGGCGACCGGGTCGGCCACATGGATCAACACCGGGAAGCCGAGTTCCCCTGCCGTTTGCCAGAGCGGATCGAGCCGCGCGTCGTCCACAGCAACTAAATCCCCATGCTGATCGCGCACGTGCAGACCGAACGGTTTCCAGATCTTCAAGCCCTGCGCGCCCCACGATGCCTGCACCCTCAGCCGCGCTGCTGCCTGTTCGCCAAAGCGATCATCCTGCCACTGCGACCAGTCGACGCCGCCAAAGCATTGAAACCGTTCGGGCGCGGCGTTCTTGAAGTGATCAAGATGCTGCTGCAGTTTGGCCTCACCCCAACCGCCATCTAGATCGACAACTAACTGCACATCGGCGGCGTCCAGCACGTCCAGCAGTTCGCTGACCGGGCGCGCGTCCCAATCCCCGCCGAACGGCGGCGACAGGTGATTGTGCGCGTCGATGGCGCGAAAACGCGGCCGCTCGACCACCGTGTGTTTGACTTCGAGGCGCGGGCGCGGTTGAAAATCGCTGAGCTGCATGGAATCCTCCACTGGGGACGCTGCCAGACGGGCAGGAGCACGGAAAACCAGATTGTACCGAGTATAATCTGAGCGGAACACAAGGAGCGCTTATGGACATCGAACAACCGGATCAACTGTTTGCTTATCTGCGGGAACTGGGGCGCATCACGTCCGACTCACAACCGACGATGCGCGTGTTGGAAGGCGGCGTGTCGAACAAAACCGTGTGGCTGGATTTGCCCGATGGCCGCGCCTGGGTGATCAAGCAATGCCTGCCCAAACTGCGCGTCGCCGTCGATTGGTTCACCAAGCCGGAACGCATTCATCATGAGGCACTCGCGCTCACCATCCTGCCGCGCATGACGCCCGCCGGCACGATCCCGCTGATCATCTTTGAGGATGAGCCGAACTACATCCTCGCGATGGAAGCCGTACCCCAGCCGCACGAAAACTGGAAAAAGCTGCTGCTGGCCGGGCGTGTCGATCTGCGCCATGTCGATCAGTTTGGGCGGCTGCTTGGCACCATCCACCGCTTATCCGGGCAGCACCTCGACGACATTCGCCGCGACGCGCCGGAGTTCTTCAACCGGGAGTTCTACGAAACGCTGCGGCTGGAAGCCTACTATCTCTATACCGGGAAGCAGGTGCCAGAAGTCGCGGCGTTCATCCAGCGGGTGGTGGAGGATACACGCGCCGTGCAGCGGACGCTCGTGCACGGCGACTTCAGTCCAAAGAACATCCTCGTTTATCAGGATCGGCTCATTCTGCTTGATCATGAAGTGATTCATGTGGGCGAACCCGCGTTTGATGTCGGTTTCTCACTGACGCATTTGCTGAGCAAAGCGCATCACCTGCCGGAGCACCGCGCGATCTTTGCCGAAGCCGCTCGCTTATATTGGCGGACGTATGTCGAAACCTTAGGGCCAGTCGACTGGCTTGAGGGGTACGAAGAGCGGTGCGTTGAGCACACGCTGGCCTGTTTGCTGGCACGGGTGGCGGGACGGTCGCCGTTGGAGTACATGAACGCCGCGGAGCGGGCGCACCAGCGCGCCATCGTCGTCGACCTGATCGGAAACCGACCCATGTCGGTGCCGGGCTTGATTGATGCGTATATAGGAATGTTATGACGCGCTGCAAAATTGACGAATTTTTCACACCTTACTTCATCAATTTTGGGGGTGACTGTGCTAGATTGAGTTAATAGTCGGTAACATTCCACAGAAGGACTGACAATGCGTCCGATCACGCGCCCACAGCAGAGAACTAACGTCGAAGACAGTGTCTGGGATTTGATCGCTCCGGCAGTGCCGGACTGCTTAGAACACCTTGGCGGCGGCGTCTATCAGGCCGTCTGGTGGAAGCCCGTTCCGGTGATGGATGTCGAAATTCTGCGCCGGCAGGCCGATATCGAAGTCGTAGCGGAACCCTTTGAGCCTAAGAATCTGCCCGGCGGTGTTGCGGTGCGTTTTTGGTTAACACCCCAGTAGGTGTAAGGACTTTAGTACTAAAAGGGAAAGTAATTACTAATTCTCGTAAATCGATTACATTCCTCACGGTATAGATTTACGAAGTTCATATTATGATCAAGGTCTGATGGCACTCCGCCCCCAGTGTTTGTGCATGGAAGGATGGCTCAGTGACACCGAATCTTGGTCAAAGCACTTTGCTGGCGCATGAAATCAAGATGCTCGTTCGCGACCTTGGTCGGGGCCGAGTCTATGGCGTAGCCTATGACACGGCTTGGGTTGCTCGACTTGCGGGACGCTATAGCGATTTTGAGTTTTCGCTCGAATGGCTGCGTCGCAACCAATATGAAGATGGTACGTGGGGCGCGCCCTACGTTCACTATCACGATCGTTTCATTTCCACGCTCGCGGCGATAGTGGCGCTGCGTGAAGTGGGCACCCACCCTCGTGACAAACGCCGCGTCAAGCGCGGTGAAGACGCCCTGTGGAAGCTGGTTGGTCATCTCGGCAAAGATGATAGTGACACCGTCGGTTTTCCCATCCTGTCTACCTCCCTAGCCCAAGAAGCCGAAAAACTCGGTCTCGACGTGCCGCAGCCTCCGGTTCGGTACGCCGCGCCGTATAAGAAAAAAGTTGCCGCGCTGATCGACTCGCCGGTCCGCCCATGGCGTCAAAGCACCATCACGTTCTCATTAGAAGCGCTGCGTCATGCCGTCAGCCAGCACGATGATGTGCTGGAAGCCAATTATTCGGTGAGCATTTCACCGGCGGCGACGGCTGCTTATCTATTGCAGCATTCCCACGAGGGAGCGGTCGATTATCTGCGGGATCTGATGACCGACGACGGGACTGGTGGTATCCCGGCGTTCGGACGGATCGACATTTTTGAAATGCTCTGGACTTTGATGAAGCTCGTGCTGACGGGAACCGTTCAGCCCAACGACCGGGATGTACAGGAAATCCTCGCTGTATTGGCGTCGCGCTGGTCGCCGGAGTATGGCATCAGCTACTCGACGCATTTCCCGGTGGTCGATATTGACGATACTGCGGCCACTTACATGCTGTTGAAGTGGGGCGGTTACGACGTCAGCGCCGATGTGTTCAAGTATTACGAGAAAGATGATCACTTCTGCTGCTATCAGGGCGAAACGAATCCGTCGGCGAGTACACATTTGCGTTTGCTGCAGGCGCTGCAGTACGCGCAGGATCACCCCATGTACGAAACGTGGGTGCAGAAGATCGTGACCGCGCTCAAACGTTTTGACGAGAATGGCTCGTTCTGGTCGGATAAGTGGCATACCTCACCGTACTACGTCAGCAATGTGGCGATCCATGCGCTGCGCGGCGTCGATGATAACCTCGCGTCCTCGCGCCTCAAGTGGATTCTCAAAACGCAGAACGATGATGGCGGCTGGGGCTATCTCGGCGACTCTACGCCCGAAGAGACGGCCTACGCGCTGGAGTCGCTGCTGACGTGGAACAGCACGGTCGAACGCATTGATCCGTCCATCATGGACGAGGCGGCGCGCTTCCTGACCGATCACCTGCACGATACGACATACGTCCCATTGTGGATCAGCAAGGGATTGTATACGCCGCATAACATCGTCCGGGCGGCGATTTTGAGCGTCTTGTACCAGTACCACGCGTGAACCGAATGGCTGTGGTATGAAAATTACGAGCTGGTTCTTTGATTTCGACGACACGTTGGCGACTGCCCAGCTCACGTGGGCGCTGAACACGGCGCTGCCCAAACTCATTCAGACGTACACGCTGCCAGCCGACCCTGAGCGCCTCGCCCGGGCTGTGCTGGCAGCGCAGCAGCGCTGGAGTGTCAACGACCACTTTCAGGGCGTCCTCAGCGGCTTGTTTGAGGACATGGGCTGGTCCGACGAACTGCAGGCCGTCTTCGCGAAAGACCTGCGGTCTAGCTACCAACCAGTGCTCTTTGACGATGCACTGGAATTATTGCGCGCCCTCAATCAGAAGGGGCATCTGGTTTACGTCATCTCGAATAACCTGATCGCGCCCTCAAACGCGCGTGATCTGGGGCTCGCGGCCCACGTGCGCGAAATCTTTACGCCGCACATGTTCCCCGGCGCGAAACGCAAACCGCATCCAAGTCTCTGGCAGGCCATCCTCAACCGTTATCCGGTATTACACACCACCACCCCCGTATTTGTAGGGGATGATCCGTGGACAGATGGTGCTTTTGCCGAAGCTTGTGGCATGATGTGTTGGTTAGTCGATCGTCCGGGGCGCATGGCGTCACTCTATCAAACAACACCGTACCGGTGGGTGAGGTCGCTGCGCGAAATCCCGATCACGTAACTTGGAGGCCCTATGTCTGAAGAGTTCTCGCTCGGCGCGCTCATCCTTGTCCAAGCAGATCAACCCGCATCACCGCTCCCGCTCGAACTCACGACGGTGAGCGGTGACATCCTCGGCGGTGCGGCCACCGTGCGCATCGCCCAACGGTTCGGTAACCCCTTTAAGCACCCGATTGAGGTCGAATATCTATTTCCGCTCCCCCATGAAGCGGCCATCAGCGACTATGCCATCACGATTGGTGCACGCCGCATTCAAGCACAGGTGCGCGAACGTGAGGCGGCACGGCAAGCGTATGCTGACGCCCAGGCCGAAGGCAAACGCGCCAGCCTGCTTGAACAGCAGCGCCCGAGCCTATTCACTATCCGTGTGGCCAATATTCAACCCGGTGAAAAGATTCTGTGTGAAGTTCAATATGATGAGGCGCTGACCTTCAAAGACGGCCAGTACGAATTTGTCTTCCCTATGGGCCTCACGCCGCGCTATCACACGCCGACGCTGTCGCATCCCGCTGCGGTCGATGCGCCGTTGGCCGCGCCTGATGCGTCCATCGGACCCGTAGAAGTAACGCTCAATTTGCGCGGCGCTTTTGCCGACCCGGTGAGCCCAACGCATCCACTCGTCGTGGCGCGCGGTGAGCCGATTACTGTCACGCTGGCGGGAAAGCACATCCCCAACAAGGATTTTGTTATGCGCTTTGCGGCGGCGGTAGATACGGTTCGCCCGCAAGCGTGGGCGACCATCGACGATGGCGGCAGCGAGATCGCGCTGCTGAGTGTGCAGCCGCCGCGCTCGACCGGGCAGGCGGTCGCCGCACAGCGCGAATTCGTGTTCGTGATCGACCGCTCCGGTTCGATGGGTGGCGATCCGATGGTTCAGGCCCGTAACGCGCTGAAGACCTGTTTGCGCATGCTCGGCGCCGACGACCGCTTCTGGATTCTCGTGTTCGATGACCAGTTGGAATGGTTCGCGCGCGTGGCGATGGCCATCACACAGGAGACGGTCGACGCGGCGGATCGCTGGATCGACGAGGTGGATGCGCGTGGCGGTACCGAAATCCTCGGCGCGATCAGCGCCGCGCTCGCTTTGCCCGTCGATGCGGAACGGCGGCGCTATGTCGTCTTCCTGACCGACGGCGCCGTCTCCGCGGAGGACGCGGCCCTGCGGGAAGTTACGGCGAAGCGGGGCAGCGCGCGAATCTTCACGTTCGGGCTGGGGCCGTCCGTCAATCGCTACCTGATCGACAAGATGGCGGCGCTCGGACGCGGGTGGGCGGAATTCCTCGGCGTGGATGACGATATCGAGAAGGCGATCACACGCTTTCAGGATCGCGTGAGCTATCCAGCGCTCGAAGACATCACGCTGGAATGGCATGGCGCGAACGCGTGGGACACTTACCCGAACCATTTGCCCGATCTGTATGTGGGCGCGCCTTTGGCGATCGTCACACGCTTGGCGCGGCAGGGCGAGGGCGCTGTCACGCTGATGATTCGTGGTCAGCGGGGCGGCGCGCCCGTCGAGTTCAGCGCGGATGTGCCGCCCGGCGACCTGCCGCTGCTGCGGCGTTTGTGGGCGCGGGCGCGCATTGAGGCCTTGAGCATGCAGCTTGCCGACCTCGAAGCCGCACGCCAGCAGATCATTGAGCTGGCGCTCAAATATGGACTCGCGAGTCGGCATACCTCGTTTGTCGCCATTGACAGCGAAGTCACGACGGGCGGGAAAGACCAGCTCGTGCAAGTCGCGTTGCCGCTGCCTGAAGGTCTGCGCTATGAGGGCTTTGGCACGGCAGGCGGTGCGGCTGGTGCTGCGCTGCACTTCGCCATGAGCGCGCCGCCTCCTGCACCCAGACCCATTGTTCGGCCTGACCGCGAGGCTGGGAACCACTTCTTCAGGAAGCGGAGCGCCCCGGCGGCGCGTGCCCAGTCAAGCGCGGACTTTGAGCCGGAATATGAGCGCGCGATCACGCTGCCGCCGTTGGACGAGCGCGAAGAACTCAAGCAGATTTTCACCGCCAACAACGTACAGCCGGAGATTTTGGTCAAGCTGTTGGCGCGCAAGCAGAAGATCAACGGGAGCTGGGCGGACGATGCGCAGTTGACCGCTGACGCGCTGGCGGCCTTCATGCAGGCCGGGCACACGACGGTTGCGGGAGATTACCGGGTGCAGCTGCGTAAGGCGGCGCAGTGGTTGGCACAGGCAGTCAAGGATGGGCGCGCGGGCGCTGAGGCCGAGGCGGTGCTGAGCGCGTTGAGCGCGCAGACCGGAGAAACTTTCCTATGAACGGCACGGATTCGGATTGAGTTGAGACCCGCATCCGGGACGCGCAACCGCGTCCCGGATGCCTGCCTAACCTTGTGCCAAAAGTGGGCGGTTTTGCGCTATACTCCTCAGCAGCAGACAACAATGCTCAGACCTCACTGATACGAACACAAGGCGAAAACGTGGATGAACGACTTGATCGGTCGTGAAATAGGTCAGTACAAAATCACATCGCTGTTGGGGTGGGGCACGTCGGCGGCGGTGTATCTGGCGCAGCAGTTGAATGCGTTTGAGCGTCCGGTAGCGATTAAGGTCATCCGGGCTGAGCTGATCGGTCAAGGCGACTTCGCGCGGCGCTTGGAACAGGAAGCGCGTACGATTGCCACGCTGCGGCATACTCACATCCTCCGGTTAATCGAGTACATCAATCAGGGTAATCTGGTATGCCTTGTGATGGACTATTTGCCGGGAGGCAACCTCGAAAGCCTTATCAGCGAGGGCACGCTGACCATCGAGCGCACGGATCGCCTTGCCGCGCAGATTGCCGACGCACTGGATTATGCCCACAACCAGAACATCATCCATCGCGATTTGAAGCCGCAAAATGTGCTGCTGGACGAAGCCGGCAACGCCGTGCTCAGCGATTTCGGCATTGCTAAGTTGTTGAGCGGTTCAACCAACCTCACGCAGACAGGCGCGATTGTCGGCACGCCATCGTATATGTCGCCGGAACAGTGGAAAGGGCTGCCGCTCGACCGCCGCTCCGATATCTACGCCTTCGGGATTCTCGTCTACGAAATGCTCACGGGCGTGCTGCCCTTTCAGGCGGAGTCCGCCAGCAGCATGATGTATAAGCACCTGACCGAGCGCCCCTCCCCGGTTGAGGCATTTCGAACCGGGCTGCCCGCGGCGGTCAATGCGGTGCTGCTGCGCGCGCTCGCGAAAGAGCCCGATGATCGCTATGCGACCGCGGGTGAGCTTTACCGTGAATTGCACCTCGCCCTGTTTGCGCCAGAAGGCGCGGCGCTGCACGATATGACGCGGTCGACGCTGCACAAGCCGCCGCCCGTCGACGATGCGCTGGTCACATCGGAGATGATGCGGGTTGTCCCGGTCAACCCACGGCGGCGCATTCCGCTGGTGCCGCTGGTCGCCGGTTTGATCGCAGTGGCGGCGCTCGTAGTCGTCCTCGTCGTGACACAGTTCGGCGCGCCACCCGAGCCGACACCGACGGTTGTGCCCACGGCGGCGCGTGTTGCCGGGCAGAATCGTACGGACGAACGCGGTGTGCAGCAGGTTTTTGTGCCGGAGGGCTGCTTCCAGATGGGCAGCGATATCCGCGTCGATTCACGCGCCTTTGATAACGAAGAACCCGCGCATGAGGTGTGCCTCACGGGTTTTTGGCTCGACATTTATGAGGTTACGAACGGACAGTTTCAGGCGTTCGTTGACGATGGCGGCTATACGACCGAAAGCTGGTGGTCGCCAGAGGGCTGGGCGTGGGTGCAGCAGAATGGATTCGTCGGCCCGGAAAATCGCGGCGGTGAACTGGTGCCGGAAGCGCCGCGCTCCAATTTAAGCTGGTACGAGGCGGATGCGTATGCGCGCTGGCGCGGCGGGCGCTTGCCGACCGAAGCGGAATGGGAATATGCGGCGCGTGGCGCGGACAATCTGATTTATGTGTGGGGGAACGGTTGGTCGAACGGCTATAGTGTCGTCAACGAAACGTCAACCGGCGGCGTGAACTTTGTGGCGCCGTTGGGCGGTGGTTCGCGCACGTTGGATCGCAGTTGGAGCGGCGTGTTTGACCTCGTCGGCAATCTGAGCGAATGGGTCAACGATTGGTTTGGCGACTATCCCGCCGAGGCGGTGCAAGACCCGCTGGGGCCAAGCGAGGGCACGCAGCGCGTGGTCCGCGGCGGAAACTTCAACAGTTCGCCGGAGGCGGCGCGGTTGGCAATTCGCGTGTCGCGCGATCCGGGGCGACGCAGTCCGTCGGTGGGCGTTCGCGTCGCTACCCCATAACCGCGCCGATCGCCGCCCTTAGGATCATCGTATATACTGTAATAATTGGTCAAACCTTAAAACAGGCGGCTTGGGTTTCATCGTACAATCGGTGACGCTCTGAACCGTGCTCTTTTGGCGCTGAGGATGAAACCTATGGTCCGTCGACTCACCGTCCTACTTCTGATTACTGGCCTGTGCCTCGGGGTCATCCCGATGAGCGCGCAGTCCGCGTTCACGCTTACCGTTTTACACACCAATGATACGCGCGCCAATCATCTGCCGGATGCCGACGATGTCGGGGGCGCCGCCCG
Organism: Candidatus Flexifilum breve; assembly: GCA_016717205.1. Classification (GTDB taxonomy): domain Bacteria; phylum Chloroflexota; class Anaerolineae; order Aggregatilineales; family Phototrophicaceae; genus Flexifilum; species Flexifilum breve. Next base: position 33,555 of record JADKGC010000013.1, read on the forward strand.
CGCCGCGACCGTCATCAAGCAGCTGCGCGACGAGGTCGACAACAGCTTGCTCGTGGATGCGGGTGGGCGCTTCACTGGAACGCTGTTTCATCGCGTGTACGCCGGGCAGGATAACGTACAGATTATGAATGCGCTGGGTTACCAGGCGATGGTGCTCGGCAGTCCGGAATTCGACAACGGCGATCAGACGCTGGCGCAGTTCATCCGGAATGTGAATTTCCCCGTGCTTGGCGCAAATATTGACGCCAGCGAGTCCGATGTGCTGGCCGACCTCATTCAGCCTTCGGCAATTGTCGATGTGAATGGCACAGCGGTCGGCGTGATTGGCGTCACGACGGCGGATGCGCCGCGTGTGTCCTCGCCGGGGCGTGATCTCATCTTCTCGCCGGACTACCGTGGCAGCGTCCAGGCGCAGGCCGACGCGCTGACTGAGCAGGGCATCAACTACATCATTTTGCTGTCGTATCTCGGCTACGATGAAGACCTCGCTTTAGCACCGGAACTGCGCGGCGTGGATCTGATTGTCGGCGGCAATACGCGCACACTGTTGAGTAACACGGACGCCGATGCCGCCGGGCCGTATCCCGCGGTCACGGCAGGCGCCGACGGCGCCCCGATCCTGATCGTGCAGTCGGGCGGCGGCGCCCGCGGTGAACTGCGCTTCCTCGGACGCATCGACTTAACGTTTGATGCCGAGGGCGTCCTCATCGATTGGTCGGGGGATACTATCCTGCTTGCCAGCAGTATCCGTCCCGATCCCGATATCGTCGCGCTCATCGATGATCTCAACGAGCAGGTGCAGATCGAACGCGCGCGCCCGGTGCGGACGCTCACAGGTGAGCAGGTCCTCGTCGCCGCCGATTACACGGTCGCCGACTGCCGCATCCGCGAGTGTGAACTGGGGAATCTGGTCGCTGATGGGCTGCGCTGGCGCATGGGGACAGATCTCGCGCTGGTGAATGGGGGTTCGATGCGCGGTGGTCTCGCCTCAGGGGCGCTGACGCGCGGGAGCATCCTCGAATTCCTGCCGTTCAGCAACCGGGTTAGCACGTTCCGCGTGCGCGGCTCTGATCTGGTATTGGCGCTGGAAAATGGCGTCTCGCGGGTGGGGGAATCCAGTGGTACCGGGCGCTTCCCGCAAGTTTCGGGTCTGCGCTACAGCTACGATCTCAGTCAACCCGTGTTCAGCCGCATTGTCAGCGTAGAGATGCTCAGCGCTGATGGCACGAGCTACGAGCCGCTCGACCCGAACGCGTTGTATATAATTGCCACCAATGATTTTATGCGCAAGGGCGGGGATGGGTATCAGGTGTTTGCGGATCGGGGGATTGATGCTATCGATACGACCGTGTTCTTCGATGACGTCTTCGAGTCGTATGTCCGTGAACATAGTCCGCTAAGCCCGACCCTAGAAGACCGCATCACTTTGGTCGAAAGCGCTGAAACCACCCCTACACCGGGATCGTAAGCCGCCTGCTGTCGGGAGGCACGTGCGTGCCTCCCGACGGTTTGATTGCGGCGTGGTCGCGCTACAGCAGACCTTCGCTCGCGTACCAGTTTGCCGTCCGGCGAATCCCCTCCAGTAGATCCACCTGTGGTTGGTAGCCGAGCTCTTCCTTCGCTTTGCGAATATCAAATGAGCGATTGTGATGAAAGAAGCTGACCCGGCGCCGGTAGATCGGTGGGTCCATGTGGAACGGCTTGCAGATCAGTTCGAAGGCGGCGCCCGCCGCCCACATCAGGTTGTAGGGCACATGCAGGCGGGGCGGGGCGGCGTGGAGTTCCTCCGCAATGATGCGGGCCAGGTCTTTGAGCGCCACCGAGCGGTCGCCCGCAATGATATAGACTTGTCCCACGGCGGCATCGCTGGAAGCCGCGAGCATAAACCCCGTCGCCAGATCGTCGACATGCACCATGTGAAAGTGCGGATCGCCGGAACCGACCATGACAAACAGACCTTTCTTGATGGAGCGAAACAGTTTGAGCAGGCGTAGGTCGCCTTCCCCGTAAATGCTGGCCGGGCGCACGACAGTCGTCGGGACGCGCCCCTGTTGCGCGTAATCCAGCACGATCTTTTCGCCAAGCATCTTCGAGTACTGGTAATCGTCGCACGGGTTGTACGGCGAGTCTTCGGTGGCGGGCGGCGCTTCGATATGCCCCAGCACGCCGATGGTGCTGCAGTGGACAAACCGGGAGACGCCAACCGCTTCGGCTGCATTGAGCATGTTGGTCGTGCCTTCAGCGTTCGTTTCAATCAGCTCGGCCGCGCTGGCCTTGCCGGAGCGGAAGGATGCGGCGATATGGTACACGACATCGCAATCTTGTACGGCTTGACGGCAGATTTCTGGATCACGCACATCACCGACAACGACATCCAACTGATCGTCCTCGTGTCGCTGGAGCTTCTGTGGATCACGAACTAGCGTGCGCACCTCATGCCCCGCTTGTAAGAGCCGTCGGAGCAGGTGACTGCCCGTAAATCCCGCTCCGCCTGTCACGAGAACTTTCCGCTGTGTTTCGAACATAATACCCTCAACCTGACCGAACAGAACTTGCACCTTCTATCAGGCGATCAGCAAGCAGCACTGCAGCGCCAAGCGGCAGGGTGGTCAGCCATCAATAGGGATTTCAGTGGGAGGGGCGGTGCTCAGAAGGAGGTGAGTGAAATGCGAACAGTAATAGAAAGTGCAACGCTAGTATAGCCGCCCCGATCAGGCGGTGCAAGTTCCAAAATCTCCTGACCCGCTACTACTCTACCTATTCATACATCCTCAGAAGAATAATCAAGTTAGCATGAAAGTTAGAAGATCGTACAGGCTGGCCTTCATGTCCAGTAGGTAGACCCTCGGTGATACGCACCCCGATTCAGACATTCTTCACATTTCCTCAATTATATGTGAGAGAGAGGCTTAAGAATAAATTCGTAATCGTAAGGATAAATTTACAACATGTGGGGTGACATTCATGTAAACCCAACGTTTCTGTATTTAACGATCAAAGATAACCCACTAAATGAGTGCGAAGCATGAACCAAAACTCGAAGTCATTGCCATCCCACCGACTAGAGCGCGGCCAAAGTATGGTCGAAATGGCGCTCGGCTTCGTGCTGCTGCTCATCGTCCTGTCCGGGCTCCTCGATGTCGGGCGCGCTTTCTATATTTATGTGGCGCTCGAAGACGCGGCAGGCGAAGCAGCTCTTTACCTCTCCATCGACCCCGAATGCACGAATCCGCCCGGTTTGGAACATCCTGAAATTCCGATTGACTGCCTCGACCCTAACAACGCCGAATACCGGGCGCGCAACGCCGGCGGCGCGAACATTGATTGGTCAAATGCGGATATCACTGTCGAAGTGCCGTCGAACTCAGTCGGGAACTCGGTTTTGGTAACGATCAGTTACCAGTTCACTCTGCTCAGTCCGTTTATGCCGCGTTTCGCCGGGGTCAACCCCGTGACGCTCACCGTGTCCGCCTCCAATACCATCATTCGGGAGACGTAGACGTGACTCTACCGAGAAAGCGGGAGTTTCTCATGCTGAACAAACGCAAACCGGGCCAAGGTTTGGCCGAATTCGCGCTCGTCGCGCCCATTCTGCTCCTCTTGATCATGGGTATTTTCGATTTCGGACGCGTGTTCTTCAGTTATGCAATGGCGTCGAACGCGCTGCGTAGTGCCTTGCGCAATGCTGCCGTGTACGGCTATGGTGACGGCGAGAACAATTACCTCAACTGCGCCCTGATGGAAGAGACCATCGAAAAGACGTTCTTCGTCGGCACGCCGACCATCAATATTCGCTATGAATCGGCGGTGGAACAGAATGCCGATGGTACGCCCGTTACCTGGCCGTGCTCCGCCGTCGATCCGACGCAGGGCGGCAACCCCGACGTGCTCGAAACGGGCGATATGCTGAAAATCGATATTGCCAACTCGATTCAGCTCATCACCCCGCTGATCAGCCAGATTGCGCCGAACCTCACATTCGAATTTCAGGGTCAGCGCACGGTAGTGACTGATATCCGCCTGACGACGCGTGCTTCGGGGGATGTCGACTATGACGGCCTCGATGATGCGTGGGAAGCGCTGTACTTCTCCGCAGCGGCCGCCGCTCGGGGCATCAATCCGAATCAGGTCTACAACGTGTACACGGGGTCAGATGATCCGGACAGCGACGGTTGCAACAACGGCTGTGAACAGGCGAATCTGACTGATCCGACCAACCCCAACAGCGATGCCCTCGATCTGCCGAATGCGGGCGACCCCGGCGATCTGCTCAACGATGGCGACGAAGTATTTCGCTACCGCACCAAGCCGCTGGATTGGGACACCGACGACGATCTGCTCAGCGACAGTGACGAAGTGATCGGGCGGAATGTGACGGTAGTGCTGCCCGACATGAGCACGCTCAGCTATCTGATGACCAGCAATCCGCTGGATGGCGACTCGGACGACGATCTGCTGAGCGATGGGGAAGAGGTGCTCGGCGTGGCCGTGGCTATCAATATGCCGAACGGCACAATTCTGAATGTGATGCTGATCAGCAACCCGAAAGTCGTGGACAGCGACACGGATGGCCTGACGGATTATCAGGAAGTTCACGGCTATGTCGCGGCGAATGGCAGTACCTATTACAGCAATCCGCTGAGCGGGGATAGCGACAGCGACGGCCTGTCCGACTACGACGAAGTCACCGGGAATAACGCCAACCATTACTACACCAACCCCTACACGAACGACAGCGATAACGACGGGCTGACTGATCTGCAGGAAGTGACGGGTTTCACCATCACAGATTGGCAGAACCTCGCGCACCCATATATCAGCAATCCGACGCTGGCTGACAGTGACAGCGATCAGTTGACGGATCTACAGGAGCTGCTCGGCTACGTAGCGACTAATGGCACGCGCTACTTCAGCGATCCGCTGGAATCGGACAGCGATGGGGATGGGCTGAGCGACTACGACGAAGTCACCGGCTATAACCTGCGCCTTGCCGTGACCGATCCGCTCAACAGCGATGGTGACGGCGACGGGTTGAGCGACTACTACGAAGTGCGCTTCTACGGCACCGACCCGAACAACATCAACAGCGACGGCCCGAACTCGCTCTATTCCGGCTACCCCGGCGACACGCTCACGGACTATCAGGAAAAGGTCACCTTTTGGAGCAACCCGAATCAGTGGGACACGTTTGTCGCCAACTGCGCCGATAACTTAGCGGTTATTGGTCAGTGCGGTGATGGCATCACCTACGGCGGTCTGTTTGATAACGATGGTGACGGCTTGCCGGATAGCTGGGAAATGGCTTACCTGTTCACCCGGGCCTATGGCGGCCTCGATGACCCGGACAACGATGGTTGCAACAATGTGCAGTGTGAATATCCACTTTCGACCGATCCACTGGATGCGGATACTGATAATGATGGTTTGATGGATGGGCCAGAGTTTTACGGTGTGAACATCAATGGCACCGTGGTGACCTATAACGTTTCGCCGTTTAACCCGGATACGGATGGCGACGGTTTGATGGACGGGCAGGAAGTTTACGCGACCTACGGTTACCTGACCGACCCCACCGTCCGCGATACGGATGGCGATACCATTAAGGATGGCGATGAGGTTCTCGGTTACCGGACGGCCAATGGCACGACCTACACCAGCAACCCGACCAGCCTCGACAGTGACGGCGACACGATCCCGGATCGGAACGAGCTCCTCGGCAATACCGCAGCGAACGGCAGCGTGTACATCACCAACCCGGCGAATTCGGATAGCGACGGCGACGGTTTGGGTGATGGCGCTGAACAGTCCGTTCACCGCACCAACCCGCTCCTGGCGGACTCGGATACGGATAACGTGACCGACTATGAGGAAGTCTACGGGTATCTGGCGGCGAACAACGCCACCTATACAAGCGTGCCTTCCGATTCAGACTCCGATGATGACGGGCTGCTGGACGGCGCGGAGGTCAAGGCGACCGCGCAGTATGTCAGCAACCCGAACATGGCCGACACCGACAGCGATGTGTTGAGCGACGCGCAGGAAGTCAATGGCGTCACGGTGACCACGCAGGTCGGGGTACGGTCATTCCGCAGCTACCCGCGTTCGGCGGACAGCGACGGCGACTTGCTCACTGACGCGCAGGAAGTCATGGGGTACACCGCCAGCTCCGGCACGAAGTACTACAGCGATCCGCTGCTCACCGACAGCGACGGCGATAACCTGAGCGACTACCATGAGGCGCGCGGCACGTTCAATTACATCACCGACAACCTCAAAGCCGATACGGACGGTGATGGTCTCAACGATGGTTACGAAGTCAACACGTCACTGACCAACCCGCTCGTGACCGATACGGATGGCGATGGGGTCAACGATGGCACGGACGCCTACCCGGGCAACGTGCCGACGGTGAGCATTGGCAACATCACGAATGTCTCGCGCGCGGCGGGGGTAGCGAACTTCCCGGTCACGGTCATGTACGGCAACGCGGGCCAGTCGCTGACGATCAATTACCATACGGTCAATGGCACGGCGCTGTGCGATCAAATTCAGCAGAATCGTCATGATTACACGTGTGTGCCTCTGGGAACTGGCCTCCGAACGTACACGCCGTCGGCGAATGGTACGACGACCACCACAATCCCGATCACGACCGAGCCGGGGCGCTCCAACAGCGCGAATGAGTATTTTGATGTGGTACTCGAAAGCGTGGCGACGTCCAATCCGACGGGGACCGCCGTGTTGGGTGGCACGACCACGGGGCGCTGCACATACAATCCGTAAGGGTAAAGGCATGAACGAGAAACACAGCATGAACACTAAACAGAAGCAAACTGTAAAACACTCCGGCTGGGCTCAAGCCCAGTCGGGGCAGGCCATCGTGCTGATGGCGCTGGCCTTCGTTGTGCTAATCGGCGCATTGGGCTTGGCCGTGGATGGCGGCGGCTTGTTCTTCCTGCAGCGTGACGCGCAAAACGCGGCAGACGCGGCGGCGATTGCGGGCGCCTATGCCCGCTGTACCAGCATCAACAGCGGCAACCCGGATGCAGCCATGCAGACGGCAGGGCAAGCGGCGGCCAACGCGAACGGTTTCTTCAATGGGGTCGACGGCCGCGCCGTGACCCTCAGTATGCCCACCGAAGGCCCGCTGGCGAACGATCAATGGGCGGTACAGGCGGATATCTCGGCCTCCAAGCCGAGCTACTTCGCGCAGGTCGTCTATCGCGGCCCGCTGGGCGTGACCACGCGCGCAATTGCCTATTGTCAGCCACCCTTTAACCCGGCATCCGTGCCGGGGATCGTCGGGTTGAGCTCCACCTGCGGCAATACTATCAGTTGGGATGGTTCGGATGGCGAGATCCGCACCAGCAGCGCGCATCCGGAACAAGCGCTGATCTGGAGCAACAACGAGATCAAGTCGACGGCAGGTACGAGCGGCAACGATTTCACGGGTCTGGTGCAGTCACTGGAAGAGACCGATCCGGGGAACCACGATACGTTCAACCCGCCGTACACGGGTGATCTCGCGGATCAAGGCTACACTGCTTTACCTGATCCGCTGGCTCATGTCTATGCGATCGGCCAGTACGCGCCCGGCGGCATCGTCGCCGGCTACGCGCCGGAATACCACGCGATTACGCACCGGGGGACGGATCTTTATGGTGATCCTGATTACAACGATGCCAACCGCACATGGTCGCCGAGCAACCGCACGCTTTCGGGCATGTACTACGTCGACGGCGATATCAACTTTGGCAATAACGTGACTTTCGCCAAGCCCGTCAATGGGGTGGGTGGGGTGTCCTTCATCGCCACGGGCACCATTCAGGGCGACCACGTCGAGGCGCAGTACTACCAGTACCCGCGCGCCATCAGCGATAACCGCTTGTCGGGTTCGACTGGAGTGCTGTTTATGGCGCTGGGGACAGGGAATAATCCGTGCTCATATAATGCGGTCAAGATCTCCGGCGAAACGCTGCTCTGGGGTCTGATCTACGCGCCGAATGCCAACGTCCAGTTGAGCGCCGGGAATGACGGTCTGGTGATCAAGGGGGCGCTCATCGCCAACTCCGTGACGCTCGCTGGGAATCATCTCGTTTGGATCAGCGACCCGGATGTCATGTCGCCGCAGTCGATGCTGGTGCGCGTCGCCGAATAGCCTTAAAAGCCATCTGAATATTCGGAATTGTTTTCGTAGGGCGCACCAACGTGTGCGCCCAATATAGGGCAGACACATCGGTCTGCCCCTACGAAATTCAAGACGATTGATTTTTCAAATGGCTTCTTACAGCGGTACACAATTGTCAGCTAGACAGCGGCATTGAGATCACTCAATGCCGCTATTTTGTCATTCAGGGCTGAGAATGCCGCGCTTTCCGGTATAATGACCCTTTGGAAACCGCTTTCGCCGTTCCCTGTGCGGCAGTTCGTTTAAGGCAACTCACCGTGAGCACCAAAATCACTATCTACGATATCGCCCGCGAAGCAGAAGTCTCCGTCGCCACCGTTTCGCGCATTTTGACCGGCAGCGCACCCGTCAGCCCGGAGACCAAACAGCGCGTCGAGGCGGTGCTGCAAAAGCACAAGTTCCGCCCAAACAAGCTGGCGCGCAACCTCTCCTACCAGCGCTCGATGATGCTCGGTGTGATTCTGCCGGATATTACAAACCCCTACTTCTCGACCATTTTTGCCGAAATGCAGCGCGACGCCCTCGCCAGCGACTACTCGCTGCTGTTGTTCAATGCCATGAACAGCCTCGAACTGGAATCGGAAGGGTTGGCCTATCTGTCGCGGCACCAGGTTGATGGCTTGATCTTCATGGGGGGGCGCGTGAATGAGATCACGCTGTCTGACCGCTACCGCGCGGAATTGGTCGATTTCGCCGCCAAAGTGCCCACGGTGATCGTCAATGGCGGCATCCAAAGCGATCTGGTCAGCATCGTGCAGACCGATGAGCGCGGCGGCATTGCGCAAGCCGTTGACTACTTGACGGGGCTCGGCCACACGCAGATTGGCATGCTGGGCGGCAGCGCCCACATCACCGTGACGCGTGACCGTCAGGCAGCACTGCGGGCAGCGCTGGCCGAACATGGGCTGACTGTGTGTGATGAATGGCTGATCGCGGACAGTTTTTCAATTGAGAGCGGCGAGGTCTGCCTCGAACGACTGCTGCAGCTCCCCGAACAACCGACTGCGGTCATCTGCATCAACGATCTGGTCGCGCTCGGCGTGCTCAAGGCCGCGCGCCATCATCAATTGGATGTACCGAAACAGTTGTCGGTTGTGGGTTTTGATGACATTTACCTGACAGCCGTCTCCGCGCCCGAACTCACCACCGTCAGCCATAATTATGCGGCGCTTGGCAGCACCATCATCGACACTATCGTCAAGCGCATCAACGAAGAGAGTGTCCCCGCCTCTGTGTTGATCGACATGGAGCTGGTGGTGCGCGACTCGTGCCGCCGCGTGTAATCGGCAGGGTGGGGCAGGGCAGCTAAGCCAATGACCGTTTGTCAGCCAAAGGAAAAGCAGGCCTGGAAGTGCGGAGAATGCCGTGAAACCGGGTTACCTGTCGGTCTTGGGCTTTTGCGGACGCGATAAATCGCGTCCCTACACAACCACACTTTTCTCGTAGGGACGCAAATTCATTGCGTCCGCTGTCCCCCAAAAGACTCTATGCTACGGAGCGATTGGACTGCCTTGGCCTGTTGTGTCGTCTTTCGGACACTGGCTTAGGGCCTGTCCGACAATCAACTATTTGAATCCTGTAACGCAAACGAATGCAGGGGCTTACAGCCGCTCCCAACTGTTTGACAAGCTTGTGTTCTCATGCTATGTTCATGAAAGCGGTTTCGAAACCGCTTTCATGAGCTATTGCTGTTTAAGAAAGGACTTTAAAATGCGAATTCGCGCTCTTTTACTATTAGTCGTATGTTTGCTGGCGCTGTCCGTGTCAATGGTCGCCGCGCAGGAACCTGTCACCCTGCGTTTGAGCATGTGGGGCGGTCTGGCGGATCAGGAAGCGTATCAAGCCCGCCTGGATCTCGCGCACGAAGCCTTCCCGAACATCACCGTGGAACTGCTGTACACCCCGATGACTACGATCAGCGCATCCAGACGATGATGGCGGGCGGCGATGCCCCTGATATCGTGCAGTTGGCCGAAGCCATTCACGGCTATTCCAGCCGCGGCCAACTCCTGCCGCTCGACCAATTTGTCGCCGATGCTGAGCTCGATCTCGACGCGCGTTTTGGCACGAATTATCGGCAGTACCAGTATGAAGGCAGCCTGTACGCGCTGCCGGATCGCGGCGGCGCGATGATCGTCTACTACAACCGTGACATGTTTGATGCGGCTGGCATTGGCTACCCGACGGCTGAATGGACGTGGGCGGAATTCCTCGCGGCGGCGCAGGCGCTCACCATCAAGGATGGCGACGCGACCACGCAGTACGGCTTCGCGGCAGGCGGTTGGTGGCCGTGGTGGATGAGCTTCATTTATCAGAACGGCGGCGCGGTGCTGGACGAAAACGGCGCGCCCGTCATGAACAGCGATGCGGTCAAGGAAGCGCTCCAGTTCTACAATGACCTTGTCTACACCTACGAAGTCGCCCCCGTCGCCGCAAGATTACGCCGACCTCGGCACGAACAGCCCCGATCCGTTGTTCGCGCAGGGCAAAGTCGCCATGATTATGACCGGCTTCTGGAACATCTCGACGCTGCGTGATGTCCCCGACATCAACTGGGATATCGCGCCGGTGTGGGGCAATGTGGCTCGCGGCACCGTCGCTTTCGGCAGCGGCCTTGCCATCACCAGTGGCAGCGCCCACCCGGAAGAAGCCTTCCAGATTATCAACTTCCTGACCGACGAAGCGGCACAGACCGTCATTGTCGAACGGGGTGAAGATGCGCCCGCCAACGTCAACGTGCTCAACAGTGAGCTATTCCTGAGCGGTGAAACCTTCGCCAACCGTGACATCTATATGGAAGCGTTCGGCGAATCCGCGGATGCGATCATTGCGCTGCCGTTGATCCCGCAGTGGAACGAAATGCAGTCCGTGATGGGCACGACGCTGGACGAACTGTTCATCAACGCGATTGACGTGCCGACCGCCGTCGATCAGATGCAGTTCGACCTCGAAGATCTGCTCCAGTAAGCACGCTAAAATAGTTTGGGGTCAGGCGCAGGCTTGACCCCAACTTATTGACACGGATACGACATGCACCGTTTCTTACTTCTGAGTTTCCTCGTTTTCTTTCTCTTTTCAACGCATGGACAGGCACAAGACGTGACTACGATCCGGGTAGAGCCAACGCAGACGTTCCAGACGCTCGAAGGGTTCGGCGCGTCCGGCGCGTGGTGGTCGCAAATCATTGGCGGGTGGAGCGATGCGACCCGGCAGCGGGTGATCGATCTGCTCTTTGACCCGACCCTTGGCATCGGCTTGACGATGTACCGCTACAATGTGGGTGGCGGTGAGCAGGGCTTAATTGATCCGTGGCGCAACACGGAGACCTTCGACGTTGCGCCGGGTGACTATGATTGGTCGCGCGATGCCAACGCGATGTGGGTGCTGCGCGCGGCGCGGGACGCCGGCGTGACCGATGTGATCATCTTTGCCAACAGTGCCCCCGGGCGCATGACCATCAGCGGACGCGCGGCGGGCAACCCCGGCGGCGACTCGAATCTGCTGCCAGACATGCACGACGACTTTGCCCAGTATCTGGTCGATATCGCCCGCCACCTGATCGAGGATGAAAACATCCCGGTGCGCTGGATCAGCCCGATCAACGAGCCACAGTGGGATTGGCAGCCATCGAAAGGGCAGGAGGGGACGCACTACGTGGGCGCGGAGATCATGAGTGTACTGCACACGCTGCAGACGGCTATCGACGACTCCGGCCTCGATCTCGCCATCTCGGCCATCGAAGCGGGCGAATGGGGCACAGCCTCAGTCTACGCCCAGCTCATCCTCCCTGATGAAGCCTTGGCCGCCGAACTTCCACATTTCGCTGTGCATTCGTACTGGTCGGAGGCCAGCGACAAACTACGCTTCGTCAGCTTCATGCAGAACCATTATCCTGACCTGCCGCTGTGGATGTCTGAATGGACGGAGATGCAGCAGGGGCGCGACTACGGCATGGATTCCGCCCTCATCATGGCGAACACCATCCACGATGACCTGACGCTCGGCGGCGTGACCTCATGGCAGTACTGGATCGCCGTGTCCAAGTACAACTTCCGCGATGGCCTCATCTATGCGCCGGAATACGGCGAAAGCCTCATCGAAACCAAGCGTTTGTGGGCGTTCGGCAACTACAGCCGCTTCGTGCGTCCCGGCGCCGTGCGCGTGCAACTTGATCTCGACAGTGAGGTCGTGCGCGCCAGCGGCTACCTTGACCCGGCGACGGGCGCGGTGACGGTGGTTGTCATTAACAACAGCGCACAGACGGAGACGATCAGCCTCGAAGGGCTAGATCAGCCGAATGTCAGCGCCTTCGAGACTTCCGACGAGCATAATCTCGCATCTGTCTACAATGGTGCGCCGTCAGCCAGCTACCAACTCACGCCGCACAGCGTGACCACGTTCGTGTTTAGCGAAGGGACGTAACCGATGGCGCAAGCGGACGCTCCCGCTCACTTAGCCAATCGGGCGCGGACAGCCCAACCCAAGCGGCGGCTCACGGCGCGCCGCCGCGAAAGTCTGTGGTTCTACCTGATCATCTCGCCGTGGTTGGTCGGTTTGCTGCTGCTGCTCGCCGGGCCGATGGTGTACTCGATCTACCTCAGCTTCACCGACTGGAACCTGTTCAATGCGCCGGAATGGATTGGCCTCGATAACTACGTGCGCCTGTTCACCCGCGACCGCAATTTTGGCATGGCGCTCGGCAACACCTTCTACTACACGCTGCTCTACGTCCCGCTGAATATCGTGCTCTCGCTCGGCGTCGCGTATCTGCTCAACAAGCGCCTGCCGGGGATGCGTTTCTTCCGCACGGTGATCTATCTGCCGTATGTTGTGCCGGTCGTCGCGACGACGATGGTCTTTCGCTGGGTGTTCGCGCCAACCAACGGTCAGCTCAACAGCTTTCTCGCGCTGCTCGGCATCACTGGCCCGGCGTGGCTGCTCGATCCCCTGTGGGTGAAGCCCGCGCTCGTCCTGATGTCGCTGTGGGGCATGGGCAGCAGCGTGGTGTTTTTGCTGGCGGGCATGCAGGGTATTCCATCAGAGATGTACGAAGCCGCGTCCATTGATGGCGCGTCCGAGCGCCAGCGTTTCTTCAATATCACGCTGCCCATGCTCAGCCCGGTCATCTTCTTCAACATGATCATGAGCATCATCTCCAGCTTGCAGACCTTCACGCAGGTCTACATCCTCAACGCCGACCCGAACACGCCGAACAACGCCATCAACATGATCATCCCGTACTTGTTTGATAATGCCTTCCGCTTCAACAAGATGGGCTACGCGTCCGCGATTGCGTGGGTGCTGTTCATTATCATCTTCGTGTTCACGCTGGTGGTCATTCGCTCCTCGTCGATGTGGGTCTTCTACGAAAGCGAGATGAAGAAATGAACCGCCGCATTGGTCTGGCTGAAACTGTTTCGACCTACGCGCTGCTCGGCGCGCTGGCCGTGGTGATGATCACGCCGTTCCTGCTCATGATCTCGATGTCGCTCGCCAGCGACACGACCGCTGTCCAGATGACGTTTACGCTCATCCCGCACGAATTTGAGGTGGGCAACTATGCGCGCGTGTTCACCACACCGACCATCGACCTCGGGCGACATATCCTCAACAGCTTGATCATCGTCGTCGGATCCATGATTGGACAGGTGCTGGTTAGCTCGTTTGTGGCTTACGGTTTCGCGCGCTTTCACGCCCCCGGTAAGAACGTGCTGTTTCTGATTCTGCTGGGCACGATGATGATCCCCGGCGCGGTCACGCTCATCCCACAATTTGCGCTGTATCGCGCGCTCGGGTGGTTGGGCACGTTCGCCCCGTTGATTGTGCCGAACTTCTTTGGTGGCGCGTTCAATATCTTCCTGATGCGCCAGTTCATCGTGCGCCTGCCTGTCGAACTGGATGAAGCCGCGCGCATCGATGGCGTGGGGCCGATTGGTATTTTCCGCTTCATCATCTTCCCGCTGATCCGCCCGATCGCGGTTGCCGTTGCCATCTTCACGTTCCAGTTCAACTGGTCCTGGTTCCTCGAACCGCTGCTCTACCTGCAAGACGCGGAATTGATGCCGCTGGCGGTCGCCGTGCGCACCTTGAGCGCCGTCACCAGCGCGGGCGCCATGCCGCTGTGGAATCTCGTCATGGTCGCGTCCATGCTGCTGACTGTGCCGATGCTGCTGGTGTTCTTCTTCGGGCAGAAGTATGTCTTTGAAGCCAATATCTCTGGGGGCAGCGCGGGGGTCAAATAGACCACCACCCCTGAACTGAGGTTGGTTGTTGAGGCGGGGCGCACAATGAAGTTGTGCGCCCCGTTTGCGCTGTTTCACGTTTACGAGATGAACGGCTGTGCACAGCCAAGTGCCTCAGCCGAGCGGCAGCCCCAAGTCTTTGATCTTCTGCGTGAGGTTGCGCTTCGCCAGCGGAATCAAGCTGATGGGCAGGTGCTCGATCACGACATACGCGTCGGGCTTGGTCTGGTGCACGAGCCGCAGAATGGTGTCGAAATCCATTAACCCGGTGCCGATGACCGTCTCGGTGATGTGGACGACGAAGCGATCTTCCAGCAGGAAGTCCTTCAGATGCACTGTGGCGATGTAGTCGCCGAGCACGTCGAACAGATGCTGGAGCATGGGCGGCAAGTTGAACGCGGTTTGCAGGTCCCCGACGAAGTTGCACGGATCGAGGTTGAGCTTCAAGCGCTTTGACCCGGTACGCTCGATCACCCGGCGAATCGTCTCCGGCGTGTTGAGCGTCGTCGTCACGTGCGTTTCCAGCACCACGGTGATGTCGTACTCTTCCGCCGTTTCGAGAATCTCGCACAGGCTGCGCACCAGTCGATCTTCCGTCTCCGGCTTGTAATTGTCGGCGTGCGGCCACCACTCGCCGCGTGGACTCAGACTCGTCGGGCGCACACCGGACTCTGGCACGCCCATTTTCGCCGCTAACCGAATCAGATCGCGCGCGCCTTCCACGCCCGCTCGACGCACGGTTTCATCTGGGGTGATGATGCAGGGGTACGGCCCCCACAATTGCAGAAACGGCATCCGCTGATTGGCGAACACTTCTTTTACCCGCGCCGCCGTCTCGTCACTGATGGTGCTGGCGGGCACGGTCAGGTGCGCGCCGATCCCGTGAAAGCCGAGATCCGCCGCAAAGCGCAGCTTGTCGTAATTGACATCAGAAAAATCGCTCATGATGAGACCGAGCAGTCCGATTTTCATGGTTGTTCTGTGCTCCCACAGCGTGATCGCCAGTAGATTTGCTGTACCGCCTGCTTAATCAATGTGGAATAGTTCTTCCATCGGCAGCCACCAGTTCCCCTCAGTGCTGCCTTGGGAGTCGCCCTCAAACGGCTGCTGGCAGGGATCAGTCACCGCCCACCAGTCATGCGTGCGCGGATCATCCCCGACTTTCGCCATATCGGTGGCGAAGTCGCTGCCGACGTACTCGAAGTAGGCGAACAGCAGCCCGCCGCGATGATAGATCGAGTAGTTGGTGATATTCGCCTCGCGCAGTTTGGCCAGCACCTCCGGCCAGACGGCGGCGTGCAGACGTTTGTAGTCGTCGTACTTCTCCGGCTTCAACCGGATGATTTGTCCGAAGCGCTGCATGGTGATCGCTCCTAGTCCGCCAGCACGGCGCGAATCGCCTGTGTGATCCGCCCGACGTTGGGCAGCACTTCATCTTCGAGCGGCGGGCTGTAGGCGATCAGTGCACCGCCCATATTGACGCGCTTCACCGGCGCCGCCAGCCAGTACACGCCTTCATCCGCGGCCAGCGATGCAATATCGCCGCCCCAACCCGCTTGATGCGGCGCTTCTTCGACGATCACGAGGCGGTTCGTCTTGGCAAGTGATCCGAGGATCGTCGCTTTGTCGAGCGGCACGAACGAGCGTATATCGATCACCTCGCACTCGATTCCCTCTTTGGCGAGGTTCGCCGCCGCCTCCAGCGAGCGATGCAGCATCAACTGGGAGGCGACCACCGTCACATGGCTGCCCGCGCGCACCACTTTCGCTTCGCCCAGCTTCATCGGCTGGGTATCGTCCGGAACCTCGCCTTTCAGGTTATACAGGCCTTTGTGTTCCAGCACGAACACCGGGTTATTCTCGCGGATCGCGCCGCGCAGTAGGCCGTAAGCGTCGACCGGCGTGGACGGTGACACGACTTTGATGCCGGGGAAGCTCATCAGCCACGACTCCGCGCACTGGCTGTGCTGCGTGCCGAAACCATTACCGCCGCCTTGCGCCGCGCGGATCGTCAGCGGGACGACGAACTGTCCGCCGGACATGTAGCGATACTTCGCGACCTGATTGGCGATCTGGTCGAGCGCGACGGGCACAAAATCCGCGAACATCAATTCTGCCACGGGGCGCAGCCCGGTGATCGCCGCGCCGAGCGCCGTCCCGATGATTGCCTGTTCGCTGATCGGGGTGTCGCGCACCCGGTCGCCGCCGAACCGTTCGTAGAGTCCCGGCGTCACTTTGAAGACGCCGCCCGCCTCCGCGACATCTTCGCCGAAAAAGATCACATCCGGGTCGCTGGCGAGTTCGTCAGCCAACGCCTTGACCACTGCTTCTCGATACGTCATTTCCGCCATGACCGCTTACCCTTCGTAGTACACATCGGCATAAAGTGATTCCAGCGGCGGAAACGGCTCGTTCTTCGCCCATTCCACCGCATCGACCACCGCCGCTTCGGCGGCTTGGCGCAGTTCCTCAAATTCGACGTCGTCCAACTGACCGTCGGCGATCATCCGCGCTTTGAGGATGTCAATCGGATCGCGTTTAAGCCATTCGTCCAGTTCACCCGGCTTGCGGTACGGGGCAGTATCTGTCCGCGAGTGCCCGCGATAGCGGTATGTCTTGCACTCAATCAGGCTTGGCCCTTGTCCAGCGCGGGCGCGATCCGCTGCCGTTTTGACCGTCGCGTAGACCGCTTCAGCATCCTGTCCATCGACAATCACGCCGGGGATGGCATAGGCCGCTGCCCGTTCGGCGATGTTCTGAATCGGGGTCGTTTTGCTCCACACACTGTACTCACCGTACAGGTTGTTCTCACAGATGAACAGCACAGGGAGCTTCCACACCGCCGCCATATTCAGCGCTTCGTGGAACACGCCGATATTCGACGCGCCTTCGCCGAAGAACGTCACGGCGATATTTCCCGTCTTCTTGACCTGCGCGGTGAGCGCTGCGCCCATCGCAATTGGGAGCTGTGCGCCGACAATCGCGTTCGCGCCCAGCAGCCCGACGGTGGCATCGGTCATGTGCATGCTGCCGCCTTTCCCCTTGCACGCGCCCGTCGCCTTGCCCATCATTTCGCCCATCATGGCGCGCAGCGTCATGCCGAGCGCCAGCGCGTGATGATGCCCGCGATAGGTACACGTCACTTTGTCGCCGGGGATCAAGGCGGCGGCTGTGCCGACCGCGACTGCTTCGTGACCGATGGCGAGATGCGTCGTCCCGCGAATCAGGTTGGCGAGGAAGAGTTCCTGAATCTTCTCTTCCGCCACCCGTGTTTCCAACATCTGGCGCAGCGCCTGTTGGCGCGCCTCTAGTGCGAGTGTCATGCCCATCCCTTACGCTGAAAACCGATCCAGTTCTTCTTGAAAGACCGCCATGAAGCGGGCCAAATCCATGCCATCGACCACGCGGTGATCGCCGCTGAGCGTCAGATGCGCGGTGCTGCGAATGAACAGCCCGCCGTCGATTACCACCGGGCGCGGTTTGAGCGCGCCGACCGCGAGAATCGCCACCTGCGGCGGGTTGATCACGGCGGTGAAGTGTTCGACCTGCGCGATCATGCCCATATTGCTCACCGTGAACGTCCCTCCCTGCAAATCATCGACGCTCAAACGGTTCGTCCGCGCTCGGTCAACGAGGCTGCGGACTTCCGCCGCTAGACCGGGCAGCGAAAATCGTCCAGCGTTGTGCAGTACGGGCGTGATCAGACCATCCTCACGCGCTACCGCCACCGCCAGATGAATCTGCTCGTGCCGGTAGAGCGAGCCGTCCTGAAAGGTCGCGTTGAGCGCGGGCACGCGGCTGAGGGTTTGCGTAACGAGGTGCAGAATCAGGTCGTTGATCTTCGCTTTGCCTGCTGCTGATTTGAGCTTGTCCAGCGCTGCGTCGAACACGAATTCGCCCGTTACGTAGAAGTGGGGAGCTTCCCGCATGCTGTCGCTTAGTCGGCGGCCAATCGTCTGCCGCATGCGCGAGAGCGGGACGAGCGTTGCCCCGTCGGGCACAGTCGGAGCGGACGGCGCAGGCGCGGCACTCGGCGCGCTGAAAGCGTCGAGTATCTCCAGCGTCAGCGGGTTGGGGAAGCCGGCTGCGGCAACCGCCGCCAGATCAATGCCGCGTTCTCGGGCGGCTTTACGCACGCGCGGCAGCGCTTTGACCCCGTGCGCATCCGTGCCGTTGTTCAGGCTGATGGGCGGTGGGGCTGCTTCCTTGTGATAGGCTTCCACGTCGCGCCGCGTGACGCGCCCGCGTCCGCCGCTGCCCGCCAATTGCTCGACTGGCACCTGCAGCTCGCGTGCTATCCGCTGGGCGACCGGGGACACCCGCGGTCCAGATCCACTCGTCACGGGAATGGCAGCGGGCGTACTCGGCGCGGCGGGCTGATAGTCAGCCGCGCTGCCAATCCGCGCGATCACCGCGCCGATAGTGACTTCTTGCTCGGCCTGCGCCAAGTGTTCGAGCAGCACGCCGCTTGCCAGCGCCTCCAGCTCGACATTGGCTTTGTCCGACTCAATCACGGCGATCGCGTCACCTTTGGCGACTGCATCGCCCGGCTGCTTGAGCCATTCGAGCAAGCGCCCGGTCTGCGTGTCAAAGCCGAGATTGGGCATCAAAACATCAACTGCCATGCTCAACTAATCCTCTGCGGGTTTGGCCGCGGCACCGGGGCGGGATGCATCCCCGGCTTCAATATTCTGAAAAATGACGAGCACATCTTCCGGTCGCGCGCCGCCGTCTTCGACCAGCGCCGCATAAATGCGTTGGCTGACGCGCTGTTTTTGCTCCTGGCTGCGCCCGGGTGACCAGTATACGATCACTGTGGGCATGATAATGTCCCTGTAATCCAGATTTGTAAATAAGCAGCAATCATTTTTCGATCCTCACCCCTTGATCGCACCGAAGGTCAAGCCGCGTACCATGCTGCGCTGCGTGCCGATGACGAACAGAATCGCCGGAATCATCATGAGGACGGACATGGCGCACATGCCGCGCCAATCGACCGTAAACTGGCTGGTGAAATCGTATAACCCCACCGGGAAGGTCTTCGCCGCGGGCGTGCGCGTGAGCAGACTCGCCAGTTGGTACTCGTTCCACGCTGCGAGAAACGCGAAGATGCCTGCCGCACCCATGCCCGGCAGCGCCAGCGGCAAATCGACGCGGAGGAAGGCCGTCCAGTAGCCGCACCCGTCAATGTAGGCCGATTCGTCGAGGTCACGCGGAATCTGGCGGAAAAAGCCATCCATCAGCCATACGCTGAATGGGGTGTTCACGGCCACATACACAAACGACAACCCGCCGACGGTATCGACCAGACCGAAGTTACGCAGCAGCAAAAACAGCGGTAGGCTCAGCGCGATGCCGGGAACCGCCCGCGACAGCATGATGAGCAGGAAGACGAGCCGATGACCTTTGAACTCAAACCGCGAAAAAGCATAGCCGCCCATCGTGCCGAGCGCCAGCGCCACGACGGTGCTCATCGTCGCCACAATGATCGAATTGCGCATGTAGTCGCCGACGGGCACACCCGCCGCGTAGTCCGGGTTCAGCCCGAACAGTGAGGCGAATGCATCGAGCGTGATCTGCTGCGGAATCCAGATTGGCGGCGTGGTGTTGACTTCGGAGGCCGGGCGGAACGCGGTGAAGATGATCCACACAGCGGGCAGCGCGCCCAAGGTGAGGATGGCGAACGCTACCAGATTGTAGAGCGCCTGTCGTGACCGCCCATGCGGGCGGACGGCATGGGTCAGCATTACTGCACCACCCTTGATTTCATCAACTGCCGGAACAAGTAGAGCGTGAACAAAATGCCGACGACCACGCTCACCATCGACATGGCGCTGGCGAGGCCGAAGCGCGAGTTCTGAATCGCCATTTCGCCGACATACGTCCACACCACTTCAGTGCGGTTTGCCGGGCCACCGTCGGTCATGATGCGCACAATATCGTAGGCGCGCCCGACATCGAGCGAACGCACAGTGAGCGCGATCAGCACAAAGGGCTGCAAAAGCGGCATGGTGATTTTGCGGAACTGCTGCCACGCGTTCGCACCGTCGACTTCGGCGGCCTCGTAGACTTCGCTGGGGAGCGACAGCGTCCCCGCCAGCAAAATGATCGTCGTCACCGGGATATTCATCCACATGCTGGCCAGCCCAACCGAGAAGATGCCTGTTGGCACATCGACGAGCCACGCTTTGGGCGTGGTCATCAGGCCGAGCGACATCAACGCGTTGTTGACTAAGCCCACCGTCGCGTTGAAGAACCACGCGTATTGAAAGCCCACCAGCACAGGCGCGAACATCATCGGGATCATGAGCAGTGTACGGATGAGGCCTTGACCCCACGTCACGCGCGCGATCAACTGCGAGAGGCCGAGCGCGATCACGTATTCGAGATTGACCGTTACGGCCATGAAGATGATGGTGCGGAAGAACGCGCCTACGAAGACCTCGTCTTCGACTAACCGCTGGTAGTTGCGGAACATCTTTTCCGCGTCAAAGGCAAACGTTTCCGGGCGCAGCAGGTTGAAGGGCGTAAAGCTGACGTACACCGAGTAGAGCATTGGGTAGATGACGATGGCCGCGATGATGAACAACGTCGGCGCGAGCAGTATCCACGGAAACACGAGTTTGCGTCGTTCAAACGCGCTGCGCCGCGCTGGGCGGGACGCGCTGACCGTTGTTGCATCTGCAACCATGCCTGTTGTGCCTTGTCTATCATGGGGGCAGGGCAGGCCCACCCCCATAATGCTTGCTCAAATGCTATTCGTAGTAGCCGAGATCATCCAGCAGGCTGCGGGCTTCGTCTGCGCCCTGCGCAACGCCGTCTTCAACCGACGCATCGCCGAGGATGACGCCTTGCAGGATAGGCGTCCACAGATTCGTGAAGCTGATCCAATCGGGGAACAGCGGCGGTGTGAAGAAGTCCGCGCTGATCTGTTCCTGCGCGACTTGCAGGCGTTCCGTGTCGAGCGCCACGCCCGAACCGGAGGCATCGCTGATGATGCGCGCCCACACGTCATCGCGCACGGGCAGCACGCCGAGCTGGGCTTCCTGATATTCGACGGCTTCGCTCGTCAGGAACTTGATCAATGCGACCGCGGCTTCCTTGTTCTGAGAGGCGCGGGTCACGGAGAAGGCATGCGCGCCCGCCCAGCCCGTGTGGACATCGCCCGACGCGCCGACCGGGCCGCGCACGATCGCGAAGTTGCCGGCAACTGCCGGGCAGCTATCCGGGCTCTGGAAGTAGCTGTACCAGCCGTACCATTCGAGATAGAAGGCCACATTGCCATCGCAGAAGTTCTGCGCGACTTCCGGCCACAGCAGGTTCGGCGTATCCGCGGGGATCAAGCCGTTGGCGTACAGGTCGCGCATCCACTGCGCCGTCGCGATGCCTGCCTCGCTGTTGAAGGTCGGCTCGAACGCGTCGTCGAAATAGTTGCCGCCATTGGCGACGAGCAGTTCGTAGTAGCGACCACTCAGCGCTTCTTCTTTACCGGCGAACTGCGTGCCGTACTGCACCGCGCCCTGCGCGACAAAGAATTCGGCCATGTCGTACATTTCGTCGATGGTGGTGGGCGGTGCGAGCGGGTAGCCGTATTCGGCTTCGAAGGCGGCCTGATAATCGGCATTGCCGAACAGGTCGGTGCGATAGTGCATGCCGCTGATGTCCGCGTGGCGCGGGATCAACTGCAGGTCGCCATCAATCATCGCCGACGAGATGATCGCATCGCTGAACGGGGCGAGTTCTTCTTCGGTGAAATAACTCTGGAGCGGTTCGACGAAGTCGACATACTGGCTCATGAAGCTCGTGTGATTCCACGCCACGTCAAAATCGACCGTGCCCGCGGCATAGTTGGTCTTCAGGTAGCGGTCAATTTCGAAGCCGTCGCCGAGGAAGACGATTTCCACCGTCGCGCCCGTCGCTTCTTCCCACTGGCTGATAGAATCGTACATGGCTTCGTACGGCGCGCCGCCGATGGTCGCGACCTTGATGGTCACGCCGTCAAACCGTTGATCCAACCCGGCAAACTGCGGTTCGCTGTCCTGCGCCGCCACCATGCTCACGCCGAAGACGGCGAGCAGCCCAACCAGCAACAACAACTTTCTAAGCATTTTCTCTCTCCTCAACTCAAAAAAGCTTTTCTCTCAACATGGTGCCGCTCAGGTGTAATAGCCTGCCGCCGCCATGATCGATTCGACTGCCCGCGCCGCGTCATCCAGCGCCTCCTCGACGCTTTTCGCCCCGGTGACAACGGCGTGCTGCATCTGGTTGAACACTTCGTTGATCGCGGGATATTCCGGGAGGCGCGGCGGGCTTTTGGCGTTGGCATGTGCCGCTTCCAGCATGCGGTAGTAGGGAAACTGCGCCTGAATCTCCGCATCGCGCCACGTGGATCGGCGTACGCCGGTGCCGCCGCTCTGCGCCGTGATCTTGTCCATTTCGGATGTCGCGCAGTGCTGCAAAAACTGGTACGCGAGCTCTGGCTGCGCGCTGCCCGCGGGTATACCGAGCACCCAGTAGATGTTGAGCGTGGCATGCGCGCCGTGATCGCCGCGCGGCACCAGCCCGAGTCGGTTCTGGCCGATGATTTTGGATGGGGGCAGTTCGGCGACAGCCGAGAAACCGCACCAGTTCCACATCATCGCCGCTTCGCCCGCCGCATACGCGACACCGGACGCCACGCTGTCATAATCGAGTGTCTTGGGCGGGCACACCTTGTCCGTCAGAATGAGATCAGCGTAGAACTGAAGCGCCTCGCGCCCAATTGCATCATTGAAGGTGGGTTTCCACGCGGCATCGAACAACTGACCGCCGCGGCTCCACACATGCAGGAAGAAGTCATACACGTTGTTGTGACCGTCGTTCAGCCCGGCGATCATGGCGCCATATAGTCCCTGTTCGGGGCGAGTGAAGAAGCGCGCCATATCGCGGAACTGCGACCACGTCTCCGGGACGGCGAGCGGATAGCCGTAGCGTGCGGCAAATGCTGTCTGTTCGGCGGGATTCTCGAACAGGTCGGCGCGGTACATGAACATTTCCGGCCCGTCATGGTAGGGCAGGGCAAAGATTCCGCCTGCCGCATCCCGCTGCAGTTCGAGCAGGCTATCTGACCAACCCTGCGGATAATCGGGTGGCGGGTCGCGCTGGATGAAGTCGTTGAGCCGCGCTAACCCGCCCATCTTGAGCAGTTCCGGCAGCCAGTCGGTGAGCAGCAGCACGACATCCCAGTCCGAGCCGAGGATCCCGCGCTTGGCGATCAAATCCTCATACAGCTTTTCCGGGTCAATCGGAACAATGTTGAAATCAACGTCGGGATGCTGGTGTTGAAACGCCGCCGCTTGCGCCGCAAACGACCGTTCAAAGCCAGCAAACACACGGTACAAAACCTGTAGTTTAGGCATAGTGTCTTCACATAAAAATTCAATTTCTACGTTCTGTTGAAGTATTATAATTTATGTCGTATAATATGGCAAGTAGCTCGCATCCGAAGGGAATAAAGCATGTCGAAGGCTCTCAGTCCGATTGAAGAGAATCGGCGCACACTGGCAGCCCAGGTCGCTGAACGCATCCGCCAAGCTATCCTTACACGGGATCTCGCACCCGGTTCGCGTGTCAATCAGTATCAGTTGGCGGAGGATTTGAATGTGAGTCTCGTGCCCGTCCGCGAAGCGCTCAAGACGCTCGAAGCCGAAGGATTGGTAACGATCACTCCGCGGCGCGGGGCGTTTGTCACGGAGATCTCGCTCGACGACCTCGACGAGCTGTACTTCGCGCGTAAATTAGTCGAAGGGGAAGCCATCGCCTTGGCGTGCCAAGCCCTCAGCGACCACGACTTCGTCATCCTGCGCGGCATCATTGACGAGATGCGCGCCGCGACCGCCAACGACGATATTCATGCCTTCATGCAGTACAACCGCGACTTCCACATGCACATCTACTCGGCGACCAAGAATCGCCATCTCTTCCAGATGATCGAAACGCTGTGGGATCGCAGCGAACTCTACCGCTACCGTTACATGTTTGTGCTGCGCAACGCCGACGTCATCCATCAGGAACATGAAGACATCTTCACCGCGTGCCAGACCCGGAACGTCAACCGCGCTCGGCAGTTAGCGCAGGATCACATCTGGCATACGCGCAACGGCATCTATCAGCAGTTGGCCAGCGAATTCGCGACCGAGACGAGTGAGGACTAATGCCCGCGCACGTCATCGATTCCATCTTCTTCAAAGACCTGTTCGGCACGGCGGCGATGCGTGCCATTTTCGACGACCATGCGCTGCTGCAAAAATGGTTGGACTACGAAGCTGCGCTCGCCCGCGCGCAGGCTAAACTCGGTCTGTTTCCTCAAGCCGCAGCCGCCGAGATCACCGAGCAAGCGCAAGCCGCCTTGATGGACACCGACGCGATCAAGCAGGGCATCGACAAGACGGTGCATCCGCTCGTCTCGGTGATCTGGCAGTTGTCGCACCGCTGCGCGGGCGACGCCGGGCGCTATGTCCACTGGGGCGCGACCACGCAGGATGTGATGGACACCGCTATCGTTCTGCAAATCCGGGATGCCATTCCCGCTTTCGAACACACGCTCGACGCCCTGCACGATGCACTCGTCCGCCTCGCGCAGACGCACCGCGCCACGCCGATTGCCGGGCGCACGCACGGTCAGCAGGCGCTGCCGACCACCTTTGGCGCCAAGCTGGCGGTGTGGATCGCTGAGATCCGGCGCGGGCGCGAACGCCTCGATCAAGCGAAGCCGCGGGTGCTCGTCGGCGAATTCGGCGGCGCGGTCGGCACGCTGGCCGGGTTGGCCGAAAGCAGCATCGACGAATTCGCTGTGCAAGCGGCACTCATGGATGAACTTGGCCTCGGCGTCCCGCCGATTGCGTGGCACACCTCCCGCGATTCGATTGTGGAATTCGCGCTGATCATCTGCCAGTATGCCGCGCTCATGGGCCGTATGGCGCACGAAGTGATCGACCTGCAGAAACAGGAATTCGGCGAAGTCGAAGAACCCTTCGCGATGGGGAAGGTCGGCAGCAGTACTATGCCGCATAAGCGCAACCCCATGTTGTGCGAGGCCGTGCTCACGCTGGCACGCCTGTGCCGCGAAAAAGCGGCCACGGCGATGGACACGCTCGTCTACAACGAGCATGAGCGCGACTGGTCGTCTTTCCAGATGGAATGGGCGTACCTGCCCGAACTGTGCGTGATGGCCCACGGCGCGTTGGAAATCATGACGCGGGTGATGAGTGGCCTCATGGTCTACCCCGACCGCATGCGGCGTAACCTCGATGTGACGGGCGGGTTGCTGCTCGCCGAACGAGTCATGTTTGCGTTGGGCGAGCACATCGGGCGGCAGGACGCGCATGACGTCGTGTACGAATGTGCGATGCATGCGATTGAGATCCAGCAGTCGTTCCTCGACGTGCTGATTGCAGACGCCCGGGTCAGCGCGCATCTCACCCGTGACGAGATCGCCGCGCTGCTCGACCCCGCCGCGTATACGGGGTTGGCCGCGCAGTTCGTCGACCGCGTGCTCAAGGAGGAGCAGTCGTAACCGAAAACCTTTGCTGCGTGCGTTAGAAGTGCAATTTAGTGAATTAGAAGGGATTTTGTTGATGATCGTTGATACCCACCAGCATTTTTGGAATCTAGCTAAAGTCGAATACCCGTGGCTCGTCCCAGAGTACGGCCCAATCTACCGGACGTTTGAAGCGCCGGAACTGGAACCGCAGTTGCAGGCGGCAGGCGTTGACCACACCGTCATCGTGCAGTCGATGGACTCGTACGCCGACACCGCCTACATGTTCGAGACGGCGGCGCACTACTCGTGGGTCGCTGGGATCGTTGGTTGGGTGCCGCTGCTCAAGCCGGAAGAAACCGCCCGCCAGTTAGAAGAACACAAGCGCCGTCAGCTTTTGTTCAAGGGCATGCGCCACCTCATCCACACGGAAGCGGATCCCGACTGGGTGGTGCAGGACACGGTGATCGAAAGCCTCAAGCTGCTGGCCGCGCACGGTTACACCTTCGACGTGGTTGCTGTGTTCCCGAATCACCTCAAGCATGTGCCGACGCTCTCCGAGCGTATCCCGAACCTCAAAATCGTGATCGATCATCTGGCCAAGCCGCCGTACCCCAGCGCCGCCGATATGGCGATCTGGCGTGATCAGTTAGCCGCCGCCGCGCAAAACCCGAACGTGTACGCCAAGATCAGCGGCTTGAATACCGCTGTTGCTAAGGCCGATTGGACCGCCGCCGACCTGCAGCCTGCCATCGACTTCGCGCTCAAGCAATTCGGCGCGTCGCGGCTGATGTTCGGCAGCGATTGGCCGGTCGCCATCCTCGCCGGAGACTACGCCAAAGTCGTCGCCGAAACGCGGAAGTGTCTGTCAGGCTTGTCCGCCGCCGATCAAGCCGCGATCTGGGGTGGCACTGCGAACCGCTTCTATAACCTGGGACTGTAGCATGGACATCAACTCAATTGACTGGCGTCCCCAACTGGGAAACAAGACGGACTATGGGATTGGCTTTGTCGGCTGCGGCGGCATTGTCCAGTACGCGCACATTCCCGCTTACCAGAAAGCGGGCTTTCGCATGGTCGCGGCCTATGACATCAAGCGGGAATCCGCCGAAAAGGTCGCGGAACTGACCGGGACAGCGCGCGTGTGCGAGTCGCTGGACGAACTGCTCGCCGATCCCGCCGTGGACATCGTCGATATCGCCGTGATGCCGTGGGCGCAGCTGGACGTGGTGCGCCAAGTCGCGGCGGCGGGCAAGCACATGCTGTGCCAGAAACCGCTGAGCGACAACTTCGGGCAGGCGACGCAAATCGTGGAGTTGGCGCGGCTAGCGGGCGTTAAGCAGGCGGTCAACCACCAGATGCGCTGGGATTCGGGCATCGCCGCCAGCAAGATCATGATCGAACGCGGCATGATCGGCACGCCGACGGACGCCCAGATTCAGGTGAGCAGCGCGACCCCGTGGCACATGTGGCCGTGGTTAGCGACTGCGTCGCGCCTCGAAGTGCAGTATCACAGTATCCACTACATCGATTCGATGCGCTTCCTGTTTGGTTCGCCGGAATGGGTGACCAGCCGCCACGCCAAATATGCGGGGCAGGGCGATGTGCGCGCGGAAACTAAGACCATCACCGTCTTCGACTACGCCAACGGGTTACAGGCGCTCGTCGCCGTTAACCACTACAACATGCACGCCGAAGCCTCGGCAATTTTCCGCTTTTTGGGTACGGAAGGCGCGATCGAGGGCACGATCGGCCTGATGTACAACTATCCGAGCGGTCGCCCGGACACCTTGCGCTACAGCCAAAAAGATCAGCCGCCCGTTGATCTACCGCTCGATGAATTCTGGATTCCTGATGCGTTCGTCGGCCCGATGGCGGGGCTGATGCAGGCCATCGAAACGGATACCCTCCCGGCGACCGATACCGCCGACAACCTCAACACGCTGCGTTTGATCGAAGCGGCTTATCTATCTGCCGCCGAGCATCGTTCGGTGCGTCCCAGCGAGATCGGAGCGTAAACATGGCCATTATTCCTAACCGTCATGCAGGCAAAGTCGCCATCGTCACGGGCGCGGGGCAGGGCATCGGGCGCGGCGTCGCGCTGCGGTTCGCGCAAGAAGGCGCGCATGTCGTCATCGCCGAATACAATGCGGCGAATGCGCGGGCGGCTGCTGATGAATGCAGCCAGTACACGCGGGCGCTCGCTTATCCGGTCGATATCGGCGATACGGATCAGATCGCCAAAATGGTCGCCGATGTGGTCGCGGAATTCGGGCACATCGACATCCTCGTCAACAACGCGGGCGTGCTGGAAACACTGCCGCTCTTCGACCTGACACCGGAAAAGTGGGATTGGCTGCAGCGCGTGAATCAGCGCGGGCTGTTCTTCTGCTTGCAGACGGTCGCCAAACAGATGGTCACGCAGATTCCCGACGAGGTGAAAGCGGCGGGCAAAGCCGACCGCAGCTACGGCAAAATCGTCAACTTTTCGTCAATTGCCGGGCGCAGCGGTCGCCCGTATGCCGCGCATTACTCCGCGGCGAAGTGGGCGACCATCAGCATCACGCAGAGCGCCGCAGGTTACCTTGCGCCGTATAACATCAACGTGAATGCGGTGTGCCCCGGCGTCGTGCCTACCCCGATGTGGGACGACATTGACCGTGTCCAAGCCGAACGGTTCGGGCTGGAACGCGGCGGTTGGATCAAGAAGACGGTGGACAGTGTGCCCCTCAAACGCGCCGCCACTCCCGGCGATCTGGCCGCGGCGGTCTCGTTCCTGTGCTCCGATGATGCCGATTACATCACCGGACAGGCGCTCAACGTCGACGGCGGAATCGAGATGAACTAGATGAGCCGTTTGCACCATGTCAATATTGCGCATTCCGAGACAATTGGACGCGCGCTGCGCCTCGACACTATCGAGACGATTGGCGTGAGCAGTCAGACGTTGGCGGAAGAAGCGATAATCGAAGGGCAGGCCGCATTG
The DNA here is from genome assembly GCA_016717205.1 of Candidatus Flexifilum breve. Taxonomy (GTDB): domain Bacteria; phylum Chloroflexota; class Anaerolineae; order Aggregatilineales; family Phototrophicaceae; genus Flexifilum; species Flexifilum breve. The sequence continues at coordinate 62,489 of JADKGC010000013.1, forward strand.
GCCGCGGCACTGATCCGCTACTACCACACAGAAATGCGCATCATGCATAACATCATGCGCACGTGGATTCAGGACACGATTCGTTACATCATCGTGAAATCCGGCTCGGGCGATAATCCGGCGACGATTGCCGCCGCAGGCATCATGCGCACCTTCGACCAATATCCCATCGGCGAAACCGAACGCGATCAGGCGGTCAGCGCCTTGGATCGCGGTGACATGGCCAATGCGCGGTTCTGGTTGGAGCGCATGCGCCTCGCCTTTCTCAATGTCCACGACATTCTTGTCGCGTGGATGCAAAATCTGCTTACATTCATTGCGCAGGAGTACCAGGAGCCTGCCGTGCTGGAGACGATTTTGCACACGCATCAGGATATCTGGGGCGACCGCTACGCCGCCTGGGATCGCATGACGCCATGGGAGAAGGTCGCGCTCACCGTCGAAGGCATGCGCGGCGGACATTTCAGCGGAATCCAGCGGCGCGGCGATGTCATCGTCGAAGATCAGGGCGACCGCTACATGGTGGCGTTTGACCCATGTGGCAGCGGCGGCGTGCTGCGGCGCGGCGATCCGGAGACCGGGCGCGCGCCGATCAATGTGATGCTGCACGGCGTCAACGAGGAAGCGCACTTGTGGACGTGGCAGAAGACCGGCGTTCATTGGTACTGCTCGCACTGTGCCATCGCGATGGAATGGCTGCCGGGACGGACGCGCGGCTATCTGCTGCGCCCACTCGATCACACGCTGGATCACGGCGCGCCCTGTCCGTGGTACATCTATAAAGAAGATCGACTGATCCGCGACTACCACTATCCGCGTACCGGACAAACCAAACCTATCGAACCCACTGCCCAAGGATAAAAAAGCTTATGTATCTCTACCAAAATATGCCCTTGCTGCCGACGCAAGTGATTGGCAGTTACGGTACGCCCGGTTGGTTATTTGTCGTGCGCGAAGCGATGAAACGCGGCGACATGGGATCAGTCGACATACGCGAAGCCTTTGACGACGCGACCAACCTCGCCATCATGGAGCAGGAAGAAGCGGGCGTCGATGTCATCAGCGATGGTGAAATGCGACGCTTTAATTTCCTCGTTGGCTTCTACGACTCGATCAAAGGGTTAGAGAAGATCCCGTGGGAGCGCCAGTTGGGCTACCCGGGGCCGGATATGATCGATGCGTTCCGCGCAATTGGCGAACTCAGCACGCCGGACGGGTTAGGCCTGCCGGAAGAACTCGCGTATGCCCGCAAGCGCACGAGCAAACCGCTCGTGACGCCGCTCGGCGGTCCGGTGACGTTCGCGTTTCGCATCAACCCGGGGCGCGTTTACGGCAGCAAGAACGAGATCGCCTGGGCGCTCGCGCCGATCATCAACGCGGAACTCAAACGCGCAGTCGCCGCCGGGGCGACGCACATCCAGCTCGACGAGCCATCCGCGATTGACGATTTTGTGCCGCTGCCCGACTTCGTGGAGATGTTCAACCGCTGCGTCGAAGGCCTGGGCGTGACCATTGGCTTACACATCTGCTTCGGCAATTTCATGGGACGGCCAGCAGTCGCGCATCGCACCTATGAGCATATCGCGCCGATCTTCCCCGACCTCGATGTGGATATCATTCACCTCGAATTCGCCAATCGCGGTATGTGGCAAACCGATCTCTTCAGCAGATACGCCCGCCCTGATCAGTATCTCGCCGCGGGGGTGATCGATGTGAAAGCCCGCGCTATCGAAACGCCCGCCATCGTCGCGGAGCGCATTCGCGATGTGCTCAAATACAATGATCCGAAGCGCGTGTGGGTTAGTTCGGACTGCGGTTTCAGCATGACTGCGCGCTGGGTCGCTCGGGAGAAGCTCAAGGCGATGGTGGCGGGTACAAATCTTGTTCGTGCCGAATTGAACACTTAGCCCATCAGACGTCGGCGGTTGCTTGGGGGGTGACAACTCGTATAGCGATCTCGCCCGGCTGATGTTGGACAACAAAAGAGCACCTCTCAATCTGAGGGTGCTCTTTATAGCTGGTTCGGAGACAACGGGGTTCGCATAAGACCGTGTACAATCTACGTCTTATACCCCCTCGTACACAATCATGGCGTGATTCTACTACATTTTCTACCCCCAAGCGGACGTCGTTATTCACTCGGTGCCTCCGCTTCACCTGCCGTATCTATCCCTGACAGCGCGTAAGCAACCGCCTCATTGAGCGTCATCGACCGACCTTCCGCCCAGGATTCCGCCAATAGTGACTGGTCGAGTTGGGCGCGGAGTGTAGCGACACCGCGTTCGTAGGAACGTCGTTGAAACGACAACACTAATGCGCCTGAGATGTCGCGCAGTCTTTCTGCCGCGCCGAAAATGCGCGCTGACCGAAGCAACCGCGACTCACTATCCATCGATTGCTGCGCTTGTAACGCTGCCAGAGATGCCGTTACTTCGAGCGCATGGATAACCTGCCAGCTTTCGCCCATTTCTCGAAACAACGTCAGGCTCTTGACTAAACGCGCGCGCCTGTTCGTAATCCTGCTGATCCAGTGCGACCATTGCATGTTGTGCCAGTATCGATGCGAGTTGCCAAACATCGCCTGCCGCGCTTGTGCTAATGGTACTCTCCTCCCAGAGCTGGTCTGCTTGTTGGGTCTCTCCCTGGAGATAGGCCAGTGTGCCCAAAAAGTAGATAGTCAGGCTGATGCCGCTCAAGTTATTGAGCGTACGAAACAGGGCGAGACTCTCCTCTAGCAACGGTCTGGCTCGCTCGACATCTGCTCGTAAAACAAATACCATGCCATAAACGCTAATTGCTTCCGCAAGCGCTGGTTGATCCCCAAGTTCTCGCCAGAGTGCCACGGATTCATCAGTATGTGACTGTGCGGCGTCCAAGTCGCCGAGCCACTGGTCGATCAGTCCAAGTTCTTCGAGCGCGGTAGCCCGAAGGCGTTGATAGGCGTGAACCGACAGCTTGGTGTGGACAACGTCTCTAGAGCGTGCGAGGGCATCGGCGAGCCATACACTTGCCTCGCGCATATGACCCCGCCTCGACCAAAAGTCGCGCAGGGAACTCGCCAACCGCAGCAGAGTTTCGCTATCTCCGGCATTCTGGCACCACGTGAGCGCTGAACGGAAATTGGCGTGTTCGGCTTCTTGAAGATCCCATGTCAGCTTAGGCTGTAATCCGCCAAATTCTAGGTTGTGTGCTTCCGCAAGCGCTGCGTAATAAGCGACATACTGTTTACTTATTAGCTCGGCTTCACCGCTCAAACCAAACTGTTGTAATGCATACTCGCGGATGGTTTCCAACATCGCGAAACGCGGCCCGCCATCGGATTGTGCCTCCCGCCTGATCAAGTTTTTGTCCAGCAGCGAAGCCAACCCATCCACCGGGTCTAAGCTCAGATTTTGCATACAGATGGTTTCCACTGCTTTCAGCGTCCATCCCCCTACGAAAACCCCCAACCGACGGAACAGGGTTTGCTCTTCCAGGTCGAGCAGGTGATAACTCCACTCTATCGCTGCATTTAGCGTGCGATGACGCGGTTCCAAGTCGCGCGGGCCGTCAGATCGCAGCAACAAACCGCCACTCAGCCGTTCCAGCAGCTGCGCCGGATGCAGCAGCTTGATGCGTGCCGAGATCAGTTCAATCGCCAGCGGCAAGCCGTCCAAGCGAGCACAAATAGCGACGACAGTTGCGGCATTCGCCTCCGTCAGCGCAAACTCCGGCGTGACCGCCTGCGCCCGTTCCAAGAAGAGCGCCACGGCAGAATACTGGGACACGGTGTAGGCATCGGGTAGCTGGACGAGATCGGGCAGGGCCAAGGGCGTGACCGGAAATTGTCGTTCTGGTCGAATGCGGAGCGGTGCGCGGCTGGTCACGAGCAGCTTCAGCCACGGACAGGCAGCGAGCAGATCGGCCATGTGGGCGGCCGCCGCCAAAACTTGCTCGAAGTTATCGAGTACCAGCAGGAGCTGTTTATCGCGGAGAAAGGTCTTCAACCGTTCTAGCGGGGTTTGCGGCCCGCCTTCGGGTACGCCCAGCGTACTCGCACACGTGGTGAGGACCAGGGTAGCATCGGTGACGGGAGCGAGGCTAACCAGAAATACTCCATCGGGAAAATCCTCTCGTACTTCGGCAGCGAGCTGGAGTGCCAGGCGGGTTTTGCCGATCCCCGGCGGCCCTGTGAGCGTGAGCAACCGCGTCTGTGGCTGCAGCAACTGCTTGCGGAGAGCCGCGACATCGGCCGTTCGCCCAATCAAGAGATTGGGCGGTGCAGGCAGATTGGTGGGCGAGTAAAACAGCGGATTCTCGAGCGCGCCATTTTTCCCGGCCTTGGCTCGGGCAAAGCTGATAAAAGCCGGGCGTTCATTCAATGGGATATTCAAGTGCTCGGCTAAGAGTTCGGCGAGTTGGTGGGACGGGCGGCGTTCGTCCGCCTCGATTTTGTTGAGGGTGACCACGGCACAGCCAATTCGCTGCGCCAACGCTTCGCGCGTAAGCTCGAGAGCTTTGCGCCGCTGCTTCAGCCACTGGCCGAACGATACGCTGGCGTTCATCATCGCCTCCGTCTCTCTGAATGTCACCGGTATAATCACTTTGTATCAATTCTGTATCAGTTACTGTATCACAAAGTGCTTCGTGAAAAGCAGTCATGCAGGTTCAATAGGAGGTATCAGCGGCTTATAAAAGGAATTCACGATGAAGAAATGTTCTTTGGTTGCTATTCTGCTGCTTATCGCGCTGGGCTTGAGTTTCGGGCTCGTTTTCGCGCAGGATACCCCGCCAGAACCGAGCGCTGGAATCGACTTCGATTACAACCGGGATCGCTTCCAGTATGAGGGGCAGTCGGTCATTGCAGAACTCAGCGTGGCGGCCGCATTACCGCCCGTCCCACTTGAACCGCTGATGCCATGCCCGACGGATGTTACCTCGACCACGATTTGCGACGTAATCGCAACCAAAGCGGAGGACATTGTGGGGGTGTGGTCGGTCTACTTTAACGCCGGTCCAGGCTTCATCCGTTACAATCCGGACGGCACATGGGTAATTGGTGACACAGTAGAAAGTACCACAGCTGTTGCGGTTCAAGGCTATCCGAGCGGTACATACAGCTTTGATGACAATGGACTGTTCACCTCTCTTGACCCAAACACGCCAGTCGAATTAATGCCAGAGGAGTGTCGAGTCGGGCACTATCAATTGCGCGTCATCAAGGTCGGTGGTCAGCCCGTCGCGCTCAATCACGCCGTCCGTGATGACTGCTTTGCGCCGCGCCGGACGGATTGGGGTTATACCATGTTGTGGGCTGGCAGCAGCGAATAATCTGAAGAGCCGTCTCAATGAACTCTGGCTGGCGGTGTTGAGCTGTCGGCCATATCGCTTAACGTCCTTCAAAACCGGGTCAGTCCAGATTCTGGCGATTGTACTTCCTGGCGATTCTGCCAAGCTGTTGGGAGAAAACAAAAGAGCACCCTCAATCTGAGGGTGCTCTTTATAGCTGGTTCGGAGACGACGGGTCTCGTTCCCGCTCTCGCTATGTAATTCTCCTGCCCAAACCGAGCTACACGCTCGAAATCGACGCTATCCTCAAACGCGCGTCTTGATATTTCGGGAGTCTTTGTTTACGAGTATCAATCTACGGTTGATACACTGTGTGGGAAGTCAGGATAAGCTGTCTCGACAAGACCTGGCATCATATCAACAAGTTCGCATGCATCAGGAATAACGTCAGGTAATGAACGCCCTACGGGACATGGTATTTGGTGTAATCGGTGTAGTGGATTTCCACAAGTATCGAAAACCGTGTCTCACACGGATTGGTCTACCCCAGATGAATGGTAAACCAGTTCCAACTGAGAACCACAATCTAGAATATTTTCAATCAATATTTCACACAAAGTGCGGATGAGCCATTCTATCGGGGCCAGCCCAGTTTTCTGAACATTATCTTGTTTACCGACAAATCCTCAATCCTTCAAGCGTTTAATTGAAACTATAATAGAGTAAGATTAAGACATTCACATGATTACACTGCGACAAGTCTCATGACTCCCCAGCCGTCCAATCTGACGCCCTCTTTCCTGAATCCAACCGAACGCGCCCTGCTGCTGCTGATCCTCAACGGCTTGTCCGCCGCAAATGCGCTCGCGCTCACGCCGGAACAGGTCGATTTTGAGCGTGGGTGGCTGCTGGTCGGCACTGATACCATTCCGCTTACCCGGCAAAGCGCCGACGCCTTGCGCGTGCTACCGCTGACCGCCGCTGGTGGTTACTTCCCAGCGGATGCGCCGCGCCTGCCGCTCTCCGAACAGGATGCGCACGCGCGCCTCGCCGGGGCGCTCTGGTACACATCGGAGGATGGGCGGCTGATTCGGGAGACAGGCGGTTTCACGCTCGAAGTGCCGATTCTGCCGCTGCCCTATACTTATCCGTTCTCGGTGATCGCTCGCCTGCACCCGGACAGCCTGCACGCGGCAGAGGCGCAGGCAACCGTGCAGACCGCCATGGACTGGTTGGCCGTCGAACTATTGGCCGAAGGGCGTGTGTCGCTCGTTCAGCGCGTACGCTCGGCGCTGCTCAGCGGGCGCGTCATCTTCCTGCTCATCTCCACGGGCGTCAACGGCCTCAATTTTCTGTACAACCTCGTGATCGGGCGCTTGCTCACGCCGGCCGAATATAGCCAGATCACGCTGCTCATCACCATTCAATTGATCATCAGCCTACTTCCGAGCGTGATCCAGACGGTGAGCGCGCGCTTCAGTGCGACCTATGCTGCCCGTGGTGAAGAGGAAGCGCTGGCAGCGCTGATTCAGTTTGGCCGCCGTTGGAGTTTCCGGCTGGCGCTGGGCACCCTCGCCCTGCTGATCGTCGGGGCACAGCCGTTCGCCAATCTATTCCAGATCACACGACCGGAACTGCTGCTGCCCGTCATCATCGCTGCGCCGCTGTTCGTGCTGATGGGGCTGGATCGCGGCGTGCTGCAGGGCACAGGCCGCTACTTCTGGCTGTCGGGAGCATATCTAGCGGAAGGCGTGGTGCGGTTTGGCGCTGGCGTCGGCCTCGCTCTGATCGTCGCCGTAAGCACGCGTGTCGATGGCGCGGCGTGGGGTTTGGGGCAGGCGATGATTATCACGTGGTTTGTGAGCTGGTTAGGGCTGCGACATTTCAAGCTGCCAGCCACGGCCTCCGCGTCGTCTGAACAATCAGAGTGGATGCGTTTGCTGGGCTTCGTCGCGATTAGCCTGCTCGGCCAAACGTTGATCACCAACAGCGACTTCATGCTCGTCAAAACGCTGTTTTCGCCGGAAGAAGCCGGACAGTATGCCGCCGTGACCGTGTTAGGCCGCATCGCGTACTTCGGCGCGACGCCGTTGATGCTGCTCATGCTCCCCGCCGTCGCGCGGCAGCAGGCGCTTGGACGACCCACTCGCCCGATCTTCTTCGGCTTGATGGGCGTGGTTGGCGTTTTCACCGGGGCGTTGTTCCTCGTGTCGTTCCTGTTTGCTCCGCAAGTGCTTGGGCTGCTCTACGGCGACGCCTACCTCCCGGCGGCGGCGCTCCTGCCGACCTACACGATTGCCGCATCGCTGTTCGTGTTTGCCAACGTCGCCATGACCTATCTCGTCGCGCTCAATGTGGGCGGCGGCGCGTGGATGCTGCTCGCAGCAGGCGTGGCGCAGATTATCGGTATTTTGCTGTTCCATGCAACCTTGCCCGCGGTGATCATCGTGCAGATTGTCATCATGCTGCTGCTGGTGATCGGCGTGTTGTGGCAGGCGTTACGGACGGCGGATCAACCCACGGTGCCCCGTTCCGCAATGTGAATTATTCGCTAAAAGTTGGCGACCTTAATTCAATTCGTGCATTCTTAATGCTAAGATTTCAATAGATTATCATTCTATACGAGCGGATTCTTGGATGCAGCTCACTCGACCCTCCATCTCTCGTACCTGGCTCCCTCTCGCGCTTGCGGGCTTGGCCTTGATCGGTCTGAACCTCGGACTGTATCTGCGGCTGGCACCGCCGCACGCCGATACCATTCTCGCCCCACTATACACCCTACCCTATGCTGAAGCCTTCGCCGCGCCCGTGACCTTCCGAAACTTCAGCGGTGACTGGGCACAGCGCGATGAGGCGCTGATCCAGATGAGCCCCAGCGGCTATGACCTCGGCACCTACATTCCCATTCGCATCCCGGCAGATCAGCCCTATCAGTTCGCGGCGGATCTGCGCTATTTGGGCGGAAACATGGGCGGTGGACTGCTGTTCAACGCACAGCAGGACATCAGCCGGCAGGCGACGCACATGTTCCGCTTCAATGTGGGAGATGATGGCAACCTGTACATCGTGTACGGTTACTTTGCTGACGACAGCAATTTCGTCGGGCAGGGTAGCGTGCTGACCAACCTGCTCCGCAACGACCCCGACTGGCATCGGTTAGGTGTAAACGTCGGCGCGGAGACCTATCAGGTGACGCTCGATGGCGCGCCCGTCGCGGGCGATATTCCGCTGGTCTACAAGGGCGGCGGCCTCGGTATGATCACCTCAACCTCACAGGTGGGCTTTGACAACCTTGCCGCGGATGTATGGGCGCCGCCAGATGCCCCGGTTGCCCAACTCGATCCGACCGCCGCGCCGGAGCTCGCTGCACCGGAAGCGACGGCGCAGTCGCTCACAGCAGGCGATGTCATTTTCGCCGATGACTTCGACAATCCGGCAGGTACCGGCTCGATCTGGACGCCCGTGGCCGGTACGTGGGGCTATCAAGACGGCGCGTATGTGCAGACGCAGCCAGAAGGCTTCGATCTGTTCGCCTCGAATGATCAGGTGTTCTCGGCCTTCACCTTCGATGCGACGTTCCGCCACCTGCAGGGCAAGGGCGGCGGCGTGATGTTCAACCTCACCAACCCCGGCAGCAAGAACGGCGCGCACCTTGTCCGTTACGTCGACAACAACGAATTCCTGATGTGGGGCTATTTCGACGAAACCGGCGCGTTTGTCGGGCAGGGCAGCGTGTCCGTACCGGACCCCGGTACGGATGCGCACACGCTCAGCGTGAGCAGCGATGGCACGACGTACGCCGTGCGCCTGGATGGGGCGGAACTAGCGGCGGGTGTGCCCCTTTTCGCCCGTCAGGGCGCGGTTGGGCTGGCTGCCGCGCAGTCTGTCGTCGCCTTTGACCGCGTCGAAGTGCGCGCATTGCAAGCCGCGCCGACCGCTGAAGCCACCGTCATGCCCACGCCGCCCCCCACCGAAGTTGACTTCAATGGGGTGAGCGGGACATGGGTAACGCAGGATGGCGTCACTATTCAGTCGGATGCAGAAGCGACCGACTATTTCGCCGGGACGGGTATCGCCGGAGAAAGCTACCGCGTGAGCGTCAACGTGAAGTTGAGCGCCGCGCCGGACGATGCGGGCGGCGGCATCGTCTTCCACATGGCCGAACGCGATAACCACGCGTTCGGTGCGATGGTGCGCTTCGCCAATGGTGGCAACGAGATCTTCTGGGGCAGCTACACCGCAGATCGCGTGTTTGTCGGCCTCGGCGGGGCAGGACTCGATCTCGATTGGAGCGTCGCGCATCGCCTCACCATTGATGTCATGGCAGGCAGTTACAGCATCAGCGTGGACGATGAGCCGCTGGTCAACAGCGTGCCCTTGGACCGCGCGTCCGGTTGGATCGGTCTGGTCAGCTTCCGCGGTCCGGTCAGCTTCTCCGAATTCACGCTCACCATGCCGGAGGCTTAAGCGATGCAAGCCGTACGCCAATTCAACCAGTCTGTCCATGGGGTGGGCACGCTGCTCCACAAGCTGAACGACCCGCGCTACCACTGGGTGACGCGCCCGTTGGCCGCCTTCCTCATCACCCGCGCGATTGTGTTCTTCGCGGCCTATATCGCCGAAATCGCCATTCCGGGCATCAGCGGCGACGGGCTCTATCATGTCAATCCGTCCAACGTCTGGTTGGATGTCTGGGCGCGGTGGGACAGTGGTTTCTACCTGCGCATCGCCGAAGAAGGTTACCGTTTCGTGATCGGCCAGCAGTCGTCGGTTGCGTTCTTCCCCGTCTACCCGCTGAGCATGAACCTGCTCGCGCCGTTTGCCGGGTCGAACCTTGCGGCGGGCGTGCTGGTCAGCAACGTGTACCTGTTCTTCGGGCTGATCTTCCTCTACCGGCTCACTGAGACCATCTTCAAGGACAGCGGGACGGCGACGCGCGCTGTCTTCTATATCGCCGCCTTCCCGACCGCCTTTTTCTTCAGCGCCGTGTACACCGAAAGCACCTTCCTGCTGTTTTCGACGGCGACTGCGTATTTTGCGCGCAAACATCAGTGGGGCTGGGCGGCGGTGACAGGTATTCTGTGCTCGGCGTCGCGCATCGTCGGCTTTTTGGTCGCAGGTCTGGTCATCTACGAATGGCTGATGGCACACGGTTGGACGCTGGCCACGATCTATAAGAAGCAGGCATGGCTCAACCTGTGGGATGGCATCCGCAAAGATTGGCCCCAACTCTTGATCATCGCGTTGATTCCGCTCGGCATGGTCAGCTATATGGTGTTTTTGTGGCGCACCTTCGGCGACCCGCTCGCGTTCAATACGACGCAGTCGGCGTGGGGACGGCAGATGCTCGGCCCGGTCGCCATCGTTCTGCGGGATCTCGGCGGGCTGCTGCGGCAGAATTTCCTGACCGGGGAGATTTGGTATCACGTGCTGCTCGATCTCGGCGCGTTCTTCGCCGTGTTGTTCACCACATGGGCGATCTGGCGGCGCATGGGCGCGGGCTACGGCATTTATGTGCTGCTGGCGATTCTCATCCCGATGTCGAGCGGCAGCGGCAGCCTGACGCGCTACGTGCTCGTGATCTTCCCATTCTTCATGATGCTCGCGCACTGGGGACGCCATACCGTGCTGGATCGGGCGCTTCTCGTCGGGTTCAGCGTCTTTCTCGGCATCTTCACCACCATTTTCGTCAACTGGATTTTCATCGGCTAGGCACCGTCACAGGAGAGGGAGCTGTTAATGCCGTATCAAAACTACGAACACTGGAAACTCACGCCCATCACGGGGCAACCCAAACTCTCGGTCGTCATTCCGGCCTACAACGAGGAAGTGCGCATCGTGCCCACCATTGGCGCGATTGCCTCTTACGTTTCGGATCTCGGTTTTGACTGGGAACTGATCGTCGCCGACGATGGTTCGAAGGATAACACGGTCGCACTGGTGCGCGACCTCAATTTCGCCAACCTCAATCTGTTGATCGCCGAAAAGAACGGCGGCAAGGGGAGCGCGGTGCGGCGCGGCATTCTCGCGGCGCGCGGACAGTATGTCTTGTTCGCCGATGCGGACAATTCCACGCCTATCGAAGAACTGCCCAAGCTGCTGCGCAAAGTCGAAGTTGAGGGCTTCGATATCGCCGTTGGGTCACGCGCGGCGGAAGGCGCAGCGGAAGGCAACAAGTCGCTGCTGCGCCACATCCTCAGCGGTGGGCTGCGACTGCTCGTGCGCTACGGCATGCGCGTCGGCGTCCGGGATACGCAGTGCGGCTTCAAGCTGTTCACCGAGCGTGCCGCCAAGCATCTGCACACTATGCAGACGCAGGATGGCTTCTCATTTGATCTCGAAATCCTGTTCCTCGCGGAAAAGTTCAGTTACAAAGTGACCGAAGTCCCGGTCGCGTGGGTCGATGCGCCCGGTTCAAAGGTGGACACGCGCAAAGAAGTCAAACGGTTCCTGCAGAGCATCGTCACCATTCAACGCAACAGCCTTAGTGGAATCTACCGGGAGCGGGACAATGCGTATCGCCATCGTCAGCACGTATCCGCCGGGTAAAGGCTCGCTCAACGAGTACGCGTTTCACTTCGTCCGGCACTTGCGCCAGAAGGCGGAAGTCAGCGAAGTGATCATGCTCGTCGACGAGCTGCCCCCCGGCGATCAGTATCAGTTTGAGGACGCGCCCGTCCCGGTCAAAGTGGAGGTGTGCTGGCGCTTCGGCGCGCTCGACAATGCGCTGCGCATTCGCCGCGCCGTCAAGCAGCACCAGCCGGATATCGTGTTCTTCAACCTGCAGTTTGCCACCTTTGGGGGCAGCCCGGTGGCCGCGTCGCTCGGGCTGCTGGCCGCGCCGCTCGTCCGGTTGTCCGGTGTGCCCGCGGCGGTCCTGCTGCACAACATCACCGAGACGGTCGATCTCAAGAGTGCGGGCTTCGGCGATAACCCGATCAAGGCGGCGCTGATCCGCATTTTCGGGACGGTGTTCACGCGCTTCCTGCTCACCTCCAACCTGATCGCGGTGACGATTCCGCTGTATGTCGACATTCTGGAGAAGAAGTACGGCGCGCCGAACGTGTTCCTCGCGCCGCATGGCGTGTTTGAAGAGACGCCCGAACCCGACTTCAACCTGCCGCCGGGCGCCGCGCAGATCATGACCTTCGGCAAGTTCGGCACGTACAAGCGCGTCGACATGCTGATTGAAGCCTTCCGCGGGCTGCGCAGGCAGGCGAAACAACCGCTGGAATTGGTGATCGCTGGGACGGACAGCCCGAATGCCGCGGGGTATCTCGAATCGATGCGGCAGCAATACGCCGACGTGCCCGATGTGCGCTATACGGGCTACGTCGCGGAAGATGATGTGCCGCGCATCTTCAACGAGGCGGCGGTCGTCGTGTTCCCGTACAGCAGCACCACGGGCAGTTCAGGCGTGCTGCATCAGGCAGGCAGCTATGGGAAAGCCGCGGTGCTGCCGAATATCGGCGATTTCGCGCATCTGGTGACCGAAGAAGGCTACCGCGCCGAATTCTTCCAGCCGGAAGATGTGGCGAGTCTGGAAACGGCCATCGCCCGCATTATCGACGACCCGGATCATCGCCGGGAACTTGGTTTGGCGAATTATGCTGCCGCGCGCGGGATTCCCATGCGCGATGTGGTGGACTGGTATCTGTTGCACTTTGAGCAGCTTATTAAACAGGGAGCCAAGTAAATTGGAACTCAAAGATCGCGTTGCTGGTAGTGTTGAAGTTCTCGTGCTGTCCGGTCGCTTTGATGCGTTTGAAGTCCCCGCTATCATCGGTTGGTTTGATGCTCACGTCTCGGCGGCGGCCTGCCGCGTCGTCATCGATTTGGCCGGAGTCAGCTTCATCGACTCGGCGGCGATGGCCTGCCTGCTGCGGGGTATGAAGCGCTGCCGCGAACAGGGCGGCGACCTCTACCTGTCGCACCTGCAGCAGCCCGTCACCATCATCTTTGAACTGACGCGGTTGGATAAAGCTTTCAACATCTACCCGAGCGAAGCGGATGCCGTCGAAGCTTTGATGGTGGCCAAGCCGTGATTCGTTGGAAACACTTTCGCGCCGAAATCGACACGCTCGCTCGGGCGTGGCTCGACGCCGGCGCGTCTGCATTTGCTTTATGCGAAGACGATCAACTGCTCATGTCTCTGCCGAGAACCTTACCAGCCGAAAACCCCGGTTTGACCGCCACAGCGTCCACTCTCCCCACCCTCAAAGCTCTGGTGTGGGGGGGCGTCGCACCCGGTCAGGCCGCGCACTTACAAGCGGATGCGCATCTGCTGGCGGCGCTGTTCACGCAGGATCGGGAAGTAGACAGCGTCACGGCGGCGTTGGTCGAGCATCAGGATCAACTGCTCACCCTCTACGATTTGCAGCACACGCTGCGCCCTCACCTCAAGCTGGAGGCTGCCCTGAGCGCCATTGCCGACGCGGCGCGCCAGATGCTGCAGGTCGGCGCGGCGGCGATTCTGTTTAACGATGGCAAGACGCTGCATCGCTTTCACACTGCCGCCTACGAACATTCAGCCGTGCTGGAATCTGTCGCCTTGCAGACGCTGGAACGTGGCACGCATGAACAATACGCGGCGACGTTCTGCCTGCCTATGCAAATACGCGGTGAACTGCGCGCGGTCCTGCTCTGGCAGGGGCGTATATTCAATTCGCCCGACATCAAGTTGATGACGGCGGTGGCTGAACAAGCCGCTGCCCATCTAGAAACAGTCGTGTTCTATCGCGAGACGCTGGAGCGTGAGCGGGCGGATCGAGAGATGGAACTGGCGCGTCAGGTGCAGTCGTACCTGCTGCCGCGGCGTGCGCCGACGGTCAGGGGGCTGGATATTTTCGCCAGCTCGATTCCCGCGCTCTCGGTGGGCGGCGACTACTATGACTTTCTGCAGAGTGCCTGCGGCAACCAGCTGTTTGTGGTTGGGGACGTGTCCGGCAAGGGGGTACCTGCCGCGCTGATCATGTCGATGCTGCGGTCGGCGTTGCGCAGCGCGGTCGATGCGCTCAAGCTATCCTCGCCGAGCGCGCTGATTGAGCACCTAAGCAACACGCTCTACGATGATTTCACGGAAATCGGCGTGTTTGCCACGCTGTTCATCGCGCGGGTTGATCCCGACTGCCGGGAAATCACGATTGCGAACGCCGGGCATTCGCCCGTTTTGTATCATGCTCCCGGAGCCAGTGCCCAGCTATTGGAAGCGGATGGTCTGCCGGTGGGCGCGCTGCCCAGTAACTTCTGTGAAGACCACACCTTGCCCTTTGTCCCCGGTTGCTCGCTGGTAATTGCGACCGATGGTTTCTCCGAAACGTTCGCTCCGTCCGGCGAGATATTCGGCTATGACCGTTTGCTCCATTTAACGGAGAAGACCGCCGCGGTCAGCGCGCAGGACAGCGCCGCGGCATTTTTCGGCGCGGTGCGTTATTTCCGCGATCAACGTCCGCAAGACGATGACCAGACTCTCATGATAATCAAGCGAATGAGTGCTGAATGAACGACGAGCAACCTCTTCTCACCCTCGATATTCAGGCAGTCAATGCCTTCATGGCGGTGATCGGCGTGTGCGTGGAAGAAACGCTCCAGCGCGTCGGCATCACCGTCCAGCAGGATCGCTACAATGTGCAGCTCGCGCTGCATGAGATCGCTGTCAATATTGTGAACCACGCCTATGCAGGCCGGAGCGATGGGCGTATTCGACTGTCTGTTTACTATGCGGCTGAGAGTCGCTGTATGACGTTCGAATTGTTGGATACCGGCACGGGCTTTGACCCGAACGCCGTTGCCGAGCCGGATCTAGACGCGCTGCCGGAACATGGTCTCGGCTTGATGCTCGCGTACAGCCTGATGGATCGGGTGGAATACACGTGCGCGGGCACGTTTAACCGGTGGCGCATGATCAAGACATTCAAGTAAGGGAGTAGCGCTATGGAGATGCAGGTTGCCGAACACATCGTTCGGGTCTCGCTCGTCACACTGAAGGGACGTTTGGATATTAACAACGCGCCCGAACTCCGCACCCGGTTGCAGGACCTGTTGAACCAGGGCTTCTACAATTTTGTGCTGGATTTGTCAGAGGTCGCGTTTATGGATAGCGCGATCATGGCCGCCTTCATCAGCCTGCTGAAGAATGCGCGCCTGAAGGAAGGCGATGTGGCTGTCGTCTCACCTCGCAGCGATGACGCCCGCCGCATTTTTCACCTGACCAAATTCGACCGCGTGTTTGTGATGAAAACAACGGTGATCGACGCGTTGAAGGTTTTCTGATGAGCGCGCATATTCTTGTAGTCGATGACAGCGTGGTCGCGCGCCGGATCATCGTACAGATTCTCGAAACGGCTGGCTATGAGGTGACTGGCGTGACTAGCGGCGCGGAAGCGCTCGCTGTGTTCGAAGCGGAACCCGTGGATCTTGCCATATTCGATATCGCGATGCCGGATATTGATGGCTTCACCCTGCTGCGCCGGGTGCGCGAATGTCCAACCTACAAGCACATTCCGGTCATCATGCTCACCGCCAGCGGTCGGGACGAAGATGTGCGCACGGCGCGCGAAATGGGCGCGAATTCATTCTTAACGAAGCCCTCCAGTTCGCAGATGATTATGCAAACTGTAGCTGGTCTGTTGGCGGATTAAACGATGAACGTGTTTTTGAACCATCAACTGGGCACGCTGGGACTGACGGCGGATGCTCCGCCGTCGGCGGAAGCGTGGCAGGCATTCCTGCAAGCGGTGGGCGCGACCTATGATTCGGTGAACGCGCATGACCCGATTCCAGTGTACGCTGTCTTCACCTTCTCGCTCGACCAGAGAATCATCGACCTCAACGCGCGGGCTGAACTCCTGATCGGAGTGCCCCGCGAAAAGGTGGTTGGGCTGCCCATTCAAACTTTTGTAAGTACAGCGGAACTCCCGGATCAACAGGAACGCCTCCAGCACCTCATGCACGGTGAGGTGGTGACACCATACGTTCGTTATTTCATCCGTCCGGACGGATCGCGCGTGCCCGGCGAAGTCTGGTTGAGCCTCATTCGTAATGAGGCTGGACTGCCGATTTACATCCAGAGTATCATCCGCGACCTCGGCGAGCAACCGCGTTCCGAAGCGCTCCTGATCAGCGAGCGGCATCTGCTCAATACGCTGGTCGACGCCATCCCCGAGCAGATCTATATCATCGATCAATATGGCCGCTATATCGTGGCAAATCAAGCCTTTGCCGCGGCAACGGGCAAAACTGCACCGAGCGGCGTGCTCGGGCATACCCGCGCTGATTTCTACCCGCCGGATGTCGCTACGCGCTTTGACGATGAAGATGTCGAAATCTTCCGAACGGGCAAACCGATCATCGACAAAGAGGCTGTTATCGTCGCGGGGGATGAACGCGAGTGGTTCACGGTCACCAAAATCCCGCTGCGCAATGATGCTGGCGACTACATCGGTATCGTCGGGATCATTCGCGACGTGACCAAGTTTAAGCAGTTGGAACTGGGTCTGGCGGAGTCTCGTGACCGCGCCTTGGAAAGTGTTCGCCTCAAGTCGGAATTCCTGGCCATGATGAGCCACGAGATTCGCACGCCCATGACGAGCATCCTCGGGTCGGCGGAACTGCTCGGGCTGACGCCGCTGGCGGCGGAGCACAAAGAGCTCGTCGGTATCCTGCATAACGAGACCAAGCATCTGCTCCATATTATCAACGACATCCTCGACTTCTCGAAAATTGAAGCGGGGCGCATTGTGCTCGACCCCGTGGAGATGAGCCTGAACGATGTCGTCAAAAGCGTGCTGGAAGTGGTGAACCCGCGCGCCAAAGACAAGGGAGTCATGCTCAAATGGGAACTGGATCGGTCTCTGCCGCGCGTGCTGGCAGATAAGGTGCGACTCCGGCAGATTCTGCTCAACCTGCTGGATAACGCGGTCAAGTTCACCGCGCAGGGAGAGGTTGAGCTGGTGCTGCAAGTGCTGCAGCGAGAAGGTGACGCCGTTGCCCTGCGCTGCCTGGTGCGCGATACCGGGATCGGCATTCCGGCGGATCAGCTCCCGCACCTGTTCCAGCCGTTCACGCAGGCGGACGGCACGATCACCCGGCGCTATGGCGGCACGGGCTTGGGGTTGGCCATAGTGCGCGGCCTCGTCGAGCAGATGGGCGGCAAAATCGGCGTGGAAAGCATCGTCGGCGAAGGCACGGTCTTCTGGTTTACGCTGCATCTGGGCGTTGCCGCGAAGTCCCCCGTGGCCGAAGTCAAAGCGACCCCCGAACCGAAACCCAAGAGCGTGCGTGTGCTGATCGTCGAAGATGATGCGCCGAATCGGCAGTTGGCGCTCGATATGCTGAGCGCATTGGGCTACAAGGCGGATGCTGTCACCTCGGGTGAAGAAGCGCTGCTCGTGTATACCCAGACGTTTCGTCGTCACGATCTCATCCTGATGGACTGCATGATGCCGAAAATGGATGGCTTTGAGACCGCGAGCCGCATTCGCGCGTTGGAAGCTGAGCAAGGGACGGCGCGCGTGCCGATCATCGCAATGACGGCACTGAATCACGCGGACTGGATGGAGCGTTCTAAAGAAGTGGGCATGGATGATTTTGTGAGCAAGCCGCTCATTCTGCGCGAACTGAAGAAGCTGCTGACGCGTTGGGCTCCCAAACACTGACACAAGGACAAAGCATGGAGACAACGATTTCACTGCGCACGGCCGTGCGCGGGTTGGGGATGGCGGTTGGGGTCTACCTAATCGCCAATATGCTGATGGCATTGCTGATTGTGCGCCCGCAGCTCACGGCCGCCTCGCCCGATGCGGTCACGGTCACGCCACCCACGTTTGCCGATACTCCGGTGAGCTTGTTCACCGACCCGGCGAACTGGGTGAGTCTCGGCGGTAACTGGTCATTTGCTGACGGGGGTCTGGTGCAGGCGCAAACGGATGGCTACGACTTCGTCTTCCTGAACGGCGTGCAGTACAGCCGCCAGGTGGAGATCACCGCGCGCTTCCAGCATGTGACCGGGGTCGGCGCGGGGATCGTGTTTAACGTTCCCAACCGGGAATCGACCGTGGGCGGTCAGCTCGTGCGCTATGTCGATGCGTCCACCCTGGTCTGGGGCTACTTCGACCCGGCGCAGGGCTTCGTCGCGCAGGGCTCGCTCGGCATTCCCAACCCGGAGACCAACCCGCACAGCCTGACAGTCAAGGTCGGAAACGGCGTGTACTTCGTCGAATTGGACGGCTTACCCGTCGCCAATGCCGTGCCGCTGCTCAGCGCTGGCGGCTACCTCGGACTCACCACCTCACTCGCTCAGGTTAGCTTCACAGACTTCACGGTGCGCTCGTCATGAAAGCCATGAACAACGTTATTGCGCTGGATCCCCCGGTCGCCGCGCCGGATGCTCCGATCAGTGCTGCGCCTGCGGTCGCTCGTACGAAGGCGAGCGCCGCGGAGCGACTGCTCTACATCGAACCGATCCGCGTGTATGCCATGTCGCTGGTGGTGTTCATTCACGTCGCCGCGATCCTCGCGCCGCACTACAACACCATCTCGCTGACGGACTGGTGGACTTCAAACTTCTACCATGCGCTGTCGAAGGGCGGCCCGCCGATCTTCACCATTGTGAGCGGCGCGCTTCTGCTCGGCATCTCGAAAGATCAGCCGCTGGGCGTGTTCTTCAAGAAGCGCTTCCTCAAAGTGTTGATCCCGTTTCTCGGGTGGGCGGCGGTGTATCTGGCGTGGCGCGTCGTCTTTCGCGGCGAACAGCTCGCGCCGGAAGACATGATCCGCCTGCTGCTCGGCGGCGTGGTTTACGATCACCTGTGGTTCATCAAGATGATCCTCGGGCTGTATCTGGCGACGCCCGTGCTGCGCGTATACGTGCAGAGCGCCACCCGTGCCAACCTGCGCTACTTCCTGATTGTGTGGTTTGTCGCGTGGACGCTCTTGCCGACGATTTCGCGCCTCCTGAATATGCAGATCAACCTCGATCTCGTCGTCATGACCAACTATGTCGGTTACTTCATCGGCGGGTACTACCTGCGTGATGTGTTCCTGAAACCGAAGCAGATTCTGCCGACGCTGCTGATCGTCGTCGGGGCACTGCTGTTCACGCAGTACAGCACCTACGCGCTAACGATGGCGAAAGACGGTCAGCTTGACGATTTCTTCCTGAATAATCAGGGCTTCAACATGGTGATCGTCTCGGCGGGGATGTTCCTGTTCCTCAAGAGCCTGCCATGGGCAGATATCTACGCGCGTTTCCCGCGTTTTCAGAAGGTCGTGCTGTATCTGGCGTCGTGCAGCCTCGGCGTGTACTTCGTCCACATGCTGATCATGGAACTGCTCGGCAGCGGCAAGCTTGGCTTCGTCATCGACAGCTACACGCTCGGCACGCTGATCGGCATTCCGCTCACCGCCGTGCTGACGTTCGTGCTCTCGGTCGGCGTTGTCACTGTGATCAAGCGCATCCCCGGGTTGAAGCTGTTCGTGCCGTAGGTCTGACCTCACCCCCAGCCCCTCTCCGAAAATAGGAGAGGGGAGACAAAATTGTGGCCAAACCGAGTGTGTTTTCGTAGGGACGCGATTTATCGCGTCCGCGGGCGAGTGGAGCGGCTTTAGTGGCTGCGCTTTAAGCACGCTCAGACCTCGTCTTTAGGATTACCCCGCGTAATCCACGCTGATTGACCGGATGCGCCAGTAGCCGTTATCGAGCGTGAGGATCACGGCGGCGCTGGCTGTGAACGTGAGCGTTTCGCCGTCCAGCGTTTGCGTGATCTGAAAATCGAGATCGTCGAGCGCGGCGACTGTGCCATCGTCGGCGAAGAAGCGCAGGCGCAGTTGATGCCCGCTCGTGGACTGGTGCAGCTTGCCGTTTGGTTCGATGTGCAGCTGCTCGTAGGCACCGCCTGCCCAGTAGGTTGTCAAATCGTCGGAGTTGCCCGTGAGGTAAGCGCGTTCCAGCGCGCTCCACGCGTTCCAGTACGCGGCGATCAGTTCTTCGCGTTGCGCCACCGTCGGCGTGTGACCGGTATCGCCTAAATCGTCCAGCCACAACACCTGATCCGAGTAGGGCAAGCGCAGTTCCGCGCCGTGAAAGATCGATGCGGGGTTCGCCCCTTCCTGAAACGAGGCGATGAACGTGCTCAAGCCGCGCAGCGCGACCAGCCCAAGCACAGCGAGCATCGGAGCGGCGGCGAGGAAGATGATCAGCTTGGCACGGCGCTTGGACATGCTAGCAGGCTCCCAGGCGCATCCGGCTCGAAACGACATTTCCGGTCAGGGCTTGATACGTGCCCGCTCGCGCCGGGATTTCTAGCGTCGCCTGCCCGTTGACGACGGACGCCGAACCCCTGCCATCTTCCCAAGCGAACGTGACCAGTGTGCCATCAATGACAGGTTCGCGGTGCGAGTCGGTCACACGCGCAGTGAGTGTCAGCACATCGCGTCCGTCGGTCTGTTCGAGGCAGCGCATCGAGGTGTGCAGCAGAATGTACTGTGCCTCCCCGGGAACCTGCCTCAGTTCGAACGTATCGGTCGCCGCATCGACATTCATGGTCAGCAGTACGCGCCCCGGTTCGCCGCCGCTCGCAGCCATGTCCAGAACAGGCCGCTCGCATAGCGCAGCGGATACGACTCGCTGTCAGCAGCCGGGTAATCGGCGGTGATGGTGGCGCGCAGCCAGTGCTCGATCAGATTGCCCCATGCATCTTCGACCAGCGCGATCACAATGCCTTGGCCTTCGCCATAGGCGGGCAGATTGTTGGCGGTCGTCAAGGCTTGCAGCGTCTCGGCGGGGGCGGGCTGCACGATCAACGCATGGCGCACCTGCTGATCGCCGAAGCGCACGATCACGACGCCCGCGCCCGCGCTGGCAACCGGGCCGACGTCCCACCGCGCGATCCCACCGGAGCCGAGTGTGAGTTCGGCGTCGTAACGGCGCAATCCCGTGATGAGGGTGGTGTCCGCTTTGGTACCGGCCGCCGCGCCATCGATGATCACGGTGAGTGACCACTCATCACCCGCAGTGATCGTCCACGGCGCATCCAGCGTGATCACGGTCGGCGTGTCCTGTGCAGCAATCAAGCGTGTCGATAGGACTCCAACCAGCAGGAGGATGAGAACCGTTGGTGCAACGCATGCTTTGCCCCTACAGACTTTGGGTGTGGGCCAGAGCCTCATCATCGTGTGAACCCGTAGGGCAGCAGATAGATTGGCGCGGTGATGGTATCGGGCTGGACCCAGTCGGCTAGGCGCGGTCCGTCCACAGTCACCGGAATGTCCAGCGTTTCCAAGTCGTCCGGCACGGCGGGCAGATCAAAAATCAGCTGATCATCCGGCGGGATCGAGAGTTCGAGCGTGTAGCCGTCGACCCACGTCAGGTTCTGATCATCGTCCATGTACGCGATCAGCACGCGTGGTACGTCGACCATTGTCGCCCCCGTGTTATACAGCTCGTTCGGGCCGATCAGCGTGAGCTGGCGGGACAGGTTGTAGGGGGTGGGGACGCCGCGAATGTTTAGTTCGACCGACGCTATCGTCTCAATCTCCATCAGTTCGCTGCCCTCCGCGCCGAAGAAGTCAACGCGGTACGGTGTCGTTTCGCCGGGCAGCAGTTGATGGAGCTGCACGTCCATCGTGTTAGTTTCGGCGAGGCGTTCGTTGTGTTCGCCGCGCAAAATCGCGGTGATCGTCACGTCCGCCGGGTAGGGATCGCGGTTCGTCACCCAGCCAATCACGCTGATCATGCCGTAGAAGCGCCCCGCGCGGTTGGCGTCGATGCCGGTGGGCAGAAAGCCGACCAGTTCTTCGGGGCGATAGACGACGGTTGCTGGGCTGGCGCTCACCAACGAGCGGTCAATGACGCCGCGTGTGAGCGCCGTTTCGTCCAGAGTGCCGAGCGGTAAATTCTGGAACCAGTCGGTGGTCGGCGCGGCGACGAACGTTTCGCGTGGGCGCGGTGGCGCTTCCTCATCAAATTGGATGCGCCAGCCTTCTGGCGTCAAGTTGAGCTGATAGCTGACTTCCTGCGGGTATGTGCCGAGCGCGGTCACCCATTCAGCGGTTACGTCGGCTTGCACATGCGTCGCGTCGATCGGTGTGATGGTTGTGTACAGGTTGTCGAGCTTGGCGAACGATGCCACCAGCCCGCCGCGCAGCGACAGCCAGCGCAGGTATTCTTCGCGCGTCAGGTTGGTGTCGAGATACGCGTAGCTGTCGCTGAAGCGCTTGAAGTCGATGGCGTCGTAGTAGTCGAGCAGCACGCGCTCTGGCGCATACGCGGTGCGGCGGAAGGTCAGGAAGCCGACCATGACGATCGCGGCGACGAGCGCCAGCAAACCGAGGCCATAGATGACGCGGTGCGGCAGCGGTTTGATGTTGATGCGCGGAAAGAGGCGCCGCACAATTTTGATCCAGAACTGCCAGTCGCCGCCGGGTTCGGGGGCTAGACCGGGCGCATCGGACAGCCAGTTATTGATGAGCGTAATGCGCCGAATGCGGTCGATCAGACGAGAACGCCAGCGGATGCCGGGGACGATCAGCGTGGTCACGATGAACACGATCAGCGTAATGACGATGCTGCTGACCGGGAGAATACCCCACATCATGCGCTGCCACGTCGGGTAGACCTGCACCGGAATCGACGAGGGCAGCGGCGGCACGTCTGAGCGTTCCCACACGATTACATCGTTGTCGAGGCGGCCCAAGCGATGCCAGCCGGAAAAATACAGCAGCGGATCGTAAAAGGCGTCATTCGAGAACACGTACTTGAGGTTGTAGCGCTGCGGGTTGGTCAAAAACTGCTGCAAGCTGCCTAAGCCGGGAATGCCCGTGAACTTCGCGCCGTCCAGTCGTTCGACGGGCGTGCTCGTCATTTCTGGCAGGCGGCGCGCGCTGTGATAATTGCCTTCCACGTTGAGCGCGGTCGTCTGCGCGGAGAGCCACGCCATTTGATCGCCGAGGCCGAGCGTCAGGTAGCGCCAATGATCGTGGTTGTCTTTGGCGAGAAATTCCACAATCGGCGTCATATCGAGCGGCGCGGGTTGGAACTTGCGGAACTGCGTCAGGTTGGCCGTGAACAGCGCCACCGCGATCAATGCGCCGAAATATACACTGATGAACCCGATGCGCCACCACGCGCCAAAATGCGCCGCGATCCACGCGCCGAGCCGCCCATGCACGAGGCTTTCCACGAACTGCCCGGCGAATGGCAAGATCAGAATCGTCGACCAGAAAGTGAAGCGATCCAGTGTTAGGATGTAGTACGCGCCTTTGAGCAGGAAGGCGGGCAGCGGCGTCGTGCCGCCTGTGCCGAGGAAGGCGCAGCCCGCAAACGATGCAGCGAGAATCCAATTCCGCGAGCCGAAGCCCTTATACAGCGCATAGGGGAAGGCGATGAGCTGCACACCCCACGGCACGAGGAAGAACATCAGGCCCGCGGCGCTGTTGACGATGAAGCTGTCGCGGCTGGCGTGCGGAATGCTGATTTGTGTGATCGGGTCGCTTTTGCTCCACAGCCAGTAGGGCAGCACCGTGATCACAAGGATCAGAATCAGGCCGACGCCGAACACGCCCGTTCGCGCCAGCGTTGGGAAGACGCGGCGCACCCGGCGCACACCCCACCGGAACAAAGTGTGTAGGGAAACCCGTTCGTCCGCGCGTTCCCCTTCGTCGGCGCGCGGGGTGCGAAACATCAACAGCAGAATCGTCGCGATGATCGGACCGCTAAAAAACACCATGCCGAACAGCGTGGTCACGTGATGCCCCGCCGCCGCGATCATCAGCATAGCCCACCCGCGAATCAGATCGCGCAGGCGGGCGTCTTTCAGCCACGACCAGATGAACGGCAGCGCGTTGAGCATCACGCCCATGACGAACATAGTCGGCAGTTGACCGAAGACGTGCACCGTCTCCGCGATGCTGCTGCTGAAGGCGGTGAGCAGCGCGGCATAGCCTGCGGCGCGCTCGTTGATCCACAGGCGGCTGAAGCGGTACACACCGAGCGTGGTCGTCAGCGAGGAGGTGAGCATCACGGCGACGAAGCCTGTCGTCAGGTTGCCCGTGAGCTTGGCGATCAAGCCGATCAACTGGTGGGTGAGCGGCGGATAGCTCACCAGTGTGAAGCCGGTGTACCAGCGCGTATCCCACAGGCTGAACCAGTCGCGGCGGTAGTGGTCGCCGAAGAAGATGTGCACATAGGCGTCATAAGTGCCTCGGTAGCTCCCGGCCAGCAGCAGCGCGCCGTGAAAGAACAGCGCGACCACCAGCGCGACAAGCAGCCAGCGCTGGCGAGTGAGAAGATTAACGATGGGACGAGGCAGAGTCATCACGTTGTCAGGGAAGTTGATCGAACTAAGGCGACGGGCGGCGATCGAACTCCATTTGTAGTCATAATAAGCCATTCTCGGCTCGTCAAAGCGTAGAGTTTCATCAGCAGCGTGGTGGTAGGCTGGAACCAATGCTTCATCTATTATTAGGGCTAGAAAGCCTGCTGTCGCAGTGATTTGCTTGTTCGCAAACAAGATTATAATGTGTCAACCTTGAACCATAATTAAGCTGGCTCTTTGTCAAATGAAAAACTTTGGACGGCCTGCGTGAAGTGGATAATCCGCACTTTGTATGAAGTATCGACTGAAGATTCTGCTGCTTCTTTAGGGATCAGTCTAACGTTTTACATAAATTGCAAATGAATCACTTTATCGGGGGTAGACCAGTAGTGAAGCGTACTGCTATCTTGGTCGCCAACCTCGTTTGAAGGAAGTCGAACCCTCGGTAGCACGAGCGACTCGGTCGCGCACAACCTTATCCGTTGAAATCAGCAAGCCGATCTTGCCAATTGCTCTTGCACATCGTGTCGATTATTGGTTCGATGTTCAGGCATCCCGAATCTTTGTCGAACGATTGCGCATTTGTTTCGCTCGTATCAGTCATTGGGGAGTACCAGTCCCTAAGCGGGTGGTGCGTCCCATGAAGGCTCGCTGGGGTAGTTTGACGGCAAAAGGCACTCTATCGCTGAATCGCAAGATTATCCAAGCACCCGTCGAACTGATCGACTTTGTGATTTTGCATGAGCTCTGCCTTCTGCGCGAAATGAACCACAAAGCCGCATTCTACGCACTCCAGGATCCAGGTGCTCCCGAACTGGCGTGACCATCATCAGCCGCTTAACACTACGACTTCATTTGAACAGAACTAGTACTTCGAAAATCTCACCTGTCCGCTCCTACAGAGCTCTGGCGCTGCCTAGCAGCAGCGCCGCATCGCGTTCGCGATGCCGACCAACCCCGCCGCAATGCAGCATTCTATTCCAAGAATCTGAGTACTGAGACAAAACGCGACAAACGGCATCGTGCGGTAAATGGCGAATACAACAGAAGTATCGCTCCGCTGGGCTATGATCTTGTAATTGCTGCAGATGCGACATCAGATCGGCGCCCTAGACTACATGTCAATCATTGTGCGGCTGCGCGCGTGCGGCGTGCATTCAGATTGTATTCCACTGGGGAGTTTAGCGATGCGGATATGGCCGCGTGGTTGCATGAGCGTCCCTACATTCAGTCTCTTCGGCAAGGGCAGAAACCCATCAACAAAGAGATGATGCGTGAACTGCTTCAGAACCGGACCTACACGGGGCGAGTCCCACACACCGACACCATATACAAAAAGACGTTGGGGCAGGGCAAGATGTCTCGACGTAATCGAACAGAATGGTTTGAAGGCAAGCATCAAGGTTTTGTCTCTGATGAGCTGTTTGACGAATGTCAGGCCGTTCGCGAGAACCTGAAACGCTACCGCAAGACAGTCGGCGACATGCACACTTACATCCTATATGATCGCGTATTCTGCGCGCGAATATGCCGCATGGATTAGTCCACGAGAACTACGGACGTATGCGACCGTACTTCCATAGACAGTACCACGTCGCCTACTATCATTGCATTGCCCACATTCAGGGCTACAAGCCTTGTGGACAGAGTGGTGTCCAAGAGAACGAACTGAATACTCAAATCGTTGCGATTCTCTCCGATCTTCAAATCCCCTCTGATTACCAAGAGAAGATTGAACAGGCTGTGCGCAACAAAATCGAGAACGCGGCGGCGCTGGAGCGAATGGAGGAAATAAATGAAATTATCGAGCGCATTGATTTTCGGTGGGATATGGGCAAGCTGGAGAAAGACGAATATCTCGAAAAGCGGCAGCAGCTTGAACAAGAGATGGAGTCGCTGCGACCGCTTGATTATGACAGCCTCACCGAAGCGGCTGACTTACTAGACAACTTCCGCCTTTACTGGAGCGAATGCGACACTGTAGACAACCCGCTTGAGGCGAAAAAGCAGTTGATCGCCAAAATCGTTGATCGAATCTTCGTCTACGATGACCGCGTGATCGCAATTGTACTGCACGGCGACTTTGCGCTCGTCGTAGGGGAAAACAAAATAGCGCCCCTCGAAATGAGGAACGCTATCCAGTCGACTTTACAGAGTGCTGGCACATCTGTAATAAATAGTAAGTTCGGAGACGACGGGGTTTGTATACGACCGTGTACAATCTTCGTCTTGTTCCGCCACATAAGCAAGCGTGGTCCAAAAGTGAGTGGATTGCAATTAAAGTGTGAGTGGTTGAGAAAGCGTGAAACATAACAGGTA
Source organism: Candidatus Flexifilum breve (assembly GCA_016717205.1). Classification (GTDB taxonomy): domain Bacteria; phylum Chloroflexota; class Anaerolineae; order Aggregatilineales; family Phototrophicaceae; genus Flexifilum; species Flexifilum breve. The sequence goes on from JADKGC010000013.1 coordinate 89,389, forward strand.
CAATCAGCGAGCTGAATCGAAAGTAAAACTGCAGAGGTACCTGTGTAGCGTTCTTGTGACAAAGGGCGACAACCAAGCTCGCAAAATACGAATAGGACGACCAGAACGTCGTCTATGGAACGCCAAGGAGAAGCCACAGATTGCGGGAAGTATTGCCGAATTAAGCCTTCTGGTAGACTAGGATGTCATCTGCACAAGCAGCGTGAGTTTGAAGCATGATCCTTGCCCGATCTCGCTGCTAACGCTGATTGTCCCCCCATGCTGCTCGATAATGCGCTTTGCGATGGCCAAGCCCAGACCAAAACCCGGTGTAGTGTGTGCTTCATCATGCCGCCAGAACATGTCAAATACGTACGGTAAATCCGCCTCAGCGATCCCGCAGCCCGTATCGTTGATTTCTACCAGTATATGATCATCGACTGCCTGGACGTTGACCCTAATCGTTCCCTCAGCCGGGGTAAAGCGATACGCATTCTCCAACAGCTCGTGGAACGCCTGATTCAGGTAGTGACCATAGCCCATGATCAAGGGGAGATCGGCTTGAATGTCAAGTTGAAGGGAAGGCTGACCGCGATATCGGTCTTCAAGAACACGACATTCTGTGCGCACCGCGCTGCTGACATCCACAGAAGTAACCTCGGCACTGCCGACGCTTTCCACTTTCATGATTAGCACAAGCGATTGCAGCAAGTGGTTGATTCGATCGATTTCGCCTTCCATTTGCTTGGCTTTGAGCGCGCGGCGTTCCGCATCGTTGGAGCGCGCTAACAGATAGAGGCCTGTGCCAATGGTTGAAAGTGGCGTGCTGAATTCATGCACCGCCTCCTGAAAGAAGCGCGTGAGCATCGCCAGGCGGTCTTTTTCCAACCGCAGTCGGTACTCGACTTCTTCCATCCGTTTGCGCTCCGTGATATCGCGCGCTACGACAACCGTACCGAGGTATGTGCCGTCAGACTCATATTTGAAACGCGCGTGATCTTCACGCCAGAAGTAGTGCCCATCTTTGTGTCGTGTTCGGTAACTATACGTCAAGGTCTCCGCATGGCTGCAGATTGCGTTCCGCAGTGCAGCGACGGTCGCCTCGCGGTCTTCGGGGTGGAGGACGTCGGTGAGGCGGTGTGGGTCGCGGGTCAAACTCTCGCCATCGGTGTACCCATACTGGCGATCATAACTAGGCGAGACGTAAAGTGGACGACTTGCGGCATCAAAGATGATAATGCCATCTGACATGTTTTCCGCAATCGCGCGGAATTTCTCTTCGCTCTCGCGCAGTGCTTGTTCCATCTGGTAACGTTCGGTGATGTCCTGGCCGATGCCAAGGCTGCGCCCGTCCGATAAGGGCACATTCCACCATGAAGTTCGCAAGCGACCGTGATATTTAGTCATCACTTCGAAATCACGCCAGCCCTGAAGACCAGAGAGCATGTACTCAAGCGCCTGTCGTCGCTCCTCCACATCTGGAAAGAACAAGATCAGCGGATCGCCAATAGCTTGAACCTCCTTTAATGACCAGCCTAAGCGATCACACCAGAAGGGGTTGGCGTATTCAATAACGCCTGTCTGATCATACAGGCTGATCATGATGGGAATATGGTCAGCAATTGTCCGCAGGCGTTCTTCGCTTTGCGCGAGGGCCCATTCGGCCTGTTTGCGTTCGGTGATGTTCCGATTCATGATGGCGACGCCATCACCCACGCGCGTCACCTGATGGCGATACCAGCCTGATGCCAGGTAGCCGGGTGGAACTTCGTATTCCTCGTCGAGTGGTTCGCTCGTCTCGACGACGCGTTTATAGCGCTCAAAAAGCCATTGGTGCGGTTGATCGGGAAGTGTTCACAGATCAAGCTGCCGACGAGTTCGCCCTCAGAAAGTCTCATTTCGCGTAGCGCGTTGCCGTTCACCTGTACAATCCGAAAGTCGATAATCTCATGCCTAACGTCGCGCACACTTTCCAGCAGGTAGTAGGCTTCCATACTGGATTCGAGGGCGGCGTGGTAGCGGGTTTCGCTCAATTCGAGCGCTTGTTCAGCTTGTTTGCGCGCGCTTACGTCGCGCGAAACAATGTGTGCGCCAAGGTAGTCTCCCGTGGGTGAATAGTTTAAGGTCGCCCGATCTTCGCTCCATATATAGTGCCCATCTTTGTGGCGGAGACGGCGCTCAATGCTGACGGTCGTCGCTTGCTCAGCCACGGCAGCGCGGAGATGCGTGATGATGCGAGAACGATCCTCTGGATGATTTAATTCTGCTACCGATTCGGGCGTCAGCGCGAGTAATTCGTCCGTGCTGTACCCGAGCATACTTTCTTGCGCTGGGGAAACGTACAGAATCTGCTGTTTCGCGTTCACTACATAAATCGCGTCCGAGGTATGCTCGGCGATCAGGCGGTACTTGGCTTCGCTCTCCCGCAGCGCACCTTCCATTTGCTTACTTTCGGTGATATCGATGTGCGTACCGAACATGCGCTTGGGGCGGCCGTCTTCCGTCCATTCCGTGACACAGCCGCTGTCCAATACCCACACCCAATGCCCGGCTTTGTGCCTCATCCGGGCTTCGCATCGATACTGCTTGGTTTGACCAGCAAAATGTGCTTGCAATCGCTGATTTGAGAAGTCCAGATCATCAGGATGGGCGAGATCGCTCCAAGTTTGGATGGTGGTTGGCAGCAGTTCAGGCAGGGTATAACCGATAATTTCGGCCCACCGCTCATCGAAGACTACGTGCCCGGTTTGAATCTCCCATTCCCAAGTTCCAGCGAATGTGCCTTGCAACGCTAAACGCGTTCGCTCTTCACTCTCCCGCAAACTGACTTCCAGGCGCTTACGTTCGGTGATGTCGCGCACTACACTCTGAAAGTGTACGGGGTTGCCTTGGCTGTTGTGGACCAACTCAATATTAATTTCGGTGTAGATGGGAGTGCCATCTTTGTGCCGGAAGGTGCGTTCGTAGGGGGCAATCCGCTCTCCTTGAAGTAAGCGCGCGAAGATTTTGTGGGTTTCGTTCTGCTCATTGGACACGATCAGCTCACGAAATGACAGATCCTGCAGCTCTGCCACCGCGTAACCAAACAGATTTGCTGCCCGCTGATTCACCCGCTTGTGGTGACCTTCAAGGTCGATAATGAAGACTGCGTCATTCGACTGCTCGAACAGGGCTTGATACTCCAGCGCTGCCTGCCGTTTACCAGTGACATCGACAACGACCGAATACAAACGCCGCCCATCAGGGCTGTCAACCGGACTGGAATATACTTCCACATCCCGAATTTCTCCGGAGGCGAGGCGATGCCTAAATTCAAAATACGTACGTTCGCGCGTTAGAGCGCGCTTCATCTGCTCCTGGATGTCCGTTTCGGGCAGCGTGTTCAGATCGGAAATCCGCATTCTCTGCAGCTGTTCCCGCGTATACCCGTAAAACTTGAGGGCTGCGGAGTTTGCGTCTTTGATGTTCCCTGTTTCCGGATCGAGCACCAGTTTGATCGCCGTGTTGCTTTCGAACATCTGGTGGTAACGACGTTCGCTGTGTTCCAGTGCGCGTAGGGCTTCTTCCTGGACGGTAACATCTTTTTGCATTCCCACAAAGTAATTGAGCACACCCTGTGGATCACGAATCGGCACAACCTGCACTTCATTCCAAAAGGCACTGCCATCTTTGCGATAATTCCGCACGACGACGGAACAAGCCTCGCCGTGCTCGATGGCTGCCCGCATGACCACAGCTCCCGGCTGATTGTGTTCCGTCCCTTGAAGAAAGCGACTGTTCCTGCCCAGGACTTCAGCAGAACTGAACCCGGTCAGTTTGACGAAAGCATGATTCACATAGAGGATTGGTTGATCGGGCTGTTTCGCATCGACCAGCATCATGCCATACGGGCTGTTGTCCAGAATTTGCTGCTGGATCCAAAGCGAATCTAAAGGTTGCTCAGCGCGAGCAGGGGCAAAGAACTGCTTAACGAAACGCTGTAATTGAGCAATGAACTGCGACAAGCGGACTGCAAGGGGAAGCATAAAGTCCACCCAAGTAGGTGCCTCCAGTAATTTCTATCACGGTTGAGGTCATGAGCTGGAGGGGGAGAGGCAAAACTCTATTTCGATCATAAGTGTACATCTGAATTCGAATTCGGCATACTGCATACGCATTCAGACCTCAGTAATCTTCCAAGCAAGAGCAGTGCAATATGGTCGAGCCGAGACGGCACGTTGAGCGTCCGTTACCGTCAGCCGCAGAAGGCATTCTGCCGGAATCGTGATCTTCGACACATTGAATTAACTATATCTTGTCTATAATGACCACCATAGCTTTCAGAATTGGGGTAGTCGAAAATAATGTATCCTACAGCGGCATCGTCCGACCCCACAGCGACCTTATTGTTGGTAAATCGTTCTTCTTCTGAGACTCAGTCGCTCCGTGAAACCCTCGAATCTGCGCTTGAAATCAGAGCCGATGAGCGGATGATCGCTACGTCAGACGACTGGGACATCACCTTGGCCGCCCAGATGTGGGATCTTGTCCTGTGCGATTTTGAACTGTTGCTACCCAATGCAACGCACGCGCTGGCGCGCATCCAGGCGGCCCAACCCCGGGCCGTGCTCATTGTGGTGTCCCAAAGCGGTACGATTCGTGATGCCGTGGAGATGATGCGTTTGGGCGCACAGGGTTTTGTCGAGTGGACAGATCGGGAACACCTGATCGCGTTGGTGCGGCAGGAACTGGCAGCTAGGCGCTTGACTGCCCGGTCATCTGACGCGCAGATTGCCAAAGCACACTATCAAAACATCGTGGATGAGCAGACTGAACTGATCTGTCGGTATGACAACGATTTTCGGCTCACGTTCGTCAATCGCGCCTACAGCCTCTGGCAGGGGCAGCCAGCCGAAGCGTTGCTTGGTACGATCTTTATTGACAAAATTCCCGCGCCGGACCGTGCGCAAGCTCTATCCAAAGTGCGAACGTTAAGCGTCGAACAGCCTGCAACGACATCGGTGCATCCCTCCATACTCCCCGATGGGACAGAATGCATAATCGAATGGACAGATAGCGCAGTGTTCGATACGTCCGGTCGCATCATGGAATACCAGGGCGTTGGACGGGATATTACCAAGCGCATCCAGGCCGAACGGGCAGCGCAGCGGTTGGCGCAGCGGATCGAAGGCCTGCATCGCCTGGATCAAGCGATGCTCACAGCCGACTCTCTCGAAACACTGGCCCAAGTCGCCCTGGACCACATTATCGGCTTATTCCCATGTGACCGCATCTCGATCGGCCGCTATGATGCGAAAACCAAAACGCTCCAACTTTTGGCCGTCCATAGTGAACAACCCTCCGACATCGATCCCCATGGGATTTATCCGGTGATGCCTGCCTATTTGTCCGCTCTGGAAAATGACAAGTGGGTGCTCTTGCGGGATACCACTCCGACGACAAACCCGAACCTCCAAACGTTGTTTCGCGAGGGGATTCGCAGCATTCTGCTGGTTGGACTGTATTCCGAGAATCGCTTAATCGGCATGCTCAATTTTCACTCGGTCGCGCCGGAATATTTCACAGATGAACACCGATATATTGCCCTCGAAGTTGCCGACCAGTTGGCCATCGGAATGCACAAAGCGGCGCTGGTTGATGAATTGGCACGCTATGCCCAGCGTATGGAAATCCTGCATGCGATTGATCTGGGCTTGATTCAAGGCGGTTCGATTAAGACACTTATCGCCAGCACCCTGCAGAACCTCCAGCGTGTCATTCCCTGCGAGCGGATTGGGCTGGGTCTCATCGACCAGTCCCGCCAGGAGATTGTTATTTATACGAGCAATTTCGACTATCCATCGGAGTTATTGGAGGGCACACGCGTACCGATTCCGCCGAACTGGATGAGGATGTTCGACGCGGAAGGGGCTCGGATCGTCAACAATCTTCATGTCGCGGACGAACCGCCATTCAAGCAGCTCGCCAAAGAGGGGTTTCAGTCTCACCTTCAGGTGCTGCTGCGGGGTCAGGCCGCTAGCATAGGGGTGCTCGGTTTTTCGTCCAGAACACTTGATTTCTTCACCCTGGAACATCAAGATGTCGCTGTTGAGGTGGGGAGCCAGTTTGCCGTTGCTCTCCACCAGATGCACCTTTCTGAAGCGTTGGGGCGTTATGTTCGGCGGCTGGAAATCCTTCATGACATTGACCGTGGCTTACTCCAGGGCGGCCCGATCCAGCACGTGATTGAAGGTGCTCTGAAGAACATTCGCACGCTCATTCCTTGCCAGCGGGCGACAGTCGGCGTCTTTGATTCGAATTTGCAAGAAGGACTCCTCTTTGCGGTTGATCTCACCGGGGAGACAGCCCTGATTCAAGGGACGCGCGTGCCCATTCGGCCTTCTACCTTTGAAGGACTCGACTCACGGAATATGAAAATCATCGATGACATTCGACCACTGAGCTCGGTACATCCTGAGGCAAAGAAGCTCGCTGATGAGGGGTTGGTTTCTGGGTTACACGTGCTTCTGCTAGAACAGGATCGCCCGATCGGACTGCTCGGTTTATTAGCCGATACTCCCGGATTCTTCACTGCTGATTATCAAGAAATTGCGCTGGAAATCAGCCGACAATTGGCGCTCGGTGTCCATCAAAAACAGCTGGCGGACGAGCTCGCTCGCAGCTATGCCGAACTCGAACAGCGGGTGATCGAGCGTACGGCGGAACTGCAGGCCACCAATGATCGCCTCACAGCCATCCTGAACAACAGTCGCGATGGGATTCTGCTGGTCGATCGCGATCTCACCATCGTGCAATCCAATCCGGCTTTCGATCAACTGCTCCTTGATGCTTCGCCGGAACTGCCGGGTGAAAACCTGCTCAACTATCTCGATACTGCGGCGGTGGCACGAGTGCGCGCTGGCGTTGAGAAGGCCATTACCGATCAGCGGTCTACCCAGATGGAGGTCAGCGTCAAGCGCCCCGATGGCGTTAACGTTGACGTGGTCCTGGGCATCGGTTCGATCCCCGGCGATGGGCTCGTTGCGGCCGTCCATGACATTACCGAACGCAAACGAGTCGAAGCGGACCTCGCGGAAAGCGAAGCTCGCTATCGGTTGCTGGCGGAAAATATCGAAGACATCATCATGACATTTTCCATGGATCGGCGGATTACGTATTTCAGCCCATCATGCCAGAAGCTTCTCGGTTATCTGCCAGAGGAAGTCGTGGGCCGGACGCACAGCGAATTCATTCATCCGGACGATTATCCGCAGGTCGTCGACCGAACTCGAGACGCCGTTGTCGCTGGGAAGAACGCCTATACCAGCTCGTTTCGGCTTCGACACAAAGCCGGGCATTACATCTGGTACGAGGTTCACACACGCATCATGCGCGATCCCGAGACGGGCAAGGTTTTCAACTTTGTGTCGGTGTTACGCGATATTACCCAGCGTAAACAGGCGGAAGACGCCCTGCGCGAGAGCGAAAGCCGCTATCGTCTTCTCGCCGAAAATGCAACGGATTTGGTCATTCGCCAGGACCTGGATGGCAAGTACTTGTATGTATCGCCGTCCAGTCGCATGGTGGTGGGCTATGCGCCTGAAGAGATGGTTGGCCGCAATGGCTTGGATGATATCCATCCGGATGATCGATCCAACTTGTTGCAGATTGTCAGCATTATATCGGAACAACACCCCCCCGCTGCTCAATTGATGTTCCGCTTTCGGCACAAGGATGGCCACTACATCTGGCTGGAATCGTCCGGGCAAGTCATCTTCTCTCCTGATAGTGGTCAAGCCATGGAGCTCGTCTCTTCGGCACGGGATGTGACAGTCCGTAAGGAGGCAGAAGAAGCTCTGCATGTGAGCGAAGAACGCCTGCGCACGATTGTTGAAAACATCCCGGTGATGATCAGCTTCTTCGATCAGGTGGGACGTTTCGAATATGTCAACCAGGCTTGGCTTGATCAGGTGGGGTGGACGATTGAGGACCTTTCCACGGCTGAGCATTCTCTGGCCCTGTTTTATCCTGATCCGCAGTATCGTCAGCAAGTTCTTGAGTACATGTTCTCACCGGGGTCAGAGTGGCGCGACTTCAACAGCCAGACAAAATATCGTGGCGAACGGGTGACTTCCTGGGCTAATGTGCGCTTGTCTGATGGACGCAGTATTGGTATCGGGCAGGATGTGACCGAACGGAAACAGGCGGAAGAGGCACTGAAACGCGCTCTGCAAGAAGAGAAAGAACTGAGCGAACTCAAATCGCGCTTTGTGTCGATCGCGTCGCACGAATTCCGCACGCCGCTAGCCGCCATCTTGGCCGCCAGCGAAACGTTGCTGAAATACCGCGACCGCATGGATAATGCGCAAATCGATGCGCGTTTAGGCAGGATCCGGCAGCAGGTAGAACATCTTAACGGAATCGTCGAGGATATCCTGCAGTTAGCGCGAATTCAGTCTGGACGCTTGGAATTCAAGCCAGTACCCGGTGATGTGTCGGCGCTTTGTCGGGAAATCGTCGACGATTTTGAGGGGCAGACGTTTCATCGCGGACGGATAGTTTATACAGTTCTCGGAGCCCCTATCCGCATGACCTATGATGCACGTCTCATGCGTCAGACGATCACCAATCTGGTGTCCAACGCGCTGAAGTATTCTCCTGAAGATAGCCAGGTTCAGCTGACTTTATCTGTCGATGGTGCACAGGTGCTGATGACGGTAGAAGATAGAGGCATCGGCATTCCCACAGAAGATTTGAAGCACCTGTTCGAGCCTTTTCATCGGGCGGGCAATGTCGGCAACATTTCTGGTACCGGTCTAGGACTGAGCATCACCAAACAAGCCGTCGAACTGCATGGCGGGACACTGAATGTCGAAAGCTACCTCGGAACGGGAACAACGTTTACGATAAGGATTCCAATCCATGGTGCATAGTGGACACTTTCAAATATAGCCATTGGGCAAATGTGGATTTCAGCGAAGATGTTAACTTGATACCGATTGAAGAAAGACTGTGGCGCATATGATGAATGATTTGGATTTGCTAGTCGAACCCGTACGTACAGAAACTAAATAACAATAAAGCCCGATCAGATAGACCGGGCTTTATGAATTGAACACATATTGTGTTCGACGGAGACGACGGGGTTCGTATACGACCGTGTACAATCTATATCTTGTTCCTCCAATTAAGCAAGCATGGAGGGATTCTGATTATATTTTTCGCCTATCGCGTTCGAAATCTTCCATTGCATGATCATACTATCTGTGCCTTGCAGCAAGGTGTCAGACATCTTGTCGATATCAGCCCAATCTGATCTAGAGCCGATTGACCGGATGCTGATCCGTCATCGGATTATACTTGGCAGCCAATTTCATGAACCAAAGTAACTCGCCAAATCACAGTGTGTAGAATACAATCAAATCAGTTGGAACAGAGAACAAAGAGAAATCGCTCCCAATACAAACACGTTTCTGCAGCGACAATCTCGCAATACTGGATGCTTCTATCAGAAGAACCTCAATGAGTCATCATAGGGAAGGTCATGATGAGCACCGATCCGCAGACCCCTGATGAAAACCGTCCAAGTGAAATAGATATTATCAGAATTGGATTCCTCCGCGTTCCAAAAGAACAGATTTTCCCGATAGTACTAGTCTTCATTCTCCTAGCCACTGGGACCGGCATTGTTGTTGCGACTCAAAATACGACGCAGTTGCTGGGGTTGGTGGCCATAATTGTTGGATTAGGGTGGGCTGCGCTGATCTTTCAGAACGCACAGAACCGCCGGAAATATGATGCCGGTGGAATGAATAACCTGTACGACATCACTATCACTGTTGTCTCAGACGAGGGACAACCAATGCGAGGAGCGTCCGTGACCATAATCGGCCCAGTTCCATTCACGGACAAGAAAACTGACAAGGATGGACGGGTGGAGTATTCCTACACTGGACTTGATGCCAATAATTATCGAAATCGCGAGGTGCTTTTTACTGCTAAGTACGAAGGGCGCACAGTGAATGTGAAACAGTTGCTTCATGCCCAGGCCGGACAGTTCCTCACTTTGACACTGCCCAAGGGAACTGATACTGGGAATCCGAAGTTGGTTGAATCTATGCCAACTCGAAACCCAATACACCAAGCTGCTGTGCCATCAGCTTCTGCTGGAATGGACGCACTTCTCTACCAGCAGATCGTCGACGTTATTACGCACCATACGCTCAGTGAAGCGAGCCGTGTGGCATTGATCAATCGGGCTTTCTTCAATGAACCGGTCGTTAATATGATTAATACAAGTGGGACTCCGGCTGAATTTGCTGCTCACCTGGTTACTCAGTTGTACGCAACCGGCGGCTCCAACAAAATCATAGTACTTCTGCAGACGTTACGTACCGGATTGGGTGAAGACCATCAAAATGACCTAGATAAGCTCACTCGTAAACTGCAAGAGTGAGCGTTCATAGTACATCGCCTCGATGCTTCACCCATAATGAGGATACCGAAGCCGATCCCAAAGGCTTCAATCGACTTTGATTAAATGTTTTGCTGTAAAACGAGCCAACCGAAACGCGCGATTGACTCGTTTTGGCGAATTGTAGCTACGGATGATTACTCAGTCTTTCAGTCACATACAGTGTTCCACTAATGTTGTTGCCGGTGTTAAATGTGCCGATCCAGATATCGTATCGACCAGATTGCGGTCCATCTCCATCGGGATTCCCAAAATCCACCGTTGGATTCAATGTGCCGGATGAGTCGTCATTACAGCGCCATTCTCCGGAGGCGGAGTTGACGATCATAGTTGTGTCTCCGGCGCCTACAAAATAGAACCGCAGATATCCAGAACTTCCACTCGTGTAATAGACGCTGAAACTAGGTGCCTCACTAGCGAAACCTACACAGTTATTCTGAAGATACGACACATTCACAAGTCCCCCGCCCGTAACCGGTACCGTGTATGGATCTGGTACGAATCCCGAAATCAGGTTAGTGAAGCCAAAAACGGGCGGAAGTGTGTAATTCAGAGCGTTAGGAACAGGCGTCGGGGGAGGGAGGGGAGGGGGCCTATAACCCCACGCTCCTGTGTCATACAATCGGATGTCTGGATCAGTCATGGTGACCGAATTTCGACCGGGGAAGGAATTACCTTCAATGTCACGACCTTGCCTTGCCAAAGCGCGGACTTGCTGAAACGAACTCAATCCAAAGTCACTTAACGGGCGTATGCTCGATGTATTTGTGCGTTCGTTCTTATAGTAAACTTGTCCAGGAGGAACGTTCACAGTTGCGCCTTGGTCGAAGATGGTCAGGGTTCCATCTCTCAAGGTTATCGCGGTGATACCTGTCCGTTCATTTACGCTTGCGATAATCCGGCTGTGATACTCAGCTCGCAGGGACCCCGCGATAAGAACCGTTCTGCAGGTGTGGGTGTTTTCGTCAATGAGCGCAGAGCCATTCATCAATTGAATATAGAGCTGCGCCTCTAGAAGACGTATCCAACCCATTGGCTCGATTTCAATACGAGTATCTGCGTTGCCGTAGTCAGCCGAATCATTTGTGGTCATGTAGACTTGCCCGTAGTTATCTCCATGTTCAGCCCAAACGTCTTGCGTATTTATCAAATGAAAGCCATCACTGAGGTCATCTCCGCCAGGGTGATAGAAAATCGTGTTCTGGCCGTAGTCCTGATAGTAGAGGTCCCCCGATTCTGTGCGCAGACGCGCTAGACAGGGATTGTTTTCCCGACGCCCTAAAGCCCAGATCATGTATTCGACTCTATCACCCCCAGCTAGACTAACTTCGATATTGTAGGGTTTGGGCTCTTCTAGCTCGACCTCAATTTGACCATCGTAGTAGCCAAATGACTTGTTGTTGTTAATAGTGGTTTCTGCAATGACATTGTATGGAGGGGTTGAATCTTTCAATCGAAGCCAGACCGTTCCATAATCCTCCACTTCATGTACATGGACAATGATTACGAGGTCTCCTTCATTCCGGAGAATATATTGGTATGTGTGAGTGTCGCCGGGCGAAAGTGACGCTGTTGTGGGACGATGTGAATTCAGAACTGTCTGGGCTTGTACCAGCCATGCGTTTCCAAGCTGGAACAACAGCCCAAGAATGCTGATCACGCGTAGAATTCGCTGCTTGAACATGAGTTCTATCCTTTTCGCTGAGTGCTTGGTGGTTTGGGATCCCTGTCTCTAATCAATCCTAGATTCAAGTCGATGACACTGAGCGACAACAGTGCCCCAGTCCAGAAATACGCAAGGGGTAATTGTTCACCCATATGTCTCAAAGCTGGGCAAAGCAGCGATAGGTTGTATCCGTTAATCTCCTTTGCATAAGCGCAAGCCGCTGGGAGCATAAGACTCGCGTAAAGCGCTGCTGCAGTTCCGCCTGAAAGAGCATAAAAGATGTATTGGACCCACCTAGACAAAGGCTTTCTGAAAAAGTAGCTGGTCAGAATTTTTGCTCCAAGCATACCGATGAGGGCAACAGCTGCAAGTAATGCTCCATGGACCGGAAACCCCGCAAATGTATTTGAAAGGTTTTCGATCGACAGATCGAAAATGTCGGTTAGACTCTCTGGTGAACTAAAGGGTGCCAATATTCCAAAGCTGATACCTAAGCCCAGACTGGACCCAACAAATGCACCCAATGTGCGCATCCGTTGCGTATATTGGCCAGCAAGCAGAAGGGCAAAACCATGTGCGCAGATGCCAATGAGCAGCAAACTCACTGCAGATAGTCCGGACATAGGCAAGACTCTCCATAAGAAAGAGAAGAGTACACGTAGCGACGTACCTAGGTCTTGTCCGCGCGAATATATTTCCGCCAAGTTTGTAGACACGGTGAGCGCCACACCGAGAGACGCAACCGCACTTATTGCGAGTGTGCTCTGCCAGAGCGCTGAGAACGAGTCGCGCAGCATGTATCCGAAAATTCGTAGATGGGTCAATAGTGGGAGGCTTCTGAAAGGAAGCCCATAAGCAACCTTTATGAATGATAGAGTTTCAATAAGACTGTCTGGAGACGTTTCTCGTACCAAAAGCGGTACGGCCTCCTGTGGTTTAACTGTCGCCCACCAACTTTAGTGCCTCTTTCCTGATCTCTCGTGTATCGGCGGTTAATCCCCAATCTAGTAGAATTCTGCCTGCCTTTTCTTGTTTTGATGCGAGTACTTGCAGATGCGGAATGACTCGGCGCATAGCAGTAACTGATAAGGGCTTCTGTGAAATGCTATCTATGATGATGCAGGGGGCAACTCCCTGTGCAGCAAGCCCTTCAATCCTGTAGGATATTTCCTTATATGGATCTGGCGTATCGTTTGTGCTGCTCTGTACGAGTTTTCGCAGTTGGCTCAAGTCAAGATACTGTTTTTCCCCCCGGGAAAGTAGACTATCTTCAATCTCCGCAGTTTCTGAAAGCAATAGTTCATCGGCCAGCAAGGAAACCGTATGAGAACCGGTTTGCCAGCGACGCAGACTTGCTCGTACCTGGCTGAGGGCGCGGAGATTTGCCCTCTCTTGGTCAATCCACTCGCGGAGGGTTGGCCAGTGCAGGAAGATTGCTTCATGACTGACCTCATAGAGTGGATCGCTTTCTACTGCAGAAGGTAAATTCAGCTCTACTGAGTCACTCAAGGGAAGTGTTGCCACCAGAAGCCGCGTTTCAGCATCAGTCAGTCGAACAAGAATCTTCTGAACTACTTCATCGCTCGTGTCACTGAATGCGAACTCAGAGCGTCGAACACGCCGCCTCGTGACTGTCACCTCGTTCACATCAGCTAGCCGCAGCAAAATGCGCTGAAGCGTCTTTTTCTCAAGCGCATTGAATGTCATGTATATTTCTTGGGCATGAGTTGCAAGCGCTCCCTCTATGCCGCCAAGTTGCCGATATGCCTCGAATGTCATCAATCGTTCCACTTTGCGCTCAAACAAAGCGGTTAACGCATATTCGAGAAGTGGTAGCGCCCCGGGTTGTGCCCGGACATCTTCAAGGATCTGTTCGACCAACCCCTCCTCGTAATCCACCAGTGCCCTTCGTGCAGGCAGTTCAATGCATCTACGAAGTTGCTCGACTTTCATGTCGGCTATATACACAAGGTTGGATTCGATCAAGTGGGCAAGTTCTGAGGAGGAACTGAGGTGACCGAAATAATCCGCCCGAAAGGTAATTATTGCCTGAACACGGCTTGTTGGCTTTGTGAGAGCCCTTAGTAGGAGCGCTATAAAGTGTTCGGATTCTTCCTTGCTAGATTGAATAAAAAGTTCCTCGAACTGATCGATTATGATCAGCAATTGGGCTTCTTCGGGCTGACCGGAAAAGAGGTCTGCGGCTATGTCGTCCAGCGCATTGATCTCTTGACGTAGCCGCTGTCTAGTATCTTGTTGAGTTGCGGATCCAAGAAGTTCTTGTAACCCATCTGCGAGTACATTCACTGGATTCTGACCCGGCGTGACTATCAGCTTACGCCACCAAGGAAACGCGTCACGAAGTGCCGGCACTAAACCTGCTCGTACTAGTGAAGATTTTCCACTTCCACTTGTCCCGACTATGCACAGTAAATGCGATCTTTCCGGTATCTGGAGCCGACCAACGAGATTCTGTATCTCATCCTCACGTCCGGCGTAGAACGATGCTTGAAGCTCTGTGAACACCTCAAGTCCTCTAAATGGATTCGGCAGGTTCTGAGGTTCAATCTTTTCCAGATAGTAACTGTCAGGCGGTGCGTATCCGGGCAGCGAGTGGATCAGTTCACGCAACCTTGCTCCGTATTGCTCTCTTTGCGTGAAGTCGATGATATGAAGCTGTAGTAACCACTTAAGATCTTCGAAATCCTGATAGCCCATATCAAGTGGGCAGTTTTCCAGCATCGCGACATATATTGGTTTGTTTTTCTGGTGCGCACACAGTAATTCGTCGCGGGCATAATCCGAACGAATCGAGCTAGGAGAGAGGCAGAACAAAAAATGGTCGGCACTATCAATCCCTCTCTCGATGGCTTGCCTCCAGTTCTCGCCGCCTTTGATCTTCTCGCGGTCGTACCATACGCGAAGGCCAGCGTCGCGAAGATCGCCAATAATTCTTCGTGCATCCATCTCGTTTTGGCGAGAGTAGGAGACAAATATGCGGTCGAGTCGTGGAGGTGGGGGAAGATCAAAGTCAGGACGAAGTGCATCGATCTGGTGTTTTTGCGTTTTCCCAACGTAGGAACGCGCATATTCCAGAAGTGCCCAAAGTGCCGGACGGCCATCATCCAATTTCCCATACCGGAAAAGTCGGTCAATCATGTTTGGTAGAAATATGCTTGACGGCCCTTCGAAGTCGATTAGCCCGATGAGAGGATGGTCGATTCCGAGTGCTTGGGAGAGCAGCCTTCTGCGCTCCTGTACATTGACGAAAAGGGGAGTCAGTAGGTCTGTGATTTGCTGAAGCATCTGTTTGTCAAAGCTCATCGTTCGCAACATCCTTGAAGAAATCCCCGACACCACGACACTAGGATCACGGTTACATTGCTACGGGAGAGACCTATAACAGCCTATCGATTCTTCACAAGCTTAGTCTGAATATTCCTTGAGCAGGAGTTGCTAGAGACTCTGAGTATGTACTAAATAGGAATGCCACCTATTGCACACATACGTTGAAGCAAGACAATGGGGAAACATGCGACTGGTGCCAGCTTCTGTGCCAATTATGATTAAATCTATACAGCCAAGAATATTTCACATTCAAATAATACATCTCTTACAACCATTACTGACGGAAATCAAGTGATGAAAGTCTTTCCAGTACAACGACAAATGTCATTTTAGTCTAGACCAAAGTAGAGAGTGTGTTTGCTGAGGAAAGGGAATAAGATTGGATAGTGACATCAAGTTCGTAAGTAACCTGCGAAACTGATACTATTTGTCATGTTTTCCTGAACTGATGTAATTTGTTGTCGTACTAGCGTGTACAAAAGCGAAGCAATAAAAAAAGCCCGATCTTTCAGACCGAGCTTCTGACATTGAACACATATATTGTTCGACGGAGACGACGGGTCTCGTTCCCGCTCTCGCTATGTAATTCTGCTCCCCAAACCGAGCTACACTCTCGAAATCGACGCTATACTCAAACGCGCGTCTTGATTCTGTGCGCAATCGCGTCAGGTGGGGAATTACTCCACCTATATCACACTAAATTCGTTCTCAAACATGCTAATCTGCAATTGACCGCGGTACCCTATATCTGAGAACAGAACAGTTCTGATTCCGCAAGCTAGAAGGAGTAAGCAAGAACCGATAAATCAGAACTGATTCAAATTATTGGATTGAGGAGGGATGATAGTGCATCATGAGAGAAAAACCCGACCAAGGGTGATTTCCTATGAGCACTATCCCCATCAGTGTAACCGAGGAACAGTTCGACGCGCATATCCGAACGCTACTGAACACTGCCAAACGAGGCTGCATCTGCCAAATTGCGCTGGTCAAGGTGATCTGCCCCCTATGACTAGTCCAGAGAGAGTGAGAGTCGAACTTCTTCTGCAATGGCAGCCGGAGCCAGATAGCCGCGGCTGCTATGCGGACGCCGATGATTGTACTCTTGCCGCCATTGTTCAGTGACAATCTGCGCCTCATGACCATCGGTGAAAACCCAGCGGTTGAGACAGTCAGCTCGAAATGTTCCGTTGAAACTCTCGATAAACGGATTCTCTCACGGACTGTCAGGCTTGATGTACAGCGTCTTGCACGCTCGGTCCTGCAGCCACTGTTGCAAGGCATACGCAATGAACTCCGGGCCATTGTCGCTGCGCACATAGTCCGGAGATCCTCGAAGCAGAAATAACCACTCCAACTGCTGAATAACCTGACGTGAGGAAATGGAGCGGGCAACATGGATGGTCAGGCGGTTCTTTTGCACTCAGTCCGACTGTCCACAGCGGATCTTTAGCGAGCGGCTACCCCAAGTTGTGAAACCGTATGGACGACGCAGCGAACGATTGGATGAAGTGATGAGCAAGCTCGGTATCGCGGTTGGGCTTCGCAGTGCCGTTCGTCTTCTGAAGCTGCTAAACGTTACCGCCACGATCTGGTCACTGCTGCGGATATTGCATCGCCTATCTGCCCCCTGCCGCCCAACACCCCGCGTGCTCTGGGTCGATGATTGGGCGATGCGCCGCGGAAGGCGTTATGGAACGGTGCTGGTCGATTTGTAAAGTCACGCGGTGGTCGATGTCCTGCCTGACCGAGAGGCAGAGACCTTCGCGGCATGGCTGCGTCAGCACCCGGGCGTAGAAGTTATCAGTCGCGACCGCGGTGGGGCATACGCCGAGGGCGGACGGATGGGAGCACCTCACGCTGTCCAGATCGCTGACCGCTGGCATTTGCTCAAGAATGCGGGTGAAATGCTCGTGTGCGTGTTCGAACGTCATCCTCGGGAACAGAAACAACTTGCAGGGAAGCTTGGTTCGTCCGAAACAGTGCTGCCGCTGCGCTGGGATACGATGCTGGAAAGAGCGAAGACACGGTCCTGCAACCAACGCCTCAACGACAGCTTCGTTTCCAGCGTGTCCATGCGCTGCATGAAAACGGGCTTTCGCTCAGTGCGATTGCGCGTGAAACGGGATTGGATCGCAAGATGGTGCGGAAATCTCTGGCGCTCACCGTGTTGCCCCAATTCGCGAGCGTTCCAAAGTCGTGCCCGCTTACCAAACCTATCTCCTTGACCATTGGATGGCTGACCTCCCAATGACTGTTCGGGAGCGTTGGCGTGACCTACGGGCTCATGGGTTTCATGAGTCACTCTCGACTGTCGCTGCGTTCTTGGCTCAAGTCCGCCGGCAGCAACAGCTGCCTCGGTATGGACGTGGAGCGCTGCAAACACCAACGCTCAGTGTCCATCTCTCTGCTCGCCGGGCAGCATGGATTAGCCTGGCGCGTCCTGAACAACTGATCGCTCAGGAAGCACGCCTGAAATCTCTGCTGCCAATGTCCCACCTCGACATTGCGCAAGCCGTGCGCACGGCTCAAGATTTTGCTCACATCATTCGTGATCGCTTAATCGATGATTTTGACGCTTGGCTGCATGCAGCCAAGCGTCAGAGGTGAAAGAAGTTCGCTCCTTTGGACGCGGCATTCTCCGGGATGAAGCGGCGGTTCGGGCGGCGCTTGCATTCCCATGGAGCAACGCCATGCTGGAGGGACATGTGAACCGCCTGAAGTTTCGCAAACGGCAGATTTTTGTTAGCGAGTGAAGAGGTGACCATGTCCATGAGCGGGATGGGCGACCCGAATCATAATGCGTTGATGGAAAGTGCATTGGAACCCTTAAAACCGAACGTGCGGATCATCGTTTTACTTCCCGACAGGTGGCGCGTGCCGAGCTGGTTGCTTATCTGGAAGGTTGGTACAACCGCAAACGGCTGCACTCTGCACTCGACTATCTCAGTCCTGACCAGTTTGAACAACGCTATTTTCAGGACAAGTTTTTGTTCCACCCGGCGGGGTGAAGCTCATTTTGAAGACGCGGACGAACTCACAGCAGCTATTTCAGTGGCGACCCGCTACTGGCATGAACATCGCAAACCCTATGTCTGGCGCAAACCGCTTTCTTAACATATATATCGGATGAGGCATTTAGATACTTTCGGTAATTGAGAAGCTAGAGTATATTATTGTATTCATATTACATTCTCACACACTAAGAGAACTCCGCTATGGTAGAAATATCTCCGTACGATCCTGCGGACCAAGAACAGTACAATTCGCATTTCCAGACAACAGATCGTCACGTCTTCATACATAACTTTTCTAATCTGATAATTTACCCAGCGTATATTGTACTCCTCGTACATACGACTCGAGTTCTCTTACAATTGTTGGAGTCTAGTGGATTAGTGCAAAGTGTTCTGCGTGAAGGGGCGGAACTTCACCCTACCTTGCCCAGAATCGTCGAAACACCGATCGTTGAATCTTCACTTCATTTCTTGCGGAGTGCAGCAGGCGACATTTTATGGATCATCACTATTTCTGTATGGATTATTGGGCTAATACCAATTGTTTTATCACTACTTGCGATCAATAGGCCGGAATGGCGATCCGGTCTAAGTAGACGCGTGCTGCTAACGTTAATCTCCCTGCTGCTGACAGCCTATTTCTTTTTTGTCAACCGCAGCGATGGAGCATATGCTGAACTCGAATGGAATATATTCGCAATTGTTCATACTGTATATTGGGGATTCTACACCATCCTCCTCGTTCTACAGAAACGTGCTATGGGGAGAGTAGGCCTCCTGATCCTGTGCTTCACGCTGGTGTTCCTATTTATTTCGGCATTAATTGAATCAGTACACACAAGCCTCTTGATAATTATCTCCATTCTGTCAGTCATCGCTTCTATCTTTCTGATGCTAGAAGTTCGACGCGGTACGAATCAGGGTCTGGTTCGGGTAGTTATCCTAGGAATAGGGGTCGCCTGTATTATTGTGTTAATATATATAAACATCCGAGTCGAACCACAAGACACACTTCTTCTCAAGCTAATTTCCTTTACTCCAACCTCGCCTCTGATCATAGTCACATGGCTGTTCAATCTTCTCATCAGCTTAAGTCACTTAGCTCAACGAATAATCGTCCGTCAACACCAACCACGAGATCCCCGGGAAGAGGCATACCGTGTTTCGAAGTCCATGTGGGCAGCAATCTGTCTGGCATGTGCAGGTGTTATTGTAGCAATACAATGGTATGGAAAAGCTGTACCACCTTCACCTAGCCTAAACGTAATGTTTGCTTTTGGCGCGTTTGCATCTTTGTATGCCTCTGCACAATCCCATCATTTCTGGTCGCGCCAGCGAGCCTACTTTCGAAATGTTTTCACTTCTGTTCGCCATGACAGTCTGCGAAACATTGCATCGCCTACTCTTGAGGAGATAACGTTATACAATCGGGCCAATCGTTGGGTCAAGAAGTTTATTACCTTTGAAAATCCATTCATTGGAGTTCCGCTAGCGCTATTAGTCGGCTTCTTTGTTATCCCATTGCTGCAACTTGGTTTTATCGCACTAACTCAAGATTTACAGCTAGCTGCGCGTGCAGCACGTCCACAACAAATAGCAGTGACTGTTATACCAACGGATGTGCCATCAGCAGCAAGTCTCACTTCAACTCCGGAAGCGCGAAATAGTCTATACGCGCCACCGACAACGATTTCAATTGTGACTGCTACACCATCCGTCTCTGACACTGGCAATACTGCCGTGACTGACCCTATAGATGACCAACTGGTTAATGAACCCAGTAATGGCGGAACAAAAGTGCAGGGAACCGACACTTCGAACGGTGGGACTGATAATTTCCCTACGTTTGCTGAGCTTATGTCGATTGGGTTTCCGAGCGGT
Organism: Candidatus Flexifilum breve; assembly: GCA_016717205.1. Taxonomy (GTDB): domain Bacteria; phylum Chloroflexota; class Anaerolineae; order Aggregatilineales; family Phototrophicaceae; genus Flexifilum; species Flexifilum breve. The sequence continues at coordinate 109,733 of JADKGC010000013.1, forward strand.
TTGATCTTTGCTCTAGCATACCTAATCCTGTGGGCGATACGACATCGTCAGAAGTATGTTGTACTGCCGTTCACCGTTGAATGCGTTGATGATGAGAGGAGTTTGCTCGGTGGAGTAGCGACACAATTTGCACACACGCTGACGCAAGAAGTGCGTGAGATTGGCTCTTTGATGCAACTCCGTCAGGTAGACAATGCCCATGCTGCTGGTGGATCTGCTTTGGCTCATTTTGTTGCTAGTGGACAGGAACCACAATTCATTGACGAATTGCGTTCGCTCACGAGCTTTGATAACAATGCAATGGGGAAGCTCGGGGGGTCGATTCTTCTTCTGCTAGCAAACTTGTTAGCGATTATTAAGGTGCGTGGAACCGTACGCAAACACGCTGATAATAATATCGAGATTTGGATAGAGCTAAGTCGTCAACGTGAGCAGGTTGTCGCCGTAGACAAAGTCATTATTTCACTATCTCGAACCGACGATATCGATGAACAAACACTGCGGAATGTTGCTCACGAAATGGCGATCAAGTTAGTTCTAAAGCTGGGACAGAATTACCATCTTGCCTCAAGTTGGGAGAGCCTCAAGCTCTTTCTGGACGGGCTTGAAGCTGCAACCAAACGTAACTGGTGGAGAGCAATTGATTCTTATCGTAATGCTATTCAATTCGAGGAAGCACAGCGCGGGGCATTTGGTATTGGCCACTATCATCTTGGCGCAACTCTTCTTGCGCTAGGTGAAGTTGATGAGGCAGTGAAACATCTTGAACAAGCAGAGGCAAGTGGTCCACCGCTCGCAGAGACATATTACACCCTAGCACTTGCTTCTGTGTATCGATACTGGAAGACTCTTGATGATGACATCACGCGCTTCAAAGCGATCGAACATTATTGCCGACGTGCTTTAAGGCTACGGCCAAATTTTCCCGAGGCTTTTCACCTACTGGGTTCAATGTACTATCGTCGAGCTAAGCTATGCGAACGCAAATACACAAAGCACTACAAAGACGTCAAACCCGCACAATCCTCCAACGGAAGCTATAACGAAAATGAAGTTAGAAACCCAGTGGCGCGCTGGATTCGTGAACTTGTCGGACGCGCTGATGACGCATCGAAGCAAAGCTACTGGTGGAATGACTATAAGCGCGCTCGAAATCATTTCCGTCGTGCAGTTCGTAGCTACGATCAAGAAATTATTCGTATCTATGCTAATGACGACGTTTCCCAAGGCAATCAACTAGAACTTAGTCGTGTACTTCAAGCGCGCTCTACTGCAGCACATCAACTTGGAGATGCGTTGCGCGCCTTATCATTCCATATTGAGGCCGACACTTACTATCATGATGTGCTTAGTATCCATCCCGAGAATCCTCGTACCTTGATAGATACCGCAAAGAATTATTGTTTGGCCGGGCAATGGCAACGTGCTGAGGAGTTTGTCAATCGACGCTTATTCCACGTTCCCGAAATCGCTTGGACAGCAGATGCTCACTTCTTCGCCGGTTGGATTATTGCTGGAGGGGTTGCCGATGCGCTACTCGAACGTCGTTACAGACCGTTCACTAGCTTTAACCTTGATGAAACTGCGCTTCGTAAGCTCCTAGGTGAGTCTGTTAATCATCTTGAGTATGCTTTCACACAGCGACCACGCTACCTCACACGATGGTCGCAGAGCAATTGGTATACACCATTTGAAAGATCCGCGCACATGCTATTCAGGCCAGCTCTTGGAGGAAATACTTTATCCGAGAAGTGGCTTCCACGGTGGTTGACGCATCGTGGATCAAATCCTTCAGAATGGTTGTCAGGCGAGCATGCTCAGAACGCACATAAAGAACGAATAAAGCGTAATGAGAGTAAATTGTTTTCAGCTCAGGCGTTTCTCTGGCTAGCTTGGCGTATGGACGCTGTTGACTTCGGTGATAACGAGGATCCGATGTTGAAAGTAATCGTCGCTTCTGGGTTTAAAACGCCAACATCTATTGCGGACTTGGAGAGCATATATGCGCAGTTCAAGTTGCATAAGAAACAATGGGCTTTGTTACTTGAAGACATCAGTGCAAGCGGCAGACTTTACGGTACATCCCATGCTTGGCAAAAGCTGAGACTCGCTGTCTCGACACTGGATAACTGGAAAATCGCTAAGGCGAAATTTAAGGATCGATTGGTCGAGTTGTCAAAAGAGCAAGCAGATGAGCGTACGAATGGGCCAACTTTTGCTGATCGCTGGTTCTATGCTACCTACACCGAACTCACCATTTTTGCGGCACGTATGCTCATGGAGGCCTGGGCATTTGAGGCAGCAATAGTGGTCTCCAAAGCAGGGATTGACCACACAAACGACTGGTTTGAACTCTATTGGAAGACTAATCAAAAAAAGGATGAACCGTTCCGCGTTAGCCCCTACAATTTTCACTACAACCTTGCCACACTACACGCCATGAAAGCGTTCTCTACCCTTAGGCTCGGCGATCAACCAGAAACAGTTGCTCGTATGGGAGTCTATCGTAAGTATAAGCCGGTAGATTTCGCAGACTATACGGCGTTGCGAGAACGAGATGTCACAACGGTGCAATTTGATGTTCAGAAAGCATTGAACTTAGTGCCTCGGCATCAGTTGGCATTGTATGTTCAAGCGCAGCTTTCAGACGAAATCGCCAGTACGACGAGGCAGCAAGTGAGTTGTATCGTCTGCTTCAGGTTATTTCACCTTACGATCCTATCGAGTACATAGCCAATTGGAGAATTCTATCGAAACCAAATTCGGAGAAAGTAATGGTTCGTCCGGAACTCATTCCACTGCTACGTGGGCTACCGAACATTGACAACTACACTGACTTTTTGAAGTCTATAGGTCACCGTGAAACGAATCCAAGCAAAAATCTTCGTATTGGTGATGAAACCAAAATTGCACGGCTGTGGAACCAGCTTGTGACACGAGATCCATCCAGAAATCTTCATGAGAGTTGGGATACCGTAAGACAAAGCAATGTTACAGAATCTACAGGAATAAGGGCACTTATTGAGAAAATCAGAGCGCCTGAAACATTCGATAAGATACCTACCAATTTCGAACACCTATGGCAGAGTTTGTATCATCAGTACGTGAATGAACGTATGTCAAAATTAAATCGCTCCCATCGTGAACATATGTGGCGTCAGGAAAAAGTGTCGGGGCAGGAGTGCTTAGGCAATTTCGTGAGTAGAGCTTATTTGCATCGGGAGCTGGCAGAGATTTTTATGTCAATACCCGAAAAATCATCTTTAGCAACTGGACATTTGATGCAAGCTGCGGCATGGACAACACACCGTGATGATGAGGTAGATTTACTCTCAACGCTTGTTGAACACTTGGATCATCTAGACCGATTTCAGGATGCACAATCTGTGTTGTCATCACTGCGCAACATACGCGCAGTTCTAGACCCCCAAACCTTCTCCATAGCCAAAAAGAGACAAATTGGTGTCCTAGAAACTCTCCTACAGTCACGCTTACTGCAGTTCCCTGGAGCGCTGACCACTGCAGAACATCTTTGGATAGAAGGTTTACAGATGAGTACTTTGAGTGAAGACAACCCTGCTAGAGATGCTCGTCTTGAAGTAAGTTTTTTTGCACAATACAGGTATCGACTTGCTGATCCTGAACTGATAGTCTATTTCGACTCGTTCGTTAAGTTCATTGAATCTTGGGCTATTCCATCTGACACTTCCATTCAAACTTCAAGCGCATCAATTGATGGAAAGGATATCATGCGCGTCATTAGCGAACTTGAAGACAAGTTTGCCCCCCTGTTTCCCGAGCAGAATACACGCGCAATGCTCCTGTTGACACTATGTTTTCTAAATCAAGATTTGATGGTAGAGCTCGCTAATGCATTACGTCAACAGCCATGGGTTCATAACAGCACTGTTGTCCTAGCTCAACACATCAACTACTCAGATGCTGAAGAACAGCAAAAAGTTGAACCACGAGTCAATATTGTATGGCACATAGCCCTCAGGATCGCAGAGTTTGCATGTCACGAGGTACTACGCATTATCCAGCAACGTTGCCAACTCGCAAACACTATTGCCTACACTCGAGTAGAACTGCGGTTAGATCATCATGATGTACACCGTCCGAGTTATCCTGGATTTGTCAACTTGACGAACGAGGCGTTGATCGAGAACTCAATCCAATTACTGAATCGGCTCATGATTTATAAGCATAATCCACAGGTTCATGGACAAATGCTTACAGCTCAAAAGATCGCTTTGCGAAACTATTACGATACTTGGGGATGGCTACAATTCCGAAGGGTAGAAACACTGCTTGCATCAAAGACCCATGTATCTGCACAAGATCGCGATGATATTCTTAGATTTCTTGGTAACGCCCAACATAAATTGGACGATGCGAATATCTTTGGACAGGGTAGTTCTATCGTGAATTACCATAGTGCACGGATCCATATGGCGATCGTTGAGCGAATCTGGCAAAGCCGAACAACTTACCATGAAGAAGCGGAGTTCGCGGTTTTATTCCAGGAACATTTGCATTTGGCAAAAACTCATTGGCGCAATGCTATGACCCATGATCAGAATGAACGTCTTGCAGCACAATTAAACTGGCTTGGCCAGCGTATCGAAAAGTATTCGAAAGCTTGGGAGACCAGGCACATCCGCTCTCTTGCGGGAATCGAGTACAGTTCGAAAGATCCAAACAACCGTTGAACGCAGTTTGTATCAAGCCTTGGCCCTCGATAGGTAAAGTGGACTGGCAAGGCGCATGCGAAAGTGTTTCATGAACAAGATATACAACGGTTTGTTTTATAAAGATTCGCTTTTACGCTGATAACTGCAAAGCTTGCGAGCTCTGTCTCCCAACTCATAATAGGTGCACGAACTATTCGCACATGTGCCCTTCAGCGAATGGGGCAGATGAACCGATGTCTGGCAACCGGAAGGGAGGCGTGTAAGACGATGTATATCAAACCCGCCAGTCCGTGGGGAGTCGGTTTATTGAGAGTTTCATTTGTACGTTTCCTTCTGAAAGTCCCGACCGCTGGGTTTTTGCCGACGGTCATAAGGCGCTGATCGTCACTAGTGGTCTACCCCCGATAAAATGGCTCATCCGCAAATTGTGTGAAGTCAGGGAGGATGAATGACGCGAAGACGAAGCAAGTCGAACTTCGCGCGTCCATACATCTGACGCTTAATCAGCTTGAGACGAGTGACCTGCCCTTCGGTTTGTCCATTGCTCCATGCGGTTTCGAGTGCAGCACGAACCGCCGCAATATCTTGACGTAACCCTAGAGCAAAGGTGTGTAACGAATAGACGCCTAACCGTTCACTATCCGTCAGCCAAGCATCAAGAGCAGGTGCAGCACGGTTTTCACCATACGCACAAATCGTTGTGCGAGGGTGTAGACATCCGCGAGTTGAGCATGATGCTGAAGATGCTCTAGCAGAAGCCGCTCCGTTGGGGAAAAGTCGGTTGTGTCGCGTACCAAGAACCAAGCGAGTTGTTTTGACGATGGGATCACCGAACGAGAAGGTGAAACGGGCGGTTCAAGACGTTTGGCAGGCGGTGTGGTCGGAGCCGGATGAGTACGCTTCAACTGCAGCCACTTCATCACTTGCCGGTTGGTGCCGGGATACCCGTGCTGCTGAAGCTCTCGCCACAACTGTTGGGCATTTTCACATCCTTCCTGAAACCGTCGTTCCAAATACGGTATAAACGGGTCGAGAATGCTTCTCCCTTGACGATGCGGGTTGCGTTCAGGAAAAGTGGTCGCATAGTAGTATTTACGAATGGTCGCCGGATGACGGGCAAGTTTCTGAGCAAGTTGAGCGATATTCCAACCCTGCTGCCGCAACGCTTGCACTTGTTCATAGAAGGCGAGGCGTTCATTGCGCTTCTCCGCCGATGTGCGTCGTTCGCCGTGCGTGCGAACGAAGGCAGATCGTTCTTGGCTCAGAGCAGTCTGCAACTCGTTGGCAATGGGCAGTCGCCGCAATTCGGTGTAAATCGAGGTCAGGTAGCGTTCTAACATTTGGCGGAGATTCAACAGCAAATGCCAACGATCCGCAATTTGGACTGCCTGTGGCGCGCCTTGCCGAATTCCAGCACTATAATCGGTTGAGCGGTCGCGCGTCACCCGTTCAATGCTCGGATAGTTTCGTAGCCAAGCAGCGAGGGTCTCCGCTGTTCGGTCGGGAAGTAACTCAACGACGCGATGGGTTTCCAGATTGACAATGATGGTTCCGTAAGTTCGCCCACGTTTCAATGCCCAATCGTCCACGCCAATACTCCGCAGCTCACTTGTACAAACACACGTACCATGCTGGCGCACCATCCGCAGCAGTGTATCTGCACTCACGCGAATGCCTAAGCATGCTGCCACCCGGTGCGCGACTTCGCCCCCCATCTCTAGTGCCAGCACGGACAGCAAGCGCGTGAGCGACAGCGTCCGCCGGGCGTAAGCAGGCAACCAGTCCACAAGCGATTCGGCAAAGGTTTTGCGCATACATACAGGATTTGCACAGCGGAATCGTCTCACCACTAACATTAGTCGAACTGTGCGTCCAATGCTGGCGATTTCTTGGGGACGGCGCGTGTACCAACCGTGCACTTGACACGATTCGTGTCTACACGTCGGACACCTCGCTTGACGGTTCGTACTAAGGGCATGAATTTCGAGTCCATCAGGCGTCGCCGTCACAGTCTGAATCTGAAATCCTGGGATTGAATAAGGAAGTACCGATATGAGCGTCTACCGTTCCAACTAAGGTTTGTGCACCTCCTCAGTCTACTCACACGGTCGATCTACTTCACACAATTTGCGGATGAGCCGATAAAATAGAGTAACAGTTTCCCAAGCGAGTACAATTATCGAGATAAGGGAGACTGGAAAAGGGGTAGAGGATCACAATTCACAGAAGCGTTCAAACGGGAAGCGGTGCGCAAGGCAGAAGCCAACCAGAACGTGTCGCACACTGCCCGCGAACTCGGGATTTCCAACAAAACATTACACCAATGGATGAAGCAGTTCGGGCAACCGGAAGTGTTGGACGTGAACACGGCGACGATGAGCGAACTGAGCAGGCGCGTCTGAGAGTTGGAGCGGACGGCCCCGCAGAAAGAGGCGACCATTCAGGTGCTAAAAAAGCTATCTCGATCGTCAGCCAGGAAAAGCCGAGCGATATGCCGTGATGGAACGGGCACGCGAAAAAGTTGCCGTTGGGGAGTTGTGCCGGGTATTGGGCGTGTCAGAGAGCGGATACTACGCTTGGCGTGACACCAAGACCAGTGCTCATGACCAGCGCGACACCTACCTGAGTGAACAGCTTCAAACGGTTTTTGCGGCCAGTCGGAATACCTACGGCAGCAACCGGGTGGAATCAGCCTTGCGAGCGCAAGGCATCTGTACGTCGCGCAAGCGCGTTGCTCGCCTCATGCGTCACCTGCCCTTGCGCTCGGTGCGCGTGAAACCGCAGCGCCCCAGCCTGACGCGTTCGATGCACAACCAGTATGTTGTAGAGAACCGATTGGCGCAGGAGTTCACCGCTGAGCACGAACACGACAAGTGGGTCACGGACACCACCTACATTCCGACCCGCGAAGGCTGGCTGTATCTGGTGACGGTACTGGATAGCTTCACCCGGCGGATTGTTGGTTGGTCGATGGGACTATCCCATGATGCCCAGCTCGCCTTGGCAGCCTTGATGATGGCATTGCAGGATCACTGTCCGCCTGCGGGCGTGATCCTGCATTCCGACCGGGGCAGTGAGTTTGCCAACCAGCTCTATGCGGAAGCCTGTGAGGGGAAAGTGATCCGCAGCATGAGCGGTTCAGGCAACTGCTATGATAATGCAATGGCGGAGAGTTTCTTTGCCACGCTCAAGTTCGAAGCGATTCACGGACAAGTCTTTGCGACTCGCTCGGAAGCACGCATGGCGATCTTTGATTACATCGAGGTTTTCTACAACCGGCAGTGGTTGTACTCTGGCATCGCCTATGCTGCACCGGTCATGATGGCTGCTTGAGCCACTGTTACTCCATTAAACTAGGGGTAGACCAACCACACAAGATTAGTCCTCAAACATGCTAATCTGCAATTGACCGAGGTACCTCATATCTGAGAACAAAACAGTTCTAGTTCCGTGCTGGGACAAGTAAGCTGTGAGCCACAAACACGAGGAGAACAATATCATGGGTACAGCCTTAGATATTCCAATGATACGCATTGCAATCGGAGAAGAGTTGCATAGACCATCCATAGCGAACGCGTATTACTTGGGCCATATCACCAAACGGGGGACGCCCGCGATTCAGACCACGGTGTGCTACACCCAAGTCGGTCGGGAACAGGTGAAAGCCAAACTGAGTCGACTGCGGGGCTGATGGAAACCCTCGCGACCAGCAAATGTGAAAAAAGTCGTAAATTTGTTGGAGCAGGCTCATTCTTGGTGCACAATCTTAAGCAGCATAATAGCTTTGACTGTATACAGCCAATACCTTTCTTTTACTCAGTCTCAAAGGCGGGCGCATGGATGTCTTTCATCTGCGGAAACAACTGATTGATGATTACGCCGCTTACGCCAGCAGTTTCATCGAGATCCGCGATCCGCTCATTCGGGAGGTCGTGCACACTAACATCCGCGAGGGCGTGTTCTGGCCGGAGCCGCTCATCCAGCTGAACCCGGCGTTTCAGTCGGGCGGCACCATCAGCGACCTCGTGCAGCAGGGTATCCTCCACGCGGAATGTGACCGCATCTTTCGCCGGGGCAAGGAACGCGGGGAGAACCTGCCGCTGCGCCTGCATCAACATCAACTCGACGCGATCCGCACGGCACAAGCTCAGAAGCATTACATCCTGACGACGGGCACAGGCTCAGGGAAGAGCCTTGCCTATATCATTCCGATTGTTGACCACATCCTAAAAAACGGGAGCGGTCGGGGCATCCAAGCCATCATCGTTTACCCCATGAATGCCCTCGCCAATAGTCAGGAAGGCGAGCTCCGCAAGTTCCTCGTCGATGGTTACCCACCCGACAGCAGTCCGGTCACCTTTGCGCGGTATACCGGTCAGGAGAATGAACAGGCGCGGCAGCGCATCATCACCCATCCGCCGGATATCCTGCTCACCAACTACGTGATGCTCGAACTCCTGATGACCCGCCCCCACGAACGCCGACTGATCGAGTCGGCGCGCGGACTGCGCTTCTTCGTCCTCGATGAACTGCATACCTATCGGGGGCGGCAGGGCGCGGATGTTGCGCTGCTCGTGCGGCGGGTGCGCGAACGATTGGAAAGCGGGCGTCCCATGCAATGTGTAGGCACCTCGGCGACGCTCGCCAGTGAGGGGACATATGCCGAGCAGCGGCAGCGGATCGCTGAGGTCGCCGCGCAGCTCTTCGGGGCTGAGGTGGACGCTCAGCAGGTCATTGGGGAAACCCTGCGCCGCGCTACCCCCGAACGGGATGAGCAGCACGCGCCGTTCGTCGACGACCTGACTCAGGCGGTGGCGTTGGGTCGTGACCTCGTCGCGCCGACCGCTTTTGACGAGTTTGTCCGCCATCCCCTATCGAGTTGGATCGAGAGCGTCTTTGGCGTGCACATCAAGGATGGGCGGCTCACCCGCACCACCCCGCAGAGCATTCACGGCGACGGGGGGGCGGCGGAGCGGTTGCAGCACGTGACGGGCGTTGACCGCGCCACGTGCGCCGAGGTGATCGAACGCTGGTTGTTGGCTGGCTACCACTGTGAGCCCGATCCGACCACGGGCTTTCGCCCATTCGCCTTTCGCTTGCACCAGTTCATCAGTCCGGGTGACGCCGTCTATGCGACGCTTGAACCCGAAGCGGTGCGCTATCTGACGCTCCGCGGGCAGCAATTCGTCCCGCATGATCGTGACCGGATTCTCGTCCCACTGTGTTTCTGCCGCGAATGCGGACAGGAATACTACACGGTGCGCCTCACGACGGATGACACCCACAAGGTGCTGCCGCGCGATTTTGGCGATCAGCAGGAAGATGACACCAGCGAGGCAGGCTATCTCTACGTGAGTACCCACCGCCCCTGGTCAAATGACTTGCAAGCGATCAAGGAACGGTTACCCGAAGACTGGCTGGAGGACTTCAAAGACACGCAGCGCGTCAAGTCCAGCCGCCGGGACAAACTGCCTCGCGTGATCGCCATTCGGCACAATGGCGAACAGGGTAGTGAAGGGCAGCTGTGCGCCTACATCCCCGCTCCGTTCAACTTCTGCCTGAACTGTGGGGTCACGTATGCGCCACGCCAGAGCGAATTCGGCAAGTTGGCCCTCTTGAGTTCCGAGGGCCGCAGCAGCGCGACGACCATCCTCAGTCTCTCGGCGGTCCGTTCCCTCAAAACCAGCGATCTCAGCCCGCAGGCGCGCAAACTCCTGAGTTTCACCGATAACCGACAAGATGCCTCGTTACAAGCCGGACACTTCAATGATTTCATCGAGGTCGCGCTCTTGCGTGGGGCGATCTATCAGGCCGCTGTCGAAGCGGGTGAAGCGGGGCTGCGGCATGACGAGATCGCGCAGCGCGTGTTTACCGCGCTGAATCTGCCCCTCGAGCTGTATGCCAGTGATGCTCAAGTGCGCTTTCAAGCGCTGCAAGAGACCCAGAAAGCCCTGCGCCAAGTCCTCGGCTACCGAATCTATCGCGATTTGCGCCGGGGGTGGCGGGTCACTTCCCCGAATCTTGAACAATGCGGGCTGCTCGACATTGAGTATGAGTCGCTCGCGGAGGTGTGCGCCAGCGATGATGTGTGGGCGCACGCCCATCCCGCCCTCGCCTCTGCCCACGCCGCGACGCGTGAACGGGTGGCAAAAGTTCTCCTCGACTACATGCGGCGCGAACTCGCGATCAAGGTGGATTACCTCAACCCCAGCTATCAGGAGCGCATCCAGCAGCAGAGCAGTCAGCGGCTGATCGAGCCGTGGGCGATTGACGAAGACGAACTGATGGAACGGGCGACCATCCTCTTTCCGCGCCCCCGGTCGGGCGACGACACGCTGGAGCACCGTTATCTGTCAGCGCGCGGTGGCTATGGTCTCTATCTCCGCCGGGTCAATACCTTTCCCGGCTACGACGCGAAGGCCTACGGCCGCATCGATACGACCAGCACCGACCTAATCATTCGCCAGCTGCTCGAAGGCCTCCAAGTCGCTGGTATCGTCGAAGTGGTCGTCGAACCCAAAGACAAAACCGATGTCCCCGGCTATCAAGTGGTGGCCGGTGCAATGCGCTGGTGCGCGGGCGATGGCTCACTCCCTTTCCACGATCCCATCCGCGTGCCCACCGAGTCGACTGCAGGTGGGCGGGTCAACCCCTTCTTCATAGACTTCTACCAATCGGTCGCGAGCACCCTGATCGGTTACGAAGCGCGCGAGCACACCGCGCAAGTCCCGCCTGCTGAGCGCATTGAGCGTGAAGACAAGTTCCGGGCGGCAGAACTGCCGATCCTATACTGTTCGCCGACGATGGAACTCGGCGTCGACATTGCCGAGCTGAATGTGGTCAATCTGCGCAATGTGCCCCCCACGCCCGCCAACTACGCCCAGCGCTCCGGACGCGCGGGCCGCAGTGGCCAACCCGCGCTCGTCTTCACGTATTGCTCCGGTGGTAGCCCGCACGATCAGTATTTCTTCCGCCGTCCGGATCGGATGGTCGTGGGGGCGGTTGCGCCTCCTCGCCTCGATCTGACGAACACCGACTTACTCCGCGCGCACATCCATGCGTTGTGGCTGGCCGAAACCGGCCTCGATCTGGGGCGCTCCTTGAAGGATGTTCTGGATATGGCGGGCGAAACCCCGTCGTTAGCCCTGCTGCCCGAGAAACGCGCCCAAGCCGAAGCCTTGGCTGCTCGTCAGCAGGCGCGCCAGCGGGCGCAGCGCATCCTCAACACGATCCATGACCTCCCGAATCCGGATGACCTGCTCGACGCGGCCCTGAACGCCGCTGTTCAGGCGTTCGACGGGGCGCTCGAGCGCTGGCGCGGTCTCTACCGTTCGGCGCTGCAGCAGGCTGATGTGCAGAACAAAGTCATTCGGGATGCCTCGCGGAGTGCGCACGATAAGAAACAGGCGGAGCGCCTGCGCCGCGAAGCCGAAGCGCAGTTGAAGCTGCTCACCGAGATTGAGAACTACGAGCAGTCCGATTTCTACAGTTACCGCTACTTTGCGACCGAAGGTTTCCTGCCCGGTTACAGCTTTCCCCGCCTGCCGATTTCAGCGTTCATTCCGGGACGACGTACCCGGCAGCGCGACGAATTCCTCTCGCGTCCCCGCTTCCTCGCCGTCTCCGAGTTTGGGCCGCGCGCGATTATCTATCATGAGGGATCGCGTTACCTCATCAATCAGGTGATTATGCCGGTGTCCGCTCACGAGGATGGCGAGCCGCTGACCACCCAGATCAAACAGTGCCCCGCCTGCGGCTACATTCATCCTGACCCACACCTCGATCTGTGTGAACGCTGTGGGCGTCCTCTCGAGACTGCGTTCACCCGTCTGCTGCGCATGCAGAACGTGGTGACGCGTCGACGCGACCGCATCAACTCGGATGAGGAAGAACGCTTCCGCTTAGGCTACGAGATTCGCACCGGGGTACGCTATGCGGACAAAGACGGGCGCGAAAGCGCGCAGAGCGCCCGGGTCCTCGTCGATGGGCAGGAAGTCATTCAGCTCACCTATGCGCCTGCCGCCACCTTGTGGCGCATCAATCTGGGCTGGACACGGCGGAAGAACAAGCGCGAGTATGGGTTCGTTCTGGATCTGGAGCGTGGGTACTGGGCGCGCAACGAACAGGTCGAGGATGATCCCGCCGATCCCCTGTCAGCGCGCACCCAGCGGGTCATCCCGTATGTCGAAGATAATCGCAACTGCCTGCTGTTTGAGCCGCTGGTGGAACTCGAACTTGAAGACCTGGCCTCGCTGCAAGCCGCGCTTAAACGGGCGATTGAAACGCGCTATCAACTGGAAGATAACGAATTGGCGGCGGAACCGCTGCCGGATGCCTATGACCGCCGCTTGATCCTGTTCTACGAATCGACGGAAGGCGGTGCGGGCGTCCTGCGCCAATTGATCGACGATCCGCGCGCTCTGAACAGCCTGGCCCGCGACGCACTCGCGCTCTGTCATTTCGATCCGGAGACTGGCGTCGATCAGCGGCGGGCGCGGAACGCACACGAGGACTGCGAAGCCGCCTGCTATGACTGTTTGCTGAGTTACGCGAATCAGCGTGACCATCGTCTGCTGGATCGGCAGCGCCTGCGTCCACTGCTGCTCAGCCTCGCCGAAGCCCACGTCATCACGAGCCCGACGACGGCCACCCGCGAAAGCCATCTCGATCAGCTGCTGAAGTTGTGCGACTCGGAGCTTGAACAGGACTGGCTGCGCTATCTCGATGGACGGGGGTATCGACTGCCGGACTCGGCTCAAGTGTTGTTCCAGGACTGCGGGACGCGGCCTGATTTTGTCTACAGTGAGACCTATGCCGTCGTCTACGTTGACGGTTCGCCGCATGATTACGTGCACCGCCGGGAACGCGACCGGCAGCAAGCGAGCTGCATGGAAGATGTCGGTTTCAGTGTGATTCGCTTCGGCTATCGGGATGATTGGGACAAGATCCTCCGCCAATATGCGCATGTGTTTGGGAATGGGAGCTAGCGCGATGACGTACGCCGTAGGGGCACTGGTGCGCGCACGGGGCCGTGAATGGGTTGTCCTGCCGGAATCTGGCGCAGACACCCTCGTCCTGCGCCCGCTTGGGGGAACCGATGATGAGATCGCCGGCATTGATCTCAATCTGGAAGACGTTCACCCGGCGAGTTTTGAACTTCCTAACCCGCAGCAGGTCGGCGATTATCGATCCGCCCGCTTGCTCAGAGCGGCGGTGCGGCTGGGCTTTCGGTCGAGCGCGGGGCCATTTCGCTCGTTCGCGCGGATCAACGTTGAGCCGCGCCCCCTATCAACTGGTCCCGCTGCTGATCGCCCTCAAGCAGAACCCCGTGCGCTTGCTGATTGCCGACGATGTCGGGATCGGCAAGACGATTGAAGCGCTGCTCATTGCCCGCGAGCTGCTGGATCGTGGGGAAATTGATCGACTGGCCGTCTTGTGCCCGCCGCAGCTGGCCGAACAGTGGCAGGCTGAACTGCGCGACAAGTTCTACATCGAGGCGGAACTGGTTCTGTCCAGTACGGCGACGCGACTTGAGCGGCATCTCCGGATGGGCGAATCGCTGTTTGAGCGCTACCCCTTTGTCGTTGTGTCCACAGACTTCATCAAATCGGAACGGCGGCGGAATGAGTTCCTGCGCACCGCGCCTGGGTTCATCATCATTGACGAAGCGCACACGGTGGCGCATACCACCGAGAAACGCGGCGGCAAGCATCAACGCTATGAATTGGTGACGGCGCTCGCTGACGATCCTGAGCGCCATCTCGTCCTCGTCACTGCCACGCCCCACAGCGGCAAGGAAGAGGCGTTTCGGTCGCTGCTGGCGATGCTCAACCCCGACTTTGCCGAACTGCCGGAAGACCTGTCAGGCGCCGAGAACGAAGCGCTGCGCCGCGAACTGGCACGCTACTTCGTGCAGCGGCGGCGCGGCGACATCAAGGCGTATATGGACGCGCTGACGCCGTTTCCGGAACGGGCGACCGCGGAAGAAACCTACAAGCTGACCGATGCTTACAAGCACCTGTTCGATCGGGTGCTGGCCTATGCCCGTGAGACGGTTTTGCAGCCGGGTGAAGGCTACCGGATGCGCGTGCGTTGGTGGTCAGCGTTGGCGCTGCTGCGCTCGCTGGCTTCGAGCCCGGCGGCAGCGGCGGCGACCCTGCGCAGCCGAGCGGCGACCGTCGAGGCGACCACAGAAGCGGACGTGGATGAGATCGGGCGGCGCACGATCCTAGACCTTATGAATGATGAGAGCGCTGAAGGCATCGACGCCATTCCCGGCAGCGATATCGGCGCGTTGTCCGGCGATGAGTCCAGTCACCGCCGCCGACTGCTGGAGATGGCCCGGGCGGCGGACGCGCTGCAAGGCGTGGACGACAGCAAACTCCAGAAACTGACCACGATTGTCAAAGACCTGCTCAAAGATGGCTACAACCCGATCATCTTCTGCCGTTTCATCCCGACGGTGGACTATGTGACCGAGGCGCTCCGGGCAGCGACCCGCGGGGTGGAAGTGGCGGGCGTGACCGGCACGCTGCCGCCCGCGGAACGCGAAGAACGGGTTGCGCAGCTGAGCGCAGCGCCCAAGCGCGTGCTGGTGTGCACGGACTGCCTGAGCGAAGGGATCAACCTGCAAAAGGGTTTCGACGCGGTGATTCACTACGACTTATCGTGGAATCCCACGCGGCACGAACAGCGCGAGGGCCGCGTTGACCGCTATGGGCAGCCGAGTCCACGCATCAAGGTGCTGACGTATTACGGCGTCGACAACCAGATCGACGGGATTGTGCTGAACGTCCTGCTCCGCAAACACCAGACCATTCGCAACTCGCTGGGGGTGTCGGTGCCAGTGCCGGGGAACAGTGAAGAGGTGATTGAGGCGATCTTCGAGGGGCTGCTGCTGCGCGAAAATGCGAGTTTTATGCAGGAGGCGCTGCCCGGTTTTGAGACGTACATGAAACCGCGCCAACTGGAACTCGATCTGAATTGGGATCTGGCGGCGGAACGCGAGAAGCGCTCCCGTACGATGTTTGCCCAGCAGACCATTCGCGTCGATGAAGTGGCGGCAGAGCTGGCAGCAGCCCGCTCCGCGATTGGTTCAGGGATTGATGTCGCAGCGTTTATGCGCGACGCGGTGCGGATGCAGGGCGGCGTTGTCGCCGAGAATGGCGCGGCGCGCTTTGACCTGACCGAAACGCCGCGCGGCCTCCGCGACCTGTTGGGCATGGAAGCCTTTACGGCGCGCTACGAACTGCCTGTCAAAGCGGGACAGCTGTACCTGACGCGCACCCACCCGCTAGTCGAATCGCTGGCGGCGTATGTGATGAATACCGCGTTGGATGCGACCGATCCGGCAACCGAACGCCCCGCGGCGCGGCGGGCGGGCGCGATTCGCACAGCGGCGGTGCAGCGCCGCACGACCCTGCTGTTGGTGCGCTTCCGCTATCACCTGATCACCAAGCTCGGTGAGGAAGAACGCCAGCTCTTGGCCGAAGACAGTCTGACACTTGCCTTTGAGGGTGCGCCGGACAGCGCGACCTGGGTGGACATGGGGGTGGCGGAGGCGCTGCTCGACGCCCAACCGGACGAGAACATCCACGCCCAGCAGGCCGCCGACTTCATCCAGCGGGTGATTGACGGGTTCGAGTACCTCGCCCCCAAGCTGAACGCGATTGCGCAGCAGCGCGGCGAAGACCTGCTGGCGGCGCACATTCGCGTGCGGGAAGCGGCCTATCGTCGCGGCGACCGCCGACCACAGCACCGCGTTGAGGCGCAGCTGCCGCCGGATGTGCTGGGAATTTACGTGTATTTGCCCGTTCCGAAACGCTAAAGGGAAACCCACATGGCAGACGCAGAGATTGGTATTTGGAAACTTACCGATGGCGCGCCGCAGTTCTTCGAGCGGAAAAGCGTACAGTTGGAAAAGCAGCTCGAGGACTGGCTCGAACGGGATGGCGGGCTGATTCAGGCGGGGCTCTGCATCGTCGGACGACAAGTCCATACTCCCGTTGGCATTCTCGATCTACTGGCCGTCGACCGCTGGGGTCGGTGGAGTGTCATCGAGATCAAGCGCGGCTCGGTGCGCCGGGAGACACTCACACAAGCCCTCGACTATGCCGCCTACCTCGCCGACATTACGCCGGAAGCCCTACGCGACGCGGTCACAGCCTACCTTCAGAAGCGCCATGTCCCGTTAGGCGCATTCCTGAAAGAGCTTCAACTCGACGAAACGATCTTCAACCAGCCGCGGGACATTCAAGTGTATGTTGTGGGCACAGGGCGCGATGAGAGTTTTGATCGCCTCGCCAAGTACACGAAATTTCAGGAGAACCCGGTCAACGCCGTGACATTTTCCGTGTATGAGAACAGTGGTGGTGAACGGTTGCTGCTGCGCGAACTTACCGATCTCGACACGACGCCAACAGTCGTCACACTAGAAGACGACGGGGAAAAGCCACAGGTGACAACGTCGCTGGCCAAACTGCAAACCGTTTTCGCGCAAGCTGACCATTACGGGTGCGGTCAAGCGTTCCGCCTCGTGTATGAGGCGGCGACGTCTGTTGGGCTCTATGCGAAGCTCTACTCCCGGAGCATTATGTTCGCGCCGATGCGTAACCGCAACCGCATGGTGATGTATATGCCGGTCAAGTCGAATAAGGGGTCGAAGCTCCGCATCTATATCTACGCGCAAGCGTGGGCCGAGTTCTACCCAGTAACGCCGAACGAAGTCATCAAGTACTTAGGCAAGGATGGCGACCAATTCTTCGATCTGGCTGGAGCGCAGGCATTCGCGCAACAGCTCAAGAAGCTGTTTGAGCTCATCAGCAAGAAAGGTTAAGTCGGTTTCTCTTTCTTGGTGCGCTCCAGAACGATGGAATCGAAAACGTGGTGGAGCAGTGTATCGACTTGATTGGTGACGACCCGGCAGCCTTCTGGCGTCCCGTTTTCCGGGTCTTTGGAGATGAAAAGGATAATCTGTTTGGTCGGAAACATCGCATGGATGTTGGCAATCAGTTTCAATCCGGCATCATCTCCATCGGCACGTCGCCCATTGGTGATGATGACTTCGTATGCACCCGATGACCACTTCATCGCTGCCAGCGCTTGTTCGGTGGAGTCGGTGTTGTCGATGTTGACGCCAAGATCGTTGAGGAAGCGGTGAATATTAGCGTTAGCCAGCGGAGCGCGATCCACCCAGAGTATCCGCGCACCAGACAGGTATTTATTCACAGTTTTAGCATGGTTCAAGACGCTGTTCAGGCGAACGTCGTCGATAACCAGATCGTCTTTGGTCGCGTAGGTTT
The DNA here is from genome assembly GCA_016717205.1 of Candidatus Flexifilum breve. Lineage (GTDB taxonomy): Bacteria > Chloroflexota > Anaerolineae > Aggregatilineales > Phototrophicaceae > Flexifilum > Flexifilum breve. The sequence continues at coordinate 127,728 of JADKGC010000013.1, forward strand.
GAAAGGCGAGTTCAAGCTGGTTTCTGACTTGTTCACCAAATTCGAGATCGAAACCAAGCACGCCGAGCTTAGTCAGCCGCGAAAACAAGGCGCTCAGATGACTGCGGAAAATGAGCGCCAGAATAATGACGAAGGCAAATAAGAAACAGTTGGGCAACAACGAGATGAGGCTGGGCAAAATGACGTTCAGGTCAAGTTCGGACATGGTTGCATCTCAGCTTTCGCGGCGAATAGCGCAGAGTCAGCCTGCAAAATCAGGTTGCAGTGCCAAAATTATACGAGATTGATTCTGTGATGACGAACTTTACAGCCGATCTGTACAGCCTGTTGAACGGGCACCATAGCTCCATAAAAGGGGCGCAGGCAGAAAAATCTAGTCTGCAAGAGGGATTGCCATGAGTGACACGAACGCACCACTGCCGAAAACGGTTGATGAAGCGATTCAATGGATGTTCGCAGCACTGAGCAACGAGGGTCGCCAGCAGCTTAAGCAGATGCCGGAAGATGATCTTTGGCAACTGCACCGGTATTACGGCATGGGCATCCGAAATGAACTCGGCCTCTGGGGAAAGAATCCTGATTTGATCAATGCACCCGACTTCGCAGGAAAGCAGCCTGACGAGATGTCTCAAATTCTCATTGTGAAGTTGTGGCGACTGCTGCAAACGATGAATCTTGATGAGATGCCGGACAAAGACGAATAATGCGCGGTGAACAGCGGATGCGGGTGACCCACAAGCTAACAGCGCTCCCGTTTAACGAAAACGCTTACTATTGGTTTTCCCCCGCCTCAACTACGCGGGTCGTGGTGCTAGTTGAGCCAGACAGTCACAATCACGTACGTTCCGAACTCTCTTACGACTGCTACCGTCAGATTGCGGTAGCAACGTTTGTTGGTCCCTGGTGGTTGACGACCGTGCTTAATTGCCGCCACGATCTCCGCGTACGTGACATCCCACTTATCCATGCGCTCACACGCATGGTCGGTGAATTCGACCGTTGCCCGAAGATCGGGCGCATAAAACCAGTTTTCCGTAGCGCACTCTCCAATGAGATTATCTCAGGTAAAGAAGTGGGCCGGAAATGCTGTTAGCTTGTTAAGGTACAGAGCTGATTATATAACTAGATTATGTATCTAGTGCAAAAATTGGTTTTTTATTTCGTTTCTACGGATTGAGCCGTTCTGCCAGTGGAGATCGCTTGTGGCGACAAAAACCGCACTCTACACCACCATTCGCACGGAAGGCGCGCTGCTGCCCGCCGATTTGCTCCAGCGCATCAGCGAGGGCGCGACGCTCGACGGGCTGACGCCGGAGAGCTATCACCACCCCGGCGAAAAGCTGAATGAGGCGATCAACCGCGCGTGGAATGCCTTGCAGGGCGTATGGGCAAGTTTTCGCGCGGCACAGGAACGACTGCCGGAAAGCGATCTCGGCACGAGCGTCACCCGCGAACGCTGGCTGCTGCCGCTGTTCCGCGAACTCGACTATGGACGCTTGCAGTCCGCACCCGCCTATGAGATAGAGGGGCGAACGTATCCGATTTCGCATACGTGGGAGCAGGTGCCGATCCATCTGGTGAGCTATAAAGTCGATCTGGATACGCGGACGCGCGGCGTGGCCGGGGCGGCGACCGCCAGCCCGCACAGTCTGGTGCAGGTGTTCCTCAACCGCAGCGACGGCAACCTGTGGGGCTTTTTGAGCAACGGCTACAAACTGCGGATTCTGCGCGACAACGTCACGCTGACGCGCCAAGCCTACGTCGAATTCGACCTCGAAGCGCTGATGGAGGGCGAGGTCTACAGCGATTTTGTGCTGCTGTGGCTGCTCTGCCACCAGTCACGCGTGGAGGGCGCGAAGCCGTCCGAGTGCTGGCTGGAAAAGTGGATGAAGGTCGCGGAGGATCAGGGGACGCGGGCGCTCGACCAACTGCGCGACGGCGTGGAAGCGGCGATCACGGCGCTGGGGTTGGGCTTCCTTGAGCATCCCGCCAATGCGACGCTGCGCGACAACTGACGCAGGTCGGCGGCTTGAGCGGGCAGGACTACTACCGCCAACTGCTGCGCGTCGTCTACCGCCTGTTGTTCCTGTTCGTGGCGGAAGACCGCGATCTGCTGCTGCAACCGAACCCGACCAACGACCCCACGCTGACGGCGGCGCGCGAACGCTACGGCAAATACTATTCGACGCAGCGCTTACGCCAGATGGCGGAAACCTTCAAAGGGACGCGGCATCCCGATTTGTACGAGGGGCTGCGGCTGGTGATGCGCCTGCTCTCCGGCGATCCTCCGGCGGACGGGACGCGCTTGGCGCTCGTGCCGCTCGGCTCGTTCCTGTTCAGCGACCGCGCTATGCCGGATGTGATCGACTGCCAGATCAGCAACCAGCACCTGCTGGACGCGATCCGCGCGCTCTCGCTGACCTACGATGCCCGCGCGCAGGTCTACCGCAGCATCGATTACCGCAACCTCGGCCCGGAAGAACTGGGCAGCATCTACGAGAGTCTGCTCGAACTCCACCCGCAGATCAACGTGGCGGCGCGGCAGTTCGCGCTGGCGACGGCGGGCGGCAACGAGCGCAAGACGACCGGCAGCTACTACACGCCGACCTCGCTGATCAACGCCCTGCTGGACAGCGCGCTTGACCCCGTGCTGAACGAGGCGATCAGACAACCTCACCCCCCAACCCCCTCTCCTAAAGGCGAGGGGGAGCTGAGCGCGGAACAACGTATCTTGAACCTGAAAATCTGCGACCCGGCGTGCGGCAGCGGCCATTTCCTGATCGCCGCGGCGGGGCGCATGGCGAAGAAGCTGGCGGAAATCCGCACGGGGGAGGAAGAACCGCCGCCGAGCGCGATCCAAGAGGCGAAGCGCGACATCATCAGCCACTGCATTTACGGCGTCGACATCAACCCGATGGCGGTGGAACTGTGCAAGGTGAACCTGTGGATGGAAGCGCTCGAACCGGGCAAGCCGCTGAGCTTCCTTGACCACCGCATCCTCGTGGGCAACAGCTTACTGGGGACGACCCCGGCACTGATGGCGGGCGGCATCCCCGACGACGCCTTCAACCCGATTGAGGGTGACGACAAAGCCGACGCCGCGTGGCTGAAGAAGCTGAACAAGCAGGAACGCAAGGCGCGCGAAAGCGGACAACGGAGCATGTTTGAGGACATGGAACCGCCCGCCGACTACCGGGCGATCAGCGCGGCGGTGCGGCAACTGGACAGCATCGACGACGACACGCTGGACGGGCTGCGGCGCAAGGAACAGGCGTATGCCGCGCTGGAAGGCGACCCGGAACGGCGGAAGGCACAGATTTTGGCGGACGCGTGGTGCGCAGCGTTTGTGTGGGACAAGGGGGCGAGCAACCAACTGCCGCCGATGAGCGACTTATACTACCGCAACCTGCAAAAAGCCCCGCTAGACACGCGTTACGAGCACGTGCGGCGCTACGTGCAGACCTTGCAGCGGCGCTACCAGTTCTTTCACTGGCATGTTGCCTTCCCCGATGTGTTCGCGGTGCCGGAGGATGTGCAGGGGGTCGACAATGCCCAGACGGGCTGGAACGGCGGCTTTGACTGCGTGCTGGGCAACCCGCCGTGGGAGCGCATTACGTTAAAGGAAAAGGAATGGTTTGAAAAACGCATTCCCGAAGTTGCAGCTACACCAAATCCTGCAGATCGAAAGCGTCTTATACGCAAATTGCAGCAGCATTCCCCTGTCTTGTTCGATGAATTCAAACTTGCTCTCCGCCAAGCTGTCGGCGAAAAACAATTCGTTCGAAACAGTAATCGCTATCCATTATGTGGACGAGGCGATGTAAACACTTATGCTCTGTTCAGTGAAGCTTCATATCAAATTCTCTCTGGCGATGGATTTGTAGGGCTCATTGTACCGAGTGGTATCGCGACAGACGACACCACCAAGTTTTATTTCCAATATTTGATGGAAACCCATCTACTCATCTCTCTTTACGATTTCGAGAACCGAGAAGCGATCTTTGCGAGCGTTCATCGTGGTTTTAAGTTCTGTTTACTTACGTTATCGGGTAATCCCAAATCGGTTAGAGCTGAAGCAGAATTTGTCTTTTACGCTCAGAGCACCGACGACTTGAGTATTCCAGAAAAACGCGTCTCCCTTAGCCTAAGCGACATAATGTTATTAAATCCTAATTCTAGAACTACAGCGACATTTCGGTACCGACGTGATGCTGAACTGACCAAAGCAATCTACCATCGCATTCCTATATTACTTGCTGAACATGGAACATATCGCATTACTTGGAATGTGAGTTTGGCACGAATGCTTCATATGGGAGATGATGCTGAACTTTTCCGTACTCAGGATGATTTGGAGAATCGAGGCGCAACGCTGGAACAGAACAATTATCGAATTGGAGAAGAAGTCTATACCCCTTTGTATGAGGGCAAGATGTTTATGCCCTTTGACCACAGGTATGCAAGTGTCATTGTCACGGATAACGTTGAGAGACCTGGGCAACAAGAATTTACGTCCATGGATGAGCACATGAACCCGAAATATAGTGCGATTCCGCGATTCTGGATTCCGTTACAAGAGGTGCAAGATAGACTAGCTAGTGCGAGTTCACGAAACTGGCTTATTGCGATCAAGAAAGTTACTGCCCCAACAAATGAGAGGACTTTTCTCTCTTCTATACTTCCGTTGGTAGCTGTTGGGGATTCAGCCTTCTTGGTTATAGCCGACTCCACCAACTCTCAAAGCGCACTCCTAGTTTGTTTGTTTACTAATATGTCGACGTTTGTACTCGACTACATCGCACGACAAAAAATGGGGAACGTAAACCTTAATTACTATATCGTCGAACAACTTCCGTTCGTGAGTCCAGATACTTACACAACACAAATTGTCGCGTTCATTTTGCTCCGCGCGATTGAACTCACTTATACAGCGTGGGATATGCAACCCTTCGCGCAGGATGTCGGCTATCACGGCGCGCCGTTCGTGTGGGACGAGGAGCGGCGCTTCGTCATGCGCTGCGAACTCGACGCGCTGTACTTTCACCTGTACGGCATCAACCGGGAGGACGCGGAGTACATCCTCGAAACGTTCCCCATTGTCAAGCGCAAGGACATCGCCGCGCACGGGGACTATCGCACCCAGCGCGTCATTTTGGAGATGTACGATCAGATGGCGGCGCTGCCCAAGATCAGCGTGCCCGCACCGAAGGACGCCCACGCCACGTACCCCGTGCCGGACGTGTCGCAGTGGGTCAGCCCGCTTAACCCGCCGCCGGGGGATGTCAGAGCGGCACATCGTAGTGGAGATAGCTAATCCATGCGCAAGGAAACCCAGAGTCTCATTCAGCTATTGCCATACGCAATGCGGGAAAAAGCCCGTGGCTACTTGGATTATGTGAACGACGTTCTTTATCAGGTGGCTCTCCAAGAAGACGTATATGCTCGACGTATTGAGGTTCAGTACGAGGTTGAGCTAATTTTCCTGCTCAAGCTGATCTACGCCGTCTTTGTCACCGGCTATCAGAATTTCGACAATGTGTTGCGCTATCTGGAGCGCGAAGGCGCACGAGGCTTCTCTATCGGTAGCTCGGACTTTGGTCGGCAAAGTGAACTGACACAACAATGGCAAGAAGTGGTAACTGGGATTAACGCGATTGTATCGGACCTAGATTCAGTTAATCTGGATGCCACGCAGCGAAATACAGGCAAGGTGTCGCGTTACATAAAGACCTATGGATCGGTGGAAGATATCGTACGGGAAATCGTCAAGGACAATTTGAAGTGAATTTCAATGGATGAGACTAATCTCGACCAACTAAAAGCTCGTATCGGCGACTTCCTCCAGTCTCATCGTAGTAAAACACAGGAAATAGCGTCGAAACTCAGCAATATCTTTGAAGCGTACTGTTATGTGCTTTTTGTATTGCACTATGAGCAAGAAGGTTTGAAGCCGAGAATTGAGAACCTGACGCCAGATAAGCAATTCAAGTTTCGTTTTTCGACTGCTGGTCACCCTTGGAATTTCTCTTACTTCTCGGTGAGACGAGCCGACAACGAAGACGAGGTGCTGTTTGAGATACGACATAATCAGCAGGTCGCAGGCCACTATGTAAAGATGGATGAGAAAAGTGAAGAGGATATCGGGCTTTTTGCGCTTGATGTTGCAGTGGTAAAACCTGGGGCCTTGCCTAGACTAGCAATGGGTACTAAGCGAAATGGGGAACGCACGTATGTGACGAATAACGCACTCATTACCTTTGGGGAGGCAAAGAAACTCGTCGCCTACCCGATGCTCATTGCAAGTTTCTATGGTGTCGTGCATGAAATCCGCCCTGTCTTCTTGGAGAAAGCGACACAAGATGAGGAGTTTGAGAAGTTTCCTCATCCCTATCCCATCTTGTTCACCTCCGATTTTCTTACGAGAGGCACTAAAAATATCCTCAAAACATTTGAAGATCGACAGTTGCGCGTAACGGTGGTTGAGAACGTAAATGCTTCTCCAGAGTCTGTTTTGCTGCGTCGAATAAAAGGCATACGTGAAGACGAACCGTTGAATTCGCGCATTGAAGAAGCGCTCGACGAAATTACGAATTCAGCTTAGTGCGCGAAATGCGGTCCGGTTATTGGACGGCACAGTATCAGTAGGAAAGAAACAATATGCAGGCACGGCCAATCATTGATCGCTCCGTCGGTTACTCGGTTCGCGAAATTGTCACTCCCAAAGATCAACTTGTTTATTGGAGTCTAGACGAGGTCGAGACACAAAAGGCGGCGATAGAACAAGCAGCACAAGCCAAAATAACGTATCTGCCAATTAAGTCAAACGGAAAGATCGTCGGTATTGCTAGGCGTGAGGGACAAGACATCATTGAGCAGCATTCATTGATGGCGGAGTGGTTAATCGCAGCGGACACTCCAATTCTGCATCTCATTGCTCTGTTTGCTCAAAATGCCGACCGCGTCTTTCTCGTGCTCCAGTCCAGCGAGATCATCGGTCTGGTCGCGCCGTCAGACCTCAACAAAATTCCCGCACGCGCCAGCATCTATTTGCTGACGGCGCAGTTTGAGGATCTGTTGGCTAACTTGATCCGCGAAAAGCTGGAACATGAGGAAAGTAACCTCCAAGCGCTACTGTCACCAGAAAACTTTAGGAAGATTTCCGACGAACGTAGCCGTGCCAACGAAGAAGATGTCAGCCTGAACCTATTTCATTACCTCTATTTCGCTGATCTCCACACGATTGCGGCGAAACACTCGGATTGTAGGGAACACCTAGGCTTCAAAAGCAGAAAGCAGGCGCAGCAGGCTTTCGACTTCATGGCAGAACTACGCAATCGCGTTAGCCATCTAACAGGACTGTTGATTACGTCCCGAACGGATCTTGCCTCAATCGATCGCGCCTGTGAAACGATGATTCACCTGTGTGCCAAGATCACTTCGCCTGAGCAGCAAAATAACAGCTAATGATTTCGTTACTGAACGGTAGGAACGCCCAATGAAACCAGAGAAACTCACCGTCTACCAGTTGTTCGAGAAACAGCAGCGCTATGTCGTGCCGCTGTTCCAGCGCCCCTACGTGTGGGAGCGCGAGCAGCAGTGGCAGCCCCTGTGGGACGACATCACCTACAAGGCGGATCAAATCATCGAGCGGGACAGTTACGATCACGACCTCGGCTCGCATTTTCTCGGCGCTGCGGTCATCAACGAGCTCAAGACGTTCGGCAAGCAGGTGCGCCGCTACGAAATCATCGATGGGCAGCAGCGGCTCACCACGCTGCAAATTCTGCTGGTGGCTTTTCGCAATTTTCTCAAGAAGATCGCGTATGCCGATGAAGCGCTCCTCGGCGATCTGGCGCGGTTGACGGGTAACAGCGGCACGCGCGCGGAAGAGGTCGAAAAGTACAAAGTGTGGCCGACCATCGCCGACCGTTCCACCTACGAGGCGATCTTCACGGCGACGTCGCCGGATGATGTGCAGGCGCGCATCGCCGACGGGCGCGCCGGATCACCACGGCTGGCGGAGGCGTACGGCTTCTTCTACGCCGCCATCGACGAGTATGTGCGCTTTGGCGAGAACGACGACGAGATCGAGTCGCCGGAATATGCATATGACTCCGACATGGCGCGCACGCGCATCGAGGCGCTGATGGAGGCGCTCAAGCGGCATCTGGAGATCGTCATCATCGAGCTGGAAAGCGGCGACGACCCGCAGATCATCTTCGAGACGCTCAACGCGCGCGGTGTGCCGCTCCTCCCCTCCGACCTCATTCGCAACTTCGTGTTTCTGGAAGCGACGAACAACCGCGAAGACATCGAGAAGCTGTATACGCAGTACTGGCTGCCCTACGACGATTATGATCGCGGTCTGGCAGCCTTCTGGAAGGAAGAAGAGGAGCAGGGACGCGTCAAACGCCCGCGCATCGATCTGTTCATCTTCCATTACCTGACGCTCAAGACCGGGCAGGACATCAAGATCACGCATCTGTTTCAGGAATTCCGGCGCTGGTGGCAGCACACGCGCAAGCCCAACGAGCCGGTCGAGGCATACCTGAAGGACATCGCCCGGTACAGCGCGGTGTATCACAAGCTGATCACGATGGGCGGGCAGTCGCGCTTGGGGGTGTTCATTCGCCGCCTCGAAATTCTGCAAACTTCTACGCTGTATCCGGTGCTGCTCTACTTCTACGGCGAACGCACTGACATCCCCCCCGCGGAGCTGGACGGGTTGCTGGTCGATCTCGAGTCGTATCTCGTGCGGCGCGTCATGTGTGGGCTGGGCGCGAAAAATTACAATCGCAATTTCCTCATTCTGCTGCGCGATCTGCGGCGCGCCGAGAAGATCGACCGCACGGTGCTGCGCGACATCCTCGCCGGTTTTGAAGGCGACGCCGGTCTATGGCCGACGGACGAGCAGTTCAAGCGGGAATGGATGCACGCGCAGATGTACAAGCGGTTGGCACGCGCGCGTCTACGCATGGTGCTCGAAGCGCTGGATTTGCAGTTGATGACCAGTAAACAGGAGCGCGTGCACATCGACGGGGAGCTGACCATCGAGCATGTCTACCCGCAGACGCCGGAGAATGGCGTATGGTCGCCGCTCGAACCGCCGACGCTGGTGCATACGATAGGCAACCTCACCCTGCTCACCAACGCGCTCAATTCGTCGATCAGCAATGGGCCGTTCGCCGCCAAGCGCCCGGAGATCGTCAAGCAGAGCAGTCTGCGCATGAATACCTATTTCCAAGAGATGGCCGGGCAGCCTCAGTGGGGCGCGGAGCACATCGCCGCGCGGGGTGAGCTGCTCTTCAACCTCGCCTGCACGATCTGGCCGCGTCCGGCGCAGCAAGCGACGATTCGCCTGACGCCGGGGCAGCAGCGCGCCATCGAGTCGCTGTCCGGCATCGCTGATGAGAACGGCATTGGCGTCGGCTTCCGGCAGCTACTGGAGGCCGGTCTGCGGAACGCGCTGTATCCGCGTGTCGAGGCGTCAAGCATTCGGTATGCGCCGCAGAATAACAAGAACTACACGTTGTACACCGCGTGGGTCACGCCGAAAGATGATGGGTTGAAGGTCTACGTGGTGACGGACGCTTTCACGCAGTTTCTGGGCGTGAGCAGCGACCTGGCCTATGCCCTGCTCGGTGCTCCCGGTTGGCGCGTGCTGTCCGTCGAGGAAGCGGAAGCTTTCGGTCGCGCGCTGGATCAACTGATGGCGTCGAGTCGATAGACTCGGCGCGGCGAGGATTTGGGAATCATGCAGGCTGATGCAGATCGTTTTGAGCAGGAACTCACCCGCGTGCGCCGCCTCCGCTGGATTGGGCTCGGGATCGAGTTGATCCTCGCGGGTGTGGGCTGCATCATCGCCGGGGTGTTCTTCACGTCTCGCCCACGCACCCGTTCGGCTCGCCATAGTCCCAGCGGCGCGCCGAACATCAACGAAAGGCGGGATCATGGGCGAAATCCGTAGAATTCGGCTGACTCAGGGAGCTATCGACAACAGTTATCTCAACTTACACGGTCATCTCGACTTTTTCCCGCCAAACTCGCTGGGTGGAAGCAATCGTGACGAAGCCGGTCAGTCAATCACTCTGCATATTTCCGGGTTGGCAGAGACGATCCAAACCGATATTGACGAAACGAAGCGCGCTGTTCGCGCGAGAGGTTGGGTACAAGAATTCGTCAAAGCGCATAAGTTGAAACCCGGTGATGTCGTCGCCCTTGAACGTCTGAGCGAGCGGGAGTATCGCATATTCCCTGTTCGGGAATCGAGCAGCGCCCATGAATGAAGCAGTGTACGAACGTCTCAAAGACGCTGCCCGCCAAAACGAGCTGGTGTTTTACGGTGAAATTGCACAGATCGCGCATATCAACCTCAACCTCGATGCCGGACGGGGCGCATTAGGACGCTTGCTCGGCGAAATCTCGCGCCGCGAGCACGAGTCCGGGCGTCCGCTGCTGTCCGTCGTGGCGGTCAACAAGGATACGCAGTTCCCGAGTCAGGGCTTCTTCGATCTCGCGCAGGAAGTCGGCAAGTATGAGGGTCATAGCCCGACCGAGGCGCTCACGTTCTACGCCACGGAACTGAAAGCAGCGTTCGATTACTGGTCGACGCACTGATTGAGGGCTGAAAAATCGTTTCAATACTCGTCAGTACTTGTTGGTACAAACAGATGGTTTTCACTGACGATTCTAGTAGCATCAATACAGAGAGGAACACTGTGGCAACCAATGGAGTTCTACGCGTGGACAAAAGCGTAGGCTATACCGTAAAAGACATCATAACCCCGGTGGAAGAGGCGATATGCTGGACACCGCGCGAAAGTGACTCAGAGAGCCTATCACAAGAAGCTGTAAAAATCGGGGTCACATTTCTCCCTGTTAAGCAGCATGGAAGAATTGTAGGAACAGTACGGCACGATTGTCTCAACGAGAAAGACATAGAACCGCTTACCTCGGACTGGTTGGTCGCCGCCGATACGCCGATTCTGCACCTTATCGAGCTATTTGCTAACAATCCCAATCGTATTTTCTTTGTCCTTCAGTCAAGCAAGATAATTGGCTTGGTGGCGCCGGCCGACATCAACAAAGTCGCTGCCCGCGCCAGTCTATATATGTTGACGGCAAATTTCGAGGCAGGCCTCGCGCATCTGATACACGAGCATTTTGGGGATGATGAGGAAGGTCTCAGCAAGAGACTGCCACCAGATCGCCTAGAGAAGCTACGGAAAGAACAAGCTGATGCGAGGAAACGCGATATAAATTTGGGTCTAGCGCACTATTTGTATCTTACTGACTTAACGTCGATTGTGGCGGGCGACGCTGGGCTTCGAGAGCGTTTCGGTGTTAAGAGCAAGTCTGCTGCGTTGAAGAAACTGTCTATTAGCACGCTGCGCAATGCTGTGAGTCACTTAACGAGCAGAGTGGTGATAACCGCGAATGACCTTAAGGTATTGAATGACCAATGTGACCGATTGGTTGAATGCAGTGAGTGTTTACGCGAATCGGTTCAAAAGGTGTAGAACGGAAAGTTCTTGAGGCGAGTACGCTAGAAATTTTGAATAACAGGAAATAGCTATGGCAGAAAAAATTAAGCGGGCTTGGATGGTTCGAGCAGGCAACGACAATGTCCTTGCGGGGGAGGTGGAAGAGAGAGGTGCAATCGCTATTGGCTGGAAAGATATGGGCAATATGGCCACACTCCAGACGCGCGCTCAATTCAAATCACGCTTTCAAGAGGCATATCCGGGCGAGTCGCCAGGGCGCATTCCAAACAAAGCAGGTCAAGTATTCCGATTTGCACGTGAAATCGAACAAGGTGACTGTATAGTCACTTACGATAAATCAACTCGAGAACTCATTGTTGGGATTGTGGAAAGTCCTTACTTTTACGATCCCATGCTCTTTGACGCCGACTATCCAAATGTACGAAGGGTACGCTGGATCAAGCGCATTTCGCGCGATAGTTTCACGCCAAATGCGCGGAATTCGCTTGGTAGTATCCTGACAGTCTTTAACCTCGATGACCATTTGGACGAAATCAATGCGCTCACTGCAGGCAAGAAAGAACCCGAGAGCGTTAAGGAGCAAGCTGCCGAGACGCCACCTTTCTACGAAGATGTCAAAGCAAAGGCAGATGAGTTCATTGCCGATCTGGTAAGCAAGCTCGATCCATACCAGTTTCAAGACCTTGTAGCAGCTCTGCTTAGAGCAATGGGCTTTCGAGCAGTAAGCTCTGCCGGGACGTGATCGCGGTATTGATATTGTTGCGTATCCAGACGCACTTGGTCTTGGAAGCCCTCGTATCAAAGCGCAGGTCAAGCATCGTAAGGACGCAGCATCAGGGCCGGAAATGAGGTCGTTTTTAGGTGCACTGCGAGGAGATCGCGGACTTTACATCTCGACGAGTGGCTATACAAATGAAGCCCGCATAGAAGCAGATCATGCTTCTACAACTGTCTCTCTACTAGATCGAGACGACTTCATACGTATCTTTTTGGAGCATTACGACAACTTAGAATCCGAATATAAGGCACTCGTGCCATTACGACGAATATGGATTCCGACAACTTAGCCTCCAAAGTTCTGAGGACAAGGAAACACTGTGCAACTCTCATTGAGCTTTGAGCCCAGTGAAATCGAAACTGTACGCACTATAGTCGCCAAGAAGCTTAATGATGGGCGACGATTAGTTCACTATCGCCAACAACAGAATGTTGATGGCTTAGTGCCCACAATTGATGATGATGCCTTGTGGACTGCCCATATCATGTGCTTGTTGACGACTCAGCAGCGTTCAGGGCCGGGGAGCTCAATCAATCGATTGCTCGATCAACGACCGTTTCCATTGGCGTTGAGCATGTGCCGGAAACAAGTAGATGCTCAGACATACGTATTCGACTTGCTTTCAAATGCACCGGGAATCCGCCGTACAAACCGGATTGCTGCCGCCGTACAAGCGAATTTGCGTCTTCTCGAACGCGGCGCTTGGAAGGATCTCCGCCACTGGAGTGAGAGACTTCTTGAGCAGCGCTGCCTCCCCCCCGATCCATCGCAGCGGGTGCTCGAAGAGGCGGCTGCGGCTTACATGGATCAGTTTGCCGAGTTCGGCTCAAAGCAGTCGCGGAATTTCTGGCAGTCGCTTGGCCTCACACGCTATGTCTTCGTTCTGGACTCGCGTGTTCTCACTTGGCTGCGCAGTAATCTAAACCTACCGCGTGGACTGCTCACAAATTCTGGGCTTAGCGATCCTCAATACTATCAATTTGTCTCCAACATGTTATTTGAACTCTGCGTTCAAGCAGATGTACTCCCGTGCATATTCGATGCCGCCGTTTTCGACAGCTTTGACGACGCCAAGGAATGGGGTTCAAGCGAAATCTGGTAGTACTGTCGTACAGTAACAGCTGAGAGAGGTTGTCATGCCCATTCCTTCACAGAATGACTTTTTGCTCCCCTTCTTGACCTTATTGAGCCATGGTAAGACATACACCCGCTCGCAAGTGCTCGATGGTTTGGCAAAGCATTTTAGCCTAGGTGAAGCTGAGCTCAACCAGCTGAGCGGCAGCCAGTTCACCATCATCAACCGGGTGGCATGGTGCGACGCGCATTTTGTGCGGGCGGGTTTCGTCGCCAAGACGCAGCATCCTACCGACAGCCTGCAAGACACCTTTCACATCACGTCGCTGGGCGTGCGCGAATTAGGGCGACAGGGGCACCACGGCGTGCCGCCGCTCACGGTCGGCTACTTGCAGAGCTTCTATCGCGGCAAAGTGCTGCGCGGCGCAGGGTCAGATGACACGACGAGCGAGGCTGAGCTGGCACTCTACACCGCGTTTGAAAAGCTGCCAGATGAATTCACGGTGCTGCACAGCGTCAAGTGGTTCTCGAAGTCGGAGAAAGGCACGGTGGGCGAGGTCGATTTCCTGATCGTACATCCGCAGCTCGGCGTGCTGGTGCTGGAGGTCAAGGGCGGCGTAGTCTCGATGGAGCAGCGCGGGAATCAGCATGTCTGGACGACGGTCAACTACTTCGGGAAAGCCGTGGAGATCAAAGACCCGTGCCACCAGGCAGATCGTAATCGTCGTGCGCTGCGCGAATGGTTGCAGACCGATCCTAGGACGCGGAACATACCATTCGCGCTGTTCCCCTCCGTCGCCCTGCCGGATTCGCAGCTGGAGCGCGATCTGCGCCCGGATTGCCCGGCAGCGATTTTCCTCGACATCCGTCATGTCGCCGATGTGGAGCGGCGCATCCACGAGATTTTCGCCTACTGGCAGCCGCGCGCTGATGGTGCAAATCAGCGTATGGGTGGGGCAGCCGCAGTCAAGGCATTGGTGGAACTGCTCGTGCCTACGCGCGCACTTCAGCCCCGCGTCGCTGAGATTTTCGAGCGCGAACGCCGTAAAATCGAGGAGCTGACACACAATCAGTTCCGCATTCTGCGTCAATTGAAACATCATAAACGGGCAGCGATTATCGGCGGCTCAGGCACTGGCAAGACGATGCTGGCGATGGAGAAAGCCGCGCAGCTCGCCGAGGGCGGTTTCCGCGTGCTGTTCCTGTGCTTCAATCGCGAACTGTCGGATTGGGTCGGCGCAAACCTCAAGCACGAGCTGATCATGGTGGCGACGTATCACCAGTTTGTTGGTACGGTGCTCCATTGGGCGGGGGTCAAGCGGACGGCTTACGCCTCATGGAACGACTTCGTCACCGACGCCCCCGATCTGCTGTTGGACGCGGTGAGCATCATTCGTTCGCCGGATTCTGGTCAGCAGCACCGACTGTTTGACGCGATCATCGTGGATGAAGCACAGGATTTCGGAGATACGTGGTGGGTCGCGCTACCAGACTTCCTCGTTGATCCCGACGATGGCGTGTTCTACGTGTTCTTCGACGATAACCAGCGTATCTTCACTCAGATCAGCAGCATCCCGATGGGGGGCGAACCGTTTCTGCTCGACGAGAACTGCCGCAACACGCAGCATATCCATGCGGCACTCTCGCCGTACATGCGCGAGGTCGAGGAGACGGTGTGCGACGGCCCAGAAGGTCGCCCAGTCGAGATCATCCCGGCGGCAGATCGTGCGACGGCGCGCCGTGAGCTTCAGCGCGTGCTGCACCGACTGGTCAACGAGGAAGGAATTAAGCCGTCGGAGATCATTGTGCTGACGCCCGCGGCCGACAAACGCAGCGGCTGGAAAGAGAACGATCAGCTCGGCAACTTCGTGCTGACGTGGGACATGGATACCGAAATGCGCGATGCGATCCGCGTCTGCACGATCTACCGCTACAAAGGTCTGGAGAGCGCCGTTGTCATTCTTACCGAGCTGGACCAGAGGCGCGAAGAGGTCGGAGACTCGCTCATTTATGTTGGTTTGTCACGGGCACGGCATCATGCGATTGTCATCGGCGCATTGCCGAAACCTTCTGGAGAAGTCAGTTAGGATTGACTTTTACCACATTAACGCCCGTTCTCAGCTAACGTCTACGCCAGAAGCGAGTCGCCGCAGTATCTTTTGACTCTTGCCCCTCGCATCGCAGGCTGCACAGCAAGTGCATTGCAGACGACCTCGCAGTCGTCTGCGGCTTCCGCACTGCGGAAGCCCGGCTAACGTTGGGAACAGCGTGCAGGACACAGCGTCTGGTCGCTGTGTCCTGCAGACTATCCCTGCCGTGGGAATGCCTCTTCACATTCCCAACGTTAGCCCGCAAGCTAAAAGCTTGCCACCTCATGCGCCGGTGGGGGCTATGTGTGGCACTCACGTGCCGCACCCCGCCGTCCCCTGCGGGTGACGACGGGAACCTGAGCGCGACACGTCGCGCTCAGCGGACGCACCCCTGCGGCGCGCGTCCGAAAAACAGCCAGTTACCCTGTGGTGTGTCACTATTGCATTGCATGATTTTGGAAATGTGTGGCAGTGCTCAACTGCGGTTGTAACGCGCGGGCTAACGGCAAATCCATAGCGCTTCAACATCGCTGATTTGCCTGTACCATTTTCTCACTTTGTCAAAAATACCTGTGAAAATGTCAATTTTTGCAATCGAAATGTCCGAAAGTCGCAACTGGTCATGTTTGCTTTCGACTAGACTTGTGTCGTTAATGGTTGGTGAGTGAAAGCAGCTAAATCAGAACACGAGAAAGGTAACTTATTCTCGAATGGAGATAACGGCAGCAAGGTTGTTGACAACGCTGAGCATCGGCGGTATTTTCAAGATCACAACTCGATACAAAGCGAACCGCGCAGCGTGCGGGAACACGTTGCGCAGTTCTTACCCGACACTGGTACTAGCAGTGCGCGGGCTGCGAAGCATTGTATATCATCTCAAGACCTTTGTCTTGTGTGCTTCAAGCGGCTCTGCTGACTCTGCTGTCGGCACGAGTCGCTTTGTTTTTCGGGCAGGGAGGGGAGTGTATGCCTAAATACATCTTCTCTCAAGGAACGGTACGAGTCGAGCGAGGTGTTTACCGAGCCTCAAACGACAAGCCGCATGATTTCGGCGTGCTGATCGTCGTCAAGCCGGAGTCGCAACCTGTAACCAAAACCGAAGAAGCACAACACAAAAGGAACGAGAGCGATGAAACTGCAAACTAACTCTACCTCTAGCGACAAGCGCCTACGCTACGCCATTTATGCCCGGTACTCATCGGAAATGCAGACCGACCTCAGCCTTGAAGGGCAGGAGCGGACTTGCCGACAAGCGATTGCGGATCGCGGAGGGGTAGTTGTCGCCGTCTATACTGACTCCGCTCGAACAGGTTGGAGCCTTGACCGGGAAGGCTTTATCGAGATGCAGAAAGCGGCGGAAAAGGGCAAGTTTGACGCGATTATGTTCTGGAAGTTTGATCGCCTTGCCCGTGACCATAACCATACGGTCATGATCAAAATGCTGTTGCGCCATGAATACGGCTTGAAATTGCACTGTGTCGAAGGCTTTAGCGAGGATGATGACGACTCCCCGTTTGGCGCCCTGATGGAGCAGATGTTAGCGGTCTGGTCGGCGTTCTACTCAAAGAACCTCAGTAATGAAACCAAGCGCGGTAAGCGCCAACGTGCCATCAACGGGGAATTCAATGGCAGTATTGCGCCTCTTGGGTACTCGCTTGTGACGACTAACCAAGCAACCATCGAACGTCCGGCGGGGTTGCATGTGGAACCCCGTGCGGCTGCGATTGTTCGTCGCGCATTCAAGCTGTACTCCACTGGAGCGTACAGCCATTCTGAGATCGCCGAATGGATGAACCAACGCCCGTATATCAAGGAGCTCAAGGCAGGGCAGCAACCGATCAACCGGGAAATGGTGCGCGACATGCTGCAAAACCGCGTTCATACGGGACGGGTACGCTACACCGACACAATCTATAAGGGAACGTTGGGCGAACGGCGAATGTCAAATCGGCATCGGTCGGAATGGTACGAGGGGAAACATCCCGCGATCATCTCGGATGAACTGTTCGATCAGTGTCAGGTTGTGCGCGAAAACGCTGCCTATCATCACAAAAAGACGACAAAGGTACGCACCTATGTTTTGCACGACCGCGTTTACTGTGCGCGGTGTACGGCTCGAAAGCCGGTCGGTCTGGATGATGACAACTACGGACGGATGCGCCCCTACTATCAGGGAAAGGATGAAGTTGAATACTACCGCTGTACAGCAATCGAACGCGGCTATACAAAGTGCGGACAGAAGCACGCGCGGGTACGTGAGATCGATCAGCAGATAGTCGAGATCCTAGCGACCCTGACTCTGCCCACCAATTTCAAGGAACGGATCGAAAGCGCCGTGCGCGGGAAAATCGAGCATGATGCAGCGTTCCGTCGAATGGCAGAGGTACAGGAGATCGTCAAACGGATCGATTTCAGTTGGGAACAGGGTTTCCTTGAGAAAGAGGCGTATTTCGAGAAACGACGCCAGTTGCAGCAAGAGATGGAGTCGTTGCGCCCCATTGACTACGACGAACTTATGCAAGCTGCTGATCTGCTCCAGAACTTCCGCAACTATTGGAATGAGTGCGAACAAGTCGAAAACCCGAAAGAGGCGCGTAAGCAGCTCCTAGCAAAGATTGTCGAGCGCGTCTTTGTCTACGGGGATCAGATTTTGGCGATTGTACTTTATGGCGATTTTGCCGTGCTGTTGGGGGAAAACAAAATAGCACCCTCAGAAGTTGAGAGTGCTATTCAGGCATCGCTAGTTGACGAAGGCATTACACCAGTATCGCTACCTAGCGGGAGCGGAGACGACGGGGTTCGAACCCGCGATCTTTGCCTTGACAGGGCAATATGTTAACCGCTACACCACGTCTCCTAAATTGTTGCTGCGTCTGTTTGGGCGCAACGATGAGGAGTATACAATCCCGCCCACGCACCCGTCAAGGGTAAGAATGCGACTTTTCCCCGCAGATCTCAGTTCGACCTCTCCATCGCGTAATGGTGCGTAAAAACAGAACAATGATCCCGTTCACCTGTGATACCTATCACTAGTGAGAATGCGCCTTACAGGGGGATGATCGATCCGTAACCATCAACAAACATGGAGAACTCTATGATGAGTGAGCGAACGGTAACGTTCACGACCATCGACGGCAACGAAGCGGTGGCGCGAGTCGCGTTCAAGCTGAGTGAGGTGATCGCCATTTATCCGATCACCCCGTCGTCGCCGATGGGTGAATGGGCGGATGAATGGGCATCGCTGGCGCAGCCGAACCTCTGGGGAACGGTGCCGAGCGTGGTTGAGATGCAAAGCGAAGCCGGGGCGGCGGGCGCCATCCACGGCTCGCTGCAAACGGGCTCGCTGACGACGACCTTCACGGCGTCGCAGGGCTTGCTCCTGATGATCCCGAATATGTACAAGATCGCCGGTGAACTCACGCCGATGGTCATGCATGTGGCCGCGCGCGCGCTGGCGGCGCAGGGCTTGTCGATTTACGGCGACCAGAGCGATGTCATGGCTTCGCGTTCGACGGGCTTCGCGCTGCTGGGTTCCAATTCCGTACAAGAAGCCCACGACTTCGCGTTGATCGCGCAGGCCGCGACCCTGAAGGCGCGCGTGCCGTTCATGCACTTCTTTGATGGCTTCCGCACCTCGCACGAAGTCAACAAGATGGAACTGCTGAACGACGACGATCTGCGGGCGATGATCACTGACGAGATGGTGTTCGCCTACCGCGCTCGCGGCATGTCGCCTGATAAGCCGGTCATTCACGGTACGGCGCAGAACCCGGATGTCTACTTCCAGGGGCGTGAGACGGTCAACCCTTACTACGCGGCTGCCCGGGCATTGTTCAGCAGGCAATGGACAAGTTCGCCGGCCTGACCGGACGGCAGTACAAGCTCTACGAATACTACGGTGCGCCGGATGCGGATCGCGTGGTCGTCATCATGGGGTCGGGGGCCGAAGCAACGCACGAAATGGTGGACTACCTGAACGCGCACGGCGAAAAGGTCGGCGTATTGAAGGTGCGCCTGTTCCGTCCGTTCGACATGCAGATGTTCGTCGATGCTTTCCCGAAGACTGTCAAGTCGATTGCGGTGATGGATCGCTGCAAGGAACCGGGCGCGGGCGGCGAACCGCTGTATCTCGACGTGGTCACCGCTTTCCACGAAGCGTGGGATGGCCCGATGCCGCGCATCGTCGGTGGGCGCTATGGTCTCGGCTCGAAGGAATTCAACCCGCCGATGATCAAGGCGATTTTCGATAATCTCGCGATGATCAAGCCAAAGAACCACTTCACCGTCGGCATTGAAGACGACGTCACGCACACCAGCCTGAGCTATGACCCCGATTTCTCGATTGAACCGGACAACGTCGTCCGCGCGATTTTCCACGGTCTCGGCGCGGATGGCACAGTCGGTGCCAACAAGAACTCGATCAAGATCATCGGCGAGAACACCGACAACTACGCGCAGGGCTACTTCTTCTACGACTCGAAAAAATCCGGTTCCGCGACGACTTCCTACCTCCGCTTTGGCCCGAACCCGATCCACTCCCCGTATGTGATTGCGAAGGCGAACTTTGTTGCCTGCCATCAGCCGATCTTCCTTGAGCGCTACGACATGCTCAAAGAACTCGTGCCGGGTGGCGTGTTCCTGCTGAATACACCCTATGGTCCGGATGAAATCTGGGATCACCTGCCGTGCTCCGCGCAGGAACAGCTCATTGCTAAGAAAGTGCGCTTCTATGTGATCGATGCCTACAGTGTCGCCAAAGACAGCGGCATGGGCGGGCGCATCAACACAGTGATGCAGGTGTGCTTCTTCGCAATTTCCGGCGTGCTGCCGCGTGAAGAAGCGATTGCCGCGATCAAGTACTCGATTGAGAAGACGTACGGCAAGAAGGGCGAGACCATCGTTGAGATGAACCTCAAGGCGGTGGATCGTACGCTCGAATTTATGTACGAGGTGAAGGTTCCGTCGGCAGTCACGGCTACGGTCGATCTACTGCCGCCGATCAAGGGCAACGCGTCGCCGTTTGTGACTAACGTCCTCGGCACGATGATCGCGCGCAACGGCGACAGCCTGCCGGTTAGTGCGATGCCGATTGACGGCACGTATCCGAGTGGCACGACCCAGTATGAAAAGCGTAACCTCGCGCAGGAAATCCCCGTGTGGGATCCCGAAGTCTGTATCCAGTGCGGCAAGTGCGCGATGGTCTGCCCGCACGCCGTGATCCGCATCAAGGTTTACGACCCCGCTAAGCTCGAGGGCGCGCCGGAGACTTTCAAAGCAGTTCCGGTTCGCGATACCGAATGGCAGGGCATGGATTACACCATTCAGGTGTCGCCGGAAGACTGCACCGGCTGCGCGCTGTGCGTGGATGTGTGCCCCGCCAAGAACAAGTCGGCGGTCAACCTCAAGGCGATCAATATGCGCCCGCAAGCGCCGCTGCGTGAGCAGGAAAACAGCAATTGGGACTTCTTCCTCGGTCTGCCGGAAATGGATCGCCGCAATATCAAGGTGTCCAGCATCCGTCAGCAGCAAGTGCAGCAGCCGCTGTTTGAGTTCTCCGGCGCGTGCGCGGGCTGCGGCGAAACGCCGTACCTCAAGCTGATCTCGCAGTTGTTCGGGGATCGCAGTTTGATCGCGAACGCGACGGGCTGCTCCTCAATTTATGGTGGTAACCTACCGACAACGCCCTGGTCCAAGAACCAGGAAGGCAAAGGCCCCGCTTGGGCGAACTCGCTGTTTGAAGACAACGCAGAATTTGGCCTCGGCATGCGCGTGGCCCTCGACAAGCGCGTCGAATATGCGTCGGAACTGCTCAAGAAGCTGTCGTCGCAGATCGGCGAAGACCTTGTGACACATCTGCTCAACGCGGAACAGTCGGACGAAACGGGTATTTACGAACAGCGCGCACGCGTGGCCGTCCTCAAGGACAAGCTCGCCGAACTGAGCGATCCGGATGCCAAGCGCTTGCTCACGATCGCCGATGACCTCGTCAAGCGTGACGTGTGGATCGTCGGTGGTGACGGTTGGGCGTATGACATCGGCTTTGGCGGGTTGGATCATGTTATGGCGAGCGGACGGAATGTCAATATCCTCGTCATGGATACCGAAGTTTACTCGAACACGGGTGGTCAGATGTCCAAGGCGACCCCCATGGGCGCGGTAGCGAAATTCGCCGCTGGCGGCAAGCCCGCAGGCAAGAAAGACCTCGGCTTGATCGCCATGAGCTATGGCAACGTGTACGTCGCCCGTGTGGCGATGGGCGCGAAGGATGACCAGACGCTGCGCGCTTTCCTGGAAGCTGAAGCGTACCCCGGTCCGTCGCTCATCATCGCCTACAGCCACTGTATCGCACACGGCATCAACATGACCACGGCGATGAAGAACCAGAAGGCCGCGGTTGAATCTGGCCAGTGGCTGCTGTACCGCCACAACCCGCTGAAGGCTGAACAGGGCGAAAATCCGCTCACGCTGGACTCGCGTCCGCCGAAGCTCCCGCTCATCGAGTACCTGCACATGGAAAATCGCTTCAAGATGCTGGAACTGAGCAAGCCGGAAGTCGCGCGCGAACTGTTCAAGCACGCGCAGGAAGACGTCAAGCTCAAGTGGGCAATGTACGAATATCTCGCCAACCGCACCTATGGCAACGGCCATAACGAGAAGGCATAAGGAATCGTCATGGACATTTCAACCACCTATCTAGGGATGAAGCTCCGTTCGCCGCTGGTGGCGTCGGCCTCGCCGCTGATGGAGCACATCGACAACATCAAGCGCATGGAAGATGCGGGCGTGGGCGCGGTCGTGCTGTATTCGCTGTTCGAAGAGCAGATCCGGCGCGAACGCGAGGCGCTGTACTACTACCTGACGCACGGCACGGAAAGCTTTGCCGAAGCGCTGACGTACTTCCCCGAACCGGTCTCGTTCCACGCCAAGCCGGATGAATATCTGGAACACATTCGCCGCGTGAAAGCCTCGGTGAATATTCCGGTGGTCGCCTCGATTAACGGGGCGACCATCGGCGGGTGGACGCAGTTCGCCAAGAAGATGGAAGAGGCGGGCGCGGATGCGCTCGAACTGAACGTTTACAACATCCCGACGGATGCCGAAGTGACCGGGATGGAAGTCGAGCAGATGTACATCAACATTCTGACAGCCGTCAAATCGTCGGTCAGCATTCCAGTTGCGATCAAGCTGAGCCCGTTCTTTAGCAACATGGCGAACATGGCGAAACGCCTCGACCACGCTGGGGCGGATGCGCTCGTCCTGTTCAATCGCTTCTATCAGCCGGATATTGACCTCGAAACGTTGGAAATTCGTCCGAACCTTATCCTCAGCACGCCGCAAGCTCTGCGTCTGCCGATGCACTGGATCGCGATCCTGCATGGGCGTATCAAGGCGGATATGGCGGCGACCAGCGGTGTCCATACCGCCGAAGACGTGCTCAAGGTGATGATGGTCGGCGCGAACGTCGCCATGATGACCTCCGCCATTCTCAAGAACGGCATCGACCACTTCCGCAAGATTGAACGCGAGATGGTTGAATGGATGGAACAGCATGAATACGTGTCGATCCAGCAAATGCGCGGCAGCATGAGCCAGGTCAACAGCGAAGACCCGAGCGTGTTCGAACGCGTGCAGTATATGCGGGCGCTCACCACGTACAAGCCAACGATCTGATCAATTCAAGTATTACACCCGTCACCCTCAATCATGGCGCAATGTCAGTAGGGGTGACGGGTGCGATGTGGGAAAATACCCTCATTAGAGACGTTTACGTAACTTAGGAGACATCAACTGATGGCTACGGCGACAGCAGACGCCAAATCGCGCAATGGCAAACAGACCGCTACGAAGAAGTGGGTTTATCTGTTTGATGAAGTCAAGCTGGCTGAAGAAGCAGTCGGCGGTTCGTGGGACGGCGTGCGCGCCCTCCTCGGCGGTAAAGGCTCCGGCCTCGCGGATATGACCCGCGCCGGCGTGCCAGTTCCTCCCGGTTTCAGCATCACGACCGAAGCATGCAATGAATACAGCGCCAAGGGCCAGCAGTTCCCCGAAGGTATGTGGGAACAGGCCGTCAATGCCCTGCACGCTGTCGAAGTTAAGGCCGCCAAGACGTTTGGTGACGCCGCGAATCCGCTGCTCGTTTCCGTTCGTTCCGGCGCGAAATTCTCGATGCCCGGCATGATGGACACCGTACTCAACCTCGGCCTGAACGATGAGATCGCCGAAGGCATGATCAAGCTGACCAGCGATGCGCGTTTCGTCTATGATGCATACCGCCGCCTGATCCAGATGTTCGGCTCGGTCGTGATGGGTATCGCCGACGAACCGTTTGAAGACCTGATCACCGAAGCGAAGCAGAAAAAAGGCGTCAAGTCGGATGTCGATCTCGCGGCGGAAGACTGGCTGCGCCTGACCGGTGAATTCAAGAAGGTCTACGCCGAACACATCGGCAGTGACTTCCCGCAGGATCCCTACAAACAGCTCGAACTCGCGATTCAGGCCGTGTTCAAGTCGTGGAACGGCAAGCGCGCGGTTGACTATCGCAATGCGGCTGGCATCCCCCATAACCTCGGCACCGCTGTCAACGTGCAGACGATGGTCTTCGGTAACATGGGCGAAAGCTCGGGCACCGGTGTGGCCTTCACGCGTAACCCCTCGAACGGCGACAAGAAGCTGTTCGGTGATTACCTCATGAACGCGCAGGGCGAAGACGTGGTGGCCGGTATCCGGACCCCCATCAGCATCTCCAACCTCGCAGCGGAAAACAAGGCGGTCTTCGACCAGTTCGTCGACATCGTCAGCAAACTCGAAAAGCACTACCGCGACATGCAGGATGTCGAGTTCACGATTGAACGCGGCAAACTGTGGATGCTCCAGACCCGTAACGGCAAGCGCACCGCGCGTTCCGCGATTCGGATCGCCGTCGAAATGGCCGAAGAAGGCGTGATCAGCAAAGAAGAAGCGGTCATGCGCGTCACGACCGAACACGTGCTGCAGCTCCTCCACCCGCAGTTTGACGCCGACGCCAAGGCGAAGGCGCGCAAGGACGGCTGGATGATCGGGACGGGCGTGAATGCCTCCCCCGGTGCAGCGGTCGGTGTGGCAGCGTTCGACGCTGACCTCGCTGAGAAGTGGGGCAAGGCGGGCAAGGCGGTCATCATGGTGCGTCCGGAAACCAAGCCGGATGATGTGCACGGGATGCTCGCTTCCAAGGGTATTCTGACCTCCCGCGGTGGCGCGACCAGCCACGCCGCGGTGGTGGCCCGTCAGTTCGGTGTGCCGTGCGTGTGCGGCGCTGAAGCCCTCGACATTGACGTGCGTAATCGCATGTTCAAGGTCGGCAGCGTGATCGTCCGTGAAGGCGATACGATCTCGATTGACGGCGGCAGCGGTGAGGTTTTCTTTGGCGAACTCGTCCGCGTTGAACCCGATTTCGCGCGTGAACAGTATCTGCGTAAGCTGCTCGGCTGGGCGGACGAATTCCGCCGCCTGGGCATCTATGCAAATGCGGACTATCCGCAGGATGCGCGCCGCGCCCGCGAATACGGTGGTCAGGGTGTGGGTCTGTGCCGTACTGAGCACATGTTCTTCCAGGAAGAACGTCTGCCCATCGTGCAGGCGATGATCCTCTCCGAACCGAACAGCCCCGAAGAACTAACCCAGCTCCAAAAGCTGCAGGTCTTCCAGCACGACGATTTCTACGGCATCCTCAAGGCGATGGACGGCTATCCGGTGATCATCCGTCTGCTTGACCCGCCGCTGCATGAGTTTATGCCCGACCACGAAGGTCTGGCGCTGCGCGCCGCTGGTCTGCGCCTGATGGGCGACCGTCCGAACGAACTGAAGAAGGTTGAAGAGTTGATGACCGCGGTCGAAGGTCTGCGCGAATTCAACCCGATGCTCGGTCTGCGTGGCACGCGTCTCGGCATTATGCGTCCTGAACTGACCAAGATGCAGGTGCGCGCCTTGTTCGAAGCTGCCTGCCAGTTGGCGAAGGAAGGCGTGGTGGTTCACCCCGAAATCATGGTGGCGGTGACCAACCATGCCAACGAAGTCAAGCTGATGCGCGAAATGATCGTCGCCGTGGCGAACGAAGTCCAAGAAGCGTATGGTTGCAGCATCGACTATAAGGTCGGCACGATGATCGAACTGCCGCGCGCGGCGATCACTGCGGACAAGATGGCCGAATACAGCGAGTTCTTCTCGTTCGGCACGAACGACCTGACCCAGACGACGTTCGGCATCAGCCGTGACGACGCCGAAGGCAAGTTCCTCCTCGCTTACGTCGAGACGGGGCTGCTGCCGGAAAATCCGTTCCAGCAGATTGACGAAGAAGGCGTTGGTTACCTCATCCGCCTCGCGGTGGAAAAGGGTCGCGCGACCCGTCCCGATATCGAAGTCGGTATCTGCGGTGAACACGGTGGTGATCCCAAGTCGATTGCCTTCTGCCACAGCGCTGGCCTCAACTACGTGAGCTGCTCGCCGTTCCGTATCCCGGTGGCGCGTCTCGCGGCGGCGCATGCGGCGCTCAAGGAAAAGGGCTACAAGGCGTAACGCGCCTTTAGCTTCAATGATTGGAAGAAGGACGGTCCCCGACGGGATCGTCCTTTTTATTTGGGGTATGATCAGGTGCTTACGACTCGAAACGGGGTAGGGCAGTGGTCATGTTTGATTTGCGCGCCGTCAAAGATATTCGCTCAGAGCTGGCCAAACGGGTGTTTGAAGGCAAGAAGCTGCCCGACACCCTCTACCACTACACCGATGCGACCGGGCTGCTCGGCATTTTGCAGGATCGCAAGTTTCGGGCGACCCACTACAAGCACTTCAACGACAGCAAGGAAGTCGAATTCGGCGACGATCTCGCCGTGCGTCTGCTGCATGATCGGCTGAATGGACACTGTGATAAGCGTTTGAGCCGCATCTATCAGGCGTGTCTGGGCGAGAAATATGGCGGCCATGCGTCCGTCATTCGCACCTTTGACTGTGACTTCTATATCGCCAGTTTTTGCGACGAGGGCGACTTACTTGATCAGTGGCGCGCCTATGGAGATGACGGGTCGGGCTATGCAATGGGCATTGACCCCAAAGCCCTGCGCGCGAAGGTCGAAGGCGTGGTGCTGCTGCCCACCGACGGGATTGCGTTTGTCCCGGTCGAATATGACGAAGAACGGCAGCGCGCCCATCTCGAATTCGTGCTCGACCGGATGACGGAGGCGTTTCAGGAGCAGTTTGATCAGGTTCACGACCGCGACGTTGAGCCGTTTTGCGGGCGCGCCGCACAAGAATTGGTCAATGCGCTGCTCAACCTCACGGTCATGTACAAACACGTGGCCTACAAGAGCGAGCGTGAATGGCGCGTGATCAAGGTGAAATGGGGGCGCGAGATCGAAGCGGTGGCCGATGACGATGCGCTGACGGGCGTGCACTTCCGCGTGCAGTCGTCGCGGATTGTGCCGTACGTCAACCTCGATTTCTCAGATCGCGCGGATGAAACGATTGTGCCGTTGCGGAATATTGTTCTTGGTCCGAAGAACAACGACGAAGCGGCGGTGATGACGCTCCACATGCTGCTCAAATCGTTGGGCTACAGCGGGAATCGCCGATTGGAAAACCTAATCACACTGTCGACGATCCCGTACCAGTAATGCCTAGGCGTGCTTGACCTGTGCGCGCAGCCAGTCGATCCACGCCTCGACGCCTTCGCCCGTCACACAGGACAGCGGGAAGATGGTCACGCCGGGGTTGAGGATTTCCACGCCTTTGCGGAAGAAGTCCATATCGAACGGCACGTAGGGCAGCAAATCGATCTTGTTGATCACCAGTACGTCGACGCCACGATACATGCCGGGGTATTTGTACGGCTTGTCCGCGCCTTCGGGGATCGAGGCGATCAGCACATTGTGATGCGTGCCGAGCGCGAAGTTCGCCGGGCAAATTAGGTTGCCGACGTTCTCCACGATCAGTAAGTCGATGGCGTTCAGGTCGAGCGCGGGCAGAGCTTGAGAGAGCATCACTGCGTCGAGGTGGCAGTCGCCGCCCGTGTTGATCTGCACGGCGGTCGCGCCCGCGAGCTGCGCGCGTTCCGCGTCGAGGCTGGTCGCGATGTCGCCGTTGATCATGCCGACACGCACGGTGTCTGCCAGCCGCTTGACAGTCTGCTCGACGAGCGAAGTTTTGCCCGCGCCCGGTGATGCCATAAAATTCAGCGCAAACACGCCCGCCGCGTCGAGGGCGGCGCGGTTAGCCGCCGCGATCCGGTCATTCGCGCTGTGAATCTTCTCCAACACGGGAATCTGAGTAGTCATGCGAGCATTCCTCTACTTCAATGGACTCGACATAAAATTCTTCGCCAGTCAGTACGCGCACTTTGAGACCGCCGCACGCGGGGCAGGTGAGGTCATAGCGCGTGGCAATCGGGTACTCCTCGCCGCATGCCTGACACTTAAGCACCGCCGGAATGCGCGAGAAGATGAGTTTTGACCCTGCGGCTTTTGTCCCCTCGCTGATGATGTCCCAATAGAACTGCACCGAATCGTCGATCATGCTGGAGAGTTGGCCGATCACGAGGCGCACTTCACGCACGCGCCCGGCATTTTCGGCGTGCCGCAGCGCGATTTCCAGCACATTGGTGGTTACAGCGAGTTCATGCATGGCGCGTTGATCCAGCGTAGGAACGCGCTTCTGCGCGTCCGCTGGCATTCAGCGTTCCAGCGGGACTGGTCATTTTGTCACCGGCAAAATCAACGCCGACGGGCGCACCTTGTCGTGATAAATCGTCTGGTGCGCGCTGCGGTACGAGCAGCAGGTACTGAAATAGTCGGTTGTGCCGAGGTTGCGATTCCAGTGTGGGTGCGCGCCGCTGGAGATCTGCAAGCGGATGCTGTGCCCGCGCTTGAAGACGTGCGCGGTCGCCCACAAGTCGATCTCAACGCACAGCGAGCCATCGGCCTGCCGTTCGAGCTTGCCCGGTTCGACGCGGAACAAGCCTTCGCAGATATTGAGCGAACGGCCATTGGGTGTGACATCGCACAACCGCCCGAAGAAATCGGTGTGCTCAAGGTCTGACTGCGCGTAGAGTTCCACGCGCACGCGTCCGATCACCTCAAGGGGGTGGCGCAGCGGACTGGTCGTGTAGGTCAGCACGTCGGGGCGCGCTTCAAGGCGATTATTGCGCACGCGTCCGCCACGAATGCTGAAGATCGCGCCGCCGACCGCGGGGGTCGGATCCGTGGGATCGTAGGTATAGTGGTCGGGCTGTGACAGTTCATGCGGGAGTTCGGTCGAGAGTAACCGCCCCCTTTGCAGGTAGTAGCGCGTCTCCGTTGCTGGCGGTGGGAAGTTGTCAAAGTCGCGCCACTGGTTGACGCCCATCACATACAGGCGCACCGGTTTTTCGCGCAGCCGAATCGGTTCGCCGCGCAGATATGTGTCGAACCACAGCAGCCCTTCACGCAAGTCGGCCATTGCGATGATCGCCATGAAGTGATGCCACGGGCCAATCGTCAGATAGGGTTGGCGTCCGGCTTTGACCAGCGTCTCATAGTCGTCCAGCAGCCCGCGCAGGAAGAAGTCATACCACCCGCTCATGAGGTGGGTCGGCGCGGTGACATCCTGCAGACGCATCTGTTCGAGGTTGTCGCGCCAGATGTCATCGTCGGCGCGGCTGTATTCGATCCACTCCTGGAACGGCGCGGTGGTCTCCCCGAGCACGATCTGGTCAGCTTCTGCCAGCGGTTGGTGGAGCAGGGCGGGCTGAATGGCGCGTTCGATGTCGTCCAACACGGTGAACCACTTGATCGGGTTCCGCGTGTGGCGATTCTGGTCCAGCGTTTGGAACAGGGACAGCCAGCGCAGCGCCAGCCCGAGGTCAAATGCGCCGTCAGGATACAGAATCTTATGCAATTGCGTGCTGGTGATGCTCGGCACGAGCGCTTTGATGGCGGGGTTCTCCGCTGCGATTAACCACTGCACGATGCCGAGATAGCTGCCCCCCCACAGGCCGATCACCCCGGTCGACCACGGTTGACGGCATAACCAGTCGAGCGTTGCCTTGCCGTCGTCGTTTTCGTTGAAGTACGGGTTGAAACTGCCCTGCGAATCGAAGCGCCCACGTGTATCCTGAATCAACACATGGTAGCCGCGTTCGGCAAAGCGCTGCCCGAAGAATTCGAGCAGCAGCCCGAACAGGCTGTGCCGCGTATTGCGTCCATACGGTGAGCGGATGAGGATTGTTGGGACGGGCAGCGGCGTCGCCGGGGCGTAATGGTCCGCGCTGAGGGGCACGCCATCACGCATGGGGATGACAAGGCCGCGCTCCACTTTGACGCGGTAACGCGGCGGCGAAATCCGGAGGAGATAGGCGAGGAGGTGGCGGTGATAGCGCCGCATCAGGAAGGCGATCACCGCCAGCGCCACGATGAGATTGCGTAGGCGTTTCACATTCATTGCTCCGCCATTGGCTGAAAGCACACCTCAGCGGCAGGCGTCAGTGTGCGCTCAGGTTAACTCAATTGTAGCACTTAAGCGACCGTGCTGAACGAAGTGTGACAGGTAGATCGACATGAAATGGCTGTTGATCGGCGCGCAGGTGATGCCAGAACTGGCGAGCGCCGCCTGCGTCGCATCGGTGTGCAGCGCCATGTAATCATCACCGTTAACGCCCATCATCCGCCGCGCGAAATTGATGTGGAAGAAGGGCAGCAGCGGGCAGAGTGGGTTCGTGCTCGGGTCAGCGCACAGATCCATTTTTTCGACCCATTCGCTGAAGGGCAGCTTGGTCGACGCGTAGCCGACTTCCGCCGCTAAATCGAACACGCCGCTCCAGTTCACGGGCTGCGGATTGAGCAGATGGAAGACTTTGCCCGCCGAACTCTGCTGGCGTGACAGATAGATCATCGCGCTGGAAACGAAGTCGACCGGGGTCATGTCCATGTTAGCGCGCACATCCGGCGCGTAACCCGTCTGGATCGAGCCGACGATCATGCGGGCAACGAAATCATCTTCGTTGGAAATGCCCGTGCGGCTGTCGCCAACAATCAAGCCAATGCGGTGCACGGTCACGGGGATGCCCCGGTCGCGGGCCATGCGCACCAGTCGTTCCGCGACATATTTAGTCTGGAAGTAGCCAATCCCCGGGACTTTATCTTCGTCGAGTTCATCGTCTTCCGCGCCGCCGACTGGTTCCTTGTAGTCGAGCAGAATGCCGAGTGATGAGACATAGTGCAGCGGTTTGGTGTTGACGGTGGTCGCGAGGCGCAGCGCTTCGTGCGTCCCACCGACGTTGGCCGAATCGAGGTATTCATACGGCGCGATATAGCTCAACTTGCTACCGCAGTGAAAGATTACGTCCACGGCCGCGCCGATGGCGGTGAATTCTTCTTGGGTCAAACCGAACAAGGGGTTCTTGAGATCGCCAACTACGGGGACGATACGCGCGGCCATCCACTCTTCCCACAAAGCGTAGGTTTGTAGATTTTTGCGGATGCGGTCGAGCGCATTGGCCGGGTCAGACGCGCGGACGAGCGCGTAGGCCGTGGCCGAGGTTGTTTCCAGAAGTTCGCGCAGCAGATACGCGCCAATAAAGCCGGTGGCTCCCGTTAGGAAGAAGGCGCGGGGAGGAGCATCCAGGGCGATCACCTGTCCCACCGGCTGAATCGCCGGATCGAGACTTGCTTTAGCATCTAATCCGTTTGTGGTCATAACACGCCTCAATAGATTTGTCTGCCTAAACGTAACGCTTTTCACGAGAGCGAATTAGTGCTGAATAGAAATCATCACCCCTGATGTTTGTCACACATGTCTATTTACATAAAAATGAATGATCTTTATCCGCTGAGAATATCTGCCGTACCGCGCACAATGAGGTTAATGCGAAGAGGGGGTTCTCGATGGATATGCAAAAGCCGCTGACAATTTTAGGGCCAGTGGATACGGCCTTTTATTACGTAGACAGCCGCGAAACGCCGATGAATATCGGCGCGGTGACAATATTTGATGGCAAGATTGATTTTGATCACTTTAGTGCGCTCATCGATTCCCGCATTCATCACGTTCCTCTGTACATGCAGAAGGTGATTCAAGCGCCGCTGACGCTGGGGCAGCCGACGTGGGCCTTCGACCCGGAGTTCGCGATCGAGAACCACGTCTTCCGGCTGCATCTCGACGCGCCGGGAACGGATGAAGACCTGCGCGAGCTCGCCGGGGCCGTGATCAGCCAGATGCTGGATCGGGCGAAGCCGCTGTGGGAAGTCTATTTGATCGATGGGCTGGCGCATGACCGCACCGGCCTTATCTGGAAAATTCATCACTGTATGGTCGACGGTATGTCTGCGATTGAGCTGTTTTTGCTCCTGCTCGACATCACGCCGGACTCCAAACCGTTTTCGGACGAGAAGCCGGCCTATGCGCCGCCGCCGCTCCCCAGTGCGCCGGAAATGGTGGTTGAAGCCTTCCGCCGGGATCTCGATACGAAACGCAGCCTGATCGACAAACTCGGCCATGAAGTGAACTATTTCAGCTCGATCTTCGCGGATCGCGAGAAGCGGCGTAAGACCTTTATTGGCATCGCGAATTTGATTAATGACAACCTTAAGCCGCTCAAGAAACTGGTCATCAACGGGCAGAATTCGGGCAGGATGCAGTTGGCGTGGAACGAATTCCCGCTGGAAGAGGTGAAGGCGATCCGTGCGACCGTCAAGCATGCCTCGGTCAACGATGTGCTGCTCACGGTGATCGGCGGCGCGATTCATCAGTACATGCGCCGTCACGGACTGACGCCGGGACAGAACTTCGTGCGGATGCTTGTCCCGGTCAACATGCGCGAGAAAGAAGAGAAGGGCGAATTCGGCAACCGGATCTCCGTGCTGCCGATGGATGTGCCGTTCAATACGGATCCGATGGCACGGCTGCTGGCCGTAGCCGATTACACGCAGATGATGAAGCAGTCCGGCTTGGCGCACGGCCTCGACATGATTCTCACACTCCCGTCGCTCGCCCCATCGCCCACGCAGCCGCTGATCTGGCATGTCGCGCCGGGGGCGTTCGCTTATCTGGCTCATTTGTGGGCGACCAACGTAGCCGCGCCGCCGCTGCCGCTCTACCTCTCTGGTCACAAAATGCTGCATGCCTACGGCTATTTCCCGCTCAACCCCGGCAATGGGCTCGCGAGCGTCATCATGAGCTATGACGGACGCATCACGGTGACGCTCGTCACGGATGAAGCGATCATCCCCCATGTGCTGGAACTCAACGAGTACGTGCAAGAAGCGTATACGGCGCTCCGCAAAGCGGCGAAGGTGCCGGAGAGCAAACCCGCGCCGCCGCGCATCGTTGAAGCGAAATTGGAGCCGTCCGTCGAGAAGGTCGTGGTGACTGAAACTATCGTCACGGTAGAGAGCTACGGGCCGCCTGCGCCCAATGGCAAGGCGACGGCGGCGGCAGTGGAGCAGTCCGTAGATGTGCATACGGTCGTGATAGACGTGCCCGAACCGGCTGCCGATGTTCAGCCAGTCAGTGAGGAAGTGGTCGCCGCGGTCGAGCCGAACGCCGAAGCAGTGATTGCCGCCGTCGAGGACGTCATCAGCGCCCCGGAACCTGAGCCAACCACGGCTGCGCCGGTCGCCAGCGAACCTGAGCTGGCCGCTGATCCAGTTGTAGAGACGGTCGCCGCGCCCCAGAAGCCTGCCTTGTTTTCGCAGGCGTGGGCGGAAGCGCTGAAAGTCGCCATCAATGACAATCAGGCCTATTACCGCGCGTCGACCCGCTGGGATGCGGGCGCGCTCGCGTTCGTCATGGAAGCCGACGTGCGGCATGGTTTCCCGGAACCCGCCGCTGTGCTGCTCGACCTGGATCACGGGGTGTGCAAGGATGCCAATGCGCTCCCGCTCGACGAAGCGATGAGCCACGCGGCCTTCGTGCTTGAGACAGATTACCAGCACTGGATGAACATTCTGTCGGGCAAGTCGCAGCCGCTGATGATGTTGATGCGGGGCACGCTCAAGCTCAAGAAGGGGTCGATGGCGAAGCTGATGCCGTTTACGCAGTCAGCGCAAGAACTGGTTCACAGTGCGCAAAGTGTTTCGTGACAAAAATCACAAAATAGATCATACAAATCACGCTGACGGCGTGGCTGCGAGTCGCGATAATCTATATTGAAACGATGAACGCACGTAACGAAGGAGTGCGAAGGTTATGACAACCAAAACACCAGTCCGTCAGAAGAAAGAGAAAGCCGTGAAACCTGTAGAGACACCCGCAGTTGTCCCGGTAGTGGACGAAAAGCCGTTCGAGGCGTTTATCGAACACCAGAAGAAAGCGATCGAGGAAGCCGGGAAGGCCATTGAATCGCTCCTGCCGGAAGGCTTCAAGGAGCACGGCCAGTCCGCATTCAAAGAGGTAATTGAAGGCTACCGTAAGCTGTTCAACGCAACCATCGACGAGATGATCGGCAAGATGGAAAAAGCGAAGCTGTCGAAGTCGGAAGAAGAACCGGCTGAGAAGGAACTGACCCCTGTACCATAAGCCTGCTGTTGGGCCTCGCTGACCTCCTCACTTATGCGCCGGATGATATCTCCATCATCCGGCGCATCTTTTTATGGCAGTTGACCCCACCCGCCGCCGCCCGGCGTTTCGATGCGCAGGCGATCACCCGCCTCGACGCTGCCCGTCCATTTGCCGCCCAGTGTGCGGACGTCGTCCCCGTGGATGAGGGTATTGACTCCGCAGTGACCGGGACCACCGCCCGCCAAGCCGTACGGCGTCAAACGCCGCCGCTCACTGTTGATCGTGACCGTCGCCGGACACAGAAATTCATACTCGCGGACGACGCCCTCTCCGCCGCGCGCCGCGCCCGCTCCGCCCGAGCCTTCCCGTAGGCGGTACGCGGTCACGCGCAAGGGGAGGGCATACTCCAGCGCTTCGATAGGGGTGTTGCGCGTGTTGGTCATGTGACTGTGTCGCCCACTCAGCCCATCCCCCGCCGCGCCGCCGCCATGACCACCCGCAATTGTCTCATAGTAGACGAACGGCTTGCCGTTGTACGTGCCACCCACTGTAATGTTGTTCATCGAGCCTTGACTCGCCGCCGGGATGCGGTTGGGCAGCGCTTGCGCCAATGCGCCAAGCACCGCATCGACCACGCGCTGACCGGTTTCGGTGTTGCCGACCGCGACTGCCGCGGGGAAGTCCGGGTTGAGCAGGCTGTGCGGCGGCGTGATGACCAGCACTGGTTCGAAGCAGCCGTGGTTGACAGGTACATCGTCTTTGGCCAGCAGGCGCACGCAGTACCACGTCGCGGACCGCACAATCGCCGTGACGGCGTTCAGATTGCCCGCGACCTGCGGCGCGCTGCCCGTGAAGTCGACGATCAAGCGGGAGCGGCTCACGGTGATGGTCACGCGGATCGGGATCAGAAATTCGCGCTGACCGTCGCTCTCCAGCGCATCGGCAAAGCTGTAGACGCCGTTCGGGATGCTGGCGATGACGGCTTCCGTCATGCGCCGCGATGTGTCCAGCAGCGCGGCGGCGTGCTCGTTGGCGGCGCGCAGGCCATGCGCGGCGATGATTGCCAGCAAGCGTCGTTCGCCGATGCGTTGCGCGGCGAGCTGCGCCTCAAAGTCGCCGAGGCGTTCCTGCGGGGCGCGGCTGTTGGCAGTGAGCAGGCGCATGACCGCTTCGTTACGCCACCCGGCCTCGACGAGCTTGATTGGCGGGATGATTAGACCTTCCTGATACAGTTCGGTGCTCAATGGGAGCGAACCGGGCGACATGCCGCCAATATCGGCGTGATGCGCACGGCTGGCGACGTAGAACTGCACCATGTCGTCGACGAACACGGGCGACACCATCGTCACATCGGGCAGGTGCGTACCGCCGGAATACGGATCGTTGAGCACGATGACATCGCCCAACGCGAGATCCGGGAAGGCGGAAATGGCCGCCTCGACCGAGGCCGGCATGCTGCCAAGATGCACCGGGATGTGCGCCGCCTGCGCGATCATGCGGGCGTCACCATCGAATAGGGCACAGCTAAAATCCAGCCGTTCGCGGATGTTGGGACTGAAGGCCGCGCGTTGGAGGGTCACCCCCATTTCTTCGGCGGCGGCCTCAAACAGGCTGCGGAACACGGCCAAACTGATCGAATCAACGGGCATGCGGCTTCCTTATGAGTGCGGTTGGACGATGAATTGGCTGTAAATGCTCGGTTGGCGCGCGAGGATAGTCGCGCTGTCGGACTGCATCTCCGCGTGCGTGTAAGCCGGGATGCCGTAGGTGGTCACGGTGAGCGCCTGCGTCACCTCATCGATCTCAAACTCCGTCCAGCCAAAGGTGTGCGCGACGAGGTAGCTGCCTCGCAGCAGTTCAACGTCGATCAGGCCGCCTTCCAGTCCAATCGGATCATAACCTTCCGCCGCCAACCGTCCATCGATGAAGGCGCGCAGCAGGGTGTCGCGGGCGGGCAGGGGCAGCACTGTGAAGAGCGCCCGCTGCTGCTCGGTGATCAGGTTCTGGTCGGCGGCGATGTCGATCACCGTTGGGCCAAGCGGCGCATCAAACGCGACCGAGCCGGTCGTGATCTCCCAACTGGCGACCGGAATTTGTTCGCCTCCCGCTGCTTCGCGGTAGAACAAGTCGTTGACGAACGTGCTGTGAATGTCAGCGGCGACGAACACCACATTGGTCAGGTTGTTTTCGGCAATGAAGCGGAGCAGGGCGGTGCGTTCGGCGGCGTACCCTTCATAGCGATCCGCGGCCTCGATCACGCCGATATTCTGGATTGGTTCGGGCACCATCACGAACTTCCAGGTAATACCTGCGGCCTGCGCTGCCAGTAGATCCGCCTGCAAGTCGGCGAACTGCGCGGCGCCGAGCATCGTCCGCGTTGGGTCGAAGGCGGCTTGCTCAAACGCCGCCAGCGCTTCGGGCGCTAAATCGTCGATATCCGGTAACTCCAGATCGCGAAAAGAGCGCGCATCAATCAGGAAGAGCGCCGCGTCGCTGCCAAACGTGCGGTAGCGGTAGAGGCGGCGTTCGTTCGCCGTGCGCGGGTCGCCGGTCTCGCCGTAAAACTCGTCGCGAATCGGGTTGTACTCCTGAAAAACCTGCAGGCCCGTTTCAAACAGCGGCGCGTCGTTGATGTACTCGACATTCGCCCCGGCGAAACGCCGATGGGTCTGGGGCGCGGCGCCGCCCGCGAAATTGTTGGTCACCTCGTGATCGTCGATCATGACATAGACGTTCGTCGCTGCGCGCAGGTCGGCCAGCGTATTCAGCCCGAGATGTTCCGCATAGACCTCAGCGTGTTTCAGCCGGAATTCAGTCAGTGTGGTGGCTTGCCCCGCCCTGACCGCCGGACTCGGATAGTCGGCGTAGATCGTGTCGCCGTGGAGCACGAAAAAATCGAGATCGCGCTCATCGGCGTTGGCAATGGAGGGGAACGGCGCGATATCGCCGCGCCAGTCGCCCGAAACGCCAAAGCGCAGTCCGGTATGGGCGCCGGGAACGTGCAGCGTGCGGAACGTGCCATTTCCTATCACACCCGCTGCATCGGTCGCGCGGTAGAAGTAGGTCGTGCCCGCCGTCAGCCCCGTCACGTCGACTTTGACCGGGATGAGCGGATCGCTGACTTCCGCCGTGAGCGTCGTGCTGACCGCGGCGAAGGTCGCATCGGTGGCCAGTTCAAACACCACAGCGCCAGTATGTTCGCTGCGTGCCCACAGCACCACCGACGTCTGATCGGTGTCACCAGCGGCCACGCCATTGGGCAGTGTGCTCGTCTGCGCCGTGATGGGGCTGGCGCATAACGCTATCACCAGCGCCACCAGCGTCAAAAGTTTGCTTGCCATGTCAGGTTGCCTCTGTGCAGGGATGACGCACCGTCAAAAGATCTTTTCCAGGATGAGATTGTAATAGGTGTCGACTTCCGCGGCCCAGCCGACCGGGACGAACGTCGTGCTGTCGGGCTGCACCACCACCGCCGCGCCGACAAAGCGGGCGCCGGGGTGCAATTGCGCGCGGTCATAAAGCGTCACCTCTTTGGTGCCGCCGACCGTTTGCACCGTCGCGTCGGTGACGGGTTCGTGCGGGAAGGTGGGTTTGTCCACCAGTCCAATTGCCTGCACGCGGGCAGTCACCGCTTCGACCTCCCGGTCGCGCAGGGCGTAACCGTAGCGTTCGGCGTGCGCCTCGTGGAACAGGTTCACATAGTTGATGTGATAGGGCACGGTCAATTCGTAGGCTTGGCCGACATAGCGCACATCGATTTGCGGCGAAAAAACCATCTTGTCCGCCGTGAAGCCTTCCGCTTCCAGATCATGATGCGCCTGCCGCAGCAGTTGATCGAAAACCATCATCGCGTTCATCGTCGATTGGCCGAGCACCGACTTGCTGTAGTCGATGGTCACATCGGCGACGAGCAGGCCGAGCGCGCACAGTACGCCGGGATGCCGGGGAATGATCACTCGCGGGATGCCCAAGCCTTCGGCGACGCGACAGGCATGCAGGCCGCCCGCGCCACCAAAGGCGAACAGCGAAAAGCGCCGCGGATCGTAACCGCGAGCAATCGACACGCGGCGAATAGCGCGGTCGATATTGGTATTGGCGAGGCGGATGATGCCCGCCGCCGCGTCATTGACCGAGAGATTCATCGCTTTAGCCAAGTGGGCTAAGGCTTGCTGCGCAGCCTCGATGTCGAGCGGCATTGACCCTCCGAGGAAGTAGCGGCTCACCAGCCGCCCCAGAACCGCGTTGGCGTCGCTCACGGTCACTTCGCGTCCGCCGCGCCCGTAGACGATCGGGCCGGGGTCAGCTCCGGCGCTCTCCGGGCCAACGTGCAGCACACCGCCGCTGTCCAGCCGGGCGATGGAACCGCCGCCCGCGCCAACTGTCTCGATGTCGATGACGCGCGTGCGCAGTGGCAGACCATCGATCTCCGAGTCGGCGCGGCGAATGGGGATGCCGGGGCAGAGCGCGACATCGGTCGAGGTGCCGCCCATATCCAGCGTGATGATGTCCGTGTAACCTGCCAGCGATGCAAGGTGAAACGCGCCAATCACGCCCGCGGCGGGGCCGCTCAATGCGGTCAGAATCGCCTGTTTGCTGGCTGTGCGCGCGCTGATCACTCCGCCATCCGACTTCATCACGCTGAGCGTGTTGGGCGGGAGCGCGCGTTCCAATTCGCCAAGGTAGCGGCTCATCACCGGGCGCACATAGGCTTCAAGCGCGGCGGTGCTGGTGCGTTCGTACTCGCGGAATTCGGGCAGCACGTCCGACGAGAGCGCGATCTGGTCTTCGGTCATCTGTCCGCGCGCGATGATCCGGGCACGAATCTGCTGCTCGTGGATGGGATTCACGTAGCTGTAGAGCAGCGACACGGCGACGGCTTCCACACTAAGCGCTGCGATAGCATCCAGCGCCTGATCAAGCGCGTCGAGATCGAGCGGCGTGAGAATCGTGCCCGTGTGATCAAGCCGTTCGGGTACTTCAAAGGTGTGTTCGATCAGCGGCGGGGCGATGTGCGGATGCAGGTCGTACAGCACCGGACGATTCTGCCGTCCGATGAGCAGCAGATCGCGAAACCCGGCGGTCGTGATCAGGGCGCAGCGCGCGCCCTTACGTTCGAGGATTGCATTGGTCGCCACGGTCGAGCCGTGCCCGATGCGCTGAAAGGCTGTCAGATCGCCACCCATCTGCCGCAGTCCGTCAAGCATGGCCTGCGCGGGCTTGCCGGGTGTGCTCAGTAGTTTATGAATTTTGAGCGACTGGCCGTCACTCAGGACCAGATCAGTAAAGGTTCCGCCAATGTCCACGCCGATGATCATAGTGTGCGGCCGCTTTCGTTATCGTATTAGCGGTAGTATCGTAATCGAACGCGCGACGCCCTGCAATTCCTGAGTGTAGGCCGATTCGCCGGGGAGGACGGCATAGAGCTTCAAACCGCTGGCGCGGACCTGGCGCAGCAGGTCAGGCTGCGCTGCGCCGACGTAGCCATCCGTCAGAATCAACACCTTCTTGAGCGCAGGCTTGGCAGCCAGCGCGTGTGTCAGGATGCAGTTGATGTCGGTGCCCTGCGTGGTGCGAATCTGGGCGTGGCGGAGCTGCGGCAAGGGCAGCGGTTCGACGCGCGTTGAAAACTGGAACACGAGCGCCTGACCGTGTGCCACATAGGGCAGCAGCAAGCCGAGCAAATGCGGCAGCAGTTGATTCATCGAGCCGGACACGTCAAGGTAGACGTAGGCGCGGCTCGGCGTTTCGGGCACGCGCGCTTTGACCATTCCCGGCTGATTCCAGAGTACACCCTGTACGCCAAGCTGCTGGCGGGCAGAGGCCAGGCGGTCGCGGGCGTTCGGCATCACGTTCAAGCCGGATATTCCCGGAATCGGCGTGCGGGAGCGGCGTAACTGCCGACCATGGCGCACGCCGAGACAGCGTTGGAGTACGTGTACAAAGGCGCGCCGAGCGTCTTCGCTGCTCTCGCCGAGTGCGTTCTGCAACTCGCTGAGATCTGACCCTTCGCCGCGCTTATTCACGGCAAACGGCGGCGGCGGCCACTTTTCGGTCACGCGGCGCAGGACATCGCGCACAAACGGGTCTTCGAGGGCACGGCGGTCGTTTTCCGGCGCGTCGTGGTCGCCAATCAGCATGGGCTCGACGATCATTTCGCCTTTGGCGATCTTGTCTTTGATCCATTCTTTGAGCAGGTTGAGGATCTCCTCGTAGAGCGGTGCCGACCAGCGCGAACGGTTATTGGGCGGGTACAGCCGTTCGATGATCTGGCGCGCGCC
Source organism: Candidatus Flexifilum breve (assembly GCA_016717205.1). Lineage (GTDB taxonomy): Bacteria > Chloroflexota > Anaerolineae > Aggregatilineales > Phototrophicaceae > Flexifilum > Flexifilum breve. Next base: position 167,950 of record JADKGC010000013.1, read on the forward strand.
GGGCGGCGCGTCTTTGGCATCGATGTACTGCGGGTTGGCTGGCCAGCCTTCCGGCGGGCGCAGCAGACAGCCGGGGAACTCATCCGCCTTGTTGATCGCCTCGAAGAAACCACGGTATTCTGGCGCTTCGAACTGCCGCGCCAGTCCGGCGTTGATGATGGCGTCAAAGGCGATGTTGTTGGCCAGCGTCGCGCGGGGGTACAGCCGCGTGTGCGCGAGGATCACGTGCCACAGCTCATGCATGACCAGCAGGAACAGATGCTCGTCGCGGGCACAGTACTGCCCGACGAAATCCGGATTGAGCAGCAGGCGCGGGCGGAACGTACACTCGACCGCTGCCGAGGGAATCTCGCGGCTGGCCTTGATCCCGGCGAGGCGGCACAGCGTTTCCATCTCGAAGGTCGCGGCGGGCAGACATGCCACCAACCGCGCGATGAGCTCGCTGCTCTCCGTCGCCTTGTTCACCGTCACTCGGTTCGCACTCATCGTTACCCTTTCTGCTCGCGTGTGGTCTGTCATTCGTATATGACAGGCTCGGTGGTGGTCACTCCTCTTCGTCGAATTCCTCGTCTTGGGGTTCGATGAGATGTTCGACCGAAAACGCGCGGCTTTGCGCAATCTCGGCCATACGTTGATCGTCGCAGACCAGCGAGCGCGTCAGGAAAGGGCGGTCCAATGCCAGCGGCGCGGTCGCCAGCAGCAGCGCTGTGCGCGCGCGTCCCAGCACATTGAGCGTGAGCAATGGATCCCGCACGAGGGTGTACATCGGCGGCACTTTGATGGCGATCAGTCGGGCGTTCATCGCTTGCCGGATCTCATCGCGCCAGTTGTAGACCATGAACGCACCATGCAGTTCGCAGCGCAGCCAATCTTCGTCCAGACGCTCCCGTAGTTCGGCAGCAAAAGCCTTGTCGCCGTGGAGCAGCGTCAAGAACGCCTCGACGGGTGGAGCGTCTGCCGGAAGATCAAAGAGCTTGACCAGCCCATCGGCGATGGCGGCCAGCTCAAACGAGATGAGCGTATCGGTCAGCGGCAGAATCTCCCACATGGCTTTGGCGCCGAAGCGCGAGCCGAGCGAACCCAGCGGATTCGGCGGCACTGGTCGCGGAATCTGACCGGGGGCAGGTGGGGTCGGGGTCGGTTGCCCAGAAGGTTTCGGCGGAAAACTGGGAAGTTTCGACATTATTCCATCGCCTCGTCAATGTTGAAGAGGTTGAGGTCGGCGCGGAATTGCTCTAGCGCGTCTTTCCAATCGACGCGCATCCACAATTCCGGGAAGCCGCTCAACACATAATTCCGTTCCAAACGCATACGTATATTCACACAATCTTCCAGCGCGGGCAGCCAGTGATTGATCTCGTTCCAGATGTCCGTCATCGCGCCCGCCCGCAGTGGGGTCGACAGAGCGCGCGGCTCCAGAACGCGGGTGGCGAGCTGCGCCAGGGGTTCCCACGCGGATGCGGAGAGATCGCGCCGCTTCTGGAAGGCGATGAAGATCGCCGCTGCCAGCCCCGTGCGCCGTGCATCCGATGTTTCCGCACCAATCGCCTGCGTGATCAGCCGCGAAATGTCGCTGTCCGCGAGATCCAGTTGATCGGCGAGCACGATGCGCCGCGCGGGGTCGAGTTCTTCGAGCACCTGCCGCCATGCATCATCTTCCGACAAGCTGCTGATCTCCCACGCCTGACGGTGAATCGCGATCAGCTTCGTGCGCGAGGGCGGTACTTCGCTGGCATTCTGCGGCAGCCCGAATGTGAGCGCCAGTTCCGCGCTGTATTCGAGTTCGGCGTTGTCCCCTTCGAGAATCATGCGCGCGGCATGAATGGCGACTAACGAGCGCGCCAGCATATAGGCGCGGCGGGGGCTTTGCCCCAACTGCGCCTGCTCCAGCAGGTCGACCACGCTTACCACGTAATCGATCAACCAGTCGCGGAGTTCTTCTTCCAGCGTTTCGATCAGCGCGGCACACTGCACCACCTGATCGCCCAACGCTGCTACCTCCAGTTCGCCATGTTCCACACGCTGCCAGCGCGTCACCAGCCGCCGCCGATTTTCCTTGCTCAACTGCTTCCAGTTGGGCACGGGCACGACGAAGGGGAAGCGATCCACCAGCGCGGGGTCGAGCGGTTCCGACCCGAGATAGTACTCACCTGTGCTCGTATCCGGGTCGTCCGGCGCGGGCGGGTTCATCGCCGCCCAACGGTGGCGCAGTCGACCTAAACGAATGCCCGCAATGCGGCGTTCGTGCACAATCGGGAACATCTTGTTCTGCAAGTCCGGTCGACAGCGCGAAATTTCGTCAAAGAAGACGAACTCCGCATCCCAGATCGCGCCCGGCGTGCTGACAAATTGGAGCTGATTGGTGCCGACCTCGGGCAGCGGAATGCCGACCAGATCGTCATAATTAATCAGCGAGGCGTTATAGTGGCGCATTGACAGCGAGAGCGCCCCGGCAATCTTTTCGACCAACAGCGATTTCGCTGTTCCGTGGGGGCCAATCAGCAAGAGAGGGGATTCGGTGGCGAGGGCGGCGAGGAGGATAGGGTCGAGATGATCCCATCCTTGGATCCCCAATGTTTCGGTTATGCCGCTCGGCGTGATTCGCGCATGTTCACTCATCACATCTTGTCCATTCACAGCATCTGCTGTATCCAGCGCGCGTCTGCTGTTCTGAGCCGTATTATACAGGTAGCAGCTCGATCAGTCCCAGTGTACGATCGAGCGCGTTCAGGAACACGATCCGTGTTCCGTCCGGTGACACCGACCAATCGCCATTCGCGACGAGAAACGGATCGGTCACAAAGCTGCGGTTCGCGCCGCTCGCCAAGTCATAGTGTGACAGCGTGTGATAAGCGGCGTCGGGTGTATAGGGCAGGTAAAACACGCTGTCCGCATCGCGCCAGCGCCACGCGCCGAAGAACGGCATCCGTTCGGCCTGCGCGCCGCTCTGCGTGCGCAGACTGTAAATCCCGCTCGCCGCGTCATCGTACACCAGATAGAACATGAGCCGTTCGCCGCCGGGACCAATGCTCAAACCGCGCAGCCAAGCCCATGCGCCGAGCACCGTATCACTGCCGCTGATTGTATCCAGCACGCGCAGCGTCGTCGTGATCGTTTCGCGCCGCGTGATCAGCAAGCGGGACTCGTCCAGCCACTGCGCGCTGATGTCCGGTTCCGCCAGTACCATCCGCCGATTCGCTCCGTCCGCGTCACTGATCCAGATTTCGACCGGGGCGTCCGGGTTTGCCGGCTCGCGGACGAGCTGCCACATCAGCAATCGATTGTCCGTACTGAAGGCAGGCAGCATGTCTTCGGTTTCAACCGTCCACTCCAGATTATCAGTCAACCGTCGAATCGCAATCAGCCCATTCACGCGCGCGACCTGATGCGTGCCATCCGGTGATGTGAGCGGCGGCGGCGCTTGCCCGATCAGGTTGAACACGCCGCTGTCGGTCGCGCTGAACTCGAAGATTGCCGCGCGCTGACTCGCCGCACCATCAATGACGAACAGGCGCGTCGGGTCGAGCGGATTCCACCAGGCACCCGCACAACAGCCGTCATAGCCAAAGCGCCGAATCGAAAAGGTCGCATTCTCCGGCAGCGGGGCAGGAGCGACCGCCAGCGGCGGATTAACCGGTGGCAGACCTTCATCCCAATCGGGATAGGTAGCGGCATAGGCGTTGAGCGCGCGTCCGCCGAACTGCACAGGTGGCTGATCGTCGATGCTCATCCACTGGCGTGCGTTGTCCAAGTCCTGTTGGAACAGCGGATAGCGGAAGCCGCCGAGCGACGTCAGCATGTGCCAATTGGCGTTGATGTAGTCGACCGGATTGTAGGTCGTGAAGTAGTCGAGCGAGCGAATTTCGAGATGCAGGTGCGGACGCGAGTCACACGTCACGTCCGGGTCGCCGGATAAACCCACGACCTGCCCCTGCGTCACCCGGTCGCCGGGGTTGAGCGCCGGACGTTGGAGCAAGTGCCCATACAGCGCGATCACACCCGCGTCGGCGTGGCGGATGAGGAGATTGTGCGGCCCGGAACCGAAGCCGAGATCATCGACAAAGGCGACTTCACCATCGGCCATCGCCACTAAGGCGGTGCCACATTCCATCGAGAAATCGAGGCCAAAGTGGAGCCGCTGACCCGCTTCATACCAGTCCGCGCCGCGCAAATAGGCGCCGATGGTGTTGCCGTACGGCTGTCCGAGCAGCCACGTCGACGCGCCGGGTGGGTCTTGCATCGGCAGGATGAACGGCTTGCTGGAGGTCTGGGCCTGTAAGGGAATCGTCGTGAGCAGCAGGACGACGAGGAAGAGTTTGCGCAGCATGTAAATCCTGAAAAATGTAAACATCCTTTCAGTTATAGCATGCTTGTCTGAGAATGGGGTGAAGTTCAGCCGTCTACGCCTCAGAGTTTGGGGGTTCTAGTTCTAAAGTCACCTTATCGTAGATGTCCAGCATGCTGAGTGTGCCTTGAATCGCCGGAAGTTCGATTACACCGTCCAGTCCATCGACTTCCGAGATCACCCACGTTGTATCCCCTGTGCGGCTATACTGCTCTACATGGGCGCTGTCCTGCGCGATGAGGATATAGTGCATCAGTGACGCGATGGCCCGATAGTTCTTCAACTTCGCCGTCCGATCATAGGTTTCCGTCGAAGGGGACAGAACTTCAATGATCACGGTCGGATTAAGCAGTGTGTCGAAGGCCCGATCTTCAAACTGGGGTTCCGGGCAGACGACAACCGCATTGGGATAGGTATAGTGGCGGCTGTTGACCTTGACCCGCATATCGCTCGTATAGATCTCGCAAGTTCGACCTTTCAACTGACTGCCAAGGGATATAGCGAGATTGACTACAATCTGATTATGTTTTCGGCTGGCGCCGGTCATGTCGTAGATTTCGCCGTTGAGGAAGTCGTGTTTGACCTCACTGGCACGTTCAAAGGTGAGATATTCTTCTGGCGTCCAGACGTGTTTTGGCAGTGCCGACATCACTAACCCTCTCGGATAACCTCTACCCCATTATAGCCGCAAACGCCTCTGTCAATCCGCGCACGAAGTCGTTCTTACCACCTTGAGCCGGATGGCGTACTTTGACCGCTGTGATTCCCAGCCGCTTAAGCGCCTCCTCGCCCACGTTACCCACCGCGATGAACGTCGTCACCGGGTACAGCGCGATCAGGTCACGCAGCAAGGGCAGACCGAGATCGGTTTCCGGTCGGCGCGGCTTGCGATTCGTCAGCGGTTCGTTGAGCAGATGCGGGTGATAGGGATACGCCGCCCAGATCAGCGGGGTTTGGCGCAGCGCTGCCAGCGTGCCCCAAACTGCCGTCGAACTCTGCTCGCCTTGAATACGCTCAAAACCCGGCTCTGGCGCATCCTGATAACCGTTCTCCACACCGAACAGCCCCAGTTCCGGCACACCATTCAGCACCACGCGTCGACTCCCGAACGGAATGCCCGTCAGCCGTGAGCCGCGATACCCCGGCGCTTCGCCGACCAGCATGACCGTCGGCTGACGTTCGTTCATCTGCGCGAGATAGCGCCGCAGATTCGCGCGGCGGATGTCGTTATTGGGATTGCCATAGGCGAACTGGTTGGTCGCATCAGCCGGGGTTTCGGCACGAGCGAGACGATCCAACCACTGTTCGAAGGGGGAGTTGCTCATAATGGGGTTGCCTCTAGAAAACAGGTCGGGGCGCACATTGATGCGCCCCGAGAGTGTACCCGCTTTACACTGATCCGAGCCGTTCCATCTCACTCGTTTCGGTGATGTGCTTAGCGTTCTCAATGTAGCTCAGCGATTGGTGGCGGAAGTAGGTGTTGTACAGCTCCGCGTAGTGACCGTGCTGTGCCAGCAGTTCGTCGTGTGTGCCTTGCTCGGTAATCTTGCCCTTGCTCAGCACGATAATGCGATCCGCGTTCTTGATCGTCGACAGGCGGTGCGCGATGACAATCGACGTGCGGTTGTCCAGCACGACGTCGAGCCCTTCCTGAATGAGCGCCTCAGTCATCGGGTCGACGCTGGCCGTCGCTTCGTCGAGAATGAAGATCGACGGGTTTTGCAGCAGCACGCGCGCCATGGCGACCAACTGGCGCTGACCCATCGACAGGCTCGCGCCGCGTTCGCCGACCGGGGTTTCGAGCCCCGCCGGGAGACTGTTGAGCCAGTCACCGTTGCCGATCTGCTTGGAGACCTGTTCGATCTCGGCGTTAGTTGCGCCCGCGCGCCCATAACGAATGTTCTCGCGCACCGTTCCGTCGAACAGGAAGGGCGTCTGTGTGACGATGCCCAAGCGGCTGTGATAGTCGCTCAAATCGAGCGAGCGAATGTCCACGCCGTCGATGAGGATGTGCCCGCCCTGAAACTCGTAGAAGCGCCCGACCAGCTTGCCGATGCTCGACTTGCCCGCGCCCGTGTGCCCGACCAGCGCCAGCGTTTCGCCGGGGCGGATGGTCAGCGAGAAGTCGTCGAGCACGGTTTCCTTCTCGTTGTAGCGGAAGTCGACGTGATCAAACGTGATTTCTCCGCGAATCTGGCCGAGCTTCTTGCTATCCGTCTGCACAACCTTCGCTTCGGCATCCAGGAGCGCGAACACGCGCTCGGCGGCGGCCAGCCCCAACTGAAACTGGCTCCAGAACGAAGCGATGCTTGTCAGTGGGAACCAGAACAGCGCCAAGCCTTGAATGAACAAGTACCAGTCGCCGGCGGAGAGCGTACCGCCCTTGACGTTCAGCCCGCCGAAATACACCAGCGCCACCGTGCCGATCCCGGCGATGATGTTCAGGATCGGGAAGATGCCGCTGAACACAAAGCCCGTGCGGATGTTGATGTGGTACGACTGGGAATTGATGTCGAGAAATTCTTTGTAGATCGTGTCCTCGCGGCGGAAGGTCTTGGCCACGCTGATACCGCTGACCGTCTCCTGAATGTGCGACGAGACGACCGCGCGGATGCGCCGGGACTGGGTGATCGTGCTGCGCGCAATCTTGCGGAACTGGAGCGCGACGAAGACGACAAGCGGCGCGATGGCCAGCAAGAGCAGCGTCAACTGCACGTCGATCAGGAGCAAGTAGCCGATCAGCAGCACGACGAGCAGCAGCTGGCTCATCAGGTCGAGGGTGAGCGAGACGACGTTCGAGAAGGCCTGCGTGTCGGACGTCACGCGGCTGACAATCTTCCCCGAAGTGTACTGGTCGTAGAAGGAGAGATCGCGCTTGAGCACCGCGTCGAATGCATCTTCACGAACTTTGAGCACCACGCTGCCGATCACATCGGCGGAGAGCCAGCGCCGCAGCAGGTTGAATACGAACCCCGAGCACGCCAGCACCGTGATGATCACGATGAACGGCACGAGGTTGGTGTTGGCGTCCACTTGCAGTTGATCGATGCCGCGTGAGATCAGAATCGGCAGACCGGTTTCCACGAGCGCCGCTACGACAATCGCCACTGCCACGACGACCATCTTCCGGACGTGCGGGCGGAAGTAGGCCACGATGCGGCGTACGAGATCGTTATCGCGATACTTGCGGTCGTAAGCCTCGGCGTCAAGGCCATCCATAATGAAGCCCATAGGTGAGTTTCTCCCTTCGCCTTAGGCGGGAACTACGGTAGTTTCGAGCGGCGGCAGTTCGACGTCGTAGCGCGCGAAGATGCGGCGATAGTCGGTCGAGCGGCGCAGCAGTTCTTCGTGCGTGCCACTGGCGACGACTTTGCCGTGATCCACCACGAGGATATGATTCGCCCAACGGATCTGCGACAGACGGTGCGTGATGAGCAGCGTTGTGCGGCCCTGCTGCGCGCGGCGGATCGCCTTCTGGATCTCGTCTTCGGTCGCGCTGTCAATCGCGCTCGTCGAGTCGTCGAGGATGAGGATGCGCGGGTTGCTCAGGAAGGCGCGGGCGAGGGCAATGCGCTGGCGCTGACCGCCGGAGAGCGTCACGCCGCGTTCCCCGACTTCCGTGTGATACCCCTGCGCGAATGACTTGATGAAATCGTGCGCCTGCGCTTCGCGGGCCGCCTGTTCGATTTGTTCCTGCGACGCGTCCGGCACGCCAAAGCCGATGTTCTCCGCCAGCGAACGCGAGAACAGGAACACATCCTGCTCGATCTTTGAGATCTGCGAACGTAAGCTGGTCAGGTTCCACTCGCGCACATCCACCCCATCAATGAGGATGCGCCCCTGGGTGGCGTCGTACGTGCGGTTGATCAGCTCGGTGAGCGTCGACTTGCCAGAGCCGGTCTGCCCGACGATGGCGACGGTTTCGCCCGGCTTCACATGGAAGGATACGTTCTCCAGCACCAAGCCGTCTTCATAACCGAACGACACATTCTCGAAGACGATTTCGCCTTTGATCGCGCCGGTATGCCCGCCGAGATTCTCGTCCAGTTCCGTCTCCGCTTTGATGATGTTCAGGATGCGGTCAGCGCTGGCCACGCCGATTTGCAGCAGCGTGAACGCGAACAGCGAGACGAACGTCGGGAAGCGCAGCAGATTGAACAGGCCGACCCAAGCGATGATGTCTGCGATCTGGATGCGCCCGAGACTGTACAGGTAGGTCGCGTGCAGGAAGCCCAAGCCGAACGCGATCCCGTAGAGGAGCAGCGGCAGGTAGCGTGCTTCGATCCACCCCTGCCGCACGAAGAAGCCCCGGAACAGCCGGGCGTTGCGGCGGAACTTGCGCCGTTCGAATGGTTCGCGCGCGGTCGCTTTAACGATTTCGATGCCGGAGATCGTCTCTTCGGCGACGGCGTTCATCTTGGCGAACTGTTCGCGCTGCCGGTAGGCGACCGGGTTGAGCTGGCGCGAATAGATGCGGGTGGCGACGACATAGCTGAGGATGAACAGGATGGGCACGAGCAGCAGTTCCACGCTGATCGAGGCGATGAAGATCGTCGGAATGGTGAAGCCGAGCACGATATCCGCGATGAACAGAATGCCGGGGTTGATCATCATGTTCAACTGCTGCATATCGTCGGTCGCCATGGCCATGATGTCGCCGGTACGCTGACGGTCATGGAATGTCTGGCTCTTGCCGAGCAGACTCACGTAGAGTTCGTGGCGCGCGCTGTACTCCAACCGCTGCGCCAGAACTTCCAGCGCCAGTGCCTGAATCAAACCGGTGATGCCGCTGATTACGAACACGGCCAGCGTGATGAGTGAGATTGTCAGCAGCGCGTCGGTGGTGGTGGGATTGATGATCTCTTCGGCGGCTTGCCCGATCATCACCTGTCCCTGTGAATACAGGAAGTAGCTGATGAAGCTGAAAATGAGCGTGCCAGCAACGAACACCCGGTGCTGCCAGAGGTGAGAGAGGATCCAGCGGATGGCGCTCTTGTGATTGTAACGGGGTAAACCTTGGACGGTAAACTCGCTGTGCGTGGACAAACGTCACTCCTTTCGGTTGGCGTAAGCCTATATGCGCGAAATCGGCGGTGTGTGAAGACAAAACGACAGACTCGCCGCGCCTGCGCCGAGTCTGTCGTGAGGGGGCCAATTTGCTGGTTTCCATCCGCTCCCAATGGCCCATTGAAATTGCTGCTGCATAGCCTCAGAGCGCTCTTAGTCGGAAATCGGACACGTGATTTACCGAATTCTGTGTAGCGGCGAAATTTGGGTTGGTTTACGCCCCCAATCGAAACCCTTAGGATCGGGCGTTGACCGAAAATTCCACACGCTGCAGGGCGTTTAATGCCCGATTTACAGGGCATTTTAAGCCTTATCGCTAATACATGCTAGGTAGGGAAAAATCCCCCGCGAATTCTGGGAAACTCTGGGCGGGCGGAAACCAGTACAACGACCCGCCCAGAATTCCCCAAACCATTAACCCGCCAGTGCGACATGCCGCATCGCGTCACGGAGCTGGCGCAACCCCAAACTCTTTTCCTTGCGCACCAGTTCCTCTTTAATGCCGAGATGCTGCGCGATCTCCGCCGTGCTGTAGCCATCTTCGTACAACACCATCACGCGCGCCCGCCGAGGAGGAAGCTGGGCCAGCGCCTGATGCAGTGCTTCGTGCTCTTTCCAGTGTTCGGCAACTTCGTGTTCTTCACCTTCTTCGGCGAGCACTTCGTAAAAGTCGTCGAGCGGTACTTGCCCCGCGTGTTTGCGCGATGCTTCCATGATCTTGTACCAGGCGATCTTCTTCAGAAATGCCGTGAACGGCAGGTTGCGATCTTGATATTCCCTCCGTTCCACCTTCAGATAGCCGAGGATGAGTGTCTCTTGCAGGATTTCTTCGTCGTCCGTCGTGGTTCCGTTGCTCCACCGAATGAACTTGAGCACCGGATCGCTGCCGCCGAATGAGAGCCATTCGTTCCAAGCGCGAATCCGATCCGCGGGATCTTCATTGCGGACGGGGAGCATACGTAGAACGAGCGAATGGAGCGACACCGGCAAACTTGAGTACACAACCATGAGCCTTTATCCTTCCAAATGCGTCTGATAGGATATGCAGTTGTTAAGGTACGCGGCAAACCGACCCTAGGTGATTGGTTCGCTTTGATCTATGTTGTTAGTACGTAGAAGTGTGATGAACTGTTCAACACTAACTTTTCAAGTATACAATTAGAACAAATTTTTTGCAAGTGGTCTTTTATGAACCCTCAGGGAAGGATTTATTTGTCCGGAAAAATTGACAAAAACTCGTCCATTTTGGCACCAAAATCAAACGCGAGATGTAGGCATCTCGCGTTTTGATTCGGAGCGAAATTGACGTGCGCGTTTTCGAATTTACTGCTGCTGTTGCTGCTGCTGTTGAAGCTGGGCTTCGGCCTGCATGGCGCGTTCTTCTTCCGGTGTCCAGCCCGTCATTGGCACGAGCGCTTCCAGCTCGAAAGGACGCTCGGCGGGTGTGATGTGCACTTCGACTTCCAGTTCGCTCTCCGCCTTCCCTTTGAACACGCCGCGGGTCGGCGGCACATCGCTGTAATCACGTCCCACGGCGACGCGAATATGGCGATCTCCGGCGAGGACGTTGTTCGTCGGGTCAAAGCCGACCCAACCGAGCGTTGGCAGGTAGACTTCCATCCACGCATGAGTGGCATCCGGCGTGGAGCGCTCGGTATCCGACCGGAGGTGATAAAGATAGCCGCTCACATAGCGCGAGGGCAAACCGAGCATCCGCGTCACACCGATCATGATGTGGGCGAAGTCCTGACACACCCCTTTACGATTCGTCAGAATATCGTCAATCGGCGAATCGACCGCGGTCACGTTGGGCACGTAGTCGAAGGCGTAGTAAACCTGAGTGTTGAGTGCCCGCAGCAGCGTGAGTGGATCGGCATGGCGGTACACATTGAGCTCCCGCATGAAGGCGCGCAGCAGTGTCCCATCGGGAATGTGCGGACTGGGTGTGAGCATATCCCAGAAGTCGGCGTTGTCTCCCAGCAAATCGATGTCCGCCCATACGCTGTCCGTCAGTGCCTCGGGCAGGGGCGCCATGGGCAGCATTTCGACGGTCGCTTCCGCGAGGATGGTCATCGATTGATGGAAGGAGGGGATGTCAAAGAAGTGCACGCTGTTGCGCAAGAAATCGGCTGTTTCGCTGACACGGGCGTGCGGGAAAGTGATCAGGTTGAAGCGCAAACAGCGCTGATTGTGTTCGCTGTGCGGCCGCATGTGAACCTCGGTCATGCTCTCACTGACCGGCGCACTGTAACGGAAATAGGTTTTATGTTGGACGGCGTAGTACATTACATCACCAGTTCATCAATTGGATACCAGATATACGCCTCATAGATCGCATCGTGAATCGCTTCGGCCTGAACCAGCACGGCGTCGAGATACTTATGCAGCCCGCTCACCATGATCTCGTCAATCTGCCCGTAGTCGAGCGCTGCGCGTAAACGTCCGCCAAGCCGGTTGACGCTCTTAGCGCGCTTGCTCTCGGTCATCTGCGTGACCGCCTGGAGCGCTGCGGACAGGCTGTTGACTGCGAAGCGAATCGAATGCGGGAAATCCGGGTTGAGGACGAGAAATTCCGCAATGCGATCCGGACGTAGATCCGCAGTATACACCTTACAGTAGGCTTCGAAGGCCGTACACGACTTGAGTAGTCCAATCCACTCCACAAAATCTTCGCTGACGCGGGCGTGTGAGTCGATGTGTGGATAGGCGGCGTAATGCGATTTAAGGAGCTGGGCGGTCGCCGCGGCGCGTTCCACGGCGCGTCCAATCTGGATGAACTGCCAGCCTTCGCCGTGCGTCATCGTCGAATCGGTGATGCCTTGAAACAGGTGGCAGCCTTCTTTGACGCTGCGTAGAAACTCGTGGGGTTGATCGTTCCAGATGGCGTCTAGGGTGACGGTGCGCGCTTGCAGGGATAATCGGTTGACGTGTTCCCACATTTCCGAACTAATCTGTTCGCGCACGTGGCGCGCATTCTCCCGCGCCGAGCTGACACACGCGACAATCGAATTTGCATTGCGCGCATCGAACGTCAGCAGGTGCGTGAGCGAATAGGGATCGCACGGCCCGCTGGGCGGCTCGACGACCAGACTGTCGAGCAGGCGCATCCAACTGCGCTCCGCCATTTCCGGGGCGAGTTCCAGCATCAAGTGGAGCTGCAGGTCAAGCACGCGCGCGTTGTGTTCGGCGCGTTCCAGATAACGGCTCATCCAGTAGAGTGAATCGGCGACTCGTGACAGCATGGCCCATTCTCCTTAGCTCAAAACCCACGTATCTTTACTGCCGCCGCCCTGCGACGAGTTCACCACCAACGACCCGCGCCGCAGGGCGACGCGCGTCAGACCGCCAGGGACAATCGTCACCTGATCGCCGCTGTACAGAATGTACGGGCGTAAGTCGATGTGGCGTGCTTCCACGCTGCCGTCGATGTAGCAGGGCGCGCGGGAGAGCGCCAGCGTCGGCTGCGCGATGTAGTTGCGCGGATCAGCGGTGATCTTCTCGCGGAAGGCTTCGCGTTCCCCGTTACTGGCGTGCGGGCCGATCAACATCCCGTAGCCGCCGGATTCGCCCACCGCTTTGACGACCAGCTTGTCGAGGTTGGCGAGCACATGGCGGCGCTGCTTGTCGTCGGAGAGCAGATACGTCTCGACGTTGTTGAGGATCGCATCCTGGTTGAGGTAGTAGCGGATGATGGCCGGGAGATAAGCGTAGACCGCCTTATCGTCGGCGACGCCTGTGCCGATAGCATTGGCTAGCGCGACGTTGCCGGAACGATAGACATTCAGCAAACCGGGCACGCCGAGCATTGAATCGGGGCGGAAGGCCAGCGGATCGAGGAAGTCGTCGTCCAGACGGCGGTAGATCACGTCGACGCGCTGCAAGCCCGCTGTCGTGCGCATGTACACGACGTTGTCATGCACCAGCAAGTCACGCCCTTCGACGAGCGTCAAACCCATTTGTCGAGCGAGGTAGGCGTGCTCGAAGTAGGCGGAGTTGTACACGCCGGGGGAGAGCAGCACAATATTTGGGTCGGCGCGGCGCTTGGGGGCGAGCGCGCGCAGCGTCGCCAACAGCGCCTGCCCATAATGGTCGACCGGGCGCACGCCGTACGTGCTGAACATGCGCGGGAAAACGTACTTCATCACCTGTCGATTAGCGAGCATATACGAGACGCCGCTCGGCACGCGCAGATTGTCCTCCAGCACGACGAATTCGCCGGAATTGACGCGGATCAGATCCGTGCCGACCACGGCGACATACACGTCGTTGGGGACGCGCACCCCGCGCATTTGCCGCCGGTAGTACTTGCAGCTGTAGACGAGGTCGCGCGGGACGATTTTGTCGTTGAGAATGTGCCCATCGTGGTAGATGTCTTTGAGGAAGAGATTCAGCGCTGTGATGCGCTGGACGAGGCCGCGCTCGATCACATCCCATTCGTCGGCAGGGATGATGCGCGGGAGCAGATCATAAGGGAAGATGCGCTCAGTCCCCTCATCGTTCCCGTATACGGTGAAGGTGATCCCCTGATGCAGAAAGGAGAGGTCGGCGGCCTGCTGGCGCTGTTTGAGCTCGTCCGGCGGCAGTTCCAGCAGGCGCTGAAACAAGGCTTCATAGTGCCCACGTGTGCTGCCGTCAGCATCAAACATCTCGTCGTAAGCGCCCGAAAGTTGGTAGTTCGTGAAAGGTGGCGGGAGATCGACAGCGTTCATTTTTCACAACCGTGTTATCCGATGTGCAGATTATAGTGCACTATTCACAACGGGCTATGCGGCTTTACATCAAAAGCGCTGACCTGATTTTGGTAAAAATAAACAAGTCGGTGCGGGTTCTATGTTCAAGACGCACACGTTTCATGGAAAAGCGTGGCGATCGTCGCATTCAGTTCACGCCAACGCGTCTGCTGTCGCGCGGATGGTCTTCGTGCCATAATGACTCGCACCATACTCTGTTCGGCAGGCGGCGTGAGCTGCGCGTCGGTCAGAGCGTTTATGGTTTGTGCCCATCTTTCTATGCTAAGCTAGCAACATGACAGACGAAGCCATCTACCAAGATCGAATCCAACAGCTTGAAGAAGAACTCGACTCGTTGACGGCGGCATTGGCGCAAGCGTGGGATCAGCTTGTGCCGTTCCTGCAGGAAGCGCCACAGCAAGCGAAATCGAGTCAGGACATTGCTCCCGTCATTGAGGCGTTGATGACCGGTTTGGATGCCACGTTTGGCGCGGTCTATCTGCTCCCGCGGCAGGGACAGCCGGAAGAATGGTTCATCCTCCCCGACGATCAGGTTGCCCACAGCGCCCTTCAACCCTTTTTCGCCGACCTTGGCGAACAGACCGATATCTATTGGGCGTACGATATCCCTACGCGCGATGGCGACCATACGCTGTGGATGTTCATGCCGATGAACGTGAGCGGTGAAGTGATCGGCGCGTTGGGCGTCGGGTTCGCTGATCAGGCCAAGGAGCTGAGCTCGCTGGATCGGCGCATGCTCACGCGCATGAGCGAGCGCGCTGCTAACCAACTGATCGCCGCGCGCCTCGAAGAGAGCCGCGCCCGCGAAGCGAAGATGATGCATGAGTTGGAGATCGCCGGAAATATCCAGCGTTCCATTCAACCGGGCAATGTGCCGAACGTAGCCAATCTCGACACTGCCGCGGAATGGCAGCCCGCTAGCAACGTCGGCGGGGATGCGTGGGGCTGGGTGACACAGCCTTGCGGTCAACTCGCGTGCTTCATCGTCGATGTGGCAGGGAAGGGATTACCCGCGGCGCTGGCGGCTGTCTCGCTGCACACGGCGCTGCGTCTGCTGCTGCGCCTCGATCTCGCACCTGACGAAACGCTTGAAGCGGCCAATGCCGAATTTTACGATCCATACACCAACGCGGGCATTCTGGCGACGGCGGTCGTCTTCCGCGTCGACCCGCAGACGGGCGCGTTTCAACTCGCCAACGCAGGCCATGTCCCGGTGCTGATCCGACAGAACCGCCAGTGGCAGTCGTACATGGCGAACATGCCACCAATCGGCGTGCTGCCAGAGTTTCGCCCGAACATGGACGTGGGAACGCTGGCCTTCAGCGACATGATGATCGTCATCAGCGATGGCCTGAGCGAAATTGAGACCGAAGCCGGAATGTGGGGGGAAGCGGGCGTGCGCAACGCGATTCCCGGCCAATTCCATGATATGCGTCAGGTGGTGGATACCGTCTTTGCCGAGGCGGATGCCTATCGCGGGAACGCGCCGCCGCACGATGATCAGACGATGATGGCGCTGCAATTCTTGGGAGGGAGAAATTGATCATCCCGGCGACTTTTCAGGCTCTAGAGCAAATCACCGACTACATCATGCAGCTCGCTGCCCACATCGACCCGGAAACTCGTTCGCAGTTGGTACTGGCCGTGCACGAACTGTGTATGAATATCGTGCAGCACTCCTACGCTGGCGAAACCGGTATGATTGAAATTGATGGACACTGGAGCGGTTCGCGGCTCGAACTGACCATCCGCGATACCGGATCACACGCGTTTGTGCGCCCGGATGTCATTAAGCCGCCCAATATCTTCGATTTTCCGGAGAGTGGGTGGGGTATCTATATTGTGCATCAGGTGATGGACAGCGTAAAATACGAACGCTTCGCAGGTCACAATCAGTGGTCGCTGGCGAAGCAGTTCAGTCGGTGAGGAACGAATGACGAATTTGCTGGTGGTTGACGACGAGAGCGCGACGCGACGTTTAGTTGCCTATACGCTAAAATCGCTGCGCATTGAAGTGACGGGGGCCGAAACTGGCGCCGAAGCCATGAAGCTCGCCGCCGAAGGCGAATTCAAGATGATCTTGCTTGACATCAACCTGCCCATGACGGACGGTTTCACCCTGTTGACCATGCTCCGCGGCCTGCCCAACTTGAATGGTGTGCCGATCATCATGTTCACGGCGCGCAGCAACCCGAAAGACGAAATGCGCGCGAGTGAACTTGGCGCGAATGGTTTCCTGTACAAGCCGTTCACCACCGCCGAACTGCGCACGCTGGTGACGAATTATCTCTCCAAAGCGACCACGCAGGAGACGATGCCCATTCGTCCGGAGACTGCATTTGAGCCGCGCTTGGGCACACCACTCGGCACAGCCGCCGCCGTGCTCACGCCGCCCACAGTAGAAATTCCTCCGGCTTCTTCTGATCAGCCCACCGTTGAGATGGCGCCGATTGCTGCGCCCGTGGCCTCCAGCTTGCCCGCCGTGGAAGTTGTGCCGATCACTGTACCCGCGAAACCTGATCCGCTGCCTGCGCCTGAGTTGATCGCGCCACCTGCACTGCTGGCCCCTGAGCCGGCGGTAGTTAGCGCGCCGATTGTTACAGAGCCACCGCCGACTGCGCCTTTGTCGGAAGCGCCGCCCGCCGCGGAGCCGCCGCTGACTGCGCCTTTGACGCCCGAGCCACCCAAGGCCGAGTTACCGTCGGAGACCGCCACCCCTTAGGCGAGCGGAAATGTCGCCGCAAAGCTGAACGTGCTGCCCGCGCCTTCGGCACTCTGCACGTCAATCTCGCCTTCCATGAGATCAACCAACTGTTTGTAAATGGCGAGCCCCACCCCGGCGCCCTCATGGCGGCGCGTCAAGGAGTTGTCCGCCTGCATGAAGCTCTCGAAGATGAGCTGCTGTTTGTCCGGCGGGATGCCGATGCCGGTGTCGCTGACCTGAAAACGCAGGCGCGATTCGCCGTAGCGGCTTGGCATGGGCCACACGGCGATGCGAACGCTTCCCGCTTCAGTGAATTTCACCGCATTGTTCGTCAAAATGCTGATCACTTGGCGCAACCGCGCCGGGTCGCTGACGATGCGCTGTGGTACCTGCTCATCCACGCTGATCGCGAAGTCGAGTCCCTTGCGGTGGGCAGCGTCCGCCCACATCGTTTCGATCTCCGCCAGTACACCGCGCACATCTACCGGGATCGCCTGCAGTGAAACTGTCCCGCGTTCCAGTTCCGAGAAATCGAGCACTTCGACCAGCATATTCATCAGGCGATGCGCGTTCTCCTGCGCCATCGTGAGCAGATCGCGCTGCTCGTCCGAGAGGGGCGTTTCTTCGATGAGCTCCATCATGCCGAGCATGATCGTCATCGGCGTGCGCACCTCATGGCTCATTTTGGCGACGAATTCGCTCTTGTGCTGCGCCGAGCGGATCGCTGTATCGCGCGCGGTGATCAGGTCGCGTTCGGCGCGCTGGCGTTCGATCAGGCGCGCGTAGCCGTCTGCCGCCGTGCGCAGGGCGGCCGTCTCTTCCGGCAGCCAATCGCGCTGGTAGTGGGTTTCTTCCAGTCCAAGAAAACCCTCCAGTCGTTCGTTGACGCGGAACGGCAGCAGCAGCAGGCTATGCAGCGATTGCCCGTTCAGCACCGATTGCATGTCAGACGGGAGTTGGCTGATGTCTTTGGCGGCCACGATGCCATCGCGCGTCAGGAGCTGTACCAGTGAGGGCATATGTTCGTCAAACGCAAAGTTTTGAGTTTCGGCGCGTTTGGCGCTAATCCCCGCCGCGCACCACTCGTGGGTCATGTCCAGCCGCCGCTCGTTTTCGCGGAAGTGGCACACATATACGCTCGATACGCGGAGCATCTCGCCGATTTTGGCCAACACTAAATCGACTGCCGCGGCTGGATCCGTGCGCTCAAAGAAGATGGCGCCGATCTCCCGGTGCAAGCCTTCCAGCGCCAGCAAGCGATCATCACGCATTTTGGCGAGCACCGCCTGCGTTACATCGCTGACGACGAAGGTGTAGCCGATCAGCGTGTACTGCGGGCTGAACATAGGCGCGATCCGCCCTTTGTAGTAATGTACGCCGTCGTCGGCAGTGAGCGTGTATTCGATCGGATAGGGGCTCAGCGTGCGGTTGACCTCGGCGATGACGCCGGGAATCACCGCCGAGACTTCTGGCGGCAGCACGTCCTGATAGGCGGCGCCCACATATGCACTCGTCACTGCGGGCGTATCATAGATCGACCACTGCACTGGTTGGTAAAAAAGTATTTTTCCATCAAGGTCAAGCGAAAAAACAAAATCGTCGAGTGATGAAATAAGCGAACGGAGCTGTTCTTCGCTTTGGCTAAGTTCATTTGTCATAGGTTGGCTGCACGCGCGTAAGTCTCAACGGTCAAAGTTGCCTTATTCTATCGTGTTTCAAGGGTGCGCGCTTCGATTGCAGGAGGACAGAGGTCAGGTTGTGTTCTCCGGGTGACCGCGATTCACATCCGTGGGGACAGGTTTCATACGACATTCGCTCCCGCCCTGCCCGTCCTCGAATTCAGGAACGGGCTGGGCGGGAGCGAGCGACGGTTAGCTTATCTCACGCTGACTACAGGTTCAGGCTGGCGAGCAGGATGCCTTCGCGATCTGTCGGTTGGAGCGTGAAGCCTAGGCGTTCGACTAGGCGGATCATTTCTCGGTTCTCGTTGTACACGAATCCGAAGATGCGTGACAGCTTTTCATCCTGGGCGACCTTGATGAGCCGCGTCATGATCGCCTTGCCGAGCCCCTGATGCTGGTAGCGATCGCTCACCAGAATGGCGAATTCGCCCTCATTCGTCCAGCGGATTTTGCTCACGCGACCGATGCCCATAATCTCCTGCTGGCTGTTGTACTGATTCCGCGTGCAGGCCACCAGCGCGATCTCACGGTCGAAGTCAATGTAGGACAAGCGCGACAGGCGGTTGTGCGCGATGCGTTCGTTGAGGTTCATCGCTTGTAGATAGCGCATGAAGACCGTGCGCTCCGACAACCCTTCGTGGAACTTGGCAACCAGCGGTTCGTCTTCCGGGCGGATTGGACGGAAGGTGACATCCAGCCCCTGCTTCGACACCCATGCCTCGGTGTACTGCGTCGGGTACGGACGGATCGCCGGGCGGGGCAGCTTGTCCTCGGTGACGTCTGCGCCGTGCAGCACGACACGCGCATCCAGCGCCAGCAGGCGTTCGGACGAGGCCAGCAGCGGGTTAATGTCGATTTCCTTGATCCACGGCTGTTCGACGACGAGCTGGCTGAAGCGCACGAGCAGTTGTTCGAGACCCGCGAGATCGACCGGGTCGCGCCCACGCACGCCCTTCAGCGCCTTATAGATCAGCGTCTCTTCCATCATGCGGCGGGCGAGCACCGTGTTGAGCGGCGGCAGGCTGAGCGCGCTGTCCTTGTAGACTTCGACCAGCGTTCCGCCGGAACCGAACAGGAGCACGGGGCCGAACTGCGGGTCGATGCTGCTGCCGATGATCAGTTCGTAGCCGTCCAGCTTCGCCATCGGCTGCACGGTCACACCCTGGAAGTGTTCCGCGCCGGCTTTGTCGACCACGGCGCTCTGGATGCGGCGGAAGGCCGCGCGCACCGCGTCTTCGTCGCGCAGATTCAACTGCACGCCGCCGATGTCGGTCTTGTGCGTGATCGTCTCCGAGTTCAGCTTGACCACTACCGGGTAGCCGATCTCCGCAGCGCGCGCGACCGCTTCATCTTCCGTCGGCGCAAGGATCGTATTGACGGTCGGGATGTAGTAAGCGGCCAGCACCTGCTTCGATTCGTACTCGGTGAGGATGGTGCGCCCCGTTGAGCGCGCATGCTCGACGATGCTGGCGACCAACTGGCGATTCGGCGTCTCTTCGACGGAGTCGGTCGGCAGGCTGGGCGTCTCGTAGATGCTGTTCAGGTTGGTGTTGTACTGCCACATGTAGTTGAACATGCGGACGGCCGTATCCGGGAACTGGAACGACGGCAGATTCGCCTGATTCAGGATCTTGTCGCCGCGATCCACGTCGACGCCGCCCATCCACGCGGAGAGCACCGGCTTGCCTTCGATCTGGGCGTATTCGGTCAGGCGTTCGGCGGTTGCGGTCGGGTCGGTCATCGCTTGCGGCGTGAGGATCACCAGCAGACCGTCGCTGCTCGGGTCTTCGGCGAGGATGCTCAGCGTCTTCGCATAGAGTTCGGGATCAGCATCGCCGAGGATGTCGACCGGGTTGTTGTGGCTCCACGGCGCGGGCAAAATCGCGTTCAGCTTATCCATCGTTTCCGGCGAAATATCCGCCAGCTCACCGCCGCCCATGATCAACGCGTCGGTGGCGAGCACACCGGGACCACCCGCGTTGGTGATGATGGTCAGGCGGTTGCCCCGCGGACGGGGCTGCTTGGCGAGAACTTCCGACATGTAGAACACGTCGGAGATGCGATCCACGCGCAGGATACCGCTGCGGCGGAAGGCCGCATCGAGGACATCATCGCTGCCCGTGAGTGAGCCGGTGTGCGACGCGGCGGCGTGCGCAGCAGCTTCAGTGCGCCCGGCCTTAATGATGATGATCGGCTTCTTGAGCGCGACTTCCCGAGCCGCGGACAGGAACGACCGTGCATCCCCCACCGATTCCATGTACATGACGATGCTCTTGGTATTCGGGTCGTTGCCGAGGTAGTCGATCAGGTCGCCCCAGCCCACATCGAGCATCGAGCCAAGCGAGACGAACGCGCTGAAGCCGACATTTTCCTTGAAGCTCCAGTCGAGCACGGCGGTACACAGCGCGCCGGACTGGCTGATGAACGCTACATTGCCGGGACGCGCCATCGCGGCGGCGAACGTCGCGTTGATCTTGGTGATCGGGCTCATCACGCCGAGGCAGTTCGGCCCGACGATCCGCATATTGTGCTCGCGCGCAATCGCGAGGATTTCCGTTTCCAGCGCCGCGCCTTCCGCGCCGATCTCTTTGAAGCCCGCCGAGATGATGATGACGCCTTTGACGCCGTTCGCCGCGCATTCGCGCATCACATTGGGGACGCTGCGGGCGGGCGTCACGATGACAGCCAGATCAACTTGTTCGGGCAAGGCCGCGAGGTTCGGGTAGGCGCGGATGCCGAGAATGCTGTTCCGGGTGGGGTTGACAGGATAGATTGTGCCGCCAAACGGACTGCTGATGAGGTTCCACAGAATGGTGCGGCCAACGCTGCCGGCACGCTCGGTTGCGCCGATCACGGCGACATTCTTGGGAGCGAAGATCGCGTTTAGGCCTTGGGCCGCGCTGGGAAGGGTTTGGGTGTTGGGTGGGACTTGCTGCACGGGGTACTCCATTCACTACAGAATGATCAAGATTCTGCCACAGAAGTAAGGCAGTCACAATGTGACGTCTTACACAAGCGCAGCCTGATGGTCTGCGAACCGGGGCCGGGAGTTCAGAGCGAATATCTTTGTTAATTTACCGGGACTCGCGGACTGCGCTATGATAATCATACCCTCACTATTTAAGGAGAGACGCTGAGATGCAGCTAGGCTTGATCGGTTTAGGACGCATGGGCGGCAATATGAATGTGCGGCTGCTGGGCGGCGGGCACGAAATGGTCGTCTACAATCTCACCCCGGAGCCGATTGAGGCTGCGGCGGCGGCTGGGGCGACACCTTCGTACTCAGTCGCTGACCTTGTCAGCAAACTGACCGCTCCCCGGGCGATCTGGATCATGATCCCGTCGGGTGAGCCCACCGAAAAAACCGTCACCGAACTCATGGAACTGCTGCAGCCGGGCGACACCATCATTGACGGCGGGAACAGCAACTACAAGGATACGCTGCGCCGCGCGAAGATGGTGCAGGCCAACGGCATGCATTACGTCGATGTGGGGACGAGCGGCGGCATCTGGGGCTTACAGGAAGGCTACAGCCTGATGGTTGGCGGGCAGACCGAGGCCGTCGAACGCTTGCGCCCGATCTTCGAAACGCTCGCGCCTGCGCCGGATCGCGGGTGGGGTCACGTTGGCCCGAACGGCGCGGGACACTTCGTCAAGATGGTGCATAATGGCATCGAATACGGCATGATGCAGGCGTACGCCGAAGGTTTTGAGATCATGGACGCCAAGACCGATCTCAATCTCGATGTGGCGCAAATCGCGGAAATCTGGCGTACCGGCAGTGTGGTGCGTTCGTGGCTGCTCGACCTGACCGCCGCCGCGCTCCGTGAGAATCCGACCCTCGACGGCATCGCGCCGTATGTCGCGGACAGCGGCGAAGGTCGTTGGACGGTCTTCGAAGGCATCGACCTCGACGTGCCCGCGCCCGTGATCACGCTCTCGCTGATGATGCGCTTTGTCAGTCGCCAAGAGGACAGCTTCGCGGCGAAAATGCTGGCCGCTATGCGCAACCAGTTCGGCGGGCACGCGATCAAGCACGACGGTAAGACGAAATGACGACGAACGGAACGCAGACCAATACGATTGTCATTTTCGGCGCATCTGGCGACCTCACGCATCGCAAGCTCATCCCGGCGCTGTATCGCCTGCAGGTGCAGGGGCGGCTGCCGGGTAATTTTCACGTCGTTGGGTTTGCGCGCCGCCCGTACACCCACGAGGAATTCCGCGCGCTGTTCGACGATGCGGTGAACCAGACGCCGGACTATACCCCCGAGACCTGGGCGGATTTCATCAGCCGCCTGTGGTACTGCCGCGGTGATCTGGGCGTGCGCGCGGATTACGACGCGCTGCAGGGGTTCTTGTACGATTTCGAAGTGGGGCAGTCAAACCGCCTGTTCTATCTGGCGACTTCACCAGATTACTACGACGAGGTACTCAAGAACCTGTCGGACTCCGGTTTGGCGAGTGAGGAAGACGGCTGGCGGCGCGTGATCGTCGAGAAGCCGTTTGGCTTTGACCGCGGTTCGGCGGCGGCGCTCAACCACACCATTCATTCGGCCTTTGACGAACATCAGGTTTATCGCATCGATCACTACCTCGGCAAAGAGACGGTGCAGAACATCCTGTATTTCCGTTTTGCCAATGCCATCTTCGAACCGCTGTGGAATCGCAATTACATCGATCACGTGCAGATCACCGTGGCGGAAGATGTCGATGTCGGGCACCGCGCCGGCTACTACGACAACGCGGGTGTCATGCGCGACATGTTCCAGAATCACTTGCTGCAGCTCCTCTCACTGGTGGCGATGGAACCGCCCAATTCGTTCTCGGCTGAAGTGCTGCGCAACGAAAAGGTCAAGGTGTTGAGCGCGCTGCGCCCCATGTCCATCAGCGACACAGTGCGCGGACAGTACGCGGGCTATGCAGCGACACAGGGGGTCGCGCCAAATTCGCAGACGGCGACCTTCGCCGCGCTCAAACTGTACATCGATAACTGGCGCTGGCAGGATGTGCCGTTTTATCTCCGGTCGGGCAAGGCACTCAAGCGCAAGACGAGCGAAATTGTCATCCAGTTCCGCCGTCCACCCCACCTGTTCATGAATATGACGCGCGGTAAAACGCTTGATCCCAATTTGCTCTCGCTGTGCATTCAGCCCGACGAGGGCATTCATCTGCGCTTTGAGACCAAGATGCCCGGTGCGGCGGACATTCACCCGATGGACATGGACTTTCACTACAGCGAGGGCTATGCGGGGCAGCCGCTGCCCGAAGCCTACGAACGCCTGCTGCTAGACGCCATTCAAGGAGACGCGGCGTTGTTCACGCGTGAGGATGAGATTGACCTGTCGTGGAAGCTGGTCGATTACATCTTGCATGGCTGGGAGTCGCCGTCAGCGCCGCCCTTGTGCATCTACGAACCTGGTTCGTGGGGGCCGGAGGAAGCTGACGTATTACTGTTTCAGGAGGGACGCGGATGGCGTCTCGGCTGCGGAGGGCATGACGAATGAGCTATCGAGTGTACCCGACCCGGGGAGCAGCGGCGCGCGCGCTGGCGACCGAATTTGTGCGGATTGCCGACAAAGCGACGTCCTCGCGCGACCGCTTTACGGCGGTGTTGAGCGGTGGCAACACACCGCGCGACGCTTATCGCCTCATCGCGACGGACGAGTTTTCGCGCCAGATCAAATGGTCGCAGACGTATATCTTCTGGAGCGACGAACGCGCCGTCCCGCTTGACCATGCCGACAATAATGCGCGCATGGCGAAAGATACGCTGCTCAATCATGTGCCGCTGCCGCTGCCGCAGTTGTTCCGCATCCAAAGTCAGCATCCGCCGCAGCAGGCCGCTGATGATTATCAGGCGACCATGCAGAAATTCTTCACCGGGCGGCTCGGGATGAAGATCCCCAAATTTGACCTGATGGTGCTTGGCATTGGCGCGGATGGCCACATCGCGTCGCTGTTCCCCGGCACGCTGGCGCTGGCGGAAAAAGACCGTTGGGTGGTCGCCAATGAAGTCCCGCAGCTTGACACATGGCGCGTGACGCTCACCTACCCGGTGATCAACGCGGCGACGAACATCATCTTTCTGGTACTCGGCGAAGAGAAAGCGGCCATCGTCAAGCGGGCGCTCACCCCGCCCGCCGATCCTTCTGACGCGATCCCCGCGCATCTCGTCCGCGCAGCGAACGTCCACTGGATTCTGGACAAACCCGCCGCCTCGCTGCTGGAAGGTCAAAGCCAAACGAATTAACCACGGTGAACACAGAGGGCACAGAGAAATCGATCAAAACAGGACGAGGTGATCCCTCGTCCTGACTGATTACTGACGACTATGAACTGATAACTCTACTGCGCCAGCACATCCGCGAGCTGAAACAGATCCATATCCAGCGGCTTGTGCTTGCCGACAATTTCCGGGTAGGGTGTGGGCGTCGCCACCCCTTTGAGCCAGCCGATCAGCACGCCGGATTGACCTTCGCACAGCGTGCGCGTCGCTTTGGCGGCGAGCCGGGTCGCCAGCAGGCGGTCAAAGGCGCCGGGCGTGCCGCCGCGCTGCACATGCCCGAGAATCGTCACGCGCAGTTCAAAGCCGATGCGGTCTTTGTGCGCGTGGAAGTATTCTTTGAGCTTCTCCCCGTTATTCTTCGCCCCTTCGGCCACGACGATCAAACCGTGCTTTTTGCCGCGATCGTACGCCTCATTCAAGATGGTTTCGAGGCGTTCCGGGGCGATTTCCGCTTCGGGGATGACGACCGCTTCCGCGCCGCCCGCGATGCCTGCCATCAGCGCGAGGTAGCCGCTGTCGCGCCCCATCACCTCGACCGCGAACGCGCGGCGATGTGACGAGGCTGTCACCTTGAGGCGGTCAATCGCTTCCAGCGCGATATTCAGCGCGGTGTCTACGCCAATGGTGATGTCTGATCCGGCGAGGTCATTGTCGATGGTTGAGGCGACGCCGACGACGGGGAGGCCAAGCTTGTTGAGCTCATACGCGCCCGTCTGCGAACCGTTGCCGCCGATCACGATCAGGCCGTCAATGCCGCGCTTGCCGAGATTAGCGAGCGCTTGTCTGCGCCCTTCCTCGGTTTTGAACTGCGGACAGCGGGCGCTGCCGAGCATCGTCCCGCCTTGCTGAATAATTCCGCCCACGTCACGCGCGCCGAGTTCCTGCATGTCATCGTCGATCAGCCCACGATATCCATCGTGCACGCCAAAGATCGTGCAGCCGTAGTCGAGCCCTGTCCGCACCACCGCTCGAATAGCCGCATTCATACCGGGCGCGTCACCGCCACTGGTCAGCACCGCGATTCGTTTCATCAGGTTGTTCTCTCCCGCCTCAGCCTATGAGCCACGATTGTAGCTGGATCTGTGCAAAACAACTCTACTTTAGCAGAGGCTCACCGCTCGGCTAGTGATAACGGGCATAGGTGCAGGGTTGCGTTCATCAGACGTTAAGCGCTGGGCGGTGAAAATGGGTGCATATATAGACATGGATGAGCGAAGGAAGTGTGATGATGACGCAGACTGATGTGCGGGCGAAGGCGCTGGAAGTCTACCACCTGCTGACTGAACGGTATGGCGAACGTCCGCTCAAGCCCCGCCGTCAGCCGATGCATGAGCTGATCTCGACGATTCTCTCGCAGCGCACGACCAATGCCAACGAAGCACTTGCCTACCAGCGAATGTGGGATCGGTTTGGCTCATGGGAGGCAATTCGTGACGCTGATGTAAACGAACTCACCGAGGCGATTGCCCCGTCGAACTACCCCGAGACCAAAGCACCGCACATCAAAGAGACGCTGCGGCGCATCATCGAGGAACGGGGGGAAGCGAACATCGACTTCCTAGCGGATTTGCCGCTGGATCAAGCCATGACATGGCTGATGAGCCTGCCCGGTGTCGGCGTCAAGACGGCCTCGCTGGTCATGCTGTTCTGCTTCAGCAAGCCGATCATGCCCGTCGATACGCATGTGCACCGCGTGAGCCAGCGCGTCGGCTTGATCGGCGCGAAGGTGGGTACGGAAGCAGCGCATCACGTGCTGCTCGACTTGCTGCCGAACGAGCCGTATTTTCTGTACAACTTCCATGTCGCCAACCTCAAGCATGGGCAGCAGTTGTGCATCTGGGCGAACCCGAACTGCGCGCCATGCCCCCTCAAGCACCTGTGCGATTGGTATCAAGCGAGTCGGGCAGGGAAATCGTAGGGGTATGACGCGCTAGATGCGAATCGTCCGCAGCCATTGTTGTAGCAGCGGACGCAATGATGCACTTTAACTAATGATCGCGGATATTGGCTGTAGGGGCGACCCTATGTGGTCACCCCTGAACGGGTGGGGACACTGCCCCTCCCCTACATTCGGGATCTCCGTACTCATAAGTTAAATTGCATAATTGCGTCCCTATACAAGCAGCACTCTTTTCGTAGGGACGCGATTTAGAGAGTGTCCAATCAGCCCCTCACCCCCAACCCCGCTCCCACGCAAGCGGAGAGAGGGGAGACATGGCAATCGATGTTTGCTCCCCTCCCTGAATTCGGAGAGGGGCCGGGGGTGGGGTCGGAATGTAGTCTGTGTGCCGGAATAGGCAGAATGGCCCGCGCGGAGTTGTTGCCACCGTGCGCAGATTTTCTCTATAATCTAGCCATAACCATTGTTGGGAGAAATTATTATGACTCAAGATGCGTTCGCGCCTGCGACGAACGAATGGTATTACCCATCTGAAGAAATTGTTCGTTCCGCCCATGTGCCGGATTACGAAGCTCTCTACGCCGAAGCCCAAGCCGATCCTGAAGCGTTCTGGGCGAAGCAGGCGCAAGCATTGGATTGGTTCCAGCCGTGGTCGCAGGTGCTCGATCAGAGCAACCCGCCGTTCTACAAGTGGTTTGTCGGCGGCAAGACCAACATCGCCTATAACGCGCTGGATCGCCATGCGAAGAGCTGGCGGCGCAACAAAGAGGCGTTGATCTGGGAAGGCGAACCCGGCGACCGCCGCACGTTTTCCTACTGGCGGCTGTGGAAGGAAGTCAACAAGTTCGCCAACGTGCTCAAGAGCCTTGGCGTCAAGAAGGGCGACCGCGTCACCATCTACATGGGGCGCATCCCCGAACTGCTGATGGCGATGCTGGCCTGTGCGAAGGTTGGCGCGGTGCACAGCGTCGTCTACGGCGGCTTCTCCGAGCAGGCGCTCGCCGACCGCATCGAGGACGCGCAGAGCCGCGTCGTGCTCACCTGCGACGGCGCGTGGCTGCGCGGCAGCATCGTCAAGCTGAAAGACATGGTCGATGAGGCGGTCAAGCGTTCCCCGATTGTCGAATCGGTGGTCGTCGTCAAGCGCACCGAGCAGCCGATCAAGATGGAGCAGGGGCGCGACTACTGGTTCCACGACCTGATGAACCTGCCGATTGCCAGCGAAATGTGCGAAACCGAAGTCATGGATGCGGAAGATCCGCTGTTCATTCTCTACACCAGCGGCACAACGGGCAAGCCCAAAGGCATCCTGCACACACACGGCGGCTATCAGGTGTATACCTCGACCACGCTCAAGTGGGTGTTCGACATTAAGGATGAGGATCGCTGGTGGTGCGCCGCCGACCCCGGCTGGATCACCGGGCACAGCTATATCGTCTATTCGCCGCTGATCCTCGGCGCGACCTCCTTCATGTATGAAGGCGCGCCCAATTTCCCGTACCCGAACCGCTGGTGGAAGATGATCGAGCACTATGGCATCACGATCCTCTACACTGCACCGACCGCCATCCGCGGGCTGATGCGCTTTGGCGATGCGTGGCCGAATCGCCACGACCTGAGCAGCCTGCGCTTGCTGGGATCGGTCGGCGAACCGATCAACCCGGAGGCGTGGCGCTGGTTCCACAAGGTGATCGGCAAGGAACGCTGCCCGATCATGGATACGTGGTGGCAGACGGAGACGGGCGGCTTCATGATCACGCCCATGCCGTCGGTCGGCCTCAAGCCCGGCAGCGCGACCCGTCCGTTCCCGGGCGTCGAAGTCGATGTGGTCGATGAGCAGGGCAACCCCGTCCCGGCGGGCACGGATGGCAACCTCGTCATCAAGAAGCCGTGGCCGTCGATGCTGCGCACGATCTACGGCGATCCCGACCGCTTCAAGCGCCAGTATTGGAGCGCCTACGAGAAGCAGGGCTGGTACCTGACGGGCGACTCCGCGCGCAAGGACGAAGACGGCTACGTGTGGATCATCGGGCGCAACGACGACGTGATCAAGGTGAGCGGCTACCGCCTCGGCACGGCGGAGATCGAGTCCGGCTTGGTGAGCCACCCGGCAGTCGCGGAAGCGGCAGCCATCGGCGTGCCGGATGAAGTGCGCGGCAACGTGATTTACGCCTACTGCATTCTGCGGGCGAACTTCCAGGGCAACGAGACGCTGCGCGAAGCCCTGAAAGACCACATTCGCCACGAAGTCGGGCCGATTGCCGTGCCGACGAAGATCGAATTTGTGGACAGCCTGCCCAAGACGCGCTCCGGCAAGATCATGCGCCGCGTGTTGAAGGCGCAGGCGACCGGGCAGCCACTCGGCGACACAAGCACGCTCGAAGAATAGGTCGATCTGATTTCGCAGGGACGCGAGTTAACGCGTCCGCAATCTGAAATAGCCGAATTCGAAAGGGACGAGGCACTGCCTCGTCCCTTTTTATTTGAGCGGATACCAAGCGTTCTATGAATCTCCGTCCCGCGTTGGTCGCCAACCGATGATCCCTGTCTGCAAGTTGTAGTCTTCGCCAAGCTGAGTTGAATAAGCATGCTGCCGCCCAGAGAACCCTCCAATATGTAATATAAAGGGAGAGTCGCCTTTCGAGATTACCCACGCTGCGAGATCGCTTTCCTCAAATACATACAATCCTTGAAGAAACATGTCTTGTAGCTCCGCCCGTTGTGGTTGAACAATTGAGTTGGGATTGGGCTCAGGGACGCTCAGCGCTTCGTCAACCTCAAGATATACGGACTGCACTACGTCAAAGGCGACTCGGCCATCCTCTGTCCACCTGATGTTGGATTCGCGTTCTGCAGGCGTATAGGTAAGGCGGTATTGCTCCCCGTCTGAGGCATGAACAAGAAATACGTCGCCTTCGTGGTTGGTGGGAAAGTTATGACTCCAATATTCCTCCTGTAGGCGGAGGAGAAACCGCGCTTCGTCAGGAGACCAGATGGGATCGTAACTCGCATAGGAGCTTGTGCTGATTTGGGGGCTGTAGCTGGTCGCTGGGGCGATATTGTAGACAATCAAAAACCTATCGTTGCTGCTTAGCAAGGATTCCGTTTGTACAAAGGTCAAATAACCGTCATGGGTTGACCAGTTTAACCCGACCAATCCGATACTGAATTGGTTAGGAGTGTCCGACCAAGACCAATGGTAAATCGATTCAGTACTCTGTTGCTGCAAATCCAGCAACCATACATCAGCATTCGTTGGGAAACGCCGGCCATCTTGTTCGCTGTAGTCAGTGGTCGAGTAGGCTAGAGCCGTCCCATCGTGGGAAAATTCAGCATCGCTCACATGGCAAGCGATAGGAATATTGCTGATCCAATCGAGGCGCGCTATGTCATATACGTTGAGGCAATAATCGGAGAAAACATCTGGAGCCGACAGTGCCAGCAAGTAACGACCATCCGGTGACCAGACAAAGCGATCATTATCGCCTGCCACAACGTCTGGCAGAGGTAACGCTTCGCTCGTTTCACCCGTGATGCTCACCAGTACCAACTGACCGCCTTCCCGATACAAAAACTGCGGCGGATGTGCGTCTTCCTGCGCAGTGAGCGTGAATGGGGTGATCAGC
>JADKGC010000014.1 GCA_016717205.1 Candidatus Flexifilum breve
GCCATCAGCGCCGCAGCCGACGTAGGGAATGTCCGCCATTTCCAGCAGACCTTGCAGCGTGCCATCTTCGCCGTGCGAGCCGTGGATCGCCGGGAAAACGACGTCCAAGCGCTTGATCTGGCTTTTGGCGAACAAACCAGTCGGCGATGGGTTGATGATCAGCCGTGGTGCTGCACGCTCGGCGAGAGCGCGATGGGCAGCACACCCGCCAGGCTGGGAATCTCGTTGGTGTAGTTTTTCAGATTGAGCAGCGGTTCACCCGTGAACCAGCGGCCTTCACGATCAATATAGATCGGGACGATTTCGGTGTACTCGGGGTCAAAGGCCTGCATGATCTGATGACCGGTGACGATGGATACGTCATGCTCCACGCTGCGCCCGCCGAAGATCACGCCGACTGTCTGTTTACGTTTTGCTGCCATTGGAGTCCTGTACGTTGGTCAACACGCGCCCCATTGTAGCGCATCGGCGGGGGGCTTCTCAACCCGCCGTTGAGTATACGCTGTACAAATACACGACGAAGACGGCGATGGCCGACCCCACTTCGATGACGTAGCCGATGAAAAACAACTTAGCAGCGACCGTCCCCGCTTTGACCGCGCCGCGGAGTTGGCGCATTTTGATGAATTCGACGATCAACGCCCCGGCGACCGCGCCGAGCAGCGACCCGACCAACGGCAGGGGAATGACGAATGTGCCGATCAGCCCACCAACGGTCAAGCCGACCGCGCCGAGACACGAGAGGCCGGACGACTTGATGCCGATCAGGGGCAGCCAGACATCATGCGAGAGGCTGATGAGCATCAACATCGTCATGACGATGACGGCGGGCACGGTGATATGGACGAACTGGTCAAGTACGGCGAAAATCGTCGCAATCGCCCAGACCAATATGGTTCCCGGCACGACCGGGATAAAAGACGCGACAACCCCGAAAATCATCACCACGAGCGACAGGGCGATGAGCGGTGTACTCGCAAAGGGCATAGTTTCCTCACGCTGAATAGGTATCCGGCAGATCGTTTAGGAATAATACGGTATCGCCTGCCTTTAAGTTGCTCTGATACCAATTCACCGCCTCAGCCAGTGTTTCGACCACGCGCAAACGGTCGGCGGGAAAGCCCGCGCTCAGTAAGCCCGCTTTGATCGGTTCGGTCTGTTGCGCGCCGACGAGGATCACGTCAGTCGCATGCTGCGCCGCGATTTCGCCGAGTTTGCGATTCTCCTGCTCCATGAGCGAACCGAGTTCGACCATGCCGGGGGTGATGAGTAATCGCTTGCCTGTCTGGTGCATCGCCAGCACCTTGAGCGAGCCGATCACGCCGACCGGGTTCGCGCTGTAAGCGTCATTGATGATGGTGATGCCCTGCGCCGTGGTTTGTCGTGTAAGTCGGCTTTCGGCGGGCTGCAAACCGCGCACGCGCCCGGCGATCTCTTTCAGTGACATGCCCTCATGCACGGCAACCGCCGTCGCCAGCAGAATGTTGGTGACGTTGTGCTCGCCGATGACCGAAGTCACGAACACCTCGCTTGCGCCCGTTTCCAGATCGGTGACGCGGAAGATCAGGTTGTCGAGCGTTTCGTTGATCTCCGAGGCGACGAAGCGCGGCGGATTCGGCGGCGGATTGGCGGGATCAACGGTTTTGCTGACCGTGAGGCGGGTCGCCGGGTAGCCGCGCTCGACCATCTGCCGGACATACGGGTTATCCCAATTGAATACGCCCACGCCATCGGGCGGCAGCGCCTTGATGATTTCGTACTTGGCAATCGCCACGTTTTCTAAACTGCCAAAGCGTTCGAGATGCTGCGGGCCGACTTCGATCACCACGCTGATCGTCGGGTGGGTGAGTTCGGCGATGCGCTGAATTTCTCCCGGCACATATGCGCCCATCTCCGCGATGAAGTATTCGACGCGCTGGTCGTTGGCAATGTCGTTGTTGATGGCGATGCACACGCCCATGAGTGTGTTGTAACTCTTGGGAGTGGGGTAGGCGTGGTAGCGCCCGTTGAGGATGTGCGCCAAAAAGACTTTGGTCGTGGTCTTGCCGTAGCTCCCGGTGATGCCGATCACGGTTGGGTTGACGCGTTCCAGCACGCGCTGCGCCCGGTTAATGAACTGCCGCCGGAAGAAAGCTTCGACAGGCGTCATGAGCAGATTGCCCGCGATCAGGAACAGCGGCGCGCACAGGAAGACGAGCAGACCCGCCAGTGTGAGGGCGATGCCGCGAAATTCGACATTGCTGATGGCGCTCACGAGCCCCGCGAATATCAGCAGCATGACGAGCGCCATCACCACGAACGCCGCGCCCAACATGCGTTTAGCGCGGTCGGTGGCGCGGAACTTCTTCTTGATTTCGCCTTCGCCGGGTGGAATGACCGCGATGAGTGCTGCGACGATGCCGATGATCGCCGGGAAGATGCTCTCCGGCGCTTCGGAGAGGAACGCAAACACCGAGCCGATTAGAGCGGCGGCGGTTGGGCTCGTCGGCAGCCAGCGGTCGCGTTTGGCGAACAGCCAGCGCAAATAGCGCAGACTCATGTACTCTTCGATTTGGTAGAAGCGCGCCTGTCGGTATATGCGGACACACGTCCCGGCGATCCAGATCAGCGCTATAACAAGACTTAAAACATCAAGCATGTTGGGATTCCACGTTACTCAGATGCAAAGCCAAGCTGCGTTTTCCCCGATTTCTGGTCACTGAGCTTATAAGAGAGCATGACCGCCCCCATGACGGCGATACTACCAGGACTAAATGCTTGGTTTTTGACCATAATCGTCATACAGGACTTCTGGAGCCCCATGCGTGGAATTTTGCCGCAGGGAGTCGGGATTGATGTCTTCGATGTGCAGCAGTTCGCCCAGGTATTTACCCGCTGCTTCACAGTAGAGTTCTGCCTTTTCTCGGGCAGCCGCCACCGCCTGACGGCGCGCCGCGGCGCGAGTTTCTTTCAAACGGGTCGTCTGAAAGCTGGTACGAAGTTCCTCAGCTCCAGCGTTGACCAATCCCGTTAACACATCCTCTAACCGGCTTAGGTCGCGGAGAATAACCCGGAAATCAACTTCGCCTCGGTGTCCGATCTGCTCATTTCGGTTATTCCGAAAATCATAATGCGCGTTCAAAGTCATTTGCGATGTGCCACTGTCAGCTATCGAAGTCTCCGAGAGGTAACTTTGCATTCTCTGGGCAGCTTCCCGAGTCGCCTGAAAAGCCTCTTCAGGCTTTTCGGCAATCCGCCCAACTTCAAAATTCAAGACCGCAATATCTGGCGCAACCCGAACAATTGCTGAACCAAAAACGTTGATTCCGAACGGCGTTTCGATCTGCTGCTTGATTCCCCACATAATTGACGCTCCGTGTCAATGTTTGAAAAAATGGTCGAGGATGCGGACAGTTTCGGCGGGACGTTCCAGATAGCTGTAGTGACCCGCGCCGGGGAACGTGATCAACCCCGCGTCAGGGATGGTCTGTTCGAGCTTTTTCGCCTGCCACAGTGGGGTATCCTGATCATTTTCGCCCCACAGCAGAATCGTCGGCGCTTGGATGCGCGCGGCGTAGGGCAGCAGATCCTGATTCACCACTTTGACGAAGGTCTCGCGCATGACGCCGCTCACGGCATTGAAATCGCTGGAGCCGTAGCGCTGGCCGTACCACCCGCGCAGACCGTCAGCCAAACCTTTTGCGCCGACTTTATACAGTCCGTCGCGGATCGTTTTGTAGAGGGTGAGCCGCGCGCTCGCCGACGGATTCGGTGGATTCGGGACGCCCGCGCTGTCGATCAAGGCGATTTTGCCAATGCGGTCGGGATGTTCCGCACCGAGTACGAGGCTGATGCGCCCGCCGAAGGAGTGCCCAACCAAGTGAACTTTGGTTAAGCCGAGCGCGTCCAGAGTTTCAAGTACGCACTGCGCATAGTCAAGTACGCTCCACGCGGTGGGTGGCGGGGGGTATCGCCAAAACCGGGCAGATCGAACAGATGAACCGTGTGACCGAGCGGCGCGAGGCGATCCGCTAAGGGCTGCATCAACTGAAGGTTCGCACCCCAACCATGCAGCAGGACGACGGGCACGCCATCGCCACCTGTGACCGTCACATGATGCATCATTCGACCGTGATCTTCGCGTTCAACGCCTGCAATTTGCCGATAACGCCCGCAAACGTGTGCTCGATCACGTTCGCGTTGTCGATGTTGGAGATCCCGTCCGCGGCCAGCGCCGCCGCCAGCAGACCTAACCCGGCGCGCACGTCGGGCGTGTCCATATATACCGAGCGGAGGGGCGTCGGGCCGACGACGATGGCGCGGTGCGGATCGCACAGCACAATTTGCGCGCCCATCGCTTTGAGCTTGTCCACGAACAGCAGACGGTTGGCGAACAGCTTCTCGTGAATCAGCGATGTGCCGCGCGCCTGCGTCGCGATCACTGTGGCGACGGCGACGAGATCGGACGGGAAACCCGGCCACGGCGCGGTTTCAATCGACGAATCGACATCTTCCTCGCGGTTGGAGACGTTCAGCTTCTCGTGGCGCGGTACGAAGATCGTGCTCTCGTCGATGTCAAGTTGAATGCCCAGTCGCCAGTAGATTTTGGCAATGGCGCGCATATCCCGTCCGCGGATGCCGTCGATTTGCACGCGGCCACCCGTGAGCGCTGCCATTGCCGCGATGCTCGCCGCCTCGATGTGATCCGCGCCGACGGTGCACTCCGTGCCGCTGAGTTCCGGCACGCCGTAGATGCGCAGTAGGTTCGAGCCGATACCGTCAATGCGCGCGCCCATCCCCGTGAGCATGTGCGCGAGTTCCTGCACATGGGGTTCGCACGCCGCATTGTAAATCACCGTTTCTTTGCCGAGCCGCGCGGCCAGCAGCATGATAATCGCCGTAGCGGTCACGCTGGCCTGCGTGAGGATGATGTCGCGTTTCTCCCACGTCGCCGCTTTGATCTCGACCGCGTCGCTGCTGTTGACCACGTCCAAACCGAGATCGCGCAGGGCTTCGAGGTGCGGGCGGATGCGATTAAGCGGAAAGTCGAGTTCGAGCCGCGCCACCTGCCGCCGCACGAGCAGCGGCGCGACCAGAAGCATTGTGCCGAGCGAGACATCGGTGTCTTCGTGCGTGAGCACGCGCCGCGTCAGTTGATCGGCTTTGATGGTCAGCGTCGCCTCATCCGTCCACGTTACCGACACGCCCATGGCGCTCGCCGCGCTGATCGCCGCGTGCGTGCTGGCGGTCTTGGGTACGTTGTGCAGCGTTACCGGCTGATCGGTCAGCAGCGCCGCCGCGATCAACGCCAGCGCCGCGTTCGCATTCCCCGATGGGCGGTAGGTTCCGTTCAGCGGTTGGCGTCCTTCAACGCGAATCAGCATAAAGTGTCCTTCCATACACGCCGGGATTATACACAAAAATGGTTAACCACAGAGAACACAGAGTAAATCACGAGAAGAGAGGTACAAGAGCACGCATATCAAGCCAGCAGTGGCATCTCTAGACCCTAGTTTCTTCTCTGTGTTCTCTGTGGTTCAGTTCTTGAGCGCGATGGCGATACTCGCCGCGGTACGCGCATTGTTGATGAGCAGGGCGGTGTTCGCGCCGCGCGACTTACCTTCGGTCAGTTCGGCCACGCGCCCGAGCACATACGGCGTGATGCGCTTGCCGACAATCCCGAGGTCATGCGCTTCTTTGGTCGCCTGTTGAATGGCCGCTTCAGCATCCTCTTGGAGTTCCTCTGCGGCGGGCACCGGCACGGCGATCAGAATGCCATGCTTGGCTTCCAACACCTGCGCCGCCTTGATGATCGCGGCGACCTGCGCGGGCGTCTCGACGCACACATCAATCGGCAGGCCGCTCGACCGCTGGTAGAAGGCGGGAAGGGTATCTGTTCCCAAGCCAATGATTGGCACGCCCTGGGTTTCCAGCACTTCCAGCGTGAGCGGCAGGTCGAGAATCGATTTCGCGCCGGAACACACCACGGCGACGGGGGTGCGCCCAAGTTCGATCAGGTCGGCGGACACATCGAAGGGTTGGCCGCGATGCACGCCGCCGATGCCGCCCGTAGCGAATACGGGAATGCCCGCCTTGTGCGCGACGATCATCGTCCCGGCGACCGTGGTTGCACCGTCTTCGCCTAAACCGACCGCAATCGGCAGGTCACGGCGGCTGCATTTCCTCACATTTTGGGCTTCGGCCAACATAGAGAGCTGGTCCATCGTCAAGCCGACGGTGATTTGGCCCTTGAGAATCGCAATCGTCGCGGGCGTCGCCCCGGCCTCACGGATGGCGTTTTCCATGGCGACGGCGGTATCGAGGTTAGTCGGGTAGGGCAGCCCGTGGGTGATGAGCGTGGATTCGAGCGCTACAATCGGACGCTGGTCGGCGAGCGCCGCTTTGACTTCCGGCGAAAAATGCAAGTGGGTCATAGCTTTACCTGGTTTTCTGTGCATACGCCGCACCTCACAGGCGAGGTACGCGTGATTAAGCGATTTTCAGCGAAGATGAATTTTAGCTGACAAAGCCGCGCGCGCCTATTGCCTGTCTTATGCGCGCGCGTTATAATGTAGTTTGTTACAAAATTTGCGTAGATAGGGCTGAAATGACCTCACCTCAAACTGAGACGATCCGCGAACATCGGCGGCAGACCCGTTTGGCCATCTATCTGCCATTTGCGGGCGGCATTCTGCTGCTGG
Source organism: Candidatus Flexifilum breve (assembly GCA_016717205.1). Lineage (GTDB taxonomy): Bacteria > Chloroflexota > Anaerolineae > Aggregatilineales > Phototrophicaceae > Flexifilum > Flexifilum breve. The sequence continues at coordinate 6,681 of JADKGC010000014.1, forward strand.
TGCTGCTGCTGGTGATCGCCGCTAATCAGGGTGGGGCGCGGATTGGCGTGATCAGCGATGTGTTCCTGACGCTGTTCATCCTGTGCCCGCTGGTGCTGTGCATGTTCCCGATCTACTTGCTCATGGTTATGATGGTGGTCGGCATGAACCGCGCTCACGGTAAGACGGCGCAGACGATGAGCCGCATTGAAGGCGTGACCGTCAAGCTGCGCGACCGCACCTACAGCCTCACCGACCGGGCGGCGCGCGCCTCCATCAATGTGAATTCACGCTTTGCGTTCATCGACAAACTCAGCAATTTTGGAAGCCCATCACGAAAGGGATCAAATGAGCAATCTTCTTCCTAACCCCACCCCGCGCAACGATGCGTGGAAAACCCAGTCCTATATCATTGGCGCGGCGGCCGGGCTGTTGTTCGGGTTGATTTCGGCCTACATGTACACGCGGGCTGCGTACGACAACGGTCAGCCGCAAGACGGTTCGAACCGCGTGCAGACTGGCGATGTGATCGGCCTGGGGCTGGCGGCACTGGCGATGGTGCGCCAGATCGCGGAGATGGGGAAGGGACCCGAACCCAAGCGTGGTAAGAAGAGATAAGGGAAGCGAATTCGATGTGTGGTCGTTACGTTCTGATTGCCGATCCCAACCTGATCCAGCAAGAGTTTAATCTGTCGGGCGTTCCGGAGATTGGCGGCCAGCGCTATAACATCGCGCCGACGCAGACTCTGCCCGTCATCACCAACGAGAAGCCGGGCGAAATCTCGTATTTGCGCTGGGGGTTAGTTCCGTCATGGTCGAAGGATCCCTCTATTGGCGCGAAAATGAACAATGCCCGCTCGGAAACCGCGGCGGAAAAGCCGTCGTTCCGCACGCCGTTTCGCCGCCGCCGCTGCTTGATCCCGGCGAGTGGCTTCTACGAATGGCAGCAGCGCGAAAACGGCAAAGCGCCGATGTTTATCTCGCTGAAAGACCGCGAAGTGTTTGCTATGGCGGGCTTGTGGGACATCTGGACGAGTCCCGAAGGTCAGGAACTGCGGACGTTCAGCGTGCTGACGACCGACGCCAACGAGTTCATGCAGCCGATTCACGACCGCATGCCCGTGATCCTGCGGCGTGAGGATTATGGACTGTGGCTGAGCGATAACGTCGCCGTGCCCAAGCTGCAATCGCTGATGCGCGGCTACGACCCCAAGCTGATGACCGCGTACGAAGTGTCGAAGGCGGTCAACAAGGCGGGCATGGACACGCCGGAGTGCATCGTCCCCCTCGCTTCGTAAACGACCAAGAATAGATTCAACGCAAAGACGCCACGACGCGAAGACGCAAAGTGCGATTGAACTTCGCTCCTTTGCGCCTTAGCGCCTTAGCGTCTTTGCGTTGAGTCTTTAGTCTTTTTCGTTCAGCCGCTTTTCGATGATGTCCTTGAACGGGTCTGTGCCGGGCTTGATGAGCACCTCACGGCTGCGCCGATCCGCTTTGAACTCGCCGACCACGCCCAATTCCACCAGCAAATCCATGATGCGCGCCGCGCGCGGATAGCCGAGGTTGAGCTTCCGCTGAATCAAGGACGCCGACGCTTCGCCTTCCGCCACTACCACGCTGATCGCCTGTTCGAGCATTGGGTCGGTTTCCGCGAGGACTTCACGGCGCGTCAGGCCGCGTTCCCACGGCGCAGGTTGATAGTCCGGGCCGGGGTTCTTGGCGTCCTCTTTCTCTTTCCACGCCTTCCAGTATTCGACCACGCCGCGCACTTCGTCGTCGGTAACCCAGCAGCCTTGCAAACGGCGCGGTGCCATCGCGTCGGCGGCTTGATAGAGCATATCGCCGCGCCCCATGAGCGTTTCCGCGCCCACGGAGTCGAGGATGACGCGCGAGTCCGTGCCGGAGGCGACCGCGAACGCGATGCGCGAGGGGAAGTTCGCCTTGATCAAGCCGGTGATGACATCGACGCTGGGACGCTGCGTTGCCACGACGAGATGCATGCCAACGGCGCGCGCCATCTGCGCGAGGCGGGTGATCGTCTTTTCGGTTTCGTCGGGCTGCGAGAGCATCAGGTCGCCGATTTCGTCAATCAGGATGACGATATACGGCATGTATTCGTCGCGTTTCTTGCGACCGAGGCGCGAATTGTAGATGTCGATGTTGCGCGCCGCGTTCTCTTCGAGAATCTTGTAGCGCCGATCCATTTCGCGCGTGCACCAGCGGAGCACGCCGATGATGCGTTCGAGTTCGGTTTCCACGTTGCCAAGCAGATGTGGCAGCCCGTTGAAGCGGCTGAGTTCCACCATTTTCGGGTCGAGCATGACCAACTTGACCAGATCCGGGGAGTTGTCCATGACGAGCGAAGTCGCCATCGCCGCGATGCACACCGACTTGCCCGAGCCGGTTGTCCCGGCGATCAGCAGATGTGGCATGGTCGCCAGGTCAATGCCGACGGGCGCACCAGATACATCCCGACCAAGCGGGATAAAGAGCGGCGATTTCTTCTTCTGTGCCTGCTCAAAATAGGCTTTGCTCTCGTAAACCGACCGCAGCGCGACCGTGCTCGGCTTCTTGTTCGGCACTTCGATGCCGATGTAGCTGTGACCGGGGACGGGCGCTTCGAGGCGCAAGCGCTTAGCCGATAGGGCGAGCGCGAGGTCGCTGGACAGGCTGACGATCTTGTTGATGCGCGTGCGGCTGAAGGCGAGTTCGCCTTCGGTATTGGTCGACTCGCGGAAGGGTTGAATCGCGAACTGCGTGACGGTCGGTCCCACGCGCACATCGACCACATCGACGTCGATATCGAACTCGAGGAGCGTGTTTTCGATCAGCACGACGTTGTGATTGATTTCGCTCTCTTCGGGGAGCTGGAGATCGATGTCGTGGAGCAAATCGAGTGCGGGCAGATGCGGATCGCGCTTGCCGACCTGCCGGGCTTCGCGCATGTTTTCGACGGTGAAATAGCGCTTCACGCGGCCGTCCGGGCGCTCGACCATTTGCGGCGCGCCCTTCTTGGTGGGCTGGCGCGTGCCAATCGCGTTGAAATTGGCGACCGTTTCGCGGCGCTGGAACAGCGGATGCTGCGATACGTCGATGGGGGCTTCGGCGTCCTCCGCCGCGTCGACCGTGCTGGCAGCGGTCGCCACACCGGGGCGCATGGAAGGTGGCAGATTGTCGGGCTTCACGCGGATCCGCATGATGCCATACGCCTTGACGCGCTGCACATTGGCCGCGCTGGCGGTGGGTACGAGCGCCGGGACGCCTGCCTGATCGATGACGACGGTGGTATCTGGCTTGAGCGCAGTATCCATCGTAGTTTTGATTTCAGGTTCGGCTTCCGGCGGTGGGCGCAGGCGGTCAGCAGAGTCGCGCAGCGCTGTCGTAATGCGGCTCAAAGTTGATCACGGTGGCGCGGCGGATGCCGATGACCATCGCAATCGCGATGACGAAGAGCGCGCCATACACGGCCAGCGCCACGCCGGACCCGAGCAGACTGGTGATAATCGACGAGAGCGCCCAGCCCACCTGACCGCCGCCGCGCCCGAGCCGCGCCAATGAGCGTAGTTCGGTTTCGCCGGCCAGCAGGTGCAGCAGCGCCAGCGCCGACAGGAAGGCGATCTCCAGCGCGAGGATGCGCCGCGTGGGGAAGCGGATGACGATGCCGAGTTTGGGCAGCAGAATGATCACGCCGAGGCCGAAGATGCCCGCGCACACAATCGCGCTGCCGTAGCCGAACAACCCGGTGAGCGCGCTCGACCACGCCGCGGCCACGCTCGCATCCGGCGAGGCATTGAGCAGCGATAGGAACGACATCACGCCGAAGATGATCAGCACAATGGCGGCGATCTCGTCGCCCCACGGCGGCAGGGCATCGAGAATCGTATCCCAGAACTCCGGCTTGACGGTGTACTTATCAAGCCGGTCGGAACGGTCCTCGACGGGCGGTGGTGTGGCTTTGGCCGTCTTGCTATTTGCTTTTGTGTCGGGCTTCTTCGCCTCGACTTTATTGGATTTACCCTGAGCCAACGGTTTACCCTACTAGGAAATGGAACGCAGGCTGAGTCCGAGGCGTCGCGCGCGCCCGTCGATGCTCAGAATGCGGGCGTTGATCTGCTGCCCCTCCGAGACGACGTTGCGCGGGTGGAGGAAATGCCCCTCCGCCAGTTCGCTGACGTGGATCAACCCTTCCAAGCCTTCCTCAATGCGGGCAAACGCGCCGAAATCGACTACATTGGTGATCACGCCCTGCACGTTCTCGCCGATCTGGTAGCGCAGATGCACCGTTTCCCACGGGTCAGCATGCAGGCGCTTGAGGCTGAGCGCGATGCGCCCGGCTTCCTGATTGACCTCCAGCACGTAGGCCGTGACTTCTTGCCCACGTTCCAGAATATCCGCGGGATGCCCGACGCGCCCCCAGCTCAGCTCGCTGATGTGAATCAAGCCTTCCAGCCCGCCGAGGTCGACGAATGCGCCGAAGTCGCACAGGTTGGTGACCTTACCGGAGATGCTGTCGCCCGTGCTGAGGCGCGCGAGGATGTCCGCGCGTTCGCCACGCTCCGCTTTAGCAGCACGTTCTGAGAGAATAAAGCGATTCTGTTCTTCGTTGAGTTCGATCACGCGCAAAACGAGCTGCTGTCCCACCCGATTCAGCAGCGTTTTTCGGCGGGCGAGATCGTTAGAGGTGGCCGGAAAGTCGAGCAGTTGGCTGGCGGGGACGAACCCACGCAGCGACCGCCATTCGACGAGCAGACCGCCGCGGTTATAACCCGAGACCAGTAAATCGATAACTTCGTCATCCTGCATAATGCGGCGGACTTCATCCCAGTCCGAACCCTGCGGTTCGACCGACATCGGGGGAATGTAATCTTCGGTAGCTTCGCTCGACTGCGAGTGGTGCTGGTCTTCAACTGGAACGGTTTCCGCGAATTCCCCTTCATGTAACAGCGCCGCCCAATACCCCTCCTCAAGCGGCGGGGGCGGCGTGTAATCCCGACGCTGTATGTTCGCAGTCATGCTCTCATCCTCTAAAACTTACGATAAACACGTTTCTTTAACGCTGATTTTCAGTTGGTTGTTAGCTAATCCTAGTATACAGGTCGCGCTCGTTTCGCACAAGCGGGCTAAATCTTCCCCCACAGTCTCAAACAGTTTCGAGACATGTCGTAATGGTTTAGAACAGCTTAGGAAGGGGAGATGCTGTCCGCGATCCGGCTTGATCCCAACGCCGATCCGGTCAGCTTGTTATGTTCGTTATGCCGTTTTCGTGACGGATTGGAACGCGTCCGGTTTAGTCCGCTGTGCCGTTGAGCCGTTCGGTTTCCATAGCAAGGAGGGTATCGGCAACGGCATACACGGCGATCAACTGCTTGCGGTAGAAGTCCGGTTCGCTCATTGAGAGTTTGTAGGCCGCTTCGCGCACCTTCATTTTGTCCACAAAGCGCATCTGCACGATGTTGTAGATCATCCACTCGGGTGCAGTCGATTTCGGCGCGCCGTCGGGTTTTTGCCGTTCAATCGCCTGCTGGAGTACGCTGCGCAGTGCGCGCACGGCATTGTTATCATTGGGGGGCAGAGCGTCTTTGACGATCTGCATATCGAGGAGGGTGCTGCTGGAGAGGCCGGGACCGCCCCAGTAATGGCGCAGTGCGGCGCGTACTTGTTCGCGGAACTGCTCTGTGTCCACGTCGATGGCTTTGGGCGCTGTCCCGTCGCGTCCCTGCGCGTATTCGAGCTCAGCGGCGGCGGTGCGCGTGAGCACAATCTGCGGCAGCAAGCCTTCCAGCGCGGCGTAGACATCGGTCTGCAGACGCATGTCATCCAACGCGCCGGATGCGCGGCGGGTGAAGGTTTTGAGCATAGCCGCGTCATCTTCGTCGAGATCGACTTCGACGGCGCGCGCCTGAATCCCCATGAAACCGACCAGTTCGCTGGTGTCACTGCGCAGGCTGTATAACGGCATGAGCCAATACGTGTGCCACGTCGCGATGTGCAGTTCGTCGACGCCGTTGCGCAGCAGTTGGTCAATGGTGGCAGTTTCCTCGGCGAGGAGGGCGGCGCTCGGACGAATCGAACCGACGGCGGCGATCACCTCGGGCGCGCTGTCGCTCAGCCCAGCGACGAACGCGCTGTTCACGCGTAGATAGTCGCAGGTGGACGAGAGCGTCGCTTCGAGCAGTTGGAGCAGGTCGGAGCGAGTGAGTAGGCGTTCGCTCAGGTTCTGCAGCTTTTCCAGTTGATCGGCGTCCTCACCGCCGTAGACCAGTCGGCGTTCGAGGAAGGGCAGCGCCAGCGCGATGCCCCACTGCCAGCCGAGCACAACGGCGACCACCGCGAACGGCATGAAGTCCTGTCCGGGCAGGCCGAGGATGCGCGTCGCCGGGGCCGTGAAGGTGATCACTACCAGCGCGAGCAAGGCCGTCGCCGGGCCGCGCAGAATGAAGCGCATGAGGTCGACCTTGACGACGCGGTCAGGGATGCGCGAGCCGAAAAATGAGAGCGGATAGGCGAGGAACAGCAGCATGAACACGACGATCACATTGGTCAGGTTGACGAGGAACAACCCGGTCAGCGTGAATTCGCTGCCTTGGCCTAAGAGCAGGCTAAACGGGAAAATCCCGAAGGCGGGCGTGAGCATCGCCACCTGTAAATAGCCCATACGCCGCCGCGTAGAGCGGGCGAGGCACCGTTTACGCGCGCGCTGCACATTGATGAAGGCGGCGACCGTCGCCCCGAAGAAGTGAACGAGGTAGGCGGGCAGCACGGGACCGGCTTTGACGCCATACACCAGGCCAAACGTGCTGAATTCCGGGATCAGACGCACGGGCGTGAGCAGGGTGTCAGTAAACGCCGCCGCAATGAGAAACACCGTGCTGATCGCGTACAGGATGCGGATCACGCGTTTGCGGCGGCCACGCGAGGGCAGGCCCGTGGTCGCGAGCAGCGCGTCGGAGAGGTGATAGAGCGCGACCGGCATGTAAGCAATGCCGATCCATTGCACGCGCAGCATCGCCTGATACGTGCCCGGTGTTGGCCCTAACGCCGTGAAGGTATCCACCAGATAGGCGATGGTCATGAAGCCGAGCACAATGCCCGACGTGCGCGCCACGCGATTGTCAAAGTTGCGCGTGAGGTTGTAGAGCGCCAGCGAGGCCGCGATCACCACAATCGCCGCCGCGAGCGTCTCATTCATCAGTTCCAGCGCATAAGCGAGCGTTTCCTGCACGTTGCACCCTTACCGCAGCGATTGGCTGAAGTAGACCGCGATGTCTCGATTGCGAAATTGCTGATCGTTATAGCCACAGAAGGCGAAGCCGCTGTGCTGGCAAAACTGGATCGCCGGGTAGTTCTTAGTCTGCGTTTCGATGATCAACCGGGTCAGATCGTGCTCTTTCGCCCACACGCCCGCAATGGCGACGAGGCGCGCGCCCACGCCCATGCGGCGGTGCGAACGGGTGACGACGATGTCAGTGATCAAGCCGATCTGGTTGAGGTAGTCGCGGCGCATCGCCAAATAGCCGATGACGCTGCTGTCGTCGCGGCGGGTGGCTACGAGAAAGCATTGGTTGCCGGGGAGCATACTGCGCAGGCGTTTTTCGTCGGCTTCGTGCACCACTTCGATGACGCGGGGCAGGCGTTCACGCCGGAAGCTGATGTGCCAGCCTTCTTCCTGCCGGATGGTCATCTGCCAGACCGTATCCGTCTCGAAGCTGTGATCCAGCGCCAAGGCGTCCGGGAGATCGGACTCTAAGCCGTCACGAATTTGAAAAGGGGTAGGGGTACTCATGCAAGGTAAGCGTCCCCGAATGTCCCGCTGACATAAATGTCCACCAGCGGACCATCACCCTCGCGGGCGAGGTAGGCGCCAGCAGCGTCGTCGCGGGTGTAGCGGTTGTCATCGACGTGAATCTTGAAGAAGCGCGCGCCGCTCACGGTCACGCGGGCATTGACCCCGGTCGGGACCAGTACCTGAATATTGCCGAGGGTCGATTTGAGGATGAGCGGTTCAAAGGCTTCAGCCGGGGCGATGAGGCGAATGTCGCCAAAACCCGTCGCGATCACGGCACGCTGGACGATCAACCCGGTGAGGTCAAAATTGGCTTGGCCAAGGTGCGTGCTCACGAGCAGCGTCCACGGCAGGTCGTGCGCGAGGTTCATTGACCAATCGGCGAACGACAGCCACGGGGTGGCCGCGCGGTTCATAAGGAGAGTAGCGTGATTGTCCTGAACATCGAGGGCGGGGCGGCTGTTAACCGCATATTGTCCGGCGATCAAGCGGCCTTCGCGCTGCAGGGGCTGCGCGCTCACGTCGATTTCGCCCGCGCTGATTTCCAGCGTCGCGCGTTCGACGCTGCCGCGCGTAATGCCGAACGTGCGGGCTTCCCCACCCGAAAGCAGGTCACCGCGCAGGAGGATGATCGCGCCGAGGATCACGAGGATCAACGGCGCGAAGGCTCCCACATTAAAATCCGCGAGCAGGAGGAAGTTTTGCAGCAGTAAGACGATCCCCAGCACGATCAGCGCCAGTGATCCAACCAGCATTCCTCGGGTAGCGCGCACGCGGGTCTACTCCTCGTAGAGATAATCGCGCAGAATGACATGCGCGGACGACTGACGCAGGCGGTTAAGCGCCTGAGCCTCCAATTGTCGCACGCGTTCGCGCGTGACGCCAATCGCCTGCCCGACTTCTTCCAAAGTGTACACGCGACCGTCTTCGAGACCGTAGCGCAGGCGCAGAATTTGCGCTTCGCGGGCGGGCAAGCGGTCGAGCGCGGCGTTCAACTGCTCGTGGAGCAGGTTGGTCGCCACTTCTTCGGCGGGGGCGGGGCTGGTCACATCTTCGACGAAATCGCCGAAGGTCGAATCGCCTTCTTCGTCGATGGGCGTTTCCAGGCTGACCGGGCGGCGCGCGATTTCCAGCAGGTTTTCCACCTTGTCGGGCGTCGTTTCCATCCCGGTTGCCAGTTCGTCAATCGACGGCTCGCGGCCTAGTTCTTGCGTCAGGCGCATTTGCACGCGGCGCATCCGGTTAAGCTGATCGCCCATATGGACGGGCACACGAATCGTGCGTCCCTGATCGGCGACAGCGCGGCTCACGGCCTGCCGGATCCACCACGTCGCATACGTGCTGAACTTATGGCCACGCCGGTATTCAAACTTGTTGGTTGCGCGGATCAAGCCGATGTTGCCCTCTTGAATGAGGTCAAGGAACGGCACACCACGCCCGATATACTTCTTGGCGACGCTGATCACGAGACGAGCATTCGCCCGGACGAGATGTTCCTGCGCGGCTTCGCCATCGGCGACTTTTTCGCGCAAGGTGTACACGTCATCGAGCGGCAGTTCGTCGCCGCGCTCCGCCAGAATGTCCGAAGCGTGCTTGCCGATTTCCATTCGCTTGGCAAGACTCACTTCTTCGTCTGCGGTGAGCAGCGGTACGCGACCCGCTTCTTTCAGATAGAGTCCGACAACGTCATCGCTGTCGAGCGCTTGCTGATAACCCAAATCCTCGATCAAATCGTCATCCCGATAAAACACGAGGTCGGAATCATCTTCCTCCACCATATCCAATCCCATATCGACATCCCCATTCTGTCCCATGTTATACAAGGAACGAGGGTCTGGTTCGCTCTGAGAGACGACGTCGATGCCTGCATCGAGCAGTTCTTCCATGACGTCATCAAGCAAGCTGATGTCGCGTTCGGCATCAGGGAAAACGGCCAGCAAGTCATCATAGCTGAGGCTGTTGCCTTGCTTACGCGCTTTCTCGATGAGTTGGTTACGGAGTTCGTCTTTCTGTACCATTACCGTAAGCATACACTATGCACCACACGCGATACACCGTCATCTACAGAACATAAATTAGACGAAGTATCACGAAGAATCTTACGTCTAAACCGAAATTATGACGCAAAAGAGGACGGCTGACTAACAAGATAACAGGCAGGAGATGTAGAGCCTGCCTGTCCCTAACTGCGATCAAACAGGATATCTAGTATTAAAAAATCTGTCAAGCAATTGGCGGATTTCTTAATACACTGATCAGGAAATCTACGGCGGCACGTTCCAAAATATAGATTTCTACCCGTTCGTCCACCGCCGCATAATAGCCGGTCTCCGTTGGGTTGCGAAAGCCTACCACGATCCCATGCGTTGTGCCATCAGTTAGTACAAATTCGACAGTTAGTCCCGCAATCGGCACGAATCCGTACACGCTCAGGTCGCTTTCAGGCTGCAGCGTGGACGTGTACGGCAGCAGAATCATGGTGCGCGCGATTAGGTCAGCGACTGGTGTGTTGAGCGTGCCGCTGGCCTCGGGAGCGGTCCACGTGCCGTCGACCGCTCGGTTGAGCACAAACGTCAAGCCTTCACCGGGACTGTTGAGACGGACTGCCTGAACATCAGTATCCGCGAAGCCGCTGAATACACGGTTTTCGGCATACGGCGACGGTTCTTCGGTGGGCTGCGACTGGAGCAAGACCAGCGCCGCCAGCACGACGAAGACCGCGCCGAAGATCACCAGCAGACGACGGTCGCGTTTCATCGGCGCACCCGCCGCGCCCAGATTGCCAACCCGGCGACCAGCACCACACCCGGCATCATGATCAACGTGATGAAGCTGATCAGGTCGAGCGTTGCGCTGTCGATGAAGATCAGCGGGACGCCCGTGCTGTAACCCTGCACGCCGAAGCGGATTTGCTCGTCCATGCCCGTCAGCCACGCGATGCCGTCAGTGAAGAGTACCCCATTGCCGGACGCCGCCAATACCGATCCGTTGCTGACGAAGTTGCTGTCCCCGACCATGAGGATCTTCGCGCCCGTCGTTTGATCCCATGACCACACGACGGTGGTTAACTGCGGCGGCAGGTCGGTCGCGGGGTCATAGCTGTAGGTGTTGGTATCGCCGAGCGTGCGCAGGTCGGTTTCGCCATAGCTGACCTCTGATGACAGCGTAATCTGCCCGTTGGCGATGTCGGCGGGCGCGGTTTCGAGATCCACTTGCAGGGCGCGCGCTACGCTGAACAGCAGCGGATTGTCCGCCGGATCAAGGCGTTCGCCGAGCGAGGTCGCCGTGTAGACATAGGCAGCGATGATGTCGAGCGGGGTTTCGCCGCTCGTATCTGGCGATTCGACCACCGCGGCGTCGAGCGCGCGAATGCCGTAGTTGGCCCACAGATAGGCGTTGAACGCGCCGTCCTGCTTGAGGAAGGGATCCTCGTTGTAGAGCACATCGGTCATGATGAACAACGCGCCGCCCCGCGCCAGATAGCGGTCGACCACGGCAATTTCGGCATCGGTTAAGTCGGTGAGCGGACGCACGAACAGCACCGCGCCCGCATCGCGGGGAATATCGCCGTTCGCCGCGGCGATGTCGCTCAAATCGAGCGGCAGCGTGACGAGCCCGCTCTCCTGCATGCCCGCGTTGATGCCAGAGACGCCTTCCTGCGTGCTGTCGAGCGGATCCCGTTCGCCGCTGCCCGTGTCGAAGTAGACGCGAATCGAGCCGGAGATCAGCAAGCGCAAAATCGCCTGGGTGATGTCGCGTTCCTGATTGGCCGTGCGCGGTACCCGCGCCAGCGTATTGAAATCGACCGAACCATCGTCGTTCAAATACGAGACGAACACCTGTCCATCTTCTTCAACACCGTAGCGTGACGCCAGCGCGGGCTGTTCGTCAGGATCAATATACAGGCGGGTGACTAGTCCATCGGAGGCCGTTTCGTACAGGCGGAAGAACTGATCATCGATTTCGCGGGTGGGCAGGTAGTCGGAGGTGTAAAACCCGGTGATACGAATGGGGCGGTAGAGGCGCCGAAGAATGCCTTCGGTCTCCGCGCTGAGCGTGAAGCGCTGCCCCTGCGTGAGATCGAGCGTGAGCGCGCCGCGCTGAAAGAACAAAAAGGCGAGCGCGACGATGCCGATGAGCATGAGCGTCGAAAACACGGTGACCGTGCCGAAGCGCATGCCGCGCCCGGTGATGAAAGCGCGGAATTCGGTCGGCGTCATGACGGCCCACAGGACGATGCCGACCAAACCGAGGACGAAGGCGGCAATGATGTAGGGGGTCACGCCGCCTTGCCAGATCAAGCCGATGACGGCGGCGATGAGTGCGGCTACCCCCACATAGCTGGCGAGCGTGGCGATATGCCCGCGCCGGATGATGATCGGTTGTCTCTGCATCAGCGCACCCTGTTCGATTCGATGACGCGGATCGTCACATACAGCACGACGGTGATGATTCCGGCGAAATACACGATGTCTTCGGCGCGAATGAGCCCGGAGGCGAACGAAGTCGAGAAGTGGCCCTGCAGCGACAGCGCGCGCACGACGCGGGCGACATCGATGTTGGCAACAATTTGCCCCGCCTGATCGCCCATCCACATGAGGAACAATACGATCATGCTCAGGAATGCCGCAACGATCTGGTTTTCGGTCATAGCGGAGAAGAGCATACCAACGGCGAGCGTCGCGCCGCCATACAACCAGATGCCGACATACGCGCTGATCGCCGCGCCGATATCGGGCTGCGTGATGCTCAACAGGATGAACTGGTAGATGAAAGTGAGGATCATGAGCAGTGTGAAGTAGAACCACGCGCCGAGGAACTTGCCGAACACGATGCTGGCATCGGTGACGGGCGCAGTCATAAGCAGTTCGAGCGTCCCCTCACGCCGTTCTTCCGCAAACAGGCGCATGGTGAGCAGTGGCGCGAAGAAGATCATCGTGAAGGACATGACCAGCGGCACGAGCGCGGGTTCGGCGGGTTTAAGGGTCATACTGCCCTGCAGGTCGCTGTTGAACAGCACCCCGGTCAGCACGAGCACCGCCGCCGTGATCAGGTAGGCGAAGGGGGAGGCGAAATACTGGCCGACTTCGCGGCGGAACACAATCCACGTCGCCATGGCTAGCCCTCCTTCACCAGTTCGAGGAATACATCTTCAAGCGAGGTGGTGACCGGGCGCATTTCCAGCAAGGTCACACCCGCCGCGCTGATGTGCGTCGAGAGTTCGCCGCGCACGTCGGTGTTCGCCTTAACCGTGAAGCCGTCGCCGCTGCCTTCGACATGGGTTACACCGGGGACGCTGGCCAACAAGTCGCGCATCTTCTTCTTATCGGCCCCGCGCGTGACCACATACAGCGTCGAACCGGGCTGCAGTTGGCGGCGTAAATCCGCGGGCTTGCCCTGCGCGACGATTTTGCCGTGGTTGATGATCAGAACCCGGTCGCAGACTTGCTCAGCTTCGCTCAGAATGTGCGTGCTGAACAGTACCGTGTGATCCTGCCCGAGCGCTCGCACTGCGTCGCGCACTTCGATCACCTGCTGTGGGTCGATGCCGATAGTCGGCTCATCGAGGATGATCACGGGCGGGTTGTGCACCAGCGCCTGCGCCAAGCCGAGCCGCTGCTTCAAGCCTTTCGACAGGTGGCGCACGAGTTGATTCTGGCGGTCGGTCAGGTGAAAGCGGGCGAGCGCCGCATCGACGGCGGGTTTGCTCGCTTTGACGCCGCGCAGCTTCGCCCAGAAGGTCACGTAGCCGCGCACGGTCATATCCGGGTAGAGGGGGACGCGCTCTGGCAGATAGCCGACATTGCGCCGTGCTTCCAGCGAGTCCTCGACGATGTCGTGTCCGGCAATCTGGGCGCTGCCGGTGGTCGGCGGCATGAACCCGGTCAGCATGCGCATGGTCGTGGTTTTGCCCGCGCCGTTCGGCCCAAGCAGCCCGACGATTTCGCCCTGTTTGGCGGTGAAACTGATGCCATCTACGGCGAGACGATCACCGTAGCGTTTGGTTAAGCCTTTGGCTTCGATCATGAGTCGTGGTATCTCGATCTGTGCTTCACAGCTTCGATGCTAACCCCGGCCATAGGGAGCGTCAAGCGGGCAAAGGCGCGATCTATGCAATTTCGAACAAAATCCCGGTAGAATGAGGTGCAGTCAAGGAGGTCGCAACGTGATTCGTTAACTGATCCTTTGGAACGCTTCTCATCGGTTTTGACCGGGCATTCGCCCCTGCTTTGATTCGTCCAAAACCAGCCAAAGGATTTAAGCATGACGCATACTGACGTGTTTATCGTCCTCGACAGTGACCACCGTGTACTGCTGATTGATGGTGTTCTCCCCCAAGTTTCTCATGATTTTCATTTCTGGCAGGCGTGTGCCGAAGCTAACCGCGCGCTAAAAACCGCCTTCGGTATTGAAGTGATCACGATCCGTGTCACGCAAACCGAGTGGGGCGATGACACGCGCTTCACCTACCTGATGCAGTACCGCGGCGGCGATCTCCCGCCCAACGCGGCGTGGACATTTCCCGACCGTGCGTCGCCAGCCGCGCAAGTAGCTTTGTCATGGTTGGTAACCGACCATTCGCACCGCGTCCCGTGGTATCGCCCAGATTTTTCCGACCAGATCACACAGACCATGCACGATCGGTTCGGCAGGGTAACTCTCTTAGAACAGGTCCGCTCGTGGGGGCGCTCGGCGATCTGGCGCTTGCAGACCACCAACACGACCGCATACCTCAAACTCGTGCCGCGGATGTTTGCTCATGAACCGCAGTTGTCGGTGTGGTTGGCACAGGCGTTCCCGCAGTGCGTCCCGGCAATCATCGCGGCTGAACCGGGGCACTGGTTCGTTATGGCGGACTACGGTGGCGTGTCGCTGTTTGCTGAGAGCAAGCGCGAGATCACGTTGTGGGAGCGGGCGCTCCGGGAGTATGCGCGGTTTCAGCAGGCGACCCCCGCCGCTGTGCCACGGCTCGTCGCCGACACGGGGGTGCCTATGCGTGACTTGACGTGGATTGAGGCACGCTGGCGAGCACTGCTGAGCGACGAGGATACGCTGAACCGGGGTTATCAACCAATCAGCGCCGAGGAGCGCCCAGCTTGTCGCCGCTGCGCCAAAGATCGCGGCGGCGGTGGAGCGGCTGCGGGAGGCGGAACTTTCGACGCTCACGCATGGCGACTTTTGGGCAGGCCAGATTGTGCAGACCGAGGATGATCGCTTGTTGTTCACGGACTGGTCGGACGCCGCATGCGCGCATCCGTTCTTCGACGTCGCGTTCTTCCTCGCGGAAATCAGCGCTGACCTGCCGGATGTACCCGGCGCTAAAGATCGCTTAGTGCAGGCGTATCTCAGCGAATGGGGTGAACTCGGCAGCACAGAGGCGTACGCTGCGGCGGAGATCATCGCGCCGCTGTACACCGCGCTGCGCTACCACCACGATATTCTGCCGCGCATGGAGATCGCGTGGGAGATGGAGAACATGCTGAACTACAACCTGCGGTTGATGCTCAAGGCGTGTGCGGAACAAGCCTGAGCAGAGGGTAGGGGCGCACGGCCGTGCGCCCCTACAATATAGATCATAAATCGCTATTCGCCGGCCAGTTGATACACGCGCACGTAGTCGACCAACATGGTCTGCGGGAACTGCGTCGTTTCGTCGGGGTAGCCCGGCCAGTTGCCGCCAACCGCGAGGTTGAGCAGGATGAAGAAGTCGTGATCGAAGACCCAATCGTTGCCGCGCACATCAGCGGGCGTGAGCATGTGGTAGAGCTCACCGTCGACATACCAGCGGATCGCGTCCTCGTCCCACTCGACCGCGTAGACATGGAAATCGTCGGCGTAGGGCGTATCGGAGCGCACCGAACTGCCGATGCCGTTTGCGCCCGAATAGCCGGGGCCGTGCACCGTGCCATAGATCGTGTTCGGTTCGCGTCCGATGTATTCCATAATGTCGAGTTCGCCGCTGTTCGGCCAGCCAACCGTCTCAAAGTTGCCGCCGAGCATCCAGAACGCCGGCCAGATCCCCTGACCGAACGGCAGCTTGATGCGCGCTTCGACGCGCCCGTAGGTGAACTCGAACTTGTCGTTCGTGATCAGGCGGGCGGAGGTGTAGAGGCACGTCCCATAGTGGCACGTGGTGTCGGGCAGCGTTTCCTGCCGCGCGACGATGGCGAGGTTGCCGTCACCATCCAAAGAGGCATTTTCGACACGGTCGGTGTAGTACTCCCATTCATTGTTGCCGAAGCCGTGCCCGCCGATTTCCGCCGTCCATTTGGTCGTGTCGATGGGTGTACCCGCCGCGCCATCGAATTCATCCGACCACAGCAGTGTCCATTCGCGTGAATTCCACAAGTTCTCAGCCTCCAAATCGAGTTCAGGTTCCGCGACAGCGACAACCACTTCGTCACCCTGCCAGATGACCACATCGCTGCCGCTGTCGGTCACCAGTCCGATATCATCGAGCAACACGGTGCCTGTTCCGGCGGGCAGACCGACGGCATACCCCGAAACCGCATCCAAGCCTAAGCCGTCATTGGGCGCGCCGCCGGGCTGGAAGTCGGTGCGCCGTTGGAACAGTTCAAACGGAATGACGAACTGCCGCCACCCACTGAAATCGTCGGGGATGCGGTAGAAGTAGCGTTCGGCGGTATCGCCGGGTTGGGTAGCGCTGCGATTGTCGAACAGATCGATTTGAATCTGCGCACCGCTGGCGCTGCCGAACAGCCAGAAGGTCAGCGCGCTGTAGGGCGTCCAATCCATGCTCGTCCAAGCCGCGCCATCGGTGAAGGCATGCGTAAAGCCGCCCCAACTGCCGATGTCATAGTCGAGCGCGAGCACGGTGTTGGCGGTGGTCATTGTGGTAGGAAGGGCGTAGGTCGATGCGCCGACAATTTGCCGCGCGGAGAGCACCACGTTGCCCGGTTCGCTGCCCCACGGCACAAAGCCGACCGCGGTATTGCTCTCATCTAGCACAAGCGGCACGCCTGCTTCAAAGTCGTCAATGATGAGATCCGGCGTAATGGGGTCAGCTTGGGCGCTCACCTGGATAGCCAGCGCGAGCAGGAGGGCGAGTACAAGTAACAAACGTTTTGGCATCAGAACTCCTATCAAAAAACATTTCTGCAATCGCTCCCAGAGTGTACCACCAAGCGTTGGATCAACCAGATTTTTGATCGGCAAACACCTGTTGACATAGGGGCAGGGATGCGCTATATTTTTCGCGCATTCATTAAGGTGAACAATGTACAGCATCTCGTTACCCGAAATCCGTCGTCGCCGTCGCAGCCCGCAGACCACTGAGGTCACGCAGGGATTTTTGCGTTAGGCGTAACGAGACACGACCGCGAAGCCAAAGCAATCCCCCTGACCTCAGACGAGAGGCAGGGGGATTTTTTATGCATTGGGCACGAAGTGGCGCGCTGAGACGCGCTTGGTGAGCACAAAGGGGAAATACATGCAGCAGCAGCGAGTCCGCGTCGGTGTTTACGGCGCATCGGGGTACGCGGGGCAGGACGCGGTCGAAATCCTGTCACAGCATCCGTGTGTCGATTTGGTGTTCGCCACATCGGGCACGTACGCGGGCGATGCCGTGCCGTTCACGAACGTGCGCTACATCAAGCCGGATGATGCGCCGCTGGAAAGCGTCGACGCGGTGTTTCTCGCGCTGCCGCACGGTGTTTCCGCGCAGACGGCCAAGAAAGCCGAAGCGCACGGCGTCCGCGTGATCGACCTATCCGCTGATCTGCGCCTCGATACGCCCGAACTCTACCAGAAGTGGTACAACCACCCGCACCCGCATCCCGAACTGCTGCCGACACCCTACGGCCTGCCGGAACTCAACCGCGACGCGCTGCGCGGCGTGGAGCGGATTGCCGCGCCGGGCTGCTACCCGACGACCACACTGCTCGGCATTTACCCGCTGCTGCGGGAAAACTGGCTCGTCAACGACCGCCCGATCATCGTGGATGCGAAATCTGGCGTGAGCGGCGCGGGGCGTGAACCCAAGCCGAATACCCACTTTGTCGAAGTCTATGGCAACTTCTCGCCGTATGGTGTCGGTCGCGCACACCGCCATGTCGGCGAAATTGAGCAAGAGATGCAGAAGATCAACCCGAACGCTGGGCTGCTGATCTTCACGCCGCACCTGCTGCCCGTCGACCGGGGCTTGATGGCGAGCATTTACGTCGAACTCGCGCCCGGCCATACCAGTGCCGAGGTGCAGGCACTCTACGAGCAGACCTATGCCAACGAACCGCTCGTCAATGTGCTGCCGAAAGGGCAGCTCGCCACGCTCAAGCATGTGGTCAAGACGAACAAGGCGGCCATCAGCATCACGCCGAACACCGACCGCTACGTGCACATCACCAGCGTCACCGACAATCTGCGCAAGGGCGCGGCGGGGCAGGCGGTGCAGTGTTTCAACCTGATGTACGGTTACGACGAGACGACAGCTCTATTGTAATTTCTCGGGGAGCAAACATCGCGTCTGCTTGCGCTCCCGACGGGAGAGGGATGGGAGGGGCAATGCACAGAAGGATAATGCACAATGCCTGCACCGATTGTCATTAAGATTAGCGGTCACGAACTCGACAGTCCGGATTTTCTGGCCGAGCTGGCCGCAACACTGAAGCACTTTGACACGCCAGTCGTGATTGTGCACGGCGGCGGCAAAGAGATCACGGCGCTGCAAACCCGGTTAGGTATTGAACCGCGCTATGTCGACGGGCTGCGCATCACCGACGCCGAGTCGCTGGCATTGGTCGAAATGGTGCTGTGCGGTACGGTCAACAAGCGCATCGTGCGCACACTGGTGAATGCCGGGATCGACGCGGTCGGCTTGAGCGGCGTCGATGGCGGGCTCGTCAGCGCGGACAAGATGACGCATGAGTCGGTCGATATGGGCTACACGGGCGAAGTCACCGCCGTGCGCGTGGACGTGCTGATCGATTTTCTCGATCAGGGCGTCACACCCGTGATCGCGCCGATTTGCCTGGGCGAAGACAGTAACTTCAACGTCAATGCCGATCATGTCGCCGGGGCGGTGGCGGCGGCGCTGGAAGCCGAGAAGCTGGTGTTCGTGAGCAACGTCGAAGGCGTGCTCAAGGATGGCGCGGTTATCCCGCAGCTGACGCCAAATCAGGTGGGCGAGATGATCGCCGATGGGACAATCTTCGGTGGCATGATCCCGAAGGTCAAGACGGCGCTGGAAGCGTTGGCCGAAGGCGTCCAGCACAGGCAGTGATCACGAACCTGAAAGGCTTGTCCAGCGGCGGCGGGACGGTATTCGCTGAAAAACTGGACTGAGCCTAAGGACCTGTGCTGGTCGACTCCCTTCCTCTAGGACCTAGGCCTTGATGTTTGATGGCGAGTTGAGGAAGTCGCGAACGTGTCTGAGGAACGCAAGCAAGCCCTTTACCAATTGATCCGCGAGTTGTACCGCGAGAAGCAGGCGGGCGAGATCGTCGAGTCGTTCGAGAAGGTGTTCGCGGACGAGTCTGAAGATGTCGAGGCGGTGCTCGACCACTGGTTGGACTTCTACCGGTTGCAGAAGTACCGTCGGTCGAAAGTGCGCCGCCGCCCGACGTACCGCGAACGCGTCACGGCGTGCTCGGCGTGTGGGTACCCGGCGTCGCACCGGCATCACCTGTGGGACATCGCCATGCACGGCGAGAATCGGGTGACCATCCAGTTGTGCGCGAACTGCCATGAGCTGCATCACCTGATGTACAACGCGCTCGTGCGCGACTCGGAGTACAGCCGCAAATTGGTGCTCCATGTGCTGTTTTCGGGCAAGATCAGCGCAGACACGGCGGAGAAGATTTTGGGATGGTGTTTAGCGACCGTCCGCTATGAAGCAAATAACGGATGGATCGAACAGGGCAGAGACTTGCCCGCATGGGTCGAAAATCAATTGCATTGGACCGACTTTATCAAGCAGCAGTCAGCAGAAAGAGGGTAAGAGGGGTGGTTCATCCGATCATAGAACTGGAAAACACGCACATCGTCCAGTCGTACAAGCGCCCGCCGTTCGTGTTGGTCGGCGGGGAAGGGATGACGCTGTACGACAATTCCGGCAAAGCCTACGATGACTGGGTGGCGGGCATTGCGGTCAACGCACTCGGCTACAGTGATCCTGGCCTGACCGCCGAGATCCAGAAGGCCGCGACAGGCTTGATCCACACGAGCAACCTGTACTACACCGCGCCGCAGGCGGAACTGGCCACGGCGCTGTGCGCGAAGTCGTTCGCCGACCGCGTGTTCTTCACCAACAGCGGCACGGAAGCCAACGAAGGCGCGATCAAGTTTGCGCGCAAGGTCGCCGCGGACAGCGGCGTGCCCGGCAAAACGCAGATCGTCCACTTCAGCCACGCCTTCCACGGGCGCACGATGGGATCGCTGGCGCTTACGCCGAAAGAGAAGTATCAGAAGGCGTTCCAGCCGCTGATGCCCGATGCGGTGCTGGCTGAATTCAACGACATTGCCTCGGCGGAAGCGGCCATCAGTGCCAAGACGTGCGCGGTGTTCGTCGAGCCGGTGCAGGGCGAAGGCGGCATTTATGACGCGTCACCCGAGTTTCTCGCGACGCTGCGCCGCCTGTGCGATCAATATGGCGCGGTGCTGGTGTTCGACGAAGTGCAGTGCGGCATGGGACGCACGGGCGACCTGTGGGCGCATACCCAGAGCGGCATCACGCCGGATATTATGACGCTGGCCAAGCCCCTGGCGGGTGGTCTGCCGATTGGCGCGATCCTCACGACTGAAGCGGTCGCCTCACACATTCACCCCGGCGATCATGGCTCGACCTTCGCGGGCAACCCGTTTGTGACGGGCGTGGCCAAGTACGTGCTCGACCGCATCAGTCAACCGGAATTTCTGGCACAGGTCACCGAGACGGGCGAATACCTCAAGGATCGCCTGAGCGAAATTAACAGCCCGCTGGTCAAAGAAGTGCGCGGGCGCGGCTTGATGGTCGGGCTGGAATTGACCAAAGACGTGTCTTCGGTCGTCGAAGCGGGTTATGAACAGGGACTGCTGATGGTGAGCGCGGGCGTGAACACGATTCGCTTTGTGCCACCGCTCATCGCCACCAAGCAGCATGTGGATCGTCTGGTTGAACGCCTCACCACCATTCTCGCGGAGCAAGTCTAAATGATTGATATGACTTCCAACCCGGCGGGCGTGCTGGGCTTCAAAGTAGCGGGCGTCGCCGCCGGACTCAAGGCGGATAGCGCGCTCGACTTCACGCTGATCGTCAGCGAGACCCCGTGTACGGTGGCGGGCGTGTTCACGACCAATCAGGTCAAGGCCGCGCCCGTGCTGGTCGACATGGAGAAGGTCGCCGCCAACCCGACCGGGATGCGGGCGGTCGCCGTCAACACCAAGTGCGCGAACGCATGCACCGGGCAGTTGGGCATCGAGAACGCGCACAAGATGGCGCAGTTGACGGCTGATAAGCTCGGCGTGCCCGCGGAGACCGTGCTGGTGATGTCGACGGGCGTGATCGGCACGCAGCTTCCGATGGACAAGATCGCGCGCGGCATTGACCTCGCCGCCGACGCGCTCGGCAACGACTGGTTCAGCGCGGCGCAGGGCATCATGACCACCGATACGCGGCCCAAAGCGGTGCATTTCGCGTTTCCGATCAATGGCAAGGAAGTGCACTTGAGCGGCATTGCCAAGGGCGCCGGCATGATCGCTCCGAACATGGCGACCATGCTCAGCGTGATTGTCACCGACGCCGCCATCAGCCAGCCTGACCTTGACGCCGTGCTCAAGCGTGTCAACGAAGGCACGTTCAACAGCATCGCCGTGGATGGTGACACGAGCACTAACGATACCGTGCTGGTGCTGGCCAATGGCGCGAGCGGGGCGACCGTCGATAACCCGGCAGCGCTCGAACAGTTCGAGATTATGCTCGGCGCGGCCTGCGAACTGCTGGCGCGCGAAATTGTGCGCGACGGCGAAGGCGCGACCAAGTTCATCCAGATCACGGTGAGCGGCACGCAGAATAAGGACGACGCCCGCAAGATCGCCAACACGATTGCGACCTCGCCGCTGGTCAAGACCGCCTTTTACGGGGCGGACGCCAACTGGGGACGCATCCTCGCGGCAGCGGGGCGCGCAGGCGTGCCGCTCGATGCGAGTAAGCTCAGCCTATCGATTGCGCCGCTCAAGGGTGGTGACGCCGTGCAGTTGATCGCGCACGGCGAACCGACGGGATACAGCGAAGCCGCGGCCACTGCCATCATGCAGGGGGCGGAAATCCGGGTCGATCTCGACTGCGGCTTGACGAGCGGTAATGCCGTCAAGGTGTGGACGTGCGACCTCAGCCATGACTATGTGTCGATCAACGGGCACTACCGAAGCTAGACGACCTTGTAGGGACGCCATTCTTGGCGTCCGTTTTTAGATGGCGGCGGACGCGCAGAAGCGCGTCCCTACAATGACATTGAGGACAACGAATGAAAGCATTGATCGCACTGGAAGATGGGCGAACCTTCGCCGGAACGGGCTTCGGCGCGGATGGAGTGCAGACGGGCGAACTCGTCTTCAACACGTCGATGACCGGGTATCAGGAAATTTTGACCGACCCCTCGTATCACAAGCAGATCGTCACGCTGACCGTGCCGCATGTCGGCAACACGGGCATTAACCCGCAGGACGTGGAATCGGATAAAGTGTGGGTGGCGGGGTTCGTCGTGCGCTCCCTCTCGCCGGTGGTGAGTAATTGGCGGTCGCAGCGCGACCTCGACGGCTATCTGCGCGAACACGGCGTGATCGGCATCTCCGAGGTGGCGACGCGGGCGCTCGTGCGGCACATCCGCGAAAAGGGTGTGATGCGCGCGGCCATCGCGCACGGTGAAGCAGCGGAAGACGCGGTGGCACGGGTCGAAGTGGCGCGGCAGTCGCCGGACATGTCCGGTTGGAATCTCGTCGACGATGTGACCTGCGCCGAGCCGTACCACTGGACACAGACGAGCGACCCCGGTTGGTACGTTAACCACCCGTATGATCCCAACGGCGCGCTGATCGTCGCCTATGACACGGGCATCAAGAAGAACATTCTGCGCATGATGACCGACCGTGGTCTGCGCGTGACCGTCGTCCCGGCGACGACGCCAGCCGATCAGGTGCTCGCCATGCATCCGGCGGGCGTCTTCCTGAGCAATGGCCCCGGCGATCCCGCCGCCGTCACGAGCATGATCGACAACACGCGTAACTTGCTCGGCAAAGTACCGATCTTCGGCATTTGCCTAGGGCATCAAATTTTAGCGCTGGCGTTGGGCGGCAAAACCGAAAAGATGCGCTTCGGACATCGCGGCGGCAACCAACCGGTGAAGAACCTGCTCACGGGCGTGATCGAGATCAGCTCGCATAATCACGGCTTCGCGGTCACGCCGGACAGCGATCTCGGCGGCGCGGAAGTCACGCACATCAACCTGAACGACAACACGATTGAAGGGCTGCGCCACGAGGGACTCGGCGCGTTCAGCGTGCAGTATCACCCGGAAGCCGCGCCCGGCCCGCACGACTCGCTCTATCTGTTTGACGAGTTCGTGAATCGGGTCAAGGGCACAGTCTGCGTATGACGACCTCTGCCGCGCCGACCCTCCCTGATGCAACGTCGATTCTGCTGTTTGTGGCAGGTGTGGCGCTCATCGGCGGGGGTTGGTACAGCAGACACTGGTTTCGCCAACACCCGCAGCTCACCGTCACACTGCTGATCGGTGGCGCGTGTGTCTTGTTCAGCACGGCAGCAATCGCGGTCTGGCTCATGCTTGACGAGTTCCAGAGCGCCTTTACGAAGTGAGCTTATGCCAAAACGAACTGACATCCAAACGATTCTCGTCATTGGCTCGGGACCCATTGTCATCGGGCAGGGCTGTGAATTTGACTATTCCGGCGTGCAGGCGTGCAAAGTGCTGCGCGCGCAGGGTTACCGCGTGGTACTGGTGAATTCCAACCCCGCGACCATCATGACCGATCCCGAATTTGCGGACGCGACCTACGTCGAACCGCTCACGCCCGAAATGCTGGAACGCATCATCGAAGCGGAACAGCCGGATGTGCTGCTGCCGACGGTCGGCGGGCAGACGGCGCTCAACTTGTCCAAGGCGTTGGCGGAGAGCGGCATCCTCGCCAAGCACAATGTCGAATTGATCGGCGCGGTGCTGGAAAGCATCGACCTCGCCGAAGATCGCCAGCTGTTCAAAGAGGCGATGGTCGAAGTCGGCTTGAGCTGCCCGCCGAGCGAGATCGTCAGCACGGTTGAAGAAGCGCTCGCCGCGGCGGAAACGCTCAACTACCCGTGCCTCATCCGTCCGTCGTTCACACTCGGTGGCTCGGGCGGCGGCGTGGCCTTCGATGAAGCCCAACTGCGTGAAATCTCCGAGCGTGGCCTCAAGCTGAGCCCGGTGGGGCAGGTCTTGATCGAAAAGAGCGTGCTCGGCTGGAAAGAGTACGAACTCGAAGTCATGCGCGACGTGGCGGGCAACTTTGTCGTCGTCTGCACGATCGAAAATCTCGACCCGATGGGCGTGCACACGGGCGACAGCATCACCGTTGCGCCTGCGCAAACGCTCACCGACAAGGAATTGCAGCGCCTGCGCAACATGGCGCGCATCGTGCTGGATAAGGTCGGGCTGGCGACGGGTGGCGCGAATGTGCAGTTTGCCGTTAACCCCGCCGACGGGCAGGTGTACGTGATCGAGATGAACCCGCGGGTGTCGCGCTCGTCGGCGCTCGCTAGCAAGGCGACGGGCTTCCCGATTGCCAAGATCGCGGCGCTACTGGCGGTCGGCTACACACTCGATGAAATCCCCAACGACATCACCCGCGTCACGCCCGCCAGCTTCGAGCCGTCGCTCGACTATGTGGTGGTGAAGATTCCGCGCTGGGACTTCGCCAAGTTCCCCGGTGCCGATCAAACGCTTGGCCCGCAGATGAAGGCTATCGGCGAAGTCATGGCGATTGGCCGCACGTTCGCCGAAGCGCTGCAAAAGGGCATTCGTTCGCTGGATATCGGCATGCTGGGCTTCGGCTACACGCTGCCGCAGACCGCCCCCGAGGCGCTCAAACTGCCGACCGCGCAGCGCCTGTTCCAAGTGGCCGCCGCGCTGAGTCAGGGTGTGACGCCGCAGGAAGTCGCGGAGAAAACGGGCTTCGATAGTTGGTTCGTCGCCCAGTTGGCCGACATCGACGACCTGCGCGATCAAATCAGCGAACGGAACGTCGATCAGCTCAGTGCTTCCGAGTGGCTCGAACTCAAGCGTTACGGCTTCAGCGACGCGCACCTCGCGCAGATTTTGCACACGTCACCGCTGGCGGTGCGGTCCGCGCGCAAGGCGGCGGGCGTCATCCCCAGCTACTACCGGGTCGACACCTGCGCGGCGGAGTTCGAAGCGCACACGCCCTACCTGTATTCGACCTACGAGGAAGACGACGAAGCCTTCCCGACCGACCGCAAAAAGGTCATGATCCTCGGCGGTGGGCCCAACCGCATCGGGCAGGGCATCGAATTCGATTACTGCTGCGTGCACGCCTGTTTCTCCCTCAAGAAAATGGGCTATGAGACGATCATGGTCAACTGCAACCCGGAGACGGTCAGCACCGACTACGACACAGCGGATCGCCTGTACTTCGAGCCGCTGACCTTTGAAGACGTGATGAACATCGTCGATCGCGAACAGCCCGACGGCGTGCTGGTGCAGTTCGGCGGGCAGACGCCGCTGAATATCGCCCGCGCGCTGCATGAGGCGGGCGCGCCGATCTGGGGCACATCGGTCGATACGATTGACCTCGCCGAAGATCGCAAGCGCTTCAATGCGCTCATGGCGCAGTTGGATATTCCGCAGCCGCCCGGCGACACGGCAATGAATCGCGAAGAGGCGCTCGCCGTAGCGCACAAGATCGGCTACCCGGTGCTCGTCCGTCCCAGCTACGTGCTCGGCGGGCGCGGCATGGCGATTGTGTTTGACGACGACATGCTGGTGCGCTGGATTGACCAGCATATTCACTGGAATGGTCACCCCGTGCTGATCGACCAGTTCCTCGACGATGCGTTCGAATTTGACGTGGACGCGCTGTGCGACGGGCGAACAGGTCACCATTGGCGGCATCATGCAGCACATCGAAGAAGCGGGCATCCACAGCGGCGACTCGGCCTGTGTGCTGCCCGCCTACAAAATCAGCCAATACCACGTGGAGATCATCCGCGAATACACCGAGCAAATCGGCCTCGCGCTGGGCGTGAAGGGCTTGTTCAACATCCAGTTCGCCATCAAGGATGAAGTTGTCTACGTGCTGGAAGTCAACCCGCGCGCCAGCCGCACCGTGCCGTTCGTCAGCAAAGCGACCAGTATGCCGCTGGCCAGCTACGCCGCGCAGATTGCGGCGGGTAAGACGCTGGCGGATCTCGGCTTTGAACAGGAGCCGGAAGTCGATGGATTCTTCGTTAAAGAGGCCGTGCTGCCGTTCCAGAAGTTCCCCGGCGTGGATGCGCGGCTTGGCCCGGAGATGCGCTCGACCGGCGAGGTGATGGGTCACGCCTCAAGCTTTGGACACGCCTTCGCTAAGGCCGAAATGGCCGCCAGCACACGCTTGCCGCTGGACGGTACGGTGTTCATCAGCGTGAACCCGTTTGACCGCGGGGCGGTGACGAAGATCGCGCGCGATTTGCATGGGATGGGCTTCAAATTGATTGGAACGCGAGGTACGGCGGACTATTTGACGGAACTTGGCATCCCGGTGGAGCCCATCAACAAGGTGAGCGACGGGTCGCCGCATGTGGTCGATTTGATCCGCGCGGGGAAGATCGACCTGATCATCAACACGCCGCGCGGCGGTCAGGCGCATGACGATGGTGGGCTGATTCGCGGCACAGCACATCTTTACGGCGTGCCGATCATCACGACGATGACGGCGGCGCAAGCGGTCGTGCAAGCGGTGCGCGCGCTGCGCAAGAAACCGCTCAAGGTGCGCAGCTTACAGGTGCATCATCAGGTGTAGATGAGAATAACGCCGGAGGCTTTGAGCCTCCGGCACTGTTTACACTCCCGCACTCGCGTGCATGGCGCTCGTTTCATACTTGATGGGCGGACGGCTGCCGCGATCCTGCATGATCTGGTCAGCGACTTGGCGCACGCGCCCACTGTGTTTGAGGGCATCCTGTAGAATTTCGTCGGCAGCATCGGACATGAGGCTGGAAGCCACCCGCACCATATGCGCTTTGACGGTTTCACTCTGTTCGACCAGATAGGCGCGCTTGAGGACGCCGGGGGTGCGGTCATGGCGCATCCACGCCAGCGGCCAAACGACGGCCATCCGCACATCGTCCATATCGTCGAGTAGGGCCGTTTCCAGCGCGTCGATCAGCAGATCGGCGGATTGGGTCTTGGCGACATCAATCTTCAGGTAATTGGTGGCATGGAAGAAGCCGCGCAGAATCTGCTGGCGGGTGACGCCCGTCGTGCGCCCGATGATGCCCGAGAGTTCCTGCAGCCAGCCTTCGCCCGCCAGTTCGAGCAAGCTCAGCGTTGCCGCGTATTTCACGTCGGGATCCGGGTCGTTCATCGCCTGCCGGACAACGGGCATCGCTTCCGGCGTGTCATTCTGACCGAGCGCTTCTAACCCTTTGATGCGGACTTCCGGGTCTTCCGCAGAGAGCACGGCTTCGAGGACGGGCACCGCCGCTGAGTCCTGACTGTTGCGCAAGCCCCACGCTGCCGCCATCTTGACGTCATCGCCTTCGGCTTTGAGAATTTCGGTCATCAATTGATACGCGTTGAGCTCGCGCAGGTCGCAGAGCGCGTAGATGGCCGCTTCGCGCACGCGTGTATCATGGTCCTTGAGCGCCTGCCGCAGCAGCGGTTCCGCGGAAAACCACGAGAAGCCGTAGAGATGCCGGGCGACGCTGGCACGGGTCGGCGTTTCGCCTGAATTGAGCGCGTTCTGCATGATGAGGCGGGCTTCGCGGTCACCCCGCCGACCGAGCATCTGCGCGGCGTTGTAGCGCACGTAAAACTCTTCATTGCGCAGCATTTCGTCGAGCGCGGGCAGCGACACGGCGTCGGGTGGCAGGATGTTGAGCATGCTGGCGAGCTTACGCAGCGACAGACGCTGCTCGCCGCGCGCGTTCGTCTGCAAAGAGAGGCGGGGTTCACGCCCCGTGATCTGGGTCGTCATTTCCAAGTCTTTCCTAATGCAGTGTGACTACCACAACATCCTGTAAAAGCTTCCGGCTGGTCTGGAGATCGGTCACGGTCACCCGGAGCTGCCGCCGCGCATCCACGCTGAATTCAGCCTTCAAACGATCACCGCCGGGTTGACCGGGCGGGACGAGCGCGGCGAGCGTGGTCGCGTCGGGGTTAAGCTGGACGATCTGCTGACCTTGGGTGTTGGCCTGCGCGACGAAAACCGCTTGGCCGTCTTCGTATTTGACTTCGATCATGGCGACCGAGTCAGTGTTGATTTCGCCGATGACAAATTCAACATCGCGCTGGTTAGGGTGCGCCGCGCCGAGCAACACTTCAATCGGTGTTTCCGTCGGGTAGCGGCTGCCCATCGGGATGATCTCGTCATAGCTGTGCGTGTTGGTCGCTTCGTCGAGATGACGAATGCCGTAGCTGTGCACGAGGTAATCTTCCAGCCCGTACCCGGCGGCGACTTGCAGCGCCCCTTCGGCGACCGCGGTGAACGGCTTATCCGCGCGCACGGCCGTGTCGGTGAAGTAGCTTTTGAGCGTCGCCTGCACGGATGGCATCAGCGACGTACCGCCGACCAGCAGCACGTAGTGAATGTCTTCTTTGAAGATGCCGCGTTGGCGGGCGACATGCATCACCTTGTCGACGACGCGGCGGAGCGCAGTGTAAAAGCCATTGGCTTCCAGCAGCTTTTCGAGGTCTTCGCGCGTGTAATACACGCTGTAGGGGCGACCGCCCGCCTCAAACAGAATGGATGTGCTCTCTTCCGTCGAGAGTTCGATTTTGGCCGTCTCGCAGCGGGTGAGCAGCAGCGGGTAATCCTTGCCAAGCGTCTTGATTGACAGCCCTGACTTTTCCAGCACATCCGCAACCATCCACTGATCGACGTCGCTGCCACCGATGATGCGTCCGGCTTTGGCGATGACCTTGGCAGTGTGGTGGGCGGTACTGTTGCGCCGCAGCAGTTTGAGCAGTCCACCCGTCTTCTCGCGGCTCTCCGGCAGTTCGACCAGTGAGATATCGAGCGTGCCACCGCCGAAGTCGAAGACCAGCACGATGGCGCCCGGTTTGGTCACGGCGTAGCCGAGCGCCGCCGCCGTCGATTCGTCGACGATGCGGATTTTGTTCTGCGTGACTTCGTCGAACATGTTGTTGAGCCACGCGAGGTAGCCTTCAAAGGATGCGACGGGCGCGGTCAGTACCAACTGATCCAGCTCGTCAAGTCGATAGGGGAGCGCGCTGAGTAAGGTGTGGACAAAGGTTTTGCCCGCGTCGTTGTCGCCCCAGACCTTGTCGTCGATCGTTCGCGGTTCGGGTGCAGGCGAAGTGACAATGCCCCGTTTGAAATTGCGAAACAGACGATTATCTTTCTGCAAGTCCAGCTTTTGATAGCGGACTTCCTGACCAAGCGTCACTGCCCCGGTCTGGCCGCCCCGGATGTAGATCAGGGAGGGCACGACCGGCGGGAATTCGCCATCGCCCAGTGCGCCGATATCCGGCAAAGTGACGACTTCGGGTGCGCCAGTCGTTTCGTTCCAGTGCGCAATCACGCTGTTGGTCGTGCCAAAGTCGATTGCCAGTTTATGTGCCATGTGAGTTCTCTAACGAGATGACAACGGAAAATAAATGATCCCTAGAAGAATTGTAAGGCACATTCTCAATTATGAGCATGAACCTGCGCGTGAATAATTGTGAAAAATGTTGGCGTTGGGACATGTGTCAATAGACTGGGGTGAGCGGGGCAAGCTTCAGCTTGCCCCTGAGCCGAGGTGTGGACGGGCGACCGCACTCAGAATCCCTGATCACTCGGGTGATAGGCATCAAGAATTGAGCCGCCAATGAATTCGCGCAGCAGCGAGGTATCCGGAATGCGGGCTTCCTGCGTTTCGGTGAACGGCTGCACCCAGCGCAAAAATGAAAGCAGGCGGTTGGCTTCAATGTGCGCGGGCGTCCCCGGTTCGACTTGCAGCAGCAGCGGTTCGACGAGTGGGCGCAGCGCGGCCAGTTCGTAGGCGAGCGCTGAATTAAACATCACATCGGCGTTCTCCTGAAACGGGAAGATGTTCTTCTTCTCGCCCCGGCGCACGCTCTCCCAACGCAGAATCGTATCGGTGGCGCTGTAGCCGCGCCGCGCGGCATCCCGGGCGATGCGCCGCAGCAGGCGGACGTCGGTCGTGGGGACGCGGTTGTGGAAGTCGATGTTCAACTGAGTGAGCGCGGACACATACACCCGATAGACTTTCTCGTTCGGAATCTCCGTGAGCAAGCGCGGATTCAGCCCGTGAATGCCCTCGGCGATGATGATCTGATTGTCCTTCAACTGGCTCGGGCGGTCGGGCAAGCTTTTGCCGGTCAGGAAGTCAAATTTAGGCGTGATGACTTGCTCACCCGCGATGAGGGCGGCGAACTGCTCATTGAGCAGCGGCAGGTTGAGCGTTTCCAGCGCCTCGAAGTCATAGCCGCCGTCTTCGTCGCGCGGCGTCTTCTCCCGGTCGACGAAATAGTTATCCATTTCCAGCGTGAACGGACGCAGACCATGCGCCAAGAGTTGAATCGAGAGACGCTTGGAGAAGGTCGTCTTGCCTGAGGACGATGGCCCGGCGATCAAGACAATGCGCATGCCCTGATCGCGCAGGCGGTCGCTGATGGTGCGCGCAATATAGGCGATACTCTGCTCATGGAGGGCCTCGGCGACGAGGATGAGTTCCTGCATGCGGTCTTCGCGCACGAGGCGATTGAGCGTCCCGACATCCTGCAAGTTCATCTTGGTGAGCCAGTCTTCCGCTTCCTGAAAGACCTGATTCACTTTGGTGTAGGTCTTCATCGGCTGCAGGGCGGTTGGGCTGCCTTGGCGCGGGTACTGCAGGACGAAGCCGCCTTCAGTCGGCAGCAGTCTGAACGTCTGGAGGATGCCCGTCGATGGCAGCATGTAGCCGTAGTAGTAGTCGGATCGCCCGCGCAGCGTATACAGGATCAGCCCGTTGCGCGTGCGGCTTTCCAGCAGACGCAGCTTGTCGTCGTCGCCCCGCTCGCGGAACAGCGCGACGGCTTCCTCCAGCGTCACACTCTTTTTGTCGATGGGGTCATTCGCGCCGACGATTGCGCGCATGTGCGCCTCGACCCGCGCCACCTCTTCGACCGTGAACGGCGCCCGGTTGCGCAGAATGCAGAACATGCCGCCATCGGGTACGGCATAGCTTACGCTGACTTTGACCTCGGGGAACAGTTCGCCGACGGCGGTGACGAGCAGCAAAATCAGCGAACGGCGGTAGATGCGCCCGCCGTCACTGGTGGAGAGCAGGACGGGCGTAAGCGAGCCATCCCGTTTGATACTGTAAGCTAATTCGCGCAGCTTGCCGTCAAAGATGCCGGCGATGGTCGGACTGGTGTACTGATCCGGATGTTGATCACGGTCGGCGCGCAAAAAGTCTTCGATGGTCGTGCCGACTGGACCTTCCAGCACCTGGCCGGAGGCCAATGTCACGCGGACGGTATCCCGGGGCTGCGAGACGACAATGTGGGGTAATGATGTCATGGTAGTTCGAACTCTTACTATTCGTATAAAGCCGACTCATTGTACCACTCGTGTGTCAATTCGTTATAATTGACATTAGGTAAAAACGAGACCAGCCACTAACCGAAAGCACATGCCGGATGCGTCACTCACTGGATCATTTATTGCAGGAAGTCTTGATTGATGAAGCGACTCTGCGCGCACGGGTGGAAGAACTCGGCGAGCAGATTTCCAACGATTACGCAGGCGCGAATAATCTGCTGCTGATCTGCATTCTCAAGGGTGGGGTGATGTTCCTCACCGATCTGATGCGTTCGATTACAGTCCCGCATGAGATTGATTTTCTCTCTGTGTCCAGCTATGGCAAGGGCGCGCGTATGACGACGGGCAGCGTCCGCATCGACATGGATTTGAAGGCGGAAGTGATCGGCAAACATGTGCTGATCGTCGAGGACATCATCGACAGTGGGCACACGCTCAAATTCGTCATGGAAGTGATGAGCGCCCGCCAACCGGCCAGTGTGCGTTTGTGTACCCTGCTGGATAAGCCGTCACGCCGCACGATTGACATCAAGATTGATTACACAGGCTTTGCGATTGAAGATAAGTTTGTGTTTGGCTATGGGCTAGACCTCGACGAGAAGTATCGCAATTTACCCTTTATCGGCGTGGTCAAGCCGGGAGCGGTAGGCAATGTCTGACCTCATTCTGGTCTGGTCGGAGACAGTTCTCGATTTAGCGGAACTGTTGAGCGACCTGCGCGAGCCTGCCTACATCGTCGGCGGGGCCGTTCGCGACGCGGTGCTGCGCCGCCCGATCAAGGATGTAGACATTGCGACGGCGGGCAGCGGCATTGCGCTGGCGAAGAAGATCGCTAACCGTCTCAAAGGGGATTTTTACGCGCTTGACACCGGACGCGATGTCGGGCGGGTGCTGGTCGACACGCCGGAAGGGCGGCTGATTTTCGATGTGGCGGGCTTTCGCGGCGCGGATCTTGAAGCGGATCTGCGCGACCGCGACTTCACGATCAATGCGCTGGCCGTGCATCTGACGGGTGACTTGCAGAAAGTCATCGACCCGATAGGGGGCATCCCCGATTTGCTCAATCGGGTGCTGCGCCGCTGCGGACCCACTTCGGTCTGGGATGATCCGATCCGGGTGCTGCGGGCGGTGCGGCAAAGCGTGCAGCTCGGTTTTCGCATTGAACCGGAGACGATCACTGACCTGCGTTCGAACGCTCCCCGGCTGATGGAAACTTCGCCGGAGCGGGTGCGCGACGAACTCATGCGCATGCTGACGCTGCCCAAGCCCGTCAGTGCGCTGCGCGTAGCAGATGCGGTCGGCGCACTGGGCGTGGCGCTGCCAGAGCTGATTCCCTTGCACAACCTCAAACAGTCGCCGCCCCATGTGGCCGATGCGTGGAATCACACGCTGGCGGTCGTCGATAACCTGTATGAAATGCTCGGCACGATGAGCCCCACGCGCGGCGACGAAGCGACGTCACAGTTCAGCATGGGCATGATCGCGGTCGCGTTTGGCCGCTTCCGCGCGCGGCTGGAAGAGCATTTCGCCAAAGTCTGGCCGGATGAACGTTCGCACCGGGCGCTGCTGCTGCTGGCAGCGCTGCTGCATGATGTGGGGAAGGGCGCGGTTATGCCTGCCAGCCAAGGCGCGCGTACGGTCTACCCGCAGCACGAGCAAGCCAGCGCGACGATTGCCGAAACCAAGCTCAGCGATTTGCATTTCAGTTCCGCGGAGCGCGATCGGGTGACGCTCGTCGTGCGCAACCACTCGTCCGCCGAGGTGTGGACGCCCCAACTGACACCCGTGCTGATGCACCGCTATTGGCGGCGGTTGGGGCCAGCGGGTGTGGATGTGATCTTCGTGACGTTAGCGGATTACCTCGGCAAAGTGGGGCCGAAGATCGATCAGGATCGCTGGCTGCAGGCGCTGGAAAACACGAAGCTGCTGCTCAGCGCCTACTTTGAGGAGTATGAACGCTACGTCGAGCCGCCGACGCTGATCAACGGCAGCGAGTTAATGAAGCAGCTCAACTTGAAACCGAGCTCACTGGTGGGCGATCTACTGCAGATCATTCGCGAGGGGCAGGTGACAGGTGACGTGAAGTCTGTAGAAGACGCGCTGCGGGTAGCCCGAGCGCGTCTCAATCATAACGGGTGAGGTTTGGCTGACGAACCCGCACGGGCGAACCGCTCGTGCGTTACTGCTTGCCCAGCTCCTGCAAACGCAAGCTGGCTTCGGCTTCCGGCACTTCAAAGTGCAGGCTGAGGAGCTGCGGCGTGCGTGACGTCTGATTCAACTGCAAAATCATGTCAGCGGGCATGACGAGCATACGCGCAAACCGGCGTACGGCCTGATCATCCTCATCAAGGTCGCCGACCCCATGCTGCCCCCCCCATGGACTACCAATGATATTCCGTGCTAGCAGTCGCGCCATCGACATTTGCGGCGAGTACGGCGATGACAGATCCAAGCGCGCTGTCATCTGGCTCACATCGACCTCGTCCCACATGCCGGGCAGGGGCGACTGCAAAATCTTTTCGACCGGGATCGGTGGCGCGCTGATGTTGAACAAGCTGATGAATTCGCGAGCCACCGCTTCTAACTGCTGCATATCGACCACGCGCATTACTCCTCCAATGACTCCGCGTCGGTTCGCACTTTGGGATGAAGGAACAAGAGTAGAGTATTGCCATAGCGACGTTGATCGACCACCTCAAGTCGGGTGAGGTTGAGCGGTTGTTCCTCCGCTGGGTCGATCTGAACGATCACTTCAAGCTCCGGATGCAGCCAAGCCGGACGTTCGTCTAGCTGCTGCAGGCAGCGGAGCCAAAGATCTTTGTATTGTGGTGGCGCGATGTAGATGAAATTATAGCTGAGTTTCGGTCCCTGTTCCAAAAACATAAACGCATCCGCATGGGTGATTGTCGCACGCGGCGTGAATTTCGTCAGAACCAGATTCTCTTTGACCGTCTGGATGGCGCGCTTTTCGAGATCGACGAAAGTAGCGTGGGCGGCACCGCGGCTCAGGGCTTCGATGCCTACACTCCCCGTCCCCGCAAACAGGTCGAGGAACTGCGCGTCAATAATGTCACGCCCGATGATGTTAAAGAGCGACTCTTTCACACGATCCATGATAGGCCGGGTGGTGTCGCCGGGGACGAGTTTCAACTGGCGACCTTTGGCTGTGCCAGCAATTACGCGAATACCCATCAGATGTTTTCGACCGCTTCGCGCACGGCGCGGATATTCGAGAGCGGGGTGGTGATCATGGCCACGCACCCGGTGGACAGGACGAAGCGGCGCGCGTTGGTCTGGTGAATCGCTTCGCGCGCGGCATCACGCACGGTCGTCGGCGTGCCCTGATGCAAGTGCTCCCACTGCGCCAGCCCGCCGCAGACGGCGCCGTTGACGAGCGTCTTGCCGATGACGAGATCTGGCTCGCACTTGCGGTCATGCCAGTTGATGACCTGTGTCTTGTATTCGTGCGCGAACTTGAACATCGGCGCATCGCCGTGGATGTGCGTGATATTCAGCCACCACTTCGACGGCAGCGCGTCAAGGATCTTCTTGTCGTAGACCAGCCCGAACTGACGGTATTCGTCTTCGGAGAGCGTGTCATAGCTGGCGTGCTGAATCGCGTAGAAGATGCCCGCAATCGGCAGCCGCCGCAGCGAGTCGATGAAACGCAGCGTCGACTCGGTGATCGTCGCCAGCCCGCTGTGCACACGATCCGGGTTGAGGCGCATATGCCGGATGAGGGTTTGCTTGCCCGCGATGTTTTTCGCCTGGGCCAACGGACTGAAGATCGTTTGCACGACCGGGATCTCTTCACCCAGTTCGTCGGTGATGAGGCGCAGGCAATCCGCCTGCCGACCGAGACCGCCGCGCGTGGGGTCAAGCGGGCGCAGACTCGTCCAATCGAGCGATTTCTGAATAGCGTGGCGGGTGTAGACCCGCGTGCCCTCCAGTGAACCTTCCCAATGATCCTGCACGCCGAAATCCGTCAGGCAGAAGCTGCTCGCCGGGGTGACTTTGACGAAATCCCAGTCGTAGGCGCGCTGGAAATCGACGGTTGAGCGGGCGAGGTCGGCGGCGCGCTGGTCATCACCGGGAAAGTGACGCCAGAGCGACACCGGGACGCGGTCCGTCGGTTCACCCGCAATCGTCCGCTCAAGCCGTTCGCGTTTATTCATCGGTCATTTGCTCGGTTGAGTCAGCTCGTTGATGCGCTGCTGTACCATGCGCTGCAGCATCTGGTAGCGGGAGACCGGATTCGTCTCCATCTCGCGCGAAACCAAGCGCGCGGCGCTCTGGAAGCTTTCGAGCGCGCTTTCCTTGGCGCCGCCGGCCCGCTGCGCCAACCCCAGACCGTAATTCGCGTCAATGTGATCCGGCACAGCCTTTAAGACCGCCTCAAACCCCTTGATCGCATCGTTCTGTCGTCCTTCACGGTGCAAGTGCCATGCACGTGCGATAGCGTCTGCCTGTTCGTTCTGTGCCATCTCTACCTACATCCTTCTGCAAGCGAATTTGCGGTTAATTGTACTTTCGGTAGGAAAGATTACAAGCGCGTGTGTGCGCTCAATCTGTGCCCAGCGTGATTGGCATGGCTGAGCCAATCGTCAGCCCGTTGGAAGCGAAAAAGGTCAGCGGCGCCTGCGTCGACGTGAGGACTTCCACGGATAGGGTGGCTGGTTGATCCGGTGGCACGCTTAACGTATAGCGATCTGCCACATAGAGATTGGTCAGCCAGCGCCGCGTGGGATAGCCTCCGGGATGACGCGCCGGAGCGAGGGCGGTTGTGGCTTGAGTGAGCGGGTCAATCACCGACACCTGAACCTGATAGTTATCGGGCAAAAAACGCGCGCTGCGCCAGTACAGCGTCAAATCGAGCGCAGCACCGGACCGATCCACGCGGTAGGCCAACAACTCCAGCCCGGTGTCGGTTTGCGCGCGCACGGAAATGCTGTCGGCGAGGCCGTAGCCATTCGGCGCATTGAAGATGCCCGTCGAGAGGAACGCGAGCGCGAACAGCAGCACGATCAACAGGGTGCCGCCCACGCGGGCTTCGTCGAGACTCAACTGATCGCTTTCGACGTAACGACTGTGCGGCTGACGGTAGCGCCAGTACGTGATCAGCAGCAGCAGACCGAACGTTACCAGTGTGCTGATCCAGCCCATTAAACGGGGCGGCGTGGTACCAAGTTCAACCACCAGTTCGCCGCGATCCGGCGTGGCGAGGTTGATCATCAGTCCGCCTTCCGGATGCGGGCTGACGCGCACGCTGTCGCCGTGGAAGGTGGCTGTCCAGCCGGGGAAGTAGCTGGTGAGGATTTGCAGTGACAGGGGTTGATTCAACAGCAATTGGAAGGTGTCGCTGTGTGTGGTGTGCGCCAGCGTGCCGATTTGTCCGCCATGCTGACCCGCGGCCAGCTTGCCGTTAAGCGCCGAGCTGGCGGCCAGGGTGGTTCCGCGCGGCGTGGTGGGGAGGGGCGCATCGGGCGGGAGCACGGCGATGCCGTAGCCGAGCTGTTCGTAGAGGCGCTGTGCTTCGGGCGAGGCATCCATACTGAGTTCAGTGCTCTCCGGCGCGATCCACACGGGGAACGAGAGGGCGAGGATCGCGGCCAGCGTCAGTGTCAGTGCCGACCGTCCCTGGCGCAGGCGGCGTGCCGCACCGAGGCCGCTCCCGGCCACCGCCAGCGTAAACGCACCGATCCCCAGCAGCCACACTTGATACCGGAAGGTCAGCAGCAGAACGATGATGCCGACGGTCAGCACGGCGAAAATTGCAGGCAGCGCCAGTCGACGGCGGATGATCACCGGAACGCCGATGAGCGCGGCAGCGAGACTCGCCCACCCGAAGGTGAACTGAGCCGTCGGGATCATGGCGTCCGGGTCGAGCATGCGCAGCGGCGCGAACAGCCCTGTGAGGTTGATGGTGGGGCGGAGATCTTGCCCGCGTTCCAGCCAGGTGACCACGCCGCCTTCGACGACGGCGGGCAGCCAGAAGATCGCGGCGATCAGCACGCCGAAACCGATTCCGGCGAATGGCAGCCACCGCCCGAGCCCGCGCTGGCGGTCCTGCACGCTGAGCCATACACCCGCCAAAATCACCCCCGCCGCCAAGATACGCGGTTCCGTCATGAGCAGCGCCGCGCTCAATCCGCCCGTGAGCAGCAGGTCAGTTGGCTCATTTTGGAGGACGCAGCGATCAACGCTCCACAGCAAGGCGGGCAACAGCGCCAACCCGAGGACGACCGGCAGATCGCCGATGATATGCGGCGCGGTCAGCGCGAAATAGGGGCTGTAGACGTAGAGCAGGGTTGCGATCAAACCGGAGATGGCGTTCAGGCGGCGCGCGACGAGCGCATAGATCGAGAGTCCCGCCAGGATATAGGCGGCGATGTAGACCAAGCGCACGGCCTGCGCCGGGTCGTTGGTGTACAACTGCTGGATCAGCGCCGGAAGGTAGCCCGCGCCCGGCGGCGCATAATGTGGAATCGGCGCGCCGTACCCGGCGAGTGTTTCTGCCGACCAGCGCGGGTACAGCCGTCCTTCGGCCAGCGCGCGCGCATAGTCCGCCGTGCGAAAAATGTAGTTTTCGTTGGCGTTCTGGTGGAAGAAACCCGGCTGGAGCACGAACGACCAGCCTGCCAGCAGGCTGAAAGCCAGCGCCAGCAGCAGCCCCCAATCGGTGCGGCGTAGAGCCCGTTTCATCCACACAGGTAATTCGTTCGCAGGTATCGTCATCACCGCTTGATCCTGATTTCGGCTGGTGCTATGCTTGGCCGACGTATGCTTAATCATTGTGAACCATGTTGACTATTCGCGCCGCAACCCTGAACGATCTGCCCGAACTTGCGCAGTTCTGGCAGGAGAAAATCGTCCTGCAAGCTGATTCCCGTTATACCACATCGGTTGACCGTTGGGTGATATCAGCCACGGCGTGGTTAGGCGATGCGCGCTGCGTCATGCTGACCGCCGAGAACGACGGTCGCCCGGTCGGCTATGTGGTGGGTTGGATTCAGCCGATGCCGGGACTCGCGGGCGATGCGCTCGGCCTGATCACTGAGCTGGCGCTTGACGCACACAGCTATCAGGGTGGGGTCGGGCGCGCGCTGGTTGAGGCGGTGCGGGCGTGGTACGCCGATCGCGGCATCACTGCGCTCGCCGCGTGGTCGTCGCGGCGTTCTCCGGTCGAGCAGGCGTTCTGGCGTTCGGTCGGCGCCCTAGAGTGGATGGAGTGTTTGTGGATAAAGTCATAATTCGTCCGGCAGCGCCGCAGGATGTCGACGCGATTGCGCAGTTGTGGCTGGCGCTGGTTGGTTACCACCGGGAGATCGACCCCGATCTGCCCCCCGCCGCTCCGAATGGGGCGCTGCGGTATGCTCGCCGTCTAGTCGATCGCCTCGAAGACCCGATGACGAGCGTCTTGGTGGCAGAGACCGAGGGCAAAGTCGTCGGCTACGTGCTCGGCATGGTCGTCGACCTCGCGCCGGAGATGTTCGCGCAATCGCCGAGCGGTTTTCTCGCCGACATCTACGTCGACACGGCCTACCGGCGTCACGGAGTCGGGCGGGCGCTAGTTGAACACCTGAGCGCATGGTTTCGGGACAAGGGCCTGCGCTATTTTGAATGGCATGTTGCGGCGCTCAACGACGATGCGGTCGAATTCTGGCGCAAGGTCGGCGGGCGTGATGTGATGCTGCGGATGCGCGGGGAACTGTGAAGCAGTTAAAAGTGACGAGTCAAAAGTAAGTGCAGACAACCGCTGCTTTTAACTTTCGACTTGCAACTTTTAACTCATTTGGAGATAAACATGACTGAACTCCTCTATCAGCTCGACAGTTATCTGCGTGAATTCACTGCAACGGTGACCGCTGTGGATGCCGAGGCGCGCGTCGTGTATCTGGATCGCACAGTGTTTTACCCCGGCGGGGGCGGTCAGCCGTGCGACGCGGGCGTGCTCCAAGCCGACGGCGTGACCTACCCGGTCAAGGAAGTGCGGAAAGGGAACGCGCACATCATTGATGGGGATGCGCTACCTACCGTTGGCGCATCCGTGATCGGCGTGCTCGATTGGGAGCGCCGCTTCCAGTTGATGCGGACGCACACCGCGATGCATATCCTGTGTGGCGTGGTGTGGCGTGACTACAGCGCCGCGGTCACAGGCGGCAACATGGAACCGCTGGCCGGGCGCATGGACTTTGAGTTTGAGCGTTTGCCGCCGGAAGTCATCGCAGAGATTGAGCAGAAGATCAATTTGGAGATCGCCGCGGCGCGCGATGTGCGCGTGAAAATTCTGCCGCGCGCAGAAGCGTTCCAGATTCCCGATCTGATCCGCACGAAGATTAACTTGCTGCCGGAAGGCATCGCCGAAGTGCGTACGGTGGAGATCGTCGGGCTGGACTTGCAGGCGGATGGCGGTACGCATGTCGCCAATACGCGCGAAGTTGGGCACATCCGCATCACCGATTACAAGAGCAAGGGCGGCATCAACAAGCGGCTGTATGTCGCCATTGAATGACTTCTGAGTCTGTAGGGGCGCACGGCCGTGCGCCCCTACAACAACGATTTAGCTTGAATGTTTGGCCTTCTCCGCTGTTTCTGCGTCCCAGTCGACCAATTCACCGTCATCCGATAGTTCCAAGCGCTTGGGCTTCTCGTATTCCAGCGCCGCCCGTAGTTTGGCGACTTCCTTCTCGATGTCACCGTCGCGGTTTTCCGCCATCCACGCAAAGATCGAGTGCATGGCGAACATGCCCATCCAGCCAATGAACACGGCGGCGATGAGGTTGGCATAGTTGCGTTCCCCAAAGGCGATGAGCGCCATCAGTACGAAGATCAACCCTAAGAGGTCGAGTGCCCACAGCCGCCAGCGGCGGGTGCGCTGGTTCACGCGCTTGGTTGCCAGTTCGTACAATTCCTGCTCAGACATCACATTCCCTATCGCTAACCCCATTACCCTATACGCGGCTGACTGCGAAACGGTTGCACAGGAACAGCTGGGTACAATAAGGCGGCGAACAGGAGCGAAGTATGGAACAACCACGCATTTTCTTGATCACAGGGATTATGGCAGCGGGCAAATCGACCGTGGCGCAGGCGCTCGCCGAACGCTTGCCTAAAAGTGTGCACGTTCGCGGGGATGTCTTTCGCCGCATGATTATCAGCGGGCGCAAGGAAATGACCGTGGACTACGATGACGAGGCGCTGGTGCAGCTTCGTCTACGCTATCGTCTGGCAGCCCAGACCGCGCACGCTTACTGCGCCGCGGGGTTCGACGCCGTATGTCAGGACATCATCATCGGGGAGATGCTGCGCGAAGTCGTCGATCTCTACCGGTTTGGTGGTTATCCCGTCTATCTAACCGTCTTGTGCCCGACGGTAGAAGCGGTTCTGGTGCGGGATGCTGGCCGCGATAAGGTGGCCTACCGCGATTGGACACCCGACATGCTCGACCGGGAATTGCGTGAGTCAACGCCCCGGCTTGGACTGTGGTTGGACACCTCAGCACTGACGGTTGCGCAAACCGTTGATACAATCTGGGCACGTTTAGCAGAAGCTGCCATCTAACGGCAGGGAGTACGTAGGCTTTGATCAAGTCACTGGAGCGGGTATTTAGCGAATTTGTCATTTTTCTCGGCGCGGCGCGGCTGCGCGCGCTGTTCTTGCTGATCGCGGGGACGGGGCTGGTCAGCCTGATGCTGAACGCCGTGCAGGGCGAAACCTGGGTCGTGCCCGTGCAGTCGGCGCTCATGCTGATCGCGGCGTTCGGTTCGGCGGCGATCATCGTTACGCGCATGGAGCGCGAAGATCGCCAGCGTTGGATCGCGCTGCTCGTCCCCGCGTTGGGGTTGATTGTGCTGGGGGTGTTCTTTCTGCCGAATTGGGCGCTGGCGCTGGTCGGCGCGGCTATCGGGTGGATCGTCGCCGGGTTGATCGTGTTTCGCGGACGCGCGCCCATCGAATACCAGAAGGCGATCTCGACATCTGCGCCACAACGAGTACGAAGAAGCCGTCAAAGTCATGGACGGCATGATCAAGGACGAGCCGAATCAGCCGAATCACTACCGCTTCCGGGCGGAACTGCTGCGTCTGTGGGGTAAGCTCGACCGAGCGCGGCGCGATTACCAGAAGATGACCGAAATCGACCCAACCTCGGCAGTCGCGTTCAACGGGCTGGCCGAAGTCAATTTGCAGGCGGGGCGCTTCACGGATGCGCTGGCCGCCGCGCACAAAGCCGCGGAACTGGCGCCCGGTGAATGGGTCGCGCTGTACAACCTCGGCATGATTGAAGATCGCCTCAGCCAGTCACAGAATGCCATCGAGCACCTCACGCAGGCGTTGTCCGCGGGTGTGCGCGATGCGCGGCACCGCTTGCTCATCCGCTTCTACCTCGTGCGCGCCTATGCGCGGCTCGGCGATACGGCCAATGCGCAGGCCGAGCTGATCACGCTGCGCAAAGACAAAAGCGGCATCAGTGAATGGACGACCATCCTCGCCAGCGATCAGGCGGAAACCCTGCGCGCGGTGATCGGACAGGATGTCGAATTGGCGACCCAACTCATCAGCGGGGAACTGGATGTGATGGCGCTGGGAGCGGCCTCGTAATGCGCCGCCAATGGCTGGTCGGCGTGTATGTGACGTTCGTGCTGGCGTTCGTCGGCCTCGTCGTCTTTATCGGCGGGCTGGCCGCGGAACTGTTCAGCTCCCGCGCGCCGCAGGATGCGCTTAATCTGTCGCCCTATGTGGTGTTGGCGCTCGGCGGGTTGTGTCTCGCCGCGCTGATGTTCGTCTTCTGGTTTGGGCTGGTTGGCGTGCTGCTGGCGCGGCAAACGCGCGCGCAGGGATCCGGTTACGGCGAAGCCTACCGCTTGATCGAGGCGTTCAAGTTCCGGGATGCGATTCCGCTGCTCGAACGCTCGATCCGCGAAGGTAAAGAGACTGCCGAAGTGCTGATGCTGCTGACGAGCGCCTATGCCTACACGGGACAGCTCGCCAAAGCGCAGGCGACCGCTGACCGGGCGGTGCAGTTATTCCCGAATGATCCCGACTCCTATATCACGCTGGCGAATGGCTATCGTTTGCAGGCCGCGTATGATGAGGCGGCGGGCACACTCATGCGGGCAGCGACATTGTCTCCGGATCAACCCGTGATCTGGGCGGAACTCGGCTTCACGCAGCGGTTTGCCGGCAATGAAGCCGCCGCCGTCGAGTCATTTGAGAAGGCGGCAGCCCACGCCATGCCCGCGCCCTACGGGGTGCGCGTGTTCTATCATCTGTCGAATGCCTATTCCGCGGCGGGCGAGACCAAAAAGGCCATGCGCGCCATCGCCAAGATGATGAGCGCGCGTGACGGTCTGGTGACGTGGAAGTCGGGCTTGAAACCGCTGGAAGGCACGGCTTATGGCCAGGCGCTGCGCTATGAAATCGCCGCGATTGACCAGGCTATCGCCGATGCGGACGCGGGGAACCTCGGATGATCTGGGCGATTTCGCGCATCCGCAAAGACTTCAAGACCTGGGATCGCTTCACGCAGGTCGCCGTGATCAGCGGGGCGGTGCTGGTCATTGTGCTGCTGGTCGTCGCCATCACCGTGCCCGACCTGCGCCAATCCGCGCTGATTGGCGTGGGGGGCTTGCTTGTCGTCTCGGAGCTCGCCGTGCTGTGGGGCAACCGCGGCATGATTTCGCTGTATGGTCAGGCGCAGCGCCATTACCTCGAAGGGGAGTTTGGTGCGGCAGTCGGCTTGCTGGAAGGCGCGCGCGCACGGGGGAAAATTGATGCGCGTTCGCTCACACTGCTGGGAAATTCGTACCGCCAGCTCGGGCGGCTCAGCGAGAGCGAGGGGGTTTTGTCAGAAGCTGTAGACAAAGCTCCAGATCTCTATTTCCCGCGCTACGGGTTTGGGCGTACACTGCTTGCAAAGGGTGATTACGCGGGCGCGGTGGAGTTGATCCGCGCGGCTGTCGCACAGGGGGCGCCGTCGGTGGTGCGCCTCGACCTCGGGGAAGCATATTATCGCCTGGGGGCATTCGACGAAGCGCTGATCGAGCTGGACAGCACGGTGCCCGATGAATCCTATCGTAAACTGATGCGCGCCTACTTACTCCATCAAATCCGCTTCAGTTTCTCGCCGCCATCCCCCGACCTCATTCGCGAGGGCTTGCCGTGCTGGATTGCCAGCGCAGACCGGTTCGGACACACGCCCTACGGTGAGGCGCTCAAAAATGACATTGAAGACTTGCAGGGAGCGTTGAATTGAGCACGTCAGCAGAAAAGCGCAGAAGTTCTTCCATTGTCCGCTACAGCCTCATCGCCGGCATTGTCGGGATTCTGATCATTGGGGCAGGGGTTGTCTCGTTCTTTGTCGATCAGGCCTCACGGCAGACGCCGTTTGATATTCAGCCGCCGCCCGGCGCGCTGTATTGGGGCGAAAGTGATGTTTCGACCAATTCACGTAACATGTATTACCGCGTTGCCGATTCGATTGACAACGTCGTGAATTACTATCAGCAAAAAATGAACGAGCACTACGGTGATGCAGTTGAACGCTGTATCCGCATTCCCGCGGTGGGCGAAGCGCCCCCGGCAGAGACCGGTCAGAGCGTGCCGTTCCAGTTTAGCTGCATGTTCGATCATTCCGGCTTCCGCTCGACGCAGTACACGCTGGTCGTGATTTACCCGGGGTTGGCCAATCCTGATCCGAATCTGGATGCGGCGGGTATGACCGTTGTCAAATATGAACAACTCTGGCAGTCCTGACGACGCCGATCAAGCGAAACGTCCGCCGTTTCTCCTGATAGCCTTGTTGATAGCCTTCGGTCTCGCGTTGATCGTAGGCTTCAATATTTTGCGCGTGTTGTACGGTGTGATCGCGCCGCCGCTGCCGCCGCTGCCGGATCGGGTAACGCAGATCAGCCATGAGAGCGAGGCGTACGGCGCCGATATCTGGAGCTATACCGCCGTCGATGATCCGTGTGCCGTCGCGACGTTCTACGAAGCGCAGGGCGGCACCTGCGAATACACGCCGCTGCAGTGCAGCGAACCGGGATCCGCGCCGTTCAGCGAGCTGGCGCAGTCGACGGTTGCGCGCTGTCACGGGAACGTTGCCTTTTCGATCTTCAATATGCAGTGGTGGGCGCTGGTACTGCGCAACAACGACACGCCGAACACGCCCACCACCATCAACCTTGAGCGCGAAGTCTTCTGGATCGGCACCGGGCCGCGTGCCGCTACGCCTGCTCCCAGCGGTAGCGGATGAGCGATCCGTAGTGCCCAAAGCCAATTCTCTGGTAAATCGGGTAGCCGGATGGTGAGGCGAACAAGGCGCCAATGTGGCAACCGGCGGCGCGCG
Source organism: Candidatus Flexifilum breve (assembly GCA_016717205.1). GTDB lineage: Bacteria > Chloroflexota > Anaerolineae > Aggregatilineales > Phototrophicaceae > Flexifilum > Flexifilum breve. The sequence continues at coordinate 51,545 of JADKGC010000014.1, forward strand.
CGTCGAGCAGCGGACGCAGCGTGATCGCCTTGCCAATGCCTTTACCCCGCGCGTCCGGCAGCGTACCAATCCCGTAGATTCCTGCAATTCCTGCGCCGTAAAACAACATCCCCGTCGCCACGGGCACATCATCCAACCAGCCGAGGTACAGCGTCCACGGGGCATGGTCGAGGCCACGCCGCAGTGTGGCGTCGTGCCACGCGTCGCCGACGGCAGTCGGCTGATTGAAGCTGGTGGCGAAGGTCGTCGCCCAGACGCGCACATCGGTTTCGCTCGTCACGGTGGTGATGCGAAAGTTCGGCGGCGTGGTGGTCGTCTCATCCATGTGATGCAAATCAACCGCCATTGCGGGCGAGTCATACGCCTTCTCGAAACCGTGCTGTTCGAGCTTCGCGCCAATTTCTGGGGGCTGCGTCTGCCCGCCGACCCACCACATGACGGCTTTCGTCCCGGCAGCGCGGTAATCGGCGAGTGTCTCTTCGATGACTTGGTCCGCATCAGCGAGGGTGAAGCGATTGCGCCCAACGGAGTTGAACATCGCGGATTCAATCCCGGCGACGCGGCAGCGGACGAGGGCGGGCGTCGTAATCAATTCGGCACGGGGCAAGCGGCCAAACGTTTCGATCAGGGCATAGGCGTTGTCTTCGGCGGCGGCTTCAAGGTTCGGCGGGGAAGCTTCCCGAAACATAGAGTCTCTTTTCTGTGGGATTGGGCAAACCAGTTCATTATAGGAGCAAGGGGTTGAATCTTCACTTAACTGCAATTTTGCGTCATAATACTAAGACGATTCTCCCCATTGGTTATAAGGAGGTGATCCGTGAATGTGAGGGGTCTGCTCACATCACGGTCGATTGCCCCCTCTATGCGAATACGACGCTAAACGCATCGACAACCGACCCGTATCGACGTAGAGAGGATGAACCATGTTCAAGGCAGTCAAACCGGAAGTTGACATCCAGAAATTGGAACGCGAACAGCTGGACTTTTGGCGGCTGAATCGCGTATTTCAGCGTTCGATGGAAGAACGCCAAGGTGCTCCGCGTTACGTGACCTATGAAGGCCCGCCGACCGTCAACGGCACGCCGGGTGTGCATCACGTATTGGCGCGCGCCTTCAAAGATATTTTCCCGCGCTACAAGACGATGCGCGGTTACTACGCGCTGCGTAAGGGCGGGTGGGATACCCACGGCTTGCCCGTCGAACTCGCGCTCGAAAAAGAGCTCGGCTTCACGCAGAAACGGCAGATTGAAGAGTTCGGCATCGCCGAATTCAACAAGCGCTGCCGGGACAGTGTGCTGCGCAACATCAGCAAGTGGGAAACGTTCACCGAGCGCATGGCGTACTGGACGAACCTCGACGACGCCTATGTGACGTTCACGAATGACTACATCGAGAGCGTGTGGTGGATCCTCAAGCAGTTCTGGGAAAAAGACCTGCTCTATAAGGGTTTGAAGGTCGTTCCGTACTGCGCGCGCTGCGGCACGCCGCTGAGCAGTCACGAAGTCTCGCTCGGGTATCAGGATGTCGAAGACCCGAGCGTATTTGTGCGCTTCCCGCTGCGCGACAAGTCCGGCGTCTACTTCCTCGTGTGGACGACGACGCCGTGGACACTCCCGGCCAACGTCGCGCTGGCCGTGGGCGCGGACCTCGACTACGTGCAGATCGAAGGCCCGGTACAGGGCGGCGAAGGCACAGAAAACCTGATCATGGCGGCGGCGCTGGTCGACAAAGTGCTCATCCACCGTGAAGAGTACAAGATCGTCAAGCACTTCAAGGGCAAAGACCTGCTCGGGATGCAGTACAACCCGCTGTACACCTTCCTCCCGGTCGAGACCAAGTACGCCTATGTCGTGGCGGGCGATTTCGTCAGCACCGACGACGGCACGGGCATCGTGCACATCGCCCCGGCCTTCGGCGTGGACGATATGGCGGTCGGCAAGGAGAATAACCTGCCCGTGCTGCAAACGGTCGGCGCGGATGGCAAATTCATCGACGCGGTGACGGAGTGGCGCGGCGTGTGGGTCAAGGACGCCGATCCCGAAATCACGCGGGATCTCAAGCGGCGCGGTCTGCTCTACAAGCAGGCACGTTACGCGCATACTTACCCGTTCTGCTGGCGCTGTGGCACGCCGCTGCTGTACTTCGCGCGTGACGCGTGGTTCATCCGCGCGACCGAGTACCGCCAGAAGATGATCGACCTGAATGCGACGATCAACTGGGTGCCGGATCACGTCCGCGATGGGCGCTTCGGCAATTGGCTGACGGAACTCAAAGACTGGGCGCTCGGGCGTGAACGTTACTGGGGCACGCCGCTCCCGATCTGGATCGACGACCAGACGGGCGAGTCGCTGGCGGTGGGCAGCGTCGAAGAATTGAGCAAGCTCGCCGGGCGTGACTTGACGGATCTCGATCTGCACCGTCCGCATGTTGACAACATTGTCTTCCCGAACCCGAATGGTCGTGGTGGCATGATGCATCGTGTGCCGGAAGTGATCGACGTGTGGTTTGACAGCGGCGCGATGCCGCTGGCGCAGTGGGGTTACCCGGCGCACAATCAGGAAATGTTCGCGGAACAGTACCCGGCGGACTACATCTGCGAAGCGGTCGACCAGACGCGCGGGTGGTTCTACACGCTCCACTCGATCAGCAGCATGTTGTTCGAACAGGTGTCGTTCAAGAACGTCATCTGCTTGGGGCACATCCTCGACGCCAAGGGCGAGAAGATGTCCAAGAGCAAGGGCAACATCATCGACCCGTGGGAAATCTTCAACGCGCACGGGGCCGACGCTTTCCGCTGGTATCTGTTCACATCAGGGCCGCCCGGAGAACCGCGCCGCTTCTCGAAGGACTTGGTAGGGGAGGTGATCAGCCGCTTCTGGCTGACGCTGTGGAACACCTACAGCTTCTTCGTGACGTACGCCAATCTCGATGGCTGGACGCCGAACAGCCCGCAGCCGCCCGTCGCCGAACGCGACCTGCTCGATCAGTTTGTGCTGGCGGAACTGCACCAGTTGGTCAACGAAGTGACCGAAGCCTTCGACAACTACGATGTGCCCGGCGCGACGCGCCCGATTGAGCAATTTGTCGAGATGCTCAGCAATTGGTATGTGCGCCTGAGCCGCCGCCGTTTCTGGAAGTCGGAGAGCGACGCGGACAAGCAGGGCGCCTATGCCACGTTATATGAATGCTTAGTCACCGTGAGCAAGCTGCTCGCACCGACGATGCCGTTCCTCGCGGATGCGCTGTATCGCAATCTGGTCGTGGAAATCGACCCGAAAGCGCCGATGAGCGTGCACCTCGCGCTGTTCCCGGAAAGCAACCCGGCACTGCTCAACGAAACGCTGGTGCGGGATATGCGCTTGGTCGAAAAGCTGGTCAGCCTCGGGCGTGCCGCGCGCGAATCGGTGCGCATGGGCGTGCGCCAGCCGCTGGCAGAAGCTCGTTTCGCGGTGCAGCCGCGCGAGGCCGATGTGGTCACGCGTTACGCCGAGCTGATCATGAGCGAACTCAATGTTAAGGCGGTGGGGACGCTCAATGCGACCGGGGATGTCGTGCTGTTCAAGCTGAATCCGCTGCAAAGCCTGCTCGGCAAGAAGCTGCGCGCCGACTTCCCGAAGGTGCAGAAGTGGGTGCGCGATGATGCGCCGGTGGAAGACAAACGTAAGTGGGGCGAAGCCCTGCTGAGCGGCCAAAGCATCACCGTGGAGCTGGACGGCAAGCAGTACGAGCTCGCGCCGGACGAAGTGCAGGTCAGCCGCAGCGCCGCCGAAGGCTTCGCGGTCGCGGAAGACGGCGGCTATCTGGCCTCACTCGACACGCGCCTCACCGACGACCTGATCGACGAAGGGTTGGCGCGTGAAGTCGTACGCCGCGTGCAAAGCCTGCGCAAGGACGCGGACTTCAATATCGAAGACCGCATCAACCTGCGCTATCAGGCGGGCGAACGGCTGACGAAGGCGATCACCCGTTTCGCCGATTACATCCGCGCGCAGACGCTGGCGGAAACGCTGGAGCAGGGCGAAACGAACGGCGATTTCGTGAGCGCTACGTATCAGCCGGACGAAGACCCGAAGAAGGATACCTCCATCGACGGCGAAACACTGGCTATCGGCGTTAAGCGCGTCTAGTCACACTGTACAAATCAAAAGGACGAGGCCATGCCTCGTCCTTTTTGTTTGGTCTAACAATCGACATAGGTCACAAGGCTGCGCGAATCTCGCCCCACATGAAGCTGACAAAGCGCAGGGTTTCCGGCAGGGTAGCCGCGTGATCCACGACTGCGCCCGGATCGAGCCGCCATGCCAGCGCATGGCTGATGAGCGCCGCCCAGGCTGGATAAGCCGACATCGCCCATTCGGCTGCTGCCTGTTTCGAGACATGCTGGCGGTGGCGCAGCGTGTACAGTCCCCGGCACAAGGTGATGATGACATAAGCCTGTGACGGACGGCTCTGGATGTGGTCGAGATAGCCGTCGTCCCATTCCAGCAGCATCGTCGTGATAGACGTGATGAATTCGTCGGTCGTGACCGGGGCGATGATCGTCGCGGGTGGTACCCCATACAGCGTGATCCCCGATGTTAGCACGTGATACCAGTTCATCAGCCAGTCCGCGCCCGCCTCGATGATGTGGAAGGGTTCGCCGGGGCTGATGTTGCCCATCGGGTGACGTTCGGTTTTGTATGTGGCGAGCGCGTGCACGCTGTAGTACTGCACTTCTATGCGGTTGTCCCACTCGGGCAGTTCTGTCACCATCCGGGCGTGCATCTGCTCGATAGCTGCGGCCTCCGCCGGGGAGAGATCCGACGTGAGCGCGGCGAGTAGGTCAAGATCGCTAATGCTGTCGGTGAATGCGCCGAGCGCCGTCGAGCCATAGAGATACAAGCCAATCAGCTTGTCACCAAAGATCGCTTGCTGCCGCTGCAGCAGAATCTCCAAAATGGCGTTGACGTTGGGGTAAGGGGTTGGTTTCATAAGCCGCAATTATATCAGAGGAAACGCTGGTAGAATTCAACAATCTACGCATGTGTCACGGTGAGTTTGTTGGTGAATAGTGACAAAAACCCGTGCGATAGCCTCGTCAAAATGATTGTATGATTTCGCTGACCCTGTGCATACAATCGTGGAATAGTCTAAGTGGATTGTTGAGTATGGTTGAAAATCACAGCGCCACCCTGCAAGCCCTGTTACAGTATGCGCTTCCGTTGGGAACTCAATTGCTCGCTGGCATGCCGGAGAAGACAATCACCTGGGCTGTAGTGGTGCAGACGCAGCCGCCCGCCTTTCCCGATGTCTATGGCGGTGAGCTGGCGCTGGTGTCGATGGATGTACTGCGCAGCTATGATGCGCGCATCACGCTTTCGGAAGTGGTGCGTGGGCTAGCGGAAGTGGGAATCAGTGCGGTGGCAGCGAAAGACAACATCGCCATGACCGCGGTCGATGTCGCGAACGAGTGCGGCGTAGCGCTGCTAGCGCTGCCCGAAGAGACCAGCCTGCCACGCATCGAACGTGCCATCAACACACTGATTGTCAATGCGAAGGCGCAGATCGCCCAGCGCGCGATGGAAATTCAACGCCAACTGGCGCGCAGTGCCGCCGAGAACCGCGATCTCAACAGCCTGCTGCAGATCATGGCGCGCGCCACCGCCAAGCCGATGGTTGTACATGACGACGCGGGCGTGCTCATGGCGCAGGTGTATCCGAATGTCGCGCGGCGCACGCCGACCGGGAGTGGGCGTACCATGATGCAAAACCTCCCCTACAGCGCCTTCCAGAATTGGCTGACCCGCGAAACCCCACCCGCTGAAGGCATCACAGTGCACAGCCCGCTCGGCTATACGACTGTGCTGCGCGTCGAGAAACGCGTAGCCGGGTATCTGTCGATGGTGGACAACCGCGAAACGCTGGACGATTTTGACCGCATGGTGCTGGCCTACGGCGCTGATGTGTGCGCCATTGAACTGGCTAAAACCCGCGCGATTGCGTTTGCCGTCGAACAGGCGCGCGGTGACTGGGTGCAGATGTGGCTGAGCGGCACGCCGACCGACGATGATATGATGTCGACACGCGCCCAGCAGGCGGGCTTTGACCCCACCGCGAACTACATTGTCGTCGTCTATCGCGCCATGACCGATTCCGGGGCGGGGCTGCCGCTGGAATCGCTGCTGCCGTTGGTGCGCGATGATATGGCGCGCCGCCCGCTGAATGGCTCGGTCGGGCAGTATGTCGACGTGATTGTCGCGCTCTACCCGCTGGAAAACCCCTCGCATTTGCCGCGTTTACGCCGAATGGTGGATGAAGTCCGCTCACAGTTAGCCGCGCGCACGCCGAGCGGCTTGGTCGCTGCAGGCATCAGCCGACCGTCGGCGGGGCTGTCCGCGCTGCGCGAGGCCTACCGCGAAGCGAAGGATTCGGTCAGTATTGCCAATGAACTCGGTGACCGCGAGCAGACGACCTTCTACGGTGATCTCAAGCTGTTTCAGCTTTTGCTGGCGCTCAAGGAACGTAACCTCGATCACCTGCGCCGTTTCTATAATGAAACGCTCGGGCTGCTGGTCGAACATGACGACCGCAAGCAGGGTGATCTGATCCGCACGCTGAGCGGTTTCTTCGAGGCCAACGGCAATTTAGCCGAAGCTTCGAAGATGCTGGATGTGCATCGCAACACCTTGGTTTACCGTCTGGGACGCATCAGCGAGCTCACCGGACTCGACTTGGAGAAGGCCGATAACCGCCTAATTTTGCATCTGGCGCTCAAAGTTCAGCGGGTTTTAGCCATCATTCCGGGCAAATAAGAGGAAATTCGTCCAATTTCCCCTCATTTCGCTAGCGCGATTTTAAGAATATGTGGTAGAATGTCGCTTGTAAAGCGTAATTTAGATCGCGCGTATACAGAAAAGGGGTTTTCCAAAATGAGCGTTGAGTTCTACGATGTTAAAACCCGCCAGAAGGTGTCAATCGACGACAAAAACGTGCTGAAGACCACCTTCACCACCGCGAACGGTCAGGTTCGCTACGGTCTGCGTGGCAAGACGAAGGATGGGCGTATGCTCACCAAGTTCGTCAGCAAGGCGGACTGGGACAAGTCGAAATACCCGGAAGAAAAGAAGTAGTAAATATCAAGTGCAGTCAGCCCGCGTCACCCGACGCGGGCTTTTTATTTTCCAGAGTCAGCCGCAGGGGAAAACAAAACGGCGGGGCGCAGCCGGCTGCGCCCCGCCGTTTTGGTTAAGTGTTCTAGACTGCCTGCTTGAGCCGCGACGGCGGCGCGAGCATCACGAAGTATTGTTCCGGGTGATTGAGCAGCGGGTACAGATGCTGCACTTCGTCGCCCTGATTGTTGGCTTCCAGCGTGGCGATGTAGTTGCCGAGCAGGTCGATGATGTCCTGCGCGCCGCGCGCGTCCAGCTCACGGATTTCGACCGTCGCGCCCTTGGCGATGCGGCGGCGGATCGCGTCGACCGTGAGATTCATTTCTGGCTGAATGCGCTGATACAGCGTGCCACCCGACATCCCCGCGCACAGCCACGGGCCGGGGTCGCCGAGCACGAGCACGCGCCCGGAGGTCATATATTCGCAGGCATAGCCCTTAAGGTTCGCGCGCGCCGCTAAGCCGCCGAGATCGTCGTGCAGGGGCTGCTTGACCTCGCCACCAAACACGATGTCCGCGCCGCTGAGACGGATGCAGGCGCGCGTGTCCGCATCACCTTGCACGATGAACCGACCCGCTTGCGCCCCGTAAGCGAAGCTCTTGCCGACCGACCCATCGAGGCGTTCGCCGTCGTGGTTGAGACCCTTGAGTACGGCAATCGTACCGCCCTTGGCGCACTTGCCGACGCCGTCCTGCGCGCCGCCTTCCACCAGCACATCCAGCTTATCCATTGTGAACGCGGCCAGACCGTTGCCAGGCACGGCGGAGTTGCTGAAGCGCAGGTGAATGACACCCAGGTCGCCCGACACTTCGCCGCGTTCAATCGCGCCGGAGAGGTGCGTGCCGAGCGCGCGGTCCATCGCCATGACCTGTTCGTCGTCGTAAGTGATTTCCTGATCGCCGGGCTGCGCCGCATCGTTGATGATCTCGGTGATGCTTTTGCTCATGGTATTGCGTGGACGCGCCAGCAGACGACCGACGCCGGGCAGGAATTCACGCTTGCTGACCGTCGGCACCGGGATGAACAGCGGGCGCAGGTCGATGCGCTCATGCATCTGCACCTGTTCGAGCAGATCAGCCCGCCCGACGAGATCCTGCACGCGGGTAAAGCCGAGTTTGGCCGTCCAACGGCGGATGTCTTCGCCGAGCGCTTCAAACACGCGCACGATGCCGCCGACGGCCTGTTCGGCGTCACGCGGTTCAAAGTGCTTGATGCCTTGTTCGAGGGCTTGTTCCTTGGTGGTGATGTGGGTGGTGATGCCGACGTGGCAGGTGCCTTCGTGACACTTGCGACAGATCGTGCAGCCAACGGCGACCATCGCCAGCGTGCCAAAGCTGACGCGGTTCGCGCCGAGGCACATCATCTTGACGACATCGCGTCCGCTCTTCATGCCGCCATCTGACCACAGCTCCACGTCGCCGCGCAGACCGCTTTCGATCAGCGCGCGGTGCGCCAGCCACACGCCGATTTCGGCGGGCAGCCCGACATGGCGCAGCGAATGCGCGCGCGCCGCGCCCGTGCCGCCTTCGTAACCGGCGATGTTGATGATATCCGCCCCGGCTTTGGCGATGCCGACGGCGATGATGCCGACGCCGGGCACCACCGGGATCTTCACGGAGATCTTGGCGTTGGGGTTGGCGATCTTGAGTTCGTCTATCAACTGCGCGAGGTCTTCAATCGAATACAGATCGTGATTGTTGCTCGGCGATATCAGGTCAACCCACGGTGCAGTCGACCGTGCCAGCGCGACCTGTTCCGTCACCTTGTAGGCGGGCAGGTGACCGCCTTCGCCGGGCTTCGCGCCCTGACCGATCTTGATTTCGAGGTAGTCGCACGAATTCAGGAATTCGATGTTCACGCCGAACCGACCGGAGGCGATCTGGTTGCCGCGGTTGTGCGGGTACTTGCCCATAACTTCCGGCAGTTCGCCACCTTCGCCGTTCACGCAGATGATGTTGAGCTGCGCCGCCGATTCCGCATACGCCTTGTACGAGAGTTCGCCCTGTGAGCCGAACGACATCGCGCCGATGATCATCGGCAGGTCGTGCTTGCCGACGCGGGTATCGACGGTCGCCGGATCGATGCCTGAGTCGGTCACCTTGAGGTCGATGATGTGGCGGGCGGAGACGGGCATCTCGCGTTCCAGTTCCAGCATTTCGGCTTCGTACTGGTCGAGCGTCATTTCGCCGAGGGCGATGTCTTCGACCTTCTTCCACATCTTCGGGTAGATGCGATCCGGGTTTTCCAGTTTGCTGCCTTTGCCCGAGCGCAGTTCGCCCGCGCGGGTTTCGGCTTCACGCTGCACATCGTCCCACGCGAAACCGCGTTCGTCCGAGCCAAAGTAGTTGGGCGTGCCAAAGACATCGGCGACGCCGGACGCCAGCCCGACCGAGGCGAATGACTGGCCGTAGCCGCGCAGTTCATGGCAGCCAATCGTCGACGTGACCTTCTGGATGCCGGTGGTCAGCGAGTTGACGGTGTTGGTCAGGCGCTTGCTGATTTCTTCGCTCGGCAGCGGTTCCCGCGGGGCACGCGGCGCGATATCCAGCGCGACGGCGTAGAGCATGTACGGGTTGACCGCGCTGGCGCCCAAACCAATTGCCATGACCACATCGTGCAGGTCGCGGAGTGCGCCGGAACGCAGCACAATGCCCGCGCGGCGGCGCAGATTAATATCATTGTCGTTGCTTTCGCGCAGTACGCGGTCGACAGTGGCGACCGCCAGCAGCGGGTCGATCCACAAGCGTTCGCCAGCGAAGACATCGCCGTCATCGAGGATGATGCACTGCACGCCACCCGCGACCAGCTCGGCAGCTTCGCTCGCCAAGCGGGCAACCGCGGATTCAATGGTTTCTTCCGGGAATGCGCTCATCGAGAGCGTCGCCGCATGGTCGCCAAAGTCGGCGATCAGATCGTCAATCGTCTTGGTGCCGAACTTGCTGGCCACGGCACGCAGATCCTCATCCGCGCCGAGCGCCGTGTGCCCACCGAGGAGCACCGGGGTCTTGAGCGTGACGACGATATCGTCCGGGCTGTTGGCCTGACCGGGTTCCGGACGCGCGCCCACGTACACCGTGGTCGAAAACTGCGCCTGTTCGCGTTCGCGGTCGATTGCCGGGTTGGTCACGACGGCGACGACTTCCTGAAAGAAATCGGCGATGTTGACGCGCGTGTGGCTGATCGCTGCCAGCGGGCCATCCCAACCGAGCGAGCCAATCAGTTCCTTGTTGGTTTCCGCCATCGCTTGGATGATGTTCAGGTGATAGCGCTCCCAGCCGAGCGCGGCCATCGTCACGGCATTGATCGCGGTCGAACGCTGGGGCAGGGGCGCCGCCAAGGCGACTGCCGTTGGCGCGGGCGTCGGCTTCACAGCAGTTCCGCCGCCGTTACCATGACCATTGCCATTCCCGTTGCCGTTGCTGGGACGCAGGGCCGAACTGTTCATCGCCCACACGCCGCGCGGCTTGCCGTTATTGAACATGCCGCGTTCGCGCGAACGGTTGAAGACATGCTGCTGAATTGCCGGATAGTCCAGCACTTCGATGCCGCGACCGGGCTTGATCACCAGCGCGATCTTTTCGCCGGGAGCGAGCGGCTTGGGCGCGGAGGACATCATCGTCAGCGGGTAGACGCCGCGTTCCGATGTGGCGAAGTATTCTTTTTCCGTCTCGCCGAACCACAGCGGGCGCAGACCGAGCGCGTCCACGCTGAACACGCACTGATCACCCACGCGGGCGGCGACGGCGGCGGGACCCTGCGCGAACGGACCAAACGAGCGGCGGATGTTCTCGTACATCTCGTGGATTTCGTCCGCGCCCTGCATCAGATCATGATCGAAGGGCGGGAAGACGTATTCCATCGCTTCGATCAGGTCAAAGTCATACTTCATGCACAGCGCGTCGATCAGGTTGTCGATATCCTGCGAGTCGGAGTTGTTCTCCGACAGGTCAATGCCGAGCATGGCGGCTTCCAGGCGGAAGCGCGAGATCGTGTTGAATTCACCGTTGTGACCGAGCACGTTGAAGGGCTGCGCGCGTTCGAACACCGGATTCGTGTTGGTCGAATAGCGGGCGTGACCGAGCGTCACTGTTGAGGCGTACTCGGTATCTTGAAGTTCGGGATAGTAGCGGCGCAGGATTTCGACCGTGCCCTGCACTTTGTAGACCACGCTGCGCGAAGAGAACGACGCGAAATGCACGCCGAGGTCGCGCTCGATGCTGGTTTGCAGGCGGTAGAGGACTTTTTCGAGCTGATCATTTTTGACGCTGCCGTTCATCCCGGCGAACTGCCAGAAGAGCGGTTCGTTCTTGGCGGCACTGCGACCGAGCACGTTGCTCTTCACCTTACCCGCGCCATCGTAGAGCGGTTCGAGACCGGCCTGTTGAATGCGGTCACAGATGAGCCGCGTTACCGCGTCCGCGTCGGAGCGCATGTGCACGGGAATCATCAGGTGCGCGACCCAGAAATTCGGGTTGACCGCCAACCCGTAGCGCAAACCACTGACGCGAGCGTTTTAGACCACAGCTCGCGGGGGATATCAGTCATGATACCGACGCCGTCACCTTCGCCATCCACGATACCCGTGCGATGACCCATGCGGGTGAGAGCTTCGATTGTGCGTTTCACATTACCGTGGGTCGCTTGTCCGCCCTTGCGAACGGAGCAGATCAGAGCGCAGGCATCGCGTTCGCGTGTGTCTTCGCGGTGAAGGGGAAACTGCTGGTCACAGTCGTCCGGTGACATTGCACCACCTCATACTACAGGGATAAAAAAGGGACAGGGTAAGTATGCGGCAAAATTATGGTGAAATCTACATCAAATTTTGGCGCTAAATCTGGTCAATGCGTACAAATAGGGTTGAGCATGTGCACAGGATTCTTGGGGGAACTGGAAAATTTCGGCATAGTAAGATTATGCAGCCTGCCCGAACGAATGGTTTTTAGGCAACCTGCCATAATGGCCGCATAATCCAATCACTATGGCGTTTGGCAGAGCCAGAGGCTGGGGAGTGCCCGGAACATGTCACTGCGGTTGGAAATGCGAGCAGTCGCGTCGAGTAAGCACCACGGACGCCCAGTGGGCGTCCCGTCTGTCAAACCGCGCCGTGCCTGAATGGGCGTCTAGTTGATCGACAACAGGCGCCGAATCGTCAGCGCGAGGTGCAGCGCGAGACGAATTTCTGGGCGGTTGAGGTCAATTTGGGCGATCTCGTTGATGCGGTTCATGCGATACAACAGCGTATTGCGGTGTACGATGAGCATCTCGGCAGTCTGGCTCAAGTTCCCGTGGCAGGCGAAGAACGCCTCCAGCGTCTTGATCAGGTCCGCATGCTGGCTCAGGTCATACTTGACCAGCGTGCCGAGCGTCTGCTCGCAGAATGCCAACAGCTTATCCCGGTCGGACAGCGAGAGGATGAGCTGATATACCCCAAGGTCGCCAATGTAGAGCGGCGCATCGGTTTGCAACCGAGCGGCGAGGTCGCGGGCTTGCACGGCGTCGCGGTAACTGCTGCGCCACACCGTTACATCCCGCGCGGCTTGACCGACGCCAATGGCAACCCGGGAGCTGGAAAACTGCCGCTGGATCTCCTTGCTGAAGACCTCGGCGAGGCGCATGGTCGAATTGACAGGATCTTTCTCTTCGACGGCATGGAATACGAGCACCTCGTTTTCGCGTTCGCGCTGCCACACGAGCGCCGCCGCGTGCTGCTGGGCGACCAGCGTGTTGATCGTCGTTTCGAGGCGACGCAGCGACGGGGCTTTATCGCCCTGCCACGCCAGCACAATCGCGACGTGCGTCTGCGTCATGTCGTGCTCAAAGCGTTCGCCCTGCCGAATGGCTTCCTGCTGGCTGACATCGCCGATGAGCAGGCGGTCGAGAAACGTGCCGCGCAGCCGCTTCTCGGTGTCGCTGATCGCCTTGGCCTTCGCCATTTCCAGCGCGCAGGCGGCGGCGCCATGCTCGGCGACCGCAGTATCGACGTCGTCGAGGTCGGTGTCGCGCCCGATGATCGACAGATAGCCGCGCCCGATGTCTTTGGTGATGATCGGCGAGACGAGGCGCGCTAGTCCGGGGGTCGGCAGTGCTTGCATGAGCACCGGGTTTTCGACTTCGCTCACCCGGTGACGATCCTGAATCTCGACCGGGAGGTTGTCAACCTTGCGCAGAAAGTTTTCGACATCTTCCCAGAAGGCGACGAACTGCGGCTGGACGGAGCTGTACAGAATTTGCAGGCGCTTATCCTGCACAACCACTGATTTGTTCGTCAGCCGTGCCATCGCATTGATGAGTTCGGGCATGCCTTCGTTACGGGAGGAAATCTGCGTAAGCTGGCGGTAAATCTGGGTGCCGCGCCGCTCGATTTGGCCTTTTTGATCGACGAGCAGGCTGACAACCGCTTTTTCCACCATGCGGATGCGGCTGCCCGACGGGAGCATCATCACGGGGATGCTGTAGGCGTTAGCCTCGGCGATGGCCGTCGGGGAGGGGTTATCGCTCAACACGACCGCCGAAGCTTTGTTTTCGGATGCCCAGCGCACCACGTCGGCATCCAACATGTGCCGCGTGCCGTTTTCATTCGGCGCGACCAGCACAAGTTCATCTTTTTGCAGCGTTTTGTTGCTGACGCCGTCTTCAGGATAGATGACGGTCGTCCAGGCAACGATTCGGTTGAGGAGCAAGCCCTCTCCAGCGACAACCCGCGTTCCCAAGGGGAGCGCCAGTTTTCGCACATCTTCAACGGTTACGCGGGGGTTAGACTCGCTCATTGTTTCCTTCGGGCAATCTGCACAAAAAGTACACCCATGAAATAGCCTATTTAGGCTAAAAAGTCAAGAAATTAGGTTTCACCGGTGATCAAACCGAACAAAATCACGGCGACAAATACCAGCAGGGATTCGCCGAGCATGTCCGCGGCGGGATTCACGCGCATTACGTAATACGCCAGCAGCCCTTCGACCGCGCCGCCGATCCAGGTGATCGGCCCGACGCGCCAACCGCGCGTATACTGGTAGAAGGCGGAGCCAAGGAGAATCACCGCGCCCGACAGGGGGATGAACCAATTCGGGAACGAGCCTTCGGGCAGGAGCTGGGTCACGGCGAACGCCAGCACTAACAGCGCCCATGTGAACCGCTCGACGCGCGCTTCGTTATCGCTTTTACGCCGACCCTGATACCCACGATTCGTGGATGAGCTGCTCCGGTTGCTGCTTCGTCTACGTGCCATATACTCTCTCAACTGGTGACGATATGTTCCCTGATTTTAACACAAATGTGCTTTTTGTGCTGTATAATCCCCCCGTAAGACTGGGGTAGAACGATGAAAACGATCGGTATTCTGACAGGCGGCGGTGATGCGCCGGGATTGAACGCGGTCATTCGGGCGGTGGTCCTCACAGCAAAACATCGGTATGGGTGGGATGTCATCGGCATTCGTCAGGGATTTGACGGCCTGCTGCATGACGCGCCTGCTAACATCTTGACGGAAGAACGTGTGCGCCCGCTGCTCACGCGCGGCGGGACGATCCTCGGCGCGGTCAACCGCGGCAACCCCTTCAGACAAGTGGTAGAGACCGCCGATGGGGCGGTTGAACCGATCGATTTGACCGATGAAGCGCTGCGGCGTCTGACGAATATGGGCGTCGAAGCGCTGATCGTCGCGGGCGGCGATGGCACGATGGCCATTGCGCAGAAACTGCTGGATCGCGGGGCGCGCGTGGTGGGCGTGCCCAAGACGATCGACAACGATCTCGCGCAGACGGATGTGACGTTTGGCTTCGACACGGCGATTCTCACGGCGACGGATGCGCTCGATAAGCTGCAGACGACCGCCGAGAGTCACCATCGCGTGATGGTGCTGGAAGTCATGGGGCGCAACGCGGGCTGGATCGCGCTCAAAGCGGGCGTGGCGGGCGGCGCCGATGCCATTCTCATTCCCGAAATTCCGTTTAACATCGCCACAGTGTGCGCGCATATTCAGCAGGCACGTGAACATGGCCGCAACTACAGCCTGATTGTGGTCGCGGAAGGTGCCGCGCCGATCAATGGGGCGCAGGAATACTACATTCAGACGGGCGGTGTGATGCGACTGGGCGGCATTGGCTACATCGTCGGCAATATGATCGCCGATTGCATTGGCGCGGAAGTGCGGGTGACTGTGCTCGGGCACCTGCAGCGCGGCGGTCAGCCAACGCCGCATGATCGCTGGCTAGCGACGCGTTTTGGTTCCGCGGCAGTGCAGTTAGTCGCGCAAGAGCAGTGGGGCTATATGGTCGCGCTGCGCGGCGAACAGATCGTGTCGGTACCGATGACTGACGCACTGCAAATGAAACAGGTCGACCCGAACGGCGATATGGTGCAGATGGCGCGGGATCTCGGGATCGTGTTTGGCTGACCGCTACGCGCAGGGAAGGGTGATGGTGAAGCGCGTGCCGCTCGACGGGGTTTTCTGGCTGGTCACGCTGATCGAACCATTGTGTTCTTCGACCACGCGCTTCACGATGGCCAACCCCAATCCTAGCCCCTCGTTCGTCTCGCGCGCTGCCTGCGGTGACCGGAAATGGCGCTTGTAGATGTGCGCGACTTCATCAGGTGCGATACCGATGCCTGTATCGGTGACGGTGATGGCGGCGCAGTCACCGTCGCGATATCCAGCTAATGCGACAGTTCCCGTCTCAGTGTAGCGGATAGCATTATCCATCAGGTTGATGACCGCACGCGCCAGCGTGACCCGATCCATAGGGACAGTGAGCGCTTGTTCGGGCAGGGTCAAGGTCATCAGCAGACCTTTAGCTTCGCCGTTCACGTGGGTGGCGGCAAAAACTTCGCTTAGGAATTCGCCCAAATCGGTCCCTTCCCGGCTGTGAGGCGCTTGTTCGAGGCGTACAATGTCCACCACCGTGTCGACCATCGTGGACAAGTGCTTCAACTGAAGCTGCACGGCTTCAAGCTGACGCTGACGCTGTTCCGGGTTGTCTCCGGTGCGCCCAAGGATTTGAATGCGCAGATTAATCCCCGCCAGTGGATTCCGCATATCGTGTACCAACTCATTGATGAAGTCGCGCAGGCGGTTTGCGCGCGTGCGTTCGTCGTCCACTTCTGCGATGTATTTCGCCATCAGGTCGCGCAGGGCCGTTTCTGCTCGGGTCAGGCGGCGCTCGATCTGCCCGTAGGAGCCGAACAGCAGCGCGAAGGTTGGACGTCGCTCCAAGCCGCGAAAATGCGGCAGTCGGGGCGCGATGTGACCGAGGTAGACCGCCAGTACCGGGGTGAGCAGCAGCGCCGAGATCAGGCTGCTCAGCACGCTGCCCGGCGTAAACGCCACGAATTCGTCCACACTTTCGGAGGCCAGCGCCCAGAAGACCACGTTGTTGATCGCCAGAATCACGGTGAGCGTGAGGCCGCTTTTCGCCCAGAGGGGTAAGCGGGGCAGGTGATTGACCAGCGCCTGAAACAGGATGCCAATCCCGATCAGATCGATGCCGAACGCCACACTGGACGCCAGTACCGTACGGAGACTGGGGTTGACCAGGAGAGCAGTGACCTCGCGATCCGCCCGCAAGCCGCCGCCGGGGATGAGTGTGTGCAGCCAGAGGCTCGAAAAGACCAGAAATGAGAGGAGATCAACGCCGATGATGGTGACGATAGCGGCGCGCGCGGGAATGATCCCTTCCACCACGTACAGCACCAGCACGACCAGCAGAATCGTCGGGATGAACAAGCCGCTCGCGTAAGTGATACGCAGATCCGGCGTGACTGTCACGTATACGCTGATTGCAGATGCGAAGCGCATCATGCCGACGAGCGCGGCACTGATGCCGACGATCGAGATAATGCCGTAGCGTGGACTGAGCCGGTGAATCGCTAACAACAGGGAATTAAGCGCCAGCAGTTCGAAGATGAGCAGCAGAAAGTTGAAATTCATGACCGATACTCATCCCTCTTAGGCTGGCGCTGAGATGCGGTTGAGCAGGAGCGAAGCGCCCGGAGGTTAGTGGCGCTTGCTGTTCAAGTCATCGGGCTTCATACGCTGAACAATCACCAGAGTAAACCAGATAATGATCGTCCCACAGATGGCCGCGAACCACGCTCCGGTGCCTACTCCCATGCCCACCGCTGCCGTCACCCACATGCTGGCGGCGGTGGTTAGTCCCTGAATATTCGCTCCCTGCTTAAGGATCGCGCCCGCTCCCAGAAACCCGAGTCCTGGCAGAATCTGTGAGGCGACCCGACCCGGATCGCCTCCCGGAAACGCCAGCACGGACAGTCCCGTGAACAGGCACGAGCCCATGCCGACGAGCATGTGCGTGCGCAAACCCGCGTCATGCCCGCGCCGTTCGCGATCCATGCCAATCAACCCGCTGAGGATGCCCGCGAGGATGATTTGCAAGGCAATCGTGAGCTGTGCCTCCAAGGATACGCTCACTTCAACTCCTCAATGCCGCGCCGCAGAGTCGTGCTCTGATCGAGATACTTGCGGAAGCCTTCGGTTTGTGCCTCATAGCGTTCCGAGAGCACCTGCAGTCGGCTGAAGATCGGCGTAAGTACCTGCTTGCCGTACTCATTGAGGCGGCTGCGCTCTTTGCGCGTGAGATTATCAAGCGCGTCGTGGTACGCCTTCTCAATCGCATCGATCCGCTTATTCATGTCGTCTTTGGTATCCCGCGCTACGCGGCGATAGTAGCGGTAGGCAACATAGCCACCGAGCGCGGCGGCGGGCGCGGCGACGATGGTCGCGGCGGCTGCCAGCCCAACGACCGGACCGGGTGCGGCAATCGCCAGAATGGTGACGAGCGTGCCGATCACGGCGGCGCTGAAGCCGAGCAGGAACCCATTGGTATTTGTGGCGAAGACTTCCTGCATTTCGCCGATGACGCGCCCGGTCGAATAGCTCTTGAGTTCGCTTTCGGCGATGCGGATAGCGTCTTCGAGGGCTTCGCGCTGTTCGGCATACATGCCCGCGTCTAGCCCGCCGACCTCCTGCTCCATGAGGTCGCGCAGTTGGTTCAAACGATTGATCACGCCGCGCCAGTACTGGCGGCTGTTGTCGATCAGCACGTTGATATAGTCACCCGTCGCGGTCTCGATATCGCGCGTTGCCTGCCCGACGACCGTTTCGGTGAATTGAGCTTGCAGCGTTTCACGGTTCAACCCACGCCCGATGCTGCGCAGCGACAAGTTCTTGTTGATGAATTCGAGGCCACGCATGCGCATGCCTTCGAACACCGCGTCGATGTCGGCGCGCGCGCGCGTCAACTGCGCGTTCAAGCCGCCGGACTGCGTCTCCAGTTCGCGCTGAATATCGCGGACTTTGGTGGTGTCCGCGCCGATCAGATCGTACTTGGATTTGGCTGCATCGTAGTAATGCTTGACGGTGCGCTCGGCGGTATCCAACTGCGCCAGCAGCTTCTGCTTGGCGGGCGGCGCTTCGCTGAGCACACCGCGCAGGTGCGCTTTGACCGCATCAATGCCACCCGCGTCGGGCTGACCATTGCGTCGGGCTTGCAGCGCGTCCTTGGCGGAGACAAGGAAGATCAACGGTTCGAAGTCGAGCAGTTCTTTCGCCTGCCGTTCGACGAACGTGCGCACTTCGCGCAGTTCATTGGGATTGAGCAGGTCGGTCTGGTTGACGACGAGGATGATCTTCTTGCCGTAGTTCTTCGCCAGTTCCAGATACAGACGTTCCGTTTCGGCAAAGGCGCGCTTGGCCGAAATCACGAAGATCACCAGATCGGAGCGGTGCAGGAACTGCTTGGCAATCTTTTCGTGCTTCTGGAAGACCGACCCCGTTCCGGGGGTATCGACCAGCGCCACGCCCGTCGCAATCGTGTTCGGGTGCGTCCATTCGTAGATGCCGTCTTCGCGAATATTGGCTTTGCGCGGGCTGTTTTCGTTGTAACGGATGACATGGATCGCGTCGGTCGTCGGCGTGATGCCCATCGCCAACAGTTCGTCGCCTAGGAGCGCATTGATGAACGACGACTTACCCGCGTTGAATTCCCCGATCACCACGACGAGGAAGAACATCTCGCGCAGATCCTGCGCGATGTCGAGCAAGCGCCGCCGATCTTCGTCCGCTTCTTTGAATTCAGCCAGGGCGGTCGCGATCTCGGTGAGCAATTTGACTTCGCCTTCGCGGAAGGCCGCCAATGCGCCATCCAGACTTGTCGTTTGAATGTGTACTGCCATGTTGATTACCTCAGAATGCCCAGTAAGCCCGGTTTGCCCAGCGCCGTCAAATCGCCTTCGATCTTGACCAACTGCTCGCCGGCGGTCTGCAAGCGCTGAAGCTGTCCCGTGTGAATTTCGGTCTGCGCGTCGATCAACCGGGTGAGCGGAGCAATCGCATCGCGTCGTAAGTTCATCCCATAGTCAATTTGCTTGTTGGCCGCGCGGGTCAGAATGTCGCTGTATTTGCCCGCAAGTACCTGCATCCGTTTGACGTACTCATTCGCCAACTGGCGACCGCGCAGCGGCAGGAAGGCCAGCCCGAGCAGCATCAGGCCGAGGATGACGATGATCACGATCAGTTCGGTCGAGCCGCCGTTCCCGGTGGTGCCAAACGGGTTCGCCTGCCAGATGAAGATGGCGAACACCAGCATGATGATCTCATAGGCGGCCAGGTAGAGCAGTGAATTGCGCAGCGCCCGCTCGATCTTTTCCGTTTCGACGATGCGCGCCTCGTCTTCCAGCGTTTGCAGTTCGTTCCGCATGCCTTGCATCGCCGTGCGGTCGTAACGCGTTGGCGTTTGCACCGTGCCGATGACTTTGGACTTGATTAAGGCGGGCAGGGCGTCGATCTCTTTTTTCGCATACTTGACCAGATCGTCGGTATCCTGCAAATCCTTGCCTTCGAGGCGCGGTGGCAGCTTGTCGGCAATGATAGGCAGTTCTGCAATCGGCTCGAAAACCTTGTGCCGTTCGAAGGCCGCGCGGGTATACGATCCGCCGCTGGTGCTGCGCGCAATCGACGAGAGGCCAACCAGTTCGGCCAGCCCGCGGAACATTGAGCCGAGCGCCCGTGAAAACTGGAACTGCTCGTGAATCGCTTCCGCGCCGCGTTTGCTCGCGTCCTCAAACTTAGCTTTGACCTCGTCCGTCGTCTGCGTCACGACTTTGTCGCTTTCGCGGCGGAAGACGGTCAACTGCTGTTCGACATTTTGCGCAATGCTCTGGTACTGGTCGAGCGCCGACTGACCGCCGCGCACGGCGTTCAAAGCCGCACCATGCACATTCTGCGCGATATTGAGCGGCGTTTGCAGCTTTTGCCGCAAGCGCGGCACATCGCTCAACTGCGTGTCGACATAGTTCTCAATCTGCTTGATGCCGCTCGCCGCCCACTTTTCCTCATCAACCGTGCCGTCGGCGTGCCGAGCATCGATGGCTTCGCGCGAGGACATCAGCCAGACTTCCGGGTTCTTGCCCAGTTCCGTCCGCGCCTGATCGGTCACGTACTGGCGGACGGTTTCACGTTCTTCGGGGGTGAGCAAATCGACCTGATTCAAAATCAGGATGACCTGCTTGCCATATTCTTTGAGCGTCCGGATATAGTCGAGGTTGTGCTGGGTCATGGCCTGTGTCGCCATCATGACGAGCAGCACCGTATCGGAGCGCTGCAAAAAGCGTCGGGTGATCTCTTCGTGTTCGCGGAAGATCGATTCAAGGCCGGGCGTATCGACAAAGCTGACCTTTTGCAGCAGCGGCGACGGGTAGAACACGGTGTCGACATCGCCGGAACGGGTGCGCGACGCTTGTTCGCCGTAGCGCAAGATCGTGATGCGGTCGGTTGTCGGCGTCGGCCCAACAGGGAGCAAATCGGTTGTCCCCAGGAGGGCATTGATGATGCTCGATTTACCCGCGTTATAGGGTCCCATCAGCACAATCAGATAGGGGTGATCGGCGTGAAAGAGCGCATCCCGCATTTGCGACACCCGCTCCTCACCCAATCCATCGATTTTCGGCACAATGTCCAGTAAATCGGTGATGAGTTCGTGCTCGCGGCGGCGGAGGGTATCGTATTCTGCCGCCAGTTTGGTGCTTGTTTCAGGGGTCACGTCATGTCCTGTGTTGCGATTCACATTGAGTTTCCGAATAGAGTATACTATACCCCACTTCTATCAGGTAGATTAAGCCGCACATTACCCATGCGGCTCTTAACAAGAGATCGCTTTTATGCTCAACTCATCTATTCGCTATGCAGGGGGGCGGCTGGTGTGTGATGGCGTCGCTCTCGCCGATATCGCCGCGCAAGTTGGCACACCCGTTTACGTCTACAGTACGATGCGCATGCTCAGTAATTTACGCCGGATTCAGGCGGCGTTTCCGAACGCGCATATCCACTACAGTGCCAAAGCCAACGCCAATCTCAGCATTTTGCGCACCCTGATCAACGCAGGGGCGGGCATCGATGCGGTGAGCGCGGGTGAGATTCATCGCGCGCTGCTCGCGGGCGTCAATCCCGCCGATGTGGTGTTCGCCGGGGTGGGGAAGACCGGGCAGGAGCTCTTCTACGCGCTCTCACAGGGTGTTGGTTGGTTCAATGTGGAGAATGTCGAGGAACTGCGCCTGCTCAACAGCATGGTCGGCACGGCGATCTCGTCGGTGCGCGTCGCGCTGCGTCTCAATCCGGATATCACCGCCAATACGCACCGGCACATCGCCACGGGGCATGGTAAAGCCAAGTTCGGGCTGAACGCGGACACCATTCGCTCCATCCTGACGCATCAGGACGACTATCCGAATCTGCGTTTCAACGGCATCCACATTCACATTGGCAGTCAGCTCCATGACGCCAGTGCGACCCAAGCTGCGATTCGCGCTGTGCTGGAACTCATCGACCCGTTCCCGGAGATCACGACCATCAACATCGGCGGCGGGCTGCCTGTGCCGTATTCTGCGGATGAAGTTGTGCCGACCATCGAGGCGTTCGCTGCGGCGATTCTCCCGCTGCTTGAAGGCTACGATATCATCCTTGAACCGGGACGCTCCATTATCGCGGATGCTGGTCTATTGCTAGCGCGTGTGCAGTATGTCAAAGATCAAGGTGGGGCGAAGTTCGCCATCCTCGACGCCGGCATGACTGACCTGATCCGTCCGGCACTCTATGAGGCGCATCATGAGATTGTGCCGCTGGTGGAGAAGGGGGGCGCGCCCGAAGTTGTCCAGGTGGTCGGCCCAGTGTGCGAGACGACTGACGTGCTCGGACGCGATGTTTCGGTGCCGCGCTTAGAAGCGGGTGACTCCCTCGCTTTGCTGACGGCTGGGGCTTACGGCATGGTCATGGCGAGCAACTACAATGCGCGTCCGCGTCCGCCGGAAGTGCTCGTCAGTGCGGACGGTAACGCTTGGTCGGTTATTCGTCGCCGCGAGTCGTGGGATGATCTGGTCGCCGCGGAGCTAGGGTAAGACGGTCAGAACAGCCACTCTGGATTTTCAAAGCCGCCATACTCTTGAATCGCGCCATAGATGTGCTGAACGAGATGCGTACTTCGCCGAATGCGAAGCGCGCATATGCCGTTTGCCAGAATACGCTTGCTCTTGTCACTACCTTGCTTGAACTGAGTTTTGCATAGGGCAGTGACTGGTAAGCCCAATGTGTCTAACCAATACTGCTCAACTCGCTTCATTTCAATCGGATCGTTCGAATGACAGTGAATCCGAATAGTGAAATCATCTTCACCCACTGCCATTTCTTCGCGTAGAAACCGCATGCATAGTCGGAGCATGTTGGCGTCGGAATTGACAAAGTAGAAAGTATTGCGGTCTTTGGAACCTTCGGCCCAGTACAGCATACAGCCAGCGAGATGTAGCGGTCGGCCTTCGCGGGCTTTGAGCCGCCCTTGTTCCTGAAAGGCTATCCTCTGCGAACGTCCATTGCTTCGGTTAGTGCCTGCGCCCTTGTTTTGCGCACCGTAGGAACGATTTTTCTCTTTGAGGCGTTCGACTTGGAGCGAGGTGAGTTCAATATCACGTACCCAAACGCTGACAGTACTTTTGGAGAGGCTGAGCATTAGAGCAATGTCACCGATCGAATGCCCTTGCTGACGCAGATCGCGCGCTTTGAGTCGTATTTCACGTTTCATAATCGAACCAGCGACTTTCTAGTGCAGAAGCAATTTGTGGTTCGATTATAGCATAACGTAGAATCAAAAAACCCCGTTAAAGGGGTTCTTAGGTGGTGATGCTCAGACTTGAACTGAGGACCTACGCATTATGAGTGCGTCGCTCTAACCAACTGAGCTACATCACCTAACTTAGTAGGTGCTTCCAGTATTGCTAGTAGCGGGGGTGCGATTCGAACGCACGACCTCCGGGTTATGCGGGAAACTGGAATTTTCATTCCGCCTTGCGGCTTGTTTCCTGGACTATCCCTTCACCCTGCGGCTTACGCCGTTTAGGTGCCTGCCATCTAGTCTCTACACCTTCCGCATTGCTGCGGCTTGGCTCGGGATTACCGCGCTACCGGCTTCCCCGACTTTGACAGGTTTTCACGTACAAGTTTCCCTGTACGCAGCCCCGTGTCCTCTTGACCCTCAACAAACTAGGCGTTAGTTTTGTTGAGTCTTGGTCGTCAATCCGACACCTTGAGCCCGACGAGCTGCCTCTGCTCTACCCCGCAATATGTTGATTATAGTATCAGACGCCCTACCGGGTGTCAACGGTGAGATCAGGCGAATTCATGAATTGCTTAACGAATGTATTTAGGCGTGGTTCTCGCCTCACACCGTGGGCATGTTTCAGCATATAGCAGTGTAACCGACTGCCGCATTCCCTCCCCAGATCGGGTATAATAGACGAACTGGTGTTCTGATAGGATGTGCTGCCCATGGCCCGATTTGAACTGGTATCCGAGTTTCAACCGACAGGCGATCAACCGCAGGCAATTACACAGTTGGTCGATGGTCTAGCGTCTGATCTGCGGCATCAAGTGCTGCTCGGCGCGACCGGGACGGGCAAGACCTTCACCGTCGCGCAGGTGATCCAGCAGGTGCAGCGCCCTACGTTGATCCTCGCGCATAACAAGACGCTGGCGGCGCAGCTCTACGCCGAATTCAAGGAGTTCTTCCCGCGCAACGCGGTCGAATACTATGTGAGCTACTACGACTACTACCAACCAGAGTCGTATGTGCCGCGCTACGATCTGTACATCGAGAAGCAGACCGACATCAACAAGGAGATCGAACGCCTGCGCATTGCGGCGAAAGCGGCGCTGCTCTCCCGCCGGGATGTGATCATCGTGGCCTCGGTCTCGTGCATCTACGGCACCGGCGATCCGCAAACGTGGGGCAAGTCGATTGTCGAGTTCCGCAAGGGCAGCGAAGTGCGGCGCGAAACGTTGCTGCGCAAGCTCGTCTCCTTGCAGTATAACCGCAATGATATGGACTTAGGGCCGGGGACGTTCCGCGTGCGCGGTGACGTGCTCGAAGTCTACCCGCCCTACGAGCAGTCAGCCTACCGGGTCGCGCTGTTCGGCGACGAGATCGAACGTATCACCCAGTTTGATCCGCTCACGGGCGAACTGCTGGCGCAGCATGAAGTCGTCGTCGTGTTCCCGGCGGCCCAGTTCATGGCGGATGATGAGAAGCTCAAGCAGGCGCTGACGGACATCGAGAAGGAACTCGATGAGACGATTGCGAACTTCAAGCGCGAGGGCAAGCTGGTGGAGGCGCAGCGCATCGAACAGCGCGTGCGCTACGACCTCGAGATGCTGCGCGAGATGGGCTTCACGTCCGGCATTGAGAACTATTCGCGCCATCTCGATCAACGTGCGCCGGGTACGCCGCCGTGGACGCTGGTCGACTACTTCCCGAAAGACTATCTACTCGTCATCGACGAAAGCCACATGACCATCCCGCAGCTCCATGGCATGTATAACGGCGACCGCACGCGCAAGTCGACGCTGGTTGACTATGGTTTCCGACTGCCGAGCGCCGTTGACAACCGTCCGCTTAAGTTCGACGAGTTTGAGGAGCGCATGGGGCAGACCCTCTACACGTCGGCGACGCCGGGGCCGTACGAGCGCAACAAAAGCGAGAAGACGGTACAGCAGATCATCCGCCCGACGGGTATCCTCGATCCGGAAGTGTTTGTGCGCCCGACGAAGGGGCAGATCGACGACATGCTGCAGGAGGTCGCCGCGCGAGTGAAGAAGGGGCAGCGCGCGCTCGTCACTACATTCACGCAGCGCATGGCGGAAGAACTGGCAGGTTACATTAATGAAATCGGCATTCGCGCGCACCACCTGCACGCCGAAGTCGAAACGCTGGAACGCATCGAGATCCTGCGCGACCTGCGCCTCGGCGTGTACGATGTCGTGGTTGGGATCAATCTGCTGCGCGAAGGGATTGACCTGCCGGAAGTGTCGCTGGTCGTCATTCTCGACGCCGACAAGGAAGGTTTCCTGCGCTCCGAGCAGGCGCTGATCCAGAATATCGGGCGCGCGGCGCGCCATCTGGAAGGCAAAGTCGTGATGTACGCCGACAAGATGACCGACTCGATGAAACGCGCCATCGACGAGACGAACCGCCGCCGTGCCGTTCAGCACGCGCATAACGAAGCGCACGGCATCACGCCGACGCAGATCGTCAAGCAGGTGCGCGACCTCACCGACCGGGTGCGCGCGCAGATCGCCGAGGAAGAACACGCTGTGCCGGGCGGCAACGTCAGTCTGGCGGCGCTGCCCAAGGACGAACTGCACAAGATGATTAAGGAGTTGGAGTCGGAGATGAAGTCGGCGGCCAAGGCGCTGGAGTTCGAGAAGGCGGCGCTGCTGCGCGATCAGGTCATTGAACTCAAGCAGGCGCTGGCCGACAAAGACCCCGCCGGGATGCTCATCGGCTAAAGTTTGCTCGAGTGGTTGGAAAATAGGACAAGGCATGCCTTGTCCCTACAAAATACTTCTCGTAGGGACGAGGCACGCCTCGTCCTTTGTTTTTCTAAGTTGTACTGATTAGACGACGAACTGCCCGTTCTTGTAGAACAGCTCCCCGTCGACGTGGATTTCGCTGTCCGTGCGCATGTCGCAGATCATGTCCCAGTGCACGGCGCTGCGATTAAGGCTGCCCGTGTCGGGATAACCTGCGCCAACGGCGACATGTACCGTCCCACCGATCTTTTCGTCGTACAGGATGCTCCCCGTGAACTGCTGGATGCCAAAGTTCGTGCCGATGGCGAATTCGCCGAGGTAGCGCGAGCGCGCATCGGTGTCCAACTGCGCGAACATCAGGTCGCTGTTGGTCTTGCTGCTGGCTTCGACGACCTTGCCGTTCTCAAACTTGAGCTCAATGCCTTCGACGGCGCGCCCCTGCACAATCGACGGGAAGGTCGCGCGATACCAGCCGTTGACCGATTCTTCGACCGGGCCGGTGAAGATTTCGCCGTCCGGCATGTTGCGTTCGCCGCAGGCGTTGATGAATACGCGCCCGTCAATCGACAATTCAAGGTCAATGTTCGGCCCCTGCAGCTTGACATGCTTCTTGCCCTTCAGCCAGTCGATCTTCTTCTGCTGCATCTCGCCGAGCTTTTTCCATTCGGCGACCGGATCGGGCTGATCGGCGAAGGTTGCGCGGAAGACGAACGCCTCGTATTCTTCGAGGCTCATGCCAGCTTCCTGTGCCGAGCCTTCGGTCGGGAACAGCGTGCCGACCCATTTCATCTGGCCTTCGGCGGCGCGGCGCATGCGCGTTTCCAGCCACGGACGTTTCGCTCCCGTGTTCTTCTAGATGCGCTTCGCGTCGACGGTGGTCATAGCGCGGGTGTTGGGCAGCGCGCCGCAGCGAATGTAGACATCCGCGTTCTCGTAATACAGGTTTTGCGCCGGGTCCATCCATTCCATCTGCGCGTCGGTCGCGTTGCGGATGAAGTTGCGCGTCAGGTATTCATCGGTGAGCATCAGCGACGGATTGCCGCCCGCTTTCAAGACTTCTGTATACACGGCGCGCACCAGCGGCAGCGCGGAGACATCGCCGAGGACGCCCACCCATTCGCCGGGCTGCACGTTGGTCGAGTAATTGACGAGAACGCTGGCGAGTTTATCAATCCGGGGATCACTCATGACAAATCCTTCATTGGTAGGGACGAGGCATGCCTCGTCCGCTTGAATCTTGATGAAAAAGGACAAGGCATGCCTTGTCCCTACGAAAACTCTCTAGCCAACGAGTTCCCGCGCTTTGGCGAGCGCCGCGTCAAACGAAACTTCCTGCCCGATGACGGGGACGTACTCGGCATACTGCACAACGTCGTTCTGGTCGACGACGAACAGCGCGCGCTGACAAATGCGCAGGCTGCTCACGTGCACGCCGAAGCCATCCGAGAAGTTCATATCTTTGTGATCGGACAGCGTGACCACGTTGTCGATGCCTTCCGCGCCACACCAGCGGCGCTGCGCGTAGGGCAGGTCGGCGCTCACGGTGAGGATGACGATGTTCTCGCCAAGGTTGCCCGCTTCCTGATTAAAACGGCGGGTTTGCGCGGCACAGACACGGGTGTCCAGTGACGGAACGATGCTGATGATCTTGACCTTGCCCGCGTAGTCGGCCAGCGACTTGGTCGACCAGTCGTTGGCGGTTAGCCGAAAATCCGGTGCGGCCGCGCCAACTTGGAGCATGGCATTCTGAACGGGGTGTTCGGTTTCTCCGATAAACATTCCAGCGCGTGACATCTATTCAGCTACTCCCCAGCATTCAACTATTTCCAAATGCAATTCTATCCCATCCATTCGCCGTAGCGCCACCCACCATCGACCATTGTGCCGCATACGTTCACGTCGAGGATTTCGTCGCCGGGTATGGCGTAGAGATCGCGGTCAATGACGGCCAAATCCGCCAGATAACCGGGCGCGAGCTTGCCCTGTATGCCTTCCAGCCCAGCTGCATAGGCCGCGCCGACCGTGTAGGCCTTGAGCGCCTCATCCACGCTGACCTTGGCCTGCGGATACCAACCCTCGGGGCCGGGCGTTCCGTCGGGACGGCGGCGAGTGACGGCGGCGTGGATGCCCTTGAGCGCGCCGAACTCATCGCACGGCGAATCCGAGCCAAAGCACACTGTGACTCCCCGATCCAACTGCAAACGCGGGTTGTAGGCGTAGGCGCAGCGATCTGCGCCCCACACGGCGTCGGCAATGGGGTAGTCCGAGGTGGCGTGAATGGGCTGGGTCGAGGCGATGATCGTCAGCTCGGCGAGGCGGTCGACATCACTTGGGTGAATTACCTGCACATGTTCGATGCGATGGCGGCGCGTGCTGCGCGGGATGCCGCGCGCCAATTCCTCCCCACGCACGTGTTCGAATACGTCGAGCACATCATGCACGGCGCGGTCGCCGATGGCGTGGATGGTCGTCGCAAAGCCGTGGGTGCTGGCGCGGCTGGCGAGTTCGAGCATTTCCTCTTTGCCCACCACGACGATCCCGTAGTTATCAGGTTCGCAGATGTAGGGCTCAAACATATAGGCGGAATGCGCGCCAATCGCACCATCCGCGAACAGTTTGAGATTGCCGAGGCGCAGCCAGTTGTCGCCAAAGCCCGTGCGTAAACCCATGTGCAGCAGCGAGTCCAGGAAACCCTTGTTGATCTGCTTGAGCACACGCAGACCGAGTTCGCCGCGTTCGCGCATGACTTGCAGCGCCGCGAGGCAGTCCTGATTGTCAAAGTCGTGGATGCCCGTGACGCCCATGGCGTGCGCCATCCCCTGCGCTTTGCGCATCTGATCGGCGGTCTGGGCCGTCGTAGGGGTTGGGATGCGGTCGGCGACCAGATTCATCGCGTTCCACTCGATGAGGATGCCCGTCGGTTCGCCCGTCGCGTCACGCTGGATCTCTGCTTCGACCACGTCCGGCGTGCTGGCGTCGATGCCGCACAGGCGCAGCGCCAACGAGTTGACCCACGCCGCGTGGCCGCTGCGCGATCGCAAAAACACAGGGCGATCCGGCACCAGCGCGTCGAGGTCGGCGGTGGTGGGAAAGCGGTGTTCTTCCCAAGTGTCCTGCGACCAGCCGTAGCCCTGCACCCACTCGCCCGGCGGCAGTTTAGCCGCCATCGCCGCGACCCGGTCGACCGCTTCGCGGATGTTGCGTGTGCCATACAACTGCACCTGATGCAGCGACTCGGCCGTCCACTTCCAGTGGACATGCGCGTCGATCAGGCCGGGAATGACGACTAACCCGTGCAGATCATGCTTTTTCGTGCCAACAGTCGCCAGCGGCAGGATTTCGCTGTCGCTGCCGAGCGCGGCGATTTTGCCATCGCGGATGGCCAGCGCGGTCACGGTGCCGTGCGGATGCCGTTCATCGAGGGTGACGATGCGGGCATTGTACAGAATCGTATTGATCATCAGCTTGCTCACAAATCAAAATCATCAAAGCGAAAATAACCGCCGCAGCGCGTCAGTTTTAGAACAAAAATGGACGCCAGCGATGGCGTCCCTGATCAGCGTGAATGTGATTGTAACTTAAACTGCGGCGATTGCTTGCCGAACTTCGTCCGGCGTTGGCGTGCCGTCGATGCCGTAACGCGTCACGCAGATGGCGCCGAGCTGCGCGGCGACTTGGATTGCCTTGTTCAGATCATGACCCAGCGCCGGGAGGCTCGCCAGCACCGCGGCGGCAAATACATCGCCTGCGCCCGTCGCATTGACGAGCTCGACGCGCGGCGTGCTGTAGTTGGTCGGCGTGCCCTTGTGGTAGTACGTGCCGCCTTTTTCCGCGCGCGTTAACAGCAGATGGTCGACGCTCGCGGCGAACGCGGCTTCCATGTCCGGCGCTTCGACGATATCTTCCTCGCTGAACACGGCAATGTTGACAGATTTGAGAATGTCAGCGTCAAACCAGCGGCGGAAATGCACGCGCCCATCCGCTTCCCAGCGGCGCAGCCAACCTTGCAGCGTGAGCAGCACGGTTTTGTCGTGGAAGCTGTGCGCAACCTGCGGATCAACTTCGCCCGCAATTGGCGCGAGGTGGACCAGCGGCGCGTCCAGCCAGTCCGCCGGAATGTCTTCCGGGCGAATCGGCGCGGCGACCCCGCGGACGTACTGAGTACGCCCCGTCGGACCGTAAATGTTTTCATACGTGGTGGTTTCCGCCGCGGGGAGCGACCGAATCTCGGCGTAGGGGCGCAGCGTGTCGAGCAGCGGCTCGTCCACGGCGGCGCTCGTCAGCAAGCCGACCCGCAGGCCAAATGCGGCGGCAGTGCGCGCGGCATACGAAACAGTGCCCCCGGCCTTACGACCACCGGGGGTGAGGTCTGCCGTCATATGTCCGATCAGCAGGTAATCAATCATGCCTGCGAACTCGGAACGATGGTCACTTTGCGCCCGACACCTTCGCCAACACTCTTGGTCACGACATCCTGCCGTCCCCGCAGCGCCAGATGGATGATGCGGCGTTCGTGTGGCGGCATCGGTTCAAGCGGAATGGTGCGGCTGGTGCGGACGGCTTCATCCGCCATGCGCAGGGCCAGCGCGTGCAGCGACGCGGCGCGGCGGGCTTTGTAACCCTCCACGTCGACAATGACTTCCGAGCGGCGCTGAAGTTCGCGGCTGGTGATCAGGCGGGTGATGTACTGGAGCGAGGCCAGCGTTTCGCCGCGCCGACCGATCAGACGCTGCAGGTTGCTCCCGGCGATATCCAGCACCCACGGGGTGCTTTCGCCCTGTTCGCCCGCTTCCGCACGGCGCACGGCGATATGCGCGCGCACATCCATGTGCGAGAGCAGTTCGTTGAGCACCACGCGCCCGATGGAGGCTTCGTCGTCCCATTCTTCCTCTGGGATTTCGGGCGTTTGCGTCAGAACGGGGACTTCTTCATCGTCCACGTCCATGTAGTCAGGGAATTCGTTCTGGAACTCGCGCTTAGGCGGACGCGGCGGGCGATCCCGGCGCTCTTCATTCCGGTCGGCACGGCGTTCGCCTTGCGGCCGTTCGCGGCCCCCCGGACGATCACCGCGATTCCCGCGGTCGGAGCGTTCGCCCCGGTTGCTGCGGTCAGGGCGGTCGGTTCGTTCTGGCCGTTCGGTTCGTTCTGGCCGGCTCTCGCGTTCTGGACGTTCGGCGCGGGGTTCAGCCGCCGGGCGCGGCGCTTCGACGCGCGGCGGCTCGACGGGAGGTGGCGGGGGCGGCGGCGGTGCATCGAACACGGGCTTCGGGAAGCTCAACACCTGCAAACGGACGCGGGCCGGACGACCCGGCAGCCCAAACATCCCGGCGCTCGGTTCTTCCAAGACTTCGACGATAACTTGACTAGGTCCGACTTTGAGTTCAGCTAACCCTTTGGCGATTGCTTCTTCAATGCTGTCGGCGGTCGTTTCGATTGACTGTGGTGAACTCATTTTGAGAGTCCTTAAATTCACAATAGGAAAGTAAAATCCGTCTTTGAAATGGGCGCAGCTGAATCTCTGCGCCCATGATCTAATGATATGTTGAATGACCGGTTTTTACTTGGCTTTGCTGCCGCTTTTTTCGGAGCTGGCCTTTGTTTTGCCGTCACTCTTCGTTTTGTCCGCCAGCGCCTTCGCGCCGGAAGTCTTGCGGCTTTCCGTACGCGCCTGCACCACCTGCGGCGGTTTGTCATCCGGAATCCCACGCAAATAGCTGAGTTTACTCTGTCCGGTCAGCAGACCCTGCGTAATCATGGCGACGTTGGTCGCGATGATGTAGATCGACACGCCGATGGAGAACGACATGCCGAAGAACACGTACATCAACGGCATAACCGTCGTCATGGACTGAGATGTCGCTTGAGCCGTGCTGGGCTGTTCGCCGGGCGCAGGCTTGGGTTGTGGCGGCATCGAAAGCTTCATCTGTACCCACGTCGTCACGACGATCAGCGCGATCAAGCCGATGGTGAAGGGGTTCAGACCAATCACGCTCGCCGACTGCGTCAGATTCATCCCCAACCACGAGGAGTTGAGCGGAATGACATTGTCCAAACCCGGCACGAGCAGGCGACCGGAGAGGTCGAGCAGGTGGGTGGGGGTCGAGGCCAGCGCAAAGTTGATCGCGCCGTAGAGCGCGAAGAAGATCGGCAGCTGAATGATCATCGGCAGGCAGCCACCCAGCGGGTTGATGCCGTACTGGCGATAGAGCGCCATCTGTTCCTGCGCGAGTTTTTCGCGGTCGTTCTTGTACTTCTCTTGCAGCGCCTTGAGTTCGGGCTGAAGCTGCTGCATGGCCTTAGACGACCGCAGCGACTGCGCGGTCAGCGGGTAGAGCAGCAGACGGGTCAGCACGGTGAAGACGATGATCGCCAGCACCATATCCTGATTCAAAACTGAATACAGGAAGGTCAGCAGGGTAACGAATACGTTGACGATGATATCCATATCACGCCCTCAACTAACGCGCATAACGCCAACGCAAGTCGCCCGAGTCTAAGCTAAAGGCGAACAAGAGCTTGTCGTTTGCCATCGTGCTTACGATAAGTAACGATTCCCGGAGTTCGGCATTGTCTTCCGGCGTGATGACCAGCATATCCGACAGAATTTCGGCGTCGGTGTTCTGTTGGCGGACTTCGGCGCCTGTGGCGCGTTCCAACCAGTAAACTTTATGATCGCGCGAGGCGACGATTACGCTTGCTTCCGTGACGACCGGGGTTGCGCGGATAACACGTCCAGCGACCTGGCGACTCCACACGGGGGTGAAACCATCAGCGCTCAAGCCGAGGGCGTACACCCAACCACCCGCATCGCCTACGTACAACGTATCGTCGACAATGGCGGGCGTACCCCACACCCATTCGGTGGTCGAGTACTCCGCTGTGATTTGTCCATCCAGCGAGATGCGGAAAATTTTACGTGCGAACGAACCGATGTACAGATTACCGTCATACAGCACGGGAGTGTCGGCGATAGCGCCGCCGAGATCGACGCGCCAGAGTTCTTCACCTGTTTCGGCATTCACGGCATAGAGGTTGTGATCCATGCTGCCGACGTATAGAACACCATCGGCGAGGAGGGGTTCTGACCAGACACCACGTTCGGTGTCCAATGTCCATACGCGGCTGGCGAGATCGGTCATATCGAGCGCGATCAGGTCGCCATCGCTCAAGCCGAGGAACAGGCGCTGGCCATCGCTGATTGGATCGGTTACGACATGGCCGCCGACGCTAATCCCGGTGGTGTTTTCGACACGTGCATTCGAAAAATCAACCTCGAACAGACCCGTATCGTAGGAGACAGCATACATGGTGTCTTCAGTGAACAGCGGGTTGCTGTAAAAGCGAGTCTGCGCGTTTCCGGTGACCTGAACCGACCACAAACGCGGGCTATTCTGGTCATCGTAACGCAGGTTGCCATCTGCATCGCGGAGCTGAGCGACCGACCCGTCCTGCGGGTTGATCAGCACAATCCGATCATGGAAGGCGAACAGAATCTGCTGCGGATCACCGGCAAGGGTCATGTGTCCCCAATTGGTGTCCGTGGGGAGCGGAACGCATGCCGATGCCAAGAGAACGAGCAGCAGCGCGGCAGCGATCCCGAAACGTCTAAACAGCCGAACGATCTTCAAACGGGGACTCCTCAGTTATGGAACGGGATCATAGCCGCCGGGGTGAAAGGGGTGGCAGCGCGCAATGCGTTTGATGCCCAGCCAACCGCCCTTGAATACACCGTATTTTTCGATGGCCTGATAGGTATACACCGAACAGGTCGGTTCGTAAATGCAGCTAGGCGGGAGCATGGGCGATATAAAACGCTTGTAAAACCGGATCAGCGCCAGCGCGACGGCTTTCACGATGTTATCCCTCTTTAATCAAACTCGCCCGACGGAACAGTTCATATACTGTACGCTGAACCACAGAGAAAGGTTGCCCGACAATGGGACGACGGGCGATGATAACGACATCATGACCGGGGTCGAGCTGGGGGTGCAAAAGGCGTGTCGCTTCGCGCAGCAAACGTCGAATGCGATTGCGAGTCACCGCCTTGCCTAACCCTTTTGAGACGATGAAGCCATAGCGGTTGTCTTGCAGATCGTTAGTGGTCACGCTTAACAGCATCAGGCGATGTTGCTGAGCGTGACCCATTCGGCGCAGATGCTCAAAATCTGCGCTGCGACGGAGACGATAACGCCGCTGCATCCCAATCGATCTAGCGAGCGTTCCAGTCGATCTTCTTGACGTGCACCGGCTTGACCGTCAACTGGTGACGACCCTTGGCGCGGCGACGCTTCAACACGTCACGCCCGGTGCTGGTGGCCATACGCTGGCGGAATCCATGCACACGCGCACGGCGGCGGATTTTGGGCTGGTAAGTACGTTTGGTTGACATTCTTCGTCATTCCTACTGAAAAAAGGCTTGATGGACAGGGGATAAGTATAAACGACAGGGGGAGGGTGGTCAACCCGACGCTTGCAAACGCACTTTCGTCTCCGCTATAATCAATGTGGTTTTTAACTTTTTTCAAACCGGATTCGTGCTTTACTCCCCTTGAGTTTCCCGGAGCAACCCTATGCGCCAATGGGCGGATGACTTCACCGTTACTAATGATGATCTTGAACATTTGACCGGTTTATTGTTAGAGCGGGAAACCCCCCTTTCAATTGATGAGCTGGCGCACGCCTTGATCGCACAGCGGTTAGAACTACTGGCCGCCGCCGAACGCGAACGCTTCAAAGATTCGCGGATGTACAATCCCGCGCAGACCTATGAAGTCGGCCAGAAGGTGTTTTTCCCGCAGGAGGACTACACCGTCGGCACGGTGACCGATGTGCGCGCGGGCGACAACCCGGAATACGGCGCCTTCAAGGTGATCGCAGTGGACTTTGATGGTCGCAGCGTGCGCGAATTTGCCGCTGAACTGCAAAGCTATCATAAACTGAGCGACATGCTCAATGAAGACGCCGCGCCGCAGTTGGCGGGCAGCGCCGATGAAATCTTCGCGCACAACCGGCATGTGATTGTCCCCACGCTGGAAGAACGGCTGCGTGAAGGCGGCGATCTGGTCAGCGTGGCGGGCAAG
This sequence comes from Candidatus Flexifilum breve, assembly GCA_016717205.1. Classification (GTDB taxonomy): domain Bacteria; phylum Chloroflexota; class Anaerolineae; order Aggregatilineales; family Phototrophicaceae; genus Flexifilum; species Flexifilum breve. The sequence goes on from JADKGC010000014.1 coordinate 86,635, forward strand.
TGGTTCTCGCGTGACTTGATCCTTGAGGTGAACGAGGGGCATCTCAACCTTGCCGAAGCGGTGCTCTACACTATCGAGGGCGGGCCGATGTCGACCGAGCGCATCGTCACCGAGATCGGTGGGGTGAGCGACTCCGCACCGCTGGAACTGCAAATTTTCAGCGTCAACGACGCGCTCAACCGTGACCCGCGCTTCGACGAAGTCGGGCCAATCAACACGGTGATGTGGTACCTTCGCACCTTTGAACCGCCCGAAGTCCTCAATACCCCCAACGTCCTCAAATACAACGAAATCGACTATGACGTGACGCTGCTCTCCAACGAACAGCGGGCGCTGGAAATTGAGATTGACGACGAATGGTCGCCCGATGGCGAGTCGGCGGAGGCGGGCGATGAAGTCACGCTGACGCTGAACTACGCACACTGGCGGGCGGGGACGCTGCCGCTCAACCGCAAAATGCAGGCGATCTTCCCGACGGCGCGGCGCACGCAGCGCATCGCGGTGACGCTGGTCGATGGGCAGGACGGCGAAACGTATTCGGGGTGGGTGGTGCGCCCGGATCGCTATGTCTTCGGGTTGGACAAGTTCTATCGCAAGCACAAGCTGCCGATTGGCGCCTTCATCGTCGTGCGCCGTGACGGCGACCGGATCGTCGTGGACTTCCGCGCACATCGTCCGCGCACCGAGTGGGTGCGCGTGATCACGCCGAAGGCCAGTCTGGTGAGCTTTGAAGAAGAACGCCGCTCGATTGGCGCGGAATACGACGAACTGCTCATCCTGTGGAGCGATGAAGTCAATGCCGCCGACAGTGCCTACAACGGCAAGCGCCCGTTGAACCAGGCGCTGCGAGCAGTCGCCGCCGAACTTACGCGCAATTCGCCGCAGGGGACGCTGCACGCCAAGACATTGTACAGTGCGGTCAACGTGCTGCGGCGTGCGTCGCCCGGCGCGGTCTTCGCGACGCTCAACGACGACCCGGAATTTCAGTATGTTGGGAATCATTATTGGCGCTTCGGCGCGTAGGGAGCGATTTTATGCAATCTGCTAAACCCAGCGCGATAGTGAAGCCGACTCTGGAAACTCGTTATCACATCGATTATTCGTGGTTCGAGCGGAGCGGTGAAGACCTGCGCACGTATTTATTGAGCCATCTGTCCCCGGATCAGCGCGAACGTCTGAGCCAGACCACCGAAACCCGCGAGGTTGACTACATTGACCCGGAGACGGGCGAGGTCAGCAAGCTGGACGAACTGCAGCTCGCGATCCGTTCGGCGTCGCTCGACCCGGACTTCATCAATCCACATACAGCGGTCGTGGACAGCATTTTCCGCGTGTTTCTGGCGAACGGCAACAAGCCCGTCAACTCGCAGCAGATTTCCGAGTATATCGGACGTCCGGCGTCGCTGGTGTTGAAAACGCTGAGCGGCGGACGGGTGTATAAAGGTATTCGTCCGACGACGGACTAGAAGCAGTTAAAAGTTAAAAGTGACAAGGTGAAAGTAAAAACCCCTCACTTTCGACTTTTAACTTTCGACTTTTAACTGGAGGATTGGTATGGGACGTGTGATCAACCCGGACAGCAACGGCAAGCAGCGCAACCAACTGCTGCGCACCATCGCCGAAGTGCTGCGCCGCTTGGGTCAGAAACCCGAATTTGACGATGACGCCAAAGATATGGTGGCGTGCCTCGTGTTTGCCCTGCGCGACATCGATGTGGGCATCGAAGAATCGGCGCAGGCGTGGGAAAAGCGCGACTACTGGATGAAAGCTGACGAACTGCGCAACCGCTGGTCGTGGGCGGGGCGCATGGCCGACCAACTACAAGCGATTGTCTTCGGTGACAAGTGGGCGGATCTGCCGCCGCTGATGATCAAGCTGTTCCCGTATGTGAGCGACATCAACGTGACGAAGATGACGCGCAAAGAAGATACGTGGATGGGCAGCTACGGACGGCTGATCCGCGAGAAGCCGCCGACAGCGTAAGGGCAGGACTGAGCACTTCAGGACTGAGGACTGAGTAAAAGCAGACGTTTGTAGGGACGAGGCATGCCTCGTCCTTTTTGTTGGCTATAATGAACGCTATTAATCGAATCGTCACCTTGAGTTTCCGCCCATGAGCCACATTTTCATCAGCTACAGCAAAAAGAACCGCGATTACGCCCGTGCCCTCGCCAATAAATTGCTGGATGCTGGGTTTGACGTGTGGATTGATGATCGCATTGACTATGGTGATGATTGGTGGCAGGTGATCGTCAAGGCGATCCGCGAATGCGCGGCGTTTCTGGTTGTAATGACACCCGATTCGGATGCTTCGAAGTGGGTACAACGCGAGGTCACACTCGCCGATCATTTACCGAAACCGATTTTCCCAGTGCTGCGCGACGGCGATTTACTCAGCAGTGATAACTGGTCGATGTTCTTGCGCACGCAATATGCGGATGTGCGCGACGGCAGTTTCCCTAAAGACGATTTCCACGAACGGTTACGTCAATTAATTACGCCAAAACCTACGCGAGGATCAGAGGTAAAAGAGCGCACTTTCCCGCTGATCATTAAACCGGATTGGGTGGGCAAGATTATCCCGGAGCCGTTTGAATGGTGTGTGGTGCCAGCGGGAAAGGTGACACTTGAAAAGGGTGGCTATTTGAACAAGCTTACCACCTTTGACGTGCCCGAATTCCAGATCGCCCGCTACCCGATCACCAATGCGCAGTTTGAGGTGTTTGTCACGGCAAAAGATGGCTCACGCCTTCCAGAATGGTGGAATGACTCGAAGGAGGCAATAGAGTGGTACTATGGCAATCCGACAATTGAACCTGCCAGGTTTGCAGACTGTGCCGATTGCCCGCGCGAAACGGTGACGTGGTATGCGGCAGTCGCATTCACGCGCTGGCTGAGCGCCATGACGGGCGAAAAGATCACCCTGCCAACCGAGCAGCAGTGGCAGCGGGCGGCGCAGGGAGATGATGGGCGAACATATCCTTGGGGAAACTCGTGGGACGCGAGAAAATGCAATACGTCTGAAAGTGGGATCGGCAAAACATCTATCGTTACGCGGTACCCGCAAGGCGCGAGTCCCTTCGGCGCGCTCGATATGAGCGGCAATGTTTGGGAATGGTGTTTGACCGCTTGGGATACGGGCGCAAATAACCTAAATGGAATAAATGTACGGGTGCTGCGGGGCGGTTCGTGGTACGACCTTCGGTACCTCGCGCGCGCTGTGTCCCGCTACAGCAGCAATCCGGCCGTACGTAGCTTCAGCGGCGGGTTTCGGGTGGTTTTTTCGTCCACCAGCGGTTGAAGCGCTGGTCGCTGGTCGGCGCGTAGCGCCAAAGCATTTGTCGGTGTTTTTACCCCTGCCGCGCAGCGGCTCGGAATTTGGAAAACGACCTCACCCCTCAATCCCCTCTCCGAAAAGAGGAGAGGGGAAGCGAGATCGGCGTGTTTTCCCCCCTCGCCCTTGGGAGAGGGGCCGGGGGTGAGGCTACAACCCATGCACCTGCTTGACCCGCGCAATGACATTCTCCACGCCTGCGCGTTCGCTGTACGGTGACGCGCCGAGCGGATCGACCGTTTCCTCGCCCAACAGCACCCGCGCGATGTTCGCCACGCCTTCGCTCAGCACGTCGAGGTTGTAACCGCCTTCCACGATGAACGCGATCTTCCCCCCGCACAACTGATCTGCCATGCGCACGAGTTCGCGTGTCAGGTGGGCGTAGCCGTTCAGGGAGAGGTGAATGCCCGCTAGCGGATCATCCCAATGCGCGTCAAAGCCCGCCGAGACGAGGATCAGCTCTGGCTCGAAACGGAGCGCTGCCGGCCACACAATCTGCTCGAAGATCGCCGCATAACTGGCGTCGCCGTGACCGCCCATCAACGGCACATTGATGTTGAAACCCACCCCTTTGCCTACACCCGTGTCATTGATCGCACCCGTGCCGGGGTAAATCCCTTGCTGATGCGTCGAAATGAACAGCACCGAGGGGTCGGTATAGAACATCGCTTCGGTGCCGTTGCCGTGGTGGACATCATAATCTACAATGAGGATGCGCCTTAACCCAGACTGCTGCTGCGCATAGCGCGCCGCCAGCGCAATATTACCGAGCAGGCAGAAGCCCATGCCGTGATCCGGCATCGCGTGATGTCCCGGCGGACGCACGGCGGCCAGCGCGTTGCGAACTGCGCCGCTGGCAACGGCATCGACGGCGCGCACCACGCCGCCCGCGGACAGCCGCGCGATCTCATACGACCACGGATTGGCATAGGTATCGTTATCGAGACGTACGGTACGATCCAGCCCGCTCAGTTTGTCTAGAAGGTCGAGATAGCGCGGGGTGTGTACGCTGAGAATCAAGTCACGCTCAATCGAAGGCGCTTCGACCGCCTGCATCCGTGCCGCCAATCCGGTTTCGTCGAGTCGCTGCCAGATCGCCCGGATGCGTCCTGCGTGTTCGGGATGACCGGGGGAGTCGTGTTCCGGAAAGCGCGGGTGTGTGACATACAGCGTGGTCATGAACAAGCCTTTCTGTACCGTGACCGCATGATAACCGTGAATCGTGTTTCTTAAAAGAACAATCTATAATGACTGAACGAAAGCGTAACCAGTTATCCCTCTTGCGGCGCATGCAAGCGGACAAGAAGGGTAAAAAGAGGACTGAACCTATGCAGTATGAACGGCTTGTCCAGTGGGCGCGCGAGACGTGGCAAGCGCGGTGGGGCGACCAGCCCTACGTCACCGTCTGGGCATCGACGGAATGCAGCAACATGATCGCTCAGAGTCAGGTGAAGACCGGGCGCAAGCTGCGCGGCAAACTGCGCTACGATGGCGCGGAACCCCTGGACTGCCCGTACATCGTGCCGATCAGTGATTACGGGTCACGCGGCAAAAGATGGTCCTCACGGCGAGCGCCGGTGCATTCGCCTTCAAGTTCTCGGAAGATGGCGGCGATGCCTTTGAGGCGATCTACGCCAGCGCATATTTCAGCGACGATGTGCAGGATTTGACGGCCGTCGCACTTGTCCCCGCCAATAAGCTGGAGGGCTGGGCGGCGTTTGAGTTTGCGTGCGCGCGCGCCGTGCGTCCGCGGATTCGCCGCCGCCGCGATGTGTATATCATCGGCGGGACGGATGCGTTCTTCGATCCGACCGTCGATTGGGATGACATCATTCTCGCCGACGACATCAAGGCGCGGTTGCTCGACGACATGGAAGCGTTCTTCACGAAGGGCGTCGGCATCTATCGCCAGTTGAAGCTGCCGCCCTTTCGTAAGCTGCTCTTGGCCGGAGTCCCCGGCACGGGTAAGACGATGCTGTGCGCGGCGATGGCCAAAATCGCGATCAGCAAGGGGCGCGTGGTGGTGTACGTTTCCGGCGCCGACCGGGATGGCGCATCCTTCGAGAAGATTCAGCGGGCGCTGCAAGCGGTCACGGCGGCGCGCTACCCCGTGCTGCTCATCGTCGAAGAATTGGACGCCTACCTGCAAGGTGACGACAAAGCGCGCGTGCTCAATGTGCTGGATGGCATCGAGTCGCCAAATAACCCGAAGGGCGCGCTGCTGCTGGCGACGACCAATTACCCGGAAGCGATTGACGAACGCATTTCCAAGCGTCCCGGTCGGTTGGATCGCATTTTTGTGATTCCGACCATTCAGGACGAGGCGCAGGCGGTCGAGATGCTCAAGCATTACATGGGCGAGCAGTGGCACGAGGGACACAACGTCGTCGTGCCCGACCTGATCGACCAGCCGGGGGCGTTTGTGCGCGAGGTCGCGCTGCATGCGCGTATGTTGGCTGCGCACGAGCACAAAACCGAGGTCACGCCGGAACTGCTCACGCAGTCCGTGGAAAGCCTGCTGCGGCAGATGCGCTCCGAGCGCGATTTCCTCACGCAGCGCCGTCCGATTGGCCTCATCAGCCCGAACAAGAAGCCGAACAAAACGCCGTTCGGGTGATAGATGCGACCATTGACGCCTTCGACTTTGCTGCGGCGATTGATCCTCTCTTGCTTGCTTCTGCTGATGCTCATTGCTCCGGTGAGTATCAGCAGTCAAAGCAATGGCGATGTCCTGATCTACAGTCTCGAGGCCGGGGAGCAGACTATTTTCAACGTCTATGATCCGGTTAGCAATACCTCAGCACCTCTTATTAAGATCGATGCTCCATACTCTGCAAGCAGCGTAGGCTCGCATGGTGTTTTAGCCGTTTCATGGCAGGATAACGGCGACATTTATCTAGTCCCCATTGACGCGCTGGAGCACTCGTTGACCAACATCACATATACACCTGATGCGGATGAATTTCCAGCGGCATGGAGTCCTGACGGGCACTACCTCGCCTATACCTCGTATCGTGCTGACGACGACATACGCCTCTATGTGTGGGACGGTGATACGACGCTCGATGTAACGCCTACCGATTTTGACGCATTGATTGTTAGTTATGAGGATGTCGGTTGGGATGCTGCCGGAAGGCTCGTCTTTACAGTGTTTGCGCCGTTCAATCAGCGGCAACCAAGCAGCAACGCGAGCGAGATTTACCTGTGGGATGGCAATACAACAGTGAATGTCAGTCAGAACCCAACCGGGGAGGATAGGTTTGCTGCATGGAGCGCGGATGGTCGATTGGCATTTTTATCGGCGCGCGGCGCGAACTATGATATTTGGGTATGGGATGGCGTCTCGTACAGAAACGGTTTTCCGGACGCGACCACATATACGAACGTTGAGCCTGAACTGACCGACTATTTTTCTGGTCCGGGATGGACAAGTGACGGTCGTGTGGCGTTTTTGGCATCACCGGGACGTCATGCACAGGTCTACGTGTGGGACGGGCAGACTGCGACGGATATGAGCCAGAATCCCGATCTGCACAACGGCGGGGCAGTCTGGAACGCGGACGGACGTTGGGCCTTTGTCACGTTTTTTTCGCCTGAACAACTGTTATATGTGCGCGACAGCAATAACGAAACGCTACTGGTGACCGACGGACAATATGCCCCGGCGTGGAGCGCCGCTGAGTCGCTGGCTTTTTGCGACTATCAACGTCCCGATTGGACATTGAAGGTGTGGAACGGTAGTGAGGTAATCCCTGTTGCTGAGGGTAATCTCATTTACGCTCAATGGCAGCAGACTGGCAACAGTGTTGTGTGTTGGAGCGGCTAGGCGCGGCATGGAATGGTACTAATCCCCGATCTGGCCTTCTGCTACCCTGACTCCCATCGCTAATCGCCAACAGCTAAGGAGCTTGTCCCATGCCTGCCGCCGAACGTCAGCAGTATATTCAAATGCTGCGCGAGTTCCCCGAACAGTTCGCCGCGCTCGTGCGCCCATTCACCGATGAGCAGCTCGAATGCCGTGTCGCCGAGGGCGAATGGAGCATCCGCCAGATCGTGCATCACGTCGCGGATTCGCATATGAATGCCAACAATCGCTTTCGTCTGCCGCTCACCGAGGACAACCCGCCGCTCCCCGGCTACGATCAGGACAAGTACGCGCTGCAACCCGATTACGCGCTGCCGCTCGAAATCTCGCTCTCGATTCTGCCGGGGCTGCATGCGCGCTGGGTCGCGCTGCTGGAGTCGCTCACCGAGGAGCAGTGGAACAGGACGGCGGTGCATGGCGAATGGGGGCAGGTGACGGTCGAAGAGGTGGCGCGGCGTTACGCCGGACACGGTATCAACCACATCAACCAGATCAACACGATCCGTGCCAAGCACGGGTTTTGAGTAGGATTGAGGTTCGAGGACTGAGGACTGAGAAAGAACCAAGCTGCACTCAGTCCTCAGCACTCAGTCCGCAATCCTGTCAATGGGCGTGAAAATGAGGTACTCGAAGCCATTCATGGGAATCGTCTCGCTGATTTCGTAGTTGCGGGCGATAGCTTGCAGCACATCGATCGGATAGAATTGCGCGCGCATGATCACGAGGCCAAACTCCTGCGCTTCGATCATGGCGATCAGCGCGGACGAGTCGAACAGTCCCTGCTGGTCGAGGTTGAGGAGCTGCGTCGGGTTAGTGATCACGTCTTTGCCCGCGAGCAGATTGAAGGCCGCCTCCTCGCTCAGTACGGGTTTATCGGCGGCGCGTACCAGTTCGACGATGCGCCAGCCCGCTTCGATGTCGGCGGGCGTAGTCAGGTGCCCGATGTCCGCGTAACCACCCGCGATGCGTCCGGCGGAATCGTAAAAGCCGTTGAGCGCGTTCGGCTCGATTTGGAGCACATCGGCGATGGTGCTGAAGACAGGCGCCTCGGTGGGCAGATGCAGCACCGCCCGGCCATAGCCGAGGTAGAGCAGGGGAACAATCACTAGACCGATACCCGTCAGCGGCTTGACGACGCGCCTGAGCGGACGCAGCCAGCGCCCATAGACGTTGGTCGTTGGGAAGCGCCATTCACCCCGCAGCGTCTTGGCAGCGAATAGTCCGCTCAGCAGGCACAGCGCCGCAATCGACGTGGAGAAGTAGCTGTCGCCCGCGCCCCATTTGCCCGACAAAATACTCACGCCGATGCCCGCCACGAACCAGATCGAGTAGATGGACAGGCGCGCGAAATACAACTCATAGAGGACATACAGCGCCGCCGGGATGATCAGGAAGCCGTGCAGGCTGAACCACAGGCGGAACAGGCCGACCGCTTGATCCGGGATGAACGGGTTGACGTTCGCTGTGATCGATTGCAGCCACCACTGACCGTTGGTGGCGAGGTTCATCCACACGAAGATCGCGCCGCCGACCAGCGCGAAGCCGATGCCCCACACGATGGATCGGCGCGGCTGGCGGATGAACAGGAAAACGAATACGGCGACCGCGGTCGCAATGGCGAGCTGCTTGGTGTAGCCCGCCGCCAGCACAAACGCCAGTCCCGTGAACAGCACGCGCCGCCGCGTGCGTTGATCCTCGATTTCATTCACGTTGGCCAGCACGACGACCGCCAGCGTTTCGAACATGACCATGCTCAGATGCTGGCGAAAGAGCGGGGCGATGTGATAGATCGTGTTCGAGGCGAGGAACGCCAGACCCGATAGGAGCGCGACACCCCACTGGCGGCCACCGTCCCGGTAGACGGCATAGCCAATCGCAGATGCGGCAAAGATGCCCGCCAGCGTGCCGAGCAAGCGCCCATACCAGTAGGCAGGGCCGAACAGCCACACGAACGGCGCGGCAATCACATGGAAGAGGGGCGGGTAGTTGCTGGAATAAAACGGGTATATATTGGTATCTTTATACGGGAATTCACCCTGACTGAACAGAATCGTGTCGACCAGTTCGAAGCCTTCACCTTGATCGTAGTCAAATGGAAACTGGATCAAGTTCAGCGCGAAGACGAGGTAGACGACGAGGTAGAACAGCAGCAGCCCGATCGCACTGAGCATCAGGACGGGGTGCAGCGTTTGTGAGATGCGTTTCACCGGGGATAACATCGTTTCTCCGCGTTGGGTGCGGTCTTCAAGCGGGCTGACTGCCCAAAGGGATCAGCGTTAGGCCGACGAGCGCCAGCGCGACGCACAACCCGAGGGCGAGGCGCTGGGCGGGACCGATGCCGCCTTGGCGACCGGGGTTGAGCACATCAATGGCGAGGATGGCGATAAAGCCCACAACTCCCGCGATCAGCAGGAGGAGGCCGAGTAAGCGTTTGGTGAGCGTGAAGTGATTTGAGACCATAAGCCAGAGTATAACAGGTCTGCAACTTTTGAAAAGCGGCCTGCGTATAGTGTGATGTAGAGTTTAAGCATAACCGCAGTTTGAGGATACACCCATGAGCCAACCTGACGATCAAGAGCGCGTTTCGCGCTTGTCATCCACCCCGCCACCGGCCACCGCGGAGCCGGGTAGCGAGGATGTGGTGCAGGAATATGAGCGGCGGTACCAGCCCGAACGGGTGAAACCCCGCGCGATGCCGCGCAGTTACAGCACCATGCGCGTCAGCGATGAAGAGAAGATGTGGGCGGCAGTGGCGCATGGCAGCGCGTGGGTGACGTTTTTGGGATCGATCCTGAGCATTGGCGTGATCACGCCGCTCAGCATATTCGTCCCACTGATCATCTATTTCATGTTCCGCAAACGCTCGGACTATGTGGCCTTCCATGCGCTGCAGGCGTTCGTCCTCCAGTTAATTGGCACGGTGGGCGCAATGCTGCTGCTGATCGTCGGCGGGTTCGTGTGGGCCATCGGCATGGTGATCGCCATGCTGGCGCTGCTGGTGCTCGTCGGGTTTGTGCTCATCCCGGTGTGGGCGCTGGTTGGACTGGTGCTGCTGCTCGTCGTGATGCTGCTGCCGCTGGCCATGGTGCTGTATGCGACGCTCGCCACCATCGAAACCTACAACGGCCGCGACTACCGCTACCCGATCATCGCCAAGTGGGTCGACAGGCAGCTCGCGGGGAATTACCTCACCGTCGTATAATCTCTCCAGACGAAGTTCCGCAGTCACAGTTTTGGGACGGGGTTCACCTCGTCCTTTTTGCGTTGCTGCGAAGGTGCGAGGAGAGAAACCATGACTTCCGATTATCTGCGTCTGCTGTTTGATTATCACTACTGGGCGATGCGCCGCGTGTGGCACTGCATCGCCAATCTGACGCCGGAGCAGTTCGTGCAGCCGCTCGATTACTCGATTGGGTCAATTCGCAGTCAGGTAGTGCATACCATGAGCGCGGAATGGCTGTGGTTCGAACGCTTACAGGGGCGTTCGCCGACGCATGTGCTCAATCCCGACCAGTATCCCACCCCCGAAGCGGTGCAAGCAGCTTGGCGTGAGATTGAGGCGCAGAGTCGCGCCTTCCTGAGCACGATCACCGATGCGCAGTTGGCGCAGACGTTCGCCTACCGGACGACGCGCGGTATGCCGTTTGAGGATCACATTGGTAACCTGCTGTTTCACATCGTCAATCACGCGACCGATCACCGGGCGCAGATTCTCGCCATGCTGCATACCTTAGGCGTGGCGGGCGTCGAGCAGGATTTGCTCTTTTATCTGCGTGAGCGTGAGTAGAATTTCGGACTGTGTCTTGTTGCTCGGCGGCGGCGAATGAGCGGTATCAGTTAAATCGAATGAGCGCAATAGTTGAGGCTAGCCCGGCGCGGTGACTTGGTGTTGACGGGGTCTTGATCTGTCAGGGCTGGGTATTTCATGCTTCGCAATTGAACATTCGATTTCTTCGCCGAGAAACCATCGGGACGAGGCGAGCCGGTAGCTCAGTAAGATAGCGTCAAATCTGTTTGGAGACCGTAGACGCGATGAATTGCGTCCTTACACACAGATGATGCTTCCTACAGGGAGGCCATTACTCACTTTACGAGACAAGTACGGTTACTGACTGAAGTATGTAGTGACCTATATGGAAAATTTACAAAATTAGGTAAATGTAAAAATCTAGTATATGCTATAGTGCTTTTTCGATCATTCACGTTTCGGAGTCAATTGATGAAAAAGCCGCTCTCACTCCTATCGTTACTAGTACTAATTTCTGTAGTGTTTGTTCAGGTGCTGCCAGTTGCTGCAGATACCGTTGCTTCCAGCTATTCCGCTTCGTGCAGCGGACTGAGCGCCACAGGTACGTCGAACGCACCTTATGTTGTCCTATGGGTGCAGGGCTATAATGCCGCCGGTGATTGGCTGGAGTATAATCAGGCGTTTGCAAACCCGACCGGAACCTACATCATCGGGTTCAATTTCCCCGCATTCGAGACCGGCTCTTTCCTTGAGTATTACGTTTGGGGATCGCCGACCAGCGACCCTAATGACTGGGATGCGGAGGACTATTTCGAACTCGACACGGCCTGTACCCCGACTGTACCTGGTCCGAGTGCTCCGTCAAGTTTCGTGCTGCACACGATCACATGTGATGTTCCGGTCTATAATGCCCCCGGCGGCGAGCCTATCAGCGGCGCGACGATCCGCACCGGGCAAACGTGGTATGTCAGCCCGACGCCGGTCAGTGGCTCGGACGGTGAGAGCTGGACGGAAATTTTCAACGCCGGCTGGACGAACGGGTTCATCCCAACGTCCTGCGTCGGCTAGTTCCTCAACACGCTGTGAACGGGCATGGGGCATACCATGCCCGTTTTGATTCCCGCCGGAAGCAGCGGCGCGCCATGCTTTCATTATCCAGCGCCTCATGCTATGCTTTGTGGGGTTTTTAAGAAAAGTCCCTTCGCAGGAGCAATTGCATGTTGAAGACACACAACTGCGGCGAGCTGCGTTCCGATCACGCCGGACAGCAGGTCACGCTGGCGGGATGGGTACACCGACGCCGCGATCAAGGTGGTTTAATCTTTATCGATTTGCGCGACCGTTGGGGGATCACGCAGATCGTGGTCGACAAGGCAACGAATCCCGACGCCCACAGCGTCGCGGACAGCGCCCGGTCGGAATACGTCATTCAGGTGACGGGCGCCGTGCGCCAACGCCCCGCCGGGGCCGAAAATACGGATTTGCCGACGGGTGGGATCGAAATTGTCGGCACCGATATCACGATTTTGAACGCCTCCAAGACGCCGCCATTCCCGATCAACCGCGAGGATTTCGTCGACGACGAGTCGAAGATGGCGTACCGCTACCTGTACCTGCGCCGCCCGGAAATGCAGAGCAATATCGTCCTGCGGCACCGTGTGGTCAAGTTCATGCGCGACTACCTCGACAAGCGCGGGTTTGTCGAAGTCGAAACGCCGATTCTGTTCAAGACGACGCCGGAAGGCGCGCGCGATTTCCTCGTGCCGAGCCGCCTCAACCCCGGTCAGTTCTACGCGCTGCCGCAAAGCCCGCAGCAGTTGAAGCAGCTCCTGATGGTGGCGGGCTACGAACGCTACTTCCAGATCGCGCGCTGCTTCCGTGATGAAGACCTGCGCGGCGACCGCCAGCCGGAATTCACGCAGTTGGACCTCGAAATGAGCTTTGTCCAGCGCGATGACGTGATGGAACTGGTCGAAGGTTTGATGACGGCCATCGTCCGCGAAGTCGCCGGGCGCGAACCGAAGTGGACGCCGTTCCCGCGCATCAAGTACGAAGACGCGATGGAAAAGTATGGCTCCGACAAGCCCGACCTGCGCTACGAGCTCGCCGCCGTTGACATTACCGAGCTGGCGGGCAAGACGGGCTTCCCGATTTTCGTGAACAACGTCGCGGCGGGCAAGCCGGTCAAGGTGCTGCGCGCGCCGAAGATGGGGCTGCGCAGCGGCATGGCGCTCCGCAAACTGGCCGAAGAACTCGAATCGCTGGCGCGGTCGGCAGGTGCGAAGGGCTTGGCATGGTTGGCGCTGCCCGAAACCGAAGAGGGCGAAGTTAAGGGGCCGATTGGCAAGTACTTCACCGTTGACCAGAAGCTGGAACTGTTCGCGCAGACCGCCGCCGAACCCGGCGACCTGCTGCTGTTCATCTCCGATGAGCGCGACACGGTCTACCGCATCGTCGATACGCTGCGCCGCCATCTGGCCCAGGAACTCAACCTGATCGACCCGGAAGTGCTGGCCTTCGCGTGGATCATCGACTTCCCCGAATTCTACTGGAACGAGGAAGAGAAGCGCTGGGATCCGTCGCAGCATCTGTTCACCATGCCGATGCCGGAAGACCTGCATCTGCTGGATACCGACCCCGGCAAGGCGCGCGGTTCGCAGTATGACCTCGCGTGCAATGGCTACGAAGTCGCGGGCGGCAGCATCCGCATTCACGACCGCGCCATTCAGGAGAAAATCTTCCCGCTGATCGGGCTGACGCTCGAACAGGCGAAAGAGCAGTTCGGTCACATGCTGGAAGCGTTCGAATTCGGCACGCCGCCGCACGGTGGGCTGGCGTCGGGCGTGGATCGCTTGGTGATGGTGTTGGCGGGTGAGAAGAATATCCGCGAAGTGATCGCCTTCCCCAAAACGCAGCAGGGCGCGGATATTATGGCGAATGCGCCGTCCGAACCCGAGCCGCGGCAGCTCGAAGAACTGCACATCCGCGTGGTGCACCCCGAGCCGAAGAAGCAGCCGTAAAGCGCACGACAACGTGAAATCAAAAGGACGAAGCTCGGCTTCGTCCTTTTTTGTTTGCCTAGTACGTTTTCCGCAGCACAAAATCGAACTGGCGCGCGGTCAGTTGATCGGGGATAGTGCGCATAAACGCATCGCGGAGCGCCACCAACAGCGGATTCTCAAGCTGACCGATGCGCCCAATGGTTCGCGAACGCAGCACCACTTGCCGCGCAAGCGGCATCCGCCGCGCCTGGTATTCCTTGAGCGCCTGTATCGGATCGGATCTGCGAGTCAGGACCTGTCCCAACACAAATGCGTCCTCAATGGTCTGACACGCGCCTTGACCCATATTCGGCGTCGTGGCGTGCGCTGCATCACCGAGGAGCGCCACGCGTCCGTCGACCCAGGTGCTCAGCGGCGGTAAGTCGCCGATATCGTTGTAGAGCACTGCTGCGTCGGGCGTCGCCTCAAGTAACGCGGGAATGGGCGCGTGCCATGCCCCGAACAGGCGGCGCAGTTCCGCTTTGTGATTCGCGGGCGGTGTGTGCGCGGGTCGATTCGCGGTCGCAAACCAGTACAAGCGCTCGCTGCTGAGCGGCACAATGCCAAAGCGCGCGCCGCGCCCCCACGTCTCGCCCCACATTGACCCGACCTGAGCATGCGCGAAGGGGACGACTCCGCGCCATGCCGCGTACCCTTGATAGACAGGCTGTGCGTCCGCATTCATCTGGGCGCGAACCGCGGAGCGTATGCCATCGGCACCGATCAACACATCAGCGCTGGCGCTTGTGCCATCGGCGAACAACGCGTGGATACCGTCGGCGTCTTGCTGATACGAGGCGATGCGTTTGCCATAGTGGACGACGCCGCCGATTTGCGCCAGCAATCCGCGCATGATTTCTTCGCGATGAACAACGATGATCGGCGCGCCGTAGCGCTGTTCGATTGTTCGCGCATCCAAGGCAGAGATCGTGGTTCCATCCCAGCGGTGAATTGACCCCACGCCACCTGTATAACTCCCGGTGATTGCGGCGTGCGCACCTAACTGTTGCAGCGCGCGCACTGCGTTTGGCCAGAGCGCCAGGCCGGCACCATCCGCCCGGGCTGTGGGCGACTGCTCGTATACCGTCACGTCGATGTTGTTATTTTGCAGCGCGAGCGCCGTCGTCAGACCGCCCACTCCACCGCCGATGATGATCGCTTTCATGCCTCAATTGACCTTATATTGGATTTGCCATTGGTTTGAGCATACAATAACCTCGACACTATCGTGAAATTGTTCAATTTTGGACATATGTCTACTTATGAACATGCGCGTCGGCGCACAGAAAACTGGTTGCTGGAGGCCGCACTGGCGTGTTTGCTGCGGGATGGTTACGAGCGCCTGACGGTCACCAGCATCGCGGCGGAGGCGAACGTTGGGCGTGGCACATTCTATGCTTATTTCGCGGATGTCGATGCGGTGCTGCTGACGCTCAGCATGCGCGGCTTCTGGCATCTGCAGGCTGATATTCACAGCTTAATGGCGCAGCATGAGTCGCCGGAGAAAGAGATTCGCGCCTGGCAAGCCGCCTTTGAACGGGCGGCTGAACTCAAAGATGTGCTGTTGGTCCTCAATCACCCGAAAGCCGTGCACCTGGCCCAACGTTTTCAAGACGTAATGATCGAAGGCTTCAAACAATCGCTGGCGACGAATGCTTTCTTATACCCAAGGTGGATGGATTTGCCCGTTGAGGTCATGGCGACGTTTAGCGCGGGAGCGGTGCTCGCCGTGTTACGCAAATGGTTAGCGGGAGAACTGGCTTACAGCCCCGAGGAGATGGCGCATATGGTCTACCGGATGCTGTATCACAGCGCACCGCCCGGATAGGGGCAGGCGGGCGGCGCGGTTGATTGCCATTATTGGGCCACGATCAAGAAGGTGCTTAAGCAGTTGACTGCCAGTGAAGCGCAGCGGCTGCCAACACCTTCCAGATCGAGTGTGCTTGGTAGATAGGCGACCTGCCTAGCTACCGCTGCTGCTTTAGCTTTGTTCCGGGGTGGCTTGCGGACGGAACAGCGCCATGTGCAGCAGACCGGCGACCGCGCCGCCGAGCAGTTGACCGACGAGGTACGGAATCACATAGCTGATGTCGCCGCCGCCGATCAACGCCGGGCCGAAAGTGCGCGCCGGGTTGAGCGACGCGCCCGTGTACACGCCGCCCGCGAAGATGCTGCCCGCCAGCGTCAAGCCGATAGCGAGGGCTTCGAGATTGTTCAGCTTGCCGAAGACGGCCGCCTGATAGACCGCGCTCACCAGGAAGAACGTCAGCACCGCTTCGAAAGCGCCCGCCGTCCACACTTGACTGGTGGTGAGCGCGCCGACCGTTTGCCCGAGGTTGAGCACGTCGCTGCCTTCTGCGAGCGGAGCCTGCGCCGTTCCGATTAACAGGCTGAGGACGAGTGCCGCGACGATGCCGCCAACTAACTGCGCTACCCAGTAGAAGATCGCCTTGTCGAGCGTGATTTGCCGCCCGACGAGCAGACCGAGCGTCACCGCCGGGTTGACATGCGCGCCGGAAATGCGCCCGTACATCAGAATGATGCCCACGAGGATTAAGCCGTGGGCGAGCGCCGCCGCGACGAGGCCATTCCCGGTCGCCACGACCGCCGCGCCGACAAACACGAGGGTGAACGTCCCTAAAAATTCTGCAATCGCACCTTTTAACAGCGAATCATTCATCGAAAGAGCTCCTGTATACCAGTCACATGCTAGGTTGATTATAGGGGGCGGGCGTACAGGCCGCAAAGCCTGTCGAACACTGGATAAGGACATATTTAAAGACTTTGTGAAGACCTGCATTTACCCTTTACAGCCCTGTAGGCGGCTGGTATAAAGATGATACCTGCTGTGTTCGTGATGTCGCGCCGGGTTTTGAGCCAACACCCCATAATGGGGAGTCGGGTTCTAGAAGTAAGGTGATAGGCTCGCGTAGCCAAGACCCAAGAGCTAGCAAGACTCCCACCTGCGAAAGCAGGTTCAAAACATCGCAACACACGGCATAGCGGGCTTACTTGACACCAAAAGGCGACCAACTTGGTCGCCTTTTTTGCTGCCAGTTGGGGCGTCTCGAACTTATTCCCCACGTGAGTTATGGATAACAGTTCTCTGACCCCACCCCCGGCCCCTCCCCGAATTCAGGGAGGGGAGCCAGCAAAAACGTTGTTTGCCTCCCCTCTCCCCGCTTGCGTGGGAGAGGGGTTGGGGTGAGGGGGAGACGCGAATTAGGCCTATCCCTAGCTGACGTTATTCCCCGTAATTCGCTCCAAAGACCTCAGTGAACAGATCAGCGAGCAGTGCGCGGTTGGGCACGAGGACCTGCGCGCCTTCCGGCGTGGTGTAACCCATGACATAGTCAATGCCGATCACACCCGTCTCGATGCTGTCCAACGGTACATCTTTCAAGTACAGGCCAAGCTGAATCAGTTCGTCGAGCGACAGATCCGTCGAAATATCCTGACTGAGCGAGCCATACAAGGACGGTGCCTGCACCAGTAAGCCGGGGATCGCGTTCTCGCTGAGCACTTTGTCGCGCACGGCGAACAAGACCTGCTGCTGGCGTTCGGCGCGCTGAAAATCACTGTCGCCGTGCCGGGTGCGGGCGTATTTCAGCGCGGTGTAGCCGTCCATGTGCTGCAAGCCGGGGTTGAGCACCAGCGGATCGTAACCATCATACATGTCGGGGAACTGGTAGTCGGCGATCGGATGCGGCACGTTGATGTCCACGCCGCCGATGGCATCGACCAGTGTGGTGACTGCTTCGAAATCGACCACCACGTAATGCTGCACGCGGATGCCGAAATTGTATTCCACGGTTTGCATAGCGAGTTCGGGGCCGCCGCCCGCGCCGTTGTATTCGCCCAGCACCATCGGCGTGTTGATGCGCTGCAGCGCGCTGTAACCCGGCACATTCACATACAGGTCGCGTGGAATGCTGAGAATGCCGACTGAGTTGGTCGCGGGGTCGATGCTCACCAGCATCATGGTGTCGGTGCGGTAGCCCAAGCCCGTGTAACCGGGACGGCGATCCAGCCCCATGACGAGCACCGTGAGACGTGATGAGCCGTTCCAAGCGTTGAAGTCGACGGCATCGGCGACGAGCGTGGGCAGCGCGGTGGCGACGGGCGCGCGCGTGGGCAGGAGCGCTGGGTCGTAGTGAATACGCGCGTCGACCGCGGTCGGCAGTGCCGCGATATCAATCGGCGTCGGGGTGATGGCAGGCGCTTCAGCGCTCAACACCAGCACCGTCCCAATGCCAAATACCGCCAGCAGCGCTATCACCGTGAAGACCGCGCCGAAGATCAACCCGGTGCGGCGGGGTGGGGCGGGTGGTGGCGGATTATTCACATAGCTGACCGGGACATGCTTGCGCGGCAGGGGAATGGTCGGCGCGGGAATATCCGCCGCGACATTCAGGTTCACCTGCGTGTGTTCAAGGTCGTTGGTCGTAGGAGGTAAATCACTCATCGGTTAAAATCTCCGTTCACAAACCTTAGTATACGGGTGAGTGCCTGTGGAGCAATGGCGTTTGATCTACGATCCCCCTACGCGTGGGGCGCGCAATATGGCCGTCGACGAGGCGATTCTCACCGCAGTCGCGGCAGGCGGTGTGTCGCCAACCCTGCGCTTTTACCAGTGGAAACCGGCCTGTTTGTCGCTGGGCTATGGGCAGCGGGCGCGGGAAGCAGATGTGGAGCGCTTGCACGAACGCGGGTGGGAGATTGTGCGGCGGCCAACCGGCGGGCGCGCGATTTTGCATCGCCATGAGCTGACGTACAGTCTCGCGCTGCCGATTGACCACCCGATTGCGGCAGGCGGCATCATCGAGAGCTACCGCCGCATCAGTGACGCGCTGTTGAGCGGGCTGCAAGCACTCGGCTTGCAGGCGAACGCCGACCGCATGACCGACGATGCGCACCTCACGCCCGTGTGCTTTGAGACGCCTTCCCATTACGAGATCACGTTTGAGGGCAAAAGCTGATCGGCAGCGCGCAGGTGCGACGTAAAGGTGGCATGCTGCAGCATGGATCGCTGCCGCTCACCGGAGATATCGCCGCCATCTGCGACGTGCTAGTCTATCCCGACGAGGCAGCGCGTGCGGCAGCCAAGCTCGATGTACGCGCGCATGCCACGACACTGGTCGATGGGCTGTGCGGCGGCGTCGGCTGCCCGCCGCTCAAGTCGCTGCTCGTCGAGCACATCAGCGCAGCGTTTGGTGTCGATTTTCTGGCGCGCCTGACTTCTCGTGACCTTACGCCCGATGAATGGGCGCACGCCGAACAGCTCGAACGCGAGATCTACGGCTGTGACGCGTGGACATTTCGCCGCTAGAGATGTTTGGTCTCGAATTCCTCGCGGGTCATCCCGTAGATCAGTGCGTCGTGGTGCTGTCCCTGCGTGAAGATCATGCGCCGCAAGCGGCCTTCCAGCGTGAAGCCAAAATGCTCATGCATGCGCATTGATGGCTCGTTGAAGGCGAAAACCTCCGCGTTGACCTTTTGGTAGCCGCGTTCGTGGAAGAAGTAGCGGAAGAGGATGCGCAGCGCGTCGCTGGCGTAGCCCTTGCGTCGGTGGTTAGCATCGATGAAGAAGCCGTAGCTGAATGTGCCATTACGCCGGTTGACCGTATGGGTGTTGAGTGAACCGACGACCACAGCGTCGAGGGTGGCGATGGTGAAGCGGAAAGTGTCCCCTTCACCCGTGACGCGCGCCTGACTTTGCACCCATTCACGGCGGGAGGTGGTCGACGTGGGAAACCAGATCTCGTAATCCATGCGCGAGCCGTCGGTGTCTTGCTCCCACGCGAAATAATGTTCAAAGTCCGACTCTTCGACTCCGCGCAAACGGACTCGCTCGCCGTGAAAAATGTTGCCCATGTTGGATTGTTCCTGTCGGTTGTCTTGACGAACTAAAAGGCTTTGTGTTACCTTGAAATTAGAATAGATGTGCGTAAGGACTGGTATGTCTGACGTTCGCCAACTCCCCATGTTTCCGGCGCAGCCGCAGTCGGAAAATGACCTCAACCGCCACAGCGCCCTCAAAGACACGATCGCGCTGTTTCAACGCTTCCTGCTGCGCGAGGGCAAGTCGCAGCACACGCTCAAAGCGTTCACCGCCGACATGGGCGTGTTCAGCGAGTTTGCGGGCGACGAGGCCGCGCTTGGTTCATTCAGCACGGAGCGGCTCAACGAGTTTCTGCACTGGATGCAGCACGAGCGCGGCGTCCCGTGCAGCCAGAAGACCTATGCCCGGCGCGTGACCACGCTCAAAGTGTACTTCAAATGGCTCAATGCGATCCATGTGCTGGAAGTTGATCCGGCGCGGGCGGTGCTGCAAGTGCCGCAGGCTGCACCGCTGGCGGTCGTGCTGACGCCCGAAGAGGTCGACGAGGTGCTGGCCTTTGCGGCGAGTCTGCGGCGCGGCGACAAGCCGGATGCCCGCCCGGAAACGCTGTTCCGCCTGCTGCTGGAAACGGGCATCAAGAAGAATGAGACGCTCAGCCTGACGCCCGCCATGCTTGACCGCAGCGCCAATCCGCCGACGATCACCGTGCGGCATAAGAGCCAGAAAGACGTGTACAAAGAGCGCATCATCGAGGTCAGCCCGGCGTGGCTGCATGTGCTCGACGAATACCTCGGCGCGTATCTGCCCAAAGACGTGATTTTCAACTGTTCGCCGCGGACGCTCGAATATGTGCTGGAGGACCTGAGCGCCGTCGTGCCGATGAAGATCTCGTTTGAGATGATGCGCTGGACCTGTGCCGTGCGCGACTTCCGCGTCGGACTCGCGCCGGAGCAGATTCGCGACAAGCTCGGTTTGAGCGACATCACGTGGAACGACACGTATAAGCGCATTCAGAGGTTGGCGGCGGAACAGATCGCGCGGGAGCGGTAGTGGGAACGAGGACCGTTCTTGTGTAGGGATGCGATTTATCGCGTCTGCTGCTCTTGAAAAGGGAAACTGTGGACGCCATCAAGAAGGCGTCTAAAAAAAGGCGCACAGTTGTCTTGATGAGAGGGTTTTGTAGGGACAAGGCATGCCCTGTCCTCTGTATCCTTCTGTAGAAAATAGGACGAGGCATGCCTCGTCCCTACGAAGAAAAGTGTGTACTCAGAACACCCGCACTAGCAGCCCTTTGAGGTATTCGCCTTCGGGGAAGGTGAGTGCCACGGGGTGATCCTCCGCTTGGCTCAGATAGCGCACAACTTGCCCCTGCCGACCGGAATCCGCCAGCGCGCCAAACACAATCTTTTGGAAAAGGTCACGCGTGATCGCCCCAGAGCACGAGAACGTCAGTAAATACCCCCCCGGCGCAATCACTTTGAACGCATTCAGATTGATGTCTTTATAGCCGCGCGCCGCCTTGTCGACCTGCTGCGCGTTGTGCGCGAATTTAGGCGGGTCGAGCACCACGACGTCATACTGGATTTTGCGATCCACGGTATCGCGCAGATATTCGAACACATCCGCTTGAATGAATTCCACATTAGGTTCAGGAAACCCGTTGAGCGCGTAGATTTTCTCGGCGAGTTCGAGCACCTCGAACGAGGCATCGACGTTGGTCACCGTGCCGACATGGGAAAGGCCGAACCCGCCCGTGTAGCTGAACAGGTTGAGCAGGCGCAGCGACTCCCACTTGGGATCGGTCGACAGGAAATCGGAGAGCATGAGCTGGTTATCGCGCTGGTCGAGGTAGGTTCCGGTTTTGTGGCCCTTGCGCACATCGATAAACTCGATGCGCTTTTCGACTGCCACGCTGATGAGTTCGGGCGGTTCTTCGCCCCACAGCACGCCGGTCACTTCCTGCAAGCCTTCTTTGAAGCGGACATCCACATCACTGCGCTCGAAAATGCCCTTCGGCTGGAGCAGATCGGCGAGGATGGTCGCGATCTCCTGCTTGCGCTGGTCGATGCCGAGCGTCAAGGCTTGGAGCACGAGCCAGTCGCCGTAGCGATCGACAATCAGTCCGGGCAGGTAGTCATTCTCGGCGTTGATCAGCCGCTGCGCGCCGCCGCTGACCGCCAGTGGTCGACGGCTCGCGACCGAGCGCGCGATCATCTTGGCCCACCACTCCCCGTCGATAACTTCGTCGTGCCAGGTGAGGAGTCGGACCTGAATCTGCGATTTTGGGTTCCAGTAGCCGCGCGCGAGGAACTTGCCTTTGCTGGAGACCACATCGACGATATCGCCGGGGGCGGGACGGCCTTTCAACTCATCGATGGCGCCGGAAAAGACCCACGGATGCTGATTAATGATCGGTTTTTCCCGGTCGGCTTTGATGACGATACGCGCTGACATAGACGGCCTTTGCTTAGACATGCGAATGAATTTGCATTGTATCACAGGGCGGGTAGGCACAGGTGGCTAGGCGAAATCCACCTATCCTACCTAGCCGTTCGGCGGATTTCTTACGTTGAACTTGGACGTATAGTGATTACGAATTTGTTATACAAAGGTTCGACCTATGCCGCTGACGACATCCTGGCTCTTAGACAAGCGTGTTATCTACCTCTCGATTACGGACGCGGTGTCGAATGCTGACATCGAAGACATCCTCGATACGCAGTATCAACAATATGTGGACGGGATTGGCCCGGTGCATATGATCATCGATCTTGATCCCCAGACCGTGATCATGCCGTCTCTGATGCAGGCCCGGCAGCGGGCGTTTGGCGCTCTGAACGAGAAAGTCGGTTGGACGGTGGTCGTTAATGCGTCCACGCGCCTGATTCCGTTCACCGTGTCGCTGCTTAAACAGCTTAACAACATCCATGAGTACAAGAATGCGCGGACGGTCGACGAAGCCGTCGAGTTTTTGACCACGAACGATCCGTCACTCGCCTTCGCCGTAGGTACTGCCCTCGATTGGGCGGATGCACGCATTCGCGAAGCCTAAAGACCGTTTAGATTGAGGAAGCAACATGCCGATTGAAGCGACCTGGATGGTCGAAAAGCGGGTCGTGTATTTTCACGCCTATGGGCAGGTGACCGGGGCGGATGTCGCGGCAGTCAAAGAGCTGCAGCTGCGCAACCATGATGAGGGGCTAGCACCGGTGCATACCATCGTCGATGTCCATTCCCCATCGATCAAGATTCCGTCCATTGCGCAGCTGCGCCAGTTTGGGTATACGTCCATGCATCCCAATACCGGGTGGATGCTGCTGCTCGGCAGCGAAAAGAGTGTTGTCACCTTTGGTGTGTCGGTGATCATTCAGATGGTCGGGTCCGATCACTTGAAGGTTGTGAAATCGATTCCCGAAATCGTCGAATTTCTGAACCACAACGACCGTACCCTGCACCTCACGGTCGATGAGGTGCAGGACTACATTGACAGCCGCAAGGTCGCGACTTAACCGCCGATCAAGCCGCGCAGTTCATCCTCGCTGATGATGGGCACGCCGAGCTTGGCGGCTTTTTCCGCTTTGCTCCCCGGTGAGTCACCCAGCAGCACGTAGCTCGTCTTTTTGCTCACGCTCCCACTGATTTTGCCGCCGTGCGCCATGATCAGCTCTTCCGCCTGCTCACGGGTGAGCGTGGGCAGCGTCCCCGTCAGCACAAACGTCATTCCGGCTAACTGGTCGCCCGCCGCGATCCGTTCCTCGGCGCGCATGTTAACACCCGCTGTGATCAACTTATCCAACACGGCCCGGTGATACGGGTCGGCAAACCACTCCACTATCCCACGCGCCAGCACCTCACCGATGCCTTCGACGGCGTCCACTTCTTCGAGGGTGGCCGTCAGTAACCGATCCATCGAGCCGAAGGCCGCGGCGAGGTCAGCGGCGACGGTGCTGCCCACGCCTTCCACGCCGAGCGCGGTTAGCACGCGCTCAAACGGGCGGGTTTTCGCGGTCTCGATAGAGGCCAGCAGCTTTTGCACCTTTTTGTCGGCAAAGCCTTCCAATTCCAGCAGTTGATCGGCGCGCAGGGCGAAGATATCGGCCTCGTCGTGGATCAGTCCCTTGTCGATCAGCGTTTTGACGGTCTGCGAGCCCATACCGTCGATATCCAGCGCGCCGCGTGAGACGAAGAATTCGACCTGCCGCAAGATGCGTTCCGGGCAGTGGAGATTCGGGCAGTAGAAATCAACGCCCCCCTCGGGACGGATGATCGGCGTGCTGCAGAAGGGACAGTGCGCGGGCGGTTGGATGGCCTGCTCGGTGCCATCCCGCAGGGCGACGACCGGCGCGGTCACGTTGGGGATCACGTCCCCCATGCGTTTGACGACGACTGTATCGCCGACGCGAATATCCAGCGCGGCGACGATGTCGTAGTTGTGCAGTGTCGCATTGCTGATGGTCGTGCCGCCGACGAACACGGGCTCCAACTGCGCGTTGGGAATCACACGGCCGGTGCGGCCAATGCTCACCACATGGCGGAGCAGCTTAGTCGTGCCTTCCTGCGCGGGGAATTTATAGGCGGTCGCGCCGCGTGGGTCTTTTCCCACAACGCCGAGCTCTCCGGCGACGCGCAGGTCGTTCACCTTGATGACGACGCCATCAATTTCGAAATCGAGTGTGTTTCTGCGGGATTCCCACGCGGGTATCTGCTGGATAACGTCGGATAACGTTGGATACAGCGCACTGTTCGGCGGGGTCTGAAACCCCATATCCCGCAGGTAATCCAGCATATCCCACTGTTTATCCAGCGTGATTCCCACAAGCTCGACGATCTGGTAGAGGAACGCGGTTAGCGGTCGAGTGGCGGTGATGCGGGAATCTTTTTGCTTAAGCGCGCCGGACGCCGCATTCCGCGCATTGATGAACACGGGCAGCCCCGCGGCGGCCTGCCGCTCGTTGAGCGCATCAAAATCCCGCTTGAGGAACATAACTTCACCGCGCACAACCAGTCGCTGCGGCGCGGGCTTGCCGTTGGGGTGCGCGGGAATGCGCAGCGGCACAGTGCGAATCGTCTTGATGTTGGGTGTAACCACATCACCGATTTCGCCGTTGCCGCGCGTCGCTGCCTGCGTGAGCACGCCGTTCTCGTAGGTGAGCACAACGGTCAGGCCGTCCAGCTTGGGTTCGACGGTATAGGCCAACTGTGTCCCAGCGGGCAGCAACCGCAAATTGCGTTCTTCCCACGCGCGGACTTCATCGGCGTTGTAGACGTTGGATAAGCTGAGGATAGGCGCGGGATGCCGGACTTTGGGAAAGTCTTCCGAGACATCGCTGCCGGAACGCTGCGTCGGCGAATCCGGCGTGATGAGTTCGGGATGCGCCTTCTCTAGTTCAACCAACTCGTTATAAAGCCGATCAAATTCGCCGTCGGTGATGACGGGATCGCTCAGTACATAGTAGCGATAGCTGTGGTAATGCAGTTGTTCGCGCAGTTCATGGGCGCGTTGATTGACATCGACCGACATGTTCCTCTCCTACGGCTGTGCAATCAGATAATCGGCGGCGGCCCAGCCGCTGCGCGTCGGGTCGTTGGGGTCTTCGATCTTCCACCACGTGATATCGCTGGCCTGTTCCGGCCCGCTGATCACGCGGAAGAGGGCGTTTTGTTCCGCCTGAAACAGAATCGTCTGGTCGAGGCCGGGTGCTTCACGCACATTCAGCCCGTCCGCGTCATTGCGCACGGTTACGCCGACGGCGATGGTCAGCGGCGTGGGCGTGAAGATAATCGGCTGGAGCGTCGGCCCTTCGAGCGCGAACTCTGGTACGGGGATGGTTGTGCCACCCGCCGCACCGCCTTGTGGGATAGCGGTGGGATTCGGCGTGACGGTTGCCAGCGAGGGCAGGGGCGTCTCGGTCGGCACGGCGGTGATGATCACCACGCGGGGATCGCCGCTGGCGGGAGTCCCGCCGCCGAGCGTGATCAACAATGTCACCAGCGCGACGACGATGGCGATCACAATCAGCAGCATGGCCGCAATCGACCACGCGGGCAGGTAGAGGCCGCTGGTCTTCCGATCTGGTCGCTTGCGCCGGTTTTCCGGCATCTGGACATGACTCATGCTTTCCCCCTCCCGGCAATCCACTGCTCAAACGTGGCGAGCGGCCACGTGTTGATGACGTTGGCGGCGGTCAGCCAGGCGCGCCGCCCGGTCGTGATGCCGTAACGCAGGTTGTCCATATCAGCTTCGCTGTGGGCATCCGTGTCGATGGCGATCCAGATACCGAGTTCGGCGGCGCGGCGGGCGAGCGACGCTTCCAGATCGAGGCGGTGCGGGTTGGCATTGATTTCCAGCGCTATCCCACTCTCTTTGGCGGCGGCGAACACGGCGTCCATGTCGAGATCGGCGGGGTCGCGCTCATTGACCAACTGCCCGCGCGGATGCCCGATCAGATCGACGTGCGGGTTGCGAATCGCGTTGAGCAGCCGTGCGGTGACCTGTTCGCGCGGTTGGCGCAAACCCACATGCAGTGACGCGACGACAAAATCTAACTCGGCGAGCACATCATCCGGGTAGTCGAGATCACCATCCGCTTTGATCTCCAATTCGACGCCGTGAAACACGCGGAACGGACGCAGCTCGGCATCCACGCGGCGAATTTCCTCGCGCTGGGCCAGCAGGCGTTCGACCGAAAGGCCGTTAGCAATGGTCGCGTTTTTCGAGTGGTCGGTGATGCAGATGTATTCGCGTCCACGCTTGATCGCTGCCTCCGCCATCTCGCGGATCGAGAGCTTGCCGTCGCTCCACGTGGTGTGCATGTGCAGATCGGCACGGATGTCGTTGATCGTGATGAGTGTGGGGATTTTCTTCGCCTGCGCCGCTTCGATCTCGCCCCAATCCTCGCGGATTTCGGGCGGCACCCATTGCAAACCTAGGAATTCGTACAGGGCTTCTTCGCTGTCGAACAGCAGAGGATCGCCGCCATTGACCGGCGTCAGCGCGTGTTCGTTGAGCGAATAGCCTTGTTGCAGCGCGAGTTCGCGCGTGTGAATGTTGTGCGCCTGCGACCCGCCGAAATACTGAATCGCTGTACCCCAACGCTCTGGCGCGAGCACGCGCAGATCGACTTGCAGGCCGCTGTGCGTTTCAATGCTGCTCTTGGTGTCGCCGTGACCGAGCACGCGCGAGACTTCCGGCAGCGTGACGAACGTATCCATGATCGGCTTGGCGTCGTAGCTGGCGACCAGCAGATCGACATCGCCGATGGTCGGCTTGCCGCGGCGGATGCTCCCGGCGATTTCACCCTTGAGCACGCTCGGCAGCGCCATCAGGCGGCTGAGGATCGATTCGGCGGTGGGCAGCGCGTCGCCAAGGCGGATGCGGGTATTGGCCGCGCGCCGCTTGTAGGATTCGATGCCTTCGAGGATTTTGGCCTCGGATTTCGCGCCCATGCCCGCCATATCCCGCAGCTTGCCTTCGGTCGCGGCAGTTTCCAACGCTGCGAGCGTGGTGATGCCTGCGTCCCAGAACTGCTTGGCCTTTTTCGGACCGACGCCGTTGACGTGCAGAATCTCGACCACGCCCGGCGGCACTTCTTCGGCGAGGCGGTTGTAGAATTCCAATTGACCCGTTTCGAGGAGCTCGGTCAGCTTTTCCGCGATGATCTTGCCGACAAACGGAATTGTTTCCAGTTCCCCATCGGCGGCAATCGCCCGCAGGTCGCGCGGCAGTTCGCGCACCGCGCCCGCGACGTTACGGTAGGCCATGACACGGTGAATGATTTCACCTTTGATTTGCAGCATATCGGCAATCGTATCGAACAAGTCCGCAATCTCGCGGTTGGTCAGCGCCATTTGTCCCTGCCTATTAGAACCTCTGTTCAGGAATAATTATACTTCATGAGCGAATTCGGGGAAAGCATGCCGCAACTTTCGTCCGATCTTCGTGTGGTTTAGGGATTGCTTGCCTTGCCCATTTGCAGCGGACGCAATGAATTGCGTCCCTACACTAACACCGCCTTCTCGTAGGGACGCGATTTATCGCGTCCGCAAACCACCACAACCAACTTGCAATCCGTGTTTGAGGTGTTTTGTGCACTTCTAGGTGCACATTGCCGTCGGCAATGGGACTGCCGTTAGGTTCCGCGCCGTTTCCCCTGAAATCGGGTATGCTAGACGGTATTGGGTCAGCGCATGGAGAGGACGCAGAACGTGAACGTCGTCGCACTGGAAAACGAATTCTGGCAGGTGGGGATTTTACCGGAAACCGGCGCGTCGACCGCGTACGGGCGGGTGCGGGTGGGCGAGGACTGGGTCGATCTCATGCGGCCGACTGCGCCCGAGGACTATGGCAATTCGAGCAAGGCGGCGAATTTCATCATGCTGCCGTGGTGCAACCGCATCCGCGATGGTGTGCTGCGCTTCAACGGGCAGACGTACCAGATGCGCACCGAGAAAGACGATGGCACGGCGCGGCACGGCGATGTGCGCAAGCGCGTGTGGCAGGTGGAAAGCCAGAGCTACCGCCATGTCTACCTAACGATCAGCTCGGCGGACTATGCCGACATGAATTACCCGTTCAAGTTTTCCGCACGCGCAGAATACGCGCTGGAAGGGCGGGATTTTGTGTGGCGGCTGACGCTCAAAAATGAGGACACACGACCGATGCCGGGCGGTTTCGGCTTCCACCCGTATTTCGTGCGCCCGGAGGCGGAGCCCAAAGTGATGGTTCCGTGCGAGCAGCAGTTCAACCTCGTGAACTATCTCGCGGAGGGTGGCCCCGTCCTGCTGACCAATCGCCTCAATTTTCAGCAGCCGCGCGCGCTCGGCAACGACGAGATCAATGACGTGCTGACCGGGCGCGTGGTCGATGCCCCCGCCTTTATGCAGTTCCCCTCGGCGAACGTGGGTTTGCTCATGCGCGCTGACCCGATCTACCGCCACCTGCTGCTGTATGCTCCGGTGGGTCAGCCGTTCTTCGCGCTCGAACCCATGACGAACGTCAATGACGGATTCAATCTGCTGGCGCGTGGTATTGACGAATCCGGCGTGTTCACGCTGCAACCGGGCGAGTCGCAGGCGGGCGAAGTGCGGCTCGAAATGGTGGCGACGCCGGAATGAGTTTGCCTGCCGATCATGTCCCTATTCAGCAAGGGGACATCTATTGGATATCCAATCTTGATGGATTTGAGTCGGGGATAGCCCATCCCTATGTCATCGTGCAGGCGACGGTCTTAAACAACAGTCGTATACCAACGGTAGTGGCCTGCGCCTTGACGTCGAATCTGAAGCGCGTAAGTCTGCCAGGGAATGTGCTGCTTGAGGTCGGGGAAGCCAATCTGCCCAAATCCAGCGTGGTCGAAGTCTCCAAAGTATCAACCGTGCTCAAAACACAGCTTGGCGACTATATTGGCTCGTTGAGCGAAGAACGGGTTGAACAAATCTTAGCGGGCATGCGCTTTGTCCAGTCGACTTTTGAATAACTTGACACGTTTTCGGAATATCGCTATGCTGTTGCGCAATTACACATAGGTCAAAAGCGTCGATCCAGACGAGTACACATCAAAGCGGTGTCACAGAGAGTCGCCCAGAGCTGAGAGGGCGGTACACGCGCAGATGTCGAATGGACTGGGGAGCTGTGACGGCGAACAGGCTTAATCCTAAGTAGCGGTCACCGGGAGAGCGTACCCGTTATCAAGGCGCGGAGTATCGGCGGTGACGCCCGTACTCTTGAGAGTGGTCGTTTTCGCTTCGGCGAAGTCGGCAAACAAGGTGGCACCACGGGAACCCCTTCTCGTCCTTGACGCGGGAAGGGGTTTTTATTTGCGTCGGCGACGACGCGAAAGAGTGGAGACACCAACCATGACCTTGACGTATCCGCAAGTCCGTTCCGACATTCTGCCGAGCCGCGAACAAGTCCATACCTTGTTCGGGCAAGGCGATCTTGTCCCCGTGTACAAAACGCAGCTCGCCGATCTCGAAACGCCTGTGTCCGTCTACCTCAAGCTCACGCAGATGGGGGAAGTCTCCTTCCTGCTGGAAAGTGTGGAAGGCGGCGAACAGGTCGGGCGCTATTCGTTCCTCGGCGTCAACCCCAAGGGCGTGATCACCGTGAAAGACGGCGTAATCACGCGCACCTATCACGGCGAAACCGAAACGCGGCCGCTGGCCGCTGGGGAAGATCCGCTGCATGTGGTCGAGCGCGAGTTCACCCGCGTGACGCCCGTGCGCCTCGAAGGGCTGCCGCGTTTCGTCGGCGGCGCAGTCGGCAACCTCGCCTACGACATCGTCCGCTACTTCGAACGCCTGCCCACTACGGCGCGGCGTGAACTCGACGTGCCGGATCTCGCCTTCATGCTGATCGACACGCTCGTGATCTTCGATCATGCCAAGCACCAGTTGATCGTGCTGGCGAACGCGCACAACGAGGGCGATGCCGACGCCGCCTACGATGATGCGGTACGCCGCATTGACGAGATTGTCGCCGCGCTGCGTCAGCCGCTCGTGCTGCCGCAGGAAAACCCCGCGCCCGTCGACGAAGAGCTGCAATCGACCATGACGCGCCAGCAGTTCGAAGATGGGGTGCTCAAGGCGAAAGAGTACATAGCGGCGGGTGACGCTTTCCAGATCGTGCTGAGCCAGCGCCTGAGCCGCAAGACGACCGCCTCGCCGCTCACGATTTACCGCGCGCTGCGGGCGACCAATCCGTCGCCGTATATGTTTCTGCTGCGCTTCAGCGAAGAGTTCACGCTGGTGGGCGCGTCGCCGGAGATGATGGTGCGCCTCGAAGACGGCATCGCCACCACGCGCCCGATTGCTGGCTCGCGTCCGCGGGGCCGCGACGAGGCCGACGACCAGCGCCTCGAAACTGAACTGCTGGCCGACCCCAAAGAAGTTGCCGAACACATCATGCTGGTGGATCTGGGGCGCAACGACCTCGGGCGCGTGTGCGAATACGGCACGGTCAAGGTGACTGATATGAAGTACATCGAACGCTACAGCCACATCATGCACATCGTCAGCAACGTGCAGGGCAATCTGCGCGCGGGCATGAACGCTTTTGATCTGCTGCGGGCGACGCTCCCGGCGGGCACGCTGAGTGGCGCGCCCAAAGTCCGCGCGATGGAGATCATCGAAGAGTTGGAAGGCACGCGGCGCGGGGTGTATGGCGGGGCGGTGGGGTACTTCAGCTTTGACGGCTCAATGGACACCTGCATCACCATCCGCGCGGCGCTGATTCAGCGCGACATGATTTACATTCAGGCAGGTGCGGGTTTGGTGGCGGATAGTGTACCATCGACGGAGTATGAAGAATCGCTCCATAAGGCGCGCGCGATGATCCTGACCATTCGCCGCGCTGAACAGGGCTTACTCTAAAGGGGACAGGTTCAAATCATGGCAGTCGAGCGCATCATTTTCATTCGTCCGGGCGAAACCGATTGGAACAAGCTGGAACGCTGGCAGGGGTGGGTTGCTGTCCCGCTGAACGAACATGGTCGGCAGCAGTCCGAAGCACTGGCGCGCTTTATGCGGTCGATTGGCATGACGGCCTTGTACACCAGCGATCTGAAGCGGGCGCTGCAAACGGCGGAAATTCTCTCACGCTTCGGCACGTTTGAACTCATCCCGGATGAACGACTGCGCGAACGCAATATCGGCTTGTGGCAGGGGCTGACGCTCGACGAAATGCGCAAATGGTACGCGGACGAATACGCGGCCATGCTCAAAGACGCGGACACCTACCGTATACCCGGTGGCGAATCGCGCGAGGATGTGCGGGTGCGCATGAAGGCGGCGTTTGCCGATGTGCTGGCCCAGGCGAAGGGCGAAACCGTCGGCATCCTCACGCATACGACAGCGCTCAAGGTGTTGATGGAAGACCTGTTCCCCGGTTACAACCCACTGGCGGTGAATCTCGGCAATACGTCGGTGACGACCATGCGGCGCAGCGGTGACAGTTGGAAACTTGTCGCAGTCGATGACTGCTTACATCTCGAAGGCTTGCGGACTTCCGCAGTAACTGAACTAGAGGCGAAACAACATGATCCTCGTGATCGATAACTACGACAGCTTTACCTATAACCTCGTGCAGTATCTGGGCGAAATGGGCGCGGATTTACGCGTAGTGCGCAATGATCAGATCACGCTCGACGAGATCCGCGCACTCGACCCGTCGCACATCGTGATTTCGCCCGGACCCGGCGATCCCGATGATGCGGGCATCTCGCTGGACGTAATCCGCGAATTTGGCGCGACGACGCCGATCCTCGGCGTGTGCCTCGGGCATCAGAGCATCGGGCAGGCGTATGGCGGCGTGGTCAAGCGGGCGGGCAAGCTGATGCACGGCAAGACGAGCCAGATTCAGCACAATGGCGACGTGCTGTTCGCTGGGCTGCCGAGCCCGTTTGAAGCGACCCGCTACCACAGTCTGATTGTCGAAGAGAGCACGCTGCCCGATTCGCTGCAAGTCACCGCCTACGCGGACAGCGGCGAGATCATGGCGATGCGGCACAAGGAACACCCGGTCTACGGCGTGCAGTTCCACCCGGAGAGCATTTTGACGGAAGGCGGCAAGCGCCTGCTCCAGAATTTCCTCGAAGTCCGCGTGCCGGAACAGGCGGTCTAGCATGGATATTCAGAAAGCCATCGACATCGTCAGTAAATTTGGGCACTTGCAGCCGGATGAGGCCGAACTGGTCATGAATCAAATCATGAGCGGCGGCGCGACCGAAGCGCAGATCGCCGCGTATCTGATGGGCTTGCGCATGAAAGGCGAAACGCGTGACGAGATCACCGGGAGCGCGCGGGCGATGCGGGCGAACGCGCACCGCGTGCCGATCAGCGTGGACGGCGAACTGCTCGACACCTGCGGCACGGGCGGCGACAAGAGCGGCACGTTCAACATCAGCACGACGGTCGCGTTTGTGGCAGCAGGGGCGGGCGTGCGCGTCGCCAAACACGGCAACCGCGCCGCGTCGAGTAAGTGCGGCAGCGCCGATGTGCTGGCGCAGTTGGGCGTCAACCTCGATTTGACGCCGGAGCAGGTGGGGCAGTGTGTCGATCAGGTCGGCATTGGCTTTCTGTTCGCGGCCAAGCTGCACCCGGCGATGAAGTACGCCATCGGCGTGCGCCGTGAGCTGAGCCTGCGCACGATCTTCAACATCCTCGGCCCGCTCACGAATCCGGCGGGCGCGCAGCGGCAGTTGATGGGCGTGTTCGCGCCGGATCTGACCGATCTGCTGGCGCACGTGCTCGGCGAACTCGGCTCGACCTCAGCGCTGGTGGTGTGCGGCTACGGCAACCTTGACGAGCTGACGACGACCGGGCCGAATCACATCAGCCACCTGCGCGACGGCAAGGTGACGACCTACGACATCAACCCGGAAGATTACGGCTTCCGTGGCGCGCACATCTCCGAACTGCTCGGCGGTGACGCTCCGACGAATGCAGCCATTCTGCGCGGTATCTTGAGCGGCGAAATCACGGATGCCAAGCGGGACGTGGTGTTGCTCAACGCGGCGGCGGCGTTGGTCGCGGCGGGCACGGCAGCGGATTTGTCGGACGGGCTGGCGCAGGCAGCGCAGGTGATCGACAGCGGCGCGGCGCTCGGCAAGCTGGACGCGTTGATTGCGCACAGCCAGACGTTCGCATCACAGACGGTGGCGTAAAGACTGTTAACCACAGAGAGCACAGAGAACACAGAGGATCGGACAAAAAGATGTGAACCGCAGAGAACGCCAAGAGCGCAGAGAAAGTAGCGTGTTTTGATTAAGCAGCAAGGATACTCTGCGACTCCATAATTCAGCTTTTTACTCTGTGTTCTCCGTGTTCTCTGTGGTTCATCATCTTTTCAATCAAGGGACGAGTATGTTCGTCAAGACGGATACGATTTTAGACAAAATTCTGGCGCGGAAGGTCGAAGAGGTAGACGCAGATCGGGCGCGGCTGTCGGAGATGATCGCCGCTGCCCAGGTCGCGCCGCCTCCGAAACCGTTCACAGCAGGGCTCCGGCGAGACACGGTCGCGTTGATTGCCGAGATCAAGAAGGCGTCGCCGAGCAAAGGCGTGCTGATCGCGGACTTCGATCCGGTGGCGCTGGGCGAAATCTACGCGGCCAATGGCGCGGCGGCGATCTCGATCCTCACCGATCAGGACTTCTTTCAAGGCCACATGGATTACCTGCGGGCAGTGCGCGCGGTCGTTGCGACGCCCATTTTGCGCAAAGAGTTTATCGTTGATGCGTATCAGGTCTACGAGGGGCGGGCAGCGGGCGCAGACGCGATCCTGCTGATCGTCGCGGCGCTGGAAGATGCGCACATGGCTGACCTGCACGCGCTGATCGAATCGCTCGGGATGGCGGCGCTGGTCGAAGTCCACAACGAGGCCGAACTGGAACGCGCGCTGAAGATCGGCGCGACGCTGATCGGTGTGAATAACCGTGACCTCAAGACCTTCCGCGAAGACCTGAACACGACAGGACGGATCGCCGCGCTGGTGCCGCCGGAAGTGACACTGGTCGCAGAGAGCGCGATCCGCTCGCTGGAGGATGTCCAGCGGATGGCGGAACTCGGCGCGCACGCGATTCTGGTTGGCGAAGGGCTGGTCAAAGCGGGTAAGATCGCCGAACAAGTGCGGTTATTCAGCAGTGTGGGGCGACCATGACGATAGTCAAGATTTGCGGGATCACGACGTTGGAAGACGCTTTAGTCGCGGCAGAAGCGGGCGCGGATATGCTCGGATTGAACTTCTTCAAGAAGAGTGCGCGTTACATCGAACCGGCGGCGGCGCGGGAACTGACGACGGCACTGCGCGCGCAGCTCGGCGCGGCGACCCCGCTGCTGGTGGGCGTGTTCGTCAACGACATCGTGAGCCGCATTTCCGTGACGATGGAGCAGGTGGGCTTGAACTTCGCGCAGTTGAGCGGCGACGAGTCGTTTGAGATGCTGCGCGAGATGCGCGGCATCGCGTTCAAGGCGATTCGCCCACGCAGTAAAGCCGAGGCGCTGGATGATGTGAGCTACTATGGGCAGTTTCCGCTG
Organism: Candidatus Flexifilum breve; assembly: GCA_016717205.1. Classification (GTDB taxonomy): domain Bacteria; phylum Chloroflexota; class Anaerolineae; order Aggregatilineales; family Phototrophicaceae; genus Flexifilum; species Flexifilum breve. The sequence goes on from JADKGC010000014.1 coordinate 121,497, forward strand.
ACGAACACGCGCATCCCGTCAATTTTGCTGGACGCCTATAAGGCGGGAGAGTTCGGCGGTACCGGGCAGTCGATTGCCGACGAGATCGCGGTCGCCGTCAACGCCATCAGTACGCGGCTGATGCTGGCGGGCGGACTCACGCCGGAGAACGTGGGCGAGCGCGTCAAGGCGGTGCAGCCGTGGGGCGTGGATGTCGCCAGCGGCGTGGAAGGCGATCAGCCGGGGCGCAAAGACGCCGCGAAGGTCAAGGCGTTCATTGAGGCGGCGAAAGCGACATGAGTCCGGACGCGTTATTCGCCGAACTGGAAGCGCGGTTCGACGCGCTGAAGGTCACGCTTAACCTGCTTGACGCCGAAGCCGAGGCGAACATTGTGCGCTGGCGCTACTCGGTTGAGTCGGCGTTTGAACTGCAAGCGGACTTTTATCGGCGCTTCAATGAGACACCCGGCACGCTGCTCGACGATGAGCCGAGCGAGGCCTATACCTTTTACGCTTATGGATACGATGCCCAAGAGCGGATCATTTACGCGGCGCTGTTTCAATCAGAAGCGGAACCGCGCCTGTGCAGCTTCTATTCCTACGGCGAAAACGTGATCGAGGTGGCGGAATTCGGCATTGAACTCTATGTGGGGCGCTATCATTTGGGGAAGTTTGGGCGCTTGCGCCTGGGAATGGATGAGCGCCCGCAGGACTACGCTGCCTGTGTGGCGGGTAATGGGCGGGCTAACTTTCTCTTTGAGGGTTATCACTACGATGAACGGGGACGCCTGGCCCGCATAGCGTTGATCAATCAAGCACGCCCGCGCCCGTTGAGTGCCGAAGCCCAGTCTCGTTGGGATCACGCGATGGATCAGCAGCGCCAACTGGCGAAAATGTTGGGCACGGAAGAACAGTGGTCAGCGCAGTTCGAGCCGATGGTTAGTCAAGCCATGTTCCAACCGACAAACTATCGCACTGAAACCATCTACCAGTATGACGGGGATAGGCTGAAAAGCATTATCACTGAAGATCCGGATAGGTCGAATCCCCGTGTCATCTATGAACCGCCGCGTGAGGGTGAAACCGACGAACAGGTCAGCAAGGCAGCACGGGCGAGCCTGCGGGTCGAAGTGCTGCACCAGATTATGCAAATTGATGTGGAAACACGGCAAGAAACGCGCTGGTGCAATCTCGAGGTGTATTTTGATGCGGTGGCGGGTGACAGCATGCTGCTGACACTGGTACCGGAAGTGGTACAGCAGGAATGGGCGCGGGTGACGCTCGAACGCAGCTATCGATCGTTTATATGGGAAACCGATGCTGATAAACGGTTTATCCAAGTGAGTTTCTCGCCGCCCCGTGAATATGAGCACTTCGTTCAGCGCGCGCGGCTGGACGATAAGTGGGACGAGATTCGGATGATGGTGTACGCGGCCGCCCACGACCTGAACCTTGAAAATTGGGACGGGCTGCTCAACGTAACAGATGATTTCATTGTGTTTGGCAATGATTATCTGACTGAAGATCCGCACGACGAAATCCGCGCCAGTGTTCCCGAAGACAAATTACGCATGTTGAGAGCCAAAGGGCTAATCGAGTGACCGGAGACTATATCAAGACGGGGACGACGAACGTCCCTGATGAGCGCGGCTATTTTGGCGATTTCGGCGGGCGGTTTGTGCCAGAAACGCTGATCCCCGCGTTGGACGAATTGGTGATCGCCTACCGCGAAGCGATGGCCGATCCCGAATTTCAGGGGCGGCTGGCGCATTTGCAGCGCACCTACACGGGACGCCCGACGCCGGTTACGTATGCCAAGCGCCTGAGCGATCATCTGGGCGGGGCGCAGATCTACCTCAAGCGCGAAGACCTGGCGCACACGGGCGCCCACAAGATCAACAATGCGCTCGGTCAGGCGCTGCTCGCTCAGCGCATGGGCAAAAAGCGCGTCGTGGCGGAGACGGGCGCGGGGCAGCATGGCGTCGCCAGCGCGACCGCCTCGGCGCTGCTGGGGCTGGAATGCATCGTGTACATGGGCAGCGTCGATATGGCGCGGCAGCAGCCGAATGTTTTCCGCATGAAGCTGCTCGGTGCGACGTGCGTTCCCGTGGAGAGCGGCAGCAAGACGCTCAAAGATGCGATCAATGAGGCGATCCGTGACTGGGTGACGAACGTGGAAACGACGTTCTATCTGCTCGGTTCGGCGCTCGGCCCGCACCCGTACCCGATGATGGTGCGCGATTTCCAGAGCGTGATCGGCATCGAAGCACGGGAACAGATCGTGCAAGAAGCGGGACGCCTGCCGGATGTGTGTATCGCGTGTGTGGGCGGCGGCAGCAATGCGATTGGACTGTTCCACGCTTTCCGCGAGGATGAATACGTCGAACTAATCGGCGTGGAGGCGGGCGGGCACGGCATCAGCGGCGGTGAACACGCGGCGCGCTTTGCCGACCCGAACATCGGGCGGATCGGCGTGCTGCAGGGGACGAAGTCGTTCGTTATGCAGAACGCAGACGGGCAGATCGTCAACACGCACAGCATCTCAGCCGGGCTGGATTACGCCTCGGTGGGGCCGGAACATGCCTACCTGCGCCAGAGCGAACGCGCCTACTACACCTACGCCACCGATGACGAAGCGCTCAACGCGCTGCAAACGCTGTCCAAGTTGGAAGGGATCATCCCGGCGCTGGAAAGCTCGCACGCCGTCGCCGAGGCGATCAAGCGCGCGCCGACCATGCCGAAAGACACGCATCGTGCTCATCAACCTCTCCGGGCGCGGTGACAAAGACCTCGACACGGTGATCAAGGCGCTGGGCTGATGGTCGCTACAAAGCATATGGTGAGCGTGATCCCGTACAACGCGCAGGGCGAGGCGCTCTTGCAGCAGCGCGACTACAACCCGGCGATTAAGTATCCCGGCCACTGGACGATTTTCGGCGGTGCAGTCGAACCAGAAGATGAGTCGTTTGAAGTGGCAGCGCGGCGCGAATTACAGGAAGAACTCGAACTCGATTTGCCGATCCGCCACTGGTACACCTACACCTGCCCGGATCGCAGCATTCCCGGTGAACTCGACGTGATCGTGCATGTGTTCGTCGCGCCGACGGAGCGCCCGGTCGAGTCGCTCACGCTGCATGAAGGCTTGACAATGGGGTTCTATGATCGGGCAGGTGCGGCGGGGCTGAACTTCGGCTTTGCCAAAGGGCCGGTCGTCAGTAAGTTCTTCGATGATCTGGAAGCGGGGCGCTTGTGACGACGGCGCTCGTGCTCACATGGATGCCACGCGGCGAGGAGGGGCGTCTGGTACGCTGGTGGACAGTCGGCGGTGGTCGCAGCGATCCGGCGGCGGTAGGGAGCGATATCGGTGGTGGAGGGAATGGGGGGGGCTGTGGCTGCGCGCAGGCGTCGCTATAGGCGCGGACTACATCCACTATGTCGATGCGGATCGGCTGGTGCGCTGGCATGAACGCCTCCCGGACGAACTGGCGCAGACGGTGGAGCAGCTTTCACGCGCCGACTTCACGGCGATCGGGCGCACACCCGCCGCCTTTGCGACCTCACTTGCAACCACCGAACAGCTCACGTCGGATGCAGGGCATGCCGGGTCAGGGTTTAGTCTGGCGGCGGCGCGGTTTATCCTGCAGAACAGCCAGCCAATTCGCCCAATGGGGACGGATGCCGAATGGGCGGTGCTGGCATGGCGGGGTGGCTTCTCAATCCAGTCCGTCGAAGTCGAAGGTCTAGATTGGGAGTCGGCAGATCAGTATCAGGACAAGGCGGCTGATGAGCAGCAGCAGGCGCAGGTTGCCGAGGCGTATGACGCTAAGCCGACCAGCTGGGCGTTTCGCGTGCGCGTCGCCAATGAAGTGATCGAAGCGGGTCTGGAGGCGCTCACCCGACCGTTGTTGGAGGTAAAACTATGAGCCAACCCTTACCGCATTTACTCTACGAACCGACGGGCGGCAGCGCGCCGTACCCGTTGATCGTGTATCTGCATGGTTCCGGCGAACGCGGCGACGGGAGCAACCTCGAACCCGTCAAACTGTACGCCGTGTGTACCTATCTGGAGCAGGGGAACACGCTCCCGGCGTATGTGCTTGCGCCGCAATGCCCGTTGAACCTGTCGTGGGGGCAGGTGATCAGCCGGCTTGACGCCACGCTGGATAATTTCCTCGCCCACCACCGGGTCGATGAACGGCGCATCACAATTACCGGGTTCAGCATGGGTGGTTATGGCGCGTGGTCGTATGTAACTCGGAATCCGCACCGCTTCGCGGCCATGCTGCCAGTTGCGGGGACGACGCTCCACCATGAAGTCTTCATTCCGGAGCCGATTGACCCGTGCGCGATTGGCGCTACGCCGCTGTGGATCATCCAGAGTGCAGGCGACCCGATTGTACATACGGATCGCTCAGATGCGGTCATCGCCAAGCTCAACGAGTGCGGCATTGAATACACCTATACCCGTTATCAGGCAGAAGGCCACACCGATGCCGCGCGGCGCGCCTATGCCGACCCGGCTCTCTACGAATGGCTGCTCAAACAGGTGAAATCATGAGAGGTATGCAAGGCATCAGCGCGTTGTTCTCACGCGCGAAGGAACAAGGACGAGCGGCCTTCCTGCCGTATTTCCCGATTGGCTATCCGACCTATACCGACTCGGTCGAGATGATCGCGGCGATGGCGGCGGAAGGTGTAGATGGTTTTGAGATCGGCATTCCGTTCAGCGACCCGCTGGCGGATGGCCCGCTCATTCAGGCGGCGACACAGGTTGCGCTAGAGAACGGCATCACGGTCAAACAGTGTCTCGATGCGGTGCGCGAACTGCGGGCGCGGGGCGTCGACCAGCCGATGCTGCTGATGGGCTACCTCAACCCGCTGCTGGCTTACGGGCTGGAACGGTTTGTCAAGGAGGCGAAAGCGGCGGGCGCGGACGGTTTCATTGTGCCCGATTTGCCGCCGGAAGAAGCCGCGGAATTGGCGCAGTTGTGCGCGTGGGAAGAGCTGGCCCTTGTCTTCTTTCTCGCGCCGACCAGCAGCGCGGCGCGCGTCGAACTTGTGGCGCAGCAGGCGACCGGGTTTATCTACGTGGTGTCGCTGACCGGGGTCACGGGCGTGCGCACGGATCTGCCGCGGGGACTGACCGAGTTCATCGGGCGCGTACGCCAGCATGCTCACAATGTGCCGCTCGTCATGGGCTTTGGCATCAGCAAGCCGGAACATGCGCGGCGCATGAACGATCTGGTCGACGGTTTCATCGTCGGTTCGGCGATGGTGCGCGCGGGCGGGCAGGGCATCGAAGCGGTGCGCACGTTGGCGCGCGATCTGCGCCACGCGCTTGACGAAAATTCGCCTGAATCGGTGTAGCCGCGAAGATAATTCCTGTTTCGCTGCCGCTGGTGAAATTTCTGCTGGAAATTGGCGCGCAGCTCGCCGTTTGATTGACACGCCGCAACTTAACATGCTATGCTCTGCGACAAGTTCATTCGCTAGGACACGTTTGGTCATGCGTTCGCACAACTCGTTTGCCTATTTCTATTATTACTTTACGGGCGACATAGTCGAGGGTCGGGCGCTGCAAGCTGTCTAGCGGGAGAATCAATCGAGTCATCCGAAAGGCGCAGAGCAAACGCTCCGCGCCTTTTTTATTGTCGAAAGGCGGAAGGTATGAAATTTAGAGGCGTGCGCGGGGCGATCACGGTGGAGGAGAACACCGCTGAGGCGATCTGGTCGGCGACGGCGGAACTGCTGCGAGACATCATCGCGGCCAATGGCATTGAAGAAGACGATGTTGCCAGCGTGATCTTCACCTGCACGCCCGACTTGAACGCGGCCTACCCCGCGAAGGCAGCGCGGGATCTCGGCTGGCGGCAGGTCGCGTTGATCGACTGCATTGAAATGGATGTGCCGGGCGGCGTACCCAAATGTTTGCGCGTGCTGCTGCACTGGAACACCACCAAGTCGATTGGCGAAATCCGACACATTTTCAAGCGGGGCGCGGTTGTCTTGCGCCCGGATTTAGCGGTCAGCTCATAGCCGTGAGCAATTAGCTTTTAGCAGTTAGCAAAACTTTGAAATGCTTTGACTTGAATTTGTGTTTGGCTAAAGGCTAACAGCCAATAGCTAACAGCTGCTCTCAGGGGGACAAGAAACCATGATTGTCGTGATGAAGAAGGGCGCTTCGGCGCAAGATATTTCGAGTGTGGTGGGGCGCGTGGAGTTGGACGGCTACAAGGCGAGTTTGACCGAAGGCGAAGAGCGCACGATCATCGGGCTGGTGGGCGAAAGCCCGACACCGCTGCGCGAAGACAACTACAGCTCAATGTCGGGCGTTGAGCGCGTGATGCGCGTCTCGGTGCCGTACAAGCTGACCAGCCGCGAGTATCACCCGATGGATACGCATGTCGCCCTCAACGGGTCGCAGGCAGGCGCAAATAAGGTGCTGGTGATCGCCGGGCCGTGTTCGGTCGAGAGCCGCGAGCAGACGATTGAGATCGCGTGCGCGGTCAAAGAAGCGGGCGCGACCGCGCTGCGCGGTGGGGCGTTCAAGCCGCGCACGTCGCCTTACAGCTTCCAGGGGCACGGCGAAACCGGGCTCAAGTGGCTGGCGGAAGCGCGCGAACGCACGGGTTTGCCGATTGTCACCGAAGTCATGGACCCCGGTCTGGTCGGCATGGTGGCGGAATATGCCGATGTGCTGCAGGTCGGCGCGCGCAACATGCAAAACTTCGTGCTGTTGAGCGAAGTCGGACGGAGTCAGCACACGGTGCTGCTCAAGCGCGGCATGGCGAACACGATGGAAGACCTGCTGATGTCCGCCGAATACATCCTCGCGCAGGGCAACCAGCGCGTCATGCTGTGCGAACGCGGTATCCGCACCTTCGAAAAGTACACCCGCAACACCTTCGACATCAACGCGATTCCCGTACTCAAGGCGCGCACGCATCTGCCTGTGATCGCAGACCCGAGCCATGCGGTCGGCTACAGCGAACATGTCACCTCGATTGCACTGGCGGCGGTGGCGGCGGGCGCGGATGGCTTGATCGTGGAAGTGCATCCGACGCCGGAACGCGCGCTCTCCGATGGCCGCCAGAGCCTGAACTATGACGGTTTCAAGCAGATGATGCAGCGGATTCAGTTGGTCGCGCAGGCGGTAGGGCGTTCAGCATGAGCGGTGGCTTTAAGAGCCGACACCTGACGGTCGTCGGACTAGGTTTGATGGGCGGATCACTAGCGCGCGCGCTGCGCAGCCGCGCCGAGGTGATCACGGGTGTGGATCGCGATCCCGATACGCTGAAATATGCGTTGGATCACGGCATTATCGATGTAGGCACGGAAGATTTGAAAGCGGGCGTGAGCGAAGCCGATACAGTGATTCTCGCTGCGCCCGTGCGCGTCATCATCCAGATGATCGAAGGACGCATCGGGGCATACCTGCGCTCGAACACGCTGCTGATCGACATTGGCAGCACCAAAGCCGATATCTGCGACGCGATGGCGCGCCTGCCGATTGGCGTGCAGGCGATTGGCGGGCACCCGATGACGGGCAAAGAGTCGAACGGCATTGAGGAGAGCGACGCGAACTTGTATGTCGGGCGTCCATTCGTGCTCTGCCCGTCGCGGCGCACCACCCCGGCGACCCTAGCGCGGGCGCTGCTGCTGGTCGAGGCGGTCGGGGCTGTGTCGATTGAGATGGACGCCACGCGGCATGATCAGGCAGTGGCCGCGATCAGTCACCTGCCGTACCTGTTGAGCGCCGCGCTTGTTGCCACCGTCGCGCAAGAGGGCAATCAGGACGATGCCGTGTGGCGCTTAGCCGCGGGTGGCTTTCGCGACACGTCGCGGTTGGCAGCAAGCGACCTCAAAATGATGGGCGATATCCTGAGCACCAACACGCGGGCCGTAGCGCGTATATTGGCGTTGTTCCGGCGTGAACTGGCGATGATCGAAGCCATGTTGATTTCGCAGGATGATGTTAAACTGGCGGAACTCTTGAGTCCCGCGCGGGAAGCGCGGCTCGCATGGATGCAGCGCGTGGAGGCGGCGAAAAATGGCAGCGGCAAGTGATTACTTTGCAGTCCGACCGGGAAGCGCCCTCAAAGGCGTGACGACTGTCCCCGGCGATAAGTCGATGTCGCACCGCGCGGTGATGTTCGGCGCGCTGGCGCAGGGTGAGACGCACGTCAAGGCGTGGCTGCCCGCGGGTGATACGGAAGCGTCGCTCGGCGCGATGCGCACGTTGGGCGTGGAAGTCGAGCGGCACAGCGACACCGAACTGACCGTGCATGGCGGTCAGCTCCAGAAGCCGGATCGACCGTTGGATCTGGTCAACGCCGGGACGGGCATTCGCCTGCTCACCGGGATCATGGTTGGGCAGCCGTTCCCGAGCGTGTTGGACGGCAGCGAGCAGCTCCGCCGCCGCCCGATGAAGCGCATCATCGACCCGCTGCGGGCGATGGGCGCGGATCTTGAAGGGACTAACGACTACTGCCCGTTGTACGTGCGCCCGGCGCAGCTCAAAGGTGTCGAACATAAAATGACGGTGGCCAGCGCACAGGTCAAAAGCGCGCTGCTGCTGGCGGCGCTGTTCGCAGATGCAGAAACACGCGTGATCGAAATCGGACCGTCGCGCGATCATACCGAGCGCATGTTAAGCGCGATGGGCGTCAAGATCGTGACGGAGGGCAATGTCGTCACTATCCAGCCGACGCCTGTACTCAAGCCGATCAACTTCACCATCCCCGGCGATGCGTCATCGGCGGCGTTTCCAGTCGTTGCGGCGTTGATTGTGCCGGATAGTGACATCACCCTGACCAACATCAATCTGAACCCGACGCGCACGGGCGTGTTTGAGGTCTTGCAGGCGATGGGCGCGGACCTGACAATCACTGAGACGGGTACGGAAGCAGGCGATCCAGTGGGTACGATTCGTGTGCGTTCCAGTCTGTTGAAGGGGACACAGGTCGGTGGCGAAGTCGTCGTGCGCATGATCGATGAGTTCCCGATCTTCATGGTGGCGGCGTTATTCGCTGAAGGCCGCACCATCGTGCGCGACGCGGGTGAACTGCGCGTGAAAGAGACGGATCGTCTCGCGGTGATGACTGCCGAACTCACGAAGTTGGGTGCGAACATCATTGAGACGGAAGACGGGTTCATCATCGATGGGCCACAGGTGTTGAGCGGCGCGGAAGTGTACGGTCACGACGATCACCGCATTTCGATGAGTCTGGTGGTGGCGGGGTTGGCGGCGGACGGTGAAACGACGGTACTTGATGCCGAATGCGCCGCGGACTCATTCCCCGGTTACGCCGAGACGCTGCGCAAGTTGGGGGCAGATGTGCGCGTGCAGGTGCTCGATTGATGAGCGAGAAGAAAGTCGCCGTCATCGGGTGGCCTGTAGAACACAGCCTCAGCCCGGTAATGCACAACGCGGCCTTCGCGGCGCTCGGCATGACGGACTGGTTCTACGACAAGATTCCGCTGATGCCGGATATTGTCAAGCTTGGCTTGCGCGAACTGCGCGATCATGGTTTCATCGGCGTGAATGTGACGATTCCGCACAAGCAGGCGGTCATGCCGCACTGCAAGCCGGATGCGACCGCGCAGGCGATTGGCGCGGTCAATACGATTGATTTTCGCACCAATGTGGGCACGAACACCGACGTGATCGGCTTGATGGATGATCTCGCCGCGCATGACATTCAGGTGAACGGGCAAACGGTGATCGTGCTTGGCGCTGGCGGTGCGGCGCGGGCGGCGGTCTACGGCCTGAGTAAGGCCGGCGCGCAGGTGATCGTCGTGAATCGCACCGCGGACAAAGCGCAGCAGATGATCGAGTCGGTCGGCGTGGCGGCGGACGTCCTAAGCGCCGACGAAGCGTTTGCGACGGGCGCGCGCAGATCGTGATCAACTGCACGCCCGTCGGCATGCATCCCAAGGTCGACGCCTCGCCGTTGGAGATCGTTCCCGCTGGCGTGACGCTCTACGACATGATTTATCGTCCGGCGAAGACGCGGCTGATGGGGCAAGTCGAGGCGGCGGGCGGGCGGGCGGTGAGCGGACTGGGCATGCTCGTGCGGCAGGGCGCGGCGGCGTTCCAATTGTGGACGGGCGTGTATCCGCCGGTCGAGGTGATGCTGCAAGCGGCACAGGAAGAACTGCAGAAAAGAATTTGAACCACAGAGAACACGGAGAACACAGAGAAGAGAATTTGAACCGCAGAGAACGCAAAGGACGCAGAGTCTACAAGGCGAATCAAGCCATCTCGAAGTTTCGTGTCTCGGGATTTCTCTCCATGTTCTCTGTACTCTCTGTGGTTAACCATTTTTTCTTTGCGCTCTTCGCGTTCTCTGCGGTTAGATAAGGATTGTGAATGCTGAGATTTTTGACGGCGGGTGAGTCGCACGGGCCGACGCTGACGGCGATACTAGAGGGCATGCCCGCGGGACTCGCGCTGGACGCAGAGTACATCAACACCGAACTGGCGCGCCGCCAAACCGGCTACGGGTCGGGCGGGCGCATGAACATCGAACGCGACGAGATTCACATCTCGGCGGGCGTGGCGGCGGGCATGACGACCGGTGCGCCGTTGGCGCTGTGGGTTGAGAACCGCGACTACAAGAATTGGCGCGAAAAGGATATCCCGCCGCTGACGACACCGCGCCCCGGTCACGCTGACCTGACGGGCGCGATTAAGTATGGTTACCGTGAACTGCGCATCGCACTGGAACGCGCCAGCGCGCGGGAAACGACCATG
>JADKGC010000015.1 GCA_016717205.1 Candidatus Flexifilum breve
CACTTCTTCCTCGGCCGGCTTTTCCGCCGCCGAGACTCAAGCGGGGCAGGCGGCGTTTCCGCCCCGCCTTCGCGGCGACATCCGGCGTGCCGCGTTCAAAGCGCTGGGCGGATCTTCCGCCACGTCTCCGGCGTGAACAGCTTATCAGCGTTTGTCGGTGACGCGCTGGCCACCGGCGCGGTGATCGCCTGCTCGCATCGCCGCTGCCCGACCAGTTGTCGCGCAGCACCTGCTTATCGACGTTGCCAATCCCGCTGATCCACATGGCTGCCAGCGCCAGCGCCCGCGTCTTCACCAAGCCGATCCGCCGGAATCGCCTCGGCACGAGATCCACCGGGGCTGATCCGCAGGCCGCCGCTGGGGCTGCGCTTTCAGCGAAACGGCACGCGCTTATCCCGCGCCAGCCGCACCACCCGCATCAGCATGTCGGGACGAAACGGCGTCTGCGCGACCTGTTCATCTGCGCCGCGCTGCACCCATTCACGGATGCGGCTGCGCACCGAGCACGCGCCGCGTCTGCGCGGGGTCGAGGATGCCATCATCCCACAGGCGCGCGGTCGAGTAGTACGGGCTGCCTTCGGTCTCATACTTTTCGAGAATTGGCGCTTTGAACTCGGCCTGCTCCTCCGGCGTCAGGTCCGGCTTGCCCTCGCGCGCCAGTTGATCGCGCTTGACGGTTAGCAGGACGTTGGCCGCCTGTTCGCCGCCCATCACGCTGATGCGGCTGTTCGGCCACATCCATAGGAAGCGCGGCTGGTAGGCGCGCCCGCACATGCCGTAATTGCCCGCGCCAAAGCTCCCGCCGACGATCACGGTCAGCTTGGGGACGGCGGCGTTGGCGACGGCGTGCACCATCTTTGCGCCATCTTTGGCGATGCCACCGCTCTCGTACGCCTTGCCGACCATAAACCCGGTGATGTTCTGCAAGAACAGCAGGGGGATGTTCCGCGCCGTACACAGTTCGATGAAGTGCGCGCCTTTGAGCGCCGATTCGCTGAACAGCACGCCGTTGTTGGCGATGATGCCAACCGGAAAGCCTTCCAGCCGCGCGAAGCCCGTGACGAGCGTCGTGCCGTAGTTGGCTTTGAACTCGCGGAAGCGGCTGCCATCGACCAGCCGCGCGATGAGTTCGCGGGCGTCGTAGGTCTCGCGGAAAGTGGTCGGGAGGATGCCGTATAGCTCGGCGGGATCATAGAGTGGTTCTTCGGGCGCGGTCACATCAACGTCGAACATCTTCGGGCGGTTGAGCGTCGCCGCGCAATGCCACGCACGATCTCCAACGCGTGATCGTCGTCCTCGGCGTAGTGATCCGCGACACCGGAGACGTGCGTGTGCACGTACGCGCCGCCCAGTTCTTCGGCGGTCACGTCTTCACCCGTCGCCGCTTTGACCAGCGGCGGCCCACCGAGGAAGATCGTCCCCGTGCCCTTGACGATCACCGTCTCGTCGGACATGGCGGGGACATACGCGCCGCCTGCCGTGCAGCTCCCCATCACCGCGCTGATCTGCGGGATGCCCGCCGCGCTCATGGTCGCCTGATTGTAGAAGATACGCCCGAAGTCGTCGGCGTCGGGGAAAACTTCATCCTGCATCGGCAAAAACGCGCCGCCGCTGTCCACCAAGTAGATGCAGGGCAGGTTGTTCTCCAGCGCGATCTGCTGGGCGCGCAGGTGCTTCTTGACCGTCAGCGGGTAGTACGTGCCGCCTTTGACGGTCGCATCATTGGCGACGATCACGCACTCGACGCCGCTCACGCGCCCGATCCCCGTGACGACGCCCGCCGCGGGCGCATCACCGCCGTATAATTCCCACGCGGCGAGCGGCGCGATCTCCAGAAACGGCGAGCCGGGGTCGATTAGTCGGTCGATGCGGTCACGCACGAACAGCTTGCCTTGCTCGCGGTGGCGCTGCTGATACTTCGCGCCGCCACCTTGGCGTACGAGCGCGAGCCGTGCGCGCAGCTCGTCGACCAGCGCGCGCTGCTGCTCGGCGTTGCGCTGAAACTGCGCATCGTTCGGGTTGATGTGGGTTTCAAGAATTTCCATGCAAGAAGCCTTTTTAGCGGGTTAGCCGTTAGCGATTAGCTTTTAGCAACAACTCAACACATTTATCCATATTGTAACGTAGACCGGGGATGATGGAGGATCACGGCACGCACGCTTTTAGCAAACGGCTAAGCGCTAAGCGCCTTTTTCGAGCCAGACTTAACATCGCGCGGCTTTTAGGGTATGATTTGCCGGGTTTTGCCCATCTCACCGGAGTCCTTACGTATGAACAAAAACAGTTCCAGAAGAGCCAGCATCATTCTGGGTGTATTCATGTTTGTCGTCCTGATTGCCGGGACGATCATCCCCCTGATCACCCGCAACCAGACCACGACCACGCAGACCGTTGATCCCACCACCGTGCCGACGCCGACGTATCCCCCCGTGATTGCGGACTACAGCGGCATCAGCTTGACAAGGTCTATCTGCACCCGACTGGCATGTACACGATCCCCGAACCGACAGGTTGGCAGGTCAACGCGCCGACGAGCAATGCGGGTATCGCGCAGGTCAACATGATCAACCAAACGCAGTTGAGCGTGATCGACGCCTATGTGCAGGATGCCGAAGGGCCGATCAGCCCCGAAGATTTAGATGCCCGGTTTACCGCCGAAACTATTCTCGCGACGTGGTCGAATTTCCGCGACCCGATTGAGACGAATCGCTCCTTTGAAAATGACATTCTGACCATTGATTTCCGCGTGGGGCTGGCCAACGGTCAAACCTACGTCGCGCGCCAGAACGTGTGGACGGACGGCGAGTGGATTTACGTGGTGCGTGTGGTTGTGCCGGAAAACGCGACCGAAACGCTGCGCTTCCTGCTCACTAACCTGACCGGGAAGATCACCCCGTTTAAGCAGTTCGCAGCGGAACCGTTCAACTGGAACGCGTACTATGACAATGTGACGAGCGCCATCATCCGCTACCCGCAAGCGTGGACCGTCACCGACAGCGCGCCGGGTCGCCCGGCCAGCATCACCGGCACGAACGGCGAAGCGCTGCGCGTGGAAGCCCGCGCGGGTCAGTCGGTGGCCGATGAAGCCGCCGCCAGCGCGTGGGTCGAAGCGGAACGCCCTGGCGCGACCGTGTTGAGCGTCGCTCCGGTCACGCGTGGTGACGTTTCCGGTTTCTCGGTGGCGTATACTTATAACGATGTCGAAGGCGCGGCCTTTAGCGGCCTCGCCGTGCTGCTCAATGGCGCGAACGCATTGTACATCGCCAACCTGCATTTCTCCGGCGCGGATGTTGACCTGAACACGGTTGCGCTGCCGTCGGCGGAACCGACTGCCGAAGCAACCGAGCTGCCCGGTCTGCTGGCTGAAGACACCGCCGCCGCCGACCAGAATCAGACGCTGGCGCAGGTGATGGCCTCGTTCCAGATTCTGCCTGCGCTCGACCTCTCGGCGAGCTCACTGCCGGAAGCCACGCCGACCGCCATCCCGACGATTGCGCCGACGGTCGAAACGACTGCCGAAGCCACCGCCGAAGCAACGGACGCCGCCCCGGTCGAAACCACGCCGGAAGCCACTGCCAGCAGCTAACGATTAGCCAATAAAACAGGACAAGGCTTGCCTTGTCCTGAGAGCTTTGAAGTTTTATAGGACGAGGACTGCCTCGTCCTTTTCAATTTGGCTGCGTGTGGCCGTCTATTCTGCCGCGCGTGGATGCGCCTTGAAGAACTCCCAGATCACCTGCGTCGCGTCGATGTCAAAGGTCGTCGTGCCGAGGTCGAGTCCGAGCGCATGACCGGGGTAGTTATGCCCGCCATAGTACACGCCGTAGAACATCACATCGGCGCCATTCGCGCAGTCGGTGGCGGTTTGCAGCAGCACGCGCGCCCCATCATCAGGATCGACATCTTCCAGCATATCAATGCCGCTTGACGTGGCGCATTCGTTCTGGCGCGTCCAGTAGAGCAGGCTGTTGGCCGCCGACATATAACCTAAGCCTTGACGCGGCATGCCGTAGAAGGGCACGACGTTATCGGCTGTGCCCTGAATGATCAGCACGGGCATGTGTTCGCCGTCGGTGCAGTACGGCGCGACGTATTCGGGCATGCTTGACGCGACTGAGGCAATCGCCGCCAAACGATCTGGCATCTGGCAGGCGAGACGGAACGAAAGCATGCCGCCCATTGAGAAGCCCGTCGCATAAATGCGCTGCTGGTCGATGTTGAGTTTGTCCGACATGAGTTGATCGACGCATTGATGAACCCGGCGTCGTTCACATCGGTGATACGCGCGTCACCGAGGCGACCGTCATTCCACACATTGTTGAGACCATCCGGATAGATCACAACGAAGTTTTCAGCTTCCGCTAGTTCACTCCACCCCGACCACGACTGGATCTCGTTGCCGCTGCCGCCTGCGCCATGCATTACGACGACCAGCGGCACCGCCGCCGACGAAGTGACATACGCTTCGGGAATATACACGCTGAGCGTGCGTGGGATGCCGTCGATGCCGAGCTGGACGGTGTAATCGCCGGGGCCGGGGAAGTCGAGCAGGGCGTTGGGGGGCAGCGCCGCCGTCGCCTCCGGCGTGACTTCGTTGGTCGCCTCGAGTGTGACCTCAGCGATCGGTTCGGGAGTCGCCTCTTGCGCGGAGATCGGCGCATGCAGCAACGCCGAGAGCGGGAACAGCAAGAACATCAGTATCCCAACGAAACGCACGACTGCCGGTAGGCGCACCATAATCCACTCTCCTGTTTTCTGAGAAGTTTTACCCACAGTTGCGGAGATTAGTTCATTTTCGGCGGGAATAGGTCTTCGACTTGCTGTGACGGGCAGTTGTGCGCACTGACCAGGTGTGCAATCGGAAGTTCGACTGCTGCAAATAGGTGAAAGCGGGCGGCATAGCGGGATGATCGAAGCCCTGCACTGTGCTTCCGGCGCAGGCGTAATACTCCGTGTGCCCTTCCAGCCGAGCATAGAAATACTGTGGCTTCGTCGTCGGCAGGGTTAGCTGCCATTCGCGGCATTCGTCCGCGCTGCGTTCGACAGGCGCCGTATCCGGCAGACGCGCGTCGAGCAGCGGCTGTCCCTGAGTGGCGAGGTGAATGTGTCGGGCTGTGACGCTGATCGCCGCGTAGTAGTACGGCGTGTGAAACATTTGCCGTTCGATGAAGGCGAACACGCGGCTGGAGTTGAACGCATGGACGAGTACCCCCTTTGCGTCATCCAGCAGCAGCGAGAGCGACAATTCGCGAAAACGCACGCCCATGTAGGTCGTTTCGACCGCGCTCAACACGACGGTTACGGGATCGGCGGTTCGTGCGTCGAGGTCAAGGTGCGGCGCCCACACGGCGCGGTCGGCTGTGCCGATGAGCGTGACTTCCAGAACAGGTTCGACGATGGTCACGTACTCAATCGGTTGGGTCATGGTGTGCTCCTATGATCGCTGAGGGTGAGGTTACGCCACGGCGGCGGCTAGCGCCGCCGCATGATCGTCGACATCTGCGGAGAGGGCAGCCACACTGTGAACGTCGAGCCTTGTCCTTCGCCGGGACTCGTCACGCTGATTCTGCCGCCGTGCGCCTGAATGATCTCTTGCACAATCGCCAGACCTAAGCCCGTGCCCCGCTGCGGCCCACGCGCCTTATCCACTTGATAGAAGCGCTCGAAGATGCGCGGGAGCTCGCTCGCGGCGATGCCCAGCCCGGTATCCGTGACGACCAGTTCGACGCCGCCGTTGCGCACCTGCGTGCATACATTCACTTTGCCGCCCGACGGCGTGTACTTGATCGCATTGCTGATCAGATTAGTCACCACCTGCACCAGTCGATCCCCATCCCCGGCGATCACGGGCATGGATGGCGCGTTGACGGTCAGCGCGACCTGTTTTTCGCGCGCCATGATGGCGAGGCGCTGCCCCACCGCCGCCGTCAGATCGCCCATATCGATCGGGGTGGTTTGCATGGAGAGCCGCCCCGCCTGTAAGCGCGCCAGATCGGTCAATTCGATGACCATGCGGTTGAGGCGTCCCGCTTCTTCGTGGATGATGCGCGCCGCCGGAATGGGATCACCGACGCCGTCCATGATGGCCTGCGAGAACCCCTGAATCGAGGTGAGCGGCGTTTTGAGGTCGTGCGATACGTTGGCGAGAAAATCCTGCTGTGAGCGCTGCTCGGCCTGAATTTTCTCGCTCATCTGGTTGAAGGCATCGGCGACCGCCTTAACTTCCTCCGGCCCGGCCATCGGCACGCGCCGATCATAGTGCCCCTGCGCGACTTCCGAGGCCGCGCTCGCGACCGTTTGCAGCGGGCGGGTGATGCTGCGCGTGATCCACCCGGCGAGCATGACCGCGATGATCAAGCCAATGCCCCCGGCTTGCAGGAACAGCGGCGCGAGTTCCGTGCCGAAGTCGCTCAGCGCCGCTTGCAGCGATTGACGCGGGCGCGGGTCGGCAAACAGCAGCACATTGGCCGTTTCGTCGGTGGGCTGGCGAATCGACTGCAGACCGACGAACAGCCACTCGTCGCCGCCATCACTGAAGATGCCGCGTACGGCGCGAATCGCCGCTAAGCGCGTGATCACGCCGCGGGCGATGGCCGCCGGGATATCGTAGTTTTCGACATCGGCGTTGAGCGGTCGATCAATGAATGACTGGGCGCTGTCGTAGAGCACATCCTGTGTGACTTCGCGCACGATCAGGATGCGAACTTCGCGGTCAGTTGCCACAGCATCCAACTGGCTGGTCAGCCGTTCCCAGCCCGCCGCGGGCGATTCGACGTAGGCGGTCGCCGCCTCGGCGAGAATCTGCCGCAGGTCAACGCTGAGCGCGGTGGTCGCGAGGCGCAGATAGGTGGTTTCCGGCGGCGCGTTGCGCAGGTTGAGGATGGCGAACAGCGCCACACCCACGACGATCAGCATGACCGCCATGAGCAGAACATACGAGAGGAATAAGCGACCGCGCAGCCGGGACAGCATGCCTACACGTCCAGACGGTAGCCGACACCCCACACGGTGTCGATCACCGGGCGCATGCCCTTGAGCTTATGCCGCAGGTGCGCGATATGCACGTCGACTGTGCGCGTTTCGCCCGCGAAATCGTAGCCCCACACCACGTCGAGCAGCTTTTCGCGCGTGAATACCATGCCGACGTTCTGTGCCAGTGTGTAGATCAAGTCGAACTCTTTCATGCGCAGATCGACCTCGTGGCCGTCCACCATGACGATGCGGCGTTCCGGGTAAATTGCCAGATTATCGAGCGTGACTGCCGTTTCGGCGCTGGCGACAGGCTGACTGCGCGGCGCAATCCGGCGTAAAATCGCGCGCACGCGGGCGACCAGTTCGCGCGGGTTGAACGGCTTAGTCAGGTAGTCATCCGCGCCCAGTTCCAGCCCGACAATCCGGTCGATATCGTCACTGCGGGCGGTCAACATGATGATCGGTACGTCGCTTTCGGCGCGCACACGGCGGCAGACTTCCCAACCGTCCATCTGTGGCAGCATCAGGTCGAGCACGACGAGCGACGGCTTCTCGTGCAGTATTTTCTGCAGCGCGGTCTTACCATCGGTCGCGCTCGTCGTTTTGTAACCTTCCTGTTCCAGATACAGCTTGGCGAGATCGATGATGTGCTGCTCATCATCGACGATCAAGATTGTTTCAGCCATCGGCTTCATCCTTCGGGGCTGCTTCGAGCGTGGACACCAGCACTTTATCCACGCGGTTACCGTCCATGTCGATCACTTCTATGCGTAGTGTACCCCAAGTCAGTTGATCGCCCGCTTTGGGGATTTCGTCCCGTAGTGCCATGATGAAACCGCCGAGCGTTTCGAAGACTTTGTGCGCGCCGGGGATGTCCTCAACCGCGAACAGATCGCCGAATTCATCGATGGGCAGCAGGCCGTCGAGCAGGTATGAGCCGTCGTCGCGCCGCACAATTTCCGGTTCGGCGGAGGTTTCTACCTCCCCGACAATCTCCTCAAGGACATCTTGCAGGGTGATGATGCCGAGCGTTTCGCCATATTCGCCAATGACCAGCGCGAAATGACCTTTGTTCTCCCGGAACAGCTCCAGCGTCCGCGTGACCGGCGCAGACGCCGGAACGGTGAGCGCGGGCTGCATGAGCGCCTGCACGTCGAGCGGTTTGCCGAGCAGCAGATGATCCATCACGTTCTTAGAATGCACTACGCCGAGCACATGATCGAGATCGCCAGCGCACACCGGGAAGCGCGAATGATCGCCTTTGATCAGTTCGTCGCGGATCAGCCCAATGTCGTCTTGAATGTTCAGCCACAACACTTCGGTCCGTGGGGTCATCAGGGCGCTGTTGCGGCGGTCGCTGAGGCTGAATACGCCTTCGACCATGTCGTGCGCCGTCTCTTGGAACACGCCCGCTTCGATGCCCTGTTTGACCATGCCCGTGATCTCATCTTCCGTGATCGGGGCTTCGTCGGTGTGGCGGGCGCGCAGCACCCACAGCAGCGCCTCGGTCGAGGCGCTCAACAGGCTGACGATGGGCGCGGTCAGGCGGGCAAGCAGATTCATGGGGCGCGCGACGCGCATCGCCATGGCTTCGGGCGCGCGCAGCGCGAGCCGCTTCGGGACGAGTTCGCCGATGATCAGCGAGAGATAGGTCGTGAGGAGGACGATCATCGTGAAGGAGATCACATCGCTGTAGGGTGCGAACGGTGTATCGACCAGTAGGCGCGCGAATTGGTGTTCGAGCGCGGCCCCGCCGATGGCGCCGGTCATGATGCCGATCAGCGTGATGCCGATTTGCACGGTGGAGAGAAAGCGGTTGGGGTCGTCCGCGAGTTTGAGCGCGGTCTGAGCCCCTTTATTCCCTTTCTCAGCTTGCTGCTGTAAGCGGCTTTTGCGCGAGGCGATGATAGCAGCTTCGGACATCGAAAAGATGCCATTGAGGACGATCAACCCAAGGATGATCAAAAGTTCCATAGATTGTTTGTTAGGCTCTCCAGGTCATATGGACTAAGGAACGCTGCCGGGTGAAGGCGTATTTTTGGAGAATCGCGTTGGTGAGGATGTCATCCGCCGGATGCTCGATCATGAGGGCGGAACGCAGCCCGAAGCGCCGTGCCGCCAGATTAAGCAGGGCATCATCGTACACGCCTGCGTAGTCCGGGTCAACCAGCAAGCTGAGTTGGACCGAGCTGGACGCGAACGCCGATTCGATCCACAGGGAGGCGCGCAGCACATGATCGGTGTCTGTGCGGACGATCAGCCGTTCGATGGAGCGCATATTGAACAGGTCGCTGATCATTTTGGTGAGCGACGGGCGGAACAGCCCGGTCGTGAGCGGTCGCAGCCAGCCCATGCCGCCTTGGGCGTTGGGGCGCACGCGCTGCGCGAGGTCGTACTCGGCTTTCCATTCGTCCGGGCGGCGGCGGGTGATGTAGACCGCATCCTGAGGCGCGGGAATGCGCGCGGTGCTGCTGCGCCGCCAGATATGGAAGGTGCGGTCGGCGGTGAAGCCGAGGCTCTCGTAGAGGTGGCGCGCGACATCATTGCCGTCTTCGACCTGCAGTACAGTGGTGGTCGCGTGCCCGCGCTTGCGGATCATGTCCATGCTGGCCTGCATCAACTGCCGGGCGATGCCGCGCCCGCGATAGTCCGGATGCACGGCGACGTTGGCGATGATCCAGGATGAGCCGAAGCTGCGCGGCAGATGCGCCGGATACACTGACGTATTGCCCACCAACCGACCGTCTTCGATCCACACGTAGCCTAAGCCGATGCCCTGCGCCACTTCGTTGACGTTGAGCAGCGCGCCCAACCCCGGCGCGACGCGGCTGAGCGTGCGCATTTCCCGAATCGCTGCGCGTCCGCTGCTGTCCATCGTATCGGCAAACGCCAATTCGATGAGGTCGGCCAGCGGCGCGAGATCAGTGCGTAAATTAACCGGGCGCAGTCCCGCAGACACACTGGGAATGCTCAATGTGACTACCACGAACAAACCTCACAAAGCATTTTAGGTTAGCGTAACGAGCAGACTAGGATTTTGTCAATAGATTGTCAGAGACATCTGAAAAAAGTCTCAAACTTAATTGTAAAATATTCATGAAATGCTATAGTACGATTGTGGTAGCATCCCGCGCCGTTCATTTGCGCTGGACACTTGTAGTCATCAGTGAGCGGGAGGTCTTATGGGCATTGAGTTGTGGGCAGGGCGGATGCGACACGCTCTGTCACGCTGGTTCTCTGCTGAAGAGCCCAGTGGACAAGGGTTGGTGGAATACGCGCTGATCCTTGTACTTGTCGTGATTGTCGTTCTCGTGGTTATCACCTTTTTAGGGCCATGGATCGGCAACGTTTTCTCCAACGTGGTGAACAACATCTAATTCACATTATTGTTCCCCCGTCCTTCTTGAAAGACCCTACCGTTGTTCTGGTAGGGTCTTTCGTTTACTATAGTGCCAATTCTGTCTAAACAGGAGAGATGGTAGTAATGGCACGATATAATCCCCAGCGTCGGCGTTCCGGTAGTGCCGCATGGCAGTGGATCGTAATCGGGATGGTATTGGGCTTCGGTTGCTCGGTGATCCTCGTTCTGGCGGCACTGGCAACGGGCGTAGCGAGCCTCGACCCGAACCGTGTCGCCAATGCCGCAACCCAGACCCCGTTCATCATTACCGCGACACCCGCTCCGGTGACCGCCACGCTGACACCAACGTTCGGCCCGCCTACGGCCACGCAGGGCATTCAGCTTGAAGTTCAGGCGCCGACCGCCAGCCCGACGATTCCGCCCACGCTGCAAACTGTGCAGCCCACGCTTGCGCCCACTACGGCGACGGCGGGGAATGGCGGCGCGTTGAGCGGTGCTGGTCAGGTGGCCGGCACATCGCGGTTCTCGCGTACGATTGCTGGCCGCAGTGAAGTGGTGGCCATTGAAGGTGGCACGTTCCAGATGGGTACGACCATCAGCGAAGTCACCTCGGCCGTGCAGGAATGTCTCGGCGGGTACGGCGGTGACGCCGGGACCTGTCAGCTGTCCTACGGCGAAGATTCCTTCCCCCAGCATCCGGTGACGGTCAGCACCTTCAACATGGAGACGACCGAAGTCACCTATCAGCAGTACCTGACGTTCCTGAACGAAATGGGCGCGGGTAGTCACCGCAATGGCTGCCTCGGACAGCCATGCATGGAGACGAGCAACGACTCGGAGACGAGCAACGTCTCGTTTGACAGCGCCAACTACAGCGTCCCCGGCGTGATCGCGGACTTCCCCGTCACCAACGTGACGTGGTACGGCGCGCAGGCTTACTGCGAAGCCGTGGGTCGCCGTCTGCCGACGGAAGCCGAATGGGAATTCGCCGCCCGGTCGCGCGATCAGGGCTTCATCTATCCGTGGGGTAACGAGTGGAACGGCAGTCTCGCCGCGACCCGCCGCCTCGCCGATGGTACGCTCGGCGCGAAGGTGTCGGCTTTCAGCTTCCCGACGGGCGCGACCCTGCAGGGCGTGCTCAACATGGCGGGCAATGTCGCCGAATGGGTGAATGACTGGTACGACACACGCTACTACGCCAACCCCACTGCCAGCCAACCTGATCCAACTGGCCCGACCGCGGGCACAGACAAGGTGAATCGCGGTGGCTCGTGGGATACCATGCCGTTCTTCGCGCGCACCGTCCACCGCCGCAACCAACCGCCGCTCGACCCGACCGCGGACATCGGTTTCCGCTGTGTCGAAGAACCCGGCGCGCCGGTCCCCGGCACGGGGCCGCTCGGCGCGGAAGCCGCGCAGACGGGTGAAACGGATCTCGCGCTGCCCACCAACACGCCGAATCCGGCGACGCTCGGCACGAACGAAGAGCAGATCGACAGCGCGCCGACCGTTCCGCCCGCGCCAACCAGCGCCATCCCGACGGCGACGCTGGCGTCTGGCTAGCTCTGATGACCCTGTAGGGGCAAGGCGCGCCTTGCCCCTACAAAAAGATGCCATTGAGCTTCTGTAAGGGCGCGCCACGGTGCGCCCCTGCGTTATCTAGAGGTCGAACGCTGATGCTCCCCTTGCTCTACGTGATCGGGCGCAATACGTGGGCGCTCAAAGAAGATGCCCTCGCCCTGAGCGATTCGCTGCGGCGGCAGTTCAGCATCACCGCGCCGCTCGTGACCACGCCATCCCCCGTGCAGAACACGCTGCTGCACTACATCAACCGCTATGAGTACCTCGACAACGCCGACGCCGGGATCCACCCGTCGAATCGCGTGCTCGTCACGTGGTATCACGGCGCGCCCGACGACCCCGACTACGCGCCGATGTATACGCGGCTGTTAGGGCGCGTGGACGAGATCGAGCGCATCATCACCTCGTGCCAGAGCACGCGACAGCATTTGCTGACGGCAGGCATTCCCGACACCAAAATCGCTGTGATTCCGCTGGGCGTTGATCTGGCGCGCTACCGCCAACCGAGCGCGCGCGGACGCGCCGAATTGGGTATCCCGGTCGACGCAGTATGTATCGGCTCGTTCCAGACTGATGGCCTCGGCAATGACGAGGGCGACGCGCCAAAGCTCATCAAAGGGCCGGACGTGTTCCTCGACGTGATCGCGCGGTTGTATCCGCGTGAGCCGCGGCTGTTCGTGCTGCTGACCGGGCATCAGCGCGGTTATGTCAAAGCGGGGCTGCGCCAGATCGGTGTGCCGTTCGCGCATCACAACTTCGCCACGCATGCCGACACCGCCGCCTGTTTCCGTGCCGCCGACCTCATCCTGATCGCGTCGCGCGAAGAGGGCGGCCCGAAAGCCTTCACCGAAGCGTGGGCAGCGGGCATTCCGGTGATCTCCACGCGCATGGGCATGCCTGCCGATCATGTGATCGACGGCGAAAATGGACTGCTGGCGAACGTCGACGATGCGGTCGGGTTGGCGGCGGCGGTTCAGCGGTTGATCGCCCAACCGGAGTTGCGCGCGCGGATTGTGGCAGGTGGCACGCGGGCCGTCGCAGCGCTGACATGGGACATCATCGCCGCGCGGCATATGGCGGAGCTTTATCAGGCTGGAACGGCTTGATTATTTGTCCAATAGTAGAGGCTCACAGCCTCTGCCCATAACAAAAAACCCGCTGAAGCAGGCTCTCACAGCCCCGTGAACGGGGCTTACTTACGCAGGCCGGATGCTTTAGCGTCCGGCCTACAGTGGCTTTGCGCTTACTTCTTCGGTTTGTGCGCGACGGGGTAAATGCCGACCACCATCCCCCACTGCTGCGACTCATCCGCGTTGAGTTCGCGCAGCGTGTTGAACTCGGCCACCAGTGCTTCGAGGCGGCGGTAGAATTCGGCGGCCTGTTCGACCGTGAGGCCGCTGGTGGCGCGCCACATGCGCAGCTTTTCGTAGGGTAGGCTGTCATCGCTCATGTCGATGGCGCCCTGCTTGAAAGCCTTGTGGATGTCACCGCGAATCGGTTCGATCATCGCGTCGATGGCCGCGTCGATGGCGTCATCGCCGGAGTCCTGACCGGGTGTGAGCAGCGGGCGGTTGATCTCGAAGGCATACGCTGCCGACTGGTAATGCTTCTCGATGATACCCGACACAATGCGCGTATCAGTCACGCGGATCAAGCCGTGTTCTTCGAGCAGATTGACGTGGTAGTAGAGTTTGGTGGGGGCGAGATCCAGCTCGGCGGCAATTTGCTTGACCGTCTTGGGGCCTTCGAGCAGGGCTTCGATGATCTGCTGGCGCAGGGTGTCAGAGAACACCTTCAGCGTTTCCAGCGTCGTAATCCGAAATTTAGGGGCGGGTTGATACCCGCCCGCCGCTTGCTGATCACTCATGCGTTAATTCAGACTCACATCCTGTTTGGAGTCACCATCAGGCTTCGCGATTTCCACCAGCTTCAGGCCGAAATTGGCGATGCGCTGGCCAACCCACGCGAGCGCGGGATTGTTCTGCTTGTGCTGCTCGTGCAACACTTCCTGAGCCAACAGATCCATCTGCGCCTGTTTGATGAGTTCCTTGCGATACTGCTCGTAGTCGATTTGATCCCAGTTCATTTGGACGCTCCTAGCACCCTATATTGCTGCTTGTGCAGTTCGTAACAACGGAGCGTTTAAAATATTTCAAATATTTATCTTGATTCTACGACTGCGATTTTCAAAAGTCAATTGAGATTTTCAATGCTTGAATTAATTTAAGCATTTGGTGACATCTGTTATTTTCCATGCTGTAATTTGGATTAGCCAGACGGGCGCAGCTCGGTCGTGCCCTATGTATCCTTGGTCATAGGCGGACATATCCGACCGCCGTGAGCACCACGAACACCGCGCCGAAGATCACTTCCTGCATCCCGATCACTTTCGCGGGGACGCGCGGCTCCGCGATTACTAAGCCGTAGGTCGCCCGCAGGAGCAGCAGTAGGAGTGCCAACAGGGCGGTGATCGGGATCAACCCCGCCTCGAGGAGTGGGAAGGCCAGCAGCAGCGCGCCGCTATGGGCGCCATTGACCGAGTAGCGATTGAATGGCTGACCGCGCCCCCGCCGCAGCCGTGCCCGTACATACAGGATCGAGGGCAGTGCCCGCGCGACGATCAGCACCCACAGGGCGACCGCTTGCAGCGGCGACCACCCGCCTGCCAGCGTGATCGACGCGGCGATCACCGCCAGCGTCGCCGGGCCGCTCAGTTCGGTGAGCAGCTCGCGGCTTTGCCCGGTCCCATCCCAGTAGGCTTGCAGCGCGAATAACGGCAGCGCGATCAATAGTGGCACGAGCGGCGTCAGGCCGCCCGTGAGCAGCGCCAGCCCAAACGCGACCGCCGCGGTCAGTCCGTAGCCGAGCGCGAAGCGTTCCGCGTACGGGGTGCGCGCCAAGCGCTGCCCTTTGCGCCGGTCACTCAACGCCAGTTTGAGCGGATGCCGCGCCATAAAGGCGAAAAACATACCGATTCCGTAGAACAAACCCGCCGTCGAAAAGGCGACGAGCCAGCCCAGCAGAATCGGTTCGAGGACAAAGCTCCAGCCGCCGTGTTCGGCAGGGAGCGCAATCGGACGAAGACGCACGGGCGCTTTCGTCCGCACTCCAGAATTAGACATACCACTATCCTAATTGATGCTGGGACGAGGTTGTCCGGTAAGTATGTAGAAGAGCGTGAAGTGTCTGTTTTTTGGCCTCACCCCTGCCCCCTCTCCGTTCGGAGAGGGGAAAAACGCGTGTTCGTGAAGTCCCCTCTCCCACGGGAGAGGGGATTTAGGGGTGAGGCCACGCAGATCCCACTATCTTACCGAGCTACTGGCCAACCTCATCCCTATTTCAAATTCATGGTGTAGCGGGTGCGCAGGGGTTTGTACCCCATGCTCTTTACCCAACGTTCGACGCCGCTGTTAAACGCCCACACTTCCAATTGCACATCGCTGATGCCCTGGGCGCGGCCATAGTCGTAGGCCGCATTGAGCAGCACATCCGCGGTATTCGACCCGCCGTTCATCGCCATATTGTGAATCAGCAGCGCTTTGTGGGCGTGATGTTCGAAATCATCCGGCTGATCGAGTACCTGAATCAGCACATAACCGACGATCCGTCCATTTTGTTCCGCGACCAAAAACTGCAAGCCGCTCGCAATCAGCTCCTCCAGCCCTTCACGGGTCAGGTGATTATGTTTGAACATGTGCGGATACGCCGAGGCGTGCGAGTCCTGCACCATGGCGTAGAGTGATGCGAGCGCGGCGTGATCCTCGGCGGTGGCGAAACGCGTTTGCATGGAGTGTTTCTCCTGTCGTAGGCCAGCACCCCACGCTCGGCGGGACGCTCGACGTGCCCGGTCGAGAGGTTGCAGGGTGTGGCTGCCTTCGCTGACTAGATTCGTAGCGTTAGTGTAGCAGATTCTGGCGGGGCTGGAGGTAAAGGCTGGCACCCCCTCAGATCGTGGGGGTTCGCAACATTTTCGGCGTGGACTGCGTATAGAGGAATATGTTGGCATGGTACAATCGTGCTTGTGAAATGCAATGCAAACCGTGAGGGAATCCATGTCTGCATGGTGGGGAACGCGGAACAACGTCTCGCCGCGTCTGCGGCTGGAAGTCGAGGCAATGCGGGCGACCTTTGAGAACACGTTTAAGCTCAACGTGCCGTCGACCGGGCGGTTGTACTGGGAAGGGTGGATCGAGGTGAATCTGGCGAATTTGAAGCAGCCACTGCATCGCCTGAAGATCGAATACCCGGACGACTACCCGAGCCGCCCCGCAGAAGCGTACGTACTCGAACCGCGCATTTACAGTGAGAAGCACCAGTATGAAGACGGTCAACTGTGCCTGTTCAACCCGAAGGACGGCGAACACTACGGCTGGAATCCCAGCCGCTCGACGGCCGTCACTGTCGCCGGGTGGGCGGTCCAGTGGCTGTATGCCTATTACACCTGGCGGGCGACGAAGGAATGGCCCGGTATCGAAGAACGGGTCGACCCGAACACGCCGCTTCCGCCACGCCGGAGATAAATCATGGTGATGAAGCGCATCACGGGGCGCAGCGTGCCGAATTTGGTCGTCGCGCAGCGCGTGATCGACAAGATGGCTGCCGCGGCGGCCACCCATATGGAAGATGAAACGGGCGAGGCCATGGTCGGCTTTTACGTGCCGCGCCAGCATCCCAGCGGTGTGCCGACCCTCTACGCGCTGGATACCATCTCGCCGGATGACAGCGCGATCCGCCAGTTCCACACGTTCCAGCAGGGGGATGATCGGCAGGATGATCTCATCTGGTGGCTGCAGGAGAATTGGCGCGTGCAGCGCGAGAAGAACGGTACGTTTTTGACCAAGATGCTCGGCTCCAAGTGGGATGTGCCGCTGCGCTATCTCGGCGACTGGCACAAGCAGCCCGGCTTCATGATTCAGCCAAGCGGCGGCGACCTGATGACCGCCATCGACTGGATCGACGATGAGGACAACAACACCGATTTTCTGCTCGCGCCGATTGTCACGCTCGATCATCCGCATACGATTGTCCCGTCCAATGTGACGACCAACTTTCTGATGGTGCCGCAGGCGAGCGGCGACGCCATGCGCGTCGACTTCTGGTACATCGACAAGAACGCGCACGGCTTCCTGCCCATCGCGCCGACCATCTACCCGAACGATCAACTGCCGACACTGGCCGAATACCCGTGGCATCTGGTGGATGATGCGCGCTTCACCCGTGAAAACGATGCGCTGCAAGCCGAGCAGTTGTTCGTCTCAGTCACGTTGTACGACACTGACGAGACGCCGCCGCTCGAAGTCTGCTATCTGGTGGGGCGTATGGGCGGCGATAAGCTGCTGATCATCGCTACCAAAGCCGACTACCCGAAGTCGGCGCCGAAGGTGCGGGTCGCACCGTTCATCCACATGAGCGAAGACGACGATATGTACAAGGTGTTCGAGCAGACGTGGAAGGCATCAACGCCGCTGGATGTACACTTCGATTGGACAGCAGATCACCTGCTGATCGACGTGATCAAGGCGGCGGAAGCGAAGCTAGGGAAGTAAGCACCCCACCCCCTACCCCTCCCCGAATTCGGGGAGGGGAGCCAGCAAAAACGCGCGTTTTGCCCCTCTCCTTTAGGAGAGGGGGCGGGGTGAGGTTAGGTCGAAACGGCGAAGACGTGTAGGGTCAAGGCGCGCCTTGCCCCTACGAACAGCGAATGATAATGCGGTCGTCAGGATGCGGGATCAACCCTCTGACAGTAACCGTTAGGAGTAAAACCATGAGTTGGGATCGAGTAGAGCGGTTGATCGGCTCAGATAATCTGGCGCGGCTGGCAGAAAAGCGCGTCGCGGTGATCGGCCTCGGGTCGGGCGGCGGGTTCGTCGCGCTCACCCTGGCCATGAGCGGCGTCGGCCATTTTGTGCTCATCGATGACGATACGCTGGAAGAAACCAACATCGTGCGCCATGTCGCGGATCGGCGGTATCTGGGACAGCCGAAAGTCGAAGCGGTGGCCGACCTGATTCGCCAGCGCAACCCGAACGCCGACGTGAAAACGGTGATTGGCCTGATCGAAGACCACAAGGACGCGCTCGACGGCGTCGACATCATCATCTCCGGCGTGGATGGCGAAAACCCGAAATACGTCATCAATCAGGTGGCGCTCGAAAAGTTGATCCCAGCCGTGTATGCGGGCGTGTACGAGCGTGGCGAAGGCGGCGATGTCGTCGCGATCACGCCGTACGATGGCCCGTGTTACGCCTGCTGGGCGGCGGAGCTGCGCGACGAATTAGCCGCCGTGAAGAATTTCGGCGAGCGCGAACTCGATTATGGTATGATCGGGGAAAGTGGCACGCTGGAAGCCGAACCGGCGCTGTGGCTGCATGTCACCCGCGTCGCCTCGGTGCAGGCGGATATCGCGCTCAATGAACTCTTGCGTGACAGTGCCATTCATAAGGACATGCCCGGCAACACCGTCATCCTCGCCAATGTGGCGCTGGAGATCGTCGACGGCCAGATCAGCCCGCCGTATACCGCGGTGTGGGCGACCGTTGACCGCAACCCCGACTGCTTGATCTGTGGGGACTACTTCCGGCGGCAGGCGGCGCTCTCCGAAGAGGGCGGCGTATCGCTGGATGACTTGATGCAGGAAACGGGCATGATTGTAGAGGACGAAAAGGAACAAAAATCGTGACGGACGAGCTCAATAACCAACCGGGCGGCACTACCCCTCCTCCCGAACCCACCGATCAAGACGCGAATCCGACCGATGAAGGCTACAAGGAACGGTTGGAACGGCTCGGCGGCGAGCCGGCGCCGGCGATCACGCCGGAGGAATTCGCGCGCCTGCAAAAGGCCGGACAAGTCCACATTGACGCGCGTGGCCGTGTGAAAACCACGCGGCGCAGTGACGCCGAAGCGGGCGTTTCGCTCAAAAAGCGTCGAGCGTGGTATGGCCGATAACGCGGCACTGGTCAACGCGCTTAAAGACGCGGGACTGCTGACTGAGCCCCGGTTGGAACGGGCCTTTCGCGCTGTCCCGCGTCATCTTTTCCTGCCCCAGGTGCCTCCCGAACAGGTTTACTCCGATCAAGCGATTGCCATTAAACAGGGCGCGGATGGTACGGTCATCAGCTCGTCCAGCCAGCCGAGCATGATGGCGCACATGCTCAACCAGCTCCGTTTGACCGAAGGTTGCAACGTGCTGGAAATCGGCACTGGGTCGGGCTACAACGCGGCGCTGATGCAGCACATCGTCGGCGACCTGGGCAAAGTTACCACCATCGAACTCGACAAAGAATTGGCCATGCACGCCGAGAATCATCTGGCAGATGCGGGCATGCGCGCAGTCAACGTGGTGCACGGCGATGGCGCGCTCGGGTATGCGCCGCGGGCGGCGTATGATCGCATCATCGCGTCGGTTGGCGTGTGGGACGTGCTCAAAATGTGGGTGCGCCAGCTCAAGCCGGATGGTCTGCTCGTCGCGCCGATCTGGTGGAACGCCTTCCAGTTGAGCGCGGCCTTCACCCCGTCCGGCGATGGGACGCTGACCAGCCGCAAGAACACGCTGTGCAATTTTGTGGTGCTGCGTGGCGGCATCGGCACGCCGTCGTTGAGCGTCCGCCTGGGGACGACGCCGCTCTGGCTCGACTCCAGCGAGGCCGCCCGCATCGACACCGCGCGCTTACATGCGCTGCTCTCGTATGACGCGGAGCGCGAACACCTGAGCGTCCCCCTCACCTTCAGTGAGATGTGGTCGAGCTTTATCCCGTATCTGGTGCTGAATACGCCGCCTGACTTTGTCTTTGCGAAGTATCAGGTGCGCGACAGTGAGCAGCACCCGTACGGCATCGAAGGCATGGGCTTCGCGCTGCTGGCGCGGGGCAGCGCGTGTTTCATTCCGCTGAATGGGAACGGCGTCATCTACTACTACGGTAGCGCCGATTCGTTTATGGCGACCGAGGACGCGCTCAAAGGCTGGAACGCGGCCAAACGCCCCAAACTGGATCAACTGCGCTTGCGCCTGATCCCGAAAGAACGGGGTGAACCGGAAATCCGCGCGGGCAAACTCTACCCGCGCCGAGATCACCTCTGCACGTATGGTTCGAGGATGAGACAACATGACCGACGGCTACGCACTGGTGATCGGATCGATGGGCATTGAAGTCAAAGCGTATGCGCCGCAGCCTTTGGGCGCAGTCAATGCAGGGATTGTGCGCAATACGCTCGGCGGGGGCGCGCGCAATATCGCCGAAAACCTCGCGCGGCTCGATGTGGCGACGACGCTGCTCTCGGCGGTCGGCGTGGACGGCGCAGGCCGCCGCGTGATTCGTTGGATGCGCAAAGTCGGCGTGGACTGCCGCCATGTGCGCGTCGTGTCGGAAGGACGCACCGCCAATTTCATCTCGCTGACCAACGAGCGCGGCGAGCCGACCATGACGATCTACGATACCTCGATCATGGAGCACGTCGACGCCAACTACCTGTGGAAACACGAACCGCTCATCGAAAAAGCCGCGCTGCTCGTGATCGATGCGACG
Organism: Candidatus Flexifilum breve; assembly: GCA_016717205.1. Lineage (GTDB taxonomy): Bacteria > Chloroflexota > Anaerolineae > Aggregatilineales > Phototrophicaceae > Flexifilum > Flexifilum breve. Next base: position 20,440 of record JADKGC010000015.1, read on the forward strand.
TTGAGCGACGAGGCTATCGCCACCGCTTTCGAGATCGCGGATCGCTACGGCGTGCGCGTGTGCGCTGATCCGACGACGCCAGCGCTGGCGAGTAAACTGCGCCCGTACCTCGATCAGATGTATCTGGTGATCCCCAACGCCGCCGAAACGACCGCCCTGTGCGATTTGCAACCCGTCGACCGGGAGTCGGCGTTGGAGGCGGCGCGCAAGCTCGTCTCGCTCGGCGCGCTGATCGCCGTGGTGACGATGGGCGAGATCGGCGTCGCATATGCGCATGGCAGCGGCAGCGGTTTCATTCGCGCCAAAGCCACGCAGGTCGTCGACCCGACGGGCGCGGGCGACGCTTTCACGGGCGCGGTGATCTTCGGCTTGCTTAATCATGTTTCGGAAGATGAGGCCATGCGGCTCGGCATGACCGCCGCCGCGCTCACCCTGCAATCCAAAGACACGGTGTTTCCCGGACTAACGCAAGAGTTGCTCTACGACAAATTGGTGGTTTAATTGAGGGATCAACATCCGTTAACCCTCGAAAGCTGACCAACGGTGATCCAGCTCGCGTCCGAAACCGTCCACTGGGACAAGCCCATCTCCATCCAACCGACCCCACGCGACGCGGGAGATGCCGTTTCGGACGAGGATCTGACCGCTGGCTTGCTCAAGCCGCCGCTCAAATGGGCGGGAGGCAAACGCTGGCTCGTGCCGCACGTGCGCCCCTTGTGGGAGCCGTTTCGTCAGCGGCGCTATGTCGAACCGTTTTGCGGTGGGCTGGCGCTGCCGCTGAATTTCATCCCGGCGCACGCGGTGCTCAACGATATGAACGCCCACCTGATCAATTTCTACCGGCAGGTGCAGGATGGTCTCCGGATGGAGATCCCGACGGTCAATGACAGCGTGCTCTACTATCAGCACCGCGATACCTTCAATGCGCTGATCCGCGAGGGGCGCGCGCAGAGCAAAACCGCCGCCGAACTCTTCTACTACCTCAACCGCACGGGTTACAACGGTCTGTGCCGCTTCAACAAGAAGGGCGGCTTCAACGTCCCCTTCGGCAAGTACACGACCATCCACTATGCGCCGGATTTTTACGCCTACCAGAGCGCGCTGGCGCCGTGGACGTTCAGCGCGGGTGATTTCGCGCAGATCGACCTCGATCCCGGCGATTTCATCTATGCCGACCCGCCGTATGACGTGCCGTTTGTCCAATATTCGCAGACGGGCTTCACGTGGGACGATCAGGTGCGGCTGGCGGAATGGCTCGCCCGGCATCGCGGCCCGGTCGTGCTCTCCAATCAGGCGACCGAACGCATCTGCGCGCTGTACGAGCGCCTCGGCTTCACGCTGATGAAACTGCCTGCGCCGCGCCGCATTAGCTGCAACGGCGACCGCACGCCCGCGATTGAAGTTCTCGCCATCCGGGGCATCACGTTGTGAATGGCTGTGTGATCACACTAGACTCTCGCTGTAGGGACGAGGGATATGGTCACTTCAGAAGCGCCATTGGATCTAACCTCACCCCTAAATCCCCTCTCCGAAAAGAGGAGAGGGGACTTAAAAACTCTGCTTGCCTCCCCTCTCCTCTAGGAGAGGGGTTGGGGGTGAGGTTGAGCACTTTCACCATTCCTGCCGAAGAATGGCCAAGAGGACAAGGCCTGCCTTGTCTCTACAAAAGCATCTACACGCTGTTTCGACCTCCTCTAAATCGCATCCGCCGTCCGCGCTCCCGAGTGTTACGCTAAAGGCGGACGCATGCAGCCTCCCTACTACTTCCCTCACAAGCGCGAAGAATCTTATCCGCCCGTCGAACGGGTGCGGCGGTGGTTCGAGAAGCGTGGGGATGTAGCCGAGGCGCGCGATGTGCAGGACAACGCGGAGTACTACTACAAAGGCGATATTCTGGTCATTCGCGGCGATGGTTCGATGCAGTTCGTCGAAGTCAAATCGGAGCCGTCGTATACCCGCCACACCACTGAAAACCTCGCGATTGAGCGCTATTCCGATGTCGCCAAGCACAGCCCCGGCGGCCCGTGGTCGACGCAGGCCGATTTCTACGTGCACATCTACGCCGATGGGTTGCTGGTGGTGATGAACCGCAAGCGCCTCGTCCACTGGATCGACTCCGAACTGGAACGCGATCGCCACACGTTCACCTACCGCGAGATCGCTAATCACGGGTGGGTGACGGGCACATATCTGATTCCACGCGGGCGGGTGCGTTCCGCGCTCGGCGACTGGATGCGCGAATACGACCTCGATTAGCGTTGCCAATCTGCTTTATTCATAATGCTAAACGCATGAAATCAGGCGAAGAATTCGCAGATTTGTTCTACATTTCCCCTGTGTAATTCGTTGAATTTATGTTATAATGTTACGTACTGTCTGAGGGAAAATTTGCGCTTAAGAGTAGGAGTGTGACACATGGCGGGCTGGAGTCAGATGATCATACTGGGTAATGTGGGTAGAGACCCGGAAATGCGGTACACCCAATCCGGTGTTGCTGTGTGTTCCTTCACAGTGGCAGTGACACGGCGTTTTGGGAGCGGCGATCAGCGTCAAGAGAAGACGCAGTGGGTGCGCGTTAGCTGCTGGAACAAACTGGCAGAGACGGCGAACCAGTGGATTAAGAAGGGCATGCAGGTGATGGTGGTGGGCAACCCCGAAGTCTCCGCCTATCTTGATAAAAGCGGTCAGCCACAGGCATCCCTTGAACTCCGTGCCGACAACTTCCAGATGCTGGGGCAGCGCGGCGATGGGCAGGGCAGCAATCAGGGTGGCGACTACGGCGATTACGGCGGCGGCAGCGGCGGCTCGAACGTCGACGAGATTCCGTTCTAGACCTTCAGGGCTAGTGATATCCAAGGACAAGGCTGACACCTTGTCCTTTTTATTTCCCACATGCCCCCTGAATCGGGGGGCGGACGGTTGTTTTCAATCCTCGCGTAATCCAGTATGCTTGAAGGAGTCAGCCCACTTGCTGACAGGCCTTGTGGATTGAGGAGCACACTTCCCCCTTATGACCCAACCACCGAAACCCAACCAGCGCCAACTGCGGCTGGAAATTCCCGCCAACCTCGCTGCGACCTACGCCAACGCCGTCATCGTCAGCCATACCAACAGCGAAATCATCTTCGACTTTCTGCAAATTATGCCGAATGATCCGCGCGCGCGGGTGCAAAACCGCGTCGTGCTCACGCCCGCCAACGCCAAGCTGTTCATGCGGGCGCTGCAAAACAACCTCGACCGCTTCGAGGAGAAATTCGGCGAAATCCCTATGCCGCCGCAAAATGCCTCGCTGGCGGATCAACTCTTCGGCATGATCAAACCGGAAGACGAACCCTGATGACCGACCTGCTCCGGATCTCAGACTCAATCCGTGCGGCCTTCGTCACCAAGAACGCCGCGCGCGACAGCGCGATCAGCCGTTCGCGCGAACTCATCCGCCACTGCGCCGAGAGCATCCGCGCCATTCACCGCCGCGAATGGGACGCCGCGCAGGCGAAACTGGCCGTCGCGCAGAGCGCCGCCGACGATCTGCGCGCGGTCATCAAAGACTATCCGGACTTGCATTACAGCGGCTACACGCAGGATGCGCTCAAAGAGGTAGTCGAAGCGTTCGCGACGTATGCCATCATCCGGGATCAACCGCTGCCCTCGCCGGAATCGCTCAATGTGGATGCCAGCACCTACCTCAACGGGCTGGCGGAAGCCGCGACCGAACTGCGCCGCTTCATCCTCGACATTTTGCGCCGTGAAGACGGCGACGCCGCCGAAGCCGAGCGCTTGCTCGATTGGATGGACGCGATCTATGATCAATTGGTCACATTTGACTTCCCCGACGCGATCACGGGTGATCTGCGGCGGCGCACGGATGTGGTGCGCGGCGTGCTGGAACGCACCCGCGGTGACCTCACGACGACGATTCAGCAGCAGCGGTTGCAGGCGGCACTTCAGCGTTTCGAAGGGCGGATCACCTAACTTAGAGCGGGCAGGGTTGAAAAATGACACAGATCTTTATCAGCTACAGCCGGAAAGATGAAGCTTTTGCGCGCCGCCTCACGACGTCGTTGTGCCTACTGGGCGCCGAAGTCTGGATTGACCTCGAAGATATTCCGCTCGGCGTCAAGTGGAGCACTGCGATTCAGGATGGCCTAAACGAGTCCGAGGTGATGATCATCATCCTCTCGCCGGACTCAATGGCTTCCAGCAATGTTGAGGATGAATGGCAGTATTTTCTCGACCAGAAGAAGCCCGTCATCCCGGTGCTGCTGCGACCGTGCAGCATTCATTTTCAACTCAACCGCCTGCAGCGCGTGCACTTTCACGAGCGCGACTATGACAGCGCTTTCGAGGAACTACATACCGAACTGCAAGAGCGCGGCTTCACGTTTGAGCATACGCCGGAGTATGCGCGTACCCACCCGGCCACGCAGCCGACGCTGCCGCTGCGCCATCCGCCGCCGCCGCGCCGGACACGACTCGCGGTCGGCGGCGCAGTTGTGCTGATCGCGCTGGTCGCCGCGCTTGTGCTCATGCTGATGAACGGCCAAACCACCCTGAGCACGGCGAACGCCACCAACACGCGGATTGCCGAAATCGTCGCCCAGTTGAGCGCGACCGCGACTGAAGCTCGCGTTGTGGCGGATGTGCCAACGGCTACATCAACGCCGTCCCCTACGTCGAGTTTGGAACCGACGGCCACCCCGACCACACCGCCAACCGACACCTCGACTCCTGAGCCAACGGCTACTCCGACGACACCGCCGACCGACACGCCCACTTCGGAACCAACGGCCACCGCCACCCTGCCGCCAACCGCTACGCCAACACCGGAGGCCACCGGAACGGCCACGCCGACCGAACTGCCCGTCATCGTTACACCTGCGCCGCAGTCGTCGCTGATGCTGCTGTACGGCGAGAACGGGGTCGCGTTGTTGAACCGCTCGTCGCGGGCGGTCAGCATTGAAGGGCTGATCTTCATGCAGATCGTCGGGCGGACCCGCATCAGCTTTAACAGCACAACGTGGACTTCCACGTCGCGCACGGGCTTGCTCCCGAGCGGCTACTGTGCGTGGGTGGGCAGCGTCCCCGAAGATGAGATCGAACTGCCGCGCGACTGTCGCGGTCGTTACGCCTGGGCGCAGGTGAGCAGTACGCGCCGCTTCTGGACGAGCAGCGAACGCGGCGCGACATTCGAGGTGCAGCAGAATTTCGAAACTATCGGCATCTGTGACATCAGCGCCGGAGTGTGCGAACTCGGGGCGGGAAGCTGACCCTTGTCAGCGTTTGCTGGCATCGGTAGAATAACTCTCGCTTAGTCAATTCGACTTTGCCGCAGACCGCAGGTGCGGATTATCCGCTTAATCTCCTGCCGAGGCGAGGGAACCCAATGTCTTATTCCACCGTGAATAGACAGCCCTTCGCGCGTTTGCGAGGGCTGTTTTTGTTTTTAGCGCTTAGCAATTAGCGCTTAGCAGTTAGCGAAGAGCGGCGACCCCTCGCGGGATCGCGTGCTTTGGGCTAATCGCTGATAGCTAAAGGCTAACAGCTATTTTCAGGAAAGGAGGATGCGCTTGGCAATCACACGGGAGCGCAAAGAAGAACTCGTCGCCACGTATACTCAGTTGTTGAGCAAGACCGATGGTTTCATCCTCGCGGAATATCGCAAGATGAACACGGACAAGGTCAACGATCTGCGGAAGCGGCTCGGCGACGCGGCGGGTGGCACCTACTCGGTGACCAAGAACACCCTGTTCCGCATTGCGTTGGAACAAAATGGGTGGCCAGTCCCGCGCGAACTGCTGGAAGGTCAAACCGGGGTCGTGTTCGGCAACGGCAACCTCCCCGCAGTGGCCAAGGCGGTTCAGGCATTCGCCAAGGACAACGGCGATTTCTTCGTCGTCAAGGGTGGTGTGATCTCCGGTTCCGTCTTCAACGCGAAGGAACTGGAAGCGGTCGCGAACCTGCCGACGCTCGACGAAATCCATGCTCAGCTCGCGGGTCTGATCGTCCAACCGGCATCGCTGCTGGCGGGGCTGCTCAGCTCGGCAACGGGTCAGGTCGTCAACGTGCTGCAAGCTTACTTGCAGGAAAAAGAACAGGGCGATGCCGCCGCTTAAGGCGCATTTCCCCCAACATCACTCGTTAAAATCACAAGCTCGAAAGGACTTGAAATGGCAGATTTGAATCGTTTGGTTGATGAACTCAGCGCGCTGACCATTCTGGAAGCGTCGGAACTCAAGAAACTCCTCGAAGAAAAATGGGGTGTGACCGCGGCTTCGGGCGGCGGCATGATGATGATGGCGGCCCCGGCAGCGGGCGGCGCGGCTGCGGCTGCGGCTCCGGAACCGGTTGAAGAACAGACCGAATTCAACGTGATCCTCGACGATGTTGGCCCCAAGAAGATCAACGTCATCAAGGCCGTTCGCCAGGTCACCAACCTCGGTCTGAAGGAAGCGAAGGATCTGGTCGAAGCTGAAAAGCCGCTGGTCCTCGAAGCCGTCAGCAAGGACAAGGCCAACGAAGCCAAGACGATCATCGAAGCCGAAGGCGCGAAGATCGTTATCAAGTAATTTCGCCCACGCGCGGAATTTCAAAGGCGGCTCATCCGAGTCGCCTTTTTGATTCCTAAGCTATAGAATGTATTCGGTGGACGAGGCATGCCTCGTCCCTACGAGGTTCGTCTTTGTAGGGACAAGGCATGCCTTGTCCTTGTTTTATCAAGTGCCTTGAGGAAGAAATTCTCTATGCTCGCTGCCTTTGCCCGTAATCTGCGCGATCTCCCCGGCGCGCTGACGCCGTCCGCCGTGCTGTCCGGCCTGCTCGTCATCGTGATCGGCTATGCGTCGTCGCTCGTCATCGTCTTTCAGGCCGCCGCCAATGCTAATTTGACGCCGGGGCAAACGTCGTCGTGGGTGCTGGCGATCACCGTCGGTTCTGGTCTCAGCAGCCTGATCATGAGCCTGTGGTTTCGCCAGCCCGTTGTCGCCGCGTGGTCGACGCCCGGTGTAGCGCTGCTCGTCATCAGTCTAGGTCAGTATGCCTTCAGCGAAGCCATCGGCGCATACATCCTCGCCAGCGCGGCGATCATGCTGCTCGGTTTTTCGGGTTTGTTCGGGCGGGTGATGGGCTTGCTGCCGATGCCCATCGTGCTCGGCATGCTGGCGGGCATCCTGATTCGCTTCGGGATCGCCGCGTTTGATGCCATTCCGGACGCACCGTGGATTGTGCTGCCGATGATCGTCGTCTTCTTCGTGCTGCGGCGGCGCAATTTCCGCGCGCCCGCGGCGATCACGCTGCTTGTGGGGCTGGTGCTGGCGTTCGTGAGCTCGGCTGTGCACGTTGACAGCTTCACGCTTTCGCTGACCGCGCCCGAACTGACCGCGCCGACGTTCTCGCTGCAGGCGCTGCTCGGCTTGGCGCTGCCCCTGTTCGCGCTGGCGCTCACCGGGCAGAATGCGCCGGGCCAAGCCGTGCTCAAAAACGCGGGCTACGACGCGCCTATCGACAAGGCGCTGATCGTCACCGGCGGCATTTCGCTGCTCACCGCGCCGTTTGGTGGGCATGGCGTGACGCTGGCAGCGATTACCGCCGCGCTAGTGACCGGGCACGAGGCGCATCCCGACAAAGACAAGCGCTATTCCGCGGGCGTGGCGACGGGGGTGTGGTACATCGTGACAGGGATCTTCGGCGCGGCGCTGGTAGCCCTGTTCGCCGGGCTGCCGCACGCGCTGATCGCCGCGACCGCGGGGTTAGGCTTGGTCAGCGCGATTCTGTCGTCATTGAGCGGCGCGATGACTGCTGTCGAAGGGCGGGAAGGCGCGCTGGCGGCACTGCTGTGCACCGCGGCGAACTTCTCGCTGCTTGGGATCGGCGCGCCGTTCTGGGGCTTGGTCTTCGGGCTGCTCGTGCATTTCATCATGACGTGGAATCGAACCAAGTTCCCAGCGAAGTCGTAGAATGGTTGAAGGCTGGAAAGTACCTACACCTCACCCCCGCCTCTCTCCTAAAGGCGAGGTGATTTAGGGGTGAGGTTAGACCACATGTCGATTCTGGTAGTCGCTCGCACAAACGTCCGTGCCGACAACCGCCGCTCTCTGCTGAGGATATGAACTCGATGAACCGATCCATCACACGCGCATTTCATCCAGCCCTGATTCTGCTCTGCGCGCTGCTGTGCGCCTTTCCCGTCGCGGCCCAGACCGACGCGCCGCAAGTGCAGCCTATCGGCTTCGGCATGACGGTCGAGGAGACAATCAGCGCGACGGCGGCGTTCGACTGGTGGCAGATCGAAGCGACAGCGGGCGATCAAGTCGACATTGAAATCGAGGCGTACGACGGCCTCGCGCCCGTGATCGGCGTGCTCACATCGGGCGGCACGCTGCTGGAGCGCAGTGAAGACGGTGCACCAAACGGCACACTGCGCCTGCGCTTCGAATTCCCCGAGAGTGGGACATTTGTGATTGTGGCGGGGCGCGCGGGGCTGGATCAAGGCACGACCATCGGGCGTTACGTGCTGCGCGTCGAACGGGTGGGCACCCCCACGGTGATCGACCCGGCGTTTCAGGAAGTCACGTTTGTGTGCGAGGATCAGGAAGTCGTCACACTGGCGACCGTCAGCTTCCACATGGATGCCAGTGACATGACGAGTTACCGCGTCACAGTGCTTGGTGAGTCGGGGTTCGCGCCCGTGATCCGCTTCCTGTCCAGCGCCCAGTCGACCGACGAATGCCTGCTGCCGCGCCCGGAAGACCGCGTGCGGGCCACGCTCAGCCTGCCGGATGGCACTCAGGTTCCCAGCAATCCCACCAATTCCAATCAATTGGTCATCAGCCCGAACGGTACCGATCTCGGCGAGATGACGGTTATCATCGGTGGGGTGGACGGCAGCAGTGGGCAGTACATCGCGCTGCTGGAAGGACTCAACCTTCAGCCAGCCAGTGATACTGATATGTTTAACGTCCGTTTTGGGCCGCTTCCGGCGCAGAGCACGACGCTCACAGCCTATATGATTCAGGTCTATGATCGGCTTGATCCGGTCGTGCTGCTCGACGAGCAGTCGTGTGACGACGCAGGCGCGCGCGGGTGCGAACAGGTCGCCCCGGCAACGGGCACGGGCATTCGCTTTGAGACGTACGGGAACATTGTCGGGGATCGCTTTGACGCGGGCGCGCTCATCACCGATACCGAGCCGCACACGTTGATTCTCAGCAGCTTTGCGAACCGCACGCAGGGCAGTTACGCGCTCATGCTGGTCGGCGAACTGCCCCCGCGCAGTTTCGCGGACTGACCGACATTTCAATGTCCCGAATATGGTTGAGAGCAAACGTGTTGTGTAGGGACGCAATGATGCAATTTAACTTATGAAGGCGGAGTACCGACCCCACCCCCGGCCCCTCCGTCAACCGAATTCGGGGAGGGGAGCCAGCAAAAGCGTTTTTTCTCCCCTCTCCCCGCTTGCGTGGGAGAGGGGTTGGGGTGAGGGGCAATCCGTATCGTTTTCTTAAACTGCATCATTGCTTCCGACCCGATCCCCACTTCTCACAGGGGTAACTTTTCAATTGTAGGGACGAGGCATGCCTCGTCCTAATTTCTAGAGAAGGATACAGAGGACAAGGCATGAGGGTGTTTAAAAAGCATCCCTTAAAGCCTTTCCTTTCGTCAGCGGACGCAATGAATTGCGTCCCTACGAAGACGGTTTCGGCTTGGCAGGCGCTGTTGGCTCCCCTCCCTGAATTCGGGGAGGGGACGGGGGGTGGGGTCGGAATCTGACCTTTTTCAACACCCTCATGCCTTGTCCCTACAAATACCGCTCTCATCAAGATAACTGTGCGCCTTTTTACACATTCTCTTCATTGCGTCCAACCCCCTGCTTCTCACAGGGGTAGGTTTTCGATTGTAGGGACGAGGCATGAGGGTGTTTAAATAGCATCCTTTGAAGCTTTTCCCTTCGTCAGCGGACGCAATGATGCAATTTAACTTATGAAGGGGTCGGAATCTGACCATTTCAAATACCCTCTAGATCGCGTCCCTGCGAAAACCAATTTGGTTTTACGGTCGGTGTTGGCTCGTCGCCCTGAATTCGTGTGCGGGGTCGGACGCTGCCGACTACCCGAGTAGGACGAATCGGCTACTTGATTTACGGACCACGAAATCGGTTTCAGAGAGGTTGGCAACCCCGTCTTTCCCCTCAAAAGTGGTGCATGCGCAGCCATCCATGCGATTGGCCTAATCTGAAGTCGAGTAAAAACTAGCCGCTAGTCGAGTTGACGCTCCCCTCAAACTCGCATACCCTATATTAAACGCTACTATAAGGGATGAAATAATGTCGCAGAGAACTCAATTGCACATCCTCAACACCGAAGATGCGCGTCAGATTGCCCGTTTCTTTCAGGTTCTGTCCGACCCCACGCGCGTGCGCCTCGTCAAAGCGCTGGCGGATGGCGAGTGGTGTGTGTCTGAACTCACGCATGCGCTCGGCATGGATCAGCCGGCTGTCTCCCACCAGCTCAAGTACCTGCGTGAACAGGGTCTGGTCGCGTGGAAGAAGACCGGTCGGCACGTCTATTACACGCTCTCCGATACGCACCTGCGCGATATTCTGATCAGCAGCAAGGCGCACCTGGACAGCCCTAAGGCTTAATTTTCTGCGGTGGCGGGTTCGTCCGGCGTAACAGTCGCAGCCCCGGTCGGGTGACCGCGGCATGTTCTGGCGAGGCGACGTGCTCCTCAATGTGCGGAAGCGTCACGGTAAAGGTGGTTCCGACGCCGACTTCGCTCGTCACCGTTATTTTTCCCCCATGCGCGTCCACAATCCAGCGGGCAATCGATAACCCTAAGCCCGCCCCTTCGCCTTTGCGCACGCGTGACGGTTCTGCCTGATAGAAGCGGTCGAAGATGCGCTTCAGGTCTTCCGGCGCAATGCCGATGCCGTTATCGGCGACTTCCAGCACGGCTTCTGTTTCCGTTTTGCTCAAATTGAGGATGATCTGCCCGCCGTCCGGCGTGAACTTGATCGCATTGCTCGTCAGGTTGAGCAGGAGCTGCTTGAGGCGATCCGGGTCGCCGCTCACGCGCACTGGCTCAAAGTTCAGCACCGTGATTTTGAGGTCGCGGTTGCTGGCGAGCGCGCGTGCTTCGCGCAGCGTTTCCCCAACAATCACGTCGAGGTCGACCGGCTCGGCATTGAGCGTCAGCCCGCCGTAGTCGGCTTTGGCCAACAAGAGCAAATCGCTGACGAGGCGGGACATGCGTTCGACTTCGCTCTCAATCGCATCCAGCGAGTCTTTGTCCATGCCGTAGCGCTTGATCAAGTCGACGTGACCGCGAATTGCGGTGAGCGGCGTGCGCAGTTCGTGCGACACATCCGCGACGAAGCGCTGCTGGACGCTGAACAGATGCTCCAGCCGTTCCATCACGCCGTTGAACACCTGCACCAGCCGTCCAATTTCGTCTTCCGGCCCGGTCCAGTCGAGGCGCGTTTTGAGGTCATCGGCGGCGGTGATTTTGGCCGCAGCGCGCGTCACCGAGTCAATCGGCTTGAGCGCCCGTTCCGCCAGCAGCAGGCTGATGCCAATCGACCCGAAGACCGCCAGCGTCATGCTGCCGATGAGGATCGCCAGCAGCCCCTTAGTCGCGAGGTTGACCGCATCAAAGGCGGTCGCCGCCTGTAGGACGAGCGGTCGCCCCCACACATTAATGGGCCGGGTGAGCACCCGCCACGTTCCGGTCTCCACCGTCACATAGCTGTAGAGGTTCGTCACCACCCCCGAATCCGAGCTTTGATACAGCGCCGGATCCGGGTTGATCATGCTGGAGTCAATCGGTTGGGTGTAATCGTCGAGGTTGGACGAGGCGCGCAGCAGCCGCGGCTCCGCCTCGCTCATATCCCACACCTGCACCACCACGCCCGAGGCGCGGAAGACATCAAGCTGTGGGAAAAAGACCACGATCCGTGCCGGGCTGCCAAATTCGCGGACAAGCTCTGCTGAACTGTTCTTCAGTACCTGATCGACGGTTTCAGTGAGCGTCGTATCGACGCTGGTGACCAGCGTCCAGCGCGAGACGAAGAACACGCTCACGCCAAAGACGATAATGATCGCCGCGAGGAGGACGGAATACCACAGGATGAGCTTGCTGCGAATGGTCATGACGCATTATTCTTCTTCGCGCAGCACGTACCCGACGCCGCGCACGGTATGCACGAGGCGGGGTTCGCCGTTTTGCTCCGTTTTCTGCCGCAAATAGCGCACGTACACTTCGATGATGTTGCTTTCACCGCCGAAGTCGTATCCCCACACCCGGTCGAAGATCACGTCACGGGTGAGCACCTGCCGCGGGTTGCGCATGAACAATTCCAGCAGTTCGTATTCCTTCGCCGTCAGGTCGATCGGACGTTCGCCGCGGTAGGCGCGGTGCGTGCCCGTGTCGAGCGTCAGGTCGGCAAAGCGCAGAATCTCCGGGCGGGAGGTCGGCGTTGAGCGGCGAAACAACGCGCGCACGCGGGCCATCAGCTCGTCGACCGAGAACGGCTTGACCAGATAGTCATCTGCGCCCGCGTCCAAACCCTGCACGCGATCTTTGATGTCGTCTTTGGCCGTGAGCATGAGAATCGGCACGTCGCTGGCGGCGCGCAGGCGCTTGCAGACTTCCAAACCATCTAAACCGGGGAGCATCCAATCGAGAATGACGAGATCAGGCGGGTTATCACGCGCAATCGCCAGCCCATTTTGACCTTCCCGTGCCACACTGACACGGTAGCCTTCGTAAATCAAGGCGCGTTCGACAAACTGGGCGATCCGTGCTTCATCTTCGATCAGTAGTATCCGTTCACCTGCCATTCCATTTTCCTATGTGTCGATTGTCGCCATACTGTCTAGTATAGCTAAGAATTATGAGTTTCTGAGATGAAGATCAGCGAAAACACACACTTATCACCAATCATTAAGCCTACACATCCGCGCTGCCATCCCCGTCGAAATCGAGCATATCGCTGCCGAGTTCGTCGTCTTCGTCCCGGCGGCGGTCACTGGGCGGTCGTTTGGCTCCCGGCGCGCGGTGACCGAAACGCGGCGTCGGCGGTGTGGGCGGGAGCGGATTCGCCGCCTGCGCGGATGCGCCGGGCGGGACAAACGTGGGCGGCGGCGTGTGATACGAGTCGGCGGGCTGAATATCATTGGCGACATACGGCGCATTCTGCGGCGTGATCGGCGGCGGTGTGGGCGCGACGGTTTGCTTCTCGATCACCTGCTGGGCGAGCGCCGCGTTGAAATCGTGCTGCTGCGCGATCGAGCGCAAATCGGCGTGCCCCTTCGGAGCGTAACGGCGTTCGTCTTCCGGGTCCGACTCGGAGAATTGTTCGCGCAGCGAGAGCAGTAAGGGGATGATGCCGCGTCCCGTGATGCGCATGAAGAGCGCCGCGATGAAGATCACGATCAGCAGGCACAGGAAGGCCAGCACTACCAAGGCCAGCACAACAATCAGGTTATTGTCGAACGTCATACCCCGCCTTTCCCATTACCTCTATCCATCTCATTTTAACCCCGGGGTCAAGATCAGCAACGGACCAGCCAGTCCATGATGTGCTAACCCCCTCTCTATGACGGTTCGGGCGGGCAGTCTGCCGCATTCAGACACATTTACCGACCGGGACGAGGCGCCGGGCGTAATCCTCACCGCGTCCACTGGAATCCGCGGTGAGCGCAAGCGAGGCGGAAGTTTTCGTACACTATGTATGAGACGTCATAGTCATTTTGATGACTCTTGGCGTGTTCAGCCAGGCGAATGTGCTAGATAATGGTTAGGCTTACTTCTGACAGGATCGATTATGCGAAGCTTCATTTCTCAGAGCGTCCAGAATATGAAACCCTCCGGCATTCGCCGGTACTTTGACATCGCGGCGACGATGGAAAATGTGATCACCTTGGGCATCGGTGAACCGAATTTCACCACCCCCGATCACATCATGCGCGCAGGCATCGATTCGCTGATGGCCGGGAAAACGGCTTATACGTCGAATTCCGGCACGATTGAACTGCGGCGCGGGATTGCGGCGCATATCGAACGGCGCTATGGCGTGCACTACTCACCCGACGATCAAGTGCTGGTGACGGTTGGCGTGAGCGAGGCGCTGTGGCTGGCGCTCAAAGCCATCCTCGACCCCGGTGATGAAGTGCTCGTCGTGCAGCCGTGCTTTGTCGCGAATGCGGCCGCTGTCGAAATGGCGGGCGGTGTCCCGGTGATCGTCAATGCCCTGATCGAAGACGAGTTTCAGGTGACAGGCGCCCAGCTCGAAGCTGCCGTGACCCCGCGAACTAAAGCGATCCTCATCAGCTACCCGAACAACCCGACCGGCGCGATCCTCGACCGCGAGCATATGCTGCAAGTCGCCGCCGTCGCCGAAAAATATGACCTGATGGTCATCTCCGACGAGATTTACGAGCGGCTGGTGTACGGTTTCGAACACATCTGCTTTGCCGCGCTGCCCAATATGTATGAACGCACGATCCTGTTGAGCGGGATGAGCAAATCGTATGCGATGACGGGCTGGCGCATCGGCTATGCGACGTCCACCGCGCCCATCATGGACGCGATGCGCAAGCTGCATCAGTACCTCATCATGTCCGCGCCGACCATCGGTCAGCATGCCGCATTGCAGGCGCTGGTCTCCGGCGAGGACGATGTCGAAGCGATGCGGCAGGAGTACGACCGCCGCCGCCGCTTGATTGTCGGCGGGTTCAACGACCTTGGCCTGACCTGCTTTGAGCCGCGTGGCGCGTTCTACGCCTTCCCCAACATCGAAGCGACGGGCATGCAGGATGAAGAATTCTGCGAACGCCTGCTGATGGAAGAACAGGTCGCGGTTGTACCGGGCAGCGCCTTCGGCGAGAGCGGTCGCGGGTTTGTCCGTGCCAGCTACACCAATTCCTATGAGAACATCGAAGAAGCGCTCAACCGCATGGAACGCTTCATGCGGCATCATGGCTGAATCGACGGCCACTGCTTGAATCTGTATCGACGACCGGGCGCACATGCTGCGCCCGGTTGGTTTTCTGACCCCGATTCGCCTAATAACCAATCTCACCACAATCTCGTACGAATTACACATTTTTAATAAATTGATATTGTGCCAGCGGAACCTTCGTGTTAACTTGATGAGAAGTACACGGGGGATAGCCGATGCTCGAGTCGCTTTCGATATTGGTCGCCGATGAGGATCGCAGACAACGCCTGTCTTTTGCGGCGATTCTCGACCAATATCGCATTGCCTCGGTCGGCAGTCTTGAAGAATGCCTCGCTCTCTTCCCCCATGCCGATCTCCTCATCTTGAGCCAAAGCCTGCGCGACTGGGAAGTGATTGTTCAGCAGGTGGGCGCCAGGGTGCCGATTCTGCTCATCGTCACCAATGATGAACACAGCATCCGTCAGGCGCTGCGCGTCGGCGTAACCGACATGATCACCATGCCGGTGTCGGATCTGCTGCTGCGCCATCGCGTCGAACTGCTGTTAACGCACTTCAGTGCCCTACGGCGCAGCGATGAATACGAGAAGCGCTGGCTGCAAACCTTCGAAACCAACCGCGCGATCAAGCTGTTGATTGATCCCACCGATGGACGCATCGTCGATGCCAACAGCGCGGCGGGGCAGTTTTATGGCTACACCCGCGAGCAGCTCCGCCAGATGACCATCGCCGACCTCGATTCACCCATTCCCGGCGATACCGTCGGCAGCACGCGCAACTGGACGCTGTTCAATTTCCGCCATCGCAATCATTCCGGCGAAATCCGGCACGTCAAAATCTTCTCCAGTCCGCTCGAATATGAGGGGCGGACACTGATGTACATGATCCTGTTCGACATCACCAAGCGGCGCAAAGCAGAAGCGGCGGAACACGATCAGCGCATTCTGGCGGAAGCCTTGCGCAATACGGCGGCAGTGCTCTCCAGCACGCTCGAACTCGACGAGGTGATGGATCGCATTTTGCAGGAAGTGCAGCTCGTCGTCCCGCATGAGCGCAGCAGTATCATGCTGATCGAAGGCTCGATGGCGCGGGTGGTGCGCTCGTGGGCGGCTGAGAGCGTGCCGCTCGACCAAACGCATCGCAATATCGTATTCTCTGTGCGTCACACGCCCACGCTGCAATGGATGATCGTGAATCGCAACCCGCTGATCATCCCCGATGTCGATGCGTATCCGGATTGGCATCATGTGGGCGATGAACATCGCCGCTGGACGAAGGCCTATCTGGGCGCGCCCATTCGTGTGGGGCGCTACGTAATCGGTTTCCTGAATCTCGACAGTCATTCGCTGAATCGCTTCAATCGCGTCGATGCCGAACGCCTGCAATCCTTCGCGGATCAGGCGGCCATCGCCATTCGCAATGCCCGCCTCTACGATCAGGTGCGCGTGCAGGCCGTGGAGCTGGAACGGCGCATCATCGAACGCACCGCCGAACTCGAACATGAGCGCCGCCAACTGCGCACGATCATCGAAGGCATGAGCGAAGGCGTCATGTATACCGAGTACACTGCGCAGGGATTTGAAACGCATTATGTCAACGGCGCGCTGGAACGACTGACCGGGTACACCGCCGAAGAATGGAAGATGCTCTCGGTGCAGTTGTTCAAGCCGCAGCGGGTGGGCGAACATCTCTTTGAGGAACGCATGGCGGAAGCCATGCATGTGCTGCGCCGCACCGGGCGCTGGGCGCTGGACTACAACTTCACGCGCAAAGATGGCACGCAGTTTGCCGCGCAGCTCTCGGTGACGCTCGTCGGCGGGGACAATGGCCGGAATACCGGGGCGGTGTGCGTCATGCGCGACGTGAGCGAAGAAAAAGCGCTGGCGCAGCAAAAAGCCCGCTTTGTCGCCCATGCCTCGCATGAGCTGCGCACGCCCATCGCCAACCTCAAGACGCGTGTGTACCTCGCCAAACGCCAGCCTGAACGCCTGCACGAGCATCTGCGTGTGCTGGAAGAGGTTAGCGGACGGATGCAGCGCTTGGTCGAAGACCTGCTGGATGTGAGCCGCTTCGAACGCGGCATGATTCGGCTGCAGGTCGGGCAGGTGGAAGTGCAGCGCCTGCTGCGCAATGTCGTCACTGTGCAGATGCCGGAAGCCGAGCAGAAGAATTTGCGCCTCGCCGTCGAACTGCCCGAGGAACCGCTGATCGTCAGCGCCGATCTCGAACGGGTGACGCAGGTGATCACGAATCTGGTGACGAACGCGCTCAACTACACGCCGCCCGGCGGCGCGGTGACCTTACGCGCCCAACCGATTTATGATCCGGCGGGCACGTTGTGCTGCGCCCGCATCGAAGTGGAAGACACAGGCATCGGGATTGCTGAGGACAACCTGCCGCACATTTTCGAGCCATTCTTCCGCGTGACCAGTCAGGTGATTGGCACAGGCTTCGGGTTAAGCATCGCCAAAGAGATCGTCGAGCTGCACGGCGGCAAAATCAGCGTGCAGAGCGCGCCGGGCACGGGCAGTCGCTTCAGCTTCTGGCTGCCGCTCAGCGAGCAAATGCTGCTTCCGGCGTTCATCATGGGGGACGAGTAAACGCTCAATTCGCTCACTCCTTTAAAATCTTATGTAGGGACGCGCTTCTGCGCGTCCGCTTCGACGACTGACCATACAAATGCAAATATCCGTCTGATGGAGCCCTAATTGACTTACACGCCCATGCAGTTAGCCGAAGCGTATTTGGAAACGGGCGAGTTGAATCTCGCTCTGGCGGCGCTCGACGAGCATCTGACCGCCTTCCCGCAGGATGACAGCGCGCGCCGTCTGCGGGTGCAGGTGCTGCGTGATTTCCCTGAAGGCATCGCCACCGCGCTGGCGGATCTTGATGCGTTGGCCGAGCCCAACGCCAGCGATTACGGCGTGCGTGGTTCGATTTTGCTCGTTCAAGGTGCTGTACTCGGCGCGGCGGCGGCCTATGAACGCGCGTGGACGCTCAGCCCGGTGGGCTATGCCGAGTTCTATTTCCGCGTGTTGAAAGATCTCGGCCAGTATGACCGCGCGCTCGTCGTGTTGGACTCACTGCCACAGGCATGGCACTGGCATCAGGCGCATGGCGAAGTCGATGCGCTGCGCGGCGATCTACCCACGGCGCTGGAGCATTTCACGCAGGCCGCCGATCAGCTCGCCGCGTTAATCGCCGTGGCGAAAGACAAGCGCTTGCTGGTCGCCATGCAGGCGAATCTGCTGCTCAAGCGGGCGGACGCCTACCGCCGCTCCGGTCGCTACGCTGAAGCCGACGCCGATTATCAAGCGGCTGAAGCGGCGGAACCGAGCGACGCCGCGATCCCGTTCAATCGCGGCTTAGTGCGCTTCGAACAGGGCGATCTCGACGGGGCGATCAGCCTATGCCGCGCTGGTTGGTCACGCGCCAACGCCGATATGCGCGCTGCCATGCGCGCCGAACTCACCGCCGATGCGCGGTATCAGCCGATTCTCGCAGCCCTTGCTTCGTAGCACCTGACTGCCGCATTTGCGCACATTGAACATCTGTGCTATTTTCTGCGGAAAATTAGCCGATGTTGCAGGAGTCCACGATGCGCAAATTGATTGTCATCTCCCACCTGTCCCTTGATGGTGTCATCCAATCGATGGGGCGCGCCGACGAAGACCCGAGCGGCGGTTTTGCGTACGGCGGGTGGATCGGGGCGTATACCGACGAGCTGGTGGGGAGCGTCGTCCAGCGTGAGATGAAGCTGCCGTTTGATCTGTTGATCGGGCGCAAAACCTTTGACATTTGGGCACCATACTGGCCGTACCATGCGGATATCTGGCCGGGGGTCAATACGGCGACCAAGTACGTTGCGTCGAACACGCTTACGGCGCACGAGTGGCAGCCGACCGTGTTTTTGAGCGGAGACATCGGGGCAAAAGTCAGCCAGATCAAACAGCAGCCGGGGCCAGATCTCCACGTGTACGGCAGCGGCAACCTCGTTCAGACGCTCATGCAGCAGGATCTGGTCGATGCCTTCTGGCTGAAGATCTATCCACTGACGCTGGGGAAGGGTAAGCGGCTGTTTGCCGATGGCTCGATCCCGCTGGCGTTCAAGGTGACGGAAAGTCAAGTCACCCCGAAGGGGGTCATTCTCGTGAATTACGAGCGGGACGGCGCACTTACCCCCGGAGGCTCGTGACAATTCGGGTCGTGTCGAAGCGCTAATAGAGGCAGAGCGGACGGGATTCACCTCTCCAAATCCTCCCTCAAAGGGTACATGTTAGATGCGGTTAATAATCGAATATGGGGTGGTAGGGGCGCACGGCCGTGCGCCCCTACGGTGGCACAACACGCGCAGAATGCCGCAGCACGCAATATCTAATCGCTAAAGGCTAATCGCCAATCGCTAAAAGCTAACGGCTAACCGCCGACTTGTGTTAGAATCAGCAGCCGAAGCGAAACTCCAAACAGGACGATGATTCATGAGCGATTGGAAGCCGATCATCGGCTTGGAAATCCATGCCGAACTCCTCACCCAGAGCAAAATGTTCAGCGCGTGCCCCGTCGTAGACAGCGTGACCGCGCCGCCGAATACCGCCGTTGATCCCGTGTCGCTCGGTTTGCCGGGGACGCTCCCTGTCATCAATCTGGAAGCCGTCGAAATGGCGATGATGGTCGGGCTGGCGCTCAACTGCGAAATCCCCGCGATCAACCAGTTCGCGCGCAAGAGCTACTTCTATCCCGATCTCCCCAAAGGCTACCAGATCAGCCAGTATGACCGCCCGCTCTCCGTGCGCGGCACGCTGGACATTGATCTCAGCGATGGCACGACGGCGACCATCCGTGTGCGCCGCGCCCACCTTGAAGAAGACACGGGCAAATCGGTGCATGTCGATGGCTACAGCCTGATCGACTACAACCGCGCGGGTGTGCCGCTGCTGGAAATCGTCACCGAGCCGGATATTCACAGCGCGGAAGCTGCCGAAGTCTTCGCCCGCAAGCTGCGCGCGATTCTGCAGTATCTCGGCGTGAACGACGGCGATATGTCGAAGGGCGTGATGCGCGTCGAGCCGAACATCAGCGTGATGCACAAAGATGACACGGGCTACCGCACGCGCACCGAGGTCAAGAACCTGAACAGCATCCGCAGTCTGTTCCGCTCAATTGAGTACGAAGTCGCCCGCCAGATCAAAGCGTGGGAGTCGGGCGAGGGCGTGCGGCAGGCGACGATGGGCTGGGACGAAGCGAAGCAGCGCACGGTCGTGCAGCGCTACAAAGAGAGCGCCGATGAATATCGCTATTTCCCCGAACCCGACCTGCCCGTCGTGGAAGTCAGCCGTGAATGGGTGGAGCGGGTGCGCGCGCGCCTGCCAGAACTGCCGGATGCCAAGCGTGACCGCTTCATCAACAGCTTTGGCCTCAGCCGCTACGACGCCTCCGTCCTGACCGCGGAGAAAGCGGTCGCGACCTACTACGAAGGCGTGATCGCGGACGGCGCGAATCCTAAATCCGCTGCGAACTGGATCACGGGCAACCTGTTCGGTCTGCTCAACCGCGACGGCATTGAGCGCGAAAGCGCCGCCGAAAAAGTCGCGCCGGAGAAGCTGGGCGCGCTCGTCAAGATGGTCGATGACGGCACGATCAACAAGGCGACGGGCGTCACCGTGCTCAACGATATGTGGGAGACGGGCGGAACGCCAGAAGACATCGTCAAGGCGAAGGGCTTAGGACAGATTTCCGACACGGGCGCGATTGAAGCGGCGCTGGCCAAGGTGTTGGCCGAAAACGCGCGGCTGGTAGAGGACTATATCGCGGGCAAGGACAAGGTGTTCGGCCCGCTGATGGGTAAGATCATGGCGGAACTGGGCGGACGCGGGAACCCGGCGCTCGTCAAAGAGACGCTCACCCGCGAACTCAACGCGCGGCGGGGGTAATGCCTAGGAACTCTCTCGGCGTCGCCGCCGGACGGTCTAAATATTTTGGGAGCTTTGCCGTTTTGAGGACGCGCGCGTCCGCTGTGATCGTTACAAGTACTGTTTGATCCTCAACCCGGGCGAACAGGGTTGGGGGTGAAGTGTGGAACGTATCGCTAGACGGACGTGCAGAGCGCGTCCCGACAAGGGCTGAGGTTTATGGGTAAATTTCGGACTCTGATCGCAATGATCATGTTACTGGCAGCTGTGCCCGTGTTCGCGCAGGACGAACCGACGCCGGAACCGGCCGCCGTCGTCTTCCCCGGCATCTTCGATCAAGCGGTGGCGCTGTTCGACGCGCAGGATTATGAGCAGGCCATTCTGCGCTTCAGCCTGTTCTCGCTGTTCAACCCAACGGCGGGTGAGAGCTACTACGCCACCGCGTTGAGTCACCTCAATCTGGGCGATGCGGAGGCCGCGCTGGCTGAATTCGACCTCGCGCTGAGCATCGACGACCTGCCGCCCGATCTCGAAGCAGACATTTATCGCGTGCGCGCGGGCATTTACGGGCAGCAGCAGCGCCTCGACGAGGCGGTGAGCGACTACACGGCCGCGCTCGATCTCATCCCGGACGCGCAAACTTACTTCCGCCGCGCCCTGAACTACGCCGCGCTCGAACAGCTCGATAATGCGCTGGCCGATTTCAATGCGGCGCTGGAACTGGATGGGCAGAACCCGGTGCTGTATGTGTATCGCGGCTACATCTACGCGACCAGCGGTCAGTCACAGCTCGCCGCCGAAGATTACCTGACGTACATCAACCTCATTCAGACCGAGCGCACCGAAGGCGCGGCACTGGAATCGGGCGCGGCGGTCACGGCGCAGATCGAACCAGGCGCGGTCTTCGCGTATCCGCTTGAAGTCAAGGTGGGAACGTATTTCAGCGGGATTGCGATCTCGACGGACGAGAACGCTACTATCGACACGATCATGGTGCTGCTTGATGAGACGGGCAAGCCGCTCATTGGCGACGACGACAGTGGTAACAATGGCGCGGCGCTCGTACTCAACTACGAGATTCCGAACAGCGGCGCTTACACGCTGCTGATTGCGAATTCGACGGGCGGCGGCAGCGGCCAGATCGCGGTGCAGATGTTCCTGAGCGACGAACCGCTGACGAATTGAGGCAGGCTAACCTCACCCAAACCTCGCGCAGTGACCTGCGGGTTTGAGGGACAACAGATTTGTGTAGGGACGCGCAGCGGCGCGTCCGTCTTACTCTTGCAGCGGACGCAATGATGCAATTTAACTTATGAGTACGGAGATCCTGAATGTAGGGGAGGGGCAGTGTCCCCACCCGTTCATGGGCGACCACATAGGGTCGCCCCTACAGCCAATATCCGCGATCATTAGTTAAAGTGCATAATTGCGTCCCTACGAAAACAAATCTGGCTTGGCAAACGCTGCTGGCTCCCCTCACTGAATTCGGGGTGGGGTCGGAAAATGCTGCCTACTCAAACACCTTGATCAGCTCGACTTTGAAGATCAGCGTGGCGTTGGGGGGGATGACGCCCGCCGCGCCGCGCGGGCCGTAGCCCAGTTCCGACGGGATATACAGCTCGTAGATCGAACCGGTGGGCATCAACTGCAAGCCTTCCGTCCAACCGGGGATGACCTGATTCAGGAAGAAGTTGATCGTTTCGCCGCGCTTGTACGAGCTGTCAAAGACTGACCCGTTGATCAGCCGCCCCTCGTAATGCACTTCGACTTCGCTGTTGGCGCTCTTAGGCTTCGGTCCGGTGCCCTGCGTCAGCACCTTGTATTGCAGGCCGCTCTTGGTCGTGCTCACGCCTTCTTTGGTGGCGTTCTCTTTCAGAAAGTCCTTATCCGCGGACATGTGCTCTCCTCAATCGTGATTGAATGCGCCAAGTACTATAAACGGTTTGGGCGTTAGGCGCGAAAAAACGCCGGGTTGAAGCGTGATGCGGGAGTAGGCTAGGCGCGCAGGATGAGCATGTCGACGTAGCGCGTGAGGTCGAAGAGCAGCGAGCGGCGTTCATCGGCGTTGAGCAGCCCCAGCACCGCGCGCAGTTGATCCATGAGGTCGGTCTGCACGCCGATGAAGCGCTCGCGACCGGCGTCGGTCAGCACAACGTAAACCGAGCGACGGTCTTCTACGTTGGTTTCGCGCAAGACCAGCGGCGGATCGAACACTTCCAGCCGCTTGACCAGGCCCGTCATAGTGGCGTTGGTCAAGCCGTGCAGTTTGGCCAGCCGACCAATGGTCAGCCGGCCATCATGTTCGATCAGCGTTTTGAGCACGTAAAACTGCGGCGTCGTCAGGCCATGCTGACCCAGCATATCCGAGAGGCGCTTCTCGCCGTCCAGCACAACCTGAAACAGCAGCGCCCAGAAGTGCAGTAAATCGCGCTCAAACGCCGGATCCACGCGCTTACCCGTGGAGGGCATCCCACACGTCAAGCTTGCCCTTGACGCGCCGGATGACTTCGTTGGTGTATTCGTCGGTGTGCGCCTGACCGCCGAGGTCAGACGTCTTCAGCCCATCGTTGATCGTCTCCATCGCCGCTTCGTAGATGGCGCGGCTGGCGCGGGCGGCGGCGTCCGTCTTGATATAGCGCAGCAGTGCCGCGCCCGCGAGGATCATCGCCAGCGGGTTGGCAACGTTCTTGCCGAACAGCGACGGCGCGGTGCCGTGCGGCGCTTCGGTCAGCACGGTCTGCACTTCGAAATCGTCGTTCATCGACAGGATGACCGATTCCGCGCCCGCGATGCTGCCGAACATTTCCAGCACGAGGTCGCTCAGGCTGTCGCCATCACGGTTGAGCGCGGGGATGACCAACGGTTCGCCCGTCGTCTTGAGCAGCAGCGCGTAGGTCGCATCGATCAACTGCGGGTCATAGCGCACATCCGGGTAGCGGGCGGCGGCGGCATCCAGTTCTTCTTTGAAGATGCCTTCGTAGACCACGCTGACCGTGTATTTCGGCCCACCGAAGACTTTCGCCCCGATGCGGCGCGCATAGCGGAAGGTGAATTCCGCGACCTGACGGCACACGCGGCGTGACAGCTTGCGCGTGCTGTACGAGATTTCGTCCAGACCTTCGCCTTCA
The DNA here is from genome assembly GCA_016717205.1 of Candidatus Flexifilum breve. Classification (GTDB taxonomy): domain Bacteria; phylum Chloroflexota; class Anaerolineae; order Aggregatilineales; family Phototrophicaceae; genus Flexifilum; species Flexifilum breve. The sequence goes on from JADKGC010000015.1 coordinate 44,430, forward strand.
CGCCATTCCTTCGCGCCGTAGGCATCTTCGACGGCCATGCGCACGACCGAGATCGGCGCGTACACGCCCGCCAGCGGCCGCACCGACGGAATACGCCGCCCGGTGCGCAAAATCACCTGTCCGTTGATGAGTTCGCGCAGCAGCGCGTTCGGGCTGCCCACATCATCCGGGTTGCCGGGGGTGATGGTCGCCGCCTTGATGCCCAGCCCCGTCTTGCGGATGGCAGCAGCAGCGTCGTGGACGACTTGATTTTTCGTAGCGCGGCGATTTTCCAGCGAGAGGTCGAAGAACTGGAAATCCAGATCAACCCGGGTCACGGCGGGGTCGAGGACGCGCAGAGCTTCGTCAAGGAGTTCCTGACCAGTCTGGTCGCCCTTCAGCACGGCAATAGTCGGTTGGCTCACGTCGATTTCCTTACTTGGAGAACAAGATGCATCATCGGCAAGGTGGGCGCGCAGCTGGGGGGGGGGGGGGGGGGGGGGGGGGGGGGGGGGGGGGGGAGGGCACTGAACCATAACTCACATTATGCAGCCATTTTACGGTACAAAGTTTGGATTGAGTAGATTGTGCACAAGGTTTTGCGCTATCATAGCGGCAAATCTAGCAGTAAGGTAAAGGAAATTCCGGTGAAAAAACTGGCATTGCTTACATCATGTCTCCTCCTGCTAATGGTGATCGCGACGCTGGGCGTGCAGCCCGGTCAAGCGCAGACGACGACACCGACCCCGGCTGCGACCACGCAGGGCACGACGGTCGAGGCGTTCGCGGTGCTGTGCACCGATGCCGTCGTCGTGCGCTTCAGCGGCACGATGCTGAGTGGGTGGGACATTTACTATCAGGCGTTCAACGGCCCGAACGGGACGGGCACGGCGCTGACCAACGTGCGGCAGGCGTTGGTCGCGGGCGACTTCCTGTTCAACGAACGCCTCGCCTACAACAGCGGTTCGACTTTGGCGACGGGGGCGACGGGCAGCATCAAGGCGTTTGTGGCGCGTGAAGGCAACAGCAGCAGCGTCGACTTTGAATTCACGGTCAACGACTTTAACGACGGGTGCAGCAGCGACACGACCACGCAGCCTACGGGCAGCGCCGACACCGGCACGACGACCGGTTCGACAGATACGACTGCCGCCGCCGCGTCGACCAGCCGCCCCGGTTTCACCACCAGCCTGCTCGCGCCGAATGGCGGCCTGCTGAACCCGAACCTGCAGCCCGAAGCCGCCGTCGTCATCGGCGCGCGCCCGAGCGATACCTTCCGCTCGGAAACCCCCGGCCTGCTGTTCGCGGAATGCGACGAGTACCCGCTGGCGCTGCCCGGCCTGATCTACGATAACGACACTGTCGTCGTCTACTGGTCGTGGTACACCAAGACGCTCGAAGATATGCAGCAGCACATCGACAACGCGATCTATGTCGCGTCGATCAACACAGCGCGCTTCAACGACGTCCAGCGCACCGAACCCGTCCGCCGCAACGGCAATTACTGGGTGTTCTACAGCTTCACCGCCGGTCAACTGCGCCCCGGTCACTACGAAGTCGCCTATGATCTGACGTGGGCGAACCCGGTCAACGATGGCTACGACGATTACGGCCCCGGCACGGCGCGGCCGCGCGAAAGCGGCAACTGCAACTTCGACGTGACGCGTAACCCGCAGAATCAGAGCGTGGATTACATCGATATGTTCTTCCCGACCAACTGGCCAGTGCACAACATCACGCCGAACGACTAGTATGTGGAACGAGGCAGCGACGCACGCCTTCGGGGTGACGCTCACCCCGGAACAGGCCGATTCTTTCGACGTGTATCTGCGCGAACTGGCGGACTGGAACAGTCACACCAACCTGACCGCCATCACCACGCCCGATGAGGTGCGCCTGCGCCACTTCCTCGACTCGCTGAGCGTTGTCCAAGCCGTCCCCATGCGCCCCGGCCTCCGGGTGATCGACGTGGGGACGGGCGCGGGTTTCCCCGGGCTGCCGCTCAAAATCGCCTATCCCGGCATCCACATGACGCTGGTCGATGCGACCGGCAAGAAGGTTGCCTTTCTGAGCCATGTCGCGCAGTTGCTCGGCATTTCACAGGGGATTGAATGCGTGCATGCCCGCGCCGAAGAGATCGGCCATGTGCCGGAACACCGCGCCAGCTATGACGTGGTGCTGGCGCGCGCGGTCGCCCGCCTGCCCAGCCTGCTCGAATATCTGCTGCCGTTGGCGAAGGTCGGCGGGGTGTGCGTCGCTATGAAAGGCAAGACGGCACACGAAGAGGCGGTCGACGCGAAGAAGGCGCTGGCGGTGCTCGGCGGTAAGCTCGGCGAGATCGTCGAGGTGGCGCTCCCCGGCGTCGACGAGGCGCATTATCTCGTGGTGATCGAGAAGGTCAAGCACACGCCGAACGACTATCCGCGCAAACCGGGCACGCCGACCACTAAGCCGATTATTTGACCCCACCCCTCCGAATTCAGGCAGGGGAGACAGCAGCATTTGCCAAGCCAAGTTTGTTTTCGTAGGGACGCAATTATGCAGTTTAACTAATGATCGCGGATATTGGCTGTAGGGGCGACCCTATGTGGTCGCCCATGTACGGGTGGGGCACTACCCCTCCCCTACATTCGGGATCTCCGTACTCATAAGTTAAATTGCATCATTGCGTCCGTTTTTTCTACCTCACCCCCGTCCCCTCTCCGTTCGGAGAGGGGACGGGGGTGAGGCTGTTCACACCGCGTCCGCCTTGTGCCATACAGGTCTATGTTCACGATTACGCCCAACCCGCCCTATGATTTCGCCAAGACGCTGCGCGCGTCGCACGCCCTGTATACGATGGGACACGCCCAGCATGGCACATTTCGCCGGGTGATTCGTGTCGGCGCGGCGCTGGCGTTGATCGAGCTGCGGAGCCTCGGCACGGTGGATCAGCCCCGGCTTGAAGCGCACTTGCTGACGGCGAACGCACCCGTTGACGAGCAGGTGCTCAGCACGAATCTGCGTCGCCTCGCCAACGCCGACAGCGATCTCGCGCCGTTCTACCGCTACGCGCAGCACGATCCCGCGCTGCACGCTGTGATCGAACCCGTGTACGGCATGAACACCTTTCAATCCGACACGTTTTTCGAAGCGGTCGCGCTGACCGTCATCGAGCAGCAGATCACGCTGAAGATGGCGCAGGTCGCGGAACGCTGGCTGATGGCGCAAATGAACGACGCGCTGACCTACGAGGGCGTCACCTACTACACCTTCCCCGATCCGCGCAAACTGGCGGCGTGCACCGTCGAAGACTTGCTGCCCATGAAGATCACGGGCATTCGCATCCGCGTGATCCTCGACATCGCCAAGCAAATCGCCTCCGGCGATCTCGACCTCGAAGCCCTGCGCAATGAGCCCTTCGAGGTGGTGTATCCGCGCCTGCGGAGTCTGCGCGGCATCGGGCATTGGACGGCGGCGTGGTCGATCATCCGCGCGTTGGGCGTGTTTCCGCCCGTCGGCTCGGCGGATGTGGCGCTGCGGGCGGCGGTCAACCGCTATTTTCACGGCCTGAACGGTCGCTGTGAGCCAGAGGTGCTGGAGCGGACACTCGGGGTGCATGGCGAATACGAAGGGCTGATCAGCTACTGCGCGCTCACCCGCTGGGAATTCGAGCGGCATCCGCACATTTATGGGTGACAGCCCCCTCCTCCCAACTCTGTCGTATTTTCTGCTACAATCTGCGCACTGACAGAGTTTAGGTGCGATGCTATGGCGTCTGACCCGTTCATTCAGCGACACATCCGCAATTTGCCTTTGTTCGAGCGGCTGACGAACCCGCAGATCGAGCTGGTGGCGAACGCCGCCGAAGTGATTCAGCTTCAGCCGGGGCAGTTCGCCTTCCAGCAAGGTCAGCCCACGCGCGGCATGATGCTGTTCGTGGCCGGGCGCGGCGTGCTGACGCGCTTCAACGCCAACAACATCGAAGAACCGATCGGCTCGGTCGAGCAGGGGCAGTACATCAACGAGACCGCGCTGTATTCCACCACGCGCGAAACGGCGAACCTGCGCATTGTACAGCCCGCCGTCATCATCCTGATCCCGCGCGGACGCTTTGTGAACCTGCTCTCGCACCTCCCCGAACTGCGTTCCAATCTGCGCGTCGAAACGTCGGCGGATCACCGGGAAGCGCCGCGCCACCTGTTCAAAGGGCAGCGCGACGACGAAACCGTGCTGCACATCTACCGCCGCCACTGGTGGACGTTCGGGCGCTGGTTGTGGCTGCCGGTCGTCTTCGCCATTGTCGCCTTCACCGCCGCCGTGCTGCTCGCGCCGATCAATGGGATCGTTGCGCTGGTGGCGGCGGGCTTCGGCGTAATTGTCCCCGGCGTAATCATCGCCTACTTCTACTATGAGTGGCAGGACGACAGCGTCATCGTGACGAATCAGCGCGTGGTGCGCGTGTGGAATACGCTGTTTACCTTCGAGAACACGATCAACGAAATTCCGCTGGATCGCGTTCTGGAGATCAGTTCGGAGATTCCGCCCGGCGATGCTTTTGCGCGCTTGCTCAACTATGGCAACGTCGCGATCAAGACATCCGGCGAAAGCGCCAACATGTTCCTGACGTTCGTGCCGAGCCCGATGCAGGTGCAGCGCACGATCTTCGCGCAGCGTGAGCAGGTGCAGCAGTTGAACGCGCAGCGCCGCCAGGCGCAGATCCGCTCCGATATTGAGCGCGTGCTTGGTCGGCAGGCCGGGCAGACGCAGGCCGTCGGCGGCATCGCGCCCGTCGAGCCGAACGACGACAGCGACTCCACGATTGGTTTGAGTTTTTTGCGCACCAAGTACATCAACATGAACGGCGACATCATTTACCGCAAGCATGCCTCGGTGTGGTTCTTCCACATCTTTCCGCCCCTGCTCGTGATTCTTGGAGGGATCGCCTTGTTCTTCCTCAGCCTAATCCCGACGTTCACGTTCTCGGGCGCGGCGGGGCTGGGGCTGAGTCTGCTGGTGCTGCTGCTCGGCGCGTCTGTGGTTCTACTGGGGCGATTGGGACTGGCGCAACGACCTGTTCATCGTCGGCAAAGACTCGATCACGCTCATCCGCAAACGTCCGCTGTTCCTGCAAAACCAGCGCGATACCATCCGTCTGACGCAAGTGGACAACGTGCGTTCGGAGGTCAACGGCGTGGTGAATACGCTGCTGAACCGCGGCGATGTGCATATCTCGCTGATCGGCGCGGAGTCGAACGCCAAAATGTTCGACCACGTGTACGACCCGCAGGAGATTCAGTCGGAGGTCTCGCAGCGCTTGTCCGCGATCAAATCGGCGCAATCGCAGTCGGCTTCCGAACAGCAGCGCCAGCAAATGCTCGAATACTTCTCGGTATTCCAGCAGATGACCGGAAATGATGGCCGCGAAATGCCGCGCACCCAACCGAGCGCACAGGCGCAGCCTCAACCGCGCTCGTATACGCCCGCCGCGCCGCCCCCGGACGATGAGGTCACGCAGCAGCCCCCGCCCATGCGCGACGGCAACCGTCCACCGCGCATTCCGCGTAATCGTCCCGGTGGATAACGCGCCGAGACGGGGTATAATCAATACATTCCGTAGGTCATTCGCCTCACCCCTAAATCCCCTCTCCCACGGGAGAGGGGACTTGAAAAGCTACCCGTATTGCCCCTCAGGGGTTGGGGTGAGGCTCCAGATGCAAGGTATAAGGCATGGCAATTCGCGACATCATCAAGCCGGATAATCCGATTCTGCGCAAAAAGGCGCACAAGGTGACCAATTTTGGCGCCGATTTTCAGAAGCTGGTCGACGACATGGTCGAGACGATGATCGCCGCGCCGGGCGTCGGTTTGGCCGCGCCGCAGGTCGCCATCCCGCAGCGCTTGATCGTTGTTCGTCTGCCCGATGACGAGGACAGCAAGCAGGAATACGGCGATCAGGCGGGCGTCGTCTATGTGGTCGCCAACCCGGAAATCATCAAGGCGAGCCGGGAGATGGTCGAAGGCGTGGAAGCGTGCCTCTCGATTCCCGGTTACTTCGGCAAGGTCGACCGCCATGAGAGCATCACCCTGCGCGGGCTGGATCGCAACGGCAAAGAGTTCCGCCTCAAGGCGAAGGGCTGGCAGGCGCGCGTCTTCCAGCACGAGATCGATCATCTCGATGGGCGGTTGTACATCGATATCGCCAGCGAAGTGTGGCGCGAAGACGAAGAGACGGAAAGCGCCGAAGATCAGCCCGTCCCTAGCGCCGAATAAATCGAACCACAGGACGCCAGTCATGGTGTCTCTACTGAATATGCTGTCGTAGGGACGCCCAATCGGGCGTCCGTTTTTTTGTTGTGCTCGCGGACGCACCGCGTCCCTACGATGGAGTGGTCAATGCGCAGTTCACAGCTTTTCAGTCAGACCTTGCGGCAGGCTCCCGCCGAAGCCGATGTGCGCAGTTATCAACTGCTGCTGCGCGCCGGTTACATCCGTCAGTTATCCACCGGGATTTTTTCGTATTTGCCCCTCGCGCAGCGCTCGCTGGCCAAAATCATGGCGATTGTCCGCGCGGAGATGGACGCTATCGGCGGGCAGGAGATCACCATGCCCGTGGTGCATCCCGCCGACCTGTGGAAAGAGACGGGGCGCTGGTATCAGATCGGCGCCGAGATGGCGCGCTTCAAAGATCGCGCGGATCGCGACATGGTGCTCGGCATGACGCACGAAGAGGTCGTGGGCGATCTCATTCGCCGCGAGATTCGCTCGTATCGCCAGCTTCCGCAGCTCATCTACCAGCTGCAGACCAAGTTCCGCGATGAGCCGCGCCCGCGCGCCGGGTTGATTCGCGTGCGCGAGTTCACGATGAAGGACAGTTACAGCCTCGATGCCGATTGGGACGGGCTGGATGCACAGTACCGCCGCCATTATCAGGCTTACTTCAACATCTATCACCGCTGCGGCCTGCCGGTGATGGCGGTGCGCTCGGATGTCGGCATGATGGGCGGCAGTATGGCACATGAGTTCATGTATCTGACGTCGATTGGCGAAGACACGCTGCTGATCTGTGACGAGAGCGGCTACGCGGCGAATCGCGAAGTCGCCACTTTCCAGAAGCCTGCCGCGCCTGCTGAAGCCGCGCTGCCGATGCAGAAGGTCGAGACGCCCGGAACGACGACGATTGAGTCGCTGGCGGATTTCCTGAAGATCCCCAGGAGCAAGACGGCGAAAGCCTTCTTCGTCACGGCGACCGTGTCCGAGAACGATCAATACGTGGAGCGCTTCGTGATCGCCATCATTCGCGGCGACATGGACGTCAACGAGACCAAGCTGCAAAACGCGCTCAAGGCGAAGACCATGCGCGCCGCCACCGAAGACGAAATCAAGGCGGCGGGCGCGGTCCCCGGCTACGGCTCGGCGATTGGCGCGCGCGGCGCGATCATCGTGGTCGACGATGCGATTCCGACGTCACCGAATCTCGTCGCCGGGGCGAACGAGGCGGGCTATCACCTGCTCAACACCAACTACGGGCGCGATTTCACCGCGCACATCGTCGCGGATATCGCCGCCGCTCGTGAAGGCGACCGTTCGCCGGATGGCGCGGGAACGCTGCGCGCCGTACGCGGTGTCGAGGTCGGGAACATTTTCAAGCTGGGCACGCGCTACAGTGCCGCGCTCGGCGCGACCTTCCTCGACAAAGACGGCGCCGCCAAGCCGATCATCATGGGCTCGTACGGCATCGGTATCGGTCGCTTGCTGGCGTGCGTCGCCGAGCAGCACAACGACGATTTCGGCCTGATCTGGCCGATCAGCGTCGCGCCGTATCACGTGGCGCTGATCCTCGTCGTGGGCGATGATGACGCGGCGCGGCAGGCGGCCAACGACTTATACCGCGATTTGCAGGCGGCAGGCGTGGAAGTGCTGTTCGACGACCGCGAAGAACGCGCCGGGGTGAAGTTTAACGACGCCGACTTGATCGGCTTGCCGCTGCGCATCACCGTCGGCGCGAAGTCGCTGGCGCAGGGCGGCGCGGAGATCAAGCGGCGCGGGCGCAAAGACGGTCAGATCGTCCCGGTGGATCAGGTGGTCGCGTATATTAAAGGCGAAATCGCCGCGTTGTATGCCGAGATCGGCGCGGCGGTGGTCGAGGTGCCGTTCAAGGAGTAGCCCATGCTGGAGCAGTTGATTGCCGCCAACTACGGTTTGACGAACGTCCGCCTGACGCCTGCGCCGCGTGGTTTTGTCGCGGAGACGTATTATGTGGACAGCGACTCCGGTCGCTATTTCGCCAAGTTCGTCAAACCATCGCTTGATGCACCGTCGATTGCGCCGACTTTGCCCGTGCTGCGCGAACTGCGGCAGTTGGGGGTCGAGCAGATCACGTATCCGCTTTCGGCGCTGGACGGACGGCTGAGCATCGACCTGAACGGCGGGCTGTTGGTGCTGTTCAACTATGTGGCGGGTGAGTGGGTCTTCGATTTCCCGTTCGAGCCGTATGTCCGGTTGCTGGCCAGCATTCATGGGCTGTCTGATCAGATTCAGACGCCGCTGCCGCGCGAAACCTTTGAACTGACGTTCATGAACGACCTGTTGGCGGTCTGCGAACGGTTGTGGACGGACACTTTTGCTCACCCGCAGGAACACGCGCTGGCGCAGTGGGCCAGCGCGCGGCGCAGCGACCTGCTGCGCGATATCGGCATCGCGGAAGCGACGGTCAAACAACTTCGGTCAGCCGACCTGCCCTTCATCCTGACACATGGCGATGCGCCGGGGAACATTCTCTACGATGGGCAGCAGGTGTTGCTGGTCGATTGGGATACGGTGCTGTTGGCGCCGCGCGAACGGGATACATGGTTTCACCGCCATGATGCCAATTTTCTGCCGCTCTACCGCCAATTCGTGCCCGAGTACGATTTCGACCCGACTGCCTATCGTTTCTACCTCTACAAGCGCTATCTTGAAGATGCGCTTGGGTTTTTCGACAAGGTACTAGCCCCGACCAGCACCGACTCGGAGAAAAGCCATAATTTCGGCGAATTGATCAACGACTGTGAGGGTTGGCTGCGCCCACTGATGGATCGTGAACGAGATTAAGTGCTTCATCAGGTAACTTGTTGAATATGGGATTTGTAGGGGCGCACGGCCGTGCGCCCCTACAGATAACCGGGTTCGTTTGGGACGACTTACCGAACGGATCCCAAAACCTCAAAAGGAAACACGCCGCGGCGCGTCCCACCGCAGTTTTCAACTGCCAACGCTACGGGATGCCCCACACGTAAATCGCGCCGACCGCGTCGAACAGCAGAATCAGGCGGGCGTCGTCCGTCCAGCGCACATCGTAGATTTGGCGTGTGCCGATGTCGAGCGGCGCTTGGCTCAACTGCGTGCCCGTGACTTCATTCAGATTCCAGAGATATACGCCGCGGTTGAGCGTCGAGGTGATGAGCAGCGCGCCATCCGGCGAAAAGGCCGCGGCCACGCCATCGCCCGCCGTATCCGGCATGATGCCAATCAGTGTGGCGTCCGGCGCGTTCCACAGCGTCAGCCCGTCGGAGCGGCTGCCTGCCAGCAGGTAACGCCCGTCACCGCTGAACTGCATCACATCCGAACCACGCGTATCTAGGGTGACCGGGGCGGCGTCCGGCGTCCACAGGGCGACGCTCGTGCCCATCCCGAGCGCGATGGTTGCGCTATCTGGGGCAAAGCCGGTGCGCAGAATCTCCGCCGCGTCCGTTTCAGCTAATAGGGTGCGCGGCTGCCAGTCCCATAAGCGCGCGCGGCCATCGGCGGCGGTCGAGGCGATATACACGCCGTTGGGGGCAAAGGCCAGCGTATTGATGCGCCCACTGTGCGCGTTGATCGTCACCTGTGCCTGTCGCTCCAGCGTATTCCATACGCGGATCGTGCCATCGGTGCCGCCGAGGGCGAGCAGCCCGGCGTTGGCATCATACGCGGCGACGCCCGAGAACGCGCTGTGCCCGCTGAACTGGTTGATCTGCTGCCCGGTCAGCGCATTGTAGATCGCGACGCGCCCGGACGTTTCCACGCCGTACATTTCGGTTTTGTCGGGGGAATAGAAGACGCGCACCGCGTCGCCGCGCCCAGTGTAAAACAGCGGTTCCCCGGTGAGTAAATTCCACTGCGCCAGTTGATCGATGTTGATCGCCGCGAGCGCGGTCGAATCGGGGGAGAGCGCGGCGTCAAACCACGTCGCCACCACATCCGGCGGATCGATGCGGCCGAGATAGCGGATGGAATCGACGTTCTCCAACGTAATCGGTTGATTGCCCGTCACCCATGCGGGTGCGGTGAGCGTCGGCGCGTTGCGCGCCTCCGGCGTCACGGGAGCGGGTGTGCCGCAAGCGGCCAGCGCCAGCACGAACAGCAGTAGGATGTGCCTCATTATCCCTCGGGTTGGGCGGCGAAGATGTGCATGTTGCCGACAGAGACGCCGTAATCGAGAATTTGTTCCAATCCGCACTCGCCTTCAAACGGCTCGACCTGCCCGTTCTCATTGAGATCGATGCCGGAGACCAGCGCCTGCGCCAGCATGGTCGATTCGACCAGATTCGGCTGGGCAGCGGCCACACTGTCGGCGGTGAGAATGGCCGTTTCCAGCGTCACCACCTGATCTTTCCACTGGCTGGCGTTCGCCACGCAAATGCGGATCAGTTCGGCCTGGCTCTGAATGAGCGCGTTCGAGTCCGGGGCGTTGACGGCGGCGTCGAGCCGCTCCCACATCGCTTCGACAAAGAACATGACGCCGAAACCGCGGCCGGGATTTTCGCCGCGACCGTTGCCGTCGTAGTCTTCGCGCGTGCCGTTCAGCGTGTTGATCGTATGTTCGGCGTGGGCGCGCATGCTGCCGACGCTCGTCGCGCCCGCAGCGAGACCGGAATGCCGCGCGGCGATTTCGGCTTCGGTCAGTGCGCCATCGAGCAGACTGCCGTCGTAAGCGGGTTCAGCCGTGGATGCATAGTCTTGCTCGCCCGCGGGGGCGGCGCTCGCTCCAGCACTGGGATCGACCAGAATGTCCCGCAGCGCCTGTGTCACTTCGACCGGGACGCGGCCGCTGTAAGCGATGGCGATGGCGGGCGGGGCGGCGCTCGGATCATCCAGCCCGATCAGCACGCTGTTGTACAGAGCAGGCAGCACCGACTCGTCCTCAGCGCGATAGGTCAGCGCGCCGTTGCCGAGCGCGTCGAGCGTGATCTCGCCGAGGCTCAACACCTGCTGGGTGCTTGTATTCTGCAGCCACGCCGTATACACCTGTCCCTGCGGCGGCACGCGCACGTCGGTCAACTGCACGTTGACCGTATCGCCGAGCGTGGTCGTCGTGCTGAAGTTCGTCCGCCCGAAGTTGGGTTCGGCGGGGGTGGGCAGCAGGACGACAGGCGGTTGCGTTGGCTGCGCGGCTTGTCCAGTTGGCACGCCTATGTTTTGCGGCGGAGTGCGATCATCATCTGGCGCGCGGTTGTTCTGGCTCACGACGATCAACACGACGACGACGATCAGCACGGCGATGATCGCGAAGCCGCCGAGCAGCACGAGCGGATTCGTCCCCTGCTGTGTGATGATGGTCGGTTGCGGCGGTGGATAGGTCGGGTACTGCGGATACACCCCCGGCGGCGGCGTCTGTCCCGGCGGATACGTCCCCGGTGGCGGCGTTTGCCCCGGCGCATAGCTCCCCGGTTGGGGTGTTTGCCCCGGCACATACACGCCCGGCGGCGGGGTCGGAATGCCCGGATACGATCCCGTTTCGACGGGTGGTGGCGTGCTGGGCGTCGGCTGCGTCGGTACACTTCCCTGCGGGAAGATGAAGGTATTCGCCGATGGCGTTTTGCTCAATTCGCCGCGAATGGCGAGACCGAAGTCTTCGGCGAACGCCTGCGCGGTCGGGTAGCGGTCGGTGGGACTCTTGGCGAGGATGCGGCGCATGACCGTGTCGACATCGCCGGGCAGCGCGGGATTCACTTCGCAGATCGGCGGGATCGGCGCGCTGACATGCTTGAAGACGACTTGCATCGGCGTATCGGCTGGATACGGCTGCTTGCCCGTCAGCATCTCAAACACCACGACGCCGAGCGAATACAGATCGCTGCGGTTGTCGACGGCCAGCCCCTGCGCCTGTTCTGGCGACATGTAGGCGGGTGTGCCGACCAGCCCACCCGTGATGGTGAGCGACTGCCCGCCCGCCCCGCCTTCGATCAGCTTGACGATGCCGAAATCGGCGAGCAGGGCGTGACCTTCGCGGTCGAGCAGGATGTTATCCGGCTTGATATCGCGGTGAATGATGCCCTGACGATGGGCGTAATCCAGCGCTCCGGCCACCTGCTTGAGGATCGTCTCGACTTCGCGCGGCGGTACGAGGCCGCGCCGCACGCGGTCGCTGACCGAACCCCCGTCGATGTACGCCATCACCAGATACAGCACGCCGTTTTCGTCACCATAATCGTAAAGCGGCAGAATGTGCGGGTGCTGTAAGCGGGCAATCGTGCGCGCTTCGAGGCGGAAACGCTCGACAAACTGATCGTCCTGACCGGGGTGCGGTGGCAGAACCTTGATCGCGACGTTGCGCTCAATGTCGGATTGGTGTGCCTTGTAGACCGTCGCCATGCCCCCATGCCCGATGAGCTTGGTGACGTCGTATTTGCCGAGTTTTTGTCCGACCAATGAAGCGGCCACGTGGTCAATCCTTAGCTGATTGCGTATGCTTCTTCGAGCTCTTCGCGGAGACTGACGTAGCTCCGGTAGCGTGAGCGGTGGATGCTGCCAGCGACGACCGCGCGGCGCACGGCGCAGCCCGGTTCCTGACGGTGATGGCAGTCGCGGAAGCGGCATTCGCGCACATACGGCGCGATCTCGCGGAAATAGGCGTCCAGCTCTTCCGGCTCGACGTCCCAGATATTGAGCGTGCGAATCCCCGGTGTGTCGGCGAGATAGCCGCCCACCGCCAGTTTGACCAGTTCGCTGTCGCGCGTGGTGTGCACGCCTTCTTCGCTGAAGCCGCTCACGCTTTTGACGGCGCGACCCAGCCCCGGTTCGACGGCGTTGAGCAGACTGCTCTTGCCTACGCCCGACGGCCCGGTGAACACGGAGATCTTACCGCGCAAGCGGTCGGTGAGCGCGTCCACGCCGATTCGTTCCAGCGCGCTCGTGTAGATGACCGGGTAGCCCAGCGTGATATAGGGCGCGAACCGTTCTTCCGTTTCGGCGCGGTCGGCGAGGTCGATTTTGTTGATGACGATGATGAGGTCGCTGATGCCGGATTTTTCGCCGACGACGAGGAAGCGGTCGAGCAGCTTGAGACTGGGCGGGGGCTGCGCGGCGGCGAAGACGAACAGCGCCTGATCGGCGTTGGCGATGATGACGTGTTCCCGCTCCGGTGAGCCAGCACCTCGGCTGCCTTCGGTGCGCAGCGCGCGGGAAATCACGCTGTGGCGTTCCTCGACGGCCTCGACCACGCCCGTCAGATCCTCAAACGCGGTGATCTGCACCCGGTCGCCGATCGCGGCAATGTCGGAAGCCTGCGCGTCTTCACGCAGTTTCCCGCGTAAGCGACACATATAGATGGTGCCTTCATCCACCTCCACCCAAAAGAATCCGCTTTGCTCTTTGACCACCAAACCTTGTCGATCCAAGCATTCCCCCTCATGTCTAACACTGTTGTTATTCTACACAGATTCCCTGGTTTCCGATGCTTATTCATCATTTTTACAGCTTTTGATCAGCACGTATTATTTCAAAACGCCGCCGCGTCTGTGCTATGATAAGGAACGTCTTGGAAGACGAGAGGCTTTTCTAACGTGCAAAATGATTTGAATCCCACTCCTAACGAAGCGCCTGTGATCCCGGAAACTGCACCTATTCCCACCCCAGCGACTCCGGTTGTCACCGTGCAGCCCGCCACCCTGAACTATATTGTCGTCGGGTTGGTGTGCCTCGTCATCGGGGCGATTATGGGGATGGTGATTGCGCAGCGCATGGAATCGAGCGCAGGCATCGATCAGACGCAGGTCGAGGCGATCATCAACAGCGCGGTCGCGACCGCCGTCGCCGCTGTGCCGCAGAATACCGCCGCCACCGCGCAGGGCTTGAACGAGAATACCGTGTACACGGTGTCGACTGAAGGCGATCCGTTCGTCGGGCCGGAAGACGCGCCAATCACGATTGTTGAATTCGGTGATTTCCGCTGCGGGTACTGCCGCCGCCACTTTGAAGAGACGTTCGAACCGCTGCTCGCTGCCTATGAAGGCGAAGTGCGCTATGTGTTCCGCGACTACCCGATCCTCTCGCAGGAATCGCTGGTCGCCGCCTTGGCTGCCGAGTGCGCGCATGATCAGGGCGCGTTCTGGGAATTCCACGACCGCGTGTACTCGAACCAGAATGTGCTGACGCGCGAACAGTTCATCAGCTATGCGACCGAGCTGGGGTTGGATACGGCAACCTTCACGACGTGTTTGGACGAGCAGCAGCATCTGGACGAAGTGGTGCAGGATTATCAGGATGGGCAGACGCTCGGCGTCGGTGGTACGCCGACCTTCTTCATCAACGGCAAGCCGCTGATCGGCGCGCAGCCCTATTCGCAGTTCCAATTGCGCTTCGACGCCGAACTCGCCGCCGCCACGACCAGCACCGCCGGTACGAATTAGTTCAGCCTCACCCCGAACCCCTCTCCTACGGGAGAGGGGCAGGTTGACGCCTCACATGTTTGACCGCATCCGCGCGTTCACCAGACAGATCAAACGCGAAATCGCTGTCTATCGGTTGGTACTGGCCGATGCGCGCACGCCGCTCCCCGCGAAGATCGCGCTTGGCGCGGCTATTGGCTATCTGCTGCTGCCGTTCGATCTGATTCCCGATTTCATTCCCGTGTTAGGTCAACTCGATGATCTGCTGATTGTGCCGGGGCTGGTGTGGCTGGCGCTACGCCTGATTCCGCGTGCGGTAGTCGAAGAAGCACGAGCAAGAACTTTAAGCGAGCTGTCTTTATAACCTTGACTAGTTAAGGTTATTTGAATATACTGGAGTCATGATGGCGATTCGAAGCCGTCTGCGGCATTTAATAACTGAATATGAGACCAAGACGGGTAGAAAACTTCCCATTAGTGTATTAGCACGCGAGCTTGGAATGTCCGAGAATACACTACTCAATTTGGCAAGTAATACGACTCAACGTTTTGATGCTCCAGTCTTGGACAAGTTATGTAAGTTTTTCGGAGTGCCTCTAAGTGAACTGCTCGTATATGAAAATGAGGAGACAACAAAAATGACTACAAGATATAAGTTACCTCAGGATACTACCGAAGCAAACGCACAGTTGAAGATGAAAATGTCGGGAATTATCGAGGAGATGCCAGAGGTTTTTACGTCGCATCAATTCATATTAAAATTCGCCCACTTAAATCAGCAAGAATATGTTGGTGCACTAGCTGCGTACGCTGTCACTTCAAACGCACCATTTCAGATCGTGCACGGAAACTTGTCCAAATATTTACACGACTTCCCTCAGTTGGTCGAACAAACTTCTCCAGCTGTGCCGAGCATAGACATTTTTGGTGAGGCGCAGTTATGCGCACAATGGCGACGCAAGCGTTAGGAAGCAGAAATCAGAAAGTCTTTTAAAAAACGATATAAATATATTATTGGGTACGATAGGATTCGAACCTATGACTTACCGTTTATGAGACGGTTTTTCTACCGCTGAAATACGTACCCTTATGCCTAGTGATTTTACGTATGCCTTGAGTTAAGGTCAATACTCTATGCCTACTTGCCTAATCTGCGACAATTCCCTTACCGGAAAGCAGCGCCGTTTTTGCTCAGCAAAATGCAAGAACGACTACCATCAAAGTTACCCGACTCAACAGCTACGCGGACTACGGCGAAAAATCGAACTCATTCTTTTGCAGGGTGGTAGATGTACGCGATGCGGCTATGACAAAAACTTAGCGGCTCTGTCATTTCATCACAGAGAGCGCGATCAGAAGAATCACAAACTGGATGTCAGGAGCCTATCAAACAGAACACTCGACGCTGTAATGAGCGAGTTTTCCAAATGCGAGTTACTTTGTATGAATTGTCATCTGGAACTACATAACCCGCAGCTGAATATTGAGGAACTTCGAAGTGATACGAGGGTTGTAGATTTGTTTATCAAATGAAAAAGCAGGTGGGGGGATTCGAACCCCTCTCAGTCACCTTGGAAGGGTGAAGTGCTACCGTTACACCACACCTGCATTTGTGAGGCATTCTAGCAGAGACGCGCCTCAAATTCAACCATTTACTTGTCGGGGCAGCCGGATTTGAACCGACGATCTTTCGCTCCCAAAGCGAACGCGATACCAGGCTTCGCTATGCCCCGAAATGCAAAGTTAGTATATCAGTGAATCATTTTGACGTAAACGCCTACTATTTCCGCTGGCTGAAGATTTTGAGCCACGCTTCGACTTCGGCGGGCGAGGGGTAGACTTCGCTGCTGCGCCCGTCCTTGTCGAGCACATCGTCTTTGTTGGGGGCTTGCGCGGGCTTAATGAGCTGGGCGAAGTCTTTGCTTTTGATCGCCCGCATTTTGCGCATCCGCGCCGCGTCCAGCACAACGCGATCATTCGACACCACCACCCACTCATCGACGTTGCGCGCCGCCTTGATGCGCCCGATCATGATCCGGTCAGCGTCGGTGTTGGCCGCGGCGAACACCACCTCGACGGTCGCAGTGGACATGCGCGACTTGCCGCCCGTAATCCCCCGATCGAAGATGACGACGCACTTCTTCTTCATGCGCGCCGAAAAGCCGATCAGCTTTTGCACGAGCTTGGCTTCGTCGTTGGGGTCAGAGAGGGAAATATCCTCAATCTGGCCGATGAGGTTGTGTCCGTCAATCAAGTACATAGGCGCTGTCCTGTCGTTTGCCGCCTATTGTAATGAACACCAGGGGCAAAGTTCAAAGCCAAAAAGCCCGGGTGCCGCGAGATTTGATTTTCCCTGTGCAAACGTTAACTTGTTCATTTTTCGCACGAGGGGATGAGGTTACACTAAACGTGCTTCATCTTATCCATCGACCTTATCCCAAGGCTTGGGAGTCACTATGCGGAAAAACATCGGTACGCTCCTACGCGCGCTCATCATTTTCGTTGGCATGGCGGGGTTGCTGACCGCTTACTACTGGGTGCATCGTCCGTTCGATATTCAGCCGGGGAGCGCCATCCCCGACTCCGCGCTGCGGCTGGGCGGCGCGCTGCTGGATCTGTTCACCGTCGGTGTGATCTTTGCGGCGGCGGGCGGACTCGGGCGACTGCTGCTCTCCCGGTTGGATATGCCTTCCCGCGCTGAACGCTTCGCGCTGGAAGGCGGCATCGGTTTGGGCGCGCTGGCGCTGATCGTGCTGGCGTTGGGTTTAGTCGGCCTATTTCGCGGAGTTGTCTTCGGCGTTGGGTTGGTCGCCGCGCTGGTTCTGCTGCGCCATCAGGTGATCGTCTGGCTGCGCGATGGTCGTGACCTGCTCCGCTCGATCCGGTTGGAGAACATGACGATCACCCTCGCCGTGATCTTCACGGGGGTACTGCTGGTCATGGCGCTGATCATGGCGCTCACGCCGCCAACCCACTGGGACGGTATGACCTACCATCTGGTAGCACCGACGCGCTATTTACGGGATGGACGTATTCTTGCGCATCCCGACAACTACTATCTTGGCCTCTCGCAAAACGTCGAAATGCTCTATGGCGTGGCGATCGGGCTGTTCGGAAGGGATACGACTGCCGCGCCGCTCCATTGGGGGCTCGGGCTGTTGGGCTTGATCGGCGTGGCGGGGCTGATGCGGCGCTTTGCGGGCCATGCTGCCGCGTGGATGTCGATTCTGCTGCTGCTCAGTGCCTATAACTTGTGGGCGCTGTTCGGCTGGTCATATGTGGATTTGGGGACACTGCTGTTCGGCGCGCTGACGATGATCGCTTCTGTGCGCTGGCGGGAAACCCGAGGGCGCGGTTGGATCGTCTTGCTGGGGGTGATCATCGGGCTGGCAATGGGCGTCAAATATACGACCGCCGCGCTGGGGCTGGCCGTCGGCGTGTATCTGCTCCGGCACGAGCCGCGCCAGATCGTCCGCAACGGCTTGATTCTGGGAGTCGCCGCGGCGCTGACATTCGGTCTGTGGGCGGTCAAAGGGACCGTGCTGTACGGCAACCCGGTCTATCCCTTCTTCTTCAACGGCGTGAACTGGGATGCCGGGCGGGCAGCAGCATTCAGTTTTGCCGACCGCAGTTTGATCGCCACGGGAAACGGTTGGCAAGTTCCGATTGTACCGATTGCCGCGACGATCTTCGGGCAGGATAACACCGACGGCTTCGGCTTCACGACGGGAGTCTGGCTGCTGACGGCATTTTTGCTGCTGCCGATGGTCTGGCGCGGTCTCGACGAACGGGCACGCCAGCTTGCAAAAGACAGTCTGACGATTTTGCTCCCCTTGATCGCGTTTTGGATGGTGACGGCGGCATGGTCAATCACCGGGATGCAGACACGCCTCATGGTGATGAGCCTGCCCGCTTTTGCGGTTGCAGGATCGCTCGGTTTCGCCGGTCTGGCGAACTTTCCCAAAAAGCCGCTCGATATCAACTGGATGGTGCGCGCCGCCTTTGTCCTGACCTTTGCGCTGGGCTTCAGCGAGCAACTACAAACCTTCACCCGTGAGCAGAGCGCCGCTTATCTCACGGGACAACTTGCGCTCGACGATTTTATGTACACCAACACGGGTGCGTATTACGGCGCGCTGCAAAACCTGGCGACACTACCCGCCGGATCACAGGTGCGGCTGATGTGGGAGCCGCGCACCTATTACTGTCCATCGACCGTGACCTGCATCCCCGACAGCTTGTTTGATCACTGGGCACGTCCCCAGCTTTACGGCGCGACACCCCAAGAAGTATTCGCGCAATTCCGCGAATCAGGGGATGATTATATGCTGTTCTTTCATTCGGGTTACGATCTCTACCTGAACGTTTCGCATCACGCTGATCAGGATCGGTTGTTCCCGCAGATGATTGCAGATTATCTGACGCCCGTGTGGACCGATGAAGTCCGCTACACACTGTACACATGGAAGTGATTGCGTTGAGTCCGGCATTGTGCTAAAGTTCACAGACGCTTTGTGACGAAGCCTACTACTGAATAGAGGGTTATTATGCGGCGCTTGGGGCAGATCGCCTTCATCCTATTGAACGTCATCGTCTCGCTCGTCGTGGTGCTGGCCGTCATTACACTCAACGATTCGCAGCGTCCGGCAGAACAGAGCCAGGTCGTGATCACCGTACCCGTGTTGATCACCGCGACACCGAATCCCAACCAGTTCACGCAGACGCCCTTCATTATCACGACGACGCCGCTGCCCGGGACGCCGCGCGTGGCTGCTCTGCCCACGGGCTTGATCGATGCGACCTTTGACCCGGCGCAGCCGACGATTGACCCAGCGTTGATCGAATCGAGTCAGCTTTTGCAGGCGACTGCCGGGACGGCGCTGCCCGACAACTGTATCCTCTATGAAATTCAGGAGGGGGATACGCCGTTCGGCATTGCGGAAGAATACGGCGTGGATGGCTTCGAACTGATGGCGGTGAATGGGTTGGACGATGTGACCGCCAGTCTGCTGCAGCTCGGCCAGACGCTGATCGTGCCGCTGCCGGGCTGCGAACTCACCGCCGAAACGGTCGGCGCGACCGAAACGGCTGCTGTGGTGCCCACACTGCCGCCGACCGCGACCGAAGGCACGCCGCCGAGCGCCACCGTCCCGCCGAGCGCCACCGCTGCCCCGACCAACACGCCAACGTCGACGCTGCCGCCGACCGCGGTCAATGCGCAGGTCGCCATTCTGCGCGTGATGGGCGCGGGCGACATCACGACCGAAGGCGTCGAGATCCAGAACAACGGCGCGGTCGTTGATCTCTCCGGGTGGACGCTGAGCGACGGCGGGCAGAATACGTACACCTTCGCCGATCAACGCTTTTTCACCAATGGGCGGTTGGTGGTCTACACCCGCACGGGGGATGACACGCCGAGCGCCAAATACTGGGATCGCCAGACGGCGGTCTGGGTGTCCGGCGCAACGCTAACGCTCAGTGACCGCGAAGGGCGCGTCCAGTCGACGTTTAGAGTGCCGTAAAACCGCCGCAGCCCGGCAAACCTCACCCCCCGGCCCCCTCTCCCAAGGGCGCGGGGGAGTGAAGTCCCTCTCCTCTAGGAGAGGGATTTAGGGTGAGGTTGCTGGCAAATCCGTGGCTGAGGTTAGAGACATAGGAGGACGGATCTATGTCGCTGATGGATGACATTCTGAAGGACGCCATGCAGAAGGGCGAATTCGACAATCTGCCGGGGGCGGGCAAGCCGCTCAAACTGAACGACGATCCGCACACGCCCGCCGAACTCCGTTTAGCCTACAAGATACTCAAAGACAATGATTTGCCGCCCGACTGGATCGCAGCGGGCAAGGATGTCGATGCGGGGCGGGATAAGCTGCTGGCAGAGATGCGCGCAGCCCTGCGCCGCTATCGCGGGGCGCTGAATGACGCGGCCCGTTCCGAGCAACCAGAGCAGACGCGAATCAAAGTTGACGCGGCGTGGCAGACTACGCTAACGGCGCTGCGCGACTCCAGCAAGGCGCTGAATCGGCAGGCGCTCAATTTCAATCTCAAAGCCCCGCAGGGAGTCGCGCACAAATCCATGTTCGACTTCGAGCGGGAACTGCAAAAACTGAGTGTTTAGTTTTCAGTTGACAGTTCACAGTAAAAGCAGCCGTTGTTACTGTCTACTGTGAACTGATCACTGTCTACTTGATTTACGCCTTGGGTTCTTCAGAATTGGCGGGCGCCGACTTGTCCTGACCGCCGGTCTGGAGACCCTTGCGGAAGTTCGCGACCGCGCTCCCCAGTTCACCGCCAATCTTCGACACGCGCCCCACACCGAACAACAGCAGCACAATCACCAGAATGATGATCAGTTCCAGGCCACCGGGTAAATTCATGATGCTCTACCTTTTCCTCTAACAGACAGCACACCATTATAGCACCGTTTAGATTGGCAACACCCTCCAATCGATGATAGACTCCATGGGTAGAGAGGTGACACCTTGCCTGAACAAGCACTTTATCTGAAGTGGCGACCGACAGCCTTCGAGGATTTTGTCGGTCAGGAGCATATCACGCGGACGCTGCGCAATGCGCTCAAGACTCAGCGCGTCCGTCACGCTTACCTGTTCAGCGGCCCGCGTGGCACAGGCAAAACGACGACGGCGCGTTTGCTCGCCAAGGCGCTCAACTGCCTGCACGCTGATCCGGATGCGCGTCCGTGCAACGAATGCTCGACGTGCGTCGCGGTGAACGAGGGACGGTTTCTCGATCTGATCGAGATTGACGCGGCGACGCATACCGGCGTCGACGATGTGCGCGACCTGCGCGACAAGATCGCCTTTGCGCCCGGGGAAGGCCGCTACAAAGTCTATATCATCGACGAAGTGCACCGCTTTACTGGGAATGCCTTCGACGCGCTGCTCAAGACGCTTGAAGAACCGCCGGATCATGCGGTCTTTGTGCTGGCAACCACTGAAATCGACAAAGTCCCGGCGACGATCAAAAGCCGCTGCTTGCAGTTTGAATTCCGACGTTTCACCGTGCGCGAAGTCGCGGATCGGCTTGACCGGATCATCACCTCAGAAGGCTTGAAAGCCGAACGCGCCGCCCTCGAAATGATCGCACGGCAGGGCACGGGTAGCATGCGTGACAGCATCAGCCTGCTCGACCAGATCGTGACCGATCCGCAGGCGCTGATCACGGCAGAACTGGTGCAGCGCGTGCTCGGTACAGCGAACCTCGCCGCCGTCAAAGAACTGGTTGCGGCGATTATCGGAATGGATGCCGGGCGCGGCCTGCGCGTGATCAACAGCGCGATTGATGCCGGAACCGATCCGCGGCAGTATGGCCAGCAGGTGGTCGAGCATTTGCGCTGCATTTTGCTCACGCAGACGGCGGGCGCGGAGCC
>JADKGC010000016.1 GCA_016717205.1 Candidatus Flexifilum breve
CAATCTGCTCAGAAAGCTGGTTGATCGGCTCAAACGTGCGGCGCGTGTACTCCAAGAACGCGATCAGCGTTCCGAGTGTCGCCCAACCCGCCAATACTCCCTGACCACCGCCGTACAGCACAATCGCCAGACCAACGCTGGTCAAAATCTGCAACCATGATGCATAACCCGTGTAGTAATCGCGAAAGCGGCTGTGAATATCGACATATTCCTGATTCAGGCGGCGAAACCCTTCGCGGCTGATCGCCTGCTGCCCGAACAACTGCACGATGAGCATACCGTTGAACTGCTCGTTGATGTAGGCGAGGTATTCGCCGACCAACCGATAATAGCGTCAGCTGCGCGCGGATACGCTGGTAATACAGACCGTCACCCGACGTCATTATAGGCGCGGCAGCGAAGCTGGCGGCAGCGCCAAGCGCCAGTTGAGCGCCAGCATCACCACGACGATGCCAATCAACTGCACGATATTGCTCGCCAGCACGACGATGCTCGTTGAAAGCAGTTCGGTCAGCGCGTCGATGTCATTGGAGAGGCGCGACACCAACTGTCCGACAGGAGTCGTGTTGAAAAAGCGCATATCCTGCCGCATGATGTGCTCAAACAACTCTTGCCGTAGGTTGACGAGCGCATTCTGCCCGATGGTTTGCAGCAGGTACGTGTGCGCGAAGCGCAGGATGAAGATGACGAAGATCAGCGCAAAGTAAGTGACACCATACGGGATGAGTCCCGATAAGTCACCGCTGCGGATCGGGCCATCGACCGCGCGCTGAATCAGCAGCGGCATGAGCAACGACAGCCCCGCCACCGCGATCAACATGCCGAACACGAGTAAAATCTGGAACCAGTAGGGACGCAGGAAGCGCCCGATCATGCTGGTCAGATAACGGTCGCTGATCTTGACATTAATCGTATCGGCGGCTGATTCAAGCCTTGCGGACATGGGCGCTGACCTCCTCTATCTCGTCGGTCTGAGTGTCGTCCTTCAACTCGCGCTCGACCATCCGGGCATACGCGCCGTTCTTGGCAATCAAAGCATGATGCGTGCCCTGTTCGACGATGCGCCCATCCGCCATGACAACAATGTGATCGGCATCCTTCACGGTCGCGATGCGGTGCGCAATGATCAGGCTCGTACGCGAGGCCACCACATGCCGCAGCTCGGCGAGGATATCGGCGGCAGTGCGCGTATCCACACTCGAGAGCGCGTCATCCAGCACGAGGATCGCCGGGTCGCGAACAATGGCGCGTGCAATCGCCACACGCTGCTTCTGCCCACCGGAGAGCATCACGCCCTTTTCGCCGACCAGCGTTTCCATCCCTTGCGGCAGCTGTGGGAGGTCGTTGCTGAGGCGCGACATTGTCACCGCCTTCTGCAACTGTTCCTCCCCCACGCCCGGTCGATTCATGTGCACGTTTTCGGCCAACGTGGTGCTGAACAGGAAAGTCGACTGCGGCACATAGGCGATGTGCTGGCGCAGTTCTTCGAGCTGCAACGCCTTGACGTCAACCCCATCGACCAGCACGCGTCCGGAGGTCGGATCGAGCACCCGCGCCAGCAGGTTGACCAGCAGCGTCTTACCGCTGCCGGTCGCGCCGACCAGCGCCGTCACCTGCCCCGCCGGAATGTGCAGCGACACGTCGTCGAGGACACGCGTTCCATCCATCTGAACCGTGACGTGATCGAACACAATCTCACCGCGCGCCTCTGGAAGCGACTTCGCGTCGGGTGTGCTGGAGATGGTCGCAGGCTGGAGCAGTGGGGTAATGCGCACGAGCGCGCCGCGCGTCTGCTGGTAGCGCTGGTAAATCGTACCGAGTTGGAGCAGCACGTTGCTGATCATGCCCAGATACAGGAGAAACTGCGTGAAGTTGCCGAGCGAGAGTTGGCCGTTCAGGGCGAGGACGCCACCGAACAACACGACTACCCCCGCCGCCAATTGACTGATCATGTTGGGCAGCATGCCAACCGGCTCGTTGCGGCGCTTGAAAAGAGCCAGCGGCGGCGGTACTCGGCGTTTTCCTCAGCGTAGCGGCGGTTAACTCCGCTCTCGCGCCCAAACGTCTTGATCGTCTGGATGCCACTGAAGGCGTCCTGCACCAACGCCGATAAATCGCCCGCTTGATCCTGCACCTTCTCGTACACTGGCGCGAGGCTCTTGCCCGCATACATCTGGAATGCCGTCGAAATCGTCAACACGACGAACACGATGACCGTCAGCGGCAAATTCACCGTCGCCAGCAGCACAAACGTCGCGATCAGGGTGAAAAAAGCGCTCCCAAACCGGGTGAAACCCATGACGAGCAGGCGCCATGCGGTATCAAGGTCGCTGTACATACGTGAGATGAGATCGCCCGGCGCATGGCGATGGTAGAAACCCTGTTCCAGCGTGAGCAGGTTGTCGAAAATGTCACGCCGGATATCGAACAACACCGAATAGGCGATGGTTCCGCTGTAGTTGCGCTGAAAAATGAACGCGATCACCGTGATAATCGCGAACCCGATCAGCATAGCGATATCGCGCACGATCATCCCCGGCGCGGTCTGCACGCGGATGAAATCGTAGAGCGTATTGAGCGGGACGGGTTGGGCTGCCGGGGTGAAACCATAGCGGACGTGGTCGATGATGAGACCAATGACATATGGTTCCAATGCGGCGGTCAAACCACCGATGAAGCCCGTGATGATCGATCCGTAGGCGGCTGCGCGGTACTTCATCACATAGCGCCACAGCCAGCGCATATTGGCGCGGGGTGCGGGCTTGACGACAGTATCCAAGTGACGAAATCCCTTCTGAAAACACGTGAACATTAATGTTAGCAGATGCTGTATTGCCAAGGCAGTCCAATAGTCATAACCAACTTGTGGAGCCTATGAAAATGGTTTCCTTCTATAATGGGCATAGATAACACTTTTGTGAAAGGTTCTGACCCGTGCCTGACCTTACCAAACTGTCAAAGTTTCTTTCACTGCTTCTGCGGCATCAGGCAGACCAATTTGGTTTGGAACTGGATGCGCAGGGCTTCGTCGCCGTTGACGCGGTGTGGAAACAGGTGACGAAGCGCTATCCGGGGAGCTTTCAATACAGCGACTTGCTGCAGGTGGTAGACGGTGATGCCACGGGGAAAAAGCGTTTTGAGCTGGTAGATGGGCGCATCCGGGCGCTGTACGGGCACAGCGCCGTGCGTGCCATCACCTATGAGCCAATTGAACCACCGACCCTACTCTATCATGGCACATCGGCTCACACACTGACGGCCATTCGCGCTGATGGACTGCAGCGACAAGCTCGTCAGTATGTCCATTTGACGACGCGGTTTGACCGGGCGACGCAGGTCGGCTCACGTCACGGCGGCCAAACGATCATCCTGACCGTCCGTGCCGCCGACGCTTATCAGTCCGGGGTGCAGTTCTACCATCCTGAAACGGATCATTATCTGGCTGAGGATATCCCTGCCGCCTTCATCGACTTCCCCGAATAGCGGCTACGTGCCGTCCGGGGTGATCATAACCTTCACAATGCCTTCGGGATAATCGACGTTCAGCGCGAACGCCTTGTCGGCTTGGGAGAGCGGGAAGCGGTGCGACACCAACCCATCAATGTCAACGTTCTGCTGAGTGGCAAGTTGAATCACGCGGGGGTAGACGTGCTTCATGCGCCGGGACATCATGATCGTCAGGCCTTTACGCCGCGCCGTCGAATGCTTCATAACCACCTGATCTTCCGACGGAATGCCGACCAGCACCAAGCGACCGCCTAAGCGTGCCATTTCCGCGGCCTGCGCGATGCTGTGATCGGCCCATGCCGCCTCAATCACGATATCGACACCGCGCCCGTGCGTCACTTCACTGATCGTGCGGACGGGGTCATGCGCGTCGATCGTCCACGCCTCAGTCACACCGGCCCACGTTTTCGCCTTCTCCGCGCGCCACGCGAACTTGTCAAATGCGTAGACCGGGTGCGCGCCGCTCATCACAATGAGTTTGGCGATCAGCAGACCAATCGGCCCACATCCGAGGATCGCCACACTGTTCGTGACTTTCACTTTGCCGAGATCGACAGCATGCAGCGCCACGCCCAGGGGTTCGAGCATGGCCGCGCCCACATCGCTGATGGCATCGGGCACGGGGTAGCACTCACGCGCCCCGACGATCATGTACTCGCAGAGTGAACCATCATCCGGGAATAAGCCGCAAAAGTGCAGACGTCGGCACAAGTTCGGATGCCCATGCTCGCACATCTCACAGCGCCAGCAGGGCGTCGCGGGGTCGACGGCCACACGTTGACCGACGCGCAGTGGGTCGCCGTTACCGTCGAACGCATTGGCCCCCACCTGTTCTATCACCCCGCCAAATTCATGCCCAAGGGTCAGCGGCTGCTGCACCGCTGTATCGCCAATCCGCCCATCCAGATACGTGTGCAAGTCCGACCCGCACACGCCCACCGCGGTCACGCGGATGAGCACATGTTCGGGTTCGGGGTCTTCCGGCATAGGGACTTGATCGATTCGCATATCGCGGGGAGCGTATAACCGTGCGGCCAGCATAGGGCACCTTCCGTGTCAGCTCGGCTCAAATAAACCGATTGGAAAATACCGCAAGGCTTGCGAAAGCACAACCTGTCCGCCGTCGATCATCTCGCCCGTAAATACGTTCTGGTATGAACCACCCTCGACCGTGATGCGTGTGTCGCCCCACACGTCGCCAGTCGGAGGGCGCTCCTGTCCATCCGTCAAAGCGACGAGCAGACGCGGCACGATGACGAGAATGCCCTTCCCCTGATAAATACGGCGGAAGGCAATCACATGATCCGCTTCTGCACCCACCGCGGCAATTGGCTCGTAATCGGATTCGCCGAAGTAACCGGGGTGTTCGCGGCGAAAGTTGAGCACTGCCTGCACAATGAACAGCTTGATCCGCTCGTCATGCACCAAGTCCGCGCTCGGCACCCCAAGCTGTTTGACCTCATTGAGCACCGTTCGATACCGGTCATAGTCGACGGGGCGGCGATTGTCGGGATCGACGAGGCTAAAGTCCCAGCTTTCCGTTCCTCGATAGGTATCCGGCACGCCGGGGCACGTCAGCTTGAGCAGTTCTTGGCTCAACGTGTTGAACCACCCGAAATAGGCGACGCGCCGCTGAAACGGTAGGAACGCCTGCACAAACGGACTCGCCTCGCCGTCACGCAGTACAGCGACCACAAAGTCGCGGAGCGCGGCGTCGTAAGCCTCGTCGGCGTTCGTCCAACTGGTGTGAACTTTCGCCTCTTTGGTCGCCTTGGCCATGTACGCACACATCCGCTCACAAAAGGTTTGCCAGTCGTCAGCGCTGGTCAGCGCCTGCGGCCACGCGCCGATCAGCGACTGATACAGCAAATACTCGTCATTCGCATCCGGCAGCCCATCGATCTTGTCATCAGCATTGAGCGCGCGCCACTCCGCCAGCATGCGCTCCCACTCGCGCGGGATTTCCGAAAGCACGTTCAGCCGCGCGCGAACGTCCGCGCTCCGCTTGGTGTCGTGCGTCGACGTTGACAGCATGGCGTAGCGCCACAGCTTGCAGCGCTTGATGTTCTGGGCATGGAATTCCTCCAGCGACAAACCATAGTTCGCCGGACTGCCGCCCACTTCATTGAGCGACACGAGACGGTTGTAAACATAAAACAGCGTGTCTTCGATGCTCTTGGCCATGACCGGGCTGGTGATCTGTTGGAAACGCATGACAAAGCGCACCAGGTCGTCGTCATACTCCTCGCTGTTGCGCAGCAGCAGCGTGTCGCGGATGAAATCAAAAACACTGGCGAACACCCCGGGATTACGTCGTTTGGCGTCACGCACTGCCTCATCCAAAAAGTGGCGATCGCGCTCGGCGACATCGTCATCTGTGTTGATATACGTGCGATAGATCGAGAGCGACGCCATGATTTCACGCAGCGCATGGCGCAAGCCGTTGAGCGTGAAGTCGCGCGTATGCCGATTCTGCTCGCTCAACCGTTCCAATTGGTGTGCGAGCGAGTTCACCTCGCTCGACAGCGCCTCCTGCATGATCTTGCGTTTGCTGTCACCTTCCATATCGGCAAAGGGTCGCGTGCTTCCGGCAAAACCTCCGTAGATTTCAGTCATCGCGGCTTCCGCGCGGCTGTCCACAAACACCCCATTGACGAGGTTCATGAAGTCGTAGCCGGTCGTACCGTAAACCGCCCAATTGCGCGGCAGCGGCTCTTTTTCCGACAGGATCTTCTCGACGACGACATACAGCGGGTAGTCGCGGACCTCGGACTGGTCCGCTTGGTACGCAGCAAACCACGCGCTCACCGCCGTTTCAACATCCGCGCGATCCAGTGCGGAGTCTTGGCGGAGCACCATCTCAGTGATATAGCGCTCTTGCAGCCGTCGGAAGTATTCCGGCGGATTCCACAGCCCGTCCGGGTGATCGATGCGCAGACCGGAAACCTGCCCCTTGGCGATCAGCTCGAAGATCAGCGCGTGCGTATCATCGAAGACTTCTGGCAGCTCCACCCGAATGGCTGCCATTGTGTTGATGTCGAAGAAGCGGCGGTAATTGATCTCTTCGGCGGCTACACGCCAGTACGCCATGCGGTACGGCTGCGCACTGACCAGATCGTCCAGTTGGTCGAAACTATGCGGATCGCCGACCACCCCATTCAGGCGGCTGATCGTGTCGGAGAAAGCGGTTTGGACCTCGGGTGTCGTACTGTAGAGCGCGGCGATTCGGCGCTTAATCACCTCTTTTTCGCGCATGCGCTCGGTAATTTTCGCCGCATCAACTTCGGATCGCCCGGGCAGGTAATTGATTGCCGTCAGAATACTTTGCAGCTCGATGACAGGTTCGGCGGTGGCGCCCAACAGCGCGGTCAGCGCGGCGGCAGGCGGTTCGAGAATCAGGCTGTACGTTCCCGGCGCAACTGGCAATTCGTGGGAACCGTAGCGCAGACAGAATGCCCCTTCCTGATACGCCAGTTGAATCTGTCCCGCTTCCAGCACCTGACCATACTGATCGCCGAGAATCGGGATCAGTACCTTGCCCGCCAACTCTGGCTTGACGGGCGTCCAATCGATGTCAAAGTAGTTGGTATAGGCGGAGCTTCGCCCGTTTTCGAGCACATCATTCCACCATGCATTGCAGTTTTCGGCGATGCCCATGTGATTCGGCACCACGTCCACGATTAACCGCATATCACGCGCCTGCAGTGCCGCGCTGAAGCGGTCGAAATCCGCGCGCGTGCCTAGTTCCGGGTTCAACTGGCTGTGATCGCAGATGTCATAGCCGTGGCTACTGCCGGGAAACGCCTTGAGAATCGGCGAGGCATACACATCGCTGATTCCGAGGTCGTGCAGATATGGGATCAGTGCTTCCGCGTCCTTGAAGGTAAATTGTGCATTGAACTGCACGCGATAGGTTGCCCGAGGAATGTGCCGCTTGGCAATCAATTTCTGGGCCGTCTGCTCGACGAGATGCTGAAGTTCAGCCATGTTTATTGCTCCTCAGCGCGCGCGTAGACGACGAAACTGAACCCGGGCAGCGTGATTTCAACCTCACCTGTCGACTCGAGCAAGTCCTCAGCCGCGGGTTGGCTTAAGTCAGACGTTTCCGCCCAGCGCGCGTCCGCCGAAGCGATCAGCGTGCGCCACCGCCCTTCAGGCAGCGGCATGCGCGCGGCACACGGATCAGCACCGAGATTCAGCAGCGCGGCGACCTCACTGTTCGCATCGGCTGACCAGCGGGGCAAGTAGATCAGCAACTTGTGCTCAAAATCGATGACTTCGGTGCGATCTTTGTCGGGTACGCGCAGCGCCGGCAGCGAACGGCGCAGCCCGATCATATGCTTGTGGAACTCGAACATCACACGGTGCTTGCCCGTATGCTTGAGATCGAGGTTGAGCTTGGATTCCAAGAATACCTTCTCAGAAGTGGGGTCAGGGATTTCGACATCGGTTCGAATCAGATGCGCGAATGCCGCCTTCCGTCCCTCGCGCACCGCCTGTTTGAGATCATCGTCGTCAAAGTCGACGAAGAACTCGAAGGGGGCCGTTTCCGCGTACTCATCGCCCATCCACAGCATCGGGATATACGGCGCGAGCAGCACCGCGCCGAGCATCAGCTTGTACTGCTCAAAACTCAGTGACTTGATGAGCCGATCTGCGGGCATGTGATTGCCGATCTGATCGTGATCGTCGAAGAAGATGATGAACCGGTTGCCCGGCACATGCGCCGATGAACTGCCATGTTTGCGCTTGCGCGATGGGACGTAGTTCCCCGTGTTGACAAAACCTTCGCGGTACGCCTTCACCATCTGCGGCAGCGTGCCAAAGTCTTCGTGATAGCTCGACTCTGCCCCGACCACATTCCCGAACAGGGCGTGATGGAAATCATCGTTCCATTGGACATCCATGCCGAAGCCGCCCTGTTCCAGCGGCATGACCAGATCGGCGAGGTTCTGGTCGCTTTCGGCAATCAGATAGATCTGGCGACCGCTGCTCTGGCAGTAGCGCCCGACCTGCTCGATCAGGTCTTCGATAAATGTAACGGCGGAGAAATCATACATAAAATGCGTCGCATCGAGCCGCAGCGCATCGAGGTGAAACTCGTGAATCCAGTAGAGCGCGTTCTCGCTGAAATAAGCGCGCACCTCGTCGCTGTACATGTCGTCGAAGTTCATGCCCGCGCCCCACGGCGTGCGATACTTGTCAGTCATATACGGACCGAAGTTGTGCATCGTGTTGCCCACCGGTCCGAAGTGGTTGTACACCACGTCGAGAATCACGGCGAGACCGCGCTGATGGCACGCATCGATCAGACTTTTGAAGTCGTGTGGCGTCCCATAGGTGTTGTGCGGCGCGAACAGCAGCACACCATCGTAGCTCCAACCACGCGTCCCTGCGAACTGATTGACAGGCATGAGCTCTACCGCGGTCACGCCTAACTCGACGAGGTGATCGAGGTGCGGAATTGCGCCGAGGTAGGTTCCTTCGGGCGAAAATGTCCCGATATGCAGCTCATAGATGATATAGTCGTCGATGGGCAAGCCGCCCCACTCTGACCAATTGAAATCGCGCTCGACTACCGCCGACGGACCATGGACACCGTCAGGCATGGCTCGAGCCGCCGGGTCGGGGTATTCGCTCGTCCCATTCAGCCGGTAGAGGTACTGCTGTCCCGCTGTAATGCCGTTCACCACCGCGTGAAAGTACCCTTTGTCGCCGTGCGCCATCGACACGTAGCGATCTGGCTCGCCGATCAGGTGCAGGTCAACCGACCGCGCTTCAGGCGCCCAAACCGTGAATTCGCACCGCTGCTGCTCATCGCCTTCCAGGAGCACCGCGCCGAGTCTCGGCTTCCATCCAGTCTGTAACGGCATGTAGCTTCCTTCTATGTATCAGACCACCGCAGTCAATATAGCATAATTACAATACAAATAAATGGTGAGTTAGCTCTAAAATGGGGCGATCATGATCGCCCCGGTCTGCGCTGTCTATTTCTTGTATAGGAGGAAGGTCGGCACGACCGAGCCACCGCCCGCCGTCACATTGAGCAGTGAGAGTGAGGACAGCCGCGTCAGGCAGCCATACACCGTGCGCCCATTGAAGGCATACGGGTTCGCGTCGACGTAGCGCGGGCTGATATCCAGCTTGCCGTTTACCAGCGCGGGGAAGTCACGGACAATTGTGTTCACCCGCTCCTGGACAACAAATGGAGCGGACAGGGCATGCTTGAGTTCCTGCTCCCAGACCTCGGATGGCGTCTCCCAACCGAGCACCACCCCTTTGCCGCCGTATTCGTCATTCGGCTTGAGCACAAAGCGCTCACGGTTCTGCACCAGGAACGGCAGCAGGTCAACCTGTTCGCCCTGATACATCGTCTTGCGTTCGCGCACCAGCCGTGTCCACGGAATGTGTTCGTGTATCGCGCGCAGTTGTTCCGAGTTGAACAGATGCGCGTTCTGCTCATCGCTCACAAATGCGAAGCTCGCCTTCTTCGCCATCAGTTTGGCGCTCGGGGAATTGGTGATCATCACAGCGCGGTCGCGCACCGCGTTGAGAATGGGGTTGTTCATCCCCATCCGTTCGACCAATTCGCTGTAGAGCACACGCTTGTACACGAGGTCAATCCGGAAGTCGTACGCCCACAGTTTGCCGCTGCGATACTCCAGCTCACGGGGATCAATCAGAATCGCTTTGATGCCAACCTTTTCAAAATGGGCGCGGATGATCTCATGCTCATTGAGCGTCGGCACCTCGTGCCAGTCGACAATGCCAATTTGCGGCGTACCCACCCCACCCCATTCATGGTAGGCCATTACCAGCGCCGACGTGAGATCGCCGACCAGCGTCATGTTCTCGACGTGGTACATCTCCTGAAAACGCTTCATCGGATCTAGTTCGAGGAAGACATCGGCCAGAATGTCGTTGTAGCCCATGCCCGCCGGGGTTTCCGCATTGTATTCGACGTAATGGAGTTCGCCGCGGTCGGCGTGGAAAAACGAATCGAGGCGCGTGGTTGTCCACGGCACGGCACCGCCAAAGTCAAGGCTGAAGAGCGTTTCTTCGTAATCTTCGAGCGCGAGCTGCGCGCGCATATCGGCGCTGTGCAGGCACGCCTCATGCGCCCGGCGAAAAGCGCTCAGGAGAATCTGGGTTTCATACTTGAGATAGCGCCATTGATCAGCGAAGTAGAAATACGGGCGCAGCACTGTGCAGATCGGACGCTCGCCGAAATACAGGTTACGTTGGCGGAACTTCCAGCGCATGATTCCGTCCGCCTCAGCAGCGATCTGATCGTTCAGCAGCCCATGATAGTAGCTTACCGCGTCGCCGAGCATGGCTACACCGCCTTCTCAGAACGCGCCTTCACCAGTTCACCCCACGTATAGCGATCCCGCGTGCCCTCATTCGACCGCGCTAACCGAATTGTCATATCGGCCATATGCACGACCATCCACTCGAAATGCCCACGCCCCAGCGAGTTCACATCCATATCCGGCGCGGGGTTCATGAAGTCGATAGCATACGGCACGCCATCTTTGATCGCGAACTCACAGGTGTTCATGTCGTAGCCGAACGTCCGGCAAATGGTCAACGTATCGTTGTACAGCCGCTCGTACAAATCCTGGGAGAAACCATGCTCCGGGCTGTAGTACCGCGCATT
This sequence comes from Candidatus Flexifilum breve, assembly GCA_016717205.1. Taxonomy (GTDB): domain Bacteria; phylum Chloroflexota; class Anaerolineae; order Aggregatilineales; family Phototrophicaceae; genus Flexifilum; species Flexifilum breve. The sequence goes on from JADKGC010000016.1 coordinate 11,168, forward strand.
CGGGTTGTAGCGCATCACGCGCACATCGCTTTGACCGAGGCCCATGCAGCGGGCGTAATCATCCCACTTTATGTACTCTTGCAGGATCATCGACAGCAAACCGGACTGGTTATATTTATCCCACAGGTCGTCCATGTCTTTGATCACGTACACTTCTTTCCAGCCGCCACCGTGCGCGTCTTTGAGGATGCACGGGAACCCGCCGACCGCGTTCACCAGTCCCTCCCATTCAATGGGATAACGCAGGTTGCGCAGGCTCTCATTGTGGACGATGCCCGGCACATATTCTTTGTTCGGCAGCGCGACCGTGCGCGGTTGCGCGATGCCGACCCGTTCGGCCAGCGCCGCCCCGAAGAACTTGTCATCCGCCGTCCACATGAATGGATCGTTGACGACCTTCACCCCTTGCAGCGCCGCATGCTTGAGGAACAGGCGGTAGTACGGAACTTCATGGGAAATGCGATCCACAATCACACGGTAATCGACCGGATCATTGATCATCGTGCCGCCGATGCGCACATATTCGGCGACTACTCCGGTCTCCGCCGTGCGGCGATTCACTTCGTCCAGAAAAGCCGGGGGCCATGACCACTCCCGACCTACAAACAATCCAATTTTGAGCGGTTCGCTTGCCATGAGAGTTCCTCAGGAATTTTACGAAAAATCCAGTATAGCGTAATTGTAGTGCAGTCTGCTTGTCAGTGTTGCCAGAAAAAACAGAGCGCACTTCTGTGCGCCCTATCCCTTAAGCATTGCCAAACATATACATGGGAACCATGCGGTACCAGTACGGCCAGTCGTGACACCAACCGTCCCATTCGCGCAGCCCATTACCGATGCCTTTGCTCCAGAGCAGTCCGGACATATCGCGCGAGTGCTGGACGAGCGGATCGGTGTTGCCCACCGGGATGATAATCTCCTGATGCTGAAGCGCCGCGAGGCGCCCCGGATCATTCTCTCCGGCGATGAACTGCATCGGGTTATTGAAGTACACGTAGTCATCGCTGTAGCCGCCTGTGAAGCGGCGAATGTCGTACAACCCGGCAATCGCCAGAATCCGATCTACGCGGTGCGGATACTTGAGGCCGAAGCTCATGGCGTGGAACGCGCCGAAGCTCATCCCGGCCGTGATCAGGTACGGGTTGCTGTTCTTCTGGTTCATCAGCGGCAGCACTTCATTGTGCAAATACTCGAAGTACTGGTGATGCCGGTACGCCCGGCCGCCGGGGTGCGCCCACCAGCAGTACCAACTCTCGGTATCGACGCTGTCCACACAATAGAGCTGCAGCCACCCCTTTTCGAGTGGCTCGCGCAGCGCGTTGATCATGCCGCGATCTTCCCACTCGTAAAACTTGCCCATTGATGTGGGGAAAACAAGCGCCCGCGCACCCGCATGCCCGAAAATGAGCAAATCCATGTGGCGGTTGAGCGACGGGCTGTACCAGCGGTGATATTCACGATTCATATCTGCTCCTTGACTGCTGCTAGAACGGCGTTAGCCGCATGGATCGTACCTGCCCCCTGCTGCGCCCGCCCGACATCCGGAAGCGGCACCGCTGTGCGCAGCAAAATGGAATGGATGGCCGCCGGCGTCAGCCGGGGATTCGCTTCGAGCATCTGCGCGACCAGTGATGTGACAATCGCCGCCGACACCGACGTGCCATCGACATGCTGATGCTTCCCATCAATCAGCTTGTGGGTATTGATGCGCGCCTGCAGCTGCGCGTACAAGTGCTCGCCCGGATGCTGCGCTTCTTCGAGCGACAAGCCCAAGTCAGCATACCCGCGCGTGAGCAGTCGTTTCAAGCCGCGTTCGCTCTCCGATTGCAGCAGCGGCCCGAGGCAATAGGCTTCGCGCGCCACGCCTGATCCGGGCAGAATCGGCGAGGCGATCCACACGGCTGGTGCGGTCACATCGGGCTTCGTGCTGCCGTCATAACATGTACCATAGTCGTTGTGATACGCCGTCCACTGCGCGCGTTCGGTCGTATTCGAGTCATTGTAGCCACCCACGGTAATGGCGTGGGGCGAACTCGCGGGCGGCACCAGCGAGTCGTGCCCGCGATTACCCGCCGCCGCGATGACCGTGACCCCCGCGTCCACCAGCTTGCGAATCGCCTTGTAGATGGGATGCTCGGGGTCATAGCTGACGAAGTCGCCACCGACCGAGAGGTTGACCACTTTGACGCCATAATGGACGTGCGTATCGAACAACCAGCGCAGGCCACGCAGAATGTCGCTCTCTTTGACCAAGCCGCGCGGACTAGTGATCTTGATGAGCACGAGTCGGCTGTTGGAGGCGAGGCCTTTGAAGCGCCCGCCCGATTCCCAGCCGCTGCCCGCGGCGACGACGCTGGTCATCTGGCCGTGCCAACTGAGGTCGTCGGGCGTCATGACCTCATGCTGCTCGATAATGTGATTGGTCGAAGCGTCCGCATGCACGAGGATACGGTCGCCTAAGTCGGGATGCATGTAGTAGCCGGAGTCAATGAAAGCGATCACGACTCCGCGTCCGGTATAGTGTGTCGACGCGCCTAATCGCTCATGGAGCGAGAGCACGCCCCGTTGGAAGGTTTCGGCGTAGGGAACATTGGCACTGAACAAGGGCATAACGTTTCTGCTTCAATCCGTGTGTGTGATTAACCCGATTGTCCGGTACGCGATGCATCCATCGGCGGCGCGGAGGTGCTGAAATCGTACACGAAGCGTTCGCTGTAGTCGCCGAGCAAAGCTTCGATCCGCCCGGCGTCCGGTGACCGCAAGACCAGCACTGCGTGGTGCGGCTTATCGGCTTTCCACACCACTTCTGGCGCATTGTAGGCTGATAGATCGGGCTCCGCTTGACGCGCCAGCGTCACCAGCAGGCCGCCGTAATCGTCACGGATGCGCGGCGGCTCGTAGGTTTCGTTGCGCAGCATGGCAATTTCCAACCGCCCCCATTCGCGCCATGGGTTGAATCCGGTCGCGTGTTCGAGCATATCGGCGATGAACGCCCCACCTACGCGCGCCGCAACTTCGAGGAAATAGAACTCGCCGTTGTCGTGCGCCCGGATGAATTCAGCATGCGTCACCCCATTCGCCATGCCCAGTGTATCCACGATGACCTTTTCGTTAAGGCGAATAAGTTCGCGGGACTCAAGTGATTCGCGGGGCAGAATGCGACTGCTGAACACACCGCCGCCGGAATAGACCTGTAGCGGCGGCTTGCCATACTTCTGTACGCTGGCAAACACAACACGCTTGTTTACGGTCAACGCGTCGACGTGATACACATCGCCGGGGACAAAGTGTTCGAGGAGATAGTATGACTGGCGATCACCGAGTTGATCGAGCGTGCGCCACACCTGCTCGCTGTTCTCCGGCTTGGTAATGCCCATCGACCCGGCTTCGGTGCGCGGTTTGAGCACCCACGGCGCGGGCACGCGCTCCATGTACTCGCGCAAATGATCGTAGTTGAGGATTTGGACAAATTCCGGCACACGCACCCCGGCGTTGTGCGCTTTCTCGCGCATGACCAGCTTGTCACGGAAGTTGCGCACCGCGGTGACGCCCATCCCCGGCAGGCGCAGATGTTCGCGCAGCATCGCTACCAGCTCGACTTCGAATTCGTCGAGCGGCAGGATATGATCGATCTGCCAGCCTCGGCACATGTAGGTGATGGTGTTGATCACGTCCTGATAGCGGCGCAAATCCGGCGTCGTCATGAAGTGATCAATGGCGTCATGCGGCCACGGTTGGTCGGCCAACGACTCTTCGGTGAGGAGAATGACGCGGCAGCCCAATTCTTTGACCGTCCGCAGCAGGACATCGCCCTTATACGAGCTCGACAGGAATAGCACCGTCAACGGTTTCATGCGCGTCCTTTGTCAGCACAAGTTGTAGGCTAAAAACTATAGCAAATTTCCGTGATTTCTACACGGGCGCATACAGCCGAGCATACAGATCCTGCTGGCGCGCAAGAGCCACCGCCATGATCCGCGCGTGCTCTGGCTGCGGCGTGTATACCGCGCCGAGCGCCGGACTCGCCGCCTGCGCATCCACGCCGAGCGCAGCGAACGCGAGCACCGCCGTCCCCCACGCGGTGATCGCGCTCTCGGATTCCAGCACACTCACCGTACGGTTGAGCGCATTGGCAATCATCTGCGCCCACGTTGGTGAGAGCGCTCCACCGCTCCCAATGACGGCGGCGTCCGGGGCATCCAGTTGATCGGCGATGGCGGCGAGACGCAGGGCAACGCCTTCCAGCGCCGCTTGGAGTACGTCGAGCGGCGTGGTGGAGAGGCGCAGACCAATCACCGATCCGGTCGCATGCGCCGACCAGCCGGGACTCCGCTCGCCCGCCAACAGCGGCAGAAACGTGAGGCCATGCGCGTCCGGTGGACGCTCGCCAACCGCTTGTATGTTTGCTTCTGTGAGCTTGAGCGTCGAACGCGCCCACTGGAAGATGTTTCCACCTTCACTCGTCGCCCCGCCAATCAGATGCTGCACCCGGTTTACGCGATAATTCCACAGCCCAAACGGTACTCGTGGCCTAGCGACCTTAGTGACTATGCGCAACGCCGCAGTTGTACCAAGCGTGAGCGCGATTTTCGATGGATCGGTGCAGCCGGTCCCAATGTTAGCTGCCGCGCCATCCCCCACCGCAAGGAAGAACGGCACGTTTGCCAACTGCGGCCACCGCACCGTGCCGCTGAGCGGACTATCGTAGTCGGATAGTCCGGGCAGCACCGCTGCGTTCAGTCCGAGCGTGTCCAGCCACTGCGCATCCCAAGTCAGCGTCTCCCGGTTGAGCATCCCACTCCATGAAGCGACCGAATAGCTCATCGGGACCAAAGCAGTAGGAAACCAACAGCGGTAAAGGTAGCTTCCGGCGTCAATCCACTGCGCCACCTGCGCGAACAGTGCTGGCTCCGTGCGCCGCAGCCAGTGCAACCGGGCGGGCAAATACGCCGTGTGCTGCACCGTCCCCGTGCGCTGATGCATGGCGCGCACATCGATCTTCTGACGCAGCGCGAGCACATCGTCGGCGCTGCGCGTGTCGGCATAGGTGTAAATCGGAGTGAGCGCTCGCCCCCGAACGTCCACGCCGAGCACATTGCCGACAAATGTGTCCATGCCCACTGCGAAGATTTCCCCCGCCAACGGCAGCACCTCATCGATGGCCGCTTCTACGTGCTGGCGCAGCACTTCCGCATCCATCGTCGCCGCGCCAGCCGGAATCACATCGAAGCTGTAGGTGCGCCGAGCGCTGTGTACCAGTGTGCCGCGCTCGTCAAAAATCATCGCCCGCACGGACGAACTTCCGATATCAAGTATGAGTACCTGCATGCTGTTCCTCTTTCGCGGCGAACTGGGCCACCCCCAGCGCCGCCAGATTGGTTATACTCCGTTCGCGTGGGCGGTAACAACCTTTTTATGTAGTTGCGCCGCGCCCCGTCTCAACCTACCATGTCAGTAATTGTTTGAGGTGAACTAATTTTGATTCCTGTTTCAAGTATTTTTGTCAATGCGCAGATCATCACCCCACTCGGCGTAATTCCGCGTGGCTGGCTGCTCGTACGTGATGGTCGGATTGCCGCGTACGGTCGCGGTGACGCCCCCACAGCCGACAGCGTGATCGATGCCGCAGGCGCGACGCTGCTCCCCGGTTTCGTCGACGTACATGTCCACGGCGGCGCAAACTTCGAAGCAATGGACGCCACTCCCGAGGCGCTGCACACCATGTCCGGGTTTTACGCGCGGCATGGAGTCACCTCGTTTCTCGCCACCACATGGACGGATTCACGTGAACGCATTCAAGCCGCGCTCGAAACTATCGCCGCCTTAACTGGCACCGAAATGCGCGGCGCGGCCCTCGTCGGCGCGCATGTCGAAGGGCCATTCCTCAACCCGGCGCGCTGCGGGGCACAGAGCACCACCTACATTCGCCGCGCTGGCCGCGATGAAGGACTCGACTTCCTGAATACGGGCTGTATTCGCCTGATGGCGCTTGCTCCCGAGTACCCGGAAAACCACTGGCTCATTTGCGAGTGCGCTCAGCGTGGCGTCGCGGTTTCCGCCGCACACACCGCCGCTACCTACGACGACATGTGCGCCGCCGTCGAGTTGGGCTTGACGCAGACAACGCACACCTTCAATGCCATGACGGGGCTGCATCACCGCGAACCGGGTACGCTCGGTGCGGCGCTCACCCTGACCCAACTCCGCTGCGAGCTCATCGCCGATAACATTCACGTGCATCCCGCCGCGATGAAGCTGGTCTGGCTGGCCAAGGGCGCGGATGGCGTCATCCTCATCACCGACGCGGTGCGCGGCGCGGGCATGCCCGACGGTGAATACCCCATTGACGACCGCGTGATCACCATCAAAGACGGCGCGGCACGGCTGCCTGATGGCACGCTGGCCGGCAGCACCCTCACCTTCGACGTAGCGGTGCGCAACTTCATGGCGGCGACGGGTGAGCCATTAGCCAACATTTGGCAGGCCACGAGTCTCAACGCCGCGCGCAATGTTGGTATCTCGAACCGTAAAGGCAGCATTGAAATCGGCAAAGACGCCGACCTGATTCTCGTAGATGAGCGCATCAACGTCTTACTCACGATGGTCGAAGGTCGTGTGGTCTACAGGGAGAACGCATGACTGACGTAGGCATTATCGGCATGGGGACTTACTTCCCCACCGCCATCCAGACCGCCGCCGATCTCGTAGAAGCAACCGGCATTCCCGAAGCCGTTCTACGCGACAAGATGGGCATCCGCCAGCGCCACATCGCCGGAGACGACGATAGCGTGACGGCGATGGCCTCCCGCGCCTCGGTGGAAGCGATCCAATCGGCGGGCATTACGCCAGAGCAGATCAAGCTGGTGATTTCGCACGGCAGCGAATTCAAGGATCATCTGGTGTGGAACGCCGCCGCGAAGATTCAGGCCAATGTCGGCGCGGTCAACGCCTACTCCTTCGAGATGTACGCGCTGTGCGCGGGCGCGCCGATTGCCATGAACATGGCGAAGAGCATGATGCTCGGCGACTCCAGCCTCGACACGGTGCTGCTCGCTGCGGGCAGCCGCGAAAACGACCTGATCAACCTGAAAAACGCGCGCTCACGCTTCATGTTCAACTTTGGCGCAGGCGGCGGCGCGATGCTGCTCCAGCGCGGCGCAACCAAGAACCTGATTCTGGGCGCATCCGCCATCACCGATGGCACACTCTCGGAGACGGTGATCGTCACGCGCGAACCGGAAGCAGTCGTGGGCATTGCCGACGACGGCATCGGCGATTTGCGCGGGCGGCTCGACGTGCAGAACGGCGACTACATGGCGGAACGGCTCGGCGGATCGTCGCTCGGTAACTTCCAGCGCGTGATTACCGAAGCAGTGGAAAAGAGCGGCGCAAAACTCGCAGATGTCAAATTTCTCGGCATCACGCATATGAAGCGCTCGTTTTATCTGGAAATCCTGCAATCGGTCGGCTTAACCGCCGAGCAATCGGTCTATCTGGAAGATCACGGCCATGTGCAAAGTGTCGATCAAGTGCTGGCGATTCAGCTCGGGTTGGCGCAGGGCAAAATCCACCCCGGCGATTTGATCGTGCTAGCCGGCGCAGGCACAGGCTATACGTGGAGCGCCGTCGCGGTGCGGTGGGGCTAGCCGATGAGCCGCGCTGTGCTGTTCGTCCTCCTCCAGTTTGTTCTGTTCGGCGTGTTCGCGGTGCTGTTGATCGCGTTTCCGGTCGGCGGCGGGCTGGTGCTGCCCGGTTTCCTGATCGTGATTGCCGCTTTCACCGTGATCATGCTCGGGATTCTGGAACACATGCGGCGTAACGCGGCGCTGCCCAACGTCACGCCTACCCCGAATCAGAACGTCGGCCTGATAGAGACGGGCGTCTATAAGTGGATTCGCCACCCCATTTACACTGGGGTGATCAGCGGGGTCTTTGGGGCAGCTTTGGCGCATGGGCACATCGTGCCGCTCCTGATGACGGTCGTGTTCATCATCTTTTTTGGCCAGAAAGCCCGGTTTGAAGAAAGCATGCTGCGCTCGGTCTACCCGCAGTATGCCGAATACATGACGCGCACGGGGCGCTTTGTCCCCGGCATCAACTTTATTTGACATGGTTAACCTTGTGGAACCGCAAAAGTCCTTCTTTGTCACCGATTGGTTGGATCGTCGCGCCAAACTGAGCGGCGACCGCATCGCCCTGCATGATGCGCTGAGCGGGCGCGACATCAGCTACCGCGCGTGGAACGCCATCGCCAATCGCACGGCCAATATGCTCGATTCGCTCGGTGTGCAGGCGGGCGATCGCGTCGCTATCTATTCGACTAACTGTGTCGAATACCTCGATCTGCTTATGGCCTGCAACAAGACCGGAGCAGTTCTGCAGGTGCTGAACTGGCGTCTGGCAATTCCCGAAATGCGTGCGGTGCTCAATGACGCCGCGCCCGTCGTGCTCATCTACTCTGATGAGTTCGTCAGTCAGGTCAATACGCTGCGCGCGAATCTGTCCTCGGTGCGCCGTTTCGTGGCGCTCAACCAGCTTGCCGATCCCGCCGATCTACCCTTTTCGGCGCGTGAGACGTGCGCGGCAACATGGAATAAGCTGCCCGACCTGCATCCCGACGCGCCGTGGGTGATCTGCTATACCGGCGGCACGACCGGCATCCCGAAAGGTGCAATCCTCACGCATGGCAACATGACGTGGAACAGCGTCAACGCCGTGATGAGCGTGCCGCTCAACCAGAATGATGTCTTCCTGCTCAGCATGCCCCTCTTTCACACGGGCGGGCTGAACATCTTCACGCTGCCCTTGTTCCACGTGGGTGGCAAGGTGATCGTCACCAAAGCGTTTGATGTGGAGAAGGCGCTTAACTTCATCGAGCAGCAGCAGGTCACCGTCTACCTCGCCGTACCGACCATGTACGCGCTGATGCAGGCGCATCCCCGCTGGGAAACAGCGAACTTTTCCAGCATCAAGGCGATGTTCAGCGGCGGGGCGCCCTGCCCCGAGCCGATCTACCAGAAGTTCTGGGCGAAAGGCGTGCAGCAGTTCCGCGTCAGCTACGGGCTAACCGAGGGCGGGCCATACAACATCTGGCTGCCCAACCACGATATTCAGCGTAAACCGGGCGCGATTGGCGTACCCGTGTTTCATGCCGATGTCCGCATCGTCCACGAAGACGGCTCATTGTGCGTGGCAGATGAACCCGGCGAACTTATCACCCGCGGCATGCACGTCATCCCCGGTTACTGGAACAACCCGGATGCGACCGCCAAAACGGTCGTTGATGGCTGGCTGCACACGGGCGACCTCGCCCGCGCCGACGATGAAGGCTACATCTGGGTGATCGGGCGCATCAAAGACATGATCATCAGCGGCGGCGAGAACGTCTACCCCGCCGAAATCGAAAGCGTGCTCATGGCGCATCCCGACGTGGCCGAAGCGGTCGTCATCGGTGTGCCTGATGACAAGTGGGGCGAAGTCGGCTGGGCGGTCGTCGTCGCCAAAAGCCAAATCACCGCCGAGGCGCTGACCATCTTCATGAGTGACCGTCTCGCCAAGTACAAAGTACCGAAAAACGTGGTCTTCGTGGATGCTATCCCGAAGACCGCCGTGGGCAAAATCGACAAAAAAGCCGTAGCGCAAAAAGTGTTATCGTGATGGAAACGCAAAAGTCTTTTTACGTCACTGACTGGCTGGATCGGCGAGCGAAACTTTCGCCGGATCGGATTGCGCTGGAAGAAGCCGCAACCGGACGCGAAATCAGCTACCGCGAGTGGAACGCGAGCGCCAACCGCACCGCGAACTATCTGCGTTCGCTCGGCGTTGGGCGCAGCGACCGGGTGGCGGTCTACGCGTCCAACAGCCTCGACTATCTCGATGTGTGGATGGCCTGCGGCAAGATCGGCGCGATCCTGCAAAACCTCAACTGGCGCTTGACCGTCACCGAGCTGCAAGCCCTGCTCATCGACGCCGCGCCGCTCGTGCTCATCTATTCGGATGAATATGCTCAGCAGGTGAACGCGCTGCGTCCGCATGTGCTGAGTGTGCGCCACTTCGTCGCCTTTGGCGCTAAGGCTGATGCGTCGGACTGCGCCTTCTCTGACCGCGACTCTTTCCCCGAGACGCTTGCCGACCGCCCCGAGCTGGTACTCGACGATCCGTGGGTGATCTGCTACACGGGCGGCACGACGGGTCTCCCTAAGGGCGCGATCCTCACGCACGGCAATATGACGTGGAACAGCATCAACACGGTCGTCTCGTGGGGCTTGGACGAGCACGATGTCGCCATCCTCAACTCGCCGCTGTTTCACACAGGCGGCTTGAACGTCTTCACGCTCCCGCTCATTCACATCGGCGGCAAGAGCATCGTGTGCAAGGGCTTCGATGCGGCGAGCGTCTTCGACCTCATCGACCAGCACGGCGTCACGCTTTACTTCGGCGTGCCCACCATGTTTGTCGTCATGCAGGCACATGAACGCTGGGAAGCGGCGGATTTCTCGCGCCTCAAGCTGATCATCAGCGGCGGCGCGCCCTGCCCTCTACCAGTCTTCGAGAAGTTCTGGGCCAAAGGTGTCGACTTCAAGACGGGCTATGGGCTGACCGAAGCCGGACCGAATACCTTTTGGCTGCCGCAAGCCGATGTCCGCCGCAAGCCAGGCGCGGTCGGTTTCCCGTTGTTCCATGTCGATGTCAAAGTTGTCCGCCCGGACGGATCAGCGTGCAGCGCTTCAGAACCGGGCGAACTGCTCATCCGCGGCGGGCATGTCACGCCCGGCTACTGGAACAATCCCGAAGCGACCGCCAAAACCATCGTCGCTGGTTGGCTGCACACCGGCGATCTGGCGACCTGCGACGACGAAGGCTACTACACCATCGTCGGGCGCTTGAAAGACATGATCATCAGCGGCGGTGAGAACATCTACCCCGCGGAGGTCGAGAGCGTGATGCATGCGCACCCCGCCGTCGCCGAAGCCGCGCTGATCGGGGTACCGGATGCGAAGTGGGGCGAAGTTGGACGCGCAGTGATCGTCGTCAAGCCGGGGCAAACGCTCACAGCCGACGAACTGATCGCCTTCCTGACGAACCGCCTAGCCAAGTACAAAGTTCCCAAGACCGTCGTCTTCGTCGCTGAACTGCCGAAGACCGGTCCCGGCAAAATCGACAAGCGACAGCTTGTCGAGCAGTATGGTCGTTAGTTAGACATCTTCTTTGGACGGGGTACGCCTCGTCCGTCATGACATAGTTGGCTTATTCTGAGGACAAGAAAACGATGCCTATTCCGACGCTACCCGGCATAACAGCCCAAACCATCACCAGCCCGCGCATCACCACGCGCGTCCTGTTTTTCGGCCCCGAGGACGGCATTCCGGTGCTGTTCCTGCACGGCAACGCCTCCTCCGCGACTTACTGGGAGGAGATCATGACCATGCTCCCGGCGGGCTACCGCGGCATCGCGCCAGATCAGCGCGCTTATGGCGATGCGGATCGCGCCAAGAAGATCGACGCCACACGCGGTATGGGCGACCTCGCCGACGATGCGATCGCACTGCTCGACAGGCTCGGCTACGACAAAGTGCATGTCGCGGGTCATTCGCTCGGCGGGTCGGTTGTGTGGCGCTTGCTCGCCGACTACCCGCAGCGCTTCCTCACCGCAACCGTCGTCTGCCCCGGTTCGCCCTACGGCTACGGCGGCACCAAAGACATCAACGGCACGCCGACCTTCCCCGATTTCGCGGGTTCCGGCGGCGGCACGGTCAACGCCGCGTTTGCCCAACGCATGAGCGAAGGCGACCGCTCGCTCGACAATCCGCAGAGCTCCCCGCGGGGCGTCATGAACGGCTTTTACTGGAAACCGCCGTTCGTCCCGCCTCGTGAAGAAGATCTGCTTTCGTCGATCCTCGCCGCGCATGTCGGCCCCGAAGACTATCCCGGCGATCATGTCGCCTCGACCAACTGGCCGGGCGTCGCTCCGGGCGTGCTCGGCCCGACCAACGGCCTGTCGCCCAAGTACGTCGGCGACTACGTGCAGCGCTTCATCACTGCCCCCCACAAGCCGGCGATTCTGTGGGTGCGCGGCAGCCACGACCTGATCATCTCCGACCAATCACTGCTGGAATTTGGCACGTTGGGCAGCCTCGGCTACGTCCCCGGTTGGCCGGGCATGGAGATTTACCCGCCGCAGCCGATGGTCAGCCAAACGCGCGCCGTCCTCGACAGCTACGCGGCCAACGGCGGTCAGTATAAGGAAATTGTCATGCAGGACACGGGCCATTCTCCGTACATCGAACGCCCGGAGGAATTCAACGGGTACTTCGTCGCGCATCTCGGGGCCAAATGAGTGTATTCCGGCGATCAAGCCGATACAGCGGTATAAAATTTAGAGGAGAAAGACATGCTTCGGAAATTCGCTTTACTTTCGTTAGTCGCAGTATTGGTGTTGGCGTTCGGCGTCAGCATGGTTGCCGCACAGGGTGAACCGCTCAAGATCGGTTTGATGACGGATCAGTCCGGTGCACTGACCATTTACGGCTATGAGCTGGAATTCGGCTTCAAGCTCGGTCTGCTCTACTCGGCGGGCATCGACCCCACCGAATTCGAGAGCATCGACGCGGCGCTCGCCACCCTCACCATCGGCGACCGTCCGGTCGAAATCCTCGTCCGTGATAACGGCGGCGACCCCGACACGGCTACCAGCCAGGCGCGTGAACTGATCGAACAGGAAGGCGTCGAAATTCTCGTGGGCGCGCCGTCCTCCGGTGTGACCGTCGCTTTGCAGCAGGTCGCATTGGACTACGATGTAGTGCTGTTCGCCGCCCCCGGTGCCTCCCCGGCCATCACCGGCGCGAACTTCAATATCAACACGTTCCGCGTGTGCCGCAACACCTATCAGGACTTTCTGTCCTTCGTCCCCTACGCTCAGGAAAACCTCGGCACGAACTTCGTGATCTTCGCGGCGGACTATGAGTTTGGTCGGGCCTCGGCGGGTGCGGCGCAGGCCGTCCTCGGCGCGGGTGGCATCAACTTCGTTCAGGAACCGATCTTCGCGCCGCTGGAAACCACCGACTTCACCACCTACATCCAGCAGATTCTGGACAGCGGTGCCGATGCCGTCCTGCCGATTTGGGCGGGCGACACCAGCGTCACCCTGTTCCAGCAGTTGGACGAACTGGGCGTCAAGGATCAGATGGCGGTCGTCGCAGCCTTCAACAGCAACGACATTGTCGCCCTGAGCGACCCGAGCAATATCGGCAACGTGAGCTGGATCGTCTACCAGTACGCCCTGCCGCAGAACGAAATCAATGACTGGCTCGTGGAAAAGCATCAGGCCGTCTACAGCGACGTGCCCGATCTGTTCACGGAATGCGGTTTCGCGACCGCGCAGGCGCTCTCGTCGGCGGTCAGCTCGACCAGCGGCGATACGCTGCCCGCGTCGTTGATCCCCGCGCTCGAAGGCCTCCAGTTCGACGGCCCGAAGGGCACGTACATTATCCGCCCCGGCGATCATCAGGCGCTTGTCCCGATGTACATCGTCCAGCTCGCGAACCTCGATGACCCGGATCAGAAGTTCTACACCTTGCTGCAGGAAGTCCCGGCGCTGGATATCATCCCGCCGTGCGAAGCAGGTGAAGAACGCTGCGCTCTGAACGAAGAATTCCTGGCGAGCCTCGAAGCTTCGTCCTAAGCTGTAACTAGTGGTGGGGGCGAGGGCAACCTGGCCCCCATGTCAAAAGAGATTCTATGACCCAAAAAGACATCATTCTCGAAACACGCGCTTTGCGTAAAGATTTTGGCGGTCTGGTGGCGGTTGACGCGGTCAGCATTGAGGTGCAGCGCGGCAGCCTCCATTCGATTATCGGGCCGAATGGCGCGGGCAAGACCACCTTCTTCAATCTGCTCACGGGCAATCACCGCCCCACCGCCGGCACGGTACTGTTTAACGGCAAAGATATCACCTACCTGCCGCTCCACCGGCGCGCCCACCTCGGCATCGGGCGCTCGTTCCAGATCACCAACATTTTCCCCAACCTGACCGTGCTCGAAAACGTCCGCCTCGCGGCGCAGGCGCTGGGCACAATCAACTTCCGCCTGTTCCGGCGCGCCGACTCCTTCAGAGACTACATCAAGCGCGCGACCGAAGTCATTGAACTCGTCGGCCTCGCCGATATGCTCCATATGCCCGCAAATACCCTGCCACATGGCGGTAAACGCAAGCTGGAATTGGCGATTCTGCTCGCGCCGAACCCTGAAATGCTGCTGCTCGACGAACCCACGGCGGGTATGGCGTCGGAGCAGGTGCCCGAGCTGATCGGCACGATTGATACCATCCGCCAGCAAGGCGGCAAAACCATCATCATGGTCGAACATAACATGAACGTAGTCATGAACATCTCGGACAAGATCACCGTCATGAATGCCGGGCGTGTGCTGGCCGAAGGCATCCCCGCCGAAATCGCAGCCAACAAGACCGTGCAAAGCGTGTACCTCGGCGAACTCTATGGCGATTTCAGTGACTATGGAGGCGGACATGGCGGATAACATTCTCGAAGTGGGCGCTATCAGCACCTTCATCGGGCAGTTTCACATCCTCGAAGGTGTAAGCGTGACCGTCCCGCAAGGCAGCATCACGGTTCTGCTCGGGCGTAACGGCGCGGGCAAGACGACCACCCTCAAGAGCATCATGGGCATTACCCCGCCGCGCACAGGCACCGTCCTATTCGAGGGTCAGCCGCTGGTCGGCAAGCGCCCCTACACGATTGCCAAGCTCGGCATCGGCTATGTGCCAGAACACCGCGCGATCTTCAAAGCGCTGAGCGTGCGCGAAAACCTTGAAATCGCTGAACGCAGCAAGGGTGACCTCGACCGTAAAGTCGACTTCATCTTCGAACTCTTCCCTGACTTGAAACGCCTATATACGCTCCCCGGTGGTAAGCTCTCCGGCGGGCAGCAGCAGATGCTCGCGATTGCGCGCGCGCTCGTCCCAGATAACCGCCTGCTGCTGATTGACGAGCCGAGCGAAGGTCTGGCTCCGGTCATCATTGAGCAGTTGATGCACGCCATCCGTGTGCTCGCCGAAACGACAACCGTGCTGCTGGTGGAACAAAACTTCCGCATGGCGAGCAAGCTTGCCGACCGCTACGTCGTCATCGAAGAAGGCTGCAGCGTCCACACCGGCGACATGACCAACCTGATCAACGATGCCGCGCTCATCCAGCGCTATCTCGGCGTTGCCTAAAAGGAGCGGTTTATGAACAAAACTTACTGGTTGATCGCCGTCGTCGCGGTCGCGCTGCTCCTGTTTGGTTTCGTCAACGCGAATGGCGATCTCGGCAGCTTCGGCATCACCATTATGTCTGGCTTATTTCAGGCCATGCTCCTGTTTCTGGTCGCATCCGGCCTGTCGATTGTCTTCGGTCTCATGGACGTGCTGAATTTTGCACAAGGGTCGTTCTTCATGATCGGCGCGTATGTCGGCTATGCCGTGCATCACTCGCCGCAGCTCATCAGCGTCCTGCCCAATGGCGATGTGCGCTTCGTGGTTTCGCTGCTCGCCGCGGTGCTGGTCGGCGGTGTGCTCGGCGTGTTTTTTGAGCGCGCGCTCCTGCGACCGCTCTACGCCCGCCCCATCTTTCAGATCGTGCTGACCTTCGGCGTCGCGCTCGTCATCGGCGAACTGATCAAAGTCGTGTGGACACCCACGCCCTACAGCTGGACGGCGATGTTTACCGCGCGTTCCGGCTTCTTCACCGTGTTTGAGCAGCAGTTCAGTACCTATCGTCTATTCGTCATCGGCGCGGGCTTCCTGTTGATTATCGGGATCGGTCTGCTGCTCCAGCGCACGCGCATTGGCATCATCATCCGCGCGGGCGTAGAAGATAGCCAGATGGTCGAAGCGCTTGGCATCAACGTGCGCGCCGTGTTCACACTGGTCTTTACCCTTGGGTGTGCCGTCGCCGCACTCGGTGGCGCAGTCGCCGCCCCCTTCCTCGGCGCTTCGACGGGCTTAGCGAACCAATTCCTGCTCTCCGCCATCGCGATTGTCGTGCTCGGCGGTTTGGGCAGCTATGGCGGTACTGCTATCGCTAGCATTCTCGTCGGCGTGGCCGTTGCCGTCATTCAGGATTGGTCGGCTTCGCCAGGCGTCAACGCGCCCGTGTGGGCAAGCCTCACGCCCATGCTCCTGCTCGTGCTGATCCTGCTCATTCGTCCCAGCGGCCTGTTCGGTAAGGAGAACTAGCATGACCTTTTGGCGCAAAACGCTCCAATCCAATACTGGTCTGCTGATCATCCTGATTCTGCTGATTTCGCTGCCGCACCTCATCGGCGCGCTGACCAACAGCGATCCGTTCGCCACCCGCGGCGCGGCGGTGAGCTGGCAGGGAACCATCATCGAGATTTACATTCTCGCCATCTTCACCATCAGCTACAACCTGTTGTTCGGCTTTTCCGGCGTCATCTCGTTTGGTCATGCGCTGTTCTTCGGGATGGGCGGCTACATCCTCGGGCTAGCACTCGAATATACCGATCTGTCACCCGACATGGGGGTGATCGTCGGCGTGCTCGGCGCGGTGCTGATCTGCGGCGTGCTCGGCTTTTTGATCGGTTTGGCATCCCTGCGGCTACGCGGGGTCTACTTCACGGTGTTCACGCTGGCGATTGCCGAATCGTTCTACATCTTTTGGGGTCGCCTGCCGCTGACCAAAGGCGAAGATGGCTTTACGCTCACCACCTTGCCAACTTGGCTTAACCCCATTGCCGACCGCATCACCTTTTATTACATCGTGCTGGCGATCTTCGTGCTCACGTTCCTGTTCATCCGACGGCTGATGTTTTCGCCAACGGGGGCGGTACTGCTGGCCGTCCGCGAGAACGAAGAACGCGCCAAGACCATCGGCTACAACACACTGTACTTCAAGCTGATGGCGTTTACGGTCGCGGCGATGCTGGCGGCAGTCGCGGGTGTGCTGCAAGTCGTCTTCAACAAGAAGGTCGGCCCGGAACTCTTGAGCGTCGCCTACACGATTGATCCGCTGCTCACGACGATTATCGGCGGCGCAGGCACCTTCACCGGCCCGGTCGTCGGCGCGACCACATTGCATCTGCTTGACCGCTTGCTGCGTGACCGAGTAATCACCGTGACGCCCGATCTCGTGCTCGACATCGGCAAAAGCTGGATGCTGATCTCGGGCTTCATCTTCATAATCGTGGTGATGGTTTTCCCCTACGGCATCGTCGGCACGTGGAATCGCTGGCGTGCCAAACGGCGGCGACCAATCGCAGTTGCCAGTTCCACCAAGCCGACAGCCGTCGAGAAACAGCCGAGCTAGCCCACACACAAGCGCCATCCTAGGATGGCGCTTTGTTGTCTGCTTAATGTTCGTTCAAATTGAACTAGCTACGCACGGATGCCCCGCACGACTGCCGCACGATGAGATGCGCGGGCAGCAGCACGTGATCCTGCGGCACAGGTTCCTCCTCGATCAAGCGCATGAGGATGTCCGTGGCGCGATCACCGAGGTCAGCAATCGGCTGACGCACTGTCGTGAGCGGCGGGTGCAGCGTCGACGCGAACGGCATGTCGTCAAACCCGACGACGCCTATATCGACGCCGACCCGTAAGCCAGCATCGGTGATCGCGCGTACTGCCCCCAGTGCCATCACATCACTGGCACAGAACACCGCGTCGACGCCGTGGGCGATCAAATGGCGCATCGCCTCATAGCTCTGAATTTCGTTGTAATCGCCGGAGAGAATCAGGTTCGGATCGGCGTCGAGTCCGGCTTCCGCCAGCGCCTCGCGGTAGCCCTGCAGACGATGCTGCGCCGCGCCCATGTTCAGCACCCCGGTGATCGTGCCGATGCGCCGATAATGCAGCGCGATCAGATGACGGACCGCTTCGCGCGATGCGCTGAGGTTATCGACATCCACGTTGTAGGGCACGCCTTTTTGCGCCGGTCCAATCAAGACGTAGGGAAACCCGGCATCTTTCAAGCGTTCCACCAGCGGATCATCATCGACTGCCGACGCGATCAGCACACCGTCGAAGAAGCTGTTGTTCAATATGCGATCCGTAAAGCGGTCTTCCTGCTCGGCGTTGTCGCCAATCCACAGCATGATCGCGTAATCCTGCTGGTTCGCTTTGCCGGAAATGCTTTGCAGCAGACGCGGGAAATACGGATCGGTGAAAGTTGCCGCCAGCGGCTGGGGAATGACCACGCTCAGCACCTTGGTGTGCTGCGTGACCAGCGCGCGCGCCGCCTTATTCGGGCGAAAGTTCACCTCGCGGATGATTTCGAGCACCCGCTGCCGTGTGCGTTCGTTGACATTCGGCTGATTGTTGACGACCCGGGACACGGTCGATTTGGACACGCCCGCGAGTTTTGCGATTTCTTCGAGACCCTGCTTCATGAGCGATCAATCCAGTGGTGTGGCTGGTGCCTGTGGGAACGTTATCAATTGGCCGATAATACCATTTAACACGCAAAAACCCGAAAAAACGGTGGGTATATTCCGACTTTGATGATAGACTCATGGCTATTCTTAAGCACAATATTCAGGATTGTGGACTCCCTCTATGACATGGAATCCGTTTTCTGGCGTCAACGCAGCCTACGTCTTTGAACTCTACGAACGCTATCTGCACGACCCCGCCTCGGTCGATGCGGCTACTCGCGCTTTCTTCGAGCGCTGGACTCCGCCAGAGCCAGCCCCCAACGCCTCGGAGGCCGCTGCTGCTCCGGTTATGGTGACGCCCGATGTCGCCAAAGTCGCTGCTGTCGTCAAGTACGCGCAAGCAATTCGCGAATACGGTCATCTCGCCGCGCAGCTTGACCCGCTGGGCTCACAGCCGCTCGGCGATCCGTCGCTCGACATGTCGTCATACGGGTTGACCGAAGATGATTTGCGCCGTCTGCCCGCCAGCCTGGTCGGCGGAGTGCTTGCTTCAGCGCGCAATGCGCTGGACGCGACCGAACTGCTGCGCGCCATCTACGCGGGCAGCATCGGCTACGACTTCGACCACATCCGCCGCCCGGAAGAACGTGAATGGCTGCGCGAAGCAATTGAGAGCGGGCGCTATTCCGTCCGCAGCCAACCCCTCGACTCGGAAGCGCTGCTCCAGCGTCTGACCGAAGTTGAAGTGTTTGAGCGTTTCATTCACCGCATTTTCCCCGGCAAGCACCGCTTCAGCATCGAAGGTCTCGACATCATGGTGCCGATGCTGGACGAAATCATCGCGCTGCTGGCCGACGCGGGCGAAACGAACATCCTCATCGGCATGGCACACCGTGGCCGCTTGAACGTGCTGGCTCACACGCTCGGCAAGTCGTATACCAACATCTTCGCCGAATTCAAAGACCCGGTCCGCAAACACCGCCACGGCGACGATATCGGCTGGATGGGCGATGTGAAGTACCACCTCGGGGGTCGCCGCGCCATCAAGAATGGCTCCCCCGTCGACTCCGTCGTGACGATGGCACCCAACCCCAGCCATCTGGAATTCGTCAACCCGGTCGTCGAAGGCATGGCGCGCGCCGCGGGGACAGATGTCGGCAAGCGCGGCAAGCCAGCCTTTGACCCGGGCATCACGCAGCCGATTCTCATTCACGGCGATGCGGCCTTCCCCGGTCAAGGCATCGTTTCGGAGACGCTCAACCTGTCGCAGCTCCCCGGCTATTGGACCGGCGGCACGCTTCACATCATCACCAACAATCAGCTCGGTTTCACCACGAATCCGGTCGACTCGCGCAGCACGCTCTACGCCAGCGATCTCGCGAAGGGCTTCAAAATCCCGGTGCTGCACGTCAACGCCGACGATCCGGAAGCCTGCATCGAAGCCGCCCGCATCGCCTTTGGCTATCTGGCCGAGTTCGAGCGCGACTTCGTCATCGACTTGATTGGCTACCGTCGCTGGGGTCACAACGAAGGCGACGAGCCATTCTTCACGCAGCCGTTGATGTACACCAAGATCAAGAATCACCCGACAGTGCGCCAGATTTGGGCGGATACGCTCGTCAAGCGCGGCGTGATCAGCAGCGCCCGTGCCGAGGATCTCGTCAAGGATCACAATCTGAAGCTGCAATCGGTGCTCGAAGGGCTCGACCCGGAACGCGACTTGATCGAGCCGCTGCCCACGCCACCCGTGCCGAAGACCGCGCGTCGGCTCGTCACGGCCATCCCGGTCGAACGCCTGCGCGAACTTAACCGCTCGCTGCTCACCATGCCGGGTGAGTTCAACGTGCATCCCAAGCTGGCACAAGCTATGCAGAAGCGCCGTGACGCGGTCGAGAAGCTGGACGAGCGCGTAATCGACTGGGCCACCGCCGAAGACTTGGCCGTCGCCAGCGTGCTCGAAGACGGCATCGCTGTGCGTTTAACCGGTCAGGATGTCGGGCGTGGTACGTACAGCCAGCGGCACGCCATCCTCACGGATCAGACGACCGGCGACCCGTTCGTACCGCTGCAAGCTTTACCGCAGGCCCGCGCCGCCTACGAAATCTATAAC
Source organism: Candidatus Flexifilum breve (assembly GCA_016717205.1). Classification (GTDB taxonomy): domain Bacteria; phylum Chloroflexota; class Anaerolineae; order Aggregatilineales; family Phototrophicaceae; genus Flexifilum; species Flexifilum breve. The sequence goes on from JADKGC010000016.1 coordinate 31,668, forward strand.
AGCCCCCTGTCCGAAGCCGCCGCGCTCGGCTTTGAATTTGGCTACAACGTGCAAGCGCCGCGCCGCCTTGTGCTGTGGGAACCGCAGTACGGCGACTTTGACAACGGCGCACAGGTCATCATCGACGAGTTTGTCGTCTCCGCCCGCGCCAAGTTCGGGCTGACGCCATCGCTCGTCATGCTGCTGCCGCACGGATACGAAGGCGCGGGGCCGGATCACAGCAGCGCGCGGCTCGAACGCTTTTTGCAGGCGACTGCCGACATCAATATGCGGGTCGCCAACCCGACCACGCCCGCGCAGTACTTCCACTTGCTGCGGCGGCAGGCGCTCCTGCTGGAAAGCGATCCACTGCCGCTGGTCGTGATGACGCCCAAAAGCCTGCTGCGCCACCCGCTGGTGATCTCGTCGCTCAACGAACTGGCTGAGGGTCAATGGCAGCCCGTCATCGACGATACCGCGCTTCCGGCAGCCGTCCAACGCGTGATTCTGTGCAGCGGCAAGGTGTACATTGATATCGTCAACAGCAAAGCGCGCGCCGATCATCCCGAAGTCGCCCTCGTGCGCGTCGAGCAGTTGTACCCCTTCCCCACGGAAGACCTGCAGCCGATTTTCGACCGCTACACCAACGCGACCGAAGTCGTGTGGCTGCAGGAAGAACCGGAAAACGCTGGCGCGTGGGAATTTGCCCGCCCGCTGCTGCAAGATCAGCTGAAGGGACGGCTGCCGCTGCGCTACATCGGGCGACCGCGCAACTCCAGCCCGGCGGAAGGCTCGGCGACACGGCATAAGATCAATCAAGAGGCGCTGATCGCGCAAGCCTTCAGCGTGGACGTTCAGGAAAGTCTCGCGGACATTATCGTTAGGTAGAGGTAGAGCATGGCATTCCAAATCAAAGTACCGGATCTCGGCGAATCGGTGGTCGAAGCGACCGTCGCCCGCTGGCTGAAAAACGAAGGCGACCCTGTGGCCGTTGGCGAGGCGCTGGTCGTCCTGCAAACCGACAAAGTCGATCTCGAAGTCGGCGCGGAGAAGAGCGGCGTGCTCAGCAAAATCGATCATCCGGCAGGCACAGACGTCAAAATCGGTGACGTGCTCGGTTCGATCGACGACAATGCCGCCGTTGCGCCTAATCCAGCGCCGGAACAAACGCTTGCCCCGGCCACGCAGGAACCCGTCGACGCCAAGCCAGCCAGCACCGCGACCCCGGTCGCCCAGCGCGTCGCTAAAGAGCAGGACATCGATCTCGCGCAGGTGCCGCCCGGTCGACCCGGTGGACGCGTGACCAAGAGCGACGTGCAGCGTTACCTCGAAGCGCAGCATCAGCCCGCCACCCAGACGCCCGCGCCGCGCCCGGTGGTGCCGACACCGTTCCAGCCGCCCATGCCCGTTACGGCGAACGATGGTCGCGCCGAAGAACGCATCAAGATGTCGCGCAGCCGCCGCACCATTGCCGCACGTCTGGTCGAGGCACAGCATACCGCAGCCATGCTCACCACCTTCAACGAAATCGACATGAGTGCCGTGCAGGAACTACGCGAGCGCCGCAAGAACGCCTTCAAGGAACGCTACGGCGTCAGCCTCGGCCTCTCATCGTTCTTCGTCAAGGCGGTGATCGGCGCGCTCAAGTTCCAACCGCGCATCAACGCTGAAATCCAGACCGACGAAATCGTGCTGAAGAAGTACTACGATATTGGTGTGGCGATTGGCGCACCGGAAGGTTTGGTCGTGCCCGTGCTGCGGGATGCAGATCGGATGTCATTCGCGGAGATCGAAAAGGCCATCAAGGATTACGCCAAGCAGTCGGAACAGGGCACACTCTCTCTCGAAGCCCTGCGCGGCGGCACGTTTACCATCACCAACGGCGGCGTCTTCGGCTCAATGATGAGCACGCCAATCCTCAACCCGCCGCAGGTCGGCATCCTTGGCCTGCACAAAATCGAGCCGCGTCCGGTCGTGGTCGACAACCAGATCGTCATCCGCCCAATGATGTACGTCGCGCTGAGCTATGATCACCGCATCGTGGATGGTCGCGAAGCCGTACAGTTCCTCGTCCGCGTGAAGGAATTGATCGAAGACCCCGAATCCCTGCTGATTGAGGGGTAGCTTTCGTGAGTGAATTGATTGTCGGGGCGCAGCGTGCTGCGCCCTTTTCATTACGGTTCGAAGGACCCTCAAGTGGTCTTTCGAAAGTTTTAATGTAGGGGCAGACCTATGTGTCTGCCCGGTTTCGGGCGTACACACAGGTGCGCCCCTACATCCGTTCGTGGATTTGTTTCGAGAACCTACTTCAGCCACGATCCGAATGTCAGCCAAAGGACGGGGCATGTCTCATCCCTACAAACGACCGTTTTCTTAGGGACGAGATATAGAGAGTGTCTAGTCAGGTTATCACCTGTAGGGACGAGGCATGCCTCGTCTTCATTTCTAGAGAAGAATACAGAGGACAAGGCATGCCTTGTCCCTACAAAAACCTCTCTCATCGGGATAACTGTGCGCTTTTTAGACACCCTGTATATCTCGTCCTCTTTTGGCGTCCTTCAGACACCAGCTTAGTTGAAGATCACCGTCTTGTTGTTGTAAACCAAAACCTGCCGCTGCAGGTGATACCAGATCGCCCGTGCCAGCACGAGTTTCTCCACATCTTTCCCCTTGCGCACCAAATCCTCAACTGAGTCTTTGTGATTCACGCGCACCGTGTCCTGTTCGAGGATCGGGCCAGCGTCGAGATCGGACGTAACGTAGTGGCTCGTCGCGCCGATGATCTTCACACCGCGCGCGAACGCCGCATGGTACGGCTTCGCGCCGATGAACGCAGGCAAAAATGAGTGGTGGATATTGATGATGCGGTTGGGGAACTGTGCCACCATTTCTGGCGAGATGATCTGCATGTAGCGTGCCAGCACCACAAAATCGATATTGTGCTGCTTCAGCAGTGCGATCTGCTGGTCTTCCTGTTCGCGCTTGTTCTCCTTGGTGATAGTGAATTCGACATATGGAATCCCGAACTTCTCGGAAACAGCGCGCATATCCGGGTGGTTGCTCACAATCAGCGGAATTTCTACTCGCCATTCGCCGGACTGGTAGCGCCCCAGGATATCATACAGGCAGTGGCCGAGCTTGGAGACGAACACCGCCATGCGCGGCACATTCGACGAGAAGTGCAGTTCCCACGTCATCTGACGCGGTTCAGCGATGGCGGTGAACGCCGTGGCAATCGCCGCGGCTGGAATGGTGAAAGCAGTCAAATCCCACTCGACGCGCATGAAAAACACATTGGCTTCAGTATCCACATGCTGGTCGAGATGCAGAATATTGCCCTGGTTACGAAAGATGAATTCGGTAACGGTCGCCACCAGACCGGGTTGGTCGGGGCACGAGATCAACAAAGTGGCGGACTCAGGTCCGCCGGGTGCTGCGCCTTGCATTCGGTATCCTTATCGTTATGGGTTGCTAATCTTTAGAGAGGCCGCCGCGATCATAATCGGCGTACGGAGCATCAACATTGAAATCGGTAAATGCCGGGTCGGACAGCGGCTGACCGAGCACCCGCGCCGCCATGATCTCGCCCGCCGCCGGGCTGGACATGATACCGTGTCCCGCATGCGCAATGGATAGGTAGAGGCCGCCGACCTCCGACCACGCATCGATGATCGCGCGCTGGCTCACATACTTCCGGCGCGCACCTTGATCATCAGTGTAGTACGCGTTGTCGCGAAACACATAGTAGTTGATGCGGTGATCGATGCCGCGTAAATAGCGAGGATTAGCGAAGCCTTCGCCGTCCGCATGCCCAAACTGCCGGGCCAGAATCGCCAGCGTCACCGAGGGGAACCGCGGGTCTTTAAGCTGTTCGACGGGATAAATCGGGTCGATCAGGTAATCATGGGCGGGTTCGCCATCCGCCTTGACGAGCTTGTCGTTCCAATTGTATTCGTGACCGAAGATCGCTCCAGTCTGCGCCTCGGGACGCACGTGCGCGAACGGCGCCGCGCCAATGAGCATCGGCGAATGTTCGGGAAAGTCGGCATGGCGCCACGGGGTCGTAAAGCTTTGGCGCGGGCGTACCACCACGGGCAATTCGACCCCCGCCATCCGCCCCACCTGCCGCGACCGCGCACCGGCTGCGATGATCGCCGTGGCCGTGCTGATGCGTCCAGACGGCGTCCACACGCCGACCACGCGCCCGCCCTCCACCTCAATACGCGTCTCGGGCACATCAAGCAGCACCTGGCAGTTCGCTGCCTGACGGACAAAGGCATGCAGGAGCGCATGCGAATCCAACCATCCGGCAATGGGGTCATATTTGCCCGCGACCGCGCGTGGTCCAGCCTGCGGGAAACGCGCCTGCAGTTCGGCGGCATCGAGGTATTCGACATGCGTCAATCCGATCTGGTGCAAACGCTGCACATCGGCGCGCAAACCATCAGCTTGCTCCTCGTTAAAGCCAAGGAACAGGTAACCGCGTTCCTTCACGCCGATGTCCGCGCCCAACAGATCCTGTGCATGACGAAACACATCAATGCTGCGTCCCATCAACCGGGCGTTTCCCAGCGACGTCCAACACGTGCGGAAGTTCTCCAGTGAAGCATTCGAGGCCCCGGACGCAAGCTGACTCCCGTGTTCAATGATGACTGTGCGAATTCCCGGTGACGCGCACTCCAACGCCCACGCGGCACTTGCGCCCGCGGGGCCGCCGCCGATGATCACCACATCCGCCGTCGTCGGCAGCTGTCCGGAACGGGATACAAATTTCGCCATGCTGTTACAACCTATCCTCGTAGAAGCTGCAAAAGTCCACTATACCGCTCGGCGACCTTATTGTTCTCCACGGCCATTTGTACCGCGCGGCGGCTGCCCACCAGCACAACGAGTTTTTTCGCGCGGGTGACCGCCGTATAGAGCAGGTTGCGCTGCAGCATCATGTAGTGCTGCGTCATGATCGGCATAACCACCACTGGATATTCCGAGCCCTGACTGCGATGCGTGCTGATGGCGTAGGCGTGAATCAACTGGTCAGCCTCCGTCCAGTCATACATCACGAACGAACCGTCGATGTCGATCCCGAACGCCTGCTCCTCAAAATCGATTTCGACTAACCGCCCGATGTCGCCGTTGAACACATCTTTTTCGTAGTTGTTGCGCGTCTGCATGACCTTGTCGCCCACGCGGAACGCGCGCCCCCCGAGCACCTTTTCCGCCATGCGCTTGTCACCGTTGAGGGTGCGCTGCAGTGCCTCGTTGAGCGCGTTCACGCCGATGACGCCGCGATACATCGGCGCGATCACCTGCACATCGTTGATCGGATCCACGCCGAATTTGGTCGGCAGACGGTTCTTGACAATATCCACCACCAATTCCGCCGCTCGTGCCGGGTCGTCCTCGCCGAAATAGAAGAAATCGGCGCTGTTGTTATCCGTCAGCGGCGCTTCACCCTGATTGATGCGGTGCGCGTTGACGATGATATGGCTGGTGTTCGACTGGCGGAAGATCGCATTGAGCCGCGTGACATAGCCCACGCCGCTGTCGATCACATCGCGCAGCACGTTGCCCGCGCCCACACTCGGGAGCTGATCGACATCGCCGACCAGCATCAAATGTGCGTTCGGCGGCAGTGCCTTGAGCAGATCGTTGAACAGCAGCAAGTCGATCATCGACGCTTCGTCCACGATCAGCATGTCGATTTCCAGCGGCTGATCTTCGTCGTACACAAAGCCTTCGCCGGGCGTCCAACCCAACAGGCGATGGATCGTCTTGGCCGGATAACCCGTGGCTTCGGCGAGGCGTTTGGCCGCGCGTCCCGTCGGTGAGGCCAGCGCGAACTTGTGCTTGAGCGAATCCAGCGCGTGGATGACCATGCGCAGCGTCGTCGTTTTGCCGGTACCGGGGCCACCCGTCAACACCGTGACCTTATGTTCGAGCGCGGCGCGCACGGCACTTTGCTGCTGCTCGGTTAAATCAACCTCATTGAACTCGGCCAGATCCTTCAGGAATTTCGCCCACTTCAAGCCTTTGACGTGGCGGCGAATGTCCGACTCTTCACTGACCTGTTCACGCAGCAGGCGCACCACTTTGCGCTCCGCGTGGTAGAAGAGCGGCAGGTAGACCGCTTCCATGCCCAATGCGCCGTCGCCAATGTTCGCGTCGATGATCAGGTTGCCCGCCAGCGTCTCCTGACTCAGCGATGCCTGCACGCGCCCCACGTTGTCGATCTTGAGCATCTCCATGGCCTTGTTGACAAGCTCAAGGCGCGGCATATAGACATGCCCCTCTTTGGTCATCTGATTCAAGGCGTAGACCAGCCCGGCACGGATGCGGTAATGCGCGTCCGCCGGCAGCCCCATGTTCTGCGCAATTTCGTCGGCGCGAATGAAGCCAATGCCGTTCACTTCGTCGGCCAGCGCATACGGGTTCTCTTTGACGGTCGCAATCGCCGCCGCGCCGTAAAACTTGAAGATGCGCGCGGCCATCTTGCTGGTCACACCATAGCCTTGCAGAAAGATCATCGTCTGGCGGATAGCCTGATTTTCTTGCCACGCCAGCGCCAGATCGCGAGCCAGTTCACGTTTGAGGCCCGGCACCTCGTGCAGGCGCAGCGGTTCGCGGTCAAGGACATTGAGCGTCTCGGTGCCAAAGTGATCGACGATTTTGCGCGCGGTCTTCGCGCCAATCCCCTTGACGATACCGCTGGCGAGATAGTTGACGATCCCGATTTCGGTCGACGGCGTCACCGGGGTGAGCGTCTCCGCTTTGAACTGCTTGCCATAGCGCGGGTCGGTCACCCAAGCGCCGCTGAAGCGCACTGTTTCCCCCACGTTGATCCCCGGCAGCACTCCCACCACCGTGATCGTCCCATCCGGCCCTTCAATCGTCGGGAATTTTTCTTCCGCCTTGATGCGAATCACGCCGTAATGGTTCTCGTCGTTATAGAAGGTGATGCGCTCAACCGTACCTGTGATATGTTCCATTGATGATCTTTGTCATTTCGCTCTCAAGCCTAAAATCTATCACACGCGGGGGGTTTTGTGCTATGTTTAAGGGCAAATTGCGTGTTTTTGAAAGGACACATGGATGCTCGTTCCTCGTTCTAGTGGTGTGCTGCTGCACCCAACCTCCCTGCCCGGGCGCTACGGTATCGGCGACCTCGGCCAGTGGTCATACAATTTCGTCGATTGGCTCGAATCGGCGTATCAAACCCTCTGGCAGATTCTGCCGCTCGGCCCGACGAGCTACGGTGATTCGCCCTATCAGACGCTGTCGGCCTTTGCCGGCAACCCGTACCTGATCAGCTTCGACAAGCTCATTGCGGATGGCTGGCTCGCCCCGGAAGACCTCGCCGACCTGCCGCCCTTCCCCACCGATCATGTCGATTACGGCTGGATCTTCACTTATCACAAATACAAACTCACGCTCGCCTATCAGAATTTTGCTAAAAAAGCCTCGCCAGCCCAGCAGCAGCAGTTCGCCGAGTGGTGTGCCGAAAACAAAGATTGGCTCGACGATTACGCGCTGTTTATGTCGCTCAAGGATGAGCACGATGGCCGCCCGTGGGTGGAATGGGAAGCGGATGTCGCACTGCGCGACCCGCAGGCGCTCGTGGATGCGCTTAACCGCCATAAAGAAAACATCGAAGACTACAAGTTCCGCCAGTGGCAGTTCGCCTTGCAGTGGAGTGCCCTCAAAAAATACGCGAATGATAAGGGCATCAAGCTGATCGGCGACGTGCCGATCTTCATCGCCCATGACAGCTCGGATGTGTGGGCCAACCGCGATCTGTTCTATCTCGACGAGGTCGGCAACCCGACCGTCGTCGCGGGCGTCCCGCCGGATTACTTCAGCGCGACCGGGCAGTACTGGGGCAATCCGCTCTACAAGTGGGACGAAATGGCGAAAGATGGTTACAGTTGGTGGATTCGTCGCTTCAAGGCCGTGCAGACTCAGGTCGACATCATCCGCATTGACCATTTCCGCGGTTTTGAAGCCTACTGGGAAATTCCGACCAATGAGGAACGAACCGCTGTCAACGGGCAGTGGGTCAAGGGGCCGGATATTCCCTTCTTCCGTGTCATTGAAGCCGCGCTCGGGGCCCTGCCCATCATCGCCGAAGATCTCGGCGTGATCACCCCCGGTGTCGAAGCCATGCGCGACGGACTCGGCTTGCCCGGTATGAAAGTGCTCCAGTTCGCGTGGGGCAACCTGCCCGAGGCGAACCTGTTCCTGCCCCATCACCATATCGAAAACAGCGTGGTCTACACCGGAACGCACGACAACAACACGACGCTGGGTTGGTGGCACTCTGACAAAGAGACGAACGAACATATCCGCCGCCATGTGGAGTTATACGTGAATCAGGAAGTCACCGAAGCGAACTGGACGCTCATGCGCATCGCTCAGGCCTCGGTCAGTCACATGGCGGTTGTGCCGATGCAGGACGTGCTGAGCCTCGACACGGATGCGCGCATGAACACGCCCAACGTCCCCGCAGGGAATTGGATGTGGCGCATGGTCGAAGGCGATTTTGGCAATCAGGCGGCGCGTGACGGTCTGCGCGATCTCACGCTGCTTTACGGGCGCGCGCACGGTACGCGTTTCATCGAGTACTTACACGACCACCCGATGATCTAGGACGCTCACCCGGTTCTAACGACGAGCATTACGTTTCAGAGGTATAGTCAATGACATCTCACATTACAAGGAGATGGGCTATGCCTGACAAAGACGAGAAGCAGCGCAAAGATCCGTTAGCCGAAGAAGGCTCGCGCGAAACGAGCCAGGCGGAGGGTGACAAGCCGCTCGGCAGTCGGGATCGCAAAGTTTCGCATAACCCCGATACCGCCGAAGGCGACCGGGAACGGGTCGAAGAAGACATCAAACAACAGGACAAGTAACGAGCGGGCGATCCCAGTAGGATCGCCCGCTGTGTTTTCCATACGCGGAATGTCTGCCTAAAAGGTAGGGACGAGATAGTTTTCGTCCGGTTTGTCCAGCTGTCAGCCATTGCCTAAGGGCTTCTACAGCAGGTCAGCGACCTCATCGCGCTGCGGGAACGAGGTCTGCGTGCCTGTTCGCAGCACTGACCGCGTCGCAATGGCGCACCCGCGTTCGACCGCTTCGCGCACGCTGCGCCCCGATCCCAACAGATAGGCAAAGCTCCCCACAAACGAATCGCCGGCACCGGTCGAATCGACGGCTTGTACGGCCTCCGCTCGCACGAACACCGGTTCATTATTCCCATTGATTAGCAGTGCGCCACGGCTCCCCAGCGTGATCACCAGCGTCTTGACACCCCACTCTTGAAGCTTGCGTGCCGCCGCAATCACCTCGGCATCCGTCGAGGTCGGCATGCCCGTGAGCATCGACGCTTCGATCTCGTTGGGAATGAGAATGTCGGTGAGCTGGAGCAGTTCCATCGGCAGATTCGCGGCGGGCGCGGGGTTGAGGATGGTCGTCACCCCGCCCCCGCCTTTCGCCACACGAAACGCTTCCAGTGAAATCTCAATCGGCACTTCCAGTTGGCACATGACGATCTGCGCGCTCTGAATCGCCCGGCTGGCGAGGCGCACCTCGGCGGGCGTGAGCGTGAAATTCGCCCCCGGCGCAATGATGATCGAGTTCTGGCCGCTGCCCTCTTCGACGGCGATCAGCGCCACGCCGGAGGCTTCCTTCTCATCAAAGAGCACGTAGTTCGTATCGATCCCCTGCGCGCGGTAGTTGGCCAGCGTACTCTCGCCGAACACATCGCGCCCGAGCTTCGTCACCACCGTGACTTCCGCCCCCAAGCGCGCTGCCATCACTGCCTGATTCGCGCCCTTCCCCCCGAAGCCCATTTGAAAGCGCGAACCAATTAGGGTTTCGGCGGGCGCGGGGATGCGCGGCACCCGCGCGATCAAGTCAATATTTGAGCTGCCAACCATACAAATGCGTGGATTCATATTCATTCCTCTCTAAGTGGTTTAGAGGCTGAGTTCTAGCTACAATCATGGTGCGTAATATCGCTCTAAACGTCGATTTTTCAAAGGAGTGATTGCAAGAATATGAAACGGTTCCTCTTATTACTCGTTTTGCTGCTGCTCTCCACCTCTCTCGCCCTCGCTCAAGACCAACCGACCTTAGTGGTTGTCCCCGGCACCATTCAAAGTGTCTTGGGCTGCCCCGGCGACTGGCAACCGGAATGCGAAGTCACGGCGCTCACACTTGACCCCGATACCGGGCTGTGGCGCGCGACCTTCGACATCCCGGCGGGCAGCTATGAATATAAGGTGGCACTCGACGGCAGTTGGACGGTCAACTACGGGCTGGATGGTGTGCCCAGCGGCCCGAACATTCCGTTGGAGCTGGAAGCGGACTCGTCCGTCGAGTTTGTGTTTGACTCGGTAGCGCATACCGTGACGCACAGCGTCAATGGTGAAGCCGTGATCGTCGAAGCGCCCGCTGCGCCGAGCGAACCCGAACCGCAGCCGGATATGGTGGTCGTCCCCGGCACGATCCAGAGTGTACTCGGCTGCTCGGGCGACTGGCAGACCGATTGTGATGTCACGGCCCTCGTCTATGACGCCGACGATGATCTCTGGCAGGCGACGTTTGACCTCCCCGCTGGCGATTACGAATACAAAGTCGCGCTGAACGGCACCTGGGATGTCAACTATGGGCTGAACGCGCTGCCCGGCGGCGCCAACATTCCGCTCTCTTTGGCGGAAGACACTACGGTCAAGTTTGTGTACAGCCACACGACTCATTGGGTGACAGACAGTGTCAATTCGCTGATCGCCAATGTGCCCGGTTCATTCCAGGATGAGATCGGCTGCCCCGGCGACTGGGCACCGGACTGCCTGCGCACACTGCTGCAAGACCCGGACGGTGACGGCGTATACGTCTATGCCACCGCGGCGATTCCCCCCGGTGCCTACGAAGCTAAAGTTGCTGTCAACGAAAGTTGGGCACTCAACTACGGCTTGGACGGCGCGCAGGATGGCGCGAATATCGCTTTCACAGTCGCCGAAGAAGGGACGCTGACCCAGTTCTCGTTTGACACCTCGACCAACATCCTGTCGATTGATACTGGAGGTGCCGCCGTGGGCAGCCTTTTCACCTCGCTGGCCCAGTGGGTGTCCGCCGATACCATCGCGTGGAATATCGACCCACAGGAAGGCGCGACCTACCGGCTGTACTATTCCTTCGAAGCGGGCATGGAGATGGCCGGCGATGGCATCAGCGGCGGCCAATCCATTGAACTCAGCTACAACCCCGAAGGGTTGAGCGCTGACGTGCTGGCACAGTTCCCGCATCTGGCGAATTACAGCGCCCTTCAAATCGCCGAAGCTGATTTAGCCGCGGTTCCCGGCATCCTGCGCATGCAGTTCGCCGTCGCCGCGATTTCGTCGGAAGGCCGCTTGCTCGACGCGACGGGCATCCAGATCCCCGGCGTGCTCGACGATCTGTACACCTATGACGGTGCGCTCGGCGTGACGTGGGATGGCGACGTGCCGACTCTCCGCGTGTGGGCACCCACCGCGCAGCGGGTGCGCGTCCGTTTGTTCGATGATGCCACGACCGAAGACTTCACCCGCCAGAACCTGACCTTCGATGCGGCCACGGGTGTCTGGAGTATTACGGGTGAAGCCGACTGGAAGAACAAATACTACCTGTACGACGTGACGGTCTACGCGCCGACCACGCAGGCGATTGAGAGCAATCTCGTCACCGACCCGTACTCGTTCAGCCTGTCTCTGAACAGCCAGCGCAGCCAGATCGTTGACCTGAACGACCCTGTGCTCATGCCCGAAGGCTGGAGCGACTACGCCAAGCCGGAGCTCGACGCCTTCGAAGACATCGTGCTCTACGAGCTCCATGTGCGCGACTTCAGCATCTACGACGAATCAGTACCGGAAGACCTGCGCGGCACGTTCCTCGCCTTCACGCAGACCGAATCGAACGGCATGCAGCATCTGCGCGCGCTGGCGGACGCGGGTTTGACACACGTCCACATGCTCCCGTCGTTCGACATCGCTACGATTAACGAGAACAGCGCTGAACGCAGTGAGATCGACCGCGCTGAACTGGCCGCCCTGCCCGCTGACTCGGAAGAGCAGCAGGCGCTCATCGGCCCGGTGCGCGGTGAAGACGGCTTCAACTGGGGTTACGACCCGCTGCACTACACCGTACCGGAAGGCAGCTACAGCACTGACCCGAACGGCGCACAGCGCATCCTCGAATTCCGCCAGATGGTCATGGCGCTCAATCAGTCCGGGCTGCGCGTGGTCATGGATGTCGTCTACAACCACACCAACGCGGCCGGGCAGTCCGCCAACGCCGTGCTGGACCGCATCGTCCCCGGCTACTATCACCGCCTGAACGCCTCGGGCGGCGTGGAATCGAGCACCTGCTGCTCCAATACTGCGACCGAACACGCGATGATGGAGAAGCTGATGATCGACTCGCTCATCACGTGGTCGACCATGTACAAGGTCGATGGCTACCGCTTCGACCTCATGGGTCACCACATGGTCGAAAACATGGTCGATGTGCGGGCGGCGCTGGACGGTCTGACCGTCGCGAATGACGGCGTGGACGGCGCACGGATTTACGTGTACGGCGAAGGCTGGGATTTCGGCGAAGTCGCGCAGAACGCGCGCGGCCTCAACGCGACCCAGCTCAATCTCGGCGGCACCGGCATCGGCACGTTCAACGACCGCATCCGTGACTCACTCCGCGGCGGCAGTCCGTTTGGCGGCTTGCAGGAACAGGGTTTCATCAACGGGTTGTATACCGACCCGAGCGAAGACGAAACGCGCGATCCCGCCGTGCAGCTTGACCTGCTCATGCTGTTCCAGGATCGTATCCGCGTGGCGCTGGCGGGTAATCTGCGCGATTACACCTTCGAAAACTACCAGGGCACCATCGTGACGGGCGCGGATGTAGACTATAATGGCACCCCAACAGGCTACACGCTCGACCCGCAAGAACATATCGTCTACACCGCCGCGCACGACAACGAGGCGTTGTTCGACATCATTCAGGTCAAAGCGCCGCTGGCTGCATCGCTGGAAGATCGCGTGCGCATGAACAACCTCGCGATCGATGTGGTCATGCTCTCACAGGGCGTGCCCTTCTTCCACGCGGGCGATGAAATGCTGCGGTCCAAGTCCGGCGACAAGAACAGCTACGACTCCGGCGACTGGTACAACGCGCTCGACTTTACCTATCAGGATAACGGGTGGGGTCACGGTCTGCCGCCGTCGTGGACGACGCAGGACAACTGGTCGCAGTGGCAACCGCTGCTCGCCAACCCGGATTTGCAGCCGACGACGGAGAACATCCAGAGCGCTATCAGCCACTTTGAAGAAATGCTCAGCATCCGCCGCGATGTCGCCCTCTTCCGCCTGCGCACGGGTGACGATGTGCTGAACAGCGTCACTTTCCAGAACACCGGGGCGGAACAAGTCCCCGGCTTGATCGTCATGAGCATCAGCGATCAAGGCGACGCGAACCTCGACCCGAACTACAGCTACGCGGTCGTGTTGTTCAACGCCAGCCCGGAGACCCAAACCTTCGTGCTCGAAGACGTGGTCGGCTATCCGCTCCAACTGCACGCCGTGCAGGCCGCTTCGAGTGATCCGCTCACCGCGAGCTCAACGTTCGATGCTGCGACCGGCACGTTCACCGTGCCCGCGCGTACGACCGCCGTATTCGTCGCTCCGGAAGGCGAACTTCCCTAATCAGTTTTGGGGCATGGCAATGCCATGCCCCTACTTCCCGTTTTTACCGTTGCGCCGGTACATCGTCCCCCGCGGCAGCGACCGATCCGAGACCCACGGCGCGTACGGAGCCATCGTCAGCGCCGCCAGTGCCAGCAGCACCCGATCATAATTGACCCGCCAACCCGCATAGTCACGCCACGCCTGTTCACGGTCAGCTTTGAGCGGCACGCCCGCCTCGGCTAGCTGATCGTATAGTTGGTCGAACTCATCCTGTGCGATGCTGATCGGATCAGTCGACTTCGGGTCAGCGTCGTAGCTGATGTTAAAGAAGTCCGCGATCCGGCGGAGCGCCAGATACCCGGATCGAATCATCAACTGTGCCTGCGGGTCGTTCGGCATATCGACCGTCGACAACATGAGCGCGGCGCTGTCCAGCACCGCACCCGCTGAGGTCACCCACGACCGCCCCGCCAACGGCGAGCGGAAGTACACCAACGCCGCCAGTGAGGTATGGCTCTCTTCAAGTTCCGCGAACCACACTTCCCACAGTTCCCACAGTTCTGACAACTGTGCCAGCCCGCTGATCTGATGGGCGCGCGTGATCATTTGGTACGGCGACGGCGGCGTATTGGCGCGCACTTCCAGCATCGTGACCAAGGCCTCACGCTTGGAAAAGGCGGAGTACATCGCGGGTAGATACGAGATCAGCAGCGCCACGATGACAAGGCCGAGCGCCGCCTCGCTGAATTCGAAGATCATACCGAACACGGTGTCGCGCCGTTCGAAACCGAGGGTGAGCAGCGACGAACCACTCAACTTGAAGGCATCGTACAGCGCCATGCCCTCGACTCCGACGTAAATCAGCGTGTAGCCGATCAACACCATCGCTAACCACACCATCGGCAGTGTGAGTAAGGCGATCGGCGCGTACAGTGCCATGATGCGGTCGCGGTCTTCATACGTGTCGGCATGCCGCAAGCGCAGGTCAAAGGCGAGGCGCACTGAGCGAAACACCGTGCGCGACAACTTGGTATTGGCGCTGCGCGGCAGTACCACCGTCTTGACCGCCGACAGGAAGGTATTCGCCACAATGAGTATGCCCGCCGCGAGAATCAGCAGGCGCGCCGCACCAATAATCAGGATTTGCACCAGCGCATTGAGATCGGTCACGCCTTTGCGAACACCTCACGCAGCGCGTTCAGTAGGAATTCACCGTCGTGCGCCGTGTTGTACCCCTGAATCGAAGTGCGCAGGCAGGGCTTACCCTGCCAGTTGAACATCGGCAGCTCGATTTTATAGTCGTCGTACAGGCGATCTTTCACCGCCGCCGGATCGCAGGGTGGCACTTCGACGGTGAACATCTGCGCGAAGTGATCATCGCTGCACAGGGGCTGCAACCCCGACCACGCGTTGATCGCGTTGCGCAGGTCCACGGCGACGGCGTGGCACTGCTGGCGCACCGCGTCCCACTCATGTTCACGCTGAAATTGAATTGCTGCCGGGACAGTCAAAAATGCCGCGGGATCGCGCGTCGGCTGCACCTGATGGCGGCTGATGAACGTGTCGCCGTCGCGATAACCCCAACTGATGATCAGCGGATGCACGTCGTCCTGCTGGTCGCGCCGCACATATAAGAAGCCCGATCCCTTCGGTGCGCACATCCACTTATGGCAGTTGCCCGTGTAAAAATCCGGTTCAATTTCACGCATATCAACGCGGATCTGTCCCGGCGCATGCGCGCCGTCAATCACGCTGATGATGCCCGCTGCGCGCGCGCGGCGACAAATCTCAGCCACCGGGAAGGTCAGCGCGGTCGGCGAGGTGATGTGGCTCAGGTAGACGACGCGCGTTTTCGGCGTGACACCCGCCCAGAACTCCTCGACAAACGCTTCGTCGGAGAGGAGAGGCAGCGTCACCTTGCGTTCAACGATCACTGCGCCAGCCTGAGCAGCCACGTGCCCCCAGGTCGTCATGCACGCGCCATATTCGTGATCAGTCGTCAGAATCTCGTCACCCGCGTGCAGCGGAATGGCTTTGGCGATGGTGTTGACGCCCGCCGTCGCGTTCGCCACGAAGACCACATCGTCCGGGTCGGAGTTCACGTACGCAGCAAGCGCCGTGCGCGCCTCGCTCAGCAGCCCATCAATGCGCCGTCCCAAGAAAGCGACGGGCTGACGTTCCAGTTCCAACTGCCATGCCTGGTACGCTGCAAACACAGGCTTGGGACACGCGCCGAAGGAGCCATGATTCAGAAAGACGACTTCGGGATCAAGCAGAAAGTGTGATTTTAGGTTGTTTAGGTGAGTCATGCTCTACTTTTTCGGACTGGAGAGGCGAAAGAAACTGATGTCAAAACTGCTTTGTCCGCTGACCGCGAGTTCGGCGAGCAGTTGGCCGATCACATTGCTGAATTTGAAACCATGCCCCGAACACGGCGACGCGAACACCACATGCGCGTATTCCGGATGCTGGTCGATGATGAAATGCTCGTCCGGCGTCATGGTGTAGATGCATACCCGCGACTGTTTATGGGTCTTCACCGCCCCGTTGAGGTACTTCTCGCCAAAGGCTTGCGCCTTGCCGATCTGCGCTCGATCGGGGATGCGGTCGCCATCGGGATCCAGCGGATCCGCGCCGTGTAAGCCAATCTTCACGCCCGAACCGTCGATGCTCGGTAGGCCATACATCATGTAGCCGAACTCGTGCTTGAGATGCGCGAGGAACACGGGAAAACGTCCGATCTCATACTCGCCGGGATTCTCCGGGATGAAGTAATTCTCCTGCGCCGCAATCGGCACCAGCGGCAGATCGATGCCGAGCGATCCCATCAGTGCGCGCATCCACCCGCCTGCGGTGATGATCAGCCGCGCCGCCGAATAGGTTTCGGTCGCCGTCACCACCTCGACGCCCTGCGCGTTCGGCAAAATCTGCGTGACGGGCGTGTTCTCCTTAACCACCGCACCATGTCGTTCGGCGAGACGCACGTGCGCGCGCACACAGCGCGACGCCCGCAGCACCGCCGTTTCGGCCTGCAGGAACACGCTCATCTCCGGCGGCACACGGAACTGCGGATAGCGGTATACGAGTTCCTCCGGCGTGATTTCTTCGAGCGGGATCTCCATCTCGCGCATGGTTGCAAGCGTCGCGGTGTAGTCATGATCGTCCGGCGGGCTGAACGTGACACCGTCCGCCGTGACCATCAAGTTTTCGTCGACTTCCGCTTCTAGCTCGCGCCACTGCGGGTAAGCCAACTGTGCCAACCGGATGTAGATCGGATAGTCGTACACGTAACGGATGATGCGTGAATAGCCGTAGGAGCTGCCCCGTTGGTGATCGATCTCAAACTGCTCCAGGAGCAGTACGCGCTGCCCGCTCTTAGCCGCGTGATAAGCTGCCGCGCTGCCCATCGCGCCTGCCCCGATGACAATGGTGTCGAATTTCGGCATATGTGAGCCTTTGGGTATAATTGCCGCAAAAGTATAACTTAGGATCAAGGAGTCCGCACTCGTGGCAGTCGACGAAATTGTGAGCAGCGCCCATGCACTCGAACCACAAATCATCGCATGGCGGCGCGATTTTCATGCCCATCCGGAACTTGGTTTTCAGGAGTTCCGCACCGCCAAGGTCGTCGCGCAGGCTCTGAGTGAGATGGGTCTTGAAGTGGTCACGGGCATTGCCAAAACCGGGGTCATGGCGATCATCGGCGAAGGTTCTCCCGTCGTCGCCATCCGTGGTGATATGGACGCGCTGCCAATTCTCGAAGCTAATCAGGTCGAATATGCTTCGCAGACGCCGGGCAAGATGCACGCCTGCGGGCATGACTCGCACACCGCCATGCTGCTCGGCGTCGCGCGCATTCTCACCAGCATGCCTAACCGCCCCGCCGGACAGATCCGCCTGCTCTTCCAGCCGTGCGAAGAAACAGTTGATGAAGAACATAAGAGCGGCGCGCAGCGCATGGTCGAAGAAGGCGCGATGGTTGGTGTCGACCGCGTGATCGCGCTGCATGTCGCCAGTGATGTCCCCGCCGGGAAAATCGTTGCCAACGGTGGCCCGCTGACCGCGGCCGTCGATGACTTCAACGCGCGTATCATTGGCCGTGGTTGCCACGGCGCGCACCCCAACGATGGCATCGACCCGATCTTTCTGGCGGCGCAGGTGCTCAATGCGCTGCAAGGGGTACGCTCACGGCGGCTCAATCCGATTCATCCGGCTGTGCTCACGGTCGGCACCATTCACGGCGGCACCGCGCGCAATGTGATCCCCGACGACGTGACAATCAGCGGCACACTGCGCAGCTACGATCCCGGCATCCGTGAGCAGCTCCGCGTCGAAGTGGAACGTGCGCTCGGCGTGGCACGGGCGCTCGGCGGCGATTTCGAGGTCGAGTTCATCCTCGGCTGCCCATCCGTCATCAACGATAACCATGTCGCTGCGACCATTCAGTCGGCGGTGCGTGATATCGCCGGGGCAGATGCCCTGCTCGCGCAAGAACCGAGCATGGGCGGCGAAGACTACAGCTACATGACGAACAGCGCCCCGGGCGCCATGTTCATGCTCGGCGCGAAGCTCGACGAGATCAGCCGACCGCACCACAATCCGCTCTTCGACATTGATGAATCGGTGTTCAAAACCGGCGCAGCCGTCCTCGCCGAGACCGCCTGTCGTCTGCTCACGCAGCTCGCCTAAATCGGTCGTAGGGGCGCAGGTGACTGCGCCCTTATTTATTCTTCAGAGGAGATAAACCCCATTATGGATTACGTCACCGACGAAAAAACGCAGTGGATCGCCGACGAACTCGCCGCGCTCAAAGCGCAGGGGCTGTACAACACCATCCGCACCATCGACAGTCCGATGGACGGCCACATTGTCGTGAATGGGCAGCCCGTCCTCAACTTCTGCGCGAACAATTACTTAGGCTTAGCCAATCACCCGCGTCTCAAAGAAGCGGCCAAACGTGCCATTGACCAATTTGGCATCGGGCCGGGCGCTGTGCGTACCATCGCCGGGACGATGAGCCTGCACGTGCAGCTCGAAAAGCGCCTCGCCGAATTCAAACACGCCGAAGCCGTAATCACGCTGCAAAGCGGCTTCACCGCCAATCTGGCGACCATCCCCGCGCTGGTCGGCAAAGGCGATGTCATCTTCTCCGACGCGTTGAACCACGCCAGCATCATCGACGGCTGCCGCCTCAGCCGCGCGACTATCGTTTCCTACGAGCACAACAACGTCGACGATCTGCGCCGCAAAATCGCGGAGACGACCGAGTACAACCGCCGTCTGATCGTCAGTGATGGCGTCTTCAGCATGGACGGCGACATCGCTCCCCTGCCCGACCTGCTCAAAGTCGCGCAGGAGCACCAGATTCTGCTCATGGTCGATGACGCGCACGGCGAAGGCGTGCTCGGACGCGGTGGACGCGGCATCGTCGATCACTTTGGGCTGCACGGGCAAGTCGACATTGAAGTCGGCACGATGAGCAAGGCTTTCGGCGCGGTCGGCGGCATCGTCGCAGGCAAGCAGGTCATCATCGACTGGCTGCGCCAGCGTGGGCGTCCATTCCTCTTTTCCAGCGCCATGACCGTGCCCGATGTCGCCGCCTGTCTCGAAGCCGTCGACATGCTCGAAAGCTCGGACGAACTGGTGACCCGCCTCTGGTCAAATGCCGATCTGATGAAGCAGGAGATGCAGAAGCTCGGCTTTGACATCGGGCACAGCACCACGCCGATCATCCCGGTCATGCTGGGCGAAGCGCCGCTCGCGCAGGAATTCAGCAAGCAGTTACTCGCGAACGGGGTGTTCGCGATGGCAATTGGCTTCCCGACCGTCGCCAAAGGCAAAGCGCGTATCCGCGTGATGAACACCGCCGCGCACTCGCAGAGCGACCTTGAGCAAGCCTTGGCCGCCTTCGAGAAGGTCGGCAAGCAATTGGGGGTGCTCTCGTGACCAAACGCGCAGTCCTCGTCACTGGGGCGAACGGCGAAGTCGGGCACGGGCTGATCGAGCGTTTGGCGGAGATGGGCGAAAAGCACATCATCGCGCTCGACGTCATGGAACTGCACGACTCACTGAGGCCGAAAGTCCGCGCCGCCGTGATCGGGGACATCCTCGATCAGGATATGCTGCAGCGCATCCTCAGCCGCTACGAGATCGGCACCGTCTATCATCTGGCAGCGCTGCTCTCCACCCGCGCGGAGATCACGCCGGAGGCGGCCCACCGCGTCAACGTGGAAGGCACGCTTAATCTGCTTCATCTGGCGATTGAGCAGTCGCGTCTCGTCGGGGATCGGGTCAAGTTCCTGTTCCCGAGCTCGATTGCCGTATACGGCATTCCCGATCTGGACGCCAAAGCCAGCGCGCCGCCCGTTCCCGAAGAAGAGTTCTGCAACCCAACGACCATGTACGGCTGCAACAAGCTGTACTGCGAGCATTTGGGGCGCTACTACTCGCACCACTATCGCCGCTTGGCGGCGACGCCCGAACCGCACTTGGTCGATTTCCGCGCCATTCGCTTCCCCGGCCTAATCAGCGCGTTCACGCTGCCGTCCGGCGGCACGAGCGACTTCGCGCCGGAGATGATTCACGCGGCGGCGCAGGGTGAGCCGTATCGCTGCTTCGTCCGCCCGGAAACACGCATTCCGTTCATGGCCATGCCCGACGCGATCAAAGCGCTGTTACAGCTTGCCAGCGCGCCCGTCGAGCGTTTGACGCGCCACGTCTACAACGTGACCAGCTTCAATCCCTCGGCAGAAGAAGTCGCCGAAATCGTGCTCATGGCCTTTCCGAACGCGGGGATTACGTTTGCGCCAGATATGCGGCGGCAGAGCATCGTCGACACATGGCCCGCGCAAGTCGACGATCAACAGGCGCGCCTCGATTGGGGCTGGCAACCAGATTACGACCTCGCCAATGCTTTCGACCAGTACCTCATTCCGAATATCCGCGAGCGGTACACGACGACCTAAGTCCGTTCGTACTACAAACTCCAGCCAGAAATAGCCGTCGTAGGGGCAAGGCGCGCCTTGCCCCTACACCACACCTGAGGCACTCGCGCCCATAAGAATCAACGGGGCGGACAAATGTGCGCCCCGGCATCTTCACGAACTATCTTGCACCAATGACTACCCGCTGACAGCTAACCGCTGAATCACCAGCCACACCGCCCAACCGATCACCAACCACAAGCCAAACTGCCCATGCAGCTTGGCGGTGCGCCCCTGTGCTTGATGCAGCAGCGCCGTATCACGGCTGTTGAAGATGATCTGAATTAAGCGGTAGGCTTCCCGTGCGGTGATGAGGACTGCCAGCGTCGTGATCGGCATAACGCCGAGCAGAATCATCACGCCGACGGCGACATACGCTCCACCCACCAGCCCGAGGTATTCCAGCTTAGCAACGCGCAGGCCGAACAGTACCGCCAATGTGCGCTTGTTCACCGCGCGGTCAGCATCAATGTCGCGCACGTTATTCGCATGCAGAATCGCCGCGACCATGAAACCAATCGGGATCGCCGCGACAATTGGCGTCCAACTGAACTCGCGCGCCATCACATAATATGCACCGAGCACCATCAACGGTCCCATAAAGATGAAGACTGCCACTTCCCCGAGTCCGTTGTACGCCAGCGGGAACGGGCCGGCGGTGTAGGTGATCACCACCAGCACGCCGCCCAATCCGATCCACAACAGCAGTGGGCCGCTTTGCGTCAGCAGAAACAAGCCGATTAGCGACCCGGCGACCACCGTCGCGATGGCGCCGATCAGCACGCGCTGTGGGGTGAGCACACCCTCTTTGATGATCATGCCCTGCCCCGCCTGCTTGAGCGTATCCGCGCCGCGGCGATAATCCCAGTACTCGTTGATGAGGTTCGCCGCGATCTGCAAAAACAGCGCACCAATCAGCGACAGGATGAAGCGTACAAGGTCAAATGTGCCAGCCTGTACGGCAATAACCGCGGCCAAGCCCAACGGGACATAGGTCGCCGTTAATGTCCGCGGTCGCGCCGCGCGATACCAAGCATTCCATACTGTTGCGTTAGCCGCCATGCCGATCCTTTATGCCTGACTATCGTTGAGCAGTGCCATCACCGGGTCGAACAGCGCGCCATTCGTCGCGACCGACTCGCCCGCAGAAATCGTCGCGTTGCCTTTGAAATCCGTGAAAGTGCCGCCCGCTTCCGGCAAAATGACGCCAAAGGGCGCACAGTCCCAGATTTGCATCTTCGGGTCGAACATCATTTCCGCGCGCCCGGTAGCGACCAAGGCATAGCCATAGGCATCGCCCCAGGTGCGCTGAATATACGTCGACGCATTAAGCTTGCGCCACGCTTCCGGTCGATTTTCCCAGGTGCGGCTGATTTCGCTGGCGAGCAGCGTTGCCTCTTCAAGCTTCGCAACGGACGATACACATGCGCGTCGTCCATTCCAGTAGCAGCCGCCGCCCACTGAGGCCGAGATCGTTTCGTCAAGTGCGGGAAAATGGGCCACGCCGACGATGGGGTGGTCGCGTTCGACCAGCGCCAGCAAGCAACCGTACAGCGGCACCCCGCTCACGAACGACTTCGTCCCGTCAATCGGGTCAATGATCCAGCGGAATTCGCTGCGGCTCGCCTGTTCGCCATACTCTTCCCCAATGATGCCGTGATCGGGATAATAACGGTTGATCGCGCCGCGCAGGTACTGTTCCGACTCGCGGTCAGCCAACGTGACCGGGCTGTTGTCGCCTTTGCGTTCCACCGCAATCCCGGTCTGGAAGTAGCGCAAGGTGATCCGTCCTGCGCGCCAGGTCACGTCCAACGCGAAATCAAGCAAAGATTGTAGTGCAGCCACTTATCATCTCCCATTGGGCTAACCGCGAGTCAAGTTTATGGCGAGTCAGTTACTCGGCATCCGGCAGCGGTTCGAGCGGCACGGTGCGATTTTCAACCCACACGCGCGGCCCATTCGTCGGGGCAGCCCAGCGCACGCCGTTCGCAATGACGTGGCGCACGTTCTTGTCGTAGTACGTCGGGAACGTCTCGTGTCCGGGGCGGAAATAGAAGACCTTGCCGCGCCCTCGGTAGAAACAGCACCCGCTGCGGAAGATTTCGCCGCCCTGGAACCAGCTCACCAGCACCAACGAGTCCGGCTCGGGAATGCCAAACGGTTCACCATACATTTCTTCGTGGGGTAGTTCAAAATAATCGGGCAGACCATCGGCGATGGGATGCGCCGGGTTGACCACCCACAGGCGTTCCTTCTCGTTGGCTTCACGCCACTTGAGGTCGGCATTAACGCCCATCAGTTTCTTAAAAATCTTCGAGTGGTGGCCGGAGTGCAGCACGATCAGCCCCATGCCATCCATGACGCGCTGATATACCCGTTCGACGATCTCGTCTTTCACATCGCCGTGCGCCATGTGCCCCCACCACAGCAGCACGTCGGTTGCCGCCAGCACGTCCGCCGTCAAGCCGTGTTCGGGTTCGTCCAGCGTCGCCGTCCGCACTTCAGTGAAGCCATGTTCACGCAAGCCGTCCGCGATGACACTGTGAATGCCCGTCGGGTAGACCGCTTTAACTTTTTCGTTCTTCTGTTCGTGTCGACCTTCGTTCCAGACTGTGATACGCATGTGCGTTTATCCTTTCAGGAAATACGCCTCTAGTGTATCAATCCTGTGGGGATGCTTCCAGTCCATCACGCGTGATCAGCACGTTCTGTGCGAGCACGATATACTGCGGAACGGTCGCGTCGCCCAACAGGCGCACCACCGCGTCCACACTGATCTGAGCGACTTCTGCCGCCGAGATTTGCAGCGTCGCGCGCAGGTAATAACCCTCGCGTACATACTGCTCGGCCAATGATTCGCCGTTCACGCTAAATATTGCGACCTCATCCGGGGCAATGCCCGCTTCTTCCAGCGCCCGAATTGCGCCAAAAGAAGTGGCATCACTCAGGCTCAACACCACATCGAAGTCGATCTCGGCCTGCAAAATGTCCCGCATCGCTGCATAGCCCGAATCACGGTCAGCGTTTGCGGCATACTCCCCCACGATCTGTGCCTCGGGTGCCGTCTCCAACAAACCTGCTTGCATCGCCGCCATGCGCCGGTTGCTCGTCTCCAGTTGAGACGCGCCGAGCACGACGACGTTCGCCGGACGATCGAAGTGGTCACGGATGTAGTTTCCGGCTTCGCGACCCACCAACTGTCCGATCACGTCGTTATCCGGCTCAACCATCACCGCATCATTGTCACTTGCAATCGGAAATGTAAACACGACGGGCACATGGGCACGGTGGGCATGCTGTATTGACTCACGCAAGGCCGCATCATCCAACGGACAGATGATCAATGCAAGCGCGCCAGCCTCAAGCGCCTGCTCGATAAGCATCGCCTGCTCTGTCGGATTCATAGCCGGATCGTACACTTCAAAGCGCAGACCATAGCTCGCTGCCCGCTCGGCCATTTCGCGGGCGCGCGTGGCTTGCGTCTGACTTTCGAGCGTACAGGTCACAAAGGCGATGAACTGAGCCGTGCCTACGCGCCGCTGCGCGCGGCGTAGTTCCTCATCTGCAGGCGCGACCTCCGCCGCCGTGCCGCGTTCCCCCACCAGAATGGTCGGGTTAGGCGGCTGGCTGATTTCGCTCAGACCCACTAACTGTGAGAAGGCAAACAGCAGCACAATCGCCACCACCACGCCGATCACACCGAAGCCGTACAACCGCAGCAGTGATCGGTCGCTCGTCGGCTGCCGCGGCGCACGCGCCTCTTTAGGGACGCTGTCCCCTGTCGGTTCACCTTGCAATGCGGCGGTCAGGGCATCGGACAACGCCTGCGCAGTGGGGAAACGATCTTCCGGGCTCTTGTTGAGCGCGTTCAGAATCACCTGCTCAACGCCGACGGGAATATCTGGACGCAGTAAACGCGGCGGCGGTGGCGGCACATTGATCTGCTTGTCAATCATATCCAGCACGCCCGCTGCGCTGCGGGCAAACGGCGTATGACCAATCAACATGGTATAGAGCAGAATGCCGAGCGAATACACATCAGAGCGGCGATCCACGGGCAGATCGCGTAGTTGTTCGGGCGAACAGTAGGCGGGCGCGCCGATAATGTATCCGGTCTTCGTCAAGCTCAATGAGGGGTGATCCATAAACTTGGCAACGCCAAAATCGCTCACGTAGGCGTTCCCCGTGTCATCCAGCAGGATGTTGCTCGGCTTGACGTCGCGATGCACGATGCCACGTTCGTGCGCGTAATGCAGCGCGGAAGCGACCTGTGTGAACAGCAGCGCCGCACGACTGAGCGGCAGCCCACTGCTCGTGATCAAATCGTCCAGTGAGCCGCCGCGCATCAGTCGCATCACGATGTACGCCAAGCCGTCTTCGGTCACGCCATAGTCATGCACGGGCAAAATATGAATATGTTCCAGCGCGGCGATGATCTTAGCTTCGTGTTCAAAACGCTGCCGAAAGTCCTGCTGATCATCGATATTGTAGACGGGGTTGATAACTTTGAGGGCGACATCACGCTGCACCGATTTCTGACGTGCACGGTAAACGTCGGCGGTCGCTCCGCGGCCAATGCGTTCTTCGAGGATATAGTCGCCAATTTCTTTCCCAACGTATTGGTTGGCTGCCATCACTGTCCCTATGTATGGCGAACAGAACAGTCTCCCGAGGCAAAGGCCGGTTCAGGGTCGGAAATGATGAGGTTTGAAGCCGAGAGTCCGAGGCTTACAATAGCATTGTTCGCGGTATCAGGCAACCTATGTGGACTTACACGCGGGGCGTTACAGCGACCGAATAGTCGGGGCGTATCCTGTACGCCCCGAAGTTCAGAATCGTTAGCTCTCGCCGAGGTACGCTTTGCGCACCATGTCATTGGTGAGCAGGGATTTCGCGCTGTCGTTCAGCACGACTTCACCTGTTTGCAGCACGTAGCCGCGATGCGCGACTTCCAGCGCCATGAGCGCGTTCTGCTCAACGAGCAGAATCGTCTTGCCTTCACGGTTGATCTGCACGATGATATCGAAAATCGCTTCGACCAGTACGGGCGCTAAGCCCATCGACGGTTCGTCGAGCAGCAGCACCCGCGGGTCGGCCATCAGCGCGCGGGCAATCGCCAGCATCTGCTGTTCACCGCCGGACAGCGTGCCGCCCTTCTGGAAGGTGCGTTCGCGCAGCCGGGGGAATAAATTGAACATCTGCTCAATCCGGCTCTTGATGAGGTTCCCATCTTTGACGTTCCACGCGCCGATTTCAAGGTTCTCGCGCACTGTCAGCAGCGGGAAAATGCGCCGACCTTCCGGCACATGCCCCACACCGAGCGCGGCAATATCGTGCGGGCGGCCGCCGTTGATGTCTTTGCCCGCCAATTTGACCGTGCCCAACCGCGCCTTGACCATCCCGCTGATCGTGCGCAGCGTGGTCGATTTCCCCGCGCCGTTCGCCCCTACCAGCGTGACGATCTCGCCCTCATTGACGGTCAGATTGATGCCTTTGAGCGCGTGAATTTGACCGTAGTACGTGTGTAGGTTTTCCAGTTCCAATAAAGCTGCCATGTTAGACCTCCGCGCCTGCGGCACGCCGCCCTAGATACGCCTCGATCACGCGCTTGTTCGCACGGATATCGGCGGGCGAGCCTTCCGCGATCTTCTCGCCGTAGTCGAGGACGCTGATGTGTTCGCTGATGCCCATGACCACGCGCATATCATGCTCGATCAGCACGACCGTGACCTTCCGCTGATCGCGCACGCGCCGGAACAGCAGCGTCGCGTCATCGCTTTCCTGCGGGTTCATGCCAGCGGTCGGCTCATCCAACAGGATCAGCTTGGGATCACTGGCGAGCGCGCGCGCAATCTCGACGCGGCGCTGGTCGCCATAGGGCAAATTGCGGGCGAGTTCATCGCCTTTGCCCATCAGCCCGACAAACTGTAGGAGTTCGCGCGAGTACTCGCGCACATGGTCTTCCTGTTTCGCGAAACTCCGTGTGCGCAGCAGCGTCTTGCGCAGGGATACATCGAGGCGCGAATGCATGCCGACCATCACGTTTTCCAAGACAGACATATTGCCGAATAAGCGAATGCTTTGGAACGTGCGCGCAACGCCCGCCGCGTTCACCTGATCGGGTCGCAGCCCGATCAGCGAGCGACCGTTGAACATGATCGTCCCGGAATCTGGCTTGTAGATGCCTGTCAGCAGATTAAACAGCGTGGTTTTGCCCGCGCCGTTGGGGCCAATGATCGAGCAGATGCTCCCCTCAGGAATGCTAATGCTTACGTCGCGCACGGCGCGGATACCGCCAAAGGATTTGACGAGCTTGTTGACTTCAAGCAGCATGATCTAGTCGCCTCCCGAAGCAGGTTCAGAGCTCTTGAGGATCGGCGTTTCCATGGTCTTGGTGCGGCGTTTCTCATCGAGTTCCATCTTGCGGCGCGGCTCCGGCAGCAAGCCCGCCGGGCGGAACAACATCATCAGAATCAGCAGCAAGCCGAACACCAAGCGTTCATACTTGGCGGGTTCAAGCTGCGTCGGCCAGTCTTTGATATGGAAGTTGATGAGCGGCACGACATAGTCGATGTTGCGCAGCGCGTTGAGCTGCAGCGACATATTCTTCAACACTTGCAGGTTGAGCAGCGTCACGATGATCGAACCGAGAAGCACGCCGCGGATCCCGCCCATGCCGCCCACGATGACCATCGCCAGAATACTGATCGATTGAATGAGGCTGAAGCTTTCCGGGCTGACAAACGTCTGCTTGGCCGCGTACAACACGCCAATCGCCCCGGCGAACGACGCGCCCGTCGCAAACGCCAGCAGCTTCATCCGCACCAGCGGCACGCCCATCGCAATCGCCGCGACTTCATCTTCGCGGATCGCCGTCCACGCGCGGCCAATCGCTGAGTTATCCAGCCGCCGCGCCGCCA
The DNA here is from genome assembly GCA_016717205.1 of Candidatus Flexifilum breve. Lineage (GTDB taxonomy): Bacteria > Chloroflexota > Anaerolineae > Aggregatilineales > Phototrophicaceae > Flexifilum > Flexifilum breve. The sequence goes on from JADKGC010000016.1 coordinate 59,265, forward strand.
CGATGATGACGCCAAGGATAATGATCCCAATGAAGTAAAACAGAATTTGCTGTGCCAGCGGTTCGAGGTTCCCGGCGATCTGAATGCCGAAGGTGTTGGCTATCCCGCCGATGAAGTCGACCCAAAACGCGGGCATGGGCGGGCTGGCTACGTTAAGCAGCCCCTGCGAACCGTTCGTCAGGTTGACCGGTTGGTCGGCGTTGCGTGCCAGTACGCGGATCATTTCGCCGAAGCCGAGCGTCACAATCGCGAGGTAATCACCGCGCAGACGCAGCACGGGCAGGCCGAGTACAATCCCGACTCCGGCGGCGACGACCACGCCGACGAACAGGAACAGGTAGAACGCCCAACCCGGTACGATGATCCCGCTTACGAAGAAGACCGTATCCGCGCTGGACGTGAACATCGCCCATACGTAGGCGCCGACCGCGAAGAAGGCGATATAGCCAAGGTCGAGCAGCCCGGCGAAACCGACGACGATGTTCAACCCGAGGGCTAACCCGGCGAAAATGCAGATCTGGATCGTCAGTTCGAGGTAGCTGCTGTCGTAGATGCCGATCATCGGCATGGCGATGACCAGCAGCAGCAAAATCAAAGAATATTTGAATTTATTCGGGATCGGCGCGGCCAAAATGACCAGCGGTGATAGCACAAACGGCGGAAAGACCAGTGTGCTAAACAGCGGGAACAGCAAGTTACCACGATCCAGTGAGAGCAGCGTGCCCACCGCGATCAGCAGATAAGCGATGATCAGCACCCCCGCGACCCGCGGCTGCTTGATCCACGCGCGCAAGGTTACCCAGGGACTTGAAGCGGCTTGTGTCGTCATGGCGGTTACACTTTCTCGTCCACGCGTTCGCCGAGCAGACCACTGGGCCGGAAGATCAGGATCAGGATCAGCACGGAGAAGGCGAAAATATCGGTGTAGCGTTGGCCGAGCGCTGGGAAGTACACCAGTACGCCATTCAGGAACGATTCAACCAAGCCAAGAGTCAGCCCGCCGAGCAGCGCCCCGGTCACATTGCCGATGCCGCCGAGCACCGCCGCAGTGAACGCTTTCAGCCCCGGGATAAAGCCCACGTAGGGTGTCACCGTGCCGACGTTCAAGCCAAACAACGCCCCAGCGGCGCCGCCGAGTGCCCCACCGACAAAGAAGGTGATTGATACGATCAGGTTGACGTTGATGCCCATCAGGCCAGCCGTGGTGCGATCCTGCGATACAGCACGGATGCCGCGCCCGAGCTTCGTGCCATTGACGAAATAGTTCAGCACGATCAGCATAAGCACCGCCGCGATCACGATGACAATCGAGGTGATCCGCACATTGACCGTGTTATCACCGAACTGCACGGGGATAGGCGTCCGCAAATACGGGAGATCGCCCGTAGGATAAGTGAGATTAAAGTCATTGCGCGTGATCGCTTCAATCGCGCGCACAAAATCGATCAAAAAGAAGCTGATGCCGATGGCCGTAATGAGCGGCACGAGGCGCGGTGCGTTGCGCAGCGGACGGTAAGCGACGCGTTCGATGAACACAGCGAGTAAGCCGCTGGCCATCATTCCTGCCCCGACTACGGTGATGACGAGGAACACCGGATGCCACGCTTGGATGAACCCGGCATCGTCGATGCGGCGCATCACCTCAAAACCAACCACCGAACCGACCATGAAAATCTCGCTGTGCGCGAAGTTAATAAATTTGAGCACCCCATACACCAGGGTATAGCCTAACGCGACCATCGAGTAGACAAACCCGATGCTGATCCCGCTGATGATCATGCCGGGAAGCTGTTTCCCGATTTGATCCATCAGGATAATGTTCTCACGGGGTTCAGGGACGAGCAGTGCGAGGATGACCGCAAGCAGCGTGAGCAAACCCGCGGCGCCAGCGATGAAGACCACCATTTGCCCAATGGGGAACAGAATGAAACGGACGGGAAAGCTATCGCGTACGCGTCTCCACGGTGAATCGAGGGCAGCCACGCTGTTTGCTTGCGGCGGGGTCAAGGTCTCTGAACTCATACGACAACTCCAACAGGCAATTAGAAAAAAGGCGGCAGCGCGGGTGCGCTACCGCCCAATGTGCGGACTTACCAACTACGAGCTCGGGGTGGCTTCCGGTTCCACCGCGGCGAGCGGCGAAGGAATGTTCTGCGAGGACAGCAGTTCGTTGCTATTCCAGTCACCCGGGTCAGCCGAGCCAACGCTCAGGATGTAGTACTGGCCGATTTCCGGGTCGCCATTGTCGTCAAAGCTGTACGTGCCGGTGATACCAGCATAGCCTTCGGTCGCGCGGACGGCCGCAGCCACTTCCGCACGGCTCGGCAGCGCGCCGTTGGCTTCGATCAAGCCAGCAATCGCCTGCAGAACAATACCGGTCGAGTCATAGGCCTGCGCCGCAAACGGCTGGGGCGCTTCGCCGTACGCTTCTTCGTAGGAGGCCGCGAAGTCCGCCGCATCCGGGTAAATGGTCACGGGAGCCGCAACCGTCGTGTAGTATGTGCCGACGCCAGCTTCACCGGAGAGTTCTGAGAATTCCGACGAGTCGAAGCCATCCGGGCCCATGAACAGACCGGTGTAACCCGCGGTGCGCGCCTGGTTGATGAAGATGCCCGACTGCGGATACAGGCCGCCGAAGTAGATCAGATCCGGCGCGAGCGCGAGGATCGGCTGGATGATGCCTTCGAAGTTGGCCGCTTCTTCCGTGCCTTCGAAACCGAGGACTGTCAGACCCTGAGCTTCAGCTTCTGCCTGGAAGAATTCAGCGACGCCCAAGCCGTAAGCAGTGGTATCGTGGATGATATAGACCGACGACACGCCGTCGAGGCTGGCCGCAAACTGCGCACCGGCAGCACCCTGCGCATCGTCACGACCGCAGATGCGGTTGACGGTCGGGTAGCCACGGTCAGTGATGTTGACGTTAGTATTCGCGGGCGAGACCATCACGAGGTCGTTGTCGTTGTAGACTTCCGACGACGGCAGCGCGACACCGCTGTTCAGGTGGCCGACCACAGCGAGGATGGCGCCATCATTCACAATATTCTGCGCGTTCGCCACGCCAACATCCGGGGTCGCCTGATCGTCAAACGGGACGAATTCGACCGTGTAGCCCAGATCAGTGAGCGGGCCAGACAGCTGAGCAATCGCCAGTTCAACGCCGTTGCGGATACCGGTGCCGAGGATCGACTGCGGGCCAGACAGCGGGGTCTGCGACGCGATGCGGATAACGGTATCCTGGGCGCTGACCATCGTCGCGCTCAAGAGGAGGCCAACCGCCAGCACCAAGAGAAATACCATCAGCTTGCGCGAAGTCTTCATGTGCCACTCCATCAAATTGTGTTGTAGAACATTAAAATTTCCAGCTAAGGTTAGTATACTAACCCACGGAAAAGTTACAAGCATTCAGCCACATTTAATAAATTTTGAGTGGATTCTGTTCACATTTTAGGATTGACAATGCTCAAAGGCGCGTTCTATGGTCTCACGGCTGCCGCCACCTGGGGTGGTCTCTACGTCGTATCTGACATCGTTTTAGAGACGATTCCGCCCTTCACCCTGCTCACAATACGCATCCTGATCGGGCTGCTGCTGCTCGGCCTATTCGCGCGGCTCAATTCCAAACTCATCTATCCGGATCGCCGCGGCGCGCTCAAGTTACTCGGGGTCGGTTTCCTCGGCTTCGGGATCAGTATCGGCGCGCAGTTCGTCGGCACCGACAAGTCGACGGCGTTCAATGGCGCCCTGATCACGAGCGCCGCGCCCGCCTTCATTCTGCTGTTCGCCGCGCTCATCCTGCGCGAAAAACTGACCGTGCAGCGCATCGCCGCCGTCATTCTGGCCACCATCGGCGTCATCATCATCATCGACCCGGCCAATGTCAACTTCAGCTCGGACACGTTCTTTGGGGATGTCTCACTGGCCTTCGCCGCGCTGACATGGGGGTTGTATTCGGTGCTGGTACGCCGCGTCAGCGGCCAGTTTGACACGCTGATCGTGTCGTTGTATGCGCTGCTCGGCGGGTTGGTTTTCACGCTGCCCGCCGCCGCACAGGAACTCACCGTGCGCCCGGTGGGCACGATTGACCTGCCGATTCTGCTCGGCGTCCTCTACCTGAGTGTGATCGCGATGGCGCTCGCCATGTGGATGTGGAATCGCGCCTTTGCGCTCGTCGAAGCCTCGATTGCGTCGCTGTTCTTCTTCGCGCAGCCACTGGTCGGCGGGCTGCTGAGCGTGCTCGTGCGCGGGCAGGAACTGACGCCAAATCTCCAACTGGGGAGCGCGCTGATTATCGGCGGCGTTTTGCTGACAATTGTCACGCCGCGCCCGTCGCCAGAACGAGCCAAATTGGATATAGTTGAACCGTCATAAGGTATTTTTTGAAAGGATCTCCTCTCATGACGGATTTTCAACCTCGTCCGGAAGACAAATTCACGTTTGGCTTGTGGACCGTGGGCAACGTGGGTCGTGACCCGTTTGGGCCGCCCGTGCGTAATCCCATCTCCCCTGTCGAGATCGTGCATCTGCTCGCGGAAGTCGGCGCGTACGGCGTCAACTACCACGACGATGACCTGATCCCGATTGGCACGCCGACCGCCGAACGCGAACAAATCATCCGCGACTTCAAGAAAGCGCTCGCCGATACTGGCATCAAAATGCCGATGGCGACCGCCAACCTGTTCTCGCACCCGATTTTCCGGGACGGCGCGTTCACCTCGA
>JADKGC010000017.1 GCA_016717205.1 Candidatus Flexifilum breve
ACGGCGCTGGCGCAGCGGCATCGTACCATGATTCCGAATATGGGCTAGTAAATTGCGCGGAAGGGGCTATGCTCATGTCGATAGCTAAAACGTAGAAAAGGCTCTGGTACTGAAGACAATGAACAGCAGAAACCATATTCGATGATCACGATTCCTTTAACAGAACCCGAAATTCAGGATCTGGTCGAAAACTGGTATGCCGCGCTCGATACGCACGCTGACACTGATGAGATGCTCAGCTATCTGGCGGACAAGGGCATGGAAATGCGCTTCCCCGAAGCGAAAGTGCGTGGTCACGCTCAGTTCTCCAAGTGGTATGACGGCATCATCCACACCTATTTTGACGAAGTCCACACGCTGCAAGAGCTGGATATTGAGATCACCGATAACGGGATGCGGGCGGTTGTGCATGTGGTTGGGCGTTGGGAAGCCAGCCGCTGGAAAGCACCTGCGGCCAAGAGCGAACGCTTGCAGATGCTCGCCGATCAGACATGGACGATCATTCGTCAGACCGACAGCGGACAGTCCGTTATCCAGACCTACATTGTGAACTCCCTGACGCCGCTGCCGGGCAGTGTCCCGCTGTAACCTGAGCTGCGCGTCCCGGCGAACATCCACCTGAAAACTGCAAATACAGCACATTTGTTCACACATGGGCGCTATCTGAACATGTAGGGTGGCACTCAGTGAATATGTGCTGATTCGCGCACTAGTCTCAGGAGGAGAGACCCCATGATTCGCTTGAACCCGTACGTTCATTTCAAGGGCAATGCCCGTGAAGCCATGGAATTCTATCAGAGCGTTTTTGGCGGCACGCTCAACATCAGCACGTTCAGTGAATACGGTATGGCCGACAATCCGACCGAAGGTAACAAGATTATGCACTCCCAGCTCGAAGCGGCGAACGGGTTGGTCTTCATGGGTTCAGACACGCCCAGCCATATGGCCTACCAACCGGGTGCGACGATCACCATGTCGCTGAGCGGCACTGACGAAGCGCAGCTGCGCGGCTACTGGGACAAGCTCGCGGTGGGCGCGACGATTGATCAGCCGCTGCAAGCGTCGCCCTGGGGCGATCATTTCGGAATGCTCACCGACCAATACGGCATCGAGTGGATGGTCAACATCACGGCCCCGCGCACCTAAGTTATCCCGCGTCTGGAATGCTGATAACGCGCCCAAGTTCGCCTTTTTGGACTGCTTGACAATTCTTACGGGCGCGTTATCCTTATACCCATGTTAACTTCTACCTGCTTCTTCCGTCGTATCCGTCGTCGCAATACCGATTCCATCTCGGGGTAATTGCGTCTGCGTAACGGCAAATGCATTGTGGATGCGAAGACCCCAGCGGGGTCTTTTTTATTTCTGGAGATAGGGGATCATGGCAAGAAAAGACATCAAGAAGATCGTCCTCGCCTACAGCGGTGGGCTGGATACGTCGATCATCGTCCCGTGGCTGAAGAACAACTACGACAACTGTGAAGTCATCTGCTTCACTGCCGATCTCGGGCAGGAAGAAGAACTGACCGGGTTGGAAGAAAAGGCGATCAAGACGGGGGCGAGCAAGCTATACATTCGTGACCTGCGCGAAGAATTCCTGACCGATTTCGTCTTCCCCACGCTCAAGGCAGGCGCAGTCTACGAACGCATGTATCTACTCGGCACGTCGTTCGCGCGTCCACTCATCGCCAAGCACATGGTCGAAGTCGCGGAAGCCGAAGGCGCGGATGCGGTCGCGCATGGGGCGACGGGCAAGGGCAACGATCAGGTGCGCTTCGAACTGACCGTGATGGCGCTCAACCCCAAACTGAAGATCGTCGCGCCGTGGCGTGAATGGGACATCCGCAGCCGCGAAGATGCCATCGCCTACGCGCAGGAATTCAACGTGCCGATCACCAGCACGCTCAAGTCGATTTACAGCCGTGACCGCAATCTGTTCCACTTGAGCCATGAAGGCGGTCCGCTCGAAAATCCGTGGAATGAGCCGGAAGAAGACATGTTTAAGCTGTCCGTTAGCCCGGAAAACGCGCCGGACACCCCGCAATACGTTGAGATTGGCTTCCACAAGGGCGACCCCATCAGCGTTGACGGGGTGGAACTTCCGCCGGTTGAGCTGTTTATACAACTGAACCGCATCGCCGCCGCGCACGGCATCGGGCGCGTGGATATGGTCGAGAATCGCCTCGTCGGTATGAAGAGTCACGGCGTGTACGAAACTCCCGCGGGCACGGTGCTGCATACGGCGCATCAGGCGCTGGAGAGCATCACGCTCGATAAGCACACCATGCACTATAAGGACATCCTCGCCGTTAAGTATGCCGAACTGGTCTACAACGGCCTGTGGTACACGCGCCTGCGCCATGCGCTCGATGCCTTCGTGAATATCTCGCAGGAAAACGTCACCGGGACGGTGCGCCTCAAGCTGTACAAGGGCAACGTGATCATCGTGGGACGCAAGAGCGCGCAGAGCCTGTACCGCGAAGATTACGCCTCGTTCGGTGAGGAAAACGTGTACAACCAGCGTGACGCCGAAGGCTTCATCCAGTTGTTCGGCCTGCCGATGAAGGTCGAGGCGCTGCTCAATATTGACGGCGGCGGCAAGAGCCCGTACATCCAGCCGGACTACAGCCGCTTCAAGCGCGACTAAAAGCAAAGAACGACTAACCACAGAGAACACGGAGAACACAGAGGATTGAGTCTATTTTCTCTGTGCTCTCTGTGTTCTCTGTGGTTCAGTATCTTTTCTGTATTCAACGGAGGTGATATGACACTATGGGGTGGGCGGTTCAGCGAGCCGACCGACGATGATTTGCGCGCGCTGAATGACAGCATTGGCTTTGACCAGCGCATGTACAAAGAAGATATTCAGGGCAGCATCGCGTGGGCGAAAGCGCTCGGTGGGGCGGGTGTGATCTCTGGCGACGATGTCGAACAGATCGTCGATGGGCTGGAGAATGTGCGCGCGGAATTCGATGCGGGGACGTTCGAGTTCAAAGCGGGCGACGAGGATATTCATACCGCCGTCGAACGCCGCCTCACCGAACTGATTGGCGCGGTCGGCGGTCGCTTGCACACAGGGCGCAGCCGCAACGATCAGGTGGCGACCGACCTGCGCTTGTGGACCCGTGCCGCGCTGAATGCTGCTCGTGAAGCCGTGGCTCAACTGCAAGCCGCGCTGGTCGAGCAAGCCGAAATTCACATCGAGACGCTCATGCCCGGCTATACCCATGTGCAGACCGCGCAGCCGGTCACGGCGGGACACTGGCTGATGAGCTACTTTTGGATGTTCCAACGCGACCGCGGGCGCTTGCGGCACGCTGCCGATGCCAGCTTGGAATGGCTGCCGCTCGGCGCGGGCGCGCTGGCGGGGACGGCGTTCCCGATTGAACGCAATCAACTCGTCAGTCAACTGGAGTTTGATGCGGCCAGCCCTAACAGCCTTGACGCCGTGAGTGACCGCGATTATGTCGCGGACAGTATGTATGCGCTGTCCATGCTGACCATCCACCTGAGCCGTCTCAGTGAAGATCTGATCTGGTTCAGCAACCCGGCGTTTGGCTATGTCGCGTTGAATGACCGCTACAGCACCGGGTCAAGCCTCATGCCGCAGAAGCGCAACCCTGACCCGATGGAGTTGGCACGCGGCAAAGCCGGGCGTTTGATCGGCAACCTGACGGGCTTTTTGACGACGCTCAAAGGCTTGCCGACAGGCTACAATAAAGACCTGCAGGAAGACAAAGAGCCGCTGTTCGATTCGTTTGATACGCTGATGCGGATTCTTCCGGTCGTCACGGCGGTGATCAAGACGCTCAAGCTCAACCCGGACAAAATGCGGGCGGCGCTCGATCCCGATATGCTGGCGACCGATCTCGCCGATTATCTCGTGTTGAAGGGCATGCCGTTCCGCGAAGCGCACCATGTGTCGGGCAGGGCGGTGCGGTTAGCGGCAGAACAGGGCATCAAGCTGCATGAACTCACGGTTGAGTCGCTGCGCGGCCTGTCAGCGCTGTTCACGGACGATGTCAAAGAGGTATTCAACTTCGCGGCGTCGGTCGCGCGCCGCAGCGTGATCGGTGGCACTGCACCGGCATCTGTGCGCCAGCAGATCGCACACGCGAAACGCTTGTTGTAGGCCGCGTTTTAGTGCGCCGCTGCTGCTCTAATCCGAACATCAGCAGAAGCCTTCCCTCAGATTCGGTGCTTGTTTAGGCAACCTGCATAATCGTAAACGGTTACACTATACGAACTTTATGCAGGTTCCCATCTGATTGTTGACAGCTTTGGCGTTAATGGTTACGCTATCTTACAGTTCTTTAGCAGGAATGACGAAATGTCCTTCAAAAGCCGCGTACTGATTAGCCTCATTAGCCTTATTAGCGTACTCGTCCTTACGGGCGGGGTAATTGGGCTTGGGTGAGTTCAGCGGCACGTAGTTAGCGAATACGTCAGCGAAAAAAGCCCCCAAGCCCTGGGGGCTTTTCTTTTGTCTCAGGAGTAACGCAAGTGGAACCAAAAGCCAACTGTCAGCAGCAACCAGTCAGCCCGCGTCGCGCGGCGCAGCCGACCGCCATGCCATGTACCAGTCCGTGGACTGAACCGTATCAGTTCAGTTTCGCGGATGATCGCCGTTCGTCTCATAGCGACGATCAGGATCTTCAGCCGACGCACGACGCGCTTTCTCACATCTACAATCGTGGATATGCCTAGAAAGCGCGTTTTGTTTTTTGTAAACCAAAGTTAAACGGTAAAAGTCAAAAGTTGAAAGCAGCCGACTCTTTACTTTTAACAATCAACTTTTGTCACAGGTTATCAAGGGAGAATAACATTCATGCTTATCTGGCGTAACGGGGAATTTGTCGATTGGGAGAAGGCGACGGTTCATGTCACCACCCATGCGCTGCACTACGGATCGAGCGTCTTCGAGGGCATTCGCGCCTACAGGACCAAGCAGGGGACGGCGATCTTCCGCTTGCAGCCGCACATGAAACGTTTGCTCAATTCGGCGAAGATCGCGCGCATTGAAGTACCATTCACCGAAGACCAATTCAACGAAGCGGCGCTGGAAATCGTCCGGCGCAATGGTCACGAATCCTGCTACATGCGCCCGATTGTCTTCCGTGGCGCGGGCGTGCTGGGCGTTGAAGGCCGCAAGAACCCGACCGAATGCGTGATCTTCACGTTGGAATGGGGACGTTATCTCGGCAAGGAAGCCATCGAGCAGGGCGTTGACGTACAGATCAGCACGTGGCGGCGCGTCGCTCCGGATACAGGCGCCTCGCTGGCAAAGATCGGCGGGCAGTACGTGAACAGCCAGTTCATCAGCATGGAAGCCCACGATGGCGGTTTCACCGAAGGTATCGCGCTGGACTTCAACGGCACGGTCAGTGAAGGCGCAGGCGAGAACATCTTCGTCGTGTACGAAGGCACGGTGTATACCCCCGGCATCGGCTCGTCGATCCTCAACGGCATCACCCGCGACAGCGTGATCAAGCTGATGGGCGACCTCGGCATGAATGTGCGATTTGAAGCGATCCCGCGCGACCTGCTGTACATCGCCGATGAAATCTTCTTCACGGGTACGGCGGCGGAAATCACCCCGGTGCGCTCCGTGGATCGCATTAAGGTGGGCACGGGCTCGCGCGGCCCCATCACGCAGGCGCTGCAAGAAGAATTCTTCGCCATCACGTCGGGCGAAAAAGCGGATCGTCACGGGTGGCTGACCCCCGTTTATCAGACTGAGAAACAGGAATCGTCGGGCTGAGCCAGACGACTACGCGACCGATAACCTGGTTGTGCAAAGGATGCAAAAATGAAACTGACTGGCGCTGAGATCATCATGGAATGTCTGCTCCGCGAAGGGGTGGAAGTGATGTTCGGGTATCCCGGCGGGGCGATTCTGCCCACCTATGACGCGATGACGAAGTACCCGCAGATTCACCATGTGCTGGTGCGCCACGAACAGGGCGCCGCGCATATGGCGGATGGCTACGCCCGCGCGACTGGCAAAGTCGGCGTCGCGATTGCGACGAGCGGCCCCGGCGCGACTAATTTGGTCACGGGGCTGGCCACGGCGATGATGGACTCCTCCCCGATTGTGGCTATCACCGGGCAAGTCTCACGCGGGGTGATCGGTTCCGACGCCTTCCAGGAATGCGACGTGACGGGCGTGACGCTGCCGGTCACCAAGCACAATTATCTGGTGATGAACACGCATGAACTGCCGTATATCATTCGCGAAGCCTTCTACATTGCGCGCTCTGGTCGCCCCGGCCCCGTGCTGATCGATGTGCCGAAAGACGTGCAGAACGAAAGCATCGAATTCGTGTATCCCGAAGATGAAATCCATCTGCCGGGGTACCGTCCGCCGCAGGGCGGGAGCGCTGACGATATTGCCGCTGCGCTCGAACTGATCGCGAAGGCACAGCGACCGATCATCCTCGCCGGACATGGCGTGGTGATGGGCGGCGCGACGCAGGAACTGCGCGAGCTGGCTGAACGCACGCAGTCGCCGGTCTCGCTGACGCTGCTCGGTAAGGGTGCCATGCCGGAAGATCATCCGCTGACCGTCGGCATGATGGGCATGCACGGCAACGCGGCGTCGAACTTCGCCATTCAGGAGTCCGACCTCATCATCGCGCTCGGTATGCGCTTTGATGACCGCGTGACGGGCACGCTCAAGACATATGCGCCCAACGCCAAGAAGATTCATGTTGATATTGATCCATCGGAAATCAACAAGAATGTCCATGTCGACGTGGGGATCGCGGGCGACCTGCGCACGGTGTTGTCACAGCTTCTGCCCAGCGTTAAGCCGCAGCAGCACAGCGAATGGCTGAACCGCATCCGTGATTGGCACGAAGATGCCGACGAGCGCGACATCCTTAAGCGCGACATCAAAGACGCGCTGCTCGGCGCGCAGGTGGTCAATGACCTGTGGAAGTTCACGGACGGTAACGCCGTCACCGTGACCGACGTGGGGCAGCACCAGATGCTCGAAGCGCAGTACTACCCGCATCAGCGTCCTGCCAGCATGCTCACGAGCGGCGGCCTCGGCACGATGGGCTTCGGCCTGCCCGCCGCCATCGGCGCGAAGTTCGGCAAGCCGGACGAAGACGTGTGGGCGATCGTCGGCGACGGCGGGTTCCAGATGACGCTGTGTGAGCTGGCGACACTGCGGCAGGAGAACATCAAGGTCAACATCGCCATCATTAACAACAGCTATCTCGGCATGGTGCGCCAGTGGCAGGAGCTCTTCTACGAAGAACGCTACAATGCCACCCCCATGTTTAACCCGGATTTCTGCAAGCTCGCGGAAGCCTACGGCATCCCGTCGATGAAGGTCACGAGCCGCGATCAGATGGAAGCATCGGTGAAGTTTGCGCGGGAAACCCCCGGCCCGGTGCTGATCGAATACGTCGTCCAGAAAGAAGAAATGGTCTACCCGATGGTGCCGGCGGGCGCAGCCCTGCACGACATGGTGCGTCGTCCCAAGCCTGATGAAGAACTGAAGTAGCGAAACGCGGAGCAAAGCAAATGTCTGAATCACGAGCTAAACATATTCTGGTGGCGCTGGTCGAAAACAAGCCCGGTGTCCTCAATCGCGTGGCGAGCATGTTCCGGCGGCGCAACTTCAACGTCGACAGCCTCACCGTCGGGCGCACCCACAAGCCGCACATGTCGCGCATGACCATCGTGCTGGAAAGCGGACGCATGGACCCGCGCCGCGTGGCGCTCAACCTGCTCAAGCTGATCAACGTCATCGACGTGACGGTCGTCTCGCAAGAACCCTATGTCAGCCGTGACCTCGCGCTGATCAAAGTGCGCGCGAATGATGCGTACTCGCGCAACACGCTCACGCAGATTTGCGACCGCTACCCGGCGCGCATCGTCGACATTGGCCCCGAAGTCGCGATTTTGGAAATTGCGGCGCAAGAGGATATTGTCGAAGCGCTGATCGAAGATGTGAAACCGCTGGGAATCGTGGAACTCGTCCGCACGGGCGTGGTGGCGATGGGGCGCGGCGTCCGCATTCTGGACACTGATTACGAACCTGTCGTCCCCGTCACAGCGAATGGGCACACGTCGCAGTATCAGGTGTATGGTGTGTAGTCCCATCCCGTAGGGGCAGCATGCCCCTACATCGATGATGCAGCTTTCGTTTACTCTCTACTCAATAAGGAATCTCTCGAATGGCAGTGCTTTTCTACGACAAAGATGGTGATCTCTCGCTGCTGAATGGCAAAACGATTGCCGTGATCGGTTATGGGAGTCAGGGACACGCGCACGCGCTTAACGCCAAAGAAAGCGGCGCGAACGTGATCATCGGCCTGCATGAAAGCAGCAAGAGCCGCGCCAAGGCGGAAGCGGATGGCCTCAAGGTCTACTCGGTGGCGGAAGCAACCAAGCAGGCCGACATCGTCATGGTGCTCATCCCGGATACCATGCAGGCGAAGGTCTACCACGACGACATCGAAGCGAATCTCAAGCCCGGTTCCATGCTGATGTTCGCGCATGGCTTCAACATCCACTACGGCACGATCAAGCCGCCGGCCTCGGTCGACGTGGCGATGGTCGCGCCGAAGGCCCCCGGTCACCGCGTGCGCGAAGTCTACAAGGACGGCGCGGGCACGCCCGGTCTGCTGGCGGTGTATCAGGATGCGACGGGCCAGGCGAAGGCGCTCGGTTTGGCCTATGCCAAGGCGATTGGCTGCACTCGCGCGGGCGTCATCGAGACGACCTTCAAGGAAGAGACCGAAACCGACCTCTTCGGCGAGCAGGTCGTGCTCTGCGGCGGCGTGACTGCGCTCATCCGCTCGGCCTTTGAAACGCTGGTCAAGGCGGGCTATCAGCCGGAAATCGCCTACTTCGAATGCATGCACGAACTTAAGCTGATCGTTGACCTGATGTACGAAGGCGGCCTCAGCTACATGTGGTACAGCGTGAGCGACACCGCCGAATACGGTGGCTATGTCGTCGGCGACATGGTTGAAGAAGCGGTCAAGGAACAATTCGCCGGGGTGCTGGCGCGCATTCAAGATGGCTCGTTCGCCCGTGAATGGATCGACGAAAACATCAACGGGCGTCCGAACTTCCGCCCGCGGCGCAACACCGAACACAGCTTGCTGATCGAACAGGTTGGCGCGGAACTGCGCGACATGATGCCGTTCCTGAAAGCCAAGCGAATTAAGCAGGAAAATTAGACTTCTAACCTCACCACCCGTAGGGGCGCACCTGTGTGTGCGCCCACTAGGGCAGACACGTAGGTCTGCCCCTACAGGCTCGGTTGAGGCTTATTGCACAGGCGGAATGCGGAAAAGGCGGAAAGCGTGATGGACGACGGTGTAGTCAATCAAGATGTAGTGGTGTTCTTTGACACGACGCTGCGCGACGGCGAACAAAGCCCCGGCGCGTCGCTGACCAGCGCGGAAAAGCTGGAGATCGCCCGGCAGTTGGCGCGTTTGGGTGTGGATATCATCGAAGCGGGTTTCCCCGCCGCCTCCCCCGACGACCTTGCCGCCGTGCAGCGCGTTGCTCGTGAAGTTGGGCAAGGCCCCGACAGTCCGACGATCTGCGGGTTGGCGCGCGCGGTTGAAAAAGACATCCTCACCTGCTGGGAAGGCGTGAAGGACGCGCACAAGCCGCGCATTCACACGTTCCTCGGCACGTCTGACATTCACCTCAAGTACCAGACTGGCTTCACCTATCAGCAGGGGCTGGATGCGATCCGCAAAGCGGTGACGCTCGCTGCCAGCCTGTCGCCCGATGTTGAATTCAGCCCGATGGATGCCGGACGCACCAATCCGGATTATCTGGTGGAAGTGTGTGCGCTGGCCGTCGCCTGCGGCGCGCGGACGCTCAACATCCCCGACACCGTCGGCTATGTGACGCCCGGCGAGTGGCACGACGTGATCGCCCGATTGATTGAGCTAACTCCCGGCGCCGGGAAGGGCAGCGGCGTGATCTGGTCGGTGCACTGCCACAACGATCTGGGGCTGGCGACGGCGAATACGCTGGCGGGGGTGATGGCGGGCGCACGGCAGGTCGAAGTGACGATCAACGGGATTGGCGAACGCGCGGGCAACACCAGCCTCGAAGAAGTCGCGATGGCGCTGGCCACCCGTCCGCATTACTACAATGTCGGCATGCACATCAACACCAAAGAGATCGTCAAGACCAGCCGCATGGTCAGCAATTACATGGGCATCCATGTCCAGCCCAACAAGGCGATTGTCGGCGCGAATGCCTTTGCGCATGAAGCGGGCATTCATCAGGATGGCATGCTCAAGAACGCCAGCACCTATGAGATCATGACGCCCGAGAGCGTCGGTTGGACACAGAGTCGTCTGGTCTTGGGCAAGCACAGCGGTCGCCATGCGCTGAAAGTGCGTCTGGAAGAACTCGGCTACACGCTCGACAAAGAGGGTTTGCAGCAGGTCTTTGACCGCTTCAAGGTGCTGGCCGACGCGAAAAAAAACGTTACCGACGCCGATCTCGCCGCGCTCATGACCGATGAACTGCACAAACCGCAGGAATTCTTCCATCTGAACGATATTCAGGTGATGTCCGGCACGATGGGCATGCCGACCGCGACCGCCAAGCTCTCGACGGGCGACGGCGAAGTTCATATTCATGCGGCGGTGGGCGCTGGCCCGGTCGATGCCTGCTATCGGGCGCTCGATGCCATCATCAACCTGCCCAATACGCTGATCGAATACAGCGTGCACAGCGTCACCGAAGGCATTGATGCGCTCGGTGAAGTGACCGTGCGTATTGAAACACCCGACGGGGCGCGCTCGTTTGGCGGTTACGGCGCAGACAGCGACATCATCGTCGCTAGCGTCAAAGCCTACCTGGCGGCGCTCAATCGGATGATCGCTGCGTTGGGTCTCGGCGCAGTCAAGCCGGAAGGCGAAGCGGCGACCGTCGCCATTGGGGATTAATCTCTTGTGCAACTATGATTTTGTGGTCGTTGACTTGATTGCGCAAAGAGACGAAATCATAGCACATGTGAGCGGTTGGTCTGGCGGGGAAGTCATAGAGTGGCTGAGGCAGTTCGGTAGACTTGAGTGCCACGACCTCGACTTACCCGTCGAACCGGAAAACGGCTATAGATACTCATTTGTGGCTTGGTCTGGTCTATCGGGTGTTGCTTTTATCCATACACAAGGATTACGCGCAATACCGAGATGGGGTAGCTTTAGGTGAAAACCATTGGCTTGATCGGTGGACTCTCGTGGGAATCGTCCGCCGAGTACTACCGGATGATCAATGAGGCGGTGAAGCAGCGCCTCGGCGGGCTGCACTCCGCGCAAACGCTCATGTTCTCGTTCGACTTCGCGGAGATCGAACGCTTGCAGCATGCAGGCGATTGGGATTCGGCAACCGAGCGCATGATCGATGCGGCGCAGCGATTGGAACGCGGCGGCGCGGATCTGCTGATCATCTGCTCGAACACCATGCACCGCATGGCGCGGGAAGTGCAAGCGGCGGTGAGCATTCCGCTGATGCACATTGCCGATCCGACCGCTGAACGCATCAAGGCGGCGGGCATCCAGCGGATCGGTTTGCTCGGCACGCGCTACACGATGGAGCAGGACTTCTATCGCGGGCGGCTAACCGATGTTCACGGACTGGACGTGATCGTGCCCGACGCGGCGGATCGCCAGATCGTGAACCGCATTATCTATGAAGAACTCGTGTTGGGGATCATCAATCCCGACTCGAAAGCGGAATACTTGCGCGTAGTCAATCAGTTGGTCGCGCAGGGGGCAGTGGGCGTGATTCTCGGTTGCACCGAGATCGGACTGCTCATCAAGCAGGCCGATTGTCCTGTTCAGGCTTTCGATACCACCGAAATTCATGCGTTGGCTGCCGTGGCGGCTGCGCTGACTACGATCTGAGGAAGAATCGTGGCCAGGGAAGAACCCGAGGGGGCGGAAGGGGGGGGGGGATTCCAGGCGAAATTCATCCGGGGCCCCCCCCCCCCCCCCCGGGGGCCCCCCCCTCCCCCCCCCCCCCCGGGGGGAGAAAAAGGGGGGGGGGTTTCCCCCCCCCCCCCCCCCCCCACCCGGGGGGGGGGGGGGGGGGGGGGTGCCGCCCCCCCCCCCCCCCCTCCCCCCGCTCGGTTTCTTCCTCAAGCGAAAGATGCTGCCGATATTGAAACGGCGTTCCTACATGAGCACCATCTTGCCCATGTTTCGTTTGCACA
The DNA here is from genome assembly GCA_016717205.1 of Candidatus Flexifilum breve. GTDB lineage: Bacteria > Chloroflexota > Anaerolineae > Aggregatilineales > Phototrophicaceae > Flexifilum > Flexifilum breve. Next base: position 12,209 of record JADKGC010000017.1, read on the forward strand.
TGGTGTTGAACCTTCAACGCCGTATCTAATCGTATTTAGACTGAGACAGGATCAATGACCAAGCCACAAACCCTTTTCGAGAAGGTCTGGAATAATCATCTCGTCCGTCCGCAGACGGATGATCTTCCCGCCGTACTATATATCGACCTGCACCTCGTCCACGAGGTGACCTCGCCGCAGGCCTTCACCGAACTGCGCCAGCGCGGGCTCAAAGTCCGCCGTCCGGATCGCACACTCGCGACGATGGATCACAGCACGCCGACCACGCCGCGCAACGAACTGGGCATCATCCCGGTGACCGACACGCAGGCCGCCGCGCAGCTCGATGTGATGCGCAAGAACTGCGCCGATTTCGGCATTCCGCTCTACGACCTCGGCACGCGCAATCAGGGTATTGTGCACGTCATCGGGCCGGAACAGGGCTTCACGCAGCCCGGCATGACGATTGTGTGCGGCGACAGCCACACCGCTACACACGGCGCATTCGGCGCGTTGGGATTCGGCATCGGCACCAGCGAAGTCGGGCACGTGCTGGCGTCGCAAACGCTGCTGCAGAACCGCCCCAAGACGATGGCGGTGCGCGTCAACGGTCGCCTTGAAGATGGCGTGACCGCGAAAGACATCATTCTGGCGATCATCGCCAAGATCGGCGTAGGTGGCGGTACGGGCTACGTGTTCGAATACATGGGCGATGCGATCCGTGCGCTGAGCATGGAAGGCCGTATGACCATCTGCAATATGTCGATTGAGGGCGGTGCCCGCGCGGGTATGGTCGCGCCGGATGACACCACCTTCGAATACTTGAAGGGACGTCCCCATGCGCCGCAGGGCGAAGCGTGGGATCGGGCGGTCGAAGCGTGGCGCAAGCTGCCCACCGACGACGGCGCGACCTTCGACAATGAAGTCGTACTCAACGCCGATGAGCTCGTCCCGATGATCACTTACGGCACGAACCCCGGCATGGGCATGCCGATCACGGGGCGCACGCCTGACCCCATGGCGTTTGGCGATGTCTCACAGCGCCTGGCGATGGAGAAGGCGCTCACTTACATGGGCTTGCAGCCGAATCAGCCGCTGCTCGGCAAGCCCGTTGATGTTGTGTTCCTCGGGAGCTGCACCAACAGCCGCATTGGCGATTTGCGCGAAGCAGCCAAGTTCATTCAGGGGCGCCGTGTGGCCGACAACGTCCGCATGATGGTTGTGCCCGGTTCGCAGCAGGTTAAGGCGCAGGCCGAAGCCGAAGGACTGGATCGCATCTTCCGCGAGGCGGGCGCAGAATGGCGCGAAGCGGGCTGCTCAATGTGCATTGCCATGAACGGCGATCAGCTCGCGCCGGGGCAGTACGCGGTCAGCACCAGCAACCGTAACTTTGAAGGTCGTCAGGGCAAGGGCGGACGCACCTTCCTCGCCAGCCCGCTCACCGCGGCGGCGACGGCCATTCGCGGCGTGGTCACCGACCCGCGCGAACTCGTACGCGAATTGATCACGGTCTAGGAGGACGACGACATGGAACCGATCAACACGTTCAGCGGCAAAATCGTCGCGCTTCCCATCAACGATACCGATACCGATCAGATCATCCCGGCGCGTTACCTCAAGGTGACCGACAAGGCCGGCTTAGGGGCGGCGCTGTTCTCGGATTGGCGTTACAATGCCGATGGTTCGCCTAAGGCGGATTTTGTGCTAAACCAGCCGCAGCATCAGGGCGCGTCTGTCTTGATCGGCGGGCACAACTTCGGCTGTGGCAGCTCGCGTGAACATGCGCCATGGGCGCTGGTCGGCGCGGGCTTTCAGGCGGTTGTGAGCACCTACTTTGCCGATATCTTCCGCAACAACGCGCTCAAGAATGGGCTGCTGCCCATTCAGGTGGACGAAGAAACGCACCGCCAGCTCATCAGCCTAGCGGAAGAAGACCCGAACACCGCGGTGAGTGTCAATCTGGAGACGCAAACGATCACGCTGCCCGATGGGCGCGGCGTCACGTTCCCGATTGACGGCTTCTCCAAGCACTGCCTGCTCAACGGCGTCGATCAGATGGGCTATCTGCTCATGCTCGAAACCGAAATCTCCGCTTACGAAGCGGATCACCCGCAGCGCGTTAAGACGGTCTAAACCCCACGAACACGGATGTAGGGACGAGGCATGCCTCGTCCTTGTTTCGCTGTGTCCGATTGGGTACTGCAAATGGAAACAAAGGCGCAATCAAGATGACGAGAGTAGCGATCTACGATACCACACTGCGCGATGGCACTCAGCGCGAGGGGATTTCGCTGTCGGTGGCGGACAAGCTGCGCGTGACGCGCTTGCTCGACGACATGGGCGTGGCGTACATCGAAGGCGGATGGCCGGGGTCGAACCCCAAGGACGCCGCGTATTTCCAGCAGGTCAAGTCAATTCCGCTCAAGAACGCGAAGATTGCCGCCTTCGGTTCGACCCGCCGCAAAAACGTGGATACCGAAACCGACCCGAACATTCGCGCGCTGGTCGAAGCGGAAACGCCCGTCGTGACCGTCGTCGGCAAAACGTCGATGCTGCACGTCACCGATGTGCTGCAAACGACGCCTGAAGAAAACCTGCGCATGATTGGTGACAGCATTCGCTACCTCAAGAGCATTGGCAAAGAGGTCATCTACGACGCCGAACATTTTTTTGATGGCGTGAAGCTCGACTACGAATATGGCTTTGACACGCTGCGCGCCGCGGTTGACTCCGGCGCGGACTGGATCTGCCTGTGCGATACCAACGGCGGTTCCCTGCCGTGGGAAGTCGCCAAACTCGTCCATACTGCGCGCGAACTTTTCCCGCAGGTGCAAGTCGGCATCCACACCCATAACGATGGCGAACTGGCGGTCGCTAACTCACTTGCAGCGGTGGAGGCGGGCGCGACGCAGGTACAGGGCACGATCAACGGCTACGGCGAACGCTGCGGCAATGCCAATCTCTGCAGCATCATTCCTGACTTGCAGTTGAAGATGGGCTATGACTGCCTGCCGGATCGCGATCTGCGTTTTCTGACGCTCGTGTCGCGTTCGGTCGCGGAAATCGCCAATCTTGCGCCGGATAACCATCTGGCGTATGTCGGCAAGAGTGCGTTCGCGCACAAAGGCGGCATCCACGTTGCCGCTATGCGTCGCAACATCCACAGCTACCAGCACATCGACCCGGAGATGGTCGGCAACGAGATGCGCATCCTCGTGTCGGATCTATCGGGGCAGGGCAACCTGCTCAGCAAAGCCGAAGAACTTGGCCTCGACGTGGGCACGAGCGAAGCGGTCAAAGTGCTCGAAGAGATCAAACGGCTGGAAGCTCAGGGCTTCGTCTTTGAAGGTGCAGAGGCTTCCGTCGCCGTGCGCTTGCATCGCGCCAAACCAGATTACAAGCCGATCTTTGAACTGGTCGACTTCACCGTGATCGTCGAAGAACGGCGCGGGCGCGGTGGCCAGGCGCAGGCCATCGTCAAGCTCGACGTGGACGGCGAGATCGTACTCACGGCAGGCGAAGGCAACGGCCCGGTCAATGCGCTCGACTTGGCGCTGCGTAAGGCGCTCGTCATGCGCTACCCGCAGATCGCCGATTTCCAACTGGCCGACTACAAAGTGCGTATCCTCGATGGGGAGAACGGCACCGCGGCGACGACCCGCGTGATGATCGAAACGCAGAGCGGCACGCAGCGGTGGAGCACCGTTGGCGCGGGCGCGAACATCATTCGCGCGAGTTGGTTGGCGCTGGCGGACAGCGTCGAGTATGGCGTGTGTATCGCCGCCGAGCAGGAACAGCAGGAAATTCAAGCCTGACCTGTCTTTCGTAGGGACGCGCTTCATCGCGTCCGCCACTTCCGACCCCACCCCGTCCCCTCCCTGAATTTAGGGAGGAGAGACAGATGGGGCGTTACGATCAGGACGATTCATGTTTCGTCCTAAATCAAAAAGGTAGGTCAGCATGGACAAAGTGAATGTGGCGGACAAGTTGAGCCAGTTTGCCGAACACTGGAGTCCGAAGATCGTCGGCTCTGTGCAGGGCATGGACGTGAAGCTCGTCAAGCTGCTCGGTGAGTTCGTCTGGCATCAGCACGACGAACAGGACGAGATGTTCTTTGTGGTCAAGGGACGCCTCCTGCTCAAGTTTCGGGATCGCGATGTGTGGCTGGACGAAGGCGAATTCCTCATCATCCCGCGCGGTGTCGAGCATTTGCCCGTCGCCGAACAGGAAGTGCACGTCATGCTGATCGAGCCGCAGGGCACACTCAACACCGGCAACGTGCAGAACGAGCGTACGGTCAGCGATTTGCAGAGGTTATAACCTCTAGAGATGTGAGAACTCTATCCGCGGCGTGCTCTCGGAACGCAGAGTAAATTGCTCTGCGTTCTCTGCGTTCTCTGCGGTTTCATTTCTTTTAGGAGAGCATGGATGAAAGCAAAGATCACAGTACTGCCCGGCGACGGGATTGGCGTGGAAGTTACCAGCGCGGCGGTTGCCGTGCTGAACAAGGTCGCGTCGCGGTTTGGTCACGAATTCTCGTATGAAGAAGCGCTGATCGGCGGCATCGCCATCGACAAGACCGGCACGGCACTCCCTGAAGAGACGCTGCGCACCGGCGAACAGTCAGACGCGATTCTGCTGGGCGCGGTCGGCGGTCCCAAGTGGGATAACCCCACCGCGGCGGTGCGCCCTGAGCAGGGTCTGCTCAAAATTCGCAAGCACTTTGGTCTGTTCGCCAACTTGCGTCCGGTCAAGACCTACCCCGCGCTGGCACAGTACAGCCCGCTGCGCATTGAACTGCTCAATGGCGTCGACATGCTGATCGTGCGCGAATTGACGGGCGGCATCTACTTTGGGCCGCGGCAGGAACAAGGCGACGGCGACTCGGCCTACGACACCGAATTGTACACCGTGCCGGAAGTTGAACGCATCGCGCACATCGCTTTCCGGGCGGCGCAGGGGCGGCGCAAGAAGCTGACCTCGGTCGACAAGGCGAACGTCATGGCCTCCATGCGTCTGTGGCGGCGGACGGTCGTCAAGGTGGCGGAAGATTACGCTGATGTCGCGCTCGATCACGCGCTGGTCGATTCGTGCGCCATGCACCTGATCACGCGTCCAGCGAGCTTCGACGTGATGGTCGCCAGCAACATCTTCGGTGACATCCTTAGCGATGAAGCGTCGGTGCTGGCGGGGTCACTCGGCATGCTGCCGTCGGCGTCGCTCGGTGCAGACGGTCTCGGTTTGTACGAACCGGTGCACGGCTCCGCGCCGGATATTGCGGGGCAGGGCAAGGCAAACCCGACCGGCGCGATCCTCAGCGCCGCCATGTTGCTGCGTTACAGCCTGAATCTGGAAGCGGAAGCTAAGGCAGTCGAAGCGGCGGTTGAGAGCGTCTTGGATCAGGGCGCGCGCACGGCGGATATCGCGCCGCGCGGCGGCAGCTTTGTCAGCACGACCGAATTCACGCAGGCCGTCGCAGAAAAGATCTGAGAACACAGTTAACGCAAAGACGGTTCGCCATAGGCAAAGCGGCTTTTTAACTCTTTGCGCTGCGATGGCTAACGGCTAATCGCTATTTTTACTCATCTTGCGGTTGATCGGTGGACAGCGTGTCGAACGACCCTGCGCCGCTCAGTTTATGCTGGAGCAGATTCATGGTGAGCGCCGCCAGCAGATACGTCAGCCGCCGTCCGCCAATCGACATGGTGTCCCACGTGAACGCCCGCATCGACGCCATTGCCAGCGCTATGTAGTACTCATCCCACTGATCCGGCACGGCGAGGCACTCGCGCACAATCTCGCGAATCGCGCTGATAGGCTGCATGGTAACGCTGGTCGGGCTGACCCCCGGCGCGTTCCCTGCGTTCAACGCCGCGATCAACCGCAGCACATCACGCGCGCCCTGCCACGAATCGCCTGCCGCTTTCATCACAATATCGTTCAGCAGACTGATTTCCAGCGACGCCCAGTCGAACAGGGTGTGGCCGTCGCGCGTCTGCGCAAAATCGATCAGGAAGGCACTGCTGTTCGGCCCGACGAGGATGTTGCCGAGATGCAGGTCACCGTGGATCTTGCTGAACGAGCCGTTTACGTAGCGATCCAATAAATCGTCGTAGGCGTAGACGGGGTTGGGCAGTGCATCCGGACGGATGCCGATCACGGGGATGGTCGCCGCGCGGTAATCAAAATCTGGGTCGAGCGAACTGGCGGCGCGCAGCAGCGCTTCTTCGCGGGTTTGCCACACGCGTCCGATCAATCGATCGACCGTCTCACCGCGGTAGAAGGTGTCGCGGGACAGGTTGACATTGCGCACCTGAATCTTGTAGGCGCGCTTAGCCGCTTCCGCGCCCTTGCCGAGTGCGAGCTGTATCCAGTTTTTCTCGCGATTGACGCGCTGCACGATGAAGCCTTCGATGGAGATCACGTCGCCGTAGTGCAGTTCGTTGATGCGCTTGCGTTTGATCGGCTCTTTGATCGCAGTGATGGGCGCGGAACCGTCCTCTTCGCCCACGTATTCGAGGGTGAGCAGCGGCGGCAGCAGCCAATCATATTCCGTCCACACCTGAAAGCTGAATTCGCGGCGCTGCTGCCACCACGTTTTGCCGAAGTAGGGGTAGAGTTCACGCCGCAGCCAGTCACCGAGGTTGTCCACGCCGATCTTCTGAGCGACGGTCCGCAAGTCCTGTGCGTTGTTGTCCGTCCCAGCGACGAACGTGTATTTCAGCCCGGCGAGGTCAGACGTCTCCGACGTCGTCGGTTTGTCTTCCAGACGCGCGGTGAGCGGCGGCAGTGAATTCTTAACATGCTGCTCGTAGCGCTGCGCTTCATCCAGCACGATATCTGCCGTGTCGATTTTGACCACGACCGCGGCGTCCTCCATGCGATCCGTCCCGATGGGCGTCACCACGAGGATGAGTGCGGCTGTGTATCCGCCCATCAGCCGCCGCTCAATGCGAATCTGACTGTAGCCGTGGAACATGCGCCGCAGCAGCGCAATCGTCTGGTCGGAAAGGGCGAAGGTCCCGTCGAAGTCCTGCCCAAAATCGATCTTGATATACGACTGGGCGGGGGCGTCGGTGAGGGCCCGCGTGCGCGCCTCAGATCGCAACCGCTCCAGATTAGTTTCGAGCTTGCGCAGCACGCGCACGGGGATGCTGTCATTCTCTTCGAGGATCGCCAGCAGCAAATCGCGCTCGTCAATTTCCGGGCGGTGCGCTTCGAGCGCGAGGTCGTTGGCGATGCTCAACACGACCTTGGTGCGCGGTGTATCGGGCACGCCCGCCCACAGGCGCTGACGGTTGCCTTTGCCTGTCAAACGGCGGATCGCATCGACCACATACTGCGGCGTCAACCCTTGTTCTTCGAGCAGCGTTCCGGTCAGGCCGCTTTGAATGTCCAGCAGGCCAATGAACAGATGCTCAACGCCGAGGTAGTAGTGATTCATGCGGAAGGATTCCTGCCGCGCGTTGATCAGAATGTCTCGAAGCCCAATCGTTGCCATAAGTCTTTGTCTTTGGTCTGTATTCGCGGTTATTCGGCAGGCTGAATGCGCATCCACGTGCGTCCGACGCGGAACAATTGACCGTCGATCAACGGAATGGTGCCCGTCACGCGCTGGTCATCCACGTTATCTTCGATAAAGGTGCCATTTTTGCTGTCGCAGTCTTCCAGCCACCACCCCTGGTCACGCCGATGCAGTTTGGCATGATACCGCGAACTATAGGTGTCATTGCGCAGGCACACATCATTGTCTTCCTTGCGCCCGATGGTCAGCGTCCAATCGCCGCCGTCCTGCGACCCAGCGTCATCCCCAAAGGTGAGCAGCAGACCGTCATCCACGCCGCTCATCAGCATAATGCCGACGTACTTATCTTCCATCGCCACCTTGACCACTGCTATCTGATCCTGCTCTCATAAGTATAGCGGGACTCCTCCGCTTGTGGATAGGTAATGACGGGTGGCCGAATTGCCTGCTTGCCAGCACACCAAAAGCATGCTATAGTCCTCTCCAAGTACGTTAACAAACCCCATAGCGCAACACTCTTATCCAGAGCGAGGGAGAGTACGGCTCGATGAACTCGCGGCAACCCCTACACCAGCCTTATCGGTGCGGGAAGGTGCTAAGTCCGGCAGATTATTCTGGAAGATGAGAGCGTACTTCTGGTGACCCAGGTTACGACCTCAAAGAGACTTCATGCCGAAGTCTCTTTTTATTCCCGAACCCTGCCGTGTGGAGCGAGTGCCACGGTGGGGTTTTATTGTATGGTGTGGAGACAGTTGATCATGCTCAATGGTAACAATCGGGGAAGCAAAACACGTTCAGTCCATGGCGGGACGAAGCGCGCCAAAGCCTACAACTCACTCACCGCGCCGATCGTGCAGACAGCGACGTATACCTTCAGCGATACGCAAGAGCTGATCGATTTTATGGAACGTAAGACGTGGGGCGATGGCGAAGACCGTGAGGAATACGGTCGCTATGGCAACCCGACCGTGACCGCGGTCGAACGCAAGCTGGCGGCGCTGGATGGCGGCGATGATGCGGTACTGTACGCCTCGGGCATGAACGCGATCACCTCGCTGCTGCTGACCATCCTCCCGGCGGGGTCGCACATCGTCATCACGGACGACTGTTATCGCCGCACCCGCCAATTCTGTTTGACCTTCCTCAAGCGTTTCGGCATTGAAACGACCGTCGTCCACATGGGTGACTACGAAGCGATGGAAAGCGCCATCATCCCCAAGAAAACCCGCATCATCATCTCCGAAAGCCCGACCAACCCTTACCTCCGCATCGCCGATCTTGAACGCATCGCCCAGATTGGCAAGAAGCACCGTGTGCTCACGCTCATCGACAGCACGTTTGCGACGCCGGTCAATCAGCGTCCACTGGAATGGGGCATCGACTTTGTGCTGCACAGCGCGACCAAGTACCTCGCGGGGCACAACGATGTGCTGGCGGGCGTGATTGTGGGGCAGGGCGACCGCATGAAGGCGCTGCGTGACGCGCGCGGTGTGCTCGGCGGCGTGGTCGATCCGCATGCAGCCTATTTGGTGGATCGCGGCATCAAGACGCTTGGCGTGCGCGTGCAGCAGCAGAACGAAACGGCGCTCGAAGTCGCGCGCTTCCTCGAAGCGCACCCGTCGATTGACCGCGTGTGGTATCCCGGCCTGAAATCGCACCCCGATTACACCGTCGCGGCTTCGCAGATGGACGCGTTCGGCGGCGTGGTGACCTTCGAAGTGAAGGGTGACCTCAAGACGACCAGTGATTTCATCGACCGCATGCGCATTCCGTACATCGCGCCGAGCCTCGGCGGGGTCGAAAGCCTGATCGAGCAGCCCGCGCTGATGAGCTACTTCGAAAAGACGACCGAAGAACGCCTCGCGTTGGGGATCAAAGACAATCTAGTGCGCTTCGCCGTCGGCATTGAAGACACCGACGACATCATCAACGATCTGGAACAGGCGCTGTCCGGCATCCGCGCCCGTCAGGAGTACCCGCAGATTCAGAACCTGTGGGAAGTCCGCTTCCGCCAGTAACAAGCACAAGACTCAACGCAAAGACGCAAGGACACGAAGACGCAAAGGAATTGTTCTACTAACTCCTTTGCGTCTCTGCGTCTTCGCGCCTTTGCGTTTAATCTTGGCGTTTCTTGCTTTTATGCTGGCGTTAAGTTCGCGTCGTTGATGACTTCCGCCAGTGACTCGACCGTCGGCTTGGCCGCGAACACCCGGTTCGGGAACGCCGACTCGATGTCGTCCAGCAGCCCTTCGTGGTAGGCAATCGTGGCATCCGGGTCTTTCAACACGTGACCCGTCAGGATGCCGACCACCGTCTCATGCGGCTTGATTACCCCATTTTCGACCAGCTTCTTGACGCCCGCCAGCGAGCACGCCGACGCGGGTTCGCACCCAATGCCTTGCGCGTCGATCAGCGCTTTCGCGTCCATGATCTGCTGATCGGTGACCTGTTCCACCACGCCTTCCGTCCATTGCAGCGCACGTACGGCCTTGGGGTAGTTGACCGGGTTGCCAATCTTGATCGCCGTGGCAATCGTATCAGCTTCCATCGGTTGGTAGTTCGTGAAACCGTTCTGATACGCGCGGTACAACGGATTCGCGCCTTCCGCCTGAATGATCGCCAGCGATGGCAGGCGGTCGATCAGGCCAATCTCGTACATTTCGCGCAGCCCCTTGCCAAACGCCGAGCTGTTGCCGAGATTGCCGCCGGGCACGACGATCCAGTCGGGGACTTGCCAGCGCAACTGCTGGATCGTCTCGATCATGATCGATTTCTGCCCCTCAAGGCGGAACGGATTGACCGAGTTGAGCACATAAATGCCGAGCTTTTCCGATATTTCGCGCACCAGTTCGAGATTGCGGTCGAAGTCGGCGGCGATGCGGATGCACGTCGCGCCATACGCGACCGCTTGCGACAGCTTGCCGAGCGCGATCTGCTTGTTCTGGAACAGCACGATTCCCTGAATACCGCTCCACGCCGCGTACGCCGCCAGCGACGCCGACGTATTGCCCGTCGAGGCGCACGCGACTTTCTTCATGCCGAGCACCTGCGCCTGCGTCAGGCCGCCCGTCATACCGCGATCTTTGAACGATCCGGTCGGGTTTTCGCCTTCATGCTTCAGGTACAGCTTCTCCACGCCGACCCACTTCGACAAGCGCGGCGACGGGTACAGGTTCGTATTGCCTTCCGGGCGGCTGACGATCAGGGTAGGGTCAACGTCCGGGTAGATCATTTCCTTGTAGCGCCACACGCCGCTGTTATACGGAAAGTCGAGCGTCCCAAGGCGGGAATCGAACAACTCACGGGTGACAGTTTTACGCAGCCAATCCATGTCGTGCTTGAGATCGAGCAAGCCGCCGCAAGTCGAACAGGTGTAGATGACTTGGTCGACGGGGTATTGATGATGACAGTTCATGCACTCAAGCACGCTCAACATACGGCACCTCATTTCAATGGATACGCCCCGATTGTAATGACTTGGGCGCTGACATACAATCCATGTTATACTTCCCGTGTTTTGTTCGTTTTGCCCAAGTTAAGGACAGTTCGTGAATAAAGCGGTTGCCTTTGCCCCCGCCACGGTGGCGAACATCGGTGTTGGCTTCGATATTTTAGGACTCGCGCTGGACAACCCTGGCGATACCATCAGCGCCGAGTTTTCCGACACGCCCGGCGTCACCGTCGCCGGGATCGAAGGGGATGGCGGCAAGCTTCCGCGTGATCCGAACAAGAATACCGCCTGTGTCGCCGGGCTGAGCGTCTTGCGCGCTGCCGGTTCGACGCAAGGTGTGGCGCTTACCATTCAGAAGGGCTTGCCCGCGGCCAGCGGTCTCGGCAGCAGCGCGGCGAGCGCGGTGGGCGCGGCGGTCGCAGTCAACGCGCTTCTTGGTGAACCGCTCACCCGTGACCAACTCCTCGCACCGTCGCTGGACGGTGAGGCGATTGCCAGCGGCTACCACGCTGATAATGTTGCGCCGTGCCTGTTCGGCGGCATCACGTTGAGCTATGGCATCGAAGCGCATCAAATCGAACGCCTGCCCATTCCGCGCGGACTCAGCCTCGCGCTGGTCACGCCGCATGTCGAAGTCGCGACGGCGATGGCGCGCGCGGTGCTGCCCAAAGAGATCCCGCTCAAGAGCATGGTCAAGCAGACGGGTTCAGTCGCCCGTTTGATCCGCGCCATTTACACCGACGATCTCGAAAGCATGGCCGCGGCGATGGAAGCCGACGTCGTGGTTGAACCTGCTCGGGCGCATCTCATGCCGGGTCTGTTCGAAGCGCGGCGCGCGGCCAAAGCCGCGGGCGCGCTGGCACTGGTGATCAGCGGGGCAGGTCCGACGCTGTGCGCGGTCTGCGCGAGTCACGAAACGGCGCTGCAAGTCGTCTCTGCTTTAGAAATGGTGTACGCCGAACTCGGGTTGGGCTGCACAGCGCGCGCAGCCTCGGTCAGCGAACAGGGATCGAGCGTGCAGGTCTCCGAAGGGGCGTAAGCATTCCGTGTTATTGCGTTTGTAGGGGCGCACGGCCGTGCGCCCCTACGATGAAAACACCATCGCGTCATTTGTGAAATCGTTGACAAACGCAGATGGGCTTTTTATACTCACCATCTGCAAAATAACCTTTTCTTGAGGAAAGAAATGTCTGAACTTGTACGCCATTACATTGGCGGTCAATGGGTGGAGTCGGGCGAGACGTTTGAGTCACGCAACCCCGCGACCGAAGAGCTGATCGCGCCGATTGCCAAAGCCACGGTCGAGCAGGTCGACGCGGCGGTGCAGGCGGCGAAGGCGGCGTATCGCGGTTGGCGGTTGACGCCTGCGCCCCGGCGCGGCGAAGTGCTCTATGCGGTCGCGCAGCTCCTCACCGAACGCAAGGAAGCGCTCGCGCGCCTGATGACTCAGGAAATGGGCAAGGTGCTCTCCGAAGCGCGCGGCGATGTGCAGGAAGCCATCGACATGGCGTATTACATGGGCGGGGAAGGGCGGCGCATGCTTGGCTATACCGCGCCCGTCGAAATGCCGGACAAGTTCGGCATGGCGCTCCGCGACTCGGTCGGCGTCGTCGGCTTGGTGACACCGTGGAACTTCCCGGTCGCTGTGCCGAGCTGGAAGATGCTGCCCGCGCTGGTAGCCGGTAATGCCGTCGTGTGGAAGCCGAGCGAAGAGACGCCCGCCGTCGCGGCGGCTTTCGTCAAGGTCTTCGAAGATGCGGGTTTGCCCCCCGGCGTGCTCAATCTGGTGTTGGGTGCGGGTGATGTCGGTGGCGCGCTCGTCGCACACCCCGACGTGCGCGTGATCTCGTTTACAGGTTCGACCGACACCGGCTTGAAGGTGTACCAGAAAGCCGCGTCGTTGGGCAAGAAAGTTTGCCTGGAGATGGGCGGCAAGAACGCGATCATCGTCATGGATGATGCGAATCTTGAGCTCGCGAGCAAGGCGATCACGTGGAGCGCCTACGGCACGACCGGGCAGCGCTGCACCGCTACGAGCCGCTTGATCGTCCACAAGGACATTAAAGCGCAGTTGGTCGAGGCGCTCGCCGAACGCGCGCGCACGCTCAAAGTCGGCTATGGCTTGGAAGACGGCGTCGAAGTTGGCCCGCTCGTTAACGCGAAGGCGTTAGAGAAGGTTGAACGCTACGTCGGCATTGGTCGCGACGAAGGCGCGCAAATTCTGATCGGCGGCGGTCGCCCCAACACCGAACGCGGCTATTTCTACAGCCCGACGTTGTTTGGCGGCGTCACGCCGACCATGCGCATCGCCCGCGAAGAAATCTTCGGGCCGGTGCTCTCGATGATCGAAGTCGACTCGCTGGAACAGGCGATTGAAGTCAACAACGGTGTGCCGTTCGGCCTGTCGAGCAGCATCTTCACCGAAAATGTGAACGCCGCGTTCCGCGCCATCCGTGACCTGACGACGGGTATCGTCTATATCAATCACGGCACGACGGGCGCGGAAATTCAGTTCCCGTTCGGCGGCACGCGCGGCACGGGCAACGGCATGCGCGAAGCCGGGTCGACGGCGCTGGACAGCTTCACCGAATGGAAGTCGGTCTATGTCGATTACAGCGGACGCTTACAGCGCGCGCAAATCGACAATCGCGAAGGGTAATTGCCTAAGGCGTGTCCGACACTCGGATTTGAGCGCGACTTGCGGTAAAATACAGGTATCGGATGTTGTTGTATTGGGAAAACTCCTACGAAATTGTCCTCACGCTCATGGAGCGTTATCCTGACGTGCCGGTCGAGTCCGTAGGAATGGATCAGTTGTACCGCATGATTGTCGAGTTACCAGAGTTCGCGGATGACCCGCGATTAGCGAACGAGGGTATCCTCCGGGATATTCTACGGGAGTGGTACGAGGAGGACAGCTCTGAATGAGCCAAATTGATCTACGTGAACTGCAAAGCACCGAGTTTCCCGTCCCGACGGAATTGCAGGACAACGTCGCCATCACCAGCCTGAGCCGCATCTATAACTGGAGCCGCCGCAATTCGATGTGGCCGCTGCTGTTCGGTTTGGCCTGCTGCGCGATTGAGATGATCTGCACCGCCGCATCGCGTTACGACCTGGCCCGTTTCGGGATGGAAGTGATGCGCGCCAGCCCGCGTCAAGCTGACCTGATGATCGTTTCCGGCACGGTGACGAAGAAGATGGTCGTGCCGATTGTCCGCCTCTACAACCAGATGCCGGAACCGAAATACGTTCTGGCGATGGGCGCGTGCGCCAGCGGCGGTGGCCCCTTCAAGGAAGGCTACAACGTCGTTTCTGGCATTGACCAGTACCTCCCGGTCGATGTGTACGTGCCCGGCTGCCCGCCCACCCCGCAGGCGCTCATGTTCGGCTTGATCAGCCTGCAGCAGCGCATTGACGGTCAGTCGCTCATGGATATGGACGACATTCCGTGGTACGGCGTCGGTCCGTCGGATCCTGTCCCGGTGCCGATCCTCGGGCCGGACGTCATCGACCCGCGCCAGATGGAATTAATTCGTCAGCAGGCGCAGGCCGCGGCGGCCGGTCTGCCGTTCGGCGCGCGTGAACTGCCCAAGGCGGCGGTTGACGTGGTCGAGAAGGCGAAGAAGGTTGCGGCGGCGGCAAAACCGGCGGCGGCGCCTGCGGTCGCGGCGCCCAAGGCGGCGGATGCGGCTGACGACCCCGAAAAGGCCGAACGCCTGCGGAAGCGCGAAGAAGCGTTGGCGCGGAAGCGTGCCGCGCAAGGAAAGAGTGAGTAAATGGTCGATCAAACGCTTGCCCCTCTGACGACGGGATCGATTGAAAATGCCGTCGACTACCTGAACCAGAAGTTCCCCGGTGCGATCAAGGCGGATACGCGTCCGGGTTACAGCGGCGTCATTGTGGATCGCACGCAGCTGCCCGAAGTCGCGCGCGCGCTCAAGGATGATCTCGGCTTTGACTACCTGTCGAGCGTGACCGGTGTCGACTATCTGGGCATCGAAGACCAGATGGAAGTCGTTTATCACGCGTACCGCACATCCGGCGGTCCGGCGCTCCTCTTCAAGGCGCAGACCCCGCGTGACAATGCCGAAGTACCGTCGGTCATCGACGTGTGGCAGGGCGCGGACTTTCAGGAACGCGAAATCTACGACCTGTATGGCATCCGCTTCAGCGGTCACCCCAACCTCAAGCGCATTCTGTTATGGGACGGCTTTGATGGCCACCCGATGCGTAAGGACTGGAAAGAAGCCTACTACGAAGAAGAACACAAGCCGTTTGAAAGCCGCTGGCCCAAGGGCTATGTGCGCCGCGCCGAAGAGCTGAACGCCTACGGCAAGAACGTCAAGTATCCGGCGGATCTCGACCTGAGCAAGCTGACCGACACGACCGAATCCAGCCTGTATGGCAGCATGGGGTTGGGTGTGGACGCGAGTGACCTCGAAGACGGCGGCGGCATCAAGACGGATAAGCTCGTCGTTAACCTCGGGCCGCATCACCCCAGCACGCACGGCGTGTTCCGCATGGTCATCCAGCTCGACGGCGAAACTATTGAGCATCTCGAACCCGTTATGGGCTATCTGCATCGCAACCACGAGCAGATCGGGGAGCGCAACACCTACCTGCACAACATGCCGTTCACGGATCGCCTCGACTACATTGCCAGCATGAGCAATAACTGGGGCTATGCGATGGCCGTCGAAGGCTTGCTGGCGAAGGGCGCGCGTTACCAACCGCCGACCTACCGTGCGGAAGTCATCCGCGTACTGATGGCCGAACTCACCCGGATCGTCAATCACTTCTGGGCGATTGGCTTCCTGCTCAACGACCTCGGCGCGTTCTTCACGCCCGCGTTGTATGCCATTGCCGAACGTGAGAAGGTGCTGGACTTCTTCGAAGCGACGGCGGGCAGCCGCATGATGTGCAACTACATGCGCTTTGGCGGCGTCTCGAAAGACCTGCCGGATCGTATTCGTGGGGTGGCGAATCTGCTTAACGACCGCGTGCGCGACTTCAACACGATGGACTATCTGACTGAGCTCATCAATGAGCGTCTGCCGCGCGCGATTGACGACCTCGACAATTTCCTGAGCGACAGCGAAATCATCCGCACGCGTACCATTGGCGTCGGTTACCTGCCGCCGGAACTGGCGATCAATGCCAGCGCCGCTGGCCCGCTGCTCCGCGCGAGTGGTGTGCCGTACGATGTGCGCCGCGCGGATCCCTACGGCATCTATCCGGAACTCGACTTCGACATCGCGGTGCGCCAGCACGGTGACATCTACGACCGTTACCTGCTGCGCCTCGACGAAATGCGCGAGAGCATCCGCATTCTCAAGCAGATTCTGCCGCGCCTCGAAGCGACCAAGGGCGAACCGATCCTTGCGGGCAGCAAGCTGCACACGCCGCGCGTTCCGCTCGGCGAGTCGTATGGCCGCGTGGAAAACCCCAAGGGTGAACTCGGCTACTATGTCGTGTCGGCGGGCGATCCGAAGGGCACGCAGAACCCGTGGCGGTATCACGTCCGCGCCCCATCGTTCATCAACCTGACGGCGTTGGGCGAAATGTGCAAGGGCCACAAGGTGGCCGACGTGGTGGCGATCCTCGGCAGCATCGACATCGTGTTGGGTGAGACGGATCGTTAGGAGCGCGAATCTATGTACGGATTAGGTATTCTGAAAGGGCTGGGCGTCACGTTCCGCCATTTCATTAACAGCTATGTCGAAGACCTGCGTGGGGCAGGGGCGAAACTCCTCGGTGACGAAACGGTGTTCACCCGCCGCCAGAGCCTCGACTCCGAAGGTATCTACACGGTGCAGTATCCCGATGAGAAGCTGGCCGTGCCGGAACGCTTCCGCTTCATTCCCTTCCTCGTGCAGGAAGATGCGGATCACCCGGATCGTCCCGGCCATGACTGGTGCACGAGCTGCGGCATCTGCGCCAAGGTTTGCCCGCCCCAGTGCATCTGGATTGTGCGCGGTGAAGACCCGGTGACCAAGCGCCCGATTCCCGAACCGGAAGCCTTCTTCATCGACATCGACATCTGCATGAACTGCGGCTACTGCGCGGAGTTCTGCCCGTTCGATGCGATCAAGATGGATCACAACTACGAACTGGCGAGCTACGACCGCACGCAGAATCACATCTACGATAAGCAGAAGCTCGGCAAGCCGTTCAGCTACTGGAAGACCATCGCGCCGACCACGGCGGCGGAAGAAGCCGAAGCGCGCGGCGGGTGGGAACATCCGGACGTGATCAAGGAAAAGAAGAAGCAGGCGGATGCGGCGGCGAAGGCCGCGGCAGCGCCGAAGCCCGCGGCTCCCGCGGCCGTGGCTCCCGGCCCGGTGGCGGCGACCAGCGAGCCGGCAGCGGCGGCGAGTGCCAGCACCGCGGCGACTGCTCGCGCCGCGGAAACGGTCGAGACGCAGGCTCAGGCTGCGCCGGTCGTAGACGAAGAAGCCGCCAAGGCCGAACGTCTGCGCAAGCGCGAAGAAGCGCTCGCTCGCAAGCGCGCCGAGAAGGAAAAGGGTAACGGGTAGTCCATAGCGAACTCACCCGACGCAGACGACGAGCCCCAGCCCACCGCTGGGGCTCGTCGTTTTTCTACCTGCGGTCTAATTCGGGTCCTACTCCTGGATGAGCTGTTTTCTTTCGATGCTCAGGCGCACACCATCGTTTGTCACCCCCGCAATCTGGTCAGGCGTCGCGAACATATCGCCGCCCAGCAGGGTGCCCGGTTCGATCTGGATAAACCCTTCGTTCATCAGGCGATTGCGCAGCGTTTCGGGCAGGCGGTCGTCCGCGAACACCGCCCGCAGCAAGTCGTCGAGCACTCCGCCACCGCGCGTGGTCCGGGCCATGCCGGTCGTCGCCGCGCCGGAAGCGTCCAGCAGTGAGGCATCGGCATCCGCGCCGAAGTACAGATCCTCCACCTTACCGATGTGATCGCCATTGGCATCATAGACCGCCATGCCTGTGCGGACCATGGACATGATCGACCGTGATTGGCCGGACTCGTTCTGTCGCATCGTCATGGTTCTCCTCCTATGTCTACCGTCGGCTCTATTATAAGATAACGAAGTGTATTGCGATTGCTCTGCGCGGCATTTCTCATGCGGGATTCACACACTATTGTTGTGAACTATGTTTGTCCGTACACTAAAAGATCAGTAGTGGTGGTGATCGAAGTGACCTATGCTCCCAGATAACGCAAACACCTCATCGTACTCCCGAGTGTCAGCCAACCTGCTGCCGACGAACGAGTCCAGCCTCAACGAACGGCGCTACCGCGCCCTGTTTGATCACACGAATGACGCGGTGTTCATCATCGGCATGTCCGGTATTCACCGCGAAGTGAACCAGCGCGCTTGTGAAATGTTCGGGTTTACTACCGCCGAACTGTTGGAGATGAGCGTGCATGATCTGGTCGCCCCGGATGAAGTGCCACAAAGCCAAGATGTCCGCGAGCAGCTGCTTCAAGGCGTGGTGATGCCCATCTATGAGCGGCGTTTTCAGCGTAAAGATGGCTCGATCCTGATTGCTGAAGTGAACGTCGCCCTGATCCGCGACCAAGCTGGAGCGCCGCTCTACATCCAGAGCATTTTGCGCGACGTGACCCAGCGCAAGCAATTGGAGATCGAACGGCTAGAGCAGGAACGCCTGCGCCTCGAACTGGAGACAGAACGCGAACTCAATGCGACCAAAGCCGAGCTGATGGTCACCATCGCGCATGAGCTGCGCACGCCGCTGGCGCTCATTTTGCTGCAGCGCGATGTGCTCGACCGCTATCACGCCCAATTGACCGATGCCCAGCGGCACGAACGCCTCGGTATCATCCGCAAGCAGGTGTATCGCCTGACCGAAATGCTGGAAGACTTGAGTTTTCTCGTCAAAGGCACGGTTAACGCGTTGGAACTGCGACCACAGGTGGAAAATGTCGAGGTCTTCGTCAATGCATTCATCCTCGACTTCCGGCAGGTCGTCGGCCTGAACCGACTCATCAAAACGACGTTTACGGGCGATCTGGCACAGGTGAACATGGAATGCACCTTCGCCCGCCGCATTCTCACACACCTGCTGTTGAATGCCGTGAAATATTCGCCCGAAGCCGCCACGACTCGTCTGGACGTGACGCGGGTTGGCGACGCGCTCCAATTCGTCGTGCGTGATCAAGGCATTGGGATTCTCGCCGAGGAGCAGGGCCATGTGTTCGAACTCTTCTTCCGCGGCAGCAATGCGAAAGGGGAGCGCGGTATGGGGATCGGCCTCAGCGTGGTGGCGCAGGCGGTCGAGCTGTACGGCGGACGGATTGAGGTTGAGAGTCAGCTGGATAAGGGCTCAACCTTCACGGTGACGCTGCCGATTTTGGGGCGAACCCAAAACCGGGATGAAGATCACCTTGGAAGCGCTTCACTTCGGGGATAAAATAGAAGAAAATCAGCATATTTATCGAGAGTCCCAATGAGCGATTTAACAACTCAGGTTATGGCGGCACTCAGCACCGTCATCGAACCCGAACTCCACCGTGATATTGTGTCGCTGAATATGGTGCGCGATCTCGAGATCGTGGGCGATACCGCGACATTTACCATCGTGCTCACCACGCCCGCCTGTCCCCTCAAGAATGTTTTCCTGAGCCGCTGCAATGATGCGGTCATCGGCAAAGTGGCGGGCATCAATCGTCTCGACATCAAGTGGGATGCGCAGGTGCCAACCGATCGACGCATCGGCGGCAATCTGGATGTGCCCATGCGCAGCATCATCGCCGTGGCCAGTGGCAAGGGCGGCGTCGGCAAGAGCACGGTTGCGACCAACCTCTCGGTCGCGCTGGCGGATGCGGGCGCGCGTGTCGGTCTCATCGACGCCGATATCCTCAACCCCAACATCCCCATGATGATGGGCCTCGGCAATGGCCGCCCGCGCGTCGTCAACAACAAGATGCTGCCGATTGAGGCGTACGGCGTCAAGGTGATGAGCACGGGCTTCCTGATCGAAGCGGACAAGCCCATGATCATGCGTGGCCCGATGCTGCACAGCGCCATTCGCCAGTTTTTCACGGATGTGAACTGGGGCAACCTCGATTACATGGTCGTCGATCTGCCGCCCGGCACGGGTGATGCCCCGCTGTCGCTGGCGCAATCCTTCCCGCTGACAGGCGCGATCGTTGTTACACAGCCGCAGGATGTCGCCGTGTCCGACGCGCTGCGCGGCGCTGCCATGTTCGAACAGCTCAATGTGCCGCTGCTCGGGATCGTCGAAAATATGGCGGGTGATTTCTTTGGCACGGGTGGTGGCGAACGCCTCGCCAACGATCGCAAGATCCCGTTCCTCGGGCGCATTCCGCTGGATGCTGAAGTGCGCAAGGGCGGGGACTATGGTCGCCCGGTGGCGATTGTCCAGCCGGACAGCGCGGCGGGCAAAGCCTTCACGCAGATGGCGCAGACCGTGGCCGCTCGTATCAGCGTGGTCATGCTGCAAACTGCCGATGTGATTCCGCTCAACATCATCGGCTAACCCAGTCCAGCCAACCCTGTGGGGACGGGGCATGAAGTCATTTCATCGGTACTCTGCCTAACCTCACCCCTAAGTCCCCTCGCCCTTGGGCGAGGGGACTTAAGATCTCGGCACGTCTCCCCTCTCCTCTAGGAAAGGTGCCGCGGGTGAGGTTGAGCATTTTCACCAATTGTGAAATAGGCTCATGGCTCGTCCTTTTGATTTATACGCAGAAGCTAGTCATCCAGCCCGTACACATGAATCCGGTCGCTGCTACCCACAGGGTTGTAGCGCCCGATCAGCGCCCAAAAAAGCCCGTTGAGCACCAACGCGGCGATGAGGGCGATCCAGCCTTCCGCATGGTAACTGCGATACCAGATATAGCGGCGGATGATCTCGCCGATGAGCAGCATCCCGATGGCGACCATCAACCGCCGCTTGCGCTCACTGCGCTGAACGAGCATCAGCATGATGCCGATAGCAACCGTCAGCAGGATGATAATCCCGATCTGCATGGTTCCACTTTCGAATACAACGACTCAATTGCGCGCTATTGTACAACTCCTGCCTTAGTCGGAGGTAAAAGCTCCATCTTTTGTCATGTGCATAACCTATGTGCCTGAGGTTATAATTCGGGAGATATTGGTTCAGGAGTAAGGCGATGCTCGACATTCACGTGACTAAACAACAGCAGGTGACCCTTGTCGTAGTGAATGGACGTGTCGACAGCTTAAATGCTGGCGAATTAGGGCTGTCGCTTTCCAGCGCCATTGAGGATGGCGGCACCCAGATCGTCCTCGATCTGTCGCAGGTCGCCTACATGAGCAGCGCGGGCCTGCGCGAACTCGTCTCCGCTTTCAAGAAGGTGCGCCGGATCAGCGGTGACCTGCGGCTTGCGCAACCCTCACCCCGCGTGCAGGAAGTCTTGGAGATGGCTGGATTGGACACCATTTTCCAAATCTTCCCCACGCAACTGGATGCGGTCGGCAGCTACTAGCCAAGGCCGGGTGCATGACTCCCAGTTTGCTGCGGATTCCGAGCGTCCTCGAAGAAGTCGCTGCCGCGTGCGCGTTCGTTGCTGATCAGGCTCAAGCCGCCGGGCTTGATGCCACCGCGTGTCATCACTGCTATCTGGCAACGGACGAAGCCTGTACGAATATCGTCGAACACGGCTACGGTCAATCCTGCCCGGAAGGTTTCATTGAGCTGATCTGCGCGGTGGAAGGCGATCAGTTCATCATCACGATCATTGACGACAGCCCCGCATTTGATCCGTTGGGCGTGCCCGATCCCGATGTGAAAGCGCCGTTGGCTCAGCGCGAACCGGGCGGGTGGGGCATCTTCTTCATCAAAAAGCTGATGGATCGCGTTGACTACACCCACGATGGAGCCAGCAATCGCCTGATGATGAGCAAAGGCATCAGCACCCATCACAATTGGGGTGAACCTCCCGCCGAGGCGCGCTTACAGCCGATCCGCCTACAAGAACTGCGTCCGAAAACGGTCCTCATTGCGCCCAGCGGCAAACTCGACTCGGTGCAGAGTCGCGAACTCGCCGTGGTATTCGGGCAGGTATTCGCGGACGGCAACCGCTGGCTGTTGTTGGATTTAGCTGAAGTCGATTATATCTCCAGCGCGGGGTTCAAAACGCTCGTGAGCGCGTGGCAGCGGGCGCGCGCGGCCAAAGGGGATCTCATTCTCGTCACGCTCACTGGGCGCGTTCGGGAAGTCCTGGAGATGATCGGGTTAAACCTCGTCTTCACCATCGCCGACTCCCCGGAACACGCGCTTGCCCGCCTGAAGAAGTAAGCTCGCGGCTAGCCGCTGCGCCAACTGTTGATATCGTCGAGATTCACCTCACCATAGGGCGGGGCGAAATTCAGACACTCGACCGCTTGCTCCGGCAGATCAGTGCGCGGTGCAATCAGCGGATCTTCCGGGCTGAAGTAATTCCACGCGGCGCGCGAAATACCTTCAATGAGCGGCCACGCCCGCGCATAGCTGAAGAAATCGGTGTTCTCCCACACAAACACGGCAATGACATAGTCACGACCATTCGGCGGGAACACGATCCCCGCATCGCCATGCACGTTTTCCAGCCAGCCATTTTTGTGCGAGATGCGCGCGTCTGCCGGAATTCCGCCTTGCAGCAGGCGTTCGAGGTCGTTTGCGCTCATCAGTTCCAGCATCTGACGACACTCGTTCTGGGTGAAACTGCCGTCAGGGTAGGCCGTGATCAAGCCTGAGCCGTAATTCGCGCAGTCGTAGATCATGCTGAACAGTGTGCCGAGGTCTTCGGTTGTTGTCTGGTTGAACGGATCCGCGCCCGTGTTGAAACTCTGATTGGGGGAAGTCGACGGTGCCGGAATCGAGAACAACTGCTGATCGCCACCCAAGAACAAGGGTGCGGAGATGTAGCTGTTCCGGGCGCCGACATAGCGCGCGGTGTTCGTCACGTCGGCGATGCCCGCCGCGAGGCTGGTATCTGTACCGCCGCCGATGATCTGCATGATGAGATTCGACGAACTGTTATTGCTGCACAGCAGCGACTGCGCCATGAGATACGCCTCGTCGTCGCTGGGCGCGAACAGCAGGTTGCGGAAGTAGTCGATCATGATCGACACCTTGACCGTACTCGCGGCGGAGACGGCCACATCGCTCAGCAGGTTGACTTCCTCGCCCGTCTCCAAATCCATGACGAACACCGACGCGATGGTCGACTGCCCGTCGTAGACGAAGCCTTCCGAGTCGAGATAGGCGATGATCAACTGCCGCAGTGAATCGATGTTGGTGTTGCGACCATCGGTGCTGTCGACAGGCAGCACGACCTGTCGATTGATCGGGTCGCGCAGCGCCGCGTCAATGAGGGGCAGGGCGACATTCGTATCCAGTACATAGCCCGCGTCGCCGGTACGGAAGGTGAGCGTTTGCACGTCATAGCTGCCTTCACCGGGCGGACGGTCGTAGCGCGCGGCAATATCACTGACAATCTGCCGCAGCAGCGCCTCCTGATAATCCGCCGTCAAAGTCACATTGACCTGCGTTTCCGATTCACTGCCCGCCAGATAATTGAAGAACTGCTGCCAGAAGGCGACTTCGCTGGCGCCACCTGCGCGCGCTTCGGCGAGCATGGCTTCGCGATTCGTCCGGAAGCCGATTGAGGCTGGATCGAGCAGAATCGGGCTGTCCGCGTACCAGAGCGTGACGGGTTGAGCGTAGGCCTGTTCGATGCGGCTGGCGGCATCGACGGCGGAGAGCCCGCCAATCGGAACGCCTGCGACCACGACTTCATTGGAGAACCGTTCGGTTTGCTGACTAAAGCGGATGAGTTCGAGCAGCAGCAGCCCGAGCGCCGCGAAGATGAACAACCACGAAAACAGGGGAATTATCGGGAGGCGGCGCGAGCGCCGACGCGTACCCAATCCACTGAGAGAAGTCATAACCCATACAGTTGAACTAAACCAACACCAGCGTCTGAGTCTAGCCGACAACCGGAGCTCTGACAACCCGTCGTCAAGCTGCTGGCGAAAACCCGTGCCGATAAATGCGCTTGTGCTATACTTGATTGCGTGAAAAGAGGATGCTTCCTTGATCTCAGTCGATTTTACGAGTCTGTTCCTACGCCCACCCGGTGATCTCCTCTACTATCTGATCGTCATGGCGATCAGTCAGGCGGCGCTTTTCATGTCGCTGGGGCAGCAGTTGAAACGCCCGACGGCGCGTCCTTTCCGTCAGTACACCATCGCGCTCGGTGGTGTGGTGATCGCGTGGGCGCTGCTCTTAATCGGGGCGTTGTTCGCGCTCCTCACCCGCCAGCCCGCCGACTCGATTTTGCCACCCATGGAACGCATTGCGCAGCTCGTCGCGCTGGTACTGCTTGGTTGGGCGTTTTTGACCGCCGACCACGACCACTGGGGCAGGGTACCGAACTACGCGCTCCTGCTTTTGATCGGCGCGGCGGCGCTCGGCTACATCCTGACCGGTCTGGAATGGGCGGGCGACTATGCCACCACTGATTTCAACCTGAGCGGGTTTGGCGTCGCATGGACGTTTAACGCCGCGGTGATCGCAGCCTTGGGCACACTGCTCATGGTCGCCTACTATCGCCGTGTCGTCGATGTGCCGCTCAAGCTGGTGTTCTTCGTCATGGTGCTCGTCGGCTATGTGGCGACCCTCGTGCAAATCACGCAGGGGACGATCATCGGCGATTACTCCGGCCTGATCCGGTTGACGTTTGTCGGCGCGCTGCTCATCGTTCCGGTGCTGATCTACCGCACGATTCTGCTGCATCTCGAAGTTGAGATCGCTCAGAAGCCCGCGCCGTTGATTGTGCCCGCCGTGCGCATGGATAATCCCGAGGTCGCCCCGATCACGCCTGCGGATCGCGAATCCGCCCAATTGATGCGCGCGCTCGGCATGATGCTGGAACGTACCACGCTTGATACCATCCCGGAACGCATCGTCACCTCGACGCTCACGGTGCTGCGGGCTGACATTGGCGCGCTCTTGCGCATTCAAAGCGCCAATTACGCCGACATCGTGTGGGGCGTCGACAAGGTGCTCAATCGCTCGATCAGCGGCCTATCGATTAATCTTGAAACGCAGCCTACGCTCGTCAATGCAATTGAGCGCAAGCTGCAGCGGCCGCTGTACTCCGACCGTAACATCGAAGAACTGCACGACTTGTATACGCGCTTTGATATTGAGCCCATTGGCCCGACCTACTTCCAGCCGCTGGTCAGCGAAAAAGAGCTGCTCGGCGTACTGATCATTGGACAGCCGTATTCCAGCCGTGAACTCACGCCGCAGGAAGTCGAACTGCTCAAGGGGATCGGCATTATCGCAGCGAACCTGCTGGCACTCGGTGATGCAGCACTGGACCTGCGCGCGCGTAATCAGACCATTGGTACGCTCGTCGACAGCGATGTCGATGCACTGCTGGATACCGACAAGAGCAAGCAGCTCACCGCCGAACTCGACGAAGCGCGGCGGCAGCTCACCGAAATGGCGCAGCAGGTTACCCGCCTCAAGCTTGAACTCGACGACGAACGCAGTCGCGTGACGTCTGAACTCGGCGACTCCGATACGGGACGCACGATCACACAGCGGCTGGAAGTGCTCAACGACGACCAGCAGCGCCTGACCGAAGAACGTGACCGTTTGGCGACGCGTTTGCGCGAAGCTGAGACCGCCTTAGCAGGCGCAACCTCTTCTGATCAGGAAATCATGTTCAGCAGCATGATCGATTTGCTGCGGCGCGAACGCGATCAACTGGTGACGCAGCGTGACCGCCTACACGATCAACTGGCCGAACTGCGGCGCGGCGCGCCGATCCCGCATATGCTGCAAGAACTCATCGACAGCATGGGCACGGAAAAGTCGCGTCTGGAGGTCGAAAACGAGCGGCTCTCCAGCAAATTGACGGATATTGAGACGCAGTTGGTCGCGTTGGGCATTCAAGGCGGTACCGACGGCGTCGCGCAGTTGATCGCCCAGCTCTACGAACAGCGCTCGGCGTTGATCGCCAAGAGCGATGCCTTCAAGCGCGAACGCGATGCGCTCCTCCACGAGCGCGCGCAGCTTGAAGAAGCCATTCGCCGCGAAGAAGAACGCGAGAAGCGCCTCGAAGCGCTCTCGACTGAGGTGCAGCACTTGGCCGCTGACCGCGAAGCGATCACCCGCCAGCGGGATCGACTGCGCAGCGAGCGAGATGAAGTGGCGCAGCGGCAGGAATCGCTCAAAGAGCAGCAGGCGCGCCTGATGGCGGAAGTCGCGGGCTTCGAGCAGGAACTTACTGAGGCGCACGAACAGCAGCGTAATCTGCGCAGCGAAATTCAAGGCTTGATGAACGAGCGCAGCTTCTACGTACGCGAACGCGATCGCTTGACCGCCGCGCTCAAGGCTGTGGAAAACGACCGCGATCAACTGCTGGCGCGTGTCGAAGGTGACCGCGAGCGGCTGGAACACTTGGGTGTTGAAGGCGTGGGCACGCTCACCAAGATGATCGAAGAACTCTCCGGTCAGCGCAGCGATCTCGAACGTCAGCTCAACGACATGCGCGTCGCGCTGGCCACCGCGGACGACCGGATCGAAATGCTGCAAATTCGCTCCAATGCGCAGAATCTGCAACCGGCGTATCGACCTGACAACCCCGATCTCATCCTTGGTATGGTGCAGGAACTGCGCACGCCCATGACCTCGATTGTCGGCTATGTTGATTTGCTCATGAACGAGTCGGCGGGCATTCTCGGCGAAATGCAGCGCAAGTTCCTGCAGCGCGTTTCGGCCAATGTAGTGCGCCTGACGTCGATGATTGAAGATCTGACGCGCATCACGACGCTCGATGCCGGGCGTTTCGTCCTTGTGCCAGATCGCGTGGATGTCGTCGAGGTGATCGAAGATGCCATTACCGCGGCCTCGACCACGCTGAGCGAGAAGGGCTTGATCGTCCACCTCGACCTTGAAGATTCCATGCCGCCCGCGCGCGCTGACGAAGAAGCCATCACGCAGATCGTCGGCCAACTGCTGACGAACGCGTACCTCGCGTCCCCGCCCGGCGGCGAAGTGTTCGTGAGCGCCCGGCGCGATACCCGGCAGGCGCGCCGCGGCGTCGCAGATCGGGTATTGGTGAGCATCGAAGATCGCGGCGGCGGCATTGCGCCGGAAGACCAGAGCCGCGTCTTCGCCCGCAAGTACAAAGCCGAAAACCCGCTGATTCAGGGGTTAGGCGATACGGGTGTCGGTTTGGCTATTGCCCGGGCGCTCGTTGAAGCGCATGGTGGCGAAATCTGGCTGGAAAGCCGAACCGGCATTGGCAGCGCTTTTAACTTCACACTTCCGCTCGAAATCCAACCGGAGGCTGAACGTGCGTCGGGACATCGGTAATGAGGTGATTGTAGCAATTGCCGCAGTGGGGGTCATCGCATTTGCAGTGATCTTCGGCATCGTACTCACGATTTCCAATGGCGAACAAGGCTCGGCGACCGCTATACCGTTGTCCGCCACCCGCCAGCCCACCGTGCGGTTCACCTTACCGCCCAGCGCCGCCACGGCGACCACCCCGGTCGAGACAGCGGTCGCGGAGAACCCAACTGCGATTCTCCCGGCGACCGTGCTGCCGAGCGCGACCGTGTTTGTCCCGCCCGATTCAACCGCCGCGCCTACGCTCACGTTCCAACCGAGCAATACGGTGGCTCCGCCGACGGTTGCGCCTACGGTTACAGTGCCGCCTTCGACCGCTGTCCAGCCCCTCGCGGTCGCCAGCGCTACAAACACAGAGAGAGTAACTGCGACAAATACGGCGACGCTCGAACCGACGGCCACAGAAACAGCGACGGCGACGGACACCGCTACTCTGGAGCCAACGGCAACGGAAACTGTAACTGAGACGGCGACGTTGGAACCAACCGCGACCGAAACCTCAACGGCGAGACACTGCTACCCTAGAGCCAACGGCGACGGAAACCGTAACTGAGACGGCGACGTTGGAACCAACCGCGACCGCGCTGCTCCCAAGCAAGACGCCGACGGCTACAGAAACCGAGACCGCTACGCTTGAAGTGACTGCAACGGAGACGGCGACACTGGAACCGACGGCGACCTTCACGGAAACGCCGACCGAGACGGCGACGCCTGAACCGACGTTCACGGAGACACCCACCGAGACGGCGACGCTGGAACCGACGGCGACCTTCACGGAAACGCCCACCGAGACGGCGACACCTGAACCGACGTTCACGGAGACCGCGAGCCTGACGCCGACGGCGACCTTCACGGAAACGCCGTTGCCCAGCCCAGCACCGACCGAGACGGCGACGCTTGAACCCACGGCGACCTTCACGGAAACGCCCACCGAGACGGCGACGCCTGAACCGACGTTCACGGAGACACCCACCGAGACGCCGCTGCCGAGCGACACGCCCAGCCCCACGCCGACGGATACGGTGACGCTGGAACCGACGGCGACCTTCACGGAAACGCCGACGGAGACGTTTACGCCGGAACCGACGTTCACGGAGACCGCGAGCCTGACGCCGACGGCGACCTTCACGGAAACGCCGACGGAGACGTTTACGCCGGAACCGACGTTCACGGAGACCGCGAGCCTGACGCCGACGGCGACGCCAACCGAAACGCCGCTGCCGAGCCCCACGCCGACGGAAACGGCGACGCTGGAACCGACGGCGACCTTCACGGAAACGCCGACGGAGACGTTTACGCCAGAACCGACGTTTACGGAGACCGCGAGCCTGACGCCGACGGCGACGTTCACCGAAACGCCGCTGCCGAGCCCCACGGCGACCTTCACGGAAACGCCGACCGAGACGTTTACGCCTGAACCGACGTTCACGGAGACCGCGAGCCTGACGCCGACGGCGACGCCAACCGAAACGCCGCTGCCGAGCCCCACGCCGACGGAAACGGCGACGCTGGAACCGACGGCGACCTTCACGGAAACGCCGACGGAGACGCCGCTGCCCACCGAAACGCCCCATCCGACCCGGACGCCGCGCCCGACGCAGGAACCCACATCGCCTCCTGAGCCGATGACGCTCGACTGCCCGCTGCCCGAAGGCTGGGTGACCTATACCCTCACCGACACCGACACCCTGTTCGCGCTGGCGGCGGCGACCGGGTCGTCGGTCAACGAACTGATTGTCGGCAACTGCTTGAGCGGCGCAGAGACTCCGCTCCCCGGCATGACGATTGCGCTTCCGCGTCCGTTTGTCGAACCGGTCGCCGTCTATGCGCCCGTCGTTCCGGAAGCATCGCCCCCGCAGGTTGGCTGCACGTTCCCCGGTTCGGTGATCACGGCGCCGCTCCCGGGTGAAGAACTGGATGGCGTCTTCAGCGTGATCGGCACGGCCAGTCAGGAAAGCTTCGCTTACTATCGCATCGAAATCCGACCGGACGCCGCCCAGCTCTTTAATCTCTACTCGCGTTCCGAGGTGCAAGTCTTCAATGGGACGCTGGCCGAGGTGAATACGCATCTGTTTGGCGATGGTTTACACTGGATTCGCCTGACGCTGGTGCAGCCGAATGGCGAATTCCCGACGCCCTGCGCCATCCCCGTCATTTTCCGCTGACCACTGCTTGCCCTGTGCTTCCCCGCTGACTCTACCGTCAGCGGGGATCATCCGTTACACTGGGGCGGCAAAACCGCACAGTGGTGTGCTGCATTCTGGAGAGAGTCATGGCTGTAGAGAAACAAAGGCGGGGCAGCCGCGTCGCGCGGTTGGTGTTTGCCCGCTTGCTTCCTTTAGTGCTAATCATCGCGATTGCCGTGGTGTTGGTCGGTGTCGCGCAGAACCTGCTGCGTTATCTCGGCGAACAATCTGAGGCGACCAGCCGCCGTCCGGCCTATGCGGCCACGGCGACCGCGATTGCTGAAATCACGCCCGAAGGCGACGTCAAACTAAATTTAGCCAAGCTGTTTGAACCGCCCGCGCAGGATATCACGTTTGCGACCAATACCCCGCAGGCCGTGGTCGAGCCGACCATGCCGCCAACGCCGGACATCACCTCGACGCCGCGCCCGCTCCCCACGCTTTTCGTGTATCAGGGGCCGGATGTGGTGGAAGCCAACGGCACTGCCGTACCCACGCCTGTCGAAGCGGTGGATCGTCACGGCATGGATTTGCTCAATATTGTGCTGTTGGGGCATGATGGCGAACTCACCAACGACGGCTTTATCCGTACGGATACCATGATCATCGTGTCGATCAACCGGACGGCGGGCACGGTGTCGATGCTCAGCCTCCCGCGCGACCTGTTCGTCTACATCCCCGGTTGGACGATGCAGCGCCTGAATCTCGCCTATATACACGGCGAGTCAATCGGTTGGACGGGCGGCGGCTTTGGTCTGCTGCGCCAGACGATCTTCTATAACTTTGGCATCAATGTGCACTATTATGCGATGGTCAACCTGAGCGGCTTCCGTGCCGTGGTCGATGCGGTCGGCGGCGTCGATCTCGCGGTCGACTGTGCCATCGAGAATCTGCCGCTCATTGGCGCGGATGTGCCCGCGTCGGCGTATCGCTCGGATGAAGTCGGCAACTACGTACTGCCGGTCGGCTACTATCACATGACAGGTGGCGAAGCGCTCTGGTATGCGCGTTCCCGTGATAACAGTTCCGACTTTGACCGCGGTCGGCGGCAGCAGCAGGTGCTGCGGGCGGTGCTGCGACGTGCGCGCGACCAGGGTTTGTTCAACAATATCATTCCGCTGTGGAATGAGGGCAGCCAGTATGTCGAAACCAATCTGGCGATTGAAGATCTGCTCAGTCTGGTGCCTCTGGCGCTCAACATGGACTCGACGCGCATCGAGAGTTTCAATTTGCAGCGACTGTATCACACTACGCCGTGGACGACCGCCGATGGCGAAAACGTTCAGCTCCCGAACTATGAGCCGATCCGTCAGACGTTGGTTGACTTTTATAGCCCTGCGACCGACAGCCAGCTTGTCTCGGAAGGGTCAAGCATCCGTGTGCAGAATGGCACGGCCAACGCTGACTGGGATCGCGTAGCGGCGGAACGGTTGGCATGGGATGGCTTCAATCCGATGGCAGCGGGTGCGGCGGACAGGACGGACTACACCGATACGGTTCTCATCGATTACACAGGGCGCAGCAAGGGCAGCAGCCTCGAACAAATCGCGCACACGCTCAACGTGCGTCCGGAGAATATTCGCTTGGAGCCGAACGCCAACCGCGAATACGACTTCGATGTCATTCTCGGCAGCAACTACAACTCGTGTACTGTCGCAGGGGTGCTCCCGGTCGGCGGCTGAGCGAACCGCACCTATAATTCACACGAAAAGGACGAGCGCACCTCGTCCTTTTTCTTTACTGTCAACTGTGAACTGATAACTGAAGACTTATTTCTACCAGCGGTGATGAATGAGCGGGCGAATCAGCTCGTCGTACACGCGCTGCACCTCCGCCATGGCGTCTGCTGTGATCGGCGGCAGATCTGACGCAGCGGCGTTGCTCTCCACCTGCGCGGGGTTCTTCGCGCCGGGGATCGCGCAGGAGACCGCGTCGAACATGAGAATCCAGCGCAGCGCGTAGGCGGCGAGTGGCACGCCCGTGGGGAGCAGCGCCTTGTACCGCTCGACTGCGGCCAGAGCGGTCTCATAGTCCACGCCGGAAAAGGTCTCGCCCACGTCAAAGGCTTCGCCGTGGCGGTTGAAGTTGCGGTGGTCATCGGCGGCGAACTGCGTCTGCTTGCTCATCTTCCCGGTGAGCATGCCGCTCGCCAGTGGCACGCGCGCCAATATGCCGACTTTGCGCCGCTTGGCTTCACTGAAGAACAGCTCCGACGGGCGGAGGCGCATCATGTTGAAGATGATCTGCACGCTCTGCACGTTCGGATACTCAATGGCCTTAAGCGCCTCTTCGACGCGCTCCACGCTCACGCCGTAGTAGCGGATTTTCCCCGCCTGCACGAGATCATCCAAGATGCCGAAAACTTCGGCGTGATAGTAGAGGTCAGTCGGTGGGCAGTGCAATTGTACGAGGTCGAGCGTTTCGACATCGAGGTTCTTCAGGCTGCGCTCGATCCACATGGTCAGGTTTTCGCGCGTGTACCCCGCGACCGTTTGCTGGGGCAGGCGGCGACCCGCCTTCGTGATGACGTAGAACGGTTCGCTGCGTTCTTTGCGCAGCCGCGCGATCAACTGTTCACTGTGACCATCGCCGTACACATCGGCGGTATCAAACAGGTTGATGCCCACATCCAGCGACTTATGCAGCGCCGCCATTGAATCGTCGTCATTCACCGAGCCCCACGCCGACCCGATGGCCCACGCGCCAAAACTGATATCCGAGACTGTCCATCCGGTTCGTCCAAAATCACGATACTGCATAAGCTTGTTTCTCCTTAAGCGATGCGGGAACAGCGAAACGGAGTCCCGTACTGAAGTTTCTATAGTATTTTGCCGATTTCTCGCTCAATTTTCCACTTTCTGATTTTTGCTTTCGCGTAGGATTGGCTACAATGAAAGTAAATTGGTTTCTTTTGACTCCGTTTTCTGTCTGTTTGTCAGAGTCAGCGCTTAAGAAAGTTGTGCCTACATGTCTGACCCGATGTTTGTTGAAGAAAGACGCCGCATTATTCTGGAACAGCTCAAACAGCACGGGCGGGTCTCCGTCAAAGCCTTGAGCGAGCTCATGAATGTCAGCGCCGTGACCATCCGTCAAGACTTGCGCGCTCTGGAAGACAGCGGTCTGCTTGAACGTACGTATGGCGGGGCGGTCAGCCGGGAGAGCAGCACGATTCCGCCCGAACTTTCGTTTCACGTGCGTTTAGCCAAACGCCGCGCCGAAAAGGTCGCGATTGCGGCGGCGGCGGCAGAATTGCTCGAAGATGGGTGCAGTGTCGCGCTCGACGCCAGTACGACTGCCTACGCGCTCATCCCGTACGTCAAGAATCTCAAGAAAGTCACCGTCATCACCAACAGCTTGCTGATCGCGCAGAACTTCCTCGACAGCCCGCAGATTCAGGTGCTGGTGTCCGGCGGACGTCTGCGCCGCGACTCAATCTCGACGGTGGGCCGTCCCGATGGTTTACCCGATATCAACCTGAATATTGGCTTTTTTGGCACACGTGGTATTTCCCTGATTGGCGGTTGCACGGAGATCGATCCGGATGAAGTGGCGATGAAGAGCGCCATGATCGGTCGGTGTGTGCACACGGTGATTCTGGCGGATGGCTCGAAGTGGGGTCAAGTTGCCCCGTATACCTTCCTCCGACCTGATAAAACACAGCATATCATCAGCACGCAAGACGCGCCGCTCGATCAGGTGGAGGCGTTCCGTCACGGCGGGACGCGCGTAGATCTCGTACCGGTTGAATGAACAAAGGATTGTTAGGCATATGACACACTTAGTCGCCGTCGATTTGGGCGCGGAATCGGGGCGCGTGGCTAAAGTCACGTATTCTGGGGCGTCCCTCACGATGGAAGTGGCGCACCGCTTTCCAAATATTCAGGTAGAAGTCGGCAAAACGCTCTACTGGGATACGTTTCGCCTGTGGCACGAAATCAAGACGGGCATTGAGCTGATCAAAGACGGTGCGCGTTCCATCGGCGTCGATACCTGGGGCGTCGACTTTGCGCTGCTTGACCGCGACGGCAATCTGCTCGGTAACCCGGTGTGCTACCGCGACAGCCGCACCGATGGCGCGATGGAATGGACGTTCAAGCGGGTGCCGCGGCGCGAAATCTTCGAGCGTACGGGTAGTCAGTTCTTGCAGCTCAATACGCTCTACCAGCTTGCCAGCCTGCTGCGCGCTAACAGCCCGCTGCTGGAAGTCGCGGCGACGTATCTCGGGTTCCCTGACTTGATCAACTATTGGCTGACGGGCGTCAAGGCGTGTGAATTTACGCATGCGACAACGACCCAATTCTACAACCCACGAGCGCGAGATTGGGATCGCCAACTGCTTGGCGCGGTCGGTCTCCCGACCGACATCTACCCGCACATCGTCCAACCGGGGACGCGTCTCGGCGACTACCGCGGCATCCCCGTGATCGCGCCGCCGACACATGACACGGGTTCGGCGGTCATCGCGGTGCCGACCACCACACGCAATTTCGCCTATATCAGCAGTGGAACGTGGAGCTTGATCGGGCTGGAGATCGAAACGCCGATCATCAACGACGCCGCCTACGAGGCGAACGTCACGAATGAGGGTGGCGCCGAAGGTAAACTGCGCTTCCTGAAGAACATCATGGGTTTGTGGCTGGTGCAGCAGTCGCGTGCAGCGTGGCGGGCCGAAGGCACCGACTACAGTTACGATCAACTGGCGACGATGGCGACCGACGCGCCGCCGTTCCTCGCGTTCATTGACCCGGACGATCCGTCGTTCTTCCCCCCCGGCGACATGCCCGCGCGCATCCGCGAGTTCTGTGCGCGCACGGGTCAGGTTGTGCCGGAAACCCCCGGCGCGGTTTTGCGCGTGATCTACGAAAGCCTCGCGCTGCGCTACCGGGAAGCGCTCGACAAGATGATCGCGCTGTCCGGGCAAACCGTCGACCGGATGCACATCATTGGGGGCGGGTCGCAGAACGCGGTTCTCTGCCAGATGACCGCCGACGCCATCGGTCGCCCGGTGTATGCGGGGCCAGTCGAGGCGACCGTGTTGGGCAATGCCATCGTGCAACTGATTGCGTTGGGTGAGCTGCAGAGCGTCGCCGATGGTCGCGCGCTGCTCAGCCAGCAGTCCGATATCAAAGTTTATGAGCCGAAGAATACCGCTGCGTGGGATGCTGCCTTCGCGCGGTTTAAAGGATTGGGACAAACCTCGTGACGACCTCGACACCCCTTGATCAGATTTTCAACCTGACCCGCACTTTAGGACAGCCGCAGAACGAATACGTCATCATCGGCGAGGGTAACACGTCGTACCGCATCGATCAGGATACGTTCCTGATCAAGGCGAGCGGGCAGGGCATGAGCGCGATTGACGTCAACGGCTTCGTCGCGGTGCGCTTTGACCCGATTCTCGCGCTCTTTGATCGGCAGGAGGCCGACCGTGCCACGCTGCAGCAGGCGATGATCGACGCCAAAGTCGATGCGTCGGCGCCGGGGCGTCCATCCGTCGAGGTGACGTTCCATGCGATGCTGCTGCACGGCTGCGATGTGAAGTGCATCGCGCACACGCATCCCGTCGCCGTGAATGGCATTTTATGTTCCACACGTGCCCGCCAATTTGCCGACAATCGCTTATTCCCCGATGAAGCGGTATTGTGCGGCCCGCGCTCGGTGTTCGTGCCTTACGTTGATCCGGGGCTGCCGCTGGCGGTCGCCATTCGCGACGAAGTGCGCCGCTACATGGATGAGATGGGCGAAGCGCCGAAAGTGATTCTGCTGCAGAACCACGGCTTGATCGCGCTCGGGCAGACGCCAACCGAAGCGCTGAACATCACGGCGATGGCTGTGAAAGCGGCGAAAATCTTCACGGGGGCGTGCGCGGTTGGCGAACCGGTGTTCATGTCGCCAGAGGACATCAAACATATTTACTTCCGACCGGACGAGATTTACCGCCGCAAGATGTTTGTGGGGTAGAAGCAGCTGTAACGGTTAGCGTAAGACTAGGGCCGGGAGAAAGTGTGGACAGGTCTGCGCGTTTGATCAATTTCCGCAAAAAAAGCGGTTAGCCAGCGTAAAAGAATTCCGCCTTGTCTGACGGTGAACCGCTCCAGCTAACTGAAAAAATGCTAGTCTTTGCTCGTGGGGTCGAACGCGTCGCGGATGCCGTCGCCGATGACATACAGGCACAGCACCGTAACGAAGATCATCAAACCGGGGAAAATCACCAGATGCACGCCGCGTGTGAAGAAGGTCTGCGCGCCGGTGAGCATGTTACCCCAGCTCGGCGTCGGCGGCTTGATGCCCAGACCGAGGAAGCTCAGCGCCGCTTCAGAGAGGATGAGCGCACCGATGTCGATCGCCAGCGAAATCACGATGATCGAGAACAGGTTCGGCAGGATGTGAATGAACATGATGCGCAGCGGCGACGCGCCGATAGCACGCGCGCTGACGATGTATTCGCGTTCACGGAGCGACAGCGTTTCGCCGCGCACCAGACGGGTTGTCCCCGTCCACCCGAGCAGACCGAGCACGAGAATCAACGTGGTTGGCGATGGTTGCAGTACCGCCGCGACGATCAGCAGCAGGAACAGCGACGGGATCGAGTTCAGTGTTGAAATGATCCAGTTGATGAAGTCATCAATGGGACCACCGTAAAACCCGGTGATAATGCCGAGCGTCACGCCGATGGAAATTGAAACGATAGCTGCGAGGAAGCCCACGGCCAGAGAGACTTGTCCGCCGTACAACCACCGCGCGAAATGGTCGCGACCGAGATCATCGGTGCCGAGTATGTGGTTACCCGCGGCGAGCGGGAGAAACGTGCGCGACGCGTCGGTTTGCGTGTAACTGACATCCAGGACCCGGCTGATGAGTGGCGCTGAAAAGGACATGATCGCCATCAGCGCGACGATGGCCAGAGCCGTCAATGTGAGCCGATCACGGCGCAGGCGGCGCATGGCCAACTGCGTCAGCGAAATACCAACGCGTTTTTCTTCTTTTTCGACTGAGAGTTTTGCGACCGAAGATTGGGCTGTCATGATAAGTCTCCTATCACTATCTCACTAGTCGAAGCGAATGCGCGGGTCAATCACCGCGTACAGAATATCCAGAGAGGATGTAGCCAAAAATCGTCGCCGCCGCGCCGACAATGACCACCGTCATGACGATCGGGAAATCCTGCGCGATCACGGCTTGCACCGCAAAGCGTCCCAGACCCGGCCAGGAGAAAATGGTCTCCGTGATCGCCGCGCCGCTCAACAGGCCGGTGATTTGCGGGCCGAGGAAGGTCGCCAGCGGGATCAACGCGTTACGTGCACCGTGCTTGAACCACACGTTCCGGCTCGACAAACCCTTGGACAATGCCGTACGCAGGTAGTCCTGCGACATGACGTCCAGCATGGACGCGCGCATATAGCGCGAATAGATGGCAATTGTCCCCGTCGCCAGAATGAAGGTCGGCAGGACAAGGAACTGCCAGCGATCCCAAATCGGCGGGATACCACCCGTCAGCGTGGTTGGCGTTCGACCACCCATCGGCAGGACGCCGAGCCACGAGCCGAAAATCAGCAGCAGGATCAGGCCGAGCCAGAAGATAGGAATCGCGTTGAACACCACCGCGAGCACGCGGGTGATATTGTCGAACCATTTGCCTTTGTAGACGGCGGCGAGAATACCGATCGGCACGCCGATGACGAGGCCGAACAGCAGACTGGAAATACCGAGTTCCAGCGTTGCGCCGACTTTTTCGCCGAGCATCTGAATCACCGGACGGCGGTAGAAGAAGGAATCGCCAAAGTCGCCGCGGAGAATACCCCGGTTCTGGCCGGGCGGTTCCGGTTCGCCGTCATTATCGACATCGAGCGCCAGCAAAAAGCTGCGGTCCGCGACACCATCACCATCGGAGTCCCAGCGCATCCAGTCATCACCAAGCAACCAGCGGAGGTATTGCACTGGCAGCGGGTCGTTGACACCTAGGCGTTTGGCGACCAATTCACGCTGCGCGACGGTCATGCGCGGGCTGAAGGTCAGTGCTGCCACCGGGCCTCCGGGCGCGGCTGACATCAGCAAGTATGAGAAAATAGTGATGCCGAAGAAGGTGGGAATCGCTTGAATTAAGCGACGTAGTGTGTACTTGATCATGGACTAAGTCCCCAACATGTCTGATCACGAGAACGATGTTTTTACAAAACAGGTACATCGGGAAACCTGCGGTTATCCGAAACTAGGCTCGCTATGAGTCTGGTAGATGCAGCCTGCAAGTTACAAAGAAAGCATATCTAAGTTGATACTCTTGAAAACCGCCCCCTCACACAGGGCGAGGGGGCGATGAGGTATTGCTACCTACAACTTACGGGGTGCTGACCGACCACGCGTCCGCGTTCCAGTAGAGCTGGGACGGATACGGGTCAAAGCCTTCGATGCTGTTGGCAGCGTACATGCCGTTGGTGGCGAACAGCCAAATGTAGGGCAGTTCGTCTTGCATGATCTGCTGCATTTCGCCATAGATCGCCGCGCGTTCCGCCGGGTCGCAGCCGGGGAGCGACTTCGCCTGAGCGTTCAGTTCGGTGAAGCGTTCGTTGTTGAACGAGGTGAAGTTGCTGCCGCTGCCGATGACGTCGCTGGCAGGCGTGAAGAGCTGCGTGGCATCGGGATCATCCGGGTAGCCGTTGCGCCAGCCGAGGATGATGGTGTCGAACGTCTGGCTGTCCATGATGTCCAGCAGGGTGTTGAAGTCGATGGTCTGGAAGTCGACGCGGACGCCGATCTGGGCGAGCTGATCCTGAACCAGCGTGCCGATCGCTTCGCGGCGGGTGTTACCTTCGTTCGTGTACAGCGTGAACACGAATTCGGCACCATCTTCAGCATACATGGAGCCCTGCGCAACGCGCGGGGTCGCGGGGTCATTGTCCGCATCCACCCAGCCAGCTTCGTCGAGCATAGCGGCGGCAGCTTCGGGGTCAAACGGAATCGGCGCGAGGTCGTCCGCATATGCCCACGAGGCGGGGATGAGGAAGGAGGTCATACGTTCGCCTTCGTTGAACACGGCGGCGTCGATGATCGATTCAACGTCGATCGCGCGGGCCAGCGCCTGACGGACGCGGACATCACCGAAAATCGGGTGGTTGCCCTGGTCAATCGGGTTGCCAGCTTCGTCGAACGCGTTCTGCGGGTTGTTCGGGTCGGCGAGGTTCATGGCCAGGTAGTCCCAGGCGTTGCCGGGGTAGCTGTAAACCGTCGCGCTGCTGTTGCGGATGTCCTGACGACGCGCAACGGCGGGGCCGTCGATGACGTTCAGTTCGCCAGCGAGGAACTGTTCGACCATGACCGTCTGATCGGGCACGGTGCGATAGATGAAGCCTTCGGGCGCAACATAGCCGAGGACGGTATCGACCGCCGGGTACGTCGGGTCATTGACGAGGCTGACCTGTTCGCCGGGGCGGAATTCACCGAAGGTGAACGGGCCACGCGTAACGGTCGGGTTCAGGTTGAATTCGCTGTCGCCGAGGGTGCTCACATCTTCGGGCAGAACGTGCGACGGCGCGGGAACAATCGACGCTGCATAGCTGAGCGACGTGCATTCCGGCGATGCCATGGTGACGACGACCGTGTAATCATCGGGAGCCTGAACATCGAGCACGCCGGTCGCGCCAGTGGGGTCAATGATGTAGCTGCCGGGTACGTCGATCAGACCTTCAGCACCCGCCTTGATCGCTTCCCACGAGTACAGAATGTCCGCGGAGGTGATGGGGGTGCCATCGCTCCACGTCATGTCCTGACGCAGGGTGAAGGTATAAGTCAGACCGTCTTCGCTGATTTCCCAGCTTTCGGCGAGGGAGTTCGGCTGCGCCGGGGCGAGCACTGCTGCTGCCGGGTCGGCACCGATGAAGCTGGGGAACATAAAGCCAATAACGCGCGAGCTGGCGGTGTCGCTGGACATGATGGGGTTCATCGTTGCAACATCAGCGCTGAGGTTGCCTTCGATGATGATCCCGCCCTGCCCACCTTCCTGAGCGGCGACCGGAGCCAGCACGCCGCCGAGGAGGGCGACTGCCGTTCCGATCATCAAGAACTTACGGAAAATCTTCATGTACGTCACTCCTTGTAATACACCTACAAGTATTGATGGAACCCACTGTTTACTTGCGTGCACTTCGTCCACAACTAATACACACGCGTATTGGAGAAGGTTCAAAAATTGAGGGATTCTCCCACAGCGGCTAGTGTAGCAAGGAGCGAGGGAAATATCTAGGAGATTTGTCACGAAAAAATAAAAACCTCTGAAGCTATTTGTGACAGCTTCAGAGGTTAGGTGTCGGCGTAGCGGGACTTGAACCCACGACCTCTTGACACACAATCAAACCTGATCGTGTGAGGGGGTCTCTATCCGAACTTGATGATCTTCGGATCGTCGGCGAGGGCAGCGGGATCAGTCATCAGCTCGCGCATGGCCTGCTCGGCGGACTCCCAGTCTGCCGGGTAGTAGTGCTGGAGCGTAATGGTGACATCACTGTGGCCAAGAACGGTAGCGGCAATACTCGGGGCAATGCGGGAGTCGGCGAGCTGGTGGCCTTTGCGGTGGCGCAGGCTGTGAGAGCTAAGGACACGAACACCAGCAGCGTGCGCAGCGCGGCGAATGATCAGCGATACGTTTTCGGGTCTCATCGGCGAACCATCAGTGCTGAAAACGTGCACCCCCTTTATTTTATAGTGCGCCTGCCGATTTGCAAGCCAACGCTGGATGGCGAGCGCACAGAGGGGTGAAAACGCCACGAGGCGCGACTTCTCGCCCTTCTCGGTGACGGTGGCGCGCAGCTTGTGGAAGTCGAGATCCTTCAGGGTGAGACCAGCAGCCCCACCGCGGCGGCAGCCAGTATCAGCCAAGAATAAAATGAGAGCGAAATCGCGCGGCTTGTCCCAACGAACCGCCTCAATGATCGCGGCCAGCTCGGCATCGGACATAGCTTTGTCACGCGAGATGTTGCGCGGCAGCTTCTTCCCACGGATGGCGAGCGCGGGCGACTTCACGAGTAAATCGATCCGAACGCACCAGTTAAAAAAGGTCTTGACGGTTTTGGTGTGCTTCTGGATGGTCGCCGGGGCGAGATCCCGGCTGTAAATCACCTTCTGAAAGAACTCAATAACATGGGCTGGCTGAATGTCAGCTAATGGGCGGGCGGGGCCAAGATAGTCTCGCAGGATGGTGAGCGAGGCGGCGTAGGTCTTGCGCGTGGTCGCTTTGTACTCACCAAGAAATAAGTCGATGGCTTTTTTGAGAAGCATCGGCACACCCCTCCTTTCAACGTTCAATGTAGACCCTAGCGAAATGAGGTAACGCGGAATGCAGCCGAGGATTGGCAGTATTTCCGAATCTAACAAGCCTCGAATTGAAATCAAGTCGTTGTGCCAAGAGGTTTGTAAAGATTCGGATCAGATTTAGAAACCCTCATAAACGAGGGCTGGGAAGTGCTGGGCGCGCCGGGCTACACGTCGGTGACCGTGCCGAATGCGAGCGCGCCGGGCTGGCGGATCAAGCATTACGAGATCATCAAGCTGTGGCGGCAGGTCGAGCAGCAGCCGAATGACCCCTGAAGGCGGCAACCACGAATTACAGCAGCACGGTTGAGCGGATCAGCACGGCCTCACCCCGACCCCTCTCCGAGCGGAGAGGGGAAAAAGCAGGTGATTTGTGGGCTGGACGGCGGGCCGCCGACGATGCGCAAGCCGCTGGATGAGGTCACGTTTCTGGATGCGCTGCAGAGCGGCCAGTATACCGCCGAGGAAATCAGCATGATCGGCGACCGGGAAAACGCTGAGCGGTTTTTCACCCGGATCGCCAAACGCCAAGCGCAGCAGACGGCGGTCAAGTTTGCGCCGCCGCCGACGAACAAGCGCACTCCCCTACTCTCTCAGTAAGCCGAGCAATGGAAAGCGATAAGGCCATGACACAAGAGACGGATCACCGGCAAGTGGTGCTGTGGGAAGTGCTGGAGAGCCTCCAAGCGGGGACGGATGTATCTCTGGAGGGGAATCGAGAACCGGCTGGCGCGCTGTATGTGCAGCACCAGGCGGCGAATGATGCGGCGGCGCTGACACTGATCCACGAAGCGTGGGAACGGATTCAGACGCTGGCGCAGGTGGCGAACGGCGCGATTGACAAGGCCGCGGCGGCGCGGGAAGTGGCGGCGATGATGAAACAGCAGCGGGACACGACGATCCGCGTGCTGGTGGACACGCAGCGGGCGGCGAATGAACTGGATCGGCATAACCCGATTGTGGACACGGTCGCCGCGCATATGGAAGAGGCATTCACCGAGGAAATGGAATACGGCGAGGGCTATGCCCGGGTGCGCTCGGCGGCGGCCATGATCGAAGAGGCCGAGATCCCGATCAGCTACGAACAGGCGGACACGTTCCTGCACATCATCACCGACGTGGGGTTGACGGAGATTGACCCGACGCTGGCGCAGGACATGCGGCGGCGGATCGGCGTGTTTGTCGCCGGGCTGGTCAAGGAATTCGACGCGGCGGCGGATGTGTGGGGCAGCCTGTACCCCGCCGACCAATTTACCGGGGCGGTCAATATGGTGCTGGAGGGCGACGACGATGGCCGCTGAGCTCCAGACACGAACGATGGCGCAGGTGGTGGATGACATTCTGAGCCACCTCGCAGGGATACAGAATGTCCTTTACGCCAAGTCAGCGAGCCAGCGTGAGCTGAGCGCGGTGTGGGCGGACGTGCAGATCCTGCTGCGCGCGCTGGAAGACGGCGACGAGATGCTGGCGGCGGCGCTGAGCATGAACGCGGAGATCACGGCGCAGCGGGACGCGGCGATCAAGATGGTGATCGAGAAGCGGCGCGAATGGATCACGTTTGCCGAGAAGCAAGGTCGGCGCGTGGTGGCGGCGGGCGCAACGCTCGACAAGGAAGGGATTGACGAGCAGGCCGTGCAAGACGCGCTCGACTTCCTCGCCGGGGCGCTGCGGGGTGATGTGAGTGAGCGCGCCCAGTGGGATGTGGCGCGGGCGCTGGAAACGTTGGGCAAGGAACTAAAGCAGAAAGGGGTTTGAAGTGAAAGTTATCACGCTGACGAACGAAAAAGGCGGGGTGGGCAAGACAACCTTGTCGCTGCACATCGCCGCGGGGCTGGCGCTGTTGGGCAAGCGCGTGCTGCTGCTCGACAGTGATCCGCAGGGGCACTGCGCGAATCAGCTCAAGGTGAAGGAATTCGGCGGACTGTATCGGCTGCTGGTGCAGGATGAAGAATGGAAGAATGTGCTGCGGCTGCCGGATCGAGATCGGTGGGGCGGCGCGGGCGCAAGCGCGACGGCATGCGATTTGTACGTGCTGCCCAGCAATATCGAGACGCGCGGCATTCCGCTGATGATCTCTGATCCGCTGGTGCTGCGTGAACGCCTCGCCGAACTGAGCAGCGCGATCGACGTGGTGGTGATCGATACGTCGCCCACCCCTTCCCTCTTGCAGACGGTGGTCTACTGCGCGACGGATTACATCATCATGCCGACGCAGTGCGAACGGCTGAGCCTCGACGGACTGCAAAAGAGCACGCTGCACATCAGCCACCAGAACAAGGCGCGCGAGGGTTACGGCATCGCCGAGCCGGTGCAACTGCTGGGCGTGGTGCCGACGATGTACACGAACACGGCAGCGCACGCGCACGGCATCGAGACGCTGAAGAAACACTTTGGCGATGAGCACGTGTGGAAACCGTTCCCCAGCGCACGGTGTGGCGCGAGGCGGGTTTCGCGCAGCAGACGCTGTTCAGCTATGCGCCCAGCCACGAAGTAACCGCCGACGTGACGGCGATGGTCAAGAAGGTGGCGAACTATGCCGCCTAAGAATTTCGCGGGGGATGACCCGCTGGAAGTGCGGGAATGAGCTGCAGCAGTTCGATCAGCAGGTGTATGGGGCGCTGCCGAATATCCCCGACAGCGGGCGGATTGTCGCCAAGCTGACGAGCATCTACGCATGGCGGGCGGATCTGCGCCAGCCGCGGCGGGCGATCCCGGCGGACATTCGCGGGGAATGGGATGGCACAGCGCTGCAGGTGTCGGAATTGTTTGGCACGTGGATCAGCCATGCGCAGCGGCAGATCGGCGCGGAAATCCCGATGGAAAAGGCC
Organism: Candidatus Flexifilum breve; assembly: GCA_016717205.1. Classification (GTDB taxonomy): domain Bacteria; phylum Chloroflexota; class Anaerolineae; order Aggregatilineales; family Phototrophicaceae; genus Flexifilum; species Flexifilum breve. Next base: position 55,892 of record JADKGC010000017.1, read on the forward strand.
GTGCGCGGCGAGTGGGAGCGGCCAGACATCAGCGAGCCGATCACCGTGGCGCTGGTCGAGCTGATCGATTTGGCGGCCAGCATCTACAAGGATGGGCTGCTCAACCCGATGCGCGGGGCGAACGGGATGATCGAGAGCGGCGAGCGGCGCTGGCTGGCGTATCACCTGCTGAGCCTGTTCAGCGGGAAAGACTACACCAAGATCCCGACGATTGAGAAAAGCGAAGTCGACGTGTGGGCGCAGGCCGCAGAGAACGGCAGCCGCACACCGCTCAACGCGATTGGCATGGCGCGGCAGATCGCGCTGCTGATTATGGCGATGTATGAGGGCGACGCCGGGGTGAAGTTCGACCGCTTTGAGACGCTGGTGCTGCCCGGCGGGAGCGACCGCGCTTTCTATGCGCAGGTGGCGAACGGCGATATCTACCGCATCAAGCGCGGGCTGGGCGAGCGCGTGCTCAACGTGACCGGGCTGAAGACGATGGAGCGCGTGCGGCAGTTCCGGGCGCTGCTGAGCATCCCCGATATGCTGTGGGTGAAAGCCGATGTGCAGGGGTGGAGCGAACGCCAGATCCGCGATTATGTGGACAACACGAAAGCTAATAATCCGGGAGTGACTCAATTGCATACCGTTACCGGGGTAACGGTATCGACAGATGAACCGGCGACGGTTGAGGGAAAAGCCATTCCAGAAACCGAGCGCGTGCGCGGAGTCAGCGGATTGTATGTGGATCGGCCAAAGCCCACCTCACCCCCGACAGGGCAAGCCTCACCCCCGGCCCCTCTCCGAGCGGAGAGGGGAGAAAAGCAGACGGCGATGGTGCGCGCGGCGTATGACGAGGACTTCGACGATGCGGAGTTCGACGACGAAGACGAGTACATGGAACCGCCGCAGCGGATCACCGAATCGACGGTGGCGTTTGCGCGGACGTGGGACGCGGAAGGGCACAAGATCGCGCCGGTGCTGGAGCTGATGCGGTCGCTGACGGACAACCGCGAAGTCAAGATGCGGATCACGGAGCTGCTGACGCTCGCGCCGAGCGATGTGGTGCGACTGCTGGAAGGCACGCGGGCGGGCTGGTGGAACCAGTATATCCAAGAGTCGATCGCGTTGGTCGAACCGGTGTTTCGGGAGCAGATCTTCAATGCGCTGAATGCGTATGTCGCCTACATCAAGCAGGAAGGCGATTACCTCAGCGAGCGATATGACCGGGAGTAGATCATGGTGGCGTGGGCGCAGCGAGAGCCGGGTAAGGTGTACCCGGCATGGTGGGAAAACCGGGAAAGCTGATTGCGCGGCGGCTGCGGGAGATGAACTACGCACACACGCTCAGCGAGGCGGACGGATTACCGGCAGGCATGACGATCAAGAAAAACACGGCGGAACTCAATGTGTGGATTGACGGCATGGAAGCGCATCGGCAGCAGTTCACAAATCGGGTGGAAGTGGCTGCCGACCAGTTGGCAAAGTGGATTGAAGCATACCGACAAGACGAGGAGACGGATCGAATCATGGGTATTTCGGCGAAGGGTTTGGAACTGCTGAAGGAACTGGCGCACGGTGGGATCGAGCGCAAGTTGTTGGGGTATCGGGCGATTGTGGCGGATGCGCTGGCGAAGAAAGATCCACCGCTGGTCACGTCCGTGGGCAGCGTGTTTCTGATCACCGAGGCGGGGATTGAGGTGCTGCGCGGGCTGCCGGAATTTGATATGCCGGTGCTGGCCTCATTCCTGGCGGAAGAGATGGCCTCACCCCCGGCCCCTCTCCCAAGGGAGAGGGGAGAAAAGATCGATCTGGCGGCGGTGGCGGCGGATCCGGTCGACGCGGCGCTGGATGAGGTGAGCCGCCAGTATTTCGACGAGCTGAGCGAGCATCTGGTGCGCGTGGTGATGGCGGACGGAATCGGGCTGGACGCGGTGGTCGAGGCGTGCGGCGCGGAGATCATGGCGATGGGCGGCACGGTGATCAAGCTGGAGCTCAAAGAAGCGCTGCTGCGCGAGCTGTATCCACCGCTGAGCAAGCTGCTGGATGGGCTGGACGCGGTCGGCGCGGGGTATGCGGTGTTTGGCGACCTGCAGATCGTGGTCGAGCGTCCGCTGGTCGATGCGAATGATCCGATTGACTGGGAGCCGCGGCAGTAATTTCCGGCTGACGTAATTGACCTTCTACCAACTCTCTATTAGATGAAGCGAGGAAAAGATCGTGGCAGTGAATGCGGAATATGCATTGTTCGTGAACGGCAAACTGTGCATCACCGGGACCGACCCGGATCAACTGTGGGCGCTGGGGCCGACGGGCAGCGAAGTGCAGGTGGTGCGGATCGTGCAGCCGACCGGGCCGGAACGGGAATACTACAGCATCAATGCGTATGTGGCGGAATGTGGGACGGTCACGGCGGTCGATGTGTCGATGGCGTTCAATATCAGCCTAGGGGCGGCGATCAAGACGCTGGCGACGCTGGAACGGTACGGGATGCTGCAATCGACGCTGACGGTCGAAGCGTTCGGCAAGCAGGTGCGGCGCTACTCGCCGCGGGAAGCGGTGTAGCGATGGAAGTGCATGCGGTCTTTGTGGGCGGGGAACTGCTCGACGTGGGCGACCATCTGCCGTTTTTGCAGGCGCTCGCCGATGGGGTGTATGACGCGCAGGCCGTGACCATGATCAAGCCGGACACGGGCGAACGGCGACTGTATCAGATCAAGCGGTATCTGGACGTGTGCCCGAATGCGACGGCGCAGGATGTCGAGCGCGAGTTTGGGCTGACGGTCAGCGAGTTGGTGACGGCGCTGCTCGACCCTAGCAGCGGGCGGGATTGATCGAGAGCGTGCGACTGGGACAAGCAACCGCGGCGTAGGTATGCCGATTGTGGAAAGCGAGGGCGGCAGACGGGTATATCTGCCGCCCAGCAGGGAGAAAAGATTGTGGCAAAAGACTCATTACAGCGCCAGCAAAAGCCAAGCTCATCATGGTGCGCGAGGAATATCTGGCGATCACGAATGGCGACCCGTGCGCGGCGGCGATCCTGCACTGGCTGGAACGCTGGGCGAGCCTGGCGCATGGAGATGCATCAGGACACGTGGCGGGGGCCGCTGACGCGCGCGGAAATCGGCGCGGAGATGCTGGGGACGTTCACGGTGTACCGCATCAGCCGGGCGATCACGATGCTGACGAAGTGCGGCTTTATCGACGTGATGCAGGGCGTGCGGCATGCGTATGATCGCAAGCAGATGCTGCGCATCAACATCGACGCGGTGCAGGAAGCGATCGACGCATGGTTTCGCATCGTGGAAGATGCGGAATCGCAGAATGCAAAATGCGAATCCGAAGAATGCAAAATGCGAAATCGCATTATGGAAGATGCGGATCCGAAGAATGCAAAATGCGAATCCGCGTCCTCTACATTAGAAGATCAGAGTCTTAGATCAGAGTCTCCTGATCAGAAAGAAGATCAGAAAGCAGCAGCAGAACACGCGCGCGAGCGCGCGGAGGCGGCAGCGGCTGCCGGATCACATCACCGACGAGATGCGGGAAAGTTTCGATCAACCGCCAAAAGATCAGCCTCACCCCCGACCCCTCTCCCAAGGGAGAGGGGAGACAAACAACCCCGATTTCTTCAAAGCGGGGACGATCGGCGTGGCGAGCACCACTCCCCCCAGTTCCGCGCGCCCCCCTCTCCGTGGCGAGTCGGTGACGGCGTATGAGCGCAACATCGGCAAGGCGGGCGAGGTGGTGCGCCAGGCAATTGTCGCGGCGGTGGGCAAATATGGCGACGCGGTGGTGATCCAGAAGATCGAGCAGGCAGCACGCAAGGGCGCGAAAGTTGGGCGTATGTCGAAGCGATGCTCACCGATGTGAAGCGTCCGGCGGGTGAGCGCGTCGCGTGGGGCGAGAAAGACGATCTGCCACGGGTGACGGTCAACGCGGAATATGCGGGGTGGGATGGCAAGGGCAGTCTGCTGGAATTCATGCGGTCACGCCATGAGATGCGACCGGAGGAAACGCCGTGAACGCGCGGATCATCGATTGGATTTGCTGCCCGGACTGCGGCAGCAATGTGTTTCGCGCGGAGGGATCGACGAGCAGGGCAACCCGGTCGGGACGATTGAGTGCACGTGCTGCCGATTCACGGCGCCCGATGTGCGGACGGCGGATGCAATGCGCAAGTGGTCACTCCTGTGTGAGCGGTTGGGGCACAACTGGATGACCATGACTACCTTCCGAGATGGCAAGACGCTGCGCGTGTGCGCGTTTTGCGGAAAGCACGAGGTCAAGTGATGAGCGATGGTAAGAAGGTCGCAGCGGAGGAAGCACGCGAAAAGGTGCTGATCATCCGGGACATGCTGAAAGACCAGTGTGACGAGATCGTGATCGCCGGGCGCCTGCGCCGGGGCAAGGCGCTGGTGGGCGATGCGGAGATCGTGGCGCTGCCGACCTATGCGCCGAATCTGCTGGCGCGACTGGATCGCATGGTGGCAGAGCAGCTCATCGTCAAGGCGGCGTATGGCGAGAAGCGCACGACGCGCTGGGGCAACAAATACCGCGGGTTTATGTATCAGGGGCTGCGGATTGAGTTGTTCGTGGCTGAGCCGGAGAACTGGGGCTATATCCTGTGGCTGCGGACGGGGCCGGGCGAGGCCAATGCGTGGGTGATGCAGCAGTGCATCCAGAAGCATGCGCCGTATCGGGCGGTCGATGGGTACTGGACGGACGTGGAGAGCGGGCGGCGCATCCGCACGGCAGACGAGGCGGAGATGTTCCGTTTGCTGGGGATCAACTACGTGGTGCCACCGCAGAATCGATCACTGGCGCTGTACGCGGGATTGATGCGGTATCCGCGGTGGGCGAAAGACGTGCATTATGTGGTCAGTGAAGAGCCGCCGACGTCGACGCAGGTGAGCCTGTTCTAGGGTCGTAGAAGGTGACTTATGGCAAGCGACGAGCGGAAACAATTATTCAGAAAGCCGGTGCACAAGATCAGCGAGTTGATGCGGATTGTGCAGATTGTCGCCGATCGGCAGCGCAACATGCCCAAAGGGCGCGGCGTGCTGCCGGTCACCGTGCAGGCGTTCCTCGACGTGGATCGGCCTGAGCAGACGCTGCGGCGTGACATGACGTTTCTGTGGCGCGCTGGGTATTTGGAGCGCGTGGGGGCGAGCAAGGATGAGAAGGGCGTGGCGACGCGGCGCGGTTACCGGGTGGTGGGGGATGAGTAAAAACAACCTCACCCCCGGCCCCTCTCCTAAAGGCGAGGGGAGCAAAGCAAAGAAGACGCTGCCGCTGGCGGATTCGGATGCGTTCAGCGGGTGGGAGGTGTGCCTGTTGTGCTACGGCGATGGGTACTACTTCGACGAGGATGGGCGCGAGCATCAATGCGCGGATTGTCACGGGTACGGGCAAGTGTGGGCGGGGAGATGATAGGGCAACCTCACCCCCGACCCCTCTCCGAAAAGAGGAGAGGGGAGACAAGCAAAGAGAGCGAGGATAAACATGGGTGCAGATTTCACGGTACTGATCCACGAAGGGACTGAGCGCGCGAATAACTTTATGCAAGTGTTCGGGCGACTGCGAGTCAACGTTGTGTCATTTGTTCCGATGCTGGTTAACGTGCCGGGGTTTGATGAGCCGCAATCCGTTTACATGCTCGATCTAGCGATGATAACGACAGCCGAGCGGACGCGGTTGGTGAATCATCTGGCGGCACGGTTTCAGATTGACGCGGCAGAGGTCGAACTGCTGATCGACACGATGGGCGTGCCGATTCTGGCGCAAGAGTGCACGCTGACGGTCGAAAACCCGCAGCGGTGGATTGACGGTCTTGGCACGGAAGACGACGAAGATGATGGCATCAACTACAACTATGATGCTGACGATGACTTCGATGACCAGCTCGCCAACTGCGGCATGACTGAGGGCGGGTATTGCATGCTGGCCGGGACTGAGTACTGCGACTTTGAATGCCGGATCAGCTGGGACCCGGTCAATGAGCTGCTCAAGTCGATGAGGAAGAGGCACGGGCAACGTCGGAGAACGAGTATACGGGTCATGCCGGGGATGAAATCCCGTTTTAGTTGCATAAAAACGGGCATAAATTGCACTGAAAGTTGCGTCGGGGGCGCGTTAGTGCGCCCCGGATGCGTTAGTAGGGCGGATGCGCGTTACGGTTTAAGGGTGGGTGTAGCAGGGATGCGTATAGTCATAATGGCGATGGCGCGAAAACGGCGGGAATTTGACAGGATTTGACGCACTATGGCGAAAGTCACGAAAACGGAACTGAGAAAGGCGCTGGAAGCGCACGGCGGGGTGATCGCCAAAGTGGCGGACGCGTACCAGGTCACGCGGCAGACGGTTTACAACTGGATCGACACGTATCACCTGCGCGAGATGGTCGAGGCGTCGCGCGTGCTGATGTTCGACATGGCGGCGGATAACGTGTTTGTCGCCGTGGAGAAGGGCGACTTTGAGGCGAGCAAATTTGTGCTGACGCACATGCCGACGCCGAAACGCTGGTCGAACCGGCAAGAGCTGACCGGGGCGAATGGCATGCCGCTCGGCGGGCTGCCGCAGGATGTGCTGGAGTATATGGGCAAGGTGGGCATCACGCCGGATGTGTTCATGAATCAGTTCGTCGAGATGATGCGCGCAGAGATGGGCGGCGGGCAATGAGCATGGTGCTGGCGGTCGAGGTGGCGACAAAGTGTAAGCAGCCGTTACGGGTCGATGACAACGGGCGCGAGCGGGTGATCATGGCGGCGCGGAATGTCGAGCGCTTCAAGCGGGTGTATCTGGTGTTTGCGGATGCGCCAGACGATGAGATCGACGTGCCGATGGGGTGTCATTTTGGGCTGGTGGAAGAGATGGCCTCACCCCCGACTCCTCTCCGAGCGGAGAGGGGAGAAGGCTAAGATAAGGGATTTTCTATGACCGTACAGGCCAACAATGCCCAGGCGGCAAAGCTGGCGCGATTGCTGTATCAACGGCTGATGGTGAAAGAACTGCCGCCGATGTATGCGCAGCAAGAAGCGTTCGTGCTCACAGAAGCGCATCATGCGGCGTTCGTGGCGGGCATCGGCTCGGGGAAGTCGTGGGCTGGGGCGCTGCGCGCGTGGCGCGCGGCGCATGGCCGGATCGGTCAGCGGCGCATCCCTGTGCCGAATTTGGGCATGTTCACTGCGCCGACTGAGGACATGATCCGTAAGGCGAGTCTGCGCTCATTTCTCGACATTGCCGAATTGATGGGCGAGCCGATCACCCACGAGATGCACAACAAAAACGAGAAACTGATCAAGCTCAAGAATGGGAGCGAGATCTACTATGCGTCGACGCAGCACCCGGATCGTCTGCGCGGCCCGTCGCTGAGCTGGTACTGGGGGGATGAAGCGGCGATGTATACGCCAGATGTGCATCCGATCATGATCGGTCGTCTGCGCCAGCATGGGCTGCTGGGCTATGACTGGTACAGCACCACGCCGCGCGGCAGGAACTGGGTGTTTCGCAAGTTTGTGATGGATCACCCGAATGACCCGGACTATTTCATCGTCAAGGCGTCGAGCCGCGAAAACACGTTCATTGACAAGGCGATTGTGGATGCCTGGGCGCTGGAATATGTCGGGGACTTTGCGGCGCAGGAACTCGACGCGGAATTCGTGGCGTTTGAGGGGCTGATCTACAGCGAATTCGACCGGGCGCGGCATGTCAGCGCGACGGTGCGGCAGTATCCGCGGTATGTGGCGGGGGTCGACTGGGGCTTTGCTAATCCGGGCGTGATCATTTTGTGTGGTGTGGATGGCGACGGACGCATGGGCGTGGTGCAGGAACTCTATGAGCGGTCACGGCGGATTGAGGAATGGGTGAGCATGGCCGTGCAACTGCGCGGGATGTATCGGATTGAGCGGTTCTACTGTGACCCGGCCAACCCGGACAACATCAAGGCGTTTGTGGCGGCGGGACTGCCTGCCGAGGCGGCGGATAACACCGTGCAGACGGGGATACAGGCGGTCAAGGCGCGGCTGGTCACGCGGGCGGATGGGCAGCCGCGGCTGACGCTGACACATGACGCGATCAACCTGATTGACGAATTCGAGAGCTATCAATGGGCGAAAAACGTGCACGGCCTGCGCGACGAGCCGCTGAAAACCCATGACCATGCGCTAGATGCATTGAGATACGCGATTATGGGGATAGATCATCCGAAGACGCGCAGGTTAGAAGCGAAGACGACGAGCTGGATAGGGTAAGGGGGCAAGATGCTGACATCAATCAAGGGGCGGCTGCTGGCGGCGGGGCTGGCACTGCCGGAAACGTGGGAAGACGAGATCAATACGTGGGGGCAGCAGGTGGCGCTGTTTCGGCAGTATGCCGAGGGCGATCACCGGGCGAAGCTGACGCCGGAAATGCGCGACATGCTGCGCGTCAGCGGTGGAGTGCTCGACCAGTTCAACATCAACTATGCGGATCTGGTGATCGCCAAGATGGGCGACCGGCTGACGGTGGCGGGCATCGACGCGGACAATGACGCCGGGTCGAAGTGGGCGGCGCAGGTGCTGGATGATAACCGCTTTGACGGTTTACAGATGGATGTCGTCGACGCGGGACTGCGCGACGGGATCACCTTCCTGATGGTCGCCCCGGATGAAGACACGGGCGCGCCGATGCTGGCGCATGAACTGTGCTGGGACGGGGACACGGGCATGATCCCCGTGTATGACCGGATGGGTAAGCGGATCGTCGCCGCGGTCAAGGTGTGGTATGAGACCGACGACGAGCGGCGCGTGAATATCTACTTCCCCGACCGGGTCGAGAAGTATGCCGAGGCTGAGCAGACGCTGAGCGCGGGCGAGGTCGTGCCGTGGGTGAGCAACGGGCAGCCGATTGGCGTGCCGGTGGTGCCGTTCGTGAACCGGGCGAAGGCGCGGCTGAGCTATGGTATCAGCGAGATCGCCAGCATGATCCCCTCACAGGATGCGCTCAACCGCACGATGGTCAGTATGGTCATGACGGCGGAATTGTCGGCGTTCCAGATCAAGGTGGCGGTGGGGTTTGCGCCGCCAGCGAAAGTCGTGCCGGGGATGATCATCAAGATCGCCGAGGAAGGGCTCGGCAACGATCAGAAGGTCGACATGTTCACGCTGGAACAGGCGCAGCTCGTGCCGTTCATCTCCCAAGCGCAGTTTCTGATTGAGCAGATCGGGACCATCACGCAGACGCCGCTGCCGTCACAAATGGGCGGCGACTCGGCGAGCGGTGAATCGCTGAAACAGCGCGAGATCGGGCTGCTGGGGAAGGTCAAGCGCTTCCAAGTCAAGGCGGGGAATGCGTGGGAAGACGTGATGAAGATGGCGGCGACCGTGCAAAATGCGTATTCGCCGACGGCGCGCGCGCCACAGGTCAAGCGGTGGGTGTGCCGCTGGGAAGACGCGGATATTCGGAACGATGCTGAGGTGATCACTAACGCGATCAAGATGCGCGAGCTGGTCGGCGACAAGGAAGTGCTGCGGCTCGTCGCACCAGTGTGGGGATACACCGCGCAGCAGATCGACGCGATTATGGCGGAGAAGCGGCTCGCGCAGGCCGATCAACTGGCGGCGCTGGCGGGCAATCTGCCGGGCTTCGATAACTTCACGGCGCCAGTGCAATGAACGTGATTATGCTGCTGGGAGCATATTGCGTGCTGAGCGTGCTGGTGAGTTTGTTTGTCGCGCGGTGGCTGCGCTGGTGCAGTGAATCGGAGCCGATAGAATGACGTTACTACAGGGGCTCCACGGGATCAACGTGACCGATCACACGTACAGCCGGGAGAATATCAACCGGGACAGCGATGTGATCGGCGGGGCGTTTGCGCTGGTGCGGAATCGCCGACGCTGACGGCCATGCTGGCGCCGCAGACACGGGTCATCTACCGGGCGCTGCCGGATGAATCGCTGGACGCGGACCCGGTGGCGTTCGTGCGGACGCGCGCCGAGGCGGCGCCCAGCGCGGCGTATATCCACCTGACGAATGAGATCAACCCGAGCGCGGCGCTGGTCGAGTGGACGATCAAGGCGATTACGGCGGCTAATCAACTGGGCGTGAAGGTGTGCGCGCTGAATCTGGCGACGCATAAGAACGCGGCGCAGTGGGACCTGATGCGCCCGGCGATTGATCTGGCGATCAGCGGGGGGCATGCGATCGGCGTGCATGTGTATCTCGACGGCGTGACGGATGGCGGCGCGTGGGATTGGCTGCCGCTGATGCGCGAGGTCGGCGGGCTGTGGGTGTGCACCGAATTCGGGTATATCCGGTCGATCCGCTGACGCGCTGCGCGGCTGGCGCGGGCGAATGACCGAGATCGAGCTGGGCGTGTGGGCAGAACGGAACGCGCGGCCACTGGTCGAGGCGAATGTGCCGATCTGCTGGTTTGCGTGGGATCACTGGGGCGCGGCGGGGGAAGAGCGCGAGAGTGGGTTTGGTTTCAATGATGCGCCGAAATTCATCAGCCGACTAGGCGCGTTAAATGTCGCCAGTCGGTGGGAAGATCGACTTCACGCAGCCGTGCTCACAGGCCGCATCCTCGTGAGCAACAACGGCAAGCTGAACGTGAGAACACAACCGAATACAACGGCCAGCATCAAGACAACGCTGGCGAGCGGCACGGTGGTCAAGTACACCGAGCAACGCTTTGCAGATGGGGATCTGCGCGAGTGGTACCGGCTGGTCGAGCCGGATGGGTATGCTGCCGCGTGGGTGTCGACGATTGAGCCGATCGACGTGGTGGAGGATGAGCTGCGGCGACTGCTCGACATGCAGAAAGCGCTGACGGCCAGCAGCCAAGCGATTGAAGGGCGGATCAGCGCGCTGATTGACGGGAAGTAGAGGGAAAGCGAGAGGGTGAAATGAGTAGAGCAGTCGGCAAGATCACGGTTGTTTTGAAAGAACTGGCTATCCGGGTTGACGAAATTCATGACGAGGTCGACGGCGAGACGGTGCTGAATTGACGCGGCTCACAGCGCGAAAGACATACTTGGAGCGTTTGTCTGACGAGCTGCTAGATAAGTTTCGCGAAGCCCCATGCACATGGGCCGAGGCAGGATTATGAATCGTAAACAGCGTCGCGGACTGTTGCGCGAGCGCGCCCATGTCGAGCAGTTTCCCGAGCACCTAACGCCTATTTCGCCACAAGAATTCCCGCACTGGCAGAATGCGCGCTTGCCTATTAAGGCTTGGCGCAGTCGCAAGTATCTCGTCCAGCTCTACGAGTGCGAGAGTGCAGCGTATCCCAACCTAGTACGGCTTTCCATATGTCGCGTGAAGCTGAGTGCAAATGGACAGTGGGAAGATGCACTAACTTGGGATGAGTTACAAAGCATCAAGCACGAAGTTGGGTTTGGAGCTTGGTACGGCGTGGAAGTCTACCCGCCAGATAAGAACGTCGTGAATGTGGCGAATTTGCGCCATTTGTGGCTGCTGCCTGCACCCCTCGATATCGGCTGGTTCTAGAAAGTGCATTATGGGAGGTGAGATTATGATCGAAATCGAATGGACTGATAAGCAGTTGAAAGCGGCTGGTATCAGTAAACGTAAGCTGACATCCATTGTTCGTCGTCAAAATGAACTGGCGAAGGAAATGGCAGAACTGAATCTGCGCTTGTTTGTCGCGGCGGGACACCCCGTTATCACGAAAGCATGGGAAACGCTCGACGGCGAAAGCGAGGATTTTGCGGATACGGTGATCGCGTACATTCAAGGTGCGCGTAATTGGGACGGCGGCGATCCGTGGTAGGTTGGTAGAAGGTGGATGATAGGGACGCGAATCACCGCGTCCCTTTTTTGTCTCCCCTCTCCCTTGGGAGAGGGGCCGGGGGTGAGGCCATCCCCTAATCCCCGTAACACGCGACCCCATCGCCATCCCGATCTAAATCAGGATACCGCGCCGCCTCTTCCGCGCTCAACCTCATTGCCACCGCCGTTGTACAATTCCCCGGCACAACCTGCGCCTGCGTCGCCACAGGCCGCGCATCGACCGCTGGCAGCATCGTCGGCACTGGCGGCTGCGTCGCGCTGATCTGCGTGGCGATTTGCTCCAGAGCCACCCCATTCCACGCTCCACCGCGCCACAGATACGACTGCGGCACGTTCACCCCATCATTGAGCACCACGCTGAAATCTTCAACGGTCCCATGCCGCTGCGCCACTTCCAGCAGCGCCTCGGCGAACGGCTGCGCGGCATACCCCGCCAGCACGTCGATTTCCATGTACACAATCCCGCCGGTGCTGATCACCACGCCCACCCCGCGCACGCCCACCAGCGCCGTCACTTCCGCCTCCAATGGGGTGAGCGTGCTTTCTCCCCTCTCCGCTCGGAGAGGGGCCGGGGGTGAGGCCGTCTCTATCAGGGGTGAGGTTGAATCTTTCCCGATCTCCGCCATGACCGCCAGCCCCACGACGATCCCCGCCACCACGATCAGCCGTGCTCGTCCCCGTTTCATCATCCGCTCCCCACAACAAAAAACCCGGCATCTACCGGGTATCATACTAGATCTTGTCTCCCCTCTCCCTTGGGAGAGGGGCCGGGGGTGAGGCTACCCCACCGCCTGCGCCGTCGTCGTCGGCAGTGCTGGCCGTTTCAGCACCAGCGTCCCCGCCGCATCCCTATCAGCTTCAAAGCCGTTGCTTTTCGCCCACGCGAGAACCGCCTCATCATCCCACGCCGCCGGCGTGATGCGCGCCCCGGAATACAGCAGCCGGATGATGACTTCCAGCTTGTCCAGCGTCCCCGCCGGGTGTTGATTCGCCGAGGTCTTCACCGACCGATCCGACACGAGAATGAAACCCGTCACCAGCACCATAATCAGCACGATCAGCGCGCCAATCACCCAGTAGATTACATCCATGTTCATAGTCCGCCCTCCATCAGGCTCACAAGTATCCACCACATGCCCAACACCCCGCCCAGCATCACAATGAACGGCAGCCACCGCCGCAGCGCCGCCACCACCGCGATCTGACTGAAGCGTACCGCCGCCGTTTCCAGCCGCCGCCGCCGACCGATCCAGCCTTCTGCCATGTTCAGCCTGCCGACGATCTCGGCGTGCTGCTTGTCCATCTTCAATTCGATGCGCGCCATACCTTCCGTCACCACGCGCTCGACCAGCTCGCCGACCTTCAGCGCCTCGTCCGCTTTGGCCTCGACATCGTCCAGCCGCTTGCTCATGGCGTCAGTGCGCTTGCGCTGCCGCCTTTGCTCCCGTGTAATGGGCATGACTGACGCATTGATCATCGCTTGTACTTCCGCTTTATCGACCGTCACGTCGCGCCCCCTTTCTGTCGCATAGTCCGCCCCCCAGCGTGTTAGTGCAGGCCGCACCCCGATCACGCTGGGGAGCCTCGAGGCGCGTCCTGCACGCTCAATTATCACCCCATTTTGCCGTATTTCCGCGCGCCTAACGCACGGTTGCTAGAAACCCGCTTATTCAAACCGTAAATTCACGCCTTGCTCGAATTACGCTGCGCTCAGCGCGCCCAGTGTGACCTCCGACCCGGCGAATGCATTGTAACCCGTCGCCGTCTGATACGTGCTGCTGGTCAGGTCCGTGTCGCGCTGCGTCCAGTTTGCGCCGCTGTCCGCCGTGGTATACATGCGGATCGTGGTACCGTTCGCATAGAAGCGCAGCCCGTTGGTCGATCCCACATTCGACGCCGTTTTCTGCTGCGTCCGCGTGTGCGACGCAACCGAGTACAGGGTGACGTTCCACTGCGATCCCGTGTATTCGAGCATCACGCGCCAATAGTTACCGCTGCTAAACGAACTGATGCGTCCCAACAGGAACACGCGATCATCCGCCAGCGGCGTAACGGGCAGCGTGTACAAAAACGTGATGTCCATATCCGCCGACGGCGCTGTTTGTTCAGCAGGAATCGTCAGCTCTTTAACACCCCAGTCGTCACTTGTGAAGAGCCGTGGCAGTGCGCCGCCCGGCTGAAGCGTCAAATCGGTTCCGACAGCGCGTTCAACCCGCCGCACGGAACGCACAGACGACAACGGCGAGACGGGCACAGCGCCGCCGCTCACTATATCCATGCGCCCACCCGTGTACGCGGTCATCGATCCGCGTGTTTCATACCATTTTCCCGCCGTATATACCGTTTGGCGAAGCAGCACGAAGACTGCGGATCCGCTGTTATTCCACGTCGCTGCGCCCGTTCCCGGGCTGCCGTCCGGCGCCGTCTCGGTGATTGTCGCCGTGCTCCCGTTGTCATTGAGCTTTGTCCAGCCATTTAGCCCGTCGCTGAAATCACCATTCACCAGCAGTTCCGGGCCGAAACTCTGCACGGGAATATACAACCCGCTCGCCGGGCTCTTGAAAAACGCCTCATGCTTGATTAATCGGCTCATCGTGTGATCGCCTCTCTCAGTGCCTCAAAGTCCGCCGCGCTCATCCGCACCGCCGCGCACGGATGCGTCCCATAATGCTCGCCCTGTGCATCGGCATACGCCTCCACCGTGACGAACGGCAGCGCGTAATACACCTCTGGCGTCTCTGCGCTCCACCACACGTCGAGCCACCGCTCGGCGCCATCCGCCATCATCAGTGTGAGCTGCAGCACCGGCTGCACATCCTGCGGCCAGTCAAACCCGCCATTCTCATACCCGACCCAAAACGAGTCGCTCGCGTCAATGCTCAGCACCGCGTTGATCGCCTCGGCGTCCAGCGCATAATCAACGAATGTCCGGTCATACCCGCTGCCGCTAACGGGTACGCCGAACGCCGGACACACGTCGATTAGAATTGGGGTTTGAAGTGTTTGAAGTTGGAGGAGTATCACAAGAAACGCCCACATCACCCGGTGACTCCGTTCGCTAAAGTCACCTCCACCTTAGCGCCGTGTCACCGGATTAACGCGCAGTTGCTAGAAAGCATCTTGTCTTAGCCGCTGGCCACCACTTCCCACTGTGACGGAAACACGCGCAGTCCCCACAGCGGCAGCCCCGCGCGCAGTTCTGGCACGCTGTATTCATTCTGGATATGTGCCCGGTACACCGCGCCCGCCTGCCTATCCAGTATCGGCGTATAGAATTCGCGGTACACGCGGTCATCCCCTGCGAGCATCCTGTCGACGCTGGTGCTCACCCACACATTTGATGTGCTGTCAAACACTTCCCACGCGCCGTCAATCTGCACTTCGATCAGCCCATGCCAACCGCCGTCAATGACGATATTGCGCCATGTCAGTCCCAACCCGCCATACACCTGGCTCTGCGCCAGCGAATACACGCCGCAATGCGCGGTGGGTGCATTGACAAAATCAAGCAATGTCTCCGGCATAGTCTCAACAAAATTGTACGGGACGGCCAGATGCACGATATACATGCCAAACAAAGCGCGTCGCCGGGCCTCGTTTTGCTCACGAAACACCCCGGCCAGCCGATCGGCCTGCTCATCGTAGTACGCGCGGATCGTCGTCGCGGCGGCTGCATCATTTGGTGCATCGCCCACAATGTCGCGCAGCGCAGCCACGTCTAGCGGTGGTTCGCCCGACAAAATACGCGCGTCAAACGATACGCCCGCCCACGTGTTATCGCTCTGAATTTGCATATTCTGATTCAGCACCGCTGCGCTGAGCATCAGCCCCGAGATAAACGCCAGCGTTACGATCGAATACTGTCTAAATCGTCGCTTCATGGAATCCATGACTTCTACTATGCACAATAACATATTAACAGATGTTGCAGGTGAATGTTTTGTTTTGTATAGTATTTTGAGGACATTCGTCACCAGTTCCGAGCAATCATAATGCCCACCACCAGGCCGATCAGCCAGCCACTCATCAGTGCCACAAACACCAGCAGCCACAGAAACCGCTTTATTTTCCGTGTGATCATGTCCGCACCCCGTTGAGCTATCCACACTCCCCGTTGTACGCCTGACCACCCTCCCCTAACGCGCTTGCGCTTACACCAGTCGCCGCACCGCTTTGATCAGCCGCTCGATCGCTTCTAATTCGCGCTTTTCAGCGTTGAGCGTGTCATCCTCCGCCGTCAGCAGCCGCCCGATGATCTGTCGCTGCTGTGCCGCCGTTGCGCTCGGCAGGAGCGCGAGATCAGACGTGATCGTCGTGCGCCGCGTGTCGATCGCGGTTTGCCGCGCCGTGATCGCGCTCTTGTCAGCGGTTGCCGCTGATGCCTCGACTGCCGCCGCCGCTTCTTCCTGCTGATAGATCGCCCATTCCGCGTCGCATTCCGCCTGCGTGGGTTTCGTAGTGTTTGGGTCGCGCCATTCGCCAATTGAGGCGTAATCGGCATCACTATCGCCTATCCACTCATAAGCGCTGTTGGGTCGAAGTCGCCAGATCATTAACCGATAGTCCGTCATGATCATTCCTTTTCCAGACGCACAGTCGTGTAGACTTCCGTCGTAAAATTGGACGCCACGCCAAACCCGTTACTTGCGAATGTAGTCTGGCATCGATGCTGAATCTCGAACGTCTTTGAGGACGCGATTGTAAAGCGTCCCTCGATAATCGACCGGGTAGCGGTTGCGTCGGCATCGGCGGCGGTTGTATATTCCGATGTTCCGACGATTGTCGTTGTTGTGTCCGTTATGTTTTGGAGACGCGCTTGATGCCTCCGGCAGTATGCTGCCGGGACGCTGGCATAAATGCGATACGTCCCCGCCGCTAACGTGAACTGATTGCTGCCGAGTGTGCAGTGATTCCCCGTATCGACGGCTTCCGTATTCAGATCCCGCGTTCGCCATGCCCCTGATGTAAATGTGCCGCCGCCCGTGTTCTGCGTCTTTTCATCTCTCAGGACGATCAGCGCCAGCGCTCCCCCACTGCCGCTGCTCGCCGCCCACTTGATGCCCTCGGGCTGCGCGCTGTCCGCCGTCAGCACGTGACCATCCGTGCCCACCGGCAGCCGCGTCTCTGCCGATGATGTGCGCGTGAGGACATCGCCCTTAGTCGTCAGCGTCGCCGATCCGGTGGTGCTCAAATTCTTCCACACCGCCGCGCCTGCCGTGCCATCGGTGCACATGTACACCACGTCACCGGTCACATCCACCCACAGCGACCCCACGCCATACCCGTCGTCGATGTCGTCGCCCACGCCCGGCGCAGCCGTCGCCGTGTAATTCGATTTTGGCTTTGTCTCGCCGCGGTTCGTCAGGTCGAGGATATCGCTGACGTCGATGCTCGTCTCGCCGTTGGCCACGTTGACCGCGGCGCGCCAGTCCACATCCGGGTACAGGTTGATCACCGCGTTTACGTCGCTTTCGGGGAATGGGGTGAAACCCACGCTCCGGTCCGTGCTCAGCGCCTGCGTGATCGCGTTCGTCTTCGTGTTGATACCCACCAGCACCCACGCGCGCTTGCCGCTGTTGCTCGTCGGCGTCAGCGTGATCGTGTCTGTCCCCGGCCACCACCCGCCCCGGTGCCGATACGCCGTGATGCGCACCACCAGCCCGCCGAGCGCATTCCCCGCCGCATTGACGAGGCTCAGCTCGCCCCCGGCCTTGTTCGTGTAGCCCGCTGGCGGCTGCTGCTGGGGTGGCTGCTGCGCTTGTGGCGTGCTGTTGCCATACAACCGCGCCGCCTGCGCTGGCACCGCCGTCTTGATGACCAGCATGCCGTCGACGCGCTCCATCTCCACCTCGACCGCCGGGTCTAGGTTCGTGTTCATGGCGATGGCAATGGCGATCGAGCCATCCACCGCATCCGTCAGCCGCACGTACACCCACCCCGGCGCATACCCGGTATAGATCGTATACGTCCCGTTGCCGTTAGGGCGCCCCACAAACCCCTTGATCGTTTCGCGCTTTTTGGCTTGCGCGAATATTCTTTCTATTGCCCCACGCGCGCGCGCGTCCGCATTCTCTGCCATCTTATCCCCCGCAGATCCCGACGATCGACCCCGCCCCGCTGATCGTCGTCTCATACACAGCCCACGCGCCGCCTTCGTACCGCGCAATTGCAAACCGCCCGCCGACGCCATACAGGAAGATCAGCCCGGTCGACACGTAGTAGCCGCCATTCCACAACGGCACGCCGCCCGGGTCGTCGCCATGTCGATCACCGTGTTCCACACAATCGACCCCGCCGCATCCAGCCCATTGAACGTTTGCAGCACGGCCCACTTGCCCGTCAAACCCGTGTTGGTTTGCCCGATGATCATCACGCAGGCCGGGTTATCATCTGCCACGCTGATCCCGCGCTGCGCCCCGGCTGAGACCACGCCGAAAATGTCCGATCCGATTTGTGGGCTGATGTCCTCGGCGCGTCGATCCGATGATGCGATACAGCCGCTCACTATTCGGGCTGCTGCCGCTGTGCTCGCCAAAAACACCACATCATCCGGGCGCCCCAGCGGTCGCACGATGCACCGCGCATTGTAGCGGTCAATGCTGTAGCCGCTCGTCGACTTCTGCGCCCACGTCGCGCCCTTGTCGCTGCTCTCATAAAAATCCGCACCCGGCGGCGATGCTGTGCTGGTGTGACAGCTTGTCAGCCACTTGCCATTCCCACGCGGGTCAGCATACAGTCCATTCGCCCAGTTCGGCGTCGTGTTGAGGTAGTTGGTATCATAGTGCGTCGTCAGCCCGGTTGACGCTGACCACGTCGTGCCGCCATCGTCGGTGTAATGCGCCGCCGATCCTGCGCTGTCCCGGTAATGCATGACCACCGCATTATCTGGATCGCCACGCTCGACCTGCAGCTGCACCTGCGCCGTATTCGTCGCCGTGAAGCTTTGCGCCGTGCCTAGCGTCTGCGCACCGAAAATATCGTCAATAGTCCGCACTTGGCTGGTCGTCGCCAGATACCCGTTGACTGCGCCCGTGCCATCCACGTAGTTTGGCGAGTCTGCCCGCACGGCGAACGCCGCCAGCGTCCCCGTCAGCGTCAGGCTAAAGCTTTCCACTTCCGGCGTGCCCCCGCTCAGTAAATCGAGCATCCCCGCCATCAGGTGTACCATGTTGTTCGTGCAGAACAACGCCAGATCCGCGATCAGCCCCAACCCGCTCGCCGACCGCGTGACCGTATTGCCCGGCACCGGATACTCTGTGCTGGTCGAATAGCCCGCCGTGCTCGTCGCTGGCTGCGGATTGCGCGCCCCCGGATCGCCGTAAGTCTCTTTTTCTGCGGTCAGCATCTGCGTGCTTACCCCATTCGCCGCGTTCACGCTGATATCGACCGTGAGCGGCAGCATCTTCTGCGCGATCAGCGTCGGCCCACGATACCCCGCTTTCCCGCTTGTCGCTGTCACCGTGATCCACGTCATGTCCGCTGGCTCTATATCCGCGTCGACCCCGTGCCCCAGCTCCATCTGATACGCCGGATCGCCGCACAACCGCGCGTAATCGTGCCCTACCCGTGCGTCGCTCTCCGTCTGCGACTGCGCGATCTCCCGCGCATTCGTCGACTCGCCCATGCCCTGCCCGGCCACCTCGCCCGGCGCAATGCTGTACACATCGGGGAACGGGCTCAGCCCGCCGCTGCGCAGCGTCGACGCATACCCACTGCTGATCACCGCGTTCTGTGACTTCAGCGCGCCCGTCGTCGGCCTCGCCCGCGTCAACCAGCTCAACCGCTTCCAGTCCGCCTCGGTGATCGCCCTTTGCACGGTGGCCGTGCGGCTCCCGCTGTCCTGCCGCATCGGGTCGATCTTCAGTTGCAGCTTGCCCTTGCTGTTGCACGTCAGGCGATACCCCATCGCCCGCGCCAGCGCGTCACACACGCCGTACATATTCCCGCCGGTGACGCTCCAGCTCATGACCGGGTACGCCGCACTGCCGCTCAACCCCGTCAGCGCCCAGTCGGTCAACGCCAGCGCCGTGCTCTCAAACGCCAGCAGGCGATGCATCATCCGTTCCGGGTTACACCCCACCATGTGCAGCCAGCTTGCTTGACTCGCCTCATTCTCAAACACCGCCGCCAGCGCCTTGACCTGCGCCAGCTTCCCCGCCACGTCGACCGCCTGGATCGTCGTCCCTTTGTCCGTCAGCACCATCGACGCTTGAGCGAAACTTGTTTCTATATCCAGCCATCCGGCGAAGCGCTGCGTATACGTGACCGTGCTGCCCCGCGTCTCCCGCATCAGCAGCATGACGACCGTGCCCGGCAGGTAATTCGCCGGGTCGAGCCGTTCCTTGAGGTCACACGTCAGCGTCTGCCCTTCCGCAGTTCGCCGCAGCTTGATATTGTTCGCCCGGATGATCGCCGGGCTGCTCGGGTCGAGCGCCACCACCAGATACCGCCGCCGCCCCGTCGCGCCCGCGCTGGTGACACCCGTCAGCGTGACCCACCGCTTCCCCGCCGGGAACGTGGCGTCCGGCGCTTGGCTGGTCGTCGTCCCCACGGTGATCGTGCCATCGGCCATGTCCCACGTCCGGCTTGACCACATATCCGCCGCGGCCACCAGCGTTGATCCGCCCCAGTCGAAGGCGTCGACCGTCAGCACGCCCCCGGATGTGAAGCCAATCCGCCCCAGCCCGCCGAGATCCCCCACATGCATGATCGGCGGCGGTGCTTCGCTGTACGTCAGGTCGTAATCCTTGTAGATCGTCCCGCTGGCATTGTCGAGCCGCTGCGGCTTGCGCCACACCTCATAGGCATCGACAACGGTGATGTAGGCGTTATCCGTCAGCGTGACCTCGCCCGGCCTCGCCCCGCGCGAGCTGAAACCGATGTACAGCGTGTTACTCGTCGCCGCCTTCCTCACATACGTCCGCCCGAGGTCATACGCGCCTTCTGTCGAGCCGATCAGCACCGTCTGCCCGATCTCGATATCGCCATACGCGCCGACCGTCACCCCATCAAACGGGATCTCCGCCGTGGGATACGTCGCGCTGGCGAGGTTGACTCGCGCCTTAAACACAATCGTCGGCTGCAGCAGGTACACATACCCAGCGCCGATTGCGGATGACTATCCCACGCCACTATTTAGCCCCCATCAATGCAGCCAGCAATGCCCTTGCTCCCGCCTCTCGATAATCGGCGCCTTTCCCACCATGAACTTGCACATATTCACCAGTAAGCGGACGCACGAGATTTGCCTCCTCGTTGCTGATATAGGTCATCTGCCAGCGCCGTTTAACGCATAGTCGGAGCTGTGCATTTGTATCAGCATGGAATTGTGGGACATCCGCCTCAAGGCCGTTAAGTCGCCCGTGCCATATTTGGAATGTCGTATAACCAATGTCGCGCTCATCTATCCATGTTTCGACCAGTTCGAGCTCAGTCCAGCCCAACAGTTCGGCAATCGCCCGATCCAAGTCAGCACCGCTCAGTTGTGCGAAATTCATTTCTGTAAACTCTCCGTCTTGTCTCCCCTCTCCCTTGGGAGAGGGGTCGGGGGTGAGGCCATCTCTATCGGGCGGGGGTGAGGCCATCGCCTACACCGCCTCCAACTGCCGCACGACGATCTCGACCCACCCATACCGGATAATCTGCCATTCCGCCGTCTGCGGACGCACCGCTTGCCCGTTGTAGTCCGCCCACACCGATCTCGCCTTGTTCGTCGGCAGGCTGACCGTGACGCTCGCCGTTTTGCTGCTTGTCAGGCCAAACGCCGCATACAGCTTATCCAGCGTCACCCCATCCGGCGCATTGAAGCGAAACCGCACGAACGGCTCGCCATCCTCATAGATCGCGCTGGCCGTCGCCGTCTCCTGCGGATACTCCAGCCCATTGGTGTGCGGCTGCGGCTCCATCCGCTTTAGCGCCGTCTGACTGCTGCCCACCGCCACCGCAAACGCATTCGCATTGTTCGCCATGTTGATTACCCCGCTGCCACGCGCTCAAGGAACGCCACAAAACCCTCGTAATCCGCTTGACCGCCGTTCATGGCGTTGTATTGCACCGTCAGGTTGCCAATACTCACGCCGCCCATGCGATTGTTCGGCACAATCGATCCTGACGAGCCCGGCACGAACCAATTCCGGCCCCCGCTCCCCCACAATATACGGCGACCCGCCCATGACCGGGCCACCCGCCGCGCGCATCGGCAGCGCCGTGCCCCCGCCCATGAACGCCGTGCCCTTGTTGATGAACGGCGTGCCGCTCCCCCCCCCGACGAGCCGATCTCGCTGCCCATGCGTTTGCCCGCCACGCCGCCTGACGACAAATCGATCCCGTTGCTCCAGTTCTCATCCACGTAATCCTGCGCCGCGCTGTAGGCTGGCCCGCGGCTCACGATCAATTGCAGGATCTCCCACAGTTGCTTTGCCGCCGTGAACGCGCGCCGCATCGCATCGCCGATGGAGTCGACCGTATCCTTAAAGCCCATCCAGTTGGTCGTATACGCCGCCACCAGTCCGCCGACCAGCACCAGAATGCCCATCAGCGGCAGCAGCGCCGACCCGGTCAGCAGGCCAATTGCCCCGCCCACCAGCCTGATCACCGTGCCAAACGCGCTCAACACCGTCCCCGCCGCGCCGATCACCGTCCCGAGGATCACCAGCCCACCGGCGAACAGCGCCACGATCCCGACAATCTTGGCAATCGTCGAAGTCAGTTGCGGATTCGCCTTTGCCCACTCCGTCACCCGGTTGATCGTGTCCGTCAGGTCGCCGACCAGCGGCGTCAGGGTGTTGTCCATCAATGGGGTGAGCGCTTCGATCTGCAGCGTCTCAATCGATCCGCGCAAACTCTCGGTCGCCCCGGCAAATGTTCCCATGCGCGCCGCCGCCACGTCTGCCGCGTCCGCGGACATTTCCCCATCGCCGCAAGCATTGGATCCAGTCACTCGGTCGTAGTGAGTGCAGACAACCCCAAAATGCCATACGACCCGCCAGATCGGTGAATGCTCTGCTGGCGCTCCTCGTCGGTCATTTGGGACGATGCTTGAATAATCTCTTCCAGAACCATCGGTAACGGGCGCAGATTTCCATGCGCGTCATACAGCGCCGAGCCAAACGCCTCCCACGCCGCATTCACCGAGTCCGTATCGCGGCTCATGTTCAGCAGCATGGATCGCAGTTGCGTGCCTGCCTCCGCGCCCTTCACGCCGTTTTCCGCAAAGATGGCGAAGATCGCCGCCGTCTCGTCGACGCTCAGCCCAAATTGACCCGCTACGCCGCCGACATTATCGAACGCGTCGCCTAAATCGCTCATGCTCGCCGATGATGCGCCTGCCGCCCGGCTCAGCGCATTGACCACCGTGCGCGCCCGTGTCACCGGCATGCGGAAGGCTGCTAGAATGTTGGTTGCATCATCCGCCGCTGATCC
>JADKGC010000018.1 GCA_016717205.1 Candidatus Flexifilum breve
CGTGACATATCAATGTCGGTTGAAGCATGTTGATAAACAACTTTTGGAATCACAATTAGATCTAGTCCCTAAGTATTATGCAGCGGAATACAAAAATGTTAGAACGTGGTTCGAGATTTCGACAATCGAACTGATGTCGAAAGCGGAAATGGATAGGATATTTGTCTTAAGCTCTGGACGCCCAATCATGAGTGTAATCAAGAGCAGTGCCACGGTCTTTCGGGTGGGATTGCAGACAAAATCTGCATCACCCTCGACACCAAGATGATATGGATGGCTGATTGCGGCAAATTGCACTAATCTCCAAGTGAATGAGCTTCACGATCCAGACTCTAATTTCTTATATTTCAATTCCGAACAAGAACGATTTGGGTTACCTATCGCCTTTTGCTTTCACGCGGGAGAGTCCTCCATGAATTTGAGCGAATATTACGAGGCATACGGGAGTCGCGTTAGTCAAGAAAGTGAGAAACTATTCATTGATGAGTTTCTCTATCCACTCCTAGGCAGCAAAATTGCTCAAATCGTACCCCAGTACCCGTTCATTGATAGTACGGGAAAACAGCGCCGTATTGATTTTGCATATGTCCAAAACAAAACCCGCCTAGCTCTAGAGGTTAATGGCGAAACATATCATGCTGAAGGCATTATCCCAAACGAGATGTTTGACGATAATCTCTTTCGACAGAATGAGATTTTAGCTCAAGGCTATCAGCTATTACGTTTTTCATACAGCCAATTGCAATCACCTATTTGGCGTCCGCTGGTTCATCAAGCATTACGGAACTTCTTTGGTACTTACGCCGCAGAACTGATTTCGGAATACAGCCTACAACCAACCCCGCTCCAACAAGATGCTTTACAGGCAATAGACTTCTATCGAGGCAGGAGAGAATGGCGAAGAGGTGTAGTCATTCTGCCAACAGGCACGGGTAAAACTATCCTGTCTGCTCTTGATGCGAAAAGACACGGAGGAAAAGTCCTTTTCCTCGTGCATCGCTTGGATATTCTCCGACAAAGCATTGATGCCTATCGGTTAGTTTGGCCTGAAATGAATTATGGTGTGCTAACAGGGGAAGTTCGAGAAAACCAGTTTGAATGCGACGTTCTGTTTGCTTCTAAAGATACTTTACGGCGACCTGAAGAATTAGTGAATTACGGACGCACATGGTTCAATTACATCGTTGTTGATGAAGTGCATCACGGGCAAAGCGCTACATACCGAGAAGTCTTAACGTATTTTGAGCCCGACTTTATGCTTGGTATGACAGCAACCCCTGATCGCACGGACCGCCGCGACATTTTTGAGCTTTTCGATTACCAGAAAATATTCGAGTTACCTTTAGCGGAAGCTATAGAAAGAGGCTTTCTTGTTCCATATACTTACTATGGTTTAACCGATAACATTGATTACTCGCGTATTCGATATCAAAATAACAAGTATCGTGTCGACGACTTGGAAAGACAGTTGCTTATTCCCGAGCGTACTGAGGCAGTCATACGGGAATACCTCGACAAAGGACAAGGGGATAAAGCAATTGGGTTCTGCGTATCAATAGATCATGCTGAACGTATGGCATTTGATTTTCAGACTCACGGAATTTCAGCAATTGCAATTCACTCGGGTACTGTAAATCGAGAGCAACTGATACAAAACTTCCGCGATAATCAATATCAGGTTGTGTTCACTGTAGATCTCTTTAATGAAGGTATCGATTTCCCCAATGTACGTGTGTTGCTTTTCTTGCGCCCTACAGAATCGAAAACTGTTTTTATACAGCAACTTGGGCGAGGTCTGCGGCTTCATCCAGGGAAAGATCGGGTTCGTGTACTAGACTTTATAGGTAACTATAAGCGTGCCAATCAAATCAGGAAGCATCTATCCACTAGCAGTACTATAACTCGAGGTGAGCACGGCAAAAAAGTAATATACACGTATTCGCCAGGGTGCGAGGTCATTTTCAATGCGGATGTTGAGGAGATTCTGGATGCCCAAGATGCACAGGAGTTGGGCCTCTCACAAGAAGACTTGATTGAAGCCTACTATGCACTAACAGAGCAACTTGGACGCAAACCGAGCCGTATAGATATAGATCGAGATGGGCAATACAGGTCGGGAGAGTATGCACATATTTTCGGCTCATGGATTGCCTTTTTGCGCCAAATCGGGGAATACACGGAGGCAAGTTACCATTACCCGCAAGGTGTGCATCTTGGTCACATTCTCTCTGTTTTAAAGTACTTTGGCGACAATCGTCGCGCAGGGACTCACTTTGATGACGAATACATAAGACTGAGAGGTGAACTCGGCGAAGGACGACTATCGACGTATCGACGTCAGGTAAAGTACAAACTGCTTGCTGCTATGGAGTTAGGTGTTTTGACTGATGATCGAAATTACCCGGATGCGTCAAATTACACAATTGAACTTACGCCGCTGGGTATCGAGATGTATCAAACGTTGCAACCTGTGTTTAGTCAGTTTGATTTATCGTTCGAAAAAGATTCGGATGGAATTCCTTCCTCACGAATGAAAAATAACGAAGGTGAATACAATCAGGCTTTGCGTCAGCTCATAGATAGTAGCCCTACCGCAAAGGAAGTTGTTTATCGCGTCTTATTGAATATGCCTGCCGTCCATCAGATGCTTGCATTCCTTTATCACATTAGCCGGAGTGTCAACATTCAGCGTGAAGAAATATATCAACAATTCTTTCAAGCACCTTTTGTGCGGCAATTCTGCGATCAAGAGGGCATTGAGGAAGCGAGTGATGAAGCATCACGACGGCGTTGTCCCTTTCTCTTGAATCTGTTGGATGCCTGTGGAATTATTCAGGCTGGAAGGCGCGAAATTATAGTAAACAAACTGGTACTACTTCCCGCTTTGGTTGCACCTTATAGAGGTGAAGAACCTGATACGTCCGCTGCCCGGCTAAGATCAGTTCAGTCCACTTGGAATGATACAAACTTTTACATTCCTGATGAGGATTTGAGTATTCTTAGGGAACTGTTCGGCGCAGCATTTCTCACAAGCGAGTATCATTTGAAGCAATTGGAAGTAGTCGGAGGATAGTCGATGGGTAATCGCTCGCATAGAAACGCTGCTCATCTTGGGATGAACAGCTTAAACAAGGATGGAAAAACTCATAAATCGCTCAATGGTATCGACACAACACAGCCAGATGAGACTATACATGCAGTTTGTGTTACCGATTGTTTGAGTCTTTTGCGCCGCATTCCAACAAGTTCTGTTCAACTGATTGTTTGTGACCCACCCTACAATATATTGATGTCGGATTGGGATGTTTACACAGACTATATCAGTTGGGCAGCCGAGTGGCTTACTGAAGCTGAAAGGGTTCTTGCCCCAACCGGAAATATGGTGATATTTGGCGGATTACAGTATCAAGGGGAAGCCGGATCAGGAGACCTGATCAACATTATTTCTCATATGCGACGCCAAAGTAAGATGCTATTAGCGAATCTCATAATCTGGAATTACCCCAATGGCATGAGTGCGCAACGCTTCTTCGCTAATCGTCATGAGGAAATTGCTTGGTTTGGCAAATCGTCCAGTTACTATTTTGACCTGGATTCGGTTCGAGAGCCGTATGATGAAGAAACCAAAAAAGCGTACCTCAAAGATACGCGATTGCGTCCGGAAACTGTTGAGAAAGGGCGTAATCCGACAAATGTTTGGCAAATTAACAGACTCAATGGTAACTCCAAAGAGCGCGTCGGGCATCCTACCCAGAAACCTGTAGCCATAATCCAACGATTGATGCGTGCGTTGTCCTATCCCGGTTCAACAGTTCTGGATTTCTTTGCAGGTAGCGGTGTAACCACTCGTGTTGCGATTGAAGAACATCGCCACAGTATAATTTGTGACATCAGTGACACGTTACCTAGCTATCTTGACGGACACTTAACACAAATCAAGAGCGATCTTTTCACGCCAAATAGAAAGTATAAGATAACTTCACTGGATGATCTCGATCAGCATCCACTTTTTACAACCCCATAGGCTACAATCCAAATAGCAAACTTGCCAACCTATCCATTGTCAACAGAAGTTGATCAGGTGAATTGTGTCAAGATACGAGTGGATTCAACCATGCCCAATAATATCAGTTGGATAACTCCAGCATTAAGCGATTGACGCGATGTAATACTGGCGCTGCCTGGCAGCAGCGCCGCATCGCGAACGCGATGCCGACCAACCCCGCCGCAATGCAGCCGTCGCAGACGGGTGCATTAGAGGCTGCCGATAGTGTGTTCAGCGCAGCTGAATCATCGGCGGAGTTGGGCGACAAGTTTAAACTGTCAAGAGGGAAATAGAGAATTGGGGTGGTAAAAGATCGTTTTGGGGGAGTGCCGGGGTTGGGCAACACAAAGACATCCGCTCGAAACCGCGTCTCGAACGCAATGCAACACGGCGTGTGGAGATGTGTCGGTCAGCTCGCCTTCGGCAAGCCCATCCCCTGTCGTGCGCGATTCGCCAGATGCTTGGCTTCGTCGTAAACCTCACGGCGCTGCCAGAGCGTCCAAACAATCTTCGCCCAGCGATTCGCCAACGCGCGATATGCTCGCGCTTTGCTGTGCCCACGCCCAAGCTGCTCGTTCAGATACTGCCTTGCCCACGGGCTGTAACGGACGCTCTGGCGGGCGAAATCGTCCATAGCACTGCGCATCTGGTGTGAGCAGGCAGTGCGAAACTCCACGTTCAAGGATTTCCCGCTTCGTCGGGTTACGGGTGCAGTTCCCGCCGTCGCTTGCAACGATTCGGGGTTGGGAAAGCGGTCGCGGTCGTCGCCAATCCACGCGAGCAGGCGCGCCGGGGTGAGCGGGCCGCGTGCACCGGGAAAGCTTTTCCACCAGGCAGCTTCGGGATGGGTGAGAAACACGGCGGGGAGTTCGCGTTCAAGCCGGCTGCGCGTGTGGTGCAGCTCACGCAGCAGCGGGATGAGGATTTGGACCTGAACGACATAGCCCGAACTCACGGCAGCACTGGGCATGGGCATTTGCAACTGCGCGTAAATCAGGTCAAGGCGATCCATGAAACGGTAATTGTTGCGCTTCAAGAATAACTTCAACTGGTGTTTTGTCAGCGCCCGCCCCAGTTCCGGCGTTGGGTAGGCTTCCAGAAACGCGAGGCAGATGAGACTCTCGACGTGAGCAAACAACCGATTGGCAGCCGGGAAATACTGGTAGAGCAGGTAACTCAAGCGGTTGCCGAGCCGACGTTGGTCAACAATCGTTTTGTCCAATGCCCGTGCCAGTTCACGTAAATGGAGCACGAGCGGACTTGAGCGAGTGAGTGGTCGGCAGTCAGGGTCTTTGAGGCGCAGCAGGTGTGCCAGCAAATACGCGTCTGACGGGTCAGATTTGGAACGGCGAGGACGTCGGTGTGCAACCACCATAGACGGGGTGACATGAAGCGCCCACCCTTGCGTCAGCATCCAATCGACCAATAACCCATCGGAACGCTCAATGTTGAGTAGCACATTGTCAGCACCGTACAGCATGACCAGTCTTTCGAGGCGCTGAAAACCATCGTTGGACTGCTTGATTTCCAACTGCTCGACGATGGTGCCGTCTTCATCGAGCAGACACAGATCGTGCTTCTCAGTTGCCCAGTCGATACCCAGATAATACATGGCATGCTCTCCTTGCTCATACAGCCAAGAACTGCTGCCACATCGCTACGCACATATGCAGGCTACGGCGCTCAGGGCGCAACAAGTTTACGATAAGCGTAGAGATGCCCCACACCAGCGAACAGTCGCCCAAAGTTCTCGTGGAACGGCTAGCTAAGGGTTCTGCAGATGTGAGTGGCAGACGAGATAAGTATGCCTGTTATCCCGCTTGCCCGGCACACGCGATGAGCGAGCGCATTGCAGACGACCTCGCAGTCGTCTGCGACTTCCGCGTTGCGGAAGTCCGGCTAGGCTTGGGTCGCAGGGTGACAGCGGCCTCTGTCACCTGTTTGCTCCCCGATCCAGCTTGGAATGAGCATCGCTCATGACCCAAGCCTAGCCCGCTAGGTAAAACCTAGCCACCTCATGTGCCGGTGGGGGCTAATGTACGCCACTACGTGGCGCACCCAGACAGCCCCTGCGGGTGCTGTCTGGTACGTGGGCGGGTATGTACCCGCCCACCGAACGCACCCCTACTGGGGGCGTTCGAAAAACGCGAGTGCTGCACACCATCCGCATTTCTGACCTGACCTCTGTACGATTCCATCCCTCACTGTACGATTCCGGCTGTTCACCGCTGCGCTTCTGACACAATCGATGGAGTGCAAAGTGTGGAGCAAAGTCGATGGCGACCAAAACTGTCCGCCGCAGTATCAGCATGACGCCGGAAATGCGTGACCTTTTAGCGCAAATTGTTGCCAAACGTGGAAGGGAGGTCAAAGAAAACGACCTCATCCGCGAAGCGATCCGGCAATACCTTGATGAACAATCTGACGTGGTTGGCAGCCGTCGTCATTTTCAGAAGACACTGCAAGCCCGACTTGATCGCCTCGAAACCACGCTCACCTTTCAGATGCACGTTTTGATCTATCTGCTTGCTGCCGTTGTAGGTGACGAGAGTGGTCACGCCATCGAAGATGCGATTGTCACCGCTAAGCGCGATGGGGCAGCGTTGCTGGCGCAGATCGCCGCCGTGCGCGACCTGAAAGACGACGCATGACGAAACCGATCATTATCGCGGACTTGGCGTACAAGGGCTTGAAACGCAGCGGACGCGGCACTGGACGGCAGGGCTTGAAAGCCACGCTCAAATATTTGCAGTACAGAGACAAACGCAACAATCATCTCGCCCAGTCGCGTGATTATGAGCGCTGGCAAGATCGGGGCATGGGGCTGTCGCATGGCGAAATCTACCGGAATTGCGATGCATTGCAGAGCAAGCATGTCCTCGCTTGGACATGGGTGATCTCACCTGCTCCCGATCTGATGGAACTCGTGCCAGAAGCAGAACGACGAAATCTGCTCTACGAACTGACTGAGCGCGTGGTTGAGGACTACTACACTGAGCGCGGCTTCGACGTGCCGGAATACAGCTACATCATGCACACCGCTAAAACCAAACCGAAGGATGGAGAATCGCCGTATGAACATCTCCACACCCATGTGATCCTGCCAGGCACAGTACCTTCCACCGCAGATCGACTGCCTGTATACAACAACTCATCGAAAGGACATGACCGGCTATTCCGTGATGTCGCGGCACAGCACTTTGCGGACATGCTCGACGAGCGCGGCATCGACTGGCGACCACTGCGTGAAGAACCGAAGCCAGATATTGAGCCGGACGACGGCATCGACCTAGACGATTTCTTCTCACTTTAGGAGGCGCAATGCAGAGTCATCACTGGCTTGGACTATTCGCGCTGCTCACGCTCGTGCTGGCAGGAGCAGCTATCGGACGCATTCTTAAGTTACCCAACGGCGAAGGCATCTATCTCACCATGCTCGCCGCCGCGTTGATCGGCTGGTGGATGGGGCGGCGCGGCAACCGCAAGCAGGGGCGCTCATGATTTACTGGCTGTTCACGGAGGGGCGCGACATGCTCTCTGGATTGCTCTTTCCACTATTGTGCTGCACGCCGATGGCGCTGCTTATCACCTCAGCGGCGCTTGGAGCAAGCATCCGCCGGACAAGTGATGAAGGCGCGAATGCCTCATGGTTTCAGCGCGTTCTACTCGCCGTCACCTATGCCGTTGTGCTGCTGATGGTAGCAACCGTCTATCTGATGCTGCTCGGCGATCAGGCGGTGAAGCGCGGGCGCTCGAATACGAGTGATGTGATCGATCTGCTGGTTGGCGCACCGCCGGGCATCCACACGATGCGTCTGTTCCTATTCGGCATGTTTCTGGTGTTCGTCCTGATGATGACCGCCATCGGACTGCACAGCCTGCTGCGGAACGGCGGTTGGCTGCGCGAGAAGATTGACCGTCTGCGCGCTCCAATGATCAAACGCGGGGCGTTGGGGTCGTCGCACTTCTGCACCTTGCGCGAGTACCGCCGCTTTCGCCGTCCCGATCCCGAAGGCTTGATCCTGCTCGGCGCGTTCTGGGGTGAGCAGAAACGGCGGCTTGATGTGGGAACAGGGCAGTTCTGCCTCGGTGGTGAAGATGTGGCACGCGGTATCCTGACGTTGGGCGGTCCGGGTTCGGGCAAGACACAGGGCATTATCCTGCCCGCGATCGCCGACCGGATGCTGTCCGGGCATTCGCTCGTGGTAGCTGATCCGCAGGGCGAAATCACCACGCATATTCTCAAGTATGCCGCCGTCACGCGCCACCTGGTCGTCGTACATGATCCGACCAGCGCCGCCGGACCGCGCTACAACCTCGCGGAAGGCATCGACAATGTGTCCGATGCGCGAGCGATTGCTGACGTTCTCGTGCCATCCGCACAGGGCGACAACCGCTTCTGGACGGATAGCGCCGCCGCCCTGCTCGCTGCCTGCCTGATCCGCTTCGATAACCTCGGTGCAATCTACAATGCGATGAACGACGTGAAATCGCTGGCGAAAGCGCTCAAGTCGAAAAAGGACGACGCAGCGTTGCTGGCAAACAGCTTCATCGCGTCGGTCGGATCGGACGGCAAGGTCGCGTCGAACGTGATTGCGACACTGGCGACCGCGCTCACCGGGTGGGCATCTATCGACGTGCGCGCCAACACCTCGGCATCTGATTTCGATGCCGAACTGGTGGTCGAGCAACCCACCGTCGTCGTTCTGACCTGTCCGGGGCGAATGCGCGCGGTTTATGCCTCCTACCTCGGCGCGACATTGCGTAAGCTGATGCTCGACCTCGACACCATCGGTGAACGCAACAAGGGTCCGCTGCCTGTTCCTGTCGCCGTGATCCTCGATGAGTTCCCGACGTTGGGCAAACTCGACAGCCTTGTGGCAGATGTGAACCTCGTCCGCAAACGCCGCATCTCGATCCTGATCGGCGCACAGACGAAGGGGCAGTTCGAGATGATGTACGGGCGTGAAGGAACGCAGGCGCTGTTCACCGGTCTGGCGACACAGGTGATCTACGGCGGTTGCGATGCGGACACGGCGGAGTTCTATAGCAAGGCGAGCGGCACCGCGACCACGGATGCAAATCAGGATGATCCGAACAGCCACCTCCGGCAGCGTCCGCTGCTGACGGTCGATGAGGTGATCACGCCGCAGGTGGGCAACTGCACGATCTTCGCGCGGTACGTCGAGACGGGGTTCGCCACGCAGGTCATCCTGAACGCACGACTGACACGCTTCTACGAGCGCGATGATTGGAAACGGCGCTTGAACGGAGCAAAGGGGAACGAACCGCTGCTATTGGAGCGTGGCATCGACTTCGACGACCCGGAATCGCAAGCCGCCGAAGTGCCCACAGCAGATGGGATTGCTGGCGGTGCATCAACCATCGAGATCGCGGCGCGGGCGAAGCTGGCAGAAGTGAAGGCGAAGACCGAACAGGCGGCAGGTGGCAGGGTCAAGCTTACAACTGTGACCGATCTGCGCGCCCGCTTCAAGAAGAGTCAACCGGAGATGACACCATGAGTCTGAACAAGCAGAAGATAGTACGCGAAATTGGACGGCGTACACGGCTGCCCAACCGCGATGTGCAATTGATGCTGGAAACGCTGGTAGAAGTCTGGACGGAAGAATTGATTAGCGGTGGGCGCATTGAGTTGGAGCATTTCTTTGTGCTTGAGACACGCACAGTTGAACGCAGTGCGGATCGGCTGTTTCCAAAGCGCCGTTTTCGGCAGATTACGCTGCGCGCCAGCAAATCACTGCGTGAGAAAATGTGCATGACTGACTAGTAACTTGCTCATTCACATATTATGTCGAAGCAATAATGGTGGGAAGTGAGTAAAATCAGCATAGTATATGTCGCTGATTCGGAGGAAACAATGCGTAGGTTCGCAATCTCGCTCACTCTGATCATGTTCGCTCTGGTTAGCCCTGTTCTCGCCCAAGACAATCCTGTCATCACACTGGAAAACGCCGCTCAACTTGAGCCGATTGTAACCCTTGAAGGACATGAGGGAGGGGTTAACAGCGTTGCGTTTAGTCCAGATGGCACCTTGTTGGCTTCAGGGGGTACTGACACGGTTGTCCGCTTGTGGAATCCCACAACGGGAGAATTGACGAATGAGCTATCTGGACATACTGCGCCTGTTTTTGCTGTTGCATTTAACTCGGATGGTACGCTGTTGGCAACCACGGGACAGGATTTTTCGGTTCCTATTTGGGACGTGAACAGCGGTGAACAGATTGATAATGCAAGCAATCTCACTGATTTAGGAATAATGATAATAGGACTTGCCGCTAGTGGCGACCGACCCGGATATACAGCGGCATTTTATGCTTTGACTTGGGTTTCTGAATTCATTGAAGGTGAGGAAGAAACTCCACTAGCTGCCGGCGATGTAGAAGCTACTAGCCTAGTTCCAAGAGATACTTTTTTCGTCGGTGATCCAACGATTTACAGCCTTGCCGTCGCTTCCGATGGTTCGATTGTCGAGGGGACAAGTGAAGGTATCCGGTTGTTCTTTTCCGGCATTAATCAAGGAGCAGACTTGACCGGTGTCTCCGACTCTATCCATGATGTGGAATTCAGTGCGGATGGTACGTTATTGGCGTCTGCGGGAGCCGACAATACGGTCATTCTCTGGGATGTAAGTGACAGAGACAGCGTTGAAGCAGTGGCTGTTCTCGAGGGACATGAAGGGGATGTAACAAGCATCAGTTTCAGCCCAGATGGAGCATTGCTAGTATCTGCAAGCCAAGATGGGATGCTGCGGGTCTGGGATGTCGCGTCACACAATGAGATTGCAACATTGTCTACCCTCCAGACAACCGAAGTCTATACGGTGGCGTTCAGTCCCGACGGCACACGAATTGCATCAGCGGGCAATGATGGGGCGATCACGTTGTGGGGTATCTCAAGCTAAGTTCATCACGATCTATGGAATTCGCCATATAATTAAAGTCAGATAAATACGCATTGTGGGTTGCAGCACGGCAAGCAAAGGACTGTCCTATGACAAGCAAGTTTCTGATAAGTCGGATTACGTTTTTTGTATTCGTTACTGTTCTGCTAATCGGATTTCAACCCACTTCCACCACAATGGCACAATCTGATGTTGTGCCGACACTTGGACAGTGGGTGAGTACGTTTGACTTCGTTGTGCCAGGAGAAGCACAAGGCTTCAGCGATGAACCGCTACCAATTAGCACCGAAATTACCTTCAATATCACGCAAGATGGTCACGGAATAATCGGATCGATAAATATTGGCAATCCAATTTACTACTTTGGAGTGTGGAATTCTACGTGGACTGCCACGATTCAATCGGGATTATTTTCAGCGCAGTTCGCTTTACCTTACATCTCTGGAACATCAGTTTATGCAACTTGGTCTGGCGTGTTTGTTTCGCCTTCTGAAGTCCATGGGATTCTTTCGTTTGGCGACAGTACGCGGGTATATGCAAGAGATGTTCAGTGGATAGCTACTCCCGTTGCGTCTCAGTAGTCAAGTTAGAGCACACAAGCGCAAAGATATGCCCGGCGATCGCCGGGCATGTTGATCTAGAAATCGATGTCAGTTGATGGATTCTCAATCTGCTCCCGTGCCTCTCGCTCGGCATTCGGATTATGCAGATGCCAGTCGTCCGCCTCACGCACAATAGTTCGATCACCGCTCATGTAATCCACGATGCCGCGATAGTCCATCTCCTCCCACTCGCCGGACAGCCCTTCGAGCTTCGCCACCTCCGGCGCGAGTTCCGGTCCGTCGAGCAGCCCCGGCACCAGATACGAGCGAAACTCCGTCTCAAACTTGCGTGCATCCTCGGCATTGGCAAAGTGCGCCATCTCCAACGTGTGTGCCTCCGTCGGGTATACGCTGTCATCCATCCCGTTCGCCTCGATGTAGTTATCGAAATCGGGCGGAAGCTGCGGGAACTCGGTCACGAACAGCGCTGTTCCCAAAGGTTCACCCTCTGGCGTTTCGACCGGGCGATAGTGCATCTGCCAGTAGTGAGGGTCAGACTCCGGTTCAACGCGATCCCGCTGCTGCGCGACCAGTTCGTCCCAACTGCCCGGTTCCAGCGCATCTGCGTCAGGCGCGCGAACGCCGGGCATCTCCGCCGTCTCGTCGTTGGTGATGTCGCGGATCGGTTCACCCACCTGCGTATCTTCCAAGCCCGTCAGTTCCGCCTCGCGTGCCGTCGTGAAACGGTCGGGCGGCCCGTCAGTGAACAACCGCCCGTCATCGCGATCCGCCTTCAGTTCCCCGTTCGCCACCGCAATCCCCTCCGCTCGCCGCATAGCGGCTTCTAAACCCTCGTCTTGATAGGTGCGATGCAGGTTCTCGCGATCCATCGACGCGACTTCGCGCTCGATCTCGCGCTCCCACTCATACGATTCCAGCGAGTAGGTCTTGAGTGTCTGTCCTTCGTGACCGACCTGCCCATTCGCTTCCAGCCACCATTTGTCGGCGGTCAGTTCCAGCGTCCACGGATCGGCAGGCATGACCTCGAACGAGTAGTTGACCGTCGGATCGACGGGCTGGAGCAGGCGATAGGCTGAGTCTGCGAAGTGTTCCTCGAAGGCAGCGACCGCCGCATCGGGATCCACAGGCGCAAGCCGCTGCGTGTCCTCTTCCAGCGCCCGATCCCGCTCGGCGTTGGTGGTGAACGGGTCGGGCGGACCGTCAGTGAAGAAACGGGGATCGGCGCGCCCATCGTGCAGTGAGCCGCTCGACACTGCCATACTTTCGGCAAGGTTCATCGCCGCTTCCAGCCCGCGTGTCTCACGCACATCGTCGAGTTCCGCCTGATCAAGCGCAGCTTCTTCGCTCATGCCATACTGGGCAATCGGCTGACGGGCTTCGTGATCCTGCGCGCCGTCGCGCCAGCGCTTGACCGCTTCCAGTGTCGGATCGCCGTCATCGTCGACGCCCACCTCAAAGGCGTAGTCCACGCCCGTGTTGAGTGCGGGCAGCGCCTCCGGTTCGGGGAACGCCAGCCCGTGCGACCGCGCCGTCTGGTAGGCGAGTTCCTGCGCATTGTCGAGATCGCCGTCCATCAGCATCGTCTCAATCGTCTGGCGCGGAAACGGGTAGTCGCCCTGGTTGTCCAGCGGCATGACCGGATGGGCGTCATGCACCAGCCGCCCATCGTCGGTCTGCGCGGCGCGGAAGTAGCGCAGCTCGTGCGCCAGATCGTCCCCGTCCGGCTGGTTGGACACATCGACCGCCGCGAAGAAATGCACCGTCCCGTCCGCGTCCAGGTGGTTCGGAACGTACAGTTCCTCCTGATCAAGCGGCACGAGCGTGTCGTAAAGCGTCACGGGCAGCGCCGGGTCGCGGAGCGCACGGGGCGGTTCCACGCCGGTGAAATCGTCGTATACATCCCAATCGGGATGCTCGTTTACGACCTTAGAGTCGGTCATCGACGTTCCTTTCGATTAAGCGCACCGGGAATGCACGCCCGGCGCGCCCACGTTCGACGGTGGTAAAACGTCCATCTTGTGCCAGCGCGACCGCTGCCCTGCGGATGAGCAAGCGCAGCGCGCCGGTGCGATCCAGCGCGAAGCGTGCCGCCACCTGTTCGAGTCGGACGTGATCTTCAGGCGACAGCCGCAGGGAGAAGCTCTTGGAGGTCTCGCTCATAGCTCAATCTCCCACTGGTCACGGGTATAGTCCGCCAAGTCCTGCGCCGCATCGGGTTCGAGCGGGATGCCGCGCTCCCGTTCCCACAGCTCGCGCTGATCGGCGGCAAGTGCCATGCCTTCTGCCGCTTCAAACGCCCGCTCGATGCCGCCTTTTTCGACCACACCGAGCAGGTATTCCGCCGCGCCGTATGCCTTATTCCAGTCGCCCGGCACGACGGGCGCGAGCTGCGCCTCGACTTCGCCCGTCTCCGGGTCACGTCCGAGCGAGAGAATGCTGGTCACGGCGTTGTCGGGATCGCCCTTGTCCGGCTGGAACACGCCGATCCAGTACGCCGTCCCGGTGTCCGGGTCGATGAACGGCGGCGGATCGGCTTCCGGGTCGAAGCCATTGGCATCGATGCCGATCTCGCGCAGCGCCCTGAAAGTCGCGGAATCAGCTTGATCGGCAACATGTTGGGTAGGTTCGGTTTCCCCGAAGATTGCCTCCAGATCGAGATCGTCCGGTGGCAGATCGGGTGCAGGCGGCTCGTCGAGCGACTGCATCTCCTCATAGGCGGCATATTCCACATCTCCCGCAGCACGCCACTGCGGAGCCGGATCGCCGCGTTCGGCAGCGCGTTCCGCCGCTCGCTCGCTCGCGAAATCGACCAATTGAAACGGCAGCAGCCCCTGCGCGTGGATGTCCCCGTTCAGCTCGTGGTAGTAAGCGGCGGCTTCGTCGATGTCGTCGAAGGTACCGATTTCGAGATAGCTGCCACCCAAATCGCCGGTGTGGGCATTCGCGTACAGGTCCACCGCGCCGATGCTGTACTGCTCGGTTTCGCCATCGGGCAGCACGCGCCCAACGGCGATGAGTGCCGCGTCGTGCCAGCCCCACCCCTCATCACTTTCATAGATGGGAGCCGCCCCAGTCGGCGCGCCGATCTCCTCTAGATCAGGCGGGTTGAACGGCTCGAACGGATCGTCGTCCGGCAGGTAGTCGTAGCTGTTTCCGCCGAACAATTCATCCGGGAACGGATCATCCGGCATCGAGAAATCGAGATCAGGCGGGGGCGGCAGCTCGTCCCAGTCCGGCGGAGGTAGATTCGACATAGGCTAGACCTCCTCTGCAGGGCGCAGGACGATAGGCTTGTGTTCCGCCGCTGCACGGACGGCGGGCGCGGGGAGAAGCGTCCCGCCGAAACGCTGCCAGAAGGCGCGCAGCACGTCGGCACGCTGCCGCTCACCCGATGCGATGCCCTCAAGATCGGCAGCCCACTCACGGGCAAACGCCGGGGCGGTGAGTTCGCCGAAGTGTTCCGCCAGATATTCCGTGACCGTCCGCCCTGTTTCGGTCAAACTGAGCGAGCCTTCCCCATCCACATAGCCCGCTCCCCGCAGCCCGGCGAGCGCAACAACCGCAGCAGCAACACTTACGCCGCTGTCCACCAGCGTGCCCATCAACTCCCCTTCACTGAACAGCGTCGGTGGTTCAGTCGTCACCGCTTCAACCGTGATGCTGGCAGGCTGCAAGGCAGCACCTTCCGGCAAGATCGGCAGTACCGCGTCTTGACGATCGGACGGCAGCACCCGTTTCCATCCATCAAAGTAGAGCAGCGCCGCTGTCGCCCGCAGTTCGAGCGGATACGGCTTGTCTTTCGTCGCGCCGACCAGAATCCGCGCCCCCATCAACTTGTCCTGAGCGGGCGGCATGTGCGCCGCGATGAAGTGCTTCCAGATGAGCGCGTAGACCGCCGCACCGTCCCCCGGCAGTGCTTCCGGGAGGCGGCTCACGTCGGCAGGCGCGATTCCGGCGGTGATATTCGGTTCTGCCGCCAGATACTCTGTGCCGAACTCGCGGCGGATGTATGCCTGCGCCGCTTCGTGCAGGGCGGGCAGTACAGCGGTATCGGGAGACGTGATCCATCCCGCGTCATACAGCGTGGCGACCAGTCCCAACGTATCTTGGGGCATGAGATTGAGATCACGGGCGGCGGTTTCGATCAAGACGCGCAGCGTGAGCGGAGCGGATGCAGGTTGCGTCTTGAGCGTCTGCCCGGTCTTGTCCACCCAAAACTGCCCGCCTTTGAGTAACGATTCAAGCTGTCCCACCTGTTCCGCCGTGCGGAGCGCCAGCGGCGCGCCTTTCGTGTTCAGCACATTTGCGCTGAAGGTCATGCCATCAGACACGAACGACACGCTTGCCCGCCAGCGCGTTTCGGGTGTGAACGCGCCGATGTGCGATTCGCTATCAGCGAGCAAGCGCAGCGCGACCATACCGTTAACCGTCAACGCAGTCTTGAAACCAAGCGTCTGACGCGCCGCGGCGTTGATACTCCACCCAACGAGGCGGGCGAGGATGCGTTCCGCCGCATATGCCTCGATTAGCCTCATGTCCAGCGGACGCGGGGCGGCGAAGGCGGCGCGGATGGCGTCGGGCGTGAGCGCGGTTAGTGTCACCCGGTAGACCAGCTTGTCCTTGACATCGGGCGAGAGCGCTAGCACCTGCCACACCATCGCTTCGCCCTCACCGGTGGGCGGTGTCGCCGCGTAGACCGCTTCGCAATTGCGCAGCGCCTTCATCAGGCGGCGGACGAGATTGCCCTTGCTCGGCACAACGACGAAGGACGGGCGGAAATCGTTGTCCAGATCGATCCCCAGTTGGTCAGCAGGCAGGTCGCGCACCATGCCAGAGCACGATTCGACATGCCAGCCCTCGCCGAGCGTCTCACTCAATCGTTTCGCCTGCGCAGGCGTTTCGACGATCACGAGTTTCATTCAGCAGTTTCCTTTCCAACCGCGCCCGACGGCGCGCGTTCAGTTCCTTCAGCAGCAGCCGCAGTTTGCGGCGGGCGCTTGTCCGCTCGCGGGGCAGTCCCACGTTCGGCAAGTTCCCGCTCACGCAGTGCCAGCCAGATCGGCCACTCGCGGTAGGCGTGGTACGCCTGCTTTTCGAGGTCTTGCCACGGCGCACTCGCCGCGTTTTTCGCCGGCATGTCATCTCTCCTCCGTCAGCTTTTCGTCAAGTGGTGCGGAAGCGTGCCAACTCGCCCGGGGTACTTTTCCCGTACAAGTAGAAAAGTCCCTCGTCCTGAATGTCGAGGACGAAATGGAAACGCGGCAGCTGCGCGATGATGTCGCGGTGCTGCTGGTTGAAGTGGGCGAAGGCGGCATCGTCACGGAACACATTCATGCCCTGCCGCTGGCTGAAGATCACGCGGATCGGGCAGTTCTCGAAGATCAGGCGCGCCTTGGACTCCAAAAAGACGCTCATCTGTTGATCGATCATGACCGCTTTTTTTCTGCGGGTACGGAAGGTCTTGGCGGCTTCGATCAAGAAGTCCAACAGCGACGGATGGCGCATCAGGCGGTAGACCTCATCGACGGCGATGATGCGCGGCTGCTCGTCGATCAGGCTGTCGCGGCGGATGGCGCTCAAGACCTGTGTGTACGCCAGCGCTTGCAGGATCGGATCGCCTTCCAGTTCGTGGAAGGAGAAGACACGCGGACTGATCCAGTCGCGTCCGCCGCGTGTCAGATCGACATTGGTCGTCCCGTTGAGAAACGCCGACCACGGTCCCGATCCGGTACACAGCCCGGCGATCTCGTCGGCGAGGTCGCGGGCGATGGCTTGCATGGCGGGCTTGTCGCCCAGACTCGCCAGCACATCGCAGACCGTCTCACACGTCGGCGCGAGGTCAGGCGTGACCTGGCTGAGATCAGGAAAACCGCGATAAAGCGTCTCCAGCGCTTCGCCGAGCAGCCCGCGTTCGAGGTTCTCACGCTGCCCACCGGAAAGCTGCCGCCCCAAGACGGTCTCGTACAGGCGCGTCGTGTGGCTGACCTGTTCGAGCAGCGTTGGGAACATCACGTCCTGCGGGTTGAGCTTGGTCGCCTTCGCACTCAGGACGTACCACGGCAGCCCGAAAGCGTCGGCGATATGCCGCCCATGACCCATCGGTTCGAGAAAGTCGAACGAAATGCCGTTTTCGGCGTACTCACGGGTCAGATAGCAGTTGAGCGCGAACGTCTTGCCGTAGCCCGACTGCCCGACCCAGACTTCATGGGTGGCACGTTTATCGCGCCACGAGTTGTGAAAGACCGGATACGCACCGCCGACCGCTTCGCCGCGCAGCACCCCATCCGTCGTTGACAGCTTGCGATAGCCGAGCGGCGCGAGCATCAGCGCCAGTTCGCGTGACGTGACCGGCCATGTCGTGGTCGGCAGGTTGATGTCTTTCGTCCGGCGAGCGGTGAAAAACTCCACTGCCCGCGACAGCAGTTCGCCGACTTCCTGACGCAGGCTGAACCATGCCCGCGTCTCATTGATGACGGCGGCGACACGCTCTTTAAGCGTCTCCAGATCGTCCGCTGCAACGGCAACCGCGACCTGCACCAGGTGCAGGGCATCGCCGTTGTTGATCTCTTGTAAAGCCCGGCGGCAGTCGGCGACGCGCTGCACCGACCGCGAGTCTTCGCCGCGCACGCCTGCCAGATGCACTTGATACGCCTGAATGATGCTCTCAATCGCGTCGATGGCGGCATTGCGGTCATACGTCTTGGGAATGTCCACCGCCAGCGCCAGCGGGAAATTCAGCCGGAGCAGCGGCGGGAGTGGGCGGAAGAAATTCCACGTCGCCGGGGCGAATTCGTAGCTGGTCAGCACTGCCCAATAGGGACGACCGCCGGGACGACCGGACGGCGCGAGATGCCAGAACGGGCGATCGCGTAGTTCATACTGCCCCTCAAACAGCGCCGGAAACGCGCCCTCGGTCACGGGCGTATCGAAGGCAGACGACAGCCCACCCGCGATGGCACGCGGATTCTGGTCATTCCACAGCACCATCCCGCACAAAGCGCGCTGATACTCCGCCCCGGCGTTCATGCGCTCGTACTCGCGGCGGTATTCGATCAGCAGGTCACGCCGCTGCTCGTCGTCGGTGTGGATTTCTGCCTGATCGAGCGCAGCAATCTTGGCGTCGAGGGTGGCGGGCATCTGCCAGCACAGGAAACGCGCCTCACCGGACAGCGTGCGCAGCCACGTCGAGAAACGGGCTTGCAATGCGGACACGCCGTCTTCAGTCGCGTGCAGCATGATGTCGAACGGTTCGATCAGAAACGTGCGAACACTGGTCACAGCGCCTCCTCTTCCAGCGGTGAACCTTGTAAAGGCGAACCGACAAACACCAACCCATCGCCCCGATCCAAGTCACGAGCACGAGCGAACGTCACCCACTCCGATAGATCGACCTCGACCAATCCGGCAGGCGGCGCGAACAGACGGTGACCATCCAGCACGGCGGCATCGGTTGGCAGGGACAGCAGCTTCGCTACTTCCGCCGCCATCCCGACAGGATTTTCAGCCGCCGCGAGCAGGATCGCGCCGCGCAGGTTGAGCCACAGGCGCATCCACAGCGGCAGTCCACCGCGCGGCGCGGTCAGCGCGATCAGGAGGATCGCCACGACAATGCCGACCGGAATGGCGATGT
Source organism: Candidatus Flexifilum breve (assembly GCA_016717205.1). GTDB lineage: Bacteria > Chloroflexota > Anaerolineae > Aggregatilineales > Phototrophicaceae > Flexifilum > Flexifilum breve. The sequence goes on from JADKGC010000018.1 coordinate 19,161, forward strand.
CCGGCAGGACGAAGCGGCATACGGTATAGGTGAACCCGCCCGCGATCCCGCCGAACAGCAACCGCTTGAACGGAATGCCGCCGAAGCCCTTCTCATCCCGGCTGAGGATGTGCGATTTGAAGTCGGCTGCCATGCAGTCTCTCCATACAAAACGGCGCGGAGGTAGACGACTACCCCCGCGCTGGCGGACACGGCGATTTAGGTGAAAGAGATCAGCGCGGTGACACTGGAGGCGAAGACGACGAACAGGAGACCGATGACGACCTGATTGGCGGCTTTCGGATTGTCCTTTTTCCAGTCGCCGATCAAGGGCCAGCTTGAACCCATGTACATGACCCCCAATCCGATAAACCCGATGATGGCAGCGATGGGCGCGATGATCTGCGCCACATCCCGAATGTCGGTGAACAGGTCTTGAATGGCTTGCGAGAGATTCACGCGAGAAGCTCCTCGATGGATGAACGAAAGCATCAGGGAGAAACGGACGTGCGCCATGACGTTTGGGCAGCCGCTCAGGGGCGGTGCGCTTGATCGTGTGGGGTCATCCGGCACGAGCAGTGCTTCACCCTGATACAGTCTCAGGGTAGCAAAGTCAGATCGCCGAACTCACGGAATCTTCCAGTCCTACATTGGAAGATTCCGGGACTGCCATTCAACAAAAAACCCTACATGCCGCCACGAGGAAACATGAACGGTATGTAGGGTTATGAACGGTTTTTCGGGCGAATCGAAACTCAAAATTGCAGGGCGAAACGATACGCGCCGATACCCAGACTCGCATATGGCTCACCCGACCACAGCCAAACAAGTGTCATGTCTGCTGCCTGACCGGGCAGCAAATCGAACGGTGTAAGTCCTTCAACTGGCGTGCGCGGCCCCGGTGGATTCTCGACATAGCCGAGCGCCAGCCACACATCCTCCGGCCTAACAGAAATCACCGTATTCCCGCCGTTGTACAGCCGCAATCGCGTCGTGACCTGCCCCGCGCTCGTCGTCACACTGATGATCTGCACATCCAAGCCGATGAACGGAATCAGCGTCGGTGTGGCGGTGGGCAGCGGCGTGGGTGTGACCGCGACGACAGGCTGTGCCAGCACGCCAATGAGTTCCCCGGCACGTCCCAGTTCCTGCTCGACCGGATACACCGCCGTGACCAACGTGCGCGTACCAGTCGGCAAACCTTCTTCATCAGTTTCACCAAGCAGGAGCAAGACCAACCCCGGATTGACCTGCCGGAAAATACCCGTATCGCTGCGGCGCACCTCACGCTTGTCCTCAAAGGCGAAGGTCTGAATCGCACCGGTATTCATCTGCAAGCGGAACTCCGCCCCTGCGCTGATCTGCTCGAACCACGCGGCATTGTCCTCCGACCACGGGATGCCGATCACCGGGCGCACGCTCATGCCGTTCAAGAACGAGGCGGTATCCGGGTTCGGATCGAAGTTCCATTCCGAGGCGCGCACCGCCCGGCGCTGCACCACCCACACGCGCGGCACGATCTGGTCAGGCAGGCTGATTTGTAGGTTGATCGGGTAGAACGGCACGCGGCTGGTATCCCCGCCTTCGATCACCTCATCCTGCGCTTCGAGCGCGAGCGGCGTGGGAGTGATACCGGGTGGAAGCGTCGCGGTCATATCGACTTCAGCCGTCGCTTCCGCCGTACCGCTCGTTCCACCGCCGCCGCGCAGCAGGAGGAATGCCAACATCAGGAGCATGAGCGCGCCCAATGCCGCGATCACTTTGCCCGACGGCTTGCCAGTTTTCGCGGTGACTTCGGCTTCCGGTGCGTCAAATCCTTCACCTCGCTGCGCCGCCTCCTGCACGCGCTTCGGCGCGCGTGCCCAGCGCAATCCGACCGGGACGAGCGCCGCCTCGTGATAACGCTTGAGCAGCGCCAGCGCGATCTTGCGTTCTTTGGCATCTGAGCCTTCCGCGCCCGCCGTCTTGACTTCACGGTCATACGCCGCACGATAGGCGCGCTGGCGGTTGGTCGGCACGAGTTCCCATAGGGCGCGCAGCTCGTCGAGCGAGAGCTCCCGCAGGTCTTGCAGGCTGTGATAGTGCAGACTGTCGCTCATTCCGTTCCTCCCAAAACCGCGCTGCTGCCGCTCATGGACGCGCTGGAGCGCATCGCGTCGTCATACTCACTGTCCGCTTCTGCCCCATCGTCGTTTCCCGCTTCGATGGTGATGATTGGTTCGATGTTCACCTCCGGCGCGACAGTGATAGACGGCACAGGCATCGATCCGTAAGCTGTCATCTCGTTCGGGAGCAGCCGCGCGGCGATCTCCAAGCGATTAATCTCACGTTCCGCCTCATCCCGTGAACGTCCCGCCGTGATTGCACCATCGATCAATTCATTCCGAGTCGTTTCCGTCAGGCGGCGATCCGGCGTTTCCTTGACTTCCCGTCCGACGCGCTCGGTCTGTTCAGGGGACAAGCCCAAGCGCGCTGCGCCGTCGATGAACATGCCGAAGCGGGCGAGATCGTCGCGCACGGGCGGACGACCATCATTGAGAGGCGTGACCCCGACCGCCTGCGCCATCAAACCGCCAACCGTGAGGTGATCCACACCATTCGTGCCGCGTCCGCCGAGCAGGCGCATCACGTCACCCATGACACTCGTGACATCCGCCGTTCCAGCGACGCGCAGACTGCCCGTCAGCGTTCCGGCAGCCCGTTCGAGGGCTTCAGCACTCCGTTCTAACCGTCCCGCAGCACCTTCACTGTGTTCTGCGTCCGACTTGCCGCCGCCGCTCCCTACTGCCGACTGCGTGACTTCAGCGATATGCTGTTCCATCTCTTCCCCGCGCATATCGTCGGCGTAGGTTTCCCGTTCACGCGCCAATTCTTCATCAGCGGCAGCCTCGGTCGGTGTGGGCGCGACGGGCGTGAACGTCCCCATGCGCTTGCGCTTGACGGGTGTGAATCCGGGATACAGTTCGCCGTCGTCGTCCTCGAACCAGTCGAATTCACCGTCCAGTTCGTGCCTCTGCGGCGGACGCTTGCCGCGTGGATAGGTGACCGCTTCCAAGCCGTCCCCGACTGCCGGGACGAGCATCGGTCGCCCGATCAACCGTCCTTGCTTGTCATATTCTGCCTTCTCCGGGTCATAATCCGTGAGCAGTGTCGCGCCGAGCATGGGTCCGAGCGTGCGTCCGTAGACGGGAACATCCCGCGCCACCCGGCGCACGGTCGCCCCTTCCATGAACTGCTCTGCCGTATCACCGAGTGCCGTGCCACGCAGAGTCGGAAGACGGGTGATCGCCCGCGCCGCTTCTGCCAGCGGCTGCACGCCGCCAAAGGTCAAGCCCGCCGCCTGTGCCGGAGTCGCGCCACTTTGCAGCGCGGTCATGCCTGCCAGCGTATTCGAGCCAACACTGACCGCGCTCCCCGCCACCGATGAAACGAGCGCGCCTGCACCGGCTGCGATCCCTACCGCACCCACCGCGCCTGCTGCCGTCATCACGGTTGCCGCGCCGGGGCTGATGACCGCGCCGCCCGTCGCCTGACCGAAGGCAGTGAACAGCCGGTTGAAAGAATTCCAGACCGCTTTCACGCCGCTGAACAGCACGATCACCATAAAGATCAGGCAAATCAAACCCACACCCAAAACAACGATGCCGTTGCCGCTCGCCGTTCCCGCAAGGAAGAAGGTGACGACGAGCGACTGAATCAGCGCGATCACCACCGTCTGGATGATCAGTTCGATCCACAGGTCGATGATCGAGCGGGCGATGACTTCCGTTTTCTTGAAGAAGGCGAACAGGATCGCCACGCCGAACGAGATGAAGGTCAGCCCCTGCGCGATGGTGAGCAGGAGATAGACAAGCTGCTCAGTCACACCGAATAGGATGAGCGGCCACGCCGTCAGTAGTCGCCCCTGCGCCGCCGATGCCATGGCAATCGAGTCAGCACGTTCGAGCGGGGTCATGAGCGAGAAGAAGACCGGATCGCGGTCATTGGCGAAGAATGATCCCGGTCGCCGCCATTCCCACGGCACACTGCCCGCCGTCCACAAACCGGTCGCTGGATCGGGGGTGTGCGGTTGGCAGTAGGGATCGCGCGGTGTGGACGGATAGCCCATCAGGTCAATGCCGTCGGCGCGCAGATACGCAAACGCGACATCCAAGCCGTCAATCGTGTAATTCCACACGGGCATGTACGAACCGAAGTTGTCGCACAGGTTGAGAATGCCCATGTCGCTGCTGCTCACGCTCGACAGCGACGCAAACGCGCTCCCCGTTGCCGCTGATAGCCCGCTCAAGCTGCTGGCATAGAACGCGCTCGACAGCGTGCGCCGGAAATCACTCATGCCCTGATATAGGCTCGGACCCAGCGAGAAGAACAGCGCGCCCGCCAGATACCAGGCAATCGCGCTTTTCGGCTCGACCACGCGCATCCGGGCGAAGGCGGCGAGCAGATACGTGATCCCCAGCACCAGAAGCGCGACCACGAACGACAGGCTCACCGCTACTTGGAGACTGGCGTTCGTCTGGGCGATTAACGGCGTGAAGGCGTAGTCCACCAGCCATTGGTTCATCAGTTCGATGGTGTAACCCATCATCAGAAAGGCGCGCTGCAAGCTCCAACCCATGCCCGCCAGCGCGAACAGCAGGTTGTACCAGAGCGTGTCAATCTGGATTTGCAGCCCATTCAGCACATCATCGACGATTGGCATCGTTCAAGTTATCCTTTCACCTATGGAGGCGGCAGCACGCCGGTCGGCGGATCGGCAATCGCGGCGCTGCAATACGGGTTGGTGTCCATGCGCCAGATGAGCGCATTGCTCCCCGGCAGACGCGGCGGCGGTGTCGGGCGCGTGGTCGGATCGAGCATGAAGGTGATGCGATCCGGCGCTGTCCCATACGGGATGAAGCCCGCCAGGGTGAAACTGCGGGTTTCGTTCGGCGCGAGACTGATGGCTTCATACGTCACTGTCAGTCCGGCATCGACTGCTGCATTGGTCGAAGCGCCCCAAGCTCCGGTCGATCCGCCCACAAGCTGATTCATATAGCTCTGGTAGGCAGGGAAAACGTCATACCCGCTCCCGCTCAGGTTCTTGATTTCCAACTCCCAGACCGCAACGGTGCGTCCGGCAGGCGTATTGATTACCGACACGTTCACCAGCCGAAAGCGCGCCGACTGCGGGCTGCGCGTGAAGATGGCATCGCCTCGGTAGAACGCCGCTGGAGGACGTAGCGCATACGGCGTGACCGTCGGCGGCGGCAGCGCGGTCGGGAACGGGACGAGCGTCGGATAGCCAGGAATTGGCACGAACGTCGGCAGCGGCGTGGGCGTGAGAACGATGGGCGTGGGACAGACGTAGACTGGCGCGCCCGTGATCCCGGTTAGCGTCCCGGTACACGCCAGCGCCGCGAGCCCCAGCACGAGGGGCACGAACAAGAGTGATTTCTTCATCTTCACCTCTAGGGGATCAAGCCCGGCTGGTTGCCCGGCGTGAGCAGGAGCGTGTAGGCAGGCGCAGCAGTATTTCCACCGCGCTGCACCGTCCATGTCTTGCCGAAATACGGCACGACGATCTGCGCGGGCGCGTCAGTCACGACTTCAAACGACACATAGCCCCGCTCATCGGTGAACCCGCTGGCGATCACGCGGTTGGTGTTGACATCAACCACGCGCACAGAAATTCCGGCGACGCCTTCCGCCGGATCGACCGTGCGGTTGCCATTCTCGTCGTAGGCGATGACCACTTCGGCGGTCAGGACGCGCGGCGGGATCGGCGTTCCGGTCGGCTGAAGCGTGGGCGGCGCGCCGACCAGTTCGATTCGCGCGGCGGGCTGAGGCTCAGGTGTCGGTTCGCTCGTGACGGAAGAAGGCGGGATGATCAGCGTGTGAGCATCCCCGCGAAAGACCTGAATCGTGTCCAGCCCGATCACGTAGCCTTCGCTGGCGTTGTTCTTCTGCCCAATCCCGCGCAGTTCGAGGCGATGCGTCCCACTGCCGACGAAGTACACATCGGTCACCGGGAAGCGGAGTTCATCCGCGTAGGCATCGATGGTGTCCAGCACTATGCCATCAACGACGATCTCGAACCTGCCCATGTTCTGCGCTGCGACGTAACGCACGCGCAGCCCTTCACCCTCAAACATGAAAGTGGCAGTATCGTATGCGCCTTCGGTGCGGTGATACTGTCCCCGGCTGGCGAACTGCGACAGGCGCGGCGTCCACGGCGGTGAGTAGCGCACCGTCGGATAGTCCGACTCGAAGCTGTACCAGCCGAAGAACGGCGGCGCGGTGTCGGTCCCATCCGGGAGCGGCTCGATCGGGTTGGGCGGCGCGGGCAGCAGGATCGTCCCCGGCGGAAACGGTGTCAGTGTGGGCGGAACGTATACCCCCGGCAGCACAACCGCGATCTCCAACACACGCTCGCTCAATGTTGGTAGCAGCGTGGGGACAGGCGTGTCTGTCGGAGCAATGGTCGCCGTCGCTGTCGCCGTAAGCGTCGGAGGCAAAGTCGGTGTTACTGTTTCCGTCGGGGTAAGCGACGGCAGCACCATCAGCGTGGGGATTTGAATGTCATTCGCGCTGGGTTGAGCGCGGATCAGGAAAAAGGCGGTCGCCCACGCCGTCAGGCAGAGCGCCGCCAGCACGGGCAGCACCAGTCGTCGCATATCGTCACTCCGGGCTTCTGTTTACGCTGGCTCCAGCGTAACAAAGTGGGGTGACGCGATGACCGGAAGATTCCAGTCAAGCTGGGAATCGTACAGTTGAGAGAAAAAGAAGGATAAGTTCAGTCGGGAAAACCGGCGAAACCTTCGGCGTTTGCGCGGTTGATGAGGTGTTCGTTCGTCGATGCGCCGAAGCGGCTGCGCAGCTTTTCGGTGATCCAATACACGCGCCGCCGTCTTGTCCGCATCTGGGTAGCAATCTCGGTAGCGGTCGATCCGCGTGCCAGCAGGCGCAGCACCATGCGCTCTTCATCATTCAACTTCCAGATTTGCTGCTTGGTCTGGAGCGCGAGGAGATATTCCGAGTTCGCCGTTGGCGAGAGATAGGGACGATCGCGCAGTACCGTCTCAATTGCGCTCAGGAGGCACGCGCCGAGGTCATCTTCTTTTGACAAATAGCCACGCACGCCAAGATACAGCAGGTCATGAATGACGAGTCCCATGTTCGTCGATCCCATCACAATAATCCGTGCGTAGGGAGCGACTTGGATCAATCTGCCGATTAAGGCGAGCGTGTCGATTAGGGGATCGAACGGCTCGCCCAGCAAGATGACAGCGGGTTGGTGCCGCCGAGAGATCGCGCACAAATCGTCCGCATTTTCCGCTTTGAGGGTGTGTGTGTCGGCGCGTGCCTTGAGCAGGGTCTCCGCGCCGACGACAGTCAAACTGCTGCTGTCCGCGATCAAGATTTGGGTGGTCATGTCCTGCCTCATCCTCACAATAATACGCCTCAGCGTATCATATTGTCGGGTTGTGAGCGTGAGACAACGTGACATTTCGAGGTCAAAAATGGACATTCGCATGGCACAATTTCCCACGCTTACGCCTGATCATCCTCGTCTTCCATGTCCAGCAGTTTCTTTTGGTGCGCGATGTCAATAAGTTGAGCATTGCTGTGCGCGTCATACACCTCGCGCAGCATTTGCAGCGTCCGGTAGATCGTCTTGCTTGCCAACCCTAAGTGAGAAGAAATCTCCTTCACCTGAAATCCATCGGCGGTGAGCTGAAGCACATCAACGTCACGCTGTTGGAGTTCATCGGGCAGCGGGCGCTGCACATCGAGCAGGCGCGAAATCCTAGGCGATACAGAGAACCCGCCATCGGCGATCATGGGAATAGCGCTGAGAAGTCCCCGCTCCAAATCATCATCCTTGTGCAGCATGCCACGTACACCGTGTTCCCGAAGCAATCGCAGCAGGGGTGGCTGTTGGACGCTGCGCAATCATCAGCACCGCGAGATTTGCCTGCCGTGTGCGCAGTTTTTCACTTCTTGGGCGAGGTTCGCTGACCGCGGGAGCGAGTAATCAATGATGATCACCTGCGCACGCCGCTGGTCGAGAAATTCATAAGCTTCGCGAAAGGTCGCACAAACGGCAGCGACTTCGATAGAATGTCCGATTTCATCACCACCTGCTGAATGCCGTTGCGAATCAGTGCATTGGTGGAGACAACTACCACTGTGATGGGGCGCATGAACTATGTTTCTCCTTGTCTCTATGGCTTCCTCAGTTAGCCGATAGGTTAAGAACGCATGAGCTAAACACGAATGCTCATTGTATTACAGAAATCCAACGGATGTGGGTCATGTCTTGGCATTTTTTCGGTTAGAACTTACTTACCAAGCGTAAGCAGTTCCATGTTGAGGGAGGATGATGGGAATTCGTGACATTTGCATGTCAAAATTCTCACGATGTCAAACGAGCCATGCCAATGTCCAATTTGTGCCGAACAAATGTCTTAAATTCTCGCCCTAATTTTGATGTTTTCCAGTAAGCTGTTGACACGTTGAGTCATCAGGAGCGCCAATCATGAATCGAGATACACCGTTTGCGGCGCGGATTGCCATCCGGTTACCGCAGTCGATCTACGACAAATTGGAGCAGTGGGCGGAGGAAGAAGATCGTCCGCTTGCCAATCTCGTTTATACGCTGGTCAAGCAGGCAGTGACCGAGCGTGACCGCACCCTCCAACAGGTTCAAGCACAGGAGATGAAGTGATGCAGATGATCCCGACTCTGAAGGTGGATTTGCGTGAACGCGCCGAAAAGCGCCTCGGCAAACCGCTCGCGTCCAGTTTGAATGCGTCGCTGTGGCGCTGCCCAGTTTGTCCGCCTGAAGCCCATTCGCTGCTGCTGGTCGCGGCGGATCAGCACCGATGCATGGGACGCCGCGCGTGCGATGGCGGCATCAACCAATGGATGAATGCGGAAGACACCGAAGTCGAACCGATTGCTGTTGGAGCGACCGCATGAGCCAGACACCCGTGATGCTGGCTATGCCAGAACCGCCCGAACCAGAAAACATCGTCAAGCGACTGTTCAAGATTGCCGAAATTCTGTCGCGCACACCAACCAGACAAAACGACGACTGTTTCGATGACAAAAATGGCTTCAAAAATCGAGACGATCTGGAAATCGGGTATCTTGATAGCAGCGACCATCTGCTGAGTATGTAGTGGAGAAAGATCAAAATGGCGAACGATCGGCGCAAAAAAGGGACTCCCCTTCCGCCCCAACCGGGTTGGGCGGTGTATTTGCGCACCAGCAGCGATGAGAATCAAAAGCCCGAGCTATCCCGAGCGCGACAGCGGTTTATGATCGAAGAGAATGTATTGAAACGCTCGGAAATGCCCATGTTTGATGAATACGCCGATGTGTTGACCGGCAGCACACCAAATCGACCTGAATATCAGCGTCTATTGAACGATGCACGTGCGGGCAAGTTCTCGCACGTCATCGTTGAGCGCGCCGACCGCTTCGGGCGTAATGACACGGAGGCGATGCGTGCCATTGATGAACTGAATGAATTCGGGATTGCAGTCCGCTTTGCCAACATGCCCGATATTGACCCGATGCATATGGATCAGCGCGTGTTGGTGACGATGACGTTCACGCTGGCACGCCGCGAGTCTGCCCTGCTCGGCGTACGTGTCAAAGGTGGATTGCAGGCGAAACGGAAATCAGGTGGTTTCGCTAATCTTGCACCTGATGGCTACATCAATATGTCGGGCAAGACCGAACTTGACAAGAAGAAGGAACTAGGACGCATTGACCACTGGATCGAACTCGATCCCGAACGCGCACCCATCTGGCGCTATGCGTGGGAGCTTTTGCTCGAAGATCGCCTCACCTTACCCGAAATCGCGGAAGCTCTGCACGCACGCGGCTATCGCTATCGCAAAGGTCGTCCCTTCGTGGAAATTACTGCCACAGGGAAACGCAAGGCGAACATCAATACCTTGTCCAATGTTTTCCATAATTGGGCATATGCGGGTTGGGTGGTCAGCGAATGCAGCGGGATCGCGCCCAAAACGCTGCGCGGCACTTGGGAACCGCTGATCAGCACCGAAGAATTTGAACGCGGACTGGCGATTCTTGAGCGGCGTAACAGCCACCGAACAGTACGCCGGAAACAAGAATATCTTCTCTCAGGGCTGATTTATTACCGGGATGGGCAGGCAGCCCAAGTTCGTCGATTGACCGGTTCAACCTCCAATGCCGGACGTTCAGGGGGTGGAACACCCTACTATCGCATTTCGGAGGCAGGCGGAGCCAGCTTTCTCTGCGTGGAGATTGACGAGTTGGTTGCCCAGGAACTGACCCGGATACAAGTTGATCCGGCAATGCTACCCCTCATTCGTGCGGCATATACGCATGACCTGAATACGAAGATTGGCAGCACTCGTCCTGACGAACGCACTCGCCTTGAGGCAGTGCTCAAGAACATCGATGAGGAAGAAAGCCGAACTGCGCGACTGTTTGCCTCTGGTAAGATTTCAGAAGAGATATGGGACAGCTTATGGGCTGACTGGCAAGATCGTCGCAATCAGGTGCGGCGCACGCTCGATACCCTGTCGCTTAACCATCAAGTGCATGTTGATAATCTGGAAATGGCACTCCAAATTATCGCGCGCATCGGAGAGTTGTATAATGGCTTGGAGCGCGGAGATCAGAAAGAACTTCTGCGCCAAGTTGTGCATCGGGTCGTTGTGAATGATGTAGGAAATGTGTCACTGGAATTGAGGACTCCCTTTGCGTATTTGCGTGAACTGACGGATGAAATTCGTACGGTCAGCGAACGTCGAAAAGGGGAAAACACGGAAACAAAAAACGGCGGGGATATGCCCGCCGTTTCACCCGGAGCAAGTTCGACTCTGCTCCAATCCTGCTGGGGGACTTGGATTCGAACCAAGATACACGGCTCCAAAGGCCGTTGTCCTGCCATTGGACGATCCCCCAATCTGGCGGGAATTATAGCAGAAAGGGTCTCGGTGACAAGTCCCGATGCTAGCTCGTCCGGTGATCGCGGACGCCGATGGCCCGCTCAATCGGCACGACGAACAGAATGCCATGGTTGGGATCGGTCAAGTCGCCGAGGACGGCGCTGGTCGCCTCGATTAACGTATTCACCAGCGGGTCGTCGACCAGCGAGAGCAGCATATGATTGCGGGCTTCCATGTTGTCGAGAATCGCCGCCATCGCCGCCGCCATTGACGAGATCATGCGCGGCAGTTCAACATCACCGTGGCGCAGTTCCTGCTGCAGCGCGTGCAGCCCATGCGCGCGGAGAATGGTCACGCCCGGCGCGCCCGCCTCCTGCCACGCCAGCGCGACATCAAGGCCATCTTCAACCTGCGCGGTGATCAGCACGACCAGCTTCATGAGTCTGCTCCCCCTTAAATATCGCGCGCACGAGCGGCGGCGTGATGAGCGTTGAGACGAGGATCACGAGAAACAGTGACGCGAACAGCGGATCATCGGCGCGAAACACGCCCACGCCGATCCCCAACGAGGCGATGATCAAGCCGACCTCGCCGCGTGAGATCATACACACGCCGAGCCTGAGCGCATCCCCGTTAGCAAAGCCGCCGAGCCGCCCGCCGAGGCCGCACCCCCCGATTTTCGAGGCGACGGCGACCACCAACAGCAGCAGCGCCAGCGGCAGTGCTGAGAGCGGGAAGGTGCTCAGATCTGTTTGCAGGCCGACATCCACGAAGAAGATTGGCACGAGGAACGTGTAGGCAATGCCGCTCAGCGCCGTTTCGATATCATGGCGCACGCGCTCTTTCGCGCGGCTGAAGCCCACGCCCGCGAGAAATGCCCCGGTAATCGCCGCCATGCCGCCAAGTTCTTCCGCTGACCAGCCGAACAGCAGCAGCGCGATCAAGGCGAAGGCCGGAATGCCATAGGACTGCGCCAGTGATGGTCGTGTTGACAGCCAGTTGATCACCTTGGGGAGGATGAACCACGCCAGCAGGAACGCGCCGACGAGGTAGAGCGCCATCGTCACGATGATCGAGAGCAGCGAACCGAAATCCACGCTGGCGGCACTGCTGTCCGTCCCGGTGATGGCGACGGTCAGCGAAACGAGCAGGATCGCGACAATATCATCGATGAGCGCCGTGGCCAGCAGCGCGTTACCCACCTTTGTGCGCAGTACGCCCAATTCCAGCAGCACCTGTGCAGAGATGCTCACCGAGGTCGCGGCCAGCGTCACCCCGGCGAACAGCGCTGGCTGCCAGGCGTATTGAAACAGCAGCACAAGCGGTAAGGTGAGCAGCACGGGCGCGAAGGCTCCGGCGAAGCCCGCGATCACGCCGACGCGCCCGACTTTCATCAGTTCGCCCATGTTAACTTCGAGGCCGACGATGAACATCAACAGGAGAACGCCGAGTTCGGCGAACAGCTTGATCGTCTCTTGCAGTTCCACGCCGTGAAAGACCGACTGATGCAGCACATCGATTAGCGTGGGGCCGAGGATCACGCCGATGATCAGTTCGCCGAGTACACGCGGCTGATGGAAGCGGCGGGCGATGGTTCCGCCAATGCGGGATGCGGCGACGATCAGTCCAATAGCTAAAAATAAGGCGACGGCCGGGTTGCTTTCCATCGCGCCTCCATAGGGTGCGAAAAAATCATACTATAGGAGAGATCGCCGCGGCGCAAGGGAAATCGGCTGCGAGGGGTAAGGTTAGATCAGGGGTAAGGCATGCCGGTAGGTGCGCGGCATACTGTGAGCGCCAGCCAAACTGTTCAGGACGAGGCCTGCCTCGTCCCTACACACATGCTAGACAATCTTCTCGTAGGGACGCGATGAAGAGGGTGTCTAAAAAGCGCACAGTTATTTGGATGAGAGCGGTTTTTGCAGGTACAAGGCCTGCCTTGTCCTCTCTATCCTTCTCTAAAAAATTAGGACGAGGCATGCCTCGTCCCTACAGGTGATAAGCTTGTTAGACACCCTCTGAATCGCGTCCGCAAAATCCCAAAACCGACCTGTATCCCATTTTCACAAGCTTCTACGCATTTACCGATACGCCTTGCCTCTACGCGAGAAAGCATGACTATCGAACGGGGTGCGCTACGGATTCCCGTCCCGGTTCGGGTCGGGGAAGGCGTTGCCAAACGTCCCCGGCACCTGCGTCGGGAGCGGAGTCGGCGGCGGGAGCGGCACACGGGCGTCGACGGGCAGCGCTTCGATGTAGGCCTGCGTTTGCAGCGCGATCAACGCGATCCAGCCGGTGTAGCCGCCCACTTCGATCTTCACCCATGGGCTGTACGGGCTGCGTGCCAGCAGATTGACCACCGTGCCATCAGGCAGCGTGACCACCAGCGGGAAACTGATCTCCGGCCCTTGGCGCAGCGCCGCCCCCGCCGGAGCCGAGACCTGCGCCCGCGTGCCGAGATCGCCGTAGCGCTGCGGGGGCAGCGGCGTTTCCGAATACACTGACGAAATCGCCCCCGAGGTTGCGCGCCAGCAGTTCGCCGAGCATCCACCCGGTTTCACCGGATTCGAGGCGCACGTGATACCACGTGCCTTCCGGGTTTTGACCGAGCACACTCATGACCTGCCCGGCGGGCACCTGCATGATCAAGCCCGCATATTGATCCGGTGATGAGCGCAGGTTGACCGCGCCCTGCGTCATGACGAAGCCTGGCTGCGGCAAAATCACGGGGCGGTCGAACAGAGCGACGGGCAAATTCGTCAGCACAGCGGGCTCGAGGGGGAAGGCATCGCTGGGCACATCGCCGGGTGCATACGGATTCACGCCGTCACGCGTCACGCTGACTTCCTGCCCCATGTACAGCGTGCGTTCGGTGCCAAATGTGAGCAAGCTGTGCTGACCGGACAGCGCAATGAAGCGCGTGCGCGTCGGCTCTGTGACCGTCATCACCGTGCCGTTGAGCAGCATCGACACGCCGTTGACCACAATGCGCGCCGCCGAACCAATCTGGCTTTGCAGCACGAGCGTGCTGAGCGGCGCGGTGCCGCACACGTTCTCGTTGACGGTGGTTTCGAGCTGCAGTGAGGTCCACGCCGGGAAATCCGGTGGAGAGGCATCGCGCAGCGACACGTCGCCGAGCATGAGCATCGTGTAGTTGAGCGCTCCAGTCGAGCGCACCCACGCGACGCCGTTGGTGCTGCCATCGGCGGCGAGCGGCGCAGTGCGGATGAAATCAACCGCCCCCGATTCGACCAGTGCGCCAATCGGACCGAGCGCATTGCTCACCGGACCGACGGGTTCAACCACGGGCGCGGAACCGCCGTTACAGATATATCCGCCCGGGCGGTTGATACACGCATTGCTGGCCGCCGTCCACACCGCGAGCATGTCACAGGTGGTCGGAGGCGGCAGCTCCTGCGCGAATAGGCGGGTGCCGATGATCAACAACAGAAGGCCAGAGAGCAGGATTTTTCGCATCTTCAACGAATTTCAGGATTTTCCGGTAAGATTGTCTCAATTCTACCATTGATTGAGGTTTGCTCTGTGCCTTTGTCCGTCGATCCCCCCATCCGCCTGCTGATACATTATCAAACTCTCTACCCTGACCAGTCGCCCCAGTGGATTGTCGTGCCACCGGGACGGGTGATGTGGGTGGCCGCGAAGCCGGGGGAGGATGAGCGCTACACGGTCTACGATGTGGAAACGGAAACTGAAGCGACCTTCAGTCGGCAGAGCGCCAAGAGCAAGCGCACGGTGCTCAATCGACCGCTGCCGCGGTGGGCGCGCTATGCCGCCGGGGTGATTCTGCTGCTGGACGATGCGCCGGGCGTCGATGCGGTGATTTGTGGCGATGAAGCCGCCGGGGTGCGCTATGAGCACTCGCTCGGCGTGGCCTTCACCGCGCTGATGTGGGAGATGCTCGGCCTCTCTTATGACGAACGCGCGCTGGTCGATTTCACCGAGCGCGTCCGCCGGGAGTACGTCGAAACGAGTTAAAACCGCAGAGAAATAACGAAAATTAACCACAGAGAACACGGAGAACACAGAGGAAAATATCAAATCAACAAATAGGCACGCATCGGCTTTACAGAAAACACTGATCATTCTCTGCGGTCTTTGCGCTCTCTGCGGTTAACTTTATCTTTTGCTCTGTGTTCTCTGTGTTCCTGTGGTTCAGTCCTTTCTTTGTACTCTTTGCGGTAGGTTGCATTACCAGCCCAGCGACTTGACCGCTTTTTCGACCGATTCGGTCGCGCTGACGCCCAACTGTTCGTCGATGATGACGCCGTGTTCATCAATCACCCAGTGCGAGCGGACGACGCCCATGTACTTCTTGCCGTACATCGACTTTTCGCCCCACGCGCCCCACGCCTCTAACACCTGATGATCGGTGTCACACAGCAGGTTGTACTGCAAACCTTCTTTGACCGCCCACTTTTTCTGATCTTTCGGCGCGTCCGGGCTGATGCCGAGCACGACCACGCCGTTCGCTTCCATCTTCGGGAACTGATCGCGGAAGCCGCAGGCCTGCGTCGTGCAGCCGCTCGTGCCTGCCTTGGGGTAGGCGAACAGCACGACTTTCTTACCGCGGAAGTCGCTCAAACGCACGGTGTTGCCATCCTGATTCGGCAGCGCGAAATCCGGCGCGGTCTCACCAATGGTCGGCATTTGCTGTCTCTCCTGTGTACGCACGCCAATCCGGTTCACATCGGCGCGTAATGCTCGGTAAAGGTTAATCGCCGGTGGGGGGAGGGATCGTCCCTATCGTAGCGGAGTTCAGCGCCTTGCGGACGCTCGTGCCCGGCAGCACATTGATCTGCTGGTCGATGAGCACGCCGTTTTCGTCGATCACCCAGTATGAGCGGTTGATCATCGGGACTTTGACCAGCCCGAAGACCGGAATGCCCCACGCGCCCCACTGTTCGACCATCACATGCTTGGGATCAGAGAGCAGGTCGTAGGGCAGATTCTTACTCGTCTGCCACTCTTTGAGCGTGGCTTGCCCGTCGCAGCTCAAACCGAGCACGACGGCGTTATTGGTGCGAAACTCTTCCATATCATCGCGGAAACCACAGGCCTGCGCATTGCAGCCCGTCGTGTTGGCTTTGGGGAAGGCGAAGATCACCACTTTCTGGCCGCGGAAATCGCTCAAACGCACGGTTTTGCCATCTTGATTCGGGAGCGCGAAATCCGGGGCTTTTTCGCCAATGGTCAGCATAGTCCACCTTTGTTACGATAGAACAACTCTGAAGTGAGATATAGCTCGCTTAAATAAGAAGCGCTATAGAAATGACTGATGCCCGCATGATTCGGCGACAAACTCTCATCCCCCTTTTACCCTTGGCCGCGCTGCTGGTGATCTATGTCACTTCGTTGCAGACGATTCCCAATGGGTCGGAACACTATTTCATGATGGATGTGGGGGAGACGCAGGTCGTCCTGAACACGTGGGGGACCCTGCACGCGACGGGCTATCCGCTGTATGTCATGTCCGGCAACCTGACCGTCGCCGCGCTGCGGCTGATCGGCGTCAGCCCGGTCACCGCGCCCGCCGTCGTCTCGCTCATCTGGATGCTGGCGGCGCTGGGACTGATCTACGTGCTCATGCGTCACCTCACCGGGCGCACGGTCGTGCCCGCGCTCGTCGTGCTGGTCTACGGGCTGACGCGCACGGTCTGGATTCACGCGGTGATTCCCGAAGTCTACAGTTTCACGCTGTTTCTCATGGCGCTGCTGCTGATCATCGCCCTGTGGCGCGGTGCGGTGCGCTGGCGGGTGTTGTGGTTGGCATCGATTGGAGGCATCGGCATTGGTCAGCACCGCGCAGTCGCCATGTTCATCCCCGGTCTGGTCTATGCCACATGGGCAGATGTGCGGCTCGGGCTGCGCCGCCCGCTCACGTTGATCACCGCCGCGCTGCTCGGTCTCGCGGGGCTGCTGCCCTATGCCTACCTCTATCTGCGGGCACAGGCAGGCGGCGCATGGGTCTACGGCGACCCGGGGACGCTCGCCGGCCTCTGGGATCAGTTCACGGGCAAGGAGGCTTCACGCTTCATCGGCTCGATCACCTCGCTCGACGGTCTGATCGCGAATTACAACCTCGTCAACAGGGTGCTGCTCACCGACCTGACGCTGCCGGGGGTGCTGCTCGGCCTCGCCGGGCTGGTGATCGGTGTGCGCCGCCACGAAACACGCCGCGTAGCGCTCACGCTGACGCTGGTCGGCGCGGTCTGCTACGGCTTCCATGTGGTCGCCTACACGGATGTGCTCTCTGCGCTGATTCTTCCCGTAACGCTGGCGCTGGCCTTCGGGTGGCTGCTGCTGGTGGATTGGGTGTTACAAACCAGCGTCTTTGTAGGGACGAGGCATGCCTCGTCCTCAAATCAGGTTCCCAAAACAGGACGAGACATGTCTCGTCCCTACAGTCTGATCGCATCCACCGGCTTGACGTTCCTCGCCCTCATCAGCGCGGCGATCCTTTACGCGCAGAATCAGCCGTTCATTCATGAGCTGACGACCGACCTGACCGGAGTCGAAACCATCGACCGCGTGCAGCTGCTGCCGCCCAACGCGACGATCATGCTGCCGTGGGGCGTGCATCACGCGGCGGTCGGTGTGGCACGGGATGTGCTCGGGATGCGTCGGGATATCGGTCTCGTCGATCACAAAGCCGACTACGCCGCAGTCCTGCAAAACGGGCGTTTGTTCACGCTCTCGGATGTGTTCTACAACCAGCCGATCTCGTGGTGGGAGGAGCGCCTTGGCCAGCCGATCTACCTGACCGCCGCCGCGCCGTATCTGGTCGAGATTGCCACGCGTCCGCGCCTCGGTCTGGTCGACGCGCAGGCCGAGATTGACGGCGTGATCGCGCTCGATTATTTTCTCGTGTGTCATGAGCAGCGGTTTTCGCTGGCGGTCAACTGGTACACGCCGACCGTCCCGGACCGCGATTTGAGCGTGTTCGTCCACGGGATCGATCTGGCGAACAATCTCGTCACCGCCGATCAGAGCGCGCCTGTCTATGGCTGGCGTCCGCTCACGACGTGGACGCCGCGCGAGATCGTTTCTGACCATTACCCGCTGCCGCGCGTCGGCGGCTTGCAAGAAGTCCGCTTCGGTCTGTATGAACAGTTGCCAAGCGGTGAGTTTCGCAATACGGTTGAGTATGTGATCACCGATATCCCAGAGTGTTTGCCGTGAGTGAAGCAAAGCGGATCATTGTAGGGACGAGGCATGCCACGTCCTATTTGAAACTCGTTCAGACCAATCTCGCCCTGAATCCACGGTGGGGAGGCAACACGATGCCTGATCGTCATTATCACAGGACGCGGCTTGCCTCGTCCCTCCGAATATTGGTGCTTTTGGGAATATTTGCCCTCCTGCTCGGCGCGTGTACCGGGCAGAATGCCGCGACCACGGCAGGCACGCCCGTCGTCGAATACAAACTGCTGGCGACACTCTACCTCTCGCCGACGCCCAACGACGCGGAGCGTGAAGCAACGCGCCTCGCGGTGCGCTCAGTGCCAGCCACGGCCATCCCGACGGCGACGCCCGCGCCGACCGTGTACGTCGGCGTGTTCCTCGGCGAAAACGACACGGTCGTCGATCCGGTCGTTGACCCGGCGCGCTATCAGGGTACGCTCACGGCGGGCAATCTGCCCACGCCGCTCCCAATCAACTGTCTGTACCCGATCGACGCGGTCTTTGGCACAGTGTGGATGACCAACGAGTCGGCGCGCGCGGCGCTCGGTTGTCCCGGCGAACCCGCAACACCTTACATCGGCACAGTGCAGTTCTTCGAGCGCGGGGTGATGTACTGGCTGCCGACGGGCGAAATCTGGACGGTGGCGCCGGGTGGTGCGCTTGGCGGCGTGTACTGGTATGTGCCGATTGCCCCGCCGGATCAGGGGTGGCAGGCGCAAGCACCGGACGGTCTGCGCGTGCCGGAGTTCAGCTTTGGGGCGCTGTGGCGCGCCAACGAGCAGATCCGGCAAACGCTCGGCTATGCGCGGGCGGACGAAAGCTCGGTGTCGATCACTGTGCAGCGCTTTGATGGCGGCGCGCTGATATTCGATCAGACGTCGGCGCAGGTGTTCACGCTCGTCGGTCGCGACGACGGCACGGCCTACGGGCCGTATTAAAGCAAAGACTCAACGCAAAGACGCGAAGACGCAAGGGCGCAAAGTACAGGAGATAAAGCGTGTCGGCGAATTCGTAAAATAGGGGCTAATTCTGTCGGGGACGGCGGACGCCATGAGTCTAAAACAGGTCTGGAGGGGGGAGTGTAGGGACAGCAGCCTTGTCCTCTGTATCCTTCTCTAGAAATGAGGACGAGGATGCCGCCACGCACCCTACCCCCGAATGGCGTCCCACCGATTCTTCGTAGGGACGCGATTTATCGCGTCCGCAAAACCCACCTAGCCAAGTGATTTAGGTCACGCACTGCGCCAGCAGTGTGGGGAGCTGATCGCGCAGTTCGAGGCGCTGTGTAGGATTGTAGAGCGTTGTGAACACCCAGTGATTCTGCTCGGGGGGCGCGCCGCGATCCGTGTAGTACAGGTCGAAGCTGTCGCGAATCAGCTTGTGATAGGCTTCCGCCTCGTAAAACGGCGCGGTGAACGCCAGCAGCTTTGAGCCGACGATAATCCGCGTCCCTTCCGCCTCCGCGACCGCCCACACGCCGATTACCGTGAGCGTCTTGTAGCCGAAATACCCAGCCGGACGATGCCAGATCAGCCCGCCGACCCATGGCGTCGGCTGCTTGCCGGTGAAGGCTTTCGCCCCCCAGCTCAAATTGGGCGAGAAACGTTTCGCCCGCAGCAGATCAAGCGCATCAAGCGCGTTCAACCCGTCGAGGATGCGCGCGAGTTCGTCCAACTGCGCTCGCCCGCGAATCTCGGAGATCTGTTCGAGGATGGTCTTCTTGCGTAGTCGTTTCATGACTAGAGTATACCGCGAGTAGGGGCAAGCCGCGGCCTGCCCCCACCTGAGAATTGACTATCAGCTACGCTTTAGTAGGCGTATTCGCGCATGCCGAGCGACACCAGCGCCGTCTTGATCATCTGGTTGGTGAAGCCCCACTCGTTGTCATACCAGCTCATCACTTTGACGAGGTTGCCGTCGACGACGCGCGTCATATCCGCCTGCACGACGGAGGCGCGTGGATCTTGAATGAGATCCGACGAGACCAGCTCCTCTTCTGCCACCCCGAGGATGCCGTCGTAGCGCTCGGTCGCCGCTTCGCTGCGGAACACGTCGTTGATCTCCTCCACGGTCGTGTTGCGGCTGAGGAGCAGAGTGATATCCGCCATCGACACAATCGGCACTGGCCCGCGCACCGACACCCCGTCGAACTTGCCTTCCAGTTCCGGCAGCGCTTTCGCCGTCGCCGTGG
Organism: Candidatus Flexifilum breve; assembly: GCA_016717205.1. Lineage (GTDB taxonomy): Bacteria > Chloroflexota > Anaerolineae > Aggregatilineales > Phototrophicaceae > Flexifilum > Flexifilum breve. The sequence goes on from JADKGC010000018.1 coordinate 39,468, forward strand.
CCGCACCCGTGCTCGACGGCACGAAGTTCGCCGCCGCCGCGCGTCCCCGGCGCATGTCTTTCTTCCCCCCGGGGCTGTCCACGAGCATTTGCGTGGCGGTGTAGGCGTGCAGCGTCGTCATGAGCGCCTTTTCCACGCCGAAATGCCGCTGCATGATCTCCATAATCGGGCCGATGTTGTTGGTGGTGCAGCTCGCGCACGAGAGGATGTTTTTCTGTCCGTCGGGACGATTAACGCCGTGCACGACGGTCGGCACATCGGCGCTGCTCGTGGGGCCGGACAGGATGACCCACTTCGCGCCTGCCGTGATGTGCTTGGCCGCGTCTTCCTGCTTGGTGAAGATGCCCGTACATTCAAAGACCAGTTCGACGTTCATGGCACCCCAGGGGAGCTTCGTCGGGTCTTTTTCGCTGAGGTAAGCGATCGATTTGCCATCGACGACGATGTTGCCGTCGCCCGCTTGGACGTTGCGAGCGTACCGACCGTAAACGGTATCGTACTTGAGGAGATAGACCATGTTTTCCAACGACCCGATGTCGTTGACCGCAACCAGTTCCAGTTCCGGCGTATCCATGAGCAGCTTAAATGCCGCCCGTCCGATTCGACCCAGACCGTTGATCGCAACCCGCACAGCCATAGACTGATGCTCCTATTCATAGAAGTAGCTCTCATAATTTGACGTGTTCTTAACGTGAATGTTTACATTCCGGTGTCTGCCGCTTTGGCCTTCGCCGCCTTACATCTTTGCGTTAGGTATTTTCTTTTCGTTACAATTGTTTTCGGAGGGAAACACCATGCAAATTCAAGCCGCAGTCCTGTATACGCCCAATACCCCGTTCATTCTCGAAACGCTCACGCTCGACGACCCGCGCGCGGGCGAAGTCCGCGTGAAGATCGCCGCGTGCGGCGTGTGTCACAGCGATTACCATCTCGTCACCGGGACGACCCGCCATCCGCTGCCCGTTGTCTGCGGGCATGAAGGCGCGGGCGTGGTCGAAGCGGTCGGGGAGGGTGTCACGCGCATTCAGCCGGGCGATCACGTCATCCTTAACTGGGCTCCAGCCTGCGGCGACTGCTGGTACTGCCGCCACGATAAGCCGAATCTGTGCGCGACCTTCACCGATCCCATCTGGGCGGGCGTCATGCTCGACGGGACGACGCGCCTGCATCTGCCCAATGGCGATCCGGTCTATGCCTACTGCGGCCTCGCCTCGTTCGCCGATCATGTCGTCGTGCCGGAGCAAAGCTGCATCCCGATTCGCCGCGACGTCCCGCTGACCGCCGCTTCGCTGGTCGGGTGCGCGGTGGCGACGGGCGTCGGCGCGGCCTTCTACACGGCGAACGTACGCCCCGGCGACAGCGTGGTCGTGATCGGGTGCGGCGGCGTCGGCTTGAACGTGCTGCAAGGCGCGGCGATCTGCGGCGCGAGTACCATCATCGCTGTGGATACCAACCCGGCGAAAATGCGCATCGCCGAGGAATTCGGCGCGACGCACGCGCTGCTCTCGAATGACAATACCGTCGCGGAGATTCGCGCGCTCACGGGTGGGCGCGGCGCGGATCACGCCTTTGAGGCGGTCGGCCTGCCCAAGCTGCAAGAGATGGCGCTGGCGGCAGCACGTCCTGGCGGCAACGTGATTCTCGCGGGCTTGTCGCCGATGGGTTCCTCGACCAATCTCCCCGGCTCGATCATCACGCGCGAGGAAAAATCGGTCAAAGGCAGCTACTACGGATCGGTCGATTCGCAGCGCGATTTCCCACTGCTGGTGGATTTGTACGCGGCGGGCAAGCTCAAGTTGGATGAACTGGTCTCGCAGGAATATCGCCTTGAGGAGATCAACGAGGCGTTCGAGACGATGATGACGGGCAGCGTCGCCCGCGGGGTGATTGTGTTCTAGTGCAACGTAAGTTACGCCTCATGCTGATATTGATAGTGGCACTGCTAACGCTCTGCGGCGCTGGCGCGTTCATCTGGGTACCGAGTTTGCAAGCATGTGATCGTCAGCACAGCGATTTCACACGCTTTTGCAGCGAACAAGAGGTGAAAGACTATTTGATCCAGAGTCTTTCCTTAGAAAGCACAACGGCGCAGGACGTGGTTCGGTTTGTGGCAGAAGCTCAAATAACCCACCGCTGGTTGCTGAGTGCCAACAAACAACCACTACAAAGCATTCAAGCCGATGACAGTCTGCGGTGTACTGTGGACGCACCAGCACCGAGCAGCGCTCACGATACGTGGATTGAACAACTTGAATATGCGATAGCTTGCCGTTGGGAATACCTGATTTCGTTCGAGCTTGTAAACGCGCGGTTGACGGCGATCAACGTCGGTATGGGCGATCTGTGCTGGTAAACGTGAGGCGGGAGAGTCCCGCCTCTTTTATTGCTCCGGTGGGACGAGCGGCAGCAGCGCGGCGATCAAAGCTGGAATATCGTCTTGGGTGACATCCCAGATCATGTTCAACTTAATCCGGTGAAACTCGTGAATGACCACCGTACGCATTCCCACTATCGTGCGCCATTCGATCTCGGGATGATCAATCCGCATGTCGTTTGATACCCCGGGCTGCCTCGCCAATCACTTGAATACAGCGAATGACGGCGGCATCTTGGCGGAGGCGATTCTGCAAGAACTGATCGCGGGTAATGCCAGTCAAATAGCTCTGTATACGCCCTGCTGCATCCAGCATGTGAGCGAGAAGTTCTTCATCGGGCATAGATAACCTGCATTGTGTTCAAGAGCTGTTCAAAGTGTTTACGCGTTGTATAGCTTTTGACGAGTTCGCGCTCGTCCATCGCTACGCGTCGTCCCAAAATCGCGCCAAGCTCATCTTCCATGTCGAAGAACCCGTGAAAGTAACCGGGCGTCTCGTAGCCGGGTAAAAGTGTGTACATCACATCGGTGATCAAGCCTTCGCCTTCGCGCTCGTGCGTGTCGAAGATCGCGAGGTCCTGAATCCCCCATTTGTCGGCAAAGGCCGCGAGTTTTTGCTGATCGATCTGGATATTGAGCGCCATTCGCTTGCAATTTCACTCACACGAACAGGTTGATTATACTGCCGAAATAAAAAGGACGAGGTCGTATAGCCTCGTCCCTACACCTAGAGCACTTCTTCCTCGGCTGGCTTTTTCCGCCGCAGACTCAAGCGGGGCAGGCGGCGTTTCGCCTTGCCTTCGACGACATCCGGCGTGCCGCGTTCAAAGCGCGCGCGGATCTTCGCCCACGTCTCCGGCGTGAACAGCTTATCGGCGTTGTCGGTGACGCGCTTGTGCAGCCCGGTGATCGCCTGCTCCACATCGCCGCTGCCCGACCAGTTGTCGCGCAGCACCTGCTTATCGACATTGCCAATCCCGCTGATCCACATGAGCACCAGCGCCAGCGCGCCCGCGTCTTCTGCCAAGCCGATCACGCCGAGAATCGCCTCCGGCACGAGATCCACCGGGCTGATCACATAGGCCGCCGCTAGGAGAAGCTGCGCTTTCAGCAGAAACGGCACGCGCTTATCCCGCGCCAGCCGCACCACCAGCATCAGCATGTCGGGGACGAGCAGCACAATCTGCGCGACCTGTTCATCTGCGCCGCGCTGCACCCATTCACGGATGCGGCTGCGCCACTGGTCGTACCAGTCCGGCGCGCGCCCGTGAATCTCCGCTTCTTTCAGCGGTTCAATCCCCATACCGGGATCAGCCGGGACGGTTGCATTCTCAGTCATTCCCATACTCCTCAAGGACGAGGCATGCCTCGTCCCTACTCTTTCTTGGCGTCTTAGCGTCTTCGCGCCTTTGCGTTGAGTCTTTTCCTCACATTCTGAATACGCCGAATCGGGTCGGTGGGTTGCGCTGATTCATGCACGCGCTCAAGGCGAGGCCGAGCACGCGCCGCGTCTGCGCGGGGTCGAGGATGCCATCATCCCACAGGCGCGCGGTCGAGTAGTACGGGCTGCCTTCGGTTTCGTACTTTTCGTGAATTGGCGCTTTGAACTCGGCCTGCTCCTCTGGCGTCAGGTCCGGCTTGTCCTCGCGCGCCAGTTGATCGCGCTTGACGGTCAGCAGCACGTTCGCCGCCTGTTCGCCGCCCATCACGCTGATGCGGCTGTTCGGCCACATCCACAGGAAGCGCGGCTGATACGCCCGCCCGCACATGCCGTAATTGCCCGCGCCAAAGCTCCCGCCGACGATCACGGTCAGCTTGGGCACGGCGGCGTTGGCGACGGCGTGCACCATCTTTGCGCCATCTTTGGCGATGCCGCCGCTCTCGTACGCCTTGCCGACCATAAACCCGGTGATGTTCTGCAAGAACAGCAGGGGATGCTCCGCGCGGTGCACAGTTCGATGAAGTGCGCGCCCTTGAGCGCCGATCTGCTGAACAGCACGCCGTTGTTGGCGATAATGCCGACAGGCAGCCCTTCAATGCGCGCAAACCCCGTGACAAGCGTCGTGCCGTAGTTGGCTTTAAACTCGCGGAAGCGGCTGCCATCCACCAAGCGCGCGATGATCTCGCGGGCGTCATAGGTCTCGCGGAAACTTGTCGGGAGGATGCCGTATAGCTCGGCGGGATCATAGAGCGGTTCTTCGGGCGCGGTCACATCAACGTCGAACGTCTTCGGGCGGTTGAGCGTCGCCGCAATGCCGCGCACGATTTCCAGTCCGTGATCGTCGTCCTCGGCGTAGTGATCCGCGACACCGGAGACGCGCGTGTGCACATACGCGCCGCCCAGTTCTTCGGCGGTCACGTCTTCGCCCGTCGCCGCTTTGACCAGCGGTGGCCCACCAAGGAAGATCGTCCCGGTGCCCTTGACGATCACCGTTTCGTCGGACATCGCCGGGACATACGCGCCGCCCGCCGTGCAGAGCCCCATCACCGCGCGATCTGCGGGATGCCCGCCGCGCTCATGCTCGCCTGATTGTAGAAGATGCGCCCGAAGTCGTCGGCATCGGGGAAAACTTCATCCTGCATCGGCAAAAACGCGCCGCCGCTGTCCACCAAGTAGATGCAGGGCAGGTTGTTCTCCAGTGCGATCTGCTGGGCGCGCAGGTGCTTCTTGACGGTCAGCGGATAGTATGTGCCGCCCTTGACGGTCGCGTCATTGGCGACGATCACGCATTCGAGGCCGCTCACCCGCCCGATGCCCGTGACCATCCCGGCGGCAGGCGCATCCCCACCGTACAGATCCCACGCGGCCAGCGGCGCGATCTCCAGAAACGCCGAGCCGGGGTCGATCAGGCGGTCGATGCGGTCGCGCACAAACAGCTTGCCTTGCTCGCGGTGGCGCTGCTGATACTTCGCGCCGCCACCTTGGCGCACGAGCGCGAGCCGTGCGCGCAGTTCGCTGACCAGCGCGCGTTGCTGTTCCGCGTTGCGCTGAAACTGCGCATCGTTCGGGTTGATGTGGGTTTCAAGAATTTCCATGCAAGAAGCCTTTTTAGCGGTTAGCTGTCAGCCATTAGCAGTTAGCAAAAACACTGGGAAAGTGATCAGTCATGTGTATTGTAACCTAGACCTGAATAGAATGGCTCTGCTTTTAGCCAACGGCTAATGGCTAACGGCCAATCGCTCTTTTTGAGCCAGACTTAACATCGCGCGGCTTTTAGGGTATGATTTGCCGGGTTTTGCCCATCTCACCGGGAGTCCTTACGTATGAACAAAAACAGTTCCAGAAGAGCCAGCATCATTCTGGGTGTATTCATGTTTGTCGTCCTGATTGCCGGGACGATCATCCCCTGATCACCCGCAACCAGACCACGACCACGCAGACCGTTGATCCGACCACCGTGCCGACGCCGACGTATCCCCCCGTGATTGCGGACTACAGCGGCATCAGCTTCGACAAGGTCTATCTGCACCCGACTGGCATGTACACGATCCCCGAACCGACAGGTTGGCAGGTCAGCGCGCCGACGAGCAATGCGGGTATCGCGCAGGTCAACATGATCAACCAAACGCAGTTGAGCGTGATCGACGCCTATGTGCAGGATGCCGAAGGGCCGATCAGCCCCGAAGATTTAGATGCCCGGTTTACCGCCGAAACTATTCTCGCGACGTGGTCGAATTTCCGCGACCCGATTGAGACGAATCGCTCCTTTGAAAATGACATTCTGACCATCGATTTCCGCGTGGGGCTGGCCAACGGTCAAACCTACGTCGCGCGCCAGAACGTGTGGACGGACGGCGAGTGGATTTACGTGGTGCGTGTGGTTGTGCCGGAAAACGCGACCGAAACGCTGCGCTTCCTGCTCACTAACCTGACCGGGAAGATCACGCCGTTTAAGCAGTTCGCAGCGGAACCGTTCAACTGGAACGCGTACTATGACAATGTGACGAGCGCCATCATCCGCTACCCGCAAGCGTGGACCGTCACCGACAGCGCGCCGGGTCGCCCGGCCAGCATCACGGGCACGAACGGCGAAGCGCTGCGCGTGGAAGCCCGCGCGGGTCGGTCGGTGGCCGATGAAGCGGCTGCCAGCGCGTGGTTGGAACGCCCGGGCGCGACCGTGTTGAGCGTCGCTCCAGTCACCCGTGGTGACGTTTCCGGTTTCTCGGTGGCGTATACTTATAACGATGTCGAAGGCGCGGCCTTTAGCGGCCTCGCCGTGCTGCTCAATGGCGCGAACGCATTGCACATCGCCAACCTGCATTTCTCCGGCGCGGATGTTGACCTGAACACGGTTGCGCTGCCGTCGGCGGAACCGACTGCCGAAGCGACCGAGCTGCCCGGTCTGCTGGCTGAAGACACCGCCGCCGCCGACCAGAATCAGACGCTGGCGCAGGTGATGTCCTCGTTCCAGATCCTGCCTGCGCCTGACCTCTCGGCGAGCTCACTGCCGGAAGCCACGCCGACCGCCATCCCGACGATTGCGCCGACGGTCGAAACGACTGCCGGAAGCCACCGCCGGAGCAACGGACGCCGCCCCGGTCGAAACCACGCCGGAAGCGACCGCCAGCAGCTAAGTAGTTTTCCAAACCAACCCCTTTTTGCGATTAAAGAAGGGGTTGGTTTTTCTCATGCGTTTCAGACACCATACCCCTCTTACAATTCAAATAGATTGAGATGTTCGCGGTTGCTCGTCAGGAGAGGTTGTGGCCAGATACTTCCCTGGTTTGAATGGACTGCGTGTCTACGCAGCTTTCAGTGTGATTGGTTTTCATGCCGGTCCCGGCCTACTCAAGCCGTTCTTGCTGGATGGGCGGGATGCGGTAACACTGTTTTTTGTCCTCTCTGGCTTTCTGATTACCTACATCTTGCTCAATGAGCAAGGCAGCACCGGAACAATTAATTTACGCCGTTTTACTGGCGGCACACGCTGCTATTCTCTGTGAGGCAAACACTAAAATGATCGAAATCCTCATTGTTTGGGTCATTATTGGAGTCACGGCGCTTGACCCGGATTATTGTTTACCCGTGATCTTGAAGACGCCTTTTGGTTAGGCTGGGTAATAACGATCGCTGTTCTACTCGTCTATCATTTGGTTGCACCGATTACTCCGATCATTGGTGTGGTTCTCTGTGCAATTAGTCTGCTTGGCCGGCTGCGCTGGCGTCCCGTTCCAAAACGAACATGGCTAGTCGCGCCCAGATCGCGCTCTTACTAGCAGGTTTCGCGACTGCTCCATCACTTGAAGCCGATGATGGGGGTATCAATTACAGGTTGTGAAATGGTATGCAGCCTACCCGGTCGTGCCGGGTCTTGCAAACATACAAGGGCGGTTTGGGTTTAACAACTCCTCTTTGCTCTATAACGCGCTATTTACAGAACTACCTAGCACCCCCATGCACTATGGAATGGGTGCGCTGTTTGTCGCATCAGCGGTTGGCAGTGTACTAGCCGCGGTACGCTTGCGTAAGTCGGGCAAATGGTCAGATTTCTTCCAAGCTCTGATGATTTTCCCTATATCACCTCTATCTGAAAAGTCTCATGACGCTGGAAACGAGCATCGTAGTAACTTTGCTTGGATTTGTTATTGCCATAAGAACTGGCGCGACTACTGGATAACACTGAGATCGATCACAGATTGTTGATCGGTATTTGTTGCTGCAGCAATCACTGTGAAATTGAGTATCGTCTTCTTTGCGGGTACAGCCTTCTTCGTGGCTTGATTGTGGCTAAACCACCGATCCGCTCACTGGTAAAACCCTTGACCCTTGCAAGTCTACTTGGTCTAGCATGGATAGCTCATGGTATCGTTCTGTCGGGAATGCCCGTATATCCAGCAACGCTTGGGGCAATTGGTGTTGACTGGCGAGTTCCAGATGTGAGTGCAAATGCTGATGCCGCCCAAGTAACCATTTATGCCAGATATTCCAGTCCTGTACCTATCGCAGCAGATGGAGAATGGGGCTGGATACCGAATTGGTGGAAAAGAATCGTCCAATTGCCGGCGATATTCTCCACAGTGGCCATGCTACCAGCCCTCGTATTTGCTGTTCGGCGTCCCTATAGACGTTTACTGTTGTTTGCACCACCGATTGTAGGGTTGGTGTATTGGTTTATCGTCATGCCCTCAACCGAATTTGGGCTTGCGAGTTTCTTCACGCTGGGCTTAGGTGGACTAGCACTTGGCATATCTCGAAAGCTGCGAAACCGTTTTTGTACGGAGTGCTAGCTATCTCTTTGATGCAGGTAGTTCTATATGTGCCTTACATGTGGAATGTAAATTTGCAGGAGCAGTGGGCACCAGAGTATCAGACTTTCGAGTTTCCAGATGGGACTCAATACTTTGCACCGAATGACGATGGCCCGTGCTGGGATACACCCTTGTGTACCACTCCATCTCAAGTCACTAGATATGGGGTTGTGCTGCGAACAGCGGATTTACGGGACGGATTTAGGTCTCAGTAATGGACTACGGCCCGAAACACGCCGATCGTGCGCCGTTCATCCCGCCGCGCGTGGATGCGCCTGGGAAGAACTCCCCAGATCACCTGCGTCGCGTCAATGTCAAAGGTCGTCGTGCCGAGGTCGAGTCCGAGCGCATGACCGGGGTAGTTGTGCCCGCCATAGTACACGCCGTAGAACATCACATCGGCGCCATTCGCGCAGTCGGTGGCGGTTTGGCAGCACGCGCGCCCCATCATCAGGATCGACATCTTCCAGCATATCAATGCCGCTTGACGTGGCGCATTCGTTCTGGCGCGTCCAGTAGAGCAGGCTGTTGGCCGCCGACATATAACCTAAGCCTTGACGCGGCATGCCGTAGAATGGCACGACGTTATCGGCTGTGCCCTGAATGATCAGCACGGGCATGTGTTCGCCATCGGTGCAGTACGGCGCGACGTATTCGGGCATGCTTGACGCGACCGAGGCAATCGCCGCCAAACGATCTGGCATCTGGCAGGCGAGACGGAACGAAAGCATGCCGCCCATTGAGAAACCCGTCGCATAAATGCGCTGCTGGTCGATGTTGAGTTTGTCCGACATGAAGTTGATCGACGCATTGATGAACCCGGCGTCGTTCACATCGGTGATACGCGCGTCACCGAGGCGACCGTCATTCCACACATTGTTGAGACCATCCGGATAGATCACAACGAAGTTTTCAGCTTCCGCTAGTTCACTCCACCCCCGACCACGACGGATCGTTGCCGCTTTGCCGCCTGCGCCATGCATTACGACGACCAGCGGCACCGCCGCCGACGAAGTAATATACGCTTGGGGATATACACGCTGAGCGTGCGGGATGCCGTCGATGCCGAGCTGACGGTGTAATCGCCGGGGCCGGGAAGTCGAGCAGGGCGTTGGGGCAGCGCCGCCGTCGCCTCCGGCGTGACTTCGTTGGTCGCCTCGAGTGCGACCTCAGCGGTCGGTTCGGGAGTCGCCTCTTGCGCGGAGATCGGCGCATGCAACGCGCGCAGAGCGGGAACAGCAAGAACATCAGTATCCCAACGAAACGCACGACTGCCAGTAGGCGCACCATAAACCACTCTCCTGTTTTCCGTGAAGTTTAACCCACAGGTGGGGGCAATAGTTCATTTCAGCGGGAATAGGTCTTCGACTTGCTGTGACGGGCAGTTGTGCGCACTGACCAGGTGTGCAATCGGAAGTTCGACTGCTGCAAATAGGTGAAAGCGGGCGGCATAGCGGGATGATCGAAGCCCTGCACTGTGCTTCCGGCGCAGGCGTAATACTCCGTGTGCCCTTCCAGCCGAGCATAGAAATACTGTGGCTTCGTCGTCGGCAGGGTTAGCTGCCATTCGCGGCATTCGTCGCGCTGCGTTCAACAGGCGCCGTATCCGGCAGACGCGCGTTGAGCAGCGGCTGTCCCTGAATGGCGAGGTGAATGTGTCGGGCTGTGACGCTGATCGCCGCGTAGTAGTACCGTGTGAACCATTTGCCGTTCGATGAAGCAACACGCGGCTGGAGTTGAACGCATGGACGAGTATCCCCTTTGCGTCATCCAGCAGCAGAGAGCGACAATTCGCGAAAACGCACGCCTATGTAGGTCGTTTCGACCGCGCTCAACACGACGGTTACGGATCGATGGTTCGTGCGTCGAGGTCAAGGTGCGGGGCCCACACGGCGCGGTCGGCTGTGCCGATGAGCGTGACTTCAGAACATGGTTTCGACGATGGTCACATACTCAATCGGTTGGGTCAGCGGCGGTGGCTACCACCTGATCGGTGAGGGTGAGGTTCAGCCACGGCAGCGGCTAGCGCCGCCGCAGATCGTTCGACATCTGCGGAGAGGGCAGCCACACTGTGAACGTCGAGCCTTGTCCCGCCTGGGCCGGGACCTCGTACGCTGGATCTGCCGCCGTGCGCATGATGATCTCTTGCATAACGGGTCCGACTGGCCGTGCGCGCCTGCTGCGGCCCACGCGCCTTATCCACTACTTGATTGAAGCGCTCGAAGATGCCGGGAGCGCTCACTCGCGGCGATGCCCGGCCGGTATCCGTGACGACCACTTCGACGCCCGCCGTTGCGCACCTGCGTGCAGCATTCACTTTGCCGCCCGACGGCGTACCGATCGCATTGCTGATCGATTGGTCACCACCTGCACCAGTCGATCCCATCCCCGGCGATCACGGGCGTGGACGGCGCGTTGACGGTCAGCGCGACCTGTTTTTCGCGCCGCCATGATGGCGAGGCGCCGTCCCACCGCCGCCGTCAGATCGCCCCAATCGATCAGGGTGGTTTTGCGGCGAGCCGCCCGCCTGTAAGCGCGCCAGATTTCCGTCAATTCGAGAGACCATGCGGTTGAGGCGTCCCCTTCTTCGTGGATGATGCGCGCCGCCGGACTGGGATCACCGACGCCGTCCACGATGGCCTGCGAGAACCCCTGAATCGCAGGTGAGCGGCGTTTTGAGGTCGTGCGACACGTTGGCAAGGAAGTCCTGCTGTGAACGCTGCTCGGCCTGAATCTTCTCGCTCATCTGGTTGAAGGCATCGGCGACCGCCTTAACTTCCTCCGGCCCCGCCATCGGCACGCGCCGATCATAGTGCCCCTGCGCCACTTCCGAGGCCGCGCTCGCGACCGTTTGCAGCGGGCGGGTGATGCTGCGCGTGATCCACCCGGCGAGCATGACCGCGAGGATCAAGCCACGCCCCCGGCTCGCGGGAACAGCGGCGCGAGTTCCCGTGCCGAAGTCGCTCAACGCCGCGGCAGTCGGCTTGGGCGCGGGTCGGCAAACAGCAGGGCCACTGGGCCGTTCCGTCGGTGGGCTGGGAGACCGACTGCAGACCGACGAAACGGCCCACCCGTCGCCGCCATCACTGAAGATGCCGCGCATGGCGCTAATCGCCGCTAAGCGCGGATCACGCCGCGAGCGATGGCCGAAGGGATATCGAAGTTTTTGAACATCGGCGTTGGGCGGTCGATCACGAATGACTGGGCGCTGTCGTAGAGCACATCGCGTGTGACTTCCGCGCACGATCAGATGCGAACTTCGCGGTCAGTTGCCACGGCATCCAACTGGCTGGTCAGCCGTTCCCAGCCCGCCGCGGGCGATCCGACGTGAGGGGCGGTCGCCGCCCCGGCGAGAATCTGCCGCAGGTCAACGCTGAGCGCGGTGGTCGCGAGGCGCAGAGGGGGTGGTTTCCGGCGGCGCATTGCGCAGGTTGAGGATGGCGAAAAGCGCCACACCCCACGACGATCAAGATGACCGCCATGAGCAGACATACGAGAGGAATAAGCGACCGCGTGTTGAGCCAGCATCGTTACGTCCAGACGGTGCCGACACCACACGGTATCGGCCCGCGAAATCGTAGCCCCACACCACGTCGAGCAGCTTTTCGCGCGTGAATACCATGCCGACGTTCTGTGCCAGTGTGTAGATCAAGTCGAACTCTTTCATGCGCAGATCGACCTCGTGGCCGTCCACCATGACGATGCGGCGTTCCGGGTAAATTGCCAGATTATCGAGCGTGACCGCCGTTTCGGCGCTGGCGATAGGCTGAGTGCGCGGCGCAATCCGGCGTAAAATCGCGCGCACACGGGCGACCAGTTCGCGCGGGTTGAACGGCTTGGTCAGGTAGTCATCCGCGCCCAGTTCCAGCCCGACAATCCGGTCAGTTTCGTCACTGCGGGCGGTCAACAGCGATGATCGGTACGTCGCTTTCGGCGGCAACGGCGGCAGACTTCCAACCGTCCATCTGTGGCAGCATCAGGTCGAGCACGACGAGCGACGGCTCCTCGTGCAGGTTTTCTGCAGCGCGTCTTACCATCGGTCGCGCTCATCGTTTCCGATAAACCTTCCTGTTTCCAGATACAGCTTGGCGAGATCGATGATGTGCTGCCCATCATCGACAATCAAGATTGTTTCAGCCATCGGCTCCATCCTTCGGGGGCACCGCCGAGCGAAAGACACCAGCACTTTATCCACGCGGTTACCGTCCATGTCGATCACTTCTGGCCGTAGTGTTGCCCAAGTCGGTTGATCGCCCGCTTTGGGGTTTCGTCCCGTAGTGCCATGATGAAACCGCCGAGCGTTTCGAAGACTTTTCAGCGCGCCGGGGATGTCCTCAACCGCCGAACAGATCGCCGAATTCATCGAGTGGGCAGCAGGCCGTCGAGCAGGTATGAGCCATCGTCGCGCCGCACAATTTCCCGGTCCGGCGGAGGTTTCTACCCCTCCGACAACCTCCTCAGGACATCTTGCAGGGTGATGATGCCGAGCGTTTCGCCATGTTCGCCAATCACCAGCGCGAAATGACGCTGTTCTCCCGGAACAGCTCCAGCGTCCGCGTGACCGGCGCAGACGCCGGAACGGTGAGCGCAGGCTGCATGAAGCGCCTGCGTCGAGGTTTGCCGAGCAGCAGATGATCCATCACGTTCTTAGAATGTACTGCGCCGAGCACGCCAGTCGAGATCGCCCGGCGCACACCGGGAAGCGCGAATGATCACCTTTGATCAGTTCGTCGCCCGGATCGGCCCAATGTCGTCTTGAATGTT
>JADKGC010000019.1 GCA_016717205.1 Candidatus Flexifilum breve
CGTTACGATCGAATACTGTCTAAATCGTCGCTTCATGGAATCCATGACTTCTACTATGCACAATAACATATTAACAGATGTTGCAGGTGAATGTTTTGTTTTGTATAGTATTTTGAGGACATTCGTCACCAGTTCCGAGCAATCACCAATGCCCACCACCAGGCCGATCAGCCAGCCACTCATCAATTACCACAAACACCAGCAACCACGGAAGCCGCTTATTTTCCGTGCTTGATCATGTCCGCACCCCGTTGAAACTGTACACTCCCCGTTGTACGACCACCACCCCTAACGCGCTTGCGCTTACACCAGTCGCCACCACTTTGATCAACCGCTCGATCGCTTCTAATTCGCGCTTTTCAGCGTTGGCGTATCATCCTCCGCCGTCAGCAGCCGCCCGATGATCCGTCGCTGCTGTGCCGCCATTCGGCAGGAGCGCGAGATCAGACGTGATCGTCGTGCGCCCGCGTGTCGATCGCGGCTTGCCGCGCCGTGATCGCGCCCTTGTCAGCGGTTGCCGCCGATGCCTCGACTTCGCCGCCGCCGCTTCTTCCTGCTGATAGATCGCCCATTCCGCGTCGCATTCCGCCTGCGTGGGTTTCGTGGTGTTTGGGTCGCGCCATTCGCCAATTGAGGCGTAATCGGCATCACTTATCGCCCTATCCACTCATAAGCGCTGTTGGGTCGAAGTCGCCAGATCATTAACCGAAGTCCGTCATGATCAGCCCTTTTCCAGACGCACAGTCGATGTAGACTTCCGTCGTAAATTGAGCCACTGCCAAAACCCGTTACTTGGAATGTAGTCTGGCATCGATGCTGGATCTCGAACGTCTTTGAGGACGCGATTGTAAAGCGTCCCTCGATAATCGACCGGGTAGCGGTTGCGTCGGCATCGCGGCTAAGGCGGTTCTGCATTTTCCACAGGTTTCCAGAATCGACGATTGTCGTTGCGTGTCCGTGATGTTTTGGAGACGCTTGATGCCTCCGGCAGTATGCCGCGGGACGCTTATAAATGCGAACGTCCCGCCGCTAACGTTGAACTGATTGCTGCCGAGTGTGCAGTGATCCCCCATCGACGGCTTCCGTATTCAGATCCCGCGTTCGCCATGCCCCTGGCAAATGTAGCGCCGCCCGTGTTCTTGCGTCTTTTCATCTCCCAGGACGATCAGCGCCAGCGCTCCCCACTGCCGCTGCTCGCCGCCCACTTGATGCCCTCGGGCTGCGCGCTGTCCGCCGTCAGCACGTGACCATCCGTGCCCACCGGCAGCCGCGTGCCGATGATGTGCGCGTGAGGACATCGCCCTTAGTCGTCAGCGTCGCCGATCCGGTGGTGCTCAAATTCTTCCACACTGCCGCGCCTGCCGTGCCATCGGTGCACATGTACACCACGTCACCGGTCACATCCACCCACAGCGACCCCACGCCATACCGTCGTCGATGCCCGCCCACGCCCGCGCAGCAGCCGTCGCCGTAATTTGATTTTGGCTTTGTCTCGCCGCGGTTCGTCAGGTCGAGGATATCGCTGACGTCGATGCTCGTCTCGCCGTTGCGCGCCAGTCCACATCCGGGTACAAGTTGATCACCGCGTTTACGTCGCTTTCGGGGAATGGGTGAAACCCACGCTCCGGTCCGTGCTCAGCGCCTGCGTGATCGCGTTCGTCTTCGTGTTGATACCCACCAGCACCCACGCGCGCTTGCCGCTGTTGCTCGTCGGCGTCAGCGTGATCGTGTCTGTCCCCCGGCCACCACCCGCCCCGGTGCCGATACGCCGTGATGCGCACCACCAGCCCGCCGAGCGCATTCCCCGCCGCATTGACGAGGCTCAGCTCGCCCCGGCCTTGTTCGTGTAGCCCGCTGGCGGCTGCTGCTGGGGTGGCTGCTGCGCTTGTGGCGTGCTGTTGCCACACAACCGCGCCGCCTGCGCTGGCACCGCCGTCTTGATGACCAGCATGCCGTCGACGCGCTCCATCTCCACCTCGACCGCCGGGTCTAGGTTCGTGTTCATGGCGATGGCAATGGCGATCGAGCCATCCACCGCATCCGTCAGCCGCACGTCACCCACCCCGGCGCATACCCGGTATAGATCGTATACGTCCCGTTGCCGTTAGGGCGCCCCACAAACCCCTTGATCGTTTCGCGCTTTTTGGCTTGCGCGAATATTCTTCTCTATTGCCCCACGCGCGCGCGCGTCCGCATTCTCTGCCATCTTATCCCCGCAGATCCCGACGATCGACCCCGCCCCGCTGATCGTCGTCTCATACACAGCCCACGCGCCGCCTTCGTACCGCGCAATTGCAAACCGCCCGCCGACGCCATACAGGAAGATCAGCCCGGTCGACACGTAGTAGCCGCCATTCCACAACGGCACGCCGCCCGAATTCGTCGCCATGTCGATCACCGTGTTCCACACAATCGACCCCGCCGCATCCAGCCCATTGAACGTTTGCAGCACGGCCCACTTGCCCGTCAAACCCGTGTTGGTTTGCCCGATGATCATCACGCAGGCCGGGTTATCATCTGCCACGCTGATCCCGCGCTGCGCCCCGGCTGAGACCACGCCGAAAATGTCCGATCCGATTTGTGGGCTGATGTCCTCGCGCGTCGATCCGATGATGCGATACAGCCGCTCACTATTCGGGCTGCTGCCGCTGTGCTCGCCAAAAAACACCACATCATCCGGGCGCCCCAGCGGTCGCACGATGCACCGCGCATTGTAGCGGTCAATGCTGTAGCCGCTCGTCGACTTCTGCGCCCACGTCGCGCCCTTGTCGCTGCTCTCATAAAAATCCGCACCCGGCGGCGATGCTGTGCTGGTGTGACAGCTTGTCAGCCACTTGCCATTCCCGCGCGGATCGGCATACAGCCCATTGGCCCAGTTCGGCGTCGTGTTGAGGTAGTTGGTATCATAGTGCGTCGTCAGCCCGGTTGACGCTGACCACGTCGTGCCGCCATCATCGGTATAGTGCGCTGCTGATCCTGCGCTGTCCCGGTAATGCATGACCACCGCATTATCTGGATCGCCACGCTCGACCTGCAGCTGCACCTGCGCCGTATTCGTCGCCGTGAAGCTTTGCGCCGTGCCTAGCGTCTGCGCACCGAAAATATCGTCAATAGTCCGCACTTGGCTGGTCGTCGCCAGATACCCGTTGACTGCGCCCGTGCCATCCACGTAGTTTGGCGAGTCTGCCCGCACGGCGAACGCCGCCAGCGTCCCCGTCAGCGTCAGGCTAAAGCTTTCCACTTCCGGCGTGCCGCCCGCCAGCAGATCGAGCATCCCCGCCATCAGATGCACCTTATTGTTGGTGCAAAACAGCGCCAAATCCGCGATCAACCCCAGTCCGCTAGCCGTCCGCGTGACCGTATTGCCCGGCACCGGATACTCTGTGCTGGTCGAATACCCCGCGCTGCTCGTCGCTGGCTGCGGATTGCGCGCCCCCGGATCGCCGTAGGTTTCTTTCTCCGCCGTAAGAACCTGCGTGCTGACGCCCGTCGCCGCGTTCACGCTGATATCGACCGTCAGCGGCAGCATTTTCTGCGCGCTCAGCGTCGGCCCACGATACCCCGCTTTCCCGCTTGTCGCTGTCACCGTGATCCACGTCATGTCCGCTGGCTCTATATCCGCGTCGACCCCGTGCCCCAGCTCCATCTGATACGCCGGATCGCCGCACAACCGCGTAATCGTGCCCTACCCGTGCGTCGCTCTCCGTCTGCGACTGCGCGATCTCCCGCGCATTCGTCGACTCGCCCATGCCCTGCCCGGCCACCTCGCCCGGCGCAATGCTGTCACATCGGGGAACGGGCTCAGCCTGCCGCTGCGCAGCGTCGACGCATACCCACTGCTGATCACCGCGTTCTGTGACTTCAGCGCCCGTCGTCGGCCTCGCCCGCGTCAACCAGCTCAACCGCTTCCAGTCCGCCTCGGTGATCGCCCTTTGCACGGTGGCCGTGCGGCTCCCGCTGTCCTGCCGCATCGGGTCGATCTTCAGTTGCAGCTTGCCCTTGCTGTTGCACGTCAGGCGATACCCCATCGCCCGCGCCAGCGCGTCACACACGCCGTACATATTTCCGCCCGTGACGCTCCAGCTCATCACCGGGTAAGCCGCGCTGCCGCTCAGTCCCGTCAGCGCCCAGTCGGTCAACGCCAGCGCCGTGCTCTCAAACGCCAGCAGGCGATGCATCATCCGTTCCGGGTTGCACCCCACCATGTGCAGCCAGCTCGCTTGACTCGCCTCGTTTTCGAACACCGCCGCCAGCGCCTTGATCTGCGCCAGCTTCCCCGCCACATCCACCGCCTGGATCGTGGTGCCTTTGTCCGTCAGCACTATCGACGCTTGAGCGAAACTTGTTTCTATATCCAGCCATCCGGCGAAGCGCTGCGTGTACGTCACCGTGCTGCCCCGCGTCTCCCGCATCAGCAGCATGACGACCGTGCCCGGCAAATACGCCGCCGGATCCAGCCGTTCTTTCAGGTCACACGTCAGCGTCTGCCCTTCTGCCGTCCGCCGCAGCTTGATATTGTTCGCCCGGATGATCGCCGGGCTGCTCGGGTCGAGCGCCACCACCAGATACCGCCGCCGCCCCGTCGCGCCCGCGCTGGTGACACCCGTCAGCGTGACCCACCGCTTCCCCGCCGGGAACGTGGCGTCCGGCGCTTGGCTGGTCGTCGTCCCCACGGTGATCGTGCCATCGGCCATATCCCACGTCCGGCTTGACCACGTATCCGCCGCGGCCACCAGCGTCGAGCCGCCCCAGTCGAAAGCATCGACCGTCAGCACGCCCCCGGATGTGAAACCAATCCGCCCCAGCCCGCCGAGATCCCCCACATGCATGATCGGGAATGGCGGCGACGAATACGCCAGATCGTAATCCTTGTAGATCGTCCCGCTGGCATTGTCCAGCCGCTGCGGCTTGCGCCACACCTCATAGCTATCGACGACGGTAATGTAGGCGTTATCCGTCAGCGTGACCTCGCCCGGCCTCGCCCCGCGCGAGCTGAAACCAATGTACAGCGTGCCGCTCGTCGCCGCCTTGCGCACATACGTCCGCCCGAGGTCATACGCGCCTTCTGTCGAGCCGATCAGCACCGTCTGCCCGATCTCGATATCGCCATACGCGCCGACCGTCACCCCATCAAACGGGATCTCCGCCGTGGGATACGTCGCGCTGGCGAGGTTGACTCGCGCCTTAAACACAATCGTCGGCTGCAGCAGGTACACATACCCGCGCGCCGATTGCGGATGACTATCCCACGCCACTATTTAGCCCCCATCAATGCAGCCAGCAATGCCCTTGCTCCCGCCTCTCGATAATCGGCGCCTTTCCCACCATGAACTTGCACATATTCACCAGTAAGCGGACGCACGAGATTTGCCTCCTCGTTGCTGATATAGGTCATCTGCCAGCGCCGTTTAACGCATAGTCGGAGCTGTGCATTTGTATCAGCATGGAATTGTGGGACATCCGCCTCAAGGCCGTTAAGTCGCCCGTGCCATATTTGGAATGTCGTATAACCAATGTCGCGCTCATCTATCCATGTTTCGACCAGTTCGAGCTCAGTCCAGCCCAACAGTTCGGCAATCGCCCGATCCAAGTCAGCACCGCTCAGTTGTGCGAAATTCATTTCTGTAAACTCTCCGTCTTGTCTCCCCTCTCCCTTGGGAGAGGGGTCGGGGGTGAGGCCATCTCTATCGGGCGGGGGTGAGGCCATCCCTACACCGCCTCCAACTGCCGCACCGTGATCTCCACCCACCCATAGCGAATAATCTGCCATTCGGCGACCTGTGGGCGCACGGCTTGCCCGTTGTAGTCCGCCCACACCGTGCGCGCCTTGTTCGTCGGCAGGCTGATCGTCACGTTCGCCGTTTTGCTGCTCGTCAGGCCAAACGCTGCATACAGCTTATCGAGCGTCGCCCCATCTGGCGCATTGAACCGGAACCGCACAAACGGCTCGCCATCCTCATACACCGCGCTCGGCGTCGCCGTCTCTTGCGGATACTCCAGCCCATTGCTATGCGGCTGCGGCTCCATCCGCTTCAGCGCCGTCTGGCTCGACCCCACGGCCACTGCAAAACTGTTTGCACTATTCGCCATGCTGCTTACCCCGCTGCCACGCGCTCAAGGAACGCCACAAAACCCTCGTAATCCGCTTGACCGCCGTTCATGGCGTTGTATTGCACCGTCAGGTTGCCAATACTCACGCCGCCCATGCGATTGTTCGGCACAATCGATCCTGACGAGCCCGGCACGAACAATTCCGGCCCCCGCTCCCCCACAATATACGGCGACCCGCCCATGACCGGGCCACCCGCCGCGCGCATCGGCAGCGCCGTGCCCCCGCCCATGAACGCCGTGCCCTTGTTGATGAACGGCGTGCCGCTGCCACCCAGCACCGATGAGCCTTTACTCGCGCTCATGCGTTTGCCCGCCACGCCCGTCTGCGACATATCGATCCCGGTGCTCCAGTTCTGATCGACGTAATCCTGCGCCGCGCTGTAGGCTGGCCCGCGGCTCACGATCAATTGCAGGATCTCCCACAGTTGCTTTGCCGCCGTGAACGCGCGCCGCATTTCATCCCCAATCCAGTTGATCGTGTCTGCAAACCCCATCCAGTTCGTGGTATACGCCGCCACCAGCCCGCCGACCAGCAGCAGGATACCCATCAGCGGCAGCAGCGCCGACCCGGTCAGCAGGCCAATTGCCCCGCCCACCAGCCCGATCACCGTGCCAAACGCGCTGAGCACCGTCCCCGCCGCGCCGATCACCGTGCCGAGGATCACCAGCCCGCCCGCGAACAGCGCCACAATCCCGACGATCTTGGCAATCGTCGAAGTCAGTTGCGGATTCGCCTTCGCCCACTCCGTCACCCGGTTGACCGTGTCGGTCAGGTCGCCCACCAGCGGCGTCAGCGTATTCTCCATCAATGGGGTGAGCGCTTCGATCTGCAGCGTCTCAATCGACCCGCGCAGGCTCTCCGTCGCCCCGGCGAACGTGCCCATCCGCGCCGCCGCCACATCTGCCGCGTCGGCGGACATTTCCATAGCCGCAAACATTGGATTCAAGCTGTCAGTCGTAGTGAGTGCAGACATGCCCAAAATGCCATACGACCCCGCCAGATCGGTGAATGCTCGAATACGCTCCTCATCCGTCATTTGGGACGATGATTGAATAATCTCGCCCAAAATCTGCGGTAAGGGGCGCATATTTCCTTGCGCATCATAGAGGCTTGAGTTAAGGGCTGTCCACGCGTCATTAACTGACTCGGTATTCCGCGCCATGTTCAGCAGCATGGATCGCAGCTGCGTGCCTGCATCCGACCCTTTGATACCGTTTTCGGCAAATACTGCAAAGATCGCCGCCGTCTCGTCGACACTCAGGCCAAACTCTGCCGCCACGCCGCCAACATTGGCGAACGCGTCGCCTAAATCGCTCATGGTCGCCGATGATGCGCCTGCCGCCCGGCTCAGCGCATTGACCACCGTCCGCGCCCGTGTCACCGGCATGCGGAAGGCTGCTAGAATGTTGGTTACATCATCCGCCGCTGATCCGAGATCTTCACCCGATGCCGCCGCCGCGTCGAGCACCGCCGGCAGTGTGGCGATCGCTTCCTCTGCGCTCTGGCCGCTGCTCAGCAGTTCCAGGAAGGCGTCCGCCGCCTGCTGCGCGCTGAAGCTCGTATCCGCGCCCATTTGCAGCGCCAGCGTGCGGATCTCTTCCAGCGAGTCCCCCGCCAGCCCCGTCCGCGCGCTGATTGTCGCCATCGCCTGCTCGAACGTCGCCGCCACGCTGACGCCCTGCGCGCCAAACGCCACCAGCGGCGCGACCATCAGCCCGATCTGCGTCCCCGCGCTTTGCAGTTGCCCGCCGAACTGCGTCAGTCGCCCCGCCAGCCGGTCGAGCCCGCTCTCAAACGCGCTCAACCGCGCGGTCGCATTGCCATCTCTCAGTTCTAATGTGGCGAACAGACTCGCCACTTCAATCGCATTGAACATCGCTGATTCCCCCTACCATCAGCCTACCCTCTCCGCCGCGGAATAACGCGCACGTCTCCCCTCTCCCTTGGGAGAGGGGTCGGGGGTGAGGCTGATCTTTTGGCGGTTGGGGTGAGGCAATAAAAAACGGGCTTGCGCCCGTCACTTCTTTCGCGGATATTCCTGCTCATCCGCCCACATGATCTGCATGACATCTTCCACGTCACCCGCTGGCATCGCATCGACCGCCCCCGGCGTGATGTGCAGCCACTTCGCAATCCGCACGCGGTTGATCCGCGCCACTTCTTCCGGGTCGAGAAACACCTGTTTGGGAAACAGGCGTTTCATGTACAGCGCATCGCCTAAGCTTTTTTTTCGCCCGGCTGCGGCCCGTTTGCTAGTTTCGTCAGCTCTTCATACCGTTCCGCCGACACTTTGCTGATCCAGTCCGGGTCATCCAGCGTGACCCCTTCCGGCAGCCACCCCAGCGGCACGCTGACGATCACCTTCATCACCAGCTTATCCAGCTCCGTCAGGATCTGCGCCACCTTTTCCGCGTCGAGATCCCGCTCGGCGCGCTGCGCTTCAATCCGCATGACCGTGGCGCGGTTCATTTCGCCATGCGTCACGCGGCTGCGGTCAATCATGACCCCATTCCCGTATTCCTGCACTGCCATCCGCTTTCCCTTTTTCACAAAACCGCCCTGCTTGTCTCCCCTCTCCGCTCGGAGAGGGGTCGGGGGTGAGGCTACGAGTACACGCCGCCGGCGAACATATTGACCGACGGTGCATCCGCTCCATCCAACGTAATCGAGAACGTGACCGCATCCTTATTAACTGTCACGCTGTGATCCACGCTCGACACAATGCACGACTGCACGTGCCGCGGCTTGCCGCTCACCGCGTCTTCCGGCCCATATTCCAGCGTGACAATCGACCCCGGCGCAATCTTCTGGATGTATGTCTGCACGTTGGCCGCGTCATACATCAGCGTGATCGAGAAACTGATGTCATTCAGCCCCGCCGCGCGCATATTCCAGTCTGTTCCGCTGCCCGCCGTGATATCTACCGTCGAGTTGCTCGCTGTCGGCGACACATCTTTGAAAAATGCATCGACCTCAGTGCTGTCTAGCTTGATGTATACGGTGTTCTCCGCATAACTCGCCATTCTTACACCCTCTCCATTCGGAAACGGAACCGATGCCCGGCGTGATACACCTGCCCGCCGTCGACCGTTTCCAGCATATGAACGATTTGTTCTTGCTTCACGTGCAGCACGGCCCATTCGCTCCCGGCATTCAACGCCGTCGCGCTGCTGTAGTCCGCGTCATTGAATAGCGTGCTGATGCGCCCTGCCCCGCTGAACGCCTGCGCCAGATTGTCTGTCACGATCTTGATCTGCAGCACAATCTCGGCGTCTTGCACGCGCCGCTGATTCAGTTCGCCGCCGCCCGCCCAGCTAAACACCACATACGGCTTGACCGTGCCGCTCGGCGCGAGATCCGGGTACGCCTTCGCGCCCCACAGCTCGCCCGGGCTGGCCGTCAGCGTCTGCTTGACCGTGCGGTACAGGGCCGCCAGTGCCGTCTCCGCCATTACCGGAACAATCCAAACTGCCGTGCGAACGGCACAAACTTATTCTGCCGCCAGTCGACGATCACCGGCGTGAAAAACGGACGCGCCGCCATGCGCTCCGTCCCGGTTTCCAGCATCACGCCATAGATCACGCCGTCGTGAATGATCGCCTTCATCCGTCCCGCTGGCGTCCACCGCATTGACGCTTTCAGCGCTCCAATGTCAACGTTCGGCGGAAACCCCGGCGAACTCGCCACATGCGCCACCCCGCCGCGCACATATGTCTCACCCGGCGGCGACGATCCGAAGCTCAGCACTATGTCGCTGGTCATCTCGGTCGCCCACGCGCGCACAAACTGGTCGCCGACGTTGGGCAGGTTCTGCCGGATCTGCTGGAGCTTGCGTTTGTTCAGTTGGATCGGCATTAGTCGCGCCCCTGAATCACGCACTGTTGAAATACCTCGTCGGTGAGCTGCGTCTCAATCCGCGTGATGTCATACGTCACCCCGCCGACCGTCACGCGCATATCCACCGCCAGACTCACCGTCGCCGCCACGACTAAGCGATATTCGCGCTTCATCGTTTCCGCTGCGCCTGCCTCCGCCACGCCGCCGCCGTAGCGCTGCCCCACCATGATGATCCGGCACGGCACATCGCTCGCCGTGACTTCCCACGCATGCACAGGTTCACCATATTCGCCCGTCGTCGACACTTCCCGCTCCAGCAGACATGTGTCCGTGAAGAAACCCGCGGCGACCCGCTGCATCATAGCGACGACTTGACTTGAGGCAGGCATAAGACCCTTTCTACAAACCCATGCGCAGGCGCACAATTTCCAACAGCGGAGCCAGCGCCAGCCACAGCACGAATTGGGCGAACTCAATCGGCCAAACCATAATGCTCAGCGCGCGCTGATCCATTGCTGCCTTCAGTCGTGCAAACCGCTTTTCCATGCGCATCGGTTCACTCTCCTAGACCTTCTTGTCTCCCCTCTCCCACGGGAGAGGGGTCGGGGGTGAGGCTAATCCGTATACGGCTCTTCGGTCGCCAGACTGTCCACGCGGTACGTGTTGACCACGCCTGCCGTAATCGCCGCCCCGCCGAGTTCACGCCGCTTCTCCGCCAGCAATTGCGCAAACCCATCCCGCGCCGCCTTGTTGTCGATTTGCAACCAGTCGGCCTTAAAGTTCGGCTGGCTCAGCCGCGCCATGATGAACTTGATCACCGAAATGACCGCCCGCTGCCATGTCTCCTCTTGCGCGAGGATCATCGTGATTTCCTCATCGCTGATGAAGCTCTCAGCCTCGACCGTCTGCCCGGTATGGAAGCGCACCAGCGTGGCGTCGCTCGGCGTGCTGCTCGGCGTGTACGTGAACGTCACAGTTAGCCCTCGCTCATCAAAAACAGGCTGATCGTCAAATCAGTCGTCGCCGTATAGGTCGGCGTCCCGCTGCACACGAAATAGCCGTACAGCGTCCCGCCATCCACACTAAAATAACTGTTCAGATCCTCGACCAGCGCCACCGCGTTGCCGTTGAGCGTGGTGTAATCCGCGCTGGCGACTGGCACCACGGCGACCAGCTTCGCAAGGTCGGCCACGGTCGGCTCAAACGCCGCATTATCAGCAATCGAGCTTGGCGCACTGTTGAACAAATACAGCGAGCCCGCTGCTTTCACGTTGCCATCGTCGACCAGCCGCACGCTCTTGAGCAGATACACCCCACTGGCCGCCGCCATCGTGAACGTCAGCCGCCCGCCAACCACATCGCTGGCACTGTAAGCGCCCGCGGTGACGGTCGGCGTGGTGGATTGCTCGATCAGCTTGATCATGCTCGCCATGTTACGCCGCCGTCACGGTCGCGCCGTCGCTGATCGGACGCCAGATCGCGTAATAGTCAATCTGCCCGGCGGTGACGTTGGCCGTCCCCGCCGTTTCGATGATATCGCTGTTGTTGACGATCACGCCGTTGCTGCTCAGCGCCTTCGCCAGCACGCCCGGCGTATTGTCGAGCCACACCTCATTCGCGTCGATATCGGTGGCCGTCGTCGAAGCGATCAGCACCGCCGTGTTGCCCGCCACCCCCACGGAGAGCGTCGCGCTCGCCCCGGTCAGCAGCGTGTTGCAGATGCCAAACAAGCGCACTTCCACCACGCCCGACACTTCAAACAGCGTGACCGGGTTGCCCGTGCCATCATAATCGCCGTGCGCGTTCGCTGTCCCGCCGTCGAAAGCCGCCCCGGTGTGCTTGGCGATCCGCCAATCCGGCACCAGTTCCAGCCCATCCTGCACCGAAATCCCATTCGGGAATGCTGTTACGGTCATAGAACCCTCTTTCGCTCAGGTGAGCGGTCTGCCGGGCGACGTTAATCCGACGCTGCCCGGCTCCCGCTCATGAAATGGGAGTTGGTTAGCTCGGGTTGCTGCCGGCGATCCAGCGCCAGTCCGTCCAGCCGTAGCTGTAGCGCATGCGCGCGTTGTAGTAGGCGAACGCCCGCTGCACGACGCGATCCAGCGTGATGTCCAGCGCCACGCGGTCAAACCACTTCAGCGACTGCTTGCGCTTGATCGAGTCGATCATGAACCACGCATTGGAGTCGGTCAGGTAGTGATCGACTTCCACGCGCCAGCGCCCGCGCTGCGGGTTGATCGCGTTGTTCGCGCTTTCCGGCTGCTGTACCGACTGCGCGATCACCAGCGCGTCGTCTTCCAGTCCCGGCGGCACGAGCAGCGTATCCGGCGTCACGGCGACGAGGTTGCCCTTGTCATCCTTGAACGCCTGCATGGCCTCGCGCATCGTCTTGACATTCGCGCTCGTCAGCGCCAAGGCGAAATTGTTATCCTGCGTGCCGCCGACTTCCGGCCCGTTCGGGTGGGAGTCGCTGCACAGTGCCACCGCATCCGCCCCCACAAAGCTGGAGCTGAACGCATTATTGAACACGCTCGCGCGGTCAACCTCGCGCTTGAGCTGCGCGCTGTCGCCCAGCGCATCCGCCGCGCTGATGATCTGGCGATACAGGTTGTCTTCCATCAGCTCGACCTTGATCGGCAGCTCGACCATATACGTGGTGTGCCGGAAGATCTTCTCATACCCTGCGTCAAAGCTGACGCTGGGCACTTTGCCCGAGGTGCTGAAGGTTTCCCACGCATCCGGCGACACGGCCCCATACGCCTGCATGTGTTCCGCGTCCTGCGTCGAGTTCAGCACGTCATACTGCATTTCCAGCATCGACGGTCGCCGACTCGCGCCGAGGAAAAACCATTCACGAATCCCCGGTTCCAGCGCGTTCGCCCAGCCTTCTTTGATGAGCACGCCATCGGCAAACCACGCGCGCCGCTTGCTCAGCGACACGGCACCGGCGGCCTTGCGGCGGCGGGTGACGCGGTTGCCCGTGTTCAGACGATCAAACGCGGTCGGCGTGACGACGGCTGCCGTCCCCACCAGTCCCGCTCCAAAAACCAGCACCAGCAGCACGCTGATGAAATGAGCCAAACGCTTAAAAGTGTTCATGGGTTTGTCCTCTTCTCCGCTTCTCTTTGCTTGGCTCTGCGCCTACTGCGCCTTGTTACCGACGTGCTTGCCGATGTTGAAAGTCACCAGCGTCTCTTCCGTCGCCGTCGACGGTGCGTACACAACGAATTCCTTGTTGGAACTGGTCGTGACCGTCTGCGCGCCCGTCGCCCCGCTCAGGTCGAGCGTCGCGCCTTTCGCGCGCGCATTGGCGTCATACACGCCGAGGATGATGTCGTCGTCGACGATTACCCGGAACTTGGTCGTGCTGTCCACACCGACCTGCGTTTCCAGCACCAACCCGGTAAAGTTGGCATCGCCCGTCGCGCCGAGGTCGATCTCGCCGCTTTCGAGGTTGACCAGATCGCCCTTGCTCAGCGTTTCATTGTCTTTGCAAGTGAGATCCTGAATGGTGGGAGCTCCGCCGCTGATGCGCCCGCGATAACGAAAGCCCGCCGAAGTATCAGTCATGATTGCCTCTTGTTGTTCTAATCATCTGCAAACGCGCCGGGGGATGTGTTTCTCAAGCCATCCACCCGCCACAGGCTTAGAAGCAGTCAGGCTGAGCCCACCGCTCCCCGTTAGCCGCGCCCCTGAATTTCGGCCAGCCGCTTGGCATACACTTCCGGGGAGATCCCCAGTTGCTTCGCCACTTGCAGTTGTTCCGGCGTCAGGTTGATCGGCTTTGCGCCGCTGCCCGTCCCTGCCCCCGCGTCGATATTCGGCGGCGGTGGCACGGTCAGCATGCGCCAGTTATCGTTGAGCCACACTTGCAGCCGTTCCGGCGGGTAATCCACCGGGATCAGCTTCTTCATGGATTCCGGCACCTGCGCGATCAATGCTTCGTTGGCACTCTTGATCGTGCCTTCGAGCATTTCGGTGCGCTGTCTGAACGATTTCAAGGCCTCGTTTTCCTTCAAGGCATTGTCGGCGATCTGTTGCCACTCGCCCTGCTTTTTCAAGCGTTCCTGCTCAGCAGCTTGCGCGTTGATCTGAACCTGCGCCAGCATTTCCTCGGCCTTGCGCGCGCGTTCCAGCGCCTCGTCCAACCGTGACTTCGGGATCATATGTTCGGCGTTTTGCGTCCCCGCGGACGATGCTCCCGTGACCGACTGTCCGCTGCCCGGCTGCGAACCTTCATCCGCAAACCATGCGCGCCGCTTGGCAAGGTTGACGCTGCCCTCAGCCCCATCCCGCCGCGTTGTCTTCAGTGCCTTCCATACGTGGTTCAACGTGTTACCCTACCCTCTCTGTTTCGTTTTTTACGTGCTACGCCACGAGTTTTCTTGATCATCCGTTTTCTCAGCGGAGATAACGCGCTTTCTACAACCCAAATTTGGGATAAGCTACTCTGCTTTGGTCTGCACCGGCACAGCGACCATCCGCACCGGGAATTGCTTACGGCACATCCACCAGATCGCCGCCGCCCGCACCAAGCGCGGCATGCTGAATCTCAGCCGTCCCACGTTGAGCAGCATCGACGCATCCCCCGCCATCTGCCACACAAAACGCGGTGTCAACCGCACCACGCCGACGACCACCTGTTGATTGCTCATTCTTCGTCCATGTTTCTGCCCAAAATACCTTTCAGGCTCGCCTCTCTGACCATCTCCCCAAACACGGGATCGGTGTACGGCTGCACGAAGTCGCGCAGCTCAATCCGCCCGCCCTTCCACAGTTCAAACGCGCTGTCCCCCATCTGCGCGCGCTGCCGCTCTTCCGGCAGTTGGCTAAACCATTCCTCACCCGTTTGCACCTCACGCGGTCGCCCACGCACCACCGAAATACTTGTGCATCTGCCCGAATGGTGATCGTTGATCCGCTCGTCGATCGGCAGCCGCGTCCCATGCAGCGCGACGCACGCCATGCACGTCCGCGCATCCAGCGCCGCGATCCGAATTTGCTCCGTCAGAATGTCCTGATTCGCCACGCGCTGAATCACCGCCGCATCTCGATACGCCTGTAACTGCACGGTCCGCATCAGCGTGTTGGCCTGCCGCGCTGGCACGCCCTGCGCCATCTGCCGGATCATGCGCGCCGTCGTCAGCGGATTCCACCCCTCGACCAGCCCGCGCACCGCCTGATTACGCACCGTCTCCAGCACCTGCTGCGGCAGCCCCGCCAATTCATCCGCCCACGCGCTCGAATTAACATAGCCCACCAGTTGATTGACCGCCTCGGGATCGGGTACATTCCACTGCACGCCGATCAGCCGCAGTTGCTCATCCGTCACGCCGGGGATCGCTAATTCGCGTGTCAGCCGTGCCGCCGCGTCGATCCCGCGCCGCTGCACATCCGCCGCCGCCGCATCCACCCGCTGAGCGATTCGCCCCATTTCCGTGTCGAGGTCGGCCAGCAGCGCGCGCAGCACCGGGTTATCCGGTCGCAGTGGTTGACCCGCCGCTTCCAGCCGCGCCGCCTCCGCTTCCAGTTCCGCCAGCCGCTGATTAATCAGCCCCGTGCCCACGCTCGCACCAATCGCGTTGAGCGTCTGCCGCGTCGCCTGCTCATACCCGCGGTCGAGCAGCTGCCGCGTCAGCTCGCCAATTCGATTTGTCCCTGTTGGTTGCGTCATGCTGAAGTCTCACAATGGGGTGACGTGTTGTAGGGGCAAGGCATGCCTTGCCCCGTGCTTACAGGTCGCTGATACTAAGCGGTGAGTGCCGCCGTCCCGCGCACGATCTTGAGGTTCATCTTCGTGGTGCTCTTCGCCACGCCGATGATGACCGGGTACATCCCCGACGCCAGATCCCCGATCGGCGCAATGCCGCCCGCCGTGCCGCTGAGCACGTACACGCCATCATCCGCCGCCGCGCTCAAGCTGAGCGTGCCGCCGGGCGTAAAGTCGTCGTCTTCATACACGTATTCGAGCGGTTGACCATCGGACGCGCCATGCAGCGCGATCCCGACGCAGTTGGCCGTCGCCGCGCTCGCGTTCGCATCTGCCAGCTTCAGGTCGAAATTGTCGCTGCTGTCCTCATAGACCGCCTGCCCCGCCGTGATCGTCGCGCCTGCTCGCCCGCGCCGCGTCTTGGCATTCGCGCCCTTGACCACACTCGCCGCGGTAATGCTCACATCTGACATCTTGCATCCCTTCGATTAATCGAACACTCATGCACATGCACCTGTGATCTGTAGCCTACCCCGCCGCGCCGCGCCTAACGCGCAGAATCAAAAAGCGGCAGGTTTCCCCACCGCTTGAGATCACTCCACCTTCTACAAACCTAGTCGGATTTCTCGCGCTGTTGAATTGCTAACCAACTGGTGTATGGAATTGGGATAGCACCTTTGAGAATGATCTCGTTCGCATACTCGATGTAATCGCGCTGCCATTTGATGACCTTATTTGCGCCGTCGAGATTACTGCGAAGTCGATCAATCTCCTGCTGTAGTTCCGCCTTGCTGGATTCATGATTCAAGTGCCGATTCAATTCACTTCCTCCTCTCGCATAATTACGTTCCCATCAGCATCCCAATCAAATTCTTCGCCTGCCCAACACATCGCGGCGGTGTAACCACTTTGATGCGCATCGCGTAGTTCATAGCCCCGACTGACGTAAGCCCCGTTCTGGACACGGGCATGATGAAGAATAAGTTTCGTATCCCAACCGCGTTCAATCAGGCGCTTGGCTTCCTTGAAACCCGCAATCATTCCGCCGTGATAAGCATCGTCCTCGCACGGGATGTAACCGCTGTTGTCATCTAGCGCCATCTGACAATCTGTGATGTGTTGGTCGATTTCCTCTATGGTTCTCATTTCATCCTCGCTTGTCTAGTAAGAGCCCTCTAGCGGGCGCTAGTAGTCGAAATCGTCGTAATATTCGTCATCGAAATCGTCATCAAATTCCGACTCGCAGTGTTCACAAAACCCGCTGCCAAAATCGAATGATTCGATGCCTCCCCAAAAAGTTCCACATCCCCGGCAAAACCCCGACCCGTGCATGTGCGCATCGCAGTACCACATATCCGGCTCGTCACCGTGTCCCTCTGGCTTGTCGAATTCTGGCAACCAGCACGGATTACCCATCGCGGTACAACCTTCGTGCTGGCAGGGTTGCGCTTCCCATTCAGGCTCAGTCGGGTAATCTTCGTTCGCGTCGAACCATTCCTGTTCTTCGCGCTCGACTTCGATCTGGTCAAGCATCTCGTTGTGCTCACGTTCCTGCTGTGCGTAGAAAGCATCAGCGTCAAGTTTCGGGTTTTCGCTCATTTTCACTCATTCCTTTCTAGGCTAGACACAATGCACTTTCGATCAGTATCAGCTAAATTGGACGTAATTGGCGAGCGTGCTGGCGTCAAAATCGGGTTTCTGGCCGATGTAGCGGAGAGTCACGGCGGCATCCTTGTGGCGCAGCAGCTTCTGGATGCTTGGGAGCGGCATGCCCGCCTCGTAGGCGATGGCGGCGGCGGTGCGGCGCGTGTCGTGGGCGGCGAGGGCGTAGCGGTCGCCGAGGGCGGCGCGCGTGGTGCGCTCGATAATATCACGCAAACCCTGCGCCGACATGCCGCGCAGCGGGTTGAATTTGTTCACGCCGATGTAGCCGTAGTTATCGCCGTGCAGCAGGGGCTGCCACAGCGGAACGTCGCCAGCAATGCGGCGCGCATCGTCGGGCGGGAGATCGACATTGTACATGCTCACCCAAGACATGATATCACGCGCAGCTGCGAGGCTGATCGGCACGGGGTCGACGTTGGAACGCTTGCCCCGGACCGTGATGAGCACCACATCCCCCTGCTGGCTGATGCTGTTGAGCGTGATGCGCTGCAGCTCGGCGAGGCGCAGGCCGGATGAGAAGGCGACGTGCAAGAGGGCATAGTCGCGCAGGCCGGAACGGGTGAGACGGTTGATCGAGCGCAGGACGGCGCGCACCTGGTCAGCGGTGAGGCGGACAAACTGCGGATTCCACAATGGGGCGATGTTGGTGGTGGTATCCGGGCGCGGCGACTTGACCGACGCAGCCGCGCGGATGTGCTCACGGCAGTCGGCGATGAAGTCGCGCGTGTCGCCGGTGAAACCAGAAATGTTTTGCTCTGCCAGCTTCGATAGATAGAGACGCACGGGCGCGAGGTATTTGCTGTTGACGGTGGTCGGCTTGAGGCCGCGCGTGCCGAGCAGGTGGGCGATAAAGCCCGTGAGCAGATCGGCGGTGGGGAGGCGAAGCGTCGCCCAGTTCATGTCGTCGGTGGGGTCGAGCTGCGCCAGCCAGCGGAGGAAGTATTTGAGGCCGTCACTGTAGGCGCGCCACGTGTGCTTCTCTTCGGTGCGCGACGAGGGCAGGGTGCCGACGTGCGCGGCGACCGCGGCGTAAGCCTTGCGCGGGTCGAAGTAATTGAGCCAGCGGGCATCGGTGTAATTCTGCGGTTGTGTTATACTGTAACCGGATTGGACGATTGCTGAAACCATGAGTCTAATCTCGCTTTCCACAATTGGCATGCTTGTGAGAGCTGCCATAATCGGTTTTCTGTTACCCGTCAGAGAGCCGCAGAAACGCCGGTGTGCAACCATCGGCGTTTTTGTTTGCGGGGTGACTAGTAAGCCCATTATCTCATCCCATAGCATTACACGTCAAGTAGTATTTACGAAATTCACGGAAAATTCACGCGCCAAAACGTTGACATGGGGCGCTCAATGGGGTTACTATTTGCAAAACAAAGGAAGGAGGAGCGATGACAAGACAAGTGCTTTCGAATCGGTTCACCGAACTGCTCGCCATCAAAGCCCGGCGCGAAAAGCGCAGAATTTCTCAACGCGAAGTAGCACGGGAAACAGGATTGGCGAAGCGCACGGTAGACAGCTATGCGCGGAATGAAGTCACTCGATATGATGCTCCGGTCGTGCTGGCGTTGTGCAACTATCTAGGTTGTGATGCCGGGGAACTGCTGGTCATTGAAGATGTGGAAGATCCCCAAATGCAAACCGCAC
Source organism: Candidatus Flexifilum breve (assembly GCA_016717205.1). Lineage (GTDB taxonomy): Bacteria > Chloroflexota > Anaerolineae > Aggregatilineales > Phototrophicaceae > Flexifilum > Flexifilum breve. The sequence goes on from JADKGC010000019.1 coordinate 18,975, forward strand.
TACTGCTGGCCTAGGAACCTTCGTCAGTAGTGCGGCTGGTGGGGTGGTACAGGCGGTGAATGACTGCCGCGAAGCACCTTAACAACTGAATCGGGAGTGCTTTCAGAAAACAGCAGCGTTGAACAAGACTCAACGGGTGGGGAGAACCCCCAAACAGAGTCAAGGTCAGCGGATCGCCCATCCGCTTAGGTCGGCGTAGCGGGACTTGAACCCACGACCTCTTGACACACAATCAAACTTGATTGGGTCAGGGGTTCTACCCAAACAGCTTATGAATCTTCGGATCGTCGGCGAGGGCAGCGGGATCAGTCATCAGCTCGCGCATGGCCTGCTCGGCGGACTCCCAGTCTGCCGGGTAGTAGTGCTGGAGCGTAATGGTGACATCACTGTGGCCAAGAACGGTAGCGGCAATACTCGGGGCAATGCGGGAGTCGGCGAGCTGGTGGCCTTTGCGGTGGCGCAGGCTGTGAGAGCTAAGGACACGAACACCAGCAGCGTGCGCAGCGCGGCGAATGATCAGCGATACGTTTTCGGGTCTCATCGGCGAACCATCAGTGCTGAAAACGTGCACCCCCTTTATTTTATAGTGCGCCTGCCGATTTGCAAGCCAACGCTGGATGGCGAGCGCACAGAGGGGTGAAAACGCCACGAGGCGCGACTTCTCGCCCTTCTCGGTGACGGTGGCGCGCAGCTTGTGGAAGTCGAGATCCTTCAGGGTGAGACCAGCAGCCCCACCGCGGCGGCAGCCAGTATCAGCCAAGAATAAAATGAGAGCGAAATCGCGCGGCTTGTCCCAACGAACCGCCTCAATGATCGCGGCCAGCTCGGCATCGGACATAGCTTTGTCACGCGAGATGTTGCGCGGCAGCTTCTTCCCACGGATGGCGAGCGCGGGCGACTTCACGAGTAAATCGATCCGAACGCACCAGTTAAAAAGGTCTTGACGGTTTTGGTGTGCTTCTGGATGGTCGCCGGGGCGAGATCCCGGCTGTAAATCACCTTCTGAAAGAACTCAATAACATGGGCTGGCTGAATGTCAGCTAATGGGCGGGCGGGGCCAAGATAGTCTCGCAGGATGGTGAGCGAGGCGGCGTAGGTCTTGCGCGTGGTCGCTTTGTACTCACCAAGAAATAAGTCGATGGCTTTTTTGAGAAGCATCGGCACACCCCTCCTTTCAACGTTCAATGTAGACCCTAGCGAAATGAGGTAACGCGGAATGCAGCCGAGGATTGGCAGTATTTCCGAATCTAACAAGCCTCGAATTGAAATCAAGTCGTTGTGCCAAGAGGTTTGTAAAGATTCGGATCAGATTCTAGAAACCCTCATAAACGAGGGCTGGGAAGTGCTGGGCGCGCCGGGCTACACGTCGGTGACCGTGCCGAATGCGAGCGCGCCGGGCTGGCGGATCAAGCATTACGAGATCATCAAGCTGTGGCGGCAGGTCGAGCAGCAGCCGAATGACCCCCTGAAGGCGGCAACCACGAATTACAGCAGCACGGTTGAGCGGATCAGCACGGCCTCACCCCCGACCCCTCTCCGAGCGGAGAGGGGAGAAAAGCAGGTGATTTGTGGGCTGGACGGCGGGCCGCCGACGATGCGCAAGCCGCTGGATGAGGTCACGTTTCTGGATGCGCTGCAGAGCGGCCAGTATACCGCCGAGGAAATCAGCATGATCGGCGACCGGGAAAACGCTGAGCGGTTTTTCACCCGGATCGCCAAACGCCAAGCGCAGCAGACGGCGGTCAAGTTTGCGCCGCCGCCGACGAACAAGCGCACTCCCCTACTCTCTCAGTAAGCCGAGCAATGGAAAGCGATAAGGCCATGACACAAGAGACGGATCACCGGCAAGTGGTGCTGTGGGAAGTGCTGGAGAGCCTCCAAGCGGGGACGGATGTATCTCTGGAGGGAATCGAGAACCGGCTGGGCGCGCTGTATGTGCAGCACCAGGCGGCGAATGATGCGGCGGCGCTGACACTGATCCACGAAGCGTGGGAACGGATTCAGACGCTGGCGCAGGTGGCGAACGGCGCGATTGACAAGGCCGCGGCGGCGCGGGAAGTGGCGGCGATGATGAAACAGCAGCGGGACACGACGATCCGCGTGCTGGTGGACACGCAGCGGGCGGCGAATGAACTGGATCGGCATAACCCGATTGTGGACACGGTCGCCGCGCATATGGAAGAGGCATTCACCGAGGAAATGGAATACGGCGAGGGCTATGCCCGGGTGCGCTCGGCGGCGGCCATGATCGAAGAGGCCGAGATCCCGATCAGCTACGAACAGGCGGACACGTTCCTGCACATCATCACCGACGTGGGGTTGACGGAGATTGACCCGACGCTGGCGCAGGACATGCGGCGGCGGATCGGCGTGTTTGTCGCCGGGCTGGTCAAAGAATTCGACGCGGCGGCGGATGTGGGGCAGCCTGTACCCCGCCGACCAATTTACCGGGGCGGTCAATATGGTGCTGGAGGGCGACGACGATGGCCGCTGAGCTCCAGACACGAACGATGGCGCAGGTGGTGGATGACATTCTGAGCCACCTCGCAGGGATACAGAATGTCCTTTACGCCAAGTCAGCGAGCCAGCGTGAGCTGAGCGCGGTGTGGGCGGACGTGCAGATCCTGCTGCGCGCGCTGGAAGACGGCGACGAGATGCTGGCGGCGGCGCTGAGCATGAACGCGGAGATCACGGCGCAGCGGGACGCGGCGATCAAGATGGTGATCGAGAAGCGGCGCGAATGGATCACGTTTGCCGAGAAGCAAGGTCGGCGCGTGGTGGCGGCGGGCGCAACGCTCGACAAGGAAGGGATTGACGAGCAGGCCGTGCAAGACGCGCTCGACTTCCTCGCCGGGGCGCTGCGGGGTGATGTGAGTGAGCGCGCCCAGTGGGATGTGGCGCGGGCGCTGGAAACGTTGGGCAAGGAACTAAAGCAGAAAGGGGTTTGAAGTGAAAGTTATCACGCTGACGAACGAAAAAGGCGGGGTGGGCAAGACAACCTTGTCGCTGCACATCGCCGCGGGGCTGGCGCTGTTGGGCAAGCGCGTGCTGCTGCTCGACAGTGATCCGCAGGGGCACTGCGCGAATCAGCTCAAGGTGAAGGAATTCGGCGGACTGTATCGGCTGCTGGTGCAGGATGAAGAATGGAAGAATGTGCTGCGGCTGCCGGATCGAGATCGGTGGGGCGGCGCGGGCGCAAGCGCGACGGCATGCGATTTGTACGTGCTGCCCAGCAATATCGAGACGCGGCATTCCGCTGATGATCTCTGATCCGCTGGTGCTGCGTGAACGCCTCGCCGAACTGAGCAGCGCGATCGACGTGGTGGTGATCGATACGTCGCCCACCCCTTCCCTCTTGCAGACGGTGGTCTACTGCGCGACGGATTACATCATCATGCCGACGCAGTGCGAACGGCTGAGCCTCGACGGACTGCAAAAGAGCACGCTGCACATCAGCCACCAGAACAAGGCGCGCGAGGGTTACGGCATCGCCGAGCCGGTGCAACTGCTGGGCGTGGTGCCGACGATGTACACGAACACGGCAGCGCACGCGCACGGCATCGAGACGCTGAAGAAACACTTTGGCGATGAGCACGTGTGGAAACCGTTCCCCCAGCGCACGGTGTGGCGCGAGGCGGGTTTCGCGCAGCAGACGCTGTTCAGCTATGCGCCCAGCCACGAAGTAACCGCCGACGTGACGGCGATGGTCAAGAAGGTGGCGAACTATGCCGCCTAAGAATTTCGCGGGGGATGACCCGCTGGAAGTGCGGAATGAGCTGCAGCAGTTCGATCAGCAGGTGTATGGGGCGCTGCCGAATATCCCCGACAGCGGGCGGATTGTCGCCAAGCTGACGAGCATCTACGCATGGCGGGCGGATCTGCGCCAGCCGCGGCGGGCGATCCCGGCGGACATTCGCGGGGAATGGGATGGCACAGCGCTGCAGGTGCTGGAATTGTTTGGCACGTGGATCAGCCATGCGCAGCGGCAGATCGGCGCGGAAATCCCGATGGAAAAGGCCGTGCGCGGCGAGTGGGAGCGGCCAGACATCAGCGAGCCGATCACCGTGGCGCTGGTCGAGCTGATCGATTTGGCGGCCAGCATCTACAAGGATGGGCTGCTCAACCCGATGCGCGGGGCGAGCGGGATGATCGAGAGCGGCGAGCGGCGCTGGCTGGCGTATCACCTGCTGCACATGTTCAGCGGGAAAGACTACAGCAAGATCCCGACGATTGAGAAAGACGCGGTCGACGTGTGGGCGCAGGCCGCAGAGAACGGCAGCCGCACCCCATTGAACGCGATCGGGATGGCGCGGCAGATCGCGCTGCTGATCATGGCGATGTATGAGGGCGACGCTGGCGTGAAGTTCGACCGCTTTGAGACGCTGGTGCTGCCCGGCGGGAGCGACCGCGCGTTTTATGCGCAGGTGGCGAATGGCGAGGTCTACCGCATCAAGCGCGGGCTGGGCGAGCGCGTGCTCAACGTGACCGGGCTGAAGACGATGGACTATGTGCGACGGTTTCGCGCGCTGCTGAGCATCCCCGATGCGTTGTGGGTCAAGGCCGACGTGCAGAGCTGGACGGAATGGCAGATCCGCGATTATGTGGACAATGCGAAAGCTAGTAATTCCGATGTGACTCAACTGCATAGCGTGACGGACGTCACGCCATCGCCGACGCAACCGCCCCCGGCTGAGGGAAAAGCCATTCCAGAAACCGAGCGCGTGCGCGGAGTCAGCGGATTGTATGTGGATCGGCCAAAGCCCACCTCACCCCCGACAGGGCAAGCCTCACCCCCGGCCCCTCTCCGAGCGGAGAGGGGAGAAAAGCAGACGGCGATGGTGCGCGCGGCGTATGACGAGGACTTCGACGATGCGGAGTTCGACGACGAAGACGAGTACATGGAACCGCCGCAGCGGATCACCGAATCAACGGTGGCGTTTGCGCGGACGTGGGACGCGGAAGGGCACAAGATCGCCCCGGTGCTGGAGCTGATGCGGTCGCTGACGGACAACCGCGAAGTCAAGATGCGGATCACGGAGCTGCTGACGCTCGCGCCGAGCGATGTGGTGCGACTGCTGGAAGGCACGCGGGCGGGCTGGTGGAACCAGTATATCCAAGAGTCGATCGCGTTGGTCGAACCGGTGTTTCGGGAGCAGATCTTCAATGCGCTGAATGCGTATGTCGCCTACATCAAGCAGGAAGGCGATTACCTCAGCGAGCGATATGACCGGGAGTAGATCATGGTGGCGTGGGCGCAGCGAGAGCCGGGTAAGGTGTACCCGGCATGGTGGGAAAACCGGGAAAAGCTGATTGCGCGGCGGCTGCGGGAGATGAACTACGCACACACGCTCAGCGAGGCGGACGGATTACCGGCAGGCATGACGATCAAGAAAAACACGGCGGAATTCAATGTGTGGATTGACGGCATGGAAGCGCATCGGCAGCAGTTCACAAATCGGGTGGAAGTGGCTGCCGACCAGTTGGCAAAGTGGATTGAAGCATACCGACAAGACGAGGAGACGGATCGAATCATGGGTATTTCGGCGAAGGGTTTGGAACTGCTGAAGGAACTGGCGCACGGTGGGATCGAGCGCAAGTTGTTGGGGTATCGGGCGATTGTGGCGGATGCGCTGGCGAAGAAAGATCCACCGCTGGTCACGTCCGTGGGCAGCGTGTTTCTGATCACCGAGGCGGGGATTGAGGTGCTGCGCGGGCTGCCGGAATTTGATATGCCGGTGCTGGCCTCACCCCCGGCGGAAGAGATGGCCTCACCCCCGGCCCCTCTCCCAAGGGAGAGGGGAGAAAAGATCGATCTGGCGGCGGTGGCGGCGGATCCGGTCGACGCGGCGCTGGATGAGGTGAGCCGCCAGTATTTCGACGAGCTGAGCGAGCATCTGGTGCGCGTGGTGATGGCGGACGGAATCGGGCTGGACGCGGTGGTCGAGGCGTGCGGCGCGGAGATCATGGCGATGGGCGGCACGGTGATCAAGCTGGAGCTCAAAGAAGCGCTGCTGCGCGAGCTGTATCCACCGCTGAGCAAGCTGCTGGATGGGCTGGACGCGGTCGGCGCGGGGTATGCGGTGTTTGGCGACCTGCAGATCGTGGTCGAGCGTCCGCTGGTCGATGCGAATGATCCGATTGACTGGGAGCCGCGGCAGTAATTTCCGGCTGACGTAATTGACCTTCTACCAACTCTCTATTAGATGAAGCGAGGAAAAGATCGTGGCAGTGAATGCGGAATATGCATTGTTCGTGAACGGCAAACTGTGCATCACCGGGACCGACCCGGATCAACTGTGGGCGCTGGGGCCGACGGGCAGCGAAGTGCAGGTGGTGCGGATCGTGCAGCCGACCGGGCCGGAACGGGAATACTACAGCATCAATGCGTATGTGGCGGAATGTGGGACGGTCACGGCGGTCGATGTGTCGATGGCGTTCAATATCAGCCTAGGGGCGGCGATCAAGACGCTGGCGACGCTGGAACGGTACGGGATGCTGCAATCGACGCTGACGGTCGAAGCGTTCGGCAAGCAGGTGCGGCGCTACTCGCCGCGGGAAGCGGTGTAGCGATGGAAGTGCATGCGGTCTTTGTGGGCGGGGAACTGCTCGACGTGGGCGACCATCTGCCGTTTTTGCAGGCGCTCGCCGATGGGGGTGTATGACGCGCAGGCCGTGACCATGATCAAGCCGGACACGGGCGAACGGCGACTGTATCAGATCAAGCGGTATCTGGACGTGTGCCCGAATGCGACGGCGCAGGATGTCGAGCGCGAGTTTGGGCTGACGGTCAGCGAGTTGGTGACGGCGCTGCTCGACCTGCAGCGGGCGGGATTGATCGAGAGCGTGCGACTGGGACAAGCAACCGCGGCGTAGGTATGCCGATTGTGGAAAGCGAGGGCGGCAGACGGGTATATCTGCCGCCCAGCAGGGAGAAAAAGATTGTGGCAAAAAGACTCATTACAGCGCCAGCAAAAGCCAAGCTCATCATGGTGCGCGAGGAATATCTGGCGATCACGAATGGCGACCCGTGCGCGGCGGCGATCCTGCACTGGCTGGAACGCTGGGCGAGCTGGCGCATGGAGATGCATCAGGACACGTGGCGGGGGCCGCTGACGCGCGCGGAAATCGGCGCGGAGATGCTGGGGACGTTCACGGTGTACCGCATCAGCCGGGCGATCACGATGCTGACGAAGTGCGGCTTTATCGACGTGATGCAGGGCGTGCGGCATGCGTATGATCGCAAGCAGATGCTGCGCATCAACATCGACGCGGTGCAGGAAGCGATCGACGCATGGTTTCGCATCGTGGAAGATGCGGAATCGCAGAATGCAAAATGCAGATCCGAAGAATGCAAAATGCGAAATCGCATTATGGAAGATGCGGATCCGAAGAATGCAAAATGCGAATCCGCGTCCTCTACATTAGAAGATCAGAGTCTTAGATCAGAGTCTCCTGATCAGAAAGAAGATCAGAAAGCAGCAGCAGAACACGCGCGCGAGCGCGCGGAGGCGGCAGCGGCTGCGGATCACATCACCGACGAGATGCGGGAAAGTTTCGATCAACCGCCAAAAGATCAGCCTCACCCCCGACCCATCTCCCAGGGGAGAGGGGAGTACTTCCAAGCGGGGACGATCGGCGTGGCGAGCACCACTCCCCCCAGTTCCGCGCGCCCCCCTCTCCGTGGCGAGTCGGTGACGGCGTATGAGCGCAACATCGGCAAGGCGGGCGAGGTGGTGCGCCAGGCAATTGTCGCGGCGGTGGGCAAATATGGCGACGCGGTGGTGATCCAGAAGATCGAGCAGGCAGCACGCAAGGGCGCGAAAAGTTGGGCGTATGTCGAAGCGATGCTCACCGATGTGAAGCGTCCGGCGGGTGAGCGCGTCGCGTGGGGCGAGAAAGACGATCTGCCACGGGTGACGGTCAACGCGGAATATGCGGGGTGGGATGGCAAGGGCAGTCTGCTGGAATTCATGCGGTCACGCCATGAGATGCGACCGGAGGAAACGCCGTGAACGCGCGGATCATCGATTGGATTTGTTGCCCGGACTGCGGCAGCAATGTGTTTCGCGCGGAGGGGATCGACGAGCAGGGCAACCCGGTCGGGACGATTGAGTGCACGTGCTGCCGATTCACGGCGCCCGATGTGCGGACGGCGGATGCAATGCGCAAGTGGTCACTCCTGTGTGAGCGGTTGGGGCACAACTGGATGACCATGACTACCTTCCGAGATGGCAAGACGCTGCGCGTGTGCGCGTTTTGCGGAAAGCACGAGGTCAAGTGATGAGCGATGGTAAGAAGGTCGCAGCGGAGGAAGCACGCGAAAAGGTGCTGATCATCCGGGACATGCTGAAAGACCAGTGCGACGAGATCGTGATCGCGGGAAGTCTGCGGCGCGGCAAGGCGCTGGTGGGCGATGGCGAGATCGTCGCGCTGCCGAAGTATGCGCCGAATCTGCTGGCGCGGCTGGATCGCATGGTCGCCGAGCAGCTCATCGTCAAGGCGGCGTATGGCGAGAAGCGCACGACGCGCTGGGGCAACAAATACCGCGGGTTTATGTATCAGGGGCTGCGGATTGAGTTGTTCGTGGCTGAGCCGGAGAACTGGGGCTATATCCTGTGGCTGCGGACGGGGCCGGGCGAGGCCAATGCGTGGGTGATGCAGCGGTGCATCCAGAAGCATGCGCCGTATCGGGCGGTCGATGGGTACTGGACGGACGTGGAGAGCGGGCGGCGCATCCGCACGGCAGACGAGGCGGAGATGTTCCGTTTGCTGGGGATCAACTACGTGGTGCCACCGCAGAATCGATCACTGGCGCTGTACGCGGGATTGATGCGGTATCCGCGGTGGGCGAAAGACGTGCATTATGTGGTCAGTGAAGAGCCGCCGACGTCGACGCAGGTGAGCCTGTTCTAGGGTCGTAGAAGGTGACTTATGGCAAGCGACGAGCGGAAACAATTATTCAGAAAGCCGGTGCACAAGATCAGCGAGTTGATGCGGATTGTGCAGATTGTCGCCGATCGGCAGCGCAACATGCCGAAAGGGCGCGGCGTGCTGCCGGTCACCGTGCAGGCGTTCCTCGACGTGGATCGGCCTGAGCAGACGCTGCGGCGTGACATGACGTTTCTGTGGCGCGCTGGGTATTTGGAGCGCGTGGGGGCGAGCAAGGATGAGAAGGGCGTGGCGACGCGGCGCGGTTACCGGGTGGTGGGGATGAGTAAAAACAACCTCACCCCCGGCCCCTCTCCTAAAGGCGAGGGGAGCAAAGCAAAGAAGACGCTGCCGCTGGCGGATTCGGATGCGTTCAGCGGGTGGGAGGTGTGCCTGTTGTGCTACGGCGATGGGTACTACTTCGACGAGGATGGGCGCGAGCATCAATGCGCGGATTGTCACGGGTACGGGCAAGTGTGGGCGGGGAGATGATAGGGCAACCTCACCCCGACCCCTCTCCGAAAAGAGGAGAGGGGAGACAAGCAAAGAGAGCGAGGATAAACATGGGTGCAGATTTCACGGTACTGATCCACGAAGGGACTGAGCGCGCGAATAACTTTATGCAAGTGTTCGGGCGACTGCGAGTCAACGTTGTGTCATTTGTTCCGATGCTGGTTAACGTGCCGGGGTTTGATGAGCCGCAATCCGTTTACATGCTCGATCTAGCGATGATAACGACAGCCGAGCGGACGCGGTTGGTGAATCATCTGGCGGCACGGTTTCAGATTGACGCGGCAGAGGTCGAACTGCTGATCGACACGATGGGCGTGCCGATTCTGGCGCAAGAGTGCACGCTGACGGTCGAAAACCCGCAGCGGTGGATTGACGGTCTTGGCACGGAAGACGACGAAGATGATGGCATCAACTACAACTATGATGCTGACGATGACTTCGATGACCAGCTCGCCAACTGCGGCATGACTGAGGGCGGGTATTGCATGCTGGCCGGGACTGAGTACTGCGACTTTGAATGCCGGATCAGCTGGGACCCGGTCAATGAGCTGCTCGAATTCGATGAGGAAGAGGCACGGGCAACGTCGGAGAACGAGTATACGGGTCATGCCGGGGATGAAATCCCGTTTTAGTTGCATAAAAACGGGCATAAATTGCACTGAAAAGTTGCGTCGGGGGCGCGTTAGTGCGCCCCGGATGCGTTAGTAGGGCGGATGCGCGTTACGGTTTAAGGGTGGGTGTAGCAGGGATGCGTATAGTCATAATGGCGATGGCGCGAAAACGGCGGGAATTTGACAGGATTTGACGCACTATGGCGAAAGTCACGAAAACGGAACTGAGAAAGGCGCTGGAAGCGCACGGCGGGGTGATCGCCAAAGTGGCGGACGCGTACCAGGTCACGCGGCAGACGGTTTACAACTGGATCGACACGTATCACCTGCGCGAGATGGTCGAGGCGTCGCGCGTGCTGATGTTCGACATGGCGGCGGATAACGTGTTTGTCGCCGTGGAGAAGGGCGACTTTGAGGCGAGCAAATTTGTGCTGACGCACATGCCGACGCCGAAACGCTGGTCGAACCGGCAAGAGCTGACCGGGGCGAATGGCATGCCGCTCGGCGGGCTGCCGCAGGATGTGCTGGAGTATATGGGCAAGGTGGGCATCACGCCGGATGTGTTCATGAATCAGTTCGTCGAGATGATGCGCGCAGAGATGGGCGGCGGGCAATGAGCATGGTGCTGGCGGTCGAGGTGGCGACAAAGTGTAAGCTGCCGTTACGGGTCGATGACAACGGGCGCGAGCGGGTGATCATGGCGGCGCGGAATGTCGAGCGCTTCAAGCGGGTGTATCTGGTGTTTGCGGATGCGCCAGACGATGAGATCGACGTGCCGATGGGGTGTCATTTTGGGCTGGTGGAAGAGATGGCCTCACCCCCGACTCCTCTCCGAGCGGAGAGGGAGAAGGCTAAGATAAGGGATTTTCTATGACCGTACAGGCCAACAATGCCCAGGCGGCAAAGCTGGCGCGATTGCTGTATCAACGGCTGATGGTGAAAGAACTGCCGCCGATGTATGCGCAGCAAGAAGCGTTCGTGCTCACAGAAGCGCATCATGCGGCGTTCGTGGCGGGCATCGGCTCGGGGAAGTCGTGGGCTGGGGCGCTGCGCGCGTGGCGCGCGGCGCATGGCCGGATCGGTCAGCGGCGCATCCCTGTGCCGAATTTGGGCATGTTCACTGCGCCGACTGAGGACATGATCCGTAAGGCGAGTCTGCGCTCATTTCTCGACATTGCCGAATTGATGGGCGAGCCGATCACCCACGAGATGCACAACAAAAACGAGAAACTGATCAAGCTCAAGAATGGGAGCGAGATCTACTATGCGTCGACGCAGCACCCGGATCGTCTGCGCGGCCCGTCGCTGAGCTGGTACTGGGGGGATGAAGCGGCGATGTATACGCCAGATGTGCATCCGATCGCGATCGGTCGTCTGCGCCAGCATGGGCTGCTGGGCTATGACTGGTACAGCACCACGCCGCGCGGCAGGAACTGGGTGTTTCGCAAGTTTGTGATGGATCACCCGAATGACCCGGACTATTTCATCGTCAAGGCGTCGAGCCGCGAAAACACGTTCATTGACAAGGCGATTGTGGATGCCTGGGCGCTGGAATATGTCGGGGACTTTGCGGCGCAGGAACTCGACGCGGAATTCGTGGCGTTTGAGGGGCTGATCTACAGCGAATTCGACCGGGCGCGGCATGTCAGCGCGACGGTGCGGCAGTATCCGCGGTATGTGGCGGGGGTCGACTGGGGCTTTGCTAATCCGGGCGTGATCATTTTGTGTGGTGTGGATGGCGACGGACGCATGGGCGTGGTGCAGGAACTCTATGAGCGGTCACGGCGGATTGAGGAATGGGTGAGCATGGCCGTGCAACTGCGCGGGATGTATCGGATTGAGCGGTTCTACTGTGACCCGGCCAACCCGGACAACATCAAGGCGTTTGTGGCGGCGGGACTGCCTGCCGAGGCGGCGGATAACACCGTGCAGACGGGGATACAGGCGGTCAAGGCGCGGCTGGTCACGCGGGCGGATGGGCAAGCCGCGGCTGACGCTGACACATGACGCGATCAACCTGATTGACGATTCGAGAGCTATCAATGGGCGAAAAACGTGCACGGCCTGCGCGACGAGCCGCTGAAAACCCATGACCATGCGCTAGATGCATTGAGATACGCGATTATGGGGATAGATCATCCGAAGACGCGCAGGTTAGAAGCGAAGACGACGAGCTGGATAGGGTAGGGGGCAAGATGCTGACATCAATCAAGGGGCGGCTGCTGGCGGCGGGGCTGGCACTGCCGGAAACGTGGGAAGACGAGATCAATACGTGGGGGCAGCAGGTGGCGCTGTTTCGGCAGTATGCCGAGGGCGATCACCGGGCGAAGCTGACGCCGGAAATGCGCGACATGCTGCGCGTCAGCGGTGGAGTGCTCGACCAGTTCAACATCAACTATGCGGATCTGGTGATCGCCAAGATGGGCGACCGGCTGACGGTGGCGGGCATCGACGCGGACAATGACGCCGGGTCGAAGTGGGCGGCGCAGGTGCTGGATGATAACCGCTTTGACGGTTTACAGATGGATGTCGTCGACGGGACTGCGCGACGGGATCACCTTCCTGATGGTCGCCCCGGATGAAGACACGGCGCGCCGATGCTGGCGCATGAACTGTGCTGGGACGGGGACACGGGCATGATCCCCGTGTATGACCGGATGGGTAAGCGGATCGTCGCCGCGGTCAAGGTGTGGTATGAGACCGACGACGAGCGGCGCGTGAATATCTACTTCCCCGACCGGGTCGAGAAGTATGCCGAGGCTGAGCAGACGCTGAGCGCGGGCGAGGTCGTGCCGTGGGTGAGCAACGGGCAGCCGATTGGCGTGCCGGTGGTGCCGTTCGTGAACCGGGCGAAGGCGCGGCTGAGCTATGGTATCAGCGAGATCGCCAGCATGATCCCCTCACAGGATGCGCTCAACCGCACGATGGTCAGTATGGTCATGACGGCGGAATTGTCGGCGTTCCAGATCAAGGTGGCGGTGGGGTTTGCGCCGCCAGCGAAAGTCGTGCCGGGGATGATCATCAAGATCGCCGAGGAAGGGCTCGGCAACGATCAGAAGGTCGACATGTTCACGCTGGAACAGGCGCAGCTCGTGCCGTTCATCTCCCAAGCGCAGTTTCTGATTGAGCAGATCGGGACCATCACGCAGACGCCGCTGCCGTCACAAATGGGCGGCGACTCGGCGAGCGGTGAATCGCTGAAACAGCGCGAGATCGGGCTGCTGGGGAAGGTCAGGCGCTTCCAAGTCAAGGCGGGGAATGCGTGGGAAGACGTGATGAAGATGGCGGCGACCGTGCAAAATGCGTATTCGCCGACGGCGCGCGCGCCACAGGTCAAGCGGTGGGTGTGCCGCTGGGAAGACGCGGATATTCGGAACGATGCTGAGGTGATCACTAACGCGATCAAGATGCGCGAGCTGGTCGGCGACAAGGAAGTGCTGCGGCTCGTCGCACCAGTGTGGGGATACACCGCGCAGCAGATCGACGCGATTATGGCGGAGAAGCGGCTCGCGCAGGCCGATCAACTGGCGGCGCTGGCGGGCAATCTGCCGGGCTTCGATAACTTCACGGCGCCAGTGCAATGAACGTGATTATGCTGCTGGGAGCATATTGCGTGCTGAGCGTGCTGGTGAGTTTGTTTGTCGCGCGGTGGCTGCGCTGGTGCAGTGAATCGGAGCCGATAGAATGACGTTACTACAGGGGCTCCACGGGATCAACGTGACCGATCACACGTACAGCCGGGAGAATATCAACCGGGACAGCGATGTGATCGGCGGGGCGTTTGCGCTGGTGCGGAATTCGCCGACGCTGACGGCCATGCTGGCGCCGCAGACACGGGTCATCTACCGGGCGCTGCCGGATGAATCGCTGGACGCGGACCCGGTGGCGTTCGTGCGGACGCGCGCCGAGGCGGCGCCCAGCGCGGCGTATATCCACCTGACGAATGAGATCAACCCGAGCGCGGCGCTGGTCGAGTGGACGATCAAGGCGATTACGGCGGCTAATCAACTGGGCGTGAAGGTGTGCGCGCTGAATCTGGCGACGCATAAGAACGCGGCGCAGTGGGACCTGATGCGCCCGGCGATTGATCTGGCGATCAGCGGGGGGCATGCGATCGGCGTGCATGTGTATCTCGACGGCGTGACGGATGGCGGCGCGTGGGATTGGCTGCCGCTGATGCGCGAGGTCGGCGGGCTGTGGGTGTGCACCGAATTCGGGTATATCCGGTCGATCCATGACGCGCTGCGCGGCTGGCGCGGGCGAATGACCGAGATCGAGCTGGGCGTGTGGGCAGAACGGAACGCGCGGCCACTGGTCGAGGCGAATGTGCCGATCTGCTGGTTTGCGTGGGATCACTGGGGCGCGGCGGGGGAGAGCGCGAGAGTGGGTTTGGTTTCAATGATGCGCCGAAATTCATCAGCCGACTAGGCGCGTTAAATGTCGCCAGTCGGTGGGAAGATCGACTTCACGCAGCCGTGCTCACAGGCCGCATCCTCGTGAGCAACAACGGCAAGCTGAACGTGAGAACACAACCGAATACAACGGCCAGCATCAAGACAACGCTGGCGAGCGGCACGGTGGTCAAGTACACCGAGCAACGCTTTGCAGATGGGGATCTGCGCGAGTGGTACCGGCTGGTCGGATTCGGATGGGTATGCTGCCGCGTGGGTGTCGACGATTGAGCCGATCGACGTGGTGGAGGATGAGCTGCGGCGACTGCTCGACATGCAGAAAGCGCTGACGGCCAGCAGCCAAGCGATTGAAGGGCGGATCAGCGCGCTGATTGACGGGAAGTAGAGGGAAAGCGAGAGGGTGAAATGAGTAGAGCAGTCGGCAAGATCACGGTTGTTTTGAAAGAACTGGCTATCCGGGTTGACGAAATTCATGACGAGGTCGACGGCGAGACGGTGCTGAATTGACGCGGCTCACAGCGCGAAAGACATACTTGGAGCGTTTGTCTGACGAGCTGCTAGATAAGTTTCGCGAAGCCCCATGCACATGGGCCGAGGCAGGATTATGAATCGTAAACAGCGTCGCGGACTGTTGCGCGAGCAGCGCGCCCATGTCGAGCAGTTTCCCGAGCACCTAACGCCTATTTCGCCACAAGAATTCCCGCACTGGCAGAATGCGCGCTTGCCTATTAAGGCTTGGCGCAGTCGCAAGTATCTCGTCCAGCTCTACGAGTGCGAGAGTGCAGCGTATCCCAACCTAGTACGGCTTTCCATATGTCGCGTGAAGCTGAGTGCAAATGGACAGTGGGAAGATGCACTAACTTGGGATGAGTTACAAAGCATCAAGCACGAAGTTGGGTTTGGAGCTTGGTACGGCGTGGAAGTCTACCCGCCAGATAAGAACGTCGTGAATGTGGCGAATTTGCGCCATTGTGGTTGCTGCCTGCACCCCTCGATATCGGCTGGTTCTAGAAAGTGCATTATGGGAGGTGAGATTATGATCGAAATCGAATGGACTGATAAGCAGTTGAAAGCGGCTGGTATCAGTAAACGTAAGCTGACATCCATTGTTCGTCGTCAAAATGAACTGGCGAAGGAAATGGCAGAACTGAATCTGCGCTTGTTTGTCGCGGCGGGACACCCCGTTATCACGAAAGCATGGGAAACGCTCGACGGCGAAAGCGAGGATTTTGCGGATACGGTGATCGCGTACATTCAAGGTGCGCGTAATTGGGACGGCGGCGATCCGTGGTAGGTTGGTAGAAGGTGGATGATAGGGACGCGAATCACCGCGTCCCTTTTTGTCTCCCCTCTCCCTTGGGAGAGGGGCCGGGGGTGAGGCCATCCCCTAATCCCCGTAACACGCGACCCCATCGCCATCCCGATCTAAATCAGGATACCGCGCCGCCTCTTCCGCGCTCAACCTCATTGCCACCGCCGTTGTACAATTCCCCGGCACAACCTGCGCCTGCGTCGCCACAGGCCGCGCATCGACCGCTGGCAGCATCGTCGGCACTGGCGGCTGCGTCGCGCTGATCTGCGTGGCGATTTGCTCCAGAGCCACCCCATTCCACGCTCCACCGCGCCACAGATACGACTGCGGCACGTTCACCCCATCATTGAGCACCACGCTGAAATCTTCAACGGTCCCATGCCGCTGCGCCACTTCCAGCAGCGCCTCGGCGAACGGTTGCGCGGCATACCCCGCCAGCACGTCGATTTCCATGTACACAATCCCGCCGGTGCTGATCACCACGCCCACCCCGCGCACGCCCACCAGCGCCGTCACTTCCGCCTCCAATGGGGTGAGCGTGCTTTCTCCCCTCTCCGCTCGGAGAGGGGCCGGGGGTGAGGCCGTCTCTATCAGGGGTGAGGTTGAATCTTTCCCGATCTCCGCCATGACCGCCAGCCCCACGACGATCCCCGCCACCACGATCAGCCGTGCTCGTCCCCGTTTCATCATCCGCTCCCCACAACAAAAAACCGGCATCTACCGGGTATCATACTAGATCTTGTCTCCCCTCTCCCTTGGGAGAGGGGCCGAGGTGAGGCTACCCCACCGCCTGCGCCGTCGTCGTCGGCAGTGCTGGCCGTTTCAGCACCAGCGTCCCCGCCGCATCCCTATCAGCTTCAAAGCCGTTGCTTTCGCCCACGCGAGAACCGCCTCATCATCCCACGCCGCCGGCGTGATGCGCGCCCCGGAATACAGCAGCCGGATGATGACTTCCAGCTTGTCCAGCGTCCCCGCCGGGTGTTGATTCGCCGAGGTCTTCACCGACCGATCCGACACGAGAATGAAACCCGTCACCAGCACCATAATCAGCACGATCAGCGCGCCAATCACCCAGTAGATTACATCCATGTTCATAGTCCGCCCTCCATCAGGCTCACAAGTATCCACCACATGCCCAACACCCCGCCCAGCATCACAATGAACGGCAGCCACCGCCGCAGCGCCGCCACCACCGCGATCTGACTGAAGCGTACCGCCGCCGTTTCCAGCCGCCGCCGCCGACCGATCCAGCCTTCTGCCATGTTCAGCCTGCCGACGATCTCGGCGTGCTGCTTGTCCATCTTCAATTCGATGCGCGCCATACCTTCCGTCACCACGCGCTCGACCAGCTCGCCGACCTTCAGCGCCTCGTCCGCTTTGGCCTCGACATCGTCCAGCCGCTTGCTCATGGCGTCAGTGCGCTTGCGCTGCCGCCTTTGCTCCCGTGTAATGGGCATGACTGACGCATTGATCATCGCTTGTACTTCCGCTTTATCGACCGTCACGTCGCGCCCCTTTCTGTCGCATAGTCCGCCCCCAGCGTGTTAGTGCAGGCCGCACCCCGATCACGCTGGGGAGCCTCGAGGCGCGTCCTGCACGCTCAATTATCACCCCATTTTGCCGTATTTCCGCGCCGCCTAACGCACGGTTGCTAGAAACCCGCTTATTCAAACCGCAAATTCACGCCTTGCTCGAATCACGCTGCGCTCAGCGCGCCCAGTGTGACCTCCGACCCGGCGAATGCATTGCAACCCGTCGCCGTCTGATACGTGCTGCTGTTTGCGCCGCTGTCCGCCGTGGTATACATGCGGATCGTGGTACCGTTCGCATAGAAGCGCAGCCCGTTGGTCGATCCCACATTCGACGCCGTTTTCTGCTGCGTCCGCGTGTGCGACGCAACCGAGTACAGGGTGACGTTCCACTGCGATCCCGTGTATTCGAGCATCACGCGCCAATAGTTACCGCTGCTAAACGAACTGATGCGTCCCAACAGGAACACGCGATCATCCGCCAGCGGCGTAACGGGCAGCGTGTACAAAACGTGATGTCCATATCCGCCGACGGCGCTGTTTGTTCAGCAGGAATCGCCAGCTCTTTAACACCCCAGTCGTCACTTGTGAAGAGCCGTGGCAGTGCGCCGCCCGGCTGAAGCGCGTCAAATCGGTTCCGACAGCGTTCAACCCGCCGCACGGAACGCACAGACGACAACGGCGAGACGGGCACAGCGCCGCCGCTCACTATATCCATGCGCCCACCCGTGTACGCGGTCATCGATCCGCGTGTTTCATACCATTTTCCCGCCGTATATACCGTTTGGCGAAGCAGCACGAAGACTGCGGATCCGCTGTTATTCCACGTCGCTGCGCCTGTTCCGTGCTGCTGTCCGGCGCCGTCTCGGTGATTGTCGCCGTGCTCCCGTTGTCATTGAGCTTTGTCCAGCCATTTAGCCCGTCGCTGAAATCACCATTCACCAGCAGTTCCGGGCCGAAATCCTGCACGGGAATATACAACCCGCTCGCCGGGCTCTTGAAAAACGCCTCATGCTTGATTAATCGGCTCATCGTGTGATCGCCTCTCTCAGTGCCTCAAAGTCCGCCGCGCTCATCCGCACCGCCGCGCACGGATGCGTCCCATAATGCTCGCCCTGTGCATCGGCATACGCCTCCACCGTGACGAACGGCAGCGCGTAATACACCTCTGGCGTCTCTGCGCTCCACCACACGTCGAGCCACCGCTCGGCGCCATCCGCCATCATCAGTGTGAGCTGCAGGCACCGGTTGTAACATCCTGCGGCCAGTCAAACCCGCCATTCTCATACCTGACCCAAAACGAGTCGCTCGCGTCAATGCTCAGCACCGCGTTGATCGCCTCGGCGTCCAGCGCATAATCAACGAATGTCCGGTCATACCTGCTGCCGCTAACGGTACGCCGAACGCCGGACACACGTCGATTAGAATTGGGGTTTGAAGTGTTTGAGCTGGAGGAGTATCACAAGAAACGCCCACATCACCCGGTGACCTGTTCGCTAAAGTCACCTCCACCTTAGCGCCGTGTCACCGATTAACGCGCAGTTGCTAGAAAGCATCTTGTCTCAGCCGCTGGCCACCACTTCCACTGTGACGGAAACACGCGCAGTCCCCACAGCGGCAGCCCCGCGCGCAGTTCTGGCACGCTGTATCTCATTCTGATATGTGCCCGGTACACCGCGCCCGCCTGCCTATCCAGTATCGGCGTATAGAATCTGCGGTACACGCGGTCATCCCCCTGCGAGCATCCTGTCGACGCTGGTGCTCACCCACACATTTGATGCTGTCAAACACTTCCCACGCGCCGTCAATCTGCACTTCGATCAGCCCATGCCAACCGCCGTCAATGACGATATTGCGCCATGTCAGTCCCAACCCGCCATACACCTGGCTCTGCGCCAGCGAATACACGCCGCAATGCGCGGTGGGTGCATTGACAAAATCAAGCAATGTCTCCGGCATAGTCTCAACAAAATTGTACGGGACGGCCAGATGCACGATATACATGCTAAACAAAGGCGTCGCCGGGCCTCGTTTTGCTCACGAAACACCCCGGCCAGCCGATCGGCCTGCTCATCGTAGTACGCGCGATCGTCGTCGCGGCGGTTGCATCATTCGGTGCATCGCCCACAATGTCGCGCAGCGCAGCCACGTCCAGCGGTGGTTCGCCCGACAAAATACGCGCTGTCAAACGATACGCCCGCCCACGTGTTATCGCTCTGAATTTGCATATTCTGATTCAGCACCGCTGCGCTGAGCATCAGCCCCGAGATAAACGCCAGCGTTACGATCGAATACTGTCTAAATCGTCGCTTCATGGAATCCATGACTTCTACTATGCACAATAACATATTAACAGATGTTGCAGGTGAATGTTTTGTTTTGTATAGTATTTGAGGACATTCGTCACCAGTTCCGAGCAATCATAATGCCCACCACCAGGCCGATCAGCCAGCCACCATCAGTGCCACAAACACCAGCAGCCACAGAAACCGCTTTATTTTCCGTGTGATCATGTCCGCACCCCGTTGAGCTATCCACACCCCCCCGTTGTACGCCTGACCACCCTCCCCTAACGCGCTTGCGCTTACACCAGTCGCCGCACCGCTTTGATCAGCCGCTCGATCGCTTTTAATTCGCGCTTTTCAGCGTTGAGCGTGTCATCCTCCGCCGTCAGCAGCCGCCTGATGATCTGTCGCTGCTGTGCCGCCGTTGCGCTCGGCAGGAGCGCGAGATCAGACGTGATCGTCGTGCGCCGCGTGTCGATCGCGGTTTGCCGCGCCGTGATCGCGCTCTTTGTCAGCGGTTGCCGCTGATGCCTCGACTGCCGCCGCCGCTTCTTCCTGCTGATAGATCGCCCATTCCGCGTCGCATTCCGCCTGCGTGGGTTTCGTAGTGTTTGGGTCGCGCCATCTCGCCAATTGAGGCGTAATCGGCATCACTATCGCCTATCCACTCATAAGCGCTGTTGGGTCGAAGTCGCCAGATCATTAACCGATAGTCCGTCATGATCATTCCTTTTCCAGACGCACAGTCGTAGACTTCCGTCGTAAAATTGACGCCACGCCAAACCCGTTACTTGCGAATGTAGTCTGGCATCGATGCTGAATCTCGAACGTCTTTGAGGACGCGATTGTAAAGCGTCCTCGATAATCGACCGGTAGCGGTTGCGTCGGCATCGGCGGCGGTTGTATATTCCGATGTTCCGACGATTGTCGTTGTTGTGTCCGTTATGTTTTGGAGACGCGCTTGATGCCTCCGGCAGTATGCTGCCGGGACGCTGGCATAAATGCGATACGTCCCCGCCGCTAACGTGAACTGATTGCTGCCGAGTGTGCAGTGATTCCCCGTATCGACGGCTTCCGTATTCAGATCCCGCGTTCGCCATGCCCCTGATGTAAATGTGCCGCCGCCCGTGTTCTGCGTCTTTTCATCTCTCAGGACGATCAGCGCCAGCGCTCCCCCACTGCCGCTGCTCGCCGCCCACTTGATGCCCTCGGGCTGCGCGCTGTCCGCCGTCAGCACGTGACCATCCGTGCCCACCGGCAGCCGCGTCTCTGCCGATGATGTGCGCGTGAGGACATCGCCCTAGTAGTCGTCAGCGTCGCCGATCCGGCGGTGCTCAAATTCTTCCACACCGCCGCGCCTGCCGTGCCATCGGTGCACATGTACACCACGTCACCGGTCACATCCACCCACAGCGACCCCACGCCATACCTGTCGTCGATGTCGTCGCCCACGCCCGGCGCAGCCGTCGCCGTAATTCGATTTTGGCTTTGTCTCGCCGCGGTTCGTCAGGTCGAGGATATCGCTGACGTCGATGCTCGTCTCGCCGTTGGCCACGCTGACCGCGGCGCGCCAGTCCACATCCGGGCACAGGTTGATCACCGCGTTTACGTCGCTTTCGGGGAATGGGGTGAAACCCACGCCCGGTCCGTGCTCAGCGCCTGCGTGATCGCGTTCGTCTTCGGTGTTGATACCACCAGCACCCACGCGCGCTTTGCTGCCGTTGCTCGTCGGCGTCAGCGTGATCGTGTCTGTCCCCCGGCCACCACCCGCCCCGGTGCCGGATACGCCGTGATGCGCACCCACCAGCCTGCCGAGCGCATTCCCCGCCGCATTGACGAGGCTTCAGCTCCGCCCCCGGCCTTTGTTCGTGGAGCCCGCTGGCGGTTGCTGCGGGTGGTTGCTGCGCTTGTGGCGTTGTTCGCATACAACCGCGCTGCCTGCGCTGGCACCGCCGTCTTGATGACCAGCATGTTGTCGACGCGCTCCATCTCCACCCTCGACCGCCGGGTCCAGGCTGTGTTTCATGGCGATGGCAATGGCGACGAGCCATCCACCGCATCCGTCAGCCGCACGTATGCACCCACCCCGGCGCATACCCGGTATAGATCGTATACGTCCCGTTGCCGTTAGGGCGCCCCACAAACCCTTGATCGTTTCTGCGCTTTTTGGCTTGCGCGAATATTCTTTCTATTGCCCCACGCGCGGCGTTGTCCGCAGCCTCTGCCATCTTATCCCCGCAGATCCCGACGATCGACCCCGCCCCGCTGATCGTCGTCTCATACACAGCCCACGCGCGCCTTCGTACCGCGCAACGGAAAACCGCCCGCCGACGCCATACAGAAGATCAGCCCGGTCGACACGTAGTAGCCGCCATTCCGCACAACGGCACGCCGCCCGAATTCGTCGCCATGTCGATCACCGTGTTCCACACAATCGACCCCGCCGCATCCAGCCCATTGAACGTTTGCAGCACGGCCCACTTGCCCGTCAAACCCGTGTTGGTTTGCCTGATGATCATCACGCAGGCTGCTATCATCTGACACGCTTGATCCCCGCGCTGCGCCCCCGGCTGAGACCACGCCGAAAATGTCGATCCGATTCGTAGGGTTGATGTCCTCGCGCCATTGATCCGATGATGCGATACAGCCGCTCACTTATTCGCTGCTGCCGCCATGTCGCCAAAACACCACATCATCTGCGCCCCAGCGGTCGACAATGCACCGCGTATCAGTAGGCCAATGCCGTAGCCGCTCGTCGACTTCTGCGCCCACGTCGCGCCCTTGTCGCTGTCTCAAAATCCGACACCTGGCGGCGATGCTGTGCTGGTGTGACAGTTGTCAGCCACTTGCCATTCCCCGCGCCGGATCGGCATACAGCCTATTGGCCCAGTTCGGCGTCGTGTTGAGGTAGTTGGTATCATAGTGCGTCGTCAGCCCGGTTGACGCTGACCACGTCGTGCCGCTCATCGGTATAGTGCGCCGCTGATCCTGCGCTGTCCCGGTACGCATGACCACCGCATTATCTGGATCGCCAGCTGACCTGTAGCCGCACCCCGCGCCGCTCGTCGCCGTGAAGCTTTGCGCCGTGCTCTAGCGTCTGCGCACCTGAAATATCGTTAACAGTCCGCACTTGGCTGGCCGTCGCCAGATACCCAGTTGACTGCGCCCAAGCCATTCACGCAGCTTGGCGAGTCCGCCTGCACGGCGAACGCCGCCAGCGTCCCCGCCAGGTCGTTAAAGCTTCACTTCCGGCGTGCCGCCCGCCAGCAGATCGAGCATCCCCGCCATCAGATGCACCTTATTGTTGGTGCAAACAGCGCCAAATCCGCGGATCAACCCCAGTCCGCTATTGCCTCCGCGTGACCGTATTGCCCGGCACCGGATACCTGTGCTGGTCGAATACCCCCGCGATGCTCGTCGCTGGCTGCGGATTGCGCGCCCCTTGGATCGCCGTAGGTTTCTTTCTCCGCCGTAAGAACCTGCGTGCTGACGCCCGTCGCCCGCGTTCACGCTGATAGTCGACCGTCAGCGGCAGCATTTTCTGCGCGCTAAGCGTCGGCCCACGATACTCCGCTTTCCCGCTTGTCGCTGTCACCGTGATCCACGCTGGCGTCCGCTGGCTCTATATCCGGGCGTCGACCCCGTGCCCCAGCTCCATCTGATACGCCGGATCGCCGCACAACTGCTGCAATCGTGCCCTACCCGTGCGTCGCCTCCGTCTGCGACTGCGCCATCCTCCCGCGCATTCGTCGACTCGCTCCATGCCCCGCCCGGCCACCTCGCCCGGCGCAATGCTGTACACATCGGGAACGGCCCAGCCTGCCGCCGCGCAGCACACGCATACCCAACGCCGCCATCACCGCGTTCCAGACTTCAGCGCGCCCGCGTCGGCCTCGCCCGCGTCAACCAGCTCAACCGCTTCCAGTCCGCCCGGTGATCGCCCTGCACTTGCGGCCGTGCGGCTCCCGCTGGTCCCGCCGCATCGGGTCGATCTTCAGCGGAGCTTGCTCCCTTGCTGGCTGCACGTCAGGCGATACCCCATCGCCTGCGCCAGCGCGCCGCCACACGCCGTACATATTTCCCGCCCGTGACGCTCCAGCTCATCACCGGGTAAGCTGCGCTGCCGCTCAGTCCTTTCAGCGCCCAGTCGGTTAACGCCAGCGCCGTGCTCTCAAACGCTGGCGGGCGATTCTGCATCCATTCGGGGCTGCACCCCACCCGCGCCAGCCTGCTTGGACTCGCCTCAGAACACCGCCGCCAGCGCTCTGATCTGCGCCAGCTTTCCCCGCCACATCCACCGCCCGGATCGTGGTGCCTTTGTCCGCTTCAGCACTATCGACGCTTGAGCGAAACTTGTTTCTATATCCAGCCATCCGGCGAAGCGCTGCGTACGTCACCGTGCTGTTCCCGCGCCCCCCGCATCAGCAGCATGACGACCGTGCTTCGGCAAATACGTTTTCTGATCCGGTCGTTCTTTCAGGTCGCCACGTCAGCGTTCACCCTTCTGTCCGCCGCAGCTTGATATTGTTCGCCCGGATGATCGCCTGGCTGCTCGGGTCGAGCGCCACCACCAGATACCGCTGCCGCCCCGTCGCGCCTGCGCTGGAGACACCTGTCAGCGGACCCACCGCTTCCCGCCGGTCTGTGGCGTCCGGCGCTGGTTCATCGTCGTCCCCACGGTGATCGTGCCATCGGCCATATCCCAATGTCCGGGCTTGACCACGCATCCGCCGCGCCACTCAGCGTCGAGATGTCCCGTGTCAAAGCATCGACCGTCAGCACGCCCCCGGGATGAAACCAACCGCCCCAGCTCGCCGAGATCCCCATAAGATTGAATGGCGGCGACGAATACGCCAGATCGTAATCCTTGTAGATCGTCCTGCTGGCATTGTCCAGCGCTGGTGGCTTGCGCCACACCTCATAGCCACGACGACGGTAATGGTACTGTTATCCGTCAGCGTGACCTCGCCCGGCCTTCGCCTCGCTTGAGCTGAAACCAACGTACAGCGTGCCGCTCGTCGCCGCCCTTTGCGCACATACGTCCGCCCGAGGTCACGCGCCTTCTGTTGAGCCGATCAGCA
>JADKGC010000020.1 GCA_016717205.1 Candidatus Flexifilum breve
GCGGCCATTCGAAGAAGGTGATCGCCGTGCCGAGCGCGCCCGTCTCATTGCCGAAATACAGGTGATAGCTGCCGGGGTCATCAAAGTTGACCGTCTTCTTGACAAGGCGCAGACCGAGAACCCCCGTGTAAAAGTCGACGGTGCGCTGCGCATTGGCCGCGGCCAGCGTGATGTGATGCAGTCCGAGAATCGTCATGGTTTGTTCCTATCGCTACGATACTTAGACGGCTATCTATTCCGATTTCTTACCCGCAACTGTTTGCATAATTTCGCGCACAAATGCGATCTCATCTTCATTGACCAGGTGCCCCATGCCGGGGTACAAACGCACGGTGACGTCCGCGTCCATGTGCCGGAGCAGTTCCGCCGATCCAGTCGACGCGCTCTTTCGGGATGTGAAAATCAACATCACTGCACCCGAAGAAGACCGGCGTTCTGTCCAGCGATCCGGGCATCGGGCGTCAGCACATCACCAATCAACCCGCCGCTTAAGACCAGCACCCCGCCATAGCGCCAGGGATTGCGCGCCGCCCATTCGACCGCCAAACACGCGCCCTTGCGAAAAACCCAGCAGGCCAGGATTTGCTCGCTGGTGAACCCCGGCCCAGCACATGATCGACCAATCCGCTGATCGGCGAGCGCGGAGGTCAAATGCGGCTCGTTCTTCTCCCGCGGTTCGAGAAAACGGTAGGGATACCATGTATTGCCTGCCGCCTGCGGCGCAAGGTAGGCGAAATCGGGCTGATCCAGTTCGGGCACGAGCGAGAGAATATCTTCCGCGCGCGCTCCGCGCCCGTGAATCATGATCAGCACGGCTTTGGCGGCAGCCAGCGGCTGCCCCATGCCCAGTACTGGCTGTCTTTGATGAATGGTCATCGTTAGCGTTTGCTTTCTTTATCGAGGAAACGGCTTAAGTCACGCAATGGGCCGCGCAGCAGCGCGCCGAGCATGAGCGTCGGGGTCATGACTCGGTCGGCGTCGATCTGCCGCGTGAGCATGAGGCCGAAGCGTTCCATGGTCAGCGGGTCTTGCAGCAACCAGCGGACGGGCGTCTGCGCCCAGGCAGGTGCGGGTTCGTAGAGGCTGGTGCGCACGCGCTCCAACGTCGAGCTATACATGGGATAGGTGTGGCGGCGGACGGCGGCATCATAGGCGGCCAACGCTTCGCCCCACAACTTAGCCCCGTGTTTCCATTCCAAAATCGCTTCGGCCAACTGTTTGGCCGTGAATACGGCATCGTACAGCCCTTGCCCGTCAATCGGATCTTTCTGGTGGTAAGCATCGCCGACGAGCGCCCACCCTGCCCCGCCCGCCTGTCGGTACAGGTTGCCAATGCGCCGCATCCCGCGCACCTCGGTGATTCGTTCAGCCCCGTCGATGATCTCGGCGAGGAATGCGTGCTGGCGGATCAAACTTTCATAGAATTGGTTCGCTTTACCCGGTTCCGGTTCCAGCAGTTCGGTACGCCCTTCAATGGCGATCACTTTCGTGTCGTCGGCGCTGTCCATCACCAGATAGCCGACGCCGAACTCCTGTCCAAACGCCAGCGCCGTCGGTTCAGCGAACGGTTTCGCTCCGCGCCAATACGCATAGTAGATCGAGGTCGGGTACTGGTCATGCACGTCGTATTCCGCCGCGCCGACCTTACGCGCGATCAGGCTGAAACGTCCGTCCGCGCCGATCACCACGTCCGCCGTGATCTGCTCGCCCGCGCTCGTCACCACGCCTGCAACCCGCTGACCATCCCGCAGCACATCGGTCACGGCGACACCATCCCGCGCCTCGACCGTTTGGCTCGCCGTATTCCAGAGCGCCGCGTCGAAGCGCGCCCGGTCAATCGCATAGGCGTAGTCGCGGCCATCCAGCCTGGGAATGCGCATCTCAGTCTGCATGCCCGGTGTGGCGTTCAGCATCCGGCGGATCTTCGGCGTGTTGTGGGCATAAGCCGTCTCCTCAGCGCCAATTTCGTCGAGTAAGCGCATCGTCGACGCGTAGATGATCGGGCTGGACGCGCCCGGTAAGCTCGGCATGGTCGCGCGTTCCAGCAGCAGCACGCGCAGCCCGGCTTGACCGAGGCGGGCGGCCAGTGTCGCTCCCGCCGGACGCCCGCCGACGACAATTACATCATAATCCCTCATAGAGTCGTCCCTGTAACTCAATCGTTCACCTTCATTATGGTCGTGCGACGCTGATTTCCTCAACTCCCTAAGCGGATTCTCAGGATGATTCCCCATCATGGGGCGATATGGTAGACTCCGCCTGTTTGAATGAGCAAAGAGGTTTACATGATGAAAAAGTGGTTTTTGATCGGGCTGCTGCTGGCGCTGAGCATCACGCCTGTACTGGCGCAGGAAACCGCGCCGAGCGCGCCATGGTGGAACGACCGCGTCTTCTACGAAATCTTCGTCCGCAGCTTCTATGACAGCGACGCCGACGGCATCGGCGACCTGCAAGGCGTCATCCAAAAGCTCGACTACCTGAACGATGGGGACCCGAATACGACGACCGACCTCGGCGTGACGGGCATCTGGCTGATGCCGATCACCCAGTCGCCGAGCTATCACGGTTACGATGTCACCGACTACCAGACGGTTGACGAAGATTACGGCACAACCGAGGACTTCCGCGAGCTGATGGCCGCGGCCCACGAACGTGGCATTGCCGTCATCGTCGACTTTGTCGCCAACCACACCTCGGATCAAATCTCGTGGTTCACCGCGTCCGCGCGCGGCGATGAGGACTATGCCGACTGGTACATCTGGTCGGACACCGACCCCGGTTACGCTGGGCCGTGGGGTCAGGGCGTGTGGCATCAGCGTAATGGGCGCTACTTCTACGGTGTGTTCTGGAGCGGCATGCCCGACCTCAACTACACCAACCCGGAAGTCACCGAGACCATGTACGACAATGCTCGCTTCTGGCTGGAAGATATGGGCGCGGACGGTTTCCGCATGGACGCGCTGCGCTATGTCGTCGAAGAAGATCGGTCAATGGCCGATACCGACTCTACACTCGAATGGACGGCCAACTTCAACGCCTACATGGACTCGATCAACCCGAATTCGCTGATGGTCGGCGAAGTGTGGACGGACAGCGACACTGTCGCGCAGTATCTCGACGCGGGCAGCCTCGACCTCGCGTTTGAGTTTGACCTCGCTACCGCCATGATGAGCGCCTCGTCATCCGGCTCAAGCAGCATCATGCAGTCGCGCGCCGCCAACGTGAATGAGCTTTACCCCAACGGCCAGTACGCCGCCTTCCTGACCAATCACGATCAGAACCGCGTGATGAGCGAACTCCGCTCCGATGTGAACAAAGCGAAGGTGGCGGCGAGTCTGCTGCTGACCAATCGCGGCGTGCCGTTCATCTATTACGGCGAGGAGATCGGCATGATCGGCGAAAAACCAGATGAACGCATCCGTACACCCATGCAGTGGGAACTGGAAGCGACGACCGTCGGCTTCACCGACGCGCGCCGCCCGTGGGAACCGATGCAGTCGAACTTCACGACCGCCAACGTCGCTACCCAGACCGACGATGCAGACTCGCTCCTCAGCCACTACCGCAACCTGATCCATCTGCGCAACGATCACATCGCGCTGCGCCAAGGCGACTATATTGCGGTCGAGTCCGGCTCACGCAAGCTCTACGCCTTCATTCGCCAGCACGCCGACGAAACGCTGCTCGTGCTCATCAACGTAGATGATGAACCCATCACCGATTATGCTCTCACGCTCGCCGAGGGCAGCTTCACGCTGGGCACGCCAGCAGTCATTTTCGGTCAGGGCGAGCTGACACCGCTCACGCTCAACATGGCAGGCGGCTTTGACGCCTATCAGCCGTTCGCAGAAGTCGCGCCGTACAGCACCACCGTGATTCGCCTTGCCAGCGCTGGCGAATAAGCTACAATGGCGCACCTACTTAAGTTCAGGAGATTGAACTGTATGAAGAATATGATCCGTTTGGCGCTGCTGGCCCTGGTCGTCGGCGCTTTGATGGTCAGCACGGTCGCCGCGCAGGACGCGCAGACCCCGACGGAAATCTGTGACGCCGCTACCCCGGCCACCGACCCCGCCAATCGTGAATTTGCGCAGGCGGAACAGGTACTGGAAGCGGGCGTCGACTATCGCGCCGTGTTCTGCACGGGCGCGGGTGCTGTCTACATCGACTTGCTCGAAACCGAATCGCCGATCACGGTGAACAGCTTCGTGTTCCTCGCGCAGCAGGGCTACTATAACAACACCACCTTCCACCGCGTCATTCAGGACTTCATGGCGCAGGGTGGCGACCCTACGGCGACGGGCACCGGTGGCCCCGGCTACCAGTTCGTGAACGAGAACACGGGCTACCTCACATTTGACCGCGCCGGTTGGCTAGCGATGGCCAATGCCGGGCCGAACACCAACGGCTCGCAGTTCTTCATCACGACCGTCCCCTACCCCAGCCTCGACTTCGGCTACACGATTTTCGGCGAAGTGCTGGAAGGTCAGGAAAGTGTCGAAGGCATCGAGCTGCGTGATCCGGCAGCGGCGACTACCCCCGGCACATCACTCGACACCGTCGTGATCGTGACCGACCCGGCGAGCGTCACCACGACCTATGTCGCGCCCGAACCCGCGACGCAGGACGAAGTCCTCGCCGTCATTGAGGAGTTGCGCGGCATGCTCCCCCCAACGCTGGCGATCGACGAAGAGACGACGGGCGTATTCACGGCTGAACAGGTCGTCGCGACCGCGCCGGAAGCCGTGCGCGCCGAATACGCTGACCTGCTGAGCGCCAACAACTTCGAATACCGCGTGTCGAATCGCATCACCAACGCGACCTGCGCGACGAACATTCAGTTCTGGGCCCTGGCCTATTCGCTGGATCGCTTCGCCACGCCGGAAGAGGCTGCCGCGGCGATCGCGTCGGGCACGCTTGGACGCATTGCGACGGAAGCGGGCTTCACCGAAACCGCATCTGAAACGCTGCCCAACCCGGTTTTCACGCAGAACCGGACCGTATGCGAAACCGACTCGGTGGATGCGCTCACCTTCTGGCAGCGCGGACACTTTGTCGTGACCGTGCGCGCGACCTTCCCGGCGCAGACCGACGCCACGACCGAACAGTGGCTGGCCGAACGTGTCGGCATCGCCACCTACGAACGCATCTTCGCGGACGTGCTGCGCCGCGAAATGCGCTAACCCATAAAGCAACCGGGACGAGTGTCAGCTCGTCCCGGTCAGCGATCTTTTGGTCGGGGCCAAGCACGTGGGGTTCCTGCCCTGATTTCAACCCTCTCCCACGCAAGGGGGAGCGGAGGCTCACGGGGGGGGGGGGGTGGGGTCCGCCTTTCCCACGCCTCGCCCCATCACTATCCCCTCAATCCGGCAAGCAACGCATAAATCGTGTCGTATTCGCGGCTCTGTCCGCCGCGCTGTACTTGATAACGCACCCCGTGCGACCCGGCAGTCACTTCCACGCAATCAACGCAGTTCTCAACGACGGCGAAGCCCGCCCGTTCAAGCGCGCGCAGCGTCCACACGCGATAGATCCCACTGCCGATTAACTTGATCGGCGTCGGGTGCGGGCGTTCGACATGAAACGCGCCCTCGCTGACATTGAAGGTCACGCCCTCATTCTGAAACGCGGAAGCGAACGCGCCGCTCAATACGAGGTCTTCCGGCGCGCCTTCTGTCAGCCTGCCGTTGGCCAGCAGGCAGACCCGATCGGCGGTGCGCAGCGCCAGATCGAGATCGTGCGTGGAAAGCAAAATCGCCCGTCCGCTCGTCCGCGCCAAGTCACGCAGCAGGAACATGATTTCCGCGCGGCGCGGCAGGTCGAGGAAGGCGGTCGGCTCGTCGAGGATCATCAACGCGGGTTCCTGCGCCAACGCCCGGGCGATCATCACTTTCTGGCGTTCACCGTCGCTCAATTCTCCGACGGGGCGATACGCCAGGTCCGCTGCACCAACGGCTTCAATCGCGCGCGCGACCGCCGCTTTATCGTCCTCTTGCAGGCGGCTCGTCCAGTCCGTATACGGGTAGCGCCCCAAGGCGACCAAGTCGTAGACGGTGAGCGCCCCCGCATCAACGCGTTCGGTGAGCACCACACTCAGCCGCTGTGCCAGCGTCCGCGCGTCGAGCTTGCGCACATCCTGCCCCATGACCAGCGTACGCCCACCCAACGGCGCCTGCATGCCCGCCAATGTGCGGATGAGCGTCGATTTGCCCGCGCCATTCTGCCCGAGCAAGCACACCAATTCGCCCGCCGACAGCGTCAAATTGAGGTGGGCGGCAACCGATTTCTTCGCGTAGCCGATGCTCAATCCTTCGGCGCACAAAATGATCGTCTGGTTCATGCGCTGAACGTTTCCCGCAAATTGCGCCGCGCGAGGATCACCCACACGACCACGGGCGCGCCGATCAACGCGGTGATGGCATTCAGCGGCAGCACGACCTGCGCGCCGGGCACCTGTGCGATCACATCGGCGACCAGCGCTAGCGCCGCGCCGAGCAACGCCGTGGCGGGCATGAGATAGCGATGATCCGACGTGCCGAGCAAGATCCGGCACAGATGCGGCACCGCTACGCCCAAAAACCCGATCGGTCCACAGAACGCAGTCACCGCGCCCGCCAGCAGCGACGCTGCTGCCAGAATCGCCCAGCGTGCCCGCCGCACATCCACGCCCATGCTGCGCGCGTAGGTTTCTCCGAGCAGGAACGCGTTCAGTGGCTTGGCGACCATGCTTGCGGTCACGAGACCGATCAGGATAGCAACGGCGAACAACGGCATTTGCGACCAGGTCACGCCGCCAAACGTCCCGAACGTCCAGTTCACATAGGTCTGGATGCGATCCGGAATACTGAAGTGCATGAGGATGCTCACCAGCGACCCAGTCATATAGCCGACCATCAGCCGATGATGAGCAGCGTCATCGTGTGGCGCACGCGCCGCGCGATCACGGCGACGACCGCCAGCACCAGCGCCGCGCCGAGACTCGCCGCCGTAATCAGGCCAACATCGCCGACGAACGTCAGGCCGGAGAACAGGCTGACGCCCGCTGAGGCGGTCGCCAGCACGACCAATGCCACGCCGAGACTCGCGCCCGAGCTGATACCGAGTACATACGGGTCGGCCAGCGGATTGCGAAACAGCGTCTGCATGAGCAGGCCGCTGACCGAGAGCGCTGTCCCCGCCAACGCCGCCGTGAGCGCCTTGGGCAAGCGAAATTCCATGACGATCGTCGTCCAGGATGCACGCGCGCCCTCTCCACCCCGCAGGATGGTGAGGATATCGCCGAGTGGAATGCTGACCGAGCCGAGCGCGAGGCTGGCGGCAAAAGCCGCCGCCAACCCCACCGCCAGCGCGATCAACGCCGCCCGCCGTCGTGACCAGATCATCTGCTCCGCCGCCTGCGCGCGTTCCAGCGTGATCTCGCTCATCGGATCATCCTTCGTTACTGCAACCGCGTATAAAAGAAGAACTCATGGTCGGGCAGCAGACCCGGGTGGAACATCCGGATCAGGTCGGCCAGCATGAGATCGGGGCGCAGCGCGCCGAGTTCGGTCGCATCGTTGCCGCCTGTCGGCGTCACGCGCGCCACATTGTTGAACACCTGCTGGTTCTCGAACGCGGCAAAATCGGCATAACGTTCGTCTTCTGCCAACCCATCCGCCAGTGTGAACCAAAAGTTCGGATTGATCCACACGTCGGCGTCCTGCGCCGCATCCAGCACCGCCTCAAACGAGAGCGGCAGCCCGCCGGTCGACTCGTCGACGGCCCACACATATTGACCACCCGCATCCGCGATCAACTGCGCGATGTAGCTTTGTCCGCCCGAGACGTACCAGGTGTCGCCGAACATCGCGTTGACCAAGACGGTCGGCAGGCTATCGGTGCTGCGGGCGCGTTCCGACAGTGATTGATACTCCCCAGCAACCGTTTCCATCAACGCGGTGGCATCCGCTTCCCGGTTGTAGAAGACCGCCACAAACTTCACCCATTCGGCGCGACCGAGCGGCGAGGTCTCATTGAAATCGCCATTCAGCGCGACCGGGATACCGGCATCGATGAGGACGGGATGCGCGTCATAGTCAGAGCTGCCCAGGCCATACGTCATCACGAGGTCGGGATCGAGATCGAGCACCTGCTCGACGTTCACCAGCGACCCGCCGCCGACTTCCACGATGTCGCCCGCGTCAATTCGCGCGCGCACATCCGCGCTGTACACGAAGTCGAACTCATCAACGCCGACCAGCGTATCCACCACATCCAGTTCAACGAGGCTCGGGAGATAGGTTGTCGACATACTGACAAGGCGGTTGATCGGCACTTCGATCACGGCGTCAAAGGTCGCCGTTTCCGGCGCGGGCGTGCCACACTGTACCAGCGCATAGGTGAACGGCGTTTCCGCGCCCACCCACGGACGGGTGACGGTGA
The DNA here is from genome assembly GCA_016717205.1 of Candidatus Flexifilum breve. Lineage (GTDB taxonomy): Bacteria > Chloroflexota > Anaerolineae > Aggregatilineales > Phototrophicaceae > Flexifilum > Flexifilum breve. The sequence goes on from JADKGC010000020.1 coordinate 8,422, forward strand.
TCACTTTGTAGTTGTTGAAGTACTCGATGGTGAAACCTTCAGCGTATGCGACTGTGGCCTTATCCGGGAAGTAATCAACACTGGCGTCATAGGTGGCGACACAGCCTTCGGTCACATTCGCGGCGTCTTGCGCGAACGCCGCGGTGCCCAACAGCAGCCCGACGAACAAACAAAAAATTGCAGAAACCTTCATTGTGGAAGTCCCCCTAAGGTTGGATACAAGGCCTTCGTTCCAAGGGGGAACAAAAAACCCGCCAGCGGCGGGAGGAATGGAGTTACCAAGCATCTCGTTCCCCCTTATCTGCGAAGGTGGATCACGAGGAGCAGTGCGGTGGGTAATCGGGCTTCGGCTAAATTACGCCGTTACCGTTGCGCGACAGCGCCGGACTTTCACCGGCTTCCCCCATTCTGTACTGTGCATCCGGGCAGCAGTACACCACACTGATTCCGTGTGTTCACAAAGATGAGGATAGCATGAGTTAGCTGAGTCTGTCAAATGTGGGGAAACAAAAACGCCGGAGAGTTTCCGGCGTTCGCAAGTGCTGCTGCACGCGCTAGGCGAGCGCCGCGTCAATCGTCATCGGCACCGCGGAGAGGGCGCGCGACACAATGCAGCCCGTCTTGGTGGCTTCCGCCGCTTCCTTGAACTTGGCGTCGTCGATGCCCTCAACGCTGCCGCGCGTCACCAGGTCAATGCGGCTGATCGAGAAGCCTGCTTCGCCCTTTTCGAGGTGGACGTGCGCGGTCGTGCTGATGTTGTTGACCGTGAACCCCTGACGGGACAGGCTCGCCGCCAGCGCCATCGAGAAGCAGCCCGCGTGCGCCGCACCGAGTAGTTCTTCCGGGTTGGTGCCCTGACCATCTTCGAAGCGCGACGGGAACGAGTAAGCGCCCTGAACTGCGCCGCTGCCCGTCTTGAGCGTGCCGTTGCCCTGCTGCAAATTGCCATTCCAAATCGCCGTTGCGGTACGTGCTGGCATCGTTATCTCTCCTGAGTGACAATAAACATGATTCAGATCTGCTTAATTAGCATACCGAAAAGGCGTCAATTCCACCAGCCCCATGCATCGCGCCACTCATAGTCGTCACGGTCGTTAACTTCGTCATCATCATATTCAGCGGTCAGCCACAACGCCGCTTGCAGTGCCACCCGACGCGTGTCGTGATCGCGACTCGTGAGCGCAACAATCACATGCGGCATCACGTCCTCGTTCATCAGCCACAGCGACTCCGCCGCGCTGTGCCACACATCAGTGTTCGGCGTCTTCAGCGCCTGCAGCAGCGCCGGAACCGACGTCACATCGCCGATCGTGCCCAGCGCCTTGGCCGCGGCCACCCGCACATCATCACTCTCGTCGTTCAGGAGGGCGAATTCCAGCCCATGCAGCGCATCGTTTTCGCCGATTACGCCGAGCGCCTCGGCAGCCACTGAACGAATTTCTTCCTGTCCATCCCGCAGCGCTTCGAGCAGAGCCGGGATCGTCATCGGGTCAGCCAGTTCGAGCAGCCGGTAGATAGCCTGACGCTGCTTGTCCTCGTCATCCCCCCGCAGATCGCTCAACAATCGTTCAATCAGCAGCTTGTTCGACATATGCGTCCCTATCACCGTATCCCTACTCTAGTTTACTTGCCGATGGCGGACGGTGCAATCTCCAAGGCAACTGATCCATTGGCTAGTTGACGGGTCATCACGGCCTCCACTATAGTTGGTAAGCAAATCATTGGATACCAAACGATCTATGACAGAAACAACGCTGTTCGGCACGACGATTGAGATCCGTATTCTCATGTCGATGATCGCGCGGCTGTCCATGCGCGACATGGAAGAACAAATCGAGCAGGCGGATCTCGGCATCAGCGGCTTGCAATACGGGATTCTGCGCGCCCTGCAGGGTCAGCCATTCACCTTGAGCGAGCTGAGCAAAAAGTTCATTCTCGACCCATCAACCCTTGTCCCGGTGATCGACGCGCTGGAGCGTAAAGGGTTCGTGACGCGCGGCAAAGACCCGACGGATCGCCGTCGCCTGCCCTTGAACATCACGGAGGCCGGCACAGCACTTTTGAACCGCATCCCACTTGCGCACGAAAATGACATGTTATATGTGTGCATGAACGAACTGGGCGCGGACAAGGCGCAGTCGCTGTTAACGCTGCTGCGCGAAGTCGTGCAGCACCTGCCGGGTGGGGTGGAAATGCTGCGCGATGTGACGACCCGCATTCAGGCTTACTCGTGTGATCGGCCCCGCATCGGCTGATCCGACCTAGTTTCACCTCGTTGAGTTCGGCTTACGGAGGATTTAAGATTGGCAGCACAATCAGCTTCATGGGGACGCGGTCGCCAGCGCTCTAAAGGCAGCAGTAACGGCGGTTTAGGACGCGCTATTCGCTATCTCGGACGGCAGCGCCGCACGACAGCCATTGCCTATGGCGCGCTGATCGTGGCAACGCTGGCGCAGCTCGCCGTGCCGCAGCTCGTTCAGAACATGATCGACTCGATCACACAGGGAACTATTGCCAACACGATCTTCAACAGCGTCCCGGCACTCTTTCAAAATGTCGCCGCGCAGCGCGCAGGTTACACGCTCGATCAACTCCGTGAGTTTCAGGCTAACGCCGAATCGTGGCTGATCGGCGCAGTCGTGTTGATCGTGCTGTTCGCCATCATGCGCGGTGCATTCTCGTTCGTGCAGGCCTTCATGGCGGAAAGTCTGTCGCAGGGCATCGCCTTTGACCTCCGTAACGAGATCTTCGCTAAGATTCAGCGGCTCTCGTTCAGCTACCATGACCAGAACCAGACCGGGCAACTCATGATCCGCGCGACCGACGATGTCGAAAAACTGCGCTTGTTCATCGCACAGGGGTTGGTGCTGGCGGCGCAGGCCTTCCTGCTGCTGGTCGTCACGCTGCTCATCCTCGTGCTGTCTAACTGGCAGTTGACGCTGGTGGTGCTGCCGATCCTGCCGATCGCGCTGGTGACGTTCATCATCTTCGGCGCGGTCAGCCAGCCGCTCTTCGTGCAGATCCAGATGCGCCTGTCCGCGCTCAACACGATTCTGCAAGAGAACATGGCGGGCATCAAAGTGGTGCGCGCTTTCGCCCGTGAAGGTTACGAACAGAAGCGTTTCGACAAGTCCACCCTCGACTTGTACGCGCAGCAGTTGAAGGTGTCGCGGACCTTTTCGTTCCTCTTCCCAGTCATCTTCCTGATCGCGCAGTTGGGTCAGGTCGCCCTGCTCTATTTCGGCGGTCGGCAAATCCTTGACGGCACGCTCTCGCTCGGCGATTATCAGAAGTTCAGCCTATATGTGATCTACGTGTTCTTCCCACTCGGTCAACTGGGCTTCATCATCTCGCTGATGGCACAGGCCGGTGCCTCCGCCACGCGCATCTTCGAGATTCTCGACGCCAAGAGCGACGTCACCGATAAGCCCGATGCGATTACCCTGCCGCCCATTCAGGGACATCTCGAATTCAAAGACGTGACCTTCCGCTACTTCGGCGGCGGCGACCCGGTGCTGCAAAAAGTTAGCCTTGAAGCCAAACCGGGCATGACGGTCGCGTTGTTGGGCGGCACCGGGTCGGGCAAGACGACCATCATTAACCTGATCCCGCGTTTCTACGATACCAGTGAAGGTGCAATCCTGATCGACGGCCACGATGTGCGCGACGTCACGCTGGACAGCCTGCGCTCACAAATTGGTATCGTGCTGCAGGAAACGAACCTGTTCAGCGGAACAATTCGCGACAACATCGCCTTCGGGCGCTCCGACGCAACGGATGACGAAGTGATCGCCGCCGCGCAAGCCGCCGCCGCGCACGACTTCATCATGACCTTCCCCGACGGCTACAATACACCAGTCGGCGAACGCGGCTCGACGCTCTCGGGTGGGCAGAAGCAGCGCATCGCCATCGCGCGCGCCCTGCTGCTCAACCCGCGCATTCTCATCCTCGACGATTCGACCAGCAGCGTCGACCTGATCACCGAATACCGCATCCAGAAAGCGCTAGATCGGTTGATGGAAGGCCGCACGAGCTTTGTCATCGCGCAGCGCATTTCGACAGTGCTCAATGCCGACATGATCCTCGTTCTGGACAAGGGGCGCGTCGTCGCTTCCGGCAAGCACGAAGAGCTGATGGAGAGCAGCCCGATTTACGCCGAGATTTACCATTCGCAGTTAGTCGGCGACGCTGCCGTCGACGAGTCCAGCACAGCGCAGGAGGCCTAACGCCATGATGGGTATTGACGGCGGCCGCCGTCTGTTTGAGAACGAAGCCAGCAAAGCCGGCAATGTCAGTTCGACGCTGCGGCGCTTTGGTGGGTATTTCCGGCGCAACTGGTTTGGCGTGGTGATCGCGCTGGTGCTGGTCGTGACCGCAACTGGACGCAGGTCGCGTCACCAGACTACATCGGGCAGGCAGTCGATTGCTACCTGTTCCCCCGTGCCGCGCAGTCCTTCGCCGGGCAGGAAGTCCGTGGATCGAACGCTGGTTTGATCCGACTGTGCAAACTGCGGTCGACGGCGGGCAGGAGACGCTCGACGCGGTCACGCTCGACACCAAAGTCGCCGGGCTGACCTCGATTGTGTTCATTCTGCTCGGGCCACCGTCTATTTCTCGAATCAGGCGCGCAAGGCTTTCCGCAAGTCGCGCGAACAGATGGGCAGCGTGAACGCGGGTCTGCAGGAGAGCATCGCCGGGGTGCGCGAAGTGCAGGCCTTCAACCGTGAAGAAGAGAGCATCGACCAGTTCAAACGCACCAACGCCGCCAACCGTGATGCGAATGTGCGCGCGGCGAGCTTCACCAGCGCGCTCAACCCCGTGCTGGAAGCGCTCGGCTATGTCGCGCTCGGTCTGGTGGTGGTCGTCGGCGGGCTGTCGGTACTGCGCAATGAACCGCTGCTCGGCACGGAGATCATCTCACTGGGCACGGTGTTCGCCTTCCTGCAGTACATTCAGCGCTTCAACCAGCCGATCACGCAGATCGCAGTGCTCTGGGCCAACATTCAAAGCGCGGTGGCGGGCGGTGAGCGCATCTTTGGCTTACTCGACACCGAAATCGAAATCGAAGATCAGCCGAACGCCAAAGTCATGCCGCAGATTCAAGGGCGCGTGGAGTTCGATCACGTTCAGGCGGGCTACAAGTCAGATCAACCCGTGCTGAAGGGCGTCGATTTCGTCGCCGAAACCGGGCAGATGGTCGCCATCGTCGGCCCGACCGGCGCGGGCAAGACGACCATCATTAACCTCATCCCGCGCTTCTATGACGTGATGGATGGCGTAGTGCGCATTGACGGCATCGACGTGCGCACCGTCACGCAGGAAAGCCTGCGTCAGCAAATCGGCATCGTGCTGCAAGACACCTTCCTTTTCTCTGACACGGTGATGAATAACATCCGCTATGGCCGCCTTGGCGCGACCGACGAGGAAGTGATTGCCGCCGCGAAAGTGGTGGCCGCCGACACGTTCATCGAACGCCTGCCGGAAAGCTACCAGACAGTGCTCGGCGAGCGCGGCAGCGGTTTGAGTCAGGGGCAGCGCCAGTTGATCGCCATTGCGCGCGTCGCCCTCATGAACCCGCGCATCCTCATCCTCGACGAAGCGACCTCCAGCGTCGATACGCGCACCGAACGCTTGATCCAGAAGGCGTTTGAGCAGATCTTGAAGGGACGCACCAGCTTCGTCATCGCCCACCGCCTGAGCACGATCCGTAATGCCAATCTGGTGATGATGCTCAAGGACGGAGAGATCATCGAGCGCGGGACGCATCAGTCGCTGCTGGAAAAGCGTGGCGCATATTACGACCTGTACATGAGCCAGTTCCGCCGTGAAGAAGAGCCGGAACCGTCGGCGAATGGCAGTTCAACCGAAACCGTCGCGAAATAAGCGAACTGAATCAAAAGGACGCGGTAGCAACCGCGTCCTTTTTTATTTACACTTATTTGTCCGCGTTCAGCGCACGCACGCCAAGCGGAAGCCGATGCTGCCGTAATGATATTCCGGGCTGAGCTTGAAGGTGAAGCCCGTCTGAGCGCGTTCGTGCGCGCTGATGAACGATCCACCCTGCACTGACCGCGGCGCATTACTCGACTTATCGGTGTCGTCATAGTTGCCATTCAGACACCATTCCCACACGTTACCTGCCATGTCGTACACGCCGTGCTGGCTCGTGCCGTTCACGTAGCGCATGACCAGCGTTGTCTGGCGCAGTCGGCTTTCGCGCGTGTTGCACAGCGTGGTGTCAAACTCGTTGCCCCACGGGTACACGCGTTGATCATCACCGCGTGCGGCGCGCTGCCACTGCTGGCGCGTCGGCAGCGTGATCTGCATGCCGAGCTTGTCGCTGAGCCAGCAGGCGAACGCCACCGCTTCGAACCATGTCACATTCTCGCGCGGACGATCCGCGCCCTGAAACTGCGAGGCCGCGGGCTGCGGGTTCAGCCGCCGCCACTCCGCCGCGTACGGCGAGAAACCCCACCACGACTGATTGGCGTAGCCGCGCGGGTCGTCGATGAACAATTGGAACTGCCCGTTCGTCACCGGGTACTTTGCCAGTTGGAAGGCCTCAACATGCAGCGTATCGCGCTGCGACCCCTTGCCGTTCTCGCCAATGTGCAGAATCCCGGCGGGGATTTCGCACCATTCCAGCAGCGGGATCCCGCCTTTGGTGGCGCGCGGAGCCGCCTGCGGTTGTGCCTGGCGCGAGATTTGTTCGTTCGCGCAGATTTCCGCGAGGTTATCCGGGTCGTAGTTCGGCACATCCTTGCGGAAGGCCTGGAACGCCTGACAGCCCATCGGGCGCGTCCACTTGCGCTTGACCAGTTCGGCGATGTTCTTGTATTCGAGCTCGATTTCGCGCAAGCGCACCTGCCGTTCGAGCGCGCCTTCCGCCTCGGCGAGCAGCGCCTCAAGGTTGATGAAGCGCGACTTCAGGCCGCGTTCAATCGCCTGCTTGAGCATGAACACCGATTCGTCGAATTTCCCG